>CAVQKJ010000001.1:0-166772 GCA_963713105.1 uncultured Chlamydiae bacterium
CATTAGAAGGCCCGGCATCACTGTGGCGGAACTAAAGATCGAGAAGGTGAGGCCGGGAGGCCCTTTTTCCACAGCCCTCCCTAAACTAAAAAGCATCAAAGACAAAACCAGCCCTGCAGCGATCCCAAAACCTGCGATAGGAAGGTTGGCTGTAAATTCCCCTTTCGGGAGAGGGTGGATCAAAACCGCCAATAGGAAAGAGGCGGCCATTTGGAACACAAAGAACGCTTTGGTAGACCCTCCCGCATCGACGCTTTTGCGCATAAATAAATTCGTCAACGGTACAAAACAGGCTGAAAGAAATGCGTAAAAAATTCCCATAAAACCCTTTTTTCAAAAACGGCGATTATACTTTTCCGCATCATTTTTTTGGAGAGATGAAAATAGGCGGGAGCTTCGGAGTCCGGCAAGAGCAAGGGCAGGGCATTAGAAAGATGGGCAAATTATTCGGGGGATCGTATAATCGATTGCACTGGATGATTGGACAGCTATGACACTGCGTTGGCTTTTGTCTTTTTTTTGTTTGCCGATTTTTTGCTCTTCCCTCGAAGTCGGCCAGCGCCAAAACGTTAGACCAGACGTT
Organism: uncultured Chlamydiae bacterium; assembly: GCA_963713105.1. GTDB lineage: Bacteria > Chlamydiota > Chlamydiia > Chlamydiales > SM23-39 > CAVQKJ01. The sequence goes on from CAVQKJ010000001.1 coordinate 584, forward strand.
ATACAAGACGGTCTAACAGAAGAGATCGGTCCGCAGCCTGTCACGGAAGAGGAGGCCCTTTTTTTACGGAGAATTTCCGAGTTTTGGCAAGAAGGGGAATTCCAGATCGCCAAAAGCCAAATCGAAGAATTCATCGCCCAATATCCCCAAAGCTCCTTTTCCGACGCCCTCTGCTCCGCATTGGGAGACCTTTACCTGCGCGAAAAAAATTTCTCCCAGGCGCTTAGCTTTTATTCAAGGATCCAATCCCCTGGCTATTCAGCGCGGATTTTTCTAAACCGCATGCAATGTATTTATCAAATGCAGTGGTATGCGACCCTAGCTGACGAATGCGAGTCGGTCCTTCGGGAAAACGCGAATCTGGAGCCCGAACATAAGCTCCATGCGACCTATTTTCTGGCTGTCGCCCTCTATCAGCAATGCCTCAACGCGTCAAAAGACCCTGAAACGCTCCTTAAATTGGCTCAGAGGGCTGAACCCTATTTCGAAATCCTTTTTCAAAGCGAGCTATCGGACGAGGTCGCGCAAAGTTTCGCCCATCTCTGCTGCATCCTCAAAGACTTCCCCAAAGCTTGCGGCATTTACAAAGACTTGGCCAAAAAAGATCCCTCCATCGAAGAGGAAATGCTCTTTCAGGCGGCTTTGATCCAATCCGAATACGATAAAGACGGCGCTTTGCAAGCTTTCGATGCCATCTCTAAAATGGGACAGAATAGAGCCAAAGACGCGGCCTATAATCGTCTTGTTTTGACCTTCGATACTGGACGGTACGCCGAATTGACCCAGGCAAAAGAGGCCTTTTTTTCAGAGATGCCCGAAGGAAAAAAAGAGCTGGCGCGTCTTTTTCTGGGACGCAGTTTGCTGGCCTTAAAAAAATATCCTGAAGCAGCCTCCGAGCTGCAAACCTATATTTTGAATGCCGACGAAACGAGCGAATCTTATCCCGCCGCTCTTTTGAGCCTTATCGAAGCGGCCTATCAAGCCGATGATTTAGCCGGCATCGATGCAGGCATCGATAAATTGACCCGTCTTTCTTCAAACCAAAGCGCAATACAGAACGAATTGCCAAAAGCTCTTTTTTCACGCGCTCAGGTTTTGAAAAAAAATCAAAAGCCCGAAGAGGCGCGCTTGGAATTGGAGCGCCTTTTGGGCAATTTCCCCAAGTGCAATCAAAAAGCTCAGGCGCTTTTCGAACTCGCCCATCTCACCTATCAGAAAAAAGAGTGGACCGCCTCCCGGAGTTGGGCGCATCGCTTCGTATCGGAGTGCCCGAATCACGAACTGGCCCCTTTCGCATGGCGCTATTTAATTTCCTCTTCGTCTGAAATCGCTGCTGCAGGAACTGAAAAAGAGAGCAAAAAACAGCTGATCTACGACTTGATCGCCGCCCTAAATCAAAAAGAGGGGGTTTCCCCTTCGGAGCGGATCGATTGGCAATTTCTCTACGTCAAAACCCTAATCCAAATCGGCTCCTATTCCGACGCGATGGCCGTTTTACAAACACTTTTGGAAACCGATTCCGCGGAAGGGTTAAACGCATCGATTGGGCCCCGCGAAGGCAACGCATGGCTCCTTCTGGCTTTATGCTATCGGGATGGCCTCGGAGATTTAGACCGCTTTTGCGAAACGGCCGAAAAAGCTCTCTCTAAAAAGGCCGACCTGATCGACCCGGCTCAAGTTCATGTCCTGCTTTTTAACGCCTATTTGGAAAAAAGCCGCTCCCACCCGGAATTTCTCGATGCAAGCGCGGAACACCTTTATGCGGCGTTCAAGGATAAAGCGCAGATCCAATCGCAAAATCTGCTTTGGCTGGCCGATTTCTATTTCAACCGCCTCTCTGAATCAGGAGATGGCCAGCTAGCTGACCAACTAGCGAACAAGGCCGCAGCCATTTTGGAACACTGTCTCCGCGGCATTGGCGAAACAGCTGAATTCGAGCCATATGTTTGTAAATTGGCGAAATGCTACTCCATTCTCGGACAGGTAGAAAACCAGATCGCGCTTCTTGAAAAATTGACGGACCCGATCCGAAGAATCTCTCCTGTTAGCGAAAAAGAAGCCAATCTGCTTCTTGGAGAGGCCTATGCGCGGAAAGGGGAGAATGAAAAAGCATTGAATCTCTTCGATAAAGTGATCGCTGCGAGTCCGACTGTCCGGTCAGCTGCCGCCGCTTCCGCTAGTCTGCAAAGCGCGCGTTTGACTCTTTCCTCTATCAAACAGAGCGATTCTCCAGATTTCATGAAAGTGGCCGCCCAGCTCAAAAACCTGGTCGTTCAAAGAACTTTGGCCAATGAACCTTGCCACCTCGAGGCGGCTCTCGATTACATCGACCTTCAAACGCGGTTCGAAAAAGAAGACAAAATCAATAAAAAGCTCTCTTTATTGACAAAGACAAAGGATGACTTTGCAAGATCAGATGATCTTCTTTCTAAAGATTACCATGAAGCAAGAAGCAAACTGCCTCGAAAAAATAAGATCTACAATGATTACATGTGCTGGATCGAAGCCGAGATCCTTTTCACGCAAGCTGAATTGATGCGAGAGACTTTGACCGAAAAGGATTCCGAAATGCAAAAAGAGTTGCAAGCAAAAGCAAAAGTCCTTTTGCTGCAAATTATAGATGGGAAAGCACATCCTTTGCTAACCGATAGGGTTCAGAGAGCATTGCAATCAAATGAGACGAAGCCTGAAGCAGAAGCATAAAAAGATCTTGACGGCGTGCATCGCGGTCTCCCTCTTTCTCCATGCTGTTTCGATTTTCTTATTGCAGGGCCAATCGGTCTGGTTTTCCACACATCAAAAAGCGAAAGACGGTCAAATCGACGCTCCCTGGCTCAATTATATTGAAAAAATGGAGCGGGACCAAATCCTCAAAGAAGCGTTCGAATCTCCCGCCCCTGATGGAGCTTTTGCTGCAAATGGAGCGAGCCGTCCTACATTAGAGCCAAAAGCGGAAGCTGAATTTTCCCTTTCCATGGCGAACAGTTCCGAAGAAAGAGAGGATTATTTTTCTTTTGCCCTCTTACAAGCAAACTCTTTCAAGAACCCCATTCCCTTTCCCCAAAATGAACTCCAAAATAAACTATTGGCCTCGAACCTGACCCTTGCATCTCTTGGAAAACTTCCCTCAGACCGATTCAATCTGTCGGAACACTTGCCAAAAGAATTGATCCTCTCCGCTCCGGCTCCCGCGAAAAGCCCCGATCCTCTTCTCCCCCAGCTTTTATCCGCCTCTAGCGAAATCGCGCTCAACGCAATCCCTCTTCTTGCGGCTCCTTCCTTTTCTTCTCAGGCCCTCGAATCCAATCCGGTTCTTCGCGTCCCTTCTCTGAATGAGAACATCGAGAAGCCGAAAGCGCCTCCGCTCATTCCTCTTCCGACCATTCCGAAGCTTCCGACTCTGGCCGATTTGGAAACGGCCTCTTATTCCGAATCGTTCGACGCCGAACTCGTGTTTCTGCCGCGCGAAGAAGGGGAAGGATATATTTTCGCGATCACTCTGATTCCCCATGCCGATCTAGATTTGCCGAGGATCCGCCAACACTACACTTTTTTGATCGACAAGTCTAATTCGATCCAGAAAGACCGGCTCGCGGCTACCAAAAACGCGGTCCATAAGGCGATCGAGGAGCTGTTCCCAGACGACACCTTCAATATCATCGCTTTCGATAGCAAAGTGGAAAAACTCTCTCCCGTTTCCCTTCCATTCAATAAATCGTCAGTCGCGTCGGCTGAAATTTTCCTTGAGAAGATCCAGCTTGGCAGTTTTTTTTCAGCTGGAGATGTCTATAAACCCCTATTGCTGACGGTGCCGGGACGCGTCGAAAACGATGAGGTCCATACCGCGATTCTCCTTTCAGACGGAGAAAGCCTTTCCAAAAAGAATGCTCAGCGCTCCCTTTTTTTTGATTGGACCTCTTATAACTCCGGAAGGGTTGCACTTTTTGCAATCGGGATGAACAGCGATCCCCATCTGTCAACCTTGGATGCTGCAGCAGCTTTCAACAAAGGGAAACTCATTTATTCTCCAACCCAGCGGGGAATTAAGAGAAAACTCTTAAAATTGATGAAAACGATCGGAATCCCCGTAGCCAAAAATCTCAATTGCAAAGCGATCAGCCGCTCTCCTAAAGCGAAGATCGAACTGTTCCCAAGGCAGATGCAATTGCCCCATCTCTATCTCGACCAGCCCTATATAATCCTCGGCATGGCTGATACATTGGACGATTTTATCCTCTTTGCCCAAGGGCGATTAAAAAACCGGTGGATCAACATCAAAAAATCGATCTCCTTCGTGAACGCCAAAAAAGGAGGGCAATCGCTGAAAGCGGAATGGGCCCTGCAGCAAGCGTATAATCTGTATGGACGCTACGTTTATGATGGCGATGCAGGCCACCTTGCCGAAGCCGGTAAACTGCTTGAACCCTACGATTATCAAGTAGCCTTTCAATGAACCTATCCTAATAAAGATTTTCGATGAGTTTTGAGATGCATTTTCTGCAGATTTTGAAGCGAAGGAGAGGGCATACTTGCCAAAGTAGACCTCGGACTGAACGAAAAAATCTGCCAAAATGCGCTCAAAAATCGCGAAACAGATTTAGTAGGATAGGTTCATGAATTTTCGTATCATCGGCGGCCAATTCAAAGGCCGGCCTCTTAAAGCTCCGAAAGCCACCTCCACCCGCCCCACGCAAGGGATGCTTCGGGAAGCGGTTTTCAATATCTGCCAAAACGAAATCGAAGGCGCCCGTTTTCTCGACCTTTTTGCCGGCAGCGGGGCGATGGGACTGGAAGCGGTCAGCCGCGGCGCTTCCCACGCAGCTCTCGTCGAAAAAAACCGGCAAGCGACCGCCTGTATCAAAGAAAACATCCATTCCTTGCAAATCGAAAGCCTCGCCGAAATCTTTCCAATGAACGCCGAAAAGGCCATTTCTGTCTTACAGAAACAAGGATCCCATTTCGATATCGTATATATTGATCCGCCCTATGATACAAAGGATACTCCAGTCAAGAACCTGCTCGACGCCATTCTTCCGCTTCTGAATCCCGGGGCTATTGTTTTCGTCGAAGAGCGCCATTCCCTAAAAGCCGTTTCTGCCCCTTACGAATCTCCCTCGCTATTGCTCAAAGACAGCCGCCGCTTCGGGATCGCCCTCTTACATCAATATCGTTTTCGTGATAAAGAAACTTTATGAACCGAATCGGAATTTTCCCAGGCACGTTCGACCCTCCCACGCAAGGCCATCTCGATATCATCCATAGAGCTAAATTGATTTGCGACCATCTCATCGTCACCATTGCTCTCAAACCCGACAAAAAGGGGCAATCGCTCTTTTCCGTAGAAGAAAAAATGGAGATGCTTCATCTCATAACCCGCTCCACCCCTCACGTGGAAGTCACCCATTTCCATGGACTCATCGCCGATTACGCCCGTGAAAAAAAGGCCTCTTTTCTAATCCGTGGACTCCGCGCGTTTTCCGATTTCGAACATGAATTCCAAATGGCCCTGGCCAATAGACGCATCAGCGGGATCGAAACGGTCTTTCTCATGGCAGGCGAAAAGCACGCCCAAATCAGCTCGTCCCTCATCCGGGAAATCGCCCATTTCGGAGGGCCTCTCCACGATTTCGTCCCCCCCGAAATCGAACCCCTGATCCGGAAAAAATTTTCTTAAAAAGTCCTTTTTTAAAACCGAATCGACGTGTGGAGATGTTTACTTAGAAAGGACCGCGCCGACAGACCGTCCAGATCCACAAGATCTGCAGGAAAGAATGACGGCCGCGATTCAATCATCGAGTCAAGGCGGCGCCTCTTTCCATCCCGATCATCTGCGCGTCGATTTCATGGGACGCGAATGAACATTCAGGCCTTTGGGCCTGTTGTCTTGGCAAGAAGCGACTTTGGACAGGAAATAACAGGGGCTTTTGCATTAAGTCCTATACCTTCATCAGCGTAGCTGCGGAAACTTAAAAAAGATCCGGGGGCTGCGGAGACATGGAGAAAGTCCGGGGGACTTTCGCAATGAGGAGCAGGTGAGCGAAAGCGAACCGGGTAGTGCGGAGCAGGAAGCGCGCACACAGAGGTAGAGAGGACGCAGAGGCCGCGAAGCGCGGCGAAGGAAAAATAATAGCTGCGAAGCGCAGAGATTGAGATCAACTTCAGCAAGTATACGAGATCGCGCATGGCTCTCTGGAAAATCCGAGGAAAACCTCCATAGATTAATTGACGACAGAACCCTAATTTTTATTAGGATGGGTTCTTGCCAAATCGAAACATTCGTCCAATCCTGGAGTGAGGGCGAGCGAGCTGAGATTATGCAAAGGGCAGAAACAATAAGATTGATGTTCCTCTTCGCGGATTGCCACTTCTAGCAATAGATGGGGGAAAGAGATCTTGAATAAATGAAAGATAAAATCTCCGTTAGGATAGCGGACGTAAAATTTTCCAAGGTCGATTAAGGAGTCGAAATCGGCTGCGATTCCCGTTTCTTCTTGCAGTTCCCGGATCGCTGCAGCCGCTGGCGTTTCTCCCGTGAGGATTTTGCCTCCCGGCGCCGTCCATAAATTTCCTTGGGGATGGCTCGGCACTCGCTGCAGCAAGAGGACCTTGTCATTTTCGACGAATGGCAAAACGCACGCGACGCTCGCTTTCACAGAAAAATTCTCCGGCGGTTCTGTCAGAAGCACAGATTTCTCCAAATAACGATTTTTCAATCGATTTTTATCCTCTTCGCCAAGAAAAACGCAATCGAAAGCCTCTGCTGCGATCTTTTCGATTTGCCTTAGGGAAAATCCGGCCTTTTCTTTAAGCAGCCTCATTTCTTCCGAAAGAGAGGTCCTGAAAATTAATGGGTCATCGGTGCAAACGACGACGGGATGTCCATTGATAAAATAGTTCAAAGCCGGATGATCTGCCGCATCGGCAATCATCTCGACTTTTACAGCGCTGCTTAAACACATCTCAATCGGAACCCGCCGATCTAAAATCCATTTTTTAGCCTCTTCGGAAAGAAAGACTCCATGCCCGATCCGATCGGGCTCTAGAAGGTCCAAAAGTTCCTCCGGATCCTTCTCGTTGGGAGATTCCCCTAAATGAAGCGCAAGAAAAAGACCGTTCTCCTTCGCCCGGGTCAGTTCCGGTATGATTCGAAGAACATCGCCTACCGTCGAATCGCCGGAAAGATCGATCCCGACAATCCCTCGATCCCGATACTTCAGGGCCAAATCGACTGTTTTCTCAGTTTGAGACTGAGAAGAGGAACGCCAGAGGCTCAAAAGGAGCCGCGCTTCGAAACGCTGGCTTTTGCCTCTTTCTATCCCTCTGATGACGGCTCGGAGATATTCTTCATATCCCTTGCCCAAATCCTTCAAACTCGTCCGGATTTCCGCGTAAACGACCCCATCTTTTTCCAATTCTTTGCAGAGAGAGAAAACGCCCTCTTCAAGCTTTTCTTCCGAGTCGACAATCCGGTTAACAAGGCTGAATACTTGAAATCCTTCATTGTAGTTGATCCCGCGCGAGATCCGCTCAAGCATCCTTTCCAAAGCGTCAAAATCTTCATCCGTTGAGATCGAGCGGAGAAACTCTAGAGGAAAAGCGCCTCCTAAATGAAGGTGCAATTCCGCCTTAGGAATCTGTTGAAAGGAGGGCGATGCGAAAATTGAATCCATCAAGAAAAAAAATTCCATAAATCAGCTTTTTATAATAGGTCATCGATCACTTCCATAGAAATCTCGGAGATCTTTCGATCCGGCTCTGCACACTCCTTGATCGCTATAATGGCCTTACGGATCTCAGGAAGGCAACTTCTCCGAAGGGTCGTTTTCTCCCGGCCAAGCCGCGTCGCGCACAGCTTTGGAGGGCCAGCGGGAATAAGCGACCCAGAGGCCGTTTTCGGCTCGATGAAGACACGAGCCGAGCGCCCCTTTATGAGAGATGAAATAGGAGGCTATCTTATGCCAGAGGCGTCGATATTCTTCTTCGCATCCTGGCTTTATGTAGCATTGATAAATCGCTGCGAACAAGGATCACCTCTTCTCCAACCCAATCCGGACGATGCCCTCTAAAACCCTAGAAGCTGTGAGATCCGTTCCGGCTCCAGGCCCCCGGATCACTAAAGGATTTTTCGAATAGTGCCGGGTCTTGATCGAGATGATATTGTCTGTTCCAGAAAGAGAATAAAAAGGATGGTCCGGACCTACTGCCTGCAGAGAGATCATTCCTTTTCCATTTTCAAAAGAACCGATAAAACGGAGCCGTTTTCCTTCCGCCTCGGCATTTCTTCTCATTTCCGTTAAAACGGGATCGCAATTTTTCAAACGGAGATAGAAATCATCGACCGATGACGCGTCAAAACAATCGTCGGGGAGAAATCGCTGGAGATCGATCTCTTCCATCGCGAGCGGATAACCGGCTTCTCTCGCGAGAATTAAGAGTTTGCGGGCAAAATCCATCCCGTTCAAATCATCTCTCGGATCGGGTTCGGTATATCCTTTATTTTGAGCTTGCAAGACGATCTCGGAAAATGAGATCCCTTCTGCAAATGAATTGAAGAGAAAGCTCAAAGTCCCAGATAAGACGGCCTCGATCTTTTCAATCTGGTCGCCCGACCGGATGATCCCTTGAACTGCGCTAATAATCGGCAGGGCCGCTCCGACATTCGCATCGTAAAGGAAGGCGGCGCCCGTTTCCCGCACAGCTTCGCGCAGATTGCCGTATTCGGCAAGAGGGGCTGAGTTGGCTTTTTTATTCGGAGTGACGATCCCGATCTGGGAATGAAGGATTTTTGGATAGGAACCTGCAAGCTTTGCATCCGATGTGCAATCGACAAAGATGGGGGAGGGCGTTTGCGAATGGACCATGAGATTGCAGTAGACTTCCCAATCCATCGGGCAAGTGCATGAGGGCAAAATTGAGCGCCAATCTTTCACAACAATCCCATCCGGATCGATGTATAAATTCTTTGTATTCGCGAGCCCCACAACGCGGATGTCGATCCCGAACTTCTCGAGGATCGCGTCATGGCTTTGCGCGATCTGGTCTAGCAAAGAGCCTCCGACTCCGCCCGCGCCGACGAGAAATACCGAGACGGTTTTTGCTCCTTCCTTTTCAGTAGCGATTGTTAGGGAAGGGATGCAGCAAAGCAGTGAGAAAATACAAATCGAAAAAAACTTATTTTTCATGACGAACCTCTCTATAAAAGGAGGAAGCATATACCACATATCGGTCGAATTTTCCTACAAAAATTAGCTCTAAAAACGATTTGACTTTTCCAACCGTTTCGATTAGCTTTTCCACCCTTTCCAAATCCATCGAGGTTTTTATATGCGTTTTATCTCTACACTATTAACTGCACTTATTTGTTTTAACTTTGGTTATGCCGAAGAGGCGCTCGATCTCCGGATTCCGGTGGTCGACATGCGCGATTTATACGATCAGGAAAAACAAGATCGGTTCTTCGACACTCTCTACGACGCCATCACTACGGTTGGTTTTTTTGCGGTCCGCTATACAGGCGTCGACGACGCTGTCATCCGCGAGGCTTATTCCCAAGCGCAAACTTTTTTTAAACAGGATTCTGATTATAAGACTTTAAGCTATGTCCGTGAATCGAAAGGGCAAAGGGGCTTTGTTCCAGGAGAAACGGCAAAAGGCAACCGGACGAAAGACTGCAAAGAATTCTATCACATCGGCCGCGAGCATCAGTTTGTGCCTAATGTATGGCCCGATCAGCCTGGATTTAAGGAAGCCATGGTTTCCTTGTACACCGAACTGGACAGATATGTTGTCCCTCTTCAAGAAGCAATCATCAAAACAGTCAACAGCCGCATCTCTAATGGTGAAAAGATCCCTCTTGATTACTTGAGCAAGACGACTGAAAAAGGGGATTCTCTTCTTAGAGCGCTCTATTATCCCGCCCTTTCGGAAGAAACATTGCAAGAGCCGATTCAATGGGCCGCGGCGCACACCGATATCGATTATCTCGCGATTCTCCCTTTTGCTACAGAAAAGGGGCTGCAGGTCGAACTCGACGGACAATGGAAGAATGTGGTCGTTCCCCACGATGCTTTCATCGTGAACGTGGGCGATATGTTGAAAAATATCACGAACGGCTTGTTTGTCAGCGCCCGCCATCGCGTGGTTGCCCTTGAGCCGAACAAAGAAAGGTTCTCCATGGTCTTCTTCGTCCATCCAACAGGAGAAACGCCCCTTGATCCCCTTTCCCAGTGCATCGAACTGACGGGCGGAACTCAGACCCACGCGTCTGGCACCCGGGACGAATTTCTTTGGGAACGTCTGATCGAACTCAACATCGCACCCGGCCTGTTAGATCTTTATGCTAAAACCGGGCATACGGAACGGCAGCTCCGCTACGGCCGCGAGAGCAAACAAGTCGTCGATCTCCTAGTCAACCACGGACTGGCAAGCGAAGAAGTTCTAAACGCCCTTTCCGAAAGAAAATAAATACCCTCTCACAGACCCGTCTAATGAGGCTGTGAAAAAATTGATACCCAACCGCTTTTGCGAGCTTTTTGGCCCTTTTTTTGCTTCAAGCCTTCGGACAACTCTCTTCGAGTTGCCCTCGTCTTGAATCAAAATAATTGCAGAAAAACCTCATCAAAATCGGTGGAAGTCTCCATTTTTTCACAGCCTCAATGGGCGGGTCTCTTTTTAAAATCGAAATAAAATCATTCTTATCCTGCCCCTGATCTTGCGAATCATGTCCCTATTTGAATTAAACGAAACTGCTGCAATCAAAATCTTTCCACATACAGATTTAATCACGCAAACTCCTGAGAACAATGTTTGAAGACTCATCATCGATAAATCTCTTTAGATTTCACAGGAACAGGATTTGCAAGATCACAAGTGGCATGATTGACAGGATGGAGCAGTTTTGTTCAGATCGAAATAAAATCATTCTTATCCTGCCCCTGATCTTGCTAATCATGTCCCGATTTGAATTTAAAGAAGCTGGCTGGATCCTTTTGAAAAGCGATTTGATTTTTCGGTACTTTTAATTTTTTTGAAGAGATACGAAATGAATAGAAGAAGACTCAGGCAGGGGATCCCTGCCTGAGAAAAAAACTTATTTTCCAGGAACTTTTTGTTTTTGCTGAGGAGCTGGAGCTTGCTGCGGCTTCTTCTCAGGTGCTTTGTTCGCTGGAGCGGGTTGTGGTTTTGCTGGTTGCTTCATGTTCATAAATTCTCCTGGTTTGGAATGCGATTTTCATCGCACGTCCCAATTTACGCCTTTTATAAAAAAAAGAAAGGGATTTTTATAATCGGCGCATAACCAATTGAAAACCAATATTCAGCGAACCGATTTTTCGGTGGATTCTCCCGATTCGTAATGGGTTACAGTCATTTCGCCATCTGTGCTGTATTTTATTTTGTCGCCCTGCGGTTTGTCGGCAGCGAAAGTCTGTTCGATGTAAGGTCTGCCGTCCTCGTAATATTTCTTGAATTTGCCATGCCGCAGGCCATCGAGATATTCCGCCTCGAAAACCAAAATCCCTTCTTGGGTCCAGCTTTGGGACAATCCGTTTAACTGATCTCCCTTATATAAACAGAGTGATGCGAGTTCTCCCGCTTCATAAAAGGATTTTTCTTCCCCTTCCCGGAGATCGTTTGTGAATTGGGTGGTTCGGAAAACAGCGCCATTTGGGAAAAATTGCGTAGCCACGCCGTTTTTCAGATCGTCTGAAAATTCGACCGTCGCAGAGAGTTTTCCATCCAAAGCAAAAATCTTGGCCAGCCCTTGTTTTTTTCCGTGTACGTAGGGTGTTTCACCGATTTTAGTTCCCTGTTGATTATATTCGGCAACGAGGCCTTCGACTTGGTCGTTTTCAAAAGTCGTCTCGACCGCTTTGAATTTTTCTCCTTTTTCATTGGGAGGATAAAAAATGACATGGGGACCGTTTTTCAAATTGTTATGATAATAAGTAGTGATTTCTCTTCCATCTTGAGTGATTTGAAAGAATTTTCCTTCCAATTTGCCCTTGATATAAGTGGCTTCTTCAACAAGCAGACCTTGCGGGTTGAACATTTGTTTTAGCCCGTTGAGCAAGCCGTGTTCGTACGCGACGGCCGCCTGCGATTTACCGTCTGGATAAAACGCTCTCTCCTCTCCATGGAGCTGCCCCTCTTCATCGTATCGGATGATGTGGGCCAACTGTTCCTTCTGATTCGCCGCGGACTTCGCGAAATAAGTCCGATGCTCGCCGATCGGCTTGCCGTTTTTGAAAACTTGGGAAGCCTGGACAAAGCCATTTGGGAACCAAACAGTCATCTCTCCTTCCATTTGATCGCTTTTGAAAAAAGCTCTCCTTTCGAGATTTCCATTTTCATAAAACCATTCGTGCTTCCCTTCTTTTTTACCCTTTACAAACTGAAGCCGGGTTTTGATTTGATCTTTCTTCCACCAAGAAAGCGCAATGCCGTCGATTAGGTCCTGATCGAAGAAAGATTCCGTAATCGGATTTCCTTTTTCATCCCATTCCCTTTGCCAACCTTGTTTTAGTCCGCAAACGAATTCGGCGCGAGCTTTGATCTGTCCGTTTTCGTGCCATTCGCTCTGCACTCCATCGGGTTTGTCAGAAACAAAATAGGCGTCGAGCTTAGAATTTCCATTTTGGTACCATTCTCCCATTTGCCCTTCTTTCAAATCGCCGGCAAAATGGACCCGTCGGGCAAGAACTCCGTTCTCATGCCATTCTTCGTGAGTTCCATCCCTTTTAAAATCCTTGTAGAATGTGGAAACTTTGGTCTGCCCGGAATTATAGTATTCTTTTTGAGATCCGTCGAATTGTCCAGCCGAATAATTGTACTCGAATTTTGGCGCTCCATTCGAATACCACTCAAAATAAGGGCCTTCCAGCTTTTCGTTTTGGATGAAAAACTGGCGCGTTTTTTGCCCTTGGTCGTTGAACTCCAAAATCGCTTCTTCCAAATGGCCGTCACGATCGAATTGGGCAAGAGAAGCTACAGTGCCGTTTGGATAATTGCGCCAGTGTTTTCCAGACGGAATCCCCTCCCGGTACATCCCTTCTCCTAAAAGAACTCCTTCTTCGCTGAAGAATTGCTCAGTCCCATTTTTTTTGCCGTTTGTATAATTGACGCGATACGCCTCTTTCCCATTTTTATGATAACGGGTATGTCTTCCATATGGGAGTCCTTCTCTGAAATCGAGCACCTCGACCACATTCCTCTCTTCATCGTACGTAATGAGGGCTGGATTTTTGCCGTCTCCCTGGAGCTTTCCTTGCGAGAACATCCGCTGCTGGTTCAAGATTCCAGAGGGAAACCAATTTAGGGCGGTCCCTTCGGGAAGGCCTCCCTTATAAAAATACTGGGCCGATTTGCTTCCATTTTCATTATATTGAACGAGAGTCCCTTCGATCTGGCCATTTACAAATTTAGCCTCTTCTTTGACCTGGCCATTTGCATAAAAAGATTTCGCAATTCCGTCGATCTGCCCTTTCCGATACATCATTTCCGATTTAACTTTTCCATCGGCATAAAGAGATTTGCACTCCCCGTCCAAAACGCCCATCTTGTAATTTGCTACCTGGATCAAATTCCCTTCCGTGTTCAACTCGACGCGCGTGCCATGAGGGATAATCGGGGAATTCCATTCTTTCGCTGCATCAGAATCCTCATCCAATAACGCTACGTCCATTTCAAAATGGATCTGGTTAGTTTCATAGAATGTAATCTGTTTTACAGGGCGCTCTCCACCCTCCGCGACGGGCTCGTAAAAAAGAACCGTTTCAGGCACCCCGTGAGGATAGGTTTTTGCCACCTCGTATCTCCAGTTCGGCTGGCGGGGTTTCAAAGCAAGCGTCAAAGAGGCGGGAGCTGGAGGATTTGCGCTTCCAGGAGTCGTTGCGCCAAGTAATACGGCCATGATGGCAAGAATTTTTTTCATACGGAGAACCCTTTAAAGATTTATTCAATTAGAGTAAGGCATAACCTCAATTTTCTCAAGACCCTATGGCAAACCATAAATAATAAATAAAATTATAATTTTACGTTTTTAATCAATAGACATTTAACTTTAATTTATATATAATATATTAATTAACAATTAGTAGTTTATGACCGCAATTTCAGATTCTGATACAAACATTACATGCTTTCTTTGCGGGAACGACACGTCTGACGATTCCTCTTCAGCTTATACCTGTGAAATGATCACTAAAGAGGGCCAGCGTCTCTGGCACCGCACCCACACCATTTGCGGAAGCAAATGGGCCATCCGACAACGGGATTGCGGCAGATTGAATGATCAGATCGTCTGCAATCATGGAGGATCCTGCCCCACTAATCTTTCCCATCTTCTTCCTCCTCCCGGAATTTCTCAGCGCACTTCCGATTTTTTTAAGACCCATCCAACCGCGGCTCTTTTAGCTTCAGGAGCCGGCTTGCTGGCAATGAATCTGGCTTGCACCGCCGCCTCTTCCTATTTTGGAACCTTTGGGGCTATTGGTTTAGGACTCGGAAGCATGGCGGCGGGATTCGTTATAAATCAACCCGTATTGGCTGCTGCAGGATCTGCATTGATTGGAGGCGCATCGGGGGCAGGAATGGCAAAGCTCATTCCTTATGCATTCGAATGTAAAAACCTCTTGGAACTCCTCGCAACAGAAGCATCCAAACACGGATCTCTCGCTGCAATTGCAGGGCGGGTGGGTGCAACGATTGCGAAAGACTTGATGATTTACACTCCGATCGGAGTAGGTTGTCTCGAAACCGCAGCCGGAATAGGCTTTGCAGGAGCTACGGCAGCCGAGATTGAAACTGCAAATCGGCCAAGGCCTGTATTTTCCGGCGGAGCGACTACGGCTACAATCGTCGGGATTTCCACGCTTATCAATGGAGGGGGAGCCGCTCTCGCTGGAACTTTAGCTGCTTTGACCTTTGGAACTTACTCAATTGTCCGTTCCGTAACTCGCCATTAACGGCCCTTTTTTCATATCCTTGCCACTCGAGTCTATCCGGAATATTTCCTGCAAATTCCATTCAGCTTTCCGGTCCTCTTCGGAAAAAAGGAGATTTCCTTCTGGCAAAATCTGGCCGCTCGAGAAAAATTCGATCTCGAATTCCTGGACCTTCTTTCCGTCGAGAAATAAATCGAACGAGTGAAGCCGCAGAGGTTTCCATTTTTTCGCTTCCCCAGCATCGGGGCAGAAGGTTTCAAAGGTCCATTCTTTCCCTTGCCGGGTCAAAACTCCCTTCCAATCCGACTGCATGGCGACAGAGAGCCGATGGCAAATTAAGAGGCGGGATTGGAGCCGGTCCAAATCGCTCTGAAACCTTTTCTTGCAAACGGCCTGATGCATCTTCCATCCCGTCAATCCGCTCGCAATCAAAATCAAAGCGAGAGCGACCATCACTTCAAGAAGAGTGAAACACCGTTTGCATTTCGCTTCACTCGTCATCTTCGCCGGAGGAAGCAATCCCTTTTTTCTTATTGTATTTCTCAAGGCCCTCGGAACGGATCTCAAAATCTGTTTTGTCCCTTGTGGGTTTGATGATGAATGGCTGTTTCCAGCCGTCTTTGATTAAATTCTCTGGATCTTTGGCCAACCCGACCTCTTTTAAATACTGGATCGGATTTTTGGCGATCGCCTCAGCGTCTCCTTTATCAGCCAAACAAATCAATAGCAAGTCGTGAAGCTGTTCTTTGGCTTGGCTTGTGCGAAAAACCCTTCCTCGGTCCAAAGTCCCGAGCATATTGTATCCGATCGCTCCCGTGATCAAGGTGATGAGAAAGATCACGATCATGATTTCCAAAAGGGTCAACGGCCTTTTCTTTTTTTTCATAGATTCCTCCAATATTTTAATTATCCTGTAGCAAATGAACTGACATCGGTCAGAGGGAGTAAAACGGAAAGTAGGACAAAGCCGATGACAGTGCCGAGAACGAGAAGCAAGACGGGCTGGGCAACAGTTGCGAAATGGGAAAGGGTTCTCTCGAGATCCTCCTCATAAATTTCGGCGATCTGCTGCATCATGAACGGGAGTTTGCCTCCCTCTTCGGCAATTCCCAGCATCCTGGGAATGAGCGGAGGGATAAGGGGGTGGTTTTGAAACGGTTCGTGAATCGAATGGCCGTGCGAGATCTTCTCTTCCGCGGTCGCTATGACTTTTTCTAAGATCGGATGCCGCATCACGCGCCGCGCCTGTCCGAAGGCCTGAATGAGGGGAAGCCCCCCTTCTAGAAGGGTAGCTGCGGCCCTGCAAAAACGGACGAAAGCGATTTTAGCTAGGAGATCTTTAACAAAAGGGAGTCGATAGGCCAATGAGGCCGTCTTTTCTCTCCAGCGAGGGGAATAAATGGCTGCGGCCGCGCAACCGGATAGTGCGGCTGCGGCGGTGAAAAGGGCCCCCTTCGCGTGACAGGCAAAGTAGCTGGCGCCGAAAACAATCTTGGTAAAGGGATGCAGATCGCGTCCATCGAACAGTTCCCTAAGCGAAGGGATCACAAAAAAGAGGAGCGATGCGATCACGACCAAACAAAATCCGCTGAGAAGGGAGGGATAGAGAAGGGCGGTGATCAATTGTTTGCGGACCTGAAGCTGGCGTGCGAGAAGCTGCGCAAGCTCGGTCAATGCGGTAGAAAGCCTTCCGGTTTTTTCCGCGTTGGAGATCATAGCGGTGTAAAGAAGATCGAAACATCCAGGATGGCCGGCAAGGCCTTGGGAAAATGATTTACCGCTCCGCACCTGGTCGCACAAATCGAGGAGAATTCTATGGGGGTTTTGACCTTCATATTTTTCTTCCAAAGCAGAAAGGGCTTCGAAGAGAGGAAGGCCTGCTTGCAGAAGCCTTGCGATTTCCCGGGTCAGGTTCAGCACTTCCGTTTTGGAGAGTTTCGAGCGCATTTGCTTTTCGCTGAGAGGCTCGATCCGGATGGCGGTGATTTGACGCCGGATCAATTTGAGTTTGGCCTCTTGCACATGGTCCGCATCGATCGTGCCGCGATACGTTTTTCCCTTTTCCGAAACAGCTAAATAGCGGAATAAGGCCATAAAAAAACCTATCCCTTTTCCTGATCGATGCGGGTGACGCGGAGCAGCTCGGCGCTCGTCGTGATTCCAGCGAGGACGAGCTCCACTCCTTGATCGAATAAAGTGGCCATACCCTGAGAAAGCGCGACGCGCCGCAATTCCTGTGCATCCTGGCTTTTTAAAACCTGAGATTTAATTTTTGCGGTAACAGGCATCAATTCGTAGATGCCATGCCGCCCTTTATAACCCGTATCGAAACAGTGGGCGCATCCAGTCCCTTTAAAAAACTCGGCGTCCTTGATTTGCTCTTGTTTCAACCCTAATTCAAAAATTTCTTCCCTAGAAGGAACGTAACTGATCTTGCAGCGCGGGCATATTTGTCTGACAAGCCTTTGGGCGACAACCCCGAGGATCGACGAGGCCAAAAGATAAGGCTCGATTCCCATATCCGCAAGACGGGTCAGCGCGGAGGGGGCGTCATTGGTGTGGAGAGTGCTGAGGACGAGATGGCCCGTTAAGGACGCTTGGATGGCGATTTCAGCGGTTTCCCTATCGCGGATTTCGCCGATCATAATGACATCGGGATCTTGGCGCAAAATATGGCGCAGCCCTTTCGCAAAATCGAGTTCGATCCGGGGATTCACATTCATTTGGGAAATTCCCTTCAGTTTATATTCGACAGGATCTTCAATGGTGATGAGATTGGTCTCTGAAGCGTTGATTTCCGAAATGGCGCTGTATAGGGTCGTTGTTTTCCCGCTTCCCGTCGGCCCGGTCACAAGGACGATCCCTTCCGGCATTTGGATCAGCTTGCGAAAAGACCCCAAAGCTTTTTCACCCATCCCGATCCGTATCGAGTCCGAGAAGGACATTCCCTTTATCGAGAATGCGCAAAACGATCCGCTCCCCATGGACAATCGGCAATGTGCTGACCCTAAAATCGATCTCCCTTCCTCCGTGGCGCAATTTAATCCGTCCGTCTTGGGGAAGGCGGTGTTCCGCGATATCCATTTTGGCCATCACTTTGATCCGGGTCAGGATTTGCGTTTGATAATCGCGCGGAGGGACATGCCTTTTTTGCAAAACGCCATCGATCCGATAGCGGATCGACAACCCTTCCTCGGTCGGCTCGAAATGGATATCGGAAGCCCCTTGCTGGATCGCTTCTACCAAAATCGCATTGACCATCCGAACGATCGGATTTTGGTCCCCCTGCTCCAAAAGATCGTACCCTTCGAGAATCTCCTCATCAGCAGATGTCGAAGTTCCCTTTTCCAGATCGGAAAAAAGGCGTTTTGTCTCTTCTTCTTTTTGCTGGTAGCATCTCTCGATCGCCGCTTCGATCGATCCAAGAGGGCAATAGATCGGGAAAATCGGCTTCTTCAGCAGCAGTCGCAGTTCTTCCAGCGAATCGATATCGAGCGGATCGGAGACGGCGACCGTGACCCCTTTTTCATTTTGTTCAACAGGAAGAAGACGCCTTTGCTTCGCTAAAAGATAGGGGATGATGGAAATTTGTCCTCGGACCAAAGGAAAAGAGCCGATTTCTTCTAAGATGGGGATTCCAAACCTTTCCGCCGCTTCCTTTTCTTTTGACATAGAACGATCAGCCTCAATACATATCAAACAATATTTTAATGCTGTTCCTGAAAAGACAAGCCCGTTCGATTTCTTTCGCTTCGTCGATCGCATTAAAAATTCGGGAATGTCACCCGCCCGTTTTTGATATTCGCATTGACGGATCCTGCGCAAATCGTCGACAGGATCGCGGATGATGCGGGGCGTGATAAAGATAAACATCTCTGTGTTCGTTTCTGTAACCTTGACTGTGGTCGAACAACTTGCCAATGCCCGGCAGATCGCCGAAAAAAGGAATTTTTTCCCGCTTGTCCTCTTCGATTTTCCTCCTCAAACCTCCAAGAATGATCGTTTCTCCGTCCGCGACTCGGACTTGGTTTTCGATATGGCGGCGAGTGACAGGCGGCCGGCTGTCTTCTCCTCATCTGCGTCGTATCGAATTCCAGGTTTGTGTCCAACGATGACGAATCCGGGGCCGTCCTCTTCTGAATCGGGCATATGGATCGTAGGAGTCAAATTGATCGTAATTCCGTATTGCGCCCGGGTAAAAGAACTTTCCACAACGACTCCCGTGGCGAGCTGTTGATCGGAAACGCGCCATTGTTGATCGAGATCTCTTCGACGATCGAAACATTCGCCGGTGTCTGGTTGATCGCTAATACGGAAGGATTCGCATTGATGCGGATATCTTCCTGCGCCATCAAAAAATTAAAGATCAAATCCGACGCCGGGAAATGAGTGCCGCTCTCGCGCCTGAAAATAAAACTCAAAATGCCCTTGTGCCCGGCTTTTCCCATCGAATGACAAAGCGGTTTCTTTTTTTCCGCTGCAGTTCGTGCCGATTTGAAGAAGATTGAATCCGATCTGTCTCCGGTCGGTCAGCCTTTTTTCAACCAAAAGCACATCGAGCTGCACCATTCTTTTAGGTACGTCTAATTTTTTCAAAAGGGACTTGATCTTCGGCAGTTCTTCCCGCCGAACGACCATCAAAATAGAAGTGGTCTTCATATCGACGATAAAATTGCCGAACGCCGATTTTTGGTTTTTGTCGAGCGTCCAGGCTGGACGAAAGGGGCGGTTGCTGGAAGGGTCGGATTGAACGCCGGTCCTGGAGAGATATAGGGGAAAGGCCCAGGGTTGCAGGCGTTGGGATTGTTCGGATTGCCCGAATTGATCTGATCCGGTGAAAGGGGAGGCGGAGGAGAAACAGGGCAAGGGGGAAGAGGAGCGGGAGGCGGCTCGCATTTCTTCTCAAAGGCCGAACCGATGAGTGAATCGTAAACTTTTTCAAGCACTCCGGCGATATCTTCCGGACTTGAATGTTTGCAGGAATACCAATAGATGATTTTTTCGCTCGGATCTTCTAGTTGGTTTTCCAGATCGGTCAAAATCTCTTGGCCCCGTTCCACCGTTTCGGTTTCCCCGATCAACACCAAACCTTGCGGCAAGAGAGATCGTAATCAATTCGTCGGCGTTGATCGGATAGTATCCGGGCCGGTTCTTATTTCCCTGATCGGAAAACACAGCTTTGAGGACTTTTTCCGCCTCCATGGTGCTGATTTTCGTCAAGTTAT
Organism: uncultured Chlamydiae bacterium; assembly: GCA_963713105.1. Lineage (GTDB taxonomy): Bacteria > Chlamydiota > Chlamydiia > Chlamydiales > SM23-39 > CAVQKJ01. The sequence goes on from CAVQKJ010000001.1 coordinate 20,751, forward strand.
TGATCCGGACGACTTTTCCTCTATTCCTTCTCCCATACGGCATGATAGAGGCCCAGCAGCTTTTCAACCGTTTCCTTCGTCGAAACCACGACGACTTTCGATCCGATCGATTGGACCGTAGTCTGCTTGGGATCTGAAAACCGCTCGAAAAAAGACTGCACCGACTTAAGTTGCTCGGGAGGCGGAGAGAACACGTAAAAAATACGGGCGTGGTTGACGAAGAGCTGCAAGTCGTCTTCCCGGCCGACGATCCCTTCGATGGCCGAAGGGTCGAGCTTCAGGATGATAAAGCTGCTTGGCAAAAGGATTGAGACGTTTGACCCCGACTCCATTTTGAGCCAAGATCATCTCGATCATTTCGCTCCACGATTCTCGGGGCAAGGGCATGCTCGAAAAAAGACTGATCTTCATCCCGCTCAACTCTTGAGGGATGATATAGAGGAAATCGCTCGCTCCATATTCCATGATGAGCTGGGAAAGGGTCGTTTCGCCCACATCCCAAAGAGCATAAGCTTCATCGGTTTGGGCGGTTTCATCCACCGAAGCTTTGCGCCATTTTTCTTCCAATGCGCGGATTTGCTCTTTGATCGAGCGCACTTCCTGTAAAAGGCTTTGATATTCCTGCACGCACTCTGACTGAGCGGTGTTTGCTTCTTCATTCCTTGAAAGGATCTGCGCCTTTTCGAATTTCTCTTTCAGCTCTGAACGGAGGCGGCTTAAAGCGCGATTGAATGCCATAGCCCCTTCTGCATCGGGACTCAAGGGAGCTTTAAGATCGGACAGTTCAATCGCCTCCTCAACCCCATTCCCCCCAGTCTCAAGAACGATTTCAGAAGAAACTGTCTGCGCGCAAAACGGGAGTGCAAGCCACAAGATCCAAAAAAACTTCATCGAACTTTACCTCTTCGCATCCCTTTTTCGCCCCGCCGCCGCCGGATCTTTAGAATCCAGAGATTTTCTCATAGATTGGGCTGTCATTTCAATAGAAACAGCTTGCGACCGCCCCAGATTGAATAGCCGTCCCTGCATCACCTTTTGCCCCTGTTTTTGAAGGATCTGCTCGAAGACGAAGAGTTCTCCTGCCGATTTCCCGTTGAGAAACGATTCGCGCTCCCCTTTTTTTCGAAGGACTTTCCAGCGATTTTCCGACTTGAGCACCCAATCTCCCGCCTTGAGGATCAAACATTGCTTTTCCAACATGCAGCTAATTTGTTTTTCAGACCGGATCCGAATGGAACTGAAGAGGTCTTCCCCGCGTGTTTTCATGGCAGGGTTGGCAGCGGGGGGCAAACTGAGCCTGACATGCCCATCGAGATCCCAACCTTCTATGCTTAAGGTTTTTCCCAAATTCGATTGGATTCGCGCGATCGGTTGATTCTTGATTTGATCCTGCTCAAGCTTTTCATCCGTCGACATAGGCCGCCAAAGGCCCTCTTCGCAGACGATCCAGTCCCCTTCTTTTAATTCCAGCCAGGATGAGGATCCGCATTCAAGCCGTTCGGATGAAGTTTTTCCTTCATAAAACTCCCTGAAGAGATCGTGCCCCCACCAGCGCGCCTCCGCAAGCGCCCTGAAAGGAGACCCTTCGGGAAATTCCTGCGCGGAACGGACGGGGCTTTCTTGAGCTGAGGCGATAAAGCTTCCGGCAAGGATTGTTTCAGACGGGTCGCTGGCAAAAATTTTTCCTTCGATTTTTTTTCCGGGCGATAAAGCAAGCTCAATCCAAAAAGACGATTCGGAGGGAGAAAAGCAAAGTTTGTCCTCTATATATCGAAGATCAATCCGGCAAGGAAGGGCCGCACGCATCGATTCGCAGCTTTTGTTCAAATGAATTAAAACCTGTTGACCGGATGCCGCTCCTTCAGTTCCTCCTGGCCTCGGCGGATCGAAAGAGAACAGGATTTCATTTTCCAACTCAGGAAGCTGCAAAAAAGGAATTTTCTCGTTGAGATTCAATGAGAAGGAAAAACCAGGAGAAAGGCCTTCCCCTTTTTTCTCCAGGGGAACGAAAAAAGAAGCAGGGCTGGAAAGCATCAGCAAAAAAGGAAGGCTCAACAAAAACGCAGCGCAGAGTACCGCCGCCCCAATCCAAGGAATGCGCTGAGTATGAAAGATTAAGGAGTTTTGCGATGTCATTTCAATTCGCAATTAAATCCGGATTCGCGATTCTGGAATCTTTTCTACAAAAAGATAAAGTTTGAATCTTCCGCCCTTAAAAATCAATAAATTAACCCTAGGCAACTCCCTTCTTTTATCGAAGCTGGGTATTGCAAATAATTAAATTAAAGTTTTAAATATAACTAAGGGCAAAACTTAAGTCCTCCGGTCAACGTTAGGAGCGTCGCATGGCAAAAGACAAATTCATAGATAAATTAAAAGACGGCGTTTCAGTTCAGGAAGTCGAAGATTTCGCCCGCAAATATACGATCGAGGTCTTTACGATCCTCGCAATCGTCATCGGCTCTATCTCAAGCATGTACGATTTTTTCACCGGCCCTAAATTAACGATCGTATTTCTCGCCATTGGAATCATTCTGGGAATTCTTTTCCCCGTACCTGTGGAAAAAGGGCTGAAGCAATTTTACGGCTTCGCCTTCAAACAGGAAAAAATGACTCAGATCATCATAGGGGTCGTCAAAATCATCGTCGCCCTCTTCATCCCATTCATCCTATTTGGGATGATCGGCCTTCTCGCCGGCACTTCTTACCACTACTACACCCGCCACGCCCAAATCATGGGAGAGACTAAACCTCCCAAATCCCGCCGAGGCGGTAGCGGCGAAGAACACGATTAAAGGTGTTTTTTCCTCTCAGCGATATACTGAGTCAGGTCGAGCTGTTTTTCGGAAAAATTATTTAAGATTGCATCAGCTACAGGCGTTCCTTCTCTCAAGAAACCTTCGAGTTCTTCCCAAGCCGCCTTTTCGCCGGGCCGGTTCTTCAATTCCTGTTGAAGGCAAGCGATCCGGACTAAATTATGGGCGTAAAGGATAGAACCGCCTACAAGATGATCTCCGCCTAAGCTTTTTACATCGAAAAACGAGCCGATTTGCTCTTTCAAAGCGACCGCTTTTTCCAAAGCCTCTTGATAGGCCCCTTTCGCAATTAAAAGGCTGGTGTGGGCAAACTCCGAATGAAAGGGAGTTTCATCTTTGACTCGGATCAAAGATTGGTTCGCCATCTCCAGCGCCTCATCGATTTTCTTCACATCTAAAAGCCTTTGGGCCATGACGGCTTCATACTTTGCGCGAAGGGTAGGGACTTTTCGGACAGCCTCCCTTAAATCCCGATAAAGAGAGCCGTCAGCTGGAGACGCCTCCCATTTTGCGAAGACCTCTTCCGCTCTCGCGTAGGTCATCGCGCTAGGGCCCGTTTGAAAGTGGACGATCAAAAAAACGATACCGGCCACCAAAGCGGCGGATGAAGCTAAAATTTCTTTTTTCCTGAAGAGGAGATTTTGGAAAAAAACCGAACCGGGCTCTAAATTATTTTCATCTGAAGAGGGCATATCCGACGTCCTTTATGCCCAATTCTACCCGCCTTAGGCTATTCAGACAATCCAGAAATAGATCAGGTCTCTAAAGATCCGTTCCGGAGCCGTTTTCTATGATTTCTTCGAGCGTTCTCGTTTACTCGTTCTCTTAAGGCAGGATTGCTGATTTGTCTTCCGGCAATTTGGCGCGCTATCAATGGATTGCGTGCAGCAAATCCATCAGCGACATCCGCAAGCACCTCGTCTCTCATATTTACATCGGGAATTTCGAGCGCCATTTCTCGGGCGCGAACAGGATCCTTCCTTTTAAGTTCCAAGCGGCTGGCTGAAGCGGTCACTGCAGACGCAGCCGCTGCATCCGGTATGGCCCTTCCAATCGCAAAAGCTTGCTCAGAACGCCCTCTTTTGATCTGGTCATTAGCTACAGATCCAAAAGCTCTAGTCAATTCTAGGGTTTCTACTTCCGAAAGAGGTCCGGAAATCCCTGAAGGCAATCCGATCGATCTCGCCGTGTTCAAACCATCTTTGAGCTTTTGCGCCTCAACTTGGGCTACAGCAATATCGGCTCTTTTTTCCGCTTTGAGATCAGCGTTTTGTATCAGTTCTATATCTTCTAAAGCATGATCAATATTACGATTTTTCAAATCGAAATCGACAATTTTTGCATAAGCTTCGCTTTGCATTTTGGGGTCGTTCAAAATGCAGCCGGCAGCTTTGAGGGCATGTGTTCGATCTGTATTATCCGCTATACGTCCAATAGTATAGGGAAGCGAATACTTATTTAAGGACTTCTCATCCACGAGCTTCGTATAACGATCTATGAGAATAGAATGATCGTATCCGATACGTGCAATGCCATATGCAAATAAAAGCTTATTTCGGCGCTCCGCATTTGGGAGCTTCGAATAAAGATCTATGATATTAGAAGGATCGTATCTGTATTGCTCTAAATACCGAAAAGACAAAAGTATAACAGCGTCTTCCTTGATCGACGGATCTTTCATCTTGTCGATCAGGGTTGAGAAGAGAGGATAATTTTCCAAATCTGCAACTGCTTTATGCAGTTCCTCTAAAAGATCGAGAAGAAGAATGGATTTATCAGTCTCTCCGAGAAGAGGGTCTTCCACAATCCAATCAATAATATTTTTTTTCTCAATATGGGCATGAAAAAACGTCTTTGAATAAATGAGAGCAGTCAGACTGAGCGAACCTAAGAGAGTTTTTCTGGTGGAAAGACTCCCAATCGAATCGATCAGATTTCGAGCTTCATAAAAGCGATTAAAGTGAATCAACTTAAAAATATGGGGATTCAATTGTTGTACGCTTAAACTTTCCCCTTGAGCGGGCTCGCTAGATTCCGCATATTTCTGATCGAGGTCTAGGTTTCCGGCTTGGACTCTCTGGACTCTCTGGACTCCAAGACCTACAGGACGAGTGAAATCGGATGCCGCGTCTTTTTGCGCTTTTCGTGTCTCTTTTTTTCGCAACTCTTCATCGGATTCCAAAGCACATTCTAACATCCGATTGTCGGATTCCTTTGGAAATAAATCTAATTCATTTTTTTCTAAAAAAGCCAAAGCCGGAAGCAAGTGTTCCCCGATGATTTTATCTCGAAGTGCAGTAATCTGAAAACTTCTGTCGCCGATAGATGCGCAGTTTCTACAATCATCTCGATCTTCCCATTCTTGAATCGCGGCCAAACTTTTTTCTTGGAATCTTTGAGCGACGTCCCATCGATTTTTAGGAAAGTAGCCGCAAATTTCTTCGATTTCGGAAATCAATCGATGAAACGGATGCGTGGAAGCGGCAACAGGTGCTTCCGCCTTTTTTACGTTTGGACGTCTTGAACAACAGGAAGATTTCAACGCTCCGCACATTTTTCCAAGCCCCCATCTAACCTGATTCGGAATAAACAGCGCCGCTTTGATGAACAGGCCTAAACAGGTAGAATCGAGATCTATAAATTTATTTTTTACTTGAGCCGACCCACGCCCAGGCCTGGCGCCTAAATTTAAATTTTGATTATCAACGAAAGGTCTTGCAGAAGAACTAATTGACGCCATATTTTCACCATTATTTAATATATTATATACTAAATATGGTAATTAAATATAGATTAATTACAGTTAAATTATTAGATAAACGACATCAATATCAACATTATTTTTGAAATTTAAAAAGAGTTTTATGATAGACCTCTTCCATCTGGTCGAGGGTCTTGCCTAAGGTGAACTTCTCTTCGACCCATTTTTGGGATTGCCTTCCTAGCCTCTCCCGAAATGAGGCCTCTTCTTTCAGTTTGAGGATCGCGGCGGCGACTTGATCCGGGGAGAAAGGAGCCACCTGCAAACCGGTTTCCCCGTCGATACAGACCTCGCTCAATCCTCCAGTGGGAGTCGCAATCAACGGTTTCCCTAGATACGCGGCTTGCAATAGGGCCTGGGAAACCCCCTCATGGGCTGTGCTTAACAGGGCAAAACAATCGAGCGCGGCCAAAGCGGGAAACGGATTTTCGAGGTGTCCGGTAAAATGGACAATCCCTTCTACTTGCTTTTCTGCAGCTCTTTTTTTGTAAGTTTCAGAGTGCCCCCCTCCGATGATGGCCCATTTCAGTCCGGGCACATCGCGCAAAAGGCGGGCAGCTTCGAGTAAATCATCGATCCCTTTCCACGACCGCATAAAACAAGCAGTCCCTACGACAAAATCATTGGGCCCCGCGCCGAAATTCGCGCGGTAGCTCAGCCTCTCTTTTTCATCGAACCGGATGGAACTCGGCTCGACCCCAGTTGGGATGGAGCGGAAATATTCCCTCTTTTTCCCCGATTTTTCGCAAATGGTTGGAATAATAGAGGCGCAAGTCGTGACGACAAAGTCGGCGAGCTTCCCATACAATATTTTGGCGTTCCACCCTCCTTTGATCGGAGTGGAGAGATGCCTCGTCCTCACAATTACTTTTCTTGCGATCCGCGCTGCGATCCCCCCGATCCAAGCATCGAGCGAGGAGTGGGTATTGATGAGGTGAATTTTATGCCGCTTCACAATTCCTAAAAGATGAAACAAACAGAAAATCCATCCGGCCCGTTTAAAATTAAGCTCATAAACGGTAAAGCCAGCCTCTCTGGCTTTTTCAATCAGTTTCCCCCCTTTCATCACTCCCAGGATCACTTCATATCCCCGTTTGCGCATCCCTTCCGCTTCCCGCAAAACTCGGATTTCTTGACCTCCCCATCCGGGAGATGCTTCCAAATGCAAAACGCGTATCATTTTATCCGACCCTTAAATGTTGAGCGATTTTCCGATGTCCTGAAGAAAAAGGGAGAGAGGCAATTTCGCCTCGACACACCCAGAGGTGCCCCTCGATTTCCGGCGTAGCTTTCCCTTTAAATCTTTCGGGAAACAGACGGGCTTTATACCGGGTAAAAGTATGACGGACTTCAGGCAGTTTTTCTAGAAATTCGAGTTCGATCCCCCATTTCTTTTTCATTTCCTTGAGCAGCTTTCCCCGGGACCACTTTTCCTCTCCCATTTCAAAATAGGGAAACTCGTAAAGGTCGGCCATGACTTGGCCTGGACTTCCTTTTCTAAGAAGGATCTTCCCCTCCGCTTCGATTAAAGCGACCGCTCGTAGTAATGCAATCGTTTCCGGTTCCTGGTTTTTGATCGGAAGTAAAGCCGCTTTACATTGCAAATTGGCCAAACAATTTGAGCGCAGTGGACAATCTGGGCAGCGAGGCTTTGGCGTGCAGACCGTCGCCCCGAGTTCGATCAGAGCCTCCGCAGTGACCCAAGGCTCTTCCGCATCTAGTATCTCTTCAGCAGATTCCTGAATCTTCCGTTTCGCAGGCTGTTTGCACACGTTTTCTTCGATGCAGAAATAGCGGGCCAGCACCCGGGTTGTATTCCCGTCGACCGCGGCAGCCCTTTGATGAAACCCGAAACTCAAAATGGCTCCAATCGTATAAGGTCCGAGCCCTCGAATCGTTTCCAGATCTCGGCGACCGGAAGGGATCTCGCCTTGGAATTTCTCCACGATCGTTTGGGCCGCGGCGTGCAAATTCCGGGCGCGGCTGTAGTATCCCAACCCTTCCCATGCTTTGATTACGGTCTCCAAGGGGGCCTTTGCTAGAGCTTCGACCGTCGGGAAAAGGGCCATCCATCGAAGGAAATAGGGGATGACGACGGCTGCCCGGGTCTGCTGAAGCATCACTTCCGAAATCCAGACTTTATAGGGAGTCCTGTCTATCCTCCAAGGAAACTCCCGTTTGCATTCCCTAAACCAGCTGTGTAATTCCTTCATACAAAAACCGCATTCTGCGATCCTGATAGTATGGATTATGCCGGACTTATTTTCGACGAGTCGTTCCACTATATCGACCATCTCGCTCCCTTTTGCGCCTTAGCAGGATGCCCTCTTATTGCTTGCGAAGAGAGCGTAGCTCGGCTCGCGCGGCTCTATTATCCCGACTTAAAAGTGATCGAAGCGAATCCCTTTAAACTCCAACTGCCCGAACGGGTCATTGCTTGCGATACGCATCCCCTATTGCAAGCCGCATTTCCCCCAAATGAACAATACGGAACTATTTTGGCTCCCTCACGGCAATTCAGACAAAGGATGGAAAACCCCTTTCTTCGAAGCCCTTCAATCGGAAATTTGCTTAGTATACGGCCAAAAGATGATCGATTTTTTAAAACTAAAAAACCCCAAGGTAAAAACAATCAGCATCGGGAATTTCCGCAGACGCTATTTTCAGATGCATCGCGGTTTTTATCAAAAACGGATTGAAGAAGAGATCGCCGCCCATCTCACGCAGCGAAACAAAAACTATCTCTATGCTCCTACATGGGAAGATTCGGAAGGAAACGGATCCTTTTGGAAGGTTTTTCCAGCTCTTTTCGACGCCCTGCCCAGCAACTGCAATCTCCTAGTGAAAATCCATCCGAATACCCGCCGCCGGTTTGAAATCGAGCTTGAAGCCCTCCAAGGCCGCTACAATTGCCCAAACCTTCTGTTTCTCCCTGAATTTCCCCCGATTTATCCTCTTTTGGACATCAGCAGCGCCTACATCGGGGACATGTCGTCGATCGGCTACGACTTCCTTTCCTTCGATAAACCGCTTTTCTTCATCCACCCCGAAACGGCTGATTGCGAGAAACAAACCAGCCGCTTCCTTACCCGTTGCGGCGCTGAAATTCCCTTGAGAGACATCGCTTCCCTTTTTCATTTCAAAGAAACTGAAGATGCGCGGTTTAAGAGAAGCCAAGTCTGCGAGTATACTTTCGATCCCTCTCCAATCGACATTAAGAGTATTTTTCGATGAGCCCCCTTCGCTGCGCTGCTTTAAACACCGGACCCGACACCCACTTGCTCGACCATATCGCCCCTTTGGCTGATCTCATGCAGATGCCTCTCATAACGACAGAGGAAAAAAATTTCGAACTCGCCCGTCTTTACTATCCTCAAGTCAAAACCGAATCAATACCCGATCTCGAATACCGACTTGGGAGTTTAGCCGAGCGATTCGACGTCCTGTTCGAATGCAAGTACTGGCTGCCCCATTTAAAAGCCCTTTTCCGACAACTCTATCGAAAGGAAATGCAGCTTGTCTTTTGTCCTCATGGACAATCGGACAAAGGGTTCAAAGCGCCTCTTTTGGCTCCCTATGCCCAACAGGATGCAGTCCTCATCTACGGCGACTTATTGATCGAAATGTTGAAGCGGCTCGGAGTGTGGCCCTCTATTTCCCGCTACGCCCTCGTCGGCCAATACCGCCTTGCTTTTTACCTGAAATACCAATCCTTTTACGACGATCTCGCTGAAACCCAAGTCTTCTCCCGCCTCAATAAAAACAATCCTACGCTCCTCTATGCCCCTACGTGGCGCGACGCCGACCAGGCAACCTCGTTTTTCAATTGCGGCGCCTCAGTTATTTCTCAATTGCCCAAAGACTGGAACCTCATCGTCAAACTCCATCCGCTTCTCGAACAAAGAGATCCAGCGCAATTCTATCGGATCGCGGCTCTGGCCGATCGAAAACAGAATGCTGTCCTCCTCACCGATTTTCCTCCCGTCTACCCGATTCTCGCCCGCTGCGACGCCTACCTGGGCGACTTTTCCTCGGTCGGCTACGATTTTCTCTATTTCCAACGCCCCCTCTTCTTTCTTCCTTCCGATCTTTCATTCCCATTTGGACTCCGTTCCTGCGGGAAAGTCGTAGACCCTATTAATCTCTACACCTCTTTCGACAGAACTCTTCCCCACTCTCTTCAAAAAAAACAAGCGGAGCTTTATCGGTTTGCTTTTCCCGAAATCAAACCTGAAGAAATTCGGCAAAATATTTTTAAAATGTGGTGAATTTTTCGATAAAATTTTCCACGTCTCGACCGCTGTGGAATTCGAAGAAGACTGCTTCAGGGTACTTCTCCCTGAGTGCCCGGATTTTGAGGGCATTTCTTCGATCAAATCCCCATAGATAACGGATCAGATGCCATCTCACTTTTTCGGAGCAGCCGTCAGCCCGGTCGGAAATGCGGGGATCTTTCGAAAAAAACCGTTTGAAAATCCGCCAGAGGCAGAGGAGACGGTTGAATTTAAAATAGAGGACGGCATCCGCCTTGCTATAGCGCATTTCCAAGGAACCGACCGAGTTCCCATCGATGATCCACGCTTCGAGATCGACTAATTTCTTCTGGATATGGAGAAATTCCTCGGGATCCCGCTCTTGCCAGTTCTCAATAAAGAAAAAGCGGTCCAGATGATAGACCGGAAGCTTAAGCCGATCGCTGATCTCCACGGCAAAAGTCGACTTGCCGCTTCCCGGAATCCCAAAGATCATGATTCGTTTAAATGGCATCATTCAGAACTGAGGGATGGCAAAATGAAAACAGTTTGAAGATCGTTTAAATTGTTGGCTGAAGGACGCGCCTCTAATTCATAGGCATAGGCCCCTTCCTTAAGAGGTTCTATCCTTGCCACCGTGGCCACAAGCAACCCGGGCGGGAATACGCCATCTAATCCAGAGGTGACTAAAAGGTCTCCCTCTCTCAATAGCTGCATTTCACCGGTCGAGCTGCCGATCGGCCGGCCGTTATTCAAATCCCGTGCAGGGCCCTCTTCATCGGAATAGTCGTAATTGAAACCGATCCCTTTCAAAAATGCGCCCCTCGAGCGCCAAAAAGGAACGCTGCTTCCATGCAGCTCTCCTTTGGCCAAATAGCCTTCTTCCCAATTCTTTCCGATCCTCGTTTCCAAGATCTTCAGTTCGGCCAAAAGCCTCTCTTTTTCCTCTTTCGATAAAAAGAGGTCCTCCCTTTTTCCTAATCGTTGGGTAAGAGTCTGGAGCAGTTGCGAGAGTTCCCGTCCTTGAGATCCCCCTCTGACAGCTCGCACAGCAGGGGAAAGCCCTGAATCGGTGATCAGCCTCACCCGGGATTGCTTCTTTCCTACAAAATCGACCACTCCGACCAAAGATCCCCCGGCAACTACAGGGCTATTTTTGGCGATCAAAGATTGTCCTAAAGCGAGGTTATCTTCTTCGCCCGCGTTGATCCAGAGGCTGCTGCTCCAAGAACTCGGATCGCGGTAAACGACTTGGGCAGGGAAAGAGGCCAATTGGCAGGCAAGCCGATCGCGCAATTGGGCTGCGCGCCTTTGAAAAAAGGCTTTTCTTTCCCCGTCCGGGATTTGATTGAACTCATAAGAGAGTTCTTTGAGAAGTTCGAATTGCTCTCCGATTCTCTGTTCGGATAATAGCCATTCATATGCGGTATCGATCTGACTGCGCAGATTTTCATTCTCAAGCTGTAAATGCAAATTCTCAGCCGTTTCGCTTTTTGAAAAAGACCGGTCTAAAAAAATCCTTTCGCTGCATTTCCATACTGGCGCCAAAGATGCGACCGCAAATGAACGGGCGCAATCGGATACCGGTTTAGGGATGCTGATCCAACAGAAAAGGACAAAACCTAGTAAAAAATAGGGATAGGCAATCGTCCGGCGGCTCATTTCTCGCACACAGATATTAATCCATCGACCACATAATCGATATTTTTGGAAGTCAACCCAGCGACATTGATCCTTCCATTGTCGAGAATGTAAATCGCGTATTGGTCGATCATTTTTTGCACTTGGCCTTTATCCATATCGATGAAAGAAAACATTCCTTTGTGGTGGCGTAGATAGGAAAAATCGATTGTCTTGGCCTTGGCCATCAAACGCTGCACAAGGCTTTCTCTCGCTAAGGTAAGGCGATGCCTCATTGCTTCGAGATCCTTGATCCATTGCCTTTTTAAATCCGCGTCTTGCAAAATACGCGCCACGATCCTGGCGCCATGAGCGGGAGGATTGGAATAAAGGGCGCGGATGATACGCTTCACCTGGCTCCCGACACGAAGCTTTACCGCTGCGTTTTCATCGACGATATAAAGCGCCCCCACTCTTTGGCAATACATGCTGAAATTCTTAGAGCAAGAATAAGCGATCAGCATTTCATGGCCGTCTTCCATGAAAATTCGGACCGACGATGCGTCCTTTTCCGGCACATCGCCCAAACCCTGATAAGCGAAATCGAAGAAAGGGAGAAGTTTTTTTTCCCTCATGGTCCGCGAAATCTCTTTCCATTCACTGTCGGATGGGTCGCATCCGCTCGGGTTATGGCAGGACGCGTGAAGGACTACGGCTGTCTTTTCAGGAAGTTTCTTCAATGCTTGGACCATCGCCTCAAAATCAAACCCTCTTTTTTCGCGGCTATAATAGGGATAGCTTTCCACCTTGCATCCCGCCCGCTCGAAAATAGAACGGTGGTTCGGCCATGTCTGATTCGGAATATAGATCGTTTTCATCACTTCCTGAGCCAGAAATTCAGCTCCGATCCTGAGCGCGCTAGTCCCTCCCACGGTATGAGCGGCGTAAATCCTCCCATGGGACTCTTTCCATACGGCATCGCCGAAAATCAGGGGGCCCAAAAGCTCCAAATACTCAGCTAAACCGTCGATCGGCAAAAAGTCGGCCAACAGGTCTTGGGCTATGATCTGGTCTTTGGCCTTCCGCACCGAAGGAAGCAATTCCGATTTTAAATTTTCATCTTTATAAATTCCGACTAAAAGATTCACTTTCCGGGGGCGGACATCCGCGGTAAAAGCCCCCAAAAGACCAAATATTGCATCCGGCTGCCCCTCGTTTACTTCATGAAAAAACATCTCGCCTCGAATTCTTCTTTAAATCTGCCCCTATTCTACAGATCCAAGAATTTTAATGACAAATCCATGCTTGAACCAAATAACGGAAGGCCCTAAAATCCTTATCCTAAATCCCCCATTAGGGGCGTTAGCTCAGTTGGTAGAGCGCAACAATGGCATTGTTGAGGCCATCGGTTCGACTCCGATACGCTCCATTTGAATGAAGGATGTATGATGAATGCTGACTTTCAGCCGTCTTATTATTCTTATTCTATTCACGATCGCTCCGAGTATCGAAAAGCGGACCTGCAAAAATGTTTAAAGGAGATCTATCGATTCGAAGAATTTGATCGATTGTCTCCTCTTTTCGATGCGCCAAAATCCCTGATCGACGAATTTATATCATTATCGAATCAAGTGCGTCTCACGCCTCCTAACGAACAAAAATTTTCAGAATTAGGAGAATGGGATGCTGTCTTTAAAGCTACCCATTTCCATCCGATCCTCTTTGAAAACGACACACTCAGAATCTTAGAAGGGAGATCGGAACCCGGCGAAGCCATTCCTTTCCATACCCATCAATGGGACTCCATTATGGTCATACTGCAAGGGTCTAGATTCAGGATCGAAGATCGCGAGGGAAACATCAGCGAAGGGGAATGGGGGCCCTGCGTAGAAAAATTCGATGGCAACTTTGTCCTCGAAGCCTACACCCATATCGGCGCCCAGCCCTTCCGGGCCATCTTCTTCGAAATCAAAAAATAACTATAATTTCTAGAAAATTGATATTCGAAAAATCCTAAAACCTGAAATACTGACAACAGATACTGATCTAAGGATTTTTATGCGTAAAACAAGAGTTAGAAAAAGAACCAAAAGTCTCAAAAAAACAACTCGTGTAACAGTTGATTTCCCCTCTGAAAAACATAAACGGCTTAAAGCGATTGCCGCTTTAAAAGGGGAGACGCTTCAGGAATTTATTCTCACATGCGTTGAGGATAAAATGCTTGAGCCTAATGGGAAAACTAAACTAGAGCTGCTTGAAGACCTCGGTTTAGTGGGAACCATTGAAGACAGCGAGATCACAAGCACGAACTACAAAGAATCCATCAAAAAATCGTTAAAAGACAAACATGAAAGAAACAAATAGTATTATTATTGATACAGGATTCATTTACGCGCTCTGTTCCAAGAAAGATTCAAATCATCTGCGGGCAAAAGAAGCTGCGAACGAATATAACAGCTATCAATGGCTGACGTCCTGCTTTGTTTTTCAAGAGCTTTTTTGGTTGTTGCACGAAAGCAACCCCATTCAAATTTTCGAAGCTGAAAAATCTGGCATTTTTCAAGTTATAGCTTTTGAAAGAAAACAACTTTTAGAAATCGAAAAAATTGTAAAAAAATATTCGGATCGTCAGATCGATTTGGCTGATGCTTCTCTAATCTATTTGGCACAGCAACTTGGACACGGAAACATTCTTTCTACAGATAGAAACGATTTCACCGTCTATCGTTGGAATCAAACAAAACCATTCAATATGATGATGTAAAAGTCTGTCTACTTTAGCCTTCTGTTAAAAAAGGACTAATTTCATCCCTTCATGGGAAGCTTCAAATCCGAGCTTCTCATAAAACCTCTTGGCGTCTGCTCTTTTTTTATTCGTAGTCAATTGAACGAACTTGCACCCTTTTTCACGGGCAAAGTGGATCGCTTGCTCCGATCATCCATTCGCCTAAGCCTTGGCCTCGCCGCGATTCGGCTATCCGAACGGCTTCGATATTTAGCCTTAGCGCACCCTGAAAAGTGAGAGAAGGCATGAGTGTCAAATGACAAGTGCCTATAAGAGCGTCTTTCTCTTCCAAAACCATCAAAAATTGATTCGGATCGGCTTCTATTCGATCAAAAGCGCTCAAATAGCAGGGATCGACCGCTTCAGAGATTCGCTCCCGTTTTTCCCCGAGCTTATCTTCGGCCAATAAACGAATGATTGCCGGCAAGTCTTCCTGTTTCGCTTTGCGAAAGATCAAACTGCTGTTCATTTTACGACGCTGAATGGATCTTTGGCCGTTTGCCCTTCCCGATAAATATCGGTGATAGAAGCTTGGGCTTGAGGATAGACGACAATCTCAGAGACATTCACATGCAAAGGCCGTGTCGCGCAATAGACGACAGCGTCAGCGATATCTTCGGCGGCGAGAGGCTTAAATCCCTTGTAGAGCTGCTTCGCTTTTTCCTTATCGTTCCAGCGCACCTCGCTAAACTCCGTCTCCACTGCCCCTGGATCGACTTCGCTGACGCGGATCGCCGTTCCAAACAGGTCTAAGCGCAAAGATTTACTGATCGCGCGCACCGCGTGTTTTGTCGCGCTATAGACGTTGCCGGAGACATAGCATCCATGGCCTCCGGTGGAGCCGATATTGATGATGTGGCCCTTGTTTTTTTTGACCATATGGGGCAAAGCGGATCGCGTAACGTAGAGAAGCCCTTTGATATTGGTGTCGATCATCGTATCCCAATTTTCGACCTTTGCCTCTTGCATCTTATCGGTCGTCAGGGCGAGGCCTGCATTGTTGAGCAAGATATCGATCTCTATTTTGTCATGACCAAGCTGTTTGAATGCAGCTTCGACCTGATTGTTTTTCTGCACATCGAGCTGCACGGGGGTGACATTAATTCCATGTTTCGAAGCCAGTTCTTGAGCGAGGTCTTTTAAACGGTCGAGCCTGCGAGCGGTAATCACTAAATGGACTCCATGGGCGGCAAAAAGCTCGGCGCAGGCTTTTCCAATTCCGCTAGAAGCCCCTGTAATCAATGCTGTTTGGCCTTTGATCGAAGATTTCATATTCTATCCTTTTTTCAAAAAAAACGGGGGTATGCCCACCTTGGAGCCCATTTAAGAAGCCAGGCGTAGAGGCGCCACCGGCGAGTGATATAGGCGTGGGAGCGCTTATTTTTAATTGCTGAATAGATTTGCTCAGCCGCCCTTTCAGGAGAGGCCATCCAAAATGTCTCTTCTCCTTTCGCCATCTCCGTATCGACCCATCCGGGTTGAATATCGGTCACGCAAATCTCTTTTTTTTCTACGAAGGCTTTCACACGCAGCCCTTCCAAAAAATTGGATGCGAAAGCTTTCGATGCGCTGTAAGAAGGGCTGTCCCCCTCTCCACGGATCGCGCTGATCGAAGAAATCCCGACTAAATGGCCTTTTCCTTCCTTCAGAAAATACTCCATCGCTCCATGGGCCATTGCGGCAAAACCTAACGCATTAATTTCGATCGTCGCCTTCTCTTTTTCCCATTCAAAGTCTTGGTTATTAAAGAGGATTCCCGCATTGACTACGATTAAGTCTGCGCCGCCCATTTCTTCGATGAATTCCGCTAATAGATGTCTGGCCTCTTCGGTCTTCGAAACATCGATCCGTTTGACGATCGTTCTCGCGGGGATCTCTTTTTGCGCCTCGTGAAGCAGCTCAAGCCGCCTTGCGGCAAGTCCCACTTCATAACCCTCCCGTCCCAAAAGAACCGCCAGTGCTTTTCCGATCCCCGAAGAAGCCCCAATCACGATCGCTTTCCTCCGAATCATCCCGTCCGTCCAGATTCCTCTTTTTTAAGCGAAGCTAAAAAGAAAAACATGAACAAGGAGCAAACTAAAAAACTGAGGGGCATTAAAAGCGGGGATTCAGGATATACAAGTTCTACAAAAAGAACCCCGGCAACGGCCACGGCTAAATTAATAAAATTCAATACGGCCGATCCAAACGATTTATTTTTTGCGTTTGTCAATCCATACGAGGAAATATTCGCAAACACCAAACATTCGCTCAAATTGATCAAAAACATGGGAACAAACAGAGTCAAAGGAGCGACTAAACTCAGAGAAAATAGACCGAACATAGCGCAAGACATAGCGAAACATCCGGACATCCCGATCAAAAGAAGGTTGAAAAAGGAAAATCGGCCAGCGATCTGCGCGGTTATGAGTCCGCCAACCACCATCCCCGATGCTGGAATGAGGTTGTAAAGACCAAACGTTTCCGGTGTCAATCCAAGGAGATCGATTCCGATGAATGGAGCCTTGGACGCGAAAATGTAGATGGTTGCAGTCCCTAGGCCCATGATCAATCCGCTCGTTACGAGCCGCTTATTCTTAAATTTCTCTCCATACCCCTGGAGGATGTAAGAGACATTCGTCGCTTTTGGATCTAAAGACTTAGCTGTTTCAGGCAACAGGGTAGCCAGCCATAAAACCAACAATCCGAAAAGGGCCAAAAAGTAAAAGCACCCCGTCCATCCGAACCATTGAGTCAGCTCTCCGCCAATGACCACAGAGACTCCAGGGATAATGGCAAATGCGATCATAAGACGGGAAAGCATTTTCGTCGCATGGGTTTGATCGTATACATCCGCGATCATCGTAAAACTGACCTTCAACCCGACGCAAGCGCCCAGAGCTTGTAAAAAGCGGGCAAAAACCAGTAATCCGAAGGATTGCATTGATGCGGAAAATACACAAAGCAAGGATCCGACGATTGCGATCGAAATTCCGATATAAAGAGTCGATTTCCTTCCCCAGCGATTCGCCAAAGGGCCGTATGGGAGCTGCCCTAAAGCATATCCTAAAAGATAAGAAGTGATGGTCATTTGGCCTTGCCCGACCGATACATTGAAAAAAGAGGTGATGGAGGGAAGGGCTGGAGTGAAAAGGACCGCTCCAACGGATGCAAAAGACACAAGGAGAAGAAGAATGCTGAACTGGGGTTTTTTTGATTCCATTGCAACTTTACTCCAAACGGATCATATCCAACGGGTCGAAAGCGGGGAAGCTGAAGCAGAGAACTCTGACAAGACTATTTCCAGAGGACCGAAGCTTGTGAACCGTGCCTGGCTCAATCAAGACCGATTCGCCTTGGCCCAAAATTTTCCGCCCGTTATTGATTTCGATCTCGAGCTTACCATTGACCACAATAAAATACTCCTTCTCCTTCCGATGGTAGTGCCGGGGAGAATCGGAAATTTCCAATAGGGCCGCGCTCCATCTTCCCATCGTCGATTCGCTTTTTACCAACTCGTACGCGCTATAGCCTGCCATCTCAATTTTCGACCTGTCGAATGGGGGAAGAACTTCTGCGTCTCGCGGGGCCCAGCAAAGGGCTCCTGAAGATTGTCCTGAATAGACATCGTCAGGAAATACAAATCCGGGCAGATCAATTGCAAAAAAACGTACGTTTCCAATAGGAACTAATGAATGAGCCATTCCGGGTTCGATGCAAATTAGATCTCCGCTTTTTAAAACAACGGATTGATTTTCTAAAAAAGCCTCCATTTCCCCTTCAACAGCCAATATATATTGCCTCTGTATTTTGTGATAATGGAACGGGATTGACTCCGAAAGATCGAAAAGCTCCAATTTCCATCCTTGTCCGGAAGAAGGATGAACGAACGAATAGAGGGTCATATTTGGATTGAATTTTTCGGCCACGGCATCGACTTCCAATGACATAGAAATCACTTTTTCCATTTCCGGCAAAAAATAACAAGGCCTGTGCCTACAGCTGCTAAAACAATGCCGATGATCAAATTCCTCATTGTCTCATCGCTGTAATTGCCTGAAAATTGTTTTGAAACTCTCTCTCCGAATGTGTCCATCGAGTGAGAGGACATGACGATCAGTGTGATGCCCACTGCCAGAAATACTAATCCTAGAATCAGTTTGATGTTCATTCATAACCTCCGCGGTTTATCCCCTTTTAGCAAAGAAAGCCGCAGTTGTAAAGCGGCTTTACATCAAAAAAGAGCTATTCGCCTTCGAGGAGATCGAGGAATGCTTGGAGTTGTTTCGCACGGGTCGGGTGGCGCATTTTGCGAAGCGCTTTGGCTTCGATCTGACGGACGCGCTCTCGGGTGACCTTAAATCGGACGCCTACTTCTTCGAGGGTCTTAGGTTTGCCGTCGAGCAGGCCGAACCGCTCGATCAGAACAGTCCTTTCGCGGTCAGTGAGAGTCGCGAGAACTTCGTTCATCTTGTCTTTCAAGATCGCGTAGCCAGTCGCTTCTGCGGGAGATTCGATTCCAGTGTCTTCGAGGAAATCGCCGAATTGGCTTTCCCCGCCGTCGCCCACTTCTGCTTGGAGAGAAATCGGATGCTGGGCAATTTTATAAATTTCTCGGACCCGTTCAGGAGTCAGTCCCAGTTCGATTGGCCAATTCTTCTGGCGTAGGTTCGCGGCCCGTTTCCATCATCAGTTTTTTTGCGCCGCGCAGAACTTTATTGATCGTTTCGATCATGTGGACGGGGATGCGGATGGTGCGGGCTTGGTCGGCGATAGCGCGGGTGACGGCTTGCCGAATCCACCAAGTTGCATAAGTGGAAAATTTATAACCGCGCCGATATTCGAATTTTTCGACAGCCTTCATCAGGCCCATGTTCCCTTCCTGGATCAAATCGAGGAAGGAGAGGCCCCTATTCGTGTATTTTTTTGCGATCGAGATAACGAGGCGCAGGTTCGATTCGACCATTTCGCGCTTCGCTTCCTGGCTTTTGTCCATCCATCGCTGGAGCATCCGGACGTCTTTTTTGAATTCTTCAAGGTTGCGGCCTGCGGCTAGCTCCCGCTTATAAAGTTTCCGCTTGGCGGCGGCGAGCTTTCCTGCGGCGAATTTATTTTTTTCTGCGCGGGGAGTCAATTCTTGGATTTCTTTCTCAAGCGTGCAGAAACCGATCGTACGCAGCTAAGAATCACCTCGCCGAAATCTTCGATGATATTGTGGCGGCAGCAGAATCTGCGCAAATAAGCCTGAGCGCGGATGCGGCATTTTTCAATGTTTTCCATGAGCTGCGCCCGGTCTTCTTTTTTCAGATTGGGATCTCTCGCTTGGATGAGCAGCGTTTCAAGAAGCTGATCTTCGCTTTTCATCAGCTCGCAAAGCTTGGGAAGCAGATTCAGAAAATGGGCTTTGTCAGGGACTTCTTTTTCAGCGATGATCTTATCAAAGCGCTCTTTCGTCGAGATCAAATGGCTTGCGATCGAAATGGCTTCGCGGATCGAATAGCGGAAGCGCATAATGATTTTTTCAATTTGAATCTGCGCTTTTTCAATCCGTTTGGAGATCTCGACTTCTTCTTCCCGGGTGAGAAGAGGAACAGAGCCCATTTCCTTCAAGATACATCCGGACAGGGTCGTCTGAGGTCCCTTCAGTCCTTTTGGGAAGACCTTCGAGCTCTTTGGCCTCTTTTTTCCTCTCTTTTTGCCTTTCGACTTCAGCTTGGTTCAGGACTTGGATGTCCATCCCGCTCAGGTAGATCAACACTTGGTCGATCTGCTCGGGGGAATCGAAGGTCATTGGCAGGATTTCGTTGATTTCCTCATAGGTGAGGTATCCCTGCTCCTTGGCGATAGCGACCAATTCTTCGATTTTTTGCTGATGTTGGGGATTGCTGAAAGATGTTGCGCCGGTCATGATCTCCTAATTTGGGAAGAAAAATATAACTGTTCTGATATATCTATAAGCAATTTGGATTCTTTTTTCGAGTAAAAACGAAAATATATTGGATGGGAGACCCTCTTTCTGTCAATATCATATAGCCTATCCGATTAAGAGACAATCTCAAATTGCAACGATTTCCTTGACATTTGTTATGGCCCTTTACGCTGTCGACGAAGACGATCTCATTTTTGCCTCGCATGCTGAAAAAGGAAAGAGTTATTTATGCATGGAGTGTTTCGGACCTGTTAAAATCAGGCGCGGCAAGGACCGGTTCCCCCATTTTTACCATCTCCGCTCCGCTCCGCAATGCCGCCTATACAGCAAAAGCGAAGATCACTTAAGAGCCCAGATCCAACTGCAAAAATCCTTTCCTCCGGATGTCCTTCAAATCGAACGGACGTTTCCAGATATCGGAAGGGTAGCGGATCTTTGCTGGGAACATCGAAAAATCGTTTTTGAAATCCAATGTTCGCCTCTCAGTGTTCAAGAAGCTAAATCCAGGATCGGCGATTATTGGACCGCAGGCTATCGCACTGTATGGCTTCTCGACGATAAACGCTACAATCGGCGGATCCTTAGGCCTGCGGAAGAATTTCTTCGGGAAAATTTGTGTTATTATGTCTCTATCAAACAAGGGCTGGAATCGCTCTATTACGATCAATTTGAGATTTTCGAGTTAGGGAGAAGGGTCCGGCGAGGAGCGAGGATGAAGATCGATCTGCAAAAACCTTATCGCTTGCCAGACCGAGCCTGGAATAAGGAAGCGTTTCCAAGCCAGGTTCTTCATCCCCGCGGCCTTTATTTCTACGGCGACAGAAGCCACAAAGCTTTGCTGTCCCACACGAAACCCTCTTTGTCCATCGCGATGCAAAACTGGCGTTTCTTAGAAATCAACTTTGCTAAAAAAAAGAGAAAACCCGGCCTTGCTGAAGAATGGCTGAAAAAATGGATCGGCTGGCCCTACCTTTGGCTGCTAAATAAATGGATTCATCTATTGAAGTAGATATCGGGATGAATGACTAAAGCCAGCAAAAGTTTCCCGAAACAAACGGCGAGCGCCAATGGATAAAGGATCCAATCGGCCAGGTCTGCAGCGAGAGTGGAGGCCCGATGAATAAAAAGTTGTCTTGTAAAGGAGGATGTCCCTAGCGTGGCGGCCATGAAAAGGGCCGCGAAAAAAAGGCCGGCTGCCCTAAAAAAGGTTTTATAAACTTTGAAAAGGAGCGCAAAAGGAAGGAGGAGCGTTTTTTTAAAAAAATCTTTTAAACACAACCAACGCTCGCGAAGGGAATTATATTGGATGAGTTCATTCCCACATGAAATTTCAAAGAAAGCCTTTGACGTGCTTAATTCCATTACAGATCTCATTATTATTTCAAATAATTATAGAATGGTTAGGCTAATAAATCAAGGAACGAATTCTTTTGCTTAAATAAAAGAAATAAATTGATACTACATAGCAAGCAAGCGTTCTGATTATAAGATTTATTGGAAAGTTTCTCTCCAAAGCAGAAATGCTGGGATTTTTTGCGCTATGCCAAACGGTTTGAGGCTGCTTCGCTTTTTCCTTGAGCGCTGCAAGAGCGGCAAACTCATTCAAATAATCATTTTTGAAGGTAAAAGAATCACGCCAAATCTTTTCTTGGGACTCGAAAGAATAAACAGCTTTTAAATAAAATCGCTCCTTTCTCTCTTCTATCTCCCATTGTTCAATTTTTCCCTTTGCCGAACCGCTCAGAGAAAAATACCCAAGGAGGGATGAAGCCGACAGGCACGAAAAATAGAGCGCCGCCGCCAATGCAGATAATATTAAAATCTGTTGAATTCGCTTTGGGGAGGGCATAGAGAAACACAAGAGACGAATATAGAGCCTTTACGTATTTTCCCAAGAGGATTATAGTGATGGCATTTAAATTTCGCAAATGAACTTGAGGAATTATGGCAGAAGAAAAAGCAGCCGACAAGTCGGCAGAAAAGAAGAAAAAGGAAGGAAAAGTACGTCAGCCCTCCGCTTTAAAAAGAGATTTACAAAATGAAAAAAAACGGCTGAAAAACCGTTCCTACCGCGCATCCGTCATGACTTCCATCCGCAGCTTGGAAGGCGCGATTTCAAAAAAAGAATCTCCAGAGGCGATTAAAGCAAAATTAAATGATTTATATAGCATGATGGACAAAGGCGTCAAAAGAGGAGTCTTCAAACCTCAAAAGGCGGCCCGCACAAAATCGAGATTGGCCGCTCGAAGCGCAAAATCATAATTTTATTCTACTTTATTAATTTAACTCCCTATTTTCACGGGAGTTAAATTAATTATTCCCATAGATTCTTATTATTAAATCCATCTATAATGTCGTCACAATATAATTAAGGTAGGTTTATTATGGGGATTCTTATTGCGCAGCCGCCGCGCGTACCCACTATTAATACAATCGAACCCATTAAAACTGCGCATGAATGCGCATACATCTTTAAACGCAACACGCAGTATCCGAAAGACGCCAATATCCTGAAGGCACAGGCTCAGACATTTGCCGAACTGAACCGCGATTTGAACGATGCGATCAACTCCCCGCCCGGCTACGATCGCGAACAAAAAATTACGCGATTGGTCGAAAACTGGAGGACCGAATGCGCCAATTTTTATGCTCGCAATACCTGGCTTCCCCATGTCTTTAGAGAGATATTCGATGAAGAGTATTTTGTCCTGAAGACGATCGATAAAGTCCCCGAAGATGTTTTAGAATTCAGGGATGTCGATTACAAAGAAGAACAGTTGATAAAAAAAGTTAAAGAGACCGCTGAAGGCTTCCGAAGAGATATCATGCTTGCGACCGATGAAGCCTATAGACAGGCGCTGAAGTTTGGCCAGCGATTAGGTAAAATGGTCCCCGATCCTGAGGGCGGACCAGATAAATTTGAAAACATTAAATTAGAAATTGCCCCGCTCCCAGAAACGCTTATCCGACATGCGAACTATTTGGAAATTGCTTACTCTGCCTTAGTTTTGACCGCTAAGAAAACCTATGATTTTTTACTCGACCATAAACTCCTGATCCCGATCCTGATCTCTTCAGCCGTTGTTGCTCTACAGACTGACCTGAACGACGCTCTGCGGCCGACTGTTGAAACTATGGCCGAAGGAGCGAAAATTTCCACTCACCTCTTTGCAGACGCGATCCCAGCCCTTGCCGACACCGGCATTACTATTTTCGAACGACTCACAAAAAAATCCCTGACTCCTTTTGTGGGTGCGGCCGCTGTCGCGACCTGGGCTATTCCAATGGCGTTCAATGCATTTCTTGACGACCGTTATTGGAAATCGGTAGGAGTCGTCTTGCTCGGAGCGGCGTGTTCAACGGCCCCCTATTTTGTAAAACCGGGCTTCATTTCAGACCATATATTCCCGATTGCGGTCGCCTCTGCAGCCACAGGCGCTGCCGGCCTAATTACAAAAATCGCTGCAAGGTATTTGCCGGATGATCATCCAGGAGCCAAAAACTTCCTCTCCTTAGCTGGAGATACTGCATTTATCGGAGCGGCACTCGCCGGCGATATCGTTGCGGGCAAAAAAGGGTATATTATGGGGCATCCATGCAGATCGATTGCGGTTGCAGGCGTCGAGGCATTGGCCTTTGCTTATCTGTCTGAAAAAGGAACGAAGAGGGAAATGTTAAAAATTGCTGCCGGAGCCCTTTTCTCCGTTGCAGGCTATAAAAAATTCGGTTTAGCAGCCGGAATCGCCACAGCGGCTTTATCGGCCGGAGCCTATGTTTCAAACTGGGTAAGCGGTTTAAGACATCAAGTGCCGCGCGATCCAGCTGAAATTCCGCAAAGATTGATCGACGGGCCCAATCCTCGCTATACAGCTTCTGAAACATACAAAACAGGAGCTTGGGTCGCCCTTCCGGGACTTCTCACTGCCGCCGTTGTCCACATCGGCGCACAAACAATTAAAGATAATGTCCAAGCGGTCGTAGGAACCGTAGCGTCAACCCTGAAAGGCAATCCGATGGCAACGACTGCTTTGGCTGTGGGAACTGCGGCGTTGGCGATTGGGACCGTTATCGGCACCGCCACAGGTCTTATCACCAGAGAACGGACGGCCAACGCGGCCAAAGCTATCGGACGAGGGGCTGTTAGCCACTATACGACTGGCGCCGCTGTTCTAGTGGGCGGGGCTGCAGTCACCGGGTTTGTCAAAAACCCCTGGGTTGCTGCGGCAAGCGCCGGCATTGTCCTAATCAACGGCAGCTATCACTGTGGTCGAGGGATGATCAACGTAATTCGCCGCTGCTTTGGCGGGGTATAATACACCGCTCTGTAAAGCCAGAGGTCTTGCGGGAACGGCGGGAAAGCATGTTCCGCAGGACTTCATCAGTAATAGCCAGCTCCAGCCTTTTTTTTGCCCGCGTCGCAGCCGTATAAATCGCCTCTCTTCCAAAATTTTCGCTCCCAGGAGGAAAGAGGGCTAATACCTTTTCAAATTCGCTCCCTTGGCTTTTATGAACGGACAGGCAGAATGCGGGAACGAATGGGGGCGGGGTCTTGCATAACCGGACGGCCCCCTGAGAATCAGGAAAGAATGCCGAACCTTTATTGAGCTCAATCTCCGATTTCCCAATTAATATTCCGCAGCTACCGTTATAAATTTCTAATTTTGGGGCATTTGCAACTGCCATAATCGGAATGGCCCACCATTGACCCGGTTTTTTCAGTTTGAATCGGCGGGCCATTTCTTGAACGATGGAGCGATTGAGGGCGTCAATCCCCAAAGGGCCCTGACGCAATGAGCTAAGGATTCGGAAAGACTCCATTTCTTTGAGAAGGGCTTTTGGCTCCGGTTCCGAATCTGAAAAATAAAACTGGATCTCTCTGAAGATTTTTTCTTGAAATCCATCATCAAAATCCCAAGCCAAACGGACCAAACTCGGCCGGTCTTCTTTTAACAACCGTTCAGCTTCAAAACTGTCGCCTTGATTGACCGCTTCCGCGAAGGCCTGTAAATCGCCTTCTTTCGTCCTCATGGATCGCTGCAGAGGGGTCGCGAAAAGGGCTGTCATTTCTGCAAAAAGGCTTCCCGTTTCGATTGGAGGCAATTGATTCGGATCGCCGATCAACACAAGTCTGGATTCATTTCCGATCGCTTCGAAAAGATGAGCGAAAAGAGAAACATCGAGCATCGAGGCTTCATCAATGATCACCAGATCGGCATCAATCTTCCGTCCGGAAAACAACCTGTTTTCTTCTGGACGCAGACCTAAAAGCCGGTGAATGGTGCTCGCTTCGCACTCTATGGCAGGATCTAAGTTTCCTTGTTTCAAAAGGGAAGATTGGAGGTGGGCCGCCGCTTTCCCAGTTGGAGCGGCGATCGAAATCTTGATTTTTCTCTTTTCTTCTTTTCTTAAAGAAGCCGCCAAAAGACGGATAAAAAATCCCGACACGTAGGTCTTTCCTGTGCCAGGTCCTCCGCAAATCAAGGAAAAAGGATTTTCAAACGCATCTTTGAGAACTTTCGCTTGAGCGGGAAGCAATTTCGATTGCTCGACAAGCTTTCCAAGTTCTCTTTCGAACTTCTCCGGGTCGTAAAAACTTGGAAGCCTTAGAGAGCGCAGCCTCTTGACCTCCCGCAGCAAATAAGTTTCATAAACCCAGTTGCGCTGCAGGTAAAACCGGTTTCCTTGCCGAACTACGGGAGCGCGCGGAAAAAGGACGCCATCGCAGCCCGTCTCGACGATGTCTGAAGAAAAAGAAAGGGCCTGCCGGCAGAGATCTGGATCTGGCGTCCAACATAAATGGCCCTGGCGGGAGATCTTCATCAAAGAGCTGAAAAAAAAAGCTTTCTCTTCGCTGTATGATTCTCCTAATACGCGCTGAGCGAAAAACCTGTCGAGGGATCCGAATTCGCTTACATTTTCCATAATTCCTTTAAATGAGTAATGGCGCCCCCGCGAAGGAACATGTAGAAGGCCCCGCCAAAGATCTCTCCTTTATTTAAATACCGCCTCAGAGCTTCTGCGTATAGGGCTGCTTGGAGGGGATAATCGTGCGATTCCATCGCGTTTTTCAAAGAAAGGGGATCGTAAGCTGCATCGCTATCTCCCAGCCAATTGGTTTTCCAGTCGAGAAAATAATATTTTCCTTTATGGCAGAAAACGAGATCGATAAACCCTTTGATGTAATTCGGCGGAGTTGCAAAGAGAAATTCCATTTCGACGCAAAGCTCATTTGGTTCGAGCTGCCCCAAAGAGAACGAAGCTCCATCGGATTCTAATGGGAGGGCCAGAGTATTTTGCACCATTTGCAAAAGGGCCTCTTTCCAAGGGCGCAAAGGAGAAAATCGGAATTCGTCTTCCACGAGTTGATGTAACGCGGCCTCATTTTTCCAGATGGACGACGTGAAAACTTTCTCGAAAAGCTGATGGATCGCGATCCCCGTCTCCGTCCCTTTTGGCAGAGTGTGCAAAGTGAAGCCTTCCGCTTTTTCTTTCTTTTCGGCCAAACCGACCAAGCTGACAGGCGCCTTTTCTCCGCCGATCTCCGATTTCGTTTGAGCAAGCGATGAAAAAGAATAAAGATAAGAGGGGGCAATTGACGGACGAAATTCTTCGAACGACAAAGAAACTGCCCTTTTCGTCTCTGTCTTTTCCTCAGAAATAGAATTTTTTTCAGCTCCGGCCCATTCAAAGGTGAGAGATTCTTTTTTGGACAAATCCGCTAGAAAATCAGCAAGAGGCGATTCCGTTTCCAAGGTTCTACAGAATAGTTCCATTGGTGAATGAGACGATGCATCGGCCTCTTTTTGAGATAAAACTGCGGGGACATAAAGCCTTCTTTTAGCGCGAGTCATTGCGACATAGAGCTGTCGAAGCTTTTCCGCGTTCGCTTCTTCAACCCCTTCTTCAGTTTCAGGAGTACGGGATGCGAGACCTAGCGCAAAAACGATCTCGAATTCGAGCCCTTTGCTGACATGAAGAGTCATAATTTGCACAGCTCCCTCGTCGGATTCCATGCGGCGGCGGCCCCCCTCGTCTTCATTGAGCTTTTCGAGCCGGTTGAGAAACCGATCGAGGCCTTTGAAAGAAAATCCCTCTTTGGCCTCCCAAGAGAAAAGAGCCTCGAAAATCTGCATCATATCGCGATAGAAAGACAGATCGTAAGAAACGATCCGCTCTTTCAGCGAGGCCTGTTGCACCGGAGTGGTTAAAAATTCACTGCAAAAAGAGACCAGCCCCTTCGTTTCCAAAAGAATTTTAAAATCGGAGAATGGAAACGAAGCGCCGAATGGACCCATTTCTACGATTTTTGCAGCGCTTTCGCCAGGCGAAAGAATGGCGTCGAACAATTCCCGAATCGCTTGAAAAGCGAGAGTCTGTCCCAATGGAGTGCGGCTGCGGGCTATAGCGGCGATTCCTCTTTGGCGTAAAAAAAGGAGCGCTGTTTCCGCTTGATAGCGGTCTTTGACTAAAAGAGCGAAGGCGCTGCCGTTTTTCACTTCCGGTAAGAGCCGCTCGATTTCCTCGGCGGCAAAGGGGAGAAAAATAGCCTCAAAAGGATCTTTCGCCTCTTTCGCATCAGCGAGTAAAAAATGGATCGATCCCTTTTCATCGGAAAAAGTGGAATCGATGTTCGATCCCGCTTGAACGGGTAGAAACGGGAGAGTCCGCTTCAACTGAGGCAAATGCATCCAATCCCTCGAGAAAAGGGCATTTAAAGCGGCGACTAATTTTTTCGAAGAGCGGAAATTCGTATCTAGCTGATAAAGATGGGCATCGCCTAATAAGGCCCGAGCCTGCAAGTAAATATAAACATCGGCTTTCCGGAATCGATAGATCGATTGCTTTGGATCGCCTACGAGATAAAGGGCGCGCAAAAGGTCCTTTTCGAGAAACAATCGCCGGAAAATATCCCACTGAATTGCATCCGTGTCTTGAAACTCATCGATGATCGCGGCTTTATATTTTTTTTGGACAGCGGTAGCGAACGATTCGTTTCCAACAGCGTTCTGCATCTTTTCTAAAATTTTATCGGGATCGACCCAAGCCTCCTCTTTTAGAATCCTCTCTGCGACCGGATTCCAAGCCGCTTGAAGGGTGGGAAAGATTTTTTTATGGGCTTCTTGGATGAGAGGCGACAAATGAGTCCTCGCCCAATCAAAAATTCCCGGATAATGAAGAGACTCCGGCATAACAGCCTTGATTTTCCGGTTCGAAAGATCGAAAAAATCGAAAAGGGAGCTTTTTTCCTTCAGGATTTCCCGATAGGGGGCAGGATCGCTCGGTTCCGAAAATATTTGAGCCAAAGCGGCAGCTTGCGTCTCGAAATTTCCATCCTTCTTCTTGAAACCGTTTTCTAAAGAGCGGAAATCATCGATCAGCTTTGCCTCTTCGACCCGATCGCCGCTCCAACTTTGTAAAGCCGCTTTACATTTCTCGTGGAATTCGGAAAAAGAAAAACCTTGGGTTTTTTCCAGATGGAGGAGACGATCGGCAATCTCATCCAGAGATTCATATTTTTTCAAAAGAATCGCGGCCTGCTCTGGACAAAGGAGATCTCCATCAATCCCATACTCAAGAAAATCGAGCGCAGCCTGCCTGAATCGCTCAGGCACCACCCTCTCGCCATCAGGATCCGGCAAAGTAAATCCTTCCTTCGCTTCAAAGGCGTATTCCCTGAGCATTCTCCAGCAAAATCCGTGGATCGTAAAAATTTGGCACCGGTCGAAAGAGGCCAGAGCATCGGACAAGGCGCGGACTGCTTCGTCCGAATCCTCGGATTCAATGCCAGAATTGATATAAGGCCGCAAATAATCCCAGGCATCCTCTATATTTTTAGATCGAAGAAAATAAAGGGCCTTTTCGAAATTGGCGCGGATCCTCGATTTTAATTCCCGGGTCGCCGCCCGAGTAAAAGTCACGACAAGAATATTTTCCACTTCGATCGGATCGTTTTTTCTCGATTCCAAAATCAAACGGAGATAGACATGCTCGATCGAAAAAGTTTTGCCGGTGCCTGCCGACGCTTCGAGAAGATGAGGTCCAAATACGGGGCAGGTTCGCGATAGGCAGTCAAACCGCTGCATGGCCATCCCCCTTCTTTGCCCGTGTTGGATAAAGCGCGATCAGTTCAGTAAAAGTTTCTCTCAAATACGATTCCCAGCCCATCATAATTTTTTCCGCCGGAGGAATTTGCGTGCGCGATGCAATCCAATCGATGATCGGATCTTCGAACAGTCCTCTGCCTGAAAAAGTCGTTTCCATCTTTTTTTCTAAATCCTGGACCCCTTTTCGCAAAATCGGATCCGCCCATTCAGGAAGGAGAGGGGAAGGGGAATGGAGGGCTCGGAAGTAATATTCGACAAATGATTTGAGGCTCTCCTCGGGATTGGCCAAGACTTTAATTTTCCCGCTTTTCAGCATCAGGATTTGCGGTGCGTTTAAAGCCATTGCGGCGGCGAGAGCTTCGGGCCAAATTTTAATCAATCCGTTGATCTGATCGTCATACGTTGAGATCAAACCGATCGACGTTGCAAATTTGATCTCCCCGGTCAGCCGCACTTTTAATCGGCCGCCCCAGTCCAGTTCGATCGGCGGTCTCTCCATCCGGTCGCAATTTTCCCACTTTGCCGCTCCGCAGTTTTCCAAAAAACAAACCGAAAAAATGTTCTTCACATTCCAATCGCTAAGCTGCTTTCGCCATTCTTCTGACTTTTCTAATAGTTCTCCTGAGAGCGCTTCTCCAAATAATCCAGAAGGCAAATCTTCTTTCGCATCCGAGAGAATTTCTTCCATCGGCCGTTCCAGAGAAGATTTCAGCAGCCGGCTTTTTTGCAGGTTGAAAGACCGTTCTTTGGGATCGCTCTCGCTTAAATAGATCCCCTGGATTTTCTGCAGATAAAATCTCCAAGGATGATTGGCCAGCAACTTTAAATGGGAAATAGGGATGGTGAATTCCCCTTCTGGCAAAGCTTCCTCGGGACATCGGCTGAAGTCGGGCCAAAAACCTAAACTCCGCTTCGGCCCGTAAAAAGCTTGGGCGGTTTTAAAATCCCTTTTTGAAAAACTCCGCACGCGGTCTTCTGAGAAACAGCGGGCGTCAAAAGAAAGAGACGGGGGGACAGTTGTCAAACACGGGGAAATTTTCTCACCCGTCCGACTTGCAAAAGAGGAATCGACATAACTCAAAAGTTCTTGGACAAGCCAAGAAGGGCCGATCGGCTTCCCCTCGTCCGCAGTGAGATGGCCATAGCTGATCCTTAAAAAATCGCGAGCCGAAAACAAAGCTTGTAAAAACAGATAGCGGTCCTGATCGAATCGACTGGGCTCGGAGCCCTCGCCGATTGCGGCCTCTTTCCTCTTTAATAAATCAAGCGAAGAGGGACAATTTTGACGCGGAAAACTCGTTTCATCCATTCCCAATAAAAAAATCGCTCTTGCTGGCAGCATAGCACCTTCATCGATGGATGAAAACCGGACGGCGTGCAAAGCAGAAGCGTGAATTTGGCTCTGACAGGGGCGATTCAGCATACGCCGGACAGATGAGAAAGGGAACACAGGATTCTCTAATTTAGCTTGCCTCAGATCGTTCAGAAACTGGCGGAACGATTGCAAAGCAGCGCCATCTTCTTCCGGATCAGCAAGTAGATATTCATGGGCGATCGATTCTAAACAGCCGGCCCAAGAGGCCAGGGTTTTCGTTCCGCTGAACGCGGAAAGACTCGCTTTTAGGCGATTGAAAAGCTCTAAGAATTCTTCCAGCTCGTCCGGATGCACTTCTCTATTTTTAAAGGGAAAATGATTGGGAAAAAGAAACACAGTCCGATCGAGAAGGGCGGCGAGCCCCTTTTCCCAAGATCCCCTCAGGTCGGAAGAACCGCTGATCCCTAGTGTTTCTTTTAGAGAGTTTTCCATATGCCGCTCGTCGGTTCCCCAATCGATATGAGCCAAATCAATCCATTCCCTAAACCGTCCGAGTTTTTCATCGTCCCATTGCTGTTTCCGATAAAACGCAGGGGTTTCAAAAAGAGAGAGGACCTCTTCCGCATCCCATCGGCCCGACGTCAAATCGGCAAGCCGCGATAGCCCTTGCGAGAAGGAACTTTTAGAGCGGATATCGATTCCGAAGATCCGATATGGGATGGAGGCCTCCTCTTCGGAAAAAACAAACTCGATCAGGGGAACGTAAGGTTCTAAGTCAGGAGCCAGGACCGAAATTTCATCAAAGGACACTCCCTTCTGGCTGACCAGTCTCAAAATGGCATCGCGTAAAACTTCCACCTCGCGCAACTTCGAAGACCCGGTCAAAGAAATTTGAATAGAGTCGTCCTCTTGAAAAAAAATCCTGGACTCATCGGGCTCATCGGACTTGGCCGGTTTTCGAAAATAAAGAAGATCGGCTTGCACCTTTTTTAAAAGAGTGGAATCGTCGAGCGGGGGATTTTCCATCTCGAATTCAAAACGGCCGAGAATTTTGAGAGTTTCCCTGCCGATTTTTCCCCAATTGGCCAAAGGGTCTGGCGCATCTCTAAGAAATGCATCGAGGGATCTTAAATTCGCTTGAGAGGCTCCTTTCTTCTTCCAAAATCTATTTAAATTTTGTCTCTCCCTATTCGTGCAAAGGTCTTCCCAAAACTCGACGCAGGGAGAAAAGAGGTATACGGAAAGAGAAGAAAATTCGAAAAGGGATTCCCAATAAGCAGGCGGCAGAAAATCGATTCCGAAACAGTGGACATAAGAAATGGATTTCCGGGAAATTTTTTGCACAGGGACTCTCCAAGACCCTTCTACGAAAAGTTTCTGCAAAATAGCATGCTGCCAGTCGATCAATTTTTCCACGGGCTGAAAAAGAGAAGCACCGAATCGGCCATACTTAAAAAATAAAGGGACCAGCTGTTCCGCTAGATCCTGAACCTTTCCTTCATTTCCGCCGAGATAACTCAGAAGATCAGGGTCGCTGGATTCAGTTAACGCGTTGTAGAGGAGGAAAAACATTTCTAGAGGGTTTGGGAAAGAATGATTTTGAAAAACTCCCTCTTGAACAGCCATGCATTGGATGCCCATGGCGATTCCCTTTCGCTTAGCCAACTCCAGCAAAAGCCATTGTTTTACGAGATTGTTAGGGACAAGAACGATCCGCTTTTGCAAAGGAGCCGCTCCATCCCGCTCCAATTGCTCCCCCAGGAGGTCGACCAGGGCGTCCAAGCGATGGCTTAAAAAAATAGTAGGGTGGTTTTCCATGGCAGCCACAAGTATCTCAAAATTCCCTGCCCCTTTGCAATGCGTTTTTCCTGTTGCAAACAGCTATAAGGAGAAGATAACCTTGGGTCTGCTAAGAAAAGAATTTCCTAGCGCTTCCGAAATCTTTTTGGGGTTTATAATAGAATTTCATGCGCTGGCTTTTCCGCACTGACCACCGTTCTTTTTATTGCCTCAACGCGACTCAATTTCTCAGCGCGCTCAACGATAATGTCTTCAAACTTCTCGTCATCTATCTCCTAATCAATATCGAGGGACCTGCGGCAGCGAATACAATCCTTTCATTGGCAGGGGCGATTTTCGTCATCCCATTTCTATTATTTTCTTCAACCGCAGGGGTATTGGCCGACCGGTTCAGCAAACGAACGATCATCGTCGCGACCCGGACAACTGAAATTTTAATTCTCCTTTTTGGAGCCGCAGCTGTTTTTTTCGAATGGGGGATCGGCGCTTACACAGCCCTTTTTCTGATGGCGACGCAGGCCGCTGTCTTAGGCCCTTCGAAGTATGGGATCATCCCCGAACTGGTCGACCAGAAAATGGTTTCCAAAGCGAACGGCTCCATGACCTCCTTTACCTATTTGGCGATCATTCTCGGGACGTTTCTCGCCTCCTTTATTACAGACATCACAAACAAAAATTTCGTTTTAGTAGCCGGCTTTTGCGTTTTTATCGGATTCATCGGCCTGCTCACCAGTCTTGGCATCCGGCGGACAGCACCCCAAAATTCCCCCAAAAAGATCACTCCATTTTTCCTTTATGAGATCTACCAAACCCTGAAGTTAGGCTGGACGATTCCCCATTTGCTTCCGGCGATGTACGGCTCCTCGTTTTTTCTTTTTATCGGAGCGTTTACCCAATTGAACATCATTCCTTTTGCGATGCAATCCCTTCATTTAAGCGATGTCGGAGGAGGATATTTGTTTCTCGCCACAGCCGTTGGGATCGCCGTTGGGGCCGTTTTGGCGGGACAGCTCTCGAAGGACCGCGTCGAACCTGGCCTCTCCTGCATTAGCGGCTTCTTCATCGTTTTCTTCTTTTTCCTCCTCTATTTTTTTTCCTGGTCTTTGACCATTACGATCATCTCCTTGGCCTGTTTAGGGATCGCCGGGGGAGCTTACTTGATTCCCTTCGATTCGTATCTCCAAGTCAACAGCCCCGACATCAAAAGAGGACAAGTCATCGCCGCCGCCAACTTTTTCAGCTTCGTCGGAGTCCTGATGGCCTCTCTCTCCCTTTATTTCATCAGTGAAGAATTGGGATTCAGCGCCGCCAGCGGCTTCGCATTCATGGGTATCCTGACTTTCATTTCCAATATAATTATTACAGGCCGCCTCTCCGCCCTATTCCTCCCTTTTTTCGTTCAAAAAATTTTGAAACGGTTCCGCAGGCTCCATCTCGTATCTCCCGTGCCCGATCCGACCCACGTCGTCATCTTGCAAAGCAATTCCTGGTGGGACGCGATCCTCCTTTTTTCTTGCATGCCAAAACTCAAAGTCTTGATCCCCGCGCACTATTTCCGCCGCTTTCCCTGGGTCAACGGCTTCGTCGATTCGATCCGCATCATCCCCCCTGAACCCAATCCCCGCGCCACACTCGTCTCTCTATTCGGACAGGCAAAGCGGATTCAAAACCAAAATTGCTCTGTATGCCTCTTCATCCAGCGGCAGGAAAACAGCAAAGACATCATAGAGGCCTATAAAAAAGTTTTCGGACGCCTTCACTTTCACATCGTCTTCGCCCATGGGAAAAAAGAGCGGATTCGGAAAAAAATCCTCTTCTTCAAATACTGGCAAAAACAAATCACCCTTAGTTTTTCGAAAGAGCATTGACTTAGTTTGTTTTTCTAATTTATAATAAAAGAAAAACAACAATTATTATTTTAAAGCAATGTTCAAGCATCTTTTATCCTTTATCCTTTGTTCATCCTGCCTCTTAGCGGAACAGACTCTTTCGATCATCAAGCCCGACGCCGTAAAAAATCAAAAAATCGGGGAAATAGAAACCTATCTAGAATCCGCGGGGCTTAAAATCGCGGCAGTCAAAATGACGCGGCTCACTCCTGATCAAGCCCGCTCCTTTTATTCAGAACTCTCCTCCCGGCCGTTTTTTAAAAGCCTCGTCGAATACATGACCTCGGGCCCCATTCTCGTCCAAGTCCTCGAAGCTCCCGACGCAATCGCCCTAAACCGCAAAATCATGGGAGCTACCGATCCGGCTAAAGCTGATCCCGGAACGATCCGCGCTGATTTCGGCACTTCCATCGAAAGGAATGCGATTCACGGTTCCGACTCTGAAAAATCAGCTCAAAGAGAGATCTCTTTTTTCTTCTCTTCTGAAGAAATCTATTCATATTAAAACAACTTCAAACAGGAAATATAATTATGTGTACAGGAAGAATCGGAACTTTCACCGTCCATGCGGCGGCGGCAGCTTCAGGCGTGGCTCTGCTTGGAATGGCGATAGAAGATACTGAGCATCGCAACCTTGGACTGTTCGCAGCCACTATTTTAGCTCAGGTAATCAGCTACAATAGTCCGGATCGGATGGTTGAGATTCCTCCCACAAGGATCCGACTCAACCCCAAGCTTGTTACGGATCGCATATCGCTTGGATTATTAGCGAATTTGTTTATCGCATTTATATTGCCGCAAAGCCCTATGTTGGGGCGGGTCGTCGGATCGTCAATTACGGGGGGTTTTACTGGCGGATCAGCTGCGGCTTTTGGCTTTCACGACAGATTTCAAGGCCGACGATCGATATCCTTGTAACCGGAGCGCTCCGGCTGCAAAAAAATTCGAGTTAGAACGCCTAGATATACTTTAATTCGCATACAAGCCAAATACCGATTCTTCACCCACCTTCAAACTGGAATAAATATAATGTATACAGAACACATTAAAACCTTTGCCATCCATGCAGCATCAACAGCAACAAGCGTTCTCTTGGCTGGGATAGCTTTAGAAAACACGCAGCACCGCAATTTTGGGCTGCTTGCTTCGGTTATACTAGCTACAGGAATTAACTATTTTAGCCCGAATCGGATGATAGGAATTCCTGCGATCAAACTCAATCCAAAAATTATTACCCATCAAATTAGAAATGGTCTGATTGAGAACGCAGCAATTGCTTTTTATTTTCCTGATTTTAATTCGTGGAGCAGGATCCTGTTTACAACGACTACCGGTTTCCTCGCCGGATTTGACGCGATTCTTTACCGACTTGCTGCAGATCACCGTAGGACTTAACGACTCTCTGCAGCCGGAAACTCCGGCTGCAAAGAATTTGAAATTAGAACGCGTAGATGAACTCTAATTCATATTGCTTATAGGTCAAATCGGGACCGATGTCTTTATTCAACGTCCAGGAACATTTAAAATTCTGCAGCATTGTCAGGTTGTCGGTAAAAGCGTAAAGGGCTTCAATTTCAAATCCTTGGTAATTGCCGCTTCCGACAGCTGTTTTGTTCGTGGTTGCGCCGCTCTTCGGATCCCCGTTGATATTATTCGTATACATTCCGACGCCTAACGCGTTGCCTCGGCCAATGCCCGCCCGGTCGAAATCGGGGACCGCCTGCGCTTGGACCCATTGATAGTTCACATCGACCGCCCAGTCGAATTTCTTTTTGACCAAGCCAATTGAAACGCCCATATACCAGGCCCAATTCGCTCTCGTGAAATTCGTTTGCTCCACTCCTCCGGCCAGGTGGTTGGTGAGCCCCGCGGCGTAGAATTTAATCAGCCGTTTGCCGAGCCACTCGGGATACATCAAGTATTGGGCAATGAATTGAGAAACCAAATACTTAAATCTAACGTTATTCAATTCATTGGCGTAAGGCTTGTACCAATCGATGATCGAATATTTCAAATTCAACCCCACGTTTGCGATCCGAAGGCCTCCCATTTCAGCGACATAGGCATAGTGATTGACCTGGTCGTCGACTAAAAGAGCTCCGCCGTTGAAATAGTAATCGCCCAGCGAGGGAAATGCTTTATTGAAACGGAATAATACACCGTCGAATAGCGGACCGAATTCAACCTTTGACTCGAATACGTTGAACAGGAAGCGGCGTCCGAGTTCCGCGTCGATGGTAAAAGTATCGCCAGGGACGATGCGTCCCCCTAAATAGGCTTTCTCGAGCCGAATATTGCTCATTGTCCCGCTGCGGACGCCCATGTCGTTGTCGAATTCCACTTTAATCGCGGCCCAAGTCCGGTCAGTGCGGTAGTCGATCATCAGGTTCACTTCGACGTCCCAGGCGTATTGAGGCCGTATTTTCCCATCCTTATCGGACGCGCTTCCGTGGCCCCTTTGCCGGACCCCATCTCTTCTTTCGTTCGTGTCCTGAAATTCGGTCCGCACCTCTCCGCTGATCGAAAGATCTCCGCCGATCTCTTTCACCGTCACCAATCGCTTATCGCGGAGCCATCTGCGCAAGGCCTCCATGTCGTCGTTATTTTGGTCCACTTTATTATTAAACTCGATATCGCCTTGCGCAATTTGCCCGGGAACGGGGACGGGAGCGGAGACGGGAATGGAGACAGGTGCTTGTCTTTGCGGCGCGGTCTGCGCAAACAAAGGAGACCCAAGAACGAATGTTGCAAAAACCAGTCGGCTCAGCTTCAGCATCGAAAGACCCATAATTAAAGGATTCGTTAAATGAATCCAGAAATTATAGTCGCGCCCATCATTATTTGCAAAAAGAACTCTTTCAAAATGATTTTTCCAATCTTTAAAAACGGATCTGTCCGGAAACTGACAATCCCTCTTCAAACCATCCTCTCCATTCGATGTTGAGGAACAAGCGGGATCCTCGGCTCAACGTACAGCCCAAAAACGGACCTGCGATGGTCCGCGGCTCGAGTCGGGCAGACGCGCCGCTCACCCGGCTCACTTTGAATTGCGTTTGATTGACGATACATCCTAAATAAGGGGCGAAAAATCCAATTCTCTGCGTTAAAGCGGCTCCTGCTTGCCAAAATCGGAGCTTTAGTTTTGCTTTAGCATCCGTTGGCTTTCCGTTAAACTGCACGGAGCTTTCCATCCCATCCCAGCCTCCAACTTGGCCAGTAGCCGCAAAAGAGGTGTCTTTCGCTTCGAAAATGACAAGCTTGGCGCTCCCGTTCCACACAAACCCCGTGTCCGATTCGCCAGAAACCATCACGCCGCTTTCTTTCCAGTTCCAAAACAACTGCCCTGTCCCGAGATCAGCGCCTAGATTGAAACGCTCTCGAATGCTCCAAGCTATGGCAGCGATTTGCGCGTTGCCTTGAAGCCACGCTTTCCGAATATCGGTAAGTTGGCTGTCATTGGCCGTTTTCAGCCTTTTTTGCAAAAGGCAGTCTTCGGTAAATCCCAATTGAATATTCGACCAGAAGGTATCGGGAATAAAAAACCCCTCCTCCAAAAGAGCCGGAGACGAGGGATTGCCGATCGGCGCTGCAAAAAGGGAAAACCAAGAAAAAAGGATAAAACCTGCGAGAAGTTTGAACAATTAAATCCTAAAATCTGAAGTCCCCGGAAATGGTAATCGCTTCTTCATCGACCAGCCTGGCTTCCAAATTCATCATAAAATATTTCCCGTTCGAAAGAGAACATCCCAATACGAGCCCAACGGGAGTAGTATTTTTAAAGCGGTTACTTTTTGAACCATTGTTTGCGATAGGGACTGAGAAATTCCCCAGATTGGTCCTGGCAGATGAATATTTCGTTCCGATATAAGGAGTAAACAATTCGATCTTGTATGAAATGTCTAGATTGATCTGCCATTCCCTCCAGCGCAAGTGGCCCGTCGACACGTCGGCATTGACTCCATCTGAAGTGAGCCATTCGGGTGCATAGAGAGCCGAAGAATAACGCCCTCCCAATCCCAAACAAGTATTGCCCCATTCAAAAAAAATTCCCCTTGCACCGACAGCCCAAAGAAAATCGTTATTCGTTTGGACCTCGATCCGATGGATGGTATTTGACGGATCCGTGAAACGCCAACTCGCCTTCGCATCGGAAGTGCCGAAAACGCCATATAGGTCGATCCGGTCGAGAAAATTGAGGGTGATCGTTCCAGAATTGGTATTTTGCTTAAAACAATCGACCCGTCCGCTCCCTTCCTCTTCCTGCTTCAACCTTCCATTCGTGACAAAGTCGCCTTCGTATCCAGCCCGGATATCGATCCAACTATCACGCGAAATAAAAAAACCGTCTTCGATCAATTGAGGCGCGGATGTATTCCCGACAGGCGCAGCAAAAATCGCGCACGGAGAAAAAAGCGCAGCGATCAATATCGAGATCTTCTGGATCATAGACATGCATTGAATCGAATTTTGGAAAACGCCCGGGATTTATTCCTCCATTAGATAACACATCCGTCGAAATAAGAGAAGTCTGATGATTTTGCTTTTATCTTAAACACCCCATCGCTATCCTCCCCGCCTTTTTTTGGAGCCCCCCATGACATCAGAAATCTCCGACTTCGAAACACCAGATTCTCTCACCGGCCTTATCAATTGGGCTTTGGAAACATCCATCTGGAACGGACGTCCCATCCATTGGACAGAAGCTTCCGACTTCCACCAAGAAGTCCAATCGCGGATTCTCCATTTTCTCTCCGAACAATCAAACGCGCAAATCCTCCAAGCCGGCTTTTCCAAATCGGCGCAAAAATTCTGGAAAAACCACAAAACGGAAATCCTCCTCGGCGCATCCATCGCCGCCGCCTTCACAACCATCGCCATCATCGCAGCCTGCTCAGCCGGTGGCGCCATCGCGGCAGCCGTAGGAAGCAAAGCCCTCAATTCTCTCACTAAGACAGACCCGCCTCTTCCAAAACCGATCACTCAAACACCGGCTCCTCCAAAATCTCCGCCCCCAATCGTCTTCTCGGAAAAAGGCGTCGCCATCGACAACCGCTTCACCACCTACAACGACATCTTGAACAACAAGCCTCCTGAAATACTTGCCAATCCCTTGCGCTCTTCAAAAAACGACTGGATCGCCGATTTTCTCCGAACAGTGGGCCGTGGAATCATTGATGAGCCCAGCATCCCGCTTCCTACTCCTTACAAATCATCCTCTGCCTTTTCGACTCTCGGTCCAAAACAATCCCACTATCAAATTGGAGGAATCAACGGGATCAATACCGAATGGGAAGGGGCCGCATCGCATGCCAATTATATCGCTTCTTTAGCCTCCGGCCAAAGCATCGACTGGGTCCATAACCAATCGCACGGCCCCATCATCGATGTCGTCGAAGTACTCACTTTAAACTTCTTTGGAAACTCGCAAAATACATCCGACCTTCTTCGCTTTAATTGGACAGCCTTCCACGAAAAGAACGCAGAACGTCCTCACGCGAAATATCTCCAAGTCTGCCACAGCCAAGGCGCCATCCACGTCCGGAATACCCTCGCAAAACTCCCAAAAGAAATCCGCGACCGTGTTATAGTTGTCGCCATCGCTCCTGCTGCGGTTGTGCCCGAGAAAATTTGTTTTAAATCTTTCAATTATGCCAGCAAAAAAGATCCCATCCATTTGGGAGAGTTTTTTACCGCCGGCGCATTGAATGAGTATGATTTTAAAAATTCAAATATGATTACTGAAAATCACGCTGAGCTGATTCGACTCGAACCTCATTCCGACGCAACCGATATCGATCACGATTTCCAAAGCCCAACTTTTAGAAAAACAATTGCAGATCACATTAATGATTATTTAAGCCGTAACGGAGATTATAAATGAAGTTCCTATACTTATTTTTAATCTCTCTTTTTGTGACCAGCTGTAACTTGCCTCAGCCCGCCGATCCTCTAGAGGAACAAAGGCTTGTCAATGAAATCGAACGTCATGTCTTTAGCAAATTAAAAAAAGAAAAAGACCTCATCCCTTTCGGCACTGGCGGCCAAACTGCGGATGGAATCAAAATGCTTTGCTTGGCCTTTCAATATCGGACGCCTGTTGATATTGACTCAGGGAGAAAACTGCTGATCGACGGAGTTAAAGAGCTTGCCTCTGCCGTAAATGCTGAAAGAGACATTCACCGATATTTGGTCGACTACCCTTTTGACGCAAAAAATATTATCATAGCTATTTACTTGCAAAATCCAGACGGGAGCGAATTCGGTCCCGACAAATTATCGCTGATCAAAGCTGAACAAGGAATCTTAAATTATAAAATCTTCAATCCGGAAACGAATAAACTTATCACCGTTTTTACAGAGACCTATGAAGAAGCTCTCCAAAGATGCAGTCAATGATCGCTGCGGTTATTCGTTTTTCGAGACGTAATTTTTCAATTCCATGACAATGATTTCGATTTCGTTTTTGGAATTGTTAATGGTTTTGTGCAGCTGGCCTTTCGGATCCGGCTTCAAAAAGACACTGACGCCTGTAGGAAATTCCACTTTATTGGTAGAGCCATCTTCTTCGATCCGGGTCACCGCCCCTCCTTGAATCGCCAGTATGAAACGGTAGTTTTCATCCCTGTGCAGCCCCACTTCGTCTCCTGGAAGCATTTTGACCTTGGAAATCCGGATTTGATCGTCCTCAGATTGGATTGTAAATTCAAGAGCCTGGGAAAAGAAAGGAAAAGCAAAAGCTGCCCAAAGAAAAAGAAATTTCATACTCACCTCAATGAAAAACGAGGGCAGTATAGAATATTTATGAATATTTTCAAGGAGGAGGCGGCGGTGGACTCCCTTGTCCTGGGATTTGATATTGTGGATTGGATAGAGGAATTTGTTTCACCAGCTGGTCTAACAATTGGGCGGGAATAATCCCTCCAAAATATTGGATTTTTGTCTGAGACGGATCGTTCCTTCCGTCATACCAGCCGATATAGATATTGCCGCTTGAAGGATCCAAAGACATCGTATCAAATCCTCTATTGGCAAATGCTGTCGCGGAAATATCGTAGGGACTCGACCAGGTTTGGCCGTTATTTCTAGAGATCGAAAAATAGAGGCGCATGCTTTGAGAAAGAGGGGGATTCGGAGCGGCAAAAAGCGCATACAAGGCTTGCCGCTTGTCATCATAAATCAACCCTTGGACGCTGAGAAAATACCCTTTGTCCGGGACTGAGTCAAAATGATAGACATTAGGGGAAATATCATTCAGTTGATTTTCAGATCCAGCGAGCCACGGACCTGCATAATTTTGATCGATGGGACCCGAAGATTTGAAGATCGTTACAAAAGGCCAATTATACAAAAAAGTCACTATCGGCGAGACTCCAAGCCCCCAAAAACGGCCATCGTTCGATACAGCGACAGTCGGCACAGCTATCCCATTTTCTAAACTGGTCAAAAAGGTGGTTGTAGACGACCCAAAATTCCCCAAACCGTTGATGGGGATGAACGCCACACCCGGAAATATGTTCCCTGCCGAATCGAAAAAATCCGTATAATACCAGACTCCATATTGTCCGCTCCCATTTCCGCCAAAAACGAAGTGGGGATAATCATAAAACGCCATAGATCCTGCCGAGGGGAAATTATAGACGGTGTTCCAAGTCAGCCCTTTGTCTGTGCTGGCCAAAAGGTAAGGCCGAAATGAGTTCGCCTTGTCTGTCGCCCCGAA
This sequence comes from uncultured Chlamydiae bacterium, assembly GCA_963713105.1. Classification (GTDB taxonomy): domain Bacteria; phylum Chlamydiota; class Chlamydiia; order Chlamydiales; family SM23-39; genus CAVQKJ01. Next base: position 62,719 of record CAVQKJ010000001.1, read on the forward strand.
CCAAAAATTGCCAAACTGATCTGCGCCAACGCCGGGAATATCGCCGAATCCCATCGTAGGCTGATAATTGATCAGCCCGTTCTGCGCTGAACTATTGACGCCATCGAAAACGCCGCCCCATGTTTTCCCGCCATCGAAGGTAACAGCCCGGCAGTTAGCGCTTCCTGTTTCGTCAACGAGCCCGTAAGAGACGACGATGTTATTTTTATCTTGCCGATTGATGGCTACCGAAGTGTCCCATGCATACGTATTGGGCGGGAAATTAGTGAGCTGAATGGGTTTTCCCAATTTCATACGCCCTTTTTTATCGATCTTCCCGACAAGGACGAAAACATTGAGTATATTCGCCTGAGGATCCACGTTATGATTGTCGGTCCATGCCCAAGCGAATGTGCCGTTGGAAGCGTCATTGATATGGCTGTCGCGAATGTTATCGAAAGTAGTATGTGCGTTCGTAAATTGCGTGACGTCGATTTGCCCTTGGCTCAATTGAAAATTGAAGCAGATATTCTCCCTCTTGCCTGCCTGGTATTTCACTGAGAAGGGGAGAACCGCGTGAGGGCCTGCTGCGATCGTGTTGCTGCCGGACCCGGCTTGTTGAATCAGAACGCCGCCCGAATTATCGACCATTACGATAAAACCGGAAGGAGGGATTGGGGACATCTCGGCATGCGTAGCAGTCTGAGCAAGGCCGTCGCCTGAGGGGGCATTCACCGAAATCGGGATCAACACATTGGGCCTCAATTCCGGCGGAAGATAGCCTGAAGCGGTAATGATATATCCAGGCTGCGTGCCGGTACAATCTGGATCATTGCTTGCGCATTGGCCCGCCTGAAAATTGATCGTGGGAAAATTGAGGGTGACCTGATCCTTTTTTTTGACGATTTGAACCGTAATCCAAAATTGGGTGTTTTCAACCGGAGCCCCATTCACGTCCGCTAATTGAAGCTGCATCGCATGTTGGAACGTCTCCGAGAAGAGCGGGCGCAGCAAAAAAAGGAAAGCGGCCGTCAAAAAAAATAAGATGCTTTTCTTTTTCATATATTTTCACACTCGATCCATCTTAGGGAGGAGGCATCGTCATCCCTTGTCCAAGAATTTTATATTGCGGGTTCGATAGAGGAATTTGTTTCACCAGCCGGTCCAATAATTGAGCGGGAATGATCCCTCCAAAATATTGGATTTTTTTCAATGAGGAGTCGTTCCTTCCATCGTACCAGCCGAGGTAGATATTTCCGCTTGCAGGATCCAGAGACATCGATTCGAAGCCCCTATTGGCAAAAGATGTGGCGGAAATATCGAAGGGATTCGACCAGGTCTGGCCATTGTTTCTGGATATCGAAAAATAGAGGCGCATATTTTGAGAAAGCGGCGGGTATTGAGCCGAGAACAACCCATACAAAGCCTTTCGTTTTTCATCGTAGATCAAGCCCTGGACGCTGAGGAAATACCCTTGATCGGGCACAGAAGCGAATTGATAGAGATTTGTCGAAATTTCATTTAATTGATTTTGAGATCCAGTGATCCAAGGGCCTGCATAATTTTGATCGATCGGCCCCGGCGATTTGAACAACGCCACAAAAGTTTGATTTAAAAAATACAATCCGTAGCCCGTAGGTCCCAGCGCCCAAAAACGGCCATCGCTCGATGCCTCGACAGCAGGCGATGCAATGCTGTTAGGGAATGCATCCAAGAATGTGATGGAGGGAGTTCCGAAACTTCCTAAACCGGTGATTGGAATGAAAGCAACCGCTGGAAATATGTCATTGGCGTCATTGAAGTAGTCCGCGTAATACCAAACACCGTACTGTCCGCTTCCATTTCCGCCAAAAACGAGATGGGGATAATCGTATCTCTTAGATCCAGTTACTGAGGTAAAATTAAAGACTATGGTCCAGGTCGCTCCTTTGTCGGTACTGACCAGGAGGTAAGGGATGTTTGTCCCTATTGTATTATCTGTCACTCCATACCAGAAATTGCCGTATCGATCCGCCCCGACGCCAGGGATATCGCCGAAATTTATCTCATTGATGACTCCATTGTTCGGCAAACTATTCACTCCATCGAAAACGCCGCCCCAAGTTTTTCCTCCGTCGAACGAAACGGCGCGGCAGGTTTTAGATTCTCCGTCCGCTCTGAGAAACCCATAGGAGACAACGATATTATTTTTATCTTGCCGATTGATGGCTACTGAAGTGTCCCAAGCAATTATATTACTAGGAAAATTCGTCAGTTGGATAGGATTCCCCAATTTCAGACGCCCCTTTTTATCGATCTTTCCGACAACGACGAACGCATTCAGCGTATTCGCCGTCTGATCCAAATTATGATTGTCAGTCCATGTCCACGCAAAAGTATTGTCGAAGGAGTCATTGATATGGCTGTCCCTGATGTTATTGTTTGCTTGAGTCGTAAATTGCGAGACGTCGATTTGCCCTTGGCTTAGCTGAAAATTGAAGCAGATATTCTCTCTTTTTTCCGCAAGGTATGTAACTGAGCAGGGAAGAAGGATATGATGCCCAGGTGAAATCACATTTTGGGAAGCCCCGGCTTGTTGAATCAAAACCCCTCCAGAATTGTCGATCGAAACGATGAAGCCAGGAGGAGGCGTGGGAGGAGTCGCGCCCCTAGTAGCGGTCTGCGCGAGGCCGTCTCCAGAAGCCGCATTCACCGATACCGGCACCAAAAGGTTGTGTCTCAAACCGGGAGGAAGGAAGCCTGCTGTCGTGATGATATATCCGGGCGACGGAAGCGAGCATTCCGGATCTCTGCTTGCGCATTGCCTGACCTCAAAATTGATCGTGGGGAAATTGAGAGTGATTTGATTCTTTTGCTTGATGATCTGGACGGTAACCCAAAATTGAGTGTTCTCGACAGGAGCACCAGTAATATCCGCCAATTGCAGCTGCATCGCTTGATTGAACGTTTCTGCGAAGATCGGCCGAACCAAAAGCAAGAAAGCGATCGTCAAGGAGAACCAAACGCTATTCTTTTTCATGGAAAACCCGGTTTTAGGAAGAGAACTATAGTTTTTTCTTGAATGAAATTCAAGAGATTAAAAAAAACCCCAAATCTTTATTAAGGCAGGTTCATGGAGGTGTGGCGCCTCCCTGGGCCGCAGTATTGTAGAGAGGGTTTGACAAAGGAATTTGTTTCACCAGTTGATCCAATAATTGGGCAGGGATAATTCCCCCAAAATATTGGAGTTTCTTTTGCGAAGGATCGTTTCTTCCGTCATACCATCCGAGGTAGATATTTCCGCTTGCCGGATCCAAAGACATCGAATCGAATCCCCTGTTGGCAAAGGCTGAGGCAGAAATATCGAAGGGAGCCGACCAAGTTTGTCCATTATTCCTGGAAATCGAAAAATAGAGGCGCATGGTTTGCGATAGAGGCGGATTTTGGGCGGCAAACAGCGCATAGAGAGCATCTCTTTTCTCATCGTAGATCAAACCATTGACGGTGATGAGGGAATACCCAAGGAAACCCAGCAAGGAATCGTAACTATAGATATTTGGAGAAACCAGATTTAAATGATTTTGAGATCCAATCAACCACGGGCCTATGTAGTTTCGATCGATGAGGCCAGGCGATTTGAATAAGGCGACCAAAGGAGTATTATATGCAAATTTCGAATAGGCCGAAGTGCCCAGCGCCCAAAAGCGGCCGTCGTTCGATACTGCGAGGGTCGGAACTTCTACGCTGTTCGGGAAATCATCCAAGAACGTTGTAGCGGTAGGGGTCCCAAAACTTCCAAAACCGGTGATGGGAATAAACGCGACAGCAGGGAAAACGTTCTCGCCGGGATCGAAATAGTCCGCATAATACCAAACTCCGTATTGTCCGCTTCCATCCCCTCCAAAAACGAGATGGGGATAAGCGTAACTCCGAGGAAGAGTCACCGTTGTAAAAGTATCGACTGTACTCCAAGTCACTCCTCTGTCCGTACTGACCATGATGTACGGTACATTGGTCTCTAGTGTTTCATCCGTCGACCCATACCAAAAATTGCCATACTTGTCGGCCCGCACTCCTGGAACGTCGCCGGCTCCTCCCGCCGTCTGAACGTTGATCAACCCATTATTCGGCAAACTATTCACTCCATCGAAAACGCCGCCCCATGTTTTTCCTCCATCAAAGGAAACGGCGCGGCAGTTATTCTCTGACACCTCTGCCGTAATAAGTGCATAAGAGACAACGATATTATTTGGATCTTGGCGATTGATGGCTACAGAGGTGTCCCATCCGAATTTATTGGGAGGAAAATTGGTGAGTTGGATGGGATTTCCTAATTTCATACGCCCCTTTTTATCGATCTTTCCGACAACCACGAACACATTCAATGTATTCGCCCGTGGATCCACATTATGGTTGTCAGTCCAGGCCCAGGCAAACGTATTGCCGAATGAGTCGTTGATGTGGCTGTCTCCAATGTTATCGTCAAGGGTTTGTAGATTCGTAAATTGCGTGCAGTCGATCTGTCCTTGGCTCAACTGGAAATTGAAGCAAATATTCTCCCTTTTGCCTGCAGCGTATGTAACCGAAAAGGGCAAAACGATATGAGGCCCCGCCGAAAGAGCATTTTGAGCGGTCCCCGCTTGTTGGATGATGATTCCACCGGAATTATCCACCATTACAATGAAGCCAGTCGGAGGAACCGGCGCACTTCCCGATGGAGTTGTCGGAGCAAGTCCGTCTCCCGAGGCTGCATTCAATGAGATCGGCGTCAGTGTATTCGGCCTTAATTCAGGAGGGAGATAGCCTGCGGTCGTAACGAGATATCCGGGCATTGGATTTGTGCAGTCGGAATCCTGGCTTGCACAAGGGCCAACCTGGAAATTGATCGTGGGGAAATTGAGGGTGATTTGATTCTTTTTTTTGACGATTTGGACGGTCACCCAAAATTGAGTGTTCTCGACTGGCGCCCCATTTACATCCGCTAATTGCAGCTGGATCGCTTGATTGAACGTTTCAGCGAACGCCGGCCGAATCAAAAACAGGAAAGCGATCATCAGAGAGAGCCAAATGCGAATTTTTTTCATGGAAATCACCTTATTGAAGAGAAAAATATATTTTTTTCTTAAACGCATTTCAAGAGAATTGCAATTTGTCTGCCGAAAAAAAACTTGAGAAAAACAAATGATTGCGCTTAAAAATTATTCAAAGAACCTGAGATCGCCATGAAAATTTTTGTGTGTTTATTTTTAACAATGCTGTTTTCTCTTCCATTTCCTATTCATTCAAATCCATCGGACGCAACCCTGGATGATCGCATTGCTATGAACCGGTGTTCAGTAAAAAAAACCCAAGAATGCGCAAAGCCCGAGCCAGTCGTTTGCTGCTGCGAGATCATCAATTGCTGCGATCGTTCGCAGCGATGGACCAACGTTTATCTCGGAGTCGAAGGAGGGTTCAATTGGACAATCACCCATCCGTTCCACGGATACGTCCCAAAAACAGATATGGGCTATGGAGTAGGCGCGATTTTGGGATATCAATTTCCACAAGGCGCTGCTTTGGAATTTGAAGTGTCCTATCGCAATAATAGCGTCGATTACGTCGACTATTTTGGGCTGAAGATCAATCCCGAAAACAACATTTGGTCTTTATCCTGGATGGGAAACGTCGTATACGAAATCCCCTATTGGTGCTGGAAGCCGTTTTTCGGCGCTGGCATCGGATATGCGACGGAGCATGCCAAATTGACCTCTTACGACTTGCCATCCGACAAAGTCACCAAGAATTTCGCCGCCCAAGCCATCATTGGGTTCGATACCAATGTCTGGAGGGGTTTGGACATCGGCATCGAGTATAAGTACCTTCATGTTCTCTCTAGCCATATTGACAACCATGGGTTGATGGCAGACGTAAAGTGGTACTGGTAAACCCATAATCTGCGAATCAAATTTTTTTTAGGGTCCGAAAGCCGCTGTATATTCTTCCTCTTTGGGGAGAATGACCCAGGGCGAAGTGTTTTTTTCATTGAGCCATTCTTTCCAGTCGGACATGGGAAAGCCTTGAAGAGCCGTTCTGTTCAATCTCCAGAGTTCGAGATGTCCCGTGGCGACGTTCACAATCAATCCAAAAAACCAGCCCGACCAGTTCGTATCTGCAAAGAGAATGGGATGGGGAGTGCAGAATTCGAGGCGGCGCAAGATGGCGGCGATTTCGATTTCCCAATCGATTTTGGATAAAGGATTGCGAAGTGTTTTCAAAAGGATGAAAAGGGCCGCTTGGTGGATTTCGTAGGGTCCCATATAGGATCCTTCCAAACGCTGCAGAGCAGGCCCGAATCGATTCGCGGGGAGCGAAAATCGGGTTTCAATCTGTCTGAAGATTTCGGCTAGAATCTGTTTCGCCTGATCGATTTTGAGAAGAGGGGCCGATTCGTAAAGGAGGGAATCGACAAGGGCGACGCGATTTTTGATCCGGGAATCCTTCATCGCAAGCAGCGCGTCGATGAGATGCAGCCTGAATTGGGCTGAGGCGCCTGCCGCGTGTCGTTGGCGGAACAAATGGAGGAAAAGGGGTTTTTCGAGCGCGGGAAGACGATCGGCCAGACGATGGGCGATATACTCCTGCATCTCTTCGTCGAATGCCCATTTCCGGACCGTTTTCCGGTTGATCTCGATGAGCGATTCGCTATTTGTTGGGAGAAGGGAGGGATAATAAATAAAAGCATGGGTCGGCGAGCGCATCAAGAGGGGGCTTTCCCGATGATCCTTAACTTTAGCTAAAAATTCCAACAATTGTTCCTCGGAATGGGGCACCGTTTGCACTTCGGTAAAGAGCTTTTCCCTTCCGCAATAGGCTTGCAAAAGCGTTTCCATGGTGCCCCCGGAGAAATAATCCCAAGGAGACCTGCGGCCGTGTTGTTTGGAGCGCTCCATTGCAGAGTCCAAAAATTCCGGTTCTTGGATGAATAGGATCAGCGCTGTCGTAATTTCCGAAAGGAAGGATGAATCCAATTGAGGGGGGATGGCGATCTCTCTTTCCATGGAAGAAAAAAAATCGCGCAGCGAGTCGATGTATTCTTCTGCTGAATGAATGGGCGTCCATTGGGAAGCGTCGGTTCTTCCATGCTTATAGACCAATCGAAAGCCTGCCAGACTATCGTCGTAAAGATGGGCCTCTTCGCCGATCAGAGACGGATCGAACAGTTCCTGAAAATATTCCTGCAATTTTTCGTCGTATTGCTTGAACAAGGATGAGAAAAATTCAGAGATCGCTTGCGCTTTTGCTGCAGCCTTGTCCCTCATTTCAAGGATCGTATTGACTGCGTGTACATAACTGACGAGCTCGCCCCGCAATTGATTCCTCTGGGCATCGCTTGCGTTGGATAGCATCGCCTCGGTGGCACGGACTGCACCGACGGCCCGTTCGTACTCTTCCTGCAAACGGAAAGCATCTTGATTGGCTTTTTGAAGAAGGGCGTCTATGGTGCGATAAAGAAACGAACCGATTCCCCCTTTTTGATCGGAGTTGAAACCCAGTCCGATATATAAATTCCAGCGCGCGAAATCGATCTTTACGTCGCAAAACGAGGCAATCGTATATTCCCAGGTCCTAAGCAGGGAACATTCGGTAAACGCTTGGAAGGCCGTGCACGCTTGTCCGAATCTTTTTTTCCAATCGGAAACTTTTTGAGCCCGTTCGCTCGGCTTTTGATAATAGACAGCCGACTGCCTGGCCAAAAGAGGGGTCATTTGAATCCGTGATAAATATGCCTCGTCTTCTAAATCCTCCTCTGTCAACCCGCATCTTTCGAGCAAAACGGTGCGGATTAGTTTTTCAGGAGTCGAAGGCACTTCCCGATCGTGGAACAATTGGAGCAGTCCCCCTATTTTTCCCGCTAAAGAAAGGCCCGAATCTAAAATACCCCCCGCTTCAAAGGCTTGAATCAGTCCGGGAGAGGCAGCGAGGCTCTCCAGCGAAGAAAATCCCGACAGAGTTTTTTGGAGATCGGCGAGACCCGAACTGATACTCATAGGGACCATATACTCTTTGCCCATCATCACCGTCTTCAGTCTTCCGGTGGTAAGCAGCTCGTAAATGTCTTTGAAGAAATGGAGGCGGATAATTTTGATGGATCAAAATGGCGGGCGCCGTCGCGAAACAAGAACCCGTCGTCTGCCTGAGCAAAGTCAGCCAGGCTGCCAAGACCGCTCTGCGGATGTGAAAAACCTGCAAATTTCGAATCGGCTCGGGCCAAAGGGTCTCCCTGACGATCGCTTCCGCTTTTTTATGGCAAAGAGGAGGAGAAAATTTTTTGAGCCAAATCTCATACTCTTTCTCCTCTTTTAAAAGACGAAGCGAATTTTTCAAATGGGCGAAGATCAAGGCGTCCGCTTCGCGGCGGGGTCCGATCAGATGAAATCCTTCGCCGAGCTGCCGGATCAAATCGTCCAGCCGCTCTTTGTTCAATTCCCCCGTTTCTTCGATCAGCCAATTCGCAATCCGCAACCCGAAATGCCGCGCCCGAAAACGGAGAGAGTCCTGCAGAGGGCAAAGGTCCATATAGTAGGAAATTTCCGCATCGAAGACTAAATCGAGCCTTTCAACCAGAGATCCTTTGCCAGCGGCATGCAGAGAGGACAAAAAAAATTCTTGAAATCGATTCTGATCCACAAGCCCCTATTACAGAAATTTTTTTTACTCTTCAAATTGTAAAGCGGCTTTACATCCGGCTTTTGCTATATTTCCTGGATCTAGTACACTAATAACCTGAGTTTTGGGTTTAATCCACTCGGCCTCAAGGATCTTTTCGCGATCTTGATCCGATTTTTCCTCGAAAATAGCGCCTTCGGCTATGATCTTCGAAAAAATCGAATCAATCTCATCGAAAATCTCGCTTGATTCCGAGGGAAACGAACCCAAAACTCAGGTTTGTATCTAATTTTTCATTGAGGATCCCTATGAAAGTCAAGGCCAATCAAAAAATCGTCGAACTTCCGGAAGGCGGCACTCCCAAAGACGCCGCAGAAAAACTCCATCTCACTGCGCCCGACCAAGCCGTCGCAGTCAGCGTAAACGGCAAATTGCGCGACTTCAATTACCCACTTTCCGATGGGGACGAGGTCGCATTTTGGAATTTCGACGACCCACAGGGCAAAGAGGTCTTCTGGCACACTTCTGCGCACGTCCTAGCCCAAGCGATCCTGCGCCTTTGGCCCGCGGCCCAGCCGACGATCGGCCCTCCCATCGAAAATGGATTTTACTACGATTTTGGCAATTTGACGATCTCCGATCAGGATTTCGAAAAAATCGAAAAAGAAGTCGAAGCGATTCTAGCTGAAAATTTCAAAACGCAGCGGATCGAATTCGCGAATAAAAGCGAAGCGCGCGAAGCATTCTTCAAAAAATCCTTTCAAATGCGAACTGATCGATAGCTTTCGAGGAAGAGCCTATTTCCGCGTACCGCCAAGGGGAATTTTTCGATCTTTGCCGCGGCCCTCACATGGCGGCGCTCAACAAGATCAAAGCTTTCAAAGTGCTGAAAACTTCAGGGGCTTATTGGAGGGGAGATTCGAACCGGGAAATGCTCACTCGGATCTACGCGATCTCGTTTCCCGATAAAAAAAGACTGAAAGAATATCTCGCAATTTTTAGAAGAGGCGAAAAAACGGGATCACAAATTGCTCGGGCACGCAGCTCGATCTTTTTTCATTTAAAGAAGAAGCTCCCGGGATGCCTTTCATCCATCCGCGCGGCCTGATCATCTGGAACCGCCTCCTCGAATTTCTGCGCGAATGCCTCAAAGCCGCAGGCTACATCGAAATCAAAACCCCTATGATGATGAGCAAGGAGCTTTGGGAGCGGTCAGGCCACTGGTTCCATTACCGCGAAAACATGTATACATCGCACATCGAAGACCGCGATTATGCGATCAAACCGATGAATTGCCCAGGCTGCATGCTCTATTATCAAAACAGCGACGCATAGCTACCGGGAATTGCCGCTCCGCGTCGCGGAAATCGGCCACGTCCACCGCTTCGAAGCGTCAGGCGCTCTGAATGGCCTTTTCCGCGTCCGAAGCTTCCACCAGGACGATGCCCACCTTTTCATGCGGCCCGATCAGATCCGCGATGAAATCCATGCATCTTCTGAATCTGGCCGATAAGATTTACATGACATTCGGACTTCCCTACCGACTCGAGCTTTCCACCCGTCCGGAAAAATCGAAAACGATCGGCAGCGACGAGGAATGGGAGAACGCGACGAATGGATTGAAAGGCGCTCTCGACGATTGGGGCCATTCTTATCGGATCAATGAAGGGGACGGCGCTTTTTATGGACCGAAAATCGACATCCACATCCGCGATGCGATCGGAAGATATTGGCAATGCGGCACAATCCAGCTCGATATGTCTCTTCCGCAAAAATTCGAACTCGAATATGTCGATAGCGACGGCTCTCATAAACGGCCCGTGATGCTGCATCGGGCCATTTTCGGCTCGATCGAGCGATTTTTCGGCATTCTCGTCGAACATTTCGCGGGAAAATTTCCATTCTGGCTCAGCCCTTATCAAGTCAAAATCGCAACCGTCGCCGACCGGCACATTCCATATGCGCAGAGAAATCGCGGCAGAGAATCGAAAAGCTCGGCATTGTCTGCGATGTAGACGACAGCAACGAATCGGTCGGCAAAAAAGTGCGCAACGCGCAGCTTCTTAAAGACCAATTATCATGCTCACTGTCGGCGACAAAGAAGTGGAAAATAAAACCGTCGCTCTCCGCACACGCGATAATGTCGTGCATGGAGAAGTTGACATTTCAGATTTTCTTGCTAAAGTCGTAAAAGAACGCGACGAACGCGCGTTAATGTCTCCATATTCTATAGCTCCATAAAGAGAAGATCATGAAAGTCATTTCCGTCAGCAGCTTCAAAGGAGGGACCGCGAAAACGTCCACTTCCCTCCATATTGGAGCCGCCCTCTGTTTATTCCACAAAAAAAGAGTGCTTCTGATCGATTTCGATGCGCAGGCCAATTTGACCACCGGGCTCGGTTTCGATCCGGATGAACAAGACAGCATGGCGCCTGTTTTGCAAGGAGAAAAAACGCTCCAGGAAGTGATTTTGACCACCTGCATTCCGAACATGCACATCATTCCCGCCGATACTTGGCTCGAACGGGTCGAAGTTTCCGGATCGCTTGCCGCAGACCGCTATTCTCACGAACGGCTCAAAGAAATCTTGCGCGATCTTCCTTATGATTTTGTCCTGATCGATACGCCTCCCTCTCTTTGCTGGCTGACAGAATCTTCTCTGATCGCTTCACAATATTCCTTCGTTTGCGCCACGCCCGAATTTTACAGCGTAAAAGGACTGCAGCGCCTATCTCTTTTCATCAACAATATTTCCGAGAGGCACGGAACGAAAGTGCTCGGCGTCGCGCTCTCATTTTGGAATCCGCGCGGCAAAAGCAACGACGCGTTTTTAAAAGTCATTGAACAAACATTTCCAGGAAAACTCTTGCAAGCAAAAGTCAGACGCGATATCGCAGTATCTGAGGCAACCATTTATGGCAAACCGATTTTTGAGACTGCGCCCAAAGCGCGCGCCTCCATCGATTACATGGCTCTCACAACGGAAATATTAAAGAGGATTTGATGATGTCGAAATTCAATGATCTGCTCAATCTGCGGTTCAAGCAGAAAGAAACACAGCAGCCAAAAATGACCGCTCTCGTCGAACGCTCCAACAATGGAGATTTATCGAGCTTTTCCGGCGTTTTCCGCATGTCTGCGCTGAACGAAAAAGAAAAATTGCGACATCGAAACCATCCTGAAAAATTTTCGTTTCAGCGACAGCTACGAAGTCGATGCCGATCTCAAAGCGCTGATGGCGATCACTTCTGAAGTGAAAGCGATCACAAACCAAGCGGTCATCCTCCACGGCGAAAGGATCAAACGAGCGCAAGAAATTTTAAAAAAATATAGAGATGGAGCATTCACCGCCTGGCTTTTCTGCTACTTATGGCAACCGTCAAACTCCTTATAATTTTCTTCAGTATTATCGAATTCTATACACTGCTTCCCCCCTCTCTCCATACCAAACTCGACCAAATGCCGCGCCAAGCCGTCTACAGTTTGGCCAGCCGCGCCGGCTCTCTCGAGAGAAAAGAGGACGATCGTCAAAAACTATCACGGACAGCCGAAACAAGAACTCCTTTCTTTGATCCGTCTAGAGTTTCCGCTGGCCGAAGAAGACAAACGACTTCCCCATTTCTCGCAGCATGCGATCAATTTCTTAAAAAGGTCGCGTGAAATGCTGAAAAATCCCCACTGCGTAGTCCGTGAAGAAGACAAGAGGCAAATCCAAAATCTTCTTGCGCAGATTCAATCATTAATTGAAAAATAAAATTCCAATTTTTCAATAGGTTCAGATGATGCGCTCCGAAAAAGAATATGAAAGTCCTTTTTCGGCGCGCTATATCAGTCGCTGAAATGTCCTATCCTCTTTTCCGCGCATCATAAAATCGCCACCTTCCGCAAGCTCTGGATCGCTCTTGCAAAAGCCCAGCAAAAACTCGGCCTTCCCATTACAAGACAACAAATCGCGCAAATGGAAGAGCACGTAGACAAAATCGATTTTGCTAAAGCGGCTGAATACGAAAAGCGGTTCCGCCACGACGTCATGGCCCATATCCACGCATTCGGAGACCAGTGCCCGGAAGCCAAGTCCGATCATCCATTTGGGAGCCACTTCTTGTTATGTCACAGACAATACCGACCTGATTCAGATGAAAGAAGCCCTGCAGCTTCTCTTGAACAAACTCGTCCATGTGATGCGCCTCCTCTCCTCATTCGCTGAAAAAGAAGCCGCAATCTCCCTGCTTGAGCTACACCCATTATCAAACCGCCCAGCCCACTACGATCGGAAAACGGGCCTGCCTTTGGCTGCAAGATTTCCTCTTCGATGCCCACGATTGGGAGCGGCTCATCGCCTCGCTTCCCTTTCTCGGCGCGAAAGGAGCAACTGGCACGCAGAGCCTCCTTCCTCGCCCTTTTCGACGGGGACAAAACGAAAGTCGATCAACTCGAAAAACTGATCGCGCATGAATTTGGCTTTGCGAAAATCACTTCCCATCGCCGGCCAAACCTATACGCGTAAAATCGACCTCAATCTCTTGAACGCCCTCGAATCCTTTGCCGCAAGCGCCCACAAAATGGCTACCGACATCCGCCTCCTCGCCCATGACGGAGAAATCCTCGAATCCTTCGGAAAAGCGCAGGTCGGATCTTCCGCCATGCCCTATAAACGAAATCCGATCTACTCCGAGCGGATCTGCGGCATCGCCCGCTTCGTCATGTCCCTCTCCCAAAATCCGGCCTACACCACCGCCACCCAATGGCTCGAAAGGTCCCTCGACGACTCTTCCAACCGCCGCCTCTCCATTCCCGAATCGTTCCTCGGCGCCGATGCGCTGCTCAACCTCCTTTCCCATCTCCTCTCCCACTTGTCCGTCGACCGCGATCTGGCGCTCCAACGCCTCCAGGAACAAACCCCTCTCCTCGCCATGGAAAACCTCCTCATGCTCGCCGTAAAGAAAGGATCCAGCCGCCAAGACGCCCACGAAAAATTGCGCCAAATCGCCCTTTTCGCCAAAAAACACCCCCACCAGATCCTAGAAAAGATCGAAAAAGAACTCTCCCTTTCACCCGTCGAAATCAGCCCCTTCCTCGACCCCTCCCGTCTCATCGGGGCCGCCCCCGCCCAAGTCCATATATTCCTAAAACAAGAAGTCCACCCCTTCCTTTCCCGGCAAACTCGAACTTCTGCTTCTTTTCCCTCTATTGATAATTGAAATATCGGGACAGCATACGTCTAATTATTCGCTACTTATGATAAAGGATATTTATTATAAATTGATTGAATTACAAACTATCAAGCTGATATAATATATTATTCAATAATACAAATTAACGAGAGTAAAAATGGCATCGTTTATAAATACAGTATTAAAAGAAGCTAAGAAGACAGCTCAATCCTATGATGAAATGTTGGGCCAGGCGGTCAATCCAAAAACGGAAAATTCTAATTCTGCGATGGATGTGATAAGAAAGGAACATCTTTTGGGTATGGGCCAAACCAGTTATACCAGTTCAGCCATCATCCCGAGTTTTGATAGGAATTTAACTGTGCTGTTCGACAGCGATCCAGAAGACCATGATGCGGAAATGGTATGTCCCGCTGCCGATTTGAAAAAATCGATTGGAATAAAAATAAAGCACGGCGGATACGAAGCATTCTTAGATCAAATCAATCGGAAAAATAATTAATCTTAGGAAATGCCCCAAATAAAAACGGGGCTTCATCCTCCCTCCATCGGCCATTTCCCCAAGACACCCCCAGCAGATCCTCGAAAAATTCGAAAACGAACCGGCTCCTTCGAGCCGCTCATCCAAATCAAAGATTCCCGCTAAAAAAAATGAAGATCTGATATCCTCTTATCCAATCACCAGAGGTGCCCCGATCGAGGGGCTGAAAGATTGCTAGGCAATCAACTCTCATTACCTGATCTGGGTCATACTAGCGTAGGGAGAGTGAAACGTGTCCCGTTTCCGCATTGCCGGAATGATCGGCAATCTTTTAGAGCATTACGACCGCGCCCTATTCGGCCTTTTGGCGCCGTTTATCGCGCCTCTATTTTTCGAAGAGAAAGATCCTTTGACTGCTTTGATCTTAACGTATGGGATGCTGCCGCTCGGCATCTTGTCCCGCCCTCTCGGTTCGCTGTTTTTCGGATGGATCGGGGACCGTTTTGGGAGAAGAGAGGCTTTATTTTACTCTTTGCTGGGGATGGCGTTGGCCACAATTGGCATCGGCTGTCTTCCGACCTATTCCCAAATCGGCATTGGGGCGCCTCTATGTCTTGCTCTCGGAAGGTTATTGCAGAATTTCTTCGACGCGGGAGAAGCGTCTGGAGGGGCGATTTTCCTTTTGGAAAATACAATTCAATCTAAACGGAGTTTTTTCAGCAGCATTTACGACGTGTCCACAATTGCAGGCATTCTGGCGGCGTCCGGCCTGGTCGCCCTTTTCAGCCAATGGGGATGGGTGGAAAACGGATGGCGCGTCTTGTTTTGGATTGGAGGAGCGACGGCCCTTTTTGGAGTGTTTTTGCGGTTGCAGATGCCGAAGAGCCCTGCGGCAATCCCTGCGAATGCTTTTCAGATCTTGAAAAAAGAAAAAGGGCCTCTTCTCCGCATCCTTTTCGCATCGGGATTTTCTTATACGACCTACGCCATCCCTTGCATTTTGATGAACGGTTTCATCCCTCTCGTTACCTCGATAGAAAAATCGGAGCTGATGCGGATGAACACCGCCCTTTTGGCGTTCGATCTCTTTTTACTGCCCATTTTTGGCCTGGCCGCAATGAAATGGGGAAAAGAGAGGATGATGATCTCTGCCGCGTTTTTTGCGGGAATCGGAGCGATTCCTTTCTTTTGCTGTTTAGACGGGGCGTCGATCGGCACTGTGGTTTTAGTCCGGATGGCGATCGTGGCGCTCGGCGTCGCTTTCGCGGCCCCTTACCACGCATGGGCTCTCGAACAGGTTCCCGTAGAGCATCGCTTTACAGTTCTTTCGTTTGGAAGCGCATTGGGCTCCCAGTTGATCGGAGCCCCTTGCTCTGCCGTTTGCCTTTGGCTGTTTCAAACCCTGGAATGGATCTGGGCGCCGGGCCTTTATTTATTGGCTGCCGGCGCTGCGGCTTGTCTCGCAGTTGCAAAAAGAAAGCCCCTTACGCAACCCCTTTTTGACGCGTAGACATCTGATTCGAAAACACCTTTTGCAAGGCCGCATTCGCAAGTCCGATCGCGCTGCGGGTAGCCGGCGTGTCTTTCAAAGGATTTAGGAGAAGGAAATCGTGGTGCGTCCCTGAAAAACGGACCATCGCCACTTCAACGCCTGCCTCCAAGAGTTTACGGCCGTAAGCCTCTCCCTCATCGCGCAAAACATCGTTTTCATCCGTGATGAGCAACGCAGGAGGTAAATTCTTCAGTTCCTCTACAGTGGCATGAAGGGGGCATACTGTGGGCTTTTTTCGATTTGCCACATTGGGCTCATAGGCATTCCAAAACCACTCCATGGCAGCCTTGGTGAGCCAAGGCCCGTCGGCGAACTCTTTATAAGAACCGTTGTTGAAATTGGCGTCGGTCACTGGATAAAAAAGGATCTGATAATGGATCTTCGGCCCTTTTCTTTCCTTGGCCAATAACGTGACGGCGATCGCCATATTTCCGCCTACGCTGTCGCCCATGACGACTAAGCGGGAAGTTTCCAGATGCATCGTCTTCCCATGCTCGGCTATATATTTTGTGGCGGCGTAAGCCTCCTCGATCGCTTTCGGATAGTGCGCCTCGGGAGAAGGGGTAAAATTCACAAATACGACAGCCGCATTCGACCCGTGCGCGATTTCGCGGATCAGCCGATCGTGCGTCTCTTTGTTTCCCAAAATCCATCCCCCTCCATGAAAATACATCACGGCAGGCAGATATCCATTGCTGTTGTTGGAACGGACGATCCGGATCGATACTTTCCCATCGGGTCCGCAAGGAATCATCAGATCTTCGATCCGGACGGGCAGCTTTTCGACAGGCTGCGCTTGAAGGTCGTCCAACACTTTGCGGGCCTGTGCGATCGGCAATTTATAAATGGGAGGACCGCCCATCGACTTCAGGTGATCGATAAACGCTTGCGTGTGCTTTTCTAAAATAGGTTTCATGAAAACCTCAAGTTGTTTGTCCGATGATTCCTAAAATTCCGATGCAGACTAGGTAGATCCCGACGATGTAGTTGAGGATGGCGGGAAAAATCAATACAACGATTCCCGCTATTAGTGAAATGACTGGATATATTACTGGATGAATTTCGATCATGTTCTCTCCAAAAGTTGAATACTGTCTATTCCATCCTGATACGAAGAGGATCTATTTTTATCAAAATATTTTTCTTCTTGATCGCAGCAAACTCTCCATTTATTCTACTTGTCGTGAAAAGAATTTTGTTAATTTTTATTTCGATTTCATCCCTTTTTGCTTCGGAAAGCCAAATGAAAACATTTCATGCGAGCGAATTATTTCAAGCCCAAGAGAGGATCTTCGCCTGCTTGAAACAAGAAGAATCCAAATTGGAAGCGATCCGCAATTCCGATGCGCCTCTCATCCATAAATGGCAAAAATTTTTAGAAGTGATTTTGCCGATCCAGATCGAAGCCGTCAAAAACCTCGGTTGCGGCAGCGATCAGGCGGCCCTTGCGAACTTCAACGAACAGTTCATGCGCAGGTCCGCGCAAGATCCGGCTTTGAGGGAGCTGAACGAACAAAAATGGATCTTCCTTTTTGAAAAAGCCTTCGATCTGAAAGAACTGAAACAAATCTCATTAGAGCAAGCCAGTCTTTTAATCGCAGACATTGCCTCTGCCATGTCCTCAGAGCCATTTTTACAAGAGATCGACAGAGCTGTAGAGCCCCTTTCCGATCAGGCCTCTTTGCTTGAAAGACGCCAGCGGCTTCTCACCGTTTTATTCCCTCTCCATAGATCCGTCATGGAAAAACATGGGTTCGACGGGGAGCTGGGCTATATCCAAGCTCAAAGAGCTCTGATGGACTATTATTCTGACCCATTCATCATGGAACAATCGAAAAAAGCGCAATCGATCGTCTTCCAACGCGCTAAATTGATCCCAAAATAAGTTTTTTAAAGGTCTTGAGAATCAGAAGCCAGATTAAGCGCGGCTTCCAGCTTCTCTTCGAGGGCGATTTCGGAGAGCATCGTCCGGCATTTGCGGGCCATTTTCCAGAAATGGTCCACGTGCAGACGCAATGCAGGGTAAGAAAAACAAGAAAAAGAGATCCTCTGCATCAGACAGACCCTGTCCACCCCTCCGATATTTTGAATTTGAAAAGTAGTGGCATGGGGCTTGAATTCATGAGTTTTTCGCGCATCCACATAAGAAAATAGGCTCTGAGGCATTCCTGAATGGGAGGAAAAAATAGGAACAGAGAGGACGTAAAATTTATTTTTTGTGTCAAAGTCAATTTTTATTTGCCCTCTCAAAGGCGCCGAAAGCAAACGATTGAGAATTCCTTCGTACTCTGACATTCTTCCCCTTTCCCTATCCATTGTAAATTATAACAGCAGAGATAATATTAATCCTCAATAATAACAAAATAATAAATATTTAAATTTTATTTTTTTGACAAAATCAAAAACAAAAAATACACTCACCCGTTATGGCCGAAATTAAAAAAAATTTAATCGGAATCGCATTCTTCTGCACATTGGCTTATCTTTGCGCTGCAGCCGTGGGCGCATGCAGCAAGCTCATCGATAAACAAATTTCGATCATTACGATTCTCTTTTTTCAGAATTGGATCTGTCTATTTCTCACCCTTCCTCAAATCATCCAGAAGGGGTGGAAGACTTTGAAAACAGAGAAAATCGGCTTGCACTTGGCGCGGGATGTCGCCGGCATATTGAGTTTTTTTTGTTTTTTCTTCTCCCTTGAGACGATCCCTCTTTTAAATGGCATTCTTTTACAAAGCACGGGGCCTCTTTGGCTGCCTTTGATTGCATTCCTCTGGCTGGGGATCAAAATGAGGGGTCAGCTTTGGTGGGGCATCCTGATTGGATTTTTAGGCGTAGTCTTGATTTTGAAACCCGGGATCGAACCGCTCTCTCTGGGTATCGTATCGGCAATTATTTCGGGATTTTTTTCAGGGTTTACATTGATTTCTGTCAATCGGTTGGCATCCACTGAACCGACGCACCGGATTCTTTTTTATTATTTTTTAATCGGCACGATTGCCACGGGAACCCTCTCTCTTTTTCATTTTTCGATCCCTTCTTGGAAAGACTTCATCTTTCTTCTTGGGGTTGGAATCTTCACTTTTTCGGCGCAAACGATCATCGTCTATGCGCTTCGCCACGGGAAAGCCGACACTTTAGCGCCGCTCGCTTATACTGTTGTGATCTATTCCGGACTTTTCGATTGGATCATTTGGAAAAACGTTCCGAATTTCATCACATGCGCCGGCATCGTTTTAGTCGTCATCGGGGCCGTCTTGTCGGTTTATTTTGAAAAACGCTACCAGAAAAAAATTTCCAGTCTGCAATAGTGTATGTAAACCTGCTTTACATTCTTCATTGCCAGGGATCGCCCCATTCCGCATCGCGCGCCTGACGATAGATTTCCTTTTCCTTTCGCGTTACAATTTTTTTCTTCCAAATTTCCGTTATCGCTGCAAAGAGAGAGCCTCGCATGGCCCGATTGTTTGAGAGGATGGCGGAGAATCCGGGATCGGAATTTAGGGAATGGAGTTTTAGCTGCGATTAAATAGGAAAATTTCTCATCTTCATGTCCAAGCGTTCCCTCTTTCAGAAGGCGATGCAGGCGGCTCCTTTCCAGGCGGGCGGAAAAGTGGCACCAGTTATTGGGACAATTCAAAGCATGAGGACAAGGCGCTGCGATATGCGCTCCTAAATCGATCAATTTTTGTCTGATTTTTCGAATCATTTGAAAATTTTTTGGAGTCCCGGGTTCGACAATGACGAGAAGAGAGGTCTGATTCCAACACTTTTCGATCAACGCCTCAGGATTTGACAATTCATTTAAAACATACGACAAAATCGCCAGTTCGGAAGAGGGCATATGCGTCTCTTCAAGAGATTGGTGAATCCATTCGGCATCTAGCAACGCGCGATTTGCCGAAAAATCGGATCAACGTTTTTCCCAAATCGATGGCTTCTCGGCTTTTCTCGATCAAAGTGATTTTCTTGAGATGCGGAAAAAGTTCCGCCGCAGCCCAAGAGGCCGTGCCAGGCCCTGCGCCGAGATCGAGAAGATGGCCCCTGAAGGACTCTCTAAAAGCTACCGGGATCTGCTCCAGCGCCTTTCGGACCGCTGCATAGGTCGCCGGCATGCGGGAGCCTAAATAGGAAAGGCGCTGCGCTTCGTCGTGAAAAATCGATCTGGAATTCCCTCCTTCCCGATAGGTCAGCGTGAGCATTTCACGCGCTTTTTTCAAAGCGGAAGCAGGGATATTTTGAACAATATTATCTATAGCGGCTTGTAGTTCTTCTGGCAGTTGCATGCCGGCTATAATACCAGAATTAATAGATTTTCAAACCGATTTGGGCGGAAAGCCCCGGTTTTAAAGAGCGGTCGAGAGGTTCTATAGAAATTTTTATCGGGATTGTCTCTTTTTGATTTGAAAAAGGGGCTGAGGAAGTTTTAGAAGCAGTGGCAGGCCCGATCCAGGTCACTTTTCCTTTCCATTCTTTATTTGGATAGGCAGAAAGGCGGATCCGCGCCGAAGTGCCCACAGAAACGCGGCCCAGCTCCGATTCGGGAACTTGGGCTTCGATCCATGTGCGCGAAGGATCGCTCAAAACATAAATCTCGTCCCCATAGGATATGACGGCTCCGGATGACTTCCCTTTCTTAATTACAACTCCGTCAAAGGGAGCGGAAAAAACCAGTTTCCTCAGTTGCAGCTCAAGCAATGACAATTTGCTTCTACTGGCGGTGAGATCCGATGCAGCGGCTTCCGACTTTACTTGGGCGTCTTCCAAAATTTCGAGCTGTTTCGCGATCGCGTCGGAGTAATCGGCCCCGATTTCCGATTCGGAACTCAAAGCCAGATACTCGTTCATCGCTTTTTCCATGCGCAATTTTTCCGACCGGATCTCATCGTTGCATCCATTGACCGAATCCTGCGCCAATCTCTGTTGAATTAAAATCATCTCCCGGTCCAAAGCAAAAAGGAGCTTCCCTTTTCCAACCGTTTCTCCAACATCCGGCCCCATTTCCGCGATCCGGCCCGCCATATCGCTGCTCACAGCAGCGGAAAACGATTCGACATGGGCATCTGAAATCCAGAGAAAAGGGCGGAGAGCTGTGTACCAAAAAGAAAATGCGGCCGCTGACAAAAAGAGGAAAACAATCAGAGCAAAACGAACAGTGAGCAACGACCCCCAAGAAAAGCGAGGGATGCGGATGGTGATTTTTTTTCCTTCAACGATCGACATATTTCCAGGTTAAGCGAATTTCACCGTTCTTTCAAGGTAAAATAGATGATGCCGGCGATCAAACTCGCAGCAGCGCCGATCAAAAACGGCAATCCAGGCGAGGCCGTATACGCCATCCCGCAAATCAAAGGTGAAAGCGCCATTGCGAGCGATTGGATCGATTGGCTGACTCCGAGGATTTTTCCTTGGAAGTGGCTTGGTGCGAGACTCGAGATCAGCCCTGTGCAAAGGGGCCAAGACAAACCTCCGAGAATGACGCAAAGACCGAGAACGGTCAGGACAAAATAGAGATGCATAGGGATGATGAACAAGCCGCAAAGAATCGTAAAGCCGATCAAGCAGCACTCCAAAATGCGCAAGGAATCGAAATGCCTGAGCAGCATTTTATTCAAATACCCGGAACCGATCGCCCAGCAAACGCCCATATACAGAGCTAAATCGCCGATATTCGAATTCGTATAGGCGTATTTTGCGACCATTAGAACGGGAGAAAATTGAAACAGCGCCGTCCAAGCAAACAAAAATAAAAAATAGACCGCATAGACCCGTTTGATTTTTTCCGTTTGCAAGGCCATTTTGATATTGTGGAACGATTCGAGCCAATCGAATTTCGCCGAAAGATCGACGTGCGACGTCTCTTTAAATCCCCAAATCACAAACAAAAAATTCACAAGCGTCATGCCAGCGGCCAGCCAAAGGGGGAAGTTCGGTGAAAAAGAAGAAGAGACCGTCGAATCTGACAATTTGCCTCCCAAAAACGCGCCCAGCACGAACGACAGCCCCGCAATGACCGACAAATATCCGAAATTTTTGACCTTCGATTTTTCGTTCTCGCTCAAGTCGCTCACGCAAGCCAAACAGATCGAAGTGCTGCTCGCGAACACACCGGTAATCAGCCGTCCGGCGAACAGCAAAACCAGATTCTCCCTTTGCATGCTCCAAGCACTCAAAGCCAATCCCACCAAAGTAAAGAACACCCCAATCGCCAACGCCTTTTTCCGCCCATGCCGGTCTGCATATTCTCCCATGACCGGCGCGCCCAAAAATTGCCCCAGGGAAAAGGCCATCAAAAAAAATCCCAAAATCGTCGTCCGCGCAGCGCTCGACACATCGGGAGAAAAAAGACGGTTGTTCGGATCGAGGAAATAAGGAGCGAAAATAGGAAATACGATCGACCAGCTCAAGTTATCGACGAAGAACGTGAAAAAGACGGCAAAAAGGGAGAGCTTTTTTTTTCCAGGTGAAGTCATATTCCTGAAAAATAGCAAGCTTCAGAAAAATAAGAAACTATTCGCTTTTTAAAGACCAATCGATCGGCTTAATTCCCGCTTTTTTCAAAAATTCATTCGTCTTTGAAAAATGGCGGCAGCCGAAAAATCCCGAATGGGCGCTAAGCGGCGAAGGATGCGGCGCCGTCAAAGCCAGATGCCGTCCCGTCCCGCAAGCTGAAATATGCTGAAACTTCTCTAAAGCCGACTTCCCCCACAGCAAAAAAACGACCGGCTCCTTCTTCTCGCACACCAATTGCACTACCCTATCCGTAAAAACCTCCCATCCCTTCCCAAAATGGGACTTCGCCTCGTTCGCTCTCACAGTCAGCGTCGCGTTCAACAACAACACCCCTTGCCTTGCCCATCCCTCTAAACATCCATGCTTCGGGATCGCCATCCCTACATCATCCCTCAATTCCTTAAAAATATTTTGCAGCGACGGCGGCGCTGGCACTCCCTTCGGCACGCTAAAAGAAAGCCCATGCGCCTGCCCCTCCCCGTGATAAGGATCCTGCCCCATAATGACCACCTTCACCGCCTCAAACGGCGTCTGGCAAAAAGCATTGAATACCAACTCAAAAGGGGGATAAACAACCGCGCCGCTCTCCATCTCCCTCGCCAAAAAAGCCTCCAGCTCCTTCATATAGGGCTTCTTGAACTCTCCCCCAATCTCTCCAGCCAACTCGCATCCATATAGGCAATTCTATCCATCACAGCAGCCATCCTTCCCCCAAATACTCGAAAAGGCTATCAAGGAAGGTTTTTTACGAAAAGAGTTATGCTACCAGGGATTGTTTGCAGGATTTCGCTTTTCTTGAAATGCGAAGACAAAAGAAAAATTCTCCGGAGCGCCGTAAAAGCCTTTTATATCCGGTACGGAAAAAGTGAAATTCCATTCTTTTCTCGTCACTAGCTCGTTTCCTTCAAGATAGGTGGATTTATTCCCCTCGCTGATCCCAGTTAAAACGATTGGATAGTCCTTCCATGACTGCGGCTTAACGAATGGTTCCTTGGAATTCATTCTTCTTTCCAAGACAAATACCGCGCTCTGAGCGGTTCTTTGGACGATAGGAGATTCTGGATCCAGGCTTGAAAGATATTCTTGAAGCCCATTCAATTGCTTCATCGGAATTAAACGCTTTTTCGGGATCGGTTTTTACATTACTGATAGCCTGTATGTTCGATTGCATATGGGCTTCTGCTTTTCTCATCCGGGCTAAACTTTTATTCCCATTGCAAGTTGGCGGAATTTTCACATCGATAGGATCCATTCCCACAGACTTATCAACCAAAACACCTTCTAATTTTGAATTAAACGGATATATTTTCATAACAACCTCTTATTAAATCAGTATACAAATCCAATCATTTAAATAATACTAGCATTATCTTTAAGTTTATTTTTTAATTGAGGGAAAATTGAGATTTTTGAGCGCAAAGAGGCTGTGAAAAAATGGAGACTTCCACCGATTTTGATGAGATTTTTCTGCAATTTTTTTGATTTAAGACGAGGGCAACTCGAAGAGAGTTGTCCGAAGGCTTAAAGCAAAAAAGGGGCCAAAAAGCTCGCAAAAGCGGCTGGGTATCAATTTTTTCACAGCCTCAAAGCAAATTTGACAGCTCCATACGAGAAAAGCTCTTTATTGACAGAAAGCTCTTCCACCTCCTAAACTTACCCCTTCCTAAAACGAGTGTGCGATGAAAAATCTGGCTGAGAACAACGTAATCCGATTTACAAACGTCACCCGTAAAAAAGACGCGATCTTCGCTAATTTCAAAGTCAAAGGTCTTCGGAACGGCGTGGTTTTTTCCGCCTCCATCTCCGTCGACATCACCGCGCTGGAACTCCATCCTGGCGATACGCTGGAAAAAATCGTCGAAGAGTGCGCCCGCCATGGGGTCAAAGAATTCAAAAAGGCCGACTTTCAATTCGAAGGGCTCGCCGCCATCGGCTGACTATCTGGGTGTAGCGCAGCTTGGCTAGCGCGTTTGCATGGGGTGCAAGAGGTCGTAGGTTCAAATCCTATCACCCAGATTCTTTTTTCTTAGCGACTAGCGTTCGACTCTCCTGTTTGCACATACATCAATTTTCGCCTCACGTGCCGGACATGTGGCAGGGAACGCACAAATACAGGATTCATACTGAATGGGCAATTTTTTTAAATTTTTTAGTTGGTTTCTTGTATTTCCATTACTTGGGTTGAGAGCAGAGACACCCTTAGATAGCTTAATTGAATATGACGGACAGACGATACATAAAATAGAAGGACACATCATGAATGTTCTTTGCGTCCCCGCAGCTTTCCCCCCAAGACCCTATGGTACAAATATGTATATAATTTGGTGCAAGGATACACATGATGCCGTCATTGTTGATCCAGGAACGGAAACCTTCAAGATGGTTCTCGAGGCTGTGCGACAATATTCTCTTAATCCTGTAGCAATCTGGATAACACATAGCCATTGGGATCACATCGTCGATGCAGCCAAAATTAAAAGAGAGTTTTCTCTTCCTATATTTATGCATGAAGAAGACAGGGGCAATCTGGAAAACCCAGGAAGCGATGGGGTGCCGATGGCCGTACCAACAATCGAAAGGAGCAACACCCGATCACCTGATCAAAGATGGCGATCTTCTTACAGTGGGAAAAGTTTCCTTCAAGGTTATCCACACTCCAGGCCATACGCCAGGTGGCGTCTGCTTTTATTGCGAAGAAGAGAAAACATTGTTTCCAGGGGATACATTCTACCGAGGTTTAATAGGATCCCTTACCCTTCCCACCAGCCAGGAGGAACGGATGTGGCCAAGCCTGGATAAGATAGCAACACTTCCTCCCGATACTGTCGTCTTCCCAGGACATGGCCCATCCACAACAATCAAAGACGAACCTTGGCTCTCTGAAGCTAAAAAAATGGGTGTGGTTCACAAATAGAAGGGACGAAAGTTTTTTACCGGATTGCTTGGACAATTTGTTCTACCTGCTTCAAAGTTTCTTTCCCCTCGGGGTGGGCGATTCTCCCAGCCGCTTGCAAAAGAGGAACCCATTCCCCATGAATAATCTCTTGGTCTTGAATGTGCACTTGTCCTTTGACTTCCGCTATAAAGAAAAGAACACGTTTTAGCTGTTTTTCGCCATTATTGACCCAATAGAACTCTTCGAGAAGAGGCTCTTTTTGAAGGAATCGTCGAACTACCAGTTCAAGTCTTATTTATTTCCTGAAAGGGCAAATTTTTTACCATGAGATAATGCTTAACATTTTTTTCTCCTCCGAAATCGCAATGGAAAGTGGCAACAACTATAAAGCCCCCTTTTTCATAAACATGTTTAGCTCTCGGATTGGAATCCGCCGGATCTATAAAAAATGTATCGATTGACGGATCGACAGTCTCTTGAATGAACCGTGTAAAAGCTTCTAAGGTTGGACCTCCGAGGCCGCGGCCCAAATATTTTCTATTTCCAATCATGAAGTCGACACTGAATGTCCTTCCCGATTTTGAAAGGTGACTTCTCCAAACTTTTGGCAAGTCAGATTGAGCAGGCTCGATTTCTGAGGTCATCAGTAAACAATATGGCTCGTCGTTTACCAACCCGATCCAGTAATCAAATATCCCATTCCAATAAGGAGACGGTTCTTGTCTTCCTTTCATGAAGATAAGAATATCTTCTCGATGTTCCGGGCTGTTATCCCAAAACTCTTGAATATGAGGCTCTTCGAGCCACTTCAAAACATTCGTTTTATATTCAACAGAAGCTTTTTTAAATTTTATCTCTAAGCTTTTAGCGATCATTGCATTACCCACGCATATTCTCGAGAATAAGACTATTTTGGTAAACCCATTTCACTTGCATAAAATGCCCAAAGTCAATCGAGGTATATTGAAATCACTAAAAATATTCTAAAATGCCTATTTTCTTTGGTTAAAATATACCAATGTGGTATATCTAAATCATGGATAACGTATATTTTCAAATATGATTAACGCATTGGATGTACCATGGATGAGTTGGCAGGGCTGGGCAAATTGTCTCGTAAGAGGCTTTCAGACGTGCTTCGCAATTCAAAAGGTTGTATATCAGTAAGTTTAGTAGCAGAAACATTAAACGTCTCAAGAGAGCAGGCAAGACTATACCTATCCTCATGGGCAAAAAATGGCTGGCTACGAAGAGTCAGGCGGGGGCTATATTTCCCGGTAGATGTAGCTGCAGAAACTCCCGATGGCGGCCTCCTTGATCCATGGATAATAGCCTCTCAAATCTTTTCTCCTTGCTATATCGGGGGATGGTCTGCGGCCCAGCATTGGGATCTCACCGAACAGATTTTCGAATCGACCATCGTCTTTACCTCTCGACGCCTAAATCAGAAAGAGCAGTCCATTGCAGGATTAGCATTTTTGATAAAAAAATCAGCGCCCGACAAAATGTTTGGACTCAAGACCATCTGGAAAGATCAAATGAAAGTCCAAGTGTCCGATCCTCATAAAACAATCATCGATATGTTAGATGATCCTTCCATTGGAGGAGGGATTCGTTCTGTGATTGATTTGTTCCAACAATATCTATCCTCAAGCAATTGCGATTTAAACATATTAACTCAATATGCAGACAAGATGAAAAACAAAACAATATTCAAAAGACTAGGCTTTATTTTATCAAAAATAAAGCCGCAAGAAGTTAATTGGATTACATATTGTCTAGAACACCTTAGCGAAGGAAATTCCCAATTAGATCCTTCGTCCAAGGGCAAGCGTCTCATAAAAAAATGGAAATTATGGATTCCTGAAGGATTAAAAGAATGATTAATAAATTTGAAATTTCTCGAAAAGCAAAAGAGTTTGGATTACAATCTTCTACGATCGAAAAAGATTATGTTTTGGGATGGATGCTGATCGGCATTCAAAATCATCCGCAAACGAGAGATTCATGGGTTTTTAAAGGTGGCACATGTCTTAAAAAATGCTTTTTTAATCGGTATCGATTTTCGGAAGATTTGGACTTCACTCTACTGGATTCTCAGCAAATGAAAGAAGAGGCGCTGAGGCCCATCTTAAAAGAGATCGCACAGTGGGTCTATGAGCAGTCGGGGATTGAAATCCCTGAAAATCTGATCTCCTTAGATCCTCATCGCAGCCTGTCAGTGCAAGGCAAGCTATCCTATCGAGGTCCATTGAAACAGCCAGCTCCCTATCCTTCTATTAAACTCGATCTCACAGCTAATGAACAAATTGTGCTCAAGTCCGGAAAAGCGAGTGATTTTTCATGACTATTCTGATCGGCCAAGCGTTGAGCCCCAAATTTTGAGCTATTCCTATGAAGAAATTTTTGCCGAAAAACTACGTGCTCTTGCGGAAAGGGCTCGTCCCAGGGATCTATATGACGTCGTTCATCTTTATCAAGACAGACATCGCCTTACTGATATAGCCAAGCTTTTAGAATCGCTCAAAGGCAAATGCGCCTTTAAAAAAATGCCAATTCCCAATCTAGTGACGATTGAGCAACACCCTCAAAGATCGGAGTTTTTATCCGAATGGAAGAATATGCTGCACCATCAGGTAAAAGATCTCCGACCATTCGAGTATTTTTGGGAACATTTGCCCGATATTTTCGCGTGGATTTATCATTCAAAATAATCGATCTGCATCGAAGCAAAACATGGGAAAACGCAAGAAAAAAATGCAGCACTATACTTGGACGAGCCAGAGTGTGATGAAAAACTTTCAATTTATTGCTGGATATACGGAAGGTGGAGCTCCCTTTGGTATCACCGGGGAAGAGGCAAAATTAATGGAAGAGAGGGAAAAGCTAAAAGCTCTTACGAAAAACGAAGGGATAAGGAATTGTGAGAACCCTGTCGATCTTGTGCAACTGATCGACGCGTTTGATATGCAATCAGATCATCTCTCGTTAAAACAAAATATTTCATCTGTTTTCTGATGATCTACTATCTTATATTCCCCCTTCTGTTCGATTAATTCGGTTTTAAGTAATATCTTCGGGATGAAATCTGTCATTCACGTCGAAAAATTATCAAAACACTTTGTCGTCAGGCAGTCTTGGCCGGGGATTTGGGGCGCCGTCAAGGGGCTGTTTGTAAGTCGGAAGCGGGAAGTGGAGGCGATTCGGGAGATTTCTTTCGAAGTGAGAGCGGGAGAGCGGGTCGCTTTCATTGGGCCGAACGGGGCGGGGAAATCGACGACGATCAAGATGCTGACGGGGATTCTATATCCTACGAGCGGGAAGGTCGAGGTATTGGGGCTGGTGCCTTGGAAAGATCGGAAGGCTTTGGGATATCGGATAGGGACGGTGTTCGGGCAGAGAACGCAGCTTTGGCACCATTTGCCTCCGTCCGATACGTTCGATCTGTTGGCGAAGATTTATGAGATCCCCCACGCAATCTATAAAGAACGGGTGGAGGAGCTCGTTGAGATTTTTGAGATCGGTCCCTTTTTCGAAAAGCCGGTGAGGCAGCTTTCTTTGGGAGAGCGGATGCGGTGCGAATTGGTGGCGAGTTTGCTCCACAAGCCGGAGATTTTGTTTTTGGACGAACCGACGATCGGGTTGGATATTAACGCGAAGCTGAAGATCCGGGGGCTTTTGAATCGGCTTTCAAAGGAATATGGGACGACTTTATTTTTGACGTCGCATGATACGGCGGATATCGAACAGGTGTGCGAACGGGCTATTATTTTGGATCAGGGGACGATCATTCGGGACAGCGCTCTCAAAGACTTAAGGAAAACGTACGTCAAAAAGAAAGTGCTGACGCTGGCGACGGATGTGGAGAGGGTGGATTTGGAGCTGGCGGGAGTCGAGGTTCTGGAAAATGGCAATTTTCAGTTCGTCTGCGAGGTAGATTTAGAGAAGACGACGATCGATGGGGTGATTCAAGCGGTTTTAAAAAAAACCGGTTTGAAGGACTTGACGATCGAAGACCCGTCGATGGAAGAGATCATCCGGACTCTTTATGGAACGAATCGTGGGTAAATACGCGCACATCTTCCGGTTGGCTGTCATCCAGAGTTTGAAAAATTACAAAGGGCTGGTCGGCCTTGCCCTTTTTCTGCTGACTTGCTTGCTGGTGTTCGCCCATCTTTGGAAAATCGCGGCTGTGAAAATGGGGGCGGCCCATCTCGATCCAAACCGGCTTCTTTGGTACATCGCGCTGAACGAATGGGTGTTGATTTCGATCCCCGATTTGCAAAACGACATGGAACAGGATTTGCGGAGCGGAAGGCTGGCTTATTTGCTGCCGCGTCCGATCTCTTATTTGGGGAGCGTTTTCTGCGAAGGGTTGGGGATGCTCGCGGTCCATCTGACTGTGTTGGGAACCGCAGCATTTTTATTTGCTTGGTGGCAGGCGGGTACATTCCCATTCAGCGCTTTTGGAGTGATCGTCTTAGTTGCGTTGGGGATCCTCGCAGGCGTATTAGGTTTGATCTTCCAAATGATCGTCGGCCTTTCCGCTTTCTGGCTGCAGGAGGTGGCGCCGTTCAATTGGATTTGGGAGAAGATGCTTTTTGCGCTCGGCGGCTTGATCCTCCCTTTGACAGTCTATCCTCTTTGGATTCAAAAGATCGCCTACTGGACGCCATTCCCAGCTATTTTAGGGCAGCGGAGCGCTTTGGCCCTCGATTTCTCCGCACCTGAAATTCTCCATGTAACGGTTTCCCTTTTGGGTTGGGGTCTTTTGGGAGCGGGATGTCTTTTGCTCCTTTACCGCAGAGGACTTAGAATTTTGAATATCGAGGGGGGATGAAAAATCTGATTTTCTTCTTTTCTCTTCTTCGGACGAGCATCCGCGCTTCGATCAGCGTGCGGGGCGCGTTTTTGCTCGAATCGGCCCTCATGATCGGAAACAACCTCATTTTCTTTTCGCTTTGGTGGATTTTCTTCAAGCAATTCGACGAGATTGGCGGCTGGGGTCTGAAAGAGATGGCGGCGTCCATGGCGATGCTTTCGGGCGCTTATGGCCTTTCCAATGTCTGTTTCGGAGGGATCAAAAATCTCGGAGCGATCATTCTCAATGGCGATTTGGATCCGTTTATGACGCAGCCCAAAAATCTTCTCATCCATGCCATGGGTTCCAAATCCCGCTCGAAAGGATGGGGCCACCTCATGACAGCGGTTATCCTTCTTGCTTTGGGCGGATTCGAAGCCTCTTCTTTCCCTTTGATCCTTTTGCTGATCGTGTGCGGAGCCATTATTTTTTCCTCGATGGGAGTCATCGTCCACAGCTTGACCTTTTGGCTGGGATCGATCGAATCCGTATCGCAAAAATATCTCGATTCGCTCTTTCTTTTCGCGCTCTATCCAACCAACATTTATTCGGGAATTCTCCAGCTCGTGATGTTCACGGTCATTCCCGCGGGGCTGATCGGCTACATCCCTGTTGAACTCTTGAGAAGTTTTTCTTTTGAAAAAATGGCGATTCTACTCACCGCCTCCGCGCTTTTCACAGGAGCCGCTTTTCTTCTGTTTTATCTGGGTTTGCGTCGATACGAATCGGGAAATAAATTTGGGATGAGATTCTAAACTTCGATACTATCTCATTGTTATTCAGTAATTTATATATTTCTGAAAACGATTTTGGAAGGTGGATTCAGAGTATAAATTCATTTTTTGTCTAATACATAGATTAATTAGATTTAATTTTTCTTAATGTTTATGTATAGTAACATATAAAAAGGAGTTTTTTATGATTGGCGAAGTTTGTTATTACCAAGAAATTAATATTGGAAAAACACAGTTCGAACATTTAAGTCCAGATAGCTACGCTGAGCTTTTAGTGGTTTCCGTCGATGGTAGAAATGTAGTGTTGAGCGATGGGACTGTTTATCAAGATTGGAACTACAATCGTGCGAGATTTGCCGTCGGAGATACTGTTTCACGCACTAGAGTCGAGACGCGGGGAGATGGACTTTGTTACCATTTGGTTGGACGAGGCGCTGACATGTGGGGACTTCTTTCGACCGACAAAGAAAAACTGAATTGCTATCAGATCACGGCTTTAACCCAAGGAGAAACAGGTCTTCAGATCCTCTTGAACGATGGATCTTCATGGCTTGTCATGCCGCCGGAAAATGTCGCTTTCGCTCATGTGTGGCATACGTCCAACTGGGAAATAGGTCAGAACGTCATAATTTCCAAAGTAGTTGGACCGAACCTCGATAAGCTTGAAGGGAAATATGCGATGGATTATCTCGCCCCCGGCGGCGGCGCAGCTCTTGTTGTTTTTCAACCTTAAAAAATTTGAGAAGAGTCCTTCTCTAGTGTAAGCTTTCCGCCTTGTTCCATTAAAATGGGTGGATTCTATGTTAGCGCCGATCGGTTCAAAGCCAAAAGCTTGCCCTCCAAACCTCTGTGGAAAAGCGAGTTTTGTGAAGCTCTGGCTTTATTTCTTTCTCACGTTGAACGTCTCTCTTTTTTCGCTGGACGGGACTTCGGTTTTTGTCGAGACGAATGGAGCGAAATTGTTTTGCACAGTTTTAGGCCAGGGAGAAGCAGGGCGAGAACCCTTGATCGTCCTTCATGGAGGGCCGGGAATGGCTCAAGACTATCTCCGTCCTTACATGGACAAATTGGCCGAGGGCCGCCAAGTGATTTATTACGACCAGCGGGGCGGCGGAAGGTCGGAGTGCGATGGAGCTGCAGAAAAACTTTCTTTGGAAGTTTCAATCGAGGATTTAGACGCCGTCCGCCGCGAATTCGGGTTTGAAAAAGTGTCGATTCTCGGACATTCTTGGGGCGGACTCGTCGCAATGAGATATGCAGCGGCGCATCCCGAGGCAGTGAACAAACTCATCTTGCTCAATTCTATGACGGCCTCTTCGGAAGATTTTTCCCTTTTTGTCGCCGAATGGACCCGCCGCATGGCTCCCTTCATCGCAGATATTGCGCAGATCCAGAACTCTCAAGAATATTTGGCCGGAGATCCCGATGCCGCTGAAAATTTCTTTAAAACTCTTTTCCGCCATTACTGCGTTGAGGAAGAAAAAGCCGATGCGCTGCATTTCCGTGCGTCTCCCGAAGCCAACCGGAATTGGATCCGGACTTATGGGATTTTCAATGAAACGTTTATTTCCAAATTTTTCGACTTTCATAGCGAGTTGAAACAAATCGCGTGCGGCACTTTAATCGTCCATGGAGATCAGGATCCCGTTCCTGTGATTGCAGCCGAAAACTTGCGCAAAAGCATCCCTCATTCGCAATTAACCGTCATCCGAGATTGCGGCCATTTCTCGTTTGTAGAAAAACCTCAAGAGCTGTTTTTCATCCTGAACGAATTTTTACACGATTAATTTTGGTTCAATTCCAAAAACCGGTCGATCATGGAGTGGACTTGGGTTGGGACTTCCAGGTTGGCCCAGGGGCCGGAGCCGACGACGCGGCCCACTTGAAGATGGGAGAAGACGGCGCGGGCCTTTTCTTCCGTGCAGAAAGGGTGCGAGGCTTGGATGAGAAGAGCGGGGATGGAACAGAGGAAGGTATGTTTTTTGTCCCATTCCAACAAGTGTTTAAACGTGGAGGCTTTCACGGAAGCGGGCGTTGATTTCAACGCTTTGAGGGCAATGGCCCGGTCATTGGAAGAGGCTCGGGTGATGACCGCTTCGACAAGTTCTTGGTCCCACTTCTCTTTATGGGCGTCTTTGAGGCTGGCCAGGTTTTTAATTTGCTGTTCGACGACTTGGTAGATCCACGGTTCCATAAAAAGCGGCGGTTCGATGAGGATGAGATGGGAAATGAGGCCGGGAGATTTTTTTGTCATTTCGATGCCGATGTCGGCGCCATAATTGAGGCCGATAAACACGATGCCGTGCATCGATTCATGATGGCAAAGCTCGATTAGGTTTTCAGCATAGGCGGAGACCGTGTATTCGATTTTCGCTTTATGGCTTAAGCCGTGGCCGAGCAGATCGGGAGCTACCGTTTTTCCCAATTTAGAAAAGTGCGATGCAGTATAATGCATCATTTCATGACTGCCGCCTGAATTGTGGACGAGGAGAAAAGGGCGGGAGCCTTGCACTTGGTCTCCGTTTCCTGGAGATCCTTGGACGGAGTAGAAGATTTCCCCTTGGGACGAGGCAAATTTTTTCATGAGTTAATTTTTATCGGATGGTTTCAAATATGGCTAGCAAAGAATACGAGGCGCTGCTTGAACAATTGAAAAAAAGGCCCTCCACGGCTCATCTTCCGATCGGTGAGATCCGAGCGGGATTCGATAAACTTCTCGCCGCATATCCTCCTGAACCGGACATTGCCTTTGAGCCATTTGAGATCGGAGCGATTCCCGCTTGCTGGGCTCTGGCGCCGGGCGCCGATCGAAATCAGCCAATCCTGTTTCTCCATGGGGGTGGATTCAACGCCGGTTCCGTCCATGGCCATCGCGATATGATGGGGAGGATTTCCAGGGCGAGCGGCTCGGCGGTCTTAGGGATTGGCTATCGGCTCGCGCCAGAGCATCCTTTCCCTGCCGCTCTGATGGACGCATTGGAAAGCTATCGCTGGCTTTTGGGGCATTTTTCTCGCGCGGCTCTTGTCGGATCGTCGGCAGGGGGAGGGCTGGCCCTTTCGCTATGCCTCAAGCTGAAAGAAGAAAAACTCGCCCAGCCTGCCTGCGCCGTTTGCATTTCCCCAATGGTCGATTTGACGTTTTCCTTCGATTCGATCGAAAAGAATAAAGAAAAAGACTTCATGCGGATCGAGCGGCTGAAAGGAGCTGCAAAAGATTATTTGCATGGACAGGATCCAAAAAACCCGCTGATTTCCCCTATATTCGGCGATTTCCATGGACTGCCCCCCCTTCTTATCCATGTGGGGGCCCATGAGCTCCTTCGGGACGAGGGAGTCTCCGCAGCGGAAAAAGCGAAAAGGAGCGGGGTATCTGTCACCCTGGAAGAATGGCCGGAAATGGTCCATTGCTGGCATCTTTTCGCCTCAAAAATCCCTGAAGGGCGGCAAGCCATTAAACAAATTGGAGAATTTATTAGTAATAATTTTTGATTATTGATGATTAGTCAATTGTCAGTTATTATCGTTACTGAAATTTAACAAAATAATACTATGTCTGCCTCTTCAGTTGTTGCTCAAAAATCTTCCCTGACACAGGTTCTTGACCCTTATCTCCCTCAGGTTTTGATAGAGATCGTTAAAAAGTATGTTATTGATAATTCAACCATTGCACCACTGATCAGCAGAATTCAAAACACGTTTTTAGAATACACCCATGTTCCTCGAAATTTGCCCCTCTATTTTCCTGAACGTTTTGCAAACAGTAGATATGTTAACAAACAAAGCCGTGCATTAATGACTTATAAAAAGAGTGACGAGATCGGGAAACGCCTGACAGATGATTTTCTTCAATTAAAGGAATCCTTCTCTGAATTTTCGAATGCTTACGATCGGCCCTGCTATTATTCCCGTCATTCAGATGAATTAGCTCATCGATATAGCACCGTCATCGGCGGCACCCCCGAAGGAAACCGGAGCCGTTTTTAAAATAACCGGCTCCGAATCTACTAGAAAAAACAAAACAATACGGATCGACAAAACTATGACAGCCTCTTCGATTGGATCAGAACAATTAACTAAACTTCTTTCAGCTCATCTCCCTGTAGACCTCTGTGAAGTTGTACAAAGTTACACCCCAGCGTCTAGCATTCCGGAACTCTTCAAAGAAGTGCAAAATACAATGCGTGAATACATGGAAATTTCCCCGGTCAAACCGGGCGAACCCGGAAAAGAGAACAAAGTGGCTAAAAAAAGAAAGCTCAGAGACAAAATTTCGGTCGATTTACGCGTTTTAAACGAAAATTTTTCCGATTTTGAAAAAACGCACGGCTCTCGGTCGACGTACTATCAACATTTCCCAATATTAAAATACCAATACGATTCCTTCATCAATCTGGACGAAAGCAAAAGACCGTCCTAGAAAATCGGCGCCTGATTTTCGGCGCCGGCTTTGCCTCCGATCGATTAAAATAAAAGGAAAAGGAGGCGCAAGATGGCAATAGAGCGAAAGAATAAAGAATATTACAAAGCCTTGGTCGATAAAAATAAAGCCTATGAAGGGGTGTTCTTTGTCGGGGTGAAGACCACAGGCGTCTTTTGCCGCCCCACGTGTCCGGCCCGAAAACCCAAAATCGAGAACTGCGAGTTCTTCGAGACTGCCCAAGACGCGCTGCTGGCCTCGTATCGACCCTGTAAGAGATGCCAACCTCTTTCCCATCCAAATTTCGCCTCTAAGCTTGTGCAAAACCTCGTCGACGAGGTAGAAAAGAACCCTGAAAAAAAATGGAAAGAGAGCGATTTTAAAAAGCTTTCTGTCGACGAATCGACGGCCAGGCGGCAGTTTAAAAAGCGTTTCGGGATGACCTTTGTCGCTTATGCCCGCGCCAGAAGATTAGGTCTTGCTATGAAACAAATTCGGGAAGGGGAATCGGTGATCGACGCGCAACTCTCCAGCGGCTATGAGTCCGGAAGCGGTTTTCGGGACGCTTTTTCAAAGATCATGGGATCCGCCCCATCGAAAAGCGGCGATCAAAAAGTCTTAAAAGCCTCTTGGCTCGACACCCCTCTCGGCCCGATGCTTGCCGTTGCAGATGAAGAGGCTCTTTATCTCCTTGAATTCGTCGACCGGCGCGGGCTGGAGATGGAAATCGAACGCCTGCGGAAAAAAGCAAAACTTCCCATCGTCCCCGGCCTCACAGCGCCAATCCGGCAGATCGAAAAGGAATTGGCTGAATATTTCGAAGGGAAAAGAAAAGAATTCAAAACTCCTCTGTTTCAAATCGGATCGCCCTTTCAAAAAAGAGTCTGGGAAGAGCTGAGAAAAATCCCCCATGGAGAGACCCGTTCCTATGCGGAACTCGCAGCCGCCATCGGAAACCCTTCCGCATTTAGAGCTGTGGCGCAGGCAAACGGAGCCAACCCGATCGCAATCGTCGTCCCCTGCCACCGCGTCATCAATACCGGAGGCGCCCTCGGAGGCTACGGAGGAGGGATTTCCCGCAAAGAATGGCTCCTCAACCACGAGAAAAAACATGGATAAACAAAGATGCTTCGGTTCGGCTCCGGGCAAAGAATTCTACGCCGAATACCACGACAAAGAGTGGGGCGTTCCGGTGCACGACGACCGGCACCTTTTCGAAATGCTCATTCTCGAAGGGGCGCAAGCGGGCTTGAGCTGGGAAATCATCTTGAAAAGACGCAATGGCTATCGAAAAGCCTTCCACCGCTTCGATCCGAAAAAAGTGGCCGCGATGAGCGACGAAGAATTAGAAGAACTAATCCAAAACAAAGAAATCATCCGGAACCGCCTCAAAATCTACGCCGCGAGGCGGAATGCGATTGCCTTTTTGGAAATCCAAAAGGAATTCGGCTCTTTCGACCGCTACATTTGGGATTTCGTTGGAAGAAAACCGATTGTCCATCGACGCAAGAGCCTGAAAGATCTTCCCTGCATATCCCCTGAGAGCGATGCGCTTTCCAAAGATCTGAAAAAACGGGGGATGACTTTTGTGGGGTCAAAAATCATCTATTCGTTTATGCAAGCGGTAGGGCTTGTCGACGATCATCTCGCCGACTGCTGGCTTTGTAAAAACGAAAAATAGATGCACACCCATAAGCCGAACCTAACGCTTGGCGCCGTCGTCTGCACGATCGGTTATTTCTTTATCGCTCTGATGGGAGCGTGCAGCAAGCTTCTCGATCCGCAGATTCCCGTTTCGGCCATCCTTCTATTTCAAAACGGCATCTTCTTTCTTCTGACACTTCCACAAACGGTCCACCACGGCCCGTCGACTTTGAAAACGGAAAAATGGGGACTCCATTTGGTGCGCGACGCGGCTGGAGTGCTGACTTTTTTTTCCCTGTTTTTCGCGCTAAAAACAATTCCCTTGATCGACGGAGTTCTCCTCCAAAACAGCGCACCCCTTTGGATTCCGCTCGTCGTTTTGGTTTGGCTGAAACTCAAGATGCGCGGCTATCTTTGGTGGGGCATGATCGTCGGCTTCGCAGGGATCATTCTTGTTCTAAAACCCGGGCCTGAAATTTTCAGCGCCGCCTCGTGTTTCGGAGTTTTGTCGGGGATTTTTTTAGCCATTTCCCTCGTGGCAAGCCGCAGGCTTACCCACACAGAACCCACTTACCGGATCCTCTTCTACTACGCTTTGTTCTCCACGGCCGTTTCCGCCCCTTTCGCAATCGTTCAGTGGAAAACTCCCACTATGCACGATTGGATCTGCCTCATTGGCGTCGGCCTCTGTATGTTCATCGCCCAAGTGCTGGTCACCTATGCATTCAGACACGGGAAAGCGGCCGCTTTCGCCCCGATCGCCTACACAGCCGTCGTCTACTCGGGTATCCTCGGCTGGCTGATTTGGGACCATATTCCCGATCTTCTCTCCTGCATCGGACTCCTCCTCGTGATTCTTGGCGGCATCCTCTCCCTCTTTTTCGAGAAAAGATACCAAAAGACAATTGAAAAAACATAGAACCTAAATTTTAAAAGAGGCATCCTGTTTCGCCAAAAGGATCGGTCCATGGCAAATGAATGCACTTTCCGCTCTTCCTCTCTAGTAGTGATTGTAAATCCTGAAGATCGGGCTGATGAAACCAATTGGTCCTTCAAAAAAGACTCTTCGATTTATTCTCTTCCCGTAAGGCTCATTGAAAACGCCTCTACTGGAAATCAATATAGAGTCGATCTAGAGGCCAGAGGCGCCTTGTCTCTTTCCGAATCTGCAAACTTAGATGAAGAAGCGAGAGAGCTGTCAAACAATGTGGAAAGGCTTATCGCAGATCAGGTAGAAAAAACACCAAACATCCGGGACCTCTGCCAATCGTTATTTCAAAAACCTTTCCAAACGAAACCCCATGAAACCATCCAATTCAACTTCAAGATCGCAGAAATACGGCCCCCGAAAATGAACGCATGCACTGGTAAGGTTTGAAAAACAATGTCAATCAAATGTGACTTATGCGGCCATTCTTTCGAGGTAGTCGTAAATCCGCAAGATCGGATCAATGAAACTATGTGGGTTTTTAATGAGAATTCTTCGATCTATAGGTTTCCCGTTCGAATTATAGAACACGAGGGAGAGGATCATTCTACAGTCGAATTAGTAGCCAGATGCAAAATCCCCCAATACCTCTCGGAAGAAGATCCTATAAAAGCGAGTAAACTGTCCAAAAAAGTAAAAAAACTAATTGAGATCAAAGCTATAACAAAACCAGAAATAGGCATCTTAAAGGATTATTTAACTCACAGGAAATTCCACAAAATAAATGAATCAGATGTGACCCTTAGTTTCCATCGCAAGTGGGAATAATCAGACGTTCTGAAATCGCAATCGAATCAGCGGCCCCACTCAAAAGAAAAGCCGAATTTTGTTCTGATTTCCCCACCTTCCTTCTCTATCTTTTGTTCGTAGGAAAAGGAGGATCCCTCTTGTTTTTTCAAGGGCCAAGAAACTGAAAAATCGGGATCGAATTTGACGATCCCGTCTTTTTGCTTCCAGTTATCTTTCATTTCAAAATGGGCGATCTCATTGGGTTCCCGTTCTGGCAGAGGGAAGCTTTTTAGGGTACTTTCAAAGTTGCGGGAACCATCGAGAGGCTTATCGAAAATAAAAATTTCGGCCTCGTCGAAATCCGACGGAGAATGATCTTCAGAAGGAACTTTGGCAAAGGATACGAGCAGGAGCGCCAATGGAATAAAGAGTCTTTTTTTCATCTTGAATTCTCCGTTTCAGGAGAAACATTCTAAGAATTAAATCAGATAATTCAAGAAAAATAATTTTTTTAAAAGACCAGTTCCGAAATTAAACATGATAAACAAATATCGTTCCAGGAAGGGGAGTGGGTGCGCGGGAATCGAATGTCTGCGGAAGAGGGCGTGGATTTTCCCAATCAGAAAGGACTGCCTCTAAATTGTCATTTTTTTCCGTTTCATACTCTTCAACGCTTGCATCGGAATTTGTGGGACTACCCGGAGGAACAATTACAAATGGATCCACATGCAAATCGTTGAGCTCTACATGGCCGACTTTATCAACACCCAATGACCCGCCCATTTTTGACTCCAAGTAGTATTTTTTTCCAAGCAGTCTATCGATCAGCTTAAAAATTGAAAATGCTTTTTTAAGGCGGGCATTTGCAGCAGCGGACGAGGAGTTCGCATTCGAACAACTTTTCAAAGGCCTCGACTCGCTGTCTCGCTTCCCTCATGTCGCATCCCCAAACAAAAAAGCCATGGCCGCGGACCAAGAATCCGAACACGTTCCGGTTTTTGCGGAAACACGAAGAAATTTCAGTCACGATGGCTCCAACTTCATGGCAATTTTCAAAGATCGGAATTTCAATAGGGCTTTGATGAGGGCAGCAGGTGCTGAAGAAAAACGGATTGGCCCAATCGATCACAAGCTTAGAATGGCCAGCCAGAATCCGCGAAAGGGCGATGCTGTTGACCGAATGGCAATGGAGCAAGGCGCCGATCTGTTCGCTGCATTGAAACAATTGCGCGTGAAGACCAAATTCATCGCACGATTTTTTCGCACACGAGACAGTATTTAGATCGAGAAGGAAGATATCGCCAAAACCCAGCTCGCTTTTATGCCTGCCTGGGAAGGTAATCGCGATCCGGTTGCCATCTATGCGCCTCGAAAAGCATCCGCAAAATCCCGGGCTGATCCTCAGCCGATCGCAAAACATCCCCGCATTGACAATCTCTTGCGCCGCAAAATCAAAATCGATCCCCGCGTAACAAAACAAGAGGGAGCAAAAATAGAAGAATGAAATTTCGCATAAGGAAAGCGATAGTAAAATTTCTAAAGAAGGTCGTCAAGAATTTACAGCTTTTTGAGGAGAGGTACTTTTGAGAGAAGAAGAAAGCCACTTTTTAAAGGAAGAAATCCATAGATGAATCGATTTTTCGGAGAGATATATACCATTCTATTCTGAAAATCGATAAAGATCGTGTGTCTTTGATAAATTCCATACCTAAAAATGCCTCGATATGGACTGGGATTTTTACAGGAAGGGATCGGAAAATAATAGGCCCCAAATCCAAATGGTCAACTTTTAAAAATTGATGCCGAATTAGGTGTTTTGGATCAAGCAAAAGGTCCTCTGGATCTCCTTCGATATTCTTGTTCATAATATTGAGAGTGCAGCCGGTATCGAGGATGCAGCGCAAAGGCCCTTGTTCCGTTTCAGCTGTGAATTCGACAAACCCATCGTCTAAAAAGAGAGGTGCTTTTGCAAATGTATCCATGTGATATCCATGCTTTTTCAACATTTCAGTGGAGTTGCAAAAAGCGATAAGACCATTTTTGCAATCTAACAACAAATTGAAGAGAGTAAAAACATTCCATCCCAATTTTCCCTGTTCCGGTGAAAGCGTTTCCTCTTTGTTTTTTGTAACCACCGCTTCTTCATAGATTTCTTCGCTTTCTTCAAGAACATTCACTTTAGAAAAAGTCACATCCCCAATTTCAAATTGCGGGATGGAATAAACAGGATACGAATGTTGAATCCCCCTGAATCCATATCTTTCCGTGTTTCCTACCAAAGTTTTATCAGAAATTTGTTCGAGGATCTGGGGGAATAAGGCTAAACAGCCTCGAAAACCGAGGTCGATTTCCACCGAAAAAATTTTATCTTCTATTTTTAGATTTACGCAGGGAATCTCAATTTCGGAGCATTTCTCAATTGGAATAAACGAAATAAAATTCGCATTCTCAATGATTGTATTTGATTTGCGGATTCCATTTGAAAAAACAAACAAATAAAATCCGCA
Organism: uncultured Chlamydiae bacterium; assembly: GCA_963713105.1. Classification (GTDB taxonomy): domain Bacteria; phylum Chlamydiota; class Chlamydiia; order Chlamydiales; family SM23-39; genus CAVQKJ01. The sequence goes on from CAVQKJ010000001.1 coordinate 103,822, forward strand.
ATAAATAGTTATCAAAAACAAGGCGATCAAAAATCCTTTTTTCATGAGCTTATCCGCAAAAAAATTGAAAAATACTCGAACATCGCTGTTATTATTTGCGAATAGGCTCATAAATCAGTCGCGCTCTCGGCTTGTTTTCAAATCGAACTCTAAATCGAAGTGTTTAGAAGCATCTGCCTCAAGGAAGGCATCGCCTTTTCCATCGAAATTTTGTTCAAATCCTGCGTTGATTTTAATCCCTGTATTATCTTTCATTTGACCCATAATAACCGCTGAAAATTCTATCCCTCTATCATCGCCCCATTTGGCCTCAATTCTAATTTTGCCGCCGACATCCACACTCTGGGACATAGTTTTGCGCGTGACCCATCCGGTTTTTTCATCGGTGCTGTTGAGCTTAATTTCTCTTTCTACCTCGCGGCCGCCGAAACGAAAAGCGTTGGGGGTTGGAGCGAAATCGATTTTCGTTTCAGTTGTGTCTTCATCGTATCCAGTATCAAGTGTGACAGTCATTGCAAAACCTCTTTGGTTTAGGGGTGAATCAAAGCGGTAGAATTCTAATGATTTTGTTTCGAAGATCAAGAAAAATTAATTAAAATAAATTATTAAACGATAAAATTATTATTTTAATTGATTTCCGGATTGGATGGAATCTTTCATGAAGACGGTGTGGAAGATGTTATCGCAGTCGAGGGCGATGTAGGCGTTTTGGGTGTTGAAAAACTGGGCGCAGAGTTTTTTGGCCCCATCCCAATGGTGCCAAGTGATGGTGAGAGATCCGTCGTTGCCGATAGTGTAGATGCCTTGGTCGTATTGGGGTTCGTTTTCCGGTTTTTTTGACATTTTGCCAAAGATATTTCCTTGATTGTCTAAAAACATGGAAAAAGTGTTGTCGATCGTTTGTCCATTCAGGTTATCTGTTGCAATGGATAGAGATGTTTTATTGATGAATGCTTCTTCCACTTGTTTTTTGTTCATCGATTTGAGGGTGGCTCCGAATACGGATGAACTCAGGAAAATGAGGAGGCACGTCAGAAAGGTTTGCATGAGTTACCGCATATCACAGGCGGGTCAATAATGCCAGGATTTCGACATGGTTGGCGCCGGGGAAGAAGAGGTAGCCGGCGAGGTCTTCGATTTGATAGCCGGAGGAGAGGAGGTGGAGCGCGTCGCGCCGGAAGCTTTCGAAGCCGCAGCTGACGTAGATGAGGTTGTTATGGGAGGAGAGTTTTTGGAGGAGGGGCGGCTCGAGCCCTTTGCGGGGCGGATCGACGATGATCAGGTCGCAGTTGGAGAGGGAGGCGGCATTTGCGTCGATGCACTGATAGGAAAAGAGAGATTGATGGGGGGCTGGGAGGCGTTTAAGGCTTTCCTGGAAAGAGAGGTGGGCGTAGGGGTTGTTTTCGATGAGTTGGATTTGGGAGGCTTTGTGGCGGAGAGAAAGACCGATGGCGCCGGCGCCGGCGAAGAGTTCGACGATTTTTTGATTGGGCTGCGTCCAAGATTCGATTTTTTGAACCATTTTTTCGAAGAGCGGAAGATGGGATTGAGAAAAAGCGCCGGGATGGAAAGCGACTTGAGTGCGATTGAGAGTATGGACGAGAAAGGGCTCTCCGTGGAAGAGCTGCCAAGAATCTCCGAGGATCCGGTTATTGGAGGCGTGATGGAAATTGAGCCAGATCGAGTGCCAAAGATCGGAATGTTTCAGGAGCGCGCGGCAAAAAGAGGAAATTTCTGGAGTAGAGGAATTGGCGTTGAGGATGAGTACGAGCTGGATCCGGTTTGTTTCCCGATCGACGGCGAGTTGCAGGTAGCGGAGGTGGCCGGATGGGGGATTTTCTGTATAAATGGAGAGACTGTGTCGGGAGATTTCGTCTTTGATGAGTGCGGCGGCGCGGTTGATCGCGGGATGATGGACGCGGCAATCGGGGATCGGGACGACTTCGTGGGTCCCTTTTTTAAAAAGGCCTATTTTCGAGGGCGGCCGGACGGCGAGTTTGGCCTTCAATCGGGTTTGGTCGAATCCGTCCGTGTGAAGGATGGGACTGAGATGGGGCGCGGCGGTTTGGAAAAAGGCGAGGGCGTCGTCCCAAATGGGTGGATGGAAAAGATTTTCATCCAGTTCGCATCCGGAACAGAGGGCAAAATGAGGGCAGGTGGAGGCTTTGTTCATAACTTGTTCACAAGGCGTTCAAAAGTTGTCGATAAGAGGTCCCTTTGTGCAAAAAAGGGATTTTTTGAACAGCTATCGACAAGTTGTGAACAATTTTTTTCCATTGAGGTTTGTCCTATTCTATCAACATTCCAACAGAAACAGAAGAAGAGGATATCTATATATATCTAAGATATATTCTAAAGTGTGTTGTGGGATGTTGTTTGCCTTAAGAATGAGGGAAGGCTATAATGCCCTTATGGTTTCCCCTGAACTCTTTTTTTCACTGCAACGCTATGCGCACAAGGCCCTTTGGAAAGAGGGAGAGCCCGTTTGGTCTGCGCTCTCTTCGTTAAGCGATTATTTGAACGGATGCGCATTGGGTAAAATTGAAATAAAAATTCCCAAGGGCGTCCATCTCGAAAATCCCGAATCGATCTCGATTGGGAAAGGCACCGTTATCGAGCCGGGTGTCTACATCAAAGGACCGTGCGTCATCGGGAAAAAATGCGTCATTCGCCACGGCGCTTACTTGCGCGAATCGGTCGTCATCGGCGATTTTTGTGCGATCGGCCATAGCGCTGAACTGAAACATTCGATCTTGCTCGACTCGGCAAACGCGACCCACTTCGTCTATGTTGGCGATTCGATCCTCGGAAACTCGGTCAATTTGGCCGCCGGCGTGAAGTGCGCGAATGTCCGTTTAGATAAACGGGAAGTGCGGTTTGCTTTCGAGGGGAAAAAATACGAGACCGGTTTGAAAAAGGCTGGAGCGATCCTTGGAGACGGCGTTCAAATCGGATGCAATTGCGTCCTCAATCCAGGAACGTTGGTGGGTAAAGAATGCGTTTCTTATCCATTGCAAAATTTAAGCGGATACATCCCCTCCCGCAGTCTTATGAAGTCAGGGACTATCGAATCTTTAGGGCGGTCCCCCGTTGAAATCTTGGATGCCGTCGTCCGAAGCGCGGGCGCAAACCAGCGTGGAAAATAAGATGACTATTCAATTATATCGGATCCGTTTTGAATCGGAGCTCCGCCGTTCGATCGAAGAAATGGGAGAGCGGAGCGGTCTTCGCGACGCTTGCGAATACGCGCTCACTACAGGGGGAAAGAGGCTGCGGCCGATCCTGGTGTTGATGATCGCCGACGCGCTGCAGAATGGACTCGATGTTCTTCCAGCCGCTTTGAGCGTCGAATATTTCCATACGGCGTCTTTGATCGCCGACGACCTCCCCTGCATGGACGACGACGATGAACGGAGATCGCGCCCCTCGCTTCACAAAGCGGTGGGGGAAAGCACGGCGATTTTAACGAGCTATACGCTGATTGCGGCCGGTTACGGCGGGATCTATCAGAATGGCCTAAAAATGAAAGAAAACAAAAAATTCGCGTCCCAGGCCGACGCCGCTTCGATGCTTTGTTTAGAGGCCGCTACGCGTTGCGCAGGGATCAACGGCGCGACGAACGGCCAATACCTCGATCTGAATCCGCCCGATTCCGATCTCGAAACGATAAAAAAGATCATTTATCAAAAAACCGTCACGCTCTTTGAAATCACATTCCTCTTCGGCTGGCTATTCGGCGGAGGGAATCCAGGTTCGATCCCTGCGGTGAAGAGATGCGCCTATCATTTGGGGATGGCCTTTCAGATCGCCGACGATTTGCACGACGCTTTGCAGGACGCGGGTCAAAAAAGCGAGATCAATATCGCCGCTGTCTACGGCGTTGAAAAAGCGGCCCTTCTCTTTGAAGAGGAAGCGAACGCTTTTTCGGCTCATTTAAAGGATTTGGGTCTCTGGACGAATTCTTTCCAAGAAGTGGCCAATTATCTTTGGCGCCTAGCCCCTATCATTGAAAAAAATTAATAATATATTTTTTAACGTCTGTTTTTGTTTAGTATTAATTGAATTGTGAAGATAATAACGGCACTTAAATTATTAGGGTCGTTATGTCAAATCAATTAAATTCTTTGGTAAATATCCCTTCTTCAGGGGCTGTATCTGTTTATTCCGCTTTGAATCCCTTTTTCCAGCCAGGCTCCTTGTCCGGCGCTTGCGCTTCTCTTGCTACGGCGATTTGGAATAATAAAAATATCGATCGGATCAAGCAAGAGATCGATAAATGCATTACGCCCGACAAGAAATTCACCGAATATAAGCTGACTCCGTTTCATTTAGCTGCGATCCAAGAAAATGGTCAAGCCATGGAAGCGCTTTTGCAAGCCGGGGCCAGAATCGATGCGAAAGATTGGAAAGAATACACAGCTTTGCATCACATGGCTCTGAAAGGAAATACCCAAGCCGTATCCGCCCTTCTTAAAAGAGGCGCAAAACCGGAACTGCGGAATGCGCATGGAAGCACTTACGCCGATCTCTTGCGGTTCAACGCCCCTTTTAGGAAACCCGATTCCAATTTTGTTCTGAATCCCGCGCTTTTCAGCGCGCATACCGTAGATCGCGCCGCAATGGAACCCTCCTGCCTCCCTAAGGGAGTTCGCATATCGGAGGAGGTCGTGGCGAAACCAGAGGCGCTGTTTGGAATGTGGAGCGTACAATTGCAATTTGAACCGTTTCCCGGCCAGAAAAAATTCCACCATTTCTTACTGGAGGAAAAATATCAACCCTTCAAACAAAAGCCACCCGCGCTCCGAGTGGCCCCAGTAAAATTCGACGATGAGAAAAAACCGATAGAAGAATCGTTTTGCGGTCTTTTTGCGGACAGTCCGATCAAAAAAGGAGATATCATTGCGGAATATACAGGGGAAATGATCACCGAAGAAGCAAAAGCGCGCCTTAAGAACATGGAATATTTAGAAAGCGATTTTCCGGCAATAGACAGCATCAAATACCGGAGCCCTGCTTCGATGGCGAACGACGGCTTCCCAAACGCTGGAGTTCTGAATTGGGGTTTTACAGATTCGGACATTAAAGGGATCGATGGCCTCCCTGTAAGAAAAATACTCATTGCGCATGAAGATATTCAGCCCGGTGAGCAGATTGTAATCAATTATGGACCTGGACATCTAATCAAGCATTCCTCTTTAAACCATATTGAAATGAGAAGGGCAGCTATGAGGGAATTCTTCGCGAAAAATTCTTGGGAGGAACTGATCAGCAAAATCGAACTCTATTCGTCGCAGTCGAAGGAAGAGCATTTTACAGCTTTAATTTATCAGGAAAAAGTGAATTATCTATTCGATACTCCTAGCGAGCTTCGATGGTTTTTAGAAGAAGGTCTGATGACCCAGAAGGATATCGAATTAATCAAAGAGTCTGCAAAAAAATCCCTTGTAATATCCCAAGTATATCAAAAACTTCTCGATCTATACGAAAGAATGCGTCGCGGAACGAGAGATGAACTTTAGAATTTGGCGCCCTATTACTTGAATAATAATATTACTTTTAATTTGATTTGTTTGTTTTTTAATAAAAAACAATTAGAATAACGCGAAATTAATTAAAGGTGTTGTTTTGGGTATTCAATTAAATTCTTTGGCAAAAATCACCCCTTCTGGAGGGGTATCTCTAACCAATTCTTTATTTCAACCGAGTGCGTTGACAGGCGCCTGCGCCTCGCTGGTGTTGGCCATTTGGAACAATAGAAACGAATCAGTTCAAAAAGAGCTGGACAAGTGCATAAATGTAGATAAAAAATTTACAGATTTCAAATTGACCCCTTTTCATTTGGCCGCCCTTAAAGAAAATGGCGCTGCCATGGAAGCTTTATTGAAAGCCGGGGCAAATATCGATGCGAAAGACTGGAAAGGATATACAGCTTTGCACCACCTCGCCCTGAAAGGAAATACCAAAGCCGTCAGCCTGCTGATCAAGCGCGGCGCGGATCCAAAAATCCGCAATGACCTGGGCGGGACTTATGCCGATCTCTTGCGTTTCAACGCTCCATTTAGAAAAGACGATTTTCCGCTCGACCGGACTCTATTCAGCGCCCAACTGAAAGACCCTGTCGTCATGCAGGATACATGCATCCCTAAGGATGCTAAAACCGTTGGCGAAATGGCGGCAAGGCCTGAGGCTCTCTTTGAATCCTGGTACGAAAAGCCGCAGAAATCCGACCTTTGGGGAATTCATAAATACGCTCAACTCGTATATAGAGACAAATACCCTGAATTCAAAAGAAATCCCCCTGCTTTAGAAGTTTTACCCGTTCAAGTTGCCAATAAGCCAAGAGGGACTTTCTGCGGCCTTTTTGCAAAAGATCTCATTAAAAAAGGAGATATCATTGCCGAATATACGGGAGAAATGATCACGGAAGAGGCCCGCGAGAACCTCGAAAACGTAGATTATTTGGAAGCGGATTTTCCTGCGATAGATAGCCGTGTTTTTCGAAGCGCCGCTTCGATGGCGAACGATGGCTTCCCCAATTCATCGGCGCTCCCTGTAGGATTCTCCTACTTGGATGTTCAAGGCGTTGACGGGATCTCTCAGAGAAGATTTTTGGTCGCTCTGGAAGATATTCAACCGGGAGAGCAGATCACGCAGAATTATGGATCGCAGCATCCACTTAAGAATACCTATTCCCGTTTTGAATTTCGCCTCGATGCGATTCGAGAATTTTTTAAGGAAAAAGATGCTTGGAAGAAAATGATGGATAGTTTTCCAGCTTTGACATCTCAAACAATATCTGGGGAAGGCTATTTTGAAGTTATGGGTCTGGTAGAAAAAGGAATGTATTTATTTGACACGCAACCTACATTGGCATGGATGATTGATGAAGGTCTAATTACCCGGAAAGACCTAAATCTTTTCCGAAAAACCGCCAAGAACTCCGAGATCGCTGCGAGGATAATGAGAAAAGGGGTCCTCGATCATTTCATCGAACCAGTATTGAAAATGAAAGAGAAGGATCTCTAGAAATCTGATCAGAGAAGGCAGCAAAAAGCTGCCTTCTTTTTTTGGAATTAATTCACCGCGGCCTCTTCGCGCGAAGGAGATTTTTCTGGAGCTTTTTTCGGAGCTACAGCGCCGCCGGCGATTTTAGCGTGGATGGCCTTTTCGATTTCATCGACCAATTTCGGATTGTTTTTAAGATCTTCGCGGGCGGCTTCGCGGCCTTGTCCGAGCCGGTGCGTTTGATAGCTGAACCAGGTCCCTTTTTTATCGATGATGCCGAATTCGACGCCGACGTCGATGAGAGAGCCGATATGGGAAATCCCTTCGTTGAAGAGGATATCGAATTCGGCCGACTTGGAAAGGAGGCGCGCATTTGTTTTTGACGACTTTGACTTTGACGCGGGAGCCGATGTCGGCTGTGTTGTCGGGGCTCTTGATCCCGGTCGATGCGGCGGATATCCATCCGGATCGAGGCGTAGAATTTCAGGGCGCGGCCGCCGGTGGTCGTTTCGGGGTTGCCGAACATGACGCCGATTTTTTCGCGGATCTGGTTGATGAAGATCGCGCAGGTATTGCTGCGGGAAAGGGTGGCGGTGAGTTTGCGCAGCGCTTGCGACATCATGCGCGCTTGCAGGCCCATGAACTGATCGCCGATCTCCCCTTCGAGCTCCGATTTTGGCACGAGGGCGGCGACCGAGTCGATGACGATGACGTCGACGGCATTGGAGCGGGCGAGCATTTCGGCGATATTGAGCGCCTCTTCGCCGTTGTCGGGCTGAGAGATCATCAGATCGTCGATATTGACGCCGATTTTGGCGGCATAGACGGGATCGAGGGCGTGTTCCGCATCGATATAGGCGGCGAGGCCTCCATTTTTTTGCGCGTTGGCGACGATGTGGGTGGCGAGGGTCGATTTACCTGAAGATTCGGGGCCGTAGATTTCGACGATCCTTCCGCGGGGCACGCCGCCGATGCCGAGGGCGATGTCGAGGGAGATCGCGCCCGTTTTGATCACGCTTAATCCATGCGTGGACGAGTGTTTGCCGAGCGCCATGATCGCCCCTTCGCCGAATTGCTTTTGGATGTGGGAAATGGCGAGTTCCAGCGCTTTCTTTTTGCCGATATCCGGTTGCTGACTCATAAAATATTCCTCCTTAGAGATTGCAATACCCAGCATGAAACCCCCAGTCTCTTCTCGTCAAGCCAGAAATAAGAAAGAGCGTGAAGAGCGGCCTTTGCATGACAGACAGGACGTAACAGGGGCTTTTGCACAGGACAGGACGTAACGGCGGTTTCTGCATTAAGTCCTATACCTTCATCAGCGCAGAGGCGCGAAGCGCGCACACAGAGGTAGAGAGGACGCAGAGGCCGCGAAGCGCGGCGAAGAAAAATGACTTTTCCGCGAAGCGCAGAAAAGCCATGTTCCCCCGCGAAGCGCGGAGGTATAAAAATCGTCTATTCTTCTCCGCGTTTCGCGGAACCATATTTTCTGCCGCGTTGGTCCAATCGGTCACATAGGTAACACTTTGATTCACCCACATGGGTAACAGTTTTGAGGCTCGGTAATCAAAGGTTCTTTCTTCCGCGTTTCGCGGCCTCTGCGTCCTCTCTACCTCTGCTGCGTGCGTTTCGCGCGCCTCTGCGCTGATGAAGGTATAAGACTTTAGGTAAGGGCCCCTGTTACGTCTTGTCTAGCAAAGGCGACCCTGTTACATCCTGTTTGATTGATTGGTGCAGCTCTCTTTTTTCCGCGCTTCGCGGAACCATATTTTCCGCCGCGCTTCGCGGCCTCTGCGTCCTCTCTACCTCTGCTGCGTGCGTTTCGCGCGCCTCTGCGCTGATGAAGGTATAGGACTTTAAGTAAGGGCCCCTGTTACGTCCTGTCATAGGCAAAAGACCCTGTTACGTCTTGTCTAGCAAAGGCGCCGCTGTTACGTCTTGTTCATGTGCCTGATATTCAGCGGTCTTTTGCGATTCATTGTTCCTCTTCTCTATAAATGACGGTTTTGCTTGAATGAGCCTTTGGTGGGCATCTCAAGGGAAATATGATTCTGGCTGGGGATATTGGGGGGACGCATACGCGCCTTGCCCTCTTTGAAAATGAGCGGATCGTCTTCGAGCAGAAATTTTCAAGCCGCAATTATGCGGGTCTCGAAGAGATCGTCTTGTTGTTTCTAAAAGAGCAGAATAAAGAGGTTTCCAGGGCGTGTTTCGGTGTCGCCGGTCCGGTTCGCGATGGAAAATGCAAAACGACGAACCTCCCCTGGAACATCGATGCATCCCAGTTGAGCCTCTCTTTGGGCATTCCCGTCTCCCTTTTGAACGACCTTGAGGCCAATGCTTACGGATTGAGCAGATTGAAGGAGAATGAGCTCTTTCTTATCCAGCCCGGAAAAAAACAGTTCGGGAACCAGGCTTTGATTGCTGCGGGGACAGGACTCGGGGAGGCCGGACTCTATTGGGATGGAAAAAGGCACCGCCCTTTCGCCTGCGAAGGAGGGCATGCCGATTTCGCTCCGAGGGATGAGAAAGAGGTTGAGCTGTTCTTATTTTTGAAAAAGAAATTCGAGCACGTCTCTTATGAAAGGGTCGTTTCAGGACCGGGGCTCTATTCGATTTATCAATTTTTGATTGAAACGGGACGGGCCTCGTCTACAGAGAATACTGAAGCGGAGATGAAAGTCCGCGATCCTTCAGCCGTGATTTCGGATTGGGGCTTGCATAAGAAGGATCCGGCCTGCGCCATGGCTTTGGATTGGTTCGTCTCGATGTACGGGGCCGAATCGGGCAATCTAGCTTTAAAATTTCTCTCCATGGGAGGATTTTATATCGGAGGAGGGATCGCCCCTCACATCATTGAAAAACTCAAGGGAAGTCTTTTTCTTTCTTCGTTCGTGGAGAAGGGAAGATTTAAAGCGCTGTTGGAAACGATCCCGGTTTGGATCGTCCTGAACGACAATGCGGCGCTTCTGGGGGCAGCTGTTTTCGCCGAATGGATGGGTGGATGAATTTAGAAACGGAACGTTTGAAACAAGAACCGACAGGCGACGTGCAAAAGGCGATCCCCGTTTGGGAAAGATGGGGCCCTTATGTCGCCGAAAGAGGCTGGGGGACGGTCCGCGAAGATTACAGCCCTGACGGCGACGCTTGGAATTACTTCACTCATGACCAAGCTCGGATGCGGGCTTACAGGAGGGTCGAAGATGGGATCGCCGGCATTTCCGACCGTTTCCAGGTCCTTCTTTTGGCGCCAGCATTTTGGAACGGGCAGGATCCGATCTTGAAAGAGCGCCTGTTCGGCGTCAATAGCTTGGAAGGGAACCATGGCGAAGACGTAAAAGAATACTACTATCACCTGGATGCAACGCCGACCCACAGCTACCTGAAGTACCTCTATAAATATCCGCAAAATGCCTATCCCTACGAGCTCCTTGTCGAGGAGAACCAAAGGAGAGGCCCGAAAGATCCGGAATTCGAGCTGATCGATACGGGGATTTTCGATGAAGACCGCTATTTCGATGTCTTCATCGAATACGCGAAGGCGGGTCCCGACGATCTTTGCGTCAGGATCGAAGCTTTCAATAGAGGCCCCGAGGCGGCTCCGCTCCATATTTTGCCTCAGCTTTGGTATCGCAACCAATGGTCTTGGAGCGACAAACGATTAGAAGAGCCGTCGATCTCGGAAAAGAAGGGAGGCGATGAGATTTGCCTCATCGCGGACGAGAGGAAACTCAAACCTCCGAAATATCTCCTTTTTGAATACCGTCTGGGACACCGCTATCTCTACGCCACGCCAAAGGGCGAGGTCCTTTTTACCAACAACGACAGCGACAAAATGGCTCTCTGGGGACAGCCCAATGAAACGCCCTACGTTAAAGACGCCTTCCATCGGTATCTGATCGAAAAAGAGGCGAAAGCCGTCCATCCTTCATCTGGGACGAAGGCGGCCGTCCATTATTTTTTCCCTTCGATTCAACCGGGAAAAAGCGCTGTGGTCCATCTCCGCCTCACAGACAAACCGATGAAACACCCATTGCAGGAGGTCGATAAGATCATTGCAAACCGAAAAAAAGAGGCTGACCATTTCTACGAATCGGTCCATCCGAAAAAAGCGACCGAAGAGGAAAAACAGATCCAGCGGCAGGCTTTATCTGGGATGGTTTGGAATAAACAAATCTATCTATACGATGTCAGTTCCTGGTTAGATGGCGATCTCGATTTCAAACCGCCGGAATCGCATAAATGGATCCGCAATGTCCACTGGCGCCATATCACATCGATGCGGATCTTTTCGATGCCCGACAAATGGGAATACCCCTGGTTTGCCGCATGGGACCTCGCGTTCCATTCGCTCGCTTTCATGCTGATCGATCTGGAATTCGCCAAAAATCAGCTCTGGATCCTCCTTTTCGATCAATTCCAGCATCCCAATGGCGCGATCCCCGCTTACGAATGGGAATTCAGCGACGTAAACCCTCCCGTCCAAGCGTGGGCCGCTTTGAGAATTTTCGACTACGAGAAGAAAAAATTCGGACGGGAAGATCACGCCTTCCTTGAAAAATGCTTTCACAAACTGCTTTTGAATTTCTCTTGGTGGATCAACCGGGTCGACAGCCGCGGGCTCAACGTTTTCGAGGGTGGATTCTTGGGGATGGACAACATCGGATTCACCGACCGGTCGGAAAAATTGCCCGAAGGGTTCATGCTCGACCAGGCGGATGGTTCGGGTTGGATCTCTCTGCTCTGTTTGAATTTGATGCGGATCGCGTTGACGCTTGCGAAGAAAAATCCGGTCTATGAGGTGTTGGGCATTAAGTTTTTCCAGCACTTTATTTACGTAACCGCGGCGATGCGGAGGAGCCAGTGGCGCTCCTACGATATGTGGAACGAAGAGGATGGATTTTTTTATAGCTTCCTACGATATCCGGATGGGCATACAGAAGAAACGAAGATCCGCTCTCTCGTAGGCATCATCCCTTTTTTCGCAAGCGACGTTTGGGATGAAGAAGAGCTGAAATCGTTCCCCGCCTTTTACGACTCGTATCAATGGATGCTGCAGAAACGGGGCGATTTGACCTCGATCTGCGTGCAAACCGTACAGCATGGAAAAAATACAAAACACGTTTTCGGTCTTTTGAACGCAAAGGAAATGGAGAAGTTTTTGCAGAACATTTGGAGTCCGGATGAATTCCGATCTGAATATGGACTGCGGAGCCTTTCGAAATACCATGAAAAACATCCGGTCAAACTGCAAAGCGTCTCTTTAGGCTATGAGCCGGGAGAGGCGATCGCTAAAATCAAAGGGGGCAATTCCAATTGGCGGGGCCCTATTTGGTTTCCTCTCAATTATTTGCTCATTGAAACGCTGGAGCGTCTCGGACATGTTTTCAAGAACGATTTAAAGATCAAAGTCGGCCGGGAGCCCGCTGTCACAATCGGAGAAATGGCCGAATCTTTCTCCAATCGCCTGCTCAATTTATTTAAGAAAGACAAGCATGGAAGGCGGCCTTTCTTCGGGGATTGTGAAAAGATGCAGAAAGATCCCCACTTCAAAGATTATTTCTTTTTTTACGAACATTTTCACGGGGATGACGGCCACGGCCTCGGGGCGTCCCATCAAAACGGCTGGACCGGCCTGATCGCTAACTTGATTGAAGAACTTCGCGAGTGATTACTTTCAGACAAAAAAAAACAGGCTGGGAAAACCCAGCCTGCTGAATGAATCCTGCTTTACGCAAACAGTTAGAAGTCGAGTCTAGCTGTTGCTGTCAAGCCCTGAATGGTCAGGTCAGAAGAAGCAGACGCTGTCAAGCCAGCGAACTGGTTCTGATGGAAGAATATTTGGAAACCATAACCAGCGCTCAAATCCAAGTGCCAGTTATTGTTGTCGAAGTAAGATCCCCATGCAATGCCCAATTCCAGATCCAAGTGGGTTCTGATTGTATTGAGCTTGTATTGGACGAATTGTTGATCGAACATAGTGAGAGGTCCTTCACCAACAAACGAGTCTTGGAATCTCTTGTAGCGAGTGAAAGTAATGTCTGCAAATCCATTGCCGAAGAATCTGAATCCATCGTAGCAATTATTATTGCATCCCCAATCGCCGACCATCCAATTCGTTTCGATACCCATTCTGGGTCCCACGCACCAAGATCTTGATTTCTGGGCTGTGAAGAGTCCTGCAGTAGGCACGCCTACAGGGGTTGGGACAAAAAACTGAGCGGCTAGTTTTTGATTGATCCAGCCACCGCGTGCACCGACAGACGGACGGAAAGTCAAAGCAGTTCCTACCCAGTACCAGCGTCCCATATCGACATCGATAAAGTCCATATTCAAAGTCCATCTTTCTTTGAAACTGGTGGGAAGTTCCGTCACTCCCGTGAGAACTAAAAAGGCCGCATCAAGTGTAAATGGAATTACGAGAGGCGCGTATCCAATTGTCGTAGTGCCGCTCATTTTGTGAATTCCGTGGAAGCGGGTATACTCTGCATGGCCATCCCAGCTGTCATGATCGAAATTCATTCCGATTCCCACTTTGAAACCAGGTTTGAATTTCGGTTTGAAACTGATTTCTGCTACATTTGCAGTAGTTGGCAATCCTGAATCATGGTCAAGTGTTGGCGCAGCTTTAAAATAGACTGCTGGATCCAAGCCGTCTTCGAAAGGTTGCCAGTAGATGAAGCTAGCATCTACCCAAACATCCCATGCGCAACGTGTTTCCCAACGAGCGGGAGCGTTGTAAGCTGGAATTGTTGGGCAGGGAAGCGGTTCCCGCGGAGGTGGGCATGGTTTGCAGCAAGAAGCTGGCGGACATGCTGGCTTTGGCGGCGGGCATGCTGGCGCGCAGCTATTGTTATTTTGGCCGAAAGCGGAAGTAGCAACGAGGAACGATGCTACCATCCATGGCGTTGTTTTTTTCAGTACATTAAGCATTTTTTGCTCTCCAGTTTGGACGAATAGTTGTTTTTAGCTTTCGCTAAGAAATTCCGTAGCGTTGCCATCCGTATTGAACCGATCTTAGCAATTTCGCACGGATTAAACGTGCGCTTTTCTAAATCCGATTCAAGTTTACATTTCGAATGTTAAACTCAACTTGAAAATTAAATCAAGCGAAATGCAAGGCTGCGGCGCGTCAAACAGTTGGAGAAAATTCGAATTGCCGAGCAGAAAAATCACAGCAGCATTTATTTACGTCGCGCTGTTCAATCGATGTGATTTCGAAAATTTTTTCAGAAAATAATCCAATCCTGCCCTCTTTTTCAGCAATCCGTTTGCAGCTTAAAAACAAGATGGATCGTGCCAATGGATGAATATCCCGATTTTTTGCCGAAGAGAGAACATTAATTCTTTCTCTAGAGCGAGACTCCAAGGATCTGCAAGATCGATTTCTTCTCCAAATAGTTCTTCCTCGACATTTTGGTAAGTGCCAAAGTAGGTCATTGGCCTGCAAAAGAGTGGCGATGAATGTTTTTGCAGCATGGTCGCTCCTGTTTGCTTTTCTTCCTAATAAAAGGAATCGCAAACCGAATCAATCACTTTCTTCAAAATATTTAAGATCAAGGTTCGTTTTTTGATGCAAATGGGTCGTTTTGCTATCGTTTCGGCAAACAGGTGAGTTTATGATCCGATGGTTCTTCTTGATTTTGATTCTTTTCGCAAGCTGCCAGCCAAGAAATCCAAAGCATGAACAGAGGCTGCATATCAATATCGGAGTCGATCCTCAGACGCTCGATCCCCGCAAAGCGCGCGACTTAGCGACCATCACGCTGATGAGGATGCTCTTTGAGGGTTTGACACGCTCTTCCAAATCGGGAGACCTGGAACTGGCCTTAGCAGAGAAAGTGGATGTGTCTGACGATTGGACTCGATTCGTCTTTCATTTGCGCAAATCTTTTTGGTCCAATGGAGACCCTGTGACATCGGCCGATTTTGAAGCGAGTTGGAAATCGATTTTGGACCCTTCGTTTCCGACTGACATTGCTTATCAGCTTTATGTGATCAAAAACGGGCGGAAGTCCAAGCAGGGAGAAATCGAGAATTCTCTAATTGGAATTCAAACGCCCGATCCGCAAACATTAATCGTCGAGCTGGAACAGCCCACTCCCTATTTTCTCGAGCTGGTTTCGATGGTCTCCTTTTTCCCGATCCCAAGCAAAACCGTTTCGACCCATCGCGATTGGGCTCTTCAGGCAGGCGAACATGTTGGAAACGGCCCCTTTGCCATCGAATCTTGGGTTCACGGGGATGAGATACGCATCGCGAAAAATAAACGGTATTGGCAGGCCGAGGATGTTAAGATCGGCGGCATCGATCTTTTCATGGTATCGGGAGATACGGAAATGAGGATGTTCGAAGAGGGAAAAATCGATTGGGCTGGTTCTCCTCTCGCTTCATTGCCGGTGGATGCGATTGCCGATCTAAAGAAAAAAGGGAAATTGCAAACAAATCCTCTTTCAGGGACTTATTTTTTTCGCGTGAACACTTCTGATCAGGTTAAAGGGAAAAATAATCCCCTTTCTAACACGTCCTTCAGAAAAGCATTAGCGGCCGCTATCAATCGAAAAGAGATTGCGGAGCATATTTTGCAAGGCGGCCAAAAACCGGCTAAAAGCCTTGTTCCTCCAGAAATGGGTCTTTCGGAAAACGGGTATTTTCTTGATGCGAGCAGGAATGAAGCGCGCGCCTTTTTGAACGAAGCCCTATCTGAATTAAATCTCTCTATTTCTTCTCTCGAGCCCATTGTATTGAGTTACAAAAACAGCGAGAGGAATACTTCGATCGTCCAAGCTGTACAAAAGCAATGGGAGTCAGCGCTGGGCATCTCCGTTCAACTGGAAGCGGTAGACCCTAAGATCCTTTTCCGGCTCCTTTCTCAAAAGGAATTTCAAATTGCCGCCTCAGATTGGGTTGCCGATTTCAACGATCCGATCAATTTTCTCGAAGTATTTAAATATAAAGACGCCAGCACGAACAGTACGAATTGGGAATCCTCTAAATACGTTGAACTTTTAAACCAATCTGCTATAAGCAGAAATGCGGAAGAGAGGAAGCGGGTAATGAGGGAAGCGGAAAGCGTCCTCATGGATCAAATGCCGATCATTCCGGTTTTTCACTATGCGATGAACTACCTGCAAAGCGAGGGGTTGGAAGAAGTGGCGCTTTCACCGATTGGACAAATCGATTTTCGATGGGCGGGAGGTCAATGAGGCGATTTTGGCTTTCTTTGCTTATTTTGTTGCCGATTTTGGCTAGAGCCGGAACGAACGACGGCTCGATTTTTCTACACAACAACACCACCTTTATCCTCACGGCTGTGATCCAAGCCTCGGATGGCAGCTATCTAGGCCAATTTTCGGTGCAGCCGGGCCAGCAAAGAAACTTCACCACGAATATGTTTTGGACCCAATATGTCCATCCGGGGACTCCAGATATTTCCCTCACTCCCTATAGCGTGACTTGGCAATGCCCCTCGCAAGGAATCTATGCCATTTGCAGGAACGTCTCTCCTGGAGCTTACATTAAGGCGAGCGATTGCGATGGGTCCCGTTTTTGCGATCCTAAGCAAGCACAAAAAAAGGAAGCCCCTGCATCGTCTCTCAAAAAAATCAAGTAACACCCAAAACTCAGGTTAAAAGACTGTTAGTTTCAGTCGATATTCTTTGACAGTTCCTAAGTAAGAAGAAGTTCTTTTGTTGGAACGTCCCAAGGATCGCGAGGCAGCGGCCCTTCGACCGATTGCTCTTTGAATCCAACTCCGATCGAATGGATCCTGGCTACAACGAGAAATCTGTCGTAATGTCCTTTTCCATAACCTAACCGGAACAGGTCTTTGTCGAAGCCGAGGCCCGGCACTAAAATGGCTTCAATTGCGGAAAAAGAGACCGCTTTAGGGCAAAGGCGCGGATCGGGCTCGAGAATTCCCGATGGAGATCGAACCAGTTGTTTTTCCAGATCGGAAACAAGATATGCCGACAGGGACGATCCTTCAACACGGGGGAGATAAAGGCAACCCTTAGCAGCTAAAAACTGATTCAAAGGCCCAGTATCGATCTCTGAATTGAAAGAGGCAAAAGAAAGAAGGGACCCAGCCTCTTTGAGTGTTTCCAAAAGCGATCGGGCGGCGATCTGCCTTCTTTCACGGGAGAGGGCTTTTCGTTTATCCAGCAACATTTGCCGCCAATTAGTTTTCGGGATCAATCGGCTTTCCTTTCAGATATTGGATTTTGCGCAAAAAAACGCCTTGCTCATCGTAGAGAGAAGCCGTTCCCGTTCCGTTGGATATAGTGGATACAGGATCGCGCTGATTCATTTTATAATATTGCCCTTTCACTAGGCGGTCTTCTTCATATTCTTCGACCATCATGAGAGATCCGTCGCGGTACCAACAGACCGAGGGACCGAGTTTTTGGTTGCGGCAGAATTCCCTTTGGCTCTGGAGCTGTCCGTTTTCGTACCAGGTTTTGACTGTCCCATGTACATAGTTATCGTTCCAAGTGACCGACAATTTAGGCAGCGGATCCTTTCCGCTGTCCGCTCGTTCGGAGGCCAAGTAATATTCGATTTCCTCCCCCTGTTTTTTCCCTTTCTTTAAATGATAAGAGAGTTGGAGTTCTCCCGATGGCAGCAATTTTTGCACTCTGCCTTCAGGACAGCCAAGCCTGTATTCGATCAACGTTTGGAGGAAGCCCCCTTCGAAAACAGCTTGAAATCCCCTGCCGTTCTTCACTTCCGAGCAGAGGTCGCCATGAGGATCATAGTAAGATCCATGAAGGAGCATCCCATTGTCGTATTCTTCGATCCATGCCGTTTGGCCGTTGGGGAAATATCCCGTGCAAGCCCCTTCTTTCATCCCCTTTTTATATTTTGTTCTAGATTTGAGTTTGCTATCTGGTGAGAATTCTAGGACTTCCCCTTCAATCGAGTTCTTGGCGTAAGGAACCTCTTTTTCGATTTGTCCCGAAGGAAAATAGGTGACGCTGGATCCTTCCAACGTCCCTTTGAAATAAGGGATTTTGGCGATGAGGTTCCCTTGCTCATCCCAGACTTTGCTGATCCCGTCAAAAAGCCAATCTTGCTGGGAACCTAAAGATACATCCGCTGTCCCGCCGATTACATTCGCCTCGATGCGAAGCTGTCCATTTGGGTGCCATTCGCGATAGGCTCCTTGCGCGCGCATTTCCTGGGCTTCCAAATATTGCCAAATGGAGCCATTGGGATGATAGGTGGTGATTTTAGCGTGGTTCTTTCCTTGGTTTTTATAAACCCGGACGACTTTTTTGTAAGGCTGCGAAGAGAAAAAATCGACATTTTCATATGTTCCCAGCCGATCGGGCGTACTGACTGTCTCAGTCAATCCGTTGCGGTCTTGGATTTGAATGCCGACCAATGGCTCGGCCGGCTCTTCGCGATGGCAGCCTGCTGCGGCAGTGAGAAGGAATAAAATATAGAATGAGGTTTTCATTTTGGTGTAAATTCCCTTTTAAGGAGATCCATTTCTACTTCGAAAATCTCCGATGCGAGAGGCGTTTTCATCTTTTTTAGCCGAAAATCCCTGACGATAATCTGAGGGCTGCCATTCGAAGGAAGAAAGGTTCCGACTGGGATATCTTCGAGAAGAGCCAGGAGTTTTTGCAAATCGCTTTCATCTACTTGTACGGGGTGGCGCTGCTTCTCATCGGTCTCTTTAATTCTGCCCGAGGTGCGGATATTCTCTTCTTTGAATGCCAATCGATTGGCGCCTTCCGATAAAAAAGAATAACGCTCTTGAAGAGATTGCTTCCGAGGCAAGGCGGGATGGCGGAGCAAAGTTTCAATTTGCTGCGTTTCATTTTGCAAAAACAGTAGGGATTCGATTTTTTGATCGAGAAAATAGGGATTGGCACTGGAGTAACGGCGAAGAAAACGCTCTTTTTTCGCTTTGCGCTCAAAAGCGGTTTTTCCTTTCGCTGCTGCGGATGCGAATCGCTCTTCGATCTCTTGGACGCGATTGGTTTGCAAAAATAAAAAACCTCCGGCCGCCAAAATGGGAAGAGCCAACAGAACGAAAAAGAATAAAGGACGCATTTGAGCGAAAAATAATCTTCCGAGGCTCTCTAAGCATCTATCGAGGATATTAGAAGACATGAGGACTCCGGTTTTTTAAAAAGAAGGAAGTCCTATAGCCATTGTTTAAGGCATCCCAGGAAATGTCTAAATGGGAATCCACTCTCTCATCTCCTTTCAACAAAGCTTCGTGGAATCTACGGGCGTTCGTCGCCTCTTTGAATTGAAATTCGATTTCGACCTTTCCTAAATAGGGTTCTTTGGGGGCTTCGCTTTTTGGAAATTGAACGAGTTGATAATGGATTTCTCCGATCTGGATAGGATCGCCTTCTTTTTCGAGCTGTTTAAGAAGAGGATGAGAAGAGACCCAAGCCAGGACCTCGGCCATTTTTGGCGTTTGAAGCATGTAGGGATAGTCCTTGCTGTTCTTTTCTATTTCAGCGATCCATTTATCTACGATGTCTTCAAGGTTGTTTGCCTGGGAGAGAGCGTTCTTTTTTAAAGCCGGATCCCATCGATCTAACCAAATCTCAAGAGTCTTTCCCATCTGCATTTTTCTCGATTCGCTCTTTCCAATCCCATATGCGGTTAGGCCGCAAGCCAGAAGAATCGAGAAGAAAAAAAGCGCGATCGCTGAGAAACCGAGCCGCCTCCAATTTTTTTTAGGGAAAAATTCGCCGATGCGAAATTGCAAAGAACGGGAATGAGCTTTTTCTATAGCTAGACCTGCGGAAGCTGCGAATTTCTGTTCGTCTTGCGTCAAAGGAGAGGCGAATTCCGGACTGACCGCATCTGCAAAACTTTCTGCAAGAAATTCGGGCAGATGGCCAAAGGCGTCTACACGCCCTGTAAAAATGACAGGCTTCAATTCGCAATTGCGATGAAAGGAGTAAATCGCTTTTGCCAGCTCCCTTCTGAATTCATTCAGCTTGACGGTGAGTTGGGGATTTAAATGAGGTTTTAAGAGCATGAGATCGATCTGTTTCGCGGCTCCTTCAATTTCTTTAAACAAAAGAATTTTTTTCCGGTCTTCCCACAAAGCCAAAAGGAGCGATTCGATTCCCTCAGGCATGCAATACGATTTTTTGATTTCTCCCTTTTCCATCAAAATGCAACTGCACTCGCTCGATCCTAAATCGACAATGAACGCATCCGCAAGATTGGGGATTTTCCATCGAATGAAGCTGCAGAGAGCTGAACCGATCGCGCTGACTCCGTCAGGATCGATTTGCAATTTTTCCAATTCTAAAAGATGCGATTTCAGAGATTCCTTCGCGACAGTGAAAAGGAGAGCTTCCATCGAATGGCCGCTTTTCCTTTTCAAGGAGGGAACCACGATCATTTCGGCAGGATTAAAAGGGCTGGTCGCATCGGTCTGAAAAGCGATCGCCTCTTCGACATGGCGGCGGCTGCCGATTTTCAAATCCATGGAGCGGATCAATAGATTTTTTGAAGAGATCCCTGTAGCGACCCATCCCTTAAAATCTTTATTGTAAAGCTGCTTTACATGTTCAGGTTCGGAAAGTAAAAATTTTTTTAAAGCGCGGACTTCGATGCTTTTTCCGCTTTTTTGAATCAGAGCGCCCAATACGAAGGGATAATCGATCTGAATTCCGAGAATTTTCATAAATTTTTTTCGATTCTTGATGGCTTTCCATTTTACCTAGGGTTTGTATTTCCTACGAGATGCGTTTACGAGACGACGGCGAGTCAATTTATTTTTTCTTATTTTTCGAACAGGACTAAAATGGGAAATCTCATTAAAATGAGTGTCTATGAGTCTAGCTTATATCATCCATCTGCTGTTCGTGACTTATACAGTCCTTCTATTTGTCCGGATTGTCACTTCATGGTTTCCCAATTGGCAATCCCACCATTTGATCCGATTCGTAGCTTTTTACACCGACCCCTATTTGAACTTGTTCCGGCGTTTACTGCCTCCTTTAGGAGGAGTTTTGGACATTAGCCCGATCCTTGGATTTTTCGCTTTGCGCATCGGCGAGATGCTTCTTTTGGGACTGCTTTAAATGAGCCATCCCTTTTTTATTGGTTCTGCAAAACTGCCGAATAAAATTCTTTACGCGCCTCTGGCCGGCTGTTCCGATTATCCATTCCGCCGAATGGCGTGTTGCTATCGCCCCGGCATCGTCTATTGCGAAATGGTTAAAATCGACGCTCTCGTCCGGCACGATCCTCACACGTATCGTTTGCTCGATTACGAAGCGGGTATGCATCCGATCGGCGCTCAAATTTGCGGCAGCAAACCGAAAATGGCCGCCGCGGCAGCCAGGATCGTGGAGGATTTGGGATTCGACATCATTGATTTCAATTGCGGATGTCCGGTCGATAAAGTGACAAAAGACGGAAGCGGCTCTGGGATGCTTAAAACCCCTGACCTCATCGGCGAGGTTTTGTCCGATGTGATCGCCTCAGTGAATATCCCCGTAACAGTAAAAATCAGGGCGGGCTGGGATGATAAAACGATCAATGCTGTGGAAATTACCCGGATTGCTGAAAAGGCGGGAGCCAAAGCGATCACGATCCACGGCAGGACCCGGGAGCAAGGGTACAAGGGACGCGCCAATTGGGATTACATCCGCGACTGTAAAGCCGCGGCTAAAGAGATTCTCGTCATAGGGAACGGAGATGTGTTCGACGCTTCCAGCGCCCTCAAGATGTTCGCTCATACGCAGTGCGATGCGGTTCTCGTTTCGCGGGGCACGATGGGACAGCCTTGGATTGCCGAGGACATCCTCCGGGCTTTGGACGGCTCCGCTCCCATTGAAAGGACTCCCTACGATTTGCGCTCGGCTCTCTTGGAGCACTTCGGGTTTATCGTCAATTATCAGCCGGAAAAACAGGCTCTTCTCGACATGAGACGGGTCGGGTGTTGGTATTTGAAAAAATGCATCGGGGTGAAAGAACTGAGGATTCAGATCAATAAAGCGGCATCGACCCGCGAAGCTTTCGATCATATCGAAAGATTCCCTTGGGATTCCATCGAACTTTCTCAAGAACCGATCTTTTCAGAGAGCGAAGCATGATTCAAGAAGCGCATATTTTTGTGACAGGATCTGTACAAGGGGTCGGATTTAGGTCAGCCGTCAGAAAACAGGCTCTTAACCATCAAATCCAAGGCTATGTAAGGAATCTGCCCGATGGCCGCGTAGAAATTTGCGCGCAAGGAAAAGAAGAGCAGATCTTGGATTTTTTAAGGGATCTTCAGTCCAAGCCTGGAAATGGCAGCATCTCTCGCATTGAAAAAAATATAAAGCCCGTCGGGGAATTTTTTTCCTCATTCGAAATCATCTAGTCCTTCATTTTTCATCAAACGCTCTTCGAAGATTTTAAGAAGCCTTTCGATGTTCTGTTTTGAATCGGAAGGCATCCCCTTTTTTTCCGATCTTTTTTTCGAGCGGCTTAAAAGGGAGTGGATGAATTCGCTATTCGACTGCACTTTGGCGCCCATCGAACGGACATGGCGAATCAAGCCTCGGTCATTTGTGACTACGGTCATCGTTTTAGGGTTAGCCGCCGATTCGATTTTTTCAATGATGTATTCGTCTGCGCTTTGCCCTTTTGGCGAATAGGCGACGATCAAAGGGCTTGGATAGGAAAGTCCGCTTTCTTCGCCTCTTTTGTGGGATCCGTCGAACACCACTGTGCCTGACAGTTTCAATTGGGCGAATTTTTTTTGCAGAAGGTGGATGACTCGCTGTCTGAGGGTTTGTATGGTTTCGTTCGACTCGATCAGGCTGAAAATGAAATTGTATCCGTCGATGTAATAATAGATCATTTCAAGAGGAACTTATAATCGAATCGATGGATAGAAGGATTTTATCCAAGGCTTTGCGCCTATGTGAAATGCGGTTTTTAATCGACTCTTCAAGTTCGGCGAATGTTTTGTTATATCCATGCTTTACGAATATCGAATCATAACCGAAACCGCTCCCTCCTCTTTCTTTGGCCAAGAGGGTTCCTTCGCAGGTTCCTTTGACGCATTTTTTCAATCCAGACGGAGAGGAAAGCGCGATGCTGCATTCAAAAAAAGCTTGGCGGTCGTCTTCCATTAAATGCTGCATGGCATCGAGGAGTTTTTTTCGATTGTCCAAATCGGTAGCATCGTTTCCGGCGTATCGTGCAGACCGTATTCCAGGCTCTCCGTTTAGAGCAGGGACAACGAGGCCGGAATCATCGGCAATCACCCACCGATTTAAACTGCGGGCGGCATGTTCGGCTTTGAGAATTGCATTTTCTTCGAATGTATTTCCCGTTTCTTCCGGGGGCGCATAATTGGGGAAATCGCAAAGACTTAATAGATCGAAATGGACAAAGGATTTAAGAATCGAGCGGAATTCCCGCACTTTATTGAAATTGGTGCTGGCTATCACGAGTTCAAGGCGCGGCAGAAGAGAAGAATTGCTGGAGGGGGAGATCATAAGAACCTTTTCCCCCAACCATATTGGATCTACTTTTTCTGATCAAAGTAATTATCGATGCTGGTGATCGTAAACCGATCGCCCTGGAATTCGAATTTCTCGCCAATCGTTCGACCCTTCATCGCTTGAGCTAATTTTGATTGGAACGAAATAATGTGTTTTTCAGGATCCGCGTCCCAAGGTCCAAGCAAAGTAAAGCGCATATGCTCTCCCTTGGAATCCTGGCAATGGACGACAGAACCGATCCCCACCTCATCGATGACAACGTCCTGAGGAGTCAAAACCCGGGCTTGCGCAATTTGGTCGGACAGAAATTTCAGTTCGGTTTGCAAGCGGGAACGGCGTTCGAGAGCCGCTTTGAATTCTGCGTTCTCTCTTAAATCGCCCAGGGCTCGCGCCGCTTCGATTTCACGGGCGTTGTTCACCGTTTCAACAGTGGCGATCTGCTGAATCCGCAGCTGCGTTTTTTGATATCCTTCTTGCGTTGTCCAAATGATGTTCTCTTCATCGGAACCGAGATCTTTTTCTTTTCTCAGGCGAACCAGAGATGGATGGACCACTTCGGCCAGAGAATGGAGGATCTTGATGTCGTGATCGGTCAAAGAACCGCATTTCGTCGCAAGCAGCAAATACTCTTTGACTTCTTCCAGCGTCGAAAACTGCATGATATCGCGGACGATTTTGTATCGGTCGGATGTCAAAAGCGAAATGATTTTTTTAGCGAGGTCGCGATGCTGCGGCTTTTGCTCGAGATGGTCGAGTATGATGAGCATCGACTCGAAGAATCGGTTTTTTCCGTCTGTTTCAGAAAAAGGGAGCTTCGATTTTTTATCGATGATTTTTTGGAAATACCAAACGACGATATCGGGAAACGAAAGGGGGTGCATGATCAGGCTGTTCAGCTTCTGTTTGAGCGACTCTCTCGTTTTGGGAGTGTCGAGTTCGTTCAAAATAAAGTCTCTGAGCAAATTCTGATCTACGCTGAAAATCAGTTCGAGATAGATTTCCTGCCACTCTTTCCGAAGCTTGTGGACCTGCTGCAAAGCCCTTTTTTGAAAGGGCATGACTTCGATAGTCCGGATGATGTCTGGAACTGTACTCATATTCGAAATCAGCTCGGAAATCGTTTCCGAAATTTTGGGAACGTTCAGGTCTTCTAAAAAGAAATATATTTGAAGTTTCTGGCCATCAGAGAGATGTTCTTGAGTGAGAATGTCTTTTAGTTTGGCCTCTAAAGAAGTTTTGAATTCATGATTTTTGAGCGTTTCCGGAAAATCGCGCAAGAACGAATAGACCAATTGGATGGTCGCATTGACTCCCGGCTTCGACTCCAGAGCTTTGTGGAGAGTCATTTCGTGCGGCATATCTTCTGTCCGGAGCCGGAAACGGTCTTTGAGCTCTTTCGGCGATTCGATTTTTGTATCTTTTTTGAGTTTGGAGCGGGCTGTCTGCCACCATCTGTTCCAATCTTCGACGGGGATCACGAGATCGCAGAGCTCTTCTTTGATTTCGGAGGCGGTTTTCGGTCCCAAATCGCGAAGCAAAAGCCGAATCGTTTCAGCGGGGCTTTCCTTCGCCTCTTTTTCGAGCAGATCCGGATTCCCGAATCTGCGGGAATAAAAATGATCGGGCTCTAACGGGAGTAGAGTCTTAAAGGCTTTTTCAAAAGAAAAATGCTGAGGGCCGATCACATATTCAAATTCAAGGGTCAGCTCTTCCCTGACTAGAGATACGTCGATGATCTCGCCCGTTCCCCATCCGCCGGTATGGAAGACGAAATTCCCCTTTTTCATATGGTTTAGAAGCTCGAAATTCCGGATCGAGCCTTGGAATCTTTCCCGATTTCTAAGACCTACCAATCGGAGTTTTTCATTGAGAAGGGGGTCATTTTCATAAAGGTTTTTCAAATATTCGGTAACGAGATCCGCGAGCTCTTCGCTATTGGATGTCTGCAAATCGAAAATCAACCGCAGAACGGCATTGATTTGTTTTTGATCTTTCAGCTCGCGCCAAAGGGGAAGGATCCTTTCGACGTGAACTCCAAATGGAACGGCCAAATCCGAAGATTTGACGCTTTCCAGAACAGCGACCATTTCTTCTCCGTCAGGTTGGTCTCCGTAGCAGTATTCTTCCCAAATCTTCAGGAAGCCAGGATAATCGTTATTCAGTATCCTTTCTCGAAAATCTTTTAAGTAAGCCATGCTCGTCACAAAAATCCTCAAACATCTCAGTGAGAGTATAGGAAGAGTCGAAATAATCTTCAATTCAAGAGTTTAAGAATCAATAAAGCGCAAGAAAAAACTTACTTGCAAGAAAACCATGTCGGCCCTACCCTTTCAAAATTCAAGTGATTGATTCTGGAAAAAAATCAAAAAAAAACTAACGATTGGCTGTTTTCTTCTCCATAAATTGATAAATCGCGCATCGCTGAACCCTTTTTTGACATGAAATGGCCAGCAGTTATTTGTTTTTTCGCATTGCCCCTTGCCTCGATAAACGGAGCGGAAGAGGTTTTTTGTCCTAATTCTCCTGTCTCGCAGCTTTTCACCGATCTTGAAACCGTGCACAAAATCGATCGGCAGATCCACGAGCGGCTTCCTTTAATGATCAACTATCAGCTCCAAGGGGGGTATTTCGCAATGCCCTCCGCCCGCACCTTCGATGCAGGAATTCTCGGATTCGGGTTCTCCTACGTGCCTCCTTATAGAATTTGGAGCCTTGGATTTCAGTTCTTCGATCATATCGAAACGACGGGAAACTATTGGATCTTTCATGGCATTAAGGAGGCGAATTTCGGACATCTGGGTTTTGGCGACGACGCGGAAAGATCTGCCAATATCAAGGTTATCCTGCTTCGCAAAGAGGACGGTTTTCCCTTTCTTCCCAATTTTGCAGTAGGATGGAACGATTTGATCGGGAGCCGGCGCTTTAATTCGTTCTATGTTGCAGCAACGAAGGAATTCCTCGATTATCATTTAGAAGCGACTTTAGGCTGGGGCAATGGGCGCATCAAAGGCTTCTACGGAGGCCTTGCTTGGTCTCCTTGGCATAGATCTGAATCGATTTTGAAAGGTTTGACTTTCGCTGCGGAATACGATGCCAACGATTACAAGAGGCACGTCCCCGAGCATGCTGCAGGAAGGATTGTAGACAGCCGCATTAACGCTGGCGTTCAATTAAAATTATGGAACCTTTTCCGATTCTCTGCGAGCAGTCTCCGGGGAAACAATTGGGCAGCAAGCGGAGCGATGCATTATAATTTAGGAAGTTCCGAAGGGTTTTTCCCAAAGTTCCGCGATCCTCAAATTTATTCAACGCCCGTCGACACCCAGCCTCTAGGGATCCTCCGCAGCCGGCAGGAGCTGGCCCAGGATCTCGCTTACGCTTTCAAGGAACAGGGATTCGATCTTTACACTCTGTATCTAATTCCTGAGGAAAATGGAAAAGACCGGCTTTGGATGAAAATCATCAACGTTCGCTATCGTCAGGAAGAAGAGGTCCGCAAGCGGATCGAGTACGTCCTTGCCTCCCTTTCCCCTTCTAATATCGATACCATTGTCGCAGTTGTCGAGGCCGAAGGGGTCCCGGTCAACGAATACCGCTTTCGATTGCAAGATTTAAATCGCTACATCCAAGGGAAAATTGGCGACGAAGAATTCCGAGTCATCGCTCCAATGAGAGAGGCTTCGAGCCCGCCGAACAAATACGATTCGGCTTTGCTTTATCATCGAAGCAAGAGAATTTGGATTTTGACTTTCCGGCCTTGGCTCCGGTCTTTCTTTGGAACAAGCAAAGGAAAATATAAATACGAATTGGGTTTTTCCCTAAGCACGGAAGGGTATCTTTTCAATGAAATCTACTATTATTTGAACGGGACTTACACCATAAATTCAAGCACTCAAAGTTTAAACGATAGAGACTTCCTCAACCCTTCCCGACTTTTGATCGTCCGAACGGATTCGATCCGATACAACCAAGCGAATTCTTTTCATCTTGAACAAGGATTCGCCCAAAAAAGCTGGAATCTCGGACAAGGCTGGTTTACTCGATTGGCATTGGGATATTTTGAAATGGCTTATGGCGGACTTTCTTGGGAGGCTTTGTATTATCCCGTCAATACTAACTGGGCGATCGGGTTCGAAGCTGCCACTGTGTTAAAAAGGCGTTATTATGGGTTCAATTTTGACCATGAAATCCGTAAACTCACCTCAGAAGGATACCGTCTTTTCCCCTATACGGGGTTTCAATATTTCGTCGATTTCTATTATGAATATAAGCCTTATAATCTCGATTTTAAGTTCAGCGCCGGACAATTCTTAGCCCGCGACAAGGGGGTTCGACTAGAAGCGAGCCGGACATTCCTCAGCGATCTTAGGGTAGGAATCTGGTACACTTTGACAAATGCAAAAGACGTCGTGAATAACGACCGCTATTACGACAAAGGCTTTTTTATTTCCGCGCCCTTAGACCTTTTCATGCATCAGACGAGCCGCACGCGCATCAGCTATTCCATGTCTGCCTGGCTGCGGGACTGCGGCGCTCAAGCTTCAACCGGGAAAAGATTATACCCAACCCTCTATTGGGAGCGCTACAACACCAAGCCCGTCATCTATTAGTGACAATTGTTGCGCATCGAACGGTTCGGCGGAAGAAGCAGAACAGGATAAACAGGATCGCTTTGGGGCAGGATATGCAAGATACAAAAAATTGTTTATCCTGTGCTTCCTATCGCTTGCGATCTTGCTTATCCTGTCCCATTTTCATCCAATCGCTGATTCAGTGAAGAATTATTAGAGAATTGGCCTGATCACGGGTTCGGCGGAAGAAGCAGAACAGGATAAACAGGATCGTTTTGGGGCAGGATATGCAAGATACAAAAAATTGTTTATCCTGTGCATCCTATCGCTTGCGATCTTGCTTATCCTGTCCCATTTTCATCCAATCGCTGATTCAGTGAAGAATTATTAGAGAATTGGCCTGATCACGGGTTCGGCGGAAGAAGCAGAACAGGATAAACAGGATCGTTTTGGGGCAGGATATGCAAGATACAAAAAATTGTTTATCCTGTGCATCCTATCGCTTGCGATCTTGCTTATCCTGTCCCATTTTCATCCAATCGCTGATTCAGTGAAGAATTATTAGAGAATTGGCCTGATCACAGGTTCGGCGGAAGAAGCAGAACAGGATAAATAGGATCGTTTTGGGGCAGGATATGCAAGATACATAAAATTGTTTATCCTGTGCATCCTGCCGTTTGCGATCTTGCTTATCCTGTCCCATTTTAATCCCTATGGCACTTAGCTTTTCCATACGTCTGAGATAACGCTTTCAATACTGTCTCTTAAGATGTAAAGCCGTTTTACATTTTGCCGGCCTCTAAAATATCTAGGATCGGTTTTGCGGCGTAGGTGAAAATCAGGTCCGCGCCTGCTCGCTTGATGCTTAAAAGAGCTTCATAAAGCACCTTGTCTGCATCCAGCCAGCCGGCTGCATGGGCTGCCATGACCATTGCGTATTCTCCGCTCACATGGTAAGCCGCGATCGGACGATTTGTCTGTTCCCTCAGTTTCGCAATTACATCGAGATAATAAGTGGCTGGCTTGATCATCAAAATATCCGCGCCTTCCTCTTCGTCCAGCAAAGCCTCTAATAAAGCTTCCCTGCGGTTGGCAGGATCCATTTGATACGTTTTTTTATCCCCGAATTGAAGCTTTACGTTCAAAGCTTCCCTGAACGGTCCATACAAGGCGGATGCATATTTCGCGCTATAAGCCAATATGCCGACATCCTGCCATCCAGCTTGATCGAGAGCTTGCCGAATCGCTTTGATCCTTCCGTCCATCATATCGCTGGGTGCGACAAAATCGACTCCCGCTTCGGCTTGAATGAGCGACATCCGGATTAGGCATTCGATCGTTTCATCGTTGAGGATTTTTCCTTTTTCATCGATCCATCCATCGTGGCCATGCGTAGTAAATGGATCTAAGGCGACATCGGCCATCACGCATAAACCAGGAATGGCATTTTTGATTTCCCGAATCGCACGAGCCAAAAGACCATCGGGATTCCAGGCTTCTTTGCCGTCTTCGCTTTTCAAAGCGGGATCGATGACAGGGAATAAATCGATTGCCTGAATCCCCCGTTCATGAAGATCCCTCGCTTCTCGAATGGCCAGATCGATAGAGAGCCTCTCGATTCCGGGCATCGTCGGGATGGGCATTTTTCTCTTCTCCCCATCGATCACAAACATGGGGACGACTAAATCGGAAGGAGATAGCTTCGTTTCCTGGACCATCCTGCGGACCGCTTCCGATTTTCTGTTGCGCCTCATACGCACTGGAATTTGAATTTGAGTTTGCTCAATGATAGGATTCATAGGATTCTCCTCATCAATTTTCTTGAACGATCTATCGGGTTGTGGCAACCTAATTTTTTGGGATCCGTATCCAGGATATTTTAGGAGGTTAAATGTTGCAAGGCTACGAAGAATTCTCCGAGAGCCAAATAAAAATCCTTGAACATTTCGTTACCAATACATCGAGCAATATATTCGTCTTGCGCAATTTACCCGAAGTGCTCAAAGGGGCTCTATTCTCCCGTTATTCCCGATCGACATTGGGTCTCAGGACTCTGCTTTTGAAAGAGTTCATCCTCAACGAAGATACGGCTTTTTCTTCCATCGCCGGCAGATACACCGACACAGATGCCGACAATCAAATGATCGCCATTCAAAAAGCGCAAAATTTTTACGACCGGATCCTCGATGGATATGGGGATGATTCGATCGGTGAACTGGGCGGAGCGCATTTAGCCGTAGAAAATATTTCCCAACTCGCAGCTAAAACGATCGAGGATAGCCGGATCGGGGGATCCCCTCTCGAGAAATCGACTCGCTATATGTATTTCGACCAGAAGGTCAATGGGCAATACCTTTTTTATCAAGAGCCTGTGATTATGACCTCGGCCTACCGAGAGCTCTATCTCGAGACGTGCAACGCCCTTTTCGATACGTACAGCAAACTCGTCCCCCCTTTGACGGCAAAAATCGAACAAGGATTTCCGAAAGAACCGGCGATTTCCAAGGCTGCTTACACCGCCGCTTTGAGGGCGAAAGTATTGGATTGTCTCCGCGGGCTTCTTCCTGCCGGCACTCTGACCAATATGGGGATTTTCGGCAATGGAAGGTTTTACGAGACGCTCATTCAAAAACTCAATTGCCACAATCTCGCGGAAATGCAGGAAATCGGCAAGAAATCCCATCAGGAACTTTCAAAAGTCATCCCTTCATTCATCCGGAGGGCCGATCCTTCGCATAGACATCAGCAGTCCTTTGCTCAATTTGTCGAAACGATGCAAAATGAAATCCGCCAATTCGCCTCGCATCACACCCGGGAAGTCGAACCTTTTTCCAACGCATCCGTCAGACTTTCCAATTTCGATCCCGATTCGGTTGCGAAAGTCGCCGCGGCGCTCCTTTTCACCCATTCTAAAGCGGGACTCAAGGAACTCGAAGAATATTGCCGCCGCCTGTCTGAAGAAGATATGGCGCGTCTTCTCGAAACGGCTTGCACGGCCCGGGAAAACAGGCGCCATAAGTCTCCTCGAGCCCTGGAACACGCGAACTTTACTTTTGAAATCCTCGCAGATTTCGGCATCTATCGCGACTTGCAGCGGCACCGGATGCTGACTCAAGACAGGCAGCTTCTCTCTTGCGACTACGGCTATTACTCTCCGCCGGAAATCAGCGGCACCGACATGCAAAAAGAATATGACGACGCAATGGAAATGGCGAAAAAGGCTTACGATACCATCGCCACCGAATTGCCTGAAGAAGCTCAATACGTCGTGCCCATGGCCTATAACGTCCATTGGTATTTCCATGTCAATTTGCGCGGTCTGC
The DNA here is from genome assembly GCA_963713105.1 of uncultured Chlamydiae bacterium. Lineage (GTDB taxonomy): Bacteria > Chlamydiota > Chlamydiia > Chlamydiales > SM23-39 > CAVQKJ01. Next base: position 135,208 of record CAVQKJ010000001.1, read on the forward strand.
AGTGGCTTTGCGAACTCCGTTCTCAAGCAGCCGGCCATCCCACCTACCGGCTCATAGCGCAAGAGATGGCCCGCCAAGTCAGCCAAGCGATACCCGCTTTCGAAAGGTTTTTCAAATTCGTTGATTTCGATGGATACGAGCTAGGCCGCCTCGGCGCCGAAATCCGCCAAGAAGAAAGGATGAAAGGACGGAAGTAACGAATTTAAAGACTGAAATAGCCTCCCAGACTTTCTTTGGGGATTCTGTTGTTCAAAGCTATTTTCTGACCTCGCGCTCGTTGAAATATGTTTAAATTTCAAAGGTAAATATGATTGCAGGATTTACTTGGGTCTTAGCTTTTGGATTGTTATCTTCATCTTCTGTTTTTGCTATGCCCGATCCTTATATTTTGGCTACCCATCCAAAAGGCGGCACGAATCTTTTAATGAAAGCATTAAATATGATTCATGGGTATCGGTCTCCGAGTCTTTTTGGTCATTATGAACAAAGTTTTCATCCTGAAATGATAAATGAATGTTGGTTGGGAGGAGGGATGCCAATCGTACATCTTTTCCTTCCGAATTTTACATACAGCTATTTTCTACGGGAGCATCTCGACTTTAAAATCATAGCTATCATCAGAGATTTGCGGGATGCTTATGTTTCTTATGCACATTGGATATACAACTCTGATATTTCCGAAGAAGAAAAAATAGATCGGATTTTTGAAGATATAGGTTATTTCGAAATGAGCAAAGGTCTTTCTGTTTTTATTAATGATTGTAGGTTCTACATCGTTAGGTTTGAAGATTTAATTGGTCCTAAGGGAGGGGGCGATAAGGAAAAGCAGACAAAAACGATTTATGAGCTTGCAAATTATATCGGCATGCCTATTTCTGAGATGCAGGCTTCCCTCTATGGAGATCAATTATTCGGTGATTCTTCTCGACGAAGGACATTTAGAAATGGTCAAATTGGTTCATGGAAAAAAGCATTTAATGAAAGCCAAAAAAAATGGTTTAAAGAGCATTTTGGCGATGAACTGATTCGCTTGGGATATGAACATGACTATGAGTGGTGATGCAATTTTACTAACATGCTGGATAATTATGAGTAACAAAGGACGCTAGCGAGGCACGGTCAAATCGATTTTGAACGAGCAATGCGCTGGAGAGCAAAAGACGCTCAACAAAATTCACTCAAGATGAGCGGGCGCAGTATATTTAGGTTTGTATTCAATCAGGCATCGGAGCTGAGACGACTCTAAATACTGATTGGAAAGCTCTATCAACTCCTCATCGAATATTTCTTTCCATCTACCGATCCGGCCTTGTCTATACGTATAAGAATCCCCATATAATGAATCGGCAATCAGTTTAATAGTTTTCTTGTGTATATGAATTCCTAAAAAGGTCGCAATTTTTTGAATTTCCGCCTGTTGTTGAACTGAATCGCCCCCGCCTTTCGATCCAACTAATTTTTCAAAACTCGTTAGATAGCATTTATCCTGAGGAACGAACAAAAGAAATTTTTCAAGTTTTTCGAGTTCCTTCATCAACCATGATTTTCCCCAAATATCGGGCTGAAAAAATGCTTTTATTTTCTCTGTATAAGACAAATCAAACCAAGCCTGTTTAACCTGGCCGCATGAAATTTTATTTCCACAAATAAATGGACACTTGTTCCTTTCGATACACCAATCAACCATGGAAACTGCAACATCTCTAAAATCTCGAACATTCACAATAAATTTATGTTCGCTGGAAAAATACTGAATGCATTCATCGAAAGGGTCAGAAAAATGAACCGAGTAGTAAAAAAGAGGGTTATTTATTAATTCTTTCTGGTTCGTTGGTTCTAGTCGATTGAATTCAGGATTTCTGAATAATTTGATTAATACATGTGTGCCGCTTTTGGGGATTGTAAAAAGCGAAAAATTGGCAGAAAAGACAAAAATCGGAAAAAAGAAAAAAATCAAAATTCTTCCCATATCGACCTTTTTGGTTTTTTACTGTTTAGTGATGATCGCGATGACTTGAGGCTCGTCGGCTCTCCAAAAGCCCTTTTGGGGAACGTCCCTCGTTTCCTTTTTCAGGCCGAACTCTTGAGGATAGGCGACGAGATGGTCCCAGCAAAATTGGAGTTTTTCCAATTCAAAGGGATTCCAATCGGAGGAGCAGAGCTCTCCCGCAAGCGCAATCACAGCCATATCGGCAATCGAACGGGCAAAAAAATGGGTGGGGCGCAAGTCCGATTGAAGCCTAGGTTTCGTTTCAGGAAACCGTTTAACAAGCTCGTCTGCGATCGAACCATTGGGGCCCAGCAGATTGTTCCTGGCGGCGTAAATGGCGTTCAAATTGTCCGCGTAGGGTTTGTCGGGGTAGGAGACGCGAAAATATTTTTCCGAAAGATTTTCTATCGCCAAACCGTCTGGGTTTGCAGCATAGACGATGAAAATCGATCCTCCTGGGGTGAGAAGACTGTAGAGGAAGGAGACCGCTTCGATGATGTCTTTCTCAGGCTCTATGAATGGCGCAGTGAAATCGGTGAGATGGTAAATCATGTGGATGGCCAGGATGAGATCTTGAGGCGCATTGGGAAGAGGGGCTTGGTTTTTTGTAATAATCTTGCAAATTGCCGGTGTAGACGAGTCCCGGTTTCAGATGATCGTATTGTTCGAGTTTATTTAAATATTCTTTGATGAGCCATGGATTCGGCTCTTCCAAATTGACAATCGTTCCCTTTGGGGCGAATTTCAACGCATAATCGACCACATCGCCGCTTCCCGCTCCAACATCGAAAATCTGGGCGTTTGAGGGGAGTTTCTCAACTAGTTTCGCGAGAGAAGGCATTAAATCGATCCGCTGGTCGCTGCCAAAAAATTCCGACGGTTTTCCGGACACCGGTTCCATGATTCTCTGGAACACGTGGGCAAAACTCTCCGCGTTGGTCAATGCATTGAATTCGGCGAGGACCCTATCCAGATCTTGTTGTTCTTCGATCGATGGCGATATCTTGGGCATTTTTTTACGATGGATCCGAACGGCTGCTTGTTCATGAAAAGCGTTATAGGCCAGATATTCGGCTTCAAATGAATATTTCTCAAGGAACTCTTGGAAGGCCTTGTATTCGTGATTCCGGTAATTGGGATAGTTGTAAAACTCATCGAAAAGAAGGATCGTTCCTTCGGTCATTTTTGGACTTAAAAAATCGAGGGCTTGGGCCGTCGATTCGTAAATTTCGCAATCGACGTGAAGAAAAGCGACGGGTTCTTCGAGTGTTTGTGCGAACGACGGAAGCGTATCGGCAAACCATCCTTGAATGAGCCTGACATTATTCAGCAACGGAGGAAGTTTTTCTCCCTCAGGCCAGGCGAAAAATCCTTTCGGGAGCACTTTGTCGCCTTTGTCCCAATCGGACGGATGGCCCAAATACGAATCGAACGTATAGATGGTTTTTTGCGGATTGAGGGCAGCGAGAAAATTCGTCGTCCTTCCCATTCCAGTGCCTAACTCAATAAACACTCCATCGATGCCCACCTGGTCCGATGCATAACGCAAGATCGCCGCATCAGATTCTAAAGAAACAGCTCCCTTGAACGCCGATTCGACAAATTCGATGAATTCCCCGCTTCTTTGATAGGTTTTGTCATTCGGGCGGGTATGGAGGACTTGATTTCCTTCCGAAGCTCCGATTGCGGCTTCCAGAGCAAAAAGAAAAAAAATTTTAAATTTCATTTTTCACAGCAAGGATCTTTTAAATTTTCGGGCTCGTCAAATTGGTTGTAATCCATGAGAATTTCTTCTCCGGCTCCAATATCGCGAAGCGCATAAAGATTTCCGTCGCTTTTCCTTTCAACGTTTGGAAAGTTCGAATGATTTAGATACCATCCTATTTCCATTTGATCGAATTGTTCTGGGCAGAGACATTCTTCCTCATTAAGAAAAATGCAAAAGTGGATAAATTCATGGGGAATAGCGTTTGTTTTTCTAATTTTCGGATTAAATTTTGGCAACACCTGCGTTCCTGCTTTCAATTCATGCGTTGTAAAAACGCCGACTCCGGAAATCTCAGAGGGTTTTAAAATCGCTGAAAATTCGGTCCACTGCATAAAATCTCCTCTCAACTCTGTAGCAACGCTCAATAGAACGATCAACGTTGCCACAATAGATTTCATCTGGACTCATCTTTGTTCTTGAAGCAGGATACGGCCCGCCGGATCATTTCCGATTCGTCGGCATCGACTCGATGCTGAAAACGGGCTCCTTGTTTCTGCAGGATCGAAATGAGCGTATCCGGCTCCAGCCATTCTATGTCGCTGCTGGATTCGGGATCTGCAGAATCTCTTTCTCCCATTTGGATCAATTTGCAGGAAATGTAGAGGGTCGTTTTCTCAAAAGCGAGAGAAGGATCGGAAACCGGCCCCGACAAACACCCCAGGAAGACAATAGGCTCCGCCGTAGCGCCGAATTCCTCTTTCAAGCCCCGATGCAAAGTCTCCAAAGGGGTTTCGTCGTTTTCCATGCTTTCCCGCATCAAGATGTAGATGTCCTTATGGCCTAAAATCTCCTTAAAATGATGGCAGGCGACCTTTCCCTCGGCGTTGAAAAGGACAGCGCCAACGGACAAATGATAAGGCTGTTTTTGACTGGCTTGAAAAAACGGTTTGATTGCTTCCGCTGAAGAAAGTTTCGCGCACACAAGCGCTATGAATAAAAAAAGTTTCATCATAAAACTACAACAAATGGAAAAATTTAAATGGGGGTCTTTGTTTTGTATCGGTTCAAATAGGCTTCCCAGAGATGAGGATATTGTGTTTCCATCCTCTCATCGATCTCTACTAAATATTCAGTGGGGATCTGTTTCGAATGGAATTCGAGATCTTTCCCCTTTGAATGAGAGCCGCCCGTTTTTCGATGCTGCTCATGATAATCTTCCAAGGCTTCGCCGCTAACGGATTGCAAAAATTCTTCATTTACAAATTCAGGAATCGGTTCACCGAAAAAAGCGAGGATTTTTTCAACTTGTTCTAGAGGATTCGCAATCAGGTCTTCATAAAAAATAAGAAGGCGGTTGGCTGGATCCCAATGATCATAGGTTGTCAAATTATCTATGTAGTTCTTGACGCTTGGATGGGTGTCCACGAACAGATTTTTGAACTCTTCGTTTGAGGGGTGTTTCCCATTTTTCATATGATTTTTTCTATGGACGCATTCTTTATAGTTCCTTAAAAGGAAAAGGAGCTTGTTCCCTTGTTTGTTCAATCCTTGTAAAGGCTCTGCTTCATGCGACCTGTATATGGGAGTTTTTGAATAATCCAATTGAAGGTTTAACCGATTATTTGCATGGCAATAGGGTTTGGGTTGGTCTATGAACCAGATCGGTTTTTTTGCGATAGACTGAACGTAGCAAGAGGCGATGTTTGTTCCCGATCTAGGAAAAGTCAGTAGAAAATGTTGACCCCCTTCGTTCGGATCGAAAGGTTTGTTCGGTTGGTTAACCACCGTTTTGTGGGATTTTTTCGGGGAATTATATTTATATAGGACAATGGCTGCAGGGACTACGATTGCGGCCAGGCAAAAAGCCCATAAAGCGATTCGCATAGGAAACCTCATAATTTTAGTTTCAAAAGGTTATCTGGAAGGAATCTTTTTTGCTTTAAAAAACGTTTTTTTTCAATCTCGTTGATCTTCCCGCCTGTTTTTTGCGATGATGGCCCCATGTTCAAATTAAAAACGAATTTCAATCCCTCGGGCGACCAGCCCGAGGCGATCGAACAGCTCGCCGCAGGGATCCAGAGCGGGAAGAAATCGCAGGTCCTTCTCGGGATCACCGGGTCCGGCAAGACCTTTACGATGGCCAATGTCATCCAGCGCGTCTCGAAACCGGCCCTGATATTGGCCCATAACAAAACCCTGGCTGCCCAGCTCTACCAGGAATTCAAGGGATTTTTCCCGGATAACGCCGTCGAATATTTCGTCTCCTACTACGACTACTACCAGCCCGAAGCCTACATCGCCCGCACCGATACCTATATCGAAAAGGATCTCGCGATCAATGACCGGATCGAAAAGATGCGCCTCAGCGCGACCCGCTCCCTCATCGAGCGGCCCGATGTGATCATCGTTTCTTCCGTTTCCTGCATCTACGGCCTGGGCACGCCCGAATATTATAGCCAAATGGTTCTGAACCTATCCGTAAAACAGCAGGTCCGGCGCGACGACGTCCTTTTCCATCTCGTCGAATTCCACTATAAGCGGAGCGATTACGACCTGATGCGGGCCACTTTCCGCGCCCGCGGAGATGTCCTCGAAATCGTCCCCGCCTATGAAGACGAATTAGCCTACCGCATCGAATTTTTCGGCGATGAAATCGAGCGGATCAGCGAAATCGACCCGATCACGGGAAAAGTGCGGAAGCGGCTCGATAAAATCGCCATTTTCCCTGGATCGCACTATGTGACGCCGGAGAGCATCCGATTCAGCGCGATCCAAACGATCCGAGAGGAACTGCAAAGCCCGGATCGCTCTCTTCCAAACGGAAAACCGCCTCGTCGAAGCGCAGAGGATCAAGGAGAGGACAAACTACGATCTCGAGATGATCCGCGAAATTGGATTTTGCAAAGGGATCGAAAATTATTCCCGCCATTTCAGCGAGCAGGCTGCCCGGAGAGCCTCCTCCCTGCCTGATCGATTATTTTCCTGAAGATTTTCTCTTTTTCATCGACGAGTCCCACCAAACCCTCCCTCAGCTCCACGCCATGTACAATGGGGACCGCTCCCGCAAACAATCCCTGATCGAATTCGGATTCCGCCTCCCTTCCGCTTTCGACAACCGGCCCCTCAAATTCGAAGAAACGTACTCCAAATTCAGTCAAGTCATCTACGTATCGGCCACTCCAGGCAAATGGGAGATCGAGCAGGCGGAAGGGGACATCGTCCAGCAGATCATCCGCCCCACAGGGCTGCTCGATCCCGGAAATCGAAATCCGGCCCGCCTCAGGTCAAGTCGACGATTGCCTGGAAGAGATCCGCAAAGAATCGGTACAGGGAGGACAGCATCCTGGTGACGACCCTGACGAAAAAACTATCCGAGGATCTCTCCAAATATCTCATGCGAGATCGGCGTCAAGGCCAAATATCTCCACTCCGACATCGACACGCTGGAGCGGATGAGATCCTCAAATCGCTCCGCCTCGGCGAATTCGACGTCCTCGTCGGCATCAACCTTCTAAGGGAAGGATTGGACCTCCCCGAAGTGTCCCTCGTCGTCATTCTCGATGCAGACAAGGAAGGATTTCTCCGGTCCGAGACCGCCCTCATCCAAACCTGCGGAAGAGCGGCCCGCAACATCCGGGGCAGGGTCATCCTCTACGCCGATAAGACAGACCGGCGCGATTCAAAACACAGTCGCCATTACCAAAGAAAGGCGCGCCCATCAACAAGCCTATAACGAAGAGCATGGAATCATCCCTAAGTCCATAAAGCGCCAACAGATGATTTCCCTAGAAGAGACCTTCGGCTTTGCCGAAGCGCCTTTGGATGTCCCATCGGAAGTTCAACTTCCCGCCAAGAAAGCCCATCTCGAGATCGCCGATCTCGAGTCCAAGATCAAAGAATGCGCCATTGAAATGCGGCAAGCTGCGAAAGAACTCCGTTTCGAAGACGCGGCGCGCGCCCGCGACCTCATGCGCTACTATCAAAATCTCGAAATGATGAAAGCCGATTCCGATTGAACGAAGAAAATCTCTGAGTGCAATTCCCTCTTGAAAAATAGTTAAAAATGTTTTTAATTCGATGTTCTAAAAAAACGAGGACTCGATGACGATCCGCGATTGCCTGACTTGTTGTTTCGAAAATTTTTTCAAAGAGCCTGTGCCCGACAGAAAAAAATACAGTCCGATCCCCGCGCCTCTCCCGCCAGCGCCCGAGTCGCCGAATTGTCCTTTGGAATTCAGCCTCACCCCATTGCCTGATGAGGAATTGCCCCAAGATCCTTTGCGGCTCCATTCAGGATATTTTTCGCCGCCCGGTTCGCCGAAAAAAGCGGATCACTGATTCTTTCAGACAAAAAAAAGCCCATCATGCGATGGGCCTTAACTGGAGAGCAAAGAGAGTTAACTTTAGAAATCGAACCGAGCTTCGGCTGTTAAACCAGAAAGACCGAGGTTATGTGTGCGGCTTTCTTTGTTGGATATATCGAAATTGAAAGTCGTATCTGAGATTACTACCGCATCGGGATTCAGGACCATTGGAACATTCCAGAATTCGTTGACTTCCCATCCAGCTGTTATGCTAAAGCGATACTGTTCGCAGCAGAAGCAAACATCCCATCCGGCCCCTACGATGGATTGCAAGTGCGGGACGATCCGGAAGATTTTGCTGTCTGAAAAACTGTTGTAATATGGATTCAGGTTTGTTGAGCCAATATTGGTAAAGGAGGCCGTATTTTTGGTGACCCGTCCAGACAACAGAGATCCCGATAGATTTCCAAAGAATTTAAATCCGGCGCCAAGCCACCAATTGCCGCTTAAGCCTGCTTTGGGACCTATTCCCCAATAGTTGCTTCGGCTGCTGTAAGATTCGGTTGGCCCGTCATATGGATCCGTCGTAGAGAGTAGGCCGGAATAGAAAACATTGAATTTCCTGTGGATCCATCCTCCTTCTACGCTTAGGTGGGGACGCAAAGACAAAGCGCAGCTTACAAAGAAATCCCGGCCTAGCTCTAAGTCGATCATATTGTATAGAAGACGCCAAGTGGCTTTCATATTTCGATAGGTGCCGTACGCTGTCGCGTAATAATTAAATCCCCAGTATGGCACGATCCCATTGGCAGAGTCGATTGTCGCTGTTGAAGCTGCGGTTGCGTTTTGGGTTGTATTGTTTTTATACCAAGTCCAATCCAAATAAACATCCCAGCCTTCCGCAGTATGCGATTGCCAGCCGAGGCCGACGCGGAATCCCGGATCCCATTGGGACTTGAACCGGATCACATTGCCATTTATCCCAGCTCCTGGAGACGTAGCAGACGCAATTACAATTGGCGTCTTCTGATTGAAGCCTAAACTGAGATCGGCTTCATCGGGCAGCCACCAGAGGAACGCTCCAGTCACATAGAGGTCGTTTGCGCACTGTCCCATGCAATGGGCAGGCGGGTTGACGTTTCTATTGTATACCGCCATCGGAGGGCAGCAGGGGTCTTGACAAATGTCGCAGGGAGGCATTGGCTTTATCTTGGCCGGCACGCAGCAAGGTTTTGGAGGGCAGCAAGATTTAGGGGCCGGACGAGGGCAAGATTTAGGAGCCGGAGGCGCGCAGCAATCCGCAATCTCTTCAGATGTATTTGATGAACCGTATAGGAAGGTTGATAGGGTTAAAACGCTCAACCATTTCAAAATAGAAAGCTTCATGAATCCTGCTCCTGGTGCAAGACTGCCATGAAATCAAAAATCCTACATTCGGCGCAACAAATAATTTTACCGCACCTTTTTAAAGGAGGAGATTTCTGCCTTTTAAAGGGTGTCCAAATATCAACTTTTTTAAGAAGCGGTTCTAGGATGGGATTTCAAGTCAAAAAAAAGCCCATCATGCGATGGGCCTTAACTGGAGAGCAAAGAGAGTTAACTTTAGAAATCGAATCTAGCTTCAGCCGTCAATCCGGAGAGACCTATGTTATGAGAACGGTTCTCTCTGTTGAAGATCGGATTGAAACCAGCAATACCGGAGGGGGAATTATTACGATCTGGATAAAGGGCCATCGGAACATTCCAGAACTCGTTGACTTCCCATCCTGCGGAAACGCCAAAACGGTAGCGCTCGCAGCAGAAGCAAAAATCCCAGCCGGCCCCTACGATCGCTTGCAGGTGGGGAACGATGCGGAAGACTTGATTATCAGACCAAGTGTTGCTTTGGCCGCTTAAAGTAACGTCAGATGTTTGTATATGAACCAAAGATGCCGTATTTTTAGTCACTCTTCCTGACAAAAGAGAACCGGACAGATTGCCAAAGAATTTAAATCCTTTGCCAAGCCACCAGTTACCGCTGAGGCCTGCCCTGGGCCCTACACCCCAATAGTTGCTCTTGCTGCCGTATGAATCGGAAGCGGCATCGACCGTTACGAAGACAGGATCGGAATAAGAAACATTCCATTTCCGATGGATCCATCCCCCTTCCACGCTCATGTAGGGACGCAATGAAAGAGCGCAGCTTACGTAGAAATCTCTACCAAGCTCCAGGTCGATCATGTTGTAAAGAAGTCTCCAAGACGCTTTCATGTTTCCGTAGATCTCTGCAACGCCGCCGAAACCGGAATCATAGAATCCCCAGAAAGGGATGATCCCCGCGCCTCCTGTTCTTACAGAAGCGGATGCGCTCTGCGTTGTCTTGTTTTTGTACCAAGTCCAATCGAGATAGACATCCCATCCTTCGGCCGTGTGCGATTGCCAGCCCAAGCCGACTCGGAAACCCGGTTTCCATTGATAACCGAACCGGACTACGTTTCCATTTGCGCCGGAGCCCGCAACGGTAGCCGTAGAGTCCACATAGGAAGTCTGCTGATTGAAGCCCAAGCTGAAATCGGCCTCATCAGGCAGCCACCAGAGGAACGCGCCAGTTACATAGATGTCATTTTGGCACTGTCCCATGCAATGGGCAGGAGGGTTGACGTTTCTATTGTATACTGCCATCGGAGGGCAGCAGGGGTCTTGGCAAATGTCGCAAGGCGGCATTGGCTTTATCTTTGCTGGCACGCAGCAAGGTTTGGGAGGGCAGCAAGACTTTGGCGCTGGAGCCGGAGCAGGGCAGCAAGATTTAGGAGCCGGAGGCGCGCAGCAATCCGCAATCTCTTCAGATGTATTTGATGAACCGTATAGGAAGGTTGATAGGGTTAAAACGCTCAACCATTTCAAAATAGCAAGCTTCATGAATTTTACTCCTGGTGGTAGACTGCCATGAAATCAAAAATACTAAATTCGGCGCAACAAATAATTTTATCGCATCTTTTTCAAGAAGCGGTTTTAGGATGGGATTTCAAGTCAAAAAAAAAGCCCATCATGCGATGGGCTTTAAACTGGAGAGCAAAAAGAGAGTTTAAGTTAGAAATCGAATCTAGCTTCAACGTTTAATCCGGAGAGTGCCAGATTGTGGGTGCGGCTTTCCCTATTTGTTATAGAAGTATTAAGGGTACCAGCGAATGAACCATTAATATCTGGATAAATGACCATGGGGACATTCCAGAACTGGTTGACTTCCCATCCAGCCGTTATGCCGAAGCGGTACTGTTCGCAGCAGAAGCAGAAATCCCAGCCTGCTCCAACGACTGCTTGCAGGTGGGGAACAACGCGGAAAATCTGATTGTTTGACCAATTGTTGCTTTCCGATGGAATACCAAGAGTGTCATTCGTAGCTAACGAGGCGACATTTTTTACAACTCTACCTGACAATAAGGAACCGGAGAAATTGCCGAAGAATTTAAATCCTTGGCCAAGCCACCAATTTCCGCCTAAGCCTGCTCTGGGTCCTACGCCCCAATAGTTGCTTTTGGAGCTATAAGAATTTGACCCGAAGGTAGTATCAAGACTCGTCAAAATTCCGGAGTAGTTCACACTCCACTTTCTATGAATCCATCCCCCTTCTACGCTAATATAAGGGCGCAATGAAAGGGCGCAGCTTACGAAGAAATCCCTTCCCAGCTCTATGTCGATCATATTATAGAGAAGCCTCCAGGTCCCGTTCATTTGACCAAAGATGAAATCTGATTCCTCATCGGTGGTAAGCGCCCAAAAAGGGATGATGCCTTGGCCATTTATGCCTGCTCCTGCAGCCGTATTCGCTGCGGTCGCGCTTTGATTTGTTTTATTCTTGTACCAAGTCCAATCTAAGTAGACATCCCAACCTTCAGCTGTGTGCGATTGCCAGCCTAGACCGACTCGGAAACCGGGTTCCCAGTTAAGGTTGAATTGAATCAAATTTCCATTTACGTTTGATCCAGCAACGCCAGTTGAAGAAGCCACATAAGGCGTCTTCTGATTGAAGCCCAAGCTGAAATCGGCCTCATCGGGCAGCCACCAGAGGAACGCGCCAGTTACAAAGATGTCGTTTGCGCACTGTCCCATGCAATGGGCAGGCGGGTTGACGTTTCTATTGTATACTGCCATCGGAGGGCAGCACGGGTCTTGACAAATGTCACAGGGAGGCATTGGCTTTATCTTGGCCGGCACACAGCAAGGTTTGGGAGGACAGCAAGATTTAGCTGGTGCCGGGGGCGCGCAGCAGTCTGCGATCTCCTCAGATGTATTTGATGCACCGAATAGCAGGGTTGAAGCGGTGAGAGCGCACAACCATTTCAAAATAGAAAGCTTCATGAATTCAACTCCATATACGAAGTTGCCATGTAATCAAAAATTCTAATTCGGCACAATAAATAATTTTATCGCGTGGTTCCGGGGTGGGATTTTTAAGTCAAAAAAAACCCATCATGCGATGGGCTTTGAACTGGAGAGCAAATGAAGATTATTTAGAAATCGAATTTAGCTTCGGCTGTCAAGCCAGACAGAGCTAGGTTATGAGAACTGTCCTCTCTGTTGAAGATGGCATTGCTTCCGGTGCCATCAGAATTTGTATTCCGGTCTGGATAAACAGCCATTGGAACATTCCAGAACTCATTCACTTCCCATCCAGCGGAAATACCGAAGCGGTATTTTTCGCAGCAGAAACAAATATCATATGCGGCTCCTACGATAGCCTGAAGATGGGGGACGACTCGAAAGAACGGCTTGGTAGACAGATTGTTGTTTTGGTTATTTAATACCGTGAAAGTTGACTCTACATGAAAAAAAGAAGCTGAATTTTTTGAGACCTTTCCTGATAAGAGAGAACCGGACAGATTGCCAAAGAATTTAAATCCTTTGCCAAGCCACCAATTGCCTCCGAGTCCCGCTTTAGGTCCTACGCCCCAATAGTTGCTCTTACTACTGTATGTATCAGAACCAAATAACGTCGTCGCAATATTAGGATTAAAATAGTTCACATCCCATTTGCGATGGATCCATCCCCCTTCTACGCTAAGAAAGGGACGCAATGACAGCGCGCAGCTTACGAAGAAATCTCTTCCGAGCTCAAGGCTTATCATATTGTAGAGGATCCTCCAATCTGCTTTCATGTTCCCATAGAGAGCAAAAACTTGGCCAGCCTCAGTCAATCCCCAGTAAGGGACAATCCCTACGCCATTCGCGGCTGTTGCAGAGGATTCGTTTTGCGTTGTCTTATTTTTGTACCAGGTCCAATCGAGATAAACATCCCAACCTTCCGCTGTATGCGATTGCCAGCCAAGGCCGATCCGGAAGCCAGGATCCCACTGATAATTGAATCCAAGCACTTCTCCAATTGCCGCAGATCCCGGAACGGACGGAGTTGAATTAACATACGGGGTCTTCTGCTTAAATCCCAGGCTGAAATCGGCCTCATCAGACAGCCACCAGAGGAACGCGCCAGTTACAAAGAAGTCGTTTGCGCACTGTCCCATGCAATGGGCAGGCGGGTTGACATTTCTATTGTATACCGCCATCGGAGGGCAGCAAGGGTCTTGGCAAACTTCGCAGGGCGGCATTGGCTTTATCTTGGCCGGCACGCAGCAAGGTTTTGGAGGGCAGCAAGATTTAGCTGGGGCCGGAGGGGGGCAAGATTTAGGTGCCGGAGGGGGGCAAGATTTAGGAGCCGGGGGCGCGCAGCAATCTGCAATCTCTTCAGATGTATTTGATGAACCGTATAAGAAGGTTGATATGGTTAGAACGCTCAACCATTTCAAAATAGTAAGCTTCATGAATTCTACTCCTTGTGGTAGACAGACATGAAATCAAAAATTCTACATTCGGCGCAACAAATAATTTTATCACATTTTTTTCAAGAAGCGGTTCTGGGATGGGATTTCAAGTCAAAAAAAAAGCCCATCATGCGATGGGCTTTGCACTGGAGAACAAAGAAATTTAGTTAGAAGTCGAATCTAGCTTCAGCAGTCAATCCGGAGAGAGCTAAGTTATGAGAACGGTTCTCTCTGTTGAAAATCGGATTGTGCCCTGATCCGTCTGTTACAGAATTCCGATCTGGATAAAGGGCCATCGGCACATTCCAGAATTCGTTGACTTCCCATCCAGCTGTTAACTCGAATCGGTACTGTTCGCAACAGAAGCAGATATCCCAGCCTGCCCCAACGACCGCTTGAAGGTGAGGGACGACACGGAAAATTTGGTTATTCGACCAAGTGTTGCTTTGCGATGGGTCTGTATCGATATGGGTAAGAGTGGCTGTGTTTTTAATCACTCTTCCAGACAAGAGAGAACCGGATAGGTTGCCATAGAATTTAAACCCTGCGCCAAGCATCCAGTTTCCGCCTAAGCCTGCTCTGGGTCCTACGCCCCAGTAGTTGCTCTTGCTGCTGTAAGAATCAAAAATCACGGCATTTCCTTCTTTGGTTTCATCTGAATAGGAAACGTTCCATTTGCGATGGATCCAACCGCCTTCAACGCTAAGGTAAGGGCGCAATGAAAGGGCGCAGCTTACGTAGAAATCCCTACCCAGCTCGAGATCGATCATGTTGTAGAGGAGTCTCCAGGTCGCTTGCATACTTCCATACATTTCGCCTACTCCGCCAAATGTAGCGTCATACAATCCCCAGAAAGGAACAATCCCAGCGCCGTGTCCGGCAGCAACCGCTGACGCGCTTTGATTTGTCTTGTTTTTGTACCATGTCCAGTCGAGATAGACATCCCAGCCTTCAGCTGTATGCGATTGCCAGCCCAGGCCGACTCGGAAACCAGGTTTCCACTGGTACCCAAAGTCGATTACGTTTCCATTTGCGCCAGAGCCCGCAACGGTAGCGGTAGACGCCACATAGCGAGTCTGTTGATTGAATCCCAAGCTGAAATCCGCTTCGTCGGGCAGCCACCAGAGGAACGCGCCGGTTACATAGAAGTCATTTACGCACTGTCCCATGCAATGGGCAGGCGGGTTGACGTTTCTATTGTATACCGCCATTGGAGGGCAGCAGGGGTCTATGCAAACTTCGCAAGGAGGCATTGGCTTTATCTTAGCTGGCACGCAGCAAGGTTTTGGAGGGCAGCAAGACTTTGGCGCTGGAGCCGGAGCCGGGCAGCAAGATTTAGCTGGAGCCGGAGTCGGGCAGCAGTCTGCGATCTCCTCAGATGTATTTGATGAACCGTATACCATAGTTGTGGCAGCCAGCGCCGCAACCAAATTTATTTTCCAGATCTTCATAAGTATCACCCTTTGGGTTATCTGATTCCGATCTCTCAAAATAAAATTTTATTTGCAACAAAAAAATGAAAGATTTGAAAAAATCTTATTGTGTCAGGAGAAAAAAAAAGCCCATCTTGCGATGGGCCTTATAATTGAGAACGGAAAAGTTTAGAATTCGAATTTCACTTCGAAATTCACTCCAGCTAATCCCACGTTGTGGGAACGGTTTTCACGGTTGAAGATCGGATTGCTGAGAGTTCCTGGAAAGTTCGTGCGGTCTGGATAGAGCGCCATGGGAACGTTCCAAAATTGGTTGACTTCCCAACCCGCTGAAACGGCTAATCGGTATCTATTGCAGCAAAAGCAGGTATCCCAACCTAAGCCGGCCATCACTTGCAAGTGCGGTACGATGCGGAAGACCGAACCGTTGCTCCAAGTATTCGACGGAGGAACAATATCGGTAGTCGTGGCATGGGTGAAGTGGGCGAAGTTTTTATTCACGCTTCCAGAGAGTACGGAAGCCGCTAAATTTCCATATACTTTGAAGTATTTGCCAAGCCACCAGTTTCCGCCGAGACCTGCTCTTGGGCCGATCCCCCAATAATTCGCTTTATTGCTAAAGTTAGTGACTGCATCCGGAGTATCAAAGTCCGCAGGTGGATTTGAATAAGCGATTCTCCACTGGCGATTGATCCATCCGCCTTCGACGCTAATATAGGGCCGCAGAGATAAACCGCAGCTAACGAAGAAATCTCTGCCCAGATCGATGTCGATCATATTGTAGAGCAGTCTTGCGCTCGCATTGATTTGGCCGAATATTTCAGTGACTCCGCCAGATAATGGATCATATAAGCCCCAATAGGGGATAAATCCGCTTGTTGTACCAGTGGATGCGGCTGTATTTAGATTTGCATAATCGCGGAACCACGTCCAAGATATTGTTAAATCCCACGATTCAAATGTGCGGGATTGCCATCCCAATGCAATGCGGAAACCGGGATCCCAATTATAAGAAAATTGAACCACGTTTCCATTGGCTTCCGTACCGATCGATGTAGGTGTAGATGCCACATAATCCGTGTTCTGTCTCAAAGCTAAGCTGAAATCGGCTTCGTCCGCTCTCCAGTAAATAAATGTTCCAACTGCATAAAAGTTGCTTGAGCAGGGAGACAAGGGACATGCCGCAGGAGGGTTGATGTTCCTTTCGTAAACCGCCATCGGAGGACAGCACGGGTCTTGGCAAACTTTGCAAGACGGGTTCGGCATGATTTTTGCAGGAATGCAGGGATTGCAGCAAGGATTCTGAGATCCGCTCGTAGAGCTCCCCATGTCTTGGCCATTTGCCAAAGTATTCATTTCTTGCGAATTCGTTTCTTGTGAGTTTTCCACTGCCATCGCAGATCCCTCAGAGGTGAAAGCGACCTCATCAGCAGGCTCTGCGCCATACAGCATGCTCGAGATGGCGAGCACTGGCAGCCATTTTAAAAGTTTGAAATTCATATAGTTTTCCCCTCCGAGGATCAAGAGTTCTTTACCCCCTTAAAACAAATCAACCATTTTAGATCAATAAAAAACAAAAAAAAGGAACTCTCTTCTTTGATTATTATTTCGAAGAACATCGCGTTAAACTACTATAAATGATACTGATGAGTGCTGACAAAATATTAAAAACCAGATAGAAAATGCTCAGCCTTTCGAAAAACTTCTTCCGCCGTCACTTCTTGAATGCAGCTCATTTTTGAACATCCGTTTTTTTTAAAACAAGGAGCGCAAGGAACCCTTTTCATTAAGGTTTCGCACCGGTCATATCGAGGCGCCCAAATGGATGGGGAATTGACGCCGGAAAAAATAATAATTAAGGGTGTTCGATTAGCCGCGGCTAAATGGACGGAAGATGAATCGACGGAAATGACAAGCAATGCATTTTGAATCACATAAGAATATTGATCCCAATTGAGTTCATCGGATAGATCGGTTACTCCCGTTATTTCGGCCACTGAAGAACAAATTTGTTTTTCTCTTATCCCTTTTCCAGTAAGGACTATCTGAAATTGAAACCCCTTCAATAAACGAATGAGTTTTTCCCAAGCTCCCTGATTCCATTCTTTCTGCTTTTTGGAGGCATTCATGTGCAAAACGATATATTTATCGCCTAATTTGGAAGGAATCCTGCATTTGGGATTAGGATAATAGGGAAGCCCGGGTGATGAAAAATTATTTATCCCGCTCTGTCTCAATAAGTCCAAATGAATTTCGCCGAGATATCGATCGAAATTATTCCAAACATACTTATAGTTCAGAAGAGATTGAAAACCACCAGTCGTATATCCGATCAAATTCGGAATTTTGCATTTATGGAGAAAAGGGATCGAATTCGGAAAATAGGGCTGTAAGTCGATCGCTAAATCGTAACCCCTGTTCTTTATTTCCGATCTGGCTCGCATCGAAGATCTTAGATGGTTTATGAGAGCTGTCATTTTAGGCATGAAGGATTTGCCGACATAATAATGATCGAAGTGATGGATGGCATGAACCAGAGGATGTTTGGACAGAATGTTTTTTGACCAGGATCCGGACAGAAACCCGATTTCGGCATCAGGAAATTGTTGTTTCAGGGCAGGCAGCACAGACGTTGCGATGAGAACGTCCCCTAAATTCGCTATATTCGACACGAGGATTTTTTTTGGGCTAGTGGAAATGGCCAAAAGAGGTTTTTTAACAAACCAACCTTGAAGGCGATTCATTCCTCTTACCAATAGATTTTTAATCGGATTTCTAATAGTAAGGCCATGGATCACTGGCGACGAGGGTGTAAGAGGGGTATTTATCTGCATACTAGTTCTAAATACTACACGAGTCTGACGCAGGACCTGAATAAAAATCCATGAGAGTTTATGGTGCCAAAAATTTTCAAATTATGTAGGCTCAAACACTATCTTGGGAGAATCTTTTATGAAGACTCTTGTTACGGGCGGAGCAGGTTTCATCGGAAGCCATTTGACCGACCTATTGCTTTCAAAAGGCCATCATGTAACGGTCGTAGACAATTTATCTGGCGGCTGGTTGAAAAACCTGAAACAAGCTGAAAAGCAAACCAATTTTCGATTCGTTCAAGCCGATATTCGCGATCCTCGCCAATTAGACGGACTTTTTGGGGGAATCGATTGGGTGTTCCATCTAGCCGCTCTTGCGGATATTGTCCCTTCGATAGAAAAACCCCGCGATTATTTTGAAACTAACGTTGATGGAACATTCAATGTCTTGGAAGCAGCCCAGAAAGCAAAAGTAAAACGTTTTCTCTATGCAGCGTCCTCTTCCTGTTACGGTATCCCGAAAATCTATCCGACTCCCGAAATCGCGCCCTTATCCCCTCAATATCCATATGCCTTGACCAAATATCTCGGGGAACAGCTCGTTCTCCATTGGGCGCAGGTCTATAATTTACCGGCCCTCTCACTCCGCCTGTTCAACGTTTATGGGCCTCGTTCCAGGACGACCGGCGTGTATGGAGCTGTGTTCGGAGTCTTTTTAGCCCAAAAGCTCCACCAAAAACCTTATACGGTGGTCGGCGACGGAAGCCAGACCAGGGATTTCACCTATGTCGCCGATGTCGCGGACGCTTTTTATACCGCGGCGCAATCAAATTTATCGAATGATTTTATGAATGTTGGCAGCTCAGGCCACTACAGCGTAAACCGATTGGTGGAGCTGCTCAAAGGGCCTATCACTTACATTCCAAAGCGGCCCGGAGAGCCCGACTGCACTTTTGCCGACGTTTCAAAAATCGGATCCAAATTAGGTTGGGGAGCCAAAGTTTCATTTGAAGAAGGGGTAGGAAGGATTTTGGAGAGGATCGACGATTTCCGAGACGCCCCTCTTTGGGAGCCTAAAACTATCCTTGAGGCAACAAAAAGTTGGTTTCAATACCTTCAAAAATAAGGATTCCCATGTTTTCCGAACGATTTCGCGATTTATCGAAAGCCCTCCAATCGTGCATCTATACGACCCAAGAACACGCGGTCAATGAACAAGAGGCATTGAAATGGGCTTTTCGCCTTTTATCCGAGACTCTACTTCAAAAGGGGATCGTGTATGTAATAGGAAACGGCGGAAGCGCAGGGATCGCTTCCCATTTTAGCAACGATTTAATGAAAGCCCTCCAAATTCCCTCCCAAACCTTGTTCGACTCTAATTTAATGACTTGCCTGTCGAACGATTATGGGTACGATCAAGTATTCAGCTATCCTTTGGAAAAATTATTAAAACCTTCCGATTTGCTCGTCGCCATCAGTAGCTCAGGCAAATCGGCGAATATCGTCAAGGCCGCGGAAACAGCTCTTGCCAAAAAGGCCAAATTGATGACCCTGAGCGGATTTTCAGAGGAAAATCCTCTCCGAAAACTAGGACAGCTCAATTTTTGGATCGACAGGCCCGATTATGGCCTCGTTGAAACGGCCCATTTCTTTCTTTTGCACACGATCGTAGACGTTTGGAATGCCCAAAAATCTTTGGAAAAAAGCCATGCACAATTTATTGGAAGCACCCCCTCGAAAAATTAAATCACTTTCCGAAATCGCCGAGTCGCTTGAAGCGGACCGCAAAAGCGGGCTCAAGATCGTTCAATGCCACGGCGTGTTCGACCTTCTCCACCCTGGCCACATCCGCCATTTTAGGACGGCGAAAGGGAGAGGAGACAAGCTTGTGGTGTCAGTAACCCCGGATCGTTTTGTCAATAAAGGCCCAGGACGCCCCTATTTTACTGAATCGCTGAGAGTAGAATCGATCGCAGCCATTCAAGACGTGGATTATGTCGTTCTGAACGATTCTCCAGACGCTGTATCGATCATCAAAAAAATCAAACCCGATGTCTACGTTAAAGGACAAGAATATCAGGACCATGCATCGGATATCACAGGGAAAATTTCGGAAGAAGCTCTGGCTGTACAGTCTGTCGGCGGCGAAGTTTATTACACTTCCGACATCGTGTTCAGTTCCTCTGCGCTCCTCAACCAGTTTTTCGAAAAAAGATCCAATGAAGTTTCTCATTTTTTAAATCGAATGAAACAGCAATTTTCAGCAGACGAAATTATACGAAAAATCGAAGATCTAAAGAATTTGAAAGTTCTCGTAGTCGGAGACGCGATCATTGATGAATATCAATTCATCGAGCCCCTTGGGCAATCGGGCAAGGGGCTGCACATGGTCGCCCGATGCCAGGAAAAAAGAGGTCTTTTTAGGCGGCTCCCTGATTGTCGCGAACCACATAGCCCAATTCGCTCCGAACGTCACCCTTCTTACGGCGATCGGAAAAAACTGTCCGTACCTGAATTTCATTAAGCAGCATCTCGACCCGAATGTAAAAACGCATTTCGCCCATTTCGAAGAAGATTCCACTCTCGTCAAAAAGCGCTACGTCCTCAAAGAGGCCAATACTCTTTCGAAATTATTTGAAACGTATTCTGGCAAAGACATTTTGAGGGCCGACCAATCCGATCGAATCGTCCAGTTTCTCAATCAAAAATCGAAAGAATTCGATCTAGTTCTAGCCTGCGATTTCGGCAACGGATTCACAAATCCGCAAATCATCGATGCCATTTCGGACACATCGGCATTCCTGGCACTAAATACGCAAACAAATAGCGGCAACCGCGGCTTCAATATCGTGACCAATTATCATAGGGCCGATTACATCTCTTTGAATGAACCCGAGCTTAGGCTCTCCGCCCACGATAAAGAGGGATCCTTGGAAGGGATCGCTGCGGATATCTGCCAGATCATGGATTGCGAAAATTTGACCGTCACGCGGGGCGTGAATGGGATCTGCTTTTTCGGAAAAGACGAAACCGTCTCCATACCCGCCTTCGCTGCGAACAGCGTGGACCGGATCGGAGCTGGAGACAGCTACCTTTCCCTCTCTTCTCTTTGCGTAGCCAAAGGGTATCCTCCCATCCTATCCGGATTTATCGGATCACTGGCCGCTGCCATGAGCGTGCAGATGGTCGGGAACCAGGAAGCCATCAAAAAATCCTCTCTATGCAAATTTATTACGAGACTTATGAAATAAATCATGAAACTCTCCATAGTAGTTACAAATTACAATTATGCCCATTTCTTAGAAGAAGCGGTCTCCTCTCTATATCAAAACCTCTCCTTAGATTCTTTCGAAGTAATCCTGGTAGACGACGGCTCGACCGACAACAGCCGTGAAATCATCCATAAACTGTCAGGCCGTTTTCCCACTCTCCGACCATTTTTCCATAAAAATAATTTAGGACAGCATGAAGCTTTCGAAACAGCTTTCAAACACGTGCGAGGGGAATATATCCATCCATTCGCCTCAGACGACGTGATGCTTCCCGGGTCGATAGATACACTGTTAGATTATTTCCGACGGCATCCAGATGTTCCCGCATTTTGTTCAGATAATTCTTATTTCTATAAATCTGATCCCAATCCTATTTTGCTAATTTCAAAACTTTTAAAAACTACAGATTTCCATTATTTTCCACCTGAAACAGTATTCGAACTTTTTTCCCATACTGATTTTTGGATTCCTGGACATACCCTATTCGCAAAAACGAAATCTTATCTTAAATACACTCCATTCGATAAGAAATTGCGTTTCGTCTTGGACTGGTGGGCCAACCACCGCCTCGCTTTGAACGAAGGCATCGGGTATATTCCTCAAGCGATCAGCGCCCAGAGAAAGCACTCTTCTTCGTTCAGCTCGGTTCCCTCGTTAGAAAAAAGAAAAGAGGTGTGGCTCCATCTTTTCGGGATCCTAGAAGAAAATCCTCAGGAATTCCGGGGGCTCTCCCACTCTGGGATCTTCCGCATGTTTGGACTGAAGGCCATTTACAAAGAACTGATCAAAACTCCCCGTTATTGGAAGTATTTGATGCCAATGTTAAGGAAAATCGGAGAGAAGAAACTCGGATTGTCGAATTGGTATGAATCTCGACTTTTAAATTCTGTAAATTTGTAGGAAAAAGAAATGACAAATAACGCTCTTAAAGGTTTGAATTTTACTAATCGCTTGAATATTTCAATTCGAATCAGAAATCGAAATCCTTTCGGAATTTCAAACATCCCCTTTTTATTGAAACCTTACGCAATAATTGCAGATCCTTTTTTTCAAAAGATCCTTTCAAAATTTAAAATGATTCGACTTGCGAACGCATTTTGGAAAATCCTTTTTCAAATCGGAAAGAACAAAAAAGGAGTTTTTTCATTTACAGATAAAAACCAAAAAACTCACAACATAAGTTTTCGTGCAGGAAATTCCCAGTTTATTGCAATTTATCTTAATTATTTTTGTAAATATGGCTATGAACCTGAAGTGATGTCCTTGCTAGACACTCTCTCAGATGGACAGACTATTTTCTATGACATAGGGGCCAATTGGGGATTTCACGCGATATACTTAGCAAGCAAACCTAATTTTAGAGGAAAAATTTTTGCTTTTGAACCTGTCCCCGAAACTTATGCGGATTTGTGTTCGGTCGTCCTGCAAGCAGGATTATCCGAATCTATCGAGTGTGTCAATTTTGCCTTGTCAAACAAGTCTGGATCAAGATTCATGGAATATCCAGGATTTTTAAAGTCTCTATCTGGAATGGCTAAATTTTCAAATATTAATAGGGGATTTGTCGTTAAGACCTCAACGTTGGATCATTTGAAAGCTACAAATCCAGATCTTATTAAATTAGACGTGGAAGGAGCGGAAATAGAGGTTTTATTGGGAGGCCAAGAAATGATTTTGCGGTCAAAACCAATGATCATTTTTGAAAACTTTTTTTCAGCGGAGGACAATGCTTCCCTTGAAACATTTAGAGTTTTAAAGGAATTTGGTTATCGCTTTTTCCAACCCATGATTTTGCGCTCTGAAGATGATTGGATATCAGAGGCTAACGCGGATCATCCACTCTCACGCGATCAACAAAACTGGCTGGGTCTATGTGAATTCAAATTAGAAGAAAGACCCCAAATGACGGGGTCTAATTTCCTTGCTTGCCATCATGACCGAGTTTCTAAGTTACGCACTTTGGGTTCTAATTACAAATAAATTGCATTGCGGCTTAAAAAATCAATCTATCTGAAAATAAAGGGGCTTCGTCTGCATGGGATTGCAGGTGCCAAAGATGGGCGTATTTACCGTTTGACTCAATGAGTTTGGAATGAGTTCCAGATTCGACGATCGTTCCGTTTTCGATAAAGATGATTTGATCCGCCATGGTGATCGTCGAAAGCCTGTGGGCGATGACGATGACAGTCCGATTGCGGGAATACAGCTCGAGAGAATTTTGGATTTCCCGTTCCGTTGCCCGATCGAGGCTGCTCGTCGCTTCGTCGAGAATTAAGATTTGAGGATTTTTCAATAGCGCGCGCGCTAAGGAAATGCGCTGAATTTCGCCGCCGGAAAGTTTGTATCCCCTTTCGCCGAGTTTTGTTTCGTATCCCTGTTCCAGCTTCATGATAAAACCATGGGCTCCAGAAAGTTTGGCCGCCTCGATGATTTCTTCTTCTGCAGCATGGTCGACGCCGAATCGGATGTTCTCTTCGACCGAATCGTTAAAAATACAGGAATCTTGGCTGACCACTCCAAGAGAGGCTCTCCAGGATGACATTTCAAATTTCGAAATCGGCTCTCCATCGATCAAAATCTCGCCCGAGGTCGGTTCATAAAGCCTAATGATCATATCCAGAACGGAGGATTTGCCGGCTCCCGATGGCCCTACGATGGCGGTGATGGCTCCTTTCGGAATCTTAAAAGAGAGGTTTGAAACGGAGCTTTTTTGATCTTGGCCATATTTCAAGCAGACGGAACGGAATTCCAACCCCCTTTGGAGCGTGTGAAAAGGCTGGCCGGCCAATGGGAAAAATTCCTTCCCTTCGTCATTTAGAATTTCATTCAGGCGCAAAATAGGCCCTAAATGGAGCGTCATAGATCCAGCGTAAGTGAAAGCGATCTGCATCCGGGTGGATGCCCTGTAGGCCAATATCAAAAAAGTCATTAAATAAGAAACGCCTTGGCCTTGACTGGCATCGAAGATAAACAAGCTTGAGATCAATAGCGATCCTAACGTGACGATTCCAATGGTTTCGTTGATAGAAGGGATAGAGTTGTTCCAAAAATGGAGCTTTTTTGACGTAGAAGCGATATCGTCCAATAGCAATGCAATGTCGCGAAGTACCTTGTTTTGTCTATGATATGTGTGAATCAACCGCAGCCCTTCGGCTGAATGGTCAGCTTTGAAAAATCTGCCATGTGCTGCGAAAGAGAAGTTGAATTTTTCATGATATTTCGAACGATCGATTTCTGCGACGATCGGCGAACAAAATAAATAAAACTAAAGTGATTATAGTTAAAGAGATTGAGATGTTGAACATCAGAAAAAGCGCCACGAATGTCATTAAACCCGCTGAAATCACTTTGCTCAACGAATCCAAAAAAGGGGCGATAAACGTCGACGGCGTTCTTGCATATTCCGCCAGATCGCCGATCCGATATTTATTCACGCAGGGAAAACTGAGCCGCAGGATTTGCTCGTAAACCTTAGTCTGCGCGTCGGTCTGGATTTTCAAAGCGAGATTCGACGTCAGGTAAGCGGTAAAAAAAGCGAGGGAACTGCGCAAAGCCTGCAAAACGATGGCGACCAATAGAAAGAAGACAAACCCTTGAAACGGAATTGAGTCGTTTGAATTTGGGATAAAACGATCGAAAAAGGAATTTTTGAAGAATCGAAGAGGAATCTTTCCCAGAGTATTGTGAAAAAGCCAAAAGGATAAATCCGAACGAAGCCCCCGTCCATCAAGACGGAGACAAGATTCGGGATCATGATCAGCAAAAAATGCCAGATATTCCGAATCTTTTTTCCCATGAAAAACGAGAAGATCGAGAGCGGTGCATTCTTTCCTAAAAACTGTATTTTTATAGACGGAGGACTCTAATTATTTTACGCAGAGCGCCATTAAATACCAGGCCAGTTTGGAAAACAGACAACGATACGACTTCGTCGGTCATTGAGAACAGAAAGACATTTTTAAAGTGCCTGCTCAAAAGGTCTTGAAATTCTGCGGGTTCGAATTCGTGCAAATGGCTCTGTTTCCGCCTTTGTGAAGCGTAAGGCGCCGATGCGATATTTGGCGTGCCGATGATCGCATATCCCCCTTCTTTCGTAAGGCCGGAATAGTTTTTCGCGATGATTTCGGTTTGTTCCTTGGTAAAATGCTCGATCACATCCATGGAAACGACGGCATCGTATTGGGCTTCGATGGCTGGGTTGAGTAGGTCCAGGAATTTGAAATCCACATTTGGGATATTTTGGTAGGCGGTCCTGTTCCGCTCCACTAAGGCCCGATCGAAATCCCCTCCGGTTACGCGAGTTGCGAATTTGCTTAAAAACAACGTTCCGGCTCCCTGGCCGCAGCCGGCGTCTAAGACGGACATGTTTTTTTTGATCAACCGGGCGGCGAATTTGTATCGGGCGAGCAGAATGAAAAAATCGAGAGGGCTTTCTTGAAACGATATGCCTTCCAAGTGAGAGAGCATTTCTTTGATTTGTCCATCTTGAGTCCGAAATAATTTCTGATGTTGAAACGTTGACGTCATACCTTTCTCTCGTTTCGAATATTTTCTTGCTTTATTTTAGCACGGCTGAAGATACTTTTGCCAAAGTATTTAAAGATGAACGCCACAAAATTTTTCAGAAAGCAATCATGGAAAGCAAACTCATGTAATTTGTGAGTTCGTTCTATTTGCGAATTGGAGTTATGTGAATCTATTTGTATCCATTCCAGGGAAAATTTCTTTATGTTTTGCTTGTTTCATATTGTATTCCGTATGTGCCTATGGAAAGATTTATGACTGTTTTATTTTTTTTGACGAACTCGAGCTCTTACAGATCCGCTTAAATGAACTGGCTGATGTAGTGGATAAATTTGTTTTAGTCGAAATGGAAGAAACTCATCAGGGAAATAAAAAGCCGATGTATTTCGGCGATAATAGTGAACTGTTTCGTAAATTTCAGGATAAAATAATATATGTGCCGGTTTCAGATCGAATTAACACTTCGAATCCTTGGGTTCGGATCGCTTTTCAAAGAAATCAAATCATGAAAGGTTTGATCGATTGTGCTGACGATGACATCATTCTGATTTCAGATGCCGATGAAATAGTCAGGCATGATGCAATAAAGAAAATAGGAGATGCATTAAACACCAATTGGATCGTGAGATGCAAATTACGCATGTTTAGATTTTTCTTAAATATGGAAACTTATCCATGGATAGGAACCTTCGCTGTTCGGTTTAAAGACTTAAAAGGTCGTTCAATTGAGGATCTTCGAAATTATTACGTGCACACCCCTCATCCGCTGCATCCTTATTTTGAAATGGATCATGCTGGGTGGCATTTTACGAGCCAAGGCGGTTTAACTCGATTCGGTACAAAATTAGAATCGTTCACTCATGCCGAATCAAATACCGATTATTTTAAATCACAAGCTTACATAAACCTCGTAATCAAGGCCGAATGCGAGTGTGTTAAAATAGATGATTCCTTCCCTTCGTTTGTCTTGGATCATTTAGACGCGTTTAAAGAAAAAGGATTTATTTGTGAATAGAGAAATCATGTTTAAGCACGCTTTGGTGCCTCTTCTGAATGCAGTGACAGACTGTTTTGATTCACTGCCAATTCTTCAATCGCTCTTACGCCATCTACCCTTGCAGCGGAAAACGTCAATTGTCAAGAGGCTTACGCAATATCCTTTAATTATTCGAGCCAACTGTCTCAACGTCCATTACTGTTTACATTTAAACGATTTGTTGCAAAGAGAGATTTACTTTAACTGCTTTGACCGAAAGCAGTTGCCGCAATTATTGAGTTACATCGCCCCCCGACAGGTATGCATGGATATTGGCGCCAACGTGGGTTTTTATACATTTCATATGGCCAGGAAAATGAAAAACGAAGGCCGTATTTATGCTTTTGAACCGAATCCCGCCGTTTTCAAATTGCTCGAAACGAACCGCTCTCTAAATCCTTCTGATGTTTCGATCCATCTCTATAACTCATAAGGCTTGATTATCGAGATGGATCGAACATTCAGAAGGATTTAGAGACGGGTTCGTTTCGAGCAATTTGAAAACGGCGGGGGGGAAAAAAAAGCATAAATACGGCCTTCGTTTTTCATTTTCCTGGCCATATGAAAATGTACTAAAAACCCACGTTGGCGCCAATATCATGCATCCCTATTCGGGGGGCGATGTAACTCGATAATTCAGCGGGAATTGCTTTCGGTCAAAGCAGTTAAAGTAAATCTCTCTTTGCGACGAAAATCGTTTAAATGTAAACAGTAATGGACGTTGAGACAGTTGGCTCGAATAATTAAAGGATATTGCGTA
Source organism: uncultured Chlamydiae bacterium (assembly GCA_963713105.1). GTDB lineage: Bacteria > Chlamydiota > Chlamydiia > Chlamydiales > SM23-39 > CAVQKJ01. The sequence goes on from CAVQKJ010000001.1 coordinate 162,843, forward strand.
AGCCTCTTGACAATTACAACCATGTTTTCCGCTGCAAGGGTAGATGGCGTAAGAGCGATTGAAGAATTGGCAGTGAATCAAAACAGTCTGTCACTGCATTCAGAAGAGCACAAACGTGCTTAAACATGATTTCTCTATTCAAAAATAAATCCATTTTCTCTAAAGGCATCTAAGCGATTCAGGATAAAAGAAGGGAATGAATCGTCTATTTTAACGCATTTGCATTCCGATTTGAGGATCCTCTCTACAAAGGCTTGCGATTTAAAATAATCGGTATTTGATTCGGCGTGAGTAAACGACTCTAACTTTGCACGGAATCGAGCTAAACCGCCTTGGCTTGTAAAATGCCATCCAGCGCGGTCCAATTCAAAATAAGGCTGTGGAGGATGAGGGCTGTGTACATAAGTATTTCTAAGATCCTCAATCGAACGACCCTTTAAGTCCTTAAAGCGCACCGCAAAAGTTCCTATCCATGGATAAGTTTCCATATTCAGGTAAAACCTAAACATGCGCATTTTACAGCGGACAATCCAATTGTCTTTCAATGCTTCGGCTATTTTTATTATTGCATCGCGGCTGACGATTTCATCTGCATCTGAAATCAGGATAATGTCATCGTCTGCGCAATCAGTCAAACCTCTCATGATCTGATTTCTTTGAAAAGCGATCCGCTGCCAAGTGCTCGAAGCGCTTATCCGATCCGCTACGGGCACATATATTATTTTGTCTTTAAATTTTTGAAACAATTCATGATTATCCCTAAAATGCATGGGCTTTTTATTGCCTTGATGAGTTTCTTCCATCTCGACTAAAACAAACTTATCCACTACATCAGCCAATTCATTTAAACGAATTTCTAAGAGTTCGAGTTCATCAAAAAAAATGAAACAATCGTAAATCTTTCCATAAGCGCAAGCGGAATACAATATGAAACAAGCAAAACATAAAGAAATTTTCCCCCTGGAATGGATACAAATCGATCACATAACTCCAATTCGCAAATAGAACGAACTCACGAAGTACATGAGTTTGTTTCCATGATTGCTTTCTGAAAAATTTTGTGGCGTTCATCTTTAAATACTTTGGCAAAAGTATCTTCACCCATGCTAAAATAAGGCAAGAAAATATTCGAACCGAGGGAAAGGCATGACTTCAACATTTCAACACCAAAAACTATTCAGAACATCGGATGGGGAAATCAAAGAAATGCTCTCCCATTTGGAAGGGATATCTTTCCAAGAAAGCCCCCTCGATTTTTTTATCCTTCTTGCGCGATACAAATTTGCAGCCCGTCTCATTAAAAAAAATATGTCCGTGCTGGATGCTGGATGCGGCCAGGGATCCGGAACGTTGTTTTTAAGCAAATTCGCGGCTCGTGTAACAGGCGGAGATTTCGATCGGGCATTAGTGGAGAGGAACAACGCGGCGTACAAAAATATCCCGAATGTAGATTTCAAATTCCTCGACCTACTAAACCCCGCGATCGAAAACCAATACGATTCGGTCGTTTCTATGGATGTGATCGAGCATTTTTCAAAAGAACAAACCGAGATCATCGCGAAAAACTATTCCCGCCTTACAAAAGAAGGGGGATATGCAATCATCGGCACTCCAAATATCGCTTCGGCTCCTTATGCTTCAGAAAGGCGGAAACAGAGCCATTTGCATGAATTCGAACCCGCAGAATTTCAAGACCTTTTGAGCAGGCACTTTAAAAATGTCTTCCTGTTCTCTATGACGGATGAAGTCGTTTCGTTGTCATTTCCCAAACTGGCCTGGTATTTAATGGCGCTCTGCGTAAAATAATTAGAGTCTTCCGTCTATAAAAAGACCATTTTTATGGGAACCATGAACCGCTCTCCGATCCTCTCGCTTTTCATGGGAAAAAAGATGCGGAATATCTGGCACTTTTTGCTGATCATGATCCCGAATCTCATCTCCGTCGTGATGGAAGGAGCTTCGTTCGGATTCATCCTTTTGGCTTTTTCTCAATATTCGGGGAAAGATTCCTCTTCGATTCTTCAAAAAATCCCTTTTTTCGATCGTTTTATCCCCAATTCAAACGACTCAAATCCGTTTCAAGGGTTTGTCTTCTTTCTATTGGTCGCCATCGTTTTGCAGGCTTTGCGCAGTTCCCTCGCTTTTTTTACCGCTTACCTGACATCGAATCTCGCTTTGAAAATCCAGACCGACGCGCAGACTAAAGTTTACGAGCAAATCCTGCGGCTCAGTTTTCCCTGCGTGAATAAATATCGGATCGGCGATCTGGCGGAATATGCAAGAACGCCGTCGACGTTTATCGCCCCTTTTTTGGATTCATTGAGCAAAGTGATTTCAGCAGGTTTAATGACATTCGTGGCCCTTTTTCTGATGTTCAACATCTCCATCTCTTTAACTATAATCACTTTAGTTTTATTTATTTTGTTTGTCGATTGTCGCAGAAATAGATAGTTCGAAATATCATGAAAAATTCAACTTCTCTTTCGCAGCACATGGCAGATTTTTCAAAGCTGACCATTCAAAGCCTTGAAGGGCTGCGGTAATTCACACATATCATAGACAAAACAAGGTACTTCGCGACATTGCATTGCTATTGGACGATATCGCTTCTACGTCAAAAAAGCTCCATTTTTGGAACAACTCTATCCCTTCTATAACGAAACCATTGGAATCGTCACGTTAGGATCGCTGTTGATCTCAAGCTTGTTTATCTTCGATGCCAGTCAAGGCCAAGGCGTTTCTTATTTAATGACTTTTTTGATATTGGCCTACCGGGCATCCACCCGGATGCAGATGCGCTTTCACTTACGCTGGATCTATGACGCTCCATTTAGGGCCTATTTTGCGCCTGAATGAAATTCTAAATGACGAAGGGAAGGAATTTTTCCCATTGGCCGGCCAGCCTTTTCACACGCTCCAAAGGGGGATGGAATTCCGTTCCGTCTGCTTGAAATATGGCCAAGATCAAAAAAGCTCCGTTTCAAACCTCTCTTTTAAGATTCCGAAAGGAGCCATCGCCGCCATGGTCGGGCCATCGGGAGCCGGCAAATCCTTCCGTTCTGGATATGATCATTAGGCTTTATGAACCGACCTCGGGCGAGATTTTGATCGATGGAGAGCCGATTTCGAAATTTGAAATGTCATCCTGGAGAGCCCTCTTGGAGTGGTCAGCCAAGATTCCTGTATTTTTAACGATTCGGTCGAAGAGAACATCGGATTCGAGCGTCGACCATGCTGCAGAAGAAGAAATCATCGAGGCGGCCAAACTTTCTGGAGCCCATGGTTTTATCAAGCAAGCTGGAACAGGGATATCGAAACAAAACTCGGCGAAAGGGGATACAAATTTCCGGCGGCGAAATTCAGCGCATTTCCTTAGCGCGCGCGCTATTGAAAAATCCTGGATGTGAATTCTCGACAAAGCGACGAGCAGCCTCGATCGGGCAACGGAACGGGAAATCCAAATTCTCTCGAGCTGTATTCCCGCAATCGGACTGTCATCGCTCATCGCCCACAGGCTTTCGACGATCACCATGGCGGATCGGATCATTTCTTATCGAAAACGGAACGATCATCGAATCTGGAACTCATTCCACTCATTGAGTCAAACGGTAAATACGCCCATCTTTGGCACCTGCAATCCCGTGCAGACGAAGCCCCTTTATTTTCAGATAGATTGATTTTTTAAGCCGCAATGCAATTTATTTGTAATTAGAACCCAAAGTGCGTAAGTTCGAAACTCGGTCATGATGGCAAGCAAGGAAATTAGACCCCATCATTCGTGCTTTCTTGTAATTTGAATTCACATAGAGCCCAGCCAGTTTTGTTGATCGCGTGAGAGTGGATGATCCGCGTTAGCCTCTGATATCCAATCATCTTCAGAGCGCAAAATCATGGGTTGGAAAAAGCGATAACCAAATTCCTTTTAAAACT
>CAVQKJ010000002.1:0-298419 GCA_963713105.1 uncultured Chlamydiae bacterium
TGATGATCGGCGTGCTCAACATCATTTACGGCATCGCTGCGATCGGCAACGCTCATTTCTTCGACAACACGCAGTTTGTGTTCTCGAGCCTCCACACCTGGGGATGGATCACGGTCATCATCGGCGTCATCCAGATCACTGCTGGCGTCTCTATCGGGCGGCGGTGGCTACGGCCGGGTGATCGGAATCATCGCCGCCATCATTGGCGCGTTCGAGTCGCTGCTGTCGGTCGGTGGAACGCATCCCTGGTGGTCGCTGGCCATCTTCGCCCTCTGCCTATACGTCCTGCATGGCCTCATCGTCTTCGGCGAGGGAACGCCGGCGGAAGCGTAGTTGCGTGAACTCGCGAGCCCGCGCCGGTGCGCGGGCTCGACGGTTCCGCCTTGCGATCGACGCCTGTCCCTTGTTACGGCTGCGAAGCGGGGTCGCGGCATAGCTGCGCGTACTCGATCTCGCTGGCTGCGTCCTCGCGATCCAGGCGCGCGCGAGCACGTTCACTTCTCGCGAGCGATGGCAAACCCATCATCTCGAACAGCTCCGCGGCCTCCTGGTGGAGCAGTGCAGCCTGATCGTGGGTCGCTGCCGCACGCAAGTGGGCAGCCTCGACGTCAGGCACATCCCTCAGCCTATGCGCCGAGACCTACGCAACCCTAATGAGAGTTCTGCCATCCGCGCGAACCCTTCCTACCCCTGTGCCCAAACTCGCACGACCAGGCCTTCTCGTTGCGGCGGATGAGTTTCTCGGCAGCGCCATACATACAGCTACCTATGTGTCGGATAGATGCAGCCGAGCGCCGGGCAGATCGTCGAGGGACTTCGCCACCGCGATGACAACGCGGAGATCGCCGAGCTGATAACTGCCTGTGTCGAGAGCCAGGCGGTTGCCCGGGCGGCGGCCTGAACCCGCCTGGGCCCGGGCGACCTGGGGGCGATCGTTAAGCGCGTCCGGACCGAGCGGCGCATGGCACCGTCGGTCCGGACGCGGGGTGCGCGGGGGCGGTCAGGACGCGCTTGGAGCGACGCGGTCCGGACGGGGCTTGATTGCGCCGGCGGCCCCGTTGCGGGCTGGTCGGCGAACGCCTCGTCCACGGACGTCGGGCTGCGGGTTGAGCTCGAACGCCAGCATGACGCGCATCACCCCGATCAACGGCCCATATCCCGCCGACCGTCACGAGGCGGCGAGGGTTGCCCCCGGGTCGGCGAGTGCGAGTACTCCGAGCGTCACTTCGACCAGTCCCATCATCAGCAGCAGCCACCAGCCAGAGGACGCTGCGCGCCGCGAAGGCGCCCAAATGGTGATCGTTCCCATCACGATCAGCCAAGAGCCGAGGAAGATCGCAACCGCGACGATTCCGGGCGCCGGCCAGATGATGATCGCGATGCCGGCCGCGACCGAGCGCAGGCCGGTGATGACGTTGGCGCGCCGGACCCGGTCGTCGAGCCCGGAGGTGCAGCGCCGTAGAGACGCCCTCGAAAATGAAGAGCGCTCCGAGGAATGTGGCGAGGCTGCGGAGGCTCCAGTCGATCGTGAAGATGAGCACGCCCGCCACGAACAGCAGCAGGCCGTTCAGAAGGAAGATCCACCTGTTGCGGGCCATGCGCTCGGCGGCCGCGCGAGAAATCGCGGCGAAGTCGCCCGGGGCAACAAACATTGATCCTCCAGTCAGAGTGATGAACGGTGTCCGTTCACCATCCTGAGAGCCGCGAGTGACCAATCCAAGACGGCGCATGCTCGCTGCCAATCATCCGTGGTTATAAGTCCCAGCGAGCCAACGGAAGGCTGGCCCGTCATGCCGCTGATCGCGCAGAGGCGTCTGCGCCACTGCGCGCCGGCGTGGTCGCCGGCGACGTCACGGTGACCTGATCGGGGCCACCCCAACTCCTCACGCGCCGACGGAGGCGGACGTATGCGATCGCACCCGGCACCGTGGGGAGCCAGTAGGAGATCGTGCGGTACGCGAGCACAGCAAGCACCGCGAGGGTTCCGTTGACGCCGAACGCAAGAAAGGAGCCGATCATCCCGCCCTCGACCCCGCCAATGCCGCCCGGCAGCGGCAACGTGTTCGCGAGGGTTCCGACGTAATAGCCCATCACCAGCACGGCCGCGGGCGGCGCGTGGCCGAATGCCTGAAACGCCGCCCACAGCGCGCCGATGTCGAAGCCCCAGGCGACGAGCGGCGAGAGCACCGCCGGGTCGTGACGGCGGAGCATCGCCAGGGCGGCACGCAGCCCCGCCTGCAGCGAACGCGGCAGCGTGGCGGCACGCTGCCACTAGCGCGCGGCGCGGCCGTGCGAAGCATCCGCGCGCCGGAGGAGATACCGCTCCGTGGGGACGTCTATGAACAGCATCGAGATGACGATCGTGATCACGGAGAGACCGAAAAGCGCCGGTATCAGCGTGATGCCGAGCGGTGCTGTTCCCGCGAATATGCCGAACCAGAGTCCGAACCCGCAGATCACGAGCGCGCCCATGTAGACCCCATAGGTGTGAGGATCTCGTAACACACCATTCCGTTCGCTACCTCGGCGGCCGGCATGCCGGCCGCGCGGAGCGCCCAGACGGTCAGCGCGATGCCGCCCGCGCCGGCCGTGGCGAGGATCTTCGTGGCGGCACCACCGGCGAGCGTGATCTCATAGCTGATCCGCCAGCCGACTTTGCTTCCGCGCCGAGAGAACACGCCGCGGAACAACCCGATCTCACCGGCGATCGAAGATTGCCATGTGATGACCGTGTTTGCGACGTTTGAAATCTCGCTTGGATCGAAATGGACCGCTTGATCGGACAGCGAGGCATCGGTTTTCACAAAAGATTTGGAGCTGCTTCCAGTTTTTTCAATGACAACGACACTGTTTTTGTTTGGGTTTGAGTCGGATGTAGCGATGAGTTGAAAATCGGAAATCGTACTGTCGATTTGGATTTGCCCTGTTTCTGTGATGACCGTGTTTGCGACGTTTGAAATTTCGCTTGGATCGAAATGGACCGCTTGATGATCGGGCAGCGAGGCATCGGTTATCGCAAAAGATTTGGCGCTGCTTCCAGTTTTTTCAATGACAACGACACTGTTTTTGTTAGGGTTTGAATCGGAAGTGGCGATGAGTTGAAAATCGGAAATCGTACTGTCGATTTGGATTTTCTGCAGCCATTGGGGTCTATCTTCGCGGAAGCCTTTAAAGGCGTCGGCCAGGACGTTAAAAGGGAGGCAGGGGGAAGTTTCGATATCGCGGCTCAATATTCTTAAACAGGAAATGACGAGGGGAACATCGAGTTCTCTAAAAACGATGCGATGTCCGTTGGATGCGGCTGTATCGAGGATCTCTTCCACTTGATCTTTTTTTCTGAGGGCTTCATCGAAAATGAAATTGGTAGAGGCTCCCTTGAGTCGGAGTTCGTACATCAATTTTTGGAAATTCTTGGTTCCCTCTTTCTGCAGCTGCTGGTTCGTGAGCTGCGTCCCTTTTCTCAAATCGGCTTTGAAACTATCGGGGCTGGGGATCGTCTCTTGATCGGGAACGAATTGGGCTGAGAGTTTGCTTTTTCCGGCGCCGTAATTGCCTCGAAGGATCACTGTCGTGGGTTGCTCGAGGCCTTTCAATTTCATTTTTCTGGAAAGAGAGAGGATTTTTATCGCGTGGGTGCATGTATGGCGGGCGATTTCAGCGACTCGTTCAGGGATCAGGTTGTCGGGATTCGCGGAGGCCCTGTAGGAAAATTCGTCGCGCGGTTCGCAGTAGCGGGGATCGGTCGTTTTTTGAAAAACTTCGGCTGTAGAGAGGGTTCCTCCAGATTGGATAGCGCAGAGTTCCCGCAATTGTCTTGTGCTTCTTGGCAAATCGCTTCCCTTCGCTCTTTTTTGATGTCTCATCAACTCTATTATTTTCAATTCGTTGAGAAATTCGCGGGCATTGGCGGGAGTGATGATTTTTTGCATATCGGTCAAATGGAGTCTGCCGTCGAAAAACTGGTTGATCTTGGTATAGTAGACAAACCGAATATTCTTGCTTAGAAAATACAGATCTTTGTCGTTGATTGTGGGCTGCCACCAGACCGCGGTGATTGGCTTGTGCGATGGAGCGTTGAGGTCTCGTTCGGCTCGAGCCATACAGGCAGAGCAGCCGGTCCTTTTTGCAGGTGTGCCCCAGAATTCGGAGGGTTTTAGAAGAGGGCTTCGGTCGATTTCCGAAACTGGGGAGGCCGCGGTTGGAGATGGACTCTTTGCGGATAAAGTACTTCCAGAAGTAATCGGAATAGAGCTCATTTTTCCTAATATAATTTTAGTTTTATACTATTATACATAATAAACTATTTAATTTCAATCATGGTGTTAATTTATATTGTATTAGTATTTAGTGTCTTATGTAATTAACTGAATTATATTTCGTTTCAATAATATGTGGTTTTTGTTAAAATTTGAGCCAAATCAAGAGGTATTATGTCTGTCGACTTGACATTTTTAAGAAAGGAGCTCCCCTACTTGTCCAAAGAGACGCTGGAGAAGATTGCGCCTAAAATGAGTGAAGAGGATATAAAAACTCTTGAGATATTGATGCCCGCAGATCGCCGCACGACTGAAAAGATCGGAATTCTGAAAATTTATTGGACAAGTTGCCGCCAGGCGGAAAATCAGTACCGACGTTCGGAAAGCGCTTCATCTACATCGAAAATATCATCATTAAAAGATAAAGAAATCCGAAGAATATGAACCTATCTCAATATCCGCTGCAGCGATCCGCAGCGGCATCCCAAATTTAAATTCTTATTTTTTTCAGGCGTTTGATGGCCTCTAGGATGTTTTTCCGTTTGCCGTAGGCGGTGAAGCGGAGGAACCCTTCGCCGGCGGGGCCGAATCCGGAACCGGGCGTCGTGACGATGTGCGCTTGATCCAGGATTTCTTGAAAGACGTCCCACGATTTTTTTCCAGGAAAGCGGACCCAGAGGTAAGGGGCGTTGACGCCACCGAACACTTCATAGCCCATTTCTTCCAGGGTGGTTTTGACGAGGCGGGCGTTTTCCAGGTAAAAGTCGATGAGGTCCATCGCTTCGTTTAGACCTTGATCTTCGAGGACTGCGAGGCCGCCGTATTGGGCGATGATGGAGGCTCCATTGAACAGGGTCGTGTTGATCCGGTTCCAATCGGTTCGGATGGAGGCGCCGTTATCGTATTTGAGGGCTTCGGGAACTACGGTCCATCCGAGGCGGATTCCGGTGAAGCCGGCGAGTTTCGAGAAGGAGTTGATCTCGATGGCGACTTCCTTGGCCCCTTCGATCTCGTAGATGCTTTTTGGCAAATCGGGATCTTGGATGTAGGCGGCGTAGGCGGCGTCGAAAAGGATGAGCGAGCGGTTTTTGTGTGCGAACGCGACAAGCTCTTCGAGTTGGGCGCGGGTGCTGGCCGCTCCTGTCGGGTTGTTCGGAGAGCAAAAATAGATCAAATCTGCGCGGTGCAGTTTTCTGAGATCGGGGAAAAAACCATTCTCTGGCGTGCAGGGCATCATGTGGATTTTATCGATCCCTTGGATGAGGCTTCCATCGATATAGACGGGGTAGGCAGGATCTTGGATGGCGACGGAGATGCCGCCTCCAAAGAGCACTTGCAGCCTGCCGAGGTCGCACTTGGCGCCGTCGGAGATAAAAATCTCATCGGGGGCGATGCGGCCTCCATAAAAAACCTCAGCGATTTTTTTCCTCAGCGGCTCGATCCCTTGCTCCGCTCCGTAGCCGACGTATCCTTCCTCGGTTCCCAGTTTTCTCGACGCTTCGACAAGGGCTGCCGCGACGGTGGGGGTAAGGGGCTCGGTGGTGTCGCCGATGCCAAGAGAAATGATCTTGGCGTCGGGGTGTTGCGCGAGAAATTGCTTTCTTCTCGCGTTGATCTCGGGAAAAAGGTATCCGCTTTTCAGTTTGCTAAAGTGGGGGTTTCTTTTAATCATTTGAATGGCTCTGTAGGTGTTTAGGAACATGCGTTCCTTGAATTAAGTTTTTATAGGTTTCCCTCTCCCGGACGATTTCGGCTTTGCCGTTGGAGACGAGGACCTCGGCGGCTTTCGGCTGGCTATTATACTGAGAACTCATACAAAAACCATAGGCGCCGACATTGAGGACAGCAAAAAGATCGCCGACTTTAACTTGAGAGGGGAGCATGCGGTCTTTTGCAAAAATATCGGTATTTTCGCAGACCTGCCCCACTACATTCGATGGATGATCGCAGCGGGCGTTGAGATTGTTTGCGACCAGGATGTGGTGATACGAATTGTAAAGAGCGGGGCGAAGCAAGGTGTGCATCCCTGCGTCGAGACCGATAAATCTCTTCGTGCTCTCTTTGATCGACGTAACGCTTGCGATCAAAATGCCTGCGTCGCAGACGAGATATCTTCCGGGTTCGTGTAAAAGGAGAGGCTCTCCCATGTTGTATTGGGCCAATTTTTGGCGCAATTTTTTCACGACGACTTTTGCGACGGCCTCGATATCAAGTTCGTTTTGATCCGGGCGATAGGGGACGCCGAGCGATCCGCCGATATCGATGAAATCGAACTTGATATTGAGCTTTTGCGCCATAGGGCCTGCGATATCGAGCAGTTTTTCCACCACTTGCTCGAAATAATCGACAGTCAAGATATTCGAGCCGGTCATCATGTGGATGCCGAATCTCTCTACGCCGAGAGCCTTGGCTTTTGCATAGGCTTTCTCGATATCTCTTTCAATGATCCCGAATTTCGCGTCTGGACCGGCAAAAATCAGCCCTTCGATGCCGCTGCTGCCAATCCCCGGGTTGATCCGGAAGCAAAGGAATTTGGGCACTCCGATCTTTTCGAGGCGGTCGAGCTGGCTGATGTCTTCGAGGTTTAACCGGACGCCGTTTTCGACGGCATAGCGGAGGTCTTTATCGGCATTGTAGACGCCTGAATAAAGAATCTCGTCGGAAGGGATGCCTGCGGCCTGGGCCATCAGGATTTCATTGACGCAGGCGACGTCGGCGCCGGCCCCTTCGCTGGCTAACACTTTGATGATCGCCGGATTGTTGTTGGATTTGACGGCGTAATAAGCTTTAAAACGGGGATATTCATTGCGATAGGCCTTGAGCAGACGGCGGTAGTTCTCGCGGAGCCTGCTTTCGCTGTAAACATAAAGGGGCGTGCCGAATTTTTGGGCGAGGTCCCTTACGTCGCAACCTTCAAAAAAGAGAACTCCGTTTCGGTTCTCCAACTCTGCGACTGATTTCCATAGATGATGTGTCATAAATTTTCTCTCATTTTTTTAAAGTATCCTTGTGAATAAAGGAGTTCTGCGTTGAGAACTCCGCCGCCTGCCGCGCCTCTCAATGTGTTGTGGGAGAGGGCGACGAAGCGGAAGTCAAGCACGGGGCATTCCCTGAGGCGGCCTACTGTGATGGCCATGCCATTGCCTGCGATCGCGGTCGAATTTGGGCTGCGGCCGGTCTTTTTCTTCGCGGTAAACGATCGGCTGCGCGGGTGCGCTCGGAAGGTCGAGCTCTTGGGGCACGCCTTTAAATTCGCGCCAAATCTCCAAGATCTCTTCCTTTGTCGGCTTTGTTTCGAATTCGACCGAAACGCACGCGGTGTGTCCGTCCATGACGGGAACGCGGTTGCAATGGGCCGAAATCGAAATCCCCTCATGAGGGGCAAACTGCCCCTTTTGGATGGTCCCTAAAATTTTCAGGGGTTCATTTTCCGATTTTTCCTCTTCGCCGCCGATGTAAGGAATGACGTTGTCAATAATATCAAGGGACGAAACTCCGGGGTAGCCGGCTCCGCTGACCGCCTGCATCGTCGAGACGATGATTTTTTTGATGCCGAATTTCTTGTGCAGAGGAAAAAGGGGAAACAGATAGCTCTGGATCGAGCAATTGGGTTTCACCACGATAAAGCCTTTTTTCCAACCCCGATTTTTTTGCTGCTGGGGAATGATAGCCAGATGTTCCGGGTTGATTTCAGGAATCAGAAGGGGAACGTCCGGGTCCTTCCGGTGGGTGGAGACATTGGAAACGACCGGCAGGCCGGCCGCCGCATAAAGCTGTTCGTACACTTTCGCCGTTTCCGAATTGACAGCCGAAAACACGAAATCGCATTCTTTGACAGCTATGTCAATTTCGTCGATCCGGTGGACCGGCAGGGCTAAAATCCGTGCGGGGAGACCCTCGGACGGCCTCCCTTTTTGAGACAAAGCTTGGGCGTAGCTTTTGCCGGCCGAATCTTTCGAAGCGGCCAAAAAGGCCACTTCGAAAAACGGATGGTCGTTCAATAGTTGAACGTAATGCTGTCCCACCATTCCTGTGGCGCCTAAGACGCCGACGCGCAATTTTCGCATACACTCCTCAAGTTCATTTCATTGATCAGCTCGGCGAGCCTTTCTTGGTTTTTCGGCGTAGGCGCGCAAAGCGGCAAACGGCAGCCGCCGGAGGCCATTCCGGTTAACCGCATCATCTCTTTGATCGGGATCGGGTTGGTCTCTACGAATTCGAGGCGGAACAGAGGCATTAATTCCTCATGCAGTTTTCTCGCCACGTCGAAACGTCCTGCGAGAACCGCATTCACGAGCGCGACCATCCGGTCTGGGACGAGATTGCTCGCCACTGAGATGATGCCGTCTCCGCCGAGCGCCATCAAAGGCAAAGTCACGCCGTCGTCGCCGCTCAATACCGCAAAGCGGGGATACTGGCCCCGAATGATTTGGATGACCTCGGCGATTTGGCCGATGTTTCCGGAAGCCTCTTTCACGCCGATGATATTTGGCAACCCGGCGATCCGGAGCAGCGTCGCCGTCTCGATATTGACGCCGGTCCGTCCAAAAATATTATACGTCAAAATAGGAAGGTCGACCTGCGAAGTGATCGCCTCGAAATGGCGGAAGATTCCTTCCTGGGTCGGTTTGTTGTAGTAAGGGGTCACAACGAGCGCGATATCGGCCCCGAGCTCTTTCGCCCTTTTCGTTTTTTTGATCGTTTGCTGGGTGGAATTGCTCCCCGTGCCGACGATCACAAGCGCTTTGCCTTTCGTCTCGCGGACTCCGATTGCGATCACCCGTTCCCGTTCTTCTTCGCTCAACGTGACGTCCTCCCCTGTCGTGCCTAAAAAGACAAGGCCGGTGATGTTCGCTGCGAGCTGGGCCCGGATATTGCGTACGAGGCCTTCCTCGTCTATCTGATCGCCCGAAAAAGGGGTGATCATTGCTGTGAATGTTCCTCTAAGATCCATAAAAAACTCCATTTACAAAATCATCTAATTCAAAAAATCCGCTTTTGCCGACAAGCCACTCAGCTGCCTGCACGGCCCCTTTAGCAAATCCGCCGCGATTTCTCGCTTCGTGGCAGATCGAAATCGTGTCGAAAGGGGAATCGAACAAAATCGTGTGTTTGCCTGGGATCGATCCGGTGCGCACGGCTGTCATGTTCAGCGTTTCGATCCGGTCGATTCTTTTTTCCATTCTCCGGGAAATTTCCAGAGCCGTTCCAGAAGGGGCGTCTTTTTTCTGGGCGTGGTGGAATTCGATGCCGGCCACTCCGTACTCGTCGAAATGATTGATGAGCTCCGCGCTCCGCTCGAGGATTTTCAAAAAAATGTGCACGCCTAAAGAGAAATTCGGGGCAAAAAGCACTCCGATTCCATATTGTTTTGCAATGGCCCTCGCTTCATCGATGCGATGGGTCCAGCCCGTCGTGCCGATGACGATGTTTTTGCCGTGTCTTGCAGCCTGCTCGATATTTCCCATCACCGCTTCGGCTTGAGAAAAATCGATGCAGACGTCGGCGTCCGCGACCGCATCCCAATCTTGGGAGCCGGATGCGAGGCGGCAGACGATCCGATGTCCTTTTTCAAGGGCCATCTGCTCGATCAGTTTTCCCATTTTTCCATATCCTATAAGTGCGATTTTCATAATCTGGCTCCTGTAAAAAATGCTTCATAAAGGACCTCAACGGCCCTTTTGAGTTCGCTGTCATTGACGATCAAACTCGTATTGATTTTAGACGCCCCGTGCGAAATCATCTGCACGTCGATCCGTTCGCTATTCAAGGCCCTCATCATCGTCTCTAAAAGCTCTGACGAGCGCTCGGTCCTTCCGATCAAGGAAATGATCGACTTGGAGCCTTGGATTTGGATCGTCGCGAAGGGCTCGATCCTCTCTTTGAGGAGGGATAGATTGGCCTCCGATAGGGTCATCGAGATACTGACTTCGCTGGTCGCGATGACGTCGACCGAAATTTTCAGGTCGGCGAAAATCTGGAACACGCGGGCCAAAAAACCCGATTGGCCGAGCATCCGCGTGGAGGCGATATGAACGAGGATCTGGTTCGATTTGTGGGCGATTGCGACGATGCCGGTTCCTCCTGTTGCTAGGCTGTCCGATTCCAGAATCAGCGTTCCCGAATGATCCGGATCGCGGTGGTTTTTGACCCGGACGGGGATTTTCGCACTCATCGCAGGCAAGATCGATGTGGGATGCAAAACTTTGGCTCCGAAATAGGCGAGCTCCGCAGCCTCGGCGAAAGAGAGTTGGGTGAGAGGGGCTGCCTGAGGGACAATGCGCGGGTCGGCGCTCAAGATGCCATCGACATCTTTCCAAAACTGGATTTCTTCCGCGCCTAATGCCTGGCCGATGATCGAAGCGGTCAAATCGCTTCCGCCCCTCCCCAGAGTCGTAATGTTGCCTTGTCTGTCTTTTCCGATGAATCCTGTGACCACAGCGATCCTCGTTTCATCATTTAAATTCTGCCGGATGAGCTCGCAAGATTCCGGCAATACTTCCGCCCTCATTGGATCGGATGTCGTCAGGATGCCTGCATCCCAGCCATCATAATAGGATGAAGGGATCCCCAATTGATTTAAATACGCGGAAAAAATCCGGACCGACAGCCTCTCTCCGAAAGAGAGAAGGGCGTCTCGTGTTTTCGGCGTCAATTCTTTGATCAGCGAAATGCCCCTTAAAAGGGAATTCAATTCGGATATGAGGCTGTCCACCAATTTTGGGGGGAGCTGCAATTCCGCGATGATATTCCGGTGGAACTGCTCGATCCGAGGGAATATCAAGCTTTGATGCAGCGCGCGCTGTCCCGCATCGATGAGATTCTCAGTTGTGGTTCCCATCGCGGATAGGACAAGCAAAGGGCGCAAGTGCTGCCGCTCTTGCACGATAGCGGCTATCTCCCGAATCCTTTCAGATGTTTGCAGGGAGCTGCCGCCAAATTTCATAATAAACATGGCGATACCTAAATAAAAAATTTAAAAAATTTTTGTTCTTTGTGAAACAAAAGATTCACAAAAAACGATCTAAAAAAACTGGTAAAAAACTAAAAAAATTTAACTAAAAGGGGGATTTACTTTCGTTTAGAACAAACGAACTTAGACTTACGTTTCAAAGAAGAGAGAGAAAGGATAGAAAGAGACTGATTAAGGTTACTAAGGCGACTAGCGTTTAAAAACCGCTGTTCTCGATTACTGGGACACACAATTACCTCCAATTTGGGTTATAAGTTATAACATTTATTGTACACAAATCCCATCCTTTAAGTCATCTTTATTTTTCAATTTTTGCGGGATTTTCATAAGTTATTGCAAATAAGCGGTTTTCCGTTGAGGCTGTGAAAAAATTGATACCCAGCCGCTTTTGCGAGCTTTTTGGCCCCTTTTTTGCTTTAAGCCTTCGGACAACTCTCTTCGAGTTGCCCTCGTCTTAAATCAAAATAATTGCAGAAAAATCTCATCAAAATCGGTGGAAGTCTCCATTTTTTCACAGCCTCATTGGCAAAAATGGCCCTTTTTATTATTTTTTTCCCCATGAATATTTTCGACTGCTGCCGATGCTGCTTTTTTCCGCCTGATTCTCCTAAACCCCCGAAGGGAAAGTATATCAATTGGCCCAAGATGGCGAGTCGCCTTTTTTAACGCCGATGCCTACGCGGCCTACTTCTCCCGCTGGCGAATCCAAATTCAAGACCAAAATAGATGGAAATTATCAATCGGACACAGGGGAAGTTCAATGAGCTGTATTTCGCGAATTTGCGATTGCCTTTGCGGATGTTTGCAGGAGGTTTGCTTTCCGAAAGACAAGCACCTTCAAATGCGGGAATATGAGGATGGATCTTCGTCTCCAGATTCTGGGGAAGCTAGCCCGTTGCAAACGGGAGCTGTATCGAAGTACCATTCTCTGAACGATTCTTTCAAGGCTGGGGGAGGCGGCATCGATGAAAGCGTTGTGCGCGAGGATCGAAATAGAGAAAAGGAAATTTTAGCGAAACTGATGAAAGATAAGGAATGAGTCATTCCCTAGCTTTTTCTTGACTTTTCTGGTGTAGAAGGGTTGAATGTTTTCTCTTCAATTCTTTTGAGGTGACTATGTCTTCAACATGCTTTTCAGCCAGTGTGTGTTTTAAATGGACAGATTACGTTTGTTGTTATCCCTGTCAAGATGTTTACGCTTCTCCGAGTTGTAGGGATGAGAATGGCAAGAGCTGCTGTTATGGCGGCTGCGATGGCTGCAAGTGCTGCTGCGACAATGCGGGTGCTTATCAACCCATCAAAACATCTGCAGGCGCCCCTCCTGCTCTTCAAACGATGGCTTCGGGATCTCTCGATGACACGAGAAAAAAGGTTTGATTCATGAGCATAAAGGGCTGCTGCGATTGTCTATGGCGATGCTTTGATGTGGATAGACGGCATCAAGCAGGGGGGAGTCCCGACGAAATCAGAGGCGTTGAGGCGGAACTAGAGTTCGAGAGGTTGAAAAAGGCGGATCCGAATGAAAGAAAAGCCAAGGAATGGTTTTTGGAGGTTTCAATGAAAGAACGTCTTTTAAATCATCCGCAAAAAAGTGCAATGGGAAACACATGAACGCTGTCAATTATCTAATGCGGGTTATCCATACGTGCTGCCCTTGTTCCGAATTATGGATCGATCCGATAATCAACAGGAGTTCTCGATTAGACGCTTGTACTGATGCGGCTCGGCATCTTTTGCAGGAACATCTCAGGACAGTCGAAAGGGAACGGCTAGATGATGATCTCAGCCTTGCAGACCGGGTGGATTGGATTGCGCAGAATGGTTTGCCAGGCCTTGGCCATAATCAGGAGGCGGCGTCAGCTTCTCCCGATGAGGACGTATGAGTTGGTTTCGCGCGGTATCTTCTTGCATCTATAGCTGTCCTTATTACGATGAACTGAGTCGGGGGGCTGGCTAGAGATCGGGCTGGAGATCCGGCATGAAAGAACCCCTTTGCTAAATCCAGTAGAAAGAAGAGCTGAGGTTGTAACAGAAGTTTGGCAAGTTTGGCTTCAGAGAGTTCGGGATTGTTTTCCGCTGCCCTCAAATGATCAACAATTCAATTAGCTACTTTTTGACGATGCAAAAGCCGTCGTCGTAGATGGGGCCTTGTTTGCCGATCTGGAGAGTGTTTTGGAAAAAACGGCGGTAGACGGAAAGGCCTTGCTGCGCCGTTTGGATGCAATAGAAGCAGTTGCTGACCCATTCCGAGCCTGCGATGGTCCCGGTTTCGCGGTTGAGCTGGAAGCGGGAGGCGATTTTCCTGCGCCAATAATCCGGTTCTCCGAATAGGAGAGCGGGCGTCGGGGGCCAGGCCCCTGTTTTGCGCCGCACTTCTTCAAGGGTGTATTCGAAATCCATGCCGATGCCGCCGGGCAAGAAAATGGGGAGGTCGAGATAGAATTCGGCCTGTCTTTCGACGAGTCTGTCGAGGCGGTAGGTCATTTTCGCGTCGATGTAGGGATTTTGTTTTTGTTCATTGACGACGCTTTTTCCTGTGCCGCGGAAATCGACGATGTTCGCGCAGGAGAGGATGCCGACCGATTTCGCAACGCGGTTGCCCACTTCCATAGCGCCGGGACCGCCTCCGGTGAGGAGGGCGAGAGGGGTATCGCGGCAGAGGAGCGGATGGTTCATTTCGGCGCGCATCGCGAGCGTCCCTTCGAGCAGAGCTTTAAGTTCCGATTCGAAATTCCCTTCTTGGAGATTCGATCCATAAACCCCGAGGAATGTCGCTTTGCGGAAGGCCTCGACTAAAGCGAGGGGGACGAATAGCCCAGCTTCTTTATCTGGCTTAAGGACGTATTGGAGGATTTTTCCGGAAATTTCGTCGACCCAATAAACAGGAATTCCGAATTTGGCCAGATCGATCAGCATGGCTCTGTCTTCGTGGGAAAAGAAGCCATTGTGGGACAGGGAAGGATATTGGAAATAGATCCGCTTCAGGCACCGCTGGATCATATCGTTGAGGAGCATCCTTTTTAAGAGCGGGGTGGGGAAATGCCGCGTGAGGAGAATGCCTTGGGATGTGATCAAACCGTCCTCGATCGCTTTAAGGAAAGGGTATGAGGGTTGGTGCTCGATATATTTTTCGACGACCATAGCTTGGCGCGACGGAGAGGCAAGGCCGGGAAAATCGTGTTTGGTAGGGTCGCGTACGATCCAGTCTTTCGGGGTCAGGCTTTTCATCTGCGTGCCCTTCACGACGAAAACGGCTGTGAGCTGGTCTTTCGGTTCGGGGGCGGTTGCGAAAGCGTCGAACAAACTTTTCGGATCATCCAGGGCGGCGATGAGTTGGTCGCGGTCGTTGAAGAAGATGTGTTCCCGATGGGGTTCGAGGGTATAGAATTCGAGGGGAATGTCATCGAGGATCTGATTGCTGGAGCCGTAGAGTTCGTAAATATCGCCTGAAGCGGCTGTATCGGGCTGCAGAAAACTGGCCGTGGTATGGTGGAAGCCTTGCGGCAGGAGATAATCGACAACGCGGGCGTAGACAGTCCGGATATGGAGAGGAGGGGTGCGGACGAGAAGCAGTTCGTTTTCCCGGACGAGGCGGGGCATCCCTTTTTCCCAGTGATGGTGCAAATGGAGGAGCTGGCGAATATTCGGCATATTTTTGCAAAGCGCCTTCGCAAGGGTCGGCAGAAGCCCGTAAACGGTGGTCTCATAGGAGACGACTCCGTCGAGCAGGGAGATATAGGCGACGGTCCGCCCGTCGACTTTTTCTAAAATGAGGGCTCCGCTCCCTTCCATTCCCCCCAATGAGAGGAGGGGGCGGCCTTTGCGGTCCGACCTTCCGAACATCCGCATGAGGTATTCCGGATCGCGCACGCGCCTTCGGTCGTCTGCGGCGAAGAGTTTTCCGATATAAGCTCCAACCGTCAAAAGCTCCAGCATGGCTCGGCCAAGATCGTTGATGCCGATCAGCTCGACCTTGACCTCCGCGCTGCTATTTTTCCGGTCGTAATGGAATTCCCGTCCGAAGCCGTTCATCCCAAGCTGGGCGAGGGTGCTTTTCAAGTTGAAGGAGACGAGCTTCGGATCGATTTGATAGCCGACGAAAAGAGGGGAGATTTCTTCGATTTTGACTGTAGCCAGCCGCCGCCTCTCATCGATCGTCATGAGATCGGTGATTTTCCCATCCGGAGTGACGAGGTCGTAATGCTGCGGTACGAGATAGCTTTCCATATAATCTGCACTATACTCTGTAGGAACGTCTCCGCACAAGCCGATTCACATGTACAGAGGCGGAAGCAGAATAGGATAAACAGGATCACTTTGCGGCAAGATACTAAAAATTATTTATCCTGTGCATCATGCCGCTTGCGATCTTGTCTATCCTGCCTTTTTCCACCTAGCAAGCGAATCGGGCGATCGTTGGGAAGGGGAATGAGTAAAAGGGGGTTGGATGGGACAGCCGAGCGGGGTCCCTTTGAAAGGTTGGAACTGGAATGCTTGTTCTAATTGCTATCCCTACGGTTCTTCTAAAGAGCTTCGCAAAGAATTGATTGAGAATATGTTAGAAAATGTAGTTTCGTGACGATTCAATAATAATCTTATCTTTATTTTATTTCATCCTTAATGCAAACTTTGCGCAAAAAAATGAGAGGAATAGAATGGCGCAAATTAATGAAATAAGATCAAATTCAACATATACACCTTCTTCTTCCATGCAGGAAGAACCTTCCCCTGCTTATTACTTTTCTAAAACGAAAACGGAAAGGGAATTTTTTAATTTGAACCCTTGCCCCCAAAACAGGGAATTCACTCCCGCAGACAGGGTTTACGCCCAAATCACCGATGAGATTTGGACTGAAAACGCTCCGAAAATGGAGAGGATTGTTTACTCGGTTTTCAGAGATGTCTCGATGATCTACGGAAAAAAAGAGAAGATGTCCGTTCAAGAAATGGGACAGAGCCTCGAAGCTCTCGAAGAAAAAATCGAAGAGATCCGAGATATCGCTCCCATGAACGTGGCTGCCGTCATTACAAAGTCCCTGGATCTTTTGGATATTTTAGATTCAAAAGGCGTTCAGTCATTGAATCCTGACATCCGGAACTTTTTGGAAAACCGTTTTGAGAAATTCTCCGTGTTTTTCAAACCGACGCGGGATTTGGATCTTCCGACGCGAAAAGAAGCTCCAGAAGATGCGCAGATTTCAACGATCGCTAAAGTGGTGCTGGCTTCCCTGGTCCTCCTTGGATGCGCCCTTTACGGGGTAGCTACAGCTAAGCCCATTACTGGATCGGCGGCGGCTCTGGATGTATTTAAAAACGAACCTACAGTTCCTCAGAGAACGATGCTCGAGGTCGTTCAAGACATGGATCTCCTGAAGGATCTTAAAAGACAAAACGTAGACCTTTCAAAGAGAAGTTCCGACCATGCCGACGCCACTCTTCTTTATTTAGCCTCGCAGCTCAATGGGACCGATTCAGCGGTAGATTACCTTTACGATTCAGCTACGTGGCAGCCCAAAGATCTTTTCCACTCCGTACGATTTTTATTTAAAGGCAATAGATATGACCAGGTGGAAAGGGCTGTTGAAAATGGAGTTCTTCGGGCGAACATGATGGCCCGGAATGATTTAGAAGTTTTGTGGGATGAAACTGCTCACGATCCGAAAGCGAGAAAGATCCTGCAAAAAATGGGATTCAACTTGGCGTTTTTAAATGCCTATTCCAGCGCTAAAATTCTTTCTACCGAATTTGCCGATAGGATCGTAAATGATGAAACATTGATTCGAGACTTGGTCAGTTGCAAAATGGACTTGATGAAAGAAACAGAGGATGGCAATTCTCTTCTTGCCAAATACGTAATGCAAGCTCCATCCCCGAATTTCAAAATATTCAAGCTCCTAAAAGAGGGCGCTAAATGGAGCCATAAGGAAATTTTGATCGCTGTCTCAAGAATGTTGTCTTTTCACCGTTTTGATTTGCTCCAAACGGCGATCGACAAAAGAACGATCAGGCCTGAGGAATTTTCCAATGCTGAGATGATCCAATTGTGGGATTGTATCGATACAGATTATCCTGAACGGAAGGTTCCGCTTCTCATGCAATTAGGCCCAAAGACTGCTGAAAAACTTATGGCAGGAGAGGAGATCTTTTCCGATCAAGCCGACTCTTCGGATCAACCGACTAAAGCAGATGAAAAACCGTTGGAAGAAGCGGAAATGCTAGCGAACCAGACGTGTAAGCTCGAAGACAAACCTGAAGAATCGGAACTCATCGTTGCTTTCAAATTGAATCCGGGCATTCAAATTTTTAAGCTCCGCGAACAAATAAAGCCTCTCGATTGGAATTCTCTTTACCAGGCAAAGGCCACCTATTCTGAACGACGGCATCCTGCTCGCCCCATGAATCCTGAGGCGCTGCAGCAAAAAAATGGCAATGGGTCAGAGACTTAAAAAATGATTTTCTTTATTTAGACGCTCATGGAATATGGGCGTTTAAGTAAGGTCATTTTTTATGAGTTTCACCCGCGCCAGTTCTCTCGCTCTCCTTTTGGCTATTTTTCAACTAGGGGCGGATGAACATTCCGAGTCTGTGTTAAATTATACCCAGAAAAGATCTTCCTACAGAAAGAATGCTTGCGAACCGGTGGATGAGCCTTGCTGTGTAATCCTTCCTTCGAGCTACCGCGTAGGCGTCAGGCATATCGAGTCTAAAGGGATCGGCTATACGAACGGGTACACGACTTTCGAGGGCTTTTTCAGCCCCCATTCTCTCCTTGAATCGCGTGTCATTCCATTTCTCGATGCCAGGGCCCATGTGTTCGACGATGGGGAGCCGGCGGTGAACGCTGGAGTTGGCGTCCGGTTCATCAAAAAGTATCTCTGGGGAGCGAACGCGTTCTACGATTACCGGAAGACGAACAAATTCCATTACAATCAGATTGGGATTGGATTCGAGGCATCCGGGGAACTTTGGGACGCTGTCATAAATGGGTATTTCCCGGTAGGCGGTACGAAAAGCCAATTCTTTCGGACCCGTTTCAGCCATTTTCAAAGGCATCGGATGATCCTCTCCCAAGTGAGGGAATTTGGGATGACGGGCGGGAACGCGGAAGGCGGATTCCACTACGATCGGATCGACAATGTCGATCTCTATGTGGGAGCGGGGCCCTATTATTTTAGCGGATCGGGGAAAAGTGCCGCTGGCGGGCAAGTACGAGCGGTCGGCTGCTATCGATTCCTCGAGCTGGAAGTCAATGCTTCCTACGATTCGGTATTCAAAGGGATTTTTCAAGGGCAGATCGGTTTGAATTATTCTTTCGGCCCATGCAGCCGGACAGAAAAACGGGCATGCATGACTTGCCGCGAGGAGAATTCGCTGATGACGAGAGCGCTAAACCGCGCGAACCGGTTCGAAATCGTCGTTGCCGATCGGAAGAAATATTATCCCACAGCTATTGATCCTGCTACCGGGGAGCCATTTCATATTTTGTTCGTAAACAACTTGAGCCATTCTCTCGGAACTTTCGGGTCGCCCTATAACACTCTATCCGACGCGGAAACGAATTCCGTGGCCGGCGATTGGATCTATGTCTTCTCCGGCGATGGGACCTCGAATGGATTGAACGAGGGAATTACATTGAAAGATAACCAGCGGCTGCTCGGTTCGGGGGTGAAGCATCAAGTGGCTACTACAAAAGGGGAGATCGCGATCCCTTCCATGTCGAGCCAACTGCCGCATTTGACGAATACGACAAATTCTTTTGTCGTCAAATTGGGGAACAACAATCTCGTTTCGGGTTTAACGATCGATGGGACCGCTTTCACTGACTCCAATGCAATTGAAGCGATTGGAACCCCGATCACCAATGCGACGATCGCAAAGAGTGTGGTCCTGACGGGGACTGGCGGAAATGCGATCAAGTTCTTGAACAATCACCAATTGGGGATCGTAAATATTGAAAATTGCCAGGTTCTCGGAGCCGATGATGCAGCCAACACATTCGGGATTTTCTTAGATAATATTTCGGGCGGCTCAGTGTTTATCGATGATTGCTTGTTTTCGGGAGTCGATGCAAATTCGGGGTTGGCGCGCGCGATCGATGTCGAGACTTTGGCTGATGTGGCCGAGGCCCCTCTTTTCATCCAGATATCAAACAACACCTTTTCGAGCGCGAAATCCACTAGCAGCGGCAGCAGCCGGGCCGCGCCCATCCATGTCGCCAATAACGGGAGCGGAGGGGCAGGAACCGCCCTTACGATGTTGATTTCCAACAATGCGGTCGACGTTCCGTCCGCTTTACCGGCAGTCGCAGGGATTTACCTGCAACAGCTGGGTATCGTCGGCTCTTTCGACTTGATTTTGAATGGAAACAGCACCTCTACTCCGAGTACAGTTCCTGGATACAGGATCAACAATTACGGTATCCCCCCTCTCATGACTGCACAGATCAATCAGAACAATAATGGGACGATCGAAATCGGCAAAGACCCATTAGGCGCTGCCACCACCTCTGTGACTATTTCTAATCCGTAAAATTCCTGAGAGAGAGCTCCATAGATTTTGACGACAGGCCCTAGGACGAATAATCGCTTGGACAGGGCATAACAGGGGCTTTTGTATTAAGTCTTATACCTTCATCAGCGCAGAGGCGCGAAGCGCGCAGCAGAGGTAGAGAGGACGCAGAGGCCGCGAAGCGCGGCGAAGAAAAAATAGTTGCCGCGAAGCGCGGAGGGAAATAAGCCTCTTTGAGCTCAAGATTAATTGACGATAGGCCCTAGAGTGGTTCAATCGTCTTATTGACCTTGGACGGGAGATAACAGGGGCTTTTGTATTGAGTCCTATACCTTCATCAGCGCAGAGGCGCGAAGCGCGCAGCAGAGGTAGAGAGGACGCAGAGGCCGCGAAGCGCGGCGAAGAAAATATTGCCGCGAAGCGCGGAGGGAAATAAGCCTCTTCGTTGGAGCAGTCAACTGATCTTCGAAAGATCTGTGATGAATTTTTCTGTTGAACAGGATGTAACAGGGGCTTTTGCATTAAGTCTTATACCTTCATCAGCGCAGAGGCGCGAAGCGCGCAGCAGAGGTAGAGAGGACGCAGAGGCCGCGAAGCGCGGCGAATAAAAAATAATGCCGCGAAGGGGGGAATAAGCCTTTAATAGCCTTTGTCTTTTTCGTAGCGGGCCATGAGGTGGTGTTCGGCGAGGATGTGGCCTTGCATCGCGGTTTCTACTTCTTTTTTGGTGGCTCCTGGATGTAGGTTGAGGGTGGTGTCGAGGGCGTAGAGTTTGAAGAAGTAGCGGTGTTCCCGGTCGGGTGGGCAAGGGCCGGTGTACTTGTTGGAACCGGCGGTGTTGCGCCCTTGGATTCCGGGAGGGACGGAGTGTTCGGCGATTTTATGGGTGGAGGGGGGGATGTTGAAAACGACCCAATGGTCGTACATGCGCTCCGGCCGGACGAATGCAGGGACGTCGGGGTCGTCCATGATGAGCACGAGGCTTTTGGCATTGGAAGGGGCTCCGGAGATCTCGAGGGGCGGATTGATATTTTTCCCTTCGCAAGTATAGACCGAGGGGATAATCCCTCCTTCTTGAAAAGCGGTGCTTGCAAGCTTCATCATAATAACCTCTCTTGAGAGTAATTATACCGTAGAATAAACTTTGCCTCTTAAGGGTCAAGAAAAAATGCATTCTTCGATTGTACCGCGCAGTTTCGGCGCGCACGACGGGTCGTTTCACGCTGACGAAGTGACGGCTTGTTCTCTTCTTCTTCTTTTTGGATTGATCGACCGCGATAAGATCCACCGCTCGCGCGATCCGGCGGTTCTCGATCGCTGCGATTATGTCTGCGATGTCGGAGGCGTTTACGATCCGAATATAAAGCGGTTCGACCACCATCAAGCCGAGTATAAGGGGCCTTTGAGCAGCGCCGGAATGATCTTGCTCTATCTCAAAGAGAGGGAGATTTTAGATCCTCATCTTTACGAGCATTATAATAAAACCCTGATCTGGGGAGTCGACGCCCATGACAACGGCGTGGCTAAACTCGAACCGGGAACGTCTTCTTTTTCTCAAATCATCTCGAATTTTTTGCCGATTTCCTATGAGGCGAGCGATCCAGAGATGAATGAGGCCTTTTTCCAGGCGGTCGATTTCGCAACGGGACATCTCGACCGGCTTCGCAAGCGCCACGCATACACCATTCAATGCCGCGCGGCCGTGAAAAAAGCGATGGCGGGCGCAGGGCAGGCGATCGTTTTCGAAGAATCGATCCCTTGGATGGAGAATTTTTTCGATATGGGAGGGGAGGTCCATCCCGCCCAGTTCGTGATCATGCCAGCGGGACCTCATTGGAAACTTAGAGGAATTCCTCCGAGCCTTTCCGAACGGATGAAAGTGAGAAAGCCCTTTCCCGAAAGCTGGGCGGGACTGCACGAAGAAGACCTGCAAAAAGCCTCGGGAATCAAAGGGGCGGTCTTTTGCCATAAAGGGCGCTTTATTTCGATTTGGAAAACAAAAGAAGACGCCTTGCACGCTTTGCACATCGCATTACAACATTGAGAGTACTACTCAAGAGAGAGGGATTGTGTCTACGGTATTCGCGTTGATTATTCAGGGGAAATTGCCATCTAAGAAAGTCTTTGAGAATGACCGGATCCTCGCTATCGAGGACATCCATCCTGTGGCGCCGGTCCACATCCTGATCATGCCTAAAAAAGAGATCCCGAACCTCCAAAGCGTGGAGCCGCAGGATTATCCCTTGATGGCAGAGATCATCCAAGTTGCTCAAGCTATCGCAGAAGAGAAGGGGATCGCGGACGGGTACCGCCTCCTCACGAACAACGGCCCCGATTCAGGACAAGTCATTTTCCATCTCCACTTCCACCTGATCGGCGGAAGGGTTCTGGGTAAACTGGCATAATAAAAGGGGTTCAAAGATACTTTTTAAAATCAAAAACGTTCATGGCGTGTAGCTCTGATATAGCTTGGGGATCCCCTTGCAGAGCCAATGGCATTAGTTCATCCAATTTGTCGTAGTGGTCCCCGACTTGTTTTTCCCATTCTTTTTGTGTTTTTAGTATGAATCCGGCAGCCCTTTCCGTTTTCGGCGGCTTTGGTTTATCGCAGTCGAATACTGGATTCTCTGAATGGGATTGCGCAGGTGTAGGGTTCCATATATCGGCCGTGCCTTTCTTTGGGTTTTTTGGGAAAAAACAACCGGAAGCATTGTACACAACGGCAAGAGCTGCGAATCCTGCGGCGGCGGCAGGACTTACAAGTGCGGTAGTCGCCACGAAGGCAAGTGCTTTGATTTGGGTCTTAAGATATTCTCTTGAGTTGGCAGGCTGTAAATTCGTCCATGCTGTTTGGAGCGATTTGCAAATAGAAGAAGGCATAAAAATCCTGTTTTGTTTAATTTAATATTAAAAATTATAACAAAAAACAACTTATATATCAATTAATTATTAAAAGTCGTAAATTATTTGTTTTCAGTAGTTTGGGTTATGGACTTATACTTTCCACGTAGGGTCAGAGCTCACTAACTCATTCAGCTCTGGGTTGTCGTTCGCTTGCTCGAGAATATCTTCGAGAATCGGCTTATCAAGAAGCCCCTCTGAGTCGGGCCGATGAATGGAATTTAATTCTATTTCTGAAAGGGGGACTGGAATGAAAGATGAAGAGGAGGGTCGTTTTTCCAAAGGGTTTCTAGGACAGCTTTTGCAAAGCAGGTAGGCTCCGTACAAGGCTCCTGCAACCAATCCAGCCGGAACGTTTATCCTTCCGATAGCATATACAGAGACGGCTGCGATTAGATGGTTTTTTAAGCCATTTATGGTTACGCAGCAGGATCGATCTACTCTCATGGAAAGTTTACCTTTGTGAGGAACGGCTATTGATTTCAGCTACTTCAGCATCTGCCGCATCATCTGTTGGATCGCTGGTGGCTGCAGCTTCTATTGGGGCGCTGTAGTTTGTTGGAAAAGTGATCTTTCTAGGATTCCAAATGTAATTTGGTTCTACTATGTTTCTGGATAATCGGTAAGGGTTTCTTCTATTAAAGTAGGATTCAAAATGGGGAGCGAATAGAAAGGCCGCGTTATAGCATACGGCCACGCCTGCCAATGCAGCGGCTGCGGCGGGGTGAATGTATGCAACTGCGCGCTACTCCGCAAAGGCTCCGATTTGAGTCGTGAGATATTGACTGCGGTCTTTAGGCTGGATATCTCTCAACAATACTCGGAATTGTTCGCAAATAAAAGAAGTCATGTTAAATCATGTTTTTAATTAATTATAAGGAATTATAACAAAAAATAATTTATATTTCAATATTAATTTATTTGCATTCAGCCGTGTACAAATTTCTTCCAAAAACGGATCCGATGGGCTTCGGATAGGCGGAGGAAGGGGATGCAGGCGGCGAAATGGGGTTCATTGGCATCTGAGCGAATCGGCGTTGATTTCCAGGTGGACGCCGCTGAGGATGGCCTTGCCCTTGCCGATTTTACAGTCAATGATGGCGGGGGGCTGGTTCGGAAGATCGGCATAGCGGGCGAGGATGCGGCAGGAAGAAAAATCGCCTGTGAAATAGCAGCCTCCATGGTGATAGGAATGGGAAGCGGCCCTGCGGAGTGAGCAGGGCGGCTGCACGCGAACCTTCGCGGCTGCCATAGATGTAGGTGCCGGATCCGAACGCGGGGCCGATCGCGGCCCCAGAAAAAAATGAGAGTTTCCTCTTTCCTCGCAGACCTCGAGCGGTCATCCTTTATCGAATTCCAGCCTCTTGCAGCCGTAGAGGCTCCGGCGCAGATGCCGAGATAGGTGCCTCCTAGTTCAACGAAAGAGCGGATTTTTGCATTGCCGGCGCCTTGCAATGCGGCGTGATAGAGGCGGTCGCGGCCTCCGGGCATAATAAAAAGCGAGGTCGTCGGCTCCCATCCGCCTTCGATAATTTCATGAGCGGAAAGAAGTTTTCCAGGGACAACGCCTTGATACCAAGTCCCTTCTCCCTGATAAATAGCAATTTTTTGGCTCATGATAGTATTATAACCATTCGATTTGGCATATAGGAGTAAAAAAGGAATTCGCTATGAAATGGCTACTGCCGCTCCTCTCTTTAGCGCCTTTATTTGCAAACAACGTTGAAATTGCTCAAGGAGAGCAAGAAGGGGTCCGGCGCGTGCAGGCGCACCTCTTGATTGAAGACCCTCAATCGGCTTTGGACGAGGCGGCCAAACTCTGGTTGCAATTTCCTGAATCGGTGGAGGCGGGCAAAGCTTTCGTGGAAGCGATGGCGGCGAACGGACTGGAAGAGCCGGCGCTCGATCTCTGGAACCGCCTTTCGGTCGCCCATCCTGATTTGCTCTATGATAGGAGGCTTTTGGAAGAGCTTTCCTGGGGGGTTTTGAAGAAGGGGCTCAACTCGACGCAATACGGAGTGCGCCTCGCTGCGTTGATCGGATCGTACCTCACTCATGATGTAAGGGCAGTCCCTATCTTGATCCGGATGATGCGCGATTCGAATGCAGTGATCCGGTCGGTCGCTGTGCAAATGTCTGCCTCTTATCGAGACGCCCCTTTGAAAAACGAGATCGCGCGTTTGATGACCGAGGAAAAAGTTTGGATGGTGCGCCTAGAGGTGATCAAAGCGGTGGGCCTTCTCCGGATGAAAGAAATGTCCGGAGTTTTAAAAACGCTTGTCCAATCCGATAAAACCACCTATGAAGAGCGGCGGCTTGCCATCGCGTCTTTAGTCGAAATGTACGATCAAATTTCTATTGGCGAGTTATCGGCCCTTGCGCGGAGCAACCGAGCGGGTTTACGCCATTTGGCCTGTTCCATCGCCGTCCATTTCCGGATGGAAGAGGCGAAGGAGGAGATTCTCCAACTGATTCAGGATCCTCATCCTTCGGTAAGGATCGAGGCCCTGAATGCTTTCGGGATTTTTTATCGGGAAAAGACCGATCCTCTCCGTGCAAAGGAAATCCTCTCTTCGGCTTTGAAAGACGCGGATCCCGCGGTTGCAATTACCGCTTGCTGGGCTGCATTTTTATTTGATCCGAGCTTGGGGGAATCGGCGATGGGAGCCTGGCTTGTCGATTCGCTGCCTGAAAACCGGCGCATGGCCGCAGCCGCTTTAGCCGCTGCAGGCGACAGAGGCTTGGCGCTGTCCGTGAAAACTCTGAAGGCAAGCGAGGATCCTTATGTGAAGGCCAACATCGCATTGGGATTGCTGGGCCAGCGGATCGAAGTGAAGATGGGCTGCGATTTGATCTACGAATTTTTACAAAGCGAAAAAAGGATGTGGATGTGGGACACGAGGCCGAATCCTCTGTTCCGCATTTTAGCGCCGAGCCAGGTGCGCCATGTCGACCAGATCCCGAATTATCCCGAGGCGATCGATCAGATGACGCGTCTGAATTTAGTTTCTTTATTAGCTTTGGTGGAAGATGCCCGGGCTCTGCCTGCGTTGAAGACTTTTTTACAGAGGAAAAGCTGGGGCATTACCGGCGTGGCTGCGGCCACCCTTTTGCAGGAAGGGGATGAGACGGCGCTCGAAGTTGTGAGAAAGCTATTGGATGACGCCGACCCGAATATCCGCCTCCAAGCTTGCCTGGTCCTTGCGATGCTGGGCCGGGAAGAATCGGTGCTGCGCGATTTACAGGGGGCCTACGCAGGGGCCGACCACGAGAAAAAATTGCACATCCTCGAAGCATTGGGGCGCGTCGGCAACGCCAATTCCTACAGTTTTCTCGTGGGAGTCTTGAGAGAGCCGTTTCCCATTTTGCGCGTGGCCGCCGCTGCCGCCTTGATCCAGAGCGTAAACCGATGAAGCCTCTTGAAAAGATAAGGGAGGCGCAAAAGCGGCTGAAAGAAATCGGCGCGGATGGATGGCTGATCTATGATTTTCACAAGAATAATGAACTGGCCCATTTATTCCTGGAGATCCCGCGCGACCAAATGACGACGCGCCGCTTCTTTTATTGGATCCCCGTGGAAGGGGAGCCGGTGAAGATCGTCCATGCGATCGAATCGCACGTCCTCGACAAGTGGCCCGGTCGAAAAAGAACCTTTCTTTCTTGGCAATCGCTCCAAAATGAGGTGAAGGAGGTGTTGAAAGGCGTCAAAAGGGCAGCCATGGAATACTCGCCTATGAACGCGATCCCTTACGTATCGAAAGTGGATGCCGGGACAGCGGATCTCATCCGCTCGTTCGGGGTAGAAATCGTCAGTTCCGGCAATTTCCTTCCCTATTTTACAGCGGTTCTCAGTGAAAGCCAAGCGGCGAGCCATTTGCGCGCAGCGCACGCGCTCGACCGGATCGTCCATGATGCGTGGAAATGGATCGGAGAGCATCTCAAAAAGGGAATTTCGGAATACGATGTCCAGCAAATGATCTACGCCGATTTTAAGAAGCTTGGATTGGAGACAGACAACCTTCCCATCGTCGCGGTAGGAGCCCACAGCGCCGATCCTCACTATCTCCCTCTTAAATCGGGTTCCAGTCCGATTCGGGAAGGGGATTTTATTTTGATCGACCTCTGGGCCAAAGAGAAACAGGAAGGGGCTATATACGGCGATATTACTCGGGTGGGAGTAGCGGCGAAGCGTCCAACGGCTAAACAAGAAGAGATATTCCGGATCGTGAGGAACGCGCAAAAAGCCGCTGCCGATTTAGTCAAATCGCGATTTGCGAACAAAAAGCTTGTAGAAGGGTGGGAAGTGGATGATGCGGCTCGCAATGTGATCCGGAAAGCGGGCTATGGCGATTTTTTCATCCACAGGACAGGCCATAACATCGAGATAAATGACCATGGCAGCGGAGCTCACATGGACAACCTCGAAATGCACGATGAGAGGCCGATTCTCCCCTCTACCTGCTTTTCCATTGAACCCGGAATCTATCTGCCCGGCGAATTCGGCGTCAGGCTGGAGCACGACATCTACGTCCACAAGGATGGAACCGTTGAGATTACGGGCGGGGAGCAAAACGAAATCGTCAGTTGCTATTCAGAGAGGCTGTGAAAAAATGGAGACTTCCACCGATTTTGATGAGGTTTTTCTGCAATTATTTTGATTCAAGACGAGGGCAACTCAGAGAGTTGTCCGAAGGCTTGAAGCAAAAAAAGGGCCAAAAAGCTCGCAAAAACGGCTGGGTATCGATTTTTTCACAGCCTCAGAGTGAAACGCGCAATTTCCTCTTCGGCGTTGCCATACGAGCTGAGAGGTTCGCAGTGGTGGTTTTCAATGATTTCTGGAGAGGGTTGCTTCAATAGAAGTTCAAGATGGGGCAGCGTTTGAACTCTGCGGGCGAGAGAGGCTTCAAATGGAATCACTGGATCGAGAGGGTGGTAAACGACCAGTTTTTTTCCTTTGAGATTTTTGAAAGCGCCTACAGCGTCGATGCCGTAGCCTCGGATTCGAATCAACCAGGCGGCTAGAGGAACCAAAAGATAGCAAAGGGGTCTAAAGATAGGGCGCAATCTGGGCTTGATTTGGCTGTGGACGATGGCGCTGATCATGTCGTAGCTCGAAGAAAGGGACCTCTCGCTGACCATGCGTCCGGTCAACTGATCTCGAAAGAGGGCTTTTGTTTGCGCGGCTATGGCTCCGCCCAGGGAGTAGCCGTAAAAATGGATTCTGTCATCGGGAGTCCTCAATGCCGTACGGACCCATTGCACGATGGAAGCTCCGTCGATAAGAAGATCATTGGTCGAATTAAAAATTCCCGTTGACTCGCCGACTGCCCGATAGTCAAAAACGACAAAATTCATAGGGGTGTTTTTTTCGATCGATTTTTTCAGCAGCCACCGGTCTGATTCTTGGGCGCTGATGCATCCGTTCGGCTGGAAATAGATGAGGGTCGGAGTCGATGCATCTGCAGTGCGGGAGCGGAAAAGAGTGGCTTTTAAACGACTCTTGCCATCTGGCGTGTCGATTGTGTGCGGAGAGGCTTGAAAATGAGCGCGAAATTCCCGGTTCGCCGAGCGCACAGGTCCATACCAAAAGGCTTCAAAGGCGGCTTTATAAACCTTTTTGTTCTCTTCCGATTCTCTTGCAGCGGGGAGGATGATTTCTTTGGCCAAATCATCCACCTGAGCCAACTGTTTTCGGATCCAAGGGGCGAGCCCGAATGTGATCGTATCGATAAATTGATGGCTTACACGGGAATTTTGGATCTCATTTTTTGCAGCCGGCGAGGTATTCTGAAGCGGTTTTAGATGCGTTAGGGCTGATTCCCATTTTGCTTGAAAATGATTTGGAATCCCGAGCGCTGCCATTCTAAGCCTGAGCTGTTAAAAACAGAGGAGCGAAAAGCACCTGCCGGAGGGCGTCCGGATTGAGGTTGTTTTCAATTTCGCTGAGCTTCAGCGGGGGACGCTTCGCGTCATGGAAAAGGAAGAAATCATCGTTCTTAGTCAAAAGCCTGTCGAAAGATCTTTCTTGAAAATCCTTGATGTAACCCAGATCGTCCCGAGTCAATTGAAGCGCTGGCTGGGCAAGGATCTGAAGGATCACTGCGGCGTCAATCATGTGGGGGATTGCTTCCGATTCGTGTTTTAAAATTGCATTTTTCCGCGCATCGACCCGCAATTGAAGCACGTCGCTTTTAAAAACGAGGTTCGCTTTAAAGCGTTCTTCGTGCTCAAGCGCTTTTTTATTTAAATATTGAAACCGGGCGATCAGGGGGAGCAGCGCGCAAAGGGGCTCTTTCTCGTCGAGTTTCATCAGTTCTTCAATGGGAAGGTGCTCGAGGGGAAGTCCGTGCTGCTGATAAAATTCTTTAATTTCAGCCGTCTTCCAGCCTTGGATATTTTTTAATTCTTCGGCAACCCCTTTTTCTACTTCAGCCTTATAAGAATAGTTGATGGAGAGGCCTTGCAGCTTGGCGGCTCCCATGGCGAGGAAAGGAGTGGAAAGGGCCAGCCCGAGCAGGATAAAAGGAAGAACACCGGATGCGCTCGCAGCAAACAAAGAGATGGCAAGGACGGTCGCGCAGATTGCGACAATAGCCGCGTAAGTAATTTTTGCAATTACATTGGTTGTGAAAGCTTTTCGCCCTAGTTCAGAGGCGTTTTTTTCAGGGATTTCAGTTAAATAATGATTGAGGACAGGGGGGGTGCTGACTGTTGCTTGGATAGACATGAATGCTCCTGATTTTGCCCTACTTTATAAGGCAATCAGATTAAGATTACATCAAAATTAATTATAAAAATTATTTGGCAACTAAACAATTTAGAGCATCCTGCTTCATGCGCAGGTGTATGTTAGCCAGTCCATTAGAACGGTTTGGGGAAAGGGCGGCCGGAATTCCGATTTCATTGATAAAATCAGGAGCCCGCTTCAAAACGGTTTCCGGCGTCTCGCCGCTGTATACATGGATCAGGAGAGCCGCCAACCCTGCAGAAATCAATGCATCCGATGAGGCTTCAAAAAAAATTCTTCCCTCTCTCAAAATTGAATAGAGATAAAGAGTGCTTTGACAGCCTTTCACGATCCGACCCTCTGTTTTATATATCTCGGCAAGAGGCGCCATCGCACGGCCCATTTCAATCAAGGCCTGGTAGCGCTCTTCGGAGGTTCGCATCAGAGCGAATTTTAATTTGACAGCCGCGGCTTTTCGGTCGTAGTTGGAATCCATATTCCCCAATTTTACCTACGCTGTCCTTTAAAAAAAACAAGGAATGTCATTGACATAAATCGCCTAAATATAGTTTCATAAAAAGCATTTCCGAGCCAAAATACCTTATGTCGAAAGAAGAAACGATCAAAATGGAAGGCAAAGTTGAAGAACTTTTGCCCAATATGAATTTTAGCGTCGTCCTGGAGAATGGGATGCGCGTGATCGCCCATTTAAGCGGCAAGATGCGGATGCGCAATATCCGGGTCTATGCAGGGGATGCAGTGACAGTTGAAATGTCTCCTTATGATTTGACCAAAGCGAGAATCGTTTACCGTCAAAAATAAATTTGAATTTTTGGCTCGAAAAGGATTGATTATATTGGCCCAAGTACCTTAAGCTTGCATGCTTTTGAACGACTTATCGCAGTAAACGCCCAGGTAGCTCAGTGGTAGAGCACTTGCATGGTAAGCAAGTGGTCGTAGGTTCAATTCCTATCTTGGGCAAAAAAAAATTTCTAGAGCCTAACGGAGGATGTTAGAAATGGCAAAAGAAACATTTCAGAGAACGAAACCGCACGTTAACATCGGTACGATCGGCCACGTCGACCATGGTAAGACAACGCTGACTGCCGCAATCACGAAAGTGTTGGCTGAAAAAGGCCAAGCGAAATTTCGCGACTACGCCTCGATCGACAATACGCCTGAAGAAAAAGCGCGCGGGATTACGATCAACGCATCGCACGTCGAGTACGAAACAGACAAGCGCCACTATGCGCACGTAGACTGCCCAGGCCACGCCGACTATGTAAAGAACATGATCACGGGTGCTGCTCAGATGGACGGAGCGATCCTCGTCGTTGCTGCGACCGACGGTCCGATGCCGCAGACGAAAGAGCACATCCTGCTCGCGCGCCAAGTCGGCGTTCCTGCGATCGTCGTGTTCCTCAACAAGATGGACATGATCGGCAAGGGCGACGAAGAACTCGTCGAACTCGTCGAGATGGAACTCACCGAGCTGCTTGAAGTCAAAAGGCTATAAGAACGTCCGATCATCCGCGGATCCGCGCTGAAGGCTCTCGAAGGAGATCCAGAGTATGTCAAAGCGATCCTCAAATTGATGGATACAGTCGACGAGAAAATCCCAACTCCAGTTCGCGAAATCGACAAGCCCTTCCTGATGCCGATCGAGGACGTGTTCTCGATTTCTGGCCGCGGTACAGTAGTTACTGGCCGGGTAGAACGGGGCAAAATCAGAGTGAACGACAAGATCCAACTCGTCGGTATCCGCGAAACTCGCGATACTGTTGCGACTGGCCTTGAAATGTTCAACAAGATTCTTGACGAGGCGCTTCGCTGGCGAAAACGTCGGCGTGCTGCTCCGAAGCATTGAGAAAAACGATGTTGAGCGCGGGATGGTTCTTGCAGCTCCTGGCACATGCACTCCGCACACGAAGTTCAAAGGAACGGTTTACGTTCTGAACAAAGATGAGGGGGCCGCCATAAGCCATTCTTCACCGGATATAGACCCCAGTTCTATTTCCGTACGACTGACGTAACAGGAACCGTTGAACTGCCTGCGGGAACTGAGATGGTGATGCCTGGCGATAACGTAGAGCTGACTGCTGAACTGATCCACCCAATTGCGATGGAAGAAGGAATGCGCTTTGCGATTCGCGAAGGCGGCAGGACGATCGGCGCTGGAACCGTTTCGAAAATCCTGAAGTAAGTTAGGATCTGAGGGGGAAGCAATTCCCCTTCATTTTGCGGGTGTGTAGCTCAGCTGGTAGAGCAGCGATCTCCAAAGTCGCTGGTCGGGGGTTCGAGTCCCTCCGCACTCGAGTAAATGATGAAGGCAACTGCGAAGTGAGCAAAGTGGCGATAGGAATCGAGTCGAACGACCTGAGACAGGCGATGCCTGCGAGGGAGTCCCGCACGAATGTACGACAATTACAACTAAGAAAAGAAAAAAGTTGTCCTACTTCCGCGAAGTGCAAAATGAACTGAAAAAAGTGACTTGGACTTCGAAAGAAGAGTTGATTTTTTGCACGAAGGCTGTAATCATTGCCACATTCATATTCGGATTGGCGATTTATTTCGTCGATTTAGCGATCCGAGGCGCGCTTGAGTTGGCGGTTCATTATTTCGGTTGATATTTGGATAAGAGGGTATAGTATGCATAAATGGTATGTCGTCCAGGTGATGTCGAGCCATGAGAAAAAAGTGAAGAAAGCGATTGAAGAATATCTTCAAGTCGAAAGGATTGGCCGATGACATCGTTGAAATTCTGATCCCGACTGAAAACGTTTCGGAGGTGAAGCGAGGCCAGCAGAAGATCAGCGAAAAGCGGATGTGGCCGGGCTATCATTCTTGATCAAAATGAACCTGAACGATGAATCTTGGGCCTATGTCAAGGATACTCCGGGTGTGATCGATTTCTTGGGCGGAGAAAAACCGACCCCTCTCACGCGAAAGAGAAGTGAATGACATCATGAAGGAACTGGAAGACAGGCAGAAAGGCATTGTCCAGAAGCACAAAGTCGAAGTGGGCGACAGAGTCAAGATCACCGATGGAGTGTTCGTCAATTTCATCGGAACAGTGACCGAAGTCAACCACGAAAAAGGAAGGCTCAGCGTCATGGTCTCGATCTTCGGACGGGAAACGCGGGTCGACGACCTGGAGTTTTGGCAAGTGGAGCAAGTCCACTGCCGAGAACGCTAGTTAAACTAGCGTGTATTAATGGGGAGAGAAGCGGTGCTTCTCGCCAGAACTCATAAAAAGGAAAATAAATGGCAAAAAAACTAGTTAAAGTAGTCAAGCTGCAAATTCCTGCAGGAAAAGCCAATCCGCCCCGCCTATCGGCCCAGCATTGGGTTCCGCGGGGATCAATATCATGGCTTTCTGCAAGGAATTCAATGCAAAGACGCAAGATAAGGCGGGAGATGTCCTTCCTGTCGTGATCAATGTTTATGCAGACAAATCGTTTACCTTCATTACGAGGCAGCCTCCCGTTTCCCGGATGATCCTCAAAGAATTGGGACTCGAATCGGGATCCAAGGTTCCGAACCGGGATAAAGTAGGAAAACTGACCCGCTCGCAAGTGAAAAAGATTGCGAAGGCGAAAGCCGAAGATATGCGCATCGTTTCAATCGAAGCTGCTGAGAATGATGGTGATGGGAACGGCTCGATCGATGGGCGTGGACATTGTGGAGGGCTAAACGATGGCTAAAACGATCTAAAAGAATGCAAGAAGATCGACAAACTGGTCGATCACGAATAAGGCCTACAAACTCGAAGAGGCTGTGGACATCTTGAAAAAATGTCCTGCTGTGAAATTCGACCAGTCGGTCAACGTAGCGCTCAAAGTGGGCATCGATCCGAAAAAATCGGATCAGCAGGTGCGCGGAACCGTATCTCTCCCACATGGAACAGGACAAAAAGTAACACTCGTCGTGATTGCAAAAGGCGAAAAGGCGAAAGAAGCTCTTGACGCTGGAGCCGATTACGCCGGAGCTGACGATCTGCTTGAAAAAATCAAAGGCGGATGGACAGATTTTTCCGCTTTGATCGCGACTCCCGATATGATGCGAGAGCTGGGAAAGCTCGGAAAAGTACTTGGGTCCGCGAGGACTGATGCCGACTCCAAAAGCCGGAACGGTCACCACAGACGTGGCTAAAGCGGTTAAAGAGGTAAAAGCGGGTAAGATCGAATTCAAAGTCGATAAGACGGGCAATGTCAATAACGCCGTTGGAAAATTGTCGTTTGAGTAAAAGCCAATTGGTTGAAAATCTTAACGTCCTTTTGCAAGCGATATCCCGCGCGAAGCCAGCGAGTTCAAAAGGGCTTTTTTTACGAGGCATCTATCTGTCTTCGACGATGGGTCCTGGTTTAAAAATCGATGTCCAATCATTGACGCTGGCATAAGGAGAATGAGAAATGAGACATGAAAAAGAACTCCTTTTGAATGAAATTAAGAGAAAATCGATGATTCGACCGCGATGATTATCACTCGCTATGATCGACTGGAGCCAAATATTGCCTGGAGCTTTTCGCGATCAGACTAGGGAAATCGGGAAGCCACTTCGAAGTCGTGCGAAAGCGAGTGTTTCTAAAGGCGGCTGAAAAAGCGGGAATTAAAATCGATGAGACCCTGTTGAAGGGACATATTGGGGTTGTATTTGTCAATCAGCCAGATGCGATGGCGCCTGCGAAAGCGGTGTTTAAATTCTCAGAAGAGAATGCCAACATTTTGCAAGTTTTAGGCGGCCAAATCGAAGGAAAATTTGTGCCCGGCGCGGAAGTAGAAATGCTCTCCAAACTGCCAGGAATTGGACGAAATGAGAGCTATCATTGCTCGGACTTGTTCGTATCGCCGATGAGCCAAATGCTTTCCGTAATGGATGCGGTCATGGCCGGCCCCCTCTCAGTCATTGAGCAAAAAAGTTAAAATAGAAAGATTTAGGAGATAGGAACATGAGTCAACATTTAGATGATCTCGTCGAAAAGCTGAGCCAGTTGTCTGTGCTCGATATGGCGAAACTGAAAGAAAAATTAGAGCACAAATGGGGCGTAAAAGCCGCTGTTGCTGTCTGCTGCTGCGCCAGCAGCTGCCGCTGCAGCGCTGCCGCTGCTGCGTCTGAGTCTACCGAATTTAAAGTCGTTCTCGAAGGACCAGTACCCGACGATAAGAAAATTTCGGTGATTAAAGCTGTCCGAGAAGTCACTGGTCTTGGCTTGAAAGAAGCGAAAGATCTGGTGGAAGGTGCTCCAAAAGATTTGAAAGCGAGCGCTCCGAAGGCAGAAGCTGAAGAAATTCAGAAGAAAGTACAAGCTGCTGGCGGAAAAGTCACCCTTAAAGGGCTGTAAAAAAATTTTGCAGAAAAGCTTTTCATTATGTGCTAACTTGATCAGCGCGGAATTCACTTGTTGTGTTCCGCCTGATTTATTTTTATTTGGTGATCAATTTTTAGGAGCGAATACCCATGCTAAAAAAGCCGCCTAAGAGGGTGAGTTTTCGTGAAAGGGAAGAGATTATCGATCTCCCGAATCTGATCGAAATTCAGATTAAGTCCTATAATCAGTTTCTCCAATCGCATTTATTGCCGCATGAACGGGAAAATATAGGGCTGCAGGAGGTTTTCAACGAAATTTTTCCTATCAAATCCTATGACGAGAAGACCGTTTTAGAATTTCTCTCTTACAACCTGGGCGTCCCCAAATATTCTCCCGAAGAATGTATTCGTCGCGGGATTACCTATAATGTCACTTTGAAAGTGAAGTTCCGACTTACAGACGAGACCGGGATCAAGGAAGAAGAAGTCTATATGGGAACTATCCCCATTATGACTGATAAAGGAACGTTTATCGTCAACGGCGCTGAACGGGTCATCGTTTCTCAGCTCCACCGATCTCCCGGCATTTCCTTTGAGCAGGAGCGGCATCCTAAAGGCACAATGCTTTATTCTTTCCGCATCATCCCTTACCGCGGAAGCTGGCTCGAAGCATCATTCGACAACAATGACCTTGTTTATATTTATATCGACCGGAAAAAACGACGGCGCAAAATTCTCGCATCCACTTTCATCCGAACCCTCGGTTATTCGACGGATGCCGATATCATCGAAGAATTTTTCGAGACGGTCAAAGTCAAAATTAAATCTGAAAAAGATTTCGTCAAACTGGTCGGCAAAATTCTCGCTGAAGACGTCGTCGACGAACAGACGGGCTTGGTATTCGGAAAAGCAGGCGAAAAACTGACGACTGCGATGTTGAAGCGAATGGTCGATGAAGGGATTCAGGCCGTCCGAATCGCGGAAGAGGCCGATGAGACCCATCCTGTCATTAAAATGCTCTCAAAAGATACAACTGATTCCTACGAGTCTGCGCTGAAAGATTTCTATCGCAAGATCCGACCTGGCGAACCTCCCACTCTTTCCAATGCCCGATCTGCGATCATGCGCCTATTCTTCGATCCGAAGCGATATAATTTGGGACGAGTTGGACGCTATAAGCTCAACCGGAAATTAGGACTTGGGCACTGACCGATGAAGAATTGGCTGTCGTCACTCTACGCAAAGAAGATGTGATCGAGGCGCTTAAATATTTGATCCGGCTGAAACTCGGCGACGAGAATGCCCATGTCGACGATATCGACCACTTGGGCAACCGACGCGTCCGTTCGGTCGGTGAATTGATCCAAAACCAATGCCGAATCGGTCTTGGCCCGGATGGAGAAAATCATCAAGGAGAGGATGAACCTCTTTGATTTTTCTTCCGATACGATGACTCCTGGAAAAATCGTTTCTGCAAAAGGCCTTGCTGGCGTTTTGAAAGATTTCTTCGGAAGATCCCAGCTTTCTCAATTTATGGATCAAACGAATCCGATCTCCGAGCTGACGCACAAACGAAGGCTTTCTTGCCTCGGGCCAGGCGGTTTGAACCGGGAACGGGCCGGCTTCGAAGTTCGCGACGTCCATCCTTCCCACTATGGAAGGATCTGTCCGATCGAAACTCCGGAAGGACCGAACATCGGTTTGATCACATCTCTTTCCACATTCGCGAAGATCAACGAATTCGGCTTTATCGAAACTCCTTACCGGATCGTCCGGGAAGGCGTAGTGACCGATGAGATCGAGTACATGACTGCCGATCAAGAAGCCGAATATGTCATCACTCAAGCGTCCACCGCCGCTCGATAAATACAATATGTTCAGCGAGACGCTATGCTGGGCTCACCAAAGAGGCGAGCCAATGGAGATCGAGACGACAAAAGTGACCCATATGGACGTCTCTTCCAAACAGCTCGTCTCGATCGTCGCCGGACTTGATTCCATTCTTGGAGCATGATGATGCTAACCGCGCTTTGATGGGTTCGAACATGCAGCGCCAAGCGGTCCCTCTCCTGAAGACCGATGCCCCGATCGTAGGAACAGGTCTTGAAGGCCGTTCTGCGCGCGACTCTGGC
Source organism: uncultured Chlamydiae bacterium (assembly GCA_963713105.1). GTDB lineage: Bacteria > Chlamydiota > Chlamydiia > Chlamydiales > SM23-39 > CAVQKJ01. Next base: position 36,806 of record CAVQKJ010000002.1, read on the forward strand.
GCAGTTGTTGTCGCTCTTGAAGACGGCGTTGTCGAATATGTCGATGGCTATAAAATCGTCGTGGCGCCAAAAGACAACCCGTTGAATAAGACGGACCTATGTCCTGAAGAAATTCATGCGTTCCAATAGCGGCACCTGCATCAACCAGACGCCGCTTTGCAACGTCGGCGACAAGATCATCGCAGGCGATGTCCTCGCTGACGGTCCTGCGACCGATAAAGGGGAGATTGCGCTTGGTAAAAACGTACTCGTGGCCTTCATGCCCTGGTGCGGTTACAACTACGAAGATGCGATCATCATTTCCGAAAAATTGATCCGGGAAGACTACTATACTTCGATTTATCTCGAAGAGTTTGAGTTGACGGCCCGCGATACGAAACTTGGGAAAGAAGAGATCACAAAGGATATTCCGAACGTCTCTGAAGAGATGCTGAAAGATCTTGGGCGAAGACGGGATTATCCGCATCGGCGCCCATGTCGAGCCCGGCTCGATTCTCGTCGGAAAAATCACTCCGAAATCGGAAACGGAACTCTCTCCTGAAGAAAGGCTTCTCCGAGCGATTTTCGGTGAGAAAGCGGCTGACGTAAAAGACGCTTCGCTGACTGCGCCTCCAGGCACGGAAGGGGTTGTCATGGACGTCAAGGTCTTTTCTCGCCGCGACCGTCTTTCCAAAACCGACGACGAACTCGTCGAAGAAGCGACTCGGATCAAAGACATCCATTCCGATTTCAAAACGAAAGAAGCTGAACTCCAGATGGAGTTCCACGAAAAGCTGGGCGCGCTTCTGCTCAATGAAAAAGCCCCCTCTGCGATCATGCACCGCAAAACCGGGGAAGTGTTGATCGAAGAAGGGCAAGTCATCACTCAAGAGATGATCGAGATGCTCGAAAACGAGAAAGCCGAAGATCTTCTCATGGCCGATAAAGAGATCTATGTCGAGCTGAAGAAGATCTTGCGCGAATTCGAGCTCGCCTATCAAAGCTTGCAGACGCAGCATAAGACTGAAATCGAATTCATGCGCAAAGGGGATACCGATCTCGATCCCGGCGTGATCCGCCAGGTCAAAGTCTATGTCGCTACGAAGCGCAAACTGCAGGTGGGCGATAAGATGGCCGGCCGCCACGGAAACAAAGGGGTTGTCGCCAAACTCGTTCCTGAAGCGGACATGCCTTATATGCCCAATGGCGAACCGATCGAAATCATCTTGAATCCGCTCGGCGTTCCTTCCCGTATGAATATGGGGCAGCTTATTGGAAACCCACCTTGGATATGCGGCGAAAAAAGCGGGAATTTAGGTCAAGAGCCCTGTATTCGAAGGATTCCCCGAATCGAAGATTTGGGAAATGATGAAAACCCAGACGATGTTCGAAGACGGCAAAGCGCTATCTTTACGATGGACGCACCGGCGAGCGATTCGATAACCGCGTCGTGGTCGGCTACATCTACATGCTGAAGCTGAGCCACTTGGTTGCCGATAAGATCCACGCCCGCTCGATTGGTCCTTATTCTCTTGTCACCCAGCAGCCGCTGGGCGGTAAGGCGCAGATGGGCGGCCAGCGATTCGGGGAGATGGAAGTGTGGGCTCTCGAAGCGTACGGCGCGGCCCACCTTCTTCCAAGAGATGCTGACTGTCAAGTCGGACGACGTCGCAGGCAGGACGCGGATTTACGAATCGATCGTCAAAGGCGAGAATACGCTCGTGGCGGGAACGCCTGAATCGTTCAACGTGCTTGTGAAAGAGATGCAAGGGCTTTGCCTCGATATCCGCACTGAGTTTGTGGACTAGAGAATTCAAGATGAAATTTTCAATAGAAGATACTTTCAAGAGGAGATATAGAGCATGATAGATGTTTGATGCAGATGAGGATGTAAGGAGATCTCAATTCGATAAGCTGACCATTAAGATTGCGTCTGATGAAGTGATCCGCAATCAATGGTCGCGCGGCGAAATCAAAAAGCCCGAAACGATCAATTATCGCACTTTCAAACCTGAAAAAGGCGGATTATTTTGCGAAAAGATCTTCGGGCCTACGCGCGATTGGGAATGCGCTTGCGGAAAATATAAGAAAATCAAGCACAAAGGAATCGTTTGCGACCGCTGCGGCGTAGAGGTCACTCTTTCCAAAGTGCGCCGCGAGAGAATGGCCCACATCGATCTGGCCGTGCCTGTCGTCCACATTTGGTTCTTCAAAACGATGCCATCCCGCATTGGCAATATTCTCGGCATGTCGACTGCCGATCTGGAGCGGGTCATTTACTACGAAGAATATGTCGTCACCGATCCAGGCCAGCACCGACCTGCAGAAGAAACAACTCCTCAACGACAATGAATACCGCGAAGCGCAAGAGAAATGGGGCACGGATGGCTTTACTTGCCAAAATGGGCGGCGAAGCGATCCAAGATCTTCTCAAGACAGAAGATCTGTCCGCGTCTCGTCATCGATCTGAAAGACAAACTGCGCAAAACCAAATCGATGCAAGCGCGCATGAAGCTTGCCAAACGGTTGAAAATCGTAGAAGGTTTTGCTCACGTCGACAAACAAGCCCGACTGGATGGTTCTTGGCGTGCGTTCCGGTCATCCCGCCCGATTTGCGCCCTCTCGTCCCTCTCGATGGCGGACGTTTTGCCACATCGGATCTTAAACGACCTCTATCGCCGCGTCATCAACCGGAACAACCGTTTAAAATCGATTCTCAAACTCAAAACGCCTGATGTGATTGTCCGCAACGAAAAGCGGATGCTTCAAGAAGCCGTCGATGCCCTGTTCGACAACGGCCGCCACGGCCATCCAGTCATGGGCGCTGGAAACCGCCCTCTTGAAAGCCCTTTCTGAAATGCTGAAAGGAAAACAAGGCCGCTTCCGCCAGAACCTTCTCGGAAAACGGGTCGACTATTCGGGCCGTTCGGTCATCGTCGTCGGTCCAGAACTGCAAATTCAACCAGTGCGGTCTGCCGAAGAAAATGGCCCTCGACCTCTTCGAGCCGTTTATCGTAAAGCGACTCAAAGATCTCGGCTATGTCTATACGATCCGCTCTGCGAAAAAAATGATCCAGAAACAGGCTCCGGAAGTGTGGGACGTTCTCGAAGAGATCATCAAAGGACACCCGGTTCTTCTCAACCGCGCTCCGACGCTCCACCGCCTCGGCATCCAAGCGTTCGAGCCTGTCTTGATCGAAGGAAAAGCGATCCGGATCCATCCTCTTGTCACGCCGGCGTTCAACGCCGACTTCGACGGCGACCAGATGGCTGTCCACATTCCTCTTTCGATCGAAGCGCAGCTCGAAGCGAAACTGTTGATGATGGCCCCGGACAACATCTTCCTCCCTTCTTCCGGAAAACCTGTTGCCGTTCCTTCTCAGGATATGATCCTGGGTCTTTATTATCTGATGCACGATCCTGTCATCTTCCCAGAAAAAGAAGGGCGAAAAATCAAAATTTTCGGCAATCCTGAAGAAGTGCTTATGGCCCTCCACTCGAGCGGAAGCTACAACTGGTATCGAAGAAGAAGATCAGAAAGAGCAGAACGGCGCGACCATTTTGGCCGCGGATTGCACATCCATGAGAAGATCAAAGTTTTGATCGATGGCGGCATCATCGAAACGACGCCAGGACGCGTGATTTTCAACACGATCGTTCCCAAAGAACTCGGATTCCAAAACTACGTTCTCCGCAAAAAGCGGCTCTCTGAACTCGTCCTCGAGTGCTATAAGAAAATCGGTCTGGAAGCGACTGTCCAATTCCTCGACAACATGAAGAACCTCGGCTTTGCCGAAGCGACGAAAGCCGCGATTTCGATGGGAACATGCGACGTCAAAGTTCCCGCCGCATAAAGCAGCAGGTGCTCGCAGAAGCCTACAAGCGCGTCGCCGTCGTGAAAAAGCAATACGAAGACGGGATCATCACCGAAGGGGAGCGCCACTCGAAGATCATCAGTATCTGGACGGAAGTTTCCGATAAGCTCTCCGAAGATCTCTTCAAGCTGATCTACGATACTTCGACCGGCAATCTCAATCCGCTCTATCTCATGGTGGACTCCGGCGCGCGGGGAAATAAATCGCAGGTCAAGCAGCTTGGGCGCTCTGCGCGGCTTGATGGCGAAACCATCCGGCGAGATCATCGAATCGCCGATTACGGCGAACTTCCGCGAAGGGTTGACTGTGATGGAGTACTTCATCTCGACTCACGGAGCCCGTAAAGGTCTTTCCGATACGGCCTTGAAAACGGCCGACTCGGGTTATCTGACCCGCCGTCTGGTCGACGTCGCTCAAGACGTGATCGTCACCCGCGAAGATTGCGGCACGCTGAACGGCATCGAAGTCGCGGCGATCAAGCAAGGGAACGAAGAGCTTCTTCCGATCAAAGATCGGATTTATGGACGTACCGTTCTCGAAGATATCTATCAGCCTGGCGACAGCACGAAGATTCTGGCTCGAGCAGGCGATATTCTTGACAGCTCCGCAAGCCGAAGCGATCGACGATGCAGGGATCGAAACGATCCGCATCCGCTCTGCGCTCACTTGCGAAAGCCGCCGCGGCATTTGCGCGAAATGCTATGGCCTCAATCTCGCTACCGGCAATCTCGTCGGGCTGGGCGAAGCGATTGGAATCATCGCCGCCCAGTCGATCGGTGAACCGGGAACGCAGCTCACGATGAGAACGTTCCACTTGGGCGGTATCGCGTCTGCCGGCTTCAGCCCTGAGCTCATCTCCGAGCACGACGGCATCCTCATCTACATGGATCTTCGCGTTGTGCAAAACGAAGAAGGGCATTGGCTCGCGCTCAATAAGAACGGATCGCTCCAAATCGTCCGCGACGAAGGGCGAACTCTCGAAGACTATAAAAAGCTCCTCAGCAACAAAGTCGATCGAGCCGCTCCAGACTTTCACGATCGAGCTGGGAACGAAGATCCTCTTTGCCGATGGATGCAAAGATCAAGAAGAAGATCAAAGTCGGCCAATGGGAGCAGCACAGCAGCCCGATCATTTGCGAACGCCCCGGCTATGTCAAATATGAAGACCTCGTCGAAGGGATTTCTACCCAGCGCGAAGTCAATAAGCAGACCGGCCAGGTCGAGCTGATCGTGAAGCAGCACCGAGGAGAACTCCACCCGCAAATCGCGATCTATACCGATCCAGAATACACAGAACTCGTCGGAACCTATGCGATTCCATCCGGCGCCGTCATTTCGACGTCGCGAAGGGCAATATGTCGCGGCCGGTATGGTCCTCGCGAAACTGCCTCGCGGCGCGATCAAGACGAAGGACATCACGGGCGGTCTGCCGCGCGTTGCCGAACTCTTCGAAGCGCGCAAGCCGAAAGATGCGGCTGAAATCGCGAAAATCGATGGCGTCGTCGACTTCCGCGGCGTTCAGAAGAACAAGCGGATCGTCGTCGTTCGCGACGAAGTCACGGGCATGGAAGAGGAACATCTCATTCCGCTTACCAAGCACTTGATCGTCCAAAAAGGGGACAACGTCGTGAAAGGACAGCAGCTCACCGAAGGGCTTGTCGTTCCCCAAGAGATCCTCGATATCTGCGGCGTGCGCGAACTGCAAAAATACCTCGTCAACCAAGTCCAAGAAGTCTACCGCCTCCAGGGCGTCGATATCAACGATAAGCACATCGAGATCATCGTCCGTCAGATGCTGCAGAAAGTGCGCATCACCGATCCGGGCGATACGACCTTCCTCCACGGGGAAGACGTCGACAGGAAGGTGTTCCACGAGCAGAACCGGAAGACGATCGAAGAGGGAGGCAAGCCTGCGCAGGCAGCGCCTGTCCTTCTCGGCATCACCCGCGCCTCTCTCGGCACCGAATCGTTCATCTCGGCCGCCTCCTTCCAAGAGACGACCCGCGTCCTTACCGAAGCGGCGAGCGAGAGCAAGACCGACTACATGCTCGATATGAAGGCCAACCTGATCATGGGCCACATGATCCCAGGCGGTACCGGCTACGAATACCACAAGAAGGTCAACAAGTTCATCGAAAGCCAGCACGCCGAAGAGCTCGAGATCGATTTCGAGACAGAAGCAGCTCTCGTCTAGACTCTTAATGATACCCCCCGCCAGATCGGCGGGGGGATTTTTATAATAATTTTCTTTTAGATTATCCTCTTTTATTTATCTTTATTGTTTGTTATAACATTCATAGCAAAATTAAAGGTGAATATGTCTGCATTAAGTTTAAATACCTCAAAAATTGTGATTGATCTAGGCCTAAATGGACTGTCAGCCGAACGATTTGAAATGATTAAGGCGGAAGCTGAATCGGCTATAGCGGGCGGGGAATATTCTATCGATGATTGCAAGGCTATAAGCGAAGCGTTAGAAAAGGCGCAAAGAGTTTTGTCAGAGAAAAAACCCGATTTTGAAGCTCAAGGCGACTTTGTCAAAAAAGATAAGACGGATTTAAGAAAGCGCTATTGTTTTTTTGCGTTGAAAGCAGTCGCGGCTGCGGCTGTCGTAGCGATTGGATACGCTGTTATCTTGGGCGCAAAAAATTGGATGGCCGCGGCGCGATTACGGCAGATGGGACGCGAAGTGTTTGATATGGCCGATGCGGGCAGTTTTACAAAAGAAAGACAATGTTTTCCGCTTAAGACCGAAGTGGATAAAGCGTACTTTCGAGAGTGGCAGTTCAAAAAGGAATGTCCTGTATTATGCGATTATGTGAGATACCAATTCGACAACGGGTATTTCAATGGGATGAATCCCAAAGCGATGGAAGAACTTATGCCTGGAAAATCTTCTTTGGACTACAAAGAAACCCGGGATTTTTATAATCACCAGGTGAATGAATTGATTCCCTGCGTTGTTTCAAGTATGAAACCGACTGTTTTTCCTGAACAGAAAATTCGGACTGGGGAATGCCTTGACGAGGCTTTAGCAGCAAGCCTTACCCGGAACAACATCAAAGACGATTCCCGCGGCCGTTCCAATGATATCCCAGAATGGATCCTCAAATTGCGGAATTTGTATTACTACGGTGGAGAAATTGACGAAAATTACATCGTTGGGAAATACAAGCGTGGATCAAAAGAAGAAACTTGCAAAACGATCCTCGCTGCGACTCTGCGAACGAATAAAATCATCAATGCTATTGCGGAAGCTGGAAAAGGGAAGACGACCTCTTAGCAAGAGGCGAATTAAGCTTTGGGAATTTCTTCAATATAGAAATTTGGATCGTAGGACGAAAGGGAATAAGAATGTTCTTGGTTCAGATTCATTCGTTTTTTAGTTGGGTCCCATTCGAAAGAAGTGTCTTCGGGTTCTGCGTTTAAATCTTTTATCATAAGCAATTTAGATGGATCGAAAGGGTCGTCGGCGTCGACAAAGAGAGTCGCATCCATACTGTGGGTTGAGGTGAAATTGGGGCGGGAAAGCGATGTGAAACGGAAGACCATAGGAAGTGCATTTAAGAATTCGTAGACAATCTGAGCGAGAACGTCAGGAATGACTGTTTTTACAATTTCAATAGTGCCTGCAATTTGAGCTTTAAAGTCTTGTGGATAAACCGCGTAATTCTTTTTCCTGCAAAGCGATTTTGTATTCATCACATTATTTATGTGAGGAAGCGTCAGATTTTGTCGATCCTCGCAATATCGGTTGATATCCGGGTAAGTATGTAAAGCCCATGCTCTCGGCTCGCTCAAAGGGACTAACCTGGCAGAGCAGGTTATTTTCTTATGTCCCATCGATCTAAAAATGCGTTGAATTTTTCTCTGGGCAACTTCTCAGACTTAATGGATGATTGCTGGGAAGATTGGACGGCATTCAGGGTCATTGCAAATCGCTAAAAAGAAGCCTGCAGCAATTTTTCCAATTTCACGATGTCTTTGGCGAAATTGCGGATCCCTTCGGATAACTTTTCCGTGGCCATTGCGTCTTCGTTGAGAAGGTAGCGGAACGTTTTTTCATCGATGATGCATTTTTTCGATTTGGGCGTGTTTCGCTTTTTCGGGTTCAAGCTTGCGGACGACCGGATCGGTTGCTTTCTTTGAGTTGTTCCAATAGGGTAGGAGCGATGGTCAAAAGATCGCAGCCGGCAAGTTCAAGATTTCCTCTTTGTTCCGGAATGAAGCGCCCATAATTTGGGTCTTATATCCGAATTTTTTATAGTAGTTGTAAATCTTGGTGACCGATTTGACTCCAGGATCTTCGGCGGGTGCGTAGCCAGGAACCCCTTCGCTCTTTTTATACCAGTCGAGGATGCGGCCGACGAAAGGGGAGACGAGGGTCGCTTTTGCTTCTGCGCAGCCGATCGCTTGGGGAAGGCTGAAGAGGAGAGTCATATTGCAGTGGATCCCTTCTTTTTCCAGTTTTTCAGCTGCTAAGATCCCTTCCCAGGTCGATGCGAGTTTGATCAAGATCCTTTTCCGGTCGATCCCTGCTGCTTCATAGAGAGAGATGAGGTGCCGGGCTTTATGGATGCTACCTTCGACGTCGAAGGAAAGGCGTGCATCTACTTCTGTGGATACGCGCCCTGGGACGATTTTTAAGATTTCCAGACCGAAATTGACGAAGACTTTATCGAGCGCTTCATCGACCTGGTTTTTCGTTTTCTTCTTTCCGTAGCGGATGGCTTCGTCGATTAAACCGCGATATTTAGGGTCTTGGCTGGCTGCATAGATCAGGGAGGGGTTCGTAGTGGAGTCCGTGGGGCTGTATTGATGGAGCGATTCGAAATCGCCTGTGTCCGCGACAACAATTGTAAATTTTTTGAGCTGGTCTAATTGGCTTAACTGTTTCACTGGATCAATCCTTTGAATAGATTTTCATCTTTGTAGCGCTTCCCAAGGAATCGGCTGAAAGTCCTGGCAAATCGTTGCGATTCCAACACCTGTTCATAGCCTTCTATCAGAATACTCACATTTTTCCCTTCTTGCAAGCCTCTAGTGATCCGAGCGGCCATATCGAGGGAGAGGCGCACCTTCATACCTCCTTCCCGCACGGGGATTTCTTCCCGGTATTCCATTTCGTCGATCAAAAATTTTGCTGTTATGAAATGAGAATCGTTGTCCAAGGTGAATGAACGGCCCTGGATCAAAGTCACGAACGCTTCCACGTTATCGCCGACGCGCAGCATTTCGAAGGCCAGGGGAGACGCGGAGTCAGTGGCGACATACCGGAGCTTTGAAGAATCAAAGGCGCGATTCCCAGCCGCGATATCGTCCAATTTCCATGAATTTTGATTCGCGCAGGAAGCAAGAAGAAACAGAAGAGGAAAAATGGTTTTTCGTTTCAATGATTTTGGGCTCCCGATCCTGGATCCCATGAGGTCAGGAGAATTCCCGCTGTCACTGAAAACAGGGCGCCAAGGGCAAAAATCCAATTTTGAAAATCGCTGTAAGACGTATTTTTTGCGATCGCTGCGACGGTGCCGGGGGCGACTCCTTCCTGGGCCTCCGCTTGAAATCCCGGTCCCGAAAAGAGAATCAAAGCGACAGACGATAAAATGGCTAATTTCTTCATATTAAATACCTATATCAATTCTTGTGTTGAATTCTACAGACTTTTTGAATTTGGTGAAAGGGTTGAGGATTAAAAAATTTATTTTATGTTTTTAATATTCTTGAGAATTCTTTATGGAACTTATATAATGCGGATAATTAAAAAGGTGGTTTTGAAAAATGTTATCTTCGTGTTTTAAATCCAAAGATAATAATCTTTTTGAGCAACAAGATAGAATGTTATCCTTTTTAGCCGGAGAGGAATCAGGGGTCTCCCCAATTGGGAGAAAGGAAAAAAATGACGCATTCAATTCCCAGAAACATCCCCTAGCGAATAAATTTTCCGGAATCATTGTTGGCTTTTGCATTTCAGCGTCTGCTACCTTGGCCGGACTGACAGCCTATCTCTTTAGAAATCCTTCGATTGAAAATAGCTTAACGGGAAATGGGTATTCCGCGGTTTGCATTCCATGCATACGAAACCTAGCTCTTTTAAAGAATCACATGATGCCAAGCTTCGCCCCTCTTCAAGAAAGGGTTTGGGGAGTGGCCGCATCGCTCTGGGATTCTAGGCAATTGATTCAAGAATGCGGAGAAGACGCTCCCAGCGATAAGGCCTGCCGTTTCATCAATTATGCCGGGGAAATCGTCCATGCCGCCACGCAAAGTCCTTTTCTTCTCGCTGGTTGTTTTGGAATCATTCTGGGTTTAGCCGCTATGCTGTCGCTAGAAACATCCAATAATAAAGAATTGAAAGTAGAACAAGATCTCATCGACCGTCTCAAAAATAAATTCGGTTCTCTGGCCGACCGATTGCTTCAGCGATTCGACTCTTCAACAACCCCCGAGGAAGCTGAAAAGGTCCGGGAATTAGCCCTAAATATCCTCGACCGAAGAAAATTTCTCTATCAGTCCCTTGTCGACTTGAAACTTCCCACTATTTCTACCTCCCTTAAAGCTGAAGAAATCGCCCAAAATTTAATTCATACAGCCTGCGAAATTGGATAAGGAACTGTCAAAAAATAAATTAAAGCATTTCGCGGCCATTATAGCGACCCATCTGTCAGACGGCAACGTCTCGGCTATATTGCTTTAACATTGTCCTCGCCGTTGCCGCAGACATCTGAGCCGCTCTAAGAACCGCCAAATCCTTTACTTTAGAGACCTTCTCTGACAGTTCCTAAATTTTTATTATATCTGATTTTTTTGATCGCAATTATGTTTCTATATCTACATTAAATTGATAATATCCTTGCGAAATCTTTAACCAAATGGTATGATCCCCGCAAAAAAAGAGGATTTATAATGGTTTTTTCATGCTGCAAATCAAGAATTTCTTACTCTAATCCACAAGATCAATATCTCGCTTATTTAGCAGGAGAAGAAGGGGGCAAATCTCCGCTTCTCAAAGCGGATAAGAAAAAAGCTTTCTCGGCACAGCCGCATCCGATCGCAAATAAATGCAGCGCCTTGGCGACGCAATTACTCCCGTCGATCGCTGCGTCGGCATTCGCGGTAACCGCCTATCTTTTCACCGACTCTAATCTCCGAGCTACCCTTATCGGCGAAGACATCTGCACACCCTGCTCAATGAACAAATTACAACTTGCAGCCCGCCAACAAAAAGGAATCGACTGGATCTGGAATGGCGTAACCGATGTTTGGAAACAGGCGGTTAATACCACTCTGACAACCGATTATACGGTTCTTAAAGCCGACTCCCTGAGCTGTGCAAAAGGAGAAATTTCCAGCCTCGTTGGCTGCGCTTCGACCAACTATTTGGTAAATATCGACCGTATAGCGACTCATAGTCCATTCTTGCTTGCCGCAGGTTTTGGCCTCCTCCTTGGTTGGAAGGCCATGAGGCATTTGGAGCGTTCGATGGCCAAAGAAACAGCCGCTGAACAAAATTTGATCGACGATCTCCAGAAAAAATATCAAGAGATGGGCGAAAGATTGAAGACACGCGCTTTCTCTTGTGGACCTGAAGAGGCGGAAACAGCAAAGGAATTGGCATTTACGATCCTTCATAAGCAATCACCGATCAATCAGCAGATTGTCGATTTGCACCTTCCTACCATCCCAACTATTAAGAAAGCGACTCAAATCACTAAACCTCTATTCACTGCCGCAAGGATGGTCGCCGATTTGCAAGCGGCAGCGGCACCGGTAGCAACGACGCCTAAAGTCGAAATACAGCAGCCGATAGTCGAAGAGAAAATCGAGCCCAAAATCAAAATCGAAGAGATCGAAACAGACGAGATAGGGGCCAAACCCACTAAGATAGAAGAACCAGCGGACGAGGTTGACATCGATGTTGTCGATGACGTGGATGATATCGATGATTCAAAATTCGATAAATCCAACGCTGCGGGCGAACCGAAACCCAGATAATCTTAAGGGTTATTGATCCTAGAAACCCCTTCAGATAACACCAGATAGTGCCAATGAGGCCCTATCTGGGCAAATTTTTCAGCCAGCGTTTGCTGCATCCTTTCCAACTGCTTTTTTTTACTCTCTAGCGAGACATCCCCGTTTTCCAATCTAGCAAAAAAATCGCGGAGTTCAGCTTTTTGTTTCTCATCGAGAGGCGCATAAAGGTCTGGGATCAGATTGAGCGTTTGGAGGGATTGAATCATCGCGGATTGAAATTGAGGCAGATCTTCTTTCAATACGGCGATCGTCAAAATATAGGCTCTATTATCTTTGACAAAGAGGGCTTGGTACTGTTTGATTTCTCCATGAGACGCTGATACCGTGATATCGAGAAGGTGCCCTTCTCCCGCCCGCATGTTGAATTTACCCAGGTCCCGGCATTTCGTATTCGGGTCTGAAAGGTGGATTTTTTTAACCGATTTTACATACTCTTTTAAATTTACAGCGTCGTCTTCAAAAGCTAGGTTGATGGAAGGGCGGAACGAGGTGGATCCTTTGCCGATGAAACCTATTTGAATGAAAGGCGATGGGTTTGCCAATTTAGCAATTTCCCATCCTGCAGGAGGGACGAAATAGCAAATAGGGGCCGGAGGGTGTGTATTTACTGATGCAGGTTCTGCAGCTGCGACCGGCGCCTCGCTTGCAATACAGCAATTGAATAAGATCGTTGCAATGATAAGTAAGATTCTTGAATGCATAATTCACCTGAAGAAATAGATGGAGTCAATGAAAATGGACTGTCGTACCCGTCTCATTTTCAATCAGGGCGCAAATAGCAGCTATACCAACCGTTATGCCAATACTCCAGCCCAAAATGGAAAGGACAGTGGCATTGCGGCTGCTGAAACCTGCTGCCTCTCCCCGATTTTTTCTGCGCGCAGGACCGGTGTCTTGCGCAAAACCGGAAGTGCAGAGAGCAAGCCCCAAAAGAACGAGTAGCGCTTTTCTCATCCAAATCCTCCTAATGACTGTTATCTCACAAAAGAAGACTTTTAGACAATCCTCTATGAAGACCCAGTAGCAAAACCCATACTGGCTTTGCATGTTAACGAATTGAGAGGTTGATGGGATAGGTTCAAAAGGTCCCGGTATGAGGACCGGGACAACAATACCTATTTATTAGTGAGAGACCGAGCCAGTAGGCTGCGAAGTAGTTCCGCCAGCGACGGAGAGTCCTATGATCGTTCCTATAACAGCTAAGCCCCCCAGGCCGATTCCCCAAGCCCAGTTGTCCGAGTTAGTTCTGGTGGAGGCTTTCGCCCCTTTGCCCATTGTCGAATTATTGTTGGTTTGAGCATTTACAGCTGTACCTGCAAATGTTGCAAGAACCGCTAAAAGTACTGTGAATTTTTTCATTTTGCATCTCCATGTTAGGATATACGGTATACAGGCGTTTAACGCTACCGAGCCTTGCGACCCGGAATCATTCGTTATATATCGTCTTCCTAATTTTTTCTAGCAAATCACAAAAAAAATTTCAACATGCCCTTGGGATTATAAAAGATATGCATTGAAAATAAGATGCTGTGTAGAATCTAGAGATTGGTGCTTTATTATCTATCAAGCTATGTATCAGAAAGGTTGTGGCGATGAAAGGTCTAGAAACGGGCAAGGATAAAATCCAAAAGATTTGCGATTCATTGCGCAAAGAGACGCTTGAGCCCGCCAAGCAGGAAGCTAGGGAAATCGTTGAGAACTCCCATCTTCAGGCGGCGGAAGTTGTCTCAGAAGCGCAAAAAAAGGCGGCTTCGATGATACAAGCCGCTGAAATGGAGATCGATGAAAAAAGAAAAGTCTTTCAGGCCTCTTTGAATCTAGCTTGCCGCCAAGGAATCGAACAGCTCAAACAAAAGATCGAAAAAGAGCTTTTCGACAAAGAGTTGGCCGATCTGGTAGGGAAAGAGATGGCCGAACCCAAGGTCATTGCAAATTTATTGAACGCTTTTATGCGTTCCATGGAAGAGAAGGGGGTCGAAGAGGACTTCGTCGCCGTAATTCCCAAAGGGATATCGCCCCGTTCCATCAACGATCTGCTTGCGGCCAAGACTTTAGAGAAGCTTCGCAGCCACTCGGTCCAAGTCGGAGATTTCGCAGGCGGGGTCCAGATTCAAATGAAAGGGCGTCAGATCACCATCGACATCACTGACGCGGTAGTGAGGGAGTTGATCGCCCAATATATCCGGCGGGACTTTAGGGATCTTGTTTTCAACGTATGAAGTGAAATCATGGCGAGCTATTATTTTCTTATTACAGCACTGCCTTCGATCTCGATCGGGAAAAAGCCCGAAATCACTTTCAAAGAGCTGATGGAAATGCTCGTTTTGAATTTGACTCCCCGCGATTTGCGGCTTGTCGGAGTCCTCCTTAGGCCGATCGATCTTTATAACATCCGGGCCCTTTGGCTCGGATTTCCCCTCGACGATCGGGGAAATTTTAAGGCGAAGGAACTCGAAGAGGCTCTTCTCGTCAAAGATATGCTTCCCCCTTATGTGATCGACTATTTAGAGCGATATGAATCGACCTCCGACAGGCTCCGTTATTTTTCTTCCCTTTATGTCTCTCTCTTCCGCGACGAACCGCCTGCTTTAAAAGGATTTTTACTGAAATATTATCAATTCGAAAGAGAACTGCGGTTGGTCCTAACCGCTCTCCGAGCCAAAAAGACAGGCAGGGATATTGTGAGGGAGCTGCAATTCGAAGATCCGTATGAGCCCTTCATTTCCGATATTTTGGCCCAGAAAGACGCCTCCGATTACACCCCTCCTAAAGAATACGAAGATTTAAAAATCCTTTTTGTGGAAAATAGCTCACAATCCCAAAAATTAAACCGCGCTATTTTGCAGTACCGATTCGAAAAAATTGAGGAAATGGAAGAAAACCAGGATCTTTACAATCGATCGAGTCCTTAGATATATCGCCCGGTTGCTCATTGTCGAATCGCTTGAGCAGCTCGATCAGGAAAAGGGAAGTCGAAGTGGAGCAATTGAGTCAATATGGATAAGCAAAACAAACGCAGCTCGGCACTGTGGTCCAGGCTTTCGGAAACCTTTTGCACGTCCGCTTCGAAGGAGCGATCCGCCAAGGCGAAATGGCCAGAGTCAAGCGTGGGCAATGAGTCGCTGCTTGCCGAAGTGATCGAAATCGCGGGCAATGAAGCGAAGATCCAAGTATTCGAAGACACTCGAGGCGTCAAATTCGACACGCCCGTCCATTTCGCGGGGCATCTTCTTCGAAGCGGAACTGGGGCCTGGGCTATCTGACCTCCATTTTCGACGGACTCCAAAATCCCTTGGAAGAAGTCGCCAACGCGACCGGCGTCTATCTGTCCCGGGGCGTTTATCTGCCTCCGCTCGATCGGGAAAAAAAATGGGATTTTACTCCGATTGGCCAAACCGGGCGACGTGTTGACCCGCGGGGATCACCTCGGCTCGGTCCCGGAAGGGCGTTTCCAGCATCTCATCATGGTCCCATTTTCCCATTTCGGCAAAGTAAAAATCACCTACGTCGCTAAGAGCGGGACGGCTATACGATCGACACGCCAGTTGCGCGAGGGAGAAGATGAAAAGGGCAGGCAGTTCGAATTTACGATGGTCCAGAACTGGCCAGTAAAAAATGCCCTTCTCGAAGGGAAGAAAATCCGCCCCACCCGCATGATGGATACGGGGCTCAGGATCCTCGACACCCAGTTTCCCGTACTGAAAGGGGGGACGTTCTGTTCTCCGGGCCCTTTCGGCGCCGGCAAAACCGTGATGCAGCACCATCTTATCCAAATATTCGGCTGTCGATATCGTCGTCATCGTCGCCTGCGGAGAGAGGGCGGGCGAGGTGGTGGAGGTTCTCCGCACATTCCCTCAGCTCATCGATCCCCATACGAACGAGTCGCTCATGAAGCGGACCGTGATGATCTGCAATACTTCTTCTATGCCCGTCGCCGCCCGCGAAGCATCGGTCTACATGGGGGCTGCGATCGCCGAATACTACCGGCAGATGGGCCTCGACGTGCTTCTCCTCGCCGATTCCACCTCCCGCTGGGCTCAGGCGATGCGGGAAATGTCGGGCCGCCTCGAAGAGATCCCAGGCGAAGAGGCGTTTCCCGCCTATCTCGCCTCCCGCATCTCATCCTTTTACGAAAGGGCGGGCGTCATCGAGCTTAAGAAGGGAAGGACAGGTTCGCTTACGATCGGCGGCAGCGTGTCTCCGGCCGGAGGAAATTTCGAGGAGCCTGTTACGCAAGCTTCCCTCGCAATCGTCGGAGCTTTCCACGGCCTTTCCCGCGCCCGTTCCGATGCGCGCCGCTATCCCGCGATCGATCCTTTGATTTCTTGGACGAAATATTTGAACGAGGTCGGCGCATGAACTCAATGCGCGTCTGCCCGGAGTGGGCTGAAAGAGTCGCAGACAGCCGCTCAGTTCCTGCGCAAAGGGGATGAAATCGGAAAACGGATGGAAGTCGTTGGAGAGGAAGGCGTGGCCATCGACGATATGATCGTTTATCTCAAATCGGAGCTTTACGAATTCTGCTTATTTGCAGCAAAACGCTTTCGATAAAGAAGACTGCCTATTGCCCTTTAGAGCGGCAGATTGAAATGTTCCGCTTCATCCAAAAGATTTTCGATACCAAATTCGAATTCGATGCCCACGATGAGGCGAGAAGCTTTTTCTTGAATCTCCAAAACGAAATCAAGAACATCAACTTTCTTCCCTTCCATTCCGAACAATATCTCGAGCGCATTGGCAGCGGTGGAAGAAAAAATCAATCGAAAAGAAAAGCTTGTGAGAAGCCATGAGAAAAGTCTACGACCGGATCATCGACATGCGCGGCAACCTGATCACAGTTGCCGCGGAAGGGGTCTGCTTGGGCGAAGTGGCCCGGATTCATAAAGGCAACGGCACGATCGACCTACGCCTCCGTTCTCCGTTTCGACGAAGATCTCGTCACCTTGCAAGTTTTTGAAAATACCCGGGGGATTTCTACAGGCGACAAAGTCACTTTTCTTGGATAGCCAGATCGCAAGCCACTTTTACCGACTGCTCTATTGGGCCGCCGTTTGAACGGCGCCGGAGAGCCGATCGACGACGGACCTGAAATCGTGGGCGACGAGGTCGATATCGGCCAACCCTCTTTCAACCCGACCCGCCGGATCATCCCCCGACGAGCTCGTCCGGACCAATATTCCGATGATCGATGTGTTCAACTGCCTGGTCAAATCGCAGAAAATCCCTATTTTTTCCGTTGCCGGAGAACCCTATAATCCGCTCTTGATGCGGATCGCCAACCAGACCAATGCCGACGTGGTCATCATTGCCGGGATGGGGCTTCGCTTCGACGACTACCAGGCTTTTATCGACAACGCGGAAAAAGCCGGTTCGATCGAAAAGACGGTCATGTTCATCCATCAAGCCACCGATCCTCCTGTCGAATGCCTTCTCGTTCCCGATATGGCGCTGGCTGTCGCCGAAAAATTTGCCCTCGCAGGAAAAGACGTCCTCGTCCTCATGACCGACATGACCGCTTATGCCGACGCGATCAAAGAGATCGCCATCACGATGGACCAGATCCCTTCGAACCGCGGCTATCCCGGATCGCTCTATTCCGATCTGGCCTTCCGCTACGAAAAAGCGGTCGATATCGAAGGGAGCGGATCGATCACGATCATCTCTGTGACGACGATGCCCGGCGGCGACGTCACCCATCCCATTCCCGACAATACCGGGCTATATCACCGAAGGGCAGTTCTATCTTCACGGAGGCGCGATCGATCCGTTTGGCTCGCTTTCCCGCTTAAAGCAGCAGGTCATTGGCAAAGTGACCCGCGAAGACCATGGCGATTTTGCCAATACGATGATCCGCCTTTACGCCGATTCGAAAAAAGCGCGCGAAAGGCAGTCGATGGGATTCCGGCTTTCTCGCTGGGATGAAAAGCTGCTCCGCTATTCTTTTCTTTTCGAAGAGCGGATGATGGACCTGCGATGTCAACCTGTCGCTTAGAAGACGCGCTCGATCTCGGCTGGCTGACTCTTGGCCGAATGTTTCGAACTCGAAGAAATTGGGGTAAAAAAGCAGATCTCTGATAAATATTGGCCTAAGGAGCTTCCGCCGGCATGACGAACGATGAGCTCATTGAAACTGACGAAAACCGAGCTGCGCAGCCAACAGACGCGTCTTTCGCAGTTCCGGCGCTATCTTCCCACCCTGCAGTTAAAAAAAGCGATGCTCCAGTTCGAAGTCGATGGCCGCCGATATGGAAATCTCCAGGCTCAGCGACGATTTTGGCCATCTCCCGCAAGCGGTCGACAGCTTTTCTCCATTTCTTCTCGAAAAAGTCTCTGCCAACCTTGTCGAATATGCCGATGTCCTCCATGTCAAAAAGCAGATATGAAAACATCGCCGGCGTCGAAATCCCCATCTTCGACAAGGTCGTCTTCCGGGAGCCCGAATATTTCCTCTTCGATACCCCCGTCTGGACCGACCGCGCCACCGAGATTCTGCGCGAACTTGTCACCGTCACGAGAAAAAATCAGCGATCGCCTGGAAGAGAAGAGGCGCGCTCTGGAAAAAGAGCTGCGCGAAGTTTCGATCCGCGTCAACCTGTTTGAAAAGATCTTGATCCCAAGATCCCAGGAGAACATCAAGCAAGATCCGGATTTTTCTCGGCGACCAGCAGCTCGCTGCGGTCGCCCAAGCCAAAGTCGCAAAACGGAAAATCGAGAAGCGCAAAGCGAAGGCGGCGCCATGATCATCAAAATGCACAAATATCTCATTTAGGGCAGCAAAAGCGAGATGGACCGCTTCTTTCACCTTGGCGCAGCGGGCCGGCTTTCTGGAATTCATCGGCCTATCCCACAAAAAAGCGCTCGAACTGCCCGAAGAGGCCAAAACGATCCTCAGCCGCCATCAAAATCGCCAAGCACCATTTCGTCCATCCGAAAGAAGCCGCCTCATCACATCGAACCGCTTACAAATTGCGCTGAAACGATTCTCAAACTCAACGCCGATCATGAGAAGCTTCTGGAGGAGCAGCGGATTTTGACCGCCGAGATCGCCCGCATCGCAATTTTTGGCGATTTTTCCAGAGATGAACTCGACCGAAATCGAAAGGGAAGGGAAGCGGGTCATCCAATTTTTCTGCATGAAAAGCGATATCGGCCCGCGAGATGTCCCTCCCCCTGAAGTGATTTTTGTCGGCACTGAATACGACCTCGATTATTTTGTCGCGCATCAATAAAGAGCGGACCCAATATCCAAAAATGATCGAGATCCTCATCGAAAAGCCGGTCGGGGAGCTGCGAGAGAGGCTTCACTTCGTCGAAGAGGAGATAGCGAAACTCGAAAGGGAGATTCACGACTCCGCTAAAGCCCTTCCCTTTTTGCAAAACGGACTTAACGATTTATTGAACGAATATCATTTGCGAGCTGGCCAAACACGACGGCCTCAACTCCGATGGACTCCCTCTTCGCCATCGAAGCGTGGGTCCCTGAAACCCGCGTCAAAGCCCTCTACGGACTGATCAGCGGGATGGACGTCCACTGCGAACCGATCGCAATAGAGACCGCGCGACTCGATCCCCACTTACATCGAAAATAAAGGACCGGCCAGGATCGGCGAAGATCTCGTCCGAGCTCTACGACACTCCCGCCTGGTCCGATAAAGACCCATCCGCTTGGGTTTTGGTCTTTTTCGCCATTTTCTTCGCGATGATCGTCTCCGACGCCGGGTATGGGCTCATCTATCTTCTTTCGGCTTATTTTTAAAGTGGAAATTCAAGAAAGCGGCGGGCATGGGCAAGCGGTTCATCAAGCTCATCATCATCTTAGGCGCGAGCTGCATCGTCTGGGGCGTCATCACGGCGAATTTTTTCGGCATCGAATTCGCCCCCGACAACCCGATGCGCAAAGTTTCGTTCATCCATTATCTCGCCGTGCAAAAGGCCGATTATCTCATCAAAGTGAAAGATCACGTGTACGAAGATTTCGTCCAACAGTATCCGGCTACGGCAAGCGCCTCGACAGGAAATGAATTCCTCATGAGCGCGACAAAAAAGGAAGGGCAAGAGGTCAAATACCCCATCCTCGAGGAATTCTATGACAATATTTTCCTCGAATTTTCCCTGATGGTCGGCATTTTCCACCTCTCCCTTTCCCTGATCAGATATATGCGGCGCAATTGGGCGAACATCGGGTGGATTATTTTCATGATCGGCGGCTATCTCTATTTCCCCTCGATCCTCCATGCCACATCGATCGTCAATTTCATGGGATGGATCTCGACAAACCGACCGCCTACGCCATCGGCAAACAGATGGTGTACGGAGGCCCCGCCCTCGTTTTGATCTTGGCCGTCATCCAACATAGAAGTTTGAAAGCCGTTACCGAACTGACCCATGCCTGCAGCTCTTTGCCGATGTGCTTTCGTATTTGCGCCTCTACGCTCTGGCTTTGGCAGGGATGATTATGGCAAGCACCTTCAACGACATGGGGATCAAGCTCGGCCTTTTCGCCGGTTTTCTGTGATCCTCGTCGGACATTTTGTAAATATGAACCTTACGATCATGGTAGGCGTGATCCACGGCCTTCGCCTCAACTTCCTCGAATGGTACCAGTATTGTTTCAAGGGGGATGGCCGCGCTTTTAACCCCCTTCGCCTACGGAAAGCTAAATAGGAGTCTCTATGGATATCAATATGATTGGACCCGCAATAGTGATTGGCCTAGGATGCATCGGCAGCGCGATCGGCTGCGGAATCGCAGGCATGGCTTCCCACGGCGTCATGTCCCGCGTCGACGAAGGGCATGGTAAGTTCATCGCGCTTTCAGCCGTTCCTTCCTCTCAATCGATCTATGGCTTCATCCTCATGATCATCATGAAAAACGCGATCGCCGCCGGAACCCTTTCGGCATCGGCGGAATCGGCATCGGCCTTCTCGGTCGGCCTCGCGATCATGGCCTCTTCGATCCTCCAAGGCAATGCGCGGTGACCGCGATCCAGGCCTCGGCGAAAAAACCAGGCATCTCAGGCAAAACGTTCATCGCCCTCGGGATCGTCGAGTCGTTCGCCCTCTTCGCCTTCGTCTTTGCTCTGCTCCTGATGTAATCTTTTTCTCAAACCTATCCGCTTGTATAATAAGCGGATAGGTTAATTATATTACACAAACTATCCGTTGTATTTTATTTATCGTTTGTTTATTATTCCTTTAAATTTAAATAGGGGTATTTTATGGGAATTATTGATAGTATTAAATTTAAAATTTCAGAATTTAATTGTTCTGCGAAATTTGAAAGCATTGTAAATAAATTTTCATCCTGCAAATCATTTTCCTGCCCAACGATCAGCGCTATTTTCGCAAAAGGGGAAGAGGGCTTGTCCTGCTGGAAAACTGGCTCGGCCACAAAAACCGAAAATGCATTCACCGATAAAGTCCTTTCTCTTTGCAACGACGAAACTGCAGATTTCGAATCGGAACTCGAGCCTCTCTTGAATCAGATCCGAGCGGAAAAACCCTACGCTTTAAGCGGAATTTTAGGTCGAGCCATTGATACAGTGGCCATGCAAACGGGCTCTGACGCCGCTTTGCTTCGATTTTTGGAGAATAAAAAACTGGAAGCCGGCTCTCTTATGGCTCAAAAGCGCTCTCCCTATTTGAAGACAGCTGCTTTGGTAGCCTTGCCTATTTTTGCTTTCCTTGCTTGGAGTGTTTGGAGCTTGAAATCATCGCCTGTTCCTCCCATTCAGCTCGATCCGATTCCGCAACCCAATGATCCAGTAAAGGCACCCCTAAAGCCACTAGTGAATGATACGAATGAAACATTCAACTTTTCCGCATCTAAAACTTTCATGAGTGAATGTCCTGACGCAATGCAGAGTTTTTTAGTGCAGAGCAAGACGGCGGACACGCAAAACTTTATCACCTACTGTGAAGTTCCTTCTTTCGAAGCGACTGGCTTCCAAGCCCCCTTGGAAAATGCCGGAATATCTCTCGCAGTGCATCCCGATCTCTTTGCAAACCGATCCGATTGTCCAGCGGAAAGGGAGAACAGGGTCTCCGAACCAAAAGTTTGTTTGGAAAGCCGCTTTCTAACTAGTCTAACTAAGCAGTCTGGGACTTTGGAAGAGATTCAGGACCATATTATAAATGTGAAAGAAAAAAAGAATTATCACGAAGCTTTAGATTCGTTTCTTAAAGCTTCTAATCGCGCAATGGAAGAGATCGATGATGAGAAACAGGTTTCTCCCTCAGCTAGGAAATTGATGACTCACGCTTCATGCCTCGCAGAAATTCTCGTCATGGAAGGAGTTGATCCTAAAGAAATAATTGAGTTGATTCAGGTATGGGCCAAGAACGATCAATTCAGCGTATTTAATTTTAATGCATCAAATATAATGAATAAATTCATAGAAAAAGAGATGTATTTAGAAGTATTTAATACGTCTCAATTCTTTAAAAACGAACTCTACACGAGCTCTCTGCTCCGGGACCTGATTGGAAAAGATGTCCTTCTACTAGAAATCCTGGAATTTACGCATGAAAGAATTCGATCGGGACGATATCATTTCATGGATGGTGTTTTAAAATCCCTGATCCAAAAAGGAATCGGCCATACAGAAACGATTGAACTTTTTCAAAAAATGCTCGAAAAGGGCGATGAATCGATATATCTTCGTTATCAAAACAGCTTGGAAGCTCTTGCAGAAGTACGCAAAGCAGGGTATCCAGGCAACATGGAAATCGCTCAGATTTTTGTGCAGAATCCATTGTTGCAAAATCAAGCCTTCGCTTTTTTCAATTTGATTTGCGATGGAAAGAGGATGTGTCCCAAAGCTGGTGCTGCGATCAGGGCTATCCTCCCCTCGATCAAGGATCCGTCCATCGTTCAAAAATTGAATGGTCTTATAAAATAACAGACAAAATTAAATCGGATGAGGCCGAGTTTATCGCTTGGCCTTTTTAATCAAGATACATAGAAACTCTTCCTTGTGTTTTTTTTGATTTTTCTTTACCGTTTCTTCAAATAAAAGGGTTTTTTTCGGTTTTATTCTTCAATAGACACCCTCATAGGAAAAAGCGACAATTTAATTTTTTATAATCTTGGAGGTAGTTTGAAAGCCCTCTCTGAAATTAAGGATGGCTCTACCGCCAAAGAATCGACCAACCTACAATTTCATTTATGAGGAGGATTTGGGGATTCGGTCCTTTTTTTGAGTAATTCTTTGGATTGAAGTTTATTTATTATTCTTTCAAATTAAATGAGGTTTTTGTGGGCATATTAAGCGTTAAATTTAATGAAAGTTTCAAACCTATTTTGAATACTGCTTCTGAATATAAAGCTCTTTGTTGTTCAAAAATGGGTTCCATTCTTGCAAATGCGACGACAGCACTATCTTGCGTAAGAAGGGACCCTGACACTGCATCCGCAATCGAACAAAAGGCGATCTGCAAAGCTCTGTCTCTTTGCAACGCCAAGGCCCCCGATTTTGAAACGGAGTTCGAACCCATCCTGAACCAGATCCGCATAAAATCCCCTTATTTAATGACTTCCATTCTAGGACGGACGATCGAAGCCGTGAAAGAGAAATCAGATCCCGAACAAACGCCTTTGCTGCAGTTTTTAGAGAGTAAGAAACAAGAGGCTTCTTCTCAGTTGGCGAGCCGCCCATCTTCTTATTTTCCGAAAGCGGCTGTGCTCCTTGCTTTGCCGATCTTGGCAGCTCTCGCTTGGAGTTTGAAATCCGCTTTTATTTCTGCCCAAATAATTAGCGGCCCAAAAATCGACAAAGCGGATCCTGACCTTTTGAAAACCCAGTTAACCCATTCTTCGACAGTTGATGAAAATGCAGTTCTCACTCTGACTAAGTCGGAACCTTTTTTGAGTGGATCGGGCGCGCTTCAGGACATGCAAAAATCTCTCCTCTCCGATGAGTCTTCTTCTTTAAATGGAACTGAATGTCTGCCTGAAATGCTTCACTCTTGGGAAACCGCTGGATTTTCACCCGTTCCGCATGATGAAAAAGTTGCAAACAGCACCCATTGTCCAACAGAGGTTCGCTCTGACGATTGTCAAGTAACTTTTCTTTCTGAAACGGCCAAGGAAAATATACAGGTAGAAGACCTCAGGAATTATATCGACCGCTTAGATAAGAAAGAGAACTATCGAGAGGCATTTGAGGCTGTTATTGCTGCCTCAGACTGGGCCGTAAAAGAAGCTGTTGGACGCAAAATGGGATGTTCTCCATTTCCGGGGTGGTCTGATTGCGAGTGCCCTAGAGGAGATCGTTGCGATCAATTGATGAATCATTCTAAAGATCTCATCCTAAAGTTTTTGAAAAAAGACCTTTTTATTCCTGAAATCATGGATATTGCCCGAAAATGGACAAGCGTAGATATCCGTGACAGTGTAGGTGTAAAGCACATATGGCATGGTTTTGTGGCAGAAATAGCTATGGAATTAGTTCATAAGGAGAAATATCTCGAAGCGTTTGAACTTGCCGATCGGATATTCTCACGTCGCAATGGCGGAATCCTAAGAGAACTAATTAAAAAGGATGTGTTGCTTTTCGAGGTATTTGATTTAGCCCATAAAAGATATCGATTAGAGCTTGGCAATAGGGATTGTTTCCGTGATATTCTAGCCGAACTTTTTAAAAAAGGGATCGGACTTTCTGAATTGATTGACTTGTACCGGCAAGAACCGGATAGATTTATGCAGAGTTTGAAAATCTTTGCTGAAACGCCTGAAGGAATGGGAATGATCCTAGAGATGTTTGCAAAAGACCAGTCCCTGCAAAATCGTGCGGTGGACTTTTTTAGGAGTCTTTGCGATTCCAAAGAGGAGTGTCCCCAAGCGGCTGTTGCGATTCGGAAACTCCTTCCAGCGATCAAGGATCCAAAAATCGTTCAGGAATTAGAAACACTAATAACGCCTTTCCTGTCTACAAGAGTAAAGAGACTGTTTGGTTTTAGATAAACTAGGATATTTGCGTATACAGATAAGCGATTTCCGGATGCCGGTGCGAATGTGTAAAGGGGCCCAGCTTCAGTTCATGTTGAACTTTTCCCGTTAAAATAGGGGAGCTGGCCATCATCTCTTTAAGCCAAGGCTTTTTCTTTTTCAATTCGACTACCTGGTAGGGCTGCTTTTTATTGATACCCGCAGCTTCAACTAGGGCTTCTAAGGCAAACGAATAATCGCTTTCCCCCTCGTCGACGAAGCCGAGGGCTGCTGATTCTGGAGCGGAATAGATTTGGGCTCCTACTTCTTCGATCAGTTTTTCTTTGGTGAGCTTCGGCCTTTCTTTAGCGACGATGTCGACGAAACGGTGGTACGAGTGGGAGAGGACGTTCTTCAAATCGCTGTCCTCCTCTTCCTGCCAAGGGCGGAAGGGGTTTAAATGGTCCTTATGCTTCCCTTCGGCAAATGTTTTGACGCCGATTTCCCATTTCTCCAGCACTTTGTGGACATTGAAGAAAGGGAGCATCAGCCTCACGCCTACGCTGCCTATGACGCTCGAAGGGGAGGCGTAAATTTTATCGGCCGAGCAGGCGATCAGCAGGCCGCCTGAGGCGCACATGCCGTCGACGAAGGCGTAAACGGGAACTGAGTATTTTTTTTTATACGCTTTGATCCGCCGGTAGAGGGTATCGGAATCAGCGGCCGCTCCACCCGGAGAATCGATGCTCAGCAAAACCCCCTTCACTCGGTTGCCCCTTAAGTCGCCCATTTGTGATTCGACGAGGAGGGTTTCTATCTGTTCGGAGTCGAGTTCTTCTTTTCCAATAACCCCTTTGAGATTGATCTGGAGAATGACGGGGGCCGACTTGCCGAGCAGTCGTTTCTTCCCTTCCGCGTCAGGGAGGATAGAAATGGATGTCTGCGTTTTCATTTTTGAAAATCTGCCAAAGAAAGAGCTAAGGAGGGACAGAAAGTAGAACGCGACAGCTAAACCTATGATCGTTCCGCTCATTTGAAGCAGCGATTGGAAAAAAGAGGAGTGGATATCCATCGGGATCAAAGCCAAAAGTTTAACCTGACCGTAACATGTGGTTCAAGAGATTACAACGAAAAGGTTGGATAGGTTACAGGTCGAGAACGATTTTCCCGCGGGTATGCCCTGATTGGACGGCTATTTGGGCCTTCTTAGCTTCTTTAAGTGGAAAAGAGGTTTCGATATGCGGTTTGATCGTCCCTTCTTCCAAAAGCTTGGCGATCTCAGCCATTTGAAGGGGATTTGGAGCGACGATGACATTTTCTCCTCTGACCCCAAATTTCGGCGCTTCTTTGATCCGTTCGAAATCTACGATCGAGACGGCGATGCCGCCCTTTTTAAGCGTCGAAAATGATTTCACCAGAGTCTCTCCGCCGATCGTGTCGAAGACAGCATCGACATTTTTTACCGCTTTTTCAAAGGGCTGCGAGTGATAATCGATGAATTCGTCGATGCCGAGATCGAGCAAAAATTGTTTGTTTTTAGCGGACGCGGTGCCGATGACGTAGGCCCCTTTCCAACGGGCGAGCTGCACTGCGAGATGCCCCACTCCGCCTGCTGCGGCGTGAATGAGGACTTTCTGTCCTGCCGAAAGATGGGCCGTATCGAAAAGGGCTTGCCAAGCGGTCAGGGCGTTCATGGAAGCTGCAGCCGCCTCCCTATGTGTGATCGAGGCGGGCTTTAAAACGGCTTCGCTTTCTTTGACGGCCGCGTAATCGGCATAGCCGCCTCCATTCCGATAGACGCTCGGATGGGCGAAAACGAGATCGCCTTCCCTGAATTTAAAGACTTGCGCCCCGCATTCTGCGACGACGCCCGATATCTCCCAACCGAGGGTGATCGGAAAAGGATAGGAATCTTTGTACCATCCGTCGCGCACATGAAGGTCGAAAGGGCTGACTCCCGCGCTATGGACCCGAATTCGGATTTCGTCGGGTTTTATAGACGGTTCGGGAACGTCTTCATAGCGAAGAACGTCCGGGCCTCCAAATTCGTGGATGACAATTGCCTTCAAGAGCGGTACTCAATTCGAATTTCTCGAATCGACATAATCGCAGAGTCCTGCGATCCGAATCAACACTTCTTTTTCGGAATCGTCCAAAGGTGCTTGTTTGTTTAAGATGGCGTCGATCTGCTGGAAGTCCTCATCGATTTTCAAAGCGTTTTGGAGCATGGGAAGCATATCGAGCATAGCGGCCATTTTTACATTCAGTTCATCGCCGATAGCAGAGAGTTCCTTTTGCGGCTCTTCCGAAGGGTTCTCCAAATCCATATCCTGGATTTGAGCAGAAAGGGCCATAATCTCTTCATTCAACAGGTCTGCATCGGAAACAAATTGATGCAACCCGCCATTCAAAAACTCGATCCGCCCTTCCACAGTTTCAAGATGGCGGTTCTGGATGATCGCAAGGGCCGGCTCGACGCCAACCGATCCAACCAGCAAATAAAAACTCGAAATCAAAGATGCTAAAAACATAAATCCTCTCAATTAATGTGTGCGAAAACGATACATCAACGCAGCCAATTTGTCCATGAGAACAACGATAGTGAATACAAGCACATGAAATAACAAGCTTGGGAGATAAACATCAGGTGACAGGATATGTAGGATACGTGCGCGGCGCACGGCAGGATAGGCAGGATGGGCGCGAAGCGCGTCCATGGGGTTTTCCACCCATACCCCGACCAAAGGACTATCGTCCTTTGGAAACCTAGAATTATATAATAGACAGGATAGCAAACTCTAATGGTTATCGCCGATATTTTCAGGATTCTAAAGGACGATAGTCCTTTAGTCGGGGTTTGGGGCTGAAGGCCCCAAGGACGCGCTTCGCGCCCATCCTACATATCCTGTCGTGCGCTTCGCGCGTATCCTGCATATCCTGTCACCTGATGTTTATATCCCAGGACTGTTACTTCATCCGCTTGTATTCACTATCCTGTTCTTCACGCACATCTCCCGGGACTGTTATTTCCTCAGACTGCATTCGCTAGCTGGTCTTCGCTTACTGGGGGGACTACGATTGGGGTGTTTCTTGTCAGGGGCCAGAAGAGGTCCATGTAAAGGGGGATCGCGTTCGCGGCTCCCATCGCCCAATTGTCCGCGCAGTTCAGGATCGCTCCCGTCGCTTTCAGGGGAAGGGCTGCCATGCTTAAACCAAATGACAGGACGTAAAGAATCTGCTGGCCCATTCTCACATAGAGCGAATGGTTCCAAGCGGCGATCTCTTTTTCCAAATCTTCCAGCTGCTCTAGCGCTTCTTTTGCGTGTTTGGCTTTTAAATGCATCATGAGTTTATGAGCAGAAAGAGCGGCTTTCGTTCCGATTTCGGCTTGGAAATCCTCCATTTTATCGATGAGATGTTTTTTCAGAGCCCCGTCGGATTCAGTTTGTTTCAATTGGAAAGGATGGTTTTGGGAAAAAAACTCGCTGATCTTATCCCAATTGTTTTCTGCTAGATTCTTCTGCAGATCGTCGAGCTTGAATTTCGAAGCGAAATCTTTGCCCAAAGCGATCGGCGCGATCCTCGCGAGAAGTTCGAAAATCAGCGGCAAGGTAATGATAAAGAATAATACTGGGAGCACCCAGGGATTGGCGATCAGAAAAGCGCCGAGTCCGCCGATTGAGACCATTTGCGCCAAAGAGGCGAGGATCATCACGACCCCGATCGAAAATAAGAAAATACAGTCGAAGCAGAGTCTGACAATCAGCTTCATGTCTTTCTTCGATTTCAAAGCATTGGCGAGTTCCCTCGCCGTAGAACCGGCGACGAGGATGTTTGCGATGCCTCCAATCATCCCTAAGACTGTGCCGGCTATTATCATCCCGCCCAAAGCTTGAAGCTTTGACGATGATGTGACGACCCCTTCGAATCCTAAATAGGCCATCGTGGTTAAATCGCCGCCCCAAAGGGAGGGATCGTAAACGATCCATTTTTTGGACAAAGAGGTTTTTATATTCTCTTCTTTCGCAGCGATGACCTCATGCATGATATTTGCAATAGGGTTCGCTTTTGCCATTTCGATTTCTTGGCTTCCAATAGCTTGATATTTATAATTATTCTCAATCGTTACTGCGCTCATAAAATAATCCTTAATTTTTAATAGGTTTGTTTAAAATAAAACGGAATCAATTTGGATTATAAAGATACGGCGCGCCGCCGCTTGAGAGAGCGGGGCAATGGATTAGCCAGGGACTGGCTTAGAGTAAGAAAAGAGTGATTTTCTGTATTATTCATAAATAACTGTTGTTTTCGCATAATTATACAGAAATATGAATAAATATTCAATTTGTATTTAATATTAGAGTGTTATTAATTGTAAGTAATTAAGGCTCCTTGAGATAGGAGCCTTATTCTTATTTTCGGAATTCGCCGTTTTCGTAGCGGTCGACGATCCTTTTGATGATCTGAGTGGTGGAGATCCCTGGGGTGTAGGGGACGGTGCGGAAAATGCCGAGTTTCAAAGAGACCCCGTATTGGTCTTCCAGCAGGGCCGGGTTGAAATCGTCTCCATGGACCACATAATCAATCTGCAGCTCATCGATCATTTTTTCCGTCAGACGAAGAGGCGGGGCGACAACGACCTCGTCGACATACTTGCAAGCCTCGATGACCTTGACCCGTTCTTCCAAAGTCAAAATCGGCTCCCTTTTGTATTCTTCAACGGTATCATCGGCCAGAACGCCTACGATCAAGTAATCTCCGAAAGCTCTCGCATTTTTCAAAAAGGCCACGTGTCCGGCATGGAACATGTCGCCCACGATATCGACGTAAACCCGCACTGGTCTTTTCTCTTCCTCAGCTTGAACACACGCTGCGAATACAATAAATAAACAGACGAAAAATCCGATTTTTTTTCTCACGTTAAACTCCCTGTAAGAATTGAAGGGGCGAGAGAATAGGTGTAGTTCTATTTATTTTAAACTAGAAACCATAGCCTAGAGTGAGGCCTGGCCAGACCCTCATCGTACCTTGCGGCTCTAGAAAAGGAGCGATTAGATTGGCTTCAAAAAACATCGGGGCGTTGTCGGCGTTGCGGGATTGATAGCCGAGAGAGGCCTCGATCGAACCCGTCACGCTTTTCAAATGGGGTTCATTCAAAAAACCAAGTCCGCTTCCGCAATAAAAACC
Source organism: uncultured Chlamydiae bacterium (assembly GCA_963713105.1). GTDB lineage: Bacteria > Chlamydiota > Chlamydiia > Chlamydiales > SM23-39 > CAVQKJ01. The sequence goes on from CAVQKJ010000002.1 coordinate 66,805, forward strand.
TTCTTGCGCAGGATAAAAGAGATAGACTCCTTTCATATGAAAAATAAAAGGGGAGAACCGGTTCCAAGGCATGATGTGCCCTGAAACATCGAATGCATGGATCCCGTTTTTGGAGCGGAGTCCAACGCCGACCATTGGATGGGATCCCATGGCGCTGACATCGCCATACCCGAAATAATTCTTCTCTTTCGAAAAGGCAGCGGTAGAAAGCGTCAGAAGGAGAAGAAGGCAGGCAAACTTGTTCATGCGATCCTTTATGCAGAATTCCAAAGATTTTTTCAATCGATTGTGATTCAATTTCCCAATTTTTAACGGGGGTCTTATGAAAGTGAAACCAGATGTCTATGATCGGATTGCGGATTGGATCGATATCCCAAAACGAGGCCAGGCCGTCAACATTGCAGCCGCGGTTCTAGCTCCCTGCGGATCTGCTGCACTGGGTTTAACCGGAGCTTTGTTTTGTAATTGGGCTATCTTCAGGTCCTTTGAATGTGCTGGGATTCCGTTACCCCCAGCTGTTCGCGCTCTCTTGATCGCACCATCTACTTTTTTCGGCATTTATTATTGCGGAATAAGAGGGCTGCGGCTCGGCGGTCGGATGATTGAGAGGATAGAACAGCATTACCCTCCTACAAAGACACATCGCGCCCGTAGAACTTGACAGAATTGGAAAAACATTTTACTCAAAGGCAAAGGTTAAAGGAGGAATCAAATGCTTTACTGGGCTGTCGTATTTTTTATCATCGCAATCATCGCTGCGATATTCGGATTTACAGGAATTGCCGCTGGGGCTGAGACGATTGCGATGTGGCTGTTCTGGATTTTCCTGATTATTTTCCTCGTTTCACTGATCATGGGGCTCATGAGAAGAGGAAGATAATCCTCTCCAATGAAGCTTTAGGATCGGCAAGACGAAGTCCATGAAGGAATTGAAATCGGGGTGCTGGGATCTCAGCACCTCGTTCCTGTAGCAGAGCAAATCGGCGTTCCCTTTAAAAAGAAATCCCATCAATTGTTTCAGTTTACTGACTTGGGCCCGGGCGGTCATTTCAGAAGGCATTTCCTCTTGGTAAACTGTGAAGTAGCGGATCAAATCCTCCCATCGAGGAAGGTAGGGCTTTTGTGAGTAATGGGCTTTGATTTGATGGAAGAGGAAAGGATTGATCACGCAGCCGCGGCCGATCATCAGGGCGTCGCATTGGGTGGTGCGGAGCATTTCTAGGGCATTTTCCACAGTCAGGATGTCGCCGTTTCCAACGACGGGGATTTTGAGGATCGATTTGGCCTCGGCGATCAGGTCCCACCTTGCAGGAGGTCCATACCCGTCTGCTTTTGTCCGGGGATGCAATGTGATGTAGCGGACGCCGGTTTCTTGCGCCGCCAGGAGATTTTCTTTGAATAACGAGGTGTCTTCGAAACCAGAGCGCATTTTGATGGTGACTGGAATCGAAACGGCCTGTACCACCGATTTTCCCACTTCATGGAGGAAACTAGGCTCTTTCAGCAAGCTCGACCCTGCGCCGCGGCCTGTGACGGTATTGGAGGGGCATCCGCAATTGATATCGATGCGGAGAGCCCCCTTCTCTTCCATCGCCTGCGCTGTAAGGGCCATCAGTTCGGGATCGGACCCCATGAGCTGGGCTGCGAGGGGAATCGGGGCTAATTCACCAGGTTCATATTGGTCGGCGAGGCTTTTGATATGGGCGTTTTTTGGAACGCGGATGAAATCCCGGACCGCCTCGTCGAAACCGCCGATCGATGCGATCGCTTTGCGGAAACTCCGGTCGCCGACCCCTTCCATCGGGGCCAATTGCAAATAGGGGCACCCGTAAGGGTTTTTTGGAATCATTCGATGATTATATCAAAGTGATTTAATAAAGACATAACTTCCGGATTGGAGAATTTCGCATTTTTTATTTTATTATTAATGGGGTTTATCGAATAATTAATGGCCCCTAAAAAAATCGCTCCGGTAAGATCCGAATTGTGAAACAGGGACCCTGCCAGATTCGATTTTGAGAAATCGGCCCCAGCCAGGTTTGTTTCAGTAAAATAAACATCTCGCAGGATGCATTCTTGAAAAAGGGCATTCCTTAAATCAAGACCTGAAAAATTGGATGTGGCAAGTAAACATTTTTTGAATTTGAGCCGCAAAAACATCTTATCGCATTTCAGAAAATCGATCCCGAGGAGTTTGCAGTTTTCAAATGCGACCTCCTGCAGTCTGCAGCCGGCGATTCGAACGAGGCTCCAGTTGCAATTGAGCAGTTTGCAGTCTTGAAAACGGGCTCCAGACAAGTCGCTTCGGCTGAAATCGCAGTTTTCGAATGAGACTTGGGAAAAGGTTTTATTTTTCAGGTCGCAATCGATCCATGATTGCTGTTTGAAAGTCTGGCGATGGAATTCTTCTTGCTTCATCTATGTCCTATGTATTGATCGACCACCCCATCCGTGCCAGAAGGAAACGGAGGATGAGGACCGGATGGCGGACTAAGTTTTTGAAAAGAACTTTGTAAGTGACCGACGTCAAAGATTTTTTGATCGGGGGAGCTTGGAGACGGGCGTCTTCGATCCATTCGCGATAGGGGGAGGAATGAGTTTTGGCAGAGAGGAGAGGGGGAAAAAATGGACTTTTTTCGATTCGCTCGACGGGGTCGGACGCCCTTTCAAGATTGCGCATTCGTAGAGATGGGTGTGTTTCGCCAGGCGGTTGATGGGAGAATAGACTCCGACGAGCCGGAGCGCTTTGACAGTAAAGCCGGTTTCTTCCAAAATTTCCCGTATGACCGCCTCTTCCGGAGGTTCGCAAGGCTCGATTCCTCCTCCTGGAAGGACCCAAACAGGGACGTCCCGCCTCTGGATCAAAAGGACGGAGGAGCGGTCTGAAGAAAAAACAATGCCTGCTACGCTTTCTGGAAAAGTCATGCGCTATATATTAATCGCTTCCCTTTTTTTTCTGGCTGTTTTTTCGAGCTGCTATAGAGACCATCTCTATGTGCAGCAGGAATGGGTCGACCGAAATTTTCTCGCCAGCACCCGCATGGGCACCCCGGATCCAAGGCAAGCCAACCCTCCTGAAGGGAAAAGGCTGCTCATAGCCTGGGATTTTCCCCGGAGTCTGTTTGAAAAGCAGCTCCATTTGGTCATTACAGTCCGTCTTTGGGACGAAACCCAGGAGACGATTCAACTGCCGATGGAGAGGAAAAGGGATTCAGCCGCTTTCTTTTTCCCAAACAAAGGGATGGAGAGGAGTATTTTGACCTACCGCGTCCAAGTCTTTTCAAAAGAGGGGGAATTGATAGAGACCTGGAACCATCACTTCTGGACAGAGCTCATCGACATCTCAATCGCCGATTGTCCAGCGGCCCAAGAGAGCAAGGATTCGGTCTCTTCCCATCCTAAACAAGAATCGGTGATCGAGACCCCATAGCGAAGGGAGGAGAGCCCGCTTTGCAAGGGTTGTTTTCCCACATTCAAGTGGCTTTCAAACATAAATCCTGCAATCGACCGATTTCCCGCGCGAACCTGTTCTACCACGGATTCCAGGGCGTTTTTTTGTTTCTTGTGATCTTTGTTCGAATTTCCATGCGAACAATCGATCACAAGACGGGAATCGAGCCTGTGTTCTTTCAGCTGGGTTAGAGCGTGAGCTACGGAAGCTGGGTCGTAATTCGAAAGATGCTCGGATCCCCGGAGGACGAGATGGGACAGGGGATTTCCTCGCGTTTTCAGGCTCGCGATTCTTCCGTCAGAGTCGATCCCGATATGGGAATGGGGGGCTCTTGCCGTCGCAATTCCCGAAATGGCCGAATCGATTTCCCCGTGGATGTCATTTTTAAATCCTACGGGAAAGGGAAGCCCTGAAGCCATTTGTCTGTGCGGCTGCGAAGAAGAAGTCCTGGCGCCGATCACACCCCAAACGATCAAATCATCGAAATAGGGGACTGCCAAAGGCTCTAAAAGCTCGACAGCGCATGGGACGCCGAGTTCGGCAATCTCGAGAAGAATTTTGCGCGAAATCCTTAGGCCCGATGCGATATCGTTCGATCCATCGAGATGGGGATCGTACAGCATCCCTTTCCAGCCTAGCCGCGTTCTCGATTTTTCAATAAAGAGACGCATAATGGGAAAAAAACTTTTCTCAATTTCTGAAGAAAATGTTTTTAGGTTTTTGGCGAATTCGATTGCTGATTTAGGATCGTGGATCGAACAGGGCCCGATGATCGCAGCAAGCCGCTCGTCGTCCCTCTGCAAAATATTCCGGGCGGAGTTTCGCGACTCATCGATGAATTTACGAACGGTCTCTGAAAGAGGAAATTCTTTTTTTAGTTGCGAAGGGGAGGGAAGTTCCATGCGTCCTAGACACTATCCCGATTCAGATCAATCCCATGATGATGATGGCAAAGGAAAAAATCAGCAGGATGGCAAGAGAGACTTTTCCTCCCTTGACGAATTGGTGGGAAAGGGATTTGCCTTTGAGATAGCGGCCCGCCCAAATATAGAGCGCAGGCAATACCCCAAAGAGTATGGAAACGCCCACGCCTCCAGCTAAATTCAAAGCTTTGAGGAAGGCTCCGGGCTGTATAAAAACGATCAATAGGGGAACTAGAAATACAAGGGAGAAAATCCCGAGTTTTTTCTTTCCTTTCTTTTCCCATTTGAGTCCATCGGCCCAGAAATCGAAGAAGCCGATTGCAAGGCATATGAAAGAGGTGGTCATCGCAAAGAAAGCGAAGACTTCGCCGATTACGCCAAGAGACCCTTTATGCAAATGGTTTTGGAGCGGAGTCACTGCGTTTTGTCCTTGCCTCATCGCCTCAGTCAACGAATCGATCGGTATAATTCCCAGGATTAAAAATTCCCAAAGAAGATAGAGAACCAAGGGGATCGAAGTGCCGAGCCAAATCGCGATCCGCACTTTTTTGTAATCCCGCTGCATGTAAGTGACGATCGTCGGGACCAGGTTCTGATAGCCGAAAGCTGTAAACACGGTCGGTATCGCGAGCCATCCTTGCGTCCAGTTCATTCTGCCCAAAAGCGACAGGTCGATATAGCCGAAAGAATTAAAGACGAAAAGGAGGAACGTAATGATCAATCCGCTGATCATGATTTTATTGAAGCGGTCGACCCACAAAGTGCCGAGGTAAACGACAGGCGAAAAAATCGCGACATAGATCAAAGACGCAGCCCAGCCTGGAATCGCAGGCGCCACGCCCTGAACTGCTGAACCGCCGATCGCCGAGTGGGCGACCATCAAACAATAAAACAAGAAAAGATAAGTGAACCAGCAGACAGCAGCCCCTTTTGGGCCAAGCAGAGTGCGGGTGATCGTGATCAAGTTCGAATCGTTGGGGCACCAAAGACAAGCTTCGAGAATCAAAAGCCCCGTCAAAACCATGTAGAGCCAGCAAATCAGATACACAAAGATCGAGGGAATGAATCCCCCAGATGCCGTAACGACGGGAAGCGCGAGCATCCCTACGCCGATGCTGGTTCCAGCGACTAACAGCGTGCCGCCGACCAAATGATGCGAATGAATTTTCTGCCACAAGTTCATAGCCGCAGATATTAACAGCGCCATAAAAAAAAACCTAGAGGAAAAATTTTGCGGATAATGTGCGGAGCCTAGGAATTGGAGATCGTTATGCAACAGGAGGGGGATACAGTCTTAAGAAGTGATAGTCTTAGGATCTGAACGTTAAGGGACAGGATAGACAGGATACGCGCGAAGCGCACGGAAGGATAGACAGGATGGGCGCGAAGCGCGTCCATGGGACTTTCAGCCCCAAACCCCGACCAAAGGACTATCGTCCTTTGGAAACCTAAGAATGCGATATAAAATATGAAATGTTACGGTGCCGATTACTTGATAATTAGGATTCTCAAGGACGATAGTCCTTGAGTCGGGGTTTGGGGCTGAGGCTCCGCCCCAGTTCGCCTTCGCTCACCTGTTTCTCTTAAAAATGATTCCCCGGATCATTTTTAAAGTATCCACAGCCCCATGGACGCGCTTCGCGCCCATCCTGTCTATCCTGCGGCGCGCTTCGCGCCTATCCTGTCCATCCTGTCCCTTAACGTTCAGATCCAAGGACTGCTCAGTAAGCAGATTGTATCTATAGGTCTTTGAGCTTTTCTGAGATTTCGGAGAGCTGTTTTTCGGTTTGCGTCAGGGCTGTTTGTAGCTTTTCGACGACTTCTTGGGGTGCACGGGAGCGGAATTCGTCGTTGGAAAGTTTCGACTTTGTGCTTTCGCGGAGTTTTTCGAGTTTTTCCTTCTCTTTTTCGAGTCGGGTCTTTTCTCTGGCGCGGAGCGATTCGGGGATTGGGATCATCAGTTTAAGCGTCCCGACGAGTGCGCTGGCCCCGAAAGAGGAAGGTTCTTGGTGGTCGAAAACGATTTGCGACGTGGGGGTCAGGGCGGTTAGAATTGATTGGTGTTCTTTGGCTATTTTCCATTCGCGGGAATGTTCGGGCCCATGAACGATCAGCTCTGTTTTCTCGCCTGGCGGCATCTGCATTTCTGCGCGAATATTGCGGACGGAGCGGACCATTTCGTTCATGAAGGCAAAGGTCTTCTCGCTTTCTTCATCGATGTCGTTTTCCGAAATGACCCTTGGGTAGGGAGCGACGATGCAAGCCGGGGATAGGAGAGCTTCGATTGCCTCTAATGTATAGGGATCGCATTTTTTGGGCTTGTGGAGATCGGGAAATTGGGAGCGGAGGACGGAGAAAATCTCTTCGGTGATGAAGGGAGCGATCGGGTGCATGAGGCGGATCGCGTTGCAAAGAAGAATGACGAGAAGGCGTTGCTTATTCGATCTTAAGGCGGGGCTGCCTGTTTTGCCGAAGAGGATAGGTTTTGCCAGTTCGACGTAGATCGCGCAAAAATCGTTCCAGAAAAATTCATAGGCTCTGGTTGCTGCGCGGTCGAAGGTATAATCTGTCAAATTGCGTTGATCTCGCCGATCGTCCGGTTGAGAAGAGAAAGAATCCATCTGTCTTCCAAAGTGAGAAGATTAGGATCGAGCCCTTCGCTGAAATGTTCGGACGTCAATCCTTCGAGATTCATGAAAACGAAACGGGAGCCGTTCCAAACCTTGTTGGCAAAATTCTTAAATTCTTCGAATCTGCGGAGGTCGAGGTCGATCTGCCTTGCATGGGTGACGCTGGAACAGAGGGCGATGCGCAGGGCGTCGGTGCCGTAGTCTTCGATGATTTCCAGCGGATCGATGATATTGCCTTTCGTTTTGGACATTTTTTCCCATTTGCTCTCGACGTCTTTCGGCAGCGGCTCTCCGAGATCGTATTTCTTTTTCTCCTCGGGACTGACGTAGGCGACGGAGCCTTCAGGAGTCCTGCGCCAGTACGATTTGCCATAGATGAGTCCATGGAGAAAAGACTCATGGAAAGGGACAGCTTTCATGATGTATTCGCCCATCAAAATCATCCGGGCGACCCAGAAGAAGAGGATGTCGTGCCCGGTGACGAGGACCGATGTGGGATAGAATTTTTTCAGATCAGCCGTCTTTTCGGGCCAGCCTAAGACGCTGAAGGGCCAAAGAGCCGGAAGAAAACCACGTGTCGAGGACGTCGGGATCTTGAACCCAGTCATCGGGATTCTTCTCGACTTCAGGAGGCAATCCTTCGCCCGACGTAGCAGATTTTCGTTTTTGGATCGTTCTTTGTCGTACCAAATCGGAATCCGGTGGCCCCACCAGAGTTGGCGCGAGATGCACCAATCGCGCAAATTTTCGATCCAATGAAAGTAGGTCTGCTCCCAATGAGGAGGGATCAGTTTGACTCTTTTATCGCGCACAGCGGAGATGAGTTTGTCTTTAAAGTGGCTCATCTTGACGAACCATTGTTTTGAGAGATAGGGCTGGATGACAGCTTTCGAGCGATAGGAAACTCCGACGCGCAGATCGATGCGGCTCTACTTTGACGAGAAGCCCTGTTTTTTCAATTCTTTCAACGACAGCGTCGCGCGCCTCTTCCACGTCAGGCCTTGGCATAGGCGCCGCCTTTCTCATTGATTCGCCCGTCGGGCGTCATGATATTGATCATGGGCAGATGGTGCCGGTTGCCCACTTCGAAGTCGTTGAAGTCGTGGGCGGGCGTGATTTTGACCGCGCCCGTCCCGAATGCGGGGTCGACGAAAGGATCGGCGATGACGGGAATCAGCCGATCGGTCAAAGGAAGTTTGATCTGTTCGCCGATGAAAGCTCGCATACCGCTCATCGTAGGGATGGACGGCGACCGCCGTATCTCCGAGCATCGTCTCGGGCCGTGTCGTAGCAATGATCAGATGAATCTTTCCCATTCGCAAGCGGATAGCGGATATGCCAGAGGAACGAATCGCGCTCTTCATGCTCCACTTCATCATCGGAAAGGGCCGTTTGGGTAGACCGGATCCCAGTTGACGAAGTAATCGCCCCGGTAGATCAGCCCCTCGTCATACATCTTCTTGAAAGCGATCCTGACAGCGCTGTTGCTCCCTTCATCCATGGTGAAACGCAGGCGGGACCAATCGCAGGAGCAGCCGAGTTTTTTAAGCTGGCCGAAGATCTGCCCTTCGCACAATTCTTTCCATTTCCAGACATGTTCGAGGAATTCTTCTCGCGTGAAATCTTTGCGCCGTTTGCCCGTTTTGGCAAAAAGATGCCGTTCTACGACCGTCTGAGTGGCAATACCCGCATGGTCGGTCCCAGGAACCCAAAGGGCCTCAAATCCCTGCATCCGCTTCCAGCGGATCAAAATGTCCTGGAGCGTATCGACCAGAGCATGCCCCATGTGGAGCACGCCCAGTCACATTCGGCGGCGGGATCACGATGCAATAGGGCTCCTTTTTCGAATGGGCGTCGGCCTTGAAATAGCCTTTCTCCTCCCACTAGGAGTACCATTTTTCTTCAGTCTCTTTCGGATCGTATGCTTTGGGTAAATCAGCCATAAGGAAAAGATTATAAAACAGAGTGAATAAAGGCTAAAGTCCAAAATTTTCATAAAAACCGGGACAAATAATTCCTTTAAAAATTTGTTCCAAACCCATAAAACGAAGAAAAATCAGCCATTCTTGTTTCATGGAAGTCCATACATTTCTAATTCAAATTGTCATCATTTTGCTTGCGGCTCGGCTGGCAGGAGAGTTGGCGGCTTGGATCCGCATTCCCTCTGTAATCGGCGAATTATGCGCGGGCATAATCATCGGCCCAAGCGTTTTTGGAATCATTGAAATCACACAGCCGATTTATCTCTTGGCTCAAATTGGAATTATCCTGCTTCTTTTTGAAGTGGGTATCGAAGCAGATATCGGGAGGCTGGCTTCAGCGGGAACCAAAGCTCTTACCGTTGCCATTTGCGGCGCGGCCCTCCCTTTCCTGCTTGCATTTTTCCTTTGCTATTATTATTTCCACTTTTCTTTGCTTATCAGTTTGTTCGCCGGTTGCACACTCATGGCAACAAGCATCGGCATTACCTTGAGAGTCCTGCGTGATTTAAATAAACAAAGCACATCTGAGGCCCAAATCATTCTGGGCGCGGCAGTCATGGACGATATCATCGGAATCGTCGCTCTCGCGATGCTTTACGAGTTCTCCGTTTCCGGGGAAATCAATTTTTGGAATGTCGGGAAAGTCATCCTCTTTATCACTCTCTTTTTCTTGCTCGCTCCGATCATGGCCAAAATTATGTCGAAAATTATCAAGCGATGGGAAGCAAAGAGCAAAGTTCCGGGCTTAATACCCACTGCGATTGTCTCTCTCATCTTATTTTTTGCGTGGATTGCCCATGTACTGGGGGCTCCAGAGCTCCTCGGTGGGTTTGCGGCTGGTTTGGCACTCTCCAAGCAATTCTTTTTGCCTTTTGATGCTGACATGCACCAAGAATCCGGTTTCAGCAGGCGCGTAGAAGAGCAGCTGCGATCGATCGTGTTTTTGTTTACCCCTATTTTTTTTGTAGCGATCGGGTTGACTTTGAAATTGAAGGACATCGAATGGAGTTCGTCTTTCATTTGGACGCTTGGAGGGGCGCTCTTCGCAATCGCAGTCGTGGGAAAATTCCTATCCGGATTTTTCTTATTCCGGGACAAATGGACGACCCAATGCGTTGTGGGCGCATCGATGATCCCTCGCGGGGAGGTAGGTTTGATTTTTGCAAACGTGGGACTGACTGTGGGCGTATTGAAAAACGACGTCTATACGGCGCTCATCCTTGTGATCGCCGCCACGACCCTGTTAGCTCCGTTTTCTTTGAAATGGCTTTTCGAAAAATCCGAGAAGCTTTCCTGACGATTAAACTAAAGCCAGTTTCATTTTTTCGCTGATGCCTGCCAGCCTTTCTTTCGGTTCGTTGGAAAAAACGAAACGGACGTATTTGGCGGCGCTCAAACCCCAGCCTGTCATGGGAGTGGTTGCGATTTTCGCTTTTTTAAACAGTTTTTCCGTCAATTCAGGGGCTGTCATGCCGAGAGCAGAGGCGTCGAGCAGAAGAGACCAGCCGGCATGAGGAGGGATCGCGGGGAGTCCTCGCAGTTCATGCAATAAAACATTCCTCCTTTCTTCCCAGATAGATACCGCGTCTTTCAAGCCGTCGTCCGGGGCGTTGAGTCCTGCTGCGACTCCGGCCATGCTGATGCCTGTTTGGCAGACGACGTTTGAGATGCTCACGAGGCCGATGTCGGCCATGATGCTTTGAGGGCCGACGACCCAGCCGACCCGCCAGCCGATCATCCGCAGCTCTTTGGACGCGGCTCCCACCGTAATCGTCCGCTCTCTCATATTCGGCAGCGAAGCTGGATGGATGACGGACCGCTTGTCGTAAAGGATGCGCTCCATGGCGGCGTCATATAAGAGCCAGGCGTCTGTTTGGATGGACACCTTTGCTACGGCTTCCCATTCGGTTTGAGTCAGTACATGGCCAGTTGGCATGCCAGGACTGATAATTATCATGCGGGTGCGAGGGGATGCAGCTTTCTCAAGCGCATGCGTATCTAAACGCCAGCCAGATGAAGAAGGAATCAGGGGGACGAAAATGGGAATGCCGCCTGCGAGGCGGACTCGATTGATGATGCCTGCATAGGTCGGATCGGTGACGATCACTTCATCGCCTGGTTCGATCATAGCGAGGATGCAATTCAAAATGCCCGACATGCCGCCAGCTGAGATGATGCATTCGGAGCGCCAATCGTATTCTTGACCAGAGACGCGGGAAACGCGCTTCACAGCCGCCTTCCTCAATTCGTCTTGGCCCAGGAAAGGCAAATAGCTGTTATGATCGTCCAAACCGACGGCATTGCGAGTCGCTTCAATGGCGGCTGCAGGCGGCAGAAGATCGGTATCGAGATTTTCAAGACGGAGCAGTTCGGGATCCGAGGCCGCGTTCGCTGCGTTAGCCATACGGTCCACCCCGATTCCCGGGATATGGGCGAGTCTGGATACTTTTAATAGCCGAGGCATAACTCAATCCTTAAGAAGAAGTTATTTGATTGGGGATTTTTCGTATTTCCCGCATTTTTTGCTGAATCTTGCTTAATGGTTCTTTTGGCGTTCGTTTATTCTTAGAAAATAATAATCGCGCTTTCTCAACCGTTGGCGTTGGACCGCAGAAGCTTTGTGAGTAATGTTTTTGTTTGGCGCGGTTATTTTCAGGAAAATTCGAAAAATCTATTTCGAGTAAATCCTCTTTGAGGCCGAGTGTCCATCGACGATCGCATCCAAAAGGAGCCACTAAACCGATCCGATTTTCTTTTTTTCTCGTTGGATAATACCAGACCATCCGGCCAGCTATGTTTTCTTTAGGCATAACGATTGGATCGCCCGACTTTACTCGCGCAGTAACGTCAGAGCTGGTTTCTAAAGTATCGCATTTTTTGCACCAAAAAACATCGATGATTGTACCTAGGGCGCTTGACATAGTGGTTTTCTCATTTTCCGGGTATTTGAGAGAGTCTGGATACTTTTAAAAGTCGAGGCATAATTCAATTCTTAGAAATGGGTTTTCCGATAGGGGATTTTTCGTTCCGGCATTTTTTGATGACTTGGTTTTTTTGGCTGCTTTGAAAATACCAATTGCGCTTTCTCCTCCGTAGGACCGCAGAGACTATGCGAGTAATGTTTTTGTTTGGCGCGGTTATTTCCAGGAGAATTCGAAAACATTATTTTGATATCGTTATCGTCCTTGAAGGTGCATGCCCATCGCCTATCACATCCAAAAGTTGCTGCAAAACCGAACCGATCATCTTCGTCGCGAGTTGGATATAAGTGGACCCATCGGCCTGCCTTATTTTTTACAACGACTGGATCGCCCAACTTTACTCGCAATGCATTATAGGAGAAAGTTTCTAATGTATTGCATGCTTTGCACCAAAAAGTATCAATGATTGAATACACAAACGAACTCAAAGTTTGGTTTTTAAGGACAGGGGATTCTATCCGATCTAAATTCGAAGAGCAAGTGGTTTTAGATAAGAGGGTCTCTAAGAGCTTGTAAACGCTCGGAGAGCAATTTTAGTTGAGCCGCTGCGGCAGAGGATTCTTGTTTGATTTTTTCGATTTCTTTTTCCAACCGGCGGATCAATTCAGTGCGGTTTCCATGAACTGGATTTTTCGGGTTTTTGATAAGCTGTAAAAGATGGTAGGTGGCTTCAAATAGACGGGTGGATTCTCTGAAAATTTTTTTCTGGGCGCGGATTTCTGCTTTGACATCTGCTTTTGTGATCGGAGCTTTTTTAGCTGCTGGGACCGGCCGCCTCTTCTTATGCAATCTCAGAACCATAAAAAACCCTCATCTAATAATTATAATATCATTTTATAGATATTATAATTAAAAATAGTTTAGGTTGGTGATGATTAGTGATTTATGATGCCCGGCTTGGAGAGCCGGGCAGAGGAATCGATATTTCTTGAAAAAGTTATTTACGTGAAGTTTTTCGTCAGCGGACAAATCTTCGCGGTTTTGGATTTTTTCATTGAACGGGCTTGTTACATATTCTGATTTGAATCAATTTCTGTTATGTTTAGAGGGTAAAAGCCGTCTAGTGACTCATGGGGGATGTTAATTTCAGCGGTTCCACCAGGTGGGATTGCCCCGATAGATCCAGTTGAGTATGGCATTCCACATTCGCGGGCTTTGGAGTTGACTCTTTCTATCAATTCTTCTCCACTTAAACCCATCTTTGCGCCAGATTCGAAGGCGTCAATTAAAGCCTGTGTGCCGCATGAGGATTCTTTATTCGGTTCGAGAATCTCGGAATTAACAGGGTCGGGAGATCCTGTGTTTGCCCCTTCAGGCGAAGAGTTCGGCGCAAGCGTGTTTGCGACGGATCTTGGCTTAAAGAATAGAGGAAGGCAGCAGCTCCGACGAAAACCGCGAGCGCTGTGATCGCTTTTGTCGCAAAACTGTAGCCTTGCTGGGAAGGACCTTTGCGTTGCTCTGCTGGCGGCCGGTTACTCGGACCATATGATTTTGTACAACAGCAAATTCGACTCATAAATTTCTCCTTGTTTTTGCTGAAAGCCGGAGAGGCTAACAGAATAAGAGATATTTAGCGAGTCTTTGCTTTTAGCTTCTTTAAAATCCCTTTTTTATTTCTTTATAACAGAGGGCGGAGCAGAGGATGCCATCTATCCTTGCATTGGGATTGCGGATTTCATTGCGGAGCTCTTCGTCGGTGAAGAGTTCGGTTTGGATGAACTCGAAGGGATCGAGTTCTTGAGAGCCTTTTTTATAGGCGTTTTTCGCGTAGAGGAAGTAGATTTTTTGGTTGCAAAGGCCGGCGAAGGGATAGGCGGCGCCAAGGAGTTCGATATCGTCGGACCAGTAGCCCGTCTCTTCGAAAAACTCCCGTTGGCCGCCGATTAGGGGATCTTCGCCGGACTCGAGACGCCCGCCGGGACAGCCGAGGATGATCGCGCCGGTTGGATGGCGGTATTCGCGGTTGAGGATCCAGCGCCCTTCGCGGTCTTGTCGCGAGGACGCAGGTTGCGTCGGTGGAGAGGATAAGGGTGGTATAGGGATGGGTCAGGCCGTCGGACCGCTCTAGAAGGTCTTGGCGCACATCGAAAAAGCCTGAATAGATCGTCTGAGTTTTTTGCACCTTAGGTTGTTTCATGATTTCCCTACGCAGCGGTAAAAGAGGTCGATTTGACGATGGAGTTCTTTTTTTTCCCACCAAAAGGCCCGGTCGATCCAGCCCCCTTTTGTGCCTTCCGGCTTTTCGTCGAGCCGGTTTGCGAGGAAATGGCTGGGAAGCGCGGTTGTGGGAGGATAGGGCGTTTCAAGGAGGGAAAAATGACGCATGGCGGCCTGGGGGCCATCCGTCAAATAGAGCCAGGTTCCATAAACAAAATGGAGGGGGGATGTTTCTTGATTGAGGGCGGGGAGCGGGTATTTTGCGAAAATCTCTTCGGCGGCGGCCAGTTTGCGTTGCAGAAGGGCGCTCCAAGCTTCCAGGGAATCGAAAAAGGTTCGGTCGAATTTGGGAATCTTGGCTTTCTTGAGCTTTGCTGCAGCCGCGTCGAAAAGGGGGAATTGGGAATCTTTCAATGCCTGTTTCATCAGGAAATAGAGAGTCCGGATTTTGCCTTTGTCGAGTTGAACGGGTATCGGCTTATCCAGAGAGGAAATGAATAGAGGTTTTCGAGGGGCGAATTTAGACAGCGAATCGGAGGCTTCCAGTTCGAGCAGGCAGAAAAGGGCGTTGCCGAGCAGTATTTCGTCGAGTTCTTTTTCTTTGGCCAGGTTTTGAGCGATTTCGACGAGGATGGGAATTTTTGCGAGCCAGAATGCGAGCTGGATGGCAATCGATGTCATCCGGTTTTCGCTTTTTTCAATAAAGAGGAGCGGCTCCCAATTTTTTTCAAGGCTGTCGATCAAGAGGCGTGTATCTGGATTTTCGAGAAGGTCGGGAATATGCCGGATGGCCAAGAGGATGATCCGGTAGGCCGCTTCGCGGTTGTTCAGAGAACTTTCATGCATCCGGTAGACGATGTGTTCTTTCAGGATGGGGAGAAGAGGATGGTTCGGGAATTTGCGCAAGGCGAGTTCCAGGCATTTCGCCTCTTCTTCCGAATCGCCGAGCGCCTCATAGACGAGCGATTTGCCAAGATATTCCAAGGGCGCGCCTGGAGTACGGTAGAGCTTTTCGAATTCTTTGAGAGCCAAGATGAAAGAGTTTTTCCTGGGATGTCTTGCTTTTTTCAACCCTCGCTTTTTCAAGGAGGGTGAGTCCCGCGCGGAAAAGCGCTTCGCGCCCCTCCATGCGCCCGGGGAAGCATTGTCCGATCCGGCGATATTCCTGAAGGGCAAGTCGTATAGCTTATGGCTCAGGAAAGCGTTTGGAACGGCCAAACAACTGACCATCACGTTGTGGCTGCCGTCGTAAAATCCGAACAATTTTTCAATTCGAAGTCGTCGTCTTTGTGGAGAAGTCCGACATGGGTGCCCGCTAAGGGGAGGTGGCTGGCAAAACTGAGCTTCAGTTTGCCGTCGAGAAAGAATTTCAAATGGTCGTCGACTTTTTCGATTCGGATATGATGCCATGTTTTTGGCTGAAGAAAGAGCGATTTCGCTTCCATCACTTGGACGTTGTTGCGGAAGAGTCTGCAAGAGGGGTGGTTTTGGGAGCCGAGCCAAAGGCAATATCCTTCTTCGAGGTTATTTCTTTCGTCGGCTCGCCGGGCACGCAGAGAAGAAACCCGAGCCCCTGCCCCTGAGCGCCGAGACTGCACTTCGGCCTCGAGCCGCATATTGTCTGGGAACGATTTTCGGGAAATCATCAGGGCGGCCCATTCGGTGACGTCTAGGGTGCGCGTGATTGCGATATGTTTCGCGAGAAGAATATTCTCTTGGAATTGCCAATCATCGGCCCTTTTCCGGTCCAATTCCGAAGAGAGGATCCATTCAGGACGCCCTTCGATGAAGCTTTTAAGACCTCGCGATCAGCTCTTCCACGCTCTTATAGCGGTCTTTTTCCGAACGGGCGAGGCATTTGCGTCCGACTTGAGCGAGTTGGTGGGGAATGTCGCGATAGGGGGCCATTTCGATCGGATCGATCAGTTCTTCGGTGTGGATCTGTTTGCGGAACGCGGCAATCGTTTTACGTTGAAAGGGGAGTTGGAGAGTGAGCATTTGGTAGAGGATGACGCCGAGCGCATAGATATCCGTTTGCACAGAAGAGGATTTGCCGGTGAGCCGCTCCGGGGCCATGTAGGCGAGAGTGCCGGTGATTTTGCCGGGCCGAGTCAAATCTTCTTTTCCGGCGCCCGTTTAATGGAAATCGGTTCTTCTTTCTCGATCTGGTCGATGAAATCGGCGATGCCCCAATCGAGGATCATCACTTCGCCGTATTTTCCGACGATGATGTTTTCGGGCTTGAGGTCCCGGTGGATAATCCCTTTCGAGTGGGTGTAGGCGACCGCTTCGCAAACTTGCAAGAAAATCCGCGCTAAAGCGGGGATCGAAGAGCCGATCGGATGGAGGGGATCCCCATTTTTTTCCTGCTCTCTCGTAGTCCTTAAAATTTGACGGAGCGTTTCCCCTTCGACAAAGGGCATGGTGTAATAGATATCGGGAGCGCCGGTTTGGATGGCAAAAATGGGGACGATCGAAGGGTGGGTCAGGACGCTTGCGACTTTCGCTTCCCTTAAAAAACGGCTTTGGATCGTTTTATTCAGCTGCAGTTCAGGACGGATCCTCTTCAAAGCGACATGGCGGCCGCAAATGGGGTCTTTGGCTAAAAAGACCTCTCCCATGCCGCCTCTTCCCAGGCTTTCAACGATCGCATAGGGGCCGATCGCTTTGGGCAAATCGCTTTTTTCTTCGGTCTGTTCCATCATTCTTCTCTCGAGAGAAATTAATCACATAATGAGCGAAATGATGCAAGGGGAATTTTTTAAGAAAAAAGAAAAAACCCATCTCCGGAGGAAAAGAGATGGGCTTTGAAAAAAATATTTAGAACTGAGGATTCTGGACTTGATTTGGGTTGCTGGCAGCTTGGTCGTTAAATTGAGCGTTCGATTGGTCGGAAACTTGCTGACCGGCCAAAATTTGATCCATAATGTCTTGTTCCGTAGTTTGATCGCTGATTGTTTGGCTGGCGATGATGTCTGTGATATTCATATTTGAAATTGATGATATACTCATGTTTTTCTTCCTTTTTTATTGTTATTACTTTGTCCCGTTTAATTAGTATAACATTTATTTAATAAAGTAATATTAAGATTTTAATAGCAAGTATTTAAGTCATTAACGTTCAGTTATTTGAGTAATGTATTTTTATTGTGTTAATTTTGGCTAATGATCTATAATTGATTGTAAAAGAAAGTTTTAAGGATTTTTTATGATTTATGCCGATTCCGAGATCCGGGGCGCTTTGAGCGGCCTGAACCAAGAGTTCTCAGCCCGGGAGGCTTCCGCCCCAGCCCAGGGCTATAGGGTTGTTTTCCTTGAAAAGCCTCTTTTGGCAGGTAACCTGATCTCCGAAGGCGGGCTTAGGTCAGCCGGCCCCTTGAGCGGCATGCCCCAAGACGAAGAGTTGTATAGAAATGAGGAGTGCGCCTTCTGCATAGGGGCTGCAAAAGTCGACAAGGTCTTCAAAGATGGGAATTTCACAGTCCGGTCTTTAAGCCATCAAGTCTTGGTCATCCCTAAAAAGCACTATGCCCATTGGTTTGCCATTCCGATCGAAGAACAGATCGAATTGTTCAAACAGGCAGTGGAGATCCGAAACGAACATCCTTCCGCAGTATCACGCCCGATCGAGTTGCATTGCGGCGCAGCGGGCGGCCAAACAGTATTCCACACCCACGTCCGCACCGGCGTTTATTAAACTCAGGAAGCGGGAAGCTCCTGAGCGATAAAAACCGGGACAGGATAATCAGGATCGCGGGGCGGCAAGATGCGCAGGATAAACAAAATTAATATCTTGCCTATCATGCCGCATAGCGATCCTGTTTATCTTGTTCTGTTTTTATCGCCGAACTTGCGGGAAGAGCTCCTGATCGATGAAAACCGGGACAGGATAATCAGGATCGCGGGGCGGCAAGATGCGCAGGATGAACAAAATTAATATCTTGCCTATCATGCCGCATAGCGATCCTGTTTATCTTGTTCTGCGCCGTCTCTCTTAAAAGATCGAACAAAAGCAATGATTTACTTTGGTAGTCGTAGAACTTTGGATCGGCACATTGGCTGGCAGGCTTGTTTTTTGGTCCGATTCCGATTCCACGCTGATAAGGCTTCCTCTGTCTTCTCCTTTACCAGGGTAAACAAGAGTTAGGCTTTGGCTGGGGCTGGCTGGTTCCTTTGGCGCGTCGGGGTCGACCGGCATTCCTACGATTAACGTTGCATTTCGTTTAATTCCAGAGAATCGCTTTATAGCCTCATGCGTGTCATTCACTTTTCTCATTACCGATAAATAAGTGGATTTAGGAATCGAATCCGGTAGACCGCCCATATATTTATAAGATTCGAATTCACCAAATAAAGGTTTAAATTGGTTTTCAACATCGCGAAAATTCTTCATGTCTATTGGAGGTAAACGATCCATTTGGTCGTCTATTGCTTCGATTTTCGGTAAATCTTCCATTACTCGTTTTTGTGTTACGGCAGCCATTAAAATTTCCCCTTATTTTATTGAACAACGCAGCAACACTTCTCAGCTCTAGAATGCGGCGAATTCCGATTTCTTAGGGAAGAGGGCGTTGGATTCTCTGCATCGCGATCGCTTGTCCCTAAGTTGACATCAATAGTTGGCATTGCGTCTGTGAGTTGTTTAACTTGTTGGGGAATTTCATCTAGTAATTGTCTTACTACGTCATATTCTTGCGCCAGAGGATTGCTGGGAGGGAGCCTCGATAAGTGTTCATAAGTTTTAAATTCATCGATCAAAGGCTGTAATTTCTCGTCCGTTGTATTAGCAGTCTGAAAATTCATTCCGCCTTTTAACTGATCGACTTGTGTATGAAATCGACTGAATTGCTCGGCTTCATCTGGTTTCCGATTTGCCTCGTTGCCTTGCTGCATAAATGATAAGATTGTTGTTCCCATAAAACCCTCTATTTGAGGCGAAGACTATATAGGATTTGAGCATAATCTGAAAGAAAGTTAGAATGGACAGATCTTAAAAATGGTTTTATCTATGCATAAGTCGGAACAAAAGATCATTCTCACGGGCGACCGGCCTACGGGAAAACTCCATCTCGGCCACTATGTCGGTTCGCTCTCGGCCCGAGTGAAACTGCAAGATCTGCATCGCCAATATGTGATGATCGCGGACGCCCAAGCCTTGACCGACCATGCGCACGAACCGGAGAAGATCCGCGAGCATATTTTAGAGGTGGCCCTCGATTATCTGGCTGTAGGAATCGATCCCCGGAAAACGACGATCTTCATTCAATCGATGGTTCCCGCCCTTCCCGAATTGACGATGTACTATCTCAATCTGGTCACTTGGAACCGCCTCAAGCATAACCCGACTGTCAAGGTGGAGATCCAGCAAAAAGGATATGGCGAAGAAGTCCCTGCGGGCTTCATGATTTATCCTGTTTCGCAAGCGGCCGACATCACTGCATTCAAAGCGGAACTGGTTCCGGTCGGAGACGACCAAATCCCGATGATCGAACAAACGGTCGAAATCGTCCGGAAATTCAACCGCCTTTATAAGACGGAAGTCCTAGTCGAACCCCAAGCGGTCACCTCCACCGTTGCGCGGCTTCCAGGGATCGACGGCAAAGCGAAAATGGGAAAGAGTCTTGGCAATGCGATCTACCTCTCCGATTCGCCGGACGAAGTCACCAAAAAAGTGAAGGGGATGTATACAGATCCAGGCCACTTGAAAGTCGAGGATCCGGGCAAGGTGGAAGGAAATCCCGTATTCACCTACCTCGACGCGTTCGGGCGGGATACGATGAAGATCGATGAATTGAAGGCCCACTATCAGAGGGGCGGCCTCGGCGATTCGGTGGTAAAGAAATATTTGCTCGATGTACTGATTTCTTTCCTAGAGCCCGTCCGCAAGCGGCGTGAAGAATACGCTAAAGACCCGAAACAGGTTTTGGACTTCCTTTTCAAAGGGACGGAAGTGGCCTGTGAGACCGCGAATCAGACTTTGGAAGAGGTCCGCGCCGCTATGGGGATCAATTATAAATCTTCTTTAAAGAAATACTAATTGATATTTTGGTGCTTTGCAGTAGGATATGAAAGATACTAAAATTATTTATCCTGTATATCTTGTCGCTTGCGATCTTGCTTATCCTGTCCTATTTTCATCCATAAGGCGCATTGTTTTTCCATACGTCTGAGATAATGCTCTCAGCTTCTAATCGACAAACAGATCGGTGAAGGCGAACCGGTCGACGTCGAAAAGACCCTTGTCGCTCATCTTTAAGCTGGGGATGACGAGGAGCACCATGAAGGAGAGCGCCGCCCACGGATTTTGAAAAGCGGTGATAAAAAACTTACATGTCGTTACAATGAAGCTATAAATGGGTTGGGACTACCTGGCCGGCGTTTAGCCTCAAGGACTACCTTGGGGCTTTTCGCTTTTTAGAGGGTATAGATGAAAACCATAGCCAGATACTTCTCCCTCGCTATTCTTATGGAATTTTTTCTCCAAGATTTGAAAAGCACGGTTAGATTGATTGGGTCGAACGACAGAGAGGCCTACGGGTCTTGCTGCTAGATCGGCAAATTGCAATCCTTCAGAATTGGTTTTCTTGTCGGCAATAATCAGCTCAAAGGGGAATGGTTCTTTTCAAAGAGTTGTGGCCAGAACAGACATGAGAGAATTCTAATTCCAAGGCTCGATCTTCAACTCTTCCTCGCGCCTCGCAGATTACATGGGTGAGGTGATTTTGTTGATTTCGAGATTGAAGGAAGTGATGCAGTTTTTCTAGACCAAGTTGCATAGCCAAGTGATAGACGTGCGTGTCTTTAGTTAACTCTCTTGCTAGTTTGTATTTATCGATCACTGTGGCAAGAAGCGTAAAATCTGCCAGAGCGATCAAAGAATTGAGATCGCCAAAAAAAATCTCTCGTTTTTCTTTGTTCATCTGGTGAAAAGCGCCTGTTTTCTTCCGAATATCTTGTTCATGCAGGATCACCATATCGTGCCCAAATGTGGTAAATTTAAGCATCCGCAAAGCTGGTGTTATCACATGGGAGTAGTGAGTTTTTTGAAATACACAGAAGGAAAGAACGAATACCGGATATCCCTCATCAATCGAGGTCAAACTATGATCCCCACTTTCGTCGACATAGACAATGTAATCGCTGTTTATTCAATATGGGGCATGTCGTTTCCGCTCAAGCGAATACGATAACGCTTCTCAGAAAAAATTTCTATGGATCTGTTTAAATAAACAGATCGGTGAAGGCGAACCGGTCGACGTCGAAAAGACCCTTGTCGCTCATCTTTAAGCTGGGGATGACGAGGAGCGCCATGAAGGATAGCGTCATAAAGGGTGAGGAAAGAGTCGAGCCGAGAGATTTGGCCGTTTTTTCCAATTTCAGAAGCTGCTCCGCGGTCCAATGCCCTTCCCGGTCGGACATGAGTCCCGCAATAGGCAAGGGAAGGCTCTCTTCAAAATGATCGTCGACGGCGGCAAGGCCCCCTTTTGTCGCGATGACGGAGTTCACCGCTTTGCACAGCGCTTCATCCGTGGCTCCCACCGCGATGATGTTATGGGAATCGTGGGCGACCGAAGAGGCGATGGCTCCGCGCTTCAAACCGAAATTTTTGATGAACCCGATGCTGGGCGCCGCATTTGCATAGCGGTTGACTACAGCGATTTTTAAGATGTCCCTCTGTGGATCTGAAATTGCAAATCCGTCTTTGACGAGAGGATGCGATTCGAACCTGCGTGTGATGAGAAGTCCGTCGATCGCTTCGATCACTTGGATCCGGCTGGTTTTAGCAGGGACTCGAAAATCGGAGACGGCTTTCTTCTTGGCCTCGAACCGGTTGACGATTTTGGGAATCGTCCTAGGAAAGAGCGGTTTGCCGTCTTTCGCGACGCACACGCCGTTCACATAGGTGCTTAAAACGTGGAAATCCTTTAAATCCCGCACGCGGATGAAATCGGCTGGATCGCCGACGCGGAGCTGTCCTACTTCGAGTCCATAGTGATCGATTGTGTTTTTGGATGCGCAGCGGAGGGCTTTCATCAGATCCAGTCCTTTGGCGATGGCTCTTTTTACGAGAAGATTGACGCTGCCGTGGATTAAAGAATGGGGATCGAGGTCGTCGCTGCAGAGCATGCACTTTTCAGGATGTTCTTTCATTAAAGGAAAAAGGGCGTCGAAATCGCGCGCGGCGGAGCCCTCGCGGATCAAGATTTTCAGGCCTTTCGCCATTTTTTCTCTTGCTTCGTCGAGCGTCGTGCATTCATGGTCGGTCTCGATGCCCGCCGAGATGTATTTATTCAAATCTTCGCCTCTCACACCAGGCGCGTGTCCGTCGATCCTTTTGTGCAGTTCGCGCGCGGCGGCGATTTTCGCCATGATTTCCGGTTCGCGGTGGATGACGCCTGGGAAATTCATCACTTCGCTTAAGTATTTGATCTCTTTTTTCTTGAGAAGATAGCGGATCTCGTCGGGACCCAGTCGGGCGCCAGCAGTCTCCGATTCAGTTGCAGGAACGCAGGGCGGCGCGCCGAAATAAAATTTAAAAGGAACGAGAGAGCCGTTCTCTATCATATATTCGATCCCGGCTGTCCCGAGGACGTTGCCGATTTCATGCGGGTCGCTGACTGTCGCCACAATCCCATGCACAAGAGCGAGGCGCGCGAATTCGGAAGGGGGGAGCATCGAGCTTTCGATATGGATATGGCCATCGACAAAGCCGGGCAGCAGATACTCACTTTCTTTCTTTTCCGTCCGATGAATCGCCGCAATCTTTCCCTGTTCGATCTCGATCGTTGCGGGATAAATCGTCTCATGGAGGAGATCTACTAAATTTCCGGAAATTTTTTCGCTTTTCACTGTTATCTCCTAGATAAAAATTTTTCAAATAAGATATACATTTTAGCAGAATGGATCAATTTTTTCAGATATCAGCCAGGCGCACAACGATCTCCCGCGAAATCAAAGCCGGGATCGCTACCTTTTTGACTCTTTCGTATATTCTTTTCGTTCAGCCTTCGGTTTTGTCCGGAAAATTTTTCAATGTTTCGACGGGGATGGATTTCGGCGCGCTGCTGACGGGGACTTGCATCGCCTCCGCCATCGGAACGTTATTGATGGCGTTTTACGCCCGTCTTCCGATCGCCCAAGCTCCCGGAATGGGGGAAAACTTCTTTTTCACGACCTCATTGATCCCTGCCGCGGCGGCTTTAGGGCTCTCCAACGCCTGGGAGACCGCATTGGGAGCCGTCTTTTTCTCCGCCCTCATTTTCTTTTTATTGTCTATTTTCGGCGTAACGGCGCGCATGATCGACGCGTTCAGCCCGAGCATGAGGGATGGGCTAGTTGTGGGGATTGGGTTGTTCATCACTTTGATCGGTTTACAAAATTCCGGTTTGGTTGAAAAGAGCGCCGATTCAGGGCTTACCCTCACTTCTCATTTCACAAGTCCCGCGACTTTGGTGTTTTTTGTCGGCCTTTTCGCTGGCGTTATTCTACACGTGAAGAAGGTCAACAGTTATATCCTTTGGGCGATCGTCGGATCTTTGCTGACGGCGATGATCCTCTATTTTTTCATTCCGGAAGGGATCGCTTTCGCATTTCCCACGCAGATTTTTTCTCTGCCTCCTTCCATTTCCCCGTTGTTGTTCAAAATCGATTTCTCGCATGCGCTTTCCCTCGAGATCGTACCCTTAATTTTGATCCTCCTCGTTTTGAGCCTTTTTGACGCGGCGGGGACCTTGATCGCCGTCTCCAAAGAAGCTGGACTGATGAAAGGCGGACGCCTGCCGCAGGCTAAACCGGCTTTGATTTCGAATTCCGTCGCAGCGATGGCCGGATCGGCTTTCGGCATGAGCACGATCACAAGTTTTATGGAGAGCTTGGCTGGGGTGGAACAAGGGGGAAGGACAGGACTTACCAGTTTGACCGTAGGAATCCTCTTTCTCTTGTCCCTCTTTTTTATCCTCTGATTTCGATGGTCGCGAGCTACCCTCCGATCACAGCTCCCGCGCTAGTCCTGGTCGGCACGATCATGCTAAAGCGGGTCAAAGAGATCGAGTGGGACGATTATACGGAAACGCTTCCCTCCGTCCTGATCGCGATCTGCATCCCTTTTTTCTTCTCCATCGCAAATGGAGTCGGGATCGGCCTGGTCGCCTATCCTTTGGTCAAGCTCCTCACAGGCCGCCTCAAAGATCTCAATGTATTCAACATATCCCTAGGCTTTTTCTTTCTTCTCTATTTCCTTTTCCTGAAGTAAGTGTCAAAAAATAAATGGCAGGGATGGCAGGATAGTCAGGATAAGAATGGATAGAATTTACATCCTGTCCATCCTGTCATCCCTGCTAAATTTTAATGCTTTCAACGTTTCCCTGGGCTTTTTCATACTTCTCTACTTCTGTCAAAAAAATAAATGGCAGGGATGGCAGGATAGTCAGGATAAGAATGGATAGAATTTATATCCTGTCCATCCTGTTATCCCTGCTAAATTTTTTGCAGCGAGCGTCTATTTCTTTTTCTTTTCTTCGATTTCGTGTTGGATATCCTCTTCTTTTTCCTCTTCGGTGGTCTCTTGAGGGCCGAAGAATTCGCGGAAGAGGATGTATAGTGCGCCTAGGGTAAAGAGGATGGGGAGGAGGATGCGCCAAGAGATGTCGAATTGCACCGTGATGAAAGCGCCCAGAAAGACGAGGAGGGTGATCCCCATGTCGTAGGTGCGGCCTAAAAGGTATTGTCGAAGAGCCAAGGGGAGACCGATCACAAGCATAATTCCCGGCCACCAGTTTTCAGTAAAAATCAAGATGGCAAGCCCGATCAAAAAGAGCGCGGTAGAAACTGCTTGGGCTTTTTTCTTCGATGTAATGGGATGGGCCATGAGACCGCCTTATAAAATAGGTTTCTTTCCCTTCACAATACGGATTGGAGGAAAATAGCGATAGATGTAAGGCGAGGTTTCAATCTCTTTCGCGCCGAGTCCGTTTAGAGTTTCGGCGTATTTGGGGACGTTGCGCAGATCGATCAGGAAAAATCTGCCGCCGGGGCGCAAGACTCGATAGATCTCTTTAAGAGCTTGGTTTCTCTCTTCCATGATTTCGACATTATGGATGGCGAGACTGGAGATGGCGAGATCGAATGCGCCGTCTTCAAAGGGTAGTGAGGTCATATCGACGGTGAGGATCTCGATCCGGTCGGAAACACCCTCGATCTGGGCGTTGCGCAGAGCGCTTTCAGGGCCGTTTCCCGATTGGTCCTTCAGTTGCCAGAGGTCAATGCCTGTCGCTTTCCCGCTTTTCAGCCTTTTGGCAGCTTCAATGAGGAACATGCCTCGCCCGCATCCTATGTCTAGGATTTTTTCATCGCCTTTTAGTTGCAGGCTATCGATCGCTTCCTTGAGAATTTTTTGTTTGCTGACTTGAGTGCTATAGAGCATCCAGAAGCCGGGCACGAGAAACGAAAGGGCGGTGAGGAGAAAATAGCCGCAAAGAAGCTGCGCGTATAGGAGATTTTGCAAATGGAGCAAGGAAAATGAAAAATAGGCTCCGGCAAGGCTGACGGCTGCGAAGACAAACAGCCATCGAAGCACATTGGGAGCGTCGAATCCGTAGTTGGGTTTATCAGACATAGTTTTGACTGATAATTTACCATCCCGGACTTTCTTGTGATAGTGTGAAATTTTTTTATCGGTTATATGGGAGTCATGATAAAAAAATTCTTTCAAATCGCGCATCACCGGACTTCTCTGCAAGGGGAAATCAAGGCTGGCATTACCATTTTCTTGACCTTGTCGTACATCCTCTTTCTTCAGCCGTCTATCTTGTCAGGACAGGCCTCCGGAACTGCCACAGGAATGGATTTTGGGGCTCTTTTGACGGGCACTTGCCTAGCTTCGGCGATCGCCACCCTCATGATGGCCCTTTACGCCAAAATGCCCATCGCTCAAGCTCCTGGCATGGGGGAAAACTTTTTTTTTACCAACTCATTGATTCCGGCTGCGGCCGCTCTCGGTTTGGCCGGGACGTGGCAGGTCGCTTTAGGGGCTGTTTTCGTCACAGGGCTTCTCTTTCTCCTGATTACTTTATTAGGCCTCGCCCATCGGATTATCCACGCTTTCAGCGAAAGCATGAGGGACGCTTTAGTCGGAGGGATCGGTCTTTTTATCACATTGATCGGGTTCGAGAATGCAGGCATTATCGTGAAGGGGGAAGGCCTCCAATTGAACCCCGATCTTGTATCGTCCCCGCAAACATTGGTGTTTTTTTTCGGGATTATTTTAGGGGCTGTATTGGAGGTGAGAAAGCTGAAAAGCTTTATCCTTTGGTCGATTATCGGGTCCTTCGCAATGACGGTGATCCTTCATTTGGCGATGCCCCGCACTATTGATTTTTCGTTTCCCGATCAAATCGTGTCGATGCCTCCTTCTCTTTCCCCTATTTTTATGAAAGTCGACATCTTCCACGTGTTTTCCATGAAAATTTTCCCCTTGGTTTTGGTTCTTCTCGTCCTCAGCGTTTTCGATGCGACAGGGAGTTTGATGGCGGTGGCTCAGGAAGCGGGCTATATGAAAGGGGAGCGTTTATCGAAAGTGAAACCGGCGCAGATCGTGAATTCTCTTTCCGCGATGATCGGCGCATTGCTTGGAATGAGCACAGTAATTAGCTATACAGAAAGTCTTGCTGGAGTGGAACAAGGCGGACGAACGGGGCTAACGAGTTTGACGGTCGCCTTTTGTTTCTTGCTGGCCCTCTTTTTTTATCCCGTCATCCAAGTCGTAGCGATGTATCCTTATATCACATCGTCCGCGCTCGTTCTCGTCGGTGCTGTGATGATTAAACGGATCAAGGAGATTGTCTGGCATGACTATACGGAGATGCTGCCATCGATTTTAGTCATCTTTTGCATCCCGTTTTTTTTCTCGATCGCAGATGGAGTAGGTGTGGGCTTGGTTGTGTATCCGCTCATTAAATTGGCAGCGGGAAAATGGAAGCAAGTGAACGCATTGAATGCGACGCTTGGGATTTTCTTTCTGATCTATTTTCTATTTTTGAGATAAAAAAGTGTTTGAAAATTCATACTCAGGGAAAGCATTTTCAAACACTTTCTAAGCGGACGTCTTTAAGCACGGCAGCCCGAACTGTTAGAAGCTGTCTGCGATCGTTTGATTTGAAAGGCAATTAGATTTTTCGATGATTTTTAATTGTGGAGAACGAAGACGACTTGAATAAAGTCGACGAAGTTCGAAAAATTAAAAAGCGCGAAAAAGAAATTGCAAGGCAAATTAAAAAGATCGCAGACAGCTTCTTAGCCTCTTTTCAGCAAGGGAGCGCGCCGGCCTTGAACTTTCAAGGGCTCGCGCCGGCTTTGCCGCGGGGCGCCGATCGATAATGGCCTTCCTTCTCTGCCGCCTGTCAAGCTGGGAGGCTTGCGCGAGGGCTTCAAGGAAGGAGCTGGAAGCGCGCCGTAATCTTCAGGAAGTTGTTCTTCTTCCTGAACATAATCGATCACTTCGACAGCCCCATCAGTATTGTGCTGATTCTTCAACGGTTTTTTTGCGGGAGCGGCTGTCGCAGACGAGCGAGGTTTATTTTTATTCGATCTAATGGTGGACTCTAAACATTCCAGCATGAAGCCCGCTGAGGCTTTTATTGCATGGGCAGACCCATAAACGACCGGGCCGGCTGCAATCGCTGCGGCTCCAAGTCCTAAACCAGTCAGGGAAATGCCCGCAGCTTGCGCTATCCCTTCCAACAGAGTTTCTCCCTCTGCTGCCAGTGATATTGCAGCACCTACAGTTAAAGCAGCGGTAGTGGCCGCGGCTGCCTTTGGAGAATCCGATCCGATGCCCGCAAGAGTTCCTAAGCCGAGCGCACCCACGATTCCAAGGTAAGAGTATTCTGCAGGAGGTTTCGAGTCTCCGAAAAGGACTCCGATGCCCGACAAGGCGCCAGATACAGAGGCTCCGATCAGGGCGCCAGCGCCAGCAGCGCCGATCGCTTTCGAAACTCTATCAATCCCGCCGCTTGTTTTAATGCCATTGATCTGGTCGACAATAAAGGCGCCTACGCCTCCAGCAACTCCGGCTCCAACCAATAGGGCTGTCGATTGCGCGGTTGCGGTTCCTACTTTGCTAACGGTCGGCGCGATCGCAGTTAAAACAGACGATCCAGCATCGACTATAGCGGAGCCGAATGACGACATGTAAGAACCAAAAGCTGACGCAGCTTCGGCTACCTTCAATGTGGTGAGGACATATTTGCCGCCAGTCGTCAAGCCAGTGCCTGCGCCGGATACTAGGCTTCCTATAAACTGGGCAATAGGCACGATAATTTTTCCGGCAGGTTCGCGTATAAAATCGTATCCATAGGCGAGTCCAACTGTACTTCCAGCAATCCCTGCGAAAATTGCCGATGCGCAAGTTAATGTTTTGCCTGTATTAATTAAGTCAGATCCGTGGTTGACGACCTCTCTGACCAACGCTCCGGCAACTCCCACTCCTGCGGCTCCTAATGCCGCCACAACTGCCGTTCCAGGCACTGCGGCAACAGCCGCTTCTCCACCGAGAGCTGCAGCGCTGGCCGCAGTCGCCAGGAGCCCGATCGTAGAGACGGCAGCAGCAGTTTTTGTATTCGCAGCGTATCCCGCTGCGGCGCCCAATAGCACGTTTCCGGCAACAGCCGCCATCACAGGCGCTGGTTGAATATCTAAACCGTAGATTGTGCCGACCGATCCCAAAGCGTGGACGAGTACGCCTGTCGTCGCCGCCCCGGCGAGAGTTCCGATGCAGGCTCCGCTGACCGCTTTGCCGATCCTTGCCCCAATTCCTTTTCCTTCGAATACAAGATCAGTCAGTTCAGTAAGGACATAAGCCATACCGCCAGCAGTTAAAATAGCGCCTGTTCCCAGCGCAGCTCCGCCTGTTCCTGTGAAAAGGCCAGTTACTTCGCCAGCCGCTTTAGCAGCCTCTTCTGTAGCCGATCCTGCGAGGGATCCCGCAGCGTCCCGCGCTCCATGCGCTGCATCAGCGACATTTCCCCATAGTGATATACCCGCATCTTTAATTGTCTGAGCGGCCCAATGAAATCCGCCGAGTAAATAGGTCGCGCCTAAAAGAGTAAAACCGGAGCAGCCTTTCACGAGAATCGGATGCTTTACGCACTTTCCTACTTTTTTTGTCGCCTCTGATAAACGAGTCGGCTCTTGATATTCAACGATGTCATTTGCTGCGCGATCGACTGCGCGCTTTTGTCCAATCTTTGATGCCGGGATTTGATTTGAGGTGGGTTTCGTTAAGGCTACTTCTGCAGCTGTCTTCCTTTGGAAAGTTTGAAGTTTTCCTCCTGGATTGGCAGCTACGATCCTTCGATCCCCTAATACTGTAGGCCGCCTGCCCCGAACTATCCTATCGTCTCGATGTTGGGTAGACAAAGCGCCCGAACGGCCATTTACACCTGGTACCGACATAGTAAATATCCCTCTTTTTTTGCCCAATGTTATATATTGTTGTAATATTTAAATAAACAGGAATTTTTAAAGATATTATTATTACTTTTTTGATTAAAATAATAAAATTATTTCTGAATCAATGAGGTTCGCAGGTATTTCGCCGTGCGGGATGATTTGGACCGGGCTACGTCTTCCGGAGTCCCTTGGGCCATGATCCGGCCGCCCTCGCTCCCGGCGTCGGGGCCGAGGTCGATACGATAGTCGGCATTGGCGATGATGTCGAGATTGTGCTCGATGATGACGAGGGTGTTTTTCTTATCGGCGAGGTGATGGAAGATCGGGAGGAGTTTGAGCGATGTCTTCGCTATGGAGGCCGACGGTGGGCTCGTCGATGAGGTAGAGCGTTTTGCCGGCTTCCCGTTTCGCGAGTTCGCGCGAAAGGCGGAGCCGCTGCGCTTCGCCGCCGGAGAGGGAGGCGAGTTCCTGGCCGAGCTGCAGATAGGAGAGGCCGACGCGATCGAGAGTCTGGAGCCTTTTGACGATTCTCGGGGATGGCGGAAAACCAGTCGAGCGCTTCTTCGACGGTCATCGCGAGGATTTCGCCGAGGTTTTTCCCTTTGTAGCGCACTTCGAGGGAAATCGGATTGAGCCGGAAACCGCTGGCACGCATTCGCAGTCGACGCGGACGGCGGGGAGGAATTGGAGATCGACGGTCTTATAGCCGAGGCCCCAGCAGGTGCGGCACATGCCGCGCAGGTGGTTGGGGCTGAAATGGCGCGGCTGCAGCCCTTTGGCCTTGGCGAGAGGAAGCGGGGCGTAAATGGCCGCGGATGAGCGGCATGATTTCGGAATAGGTGCTGACATCGGCGCGCGGCCGTTTGGCCGATGGGGCTTTGGTCGACCGTGATCACTTTTTCAAAATGAGCGAGACCGCAGAATTTGCGTCCCGAGATATTCGACCGGTTCTATTTTTTTCGAGGCGTTGACGGCAATTTCGGCGGCCGGTTTGAGAAGATGGCGCATGAGGGTCGATTTGCCCGATCCGGAAACGCCGGTCAGGCAGGTGATCGCGGCTTTCGGAATCGCAACAGAGATGTTTTTCAAATTATGGAGCGTCGCGTTTTCGATCCGGATATCGGGCGAGAAGGGGCGCCTTTTCGCCGGGATCGGGATTTTTTTCCTCCCGCTAAGATAGGCGCCGGTGAGCGAATTCGGGATTTTTCATGATTTCGGCAATCGTGCCCTTGCGCGGTGATCTGCCCTCCTTCGCGTCCCGCTTTGGGGCCGAAATCGAAGAGATAGTCGGCGGTCTCGGATCGTCATCGGGTCATGTTCGACGAGGATCAGGGTATTGCCCAGATCGCGCAAGTCTTTCAAAGCGCGGTTGAAAAGCTCATTGTTGATACGGATGGAGGCCGATCGTCGGCTCATCGAGAATATAGAGGCAGGAGGTGAGTCCTGAGCCGAGCTGGCGCGCGAGGCGGATCCGCTGCAGCTCGCCGCCGCTTAAAGTGGGCGCGGAGCGGTCCAGGGAGAGATAGCGGAGGCCGATCGAGAGGAGAAATTCGAGATATTTGCAGATTTGGGAATGGGTTTCTTGCAAAAAAGCCTCTTTTTTCAAAGAGATGTTTTGGATGAACTCATAGGCTTTTTCGATGCTCAAGTGCGCAAAGGTCGGTGATGCGAGATGTTTGCCGATCCGCACATTGCGCGCCAGCGGATTCAGCCGCGTTCCTGCGCAGGCGGGGCAGGTCGAGGCGCGCATGATCGGAAGGAGGGCTTCGCGCATCTCCCTGTCGCCATCCGGACCGCGCCGGCAAAAAGGGGATGGAGTCCGATCCATCGCAGCGGAGTCCGCGCCCATTTTCTTGATCGGCATTCTTCCGGCCCGCCGTTCAAGAGGATCTGCATCTGCTTAGGCGGAAAGATTTTTAATGGGCGTCGTCGCAATCGATTCCGCAAGCCTCGAAATATTGTTCGAGAGTCTTATAAGCTCCGCTGTCCCTTTTTCTTTGAAGAGCCGGTCGGCGAGGTCGAGGATCGAGAGGCGCAGGAAACTCTTTTGCTCGTCGAAGTGGGCCCCATAGGTCATTCCGAGTCCCTGGCATTCCAGGCACATCCCCGCGTCGTGGTTGAACGAAAAAGTCTGCGGCGTGATCGGAGGATACGATTTTCCGGTGCTCTCGACGGCGAAGGCGAGATTGAAAAACAGATCTTCTTTTTCGCGGGCAATGACGACGATCCCGTCGGAAAATTGGGTCGCTTTTTCCACCGCCTCATAGAGCCTTTTTTCGTCTTTTTGGATCGACGGCGAGACGGTCGATGACGAGATGCAGTTCGTTTTTCCTGTGTTTTTCAAACGGGATCGGCTCATCGAGCTCATAGATCGTTCCATTCAGCCGGATCCGGAGAAATCCTTGCCGGTTCAGCCTTTCGACCAATTCTTCGAAACGTCTCTTTTTTCTGGAAAGCGACGGGGGAGAGGATCTGGATTTTTTCCCCTTTGGGGAGTGATAGGATTTTTTCG
The DNA here is from genome assembly GCA_963713105.1 of uncultured Chlamydiae bacterium. Classification (GTDB taxonomy): domain Bacteria; phylum Chlamydiota; class Chlamydiia; order Chlamydiales; family SM23-39; genus CAVQKJ01. The sequence continues at coordinate 98,888 of CAVQKJ010000002.1, forward strand.
ACGACGAACTCTTTGCTGATGTGGCGGATCTCTTCGCCTGTCTCGGGGCGAATAGGCGGTTCCCAAGATGGGCATAAAGGACGCGGAGAAGATCGTAAATTTCGGTGATCGTGCCGATGGTGCTGCGCGGATTCAGCCCTCCTGTTTTTTGCTCGAGGGCGATCGATGGGGAGAGCCCTTCGATCTTTTCCACTTTGGGTTTCGGCAGTTGTTTGACCAGCGCGCGCGAATAGGCGGGAAGCGTTTCGGTATAGCGGCTTTGCCCTTCGGCATAAAGCGTATCGAAGGCGAGAGACGATTTTCCCGATCCGGAAGGCCCGGTGAAGACGGTGATTTTGCCTCGCGGGATGGAAACGAGAAATGTCGCGGAGATTGTTTTGCGATGCGCCCTCGACCACGATAAATTCCGCCTTTTGGCTTCTGCCGGCTGTTTGTTCTGAGCGTTCGTTCTCCAGAAATGGGTTTGCGGCCAAAGTCCTTTTGAGCGCTTGTCCGGTCGGGGTTTTGAGTTTGGCGATTTGTTCGGGCGTCCTGCGCCTGATGAGTTCTCCGCCATAGATGCCGGCGCCTGGGCCGAGATCGATGATCCAATCGGCGGTTTTGACAAGGTCCATGTTGTGTTCGATGACGAGGACCGTATTTCCTTTGTCGACAAGCTGTTGCAAAATGGCGATGAGCTTTTTGATATCGTGGAAATGGAGGCCCGTGGTCGGCTCGTCGAGGATGTAGAGCGTTTTTCCAGTCGAAGGGCGGACGAGTTCTTTGGCGAGTTTGATCCGCTGCGCCTCTCCGCCGGAGAGAGTCGTCGAGGGCTGGCCGAGGGTGAGATAATCGAGTCCGACAAGGCTCAAGCATTTCGAGTTTGCGCCGGATCGAGGGGATCGCGTCGAAAAAGGGAAGCGCATGCTCCACATCGGTTTCCAAAATATCATGGATCGATTTTCCTTTGAATTGGACCGCGAGAATTTCCGGATCGAACCGCTTGCCCTTGCACTGGGGGCATTCGACCCAGGCGTCTTCCATGAAGTCCATGTCGATCCGCACCTGGCCGAGTGCCGCCGCAATAAGAGCAGGAGCCCTCTTTGACATTGAAGCTGAAATGGCCCGCATTAAACCCGCGCAGTTTGCTCTCGGGCAAGTTCGGTGAATAGATCGCGGATCTCATCGAAGAGCTTGATATAGGTCGCCGCGTTGGAGCGGGGCGTGCGTCCGATCGGCGATTGGTCGACGGCGATGATTTTATCGATCGCTTCCAATCCCTTCGATTTTTTTATGTGTGCCGACAGGCATTTTCGCATGGTGGAAATGGTTCGCAAGGGCCGGATAGAGGATATCGGAGATGAGAGACGATTTTCCCGATCCGGAAACTCCCGTCACGCAAATCAAAAGCGCCGAGAGGGATCGAGACGTCAATTTTTCAGATTGTGGTGGCTCGCTCCCGAAATGGATATATTCTCTTTCGAAGCTGCGCGCCTTTTCCGGGATTTCGATTTTCATGCGTCCCGAAAAATAGCGCTCCCGTCAACGATCTCGGATGTTCGATCAGATCTTCCACCGATCCATGCAGCTAAAATTTCTCCGCCATGCTGTCCTGCTCCTGGACCCACGTCGACGATAGTATCGGCGGCTAAAATCGTATCGGCGTCGTGTTCGACGACGAGAACCGTGTTGCCCATGATCGCGGAGGCGGAGGAGAGTGCCGATCAACTTATGGTGGTCGACGGGATGGAGGCCGATCGACGGTTCGTCGAGGACATAGATCGCCCCGACGAGGCCCGCGCCGATTTGGGACGCGAGGCGGACCCGCTGCGATTCTCCGCCGCTCAAAGTGGGGGACGTCCGATCCAAAGCGAGATAGGAAAGTCCCACGTCGATCAAAAATTGAAGCCTGCTCGCGGATCTCTTTCAACAGCTCCTAGGCGATCTCGATTTCGAGGGGAGTCAATTCCAATTTTTCGAAAAACGACAAGAGCGTCGGAGAGGGGCATCGCTGTGATTTCGGCGATTTTTTTTCCCCCGAGTTTCGCCGCCGCCGGATAGGGTTTGATCCGCGCTCCGTGGCATGCGGGGCAAACCATCTCCGTCATGAGCTCGCCCATTTTTTTTCGGTAGACGTCGCTTTTCGCCGCGTTCAGCCTCTCCCTCGCTTCGTGCAGAATCCCTTGCCAGCGGACATATTCATCCCATTTTTTCCCTGAATCGGGATGGACGAAGTGCATCCGGGTCCATTTTTTTTCCGTGCCGTAGAGCAAGACATGCTTCGCTTTTTCCGGGAGGTCTTTCCAAGGAGTTTTGACGTTGAATTTATAGATCCTGGCAAGATTGTCATAGATGTTGCCGTAGCGGACCGTCTGATAGGAGCTGCCGATCTGAAAGCAATCTTCGCTGATGCTTAAAGTCGGATCGATGATTTTGGCGAGATCAAATTCGGCGGCTATCCCGAGCCCATGGCAAACGGGGCACATGCCCGCAGGATGGTTGAAGGAAAAATCATGGGGCTGCAAAGGGCCATAGGAGAGGCCCGATTTCTGCGAATAGGCATATTGGGAAAAAAGCTTCTCTTCGTCCGTATCGGGATTGTAGACGCTGAAAAACCCTTTTCCAAGTTCGAGGGCCGCATTCGCCGCTTCCGCGATCCGGGGCTTTGACGCCTCATTGACGACGAGCCGGTCGACGACGATATCGATATCGTGGGAGATTTTCGGATCCAGAGATTCGATCTCCCCGATCTCCACCCAGGCCCCGTCGACCCTGAGCCGCATATACCCTTTGCTCAGCAATTCGGCGAAATCCTCTTTGAATTCCCCTTTTTTTCCCTTCGCGTAAGGGGCCAGCACGATGATTTTGGTATTTTCAGGAAGCCGCTTGATCTCGGCGAGGATTTTTTCCCGGCTCTGCGACAGCCACCGGCTCCTGGCTCACGGGGCAATAGGGGATGGCGATCCGCGCATACAGCACCCTCAGGTAATCGTAAATCCCCGTCATGGTGCCGACTGTCGATCGGGGGGTCCTCCCAGCCAGTTTTTGCTCAATGGCGATAGATGGCGCGATCCCAGAAATGCTCTCTGCCTCGGGCTTCTGGCAGCTCCCCCAAAAACCGCCTCGCCTGATGGGAGAGCGACTCGATATAGCGCCTTTGCCCCTCTACATAGATCGTATCGAAGGCCAGCGACGACTTCCCCGAACCCGACACTCCCGTAAATACGACGAGCTGTCCCGGCTGAAGGGTCAAGTCGACCCCCTTCAGGTTATGTACGCGGACTTTTTTTAAAACAATAGGGTGGCTTTGCATAACCACCCATCATAAAAGAGAAGAGGATTAGAATCGCTTAAAAAAACCGGCTATAGGTCTGGTAAGCTGCTGCGGCTAAAGCCCCGGCTGCTGCAATAGCGGGAAAGATGGGTCTGAAAAGGGCAGCCGCGATATCGATACGGCGGTTTGCAAAAGTCTGCTTTACGCACCTAAGACGCCCTATTGCCGTAATTGAACCATTCGCAAGGAGAGCCCGGACGACATTCAAATGTCCCATTCGAACAGCTTGAAATGCCGCATAATCGCGAGCCTGGGTCAGAATATTGCCGTTATCGAGAGCTTGTACTAAATCAAGACGGCCAATTGAAGAAGCTCGCACCAGCGTTAGGCAACGCACTTCTCTGTCGAGAAGGCCCATTTCCAGCAGGTACTGCACAACATTGAGATGGCCTCCCTCCATAGTTTTCTCTACAAGCCATAAGCGACCTCTTTCCGATAATGGAGGGCCGTTTTCGATTAAAAATCGCAAGATGTCCAAATGGCCGAGCTCAACTGCGATTTCCGTCGCTTCTTTGCAATCGGAATCTTCCCACTCACTGCCTATCAAACGGGCGACCTCTGTTTTATCATTCTTAGCGGCAGCGATTAATAAATCAAATCTCTTCGGGGATTCTCTCCGGAAAGAGGATTCATCCGAGTCCTCAATCGACTCTTTATCTTCTTCAATCGGTCTGCTGTCCCGCAATAATTCCATAATGCCAAAATTGCCGGCACGAGCTGCCTCCAATATCCCCATGCGCCGAACAGCGTTAGAGAGATAAATACGCCGCCGAGCATGTTCAGATAGCCGAACATTATTGTTGAGAGGAGTTCGTTCCAGCAACGCCGTAATCCAAAGCGGCTTATTTCTGTTCGCAGCGGCTTTTATCACAATTTCTGGTGTATCTCTTGTTTCTCCTCTTCGACCATATCTATTTACCCGAAAAATTCCTTGCTTAAGCAATCTCCAAACAAGATCGTCCTGATGATTTTCGATCGCGCATTCTACAGCTGCATTTCGCGCAGAATCTTCAACTGGCCCCTGTCGAATGATTTCAAGGACGATGTCATCGCGATTTTCTTGAAATGCTCTTTTTACCGTATCGTTTCGAATTCTTTGTGAAACGGGTCCGTTTCGAAGCAGTTCAAGAATGACATCAAAATGATAATAAGCATGATTTATAGCGGCGTTTCTTTCTTCTTCTGTTATGGGATGGTTTTGTAGATATGTTCGCACTTCATCGAGACGGCCCAGAGTCGCAGCGATATTGAGATCGCCTTCAACGCCCGAAGCTCTCACCCTAGCCTCAGGAGTCTCAGGCTTCAAGATTTCTTTGATTTTCCATTTCAGCCGCGCTTTCAAATTGCGTGCCGCAATCTGGATATTTCTCAATCCTCTCATACCGCAAAAAGATCGAATCCTGAATTCGTGGTCGCGCATATTAAAATAAAGGATCATCCTTCCATCAATGGGACATCTATTCAGACATCTTTTATCCGTGTCTTCCATCAAACTATTAAGACAAGTATTATGAAATTCATGTCCACATGGGTAAACTTGGGCGCTTGGTTCACCTGGAAATGTACAATTATGAATTGAGCACTGGACTGCCATATAATTTCCTATTATTTTAGAAATCGATTAAATATTTGGAATCCGACTGTTGCAGCGAGAGCCACGCCAGCGGCGACTGCAGTGGGATTTAAGGTAAAAGCAATCTTATAACGGCCGCTGCTAAGAGCGATTCCAATTGCCTTCATCTGGAACTCTAATCGATTCCGACCGCTTCGAAAGACTGTTCTAAGGGAATGTCCTTCCGCATCGATTAAGGTCTGGCTCGTAAGATATTCTTCATTGAGTCTGTTTTGAAGCAGCGTTTGAACGATAGTACGGAATCCCAAGTTTTCAGCCTGTGTTACAGATAGGCTTCGATGAAATTCATGAATGGGTCCATTTTGAAGCAGAGCTTGGACGATATCGAGGCGTCCGATTTCTGAAGCGCGGAGCACAGCCCAGCCCCGCGTCAATTCCGGAATGGGTCCATTTTGAAGCAGCGTTTGTAAGATATCGATCCGTCCGATTTTTGCAGCGCGTAACACTGCCTTGCCTCGATGATTTTGGTGAAAGAGTCCATTTTGAATCAGGACATTTAGTTCATCGATACTGACAGTTTCAAAATGGATCTCCTCAAAAGGATCGGCCATTTCTACATTTGGATCCGCGACAGACTTGAGAGTTCCTTTGTCATTCAGATGGGTGACGACTCTATTTTCGATAGGGCATGTATTATGAAGGGCAAGCCAGGGATCCACGCAGGTTTTATGAAACTGATGGCCGCAAGGAACGAGTTTCGCATCCAGCGGATTTGGATTTGAATCGCGGCAAATGCTGCATCGGACGTCGGTATTTACAGCCATGGATTATCTCCAATTTTTTAAAGATAAGATGGCGACAGCTAATAGACACATTCCAATCGCAGCATAGAGAGGAAGCCTGGATTTAGGTTGCAGGGCCGAGACGATCTCATGATGCCCAAGTGTTTGAGCTCTCATTTTCGCAGTCTCCCGATCTTCTGCGGAAATGGAGCCGCTGTGAAGCAAGGCTCGGACGCAATTGAGGTGGCCCGATTGAGCCGCCCATTTGACGGCGCGTCCTCGATCTGGGTCGGTGATAGGGCCGCTCGCAAGCAAGATTTCCAATAGATCGAAACGGTTGGATCTCGCAGCATGGATCACGCTTAAGCCACGAGTGTGCGCTGTTATTATTAGTTCTCTGTCCGCGATTGCGTCCTGCACGGCTCCGAGATCGCCGCTTTCTATTGCAATTAGCAACGGGTGGTTTGCTTCGTCTACGATTTGGGATGGAGTTTTCGTTTCTCCTCGAATTGTCAGATCGGCGACATCGCCTCGGCAAAGAGGGCAGGTGGCAGTTCTGTCTGGGCGAAACCACTGGTTCGGCGAAAAGATCCATTGTTTGATACAGGACGCGTCCATCCGGTGGCGGCAAGGATTGAGCATTGCCATTTGAGCCTGTTCAGCGGGATTCCGATCATTTAAACAAACTGCGCATCGAATGCTGTTAACGGACATACAATCCTCTTGCAATTTGGTAACTGATGGCGTAAGCAACGGCTCCGAGCGCACCATAGAGGGCAAGCTTAGGCCTTAAAAGTGCCGTTGCGATTGCGGGGTGGCATTTCCGTGCGGCGATTCCAAAGGCCTTAATGCGCGTTTTTTCAGAAATGGGCCCGTTCCGAAGGAGATCTTTTAGAAGAAAGAGGTCCCCTTTTTCAACAGCCAATTCGACAAGCCAGTTTCTAGTAGAGAGCGGAATCGGCCCATTTCGAAGCAGCAGTCGGACGATGCCAAAACGTCTGAGAGATGCGGCTTCTACAATCGATGTTCGCGCTAGGTCTTCCGTGATATGCCCATTTTCAAGTAATTCTTCGACCATCGCGATGTCATTATTTACAACTGCTTCCCATACAGCCAACCCTCGATGGTTCTCTGAAATTAGGGGGTTGTTTTGGAGAATCGTTTGGACCATGTCGAGACGTCCGAATATCGATCCGCTCATGACTGCGCGTCCTCTATCCTGTTGCGAAATTGGCCCTTGGAGAAGGATTCGCACGATAGGGAGATATCCCATTTGAACTGCCGTTTCCACAGCAGATCCTCGACGCGCTTCCGAAATTTGCCCTTGAAGAAGCGCTTGCACGATATCGAGGCGGCCATTTTTAACTGCATCGAATACGGCGCGTCCGCGATGATCTTCTAAAAGCGGCCCTTGTAAGATGGTGTTTACTTCGTCCATGCTGGCATTTTGAAAATCAAGAAGGAGAAAAGGGGAGACGATAAGCGCTACAGGCACTGCAACATTTTCGACCGTGCCGTTGACGATGTGATGGATCCGGGTAACAACCTGATTATCGAGGGGGCATACATTGCGAACCTGAAGCCAATGGTGGACACAGTCAAAATGAAAATCGTGTCCGCAGGGGAGGAGTTTTGCTGTTGGCGGGTTTGTAGGATTGCGGCCTAGGCAAATGGTGCAGTTAATATCCGCAGTAATTTCAATTTTCTTATTGCCAACGCTAATTGAGGTCATAATAATATCCAATTTGTTAAATAACAATCGTTATATTATAATACATTTTATTTAATTTTACAATTTAATTATTTTAAAATTATGTTTAATTTGTAATGTAATAAAAAATTTATTATATCAATTTCTTCTAGGAAAAAGACTCTTCCTGTAACATGATCTTATGCACACCCGAACGAAAATTGTCTGCACGATCGGCCCTTCGGTCGCCTCTTATGAAAAGATGGTGGAATTGATCCTCGCTGGGATGAGCGTCGCCCGCCTCAATTTCAGCCACGGGACCCATGAAGAGCACCTGAAGAGCATCGAGAATTTAAAGAAGGCCCGCAAGGCGCTTCAAAAGCCTTTGGCGATCATGCTGGATACTCATGGGCCGAAAGTACGGGTCGGCAAGCTCCCGAACGGTTCTATCGCTTTAGCCCCGAAACAGAGGCTGAAGCTGGTCGGAAAAGAGAGTGGCCGGCCCGATGAAATCCCCGTCGATCCCGTCGAAGTGATCGACGCTGTGTCGCCCGGCATGAAAATCCTCTTTGACGACGGCTATATCGTTTCCCACGTCGTCTCGAAAGGGGAAAATGAGGCTATCGTCGAGATCGAAAATACAGGCGTGTTGAAAAGCGGAAAAGGGGTGAACATCCCGGGAGCCCATATCCCGCTGCCCGCGCTGACCGAGGGGGACGTCGAGGATTTGAAATTCGGCTGCAAACACGACATCGATATCGTAGCCGCTTCCTTCATCCGCTCCGCGCGCCACGTACTCGCCATCAAAGAATTGCTCGCCAAAGAAGGGAAGCCTGAAATTCTTGTGGTCGCAAAAATTGAAAGCACGCAGGGGATCGAGCATTTCGACAGCATTGCGCAAGTCTCCGACGGAATCATGGTCGCAAGAGGGGATCTAGGTGTTGAAGTGGATTTGGCCTTGGTGCCGAAATACCAGAAAATGATGATCCGTAAATGCTATCAAAACGGCAAGCCGGTCATTACCGCGACCCAAATGCTCGAGTCGATGATTTCCAACCCAAGGCCGACCCGCGCGGAGGTTTCCGATGTAGCCAATGCGATTTACGATTCTACCTCCGCTGTCATGCTCTCTGGGGAGACCGCGGTCGGAAAATACCCGATCGAAACGGTCGAGCGGATGCGGAGTATCGTCCAAGAGGCGGAAAGCGATTTCGATTACCATGAATTTTTCGAGAAGCGCTCCCAAAGGGATTATCACGACGTGTCCAGCGCTGTCTCTGTCGCCGCTGTGAAAACCGCCTATTGCGCCAATGCCAAAGCGATTTTCGCCTTCACGGCGAGCGGGCAGACGCCGCGTCTCGTTTCAAGGCTTCGGCCCTCTATGCCGATTGTCGCGCTTACGCCCGATGAAAAAACATACAATCAGCTCGCGTTTAACTGGGGGGTGGTCCCCGTTTTTTGCAAGGGGTGCAAGAATATCAATGAAGCCTTTGCCGCCGCTTCCGAATACGCGTTGGCGAACGGGCTGATCTCTTTCGGCGATTCGGTAGTCATTACGGCCGGAGCTCCTTTTGGGAAGAAAGGGACGACGAACATGATGATGGTCGAAAATATCGGGGATATCCTCGTTCGGGGGCATAAAGGATACGGGCATAAGGTGAGAGGAAAAGTGATGTTTGTTCTCGACCCTGAATCGCATGAGCCGGACCATCTTGAAGGGAAGCTGGTCGTGATTCCCCATTGCGACAATACGTTTCTTCCGATCCTTAAAAAAGCGGGCGGAGTCATCCTGCAAAATGCGATCAACGACACCGCTTCTGAAAAGTATGCGGCCCTCATTGCGAAAACTTTTGAAATCCCCGTCATGATCCGCGCCGATGGCGCCCTATCAGTCCTCCAGGAAGGGGAAGAAGTGACGCTCGATCCTCAAAGAGGGCTTGTGTTCCGAGGATCGGAATCTTCTAAAGAGTGAGATATCTTTCGGTTCTTTGCTGTAAATTTTCGAGACTTGACGCTTCCGCTGAAAACTTCGATTGGAATCCGTTTTTAAAGAGATCGACGCCGATAAAATAGATGGAAGCTATCGCTCCATAGCTGGCGAGTGGTTGAACTCCGAAATAAGCCCCGATCGACGCTAGCGCAAAAGAAGCGGCGGCGCAAGCTTTTGGCCAGGATTCGGTTTTTTTGATTTCGCTGATCTCTCTCAAGCGTTTGATTTGAGATTTCAGGATCGCTTGGATAGGATTGACCTCGGCGACTAATTCGGCCTGAATCAGTTCCTTTTCGATTTTTGGCAGATGAGTCTGCAGCTCATTCGCAAATTCGCCGAGCGATCTCCAATGCCAGTAATTGCCTGCATAAGCAAAAGCGAATAGGCCTGAAACGGCTGCGGCGAACCCTGGGATAGCGGGATGTACCTGGGATACAGGAGAAATCGGGATCATCAAGGAGTTGTCAAAGTTTGCAGCGCACTGCTCGGCCTGCGCCGCAAAATCATTTAGAGAGCCATTTCCTGTGTTAATTCTTTTGGCGAGATCCGCCATGCATTCTGAGGCTTTTTGAGATGCCAAAGAGGAGGTCCGTGTTCCAAACACTTCTAAGGCTTGCGAAACCACCGTTTGGGCGGCTTGGGGCGTTTGTTTCATGATCCAGGTGCCTTCATTGAAGGCTGTGGCGAGGGAGTACGAATGATTCGGCGAGCGGTGATTCCAATAGGAAAGCCCGTAGACCGTGCTGGCCAACATCACGGGAATGCTGAGGGCTTGAGCAGCGAATTTTTTTAAGGAGATCCCTTGATTTTCTTCCAGAATTTGATGGCAGTGTGAATTCGCTTTTTGTAAAAGGTCGTAAGTTGTGGGGCAGAGGGTTGCGATCGTCTCGTTGGTTTTAGATTGGTTCGGCTGTTCGATCCCCAATAGGGCGCTGAGTATGCGGCTGTCGGCGGGAATATTGACAGTTACGCCGGACAAAGAACTCAGGTTAGAAGGATCGGCCACTAGATAAACCTTAATTTAAATATTTTGATTTTTAACACAAGCTTAACAAATGTGTTTAAAATCGCATAAATGATAAAGCTTATGATTAATATAATCAATCTTGAATTAGATGAAGATTTTTAAAAGCAAATATAAATATATGAATTATTTTAATACGTTTTATTGCTTTTAAAAACTGTCTGATTTTCTAAAGAAAAAGGCAGAAAATATATTTTATTTTTGGATAGATTCCAAGTAGAATTTTCTTCTAAAATTTCTATTGGAACCTTTTTCTCATGGAATATAGAATGTCTGCTTTGTCCTCGTAGCTCAGTGGATAGAGTGGAAGCCTCCGGAGCTTCAGGCCGCAGGTTCAAATCCTGCCGAGGACGATTTCTTAATCACCCCCCCCTAAAGACTTTTTTACAATCTAAGAAGGGGGATTATTTTTACCGAATTCCGAGTTGCTTGATCTCGGTTTGGATTTCTTCCGCCTCTGCGCTGGGGTTGAGCCCTGAAGTTACCCCATATTGGGCCGCAGCGAAACATGCGGCGAAAGAGCCTGTTATAAGAGACAATGCAGGCAGAATGGGGATTCCTATCGCTGTTCCCAATGTCCAGGCTGCGGCAGAATACCCGATGCCCAACTTAGAATTGAATTTCTTCTCCTCATTCCGGTTAACTATCTGGAGTAATTTAATCTCTCTTTCGAAAATAGAAGAAATTTTTCCTATTTCGCCTCCGGAAATGCCTGCCTGCTCCAACTCTTTTTTCATTTCAGGAAGCGCTTTATTCATTTGTTCTGTTTTTGTATTTGCGTAATGCGCATTCCCTGAATTTTTGCCCGCTGACATAAACGAAGGCAGGGCTGCGACGCCGCCCTTAAACACTGTGCCAAATAGAGAGGGCTCGCCCAGTCGAAGAGAAGCCACCTCGTATAGTAATCCTAGCGCGGCTCCGCTAAATAGCAGAGCTACCTGTTCAGTAGACAAGGAATCATAGACTTTCGCCCAGGATTGGTTATCTTCAAGAATTCGATTTGCGATTTGGTCCGATTTTTTTAGAAAGTTCTGAGTGAGCTGACATTGATTTTTCGCCATTGCCTCTTTGAATGTTTGCGGGGCCGGCGAAGATTGAATTTCTGACTTTGCAATAGCTGCCATAATAAACCTTTTTTTGAAAAATCGTTTATATTTTTAAGGAAATGTTAAAGGACTGGGTTATTTAATTAAAGACCATATGAACGGTCAAGAATAGATAACAGAGGCAAAGCCGCGATCGGGGCGGTCTCAGCTCTTAAAATATTTTTATGGATCCTCACCCCTTTTGCTTTCATCTGCAGTTGTTTAACTTCTCCCGAAGAAAATCCCTTTTCAGGGCCTGTAATAAAGACGAGGGGCCAAATTTTCTCAAAGCGAACCTCCAAAATCAAAGGCGCCGATGGGCTGGTATCTCCAAAAAGATAGGTTCCCGCTCCAGAAAAAAGATCTTCGAACCGGCTGAGGATCCGGATCGCTGGCAGATCGAGCCGCCCGGATTGCTTCATTGCAGAGATCGCAATATACCGGAGCCTCTCTAATTGATTGTCCGACAATCCTTCTTTTTCCGACCCGTCTGCTGGATAGATCCAGAAGGCGTCCGCGCCGAGCTCCGTCCCTTTTTCCACCACCCATTCCAACTTAGAGGGGCGCATCAGCGGAATTCCCATCACAAACCTCGCCGCTCCCACTTCGCTCTTCTCGCAGGAAACGACCTCAATCACCGCTCTTCGTTTTTCTATAGAAGTGACTTTTCCTTTGGCCAAACTTCCTCTTCCATTGACCAATTCCACTTCTTCGCCGATCTTGATGCGCATGACATGGGCCAGATGGTGCAATTCGACACCCTCCATCTCCACCCTAGTTCCCTGCATCAACTCATCATCTAAAAAAAACCGTTCCGCCGGCATATAAAAACTATCTCCATTATTTTGCGGTGCGGGGCTGCGAAGACACGAAGAAAGTCCGGGGGACTTTCGTAGTGCAAAGCAGGTGAGCGAAGGCGAACTGGCATTGCCTCGACCTATTCATCACTTCATACTTTTCTCCCACAGCGTCCCCGATCTGCACAGCGCTCTTTTAAAGATCTCTGAAACATCGTCTTTCATCTCTGGAGGAAGATGGGGAGACGCGAGTTGTTTCAAATCGTCGAGGGAGAGGATTTCGAAAGCGCTCTTTTTTTCATAATGGCGCTGGATGGCCCCGTAGCCGGAGAAATTGAATACTAGTTTAAAGCGGTAATCGTCCAGAAGTGTCGCTGAAATGTGGGAATAATAAAGGGTCTGGTCCACTGTGATAAGATCCGTATTTCGATAGCGCTCTGGTACCAGGAGGATCAGGAAAGAGAGGGGATAAATCAGTTTGAGCGTAGGGAGATGGGGAAGGAGGGCTTCGAAGGCAGCTTTGTCTTCGGGCAAAACGATGCAGATGCAATCGTGGCGGAATCGTTTATAGACGATTTGCGGCGTCTGTTGTTTCCAGCGGTTGTGCTGCCAAAGCCACTCGCCAGGGCGGATTTTGATGCTCTTTTCTAATAGGGTGAGAGCCTGGTCCATCATCCGGACGATCTCGTTTTCCAAAGGCTCGGAGAGGTTGGGCCAGATCGGATCGGAATAGCGGATCCGGTATCCTCCATGGACGCGTCTTGTTTCCGCGAAGAGGATTGGGCTATTCGTTTTGTAGGCGAGGAGAGCCGGGGCGGGAGATGTCCAGGCGCGCCTTCCTAAAAACGGAAACGAATAGCCGCTCTCGGGCATTCCCTGGTCGCCGACGATTCCGAGAAAAATCCCTTTGCGAAGCGCCCGCAGTCCTTCGCGTACCGCGTTGCGGGGAGCGATGATTTTCCCTCCGTTCTTTTCGCGCATGCGGAGAACCCAATTGTACAGGAGTTTGTTTTTGATCGATTTGCCGATCGCCATCCCTTTCATACGGGACGTCCCGTCGAGAAAAAGGACTTCCCAATTCGACTGGTGGCCGCAAAAAAAGATAATCCCTTTTCCTTGGGCGTGCAACGCTGCGGCAGCCTCGGGATTTTCGCAGCGGATCACACGGGAAAAATCGGTTTCGTTTGCCAGTTTTGGATATTCGAGACAGTTGATCGCTAAATTTTGGAACGACTCTTTGGCTGTCCGGATGAGCTCTTTCGGCGAGAGAGCGAGATCTTTGGCGAGGGCGAGATTGCTAAGCGCCCGTTTTCGATAAACGGGCATAAAATAGAAGGCGATCGAGCCTGCCCATTTCCCGATCGCATGGATCCAGGAATAGGGCATGAGCGCAAAAGGGTAGGTAAGACAGCGGATCAGGAAATAGACGATTCGCTCTTTATTCATGGAACCAACCCGCAAGCGTCGATCAAAGTCTTCATTTGTTTAGAGAAATCGAGAGCTTCCACGCTCTTGCGGATTTTCGATGCCGAAGCTTCCGTTTTCCTATTTTGAAGCGCGGTATTTAGAGAGTGTAGAAGAGAATCGGTATTGAGAAGATCTCCAATGACATGGCCGTTTTCGGGCGTTAAAATTTCATGGCCGCCATTCTGCTTCGAGGAGATGACAAATAAGCCCATCGCAAGCGCCTCGACCGTTACATTTGCAAACGGGTCGTAGAAAGAGGGGATGACGAGGGCATCGGCAAACTGGTAGAACGGGCGGATTTTGTGCTGAGGGCCGAAAAATCGGACGTGGGCTTCTAAGCCGAGGCTGCGGGTTTTGTTTTTATACGCCTCGATCCGTTTGTCTTTGCCGACGACAGAAAGATGGAAATCGCGCATCGGAAGAGCTGCGAGGGATTCCAGGAGCTTGTCTAAACCTTTTCTCATGTATCCATTCCCAATAAACAGAAAGTGGAAGCGGCTCGGATCGAGTCCCCATTGAGAGAGGGCTGCAGAGCGTCCTGCCTCCCAATTTTTGAAATCGCTTTCCATTTCCTGCCATTCGACCCCATTGTGGATCACTTGGATTTTGGCTGGGTCTACAGAGTAGCGGGAGAGGATTTGATCGCGTACCATGAAAGAGTTGGTAAAGAGCTTTTGCAGAAGGGGATTCTCAAATCCCTGTTTTTCGATCTCTAAAATTTTCCGATGCATCGGGTTCAAAGAGCAAACGAGCCTTTTCCATTTTCCTTCCGCCGCGATCCGGCTGTCCAAAAAAGCCGCATGGACGCCGTTTCCCGCCCTGAGATGCGTTTGCATCCGGTTTCGATCCATCCCGAAAATAAGATCGGTTTTGTTTTCTTGCAGCCATTTTTGGGTAAAACGATCGTACTGTTCCATTTTTAGAAAGGGGGGCCAGGTGGCTGTTTTCACCGAATAAGAGGAAACCCCGGATAAGGGGGATGGAGGAGAGCCGGCCGTGAGCAGGCTGACCCGCAATCCTTTTTCTACGAAAGCGGAAGCGATCCGGGAAGTGTATTTTTCAAGCCCCCCTTTCGCACCATCCATCCTGGATTTGAGAATCGCTACATGTTTCACGGATAGTTTTGCGGTGTTACCGATATAACGTTTGCTTGCAGCTCGATCTTGAGAGAGAGCTTCTTGTTATTCGGAGTGTAGAGCCTGAACCGGTTCATATAGCTCCTGAACCGGTTGCGCAAGTAATCTTCGCGCAAATGGGGCTGGACATCGCTCACCTCGTCGTTGTATTCCGACATGACTTTGGCCACATAGCGGTTTTCAAGTTCATGCGGATACATGAATTGGGCGTTCCAGAGGAGAGTTTCTTTTTCCGATTTAGGACAGGCGATAATGACCATTTGGACCATGTCTTTCACGGTGTCTAGAAAAAGACGGCTGACGCCTTGCGCGTAAAGAGGGGCATTGACCAATTTGATCCCGTTTTTCTTCGAAATGAAATCGTTGGTGGCCAATGAGTAGGTTTCGGGATTGAGGGTGGCGCTGTATTTCGGCGGGAAAAACACGGTTACCGGCACCGAAAAACCGATGGGGAGCAAATCCTGTCTGCAAAAATCGAGGCGGAGGGCCTTGGCCTGAGGGTCGTCGATTTCAATCGGCATTTCGGAAAGGAGCGGCAACGAAATCTTTTTCCATGAATTCGGAACGAAATAACTGATTTCGTCGACTTGCCCCTGTTTCTTGGAGGCTTGCATCGTGTCGAGTTCAGCCCGGGAAATGTCATTGAGGTTGAATGTGAGTTTAAGTCCGCGGCTCTTCAACCGTTTGACAGCTTCTTCCGGGCCATTGACGGTCACGGAGAGCTGATAGGGCCAGACGTCTAAGAATTGGTACCCTTTGGGAGCCTCGCCGATAGGCTGGGTGATGAGGACCGGGATTTTTTCGGTGACGAGGTTGCTTTGCCTGACGATCATCTCAAAAGGGATGACGCGGGAAATGATTTTGGACGCGTCGATCTCTGGATTGAGGCTGATGAGGTTCTTTTTCGTAATCGTAGCGATCCACTCATTCGACTTGCCTGAGGCGTCGATCAAAATCTCCAAGTCTTTACCTGTAAGTTCGTCCAAAGCGGCTTTATTTCCGCTCATCGTCAAAGAAATGCGCTTATTCAAAATGCCGTTGACCTGCATCCCTTCGATCGTTTTTTCCGGTGGGAGATTGACGACGCGGACAGGGATGTTTTGGACCACTTTGGTCACGCTCATCGAATGGTTGACCACCATCCAGATAATCACGGCCAACACAAATGAAATCAGCTTTCTTTGCCAATTATCGATAAAGAGGCGGATCAATAATGTTTTCATGTCCTAAGCCAGTCGAAGAAGTTGAATTTGCTTTGGAGTTTCATCTTGGGAGGGGGATTGAAAATACTCCGGATGATCCCTTTGAAGCGGTCGATCTTCACCCCTCTCGTCATGATGCCTTCTCGCGCGATCGATACTTTGCCTGTCTCTTCGGAAACGACGATGACGAGAGCGTCGGTCATGTGGCTCAAACCCAGTCCTGCGCGATGGCGGGTCCCCATCGATTTTGCCAACTGCGAGGAATCCTCGGAAAGGGGAAGGATCACCGCCGCGGCCAAGAGGGTCCTATCCCTCAAAATGACGGCGCCGTCGTGCAGAGGGGTGTTCGTCGCGAAAATGCTCTCGAGCAATTCAGGGGAAAATTCGCTGTTCAGCATCACCGCTTTTTGGGCGTATTCGTCTAAAGAGTCTTCATTCTCGAAGGCGATTAGAGCCCCGATCCGCTTTTCGCTCATCCGGTAGACCGATCCTGCGAGCTGGTCTAAAAATTTATCGAACTCGGTGATCTCTCTGTAGCGGCGGCTCTTTAAGCTCAATTTGGAAAGGGCGACCCTGAGCTCCGGCTGGAAGATGATGATGATAGCGATTACAGCGACATTCCCGATCAGCACCATGATCTTATGGAGGACGGGCAGATTGAGCCAACTCGAGGCGGCGAGGATCAGGAAAAAAGCGAAAAATCCCAATACGAGGTCCATCGACTTCGTATTCCAGAAGAACGAAAGGAGATAATTGAGCATCACGGCGATGATCATAATCTCGATGAAAGGTGTGATCGAATGGAAAAAGCTCATCTTCCTAGGGAAAATCCAGAATGGGTTCGAAAAAATTGTAAGGTTTTAAAGAAAAATGGGAAAGATAAAAGAAATGCTGAATGAAGGACGGAGAGACCTTCTCTGCAGGACGCTGTCGTTTGTTTAGAAAATAAGTTTATTCATTAAAAGAGGCGTGTGAACATCGTCTCCTAGATTGTCTCTAACGTCGATGAGTGCAGCAACGGATGGCGATAAGAGCTAAAGCTACGACGCCGGTTACAACGGCTGCGGATCCTAACGCGCCAATCGCAGTGCATTCAAGATCTTTTGCGATTACATAATTAGGATTATTGATTGGATGATCTTTGTACATCTCGGCTGGACCCACGCCAATCAACTGTTTTTGTATCCCAAATCTAAAAGAATTCATGATTCCACAAATAAGAAGAGAAGGGATAGCCGCTGATGCGGCTGCAATGACAGCAGTGTAAGCAAGAGGCTTAGCGAGATTATCGCATGAAATTCTACACATAAAAAATTCCTTTTTTAAACTTTTTAAATTTAAACAGTTTAAAAATAATAAACAATCGTAATTTATTTCATCAAACAAAATAAAAACTTAAATATTAACCGCCGAGGACGCCGGGGGAAAACTATATTTTTTCAATTTCTCGGTGCTCTCGGTGTCCTCGGTGGTGAATTCATTTGTTTTTTGACAACGGAAGTGTTCATTGACTTTAAAGGAAAAAATAGACAAAAAGGAACGTTTACAAAAAAGAATTTGAGATGGATGTCCTTTTCCTTTCCCGCGTGCAATTCGCCCTGAACACCTGTTTCCATTACCTCTATCCGCCGATCAGCATCGGGATCGGCCTGATGCTGGTGATCATGGAAGGGCTGTATTTGAAGACGAAAGACATCAAATACAAGGAAATGACGAGCTTTTGGATCAAGATATTCGCTTTGACTTTCGCATTGGGCGTAGCGACGGGCCTGGTGCAGACGTTTGCCTTTGGGACGAACTGGTCCCGCTATTCGCGGTTCGTCGGCGACGTGTTCGGCAGCGCTTTGGCGGCCGAAGGGGTTTTCGCCTTTTTCTTGGAAGCTGGATTTTTAGGCATTTTGCTTTTTGGATGGGAACGGGTCGGTCCCAAGCTCCATTACTTTTCGACGATCTGCGTCTGCTTCGGGGCCCATTTCAGCGCCGTCTGGATCGTCGTCGCCAACTCTTGGATGCACACTCCCGCCGGATTCCATATCGTCGACTCTCCTACAGGCCCGCGCGCCGAGATCACCAATTTTTGGGAAATGGTCTTCAATCCCTCGTCGATGGATCGGCTTTGCCATGTGCTCATCGCCTGTTGGCTCACAGGGGCTTTTTTTGTGATCAGCGTAGGCGCTTATTATTTGCTGAGGCAAAAGCATCTCGCGATCGCCCGGTCGATGATCCGATTGGGGCTTTGGTTCGGAATGGGGTGTCTGATTCTGCAATTGATTTCCGGGGATTCGAGCGCGCGCCTCGTTGCCAAATATCAACCGGCCAAATTGGCCGCGTTCGAGGGGCTTTACAAGACAGTTCCCAATACGCCTATCTCGGTCGTCGGCTGGGTCGATGCCAAAAATGAAACGGTCCATTCGATATCGATCCCTTCCGCATTGAGCTGGCTGACCTATCGGAATCTTGAGACTCCGGTTGCAGGGCTAGATCAGGTCCCCCGCGATGAATGGCCCAATGTCCCTGTCGTCTTTCAAATGTACCACATTATGGTGGGGACTTGGTTCGCCATGTTCCTGATCGCCCTTTTAGGCCTTTGGTATTTGAGGAAGAACCGTCTTGAACAAAAGAGATGGCTCCTCTGGCCGATGATTTTTTCCGTTGTTTTGCCCCATATCGGCCAGCAATGCGGATGGGTTGGCACCGAAATCGGACGGCAGCCTTGGATCGTCTATAAAATCCTTCGGACAAGCGATGGAGTTTCGACGAACATCGTCGCTTCTCAAGTCGTCGGATCGATCATCATGTTTATTTGCATCTATGTCCTTCTTTTCGCCCTTTTTCTGTTTCTCCTCGACCGGAAAATTAAACATGGTCCGGAGGAAATCGGCGAAAGAGCGGATGATTTGATCTACAGGAACGTTTTGAAATCGTAAGGGCTCGCTATGGTCTTCGAAGTGCTTTGGTATGCCGTCATCGCTTTTGCGATCCTATTTTACATTGTCTTAGATGGATTCGATCTCGGGGTCGGGGCCTTGCATCTATTCGGGAAGACGGACCTTGACCGCCGCACGTTCCTCAATGCGATCGGCCCTGTATGGGATGGGAACGAAGTTTGGATCGTCGTCGTCATGGGTGGGCTCTTTGCCGGATTCCCGAACGTTTACGCGACTCTGTTTTCGGGATTTTACAACCTCCTGATGTTCTTAATCGCGGGATTAATGTTCCGGGCGGCCGCCATCGAATTTAGGAGCAAAAGAGAATCGAATGGCTGGAGACAAACTTGGGATGCGGTTTTTTGTTTCGCCAGCGTCCTCGTCGCGTTTGTCCTTGGGGTGATTTTGGGGAATGTGATCCAAGGGATCCCCTTGGACAGCCACCAGGATTATGTGGGATCGTTCGCCGACTTTTTCCGGCCCTATCCGATCCTTGTCGGGATCACCGCCGTGGCCCTTTTCTCCATGCACGGATGCATTTACCTGGCCATGAAGACGGAAGGGGAGGTCCACGCTTTGGTGCGGCGCTGGATCAACAGGACGATCTTTTTTTTCATTTTATGCTACGTAGCAACGACCGTGGCCACGCTGATTTATATGCCCCATATGACCGACTGCTGCAGGGACAATGGCTTTCTTTTCTTTATCCCCCTTTTGTCCTTTTTAGCGATTTTCAACGTCCCCTATCAAATCGGGAAAGGGAATGACGGATGGGCTTTCGTTTCCTCTTGCGTAAGCATCGCGCTGCTCCTCTTTCTCTTCGGGATTGGGACATTTCCCAAAATCGTCTATTCCACGATCGACCCCGATCTAAACAGCCTCACTATCTATAACACCGCATCGAGCCAAAAGACGCTTGGGCATCCTCCTCATTGTGGTCGCGATCGGCATTCCGCTGATCTTGGCCTACTGCGGCTGGGTCTACCGGATCTTCCGCGGCAAAGTCAAAATTGAAAAGTCGAGTTATTAACCGAGAACGAATTTAATCATCATTTTGACGCTTTCGACAAGACTCTCGCTGATATCTTCGCGATTTCGAGCTACAGCAACTTCATCGCCATTTTCAGTTTGGGCGGAATAGTACTGATTTCTTTCTTCGCCAAAGTGAGATATCTGAATTACCTTTTCATGAATGGGTAGCTGGTATTTCTTGGCAAAACAGTCATAAGGATTTGGAATTGGAACTATCTCGATATAAAATTGAATTTTTTCAAGTTCGGAAATCATTTCCGATCCACGATCGAGTTTAGATATCCCAAGCTGACCCAGAGTTTTAACGATTCTTACCTTTGCATCCCTTAGTTTTCCGTCCTCTTCCTCTTTTCTCCTTTCGGGGATATCAATCGGATATACATCGCAGCCAGGAATGAATCTAGGAGACATGATCAATCCCTTTTTAAAGTAGGTTGATATCGATGGGGAAGTATGAATTCTCTCTGCCACTCCACGATCCCTTCTTTCAGGTAGGCCGCCCACTCGGGTAAAAGAGTGTAGTTGGCATAGTAGGGCAAGTCCAAAATAGCTGGATTGAACCCGTGGCGGGAGAGTTCTTTGCTTAAAAGGATGAGGGTGGTACGGCCTTGTCCGTCTTTGAAGGGGTGAAGCCAATTCAAGACTTGATAGAGGTCCGCAATGAGTTCCAGTTTTTCCGCGGCGGAATTGGATTTTTTCATATTTTCTTCGTAGTCGGCAAAAATCTTTTCTACGATGGTTGTAAGCTCCGCTTCTTTTACTCCATTAAATCCATATCGGGTAACGATCTTTTCAGGGAACCCGTCTTCGGAGTCTTCAAATGAAAGGGTGCAAAGGGGTTTATCCAATCCTAATGAACGGCTCTTTTGTGCGATACAGGAATTGAGGATCGCCATACGAGCAGCCAGTTTTTCTTGCCGCGCTTCGAGCCAATGTTTCGCCTCGTCTACTTTAGAGCGTATTTGATCATCGCTTGCATTTGGAATCAGGATTCTCGCGTTTTCCATTAGATCGGGTTCGAGAAACTCGCGCGCGTTGTAAATTCTTTTGTATTCTTTGAACTTTCCCAAATCTTCCTGAAGTTTGGGATCCGCATCGAATAGGTGGGAAGCGTCCGTAACGCATTCTTTTGCCGGGTTGAATTTCCCCACTTCTTTTTCAGATATTTTTGCGATGACGGATTCGCAAAGATCGGCCTTATGTATATCTTGATAAAGTTTGACTGTTACAGGTTCTTGCAGATGCCCAGCGACGAATTCGCACCCTTTTTTAATGCCGGCAAAATACCCAGGTTCGCTGGCTTTATCGAAAACTAAGTGTCCCAATTTATGCGCAGAGCCATCGATGATCTGCATCCACCAATTCTGTTTCAGTCCCCAAAACACATGTTTGGCTAAATCGGAGATCACTTCTTTCCGCTTCTCAGCCTGTGTCGAATCTACGGCTCCCGCGAACTCATCGATTAAGGAGATCAGTCCTCCGGTGCCGGAAAGGTTGCCTATTTTAATAGCAGTCATAATAGATTATTTCTCTCTTTTGAATTCATTAATTATACATTAATTTTATATTTAATTCAAATATTATAAAGTTTATTTAGAATTAATATAAATTATTGTTAATTAGTGTTTTGCGGGAAACCCAACGACGGCTTCATAGCAGAGCAGAAGGTGGTCGACGCCATTCATGGCCCGATGGGGCTTTGCTTCTTGAGGCAGCTTATAGGCGTGTGCGATGAGATCTTTAGAGAAACCCGTTTCCCAGGGCAGGGGGCTTTTTTCTTTTTTGGCTTTATCCATTGCAAGGGACCAATACATAGAGGCCAAATCGAGCCAATGATAAGGCCAGCTTAAAAGCTCCTGTGTGTCGGAATCGATCAGCTGGGAGAAATAGACGCGGTCGAACGAAGGGTTTTGGCAGATGAATACGGCTTTTTTGCGCCGGATTCCGTGTCGCGTAAAGCAATCGATGATCTCTTGCGAAACGTGGCGGGGGGATTTCCCTTTTTCCACCTCGTTCCAGGTAAAGCCATTGACTTTGAGACTTTCCTTGTCGCTTTTTTCCCACGCTTCGATCGGCTGTGCGATCACAGATTGATAGTGTTCTTTGACGGTCCCGTCAGCCAGATCGACGATCTTAAACGCGATCTCGAGCAATTTATGGATATGGGAGTTTAAACCATTCGCTTCAGAATCGAGAAAGACGCCGATCATCGCCCTACTTCCAATAAACGGAATCTTGCAACAATACCAATTAGTAAAAGAATTGGCAAGAAAACAAATTTTTAAGTAGTGTCCGGAATTAATGCCATTAGAGGTGATTATGGAAGTGGATCTGGGTATTTCAAAAAAAGCTCTGCAAGAAATAGTCGATAAATTGGGCGATATCCTTGCAGATACTTACGCGGTCTATCTAAAGGCACAGAACTTCCATTGGAATGTAACGGGGCCTGAATTTTTCTCTCTGCACTTGCTATTTGAAAAAAATTACGAGGATTTGGCCGATGCGGCGGATGAAATCGCCGAACGGATCCGCGCCATCGGCGGGATAGTGGACGCAACTTTTTCTGCTTTCCATAAACGGACCTCTATTCCAGAGCCTAAGAAAAGGGTTTCTGCCAAACACATGATCAAGGAATTAATGGAAGGGCATGAGGAGATTTCGCGGAAGGGCCGCCCTATGATTCCCCGGTTTCAGGAGTTGAAGGACGAAGCGAGCGCCGATTTGTTGATCAAACGGCTTGGAATCCATGAGAAAGCGGCCTGGATGCTCCGCGCTCATCTTGAAGCGATGAAATAATCCGGTCGAACCAAATATAAGGGATAGAGGTTTTATCTCCGGTATGGTTATCGCACCAATAAAACGCGCGATAGAGATCAATCCTCGCACTCTTGTTTTCCAAGCGCCTTGCGAATTCAATCAGGTTTTCTTTTGCCGCCTCCGAATCCTGGCCCTGTTCCCCTTGCAGCCAGAGTGAATAGGCGTCGTCATGATGTTCGATTACCTCTAAGACTTCTGGATCGCCGATAGAAATTTCTTCGGCGAAACGGCGGGCGATCGCAGCGTGATGATTTTCCCCTTCTTCGGGAATACGGCGGTCGACTTTATGTTTGAACGTATCGTGGATGAGCGCGATCCACCGAAGTTTGGACCGGTCTTTTTGTGAAGTTCGATGTTCCAAACACCATTTTTCTACGTTCGCTAGAACTTCCAGGATGTGAAAAATCACCTCTCCTTCAGGATGTCCGGGACGAGGCTTTCCTAAAGAAGCCCCTTCTTTCCAATCCCTGTTGGAAAGAAGGGCCTCCTCGATGGAATTTTCGGGCGTAATGGCGCGGAACGCCTCTTCGAGCGAGGGTTTTTGAACAGCTGTTTCAAAAATAATTTGATAATGAGGTGTATTGTAAAAATTATCTATCATATTGGCTTCATAAGATAGCATCTTTCATTGCAATTTTGAACTAAAAATGTCTGTAAAAATATGATTGAGAAAGCGATGTACGGAAAGGGCGGGAATCTGATATAGTCTGACCGCTTAACCACCTTTTATTTTATGGCGTTGCCCCCACAGAAATTCCGCGAGATTGTTTTTCAAATTCTTTATAGCTATGGTTTCGATCCAGGATCCCTGATCGAACGGGCGGAACAGGAAGATGAGATGATCTCTTTCATGATGCACGAGCTCAAAGTGACCAAACGGATCATGGTCGACGCTCATAAGCGCATGAATGCGGTATTGGAAAAGCAAGAGGGGATCGACGCGGAGATCAAAGAGGCCTCGACCGAGTATAGTTTTGAGAGGATTTCCCGAGTCGAGCTGACGATTTTGCGCCTTGGGCTTTTCGAGATGTCTTTCGATTCGCAAATCCCTCCCATCGTGGCCATCTCCGAGGCGATCCGGCTTTGCCGTAAATTTGGAACTCCCGAAAGCGCCGATTTCGTCAACGCAATATTAGACGGGATTTATAAAAAGCATGAGAAGCTGCCAGCGCAATCGGTCGCTCAGTGAATTTTCCACGTTCGGGATCGGCGGTCCCATCCGCTATTTTTTAGAAGTCTCTTCTATTGAAGCGATGGAAGAAGCCATTCTTTTTGCAAGACAAGAAAATCTTCCGCATTTAATTTTAGGAAAAGGATCGAATTGCCTCTTCTCCGACAGTGGTTTTGATGGGCTCGCTATCCTGAATAAAATCGATTTTTGCGAATTTAATGAAACCCGCGTTTCTGTCGGATCGGGTTACAGTTTTTCCCTTCTTGGAGTGCAGAGCGCGAGAAAAGGGCTTTCCGGACTCGAATTCGCTTCGGGAATTCCGGCGACAGTAGGAGGTGCGGTTTTCATGAACGCTGGAGCGAATGGCAAAGAGACTTTCAGTTGTTTGGAATCGGTCCTGTATCTGCATGAAAATGGGGTCAAACAAGAATATAGGAAAGAAGAGGTTTCCTTTGGATACCGTACCTCTTTTTTCCAATCGATGAAAGGGGTAATCCTCTCCGCTGTTTTTATCTTGCAGCCCGATCCCCAAGCGCGCCCCTCTCAGCTTAAAATCATCGATTACCGCTTGAAAACCCAGCCCTATAAAGAAAAAAGCGCCGGATGCGTGTTCCGCAATCCCGAGGGTCTTTCCGCGGGTGCATTGATCGACCAATGCGGATTGAAAGGACTGACCTTTGGAGGGGCCAAAGTGTCCGAAATGCACGCCAATTTCATCGTGAACGCCGGATCGGCGTCTTCGGGCGACGTTTTGTCCTTGGTCCGGATGGTCCAGGAAAAAGTATTAGAAAAAACCGGCGTCCATCTCGAACCGGAAATCCGGTTCATCGGGACGCATTTATGATATCTGATTTCAGGGCCGACCTCCATTGCCATACGACCTGCTCGGACGGCTCAGACGATCCGATCGCTCTCCTTCGGTTGGCTAAACAGGCTGGACTGCAAGGCCTTTCGATTACGGATCACGATACGCTGGATGCTTATACTCCCGAACTTTTTGCCGAGGCTGAAACTCTCGGCATCCGTCTTTTGACCGGAATCGAACTCTCTTCCGAATTAGATCATATTCCGGTCCACATTCTCGGATATGGATATGAAATCGCCGAATGCAGCTTAAAACCCTTTTTAGAGGAGCTGCAGCGGCGCAGAGGGGACCGCAACCGGGCGATTTTAGCCAAGCTCGCAGAAAAAAAGATGCCGATCAGCGAGGAAGAGCTGCTCTCTTTTTCTCTGAAAGCGCGAGCGAAAAGGACGATTGGGAGACCTCATATAGCCCAAATGATGGTCCTCAAAGGCTACGTTGCCACCCCTCAGGAGGCTTTCGAGCGCTATTTGAAAGAGGGAGGGCTCTGCTATGCTCCGGGAATTAAATTTTCTCCTAAGGAAGCCATCGATGAAATCCACAAGGCGAAGGGGAGAGCCGTCCTCGCCCATCCCCATTTTTTGAAAAAGGGTTCGTTTTTGCGCAAACTTCTCGATCTTCCTTTCGATGGGATCGAATGTTATTACGCAGTCCTTCATAAAGAACAAGAGAAGCCCTGGCTGAAAATCGCTAAAGAGCGCGGCTGGATCGCGACAGGGGGATCCGATTACCACGGCGTTTTGAAACCGTTTATCCCTCTCGGCTGCTCTTGGGTCAATGAACAGACTTTCCAATTGCTGCTCAACCGTGGCTGATTTCATCGCCCGCCTTTTTTCCTATTCGGGACGCACTCTCAAGTCATTCGACGCGATGCAAATCCTGGACAAAAGGCTCTCCCATCCCCATCGCTCTTTCCGCTCCATCCATATCGCCGGAACAAATGGGAAAGGCTCAGCGGCTGCAAAAATGGCCGCGGCTCTACAAATCGAAGGGCATAAGACGGCCCTTTACACGTCTCCCCATATTTCCTGTTTCAACGAAAGGATCCGGATCAATGGGCAAATGATCTCCAATGATCGCGCCGAAGCAATCCTCTCCCGGATTTTTGCCGCGTCGAGCGACCTGGCCCTCTCTTTTTTCGACCTGCTCACAGCATTGGCCTTTGTCTATTTCGCTGAAGAAAAAGTCGATTTCGCCGTCGTCGAAACCGGTTTGGGGGGAAGGCTCGACGCGACCAATGTCATCCATCCGATTCTTACGGTCATCACTTCAATCGGCTATGACCACACCCAGCTTCTTGGGGCTACGCTCCCAGAAATTGCCCGTGAGAAAGAGGGGATTGTAAAACCGGGTATCCCTCTCATCGCCGGACCTAACGCCGCTCCGTTTTATCCCTATTGTTTGCCGGCCCCTCCCGCCGAAACCGTTTTCTACGATTTGGAAAACCAATCGATCGCAAAAACCGCCCTTATAGAGCTGCAAAAACAAATCCCCCTTTCCAACACCTCGATCGAGAAGGGAATTTTAATCCGTCCACGCTGCCGCTTCGAGATCAAAGGCGGTCTCATCCTAGACGTCGCTCACAACCCCGACGCGTTCGAGAGGCTGGCCCAAGCCTTAGCTTTTCATTTTCCAGGGAAGAAATTCCCCTTCTACATGGCCTTTTCCGCCGATAAGAATTGGAAAAAATGCGTCGAAACCATTCTTCCTTTATCAGAGGGTGGCGTGGCTGGCCTTCATTGGCTTAAAGGGGATTATCCTCGGCTTTTATCGCCTCAAATCTTACAGGATCAATATCCTGGATCTAAAATCATCGATCCAAAAGAGGTCAAGTCTGGCGTAGTGTGCGGCAGTTTTTATATAATTTCTGAATTTGTGTAATTAAATTCGTCGTTTTTATATAATTATCATGTTTAAAAAGGAAATTTAATGACAAGTCTAGTGTTAGGAAAAAAATTTGACATCGAACCCGTATATTTTTCGGAAACAGTAGATGGCGCAGCGACCGTTGTATTCGAAAATGAATCCGATGCAGAGAAGTTTAATTATATCGTTAATAAAGTTTTCAAAGGAACCCTTGAATCGACAAGGCCTGCGTTGCCGGATATGCCATCAACAGTCTGCAACCTGAAGCCGGTTTGGAAGGAAAAAATTTACGTTCAACCGAGACCTCGCCCAATTAGGACTCATTTTAGCCGACCCTCATCGATTGAGATGAAACGAAATGATGTGGATACGAGAAGTACTTCATCCGGTTCTGCCATTGAATGCGATACTGCAAAATCTACCTCGACTCGTTCTTCGGAAGAAGAAGCGAGCACCCCATTCAGCCCAGTCTCATGTTCTTCCCTTTCTACCATTCATGAAGGTCAAGAAGACTAAGAAACTTCCGACTCGATCCATAGAAAGGTTGGAGATTTCGGCCGGTTCGGCCATTTATGATAGCAAACTTTCCAGCGGGAAGAGGGAAGGGTTTCTGCAAACTTAAGCAGAGCCGCCTCTTCTTTTTCTCCCTCTTCATGTCCCGGATAACAAGTGACCGAAATCGCTCCGTCATAGGCCACTATGTCGAGCGCATGTTCGAGGCTCTTCAGAGTGGAGCCTGTGCGCGTTGTCATCGACTTGTCGCCGCCTGGCAGATAGCCTAGATTGTAGACGATTAAACGAGGCGGAATAGGAAGAGGAATTTCATGGATTTTTCCATGGCACATCCTATGAAGCAAAACCCGGTTCATCTGGTCGGGCGGGAGAGATTGTTTCAGAAGGGCGTCCGTATTCAAAATCGCAGATCCTTGGATATCCAATGCGGCCACCAAACTTTCTGCGTGTTTCAAGAGAAATTGGCATAAAAATAGGGTGTCGTGCCCGTTGCCGCACGTCGCATCGATCGCCGCGTCTCCGGGTTGGAGATGGGCGGTCCAATAACTCTTCGCCAGATCCAAATGAGGTGAAAATTTTTTATTCATCCCTGTATAATAGCTGTCTTCGGAGTTTTTTTACATGAAATGCGACATCTTGATTATCGGCTGCGGAATCGCCGGCGCCGCGGCTGCTTTGGAGCTCTCTAAGAAAAATTTGGACATTGTCATCATCAGCGCCGACGAGACTCTGAGCCAGTCGAATTCGGCCCTGGCCCAAGGAGGGATCGTCTTTTCCGGAGAGAGCGATTCTCAAAAACTTTTATCGAAAGACATCCTCGATGCGGGAGGCGGCTTATGCAACTCGGAAGCGGTGGAGCAATTGGTCCGTCTAGGGCCTGAGCTGGTGAAACGAATCTTAATCGACGAGGCCCAAGTTCCGTTCGACCGGACGGCGGATGGGATTTTATCTCTGACTGAAGAGGGAGCCCATTCGATCCCGCGGATCATCCATCACAAAGACCGGACAGGCAAAGCGATCATGCAGTCCTTGCTATCCTCGATCGAAAAACAGGGGAATGTCAGGATTCTGAAAGGCTGCGCAGCGGTCGATCTCATCACGCTCTCCCACCATTCGAAAAAAATCACCGACATCTATCTCCCTTCTACTTGCGTAGGGGCTTATGTCTTCAACCGTAAAGACCAGCAAATCGAGTTGATCTTTGCAAAGGAGACGATTCTCGCCACTGGCGGTCTAGGGGAAGTTTTTCTCCATACAACCAACCCATCGGAGGCCAGGGGAGACGGGATTGCGATGGCTTATCGCGCCGGAGCCCGCATCATGAATATGGAGTATGTCCAATTTCATCCGACTGCGCTCTACGTCCCCGGAGAAAGAAGATTTTTGCTCTCCGAGGCGTTAAGAGGAGAAGGGGCCCGCCTTTTAGATGTCCATTTCCAGCCCTTCATGCATAAATACCACGAGAAGGGCGATCTCGCGCCTCGCGACGTCGTATCACGCGCTATTTTTACTGAAATGGTCCAATCTTCCGCCGACCATCTTTGGCTCGATATGACCTTCCGGAATAAAAAATGGCTGGAAGAACGTTTTCCAACGATCTGCCAGCATTGTTTGGAAAAGGGATTCGATATTTCTTCGGAACCCATCCCAGTCGTTCCGGCGGCCCATTATAGCTGCGGAGGTGTCGCGGTAGATTTAAATGGGAGGACGTCGATCCGGCGCCTCCGAGCGATTGGCGAGGTTTCCTGCACAGGATTACACGGCGCTAATAGACTCGCCTCCACATCTCTTTTAGAAGGGCTTGTCTGGGCGCATACCTCAGCGCAAGATATCCTCCGCAATTGGAAGGAGAGGCAGGACTATTTTCCGCCCGTGGAAAAATGGCAGATGAGCCATGAAAAAGTCGACCGGGCGCTGATCCGCCAGGATTGGCTGACGATCAAACAAACAATGTGGAACTACGTCGGCCTCGTTAGAGACAAAGACCGCCTCCGCCGCGCTCTAAAGATGCTCCGGGAGCTTCAATGGGAGATCGAATCTTTTTATGAAAAAGCGGAACTCACCAGCGACCTCATCGGCCTTCGGAACGGCATCCTGACGGCCCTCCTCATTGCGCAGGGAGCCTGGCGCAACAAACATTCCCTCGGCTGCCATTATAGAGTTACTTAGAGACTGTGATTTTCAGACTATTTCAGTATTAATTCTGTTTTCGGGTGCGACGGGTTGCGCTGTTGTTCTTTGGCGGTACTCTTGCACTGCTTGGAAAACGATGTTGGAAATGATTCGCGCTCGTACACCAATGTCTTGCATTTTTTGAGACACCAAATTCCAATCAATCATCGCTCCAGCTCCCGCCGCGCCCAAACCTAAAGTAACGAAACCCGCTATTGTAGGCATAATGTGATGAGGGTCATGAGAACCATGTATTCGACGTGATTCGCTGCCCATGTATAAAAATAAGGATCCTGATAATAAAACAAAAGCAACGCCTGTGCATTGACAGCATTGTATTGCCCGTTGGGCGAGCTTTTTGTCTATCAAAGTATTTATTTCAGCTTCTGAGTAAACTTTTTGTTGTGTAGCTGGAATCGCGACTGTTGACATAACTTTATCTCATTGTTATTTGCGTTTGATGTTAACATTATCTTTATTTAAATGTAATAATAAAATAATTTTTTTAATTACATTTACATGGTTGTATTTTTCTTTCGGGCAGCGACCGTCGCTGTCCTTGTAATTCTCCTTGTAATTCTAAACGGGGAGCCTGCTTTCGACCTGATCGGCCGTCTCATACACACCCTCTAAGCTGGCGAGCAATTCCTTAGCAGCCTTCGGTTTTAGAAGGATATTTCTCGCGGCATCGATGACCGGCTGTGTAATCATGCCAGGGTCGATGGAAACGAGTTTCGATCTATTGATTTCTCTTTCTATCTCAGCTTCCCTTTGAAGGATATCGGCGGCTAATGAGGTAATTTTTGAGGTTTCTAAAGGGTTTTGTTCGTATAGCTGTTGCAAGCCTAAGGCGATTTGATTATAGCGTTGGATGAATGCTTTATTGATTCCATTTTGAGAGGCAGTGGTTATGACCCTGCAAACCATCCAAGCAATCGAGCAGCCAACCAGGGCTCCAACTGGAATTGCGGGATTTATTGGTTTAATAGTTGTTATATGCACGTCCCTCAATAATTTTAATGCATAGTGCTCCTCGCTATAGTTTAGAGGTGCAAATTCTATGGGCTGGATCGAGAAATACTGTCCGCTTATCCCACCTGCGATGCCGCCGAGCACAGTCCCGCATAAAAAGGAAAAAATCCGGTTCGGGATTTTGTTCAAATTAGAAACCGCATCTTCTTTTAATTCTGGAATGGGGGAAACGCCGTTTGGCCTTCCTGCCAAATGTAAAATATAATTTATTTCCATAGACCTTTCCTTTTTTATATTAATGGGGTGCTATTCTACCAATATCTTCGATTATCCTGAACCTAGTATCTCTAATATTGATCATTTCTTTGAATTCCCTCGGGTGTCATCATAGGGTTATTTAGGAGAGAGTCGCAATCGTTTCTTTCTGGGGGTTTTTATGAGGGTCGTAAACCTCCATTTCAAACATCTCTTGATGTCTATTCAGCGATTGGTTATGATGTTGACACTTAAAATTTTGATGTGGGGTGTTAGCTCAGTTGGTTAGAGCGCCACGTTGACATCGTGGAGGTCAGCTGTTCGAGTCAGCTACATCCCATTTCCTTTTCAAAAGAAAAATTGAAAGATTTAACAATATTGAGCCGCACCGCGGCCGAAATCACAGCCGCAGCCCTCTTCGAAATGTTTCCCGGCATTGAACTATTTGGGGGCAGAGAGAGACCGCGGTCGGATTTTCCTAGCGATTTTCTATTCCCCCCTCCCTGTCCATCCAGATACATTCCCTGATCGAAGAGCGGATGCGCCAAATCGTGCGGGAAAAACGGCCGATCGAAACGGTGGAGATGGTTCCGTTCAGCGCCCGAGAACTGTTCAAAAGCCAGGGACGGATGAGCCAGGCCGATGAACTCGAAGAAATCGAAGGGCTGGTCGAACTGGTCCAAATCGGCGCTTTTACCAATATCAGCCCTGGACCCCATCTTAACAAATACCGCCGAATTGGGCGCTTTTAAGCTCTTTCAATCGAGGAGTTGGAGGGGAGGGGAATCCGCATCGTAGGCGCCGCCTCGTTTTCCAAAGAAGAATTGAAAGATTTTTTAAAAAAATTCGACGTCTATTCTTCCCGAAACCATTTAGCCGTTGGGGAGAGGGAGAGGCTTTGGACGGCCGTTCAAAATGAGATCGTTTGGCTGGATCGGGGATTGAGACTCAAAAATCAAACAATCCAATTTTTGAAAAAGAATCTATTTGACGCTGTCCTTGAAATATCAGGTCCCATTGACGTCGAAGGCGGCCGTGCCTCTTTCCATGCGGAGTTAGCCAAAAAAATCGGACGGCTTCCCCTTCGCTTGGGAGAAGTTTATAGGCGATAACGAGATTGGGAACAGGAAACGGGCTTTTTGACTGCAGGGAAGAGAGCCTTCGTTCAGCTCAGTTCTTTTTGCCAATCCGAGAGCCAAGAGCGGGAATTGATTTCCTCCTTGCAATCCATTGCGAAAATCACTTAATATTTTAGGCTTTAAGTATTCCTTGAAACTCATGTGGCCGAAGGAAAAACGAAAAAGGATTTTTAAGATTTCAAAGCGCCCTTGAAAAAATTGGTTGCGATCCGCAAATTGAACCACAAATTGAATTAGGCGGGAAATCCTTAGAAATCGAATTTTTAATCGAAGATGGGTTGGACCGCCCATGGCCGGCGGTAAAAATAGGGCCGGTTTTAATGAAAGAGACGGCAGCGGCCGGAAATTTGTTGAGGCTTCGGTTGAAAAAATTACTGCTCTTTTGATAGAAAGGTACCTTTCGAAGATGAATTGCGAGGAATTGATTGATATGATGGTACAACTTTGAGAATCAATAGAGAAATTCGAGCCGACAGGCTGAGAGTCATCACTGAAGACGGCGAACAGCTAGGGATATTGACCTTCCGCGAAGCCTTAGCGAAAGCTGAAGAGATGGGACTAGATCTCGTTGAGATCGCTCCGACGGCAAAGCCGCCGGTAGCGAAGATCATCGATTACGGCAAGTTTCGGTACCATCAGGCGAAAGAAAGAAAAAGAAAGCAAAAAAGCGCAAGTACAAATCAAGGTCAAGGAAATCAAGCTGAAGCCGAATATCGACACGCATGATTTCCAGACGAAAGTGAAACATGCCCGCGAGTTTATCATCAAAGGGAACAAGGTGCGGATCTAGCATCATGTTTCGCGGCCGAGAAATGCTCCATATCGATCTTGGGCGAAAAAGTCGTCCAGCAATTTTGCGAGGATCTTGCCGATATTTCGATGATAGAAGCGCACCCCGAAGATTGATGGGCCGGACGATGACGACTGTCTTGGCCCCCAGCGGCAAGCGGCCAAAAGCACTGCCATCGCGAACAAAAGCAAAAAAGGAGAAACAGCCGTGCCTAAAATGAAAACCCGCAAGGCTGATGAAAGCCCGATTCAAAGTGACCGGAACGGGGAAATTGAAAAGAACCCGTCCTGGACGCCGCCATATTTTAACAAAGAAAAGCGCGAACCGAAAGCGCAGTTTGGCCAAATCTCGGCTTGTCGATGAAGGCCAAGTGAAAATGTATAAGATCATGATGGGAGTCTAAGAGTACAATGGTAAGAATTACGAATGCGGTCGCAGCCCGACGCAAGAAGCAAAAAACTGCTCAAGCGCTGCAAAGGGTTTTACGGAGACCGAAAAAACCACTTGAAGCTCAGCAAAGACGCCTTGATGTCTGCGCTGGCATTCAATTACAAGCACCGAAAATTGCGCAAGCGCGATTTTCGCAGCCTTTGGATCATGCGGATTGGCGTTGCTGCAAAAATCAACGGCATGTCTTACAGCAAGCTGATCAATGGCTTGAAGCGGCATGGGCTGCGAGATCAACCGGAAATGGTTCTCGCTGAACTCGCCATTCGCGATCCAGGCGCATTCACCGCGATTGCGGCTACAGCGAAACAAGGGCTTGAGCAGCTTCAAGCTAGAGATCCTATGGCCTCTCTTCCCGAGCAAATTGGGCGAACTCCGTTCCCATTTCATGCGCGAGCTGAAGGAGGCCTCTTCTACCAAAGACCTAGAGAACATCAAGGTCAAATATCTTGGAAAGAAAGGGCCTATTCAAGCTCTCATGATGGAGCTGAAGCATTGCACGCGCGAAGAAGGCCGCATATGGGCAAGCTGATCAACGATCTCAAAGAAGAGCTCGTTTCCCATTGCGACCACAGTCTTGGCCCGCCTCAAACAGCAGGAGATGAACGAGCGGCTTCAAAGAAGAATGGATCGATGCCACCCTTCCCGGCCGCCGCTCGTTTCCTAGGCCGGGTCCATCCGATCAACCAAATGATGCAACCGGATCATCGATATTCTCATCGGCATGGGTTTTTCCGTCCAACTTGGGCCCGACGTCGACACCGACTATTACAATTTCGAAGGGCTCAATTTCGCGCCGGACCATCCCGCCCGCGACATGCAAGACACTTTTTATCTCAGCGCACAGCGGATCTGCTTCTCCGCACCCATACCAGCAACGTCCAAGTCCATGCGATGGAGAATCATTCTCCCCCCATCCGGATCATTGCTCCGGGCGCTGTTTCCGCAACGAGGATATTTCGGCCCGCTCCCATGTTTTTTTCCATCAAATCGAAGGGTTTTACATCGACAAAGAGCGTCACCTTTGCCGATCTTCTTTCGACGATGGATGAATTTTTCCACAAGCTTCTCGGCGAAAAAGTCAAGACCCGCTTTCGCCCCAGCTATTTTCCCTTTGTCGAGCCGGGTATGGAAGTCGACGTCCGCTGCACTGCCTGCAAAGGACGGGATGCCGCATTTGCAAACATACCGGCTGGCTGGAGATCCTCGGCGCAGGCATGATCCATCCCAACGTTTTAAAAAAAGGGAACATCGATCCAGAAATCTATTCTGGCTATGCTTGGGGGATGGGGATCGAGCGGCTGGCCATGCTTCTACGACGACATCCCGGACATCCGCCTCTTCACGGAAAACGATCTCGTTTTCTAGAACAATTTACTTGAAGTTATCTGCTCAGAGACATTTAAAATTTATGCTTAATTTCATGGAAGAGTGGCAGAGTGGCCGATTGCGCCTGTCTTGAAAACAGGAGGCCCGTCAGGGGTCCGTGGGTTCGAATCCTACCTCTTCCGACAAAAAACCTCAGCCTTCGCTGAGGTTTTTTTTTGGAAGAAAGAACGCACTAATGTGCGTTCTGTGGTAGGATTTGAGTCAAAATCGATGTTTTGCAACGCAAAACCGATTTTGACCGCCGCCCCGGCAGGACGAACTGCCTTCGCAGTTCGCCGTGAGGGGAATCCGGAGTGCATCCACCGTCAAGCGCGACGCCTCGAGCGCGCCTTCTAGCTTATATCCACCAATCCTGAGGTCTTTTTTTGGAAGAAAGAACGCGTCAGTGTGTGTCGACCGCTATTCAATCTTTTTTGCGTTTGTAAATCGTCCTTCGCATCAAATCCTCAAGCAAGTCAAATTATTGGCTCTTTTTTTTCGCAAAAGATCTTTGAGCCTCATATCATAAGTTGTAATCGTTTGAGATAAAATGACATAGTATGAAATCATTGGAGCTAAAATGTGAGAATGTTACGATAAAGAAAATTCGAGCAGCATATTGAACCCGATAACGAAAAAACCGAAATTTAATCCGCTGCTACAAATCAGGGAACTTCTCGGGAAGAACAAGTATAAGTTTAAACTACACGCGATGGAATACCTAAATGTGAAAAATATCGAATTCCGACAGCTCTATAGAGATTTGGATTTATCGAAGCTGTCAAAGGACAAGCAAGCGAAGCTGTTTCCGCTCGTTATTAATGCAGGCGATCCCAATAATCTAAAAATTGCGTGAGCCAAGTTTGAAGCCGAAAACACTTTCACTTCTAGACAGTAACCATCCAATGGTTTAACGGCAGCCACCCGTCATGGCATTTCAAAATTCAATCCAGAGGGGGCATTTCTCGGCATTGTTCGTTTTTCCATATTTGCGTCTATTTATTACTCCGCTAGGCAAACAAGCGACATATAGCTTGCTGCGGCTTTGCCATATTGATCCTCCTCCTCGGTCTAGCCTTTGGCTATGCCTCTCGTCGTTCGGATCAATCTGGCTTTGCCTCGCTGGCGCTCTCTGTCGCTTGTTTGACTAGCGGAGTAATAAGTTGTTTGAGTCACAAAAATCGTATATTCTAACATGAAATTTAGAGAAAATTTATGACGACGATTGAAACCATTGCGATAGCGATCGCTGCGATTCTTGTTTTTCCTTCCATATGCAGATGGCTGAATCGTCCAGCCCTTCTTTATTCGGCATTCCTTCTGTTGGGGGTGGCTTTAGGAGATTTTCTCAAACTCGATACTCATTTTATGCTGGATGAAATTGGAAAAGTAGGTTTCATTTTGCTTTTATTTATGGTTGGTCTGGAAATCGACCTTCCGCCGGTGGGGACGCTGCGCAAATCGTTTCCATTTGTTTTCACATGGCTTCTCGTTCAGATCCCATTATTTATTCTTTTAAGTTGGACCTTAGGCTTTGGACCGATCACAGGTCTTGTCGCCGGAGCTGGGATCAATGCCTGCTCTTTGGGAATCAGCTACAGTCTTCTGGAAAGCCAAAAGGGGGCGATCGATGAGTCTTCAATGAAGAATATTCTCTTGGCTATGGTCGTTTTAGAGATATTATCCTTGTTTATTCTCGCTGTTTCAGAAATTCTTTGCGTCCATGGATGGTCGCTGCAAATCATTTTCCAAAGCTCAAGCATCTTTGGGTTTATCCTAATCATTCGATTATTCTCCGGCAAAATTCATCAGCAGTTCAGCCGTCTCATAGAGAACGCGGGAAGATGGAAAATCCATCAGATCCTCTTGATTCTTTTCACTATTACAATGATCGGTGAACGGCTTGGGCTCTCAGCAGCAAAAACTGGCTTTTTTTTAGGTCTTTTTATGAGTTCCGCCACACACAGGGGCATTAAATTCGAAGATGAATTACAGCCGATCGCCCAAAATGTATTGATTCCTTTATTTTTTATCAGTTTGGGGTCCAGAATTTCTCCCTCGCATTTATTCCCATATATTCTCCCTGCTGGAATCCTTATCGGGGCGATTTTATTCGGCCTCCGTTTTGTTATCTTTAGATGGATGGCACGGATAGAGGTGCCTCGTCGATTTTTTCTTTTATTTTGTCCCAATTTAACGATGGTTGCTGTCGCTGCGGGAATTCTGACGGAGCATCGAATAGATAGAAATGTGATCGATTTGCTTTTGGCAACTGGATTGCTCATGACAATCGGAGCGGCAATTATGTTTCCCTCTGGAAAGACTGTTCAAAAAGATCCAGGGGAAATCAAAAATCAGGAAACTGCTTCATCGTTTTCAAATTAATTAGTGTCTTAGAGACAGAGATTTGCCTTTTATTTCTTTTTTTGAGTATCGCTATTCTGGGTTTTATTTTGAGATTTCGCTATATTAGCCGCGATTTCCAAATGGAGTCCTTCCAAATGACCTCTTTTCGCAAACTCCTTTCCGCTCTTATCCTCTCTCTCCCTCTCCTCGCTCAATCCACCGAACCCACAACCTCCCTTCTCGACACCGGCGAAGTCTGGCATCATCAGATCGAGATTATAACCCAAAAGCCCGCTCGCCAAACCTTCCCCCTCCTCATCTTTTTACATGGAGCTACCGAGAGGGGAGCCGGAGGGATCGCCCCCAAGCATTTCCAATATTGGGTGGATAAAGGTTATGCAATCGCTGCCATTTCGATGCCTGGCTACGGGCGCTCTACCGGAAGAAAGGACTATTGCGGCCCCTTTACGATGAGGTCCGTCCATAAAGCCCTCGATGCGATCAAAACGCAAATGGGAGTTTCAGAATTCGGTTTAGTCGGATTTGGCCTAGGAAGCACAGCCGCTTTGCTCTCTGCCGCTGACAGAAACGATGTGGCTTGTGTTTTGAGCGCAAATGGATGTTACGATTTAGTGCCGCATTTAAACCCCGACGACCTGTTGACGAGACGTTTCATAGATTGGAATTACGATGTTGAGATCGACTTGGCCAATTATACTCTCCGCTCGCCCATCGAAAGGCTGGAAGAGATCGATTGCCCGGTCTTGGTACTTCATCGCGAAAACAACCCTTACGTCTCGCGACAGGAGGCAATCCGCTTTGTCGATGCATTGGTCCAGGCCGGTAAGGAAGCTGGAGTCTCGATCCTTCCCAAACCGACAGACCTTCCGAGTGAATATGAAATCAAAATCTCTTACGGTGAAATCCTCGATGCTGGCGAAGAATGGCTCGACAGACAGATGAAAGGAGAATAGATGGATCCGCTGCAACTCGCCGCCCAAAAGCACAAACTGAATCAGCCAGGGCGCCATATTTTTCTTTGCTGCGATGCGGCGAAACCGAAATGCTGCCAGCAGGAAGAAGGGTTAGCTGCTTGGGATTATCTGAAGCGGCGCATCGAAGAGGTCAATCTTCAAACACCCTCTCAAATCCACCTTTGGCGCACGAAGGCGAACTGCCTTCGGATTTGCGCGCAAGGCCCGATCGCCGTTGTCTATCCTGAGGGCGTTTGGTATCACTCTTGCAATCCAGCCGTTTTAGAGCGGATCCTTCAAGAGCATCTGATTTCCGGCCGTCCCGTAGAAGAGTATCGTATTAAAAATTAATTTTTAATATCTCATTATTTTTAGTTTCGTTTAATATACATATGATTAAATAATTACTGAATTTTATATGGCGATTTTGGCTTCGAAACAATTAAAAGACACTCATACCCAATTCATTCATTTTAGCAGGAATCCTCAAGCGCAATTGGATATCCAGCAGATTCGGGAACAGGGAGAGCGATTCTTGAAGATCGAACAAGATCTGGATCGCGTCCACTCTACGGAGTCAAGCTGTTATAAAAACTGGAGAGTCGATGCGATCGCTGAAAGATGGAGAAAAGAGTGCGGGGTTTTATATCATTTGAATACTTTTTTGCCGGAGATATTTAATGATATCAGCCGGGGAGAGCAAAGTGTATTGGCCTCAGCCGGGCAGATTCGGGAAGAGTACTTAAATATTCAAGACGTCGATTACATCGATGATCATTTGAAAGCCAAAACCAAGATCGCCAGCTCCCATTTCCACGCTGATATTTTCACTGTGAAAAAAGAAGTCATAGCGACAGCGACAAGGATCGGCCAAAAATTGAACCTGCCTTTAGAAATTGCCCCTTTTCCTGGCCCTAGAGAGCTCACTTATACGGGTCTTTTCTGTGACTGTCTTATTCTAACTGCTAAGAAGACAGCTTCTTACATTTATCGCCATCCTTATTTCGCACTGCGCTGTTTTTGCGCTGCAGCCGCTGCGATTGTTATCAAACGTTTATTTTAAAACATTAAAACCAAGGTTCTTAATATGCCCCGCTTAATCGATACCGCTCATTGTGAAAACACGGCTAATATTTTCGTTGAACAATTTGAAAAAGGAAAATGGGAATCGGCTCTTCTGCGATGCGGCGGGCTTTCCTCAGCGGAAAAGACAGAAATACACAATGTATTCACCGATTGGGAAGATCATTCATCCGATTGGAAAACTGTTCAAGCATCGAAAACTGTTTGGAAGACGAATGAAATGACAAAGGCATTGACAGATCGTCTATTGGGCTTAGAAGAAAATTTCACTTCTCGCTCATCTTCAAGAAACCCACCGCATGAATTCAAAAGAATTAGAAAACATCCTATTTTTGTAAATATGCCTTTGGCAAATGAAGATCGCGCTGTCGATCAAGCTATGAAGAAGTACCTTACGAATAAAGACCAAGCTCTCGCAATGTTCAAGAGGTCCTCATTCGATCCTTCCAGTCCCAATTATTCATCCAATGTTAAGCAATTTCGCAAGAAGCAGACTTTTTGAATAAAAAGACTGAGCAAAAACTGAGGGAAGTCCCTTAACTCAGACCAAGGGCTTTTGCGCCTAGATAGGCCAGCGCTCCTATAATACCCGCTCCGGGGAGCGTTAAAATCCAGGTGAAGACCATTTTTTGCGGCACGCTCCAACTGACGGAACGCCATCCTTTGGCCGTACCGACGCCGGTGATGCTGCCGGCGATCATTTGGGTGGAGCTGACGGGCATGCCGAGGAAGCTGGCGGTGAGAATGACGCATGAGGCTGAAGCTTCCGCGGCAAAGCCTTGCACCGGTTCGATTTTCGTGATTGAATAAGCCATGGTCCGGATGATCCGGAAGCCTCCCGTGCCTGTCCCCAAACCCATCATGATCGCGCAGGCGATGATGACCCAAAGGGGAATCCCTGTCGTTGGGAGATATCCGCCCGCAAAAAGGCCGAGCGTAATGATCCCCATGCTTTTCTGCGCGTCGTTAAGCCCATGCGCTAGGGCTACAAAGCAGGCGGAGCCGATTTGCAAATGGCGGAAAATCGCTTTATCATGCGCTTCCGGGCGATGGCGGAGGTAAAAATAGAGGCCCTTCATCACCGCAAGGCCGAGCAAAAAGCCGATGATAGGGGAGAGGACCATCGGGATGATCACTTTTCCAATGACTCCATTCCAGAGGATGGAACCGAGGCCGTCATGCATCCAGGCAGCGCCTAGAAGGCCGCCGATCAAAGCATACGAAGAACTGCTCGGAAGACCGATATACCAAGTGCCGAGATTCCAGACGATTGCGCCGATCAATGCGGCTAACACGAGAAGCTGGGTGGCACTCTCTGATTGAACAAGGCCTGTTGCGATCGTCTGGGCCACTCCGCTGATCTGGGTGGCTCCGATAAAATTCAAAACCGCCCCCATGACGATGGCGGAAAAAGGGGCTAAAACTCCTGTAGCGATGACAGTCGAAACGACATTCGCAGCGTCGTGAAAGCCGTTCGTGTAATCGAAGAAGAGGGCTAAAATGACGATGGCGATGATGAGAATTTCCATTCTTCTATTCAATACCTGATCGGCCGGCAGAATACAAGCGAGATGCGTCTTACAAGGATTCTTTTACTTTTAAAACAGATAAGAAGATTTCACTCAGGTCATCTGGCTGGAACCAGATGTAGAGAGAGTGGGGCGGCGTACGGGCCATTTCATTTTTTAGTTCCGCCAACTGTTTCGGAAGAAAGTGGGCGGTGTCCAACAATTTTTCAAGAGAGTCCCTTTCATAACGGATCCAAGGCCTGTCGGATTCGCCGCTTAATGGAAGAGAAGACAAAGTGCCCGATAGTCTCAATTCGTCATTGTAGCAGCCGAGGTTGATGTACTTTTGATGCAGCTGCTCATAAATCGACCTCCGTACAGGAGGAGAAAGCTCGTTTTCTATTGTCTCTTCGAGAAGATCTTTGGTTTTTTTGAGATCTTCGAATTGGATTTCATTGATGAGAGCTGAGAAGGCGTTCAACTTTTCTTGATCCGAATATCGGCCCAATTGATTCAGCGCTTCATCGATATTCCCTGAAAAAAATTCATGGGATAAGGTTTCCATTTCCGTAGAATAGGTCCGAGACGGCGAAGCCTGTTCTAACAGATCTTCTTCTTTGGACACAATGAGCGATCCATCTGTTGGAACATCCATGACTTTTTGAGGATCTTTTTTACCCATTTTAGAAGAACGAGGAACATCTGGATCAATGGGTTTAGGTGGAACGTTCTTATTTTTACTAGGCGCTCTCGATGAAGGTTTGCGAGGTCTTGCTGGAGAAACTGGAGGATTGGGATCGACATGCGGTTTTGAGCGGGGCTTTGATAGGGGAGTAGTGGATGGCAGAGCGAAACTTGGGAGCGAATCTAAGAATTTTTTCCAGAGGGAATGAGATTTGTCTACGGGAATAGATTTTGGAGGGTTGAATAGCGTTCCTAGATCCGAAGAGGATGGGATTGAGGATAGGCATTGGCGAACGATGGGCGCGAGCAGCTGATAGAGGATCCCGCATGCGATTAAAGTCCCAGCGGCCAAAGCGATCCTTTTCTTTTGCAGGGCGGCTTTTTGAATGAGTTCATTTCTTAATTCTCCTGTAGTTTTGTAAGGAGAAAGCTGCCAAGTTCTTCTTTTCGTCTGAGAGGGATCTAATAAATTGATTTCATAGAACAAGAGAGAGGAAGCCATTTCAAGGATGTTTTTTGCTGTATCGTTTAGATCTTCCTTTAACGCATGCTGGATTTCCCAACGAGCCGTTCGAAGCACGTGAAAGACATTGCTTGGAAATTTTAAAGCAAAATCCTTCCGAATTTGATTGGAACTTTCACAGAGGTCTTTGAGTCGGCCTTTATCCGGATTCGCACAAAGGAATTCGACCCGTTTGAAGAGGTTCATCGCCTCCGCTTCCATGCGAGGGGCGGGGCGGTGTGGAGCAGATCCTTGCCGCGCCTGCGTTAGAACGATCCATGCGTGGTTGGAAATCTTAATCGTCTGTCTTAATGAATTTTTTGCTTCGAACTCTTCGACCCAGGATTCAGGGTTTCGAGCTGATGCTGTTTCGCGATTCGGACCTTTAAGAAAATCAAATAAGGAAATAATTGAACCCAAGCCAATGCATCCTTTTTTTGTTCCATATTTTAAGGAATTATAAAAAAACTTGCAATTGTATATTAAGAAGAAAGAGGTTGTCATTCAATTTAATTTTGAGTTATGCTCCATCTCCCTAAAATACAGGAGGAGTTTATGGCCAAATTTGCTAAAGCATTAGCCCTATTTTTAGCTGTTTTAATTCCAATTTTTACTTGTCAAGCCCAGGAGGCAAAGCCCGTGAAAAATCCAATTGTCGTTTTTGAGACGAACCTAGGTAATTTCGAAATCACTCTGAAACCTGCGGTCGCTCCTAAGACCTGCGAAAATTTCTTAGGATTGGTCGCAAAGCATTACTACGATGGAATCGTCTTTCATCGAGTCATTAAGAATTTTATGATCCAAGGGGGAGACCCGACAGCCACTGGAGCAGGGGGCGAGTCGATTTGGGGAAAGGCCTTTGCGGACGAATTCAATCAGAACGTGAAATTCGACAAACCGGGCATTCTCGCAATGGCCAACCGCGGGCCGAACACGAACGGAAGCCAGTTTTTCGTTACGACTGCTGCGACCCCTTGGCTGAATATGCGTCACACGATTTTCGGCGAGGTGACGAAGGGGTATGAAATCGTGAAAAAAATCGAAGAGACGAAAACCGGTCAAGGAGACAAGCCTGTAGAGGCTGTAAAAATCCTTAAAGCCTATGTGAAAAAAGAAGATTAAAGAGAGACATTCTCTGTTTCTTGCGGCTTCGGGAGTTTATTTAAATGTTCCTGAAGCCGTTCGATTCGCGTCGTAATAAAAGGGTGATTGAAGTCGATCACGTTGTTGCCCGATTTGGTAATATAAAGGCGGGATATTTTAGACTTCTCGCGCCTTTCTAGATTTTGTTTTCTCATTTTTTCCAAAGTTTCGATGGCCACATGAACCGCTTTTTGCGGATCGCCGAGTCTTTTTCCTAATAATTTAGCTCCCGCAATGTCCATTTTCCCTTCGAACACTCGTTCAGAAAAAATATAAAACGCAATGGACCCGATGATCATAGAAATACCAGCTATCAGGCCAATGGGGCTTGTGTAAATCAAGAAAAGGGCTGCGATCAAGGTGACCTTAATCGCAATTCGGATCAAAGCGTTGTTTGCTTTAAGGGGTCTCAATTCCCGCGCGATTAAAAACCGAGTCTGATTATCTGTGTAAAACCAAGTTTCCTGCTCCAAGAGGTCTTGGGGCATTTCTTGTCCGAAAGGGCTTTTAGACGGACGAACGAGGTGCTGATAGGGCATGAACAGCGCCGGACTTGTGATGGACAGAGATCCGCCGCAGCTAGAAAAATGATGGTTGAGAGTGGTATAAGGAATGACTTTCCTGCAAATGCCGGCTAACTCTGACAATTCCCGCACTTCGTTCAGGATTGTCCGTTTATATTTTTCGGGCAGCATGGCTTCTTGAGCAGGATCGTTTTCTCGCATCTGAATATAGCTTGATGAATAGGCGCCGAG
The DNA here is from genome assembly GCA_963713105.1 of uncultured Chlamydiae bacterium. Taxonomy (GTDB): domain Bacteria; phylum Chlamydiota; class Chlamydiia; order Chlamydiales; family SM23-39; genus CAVQKJ01. The sequence goes on from CAVQKJ010000002.1 coordinate 142,273, forward strand.
AAATGGGAATACGTAGAATACGAGGTTTTTCACTGGATCGATCGTCAAAGCAGAAACGGCCCGAGTCAAATTCTCGAAGTGATCGAGGTCAAAGTGATAATTCGGTGCGCTCGACGTAACCGCTGATGAAGCCGCCATTGGATGGATTTTCCTTTTATGCCAATCAGTATAGAGTTTTTAAGCAAAATAATGCACTGGTAATTATTTAAAATTATTATTGCTAAACCTTTTTATTTTATATCTCTTCAACACTCCTCTCCGTCTAAAGTGAGCAGAAAATTGAAAAAAAAGACAAAAAATTCCTTTCCCTGATACAGTGGCAAATAACCATTCCATCATAAGGAGACAACATGGAAGGAATTCAAGTCGATGCGTTTACCGTTGTTATTGCTGCGATCCTAAATATGATCATCGGGTTTTTCTGGTATTCGAGGTGGCTGTTTGGAAAGACTTGGATGAAATTGTGCCATGTAACTGAATCATCCATGAAAGGCAAGAACATCACCTTCCTTTACGCTTTTATCGTTTCTCTGGTCATCGCTTATTTCCTGGCCTTTTTCGAAGGCTACCTCGGGGTCACGACAGTCACTGATGGGATGTTTGTCGGCTTCTGCATTTGGCTCGGGTTTGTCTTGACAACGCAAATTGGCGGTTGGCTGTGGTGCAAAGAGCCATTTAAACTTTTGGCTATCAATGCAGGATGCAAACTACTCTCGTTCCTTGTGATGAGCGGAGTACTGGGCGCATAAATCAAAGAGATTCTTTTTCTCTTTTTAATATTTCTCGGTTGACAGACATTAATTCCCCCATTAGATAGAAAATTAGTGGGATATATTGAGTGAGAGGATCATGTCGATTTCAGATTCGAGCGCGCCGCCTGCCCGCCAATCAGACGAAGTATATAGGTCAACCGAGAACTTTTATCAATCCAATCCATCGATCGCCAAAAATAAAGATAAAAAGCTTTTGATCATTACTTCCTCCGGTGGAGGAGGTCTGATCCAGGCGGCAAACGCGAAAGAGCAGGAAGCTCGGGCGAACAACCCTCAAATCTCGATCATCCGGCGCGATGTGCTGAGAGATTGGTTGGGTCAGAGGCTCGGAGAATATTGCGCTAACCGTTGGAACCAAGCCCAGATCAAGGGCGATGTGGCAGACCAAGCTTTTTGCGCTTGGGCTCAATTATCGATTTCGGAATATATCTTTTGGCCGAATATTTTCTTGCATACCCTCTATATACTATTCAAAGAAGATGTAGATGAGATCATCGATACCCAATGTCTAGGCACTTCGGCGATCCTTGCCGCATTGCGAATCTACAACAAAAGGAAGAAAAAGCAGGTCAGGCTCCAAAAAGTTCTTGTTGATTTGCCCACAAAGAAAGCGACCCATTTTTTCCATCCCATAAAAAAACTCACCGAAAAGAGCCGCCGCTTGCTTCAATTGATCGCTATTCCGCCTCTATTGGAGGAAGGGGAGACCGCCGAAGAATTTTGGCAGTCGACTTGCAATCTTTCTGAGAAAGAGGTGCATTGCGGGGATGTATATGTTCGACAAGCTTTCAAGAAATTTCAAAACAAACCTCGCACGCATGAATCGATGAACGTGAAGGTGCGGGTCAAGAGCGATGAAGAGCTTCAGCTGATCCAAAAAAGTTTTAAAAGAGGGCCGATTCAATCGAAAATACACGGGCGCGAAGTGGAATTCCAGATTCAAGCTAGAGACCGGATGGTCACGGTTTTACTCGGTTCCAACCCGGCGAATCAAGCGACTTTCAACTACATGCGAAATTTTATCCCGATTGCAAACGATGTAAAAGTTCCCACTCACTTGTTCGTATTTTGCGCCGATCATAAAATCGGGGGGCAATCTCTGTTCAGCACTGTTGTGGAATATGTGGAGAAAATAAAAGACTATCCCAAAAATTTATCCATCATTCCATTTTCGTTTCAAAACGAAGATGTGATCGCTCCTCTTTTTTTTCGCAGCGATGCAACCTGCACCCGTTCAGGCGGCCAGACAGCTATGGAGTTGATGTGCGTGAGCCGGGGAGAAATCTGGATTCATTCAGAAACGAAAAAAAATCCAAATCGAGAATTGACGAATGAGGAACTTCTCAAGGGAATTCCAGGATGGGAGTCGGAAAGCGCCGTATATCTGCAAAAAATACGGGGAGCTAAAATCATTACACCGGATACGTTTAGTTCTTGTGCCCTGAATCTATTGAGAGCAGATGGCAAACAAGACCGTTCCAATCCTTTGCTAGTATCAGGGGCCTGATCTTTTCGCAGGTGGTGCCCATTTCCGATGCGAACTCCCCCATGTGGGTTTCCAAATTGCCCCATTCCCTTTCCATTCCTTTTTTTACGCCGGCGAGGAATCCCATTTTTTTAAAAGGGAAGATGTATTGGAATATATTTTTTAAAGAATTTTTAAGTTTTGGGTCCAATATGATCGTCGAAAGAAATTTATATGGATGGACCGGCATGATCTCGTCTCCGACATCGTCCAGTCTTTTCCTCTCCCAGATAAGGTCGATCCCGCCATTTTCGACGGTTGTGATGATCCATCCGATTTTTTTTCGATCCTCGTCGGTGCAATAAAGATCGGCGTAACCGATTTTTTGCATCATCGGATCGCACGGAGGATTATCTGGCTGAGGCTGATGCCGGCCAATCGATGCGATGTCAATCACTGTAGAATCAAATAACGAACAAGGTTTTCCCAATCGCGCATTTGAAAATAGGGGCGGATGTTATCAACCGGAACATTGATTTCTTTCGCAAAACCGTTTAAGTATTGATCTAATTTATTCTTATCGGCCTCTCGAGTCAAACTGGTGCCAAGTCCATCAGCAGGCCTTCCTCCAATAAGACGATTTCCCAAAAAGCCATTTCTCTTAAAGAAGTCATCGAAAATACCGATCACATGCATTTTTAAGCTGGGATTCAAGAGGATAGTGGAAAGGAATTTCAGGGGATGGACTTGGGTAATTTTAACTCCCATCTCATTGATGCGTCCTTCCTCCCAAATGAGTTCCCATTTCGTATGTTGCGAGATCGAGAGCACAATTTCTTCGATAATTGCTTTGTCTTGAGGAGTGCAGACAAGATCCTGATAGAGTTCTGGAGCAGGGGGGGAAATTTTAATGATCGAAGCCAGAGGGAGAAAAAATCGATGTTCGCCCGCATTTGCTTTCTGAAATAGAAGAATGGGAGAGAAAGCTAGACTGAACAAAGAAAAGGCTGCGATTTTGCTTTTTATGCTTCTCATAAGTGACCTCCATTTTTTTAATTCGACGTACCCTTATATCTTAATCAAAAATTAAATTCCATATTTATCAGAGTCACTTGCGCCAAACTGTTTTTCATAGGTATCGTATTCTCAAGATGAAGAAAATCGGTTCTCTTTTATTTTTGCTCTGTTGTCTCGCTCTTTTGGGACGAGGCTGGCATTGGGCAAAAGACGGTTTCAATATACAGCGAGTCCGTACGGCTTTTCCATCTGAAGCCAATGAAACCCTCCCTATCTATGTTGCCGCAGCGTTGGACCAGCCTTTTTCTTATTTGGGACAAGGACGGCAGTACTATGCTTTTGCAAGTGAAGATGGGAAATATGTGTTGAAGCTGCCGCGGCTCGACCGCTACGAGGTCCCTTTTTGGATGCAGGCCTGCCGTTTTTCTTTTCTAGATGAATATCGGAAAAAAGTCGGAAGTCAGCGCCGGCATAGACTCGATTTTCTTTTGGAAAGCTCTCGGATCGCGTTTGAGGAAATTCGAGAACAAACCGCAGTTTTATATCTCCATTTTCATGAGACGAAGGGACCTTCCTATTTTTCGGTAATCTCGGATAGGATCGGCCGCCATTTTAAACTCGATTTAAATCGAACTCCTTTTGTCCTTCAGGAAAAAAAATCTCTCATGGCTTCCGCATTTTCTGATTCGCTGAAAAGCAAAGATCGAGAAAAATCCAAAGATATCTTAGAGTCGTTTCTAAAAATCATCGCCATTCGGTCCGATAAAGGCATTTTTAATAAAGACTACTCCTTTTTAAGAAATTACGGTATTGATGAAAAAACTGGTTTTGAAATTGACATCGGCAGTTTTTATCGGAAAAATTGCGACGGTGCAATAGTGGCTAAAACTGCATTTCAAGAGACGGTTGAACATATCGGGCCTTGGCTTAAAGAAATCGATCCAGAGCTGCAAAAGTGGTTTCTTTGCAAGGCGGATGAGATCCAAAGAAATTGATGAGAATTTTAATTTTTTTTATCTTTCTGTCATTTGCTTTGTCTGTTCCGTCTGTCTTTAAACGACTCACTGGGGGATTCCGCGTTGAAAAATTGCAGCTTGCTTTTCCCTTCGCCGAAGAGTGGGATGCGGGAGGAGAAATGATCATGGAAGCGAGAGAGATCCTCTCGCAGCCGTTCCATTATCTCGATAGAGGGAGCCAGTGTTACGTCTTTGAAAGCAAAGATGGCAAATATGTGATCAAAATACTACGCTTTGATCAGAGGAAAACCCTTTTTAAGGAAATCTTCGGCCGGCTCCTTCCCTATAAGAAATCCTGTATGGACTCTTATGAGAAAGCCGCCCATTTATTCAGCGCTTGCAAACTAGCTTATAATAGGGTCCGTTTCGAGACAGGTCTAATCTATCTCCATCTCAACACGGGATCGCAAAATCTTCCCGTCCTACACTGCAAAGACGCTTTGGGGAGAAGCTATCGTCTGGCGCTTGACGAGTATCGATTCGTTTTGCAGAAAAAAGCCGACCCTTTTCGCAAAGTGTTCCTCAAAAATCTTCATCATCCGGAAGAGATGAAAAAATCGCTCGATTCCGTTTTCGCCCTTCTTATGGCCCGGACGGCAAAAGGCCTCCATAATTCCGATTCGAATTTGAGCCGCAATCTCGGGTTTTTGGATGGCCGCGCCATAGAAATCGACTTTGGGAATTATTGGGATTGCCAAGATCTTTATCTCCCTCGCAATCGGGTTAGAGAAGTATACCGCTTTAGCCGCTCATTGCGTTCCTGGATCCAAGAACAAGCTCCCGAATGGGTCTCGTATATAGACGAGCGGATGGAAAGTCTCAAAAAGGAGATTCTCTCTGAGTGATTTGGGCGGTACGTTTATTCGTAGCTTTTGTCTTGTCTTGGATCGCCTATGAGAGGACAGACGGTTTTTCGCTTTCCCTCATCGAAAGCCCTCTCCCATTAGAGCGCCCTGCGCAAGCCCTATCTGGCGCGTCCTATGCAGAAATCGAAACAATCCTTTCCCAACCCTTTCAATATCTTGGCAAAGGCCGGCAATCCTTCGTGTTTGCCAGCCATGACGGGAAATGGGTTTTAAAGTTTTTCAATCAGAAATATTTCCGAAATCCCTGGTATGCCAGCGTCGAATGGCCGTTCTTTTCAAAACAAAGAGAGAGGGAGCTTGCGAAGCGGGCGAAGCGAAAGGATTTTTATTTAAACAGCTATGCGATCGCTGCGCGGGAGTTGAAAGAAGAAACAGGAATTGCCTACCTCCATCTTGCAGCGGAAACACGCCATCTTCCGACAATCCGGATCACGGATAAAGGAGGCCGGACATTTGAAATCGATTTGAATACGATCCCCTTCGTCCTTCAAAAGAAGGGGATTCCTTTTTACTCGGTTTTGGATGCTGCGTTTGCAACAGAGGGAGAAGAGGGGCTGCATCGACTATTGGACCGGTTTCTCGATTCGATCTCCCTACGGATCGAGAAAAAAATCGGGGATGCCGACCATGACGTCGAGCACAATTGGGCCGTTTTAGGAAACCAGGTGTTCCATCTCGATCCGGGCCGGTTTTATATCGACGAGGAGTTGTCCAATCCCCAAAAATTAAAATCCGAATGGTGGAGGGCGACCCATTGCCTGGCCGCCTGGCTTAAGAAACGCTATCCAGAAGCGGAACTCTACCTGAAAGGGAAAGTTGAGGACTATACAAGTACTCGCCGCATGGAAGGCTATGCGCCCAGAGGTGAAAATGGGACAGGATAGGCAAGATCGGAAGCAGGATGCGCAGGATAAATAATTATATTATCTTGCATATCCTGGCGCGAAGCGATCCTGTTTATCCTGTCCTGCTTCGTCTGACGAATCGGTAAGCTGCCAAAAACTCTCAGGTTATACAAAGACTAACCCGCTAGGCAAACCGGAATAATGATGTTGTTGTGTTTTACATATTATCTCAGACTCATGGAAAGCTAAGCGCCCTGAGGTGAAAATGGGACAGGATAGGCAAGATCGGAAGAGGCAGGATGCGCAGGATAAAGAATTATAGTATCTTGCATATCCTGGCGCAAAGCGATCCTGTTTATCCTGTCCTGCTTCGTCTGCCGAATCTGTAAGCTGCCAAAAACTTTCAGGTTACGCAAAGATTAACCCGCTAGGCAAACCGGAATAATGACGTTGTTGTGTTTTACATATTATCTGAGACGCATGGAAGGCTATGCGCCCAGAGGTGAAAATGGGACAGGATAGGCAAGATCGGAAGCAGGATGCGCAGGATAAATAATTATAGTATCTTGCATATCCTGGCGCAAAGCGATCCTGTTTATCCTGTCCTGCTTCGTCTGCCGAATCTGTAAGCTAGGTTATAGATATTGAAGAAACCACGAAGAGGCCAGATTCGCAACGATCTGCAGCTTGCCGGGCTCTTCGAATAGATGGGACGCCCCCGGGACGATTTCGAGTTTCTTGACGCATTGGAGCGATTGAAGGGCCGCTTGGTTGAGCTCGATCACTTCTTCGTCGAGGCTTCCCACGATGAGAAGAGTGGGAGCCGACACATTCCTTAGATCGCTCCTGGCCAAATCGGGCCTTCCTCCGCGGGACACGACAGCGCGGATCACGTCTTTTTTTTGCACGGCCGCTGCGATTGCGGCTGCGGCTCCCGTGCTTGCACCGAAATAGCCGATGGGAAGAGAGTGATTTTTTTCTACCCATTCGGTCGCATGGATCAGCCGTTTGGCTAAAAAGGGGATATCGAAGCGAAGCTCCCGCGACATTTCGTCGATTTTTTCTTCTTCGAGTGTCAGCAAATCGAAAAGGAGAGTCCCCAGTTTTTTCGATTCGAGAAACCGCGCGACGAACTGATTGCGCGAGCTATGGCGTCCGCTTCCGCTTCCATGAGCGAACACAACTAGACCAACCGCTTTTTCCGGAATTTGCAATTCTCCGAATAATTTATGGGAGCCAACTGTGATTTGTACCTCTGTCATTGCAACCGATTGATCCAGCTAGGGTAAATGATGCCGAGGATTGCGACGGGGATCATGATCATGTTAAAGAGACAATTTTTGGCATGCTCGACGGTCTTTTCATTTAGCGGCCGGCTGCAGCCTAGGCAAAAAATGGCGCCGATCAAAAAGAAAACTGTCTTTGCGATGCTCTTAACCGTTTCATAAAGGGCGTAGGGGGCCAGCAAAGCGAACCCGCAGCGGTTCGGCTGGATGCCCGGCCTTTCAGGGGCCGCCGAGGAAATTGTAACAACAGACATATACGCCTCTAATGAATGATAGCCTTAGTTTCATGAAAACCAAGTTTTTATGCAAGGCGCCCGTTCATTAAATATTATTTTAATTAAATTAATTTTTATTACAAATAAATTGTATTAATTAAATTAATTTTATTGTATAATATTAAATTAAAAACAGGTGCTTATGACTTATTCACTTTCCGTTTCAGATTATCGAGAATGTCCGAACTGCAAAGAGGAGTGCTCTGCTGAAAAGCCAGGATATAGCCATGAGGGAAGCAGGCACGACCCGGTCCATTTGGTCTGCCTCGCAAATCGAATCAAAACGTATGACACGGTTGCCGATCGAAATCAGAGGGGAGACGAGAGTGAACCGGACAGGACGACCCTTAGATGCGATCTATGCTTTCTGAAGATCGCGGAGATTTGCGGTATATCCGTAGCTAACCCTTTAATCAACCGCGATTATACCCATCAATTGGCTCAAGCGGTCATAAATAAAGCCGAAGAGCTCCATCCGGGATCCACGGCTGATTTTGTGATTTCAGATTCTCCATCATGGACGCAAACTCTCGTGAGATCGGGCAGAAAGGCCCTTTCCTTCTTCGCCCTTGGCGCTGCCGTGTTTTGCGCCTATCAATATTTCGGGTCTCCCCTACAAATCGCTCAGGCGGCTGTGAGCGTTGTTGGAGAAAATTCCTTGGCATTGGTTGAAAAAACGGCAGGAGCTGAAATAGCGTTAAAAGTGGCTGAAAAAGCCATTCTTTACACTCCGCTGTTTCTCTCCGAGTGTTTTGGAACTTTTCTTGAATCGGAGCTGGAAAACGGAGCCCATCTGATTAAAAACGAAGCTTTTGGTTTATTGAAGAAATTAGTCGAAAACGGACGGTGCATTCGATTCGCGCAGCATCTCGTCGATAAAGAGATAGCGGGAGATTTTTCCGTATATGGCAATTCTCTTTTGGAAATATCGGCCGAATTGATGAAGAAGTATCAAATCTCCCTGGATAGGGGAGTGGAAATTCTTGAAAAGGGGCTCTTGTCTGAACATGAGTCGATCTCTGAGTTTGCTTTTAAAATACTCGATGATTTGAGCTGGAAAAAGGGGAGTGATTATTTTTTACTCCTTTTGGAAAATCAAAAGTATTGCTTGGATCGAGGAATTTCCGACCGGATTACACAAAGTCCTTTTGCTCTGCGGATTGTAGAATTAGGACTGAATAGCGTAAGGAGCTACTATCGCGATATTTCAATGGATATCCTCCTGAAAATGATTCAAGGAGGGATAGGCGGCTCCGATCTAGCGGTCGGCGAACTGAAATCGTATCTGGAAAACCGGAGCTCAATTCAACTGTTTGAACAACGGGATGGACAGGGCTTTTTTCGAATGGTCAAATTGGCCAGAGGATTGGCAAAACAAGGAATCGATCAAGCTTTCGATTTGGCGCTCAAATTAGTTGAGAAAGGCTTAGGCACTGAAGGAGATCAGATTCAAAAAAAAGCGGTAAAGCTTCTTAAAACTCTTTTAGACATCGATCTTGGCTCCGATCTCAATCAAAAAGCGTCCGATCTCTTTCAAAAGTGGCTGGCTTCGCCGGCCGTTTAGAGAGTTTCTAAAAATCAAATTTCAGTCGGTTTTTAGACACTTTCTAACGACATATTGTGAAAAATTTATTTCCTTTCAGGGAAAGAGGATGATATAAAAATCCTTTAACGCACTCTGAGTAGGAAATTGCAATATGGTAGGTGTCATTATTTAACCGCTCTTCTCTTTTTTACAGGAACGATCGCGGAATTGAGCGCACAACTACACTTACACGTGGACAGCGGGTCGGGGACAGACGATAAGTGGAATACGACAGGTAACTGAGTTCTGTCCCCGCCGGCGGCACTTTTCCTAATATTGCAGACGATACGGCGAGATTTGCTTCAACTACTTCTTCGGCTACGGTCACTTTAGGGCAGCCGATCACTATCGGCACTTTGACATATGATAATACCGACACGAGTTCATACTCTATTGGAGATGCGAACACATTGACCTTTAATAATGGCGGAGCTGCCGCCATTAATCTAATAGGTGGCGGGATTCAAACAATTACATCACCGCTTGTTTTTACCGATCCTTTAACAGCGTCGATCGCAGATCAACTCACGATTTCAGGCAATATCAGCGGCTCGAGCTTGTCATTGACAAACAACGCAGGCAATCCAGGCACTTTGACCTTGTCCGGCACAAACACCTATAGCGCAACGAACCTCGCTGGCGGGGCGACGCTATCGGTCAGTTCAGGCGGCAATGTCGGTTCAGGCGCGATCACTTTCACGGGGAACAGCAACTTTTTAATTAGCGCAGCGGGGGCGACTTTTGCAAATTCTATTAAAATCAATAGCGGGATCGTAGGAACGCTCAGACCCAACTACGCTAACAGTACTACTTCTACGATCAGCGGGGCGATTACGGACGGCACGGGTTCGGGTAATCTCGCAGTGGGTACAGTATTTGATGATGGGATTTTGGCTTTAACAGGCACGAATACCTATACCGGAGGGACGCAGATCGGAGGGGGGGCTGTATCCATAAACTCGAATAATAACTTAGGTACAGGCGGCCTGACTTTCACAAACAGCGGCGAATTGCAGTTCTCTGCGGCAACGACTTGCTCAACGCCTATCCTTATAAATTCCGGAGTGACTGCATTCATCGATCCAACGACGTTTGATTGCGAGCTTAGCGGTCAAATTACGGGCGGCTCGGCAAGCTCGGTGCTGACCGTAGGCACAGCGGGGACGACTGGAACCCTGCTTTTAAGCAATCCCGGTAATAGCTCTACCGCCTGGATATTGACCCTCGAAGGAGGCGTTGTGGCGATCAATTCGGGCAACAATTTGCCGAGCCCCAGCGGCAGCGTTAATTTATTTATTAATACCCCCACTTTGCAATTCAATATGCCATTGACTTGCACCACTCCTCTGACTCTACACGGGGGCAATATTTGTACCATCAATACGCAAGGAAATGATTCCACGGTCAGCAGCATCATTTCAGAAGCTTTTGGAACTGGCACACTTCAAAAAAACGGTTCGGGACAACTGACTCTATCGGCGACAAACACCTATTCCGGAGGAACGCTGATCAACGACGGAACTGTATCGATCGGAGCGCCGGCCAACCTGGGCAGCGGCCAAGTAACATTCGTGAACAATAGTTCGCTGCAATTGAATACGGCGCAAACATTTACACTCGCTCTTAATATTGATATGGGAACCACTGCAATCTTCGATACCGACGGACAGGACTCAACCATCTCCAATACAATCACAGGAGTAGGGAGCGGAACCGTGCTGCAAAAAAACGGCGCGGGAGTTCTGACGCTGGGAAATTCTTCGAATATGTATTCCGCGACAAACATCAAGCAAGGAACTATAGCGATCGCTTCGGAAAGCGCTCTGGGGGGGTCGACTCCAGTGACATTCATCGGCGATAGCGCCCTGCAATTGCAGGGCGTAACGGGTTTTTCGACGGCGATCTCCATCGATAACATTGGTCACAGCTACAATCGATACGCCATCGAATTCATCGATCACAAGCGCCATCACAGGGACGGGGACGACGACGCTGCGAAAAACCGGAGTGGCAACCCTGACCTTATCTAATGCAGGGAATAGCTTTTCCCAAACAGACATCAATGGAGGAACTTTATCGATCGGACTGCAAAGTTATCTGGGCGGATCGACTCAAGTGACTTTCTCCGGAACGAGCATTCTGCAATTTAATCTGGCCATCGCCTCCCCAGATTTTTCAATCCCTATCGCCATCAATACCTCTGTCGATGGTCAGATCGATACCGACGGAAACAATTCGACCATCTCCAGTATCATCTCCGGAGCAGGGACCTTCGAAAAAGTGGGTGCTGGAACTTTGATTTTGACCGGTATGAATACCTATATGGGAGGCGTCTTTGTTTCAGCAGGCACGCTTCAAGGAAATACCAACAGCTTGCTTGGGGATATTGATAACGTTAGCGCAGTGGTATTCGACCAATCAGTCATTACCACAGGGACCTATGCGGGGAGTATGACAGGCAGCGGCTCATTGAGCTTAATAAACGGCGGCACATTGATTCTAACTGGAACCGACAATAATTATAGTGGCGGCACCACCGTTTCTGCGGGCACCCTGCAGGGAGATACGAATACTGTACAAGGAGATATAGTAAACAATAGCGCTGTCGTATTTGCCGAAACAATTAATGGGCAGTATTCGGGAACTATGTCAGGCAGCGGTACTCTGACTAAACAAAACACGGGTCTTTTGTCCTTATCTGGCTCTAATAGCTATATGGGAGGGACGCATATCAGCGCAGGGACTGTTTTGATTGGATCAACGGCCAACCTGGGGACTGGAGGCGTGACTTTCAGCGGCACCAGCGCACTGCAATTTTCCGCAGGGATCAGCGGTTTTTCTCTTCCCATTACCATTAATAGCTCGGTCGTAGGGACAGTTGATACTGGGAACAATACTTCTTCAATCAGCAGTCAAATTACGGGACCGGGCATTTTTCAGGCTGGGGTTTTAGGGATTACGGGGACTCTGAATTTATCTAATGCGACGAATAACTATTCCGGAGGGACGCAGATCCCCGGGGGCACTCTACAGGCAGGGGCAGCGAGCGTCATTCCAGCATCTGGCATTGTGACTATAGGCAGTACTGCCAAATTTGATTTAAATAGTTTCTCCCAAACGATCGGCAACCTGAGCGGAGTCGCCGGATCATTGGTCACTCTCGGATCGAACACTGCAACTACATTGACTGCGGGCGATAGCACCAATCAGACATTTAACGGCGTGATGTCGGGTTCGGGCGGGTTTATCAAACAAGGGAGCGGGACACTGATTTTCGGCGGGGCGAATACCTACGCCCCTGCGGCCGGCGCAACGGGAACGGCGATCCACGCGGGGACTTTGCAGGCAGGAGCCGCGAGCGTCATTCCATCCACTGGCGTTGTGGCTATAGCCAATGCCGCAACGTTTAATTTAAATGGTTTTTCGCAAACCATAGGCAACCTGAGCGGCACAACTGGAACCCCTCTAGTCACTCTCGGATCGAACACTGCGACTGTACTGACAGCCGGCGATAGCTCCAACCAGACATTTAACGGCGTAATCTCAGGATCAGGCAGGTTTACCAAACAAGGCACCGGAACACTGATTTTCGGAGGAGCGAATACCTACACTCCCGCCGCCGGCGCAACGGGAACGGCGATCAACGCAGGAACTTTGCAGGCAGGGGCCGCGAACGTCATTCCGTCATCTGGCGTTGTGGCTATAGCCAATGCCTCTACGTTTGATTTGAATAGTTTTTCGCAAACTATCGGCAACCTGAGCGGCGCTGTTGGGTCGATAGTCGATCTCGGGTCGGCTACACTGACAGCCGGCGATAGCAGCAATCATACATTTTCCGGCGTCATCGAAGGGCCCGGAGGAAATTTTACAAAACAAGGGACCGGAATTCTCAGTTTAACCGGGAACAATACATATACTGGCGCGACAATGGTCAATCAGGGGCAATTGACGTTGATCAATGCGATGCTTGCGAGCGCTACCACAACAGTCAATGGAGCGACGCTATCCGGAACGGGAACTCTTCAAGCGGTAGACATCGTAGGCGGTACGATCAAGGCGGGAAATTCAATTGGCGATATGCATATGTCCACCTTTTCCTCGGATTCGAGTTCAACTATCCAAGTTGAAATCGATCCTTCTACCTCTTCCAAATATATTATTTCGGGCGGAGCTACACTCGGAGGAGGGCAAATACAAGTCATCCAAGACGGCGTTTCTTCGGACTATCCGGCGGGCCAAAATTATCCCTTTTTGACAGCCGCCGGCGGCATAACCGGTACATTCAATCCGACGGTTATCGGCGGGTTGCCCGGGTTCACTTTTACATTGGACTATACAACTAATACAGTGACTTTAATTTATGGTTTCGTACCTCCGCCTCCCACTCCAACGAAAATTGCCACTGCTGGGCTGACGGGAAACGCGGCCAAATTTGCCCGCTATTTGAACAAAAATGTCCCCAATTCCGCTGCGACGAAGGCTTTGGCCCAGTTATCTGGACAAACTCTGGCTGAAGCGTTGAACAGCGCATCGCCTGCTAGGAACGCTTTTGCCACTTTGATCACACAAAATGTGATGTTCGGAGTCAGCCAGCTCGTCAGCTCGCACCTCGTCGACCAGCGCTATTTCCACACTCTAAGGAATCAGCAGCCGACAGTCGCAACCCTCTTCGCGGATAATGACGAAACCCGTTTGACCGCGGCGGCAGGCGACTGCTGCGATTATTGGACGGACCCGAATCCCTGCAACCGCTATTCTTTCTGGATCGATGGCTTCGGAGAATACGCCCACCTGAAAGCCCAAAATCAAAACCCCGCCTTCAACGCCTATTCAGGCGCGGCGATGTTAGGGGTCGATGTATACAGCCAGCATAATCTTTTCGGAATCGGGGGCGGATACGCGTATACCCATCTGGTTGAAAACAATGACGCAGGAAATGAAAAGATCAATTACTACTTTGCCAACCTCTACGACACTGTTTTTTTCCGAGGCGGATACGTAGAGTTCGGCGCATGGGGAGCCTATAACCAGATCCATAACTACCGCAATATCTCTTTCCCTGGCTTCAACGCGACAGCCAGCTCCACGATTAATAGCTGGCAACTCGTCCCCCACTTAGGATTTGGAATCAGCGGCAAAAAATACTGCTGGGGGTATATCGAACCCTTCGCCCAGGCTGATTGCGCCATCAACTGGCAGCAAAGCTTCCACGAGCATGGAGCCGGACCCTTCGATATGCGCCAAACATCGAGAACATCGGAACTGCTGCGCGCAGAGGGTGGCTTACGGTTCTATGAAAGCAGGGAAACGTGCTGGGGCGCTTGGATGATCATGGAAAAAATTAGCTACGTATATCAAAAATCGTTCCATGCAGGCCGCATCAGCGCTGCGATCGTCGGAACGCCTGCTTTGTTCACCGCCGTTTCCTTCCAAGGGGCTCAGAACATGGGATCCGCCGGGTTGGAATTCCTATGGAGATTCGGCAAAATCAAACCAGTCACATTCTCCCTGGTCTACGATGGGGAATGGGGAAGCAAGTATATGTCTCATGAAGGCATGGTCAAGCTGTGCAAAGACTTTTAGAAGAAGTATGAAGCATACTTCATACATCATTCAATAAAGCGATGACTTCTGCGTCCTGAGTTTGCGGGAAATGTTCGTAAAACTGGCCGACCGCCATAAAGGAAGAGGGAGCCAGGAGGCAAATGACCTCGTCGGCTTCTTTTCTTAGTGTTTCTAAGGTGTCGGGAGGCCCAACAGGGACGGCGGCTATAATATGGCCCGTTTTCATTTTTTTAAGCCAAGCGATCGAAGCTCTCATTGTGTAGCCGGTCGCGATCCCATCGTCGATGAGAAGCACAGTCATTCCCTTGAAATATTGGAAATCTTGAGGCGGTTTTCCCTTGCGGAACAGGACGAGCCTTCTTTCCGCTTCTTTTTTTTCTTTTGCGATAGCGCGCTCGATGTAGGAAGAGGGGACGGACAGTTGGGAGATGAGTTCTACGTTTAAGAGTACGATATCTCCGGCCAGCGCGCCGATGGCCAGCTCTTCGTTTTCGGGAGAGCCGATTTTGCGGGGGACGATTACATCGAGGGGGAGATGGAGGTCTTTGGCTGCCACGGAGGCGACGACCACACCGCCTCGAGGCAATCCGATCGCAATCGTTTTGGGAGCGTCTTTATATTTAAGCAGGGCGGCGGCCAGCTGCCGGCCCGCATCGATCCGGTCTTTGAAGTACATTTTGATTATCGTAGTCAATAAGAAATTTGTTTGCTACGGTTATGAATATATGGATAAGTTCAGGAATTACTTCTGCGAAGAGCTGTGGAATTTTCCTTTGTCCAAGGAAAAAGGGTGGCGCCGTTTTAGATTCAAATGGCTCCGGATCGCTTATCTTTCCGTGAGGGGATTCTATCGGGACAAGTGCACTTTAAACGCCTCATCTTTGACCTACTATACGCTCATGTCTATCGTCCCGGTGATCGCAATGTTTTTCGCGATCGCGCGGGGGTTTGGATATCATGAAAACTTGCGCCGCGACCTTTTGGAACGGTTCCAGGACCAAAACGCGGCTTTAGTCGCAATCTTCGATTACGCCGATAAATTTCTCGAACAGGCGAGAGGAGGGGTCATCGCTGGGATCGGCCTGATTATCTTATTTTGGAGCGTTACGTTCCTTCTATTCAGCTTGGAAGGGATCTTAAACCAAATCTGGGGCGTGAAGATGCGTTCTTGGAGGCGGATTTTCAGCGATTATTTCGCATTGATGCTTATCGCTCCGGTTTTATTCCTTCTAGCCAGCAGCATCACTGTTTTCGTCGTCGATCAGATCGAAATCGGTATCCGGGCGCTCCATTTGCCCGGCTGGGGTGTTTCGGGGCTCCTTTTTCTCGTCAATATCCTGCCATATGGCCTTTTTTGCCTCCTATTCACTTTCATTTATCTTTTTTTGCCGAACGCAAAAGTCCATTTCCGCTCCGCATTTGTAGGCGGGCTTTTCACTGGGTGCGTTTATGTAGCGGTCCAGTGGGCATATATCTATTTTCAAATAGGGGTCAGCAGTTATGGCACGTTTTACGGAAGCATGGCGGCCCTTCCCTTATTTCTCATTTGGGTCCAAACGAGCTGGTTCCTTCTCCTTTTCGGCGCCGAAATCAGCTATGCGCACCAGACTTTGGAAGAACATGAATTCGAAGGAAAAGCCAAACGGATCAGCATCCGCTTCAAAAGGATGATGAGCCTATGGATCGTCCATTTAGCCGTGAGCAGGTTTTTAAAGAACGATAAGCCCTTGTCGCGCGAAATCTTGGTGAAGAAGTATCAGATTCCGGTTGCGTTAGCTACCCCTCTTCTGGATGACTTGGTCCATAGCGGCCTTCTCGCCGAAGTGAAAGGGGGATATATTCCCGGACGTCCCGTCGATGAGCTGCGCATCTCGGACGTACTGGAAGCTTTAGAGGCGAGCGGGACCCGCGATTTTCCCTTCATCGAAGCGAAATACTTATCCCCGTTCGAACGGGCTCTCGAACATTTCCGCGCGCACATTGAAAATTCATCCCATAACAAGTTGCTGCGACATGTATCCGATTCGATTTGAACCGATTTATCAAGACTACGTTTGGGGAGGTTCCAAGATCGTTTCCAAATACCATCGAGCTGCGACTGCAAAGAAGATTGCCGAGTCGTGGGAAATCTCCGACCGTCACGATGCGATGAGTGCAGTAGCTAACGGACCGATGAAAGGAAAGACCTTGCGGGATCTGATCCTCGAACAAGGGGAAAAGCTCCTTGGCGAAGGACAATCATTCGACCGGTTTCCCCTTCTGCTTAAAATCATCGATGCGGAAGAAAATTTGAGCGTCCAAGTGCATCCCGACGAAGAATCCGCTCCTCTTTTAAAGGGGGAGCCCAAGACGGAAATGTGGTTCGCCATCGAGTCCTCTTCGGTCTATGCCGGTTTGAAAAAAGGGACGACCCGGGAATCTTTCCTCAAAGCAATCGAATCGGCCAAACCGCAAGAATCGATTGAAAAAATCGAACTCTCAAAGGGCGACGCCGTTTACATCCCGGGAGGGACCGTTCACGCAATTTGTTCCGGATCCCTTCTTTTCGAAGTCCAGCAGAACTCCAATACGACATACCGCATCTACGATTGGGAGAGGAAAGGGCGTCCTCTCCACACAAAAGAAGCTCTCCAAGCGATACATTGGCATGACCGCCCCCATCCCAAAATCTCTCCCCATCCTCTTGAAAGCGACCTGCACCATCAATTGGTGATTCTTCTCTCATCCCCGTTTTTTATCGTCGACAGGATCGATGTGTTCGACCATTGGCACGCAGCGCGGATTCCAAAAACCTTCCAGATCTTTTTCTTCCTCGAAGGGGAAGGGACCCTCAGCGCCGATGGCTTCAAAGAGCCTTTCCGCCCAGGCATGACCTACCTCATCCCCGCTTCTTCCTCCTCGATCGAAATCGAAGGGAGATGCGAAGCATTGAGAATCAGGCTTCCCTAAGGAAGTATGAATATTGATACTTGCTAAGACTGGGTAGGTGAAGGGCGATTTCGTGAGATGCGGAGGGGGGAAGAGTCTTCCCCCCTGATTGGAAAGTTTTAGAAATCGAAGCGGAAACGAGCGGTGAGGCCTTGAAGACCTAAGTCGCCGTGGTCTGCATCCAGCGCGTCGACGCGGAGGAATTGATTTTGGCCGAACCAAATTTGCTGTTCCCAGCCTGCGTCGAGGGCAAAGTGATAGCGCTGCTCGCAAGTCCATGTTTCCCAACGAAATCCCAAGAACCATTCGATCACTGGTTTCAGGTTATAGAAATTATATTGATGGTTGATCAAGATTGCGGTGTCGCCTACGATGCCTAATGGGTTTGGAGCAAAGAAATTGCTGCGGTCTATGCGGTGGACTTTAAATTGCTCCCAGAGTCCGGTAAGAGCGAATTCTCCAAGCAAACTGAATGAATTCGTGAAATGCCATGCCGTGTCGAAACCGGTCCGGATACCAATCCCCCAATTTTTTGATTTATTGACCATGATGCTGTTAAAATCGATGGCTCCCGATCTCACATCGTTGAATTCAACAACGTATTTTTGAAGGCCCCACATCCCTTTCAATCCGAAATAGGGCCTTAAAGTCAGCCGGCGGCTTACATAGAAATTGCGGGCCAGTTCTAAGTCAAAAACATTTAACCGGACGCCCCAATTGGCAAAAGCTTGTTCATAAAAGCCGAAAACAGGATAAGGGCCTGGTACAAAAGGAGGTGGGAGTGGGCCGGCGGCTAGAATTTCTATAAAATAAGGTTGATTGACGAGCCAATATGCGTCCGTTACGTCAGGAGAAACAAATTCGCTGACGGAGATGCTTTTGGTGTTATGGCTTGAATGGAACCAGGTGTAATCCAAGAAAACATCCCATCCGTCGTGGCAAAAATCCATTCCTGCACCGACTTTAAAGCCAGGCCGCCAGTGAAAATCTGGAATCGCTATGGTCGTCGTTGGAGATTTTGGGATCGTCTCTGTGGCCAAATCGGCGTCGTCTTCGATCAACGCGAAAGCAAGGCCGTCTTCATGGGCGGTCCAAAAGGTGAATGCAGAGGTTCCATAGAAATTCCATCCGTTTTTGACGCGGGGTCCTGCGTTTGGAGTCACTTGATTTGCGGGAGGGCACTCGGTAAACGAGCAGCAGTCTTCGACAATCGGAGGACAGCAAACAGGAGTGCAGGGAGTCGGACAGCAGTTGTTATTTTGATCTGCGAAAGCAGGCATAGCGAAACTTAAGATCGCAAGCGATAAGGGAAGTACGTTTTTTCCGATCATGGTTATTCCTCAGTTGATTTCGGATATGTATAAATAGAAATTTGATTTAAGTAAATTTTTTTCGAGCGTTTCTCGCTAAAGCGAGAGCGCTTAGCTCGCTGATTTGATCTCCGAGATGGCTGGCTTCGATGCGGCAGGAGCGGATGTTTTCTTTCCAAGCGAAACGGGGAAGCTGTTTTTGCAGGGGATCGAGCAAAAGAGGCCCGCTATGGATGGCTATCGTGCCTAAAATAAGAGCTTCGGGGTTGAAATTCATCAAGACGACGCCGATCCCTTGCGCGAGCCGGATGATGAATTCATCCCAGATTTTCAAAGCGTAGGCGTCTTTTTTGCGCACAGCGTTGATGAGGCAGCCGGCGTCGATTTGATCGAAATGGCCGTGGGCCTCTTCGAGAATTTGTGTTTTGATTTTTTCGCGTTGGATCTCTTCCCTCATTTTTTTGGCAAGCGAAGCGCCGCCGCAATAGGCTTCGAAACAGCCTCTTTGGCCGCAGGGACAGGCCGGGCCGTTGATATCGAGGACGAAATGGCCCACTTCTGCAGCTGTATCGGAGGCTCCTTGCACGAGTTTTCCGTTTACGATCGCTCCCCCTCCCATGCCGGTGCTGCAGGTGAGATAGACTAGATCGGTTCCTTTCGAGGCGCCGAACTCATATTCGGCTAACGCCGCGGCGTTGGCGTCGTTATTCATGAGGACGGGTTTATGGAAGTTCTCTTGAAAGTAGCGGACGAGTTCCGTATTTTCCCAGCCCGGCAAATTGGGAGGTTTAAGCATCTTGCCTTCTTTGGAAGAAATAGGGCCGGGTGACGAAATTCCAATGGCTGCGATCTGTTTTTGGTCGATCTGATGTTCAAGGAGAAGCCCGCGGATCTGTTCGGCAATCGCTTTAAGTCCGTTTTTTGCACCCTGAAGGGGCTGCGTCGCTATCCTTTTGGATGCGAGGATTTTCCCTTGTTCGGTTCCAAGGCAAACGGAGATTTTCGTCCCGCCGATGTCGATTCCTACCAAATGCATAAAGCCCCTAACCTAAAAATTGGAGCATCGCTTTGCAGAACTGGGGCAAGTCCTCTGGCGTGCGCGAGGTAATGATATGACCGTCTACGACCACCGGCTTATCTGAATAGTGGGCTCCGGCATTTTCGAGATCGTCTTTGATCCCGGAAAACCCTGTGACATGCTTCCCTTTGAGTATTTTGGCGGAAATGGGGACCCATCCCGCATGGCAAATGAAGGCGATCATTTTTTTCGATTCGTTCATCTGCCTGACGATTTCAAGGGCCTTTGGATATCTGCGGATTTTATCGGGAGCGTAGCCGCCCGGGATGACAAGACCTGCGAATGAATCGGCTTTTACCGAATCGAAAGAGAGGTCGGCTTTGCAAGGGTAACCGTGTTTGCCGTTATGGATTTTCCCAGCTTCCGGGCCGGCGGAGGCGGTTTTAAATCCTGCCTCTTCCAAGCGGATTTTAGGATACCAGAGTTCGAGATCTTCATAAATATCGTGGACAAATACCAAAATCGACCGCATGAGACCCTCCATTGATATTGAGAATGTCTTACATTGTAGAATTAATGTGAATATGAAATATTTAAGTTTAGTATGGGATCGAATTTAAGAAACTATCCCCCCTCGGAAGTGGCCAAACCGAAGGTCTCCACTTGTTTTTTTTTCGCTTTTTCTCTTTTATTAGGAGGGATTTATCTCTTTTCTTCTCCTTCTGCCTATTCACACCTGTTTCTCGGCGCCTCCCTTCTTCTTGGATGGCTTGGCGCGATTCAGGTCTTAAACCGCACCGCTAGATTTTTTCCCTCTCCACTCGCAAGATTCATCCATTGGGTCCATGCGATGACTTTCGAAAGTTTCGCGATCGTTGGGATTCTTTTGTCCCACACGGTCCGTTTGCTCCGCTCGTATAAGCAACCTGCGGGATTTCCTTTGGGAAAGCCGATTTTGCTCATCCACGGATACTTTAACGATAGCTCTGTCTGGTTTTTTCAAAAAAAACAGCTTGAAGAGGCTGGACTTGGGCCCATATATACGATCGATTTAGGTTATCCGTTCCGGTCGATTGTCGAATACGCCCATCAAGTGGATGATAAAGCCAAACTCATCGCTGAGGAGACCCATCGGGAGGATTTGGTTCTTATCGGGTATTCGATGGGAGGCTTAGTGAGCGCTTGGTATGCGACCCAAGTGGCGCCGAAGGGCAAAGTGACCGATATCGTAACCATCGGGTCTCCTTTGGCCGGAACGCCTCTTGCCCGGATCGGGATCGGACGGAATGCCCGTGAGATGCAGCGGAATTCCAACCTCTTGAAGAGAATCCAAGAAGAAATCGATAAGAATCGGCAAATCCGGTTTTACCATATTGCCTCGAAAAGCGATGAGCTAGTTTATCCGGGCGCTTCTACGGCTATTTTAGGGAACGATCCGAGCCGCCAGTTTGTGATCGAAGATGTAGGACATGCCGGGTTGATCTATTCCCGACGCGTATCCAATAAAATCCGCCAATGGCTGCAAGAGTAATTATGTTATAACGGCGTTTTCGCCTTGGATCGTGATCTGGATCCAAAGATCGCGTGGATCGATCTTCACCGTCTCTTCATGAGGAACCGTTCGGGGCCAAATGAACTTATCCCGCTGTACGACCCATTTGAGTTTATAAGTCCCTGGCTTAACCTGAAATGTCCCTTCCCCTCTAAATCCATGGATATCGCGAGGCTTCAACGGGATGTCCTCCCGAAGAAAAGTCGCGCTTTGGATTTCGAGCCCGCTTGCTTCGGCGCTATCGTAAACTAATACCTGGACTCTGACTAAATGGGGATTGCCGGGGACAGGAGCATGAGGTCCGAAATAGGTATTCGTATTTTGGGCGAATAGAGAAAAGAAGACCCCTATCGCACAGAATAGTGTTCCGACAAAGACGAGGAAGCGGAAAAATTTCTCAGATCCCATAGCTTTGATCTACCTCGGATTCGGAATTTTTTCAAGAGGATGAAAAATTGTAAAAAAATCCTTGTCTTTATCTTCTTTTTATCTTAAAGTTTCTCAAACATTTTTTAGGGGGTATAGTATGCATTCAAAATGCACCAAAAACATTCGCCCAGCACAAGGATGCGTCCGTCTGATCAGGACAGAAGAGAAGCATCGAGTTCCCGATTATTCGGGAAAAAGAGTTTCTGAGAAGATGAAAGATAAAAGAAAAGCTCTTTGCATATAGCAGTTTAATTGGCGGAAGATTCTCGGGTTGAAAAAATAGCTTAAAGAAGCTATGACCAGTTTTCTACCCGGAGTATCTATGAACCTCCTGCTCGCCACAGCCGCTGTAGCCATCGTCGGCACCGCTTTTTTTGGGGATCAGACACAATCTGACCGTCCGCAAAAGGAAACGATCCGCGTTATGCCTGTCGCAAAGACACCAGAACCTGCGACAACTATATTGGCATTGGCTATGCCTAAAAATGAGCAGGTTTTAAATGGCAATCCCGTTTGGATCCAATTCCGTATAGATGGTTATTCTCTCGGTTCCAATTCCCAGTTCGACCGGGCTAGCGAAGTTGTCAATTCGAACATGGGTCAGACCGTTCATATTCTCATCGACAATCAACCTTATTTTCCTGTGAACGAACCCGCTATCGATCCCTTTAACGAAGATGGCTGGTATTACGATATGAGTTACAAATTTGCGCTTCCCTTTAACCTGAAAGACGGAATGCACACGATTCGGATGTTTCCCGCCCGTTCTTTCGGTGAAAGTTTGAAAAATGACAGAACCTTCGTCGCGATGAATTTCTATCTGGGCGACCAAACGAATCGCCCAGGCATGGATTTAAACAAGCCTTATCTGACCTATAACGAACCCAGCGATGAATTCGATCTCGTCGAGGACATGCCAGTTTTGCTCGATTTCTGGATCAGCAACTGCGAATTGACCTCCGACGGATACAAAGTCCGCTTGACGGTCGATGGACGGTCGAACAGACTGCTGACTTCTTGGCAGCCCTATTACATCTACGGCCTCAAAAAAGGGAAGCACACCGTCCGTCTAGAGTTGGTCGACAGCAAAAACCAACTCGTTCCAGGCCTTTTCAATAACGTCGAGCGGACAATTGTAGTACACTGAAGCTTAAAAATTAGGTTCCGTAGCCCGTTACTTGCCGCGGCACGGGACAGGAAAAACGCTGGCTCCATTCGCGCAGAGCCTCAAGAAGGGCGCCTTCCAGCTGTTTTTCGGTCTCGGGAGCATCGGCGCGAAGGATGAACCCGTAGGTATAGGCGCTTTCTATCTGCAGATAGGAAGTGGTCAATTCATAGGAAGAAATTTTCAGTTTTGCGATCGCGTTGACCGCCTCTTCTTTGAAGGAGGGACCCGCGGCGGCGATGAACCCGATGAAGAATTTGTCAATGGACTGCGTTTTCATTTGATAGGGTTCCGGTCGAACCGAGTCCAGAAGATGGGTCAACATTTCGAAATGGCTTTTGAGCAGCTGTGAATCGTGGATCGTTTGCATGATTCCGGGTCTGAGCGAATAGAAATAGTTCTCGAGCAGTAATTCTTTTTCTTTCGAGAGGCTGCCTAACTGTTGCCGCAACTCTTCTAAAGCTTCATCCTGCTTTAGGATCATCCCTCCGTTGAAATCGCGGAATTCCCCAAGAAAACGGGTCATCTCCGAAACGATTTTTTGACGGGCCCTCAATAGGTCGACCGAATAGTCGGGCCGGAAGAAGGGGGACTTCTCTAAGGTAATATGCAAGATGGCGGCCTCTTTGGGATGTTTTTGCTTTAAGTAGCCCATGATCCGGATGTCGTCTATGTCGATTTTGAGGGAACTTGTGGCTTTGCTCAATATTTGATTCAGGGGATTTCCCTTCAGGAGCCGTACGAGGATGACCGTGAAAGTGAGATCGGATTCGGTCTGCATGTCGTAATGGATGCTGACCTGCGGCAGGTCGCGCACGTATTTGATTTGTTTGCTGAGGATGATGAGAGTGCGGATGATTTCTTCTTCGTTGCGCGGCATGAAGATGGGGTGTACAGCGTTTTCGATCTGCCTTTTCAATTCATGGGGCAATTTTTGCTGCAGCCGCTTCATTTCGTGGGGGGCGATTTTTCCCGAGTCTTCTTTGCGGATTTCGAAATAGAAAAAACGGATTTTATCATGCCTGCGGTCGACGATGAGAGATCGGTCTATGTATTGAGCGTTAGGAAGACAGGATCGGATTGCCTCAAGAAGATGGCGGGTCTCGAACCGTTCGGTTTCCCTTAAAAAATTGATTCCGATCAAAATGGCCAGAATCGGTTCTTTTGCATTCAAAGTCGTTTTTAATAACTTGATGCTCAAATGCCTCTCGAATGGAGCTTTGTCCATATTTTCTTGGAGGATCTTTTTAAAAAGATACTGGTAGGCGATGACTCTGCTGATATGGCGGGTTTCCCGCATCGAAGAAAATTGCTGGCTGAAGAGAACGGAGAGATGGGTCATTTCATAAAAAACGTTCCGGTCGAAGATTTTCGGCCGAGCTTGGACGAGATGGGAGATGTTTTTTTTGACTTGGTCGATTTTTTCATCTGCGCTCAGTTTCGCGATAAATTCTTGCATTTGATCGTATAAACTGCGGTTCTCTTCATCGATCGGATGATTCAAAAGTTCGGAGAGATTCTTTTGGATGAGCCCATTCTTTTGATCCGCCGAGACACTTCTTAAAGAAGCGATATACCGGGCATGGTAAACCGACATGATATTGATTTTCATCTCTTCGATCAGGCCGGGCAAGTTCTGCCTGATCGCGGCCAATTCGTCTTTATTGCGGATGGATATGATTTCCTGGTCGAGAAAAAACCTTAAAATAGGATGCTGGACAAATTGGACATTTAGGCAAATGCCTCCGGATATCTCGATTTGTTTTCCTGGATAAAGCCATCGGCTTAAAGTATCGATGACATATCGGCCCACTCCATGGGTGTATTCCGCAGGGCAAAGGTAGGTCAGCGAGAACGAATGGACCGATTCGTCGATTCTAGAATGTTTAAAAAGGGGGAGCATCCGATTGAGGCGGTAAAAAATCGAACTGGGCTCTTCGTTCATTTCTTCTTTCAGCGATTCGGGGATCATCGAATGGATGATTTGCTGGATGGTATTTAAAAAAAGGTTGTGCGCTTCCGAATCATTCCCTGACAGAGAATAAGAGGGTTTGATTTGAAACAAAGAGAGAGAGTTTGGGGGCTCGTTCATATTTTTTCTTTCGGACGGATTTTCTGAAATAAGAGATTGCCGAGAGGGGAGACTTCAACATGGGTGAAATTCGGATGGATTAACAGCCCCTGATTGAAATGATAAATCGGGCTCAGCGGCATTTCGTCCATTAATAAAGCTTCGGCTTCTTCAAGCAGGGCGAGCCTTTTTTTTGCATCGTTCATGCAAGCGGCTTGATTCAATAGTTCTATGTATTTCTGATTCTCAAAACCCGGCAGATTCTTCTTCATATGCCTATATTTGAAGCGCTCGAGAATGTTATTCGGGTCATTGTACTGGACGATCAGGTAATCGAGCGCGATGCTGTAGTTGCGGTTTAGAAGACGGTCGAGCTGCGTTTTTGGGTCGTTTTCTTGCAATTTGATCTCTACTTGCAAGGTATTTTTCCATTGTTGCTGGATTGCCTGGGCGATCTTCCTGTGCTCCACGCCGTCATAAGAAAGGGCCAAGGTTTTTGCGATCCAGTCCCTGAAATACTCTTCAGACACGCCCAATTCATGGATCCCCTCGATGAGAAGAGTGCGTGCCAGGTCGGGATCTTTTGCAGGGAATAATTCCTTATTTTGCATGCCGATCAGGACAGGGGGAATGCAGCGAGTCGCGGGCACGTCAGTCAATTGATAGAGATTCTCGATGATCGATTTTCGGTCGATCGCATAAGAGAAGGCTTTGCGGATTTTTCGGTTGCTAAAAGGGATTAGTTCCGTATTGAAAGTGCAAAAGAGAAGTCCTCCCATCGGGGTGATTTGCAAATTTCCTTGCCTCCGGAAATAAGCGAGGTCTTCGATGGAAAGGGGAGTCGTGACCGTCGAAATATAATCGATCTCCCCGTTTTCATACATCTGCAAAGCCGTTTTTTCATCGGGGATGATGCTGATATGGATCCCTGGGAGATAAATCTGAGCGGCGTCCCAATAGTGGGGGTTTTTCTCTACCCAAATCTCTTTATTGCGGATCCATTTCACCAATTTGAAAGGACCGCTTGTGACCATATTTTGATCGATCGTATTCTGCCAGTAAGGATTTTGCAGTTCGATATGTCTGGGGATCGGATAAAAATTGCAAAAACTGATTAACGATAGAAAATACGGGGTCGGATTTTCGAGGGCCACTTGCAGGGTCGTATTGTCGAGCGCTTTTACTCCGACTGATTCGATCGGAACTTCGCCTTTCGCTGATTTTTCTGCGTTTTTGATGGAAAAGAGAAGATGGGGACAGGGCGATCCGAATTGCGGGTTTAATATTTTTTTCCAAGAGTATTCAAAATCATGGGCTGTGATCTGGACTCCGTCGCTCCAAAAAGCCTTTCGCAAATGGAAAGTATAAATGAGGCCGTCAGGGGTCATATCGAATGATTCAGCTAATGCCAGCTCGACATCGCCATCGGGTTTGATCCGGGTCAGTCCATCGTAAATCAAAAAATTCAGAGTGGAGGCGCAAAATTCGGCGCTCTTCCGCGTATCGACCGTCGGAGGGTCCATATTCAGGCAAATCCGCATGAACTGTTTATCGGCGGGAACTTCTGCCGATTTTTTTTGGCATCCGAAGAGCAAAGCGGAGACTAAAGCAAATAGGGCAAGAATTTTCATATCGTTTATATAAACATTTTTTATGGAAAACTTATGGGATATTGATTGTTTTTTAGCAAGTGGTTTCATGGCAGATGTGAATGCGACGAAGAGAGAAGGGTATAGCCACCGCGAAGCGCGGAAGAGGGTGATGGCCAATGTGAATGCGACGGTTGGCGGCATGGGCTTCTCAGAGGTCTGTTATAAACCGGTGCGATTTTAACGCAGAGAAAAGGAGGGAGAGAGGAAGAGAGAAGCTATAACCACCGCGAAGCGCGGAAGAGGGTGATGGCCAATGTGAATGCGACGGTTGGCGGCATGGGCTTCTCAGAGGTCTGTTATAAACCGGTGCGATTTTAACGCAGAGAAAAGGAGGGAGAGAGGAAGAGAGAAGCTATAACCACCGCGAAGCGCGGAAGAGGGTGATGGCCAATGTGAATGCGACGGTGGCGGCATGGGCTTCTCAGAGGTCTGTTATAAACCGGTGCGATTTTAACGCAGAGAAAAGGAGGGAGAGAGGAAGAGAGAAGCTATAACCACCGCGAAGCGCGGAAGAGGGTGATGGCCAATGTGAATGCGACGGTTGGCGGCATGGGCTTCTCAGAGGTCTGTTATAAACCGGTGCGATTTTAACGCAGAGAAAAGGAGGGAGAGAGGAAGAGAGAAGAAATATACCGCGAAGCGCGGACCTTCGCGTTTCGCGGAAGGAACCTGGATTTTCGCTCTCCAGCGAAAATTCAGATTTTTTATCTCTCTACCTCTCTTCCTCTTTTTCTCTGTGTTAAAATAGTGCCGGATGTAGGTCGAATGCTTGTTAGGTTGCGAGCTCAACCGTCTTATGCAACAAGTCTGAGATAGATTCTTAGCTGACGGCGATTTGGTTTTTTCGGAATTTGAGGGGGGTGAATTTCGCTTTTCTGAATTGCACTCCGCCGATGGGGGACAATTCAACTCCTTGCGTCGAAGGATTGCAGAGGATGGCGTAATTTAAATGGCTGATCGGCGCCAGCGGCATTTTATCCAGGAGGTGGGCTTCCGCTTTCGCTAAAATTTGCTGTCTTGTTACGGGATCGTATGTTTTAGAAGAGCGGTCGAGAAGGTCGATATATTCCGGGCTTTCGAATTTGGGGAAATTCCGGCTTAGGTATTTATATTTAAACCTCTCTAGGATGTTCAGGGGATCGTTATAATGGGCCAAGCAAACTCTGAGGGCGATATTGAAGTCGCCATGGCTGATTGTTTCCATTTGCGTTTTGAAATCTTGCTGAACGAGTTTGATCCTAAAGCCGAGGACCCGGCCCCATTGTTCCTGGAGCGTTTGCGCCACGTTGCGGCTGGCTTGGGAATTTTCATAACTGAGCGTCAAGTGACTCAAGAATAACCGGATATTCAAATCGCTGATGTCGAAGGAGCCTGCATCCGTTTTCAAAATCCCCAACTCAAAGAGTCCTTTTTGCAAGTATTGGCGGGCCCGCTTTTCATCGAATGAAAGAGGCTGGGGCAAATCTGTGTTGTCCATCACGGGAGGGATCAGCCGTTTTGCGGGGATTTCATTCAATTGGGACGTCTGTTCCACGATCGATTGCCGGTCCATGGCGTAAGAGAAAGCTTTGCGGATATTTTCATTATTGAAAGGAAAGCGGTGCATATTGAAGGCGCAAAATAACGTAGAACCCATCGGAACCAAGGTCAGCCTGCCATCGTCTTTATACCTTTTCAAAGCGGATGAGGGCATTGTAGAGAGCATGAAGGAAATCCAGTCCAGCTCGTCGTTTTCAAACATCTCCAAGGTCAGATATTCATTATTGACGATGCTGATATGCAGCGACTCGAGATGGGTGTTATCGGCGTCCCAAAAGGCTGGGTTTTTTACGACTTCGATCTCTTTTTTCCATTCCCATTTAACTAATTTGAAAGGACCGCTGCAGACTAAATCGCAGCAGCGATTGGCATTTGCGCCGTTGGGATTTGAATACGGGGTAATCTGGGCGTCCCAAAGAGGATTATTTTCATCGATGTGGCGGGGAACAGGAAAAAAATTGCAAAACGAGATCAGAGACAAGAAATAGGGCGTGGGATTGTTTAGCTCAACTAGCAAAGTTCGCTCATCCAGGGCTTGCACCCGAATTTGATCGGCGGCGATTTTTCCTTCCGCGGCCGCTTCCGCATTTTTAATTGGATAAAAAAGCTGCTGGCAGGGGGAAGGAAACTCAGGATCCAGCGATTTTTTCCAGGAATATTCAAAATCGAAAGCGGTGATCGGATGCCCGTCGCTCCAAGAAGCTTTTCTCAATCGAAAAGTATAGATGCATTGATCTCCGGAAATATCCACCGATTCGGCCAAAGCCAACTCTACTTGGCCATTGGGAAGAAGATGCGTTAGGCCTTCATACAACATGAATAAAAAAGCGGAAGAGATCAAATCTCCGCTCTTGCGGGGATCGACGGTCAAAGGATCCATGCTGAAGCAGGTGCGCATAGAATAACTCACGATGATTGAAAAAGATCTAACCTTATACGGATTTTGATGATTGGGTTAAAGAAAATCTTAAATTTTTTCAAAAATTTTTTCAATTTCTCTCTTCTTTCAAATGGAACCGTTCGAAGAGGATGCCTCCGCTCGGAGATGTTGAAATCTCTTCCAACCGTTGGCTGTGGAGGCTGGGGCTGTTCCAATGGAAGAGGGGGAGACGGCAGAATGATCGGCGAAAATGGATTCGGCGCTCTCTAATAGTTCGAACCTTTTTTCACTGTCTGCGGCAAGCGCTGCCTGGTCTAAGATGGCTTGGAACTGAGCGTCTTCCCAGCCGGGGTAGTTCTTCGGGTTTTTTTTGTCTTTGAACCTCTCAAGGAGATTCACAGGATCGTGAAAATTTGCGATCCAGGAAGCCAAAGCAATTTGATAATTTCTCTTTTGAAGGGTTTGTTGATGCGTTTTGAAATCGAGCTGCTGTATATGGATCTCTACGCCAAGACTTTCTTTCCATTGTTTCTGCAGGGCTTGGACGAGCCGTGCCTCGATCTGTCCCGGCTTATAATAAAGGGTTAAAGAAGAAAGGTCGGAAGGGGAGATGCCCAGTTCTTCCATCGCTTGGCTGAAATGGAGTCGGGCTTGAAGGGGATCGAAGCTAAAGTGTTTTTTATTTTTTTTGCCGAACAAGGTCGGAGGGAGGCATCGGAAAGCGGGAATTTGGGCCCCTTGTGTGATGTCCTGAACGAGTTTTTCCCGGTCGATGGCGTAGGAAAAAGCTTTTCGCAAGTTCCCATTTGAGAAAGGGAACGTCTCTGTATTGAAAGAGCAAAGGGTGGATGCCGCGCTCGGGATGAAATGGATCGGATAACGGGTTTTCAACTGGTCGAGGGCATCCGGGGGAATGGGAGAAAAAGGGCCTCCGATCCAATCGAGATCTCCTTGTTCGAACATCTGCAAGGCCGTCGTCTCATCCGCGACGATGGCGATATCGATTTTGTCGAGGGCTATCTGGCCGCGGTTCCAAAATTTGGAATTTTTGATTAGTGATATTTCGGAATTCGGAGCCGATTTTTCGATCAGAAAGGGGCCGCTGCAAACAAGGGGGGCTTGCTCCCAATTGGGATCTTTTTCTTCGACATGGGAAGGAATGGGAAGAAACAGGGGAAAAGCGGTCAAAGAGAAAAAATAGGGGGTCGGTCTTTCCAATTCAATGCGGAAAGTAGATCGATCTAAAGCTTTTATCCCTGCCTCGGTCAAAGGGAGTTCTCCTTTGGCGCATTTTTCTCCGTTTTTAATCGGATAAAGAAGATAGGCGCTGATAGATGGAAAAGAAGGGTCGATGATCTTCTTCCACGATTTTTCAAAGTCGTACGCCGTGATCGGCTCCCCGTCGGACCAAACGGCGTCCCGCAAATGGAATGTATACGTTTTTTGATCCTCCGAAATATCGACGCTGCGGGCCAAGGCAAATTCGGCTGAACCATCGGGAAGGCAGCGGGTCAGCCCTTCGTAGATCAAGCAGATCAGTGTCGCTGAGACGAAATCGCCGCTTTTCCGAGGATCGAAAGTCGCTGGATAAGTATTGAAAGAAATCTTGAGCGATTTTGAAGGACTGGGCGGCTGGGAGCAGGCGGCCGCCCATAGGATGAGAAACAAGAAAAAAATTCGCCTCATCTCTCCTCCATTTTTAAACTCTAAGCTGAAATGGCGCGGGGAAAGGATTTATTCCTGATCTCATCGAGCATGAGAGCCGATAGCATAAATCCATCGGTCCCGATCTCTACATCGGTTATTTGCCCGTTTATTTTGATCGATGCCGTCCCTTTGCGGATCGCCTCTTTCAGTTCGTCTCTTGAAAAAGCGTGCAAATTGATGCTTTGCTCCGCCGGATCGCGGTTCGGATCGCCAAATCTGGAAATGTTGACTTTGACGACTGGAATCCCGCCCAAGGTAATCCCTGAATCGGGATTGACGGTGCCGAGAAACTCCGTATCGGAAATTTCAGCTCCCGTCTCTTCTTTGAGTTCCCGTTTGACGATGTTTTGCATCACTTCATTCCCTTTTCCATTCCCTCGCGGGATTTCCAAAACCCATTTTCTAAGGGCGTGGCGATAGATAGAGATGAGGAGGATTTTACCGTCGGGCAATACTGGAAGGACGACCGCTCCCGATACTCCTTTTAAGGCTTGCTTCCACATGAAACGGCCATAAATTCCCTCGGATCCATTGGGGAATTTAACGGGGTCTGCGATCCATATTTGGAAATTGTTTTCCGCCAAAATTCCGACTTTTTGTCCGGTTTTTTTTTCAATGGCTTCGATCCGGTCTAGATTGCGGATGATTTCTATTTCGCCATTTAGCGCATTGCCTAAAGGGCCAAGAACTTCCGGATGATTGTCGAGGAGAGAGAAATAGGGCTGCATCCGAATTGCGAGAGGGGTTGTCGCCGATCCTAATTCTGTCATTGGGAAATCTCCATAATTTTTTTTCGCCAGAAGATTATTCATTTTTTTCTTACCTTTCAAGTAAAACTTCTCTCTGGAAATACTAACCGATTTTTAGTAGTGTGAAATTTATATGGAATGAAGGGAAAGATGTACTATCTTAAGACTTTGTTTTTCAATTTTTTAGCTGTGTTTTTTGCCAACCACATCCTGCCGGGAATCGAAGTGGTCGACCCAACGAAGCTGCCTCATTTGGGTGCGGATTTGCCTTTCGCATTTGGATTGGGCCTGCTCAATTCATTGATATATCCAGCGATGAAGCTGTTCAATCTCCGCGTTACTGTGCTGAGGATCGCAATCACCGCCGTTCTTCTCAACCTGTTCGTCTATGCGATCGTCAAATTTTTCCCCATCGGCATCGACCTGACCCTCGAAGGGTACTTGTACGGCTCAATTGCAGTCTCCTTAGGGAGCTTCCTGATCAATTACTTGGAATTGAAGCACGGCAGCCATCATCCGCATCATGAACCTACCGACGCACCGCCCCCCTCTGCATGAGCTATTTAAGAAGTTTTATCCTCAATTTTCTCATCGTATTCTTCGTCGACAGGATCTCTCCAGGGGTTGAAATCGTCTATTACGAATCGGTTCCCGATATCGGATCTGATATTATTTTCTCTTTGATTGTCGGATTTCTGAATGCGTCGATCTATCCTCTTTATGTCGGGTTGGACGTTAATGTGACGAAATTCAAATTAGCGATTCTGAGTTTCATTATCAGCTACGCGTCGTTCATAATGATTGCCCTCGTTCCCTTTGGAGTCAGCGCCAACGCAGTGGGGGTCCTCGTTGGAGGAACCCTCGTCTGGATTATGGCTTACTTCACCAACTATCTCGAATGGCAGCACAACATTAAGCGCGAGTAATCTAACTCAGTCTCTAATCGCTTCCTAAGAATGTCTTTAAAGGATTCCTCACGATTTCAGAAAAGACAAGTTTGTTTGGGGCGGACATATATGAATAGGTGCGTCCTTGCGAGAAAAGCTCTAATTCGCAAACTCGGGGACTTTTCACCCTCATCCTTGTCATAAAGCCGTGTTACGGATGCAGATTCTACTGGCAATCCGTCCTCTGCATCTCCGATATGCAAACGGGGAGTATTGGATTTGTCCACGGAACATTTTAGGTGGCTGCTAACCAAAGTATTATTTGCAAAGGCTTTAAAAATATTTAAAAAGCTGCAGGGATCTTTATCTTTCCGGGTATCGTGAATGTCTGCAGTGACTCTGCCTAACATGCGGTCTGTTGGCTCAAGAGAAGAAAATTTTGCGTTGGTGGAGGGACTCCATTCTTTTTCGTACGAAAAGTAGGAGCGAAATGCAGGAAATCGAACCATTGCCTATCCTTTTAAAAAAACGGAATTGTGATGAAAAACAGATGAAAAAATCAAGTTTTTTTCAAGAATAAGTAGGCGAGGTTGCGGCGGGCTCCCCAAGCTTTGAGGAAATCGGAAAGTTTGTAGGCGGTGTAAGTCGATTCGTTAATGGGAAAAGCGGGATCGACGCAATAGACTTTGCTTTCGCTTAGGTTTTCAGCGGGTTCGAAACCGGTTACGCAGATTAAGTGGCCGAAAGGATAGGGCTTCGGAGCGCCGGGGATCTCCCCTTTGACGCTGGCGACTACGGGGACGCCTTGGACTAGCTGGTCATGAAGGAGATGGAAACCGTTCAACCGTTTCACGAACACGCGATGGGAGCCGCCGAGCTGCTGGTAGCCCTCGGCCGTGTTGAGGATCCAATTCCCGTAAATGTCGAATCCTGCGTCATGGATCTTTTGAGCAAAGATCACTGGATCGATCTCTTTTCTGCCCAATAGGTAATTGATTGCGGTGGAGGTGGATGTCGGCGAGCATAGATCGCGGCAGCGGGGATGTCCCAGGATCATTTGCGATTGAAGGGGAATTCCTTTCAAAAGGACCGACCGGAGGCGGGGAGGAATGTGGATAGAGTAGCGGCTGAGATCGGATAGACAGGCGTAAAGGGAATCGAGCCGTTTCAAATCGGCTCCATCTTCGGCCATTATTTTTACAGAAAAGGCGTCGCAAAGCCCTGTTTTTGCTGTAACCGCGTCCTGATAAGATTCCGCGAATGAATCTAAAGGAGAGTTTTTGAACGTCTTTTGACCTGCCGCATTCCATTCTGCGTATTGGAGCCACTCGGACCAATTTCCTTCCCGGCCCAAACGGACAAAGAATGTCCATTTTCCCACAGAGGGGCGCAAACCGTTCCAAGAGACAATCAGTTCGTTGAAGGGAGCGGTATTTCGCGTCTCCCAAATAAAATCTAAACGCCCCTGTTCTTGGGTATTTAAATCAATCTCGCAAGTTTTCGTAAACTCCATGAATTTCAATATGCGGAAATCGTCGTATTGCTGTCAAAATGAGCCGTCGATCTTAGAGGGTGTCTACAAAGTGAGATTCTGTCGATTTTTCGGTTCTTTTGAGCCGATTTTCGATTCAAATCTTTGGGGGGCAATATCGACAGTGTATATAGCCCCCCAAATTTGAACTCGAAAAGCGGCCAAAATAATCCAAAAACTCGACGAACCCTCACTTTGTAGACACCCTCTTAACTTTGATGGGACGTTTTAAGCCTGCAAGAGCGAGAAGGAGCGTAATGGCACCGAGAAAATAGAAAAGACCGGGATTCCCAAAGTATTCCATCGCGATGGGCGCGAGGATGGGGCCCGAGATAGCGCCGATCCCGTAGGAGAGGACGAAGCCGCCGGTGACCGCTACGATTTGCCCCTCTTTCACAGTCTCGCAAGTATAGGCCATGCTCAGAGGATATAGTGTGAATGAGAATCCCCCGAAAAACCACCCCAGCAAAAGCAGGAGGAGAGGGGAGATGAAATCGGTCGCGGCAATGGCGGCGGCAAAGCAAGCGGTTAAAAAGCTTGAGATGTACAACACCTTGCGTCTGTCCGTTTTATCAGCCCAGCGGCCAATGGGCCATTGGAAAAGAAATCCGCCGAAAATGATGACAGCCATAAAAGTGCCGATTTCTGAAATGCTCATCCCAATTTCGGTTGCATAGACAGGGACGAGTCCATAGACCGCAGCCAAGAGCATGCCCGAAACAATGCCTCCCAAAAATCCTAAGGGAGAGATGCGGAATAATTGAAAAATATTCATCCGGACCGCCTCTTTGATCGGGGCTGGCGCGGGTATTTGGCGGATTGAAATAGGGAGGATGGAAAGAACGGTCAAGATAGAGGTGATGCAAAACGGATAAATTCCAGCAGGGTCGGACAGATTGATTAAAAATTGTCCTCCCGAAAGGGCCGCATAAAAAACAGCGAGATAAATCGAAAGGGCCGCGCCCCTCATATCCGGAGCGCTTTTCATCAATAGCCAACTTTCGATCACAATGAAGATTCCCGCCATGCAGACGCCCCCGACAAAGCGCAAAACGCTCCAATACCAAGGGTCGATCCAAAACGCCTGAAGCAAAACAAGGACGGAAAGAATGGCCGCAAATAAAACAAATGAGCGGATATGTCCCATTTTCAAGATCAAAGCGTCGATTTTGAAGGATCCCGCGAGAATCCCCAAATAAAGGGCCGATGTCACGATTCCGATCACCTCTGGCGAAAATCCTTCGAGTTCAAGGCGGATCGATACGAAGGTGTTAAATAGGCCGCTCGCCATCATCATTAGAGCGAGGCTTAAAAGAGGGGGGAGGAAGGACCGAATCAGCGGGATCATCGAAGGACCTATTTATACCCTTATTGTTGCTCGAGAACTTCTATTTTCTGAATATTTATTTTTAACATTCTTAATATCAGATATTTGTGAATTAATTAATAATAATTCACTAATTAATACATTCAAGTTGAAACTAAATGTAACTAAATATAATAATAATAGTATGGTTATTAAAAGGGTTTATTTATGGTTCAGAAATTAAAGGAAGCCATTGGTATTCAAGAAGCCATGGACAATTTAGCCGCTATCGCGGGGATCGATTTGGAAAATCCGCCGCCTATCGGAATTGTCAAAAAAAACCGGATTGTGACCGATGAAGAGGAATTTGGACCGAATACAGTCCAGTGGCTAAGCGAAGAGGGTTACGATCCGATTTTAGACATCCTCGATGCGACCTATAGAGCTATCCATATCCATCTTCAAGGGCTTTATGAAAATCCCGAAATGAATTGGGAAAATGAAAAAACCCGCAAAGGGATTGCGGCTATGATGTCGCTGGTCGGCGAATCCGCGGATAAGCTCCAGGCATTTTTTGCTCTCCGCTCAGGGAAACCATTGGAACATAAAATTTCTGACCGCGAAGAATTTAAAAGCCTGCAGCATTTTTATACGAACCGGTTTACGAGAAAATTCGATGGGGGAATCGAAGGGGAGCAGGCGTGGCAGGAAGAATGGAACGAAAATCCAGACGCCGCGCTGCTCGACATTTCTAAAACGGGTCTGAAAGATTTTGAAACGGTTCGGCGCGACAGCGAATACGAACTTTTTTATATCCGCAAAGAAGACGGAAAGCCCTATTTCAATGCCGAGCTGCTCCGCAATATCAAACTCTCTTGCGATTTCGTGATGGAGTCGGAATCCTTCGAAGAAGATCCCCTCCTTAAAATCCGCGCAATGCAAGATCGGGATTTACTCGGTTCAGCGGGCCAGATTTTAGGAGATTGCCATCCGCTGATCGTCGATTTTTATAAGGTCGTCCGCAAATTGTCGGAAAACGATTTGGCCCAATCGCTCAGCATGGCGCTATTAGCGCTCTTTATGGCAGCGAATCCGCGCCATTTGCTGCAAAACACGATCGGGAAAAGCTGTCTTGAGTATTTCGATGATTTCCATCGGTTTTTACGCGGGTCCATGAAAACTCCGGAATACCAAAAGCTCATCGCATATCCTCCTGATAAAACGGATAAGACTTCCCATCTTCTTTTGAATTTGACCCACGCGTTATCAAAAAGCTTTTTCGAGCGGTCCGGGGGGATCAAACAGGAGTCGATCGGCCTCATCCACCGCACCATGCGTCGCGGCGAAGAGATCAAACAAAAAGAGAAACAGCCTATTTTGAAAGGAGAGACTGTTTGGAACCAATTTCTGATCGACGATGAAAAATTGCGCTCCCTCCTCGCGCAATTTCCGAACGGCCCCCTTTTCAAGATTTTAGACTTGGTCCGCGAAGAACAAGACGAAGATACGATCATCCCTTTCGACCCCATTGGACAACACAATCTTCCCTGCCGCCTTTATGAAATGGACCGGAGAGGGAAAAAAATCGCTATCCTGCGGATTCCCTCTCCTACCCGTCAATCGTTCATCAATAAAGTGGAAATCATCGATGAGTTCAGGGGATTTTTGCGGTCGCTGGCGAATGAAAAGCATCCTGGAAAGCATCTCATCGTCAATCTCCAAGACCGCACTTCATGGAAAGAATACGCCCGGAGCCGCGCACTGGAAACGCTGCAAATGAACGCCGAGTTCAATCAGCAGCTTTTTGTCATCACTCTTCCGATGGACACCGATTTTTACCACCAGAACAACGAATATCTAAACCTCAACAAAGCAGATGATTTTTTAAAGGCCTTCAAAGATCAATTGGAATCGGCCTCTGAATGCGGATTTTTCTTTCCGCCTCAAATGAAACCAGCCGAATTCATCCGTTTTGCTGAAAAGGCGTTTCCCGCGATCCACGAACTGTTTTTCCACAATAAAAATAGCCTGACGCGGCGCAACCGGGAAGACTTCATTGAGATCTTCTATCAATTTTTTGTCCTCAAATGCATCGATCTCTTCGAGCCCGATTCGATCAGTTTTACTTGTAAGGACGCGGTCGATACGGGAGCCGCCGCAACCGGATTATTCTACGGTTTCTTAAAACTGCTCACGGGCGATTTCTCGAAAAAAGAGGAACAGGATTTTCTCCGCTGGCTTATTTACACTCCCGCTCTGTTCATCCGCGAACGGGGGATCGACCCGCAGCGCCTGGGTCGTGCCCTTTCCGCCCTCGAGCGGATCGACGGAGAATTGGCCGAAAAAGGAAAGCTGATCCTGAAAACATTCAGCGAGCTCTACCACGCCCAAACCTTCAAAACCCTAGAAGTAAAGCACCTTTAAGAGTGAATATGAGCTTAGTGAGTAACAGGCCTAGGATGTAAAATTCAGGTGACAGGATATGCAGGATACGCGCGAAACGCACGACAGGATATGCAGGATAAAAAATAGATAGTAATTACATACTCGGTAAGTAACAATCCAAAAAACAACAGCGATTCAGAATAGAAAATATCGTTTATTCCGGTGGTCTGACTGATATCAAGCTTGTATTCACCATCATTTTTTTATCCTGCATATCCTGTCGTGCGCTTCGCGCGTATCCTACATATCCTGTAACCTTACGCTAGCATCCCAGGACTGTTACTCAACGAGCCTATATTCACTGCTAATAGGCCTTAAACTTTTATGTGGCCTATTTTTGGCGGTCGAGAAGGGAGCTGGGAGGGCCATTTTTGCGTGTCTACTAGAAGGCCTGAAGTGCTTCCGGGTCCTTTCATTTCGGCGCAGCGGATTTTTTCGATGTTGAGTTCATCCATAACTCCGTAAAGAAGGATCAGGTCTGAGACCATGAAGATCGGATTTTCTATACGGTTCAGGATCAATTCTTCATTCGTTTTTCCAAGACGCTCTTCGAGAAGGTGCCGCAGTTCTTCTTTTGTGAATTCTTTTTTGCCCAAAGCCCTCATTACTGTCGTAAAGCATGCGCTCATACCAATAAAATCGTCTTGGTCTGTCCTTTCTTTCAGCCAAGCGGGTGCGTTTTTGAATTGTCCCTTGACCCATTCGATGGCTTTTTCGGCCTCTTCTTTCGAGATGGGATTCGGGGTGTCCGTATCGTGGATATCTTTTCCTTGGACTTGTCCGATCAGGTAGTTTTTCATTGGGATTTTTCCAAGCTGGAGGTTGAAATGGCCGAATGAGTTTCCTATTTTTGTAGAGATTTGCAAGCTTCCTCCGCCGTTTTCCCAAACGATCGCCCCTTCGGCGATTTGCCCTTCGGCTTTCAGGGCCGCATATCCTAAATCGGCCTCTTCGTCCTGGGTCAGTTTGAATAGAGGTATCCCCAGCTCTCTTTCAAGACGGTCTAATATATCTTGTCCGTTCAGGGCGTAACGGTAGGCTTCCGTGGCGGCGCCCACGCATCCTGCGATCTCTCCATGTTTTTTTGCCTCTGCGATCAATTCTCCAATCGAGTTTTTCAAAAGTTGGAACATCGGCTCAGGGATGCATTGTTCAGGATCTTTTTCGACAGCGTCTCTAAGAGGGATCGCCACTTTCTTAACGTCTATAATTTCGATGATGCGGCCGGAGACGATATCGACCCAGGCCGACTGCATCTTTACGGTGCCCGATCCGAGATCGAGAGCGACCCTGTATTGGATCCGGTCCGAGGAGGGGGAGGAAGGCGGGGAAATTGAGGAGATGGGTACAGGGAAAGTGTTTAATTCTTGATTTCTACTAATAAAATTTATCATTAATAGCCTTTTCTTGCTCTTGATAATTATAAACATACATAATTAATTGTAAATGAGTATAAATTTTTTTAAGAAAACGAATTTTTTGAAAGAATGTTAAGATTTGGTTGCTTGAATTGGGCTGTCTTCCTATACTATGGCCACTTTAAAAATAGAACCCTTTTTAAGGGGTTTTTGACAGCCCAGGAGAAATCGAATGAGAATTGGAGATCAATACCCAGGAATCTCAAGTATTAATGAGACTCTGTCGCGAGAAGTAAATACCTATAAAAAATTTATTGCCCCGCAAAGAACCGAAAATCTTTCGAACATGCTTTATGACATGAGCATTTGGGGAACCTTCCAATCGATCGGAATGGACAAGGAGCATTTAAAGCGCTTTAACGGGATTTTGGATACGATTCGAAGCTCTATGCCGCAAATCCATTTTGAATCGTCGCAAATGCAACAGGCCAAACCAGTTCGCCTCGTATTCGATCTGCTCAATCAAGCGAATCGAACATTCAAGAACCAGTCAGCAGAAGCTACGGCTGGAATCCTTTCCAAAACGATCTACGCTTCAGGAGTTGCGCTCGGAGGATTGAGCCTTCTTCTCGGATCAATGCCTGGCATTTTCTTAGGTGCAACCGCATCCGTCGCTGCAACCGGTTATTTCCTGATGAATGCGGAATGTAGAGCCGGAGACAGCCGCTCCATCCAAAATAAAATCAACTTGATGGAAAATACCATAAGCCTGATCCGCGAGGAATTGAACCAAGAAATTCCCGCTGAGCCAACCGCTGCCACTGTAAATCCAGAGGCTGCAGCCCCCGAACCAATAACTGCTCCAGCAGCATAAAAGAGAGGAAAACATGACAGACATCAATCCAACAAAAACTCCATTTGCTGCAGCGATCCTCAATCAAGCTGAGCAATATGCCCATGAAATTTTAGGGGCTGGACAAAAACAAGCGGCCAGCGAACCGAAACTCCGGACAAGCGATGGATCTACCCATACTGTCCATCATTATTATCACCACGATCCAATTTGGTATTACCCCTCGCGACCGATAGTCAATGTCGATTGCGGTTCTTGCGCTCCCAGAACTTCAAGCAGTTCTAGCAGTTCCAGAAAAGATGACAAAAAAGAAGACAACACGGTTGCGACGGTCCTTCTCTTTGCTGCAGTTGCAGGCATATTTCTAGGAATCTGCCACGCGGCAGGAACTAAAATCCGCGAGCTAAAAGAAGGAACAGGACAGATCGAAAATCTCGATGCGCAGATGTCTTTAGCCATAACCGAAGGAACAGGCAAATCGGTTCAAAAAGTTGTCGACCTTCAGAAAAAAATGCTGAAAATCCAACACAACCATGACGTAGATGGTTTTTGGGCATTAGGCAAAATGGGCGCGTGTACCGTCGGAGCAGGCTTGGGAATCTTTACCTCGCCTCTCATTTTCGGAGCCGCTGCCTTGACTGGCCTCGGATTCGGCGCCCACAGACTGATCCAGAAGGGAGAGTTTAAAGCAGATCCAACTCTGAAAGAAGACGCAGAACAGCTTCTCAAGACGATCGCAGACACTCGCTCTGCAATCAAAGCCTAAATCCTATTCGAGGGGTCTCGCTAAGAGACCCCTTATTCTACTAGATTCCAATTCATATTCGACAGATCTAACAGAGGTTTGTGCTTAAAGTCCGTATTGTAGAGCAGGCCCATTGTCTTTACATGATATAACAGCGGCTTGTGCTTAAAGTCCTATACCTTCATCAGCGTAGCTGCGGAAACTTAAAAAAGATCCGGGGATCTTTTTTAAGCGGAGCAGGAGGCGCGCAGCAGAGGTAGAGAGGACGCAGAGGCTGCGAAGCGCAGCAGAAAAATAGGGGCCGCGAAGCGCGGAGATATACAAAGGCTTTTATTCCTCCGCGTTTCGCGGGGGAACATGGCTTTTTTGCCTTAGCGAAAAAGTCATTTTTTTTCTGGGGTGCGGGGCATCCCCGCCTCTGCGTCCTCTCTACCTCTGTGTGCGCGCCTCCTGCTCCGCTTAAAAAAGATCCCCCGGATCTTTTTTAAGTTTCCGCAGCTACGCTGATGAAGGTATAGGACTTTAAGTACAGACCGCTGTTACATCCTGCTGAGGTGTCACGACTCTCTCACTGCGCTGATGAAGGTATAGGCTCTTGAACAGAGGCCGCTGTTACATCCTGTTCAGGCGCTACGACTACTCTCTTACTGTCCTTCGGTGGATTGGTCGAAGAGGCCTTCGTTGTAGAGTTTGAGGGAGTCGCTGAGTCCTTGGACTTGGCGGAGGAGCGAGGCGAAGTTTTCTTTGAACGCTTCGCTTTGGACTATCTGGGATCTGCCTTCAACGGTGACTTTTTCCATCAGTTCTGTGAGACGGCCGATCGAGGTGGTCATCGAATCGATCTCACCTTCGAAGTAGTTGCGGAAATCGTAAGGAGTATCGAGAGAATTCAAGAGGCTTGCCCGTTTGGACCGCGTGCGCTGCCATTGTTTATTGTATTGGAAGAGGACCCCGTAATGGTTGATGTCGTTCATCAGCGTTTGCGCCTTTGTTCATCAAGGACGAGAGGCGGAGGTAGAAGTCGTCGGCTGCGATGAAGCGGCCCAAAGTGCCCGTTCCGCTGGCGATATCGCGGGAGATTTGGTTCAGGTGCCTTAGTGTTTCCGCCCCTTCTGAATTGAAGGCGTCGGCGGCCTTGTCTAAGTTGTTTGCCAAGGCGGCGAATTTATGGAGGAGCTGGTCGTCGTCGAGGCTCGATTGGATCAATCCGAGGTTATCGTTTAAGAGGCCGACCGATTTTCGGACGGAGGGGATCAGGTTTTCTTGATCTACCGCGGACAGCACTGTATCGACTTTTCCCATCGCTCCGCCGAACGATTCAAGGGCTTGGCTTAAACTTTTTTCATTCGCGCCGAACCATTTGTCGAATTGATCGATAGCCCCTTCAAGGCGGTTAGCAACGCGCGCCACTTGGCTGAAAGTATTCTCCAATGCGTCGATCGAATTGGCATAGATAATTTGATCGGTAACAATTGGGTTTGGCTTTCCTTTGGCCGCTTTCGGAAGGATGGCGACCGATTTTTCTCCCATGAGGCCTGTGGTGCGGACGGCGATTTCGTCGTTTTCATAGACTTCGACGCTCGAATCGACTTGCAAAATCAGATCGTAGAAATAGATCCGTCCCAGAATCGTCGGGAGCTTCTTGGCGGGCATTCGCCAATTTCTTTGATATGGACGACCTCCCCCACGGGTTTGCCTGCGAACGTGACGCGTGGTTCCGACGAAATCCCGGCGACGTTCGCGAACCGGACGTGCAGCGTTTTTTTCCCATCCCCCACCGTCGGCTCCAGAAAAAGGACCATAGCGACCATGATGGTCACAGCGGCTGTGACAAAAAGGCCGATGAGGATGTTTTTCATCTGGTCGGTCATCTGAGATCTCCTTCTAATTTGTATAAGTTTCTCTTAAGAAACTGATGATCGGGTCGTCGATTTTCAAAAATGTCTTCGGCTCGCGACATGGAGCGATCTGTCCATCTTGGTGCAAGGCGAGCCGGTCGGCGATGAAAAAGCGCGGAGTGGATATCATGGGTCACGACGATGCTGGTTCCTTTCAATTCGTTTTGCGTTTTGACGATGAGTTCATTGATTTGCTGGGCGGTGATCGGGATCGAGTCCCGTCGTCGGTTCATCATAGAGAAGGATCGAGGGGCGGTAGACGATCAGACGGGCAAGCCCTGCCCGTTTTCTCATCCCGCCGGAAAGATCGGAGGGCATTTTTTTTTCGGTTCCTTCGAGCCCGACCATGGCAAGGCTTCTTTGACTTTTTGTTCGATCTC
Source organism: uncultured Chlamydiae bacterium (assembly GCA_963713105.1). Taxonomy (GTDB): domain Bacteria; phylum Chlamydiota; class Chlamydiia; order Chlamydiales; family SM23-39; genus CAVQKJ01. The sequence continues at coordinate 185,369 of CAVQKJ010000002.1, forward strand.
TGCGGGAGGAAATGGTTTGCCGGTCTCTGGATCGCCATGCTGTTTGAGATAAAAGGCCGTATTTTCTTCGATGTTCATCGAATCGAAAAGGGCGGATCCCTGGAAGAGCATCCCCATGTTTTTTACGGCATGGTAGATCTGATTTTTTTTGAGGCTGGTGATTATCGACTCCATCGACTTCGATCGAGCCGCTGGTCGGGTTTTTCAATCCCGATGATATGTCGCAGCAGAACGCTTTTGCCCACGCCCGAACGGCCTAAGATGACGAGGATTTCCCCCTGCTCTGACGTCGAGGTTCAGGCCCTTGAGGACATCGTTGGTCCCATAGCGTTTCCAGAGATTGCGGATTTTGATCATACCCCTTCATCCAGTCGATATTTCATATCCTGATGGATCATATTCAGCCCCATGGTCAAGAAAAAATCGGAAAGGAGGATCAAAATATAGCTGGTCACGACGCTTTGCGTCGTCGCTCTTCCTACTCCTGCGGCTCCTCCTGAGGTCTTCATCCCTTTGTAGCAGCAAACCGTGACGAGGAGGACGCCGAAAATAAAGGACTTGATGCAGCCGGTGGCTACATCGAAAAGGGTGATGTGGATATGCATCGGGTCGAAATAGTCGCAGGGGACATATTGAAACAGATAGACGGCGATCAGATAGCCCCCGAAAATCCCCATCATCGTGCTAAAGAGGGTCAGCAGAGGGATCATGAAAATCCCGGCGATGAAACCGGGGGGCGACGAGATAGGCGTTCGGGTTGATGGCCATCGATTTCAGGGCGTCGATCTGCTCGGTGACTTTCATGGTGCCCAGCTCGGCGCACATCGAAGAGCCGACTCTGCCCGTGACCATGAACGCGGTCAAAATGGGCCCAAGTTCGGTGATCATCGCCTTTGCGACCAATACGCCGGTCACTCCGGCCAGCCCTTTTTCTCCCAACTGATAGAACGATTGGGCGGCCAAGACGAAGCCGGTGGTAAAGCCGGTGATGGCCACGACCGATAGCGACATCACGCCGATATGAAACAGATGTTCGCGGACCAAGCTCCAGGCCGGAGGCTGCTTGAAAGCTGCCCAAAAAACATCGATGACCATCGACACATAGTCGCCGATCATCTCCAAAATCCGCACCGTCTGCTTCTTGACCAAGGCGATCATCCGTTTCCTCCCGCGCCCAGAGGCCCATTCTAGGAAAAGAGCCTATTGTGCGCCAGCACCGTTTCTAAAGTTTGACGTAGACTTCTTGCCATAGGGTAATTTTTTGCTGGCTGTTAAATTTTAAGATCAAAATGGCTTCGAAATTTTCCTTGTCCCCGTTTGTACGGAGGATATGAGCCGTCAAGGGAATCGCCACACTATTTGAATCGGAAATAAAATCATGGCAATCGTAGCGGATCGAATGGATGGTCGACCTGAATTGATTTAAAAAATCAAAATAATGATTGTGATCCGCATCGTAGTCTCGGCCATTCGCCCTTACTTTAAATGCATCGGCGAAATAGATTCCGATCTCCGCCTTTTTTAAATCAGCTGAACTGACCAATATTTGGGTATTCCAATCGAGATATTTTTTCGCTGATTCAATAGGAGTCATTCATTCCTCCTATATAGATAGAACGCTTTTTCAGAAAATAAAGATTTTTTGCAGACTCGAAAAACCTTTAAATAAATCTTTTGCTGGATTAACTTTCCTGTCTTTTAGGAGATAGTTATGTCGATTTCACCAACCCGATCTTTCGCGCAGAAAGAGACTCCGCCCGTCCAAACTCATTCATCGGAGAACAATGAAACAACTCAAACTGGCTCTTCCAGCTTGTCTGAAACTTCGAACCCAGATCTCGCTTTGAAAGAAGAGCATGACTCTTTGCAAAGTCATCTTTCACAGGCGGTTTGGCATGCAACATATATGCCTGTTTATGTAAAAGGGATCGGAGATCTAAGTCAAACAGAATCTAAATTAGATGAAAAGACAAGAAAAGAACGGGAGAGCGCAAGAATAAATGACATCAGTGCCTCTTTCGACAATAAAGTCGATGAGGCGAAAGACAAATTAGCTGCATTTTATGCCGATCACCCGGGATTTTATGAGAGTTTACCTCCTGAAAAGAGAGGATTTGTTCCAGTTAGACATCCGGGGGCTGAACAACTCATCCAACAATGCATTGTCTGTTAATTTAATAAAAAATTAAATCTAATCAGATACGCTTTATCAAAATTTCATGAGGAAGAATGGTTCGAATATACACTTCAAATTCGGTTTATTCTCCTACGAATCATGCGGGGACGGATCACTCGAGTGTCCGGCCTGAGTCGCGAAGTTTTGAAGAAAAGATCCGCGCCGCGAAAGCCATGAAATCCCACATCATTCCTGAAGGGGATTTATCCGGATATGAATGGAGAGCTGAAAATCTTTCTCCGCAGGAAAGACTCTGCATAATTGAGAAACGAGCGATGAAACGAGCGATAAGACAAGAACGGCGATCTGAACTGGAAAAGCAAGATACGCATGCCAATGTCCAATTATTATTCAAACAAGAAGATAGATCATATTGGATTTATATCGATTGCCAGCAAACGTTGCGGCTAGCTAACGCTAGTGAAGACCTATCAAAATGGAAATGGAATTCAGGGCCTTACGATCCCAATTGCAGTGTAATGTAAGAAAGTAGAGCTGCCTGTTCAAAGAAATAGAATGAAAAAAACCGAATGTTTTGAGAAACTGCCGCGTCAGAATAAATTTTCGGAGATAATATGTTAAACAAAATCAGATTCGCTCCTTCAGAAGAGGCCTATTCGGTCTTGAATTCCACGTCAGGACGCCCTAGTTTCGAGGCGAGGATCCGTGCTGCGAAAGCTAACAATTCCCAGGTTATACCCGAAGGAGATCTATCCGAATATGAATGGACCTCTGAAGGTTTGGAAGATCGAATCAAGCGCAATGAGCGGGAATATAAGCGCATCTATACCGAACCGCGCGATGTTGATTTGTCTTGTTTCAACCCCATGTTTTCGGACGATTCAGAATTCTTATAAGGGATGGCGGGTAGGACGGGTAAATGTGAAAAAAAAGATTTGGAATAAGCATCGACCTAGGAACCAGCAAGTTTCTCCTATTAAACCGGATTCTATAGGCCCCTTGACCAGCACAGCAGCCAAACCAAGAGCGGACAAAACAGGCGCGGAGCCTAATAATCGGACAGAAGCCGTTTCCGATGGGATGCAAAATGCAAGTAAGAGGGTGTTTTTGAGGAAGTCGAAAAGAGATCCTGCGCCTGTTCCAGATGGAGTATTGGCTGCAATAAAGAGACTTTCGTTGAAAAAAAGGCTATCCGTTCCAACTGCGGATACACAAGCAAGTCCGGTAAGTTTTCGCGGAGGCGCAGGCGACCCTGAGCAAAGGGTCAGTGAGAATGTATGTTCTCAAAATCCTAGCCTTGACTCAGCAAACCATTCCCAGCCCTCTGATGGCGCACCGTCTATTGCGGAAAACTTAAGTCAGTTTCCTGTAAAAAAGCATCACAATGCTCCTAAGCACTTTACTTTTGTTTTGTGAATAACGTCCCCTGAAAGCTTGGGGGATTAAAAAAGTTCTCCAACCTTCATCGATCGATTCGTTTTCAATCCTACTTGTTGGAATAGGGGAAAATACAGGATACGCGCGATTAAGCGGCGGAGCGGAGCTTCATCGACTCGAGGGCTTTGTCGAGAAGGTTGAAAAGTTACTTCCATAAAAATCAAATTTTTACCACATTCTGCATCTGATAAATTTTCGGAGAGGAAAAATGGTTTATTTAAACAAAATCACAGTTGCCCCTTATTCTGAATGTCAGGGAGCGAATTCATCAAACATTCAGTCTGAGTCCCGAAGTTTTGCCGCAAGGATCCGAGCTGCGAAAGCGATCGGCTCGCAGGTCATCCCAGAAGGGGATTTATCCGAATATGATTGGACAGCGGAAAATCTTTCTCCGCAGGAAAGACTAAGAATGATCGAGAAACGAGCGATGAGGCAGGAACGACGTGCTGAGCTGGAAAAACAAGACGCGGTTGCCAATGTCCCATGCCTATTCGAAGATGCGTTGCGGTCTGCCGCGTTTCGTGAATACCTATCAGACTTAAAATCGAATCGAGAACACGACTTTCGTCCCGAACCCAGTTGCCATACGATGTAGTAGGTGGAAATGATAGAGGGTTTTTTCCCGAGGGAAAAAACCCTTTTTTTAAGCGGCGGAGGCGGCGCGCTTCATCGACTCGAGGGCTTTGTCGAGAAGGCTGACGATCTCTTGCTTGCTTGAAGTTTCAGACTGGGTTTTTGATGTTTTGGCGTTGTACTCAGCGAGCATGAGCGACGAAAGGGCGTCTGACTCTTTCTGGCTTGCTTGGTAGCGGCTGGTGAACATCCCGCCGATATTGGGGCACTGCTCGGAGAGGAATTTCATCACTTCGCGGTCTGCGGGATTCTTGAACCCGAATTGGGAAAGGAGGACGGCGAAACCGATTCCGGCAATCCAAAGGCCTGCGTTGCCGAGCGATCTTTGCAGGTCGGCGGCATCTTGGGAGGATTTGCGGTATTTTAGTTTCATGTCTTCTGTTTGGAAGCGGTCTTTTTCGGAAATTTCGCTGAATTGCGCCAGGATTTTTCCGATCACTTCGCGGATCTTGATCAGGAAGTTGACCTCTTCAGGAGCCGCGTTTTCCTGTAAGCGGGCGAGTTCTTGGTCGACGGCTTTCAAAGACTCAGGATTCATAGCTGGATGGGATAGAGTGATGGGCTCGAGAGGATCTGCCGCCATCTCGACATCTTCAGCCTCGATCTCCATCGGAACTGGAGCGTCTGCCACTTCATTGAGGGGAACGCCACCTGGAGTGACTCTGCCCGCCAATGAGGGTGAAGAGGAATCCAAAGAAGGGAGTTCCGTTTCTTCGACAATTTGTTTTGTCTTTTCGATGCTTACCTTGTCTTCGCGTGCACCGAGAGTCATCGTTGAAGGATCGATTTCGAAGATTCCTGTTTGGATCTTCGGATCTAAGGTGTTGCTAGCTGCTTGTACCATGATTATTTCCTTTTTTTTATTGAAATGAGATTTGCGACGCGGAGATCGCCTTGCGCACTTCGTCGCCGATCGTTTGAGTCGTATCGATCATTTTTTCCGCATCTGAACTGGTTTGGTAAATCGTTTGATGGTTTGTGGTCATCCGGGTCTCGATTTCTCGGATGCGGGCGTACAAATGGGCGATCCTCCGTTCGACGATGGCGCCTCCAAGTCTCGACCCTGCGCCCATGAACGCTCCGCCAAGCCCAATGATTTGACCTGCTTTGGCCATAAAGGTTTGCCGGCCCGTTTCAGCGGCTGCGGCAAAGGCTCCTGCGCTATAGGCCCAAATGCCTCCCGCAAGGCCAAGGCCAAGAGATAAGAAGAAGGCTCCCATTTCAATCTTCTGGGCGATTTTGATTTGCAGCTCTTCCGATTTCGTAAACCAAGAGACGACGGCTTCCCATCCTCGAGTGTCGTGCATGACCCGGTTCGCGAGTCCGATCCCGCCGGATGCGATCAAGAGGGCGCCGGCCGCAGAACCTACGCCGCTGGCCACGCATGCGATCCCAAGTACAATTGCGGATGCGGATGCAATATAGCTGGCCACAGTCGACAATACGCCCCAGGTGTTGCGCGATTCGGTTTCTTTTGCGGCTGCTTGTAGGGCTTCCTGCTTCTCGGCAGAGAGGCGGTCGATTTCCGCAATATCGGCGTTGACTTCCGTTTCAAAGAGTCTTGTGTGTTTATCAGTGAGCCGCTCTGTCTCTTGATGGGCTTTTAGGATGCCTATCATGTAATGGGCGGCTTTTGCCGGCGCTGGAGACTCGGTTTTTTTTGGAGCGGGCAGCTCAGGCCGGAATTTGGGCTTTGAGGGTTCCGCATGGGAAGGGGCAATTGAAGAGACGTCGGTAGAAGATAAAGTTTTGCGGATGGGGACAATCGGTTCAGGCAGCGCAGCGTTTGCAATATTTTGCAAAGAGCGGACGCGCAGCTCTTCCGTATCTATATCGGTCGAACTGGAAATGGCTTCTATGCTCATGACAACCTCCATTGTTGACGCAAAAGAGAAATGCGCTCTTTCAGGGGATGGGCGGGATCCTTCTTGATCCGCAATTCCGATTCATTGAGGGCTTTGGCTCCGTCTTGAGATAATAATAGGGAGAAGCAACATTCCGCGGCGTGAAAATGGGGATAGGGATCTTCGGTATTCAAAAGGGCAGCCATCGCCCAGGAATGTAAGGCCTCGTCGTAGCTGCCCGATTCCTGCAAAGTGGCTCCCAAAGCAAACCAAAAGCGGGTTTCAAGAGGGCGCCGGGTGCAAAGGACGCGGAACACATCGGCAGCCTCCGCCCAATTTCCAATGCCGTACTGCGCAAACCCAAACGAGTAAAACCTCTCCACTTCTTCTTCTGAAAGAAGGAGATCTTTGCGGGGATCCCGGAAGAGGTTTTGCAGTTCAGCGTTAACGGCCATGTTGATTCTGTACCGTGGTTGATTGCAATCGGGTGTTGTCTTTGACAATGTTTTTCAAGGCTTCCATGATCGAGGCGATATTCTGGATAACGACTTGGATTTTGGTCGTAAAGAGGATTTGCAATTTCGAGCGGCGCTGGTCGATGAAGGAGCTGTTCAAAGACTTTAGTTCGATCACTTTTTCTTTGGTGATTTTCGTAGTCTCTTCCAGCTTGAAATCGACTCCGTTTTCTTTCAATTCTTTGACGATCGCTTTCATTCTGGGAGACATATCGGTCTTATCGCCAAGGGCTGTGAGCTCGGCGCTGAATTCGAGCTGCAAGTCGATGATTTTCTGGTGGCTTTCCGCTTGAGCGATGTAGCCATTCAATACATCGTTGGATTGTTTTTCTTTGGCAAGGCCCGCTTTGATCGCTTCCCAAGCAAGAGCTGGAAATTCGGAGACTGCTTGCCATGCAATTTCCAATTTTTCTGGATCGAGTCCTAAAGCCGCCGGATCGAGGATCGGATCGACTTCCATCGGCGCAGGCGTGTCTATTTCCATCGGTACAGGAGCGCCGAGAGTCACTTTCCCATTCAAAGAGCGGTCGGAGGGAGAAGGGTGGTCGATTCCTTGTATGGTTGGAATGGCGGCAGCTTGAGTCTTCTCGATTTTTGCAGCCTCGGCCGGATCGAGATTCTTTAAATGAATGGCCTGGTCATTGCCTATAGATCCTATTCCAAAGTTGGTTTCCATTCTGTCTGCATCGAGATCTAAATCAATTGCCATAATAAGACTCCATTTTATTTCTAATTAACGCACCGTTGCGCTTCCACTATAAAATTCCAGGAATATTGCCGCCAGACGACGAAATATTTTAATCCTAGATCGTTATTGCTCAAAGGGCTGAAAAGCCAAAAAATCTACAATGGGGGAGAAATTAAATCAATTATTAATAATTGACATACCATTTAAGAGAGAATTTGCCTTGCTCGGTCTGTTGCTGGGATTCGGCCATGAAGGAGAAATTGTCTTTGATTTCCACCTCGATGCTGATATTGGTGCTGCTGTCTTCCGCCCCTTGGCTGAGGCTCACGATGACCCCTTCTGTGACGTAGGTGCCGACCTCTAAGGCGAGCGTCTCGCCTCCTTCTTCGGTGGGGTTCGCGATGATGCGGAGCCGATCCAGCCCAAGCGCTTTGCGGGTGTTTTCCATAATGTCCGGGCCTTGGCCTGCCAAGCTTGCGATCGAGGTGGCGAGCTGCAGCGCCTGGAATCCGCTGATTTCTCCGATTTTCTGGCCGAAAAGGAGATAGGACATGATCGAGCTTAAGGGGAGGGGAGGGACCGATTGGAAAGTGATTTGCGGGCTGTTCAAAGGTCCTTTCATCCGCGCTGTGATCGTCACTCCTTTCTGATCGATGGATCCTGCGATGTTGATGTTGGGCATTTCATGTTCTTTCCCGCTGAATGAAAGGGAGCCTTCGCTGAGTTTGAATGTTTTGCCGCCGAAAACGAATTCTCCGTTCTCAAGTTCCAATTTCCCTTTTGCGGTGATCGAAGAGTAGGTGCCTCCGATATCGAAATCGCCCATCCATTCGGAATTGAGTCCGCGGCCTGCAATTGCGATTTTTTCAGGCGTCGAAACGTGGAGTTCGAGGAAAAGAGGATAGGGTTTATAGGCGATCGATTCGGGCGCAGGCACAGGATGTGTCGCATTGCGATAGACCACTTGAAGATTGGGAAGGGGGCGGGGGATGTGGTCGGGAATCGTCAGTTCCGTTTTAATAATATCGATATTGCCTTTTGCGACTGCGGAAGTGCGATTTCCCTGGATGTGGATTTTGCCGTTGGCCGCAGCATTCACCAGATCGATTTGGACAAAATTGAGATGATCGAAAGAGGCGTCGAACCGGAAGGGGAATAGATCTTCCGGACGGACCGATATTTGCCCTTCAGCGGTGAATTGGCCCATTTCGGGGGCGTCTTGGGCGGTAAGCGTAACGAGAGATAAAATCTCTTTGTCCGCTTTCCATTCCGCCGCAATATTGTGAAGTTCCGTTCCCGAATAATAATTTTGATAAAAGCCGTTTTTAAATGTGCAGAAACCCTCTAATTTCGGGCGGTTAAGGGTATTGCTGAAACGGAAATCGCAGGTGCAATCGCCCTCCAGCCGATGGGACTTCAGATCGAAGAAATCGAGAAAAATCTTCGATCCTCCCATTCAAAGCGATCTGCCCCTTGGCATTCATGAAATAAAGGATCTTGGATTCGAACGGCCAAATGGAAAAATGGATGGGGAGGGAAAGATCCAAATTCAATAAGGGGGCGCCCCGCGCTTGCAAATTCCCTTTCAAATCGAGACGGTTGTGGTCGAAATGCCCTTTGACCGTACCCGATGCGGCCAGTTTTTCGGGTTGGTTCTGTGGGTTTGGTACAATCTCCATTTTTTCTATGGAGGCGTTTAAATCCCCCCTAAGCTGCCCTTTCTCTTCGTGGATTTGCGTGTCCAGGTTTAAAGATCCGGCGATCGGCAAATCGAGAGGATTCACAGAGAGAAGATCGATGGGGACGCGGAGAAGCTTTAGCCCTGCGTCGGTCTTTTCTCCTTGTCTGTCTAGATATCCTGAGATTTCCGCATCGGCCAGGTTGAAAGCGAACCCGCTGAGTCGGAAAACTTCGGGCGACCAATCGAATTTGACGGGCAGCGCAAGCGCATAAGGATGGGTGAAATAAGAGCCTTTCCAATTGAGGATGGAAGCGGTAAATGTGCGGTTTTCAAAATTCCATGATCCGTCAATCCGGATTTCAAGGGGATGTTTCCATTTCCCTTCAGCAAAGATTTTGAAAGGCTGGCTCTCTTTCAAAATTCCCCGTGCGTTCGTTTCCAAAGATACAGTGGAAAAGCTTAGATGGCCCAATTGCGCCTGTTCCAAAGAAAGGTCGAGATTTCCCGTTAATGTATGGAAGGGATCGATAAGGTCGGAGTAAAGGGAGGCTTTGCGTGCATATAAGGGACCATAATAGAAATCGGCGGCTGAGAGATCCAAATAGAGTCCCTGAAGGGATGTTCCTGGTTCGACAATGGGTTTCCATTGCCCTTTAGCTTTTAGGCTTCCATAGAAATTGGAATCGGGAATATGGAGCGATTGCAAATTTCCGATGTCCAGTTCGGTATTCCCTGCCAGAAGCCAATCGGTCCGTATTTCCAGGTTTCCTTTCCCTTTTAAAGAGAGCCCCTCCGCCTCGATGCTCATATTTTTCAAGAAAACGGATTCTTTCGGCTTCCATGCGAAATCGGTTTTCCCTTCCCATTTTTCCGATAAATATGTGCCTGAGACTTGGTTCGATCCGGCCAGCTCCCCTTTTTGCCAGGCGGCCGCAGTGAAGCCTTTAATATCTTCAATTTTGAATCCATCAGTGGTTAGGAAGGGAATTTTCCAAGCGGACATCGTGCGAATGGAGTTGTCTTCCGATTTGATTTTAGTTTGAGCGATGAATCGTCCGGAAGAGGGGATAGGAAGGGTGGAAATGATCTGTTCGGATACGAGCTGTAAGTTCGCTTCAGAAAAATGGAAGGAAGAATCGAATGACGCTTTCCCTTTGATATTGAGAAGATCCGATTTCGCAGAAATTTTGGAAAAGGAGAGAGCTTCCTGTTTATTGAACCCTATATTGAAAGACCAGTTTCTTTGGATCCATCCTTTCATCGGGTCCGGCATGGCAATCTCCCGGGGAATTACACTTCCGCTGATCCTGCCTCGGATGGGTGTTCGGCCCGGTTCCGATTTCCAAAGAGATGCGAAAGGTCCCGCGGCGACGATTTCTGCGGATACGTCTGCATCCATTTTTTCCTTCCAAGGGGATGGGAAAAGAACTTTCAGGGTGGGCGTTTTTACATAGGCCCTAAGCTGCATCGCTCCGTCTTCTTTGATGACTGCTAAAATCTTCGCCGAACTTTCCGGAAAGCCTGCCCTCTGCCCTATGATTGTGAATGAGCTTTTCCTCTTCGCTAAACGGAGGCGTCCCTTGAACTCGCTCAATCCATACCCTGGAACCGAAACTTCTTTGAGGTCGAAATGCTCGACATAAATCGCAAAGGCAAGTTTGGGCAATCCGCTCGCCAAATTCATTTGCGATTCCGAAGACTTTCTTTTTTTCGGCTCTACAGCCGAGCCTTCTTTCGTCTCTTCAGCCGGGCCTTCTTTCGACGGAATGGATTTCCATTGGATCCCTTCCGCATTCAAGGTGGTGAATGCGACCTCTTTTTTGAGCAGTCGAATCAAAGAAAGCCGGGTCTCGAGAGATCTCACGGAGATATCGAGCCCTTTGCCTTGAATGGAGACCCCTTGGAGTTTGATGAATTGGGGGAGATTCCCTTCCATTTTATCGATTCGGATTTGGAATCCCGATTCCAGAAGGGCATCTGTCAAAAGGGCCCTCGCTTTCTCTTTCGCCCAATCGCTTTGGACGACTTCAACCGCAACGACGAGACAGACGAATAGACCGATCGCCGTTAGGCCGACTTTTTTGGGCAGACTTAAGGATTTCTTCTTTTTTTTCATCAAAATGCTTGTCCCACTGATGCGTAAAGCCGATAAAACGGATCGATCCCTTTGCGTCTTACGAGAGGAAAGCCGACATCTACTCGCAAGGGGCCGAAGAAAGTAAAGTAACGGAGGCCAAGGCCTACCGATTTAAACCATTTTGTGTCCAACTCCGGAAGTTCTTGGAACGACACGGTGCCGAAATCGGCGAAGGGTACGATGCCGATCATTTTGATGCGGAATCGGGTTTCCACGCTGAGGAAAACCGCCGATCTTCCGCCGAGCGGCTTGCCTCTGGCATCCAAGGGACTCACGGTTTTGTAATGATATCCCCGCAAGTCGTCTTCAGAACCGCCCAAAAACAGTTTGGTCAAAGGGACGTTTTTCTGTCTCGCGCCTGCGATAGAACCGAACTGGGCGCGGAAAGCGAGGACGAGGAATTTTTCAGGAATGACCGGTATGTATAAGGTGCCGGTGATCCTCTGGTCGAAAAATCTCTGGTTCGCATGAAAAAGGGATTGATAGGGAGTGGCTTGATAGACGATCGAGTATCCCTTGATCGGATCGAGAGGATCTTCCGCAGTGGTGTATTTTCCGAAAAAAGGCATCCCAATGAGCATATAAGTGCCATTCGAAGCGCTTTCGGAGACGTTGATGTGCTCGACTTTAAGTCCTACGGAGACGCTCCGCTGGGTGTCGATTTTCCGCTCGATGTAGTTGCCGCCCCAATAGGAGAATGCCAGATAAGGACGGATGTTTTCCCGGGCCACTTCGCCCAAAGCGCGATAAGTCTGGTCCATCGTCCAAAAATCGAGTTTCTTATAAGTCACGCTTCCGGCGATATATCGTTTCGAAATGTCTCCATCTACGCTCACGACCTCGCCCATTCCCCGGATATTGCGGTGGACCCAGCTGAAAGAAATCCCCGGACCGTCCACGGTCGCGTAATAGGCGCCGACGCTAAATTGCCTGTTGCTCGCTTCCGTGATCCTCATTTTCATAGGAAGCTCTCCCATCGGATCCAATTCGTCGCCGTGCGTGATCATCACGGAGCTGAACAGATCGGAATTGAGCAGCTTTTTTTGCGTCTCTTGGACAGCATCGGAATTGTAAATCTCCCCTTCATTCCATCGGACCCTCCGCTCGATATATCCAGGTTGGACTTTTTCCAAACCGAAGATCGACAGGGGGCCGAATTTGGAAAGAGGCCCTTCCTCGATGCAAGAGGCCGCCTTGACGTCTTTCGCGGCCATGTCCACTTCGACTCTCCGTTTTTCCACGGTTGCGAGCGGATAGCCGCATCGCGCGAGCTCCGTCAAAAGCTGCAATTCCGCGTTCACGATATTGACCGCCAAAGCGGGTTTTCCTATTTGAATGCCCAATTCTTCCGGAGTGAATGGGCAGCAATTCGGGAGGTTCGCGATCTCGGTGCAATCGCCGTGATAGACCTCATAGGAGGCAAATGCATATTGAGGGCCCGGATGGATCAGGAGAAAGACTTGCACCACTTCTTTTTTCGTGTCGATATCGGTGGTGATCGCGGCGTCGTAGTAACCGTAGGCCCGTAAAACTTTCAAAAGGGAAGGGATGTCCGATTCGATCCTGTAGCGAAGTCCATTGATGGACGGCGGGGGGCGGTCTTGGAGGACGACAAGGTCCGACGCGTCGAACATCGCCTTGAGCACATCGGGGTCTTTCAACCCGATGAAATTGATCTCATAGGAGAGCGCCGCTGCAGCCAATGGAGCGAATAAAAATAACGAAAGTTTACGCATACCAGTGTTCGGATTGTGCCGAAACCGGATGACTTCGTCAAGAATTCCGATTAGATCCAGCAAGGAACACGGATGAAAAAGGATGCAGATGTAGTCTGTAGATGAAATGGTTTGAGCCAAGAAGTCTGCTTAGATACAGCAATTAACACGGATGGACAGGATGGACGGATAGGCACGGATAAGAATAGGAAGCAGATGTTGTCTGTAGAGAAATGGTTTGAGCCAAGAAGTCTGCTTAGATGCAACAAGTAACACGGATAGACAGGATGGACGGATGGACACGGATAGGAATAGGAAGCAGATGTAGTCTGTAGATGAAATGGTTTGAGCCAAGAAAGTCTGCTTAGATGCAACAAGTAACACGGATAGACAGGATGGACGGATGGACACGGATAAGAATAGGAAATGATTTTTTTTATCCTGTCTATCCGTCCATCCTGTCCATCCGTGTAAATTGCTTAAGTAGCGAGCCTGGGAATACGAAAGCGACAGGAACAATTTGTTTTTTCTATCCGTGTCTATCCGTCCATCCTGTCCATCCGTGTAAATTGCTTAAGTAGCGAGCCTGAGGAACACGAAAGCGACAGGAACAATTTGTTTTTTCTATCCGTGTCTATCCGTCCATCCTGTCCATCCGTGTAAATTGCTTAAGTAGCGAGCCTGAGGAATACGAAAGCGACAGGAACAATTTGTTTTTTCAATCCGTGTCTATCCGTCCATCCTGTCCATCCGTGTAAATTGCTTAAGTAGCGAGCCTGAGGAACACGAAAGCGACAGGAACAATTTGTTTTTTCAATCCGTGTCTATCCGTCCATCCTGTCCATCCGTGTAAATTGCTTAAGTAGCGAGCCTGAGGAATACGAAAGCACAGGAACAATTTGTTTTTTCAATCCGTGTCTATCCGTCCATCCTGTCCATCCGTGTAAATTGCTTAAGTAGCGAGCCTGAGGAATACGAAAGCGACAGGAACAATTTGTTTTTTCAATCCGTGTCTATCCGTCCATCCTGTCCATCCGTGTAAATTGCTTAAGTAGCGAGCCTGAGGAACACGAAAGCGACAGGAACAATTTGTTTTTTCAATCCGTGTCTATCCGTCCATCCTGTCCATCCGTGTAAATTGCTTAAGTAGCGAGCCTGAGGAACACGAAAGCGACAGGAACAATTTGTTTTTTCAATCCGTGTCTATCCGTCCATCCTGTCCATCCGTGTAAATTGTTTAAATAGCGAGCCTGTGAGTACGGATAGGAATAGGAAATAATTTGTTTTTTTTCTATTCTGTCCATCCGTGAAAGGGAGTCTGTCAATGAGAACTAAGTCTGAAGCGATTTATCGGGAAGCATGCAAAGTGATTCCTGGCGGCGTCAACTCTCCTGCGAGAGCGTTTAAGGGCCTTGGCTTGTCCCCGATGATCGTCGAATCGGGCGCTGCAGATGTCATCCGGGACGCTGATGGGAAGGAATACATCGATTATTGCGGGAGTTGGGGCTCTTTGATTCTTGGACATGCCCATCCCGATGTGGTACGAGTTGCTTGCGAACAGATGGCTAAAGGCTCCTCTTTCGGGATCTCTACAGAGATCGAGCAGAAAATCGCTGCAAAAATCGTCGGTTTAATTCCATCGATTGAAAAAATCCGCTTCGTCAATTCGGGAACTGAAGCGACGATGACTGCGATGCGCCTGGCCCGCGGCTATACGGAACGGCCGAAAATCATTAAGTTCACCGGCCACTATCACGGCCATAGCGATTCCCTGCTGGTCCAAGCCGGATCGAGCGTGTCAAGCATCAATCCGCTCGCCACTTCCAAAGGGGTCAACCAGAGCACGATTGCGGACACCCTTTGTTTCCCGTTCAACGGGTTCGGAGAAATCCGCTCCTTTTTCCGCACGAATCCGCTGGCCTCGCAAGTGGCTGGCATTATTTTGGAGCCGATCACCGGAAATATGGGCGTCGTTCTGCCCGACAAAGGCTTTTTGGAATTGCTCCGCGAAGAGACGGCCCGCGTTGGCGCCCTTTTGATTTTCGATGAAGTCATCACCGGGTTCCGCCTGGGGCTTGGAGGTGCGCAAGGCCTCTACGGGATAGATCCCGATCTTACTTGTTTCGGCAAGGTGATCGGAGGGGGATTCCCCGTAGCCGCTATCGGAGGGAAGGCAAAAATCCTAGATCATCTCGCCCCGCTCGGCCAGGTGTATCAAGCAGGAACGCTTTCCGGAAATCCGGTGGCGATGCGCGCGGGATTAGAGACGCTGCGGATCATTGAAAAACCTGGATTTTATCAAAAATTAGCCGAAAAAGCAGAGCGACTGTCCCTGCCGGTTCAAGAAGCATTGAAGAGGAAAAACGGGAACGCCTGCTGGGTCCAAGCCGGTTCGATGTTCAATCTCTTTTTCGGCGTCAAACAGGTCCGCTGCAAAGAAGATTTGAAATCGCTCGATCAAGAGATGTTCGCCCATTTTTTCCGCACTCTCTTCGAGCAGGGTGTTTACATCTCTCCATCCGCTTATGAAGCGTGGTTCATGTCCGCAGCACATACCGATGAACATATCGATTACACAGCCCGCTGCATTTGTGAATTCATCGATCAAAACTTGTGAAAAAACTCCTTTTCTTTCTTTTTTGGATGCAGCAAATCTATTCATTGGAAGAGCCTATGTTGATCGCTATTTTGACTTATGTAAAACCTCTTGCCGAGGTGGACCTGGTAGTGCCGGACCATCTCGTCTATTTGAATGAGCTGTTCGAGCAAAAAAAGCTGCTGATATCCGGAGGGCAGATCCCGCGGACGGGCGGAGTGATCATCGCCGGAGACATCCCTAAATCGGAGTTTGTAAAAATCCTCGATGAAGACCCTTTTACGAAGGCTGGCGTAAGCCGGTATCAGCTCATTGAATTTGCTCCAAGGCGGTACGATCCGGTATTAGAACCTCTTTTCGCGAAGCCGACTGTATTCGTTTATGTGAAGCACTACTTGACCCCGGAAGGAGTCGTATATTTCAAAGAAAAATGGTTCCCTAAAGTCCAATCGATCATCAGCAAGCAGCCCGGCTTCGTTTCGATCGAATACCTCGCGGATCCGAAAGAACCGGATTGTCTCTTCATCGCGCTCAAATTCAAAGACGGCGCGACTTTCGATGCTTGGTGCGCTGTTCCAGAGCATGACGAATTAGTCGGCGCTCTCGACAGTTTTCGCAGCAGAGACTATTGGGAAGCGGTCCGCACGAACGATGGGGAATCCAAACCTTCAGAACTATTTTGGGATGTCATTTCAGTTTTCTGATTCGGTACTTCCTTCAACCAATTGATGTAATACTCATCGAATAGGAATCCGCTTATGTTTGTATCTTTAAAAATCGCTTTCGAGAATTCCTTTTCGCTAGAAAGAAATTTAGGCTTGTAGCCGCCCATCCTCGTTGCGATAATCCCTTTGTTTTCTGAAATGATGGAGGTCTCCCTGGAAGCCAAAAAAGCAGCCGCCCCGGTCAAGGCTGCAGCAGCGCCCGCGCCAGGATTCTTTTTCGCTTTGATCAATCCGAATAAAAATAAAAGGGCGCTTCCGATGCTCGCACAAAGGGACGCGACATGGCCGATAGCGGCATCTTGATTCCATTCTTCCCTTCCCTCTGTGGTACTCAGATCGTTTTTATATTGCTCGTAGCGGGAGACTCTATTCTTTTCTTTCGGACTTAGTCCCCCTTTATCCGGCTCGTCGCCGCTTACGCTACCCTCACTATCCTCCTCATTCTCCGTCCCTCTCGGACGATTATTGCCATCAATGTGGTAACGGGTGCTTATTCTGATCATAGCTCCTCCTTGAGATGAAAATGAGCAGCGTATTCTAAAAACCAAAAGAATTTTACTCATCCTAATTTTTTGACAAAATCGGCATGACCTGCTTTTGTGAGCTAAGTGACTGTTATCCATTAACAGTCTCAAAAGAGGGAAAAATGCATACTGATAGTGATGACGCGGCGATCCGGTCCGTGATCAAGTTGTATTTCATGGGGACGTATCACGGAAATGCGGAAGAGCTCAAAAAAGCTTACCATTCCGATGTCCAAATATTTGGGAGCATCGGAGGAAAAACAATCCATTGGACTTTGTCCGATTTTATCGAGCGAGTGACCCAAAAGCCGACCGCAGCCGAAAAGCATGAGAAATACGAAAAAGAGATCGTATCGGTCGACAGGGCTTCCGATATCGCGATGGTCAAGGCCCGCGTCTCTGCCGGCGGACTCCATTTCACTGATTTCATCACCCTCATGAAAATCGGGGGAAGATGGTGGATCCGATGCAAATGTTTTACTGCATAATTTGGTTTTAATTAAATATGGTTTATAGGATAATTAAACGTCATGAATTATTTTTATATTCTTTTATTAACTTTTTCAGTTTTTGGGATCGCGGCCTGGCTACTGCAGGCAAATAAAGTCTGTTTGCGAGGAGATCTCAAACGGCTGAAAGCCCCTTTGGCGATTTTCGATTTCGATGGGACGATCTGCCCCTCTTTCCATCTGTTCATCGAACATCTGAACGCCTTGTCCCATCGGTACGGCCATAGAAAAATCAGGCCGGAAGAAATCGAGAATTTTCGGAATTTGCCTGCGAAAAAAATTGTCAAAGCTCTCGGGGTATCCCGGTTTAAGCTCCCGTTTTTGATCCGGAGGATCCGGATGAATGCGAAAAAAGAGCTTTTGGAATTGGATCCGCTGCCGAATCTAAAGGAGATATTGGAGAATTTCCGATCGAAAGGGATAGCCCTTGGGATTTTGACTTCGAATACGGAGCTCAATGTGCGGCTCTATCTGCAAAAATATAACATCGATCTTTTTGACTTCATTTACTCTGGGAATAACGTGTTCGGAAAAGCGGCCCATCTCAAAACGATCCTCAAAAAAGGGCGTTTGAACCCTAAACAGGTGATGTATATCGGAGATGAGGCGAGGGACATGGAAGCGGCGAAAAAGGCTGGAGTCGTCGCCGTTGCCGTCGCCTGGGGCTACAATTCGAAAGAACTTTTGTTGCAACACCTTCCCGATCAGTTTATCGACTCTCCGGACCAACTGCTCGACATTCATTTCTTTGCTTAAATTTCATTGGATTTTATATTCTTTGTCCCAATCGAGGAACTGTATGTTGGTTAAATATTCAAAACCTTCCACGGACTATTCAGATTTATACAGTAATTATCGGCAAATCGAAAACGGCGAATGGTTTAAGCTGGCGGCATTTCCTGTTCCCTTGAAAGCAAGGCCAGGGAATCCTCTTATTGGAAATGGGCCTCCAGGATCAGGATCTCAATGGTCTTTCTCTATCGCAGAGGACAGAGAGGGTAAGACTTATTCAATAACCCTCGGACAGGCTGCGGATCGCAATTATTCAGTTGCGATCGGGGATGGGTCATGGAACTCTTATTGTTTCGAACAGGAACCTGGGTCTTCTCTATTGATTCAGCCTCTGACAGAAGCGGAAGTCCGAAAAGTTCATGAGGCAGTCTCAGAAACGTTTAAGACGTTTAAGCACTCCGAAGTGGTTTACCACGTTTAAAAAAATCAATTTCAGTCGATTTCCATTTCTTTACTTCAATTTGATGCAGTCATATATTTGCGGCCAAAATTTTGGGAGGTCCTTATGATATCCACTTTTTTTTCAAGATGTTTAAATCACAAAGATTTAAAGATGATCCATCAGACGGTCAATAGCTCGAAATGGGTTCAGATCGGCAGCGAGCATCCTTTTGGACTTCCTTTAAAAAAAGAGGGGCATTTTACTGAATATTCGGAGGATGAAAGATCAGTATCCCATTTAAAAGACAAAGCGGGAAATGTTTATTCTTTAACTGTCCAAAAGTCTGGATCCAACGATTTTACGTTTTCTATCGATGATATGAATGGCAAGAATTGCTTTAAACAAGGGCCGAGGTCTATTGTGAGGATCCAGCCGCTGACAGAGGCAGAAGCTGATAAAATTCATGAAAAGGCCCATACTGTGCTTGATGTATATTACGTTTAAAAAAAGCCTCTGGATCTTTTTGCTGGTTTCATTTTTGGGCTATGGCAGCGAGCTATCTTTCGACAGCCATGGTCCAAATCCCGTCGGCCATATCAAATTGGAGATGGACCGGCCCATCGACCAGTCGACGTATCTCTATGTGAAATTCGCTCTGGAGCATTTCCGGAAAATCGGCGCTCGCTTTGTTGTTTTGGAATTGGACACGCCAGGCGGAGAGGTGTTTGCCGCACAGAAAATCGCCCATCTTCTGCATGAGAGCGACGTCAAATATGAAATGCCAGTGGTCGCTTATTTGAACAATTGGGCCATTTCAGCCGGCGCGATGCTCGCTTATAGCTGCCGCTATATTGCGATCTCTCCCTCGGCCAGCATGGGGGCCGCGGAACCGGTGACGATGCAGTCGGGCGGGATGGAGAGCGCGCCGGAAAAAATCAACTCGGCGCTCCGGGCCGAATTCGCGAATCTCGCCTCTTTGTACGGACGCGATCCGCTTTTGGCCCAAGCGATGGTGGACAAAGACCTGATTGTTGTGAAAAGGGGAGGAGAGATCGCAAAACTCGACGAACCTTCCGATTTCAGGCCTGATACAGATGAAATGGTCTCTCCGAAGGGCAAATTGCTCACTTTAAGCGGAGCCCAAATCAAAGAATTCGGGATCGCCGATTTTACCGTTCCCTTCCATAGCAATCTCTTCGAAATCGCCCCTTTCAATCAAATTCCCGATCCAGAACTGATTCCTTACGCCAATTGGAAGATCCGGTT
The DNA here is from genome assembly GCA_963713105.1 of uncultured Chlamydiae bacterium. GTDB lineage: Bacteria > Chlamydiota > Chlamydiia > Chlamydiales > SM23-39 > CAVQKJ01. The sequence continues at coordinate 204,950 of CAVQKJ010000002.1, forward strand.
TTTTTCCTTCCTGAGCCATCCCGCCATCGCCTCATTTTTAATGATGGGATTGATGCTCTGTTTTTATCTTGAAATTCAATCGGGAGGCTTTGGCTGGCCCGCTTGTTTGGGCCTCGCTTGCCTGGGCCTAGTACTCCTTTCCAATTTTGCCGTTTATACGGTCGATTGGCTGGAAATCATTTTAATCGCAGCGGGAGCGGCTCTCCTTGTGATAGAGATTATTTTTTTACCGACGTTCGGGATCGCCGCAGCATTGGGGATCCTTCTTGTTTTGGGAGGATTGTTCGCGATGGGGCAGCCGAACATCAAGGAAGTTTCCTTTTCATTCGATCTGTCGCAGTGGAATTTAGCCGCCTATTCGCTTTGGAATGGATTGGGCTGGTTTTCGGGGACGCTTCTCGCCACATTCGCCGCCGCCGCTTTCTCCACAAGAAAGCTTTTGCCGAAATTCAAACGATTGATGCCAAGAGAAATAGAAACCATTCAGGCTATAAACAAATGGCCTGATCCCGGATCTTGCGGAACCGTATTCTCGACATGCCGCCCTGCCGGACAAGTGCTCGTTGAAGGCGCGGTCTATGAAGCCGCTTCAGAATGGGGCTTTATCGATAAAGGAGAGAAAGTTATAATCTCCCGTATCGAATCGAACCGCGTGATCGTTCGGCCAAAAGGTTAAAAAATGTTTTTCGTATGGGCGTTGGGACTGACGGGTCTGGCGTTGATTTTTCTCGAGTTTTTCCTTCCAGGCGCAATCATGGCTGTAGGGGGAAGCATCCTCTCTTTTGTCCAGCCTCTTTATGTTCTATTTAAAAGGCCCTGAGGGGATCGGACCTTTCCTCATTTATTTATCCGCACTGGGTATTTCCTTGTATTGCGTGATCCGGCTTGCGCTTTGGTCCGTCAAAAAAACGGGGAAAAAGGGGACTGTGTATCTCGATGCCGATCAAGAAGGGTTCCAAGCGTCGCTCTTTCCAAAAGAGCTGATCGGCAAAAGCGGCATTGCAGCGACCGATCTCAGGCCCTCTGGACATATCTGGGTCGATGACCGCGCCATCCAGGCCCTTTCGAAAGATGGTTACATTGAGAAAGGCTCCCCTGTGCAAATCCTAGGGGGCCAAGGCTCCCATTTAATCGTAAAATCCAAACCTATTTCCGAGGTTCCATTATGACTTTCGCAATACCGATGTTTTTAATCGTATTAGCCTGCATCGCAGGACTGTTCGCGCTCATCACGGCGCGCTATGTGAGCCTCTGGTTCCAAGCTTTTGTGTCTGGAACGCCGATCTCCCTTTTCAATATCATCGGGATGAGCCTCAGGAAAATTCCCCCCCGCCTCATCGTCGCCGCCCACATCAACGCTTTCAAGGCCGGTTTGAAAAATATTTCCGTGAACGATCTGGAAACCCACTTCCTCGCAGGCGGGCACATCCATGATATCGTCCGCGCGATGATCGCCGCCGACAAGGCCAATATCCCGCTCGATTGGCGCCAGGCCACCGCGATCGACCTCGCAGGCCGCGACCTATTCGAGGCGGTAAAGACATCGGTCAATCCTAAAGTCATCGATTGCCCCGACAAGGGGACTTTATTTTGGCTGTCGCAAGGAACGGAATCGAATTGAAAGTCCGCGCCCGCGTCACTGTCCGCACGAACATCAAGCAGCTCGTCGGCGGCGCAACTGAAGAGACGATCATCGCCCGCGTGGGAGAAGGGATCGTAAATGCCATCGGCGCATCGGAAAACCACCAGGCCGTTTTAGCTTCCCCTCAAAGAATCTCCAAACTCGTTTTGGAAAAAGGACTCGATGCGCAAACCGCGTTCGAAATTTTGTCGATCGACATCGCCGATTTGACGATCGGGGAAAACGTCGGAGCGCGCCTCCGCGCCGACCAGGCCGAATCGGACATGAGGGTCGCCCGAGCTTTGGCTGAAGAGCGGAGAGCTATGGCGGTCGCCCATGAGCAAGAGAACGTCGCAAAAGTGCGCGAGGCCGAAGCCCAAATCCCGCAAGCGATGGCCCAAGCCTTCCTTAAAGGCTATCTCGGCGTCCTCGATTACCAACGCTATCAAAACATCAAAGCCGATACGGCGATGAGAGAGGCGATTGCTAAGGAAGAAGTGAAAGGCTAGCTGACAGATGGATGAAGGGGTTTTGAAAGCGCTTTTGAGTTTGCTGGCAATTGTTGTTTATTCTTTTTTCACTGGAATGAAAAAAAAGAAAAGTCAGCAGACTGCTTCAAAGCCGGTTTTTCACGAGAGACGGAGCGCGCCGCCAATCCCCAAAATTGTTGAAAAAGTTGTCGCCCATCCAAAAAAGCCTGTGAACTTGACGCAAGAGGTCAACCCATTGCTGATTCCTAAAAAGTCGGGGCGGAAATTGTTGCGCGGCAAATCGAAAAGAGATGCGTTTATCCTCTCTGAAGTTTTCCGGAATCCCTATTTGCCATGAATGCCCTTTCAGCTTGTGAGAAGCTGCCTCAAGGATGGGCGAACGCGCGGGTTGTTTTTCGGCATAAAGATGGACGTTTGGAAGAGCGGATCGAGATCGTCCATTTAGAGACCCATAACCGTTTTCTCCACGAGTCAATGGCCCGGACAGCTTGCAAATGTTTGGGGATTGCCCTTTTTACGTTTATTTATTTGACCGGGTATATCGTTTTCCATCTTATCCGGATCCCTTTGATTGCTTGCAAAAAAACGGAAGAGATCGGAAATGGGATCAGGACTGTTGCAAGAGCATTCTTTTATGCGATTGCATTGGAATTTGCTGCGATCTATGGAATTTTCAAGCCGCTCGTTGGGAGGGAAGCTCTAGGCCATATCGAGAGAAATTGGCATGGGAAAAAGCTTCGCGACGATTTGGGCTTTGCGGAGCTGACGCTGAAGTCGATTTTTCAGGGAGCTTTTTGCGATCCGGAATTTCCCTTCACTTTGTTCTTAGCCCCTTGCATGCAGCCTCGGGGAAAAACTACCGATCCTCATGTTGAATCGGTTTTATCTCTTGGATTGAAGTTTTCGAGACGTTTGATTTCCAGATGCGATTCGGCGATCAAGATTTTCTTTTTGTCCACTTCGATCAGATAGAGCATGGTTTTGGGACTGATCATCCTTTTTTCGAGAATCTGGATCGCTTGTTCGCCGACTCCCTTTTGAAGGCGCTGTTGGATGAGGCGGCGCAAGAACCAAAAAGTGAAGAAAAGCAAAACTACGATCGCGACCATCGTGAGGATCATTTTCACGAACGTCGCCCCGAAATCTCCCGGCGGAATAGAGGGAGCCTGAGTGAGCGATTCGAGCGCGTCCGGCGGCGAAGCAGGAGCTAAGTCGCCCTTTTCGTCAGGTATATAAACGATGTTCGCGATGAATAGCCAGATTGCCGCAAAAATCATAACGGCAATTATAGGCTCTTACATTGCGTACAACAAGAAGAAAGTTTGGCCTGGGAAACATTCGCTTGCGGCTCGTCTCTTAAGTTGCCGAAAAGGAAATCGCTGATTTGGCTGGCAAGGCACGCTATCAAAGCGCAAGGAATCAGTACGATTGCAGCGAGTAGCGCTGCGAATACTTTGCCGACTTTCGAGGCTAGGGAATCCGTTGGTTGCACAGTCAATCGTTCCACCTGGCCAGTAGTTTTGCTGGCAGTCCAGACAACCGCCCGATTGAATTTCGCAGAGAAATTGTCAGATGGGACGGAATTTGAATCATTGGAAATACGAGTCATAACTTTTCCTAAAAATTTTGTTTACAAAGTCCGCATGTTAAACAAATTCCTCGATTTCCGCAACCGTTTGCATATAGCTTTTCTTTCGACTGGCGTATATAATCCTGTGCCATGGAACAGAAAGGCTGGATCGCTCTCGACATCGATGGGACCATCACGCTCGACAAATACAGCGTGCCTGAGCCGGTCACTGCATACTTAAGGGAACTCAGCCATTCGGGCTGGAGGATTGCAATGGCGACAGGAAGGTCTTGCGCCTTTGCTTCTTTAGCCCTCTCAAAATTCGATTTTCCTTATGTTTTCCTTCCTCAAAACGGATCGGTCGGTTTAGAAATGCCCGGGAAAAAGCCCCTATTTAAAAAATATTTATCGGCTAAAGCGATTCCGGCCGTCGAAGAGGCTTTTGATGGATTCGATTCCGATTTTGTGGTTTACGCCGGATACGAAAAAGGGGATTTTTGCTATTGGAGGCCTCAGCGCTTGTCCAGCGAAGAGTTTCTTTACGCAAATGAAATTCAGAAACGGGAAAAAGAGAATTGGCAGGCGGTCGAAAATTTCGATGCCTTGACAGGGACTTATCCTTTGATTAAGTGTTTCGGCCCCCCACCGCGTATGACAAAACTCAGTGAGAAGCTTAAAAAAACGGGTTTATTTCAAGTCACTCAAATCAAGGATCCGTTTCATGAAAGTTTCATGATTTTGCTCGTTACTGATGCTTCTGTTTCAAAAGGGTCTGCGCTGAATGAGGTATTTCAAATACTGGGAAGGGGAAACAGAGTGATTGCGGCCGGCGATGATGAAAACGACATTTCCCTTCTTGAAGCGGCGGATGTAAAAATCGCCATGTCGCACGCTCCTTTAATTCTACAAGAAAAAGCCGATCTCATCGCCCCGCCGACGCAAGATCTGGGCATTATCCACGCTCTTCAAATGGTGCTTGGACATGCAAACCGCTGAGGGGCTTAAAAAACAATTGCGGGCCGTCGACTTATGTCTTGCCGCGGGTAGAAAACGGCAAAGCGCGAGAACTGGCTTCGTCCATCTTTTTGCGGGTGATGAGGCCGTGTCCGATACGATTCCCGTTTATGAAAATTTCTGTTTCGCCCTCGCTCTGTTTCGTCAAAAAACAGGGGAGGCGGTCCTTGAGGGAAAAGAACGGATCGAGCGTTTGCTCGCTTTCCAAGACCCGCATGGGAATTTCCCCATCTATCTCCACGATTTTCCCCGCTGCTGGGATCCTTTGATGCCTTTGAAAATCGCTCCGGTGTTGATCCTTCTCTCTTCGGAATTCGATTCGATTTTGGGTTGCGAACTGAAAGAAAAAATCAAACAGTCGCTACAAAAACTGCTTGTTTGCGCCGAAGCGAGACGCTCTGAAAAGCCGTATGCGCCAATTTGGGAAAACCGTTACTTGGCCTGCTCTGGACAGCCTTTGAATGAAATAGACGCGATGCGGTTTTCCGCCCAGGATTGGCATGAATGGATCGTCACTGCCCAAATCGCCGATTGGAAAGGAGATTTTCCCATTCCCTACAATACGGAATTGGAGGCGTTTCTCGGCAAAGGTTCCATCGAACTTCAGGAAAAAGGGGAGCCAAAACCCTGCCTCGTCGAATGGATTGCAGCCGAATCGACAACCGGCATTTCTTCAAGACGTCTTTTGCGCGACCACCCGGAACAACTGTATTTAGCTCCTCTTTTTCCGATTGAGCTGACCCACCCTTCAGCAGCGGATTGCGAAATGCATGCATCGGAGGGGAATTTCCGCCTCTTATGGAAGGGAGCCAGCTCTTTGCATTCCCTAGCTGCTTGCAACGCTTCCAGGATCTCCATCGAAGAAAACAGGGCCGAACTCTATTTCGATCTCTCCGACGAGATGAAGATCGGAAGGGACGATTTATTCGAAGCCTCGCTGTTTACCGATTTTTCTCCGGATACGGAAGTTTTTATCGAAGGGAAGAAGGGGACTCTATTCCGTTTAGGGGAAAAGATTTCGATACAAACCCCATCGCTTAAAGTCGAACTCCGCTTCGATCTGTTAAGTGGAGAAGGGGATTTTTGCGGACATCACTTCCGGGGCAACCGCCCTTCGCAAACCGCATGCAAAGGCGCGAATCTCTACGAGGCCTATGATTGGCAAATCGGACTCCGCACGCTCCGCCGATCAGCTCCCTGCACGCTGCGTATTATAATTGTTTTGAATTAAATTACTTTTGTTTTCTTCTGTCGATTTAATATAATAAAAACAAAAGGTTTTATGGAAATTAATTTAAATAAAGTTAATTATTTTTTGATGCAGCACTTGCCGATTGAGGCGGTTGCCCAAGCGCCGGCTATACAGGCTTTCCCGACAGAACCTTTTTATCTTCCTTGCTCTTCTCTTTTTCCCGCCCAGACCCGGATTTCGTTCGACCGAGTCGAAGAAAAAAAGAGTAAGGCGATGAAAAATGCGGTATGGGATGGGAAATGGCGTTTCAAACACGATGATGGAAAGAGCCTTTTGAGTTTAAAAGATCCTCTTCCCATCGTAAAAGCCCCATTTGGATTTATTCCAACCGACGGACATCACGACATTCGCGCGAGCATCGATCTTGGGGCAGAGACGATCCCGGTGCAGATCATCGCCGATTTAAGCCATCTTTCCGTCGAAAAATTTTGGGAACAAGCGGAAACCCAAGGCTGGGCCTATTTGTACGATTTGCAAGGAATCAAAACCGCTCCCCTAGAAAGGTTTCAAGACCTAGTGGACGATCCGAATCGAGAATTCGCATCCCTTACTGCGAGAAAGTACAGCTTGGACGGTTCCTCAAAAGGGGCCGAATACCCCCTCTGGATCAAAATGGACAGGGACATCCCTTTCATCGAATTTAAAATCTCCGACGCCCTCCGCGCGAAGGGGATTGTCCACAAAGGGGGCGAACCCACCCTCGAATTCGTTGAAAAGGCGAGGCAAGCCCTGCTAGAGGCGCGAATAGAGGGTCTTAAAGTAATTCCCTCTAGAATCCATTATTCCGATATTAATATATAAATAATTTTACTTTTGTTATATTAATAGTTTTATTATAATAAATAAAACTATTGGTATTTTAATGGTAAATATATTGTCCAGCGTAGCGAAAACAGCCTGCAAGGCCGTTTCCACAGCTGTTAATTACGGTCGGAAGATTGTCCAAAACGATCGAGTGAAAGAAGCGGTGTTTTCTGCCTTTACGGCTTACGCGATTTCTTTTCGCGGGCCTAATATTACCAAAAGCCATCCCGTGATGTTGCTAGCATCAGTGATTCGAGGAAGCATTCCTCTTGTCAGTGGAACGAACAACCGTTTATTGACCGCGGGAATTTCCGCAGGATTAGGGCTTCTTGAAGCCGACCTGCTGTTATTGAATCGCATTCGTTATGATCATCACCATAATGTTTCAGGACTTCTTTATGGGATGTTGTGCTCAGGGTTTTCTCCGCTTTTATTCGCCGAAAGAAAAGATGTGGCAATACGAATGATTGTTATGAATACTGCCGCTCTTTTGGTGTACAAATCGTTAACAAATGATTGGTCGAATTCATTTATCGATCACGCGCTTCCCGCAATGATCCATTTTTTGATTGGATATGGAGTTACTGCATCTATCATCAAGGCGCAACCAATGATCCAGCAAATCTTAAATCCACCGGTTCTAATAAACCACATTCAGCATAAACCACTGCCCAGAACTGAAACACAATTCGGGGCTTAGAAGCTGACGACTGGATGCTTGAAAAAGCGATGCGATTGAGAGAAGGACAGGATAAGCAGGATCACAAGTGGCAGGATGCCGAGGATAAACAATTTTAATATCTTGCGTATCATGCCGCAAAGCGATCCTGTTTATCCTGTTCCGCTTCTTTCGCCGAATTTGTGCTCTGTACACGACAAAAATGATTTGAAGAAAGAAACTCGCTCAGAAGGCATCAGCCTCATTGCGAGAAATTCGTTAATTTTCTACGCGCTTTGGTGCAAGCTGTTTCAAAATTCTCATTGCCCGTTCAGTTTCTCTCTGAACCTCATCGAATAAATCGTTTGTCCGCTCGCGCCGTCCTGTCTCTGCTTGAGTCAGTCGATGATTTTCTTCCAGTTGCCGACCCATTGAAATAGCCTTTGGTTTTCCTGCTTGAGTTGGAGCCAGCTGTTTCAAAATTCTCATTTCCCATTCAGTTTCCCTCTGAACCTCATCGAACAAATCGTTTGTCCGCTCGCGCCGTCCTGTCTCTGCTTGAGTCAGTCGATGATTTTCTTCCGATTGCCGACCTCGTTGAATTGAAAGGGTCATTGGGTTTCCTGATTTAAAAAATGAACCGGAAAGCGTAGCTTAACATGAAATAAATATCTATAAGCTCTTAGAGGGTGTTTAAAAATAGCTTTCCCAATGAGAATGATGAGATTTTCGAGGAGGTTTCAAAGTGTGCAGCGAAGCCCATATCGGGACGAAGATACGAGCGAGATACACAATTTGAAAGATCCCGAAAAGATCTTCGTTCTCAGCGGAAATGAATTTTTAAACACCCTCTTAGCTTCTTAAGCTATACAGTTGCGGGTTTAACTTGAGATGAATAGGTCGCGTTGGTTTGCAGCGAGGCGCTGTCGACGGCAAGGCCCATCGCGTGCATCCCGTTATCCACAAAGAGGACTGTTCCCGTGATCGCCGAGGCGAGAGGGGAGAGGAGGAAGGCCGCCGAAGCGCCCACTTCTTCCGCTGTGAGATCTTTGGTCAAAGGAGCGTTGGCTTTCGCGTAGCGGATCGAATCGTCGATCATGCCGATCGCGCGGGCGGCCCGGCTTCTCCAAGCGCCTGCCGAAATCGTATTGACCCGGATGTTCCATTTGCGGCCCGCTTCCCAAGCGAGGGTGCGGGTGTCGCTTTCAAGCGCCGCTTTCGCGGAGCTCATGCCGCCGCCGTATCCAGGGATGACTCTTTCAGAAGCGATGTAAGTGAGGGAAAGGACGGAGCCGCCATCCGCCATAATCGGACCAAAATGGGAGAGGAGGCTGATGAACGAATAGGCCGAAGAGCTCATTGCGGCGAGATAGCCCTTGCGGGAGGTGTCGAGGAGGGGTTTGGTCACTTCGGGCGCGTTGGCCAAGCTGTGGACGAGGATGTCGATCTGCCCAAAGTCCGCCGCGACTTGTTGCGCCATTTCGGAAATGGTGTATCCGGTGTATTCGGCGTATCTCTTGTTTTCGCGGATCTCTTGCGGGACATCTTCCATTTTGTCGAACGCGGCGTCGATCGCGTAGAGTTTAGAATATTCGAACATTTGGCCATTGCGCATCTTTCTGGATTCGTCGAATTTGCCGTTGGCCCAAGAAGTTTTAAAGATTTTGACGATGGGGACCCATGTGCCGATCAAGATCTCCGCGCCCGCTTCAGCTAGAGACTTCGCAATCGCCCAGCCAAACCCTTGGTCGTCGCCGATCCCTACGATCAAAGCTTTTTTACCTTTCAGGTCTATTCCTATCATGGTCGTCCTCTTCCATTTTTTGAGCCTCTTTTATAGCAGATTTCGGGGGCATTCCGGAAGGAAAAAGGGAGTGCAATTGAATTTTTTCTTGTACATGCGCCAAAAATCTTCTATAAACCCAGATAATACCATTTATCAAAACTAAGATTTAGAAATGCGAAACGGATTTTACCGAGGACCGTACCGGGGTCCCCAATGAACGCTTCGTTCTTTGGGGCGGACCGGGGTCCCCAACGAACGCTTCGTTCTTTGGGGCGGGCCTGGAGCGAAAGGACAACTTGAGTAAAGTTGCCTTGAGCGAAGGCGAAGGACCGCAGGAAAAAGCCGTCCGCAGTTCTGAAGTTTAATTTTGATAAATGGTATCAACAGAGGTTTAGCTATGCGCACTATTGCGATCGTCAACCAGAAAGGGGGATCGGGGAAGACTACGACCGCGGTCAATTTGGCCGCCACCCTGGCCGAGGCGAATAAAAAAGTCCTACTGATCGACCTCGATCCGCAAGGGTCGGCCTCGCTTTGGTACGGATTCAAAGACAAGGGGCAAGGGCTTTTCGATGTCCTGACCGAGGACGCGAAAATGGAAACGGCGATCGAAAAGACCGATGTAGCGGGATTGCATATCATCCCCTCCTCCCCACTGCTTGCCGGAGTCGAAAAGGCCTTGGCGAACGAGATGGCGTCCGAGTCGATCTTGAAAAATAAATTATTGAATCTCCCCAGCCATCCTTGGGACTATCTTCTGATCGATTGCCCTCCGACTCTCGGCATCCTCTCTCTCAATGCCTTAACTTTGGCGAGCGAGGTTTTAGTCCCCGTCGAGGCGCACGTGATGGCGCTCCATGGACTGGTGCAGCTCCTCAAGACGATTAATCTAGTCAAACAAAGGCTGAACCCCTCCCTAGAAATCACAGGGATAGTGGCTTGCCGCGTAGACTACAGGACCAAACACTCGCAAGAGGTCCTCGATCAGCTCCGGTCCCGTTTCGAAGGGAAGATCTGCGAATCGGTCATCCGGGAAAATATTCGGCTCGCCGAAGCTCCTTTGCACCTCAAGCCGATCACGGCCTATGATACTTCGTGCAACGGGGCGGCCGACTATCGGAAGCTGGCCCAGGAAATCATGAAGCAGGAAAAACAACCAGGCGAAGCTCCAAAGGCTCCAAAGCCGGAACCCACTCAGGTTATTTAGGTTTAGTAGTTTTTTTGATTTTCTTTCTGCGCCATCCTTCTGCGGTCAAAACCCGTTCATGGGCAATCGTTTGCAGATTGGTGGGCTTTTTAGAGGGGGGATTCGGTTCTTTTCTTTTGAAAAACGCCATAGCCTTAGATTACCTGTAAAATCATCCTCTGTCAAGAGACCCGTAGGCCTGTCATGGAATTATATTTTTGGTTTGCTCTTCGAGGTAAGGCGCATCGACTTTTTCACCGCGGAGTTTGCCTAAAAGAGACAGGTTCGTTTTTAGAGCCATAGTAGATTCAGGACAGAGGACTACCGTTCCGGTCGCTGGATCGACGCTCTGTAAAGACGTGCCAAAATTTACCGTGAAAGTGCTAAAGCTTTGATTATCATAATGAAAAGGGTTTTCATGGAAAAATTCTTTTTGTCCCATCTCTTTCGATGGAGCGCCTTCGGACTCATGGGCTGCCCAGGAAGCGATATCGGAGCTTTCTTTTTGATTGATGCATGGATCGACGACTCTCCAATCAGACGTGTCGGTTTTAACAATAGGCGCCACGTGGTATCTCCATTTTTTCTTTAAAGGAAAGAGAAGATAGGCCCTTCCAAGATCGTTAAATGAGATACCCATCAAATGTAAATGTTGAAGCATGACTTGCGCGCGGGCAAAACAGCCTTCATTGTCGTATTCCCATGGGAATATGTCTTTCCGGTCATGAAGTTTCTCTACAATTGCATCCAATTCTTTGCGGGTAGGGGTATAGCTTCCCATTTTGCTAGGATCTTCATTCGGGGCCAAAAGCATCGTGTAAGGGATGATGTTGGGGATTACTGACTCGGTATGCATGATAAAACCGGGCAATTCGCCAGCCCCGTTAATGCGGAATACAGGCGCGATGTAAGTAGCTTGGAATTGGGTCCTGGCTTCCTGAAGGCTGATTAACGCTTCGAGTAACTCAATTTTACGGGGGTGGGACTGGGGAGAATCTCCCAGGCGGATTTTCCGTCTCTCAATCTGCCGAACCAGGGGAACGAATGTTTTTCCTCCTGTACCTATAACTTGTCGGAAATTTTGGTAAGGAAGCGCCGCGATGAGTTCTGTCCCCTTTTTTAGCAAATCGATCGGCAAGCGCGATTTTTTCAAGGCGCGGATAACTTTTTTGCAAGCGTCGATTGCCAAAGAGCCGTTTGTATTTTCTTTCGACTGATCCGAGGCCGCCGCTAAAGTTTCCGCATTATGGGACTCGTTTGCCGACGGATGTTCTATTTCCGGAGCCTCAGTCTTATTTGAAGGGGCTTCGGAAGGGAGAGGCGGCGGAGGCGAATTTTCCATTGCCGATGGATGTTCCGCCTCAGGAACTGGCGCTTCGTTTGATGCGAGGGCTGCATCGGTAAAATTATTGGGGTTCGAATGCACCTCTGAAGAGGGTTTGGAAAAGAGAGGCGGCGGAGGTGAATTTTCCTTTGCCGACGGCACTGCTGCATCGTTTGAAGGCGTTTCCGCTAATGTGGGGGCTGCTTCAGTAAAATTATTTGGGTTCGAATGTATCTCTGAAGAAGGTTTGGATAAGAGTGGCGGCGGAGATGAATTTTCCTTTGCCGACGGATGTTCCGCTTCAGGCATCTCTGCGTCGTTTAAAGGTGTTTCAGCTAATGTCCGGGCCGCGTCCGTAAAGTTATTTGGGTTCGAATGCACCTCTGAAGAGGGTTTGGAAAAGAGGGGCGGCAGGGGTACGCTGAGCTTTAGAAGTGAATTTTCCGTTTTAGGCGCCTCTGTCTTATTAGGGGATGATTCGGCAAAAAGAGGCTGTGCTTTGAATTGGGGGGCAGGCGACGTTGAGCGGGCTGCCTTATTAGGATGAGAGAATGCTCCTTGAATCTCAGGAATCTCAGGAATCTCAGCGCGATTTCCCGCGCTTTGCAATTTCACGAGCGCTGCGTTTCTCGCAGAGCCTGACAACGCCCCTTGGTACCCCTTTTGAAAACGGATCCAGGCAGTATTGTCCTGTATCCCTATAACTGGATTAGACATGAATAATTTTTCCCATTTTTTAATTATTAAATAATAACATGTAAATTATTTAATGTAAATATGAAATAAAAATTTATTATATTTATTATTGTTCGGATTTTGAATGGTATGTATCTGAAAATGAAAGCTTTGCGTTTGCTAATCCGAAGAAGAATCGTAGAGGCCCGAGGAGAGCCGCTTTTTATACTTTCTATTCAAGGTCTGAATAGCCTCGTCGCGGATCTCGGGGTCTGAGATCTCTTCAATGATTTGTTTCGCTCGGTAGAGTTGGGCGCGAAGGGTAAAATTGGCTGCGATCATCGCAAATGCCTCAGATTGGACTTTTTTATCGCGCATCTGTTTCGATATGTCATACGCTGCGACTGGATTTCCCATTTCGATCGCGTCTTTGCAGATATCGAGATACGCTTGCGATTGGCAGAAGGGATCTTTAATGCGATTGGCGATTTCGAGCGCTTCGTCAGTCAAACCCTGTAGGGAATAAACAGAAGAGATATTAGCCAGTTTTGAATCTTTTTCATCCTCGATGGGAATCAGGAGCGCCAGTTCTCGAGCGCTCTCGAGATCTTCGCAATTGATATAGTAGTTTACAAGACGGCTTAAAGCGATCGATTTATTGTCTGAATCGGTGATTTTTAAAGCGGCTTCGAGCGCCTCTTCGATCCTCTCTTCCGAGATGCATAATTCCGAAATTTCATCGAGGACTTCGCTTTTCCAGATCTCTTCCGTGATCCTCTCGGCGATTTCCATCGCAAACTCGAATTCCAGCTCATCCATGAAATAGTAGGCGATTAAGTTGTTGGCAGAATTCTTTTTATCTATATCTGTAATCTTTTCAGCCATTTCTACGGCATCCAATGGCCTTTTTTCTTTGACGAATGCATCGGAAATTTTTTTATAAAAGTAGTCTTTCAAAATCGTTTCTGGAATTTCCAAGACCTTTTCTATAGCCATTTCCAAATCCAAATGCTCTGGTTCAAGCAAATAATGGACGATCCTGCATAAAACCATCGCTTTGCTCGCCGGGTCCGTTGCTTGGCTGGCCGCTTCGAGAGCTTCTGCCAATTTGAAATCGTCTAGTGAAGATTCAGTAATCTCCTCGAACATATCATCTTTTAGTGAATCGGTTTCGACGCTGGCTGCAATTTCGATCGCTAAATCGAAACGGGAACAATTGGAGAAATGAATGACAAATAGATTCAGGACTTTATTGTATATTTTGTTGCTCGAGATCTGTTCGGCTGCGAGAAGAGCTTTATCCGTACGGTCGGTAATTTGGGAGGCTATCTTTCCAGTGCCATCGTCCAGGCAGCTTTTTATAAATCGATAATAGAGCCTCGACTTTCCCTCGTCGTCTAAAAGAGGATCTGTGTCGATTCTTTCCAATGCATCGTCTTCGAACCCTTTTAAGACCATTGCACGGATGAGTTCTCCCATGATTTTCTCACGGATCGGAAGATCGAGGATCTCATTGCAGACGGCCATCGCTTCGAATACGCGATTCTCGGGGACCAATGTTTCGTGAATATACCCGACCAGATCGTAGTGCCTAATTTTTTCCGACTCGCCCTCTATCCTTTGGAAAAACCGGTCGGTTTCAAAGCCCTTTCTCATTAAATTGGAATCGATATCTTGCTTGGAAAAACGCTGTTTGTCCTCTTCGCTGACCTCATGCAGGGCGGGAACCAAAAGATCGCCAACGATGATATCCTCGATTTCATCGGTGGTTTTGCTTGGGAAACGGTTCAATATTTCCAGGGAGCTTTTTTTAAAAGCTCTAAAATTGGTGTATGATAAATAATTAGATATTAAATTGATTTGTTCTTTTAAATAATTATTTCGAGTCCATTTTGTATGGAGTGAAAGGTTTTTCTTTACACACCAGCAGGAAAGAAAAGCTTCGGTGCATTTATCGCTGATCCCATCCACTGTTCTTTGAACGGCAATAAAGATTTTGTTCGCCCCGGAACGGGGAATATTTGCGATTCGCGTGCAGAAAGAGCAATTAAATTTTTTTTTATCTTCAGCGGGTTGTTGGTTATCAACTTCTGAATTTACATTTTGACGATCTAAACCAACATTGCCTACGGGCACTTAATTCCCCAGTTTGTAGGGGATTTTACGATAGTTTAATGCTTTAAATAAACTCGATTCTCTATTTTAATCTAAATATAAATAATTAAAAATTTAAATGCTGCCGGCTATTTTGAGGATCGAACGGCAAACAGGCGCCCTTTCCGTCATGTGAAGCAAGAACTGACGATCGGACAAATTCGCTTTAACAGCCGCTTGCCACTCTTGAAAAATCTTTTGGTAGTTGTTGGCGAGGGTGCCGATTTCATAGGCGGCATAGGCTATAGGGAACATCAGGCAGAACATCCCCACACTCGCGAATGATGCAAAAAGGACCAAGGTCGCAATGATTACGACGGCCGCTGCCGCTTTGACCATTTCCGTGCCGCGGACGATTTCTTTTCTTTGGATCTCAAAGTTTGGATTGTTGTTGTTGATCCGCGCTTCGTTTAAAAAGTTATTTACAAAAGATGCCATAAGATTTTCTCCGTTTTTTCGGCTGCAGTATGATTAAGAATCTGTTAAAAAACAACCGTTTCTTGCTTTGTATCGGTTTAATAGGAATAATTCTGAAAAAAATGAGGTTCAGACGATGACCAAGATGAAAGTTCTTTATTTAGGGGATTTACAGACTGAGTGCACGCATGAAGCGGGCGACAAGATCCACACCGATCCTCCTAAAGACAATGGAGGGAAAGGGGAGCACTTCTCTCCGACCGATCTCTTTGCGGCAAGCCTGGGTACCTGCATGGTGACGATCATGGGGATCGCTGCCCGCAAGGCAGGCGTAGATTTGAAAGGGATGACGGCGGAAATTGAAAAAGAGATGGCCTCCGTCCCTCACCGCAGGGTCGGCAAACTCATCGTCCGGTTCCGCAGTTCCCTGACGCCGAACCAGCAAATCCGGGAAAAATTGGAAAAGGCGGCTTTAGAATGTCCGGTCCATCATAGCCTCCATCCCGACATCAAACTCGAATTCGATTTTGTTTGGGGGATCTAAAAGTTGCGCTATCAGAACATCAAATCATTCCAAAAACATCTCGCGAGCGCGGCTCCCCGCCATCTCTCCCGCGTTTATCTCATCCTGATCGCCGATGATTTTGAACGGTCGAAGGCGCTCGATTCCATCCTCTCGTATCTCTTGACGCCCGATTCGTCCCTCTCCCGTTTTCAAGGGAGCGATCTCGTTTTGCGCGACCTGTTCGACGCTCTCCAAAGCCCGCCTCTTTTAGGCGGCGAACCGATCGTTGTTCTCGACGAGGCGGACAAACTTCCGAAAAAAAATGTCCAGATCCTCTCTGAATCTATCGGATCCCTAGCATCCATGTCTTCAGGCGCTTCCGGGTATCTCCTCATTGGATCGCGCGGAAAAACGGCGCTTGCATCCGTCATAGAGAAAGAAGGAGTCGTGCTCGATCTCGCCGATGAAAAACCGTGGGATAAAGAAAAACGGCTTTCCGAACAGCTCGCGGAGAGGGCGAAAAACGCGGGAAAACGGCTCGATCCCGGGGCTGTTGCACTCCTTTTTGAAAGGCTGGACAAGGACTCCGCTTTGTTGGAAAGCGAAATCGACAAATTGATCTGCTACTCTGGAGACCGCGGTTCGATCGGAAGGGAAGACGTTCTAGCGATATCCGCAGCCAGCCGCACTTCGTCTCTTTGGCAAACTGCGGAAGAGATGATTTGGGACGGCGAAGGAAGTTCCCTCGACGCCAATTCCTTCCACGCATGCATACCCACTATTCGATCTCAATTGCAATTGGGGCTCTCTCTTGCAACTCTGATCGAAGAAAAATATCCTCCTGGCCAGTGGAGTTCTTACTTGCCGAAACTTTGGCCGAAAACTCTTGAGAAGAGAAGTGCGCAAGCAGCCAAACTGGGCTCCCGCTACTTTCGAAACGGTCTTGAGAAACTGTTTGAGATCGAGCAACTGTCTAGGAGCGGATCGAACCAATACGCGGCGCTATTCGACCTGTTCCGCGTCCATCTTTTGAAAGGAGCGCCCCACCGATGAGCCCCGGCAAACTTCTCCTCCTTCCTAACCTTCTCGAAGAGACGCTCCCTTACGAACCGTTTCTTCCCGCAAGCGTAGCGACGGCCGTCTCTTCGCTCCAGGGGCTCATCGCGGAGAGCGAAAAAGCGGGACGCCGCTATTTGCGAAAATTCGTTTCCCATGAGCAGATGGCGAAAACCCCTTTGAAAACGCTCAATGAGCACACTCAGCAAAAAGAACTCGACGAACTTCTCCTTCCACTGGAGCGCGGGGAAACTTGGGGATTGATCTCTGACGCGGGGCTCCCTTGCGTTGCGGATCCAGGGTCGGACCTCGTTTACCTCGCTCGGCAGAAAAACATCCATATAGAAACTTTTACAGGCCCATCCTCAATCCTCATCGCCCTCCAGCTTTCGGGGTTTAACGGTCAAAGATTTTGTTTTCATGGATATCTGCCTCGCGAAATCCCCCTATTGGAGCAGAAAATCAAAGAATTGGAGAAAAACTCCCGCTTTGAGACCCAAATTTGGATAGAGGCACCCTACCGATCGATGAAAATGCTCGAACTTTTAAAGCAGATCCTTCAACCTAGCACCCGGCTTTGCATCGCCGTGAATTTGACGGCGGCAAATCAACGAGTGGCGTCCCAGACGGTGGAAAAATGGGTAAAGGTTTCATTTCCAATTGAAAAAGAACCGGCCGTTTTTTTACTTGACTCCCATTCGTCGATATTAAATAAGAAAGTTTAACACCATCGCACCCCAAACTTGGAGATCTGCATGATCAAGAGCGGCAAAAAAGTTTCCCTCGAATACACAGTTTTTCTCGAAGATGGAACGCAGATCGACAGCAATGTCGGCGAAGATCCGTTGACATTCGTGTTAGGGTCTCATCAAGTCTTTCCAGCTTTGGAACAGGCCTTGCTGGGATTAAAAATAGGGGACAGCAAACAGATCTTCTTAAAACCGGAAGACGCATACGGACCGATCATTCCCGACGCGTTCAGGGAAGTCGATCTCGAATCCGTTCCCACATCATTCCGCTATGTCGGAGCGATCCTCGGCGTCCAAGATCCATCCGGCGGAGTCTATCCAATCCGCGTCCATGAAATCAAAGACCAAAAAATCGTCCTCGATTTCAACCATCCTCTGGCAGGCAGAGCGTTGAATTTCCACGTAAAAGTCGTCGACGTCGCGTAGTATCCGGCTCGCTCATAACAGGGGCGCTTGGCCGACGTCTGCGAATTTCAGCAAAGAGGATGAGAGGAATATTTCGCGCTTCGCGTAAGCTGGCCAAGAGCAGTTGAATGGCAGGCCAAGTAGATAAAACGGTTGGGCCCGCATCATCACAGGGGCGCTTGGCAGACGTTTGCGAATTTCAACACAGAGATAGAGAGGAAGAGAGAAAGAGAGGAATATTTCGCGCTTCGCGAGGAGAACCTCTTTTTTCGCTCTCCAGCGAAAAAGGAGATTTTATCTCTCTTCCTCCCCATCTCTCTTTCTCTGTGCTAAATTCGTGCCGGTTCATCACACGCACCTGACTCGACATGCCCACAACCGTTATATCCACAAGCCGCCGCTCAATCTCTTCCGCGTTTCGCGGCATAATTCTCTCGTATCCACTTAAGCAGGCTCAGATGAGTTCGGAGGCTACGGTATCGTAGAAGAGCCGTCCGCGGTCGGTGAGCTGGAGTCTATTTTCTCTCTGGACGAGCAGGCTGCTCTCTTTGAGTTTTTCGATGGAGGTTTGGGTTTCGGGGGGTAGGGGAGTGAAGAGCGAGAGGTCGGCTCCTTCTGCGAGGCGCAGGCGGACTGCCAGGAGTTCTTTGATATTGGAGGGGTAGGGGAGCCGTTCGCGGAAATCGGTGGGCGAGCGGTTTTCTTGGAGTGCTTTTGCATAGCGTTGGAGATGGGCGATGTTTTGAAAACGCTCTCCTTCCCAGTAGCTGAATGCGGAAGGGCCGTAGCCGAGGAAAGGACGGCCCGTCCAATAGCCTAGATTATGTCTCGACTCATGGCCAGGTAGGGAGAATGCGGAGATTTCGTAGCGCGTGAGTCCGATTTGCTTGAATTTGTCGAGGGCGCGGTTGAGGAAGGAGAGGCTGAGTTCTCCGCCGGGCGTCTGCACTTTTCTTTTGTGGAAGGAGGTATGCGGTTCGATGGTCAAATTGTAAAGGGAGAGGTGATGGATCGGCAGATTATCGATTTGGTCCAGCGTATATTGCCAACTTGATTCCGTTTGGCCGGGTAAATCGTACATGAGGTCGATCGAGACGTTTTTAAAACCCGCTTTTTCAGCGGCTATTATCGCATGGCGGGCCCTCTCGGCCGAATGGATCCTCTCGAGTTGGAGCAGCGACCGGTCGTCGAGCGACTGCACGCCTAAACTGAGGCGGTTGATCCCCAGATTCAGTAGATCGCGGAATAGCTCCTCTTTACCTTCTTCGGGATTCGCTTCGATCGTGATTTCGCAATCCGGGGCGAGGGTGAGTCCGCTGTTTCGGATGCGGTTTAAAATTCCGGCGATGCCCTGAGGTGCGAACAGCGTCGGCGTCCCGCCCCCGAAATAGATCGACGCGATCGTCTTGCCTCTCAAGAGGGGGAGCTGCCGCTCCCACTCAAGAGAGAGACTGTCTCTCAGGATGTCTTTCAGGGAAGAATGATCCGGAAGCACATAAAAATGGCAGTAGGGGCATTTTTTTGTGCAAAAAGGGATGTGGAAATAGAGGGAAATCACCAATTGTCTGATTCGGGGTCTTCGAGGATTCCTCGTTTCCAGCGGTTGCGGTCTGAAAAGGGATCTTCGTCATCCTCTTCTTCAGCCACGGTGGATTCTTCTTCGGCCGCCGCCGCCTCCTCCTCCTCCGCCTTCCGTCTCTTCTTCAGAAACAGTTTCCATTTCATAGGCTTCGGTTTCCATATCGAGGCCGGCATCGGTCATGTTCTCGCCCATTTCCATATCGGGGAGAGTATGAGGTTCTGCGTAGGCTTGCCGCGCGTTGGAGCGCTTTGGAGTCACATATTCTTCCATTTCACCGCTTTCTTTCATGAAGCGGAGCCGCTCTTTCTCCTCGTCGATCTTCGTCTTGAGGGAACGGATTTCTTCTCTGTGTTTATCGACGTCCTTCTTAGGAACCAGCCCCAAATTCATCCATTGTTCCAGGTCTTCGAGTTCCGTTTCGAGTTTTTTCAGTCTTTCGCTTTTAATGTTCATCGTTCCTACCCAATCAACTAAGTTCCCGAGATCTCCTTTTCCTATCTGACATAGGAATATTATGTAAAATAATTTTTTACATGCCTTTCAAAAATACGTGGCGTAAAAGGAGACGGATTGGGATTTTTACTCCAAATCATGATTTTGGACAAGTATTTTCATAAATTTTTTTGAGAAACCCCATCGCGTGCGTGTTAAACAATTTTTTAATTTATATTAAATTTTGTTTGTTATATAATATTGAAAATATTAATAAAATTAACAAAGGATATTTATGTCTAGTTATTTTGGTGTTTCGACTGTGGTCGGCGGCGTTTGCAGTCTAGCCGGTGCTTTTTATGCAAAAGTTCAGGAATCTGTAGTGAATCAAAGTTATAAAAAATGTTTAACAGAAAGAATGAGTTCGCTCGTTAATAATCACTTAGAAGGGGAGAACTTGTATAAAAAATGCAGGATAAATCCTGAAAGCATTCTTAAGGCCGGCCTACAAAATTATGATCTACTGCAAACTGTGGTAAAAGAAAAAACAACACCAGAGGGGGTCATAGAAACTCTTGAGAACAATATTCCACCGAATCCAATGGTGGATATGATTAGCGCGCATTGTGATGCGTATATCGATCCTTCTGAAAGGCCGGCCTTTAATGAGGCAATGACGAAGTTTACTAGAAAAGCAGTATCACTGATGATAAACGATCCTTGTCCCGCGATTGAGAGCGATGCGCAAACCTGGCGAACCGCTGCAACTGCTTTGCTCGTAACAGCGGCGGTTTTCGGAGTCGCTTATTTCGTAGGGCCCTGGCTTATGAAAAAAGCCTCCGGAATCAAACTCCCTCAAATGCCTCAATTTACAATGCCAACGTGGTTTCGAAGAACTCCCCAAAATCCTGCTGCTGCAAACGCTCCATCTGCCGCCCCCTCTAGAGCTAATGCGAAGCCGTTCAATAGAGGACTAACGAGAGAAAGAACAAATTCGCAGCCAACTGTGCAGACAGAAGCTCCTCGACAGTCAAAACCCACTGGTTCAGTTTCAAAAACACATGGAGAGAATTATTATTCAAGTTCTTCGGTTGAAGCTGAATGGGCAAAGCGAAGAAAGTCGGTCACTGGATCTGCGATTTAACGCTTTTCAAATAATCTCTTTTGCATGAGCCGCTGATAGATGTGCTGTCAGCGGTTTTTCATTCCCCGCCTCTTGATTCTTCTTTTGCTTTTCCTGTAGCCTTCTTCGGTTTAATACGAGGTTATATGCTTTCTTTTAATGATTTATCGACAATTGGATCGGGGGCTGCAGGCGCAGTAGCTGCATATTTATGGAACATTCACGGGGAATATGTGGAAAAGGCGAACCATTGCTGGGCTGCGTATGATGGAATGTTTCAAGTCTTACAAACAAAAATGGCAGAAGTGAAAAACATCAATCAAACGATTCATTCCAGCATTCTGAATGAGACGCTGGTCGAAAAATACAGCGAAATGGTTATCGAGCTAAACGACTATGGTGCAAAACTGAACCAAAAGAAAGTAGTCTGTCAAGGTTTGGACAGTGAACTCGGGGATATTAATTATACTACGAAAGTTGCAGTAGTCGTCGTAGTTATATTAGGAATCTGTTCTATTCTCCCCTTTGCAATCCAATTTGCGAAAAAATGCCGTACCCAAGCGCCTTTGTCTGAATCTAGATCGACTCATCTGGGTTCATCCGCTACAACTCACCCTCTTAGAAGAGCAGAGAAAAAATGGAAAAATATTCATTCTGACAGGAAACCCGTTGTTCCAGTGAATTCCCGTGCTCAAAATTCAACGGGTTCGGTTCGCAAAGGCCCCCCTTCCACTTCGCAAGTCCGGAGAGATTCTATTGAACAACAATGGGATCGCCGCAAAGGATGGGTTGCAAAGGATGCGGATTTAAGACATTTGCCCTCTTAGAGACCTGCTTAATGCATGAAACTCTTTCTTATTTTCGGGTCCTCTGATATGTGGGAGGGATGGAGGGGCTATGCCCGGCTTTCCCGACCACGCGCAATTGGCGAACCTGTCTCTGATAGAGGATCTGTATAGCCGCTTTCAGGCCGACCCGGAAAGCGTAGATCCCTCCTGGCGCCATTTTTTTCAGGGCGTCGATTTCGGCTCTTATCTTTATAAAAGGGGAGAAGAGCCGGCCGCCGACCAGTCGGCCTTGCGCATTTACAATCTCATTCAGTCCTACCGGAGATATGGCCACCTTTTAGCTAAGATCAATCCGATCGAATTGGGGGAAAGGCAGGCTTCGGAGCTCGAATTGGAGAGGCTCGGCTTTTTCGAATCGGAGCTCGACCAGGTTTTTCCCACTCTCGGATTTTGCGGCAAACCGGAAGCTCCCTTAAGGGAAATGATCGATTCTTTAAAAGAGATCTATTGTACCCGCATCGGTTTCGAATACATGGACCTCAGCCGTCCCGACCTCGAAAAATGGATGCAGGAGAGGCTCGAGCCTCAGCTTGCGATCCAGCCTTCGATCGAAGAAAAACATCTTCTTTTGGAGTATTTGAATAAGTCGGAAGTTCTCGAGACGTTCATGAATACAAAATACGTAGGCCAGACCCGCTTTTCGTTAGAGGGCGCCGAGACGATGATCCCCTTGATCGCCGAATTGATTGAAGAAGGGGCGAGTCTCGGGATGGAGAAACTCCTCATTGGGATGGCTCACCGGGGCCGATTGAATGTCCTGACGAATCTCTTGAATAAACCTTATTCTTCGATCTTCGAGGAATTCGAGGATGACACGACTCTTTCCTACACCGGAAACGACGATGTAAAGTATCACATGGGATTTTTGGGGGAATTTTCAACCCGGTCGCAAAAAAAGGTCCGCCTCGAAATCGCAGCGAACCCCTCCCACCTTGAGTCGGTCGATCCGGTCGTCCTCGGACAGACCTATGCCCAGCAAATCCTCGCCCAAGATGACCAGAAGAAACGGATCGCCCCTTTGATCATCCATGGAGACGCTTCGGTTGCGGGCCAAGGTGTCGTCTACGAAACGCTGCAGCTCATGAAACTCCCCGGCTACGATGTCGGAGGGACCCTCCATCTAGTCGTGAATAACCAAATCGGCTACACCACCTTGCCGGAAGAGGCGAGATCGAGCCGCTATTGCACCGATATCGCTAAAACATTCAGCTCTCCCGTGTTCCATGTGAATGCCGAAGATCCCGAAAGCTGCCTTTTCGCTGCGAAACTCGCCGTCGAAATCCGGCAAAAATTCCGCTGCGACGTCTTCCTCGATCTCGTTTGTTATCGGAGATATGGCCATAACGAGGGGGATGAACCTGCCTTTACCCAGCCTGTCCAATACAAGCTGATCCGCAGTAAAAAATCGATCCGGCAAATCTATTTCGAACAGCTCATCGCGGCGGGCCAGCTAGAGCAAAAAATGGCAGAAGCCCTCGAATTGCAATTCAAAGAGACCCTCCAAGCGGCCCTTTCATCGGCGCAAGAAAAGATCCAAAAGAAAAAAGGGGAACAGAGCCTTGCTCCCGACCGCTCCCTGCTCGAACCGTTTGAAAGCCGGATCGACGCGAAGACCGCTAAATCAGTCATCGAAAAATACTGTTTCGTACCTCCCGATTTTCACCTTCATCCGAAACTGCAAAAGTGGCTGCAAGACCGGCTGCAATCGGTGAGCGGCGATCCAAAAATCTCTTCAATCGATTGGGCGACAGGGGAGTGTCTGGCTTTCGGTTCGCTCCTGGCCCAAGGGACTCCGGTGCGCCTCTCAGGACAAGATGTCCGCCGCGGCACATTCAGCCAGAGGCATATGGTTTGGATGGATTTTGAAACAGGAACCCCTTATTGCCCGTTATGCAAGGACAGTAAAGCCCGTTTTGATATCGTCAATTCTCCGCTCTCCGAATTCGCATGCCTCGGCTTCGAAACAGGCTATACCTGGTCGGATCCCCAAACACTCGTCCTTTGGGAGGCGCAATATGGCGATTTTTTCAACGGCGCCCAGATCATCATCGACCAATATGTCGTCAGCGCCGAACAAAAATGGAACTGCCTATCCGGACTCACGCTTCTCCTGCCCCACGCTTATGAAGGGGCGGGCCCCGAACACTCTTCCGCCCGCCTCGAGCGATTTTTGCAGTTGAGCGCGAATTTCAATATCCAGGTCGCAAACGCCACGACCCCTGCCCAATATTTCCATCTGTTGCGCCGCCAGGCGATCCGTAAAACGAAAAAGCCCCTCATCGTTTTCACACCGAAAGGGCTCTTGCGCGCCCCCGCCTGCAGAAGCCCTTTGAAAGAAATTACGGAAGGGCGTTTCGAAGAAATCTTGGACGATCCAACTCCTCCCACGGTTAGCAAACGGCTGATTCTATGCAGCGGAAAAGTCTACTACGACCTATCCGCTGAAAGGGAAAAGAAAAAAAGCGAGGGGATCTCCATCGTCCGGATCGAACAGCTCTATCCGCTCCATACGGAAAAGCTCAAAAAAATCATCGCGAAATATAAAGGGTTTGCAGAATGCTGCTGGATACAGGAAGAGCCGGAAAATATGGGCGCTTGGAATTTTATCGGCCCCTATTTGCAGCTCTTTTTGCCGCAAAATAGTAAACTCCGCTACATCGGGCGCCCGGAAAGCCCCTCGACGTCCACAGGCTCCAAAAAAAAACACCAACAAGAGCAGCAGGCCCTGCTCGACCAGGCTTTAGGCAATCTATGAAAGTCGAAATAAAAATTCCCACTATGGGCGAGTCGGTCGTCGAAGCGACGATCGGCACGATCTTAAAACCCTCCGGTTCCGCCGTAAAAGCCGACGAAGAAGTCTTGGAAATCGAAACGGAAAAAGTCAACCAGGTCCTCTCCGCTCCGGCAGCAGGGCAAGTCCAACTCACCGTCAAACAGGGCGACGTGGTCAAAGTCGGACAGACGATTGGCTTTGTAGATACCGCTTCAGCCGGAACGCCTGTTCTCCCTCTCCGGAAAAGGCAAAACCCTCTCCTGCGCCTGTCTTGGAAAAACCGAAAGCTCCAGCGCCGCCGCCATCCGCCCCAAAACCTGCCGAGACAGGCCCTGCAGTGCGCAAAAAAGCCGACGAATATCTCGCGGAAATCTCCGCCCCCAAACCCGCTTTGCCTGCCATGCCTCCTCCAGCCCCTCCAGCGGCACCTCCCCTGCGCCTCGGGAATCTAAACGGGAAACCAGGCAAAAAATGAGCCGTCTCCGAAAAACGATCGCAGCGCGTCTCGTCGAAGTGAAAAATGAGACCGCCATGCTGACGACTTTCAACGAAGTCGACATGAGCGGCGTCATGCAAGTGCGCGAACAAGAGCAGGAAAATTTCCAGAAAAAGCACGGAGTCAAGCTCGGCTTCATGTCGTTTTTTGTGAAAGCCTGCATTTCCGCCCTGCAGCAGTTTCCCGATATCAATGCCCGCATCGAGGGGGACGAGATCGTCTACTGCCATTATTATGATATCGGCATCGCCGTTAGCACAGACAAGGGGCTTTTGGTCCCCATCATCCGCAACGCGGACCAACTTACATACGCCGAAATCGAAAAAACACTGAAAGCACTCGCCGAAAAAGCCCGTACGGGAACAATCTCCATCGACGAGATGCACGGGCGGCACCTTCACCATCACCAATGGCGGCATTTACGGTTCGCTGCTTTCGACCCCCATCCTCAATCCGCCGCAAAGCGGCGATCCTCGGCATGCATAACATCGTAAAACGGCCCATCGCCGTCAACGACCAAATCGTCATCCGCCCCATGATGTATCTCGCCTTGAGCTACGACCACCGGATCATCGACGGGGCACAGCCGTCTCCTTTTTAATGCACATCAAAAAGAACCTCGAAGAACCTACAAGGTTATTATTAAATCTATGAACCTATCCCCCTATTCTTTAAATGCGATATTTGAGCGCTTTTTGGCAGATTTTTGCCTTCAGTTCGTCGCCTACTTTTCAAGTATGTCAACTCCCTCAGATCAAAAATCTGCAGAAAAATCATCTCAAATCTCATCATTTAGATTAGGGGGATAGCTTCATGACCTATGACGTCGTTGTAATTGGATCTGGACCTGGAGGCTATGTCGCCGCGATCCGCTGCGCCCAGCTCGGCCTCAAGACCGCCTGCATCGAAAAAAGCAAGACACTCGGCGGCACTTGCCTCAACGTCGGCTGCATCCCATCCAAAGCGCTCCTCCATTCCTCGGAACTCTATTGGGAAATGCGCAAAAGAGGGCTCCCATCAGGCATCATCGCCAAGCGACTCGTACGATTTTCCCCAGATGATGGCCGCGGAAAGAAAAAGTCGTCCTCGGCTTCACTAAGGGGATCGAAGGGCTCTTCAAGAAAAATAAAATCGACTGGATCCAAGGCCATGGCAAACTGCTCGATCCCCATCGGATCCAACGCCGGCGGTCAAACAATAGAGGCCGAAAAACATCATCCTCGCCACCGGCTCCGAACCCATCGCGCTTCCTTTTCTCCCCTTCGACGAAAAACGGTCCTCTCTTCCACCGGCGCTTTAGCTCTCCCTACGGTCCCAAAAAAAATTCTCGTCATCGGCGCGGGCGTCATCGGCGTGGAACTCGGCTCCGTCTACTCCCGCCTCGGCTCGGAAGTCGTCTTCATCGAATTCCTCGACCGGATCTGCCCCGCCTTCGATCTATCCCTCTCAAAAGGCGCTGCAGAAGAGCCTCGACCGCGCAAGGGATGGTTCCACCTCTCCCATAAAGTCGTCAAAGCGAAGTCAACGGCAATCGACTCACCGTCCAAAGTCCATCCGGCGAATCCCAAATGACGGGCGACGCCGTTCTCGTCGCCGTCGGCCGCAAGCCCTATTCTGAAGACCTCGGCCTTGAAACCGCGGCATCAGAAAAGATCCCAAAGGCTTCGTCAAATCGACGCCTCCTTCCGCACTTCTCAGCCCCACATCTTCGCCATCGGCGATCTCGTCGATGGCCCCATGCTCGCCCACAAAGCCTCCGAAGAAGGGGTCGCCGTCGCCGAGCTCATCGCCGGCCACCGCCCCTCGATCGATTACATCGCCATCCCGAACGTCGCCTATACCCATCCCGAAGCCGCCGCGGTCGGATTCACCGAAGAAGAACTCAAAGCCCGCTCGATCTCTTACAAATCGGCCCAATTCCCCTTCAAGGCCAACTCCCGCGCCCGCTGCATCGGCATCGAAGACGGCTTCGTCAAAATCCTCGCGGAAACCGCCACCCGCCGCCTTCTCGGCATCCACATCCTCGGCCCCAACGCTTCCGAACTTATTGCCGAGGCCACACTGGCCATCCAGCTTCGCGCTACCGCGGACCAGCTCGCAGACACCTCGCACGCCCATCCCACATTGGCCGAAGCCATCAAAGAAGCGGCGATGGGGCTCTTTAAAGCGCCCATCCACATTTAAATTATGAAGGTCGGGCGAAGCGCCCGAAGTATGAATTCAGAGGATTGCTGCAGAATGCAGAGATTCCCGCTTAAGGTTTGGATGCGAGTTTGCTAATATTTTTTACTATAGCATTACTATGCTTGGAAAACGAGTTGACAGTTTGATCGAATTTCAATCCCC
The DNA here is from genome assembly GCA_963713105.1 of uncultured Chlamydiae bacterium. GTDB lineage: Bacteria > Chlamydiota > Chlamydiia > Chlamydiales > SM23-39 > CAVQKJ01. Next base: position 232,217 of record CAVQKJ010000002.1, read on the forward strand.
GGCGAACAAAATCAAAGGCCGATTCTTTCAAACTCTTGGAGAGGGGATCAGCAACCCATCGAAACCGGACACCACCCCGTTTATTGGAAATGGCCTTCCATTTGCCCCGGCTCGCTAACGATTTCATTCCTATATACAATTTTTGGATTGTTTTCAGTCCTACGATCGTTTGAAGGATCATGTTCTGGGCGCTGGAAACGAGAATCGAAAAGCTAGAGGCGGTTTGACATACATAGTTCGGGTTCTCTTCCTCGCAAAATTTCCGGACTGCGGTGTTTGCGATAAAAACGCCAAGCGATGCAGCAATAAAGAGCTGACTTCTTGGTATGTTTTTTATTAAATTCATTTTTATCTCTCAAATAAAATGAATATTTTATAACAATATCCAATTTATTTAAATGAATTTAATTAATTGTATATTGTGAAAAAATTAATTTAAAAAAATCGGAATATGCCAAATTAGACAGATCTCAAAATAAAAGTATGAATGATGAAGGATTCGCAATCCTGGGGCTGCGGAAACACAAAAAGGTCCGGGGGACCTTTTTGTTGAGAAGCAGGTGAGCGGAGGCGAACAGGGCCAACGCCCCGACCTTCATAATTCATACTTTCTTCGCGCTTCGCGCTCAGTAGCCGTGGGAGGTGCCGCAGCCGCAGGAGGCTTTGACATTGGGGTTGGTGATCTTGAAGCCGGCGCCCTGGAGGCCGTCGACATAGTCGATGACGGAGCCCATGAGGCGGTCGGCCGATTTGTGGTGGAGGTGGATTTGGATCCCTTGCGACTCGAGGACCAGGTCGCCAGGCTTGGCTTTTTCCGAATAGTCAAGGAAATATTCGAAACCGCTGCAGCCCGCCGCCTTTTCGCCAAACCGGAGGCCCCAGCCGGCTTTTCCTTCTTCCGCGAGAATTTCAAGAAATTTCTTTGCAGCCCGCTCGGTGATGGTGATGGTGGAGAGGTCTTCTTTTTCTGCGAGGATCTTGTTGAGCCTGTCCAAAGGCCGTCGATTTCCTCATCGGACATGCCGTGGCCGTACATCCCGCGCTTCGATGGTCTCCCAGGTGGAGGCGGAGCAGCCTACGCAGTGGAGGCCGGCATTGGTCATTTCCTGGGCCAGTTTCTGGCTCTTATGGGGGAAGCGCTTGAAGACTTCCTCGATGGTCATTTCGCGTGTGATTTTCTGTTCCATAGTCCGTCCTAAGTTAAAATTTGATTTTTACGCAGCCGCCCTTGATCTTGCATTGGCAAGCGAGGCGTTCTTTGTCGAGTTCTCCGAGAAAATCGGCTTCGGCTTGGTTGAAATCGGAGAGGTTGTCCATCCCTTCGGTCACTTCGATGACGCAGGTGCCGCAGACCCCTTCCGTACAGGCAAAAGGGACCCCGGCCTGTTCGCAGGCTTCGCGATCGGGGAGTCGTCAGGGAGGTCGGCCTCTTCCTTGTTATCTTCAAAAATAAGTTTTGCCATAATAAACGGGAGTTAAGCTAGAGGCTACTTTAACTTCCCGGGCCAATAATTACAAGAGGCAGACCGGCATTAGTTAGTAGGTCTCAGGGGAGGCCTTTTCTTCGAAAAGCTGGTTCTCCTTCAAAAGTTCGAGAGCGCTCATTTTGAGGGTCTCGATCCCTTCAGGGAAACCGCAATCGACAAGAATTTTATTGAGATAGGAGATCTCGGTCTTCAAATGATCGACGAGGCTCTCCAATGCAGCGACTTTCTTATTAAGATCCATAAAAAACTCCAATTATTATTTATTATTATCATGCTATTTATATACGGGTATTCTAAAATTATTTGTTTATAATTATATCTCTGAGTGTTTAATTAATCAACTGCAAGTAATGATTTGTATTAATTTAAATTTTATTATTTAATTATACATATAAAACTGATTTTAAATGAATTAAATATTATTTTTAATTAGATATGTATTGATTTTATAATTTGTCTGTATTAAAATATTCATAAATTAAAAATAAAAACGTTTATAAAAATATAATCCTTAATGGAGATATAATATGAGTACATCTTCTACAGACTCAATCAAGAAACCGCTTTTCAATGTGTTCGGCGGAAAAACCCCACCGAATAAACTTTGGGGTCCAAAAAAATCGGCATTGGATACTGAAAGACCCACTGTTGAAGCGGTCGCGAACACTCACTTAGCGAAACCAGGAACGCCTGAAGCAACAAAGAAATCTTTCCTTTCGAATTTCAAATTTTTTGGCAAACAAGACAAGTCTGCGGGTATCTCAAAGTCGGCTGAAAGCTTATTTACTGATGGTATTGTAGAAGGGGAAGATTACATTCTTCCTAAAGACTCTACTGCCCCAGCTGCTCAAAAACAGGAAGAAAAGTATCCGGAAGAAGATAATGATACTTTAGATTCTGATGCGGTATTGACCGGTACTTCTAGCTTTAAATTACCAGACAGCTTCGACGGCAACACCACCGATGACGAAGTGGCTAGCGTTAATGATGGCGAAATCTACTCTGCGGCAGATGCGGAAGACTTAATTAAGCGTTCTGCGGATTTTAACGATACTCCCATCGTCAGCGGAAACTCTACGGCGGCGCCGAAGAGACCGATCTCTGATTTCTTCTGGACTGTGCAGGTATTAAGACAGATTAACGTTTTGAGTCGCCAGCAGGTGTAGAACAAAAAAGCGAGATTAGTACTACATTTAAAGTAATTCATCTATTCGTCGCTTTTCTTGCCGACTTAGTGCGGGTGGCTTTATTTTTTGTATCCATCCCCCTTTACGCTTTTGGCTGCGATGGGAAAAAGCCTACCTATACACAGCTCCAATTGCCAGCTCCAGGTTCAACGGAATCTAGCTCAACTACGGCTGCAGCGCCTAAATCAATCGATGCGATGGGAAAAATTAGTTCCATTATGACTCATGGAGGAGCCCTTGCAAATGAAATTGAAGCAGAAATAACCTCTCAGTTGGCCTCAAAAGCTGCAACATCTTCTACGACAGCGGCTAAGCCTTCAATCACGGTTGAAGAAGTAGCGCAACCTGTAAAAACGAGAAATCGCAGAGAAAATGTGATTTTTGCAGATAACAAGGGTGGCTTCGCAGCCTCAATTGCAGCGCCTACACGCGAACAAGTGCAACACAGTCAAGCTGAGAAAGCACAGCGATTGGCTGAACGCATGAAAAGAAATTTGGCTTCCATCATGGTCCGAGAAGAAGCTGCTGACCATGCTGAAGATAATACGGCAAAACTCGAGAAAGCAAGAAACAAATCCCTCAGTTGAAGGGCATTAGAGAAGAATATTTAGACAATAACAAGGTCGGATCCCGCCTGGAATCTCAGTTTGGCGCGGTTCAAGAATTGACAGCCTTAAATATCCGAGGGCGGCAAGATAAAAAATCCCACCTTTACAAAACCCAAGCCGAGAGACCCAACCGAGAAGATGTTTGGTCGGTCATCGATATCAATGCAAAAAGAGAAGGCCGCAAACTCGCGCACTTCGCTGGAGACAAGGCTTTGAATGAGGGAGCTGCGCTCATCGCTAGCGGTGGCATCCCGTTCATGTCTGGGACTGAAAGCACGACGAATTCTCCTCGCTGTTAATAACCTAAAAGAAGGTTTGAAAGCGAAACTCGGAGAAGACAAAATTCACCTGAACTCTACATACGTAGACGGCGAACTCATTGAATCAAGCGAGGTCCCTGCGCATGAGCACGTCTTTAATTCGATCATGAACGAAGCGAAAAAAGGCGAACTCAGACTTTCATTTATGAAATCAGTTCAAAACGAACTCGATATTGATATTGAAAACGGGATCGGTTTCGCAAAAGCGGTCAATCTCGCCAACGCAAAGATTGACGCGGCTAAAGAATTAGGAATTGTTACTAATGCCAATAACGTGAAGAAGGCACTGGTTAAAAACGCAGTTCTTGAAAAGAAATTTATCCAGTCTGCGAAAGCTGAATTCGAGAGCGATTTAGCTAATGGAGTTGTAATTGAACAAGCTATCAAGCGCGTTAATGCAAAAATTAAAGAGGCAAAAAGGCTTGCAATCATCGATTCTGCAGCTGGTGCGAGAAGTGCATTCGTTCGAGCAGCAACTCAAGCTATTAGCGAACAGCTAGGAAACGATTTTGTAGAAGTGTTGATAAAAGGGGTGAAACCTCTTCGTGCAGCTAACTTGCTTAAAGAAGATCTAGCAACCCTGAACTTGCCTCATACTAAGGAAATCCTAACTGCTGTCGGCGAAAAAACGCTCCGTCAGCTTGTTACATGGTCCGTCGTGGATTTAGGCAAGGAGCCAAATGGGGTCGATCTGGTTAATGAATACGCTGAAGAATTGAAAAAAAGCGGAATTCTTCCAGGTAATCGAGTAGGTGCATTTGTAACCGCTGTGCACGACCGTCTGCAGGATCTAATAGCTCAGCGCGAGCTGCAGCAGCAAAATCTTGCAAGCGGAGCGGCTAAATTGAGAAAAGGCGCCACGGATCGAGTGCTAGGAAAAGCTCGAGACCTTTATGATGCCCAAGTTAGAGAACTTGATGCGATTTCCAATGGGTTAGTTGGCTTTAAACAGCAGTTGAAATTAAAATTAGCTGAACTTTCTCAAAATAAACAACATCTGCAGTATTTAGAAGAAACTATTTTTGTGGAGAATGCTTCTGGTACATCGCATAATGCAAAAACTTGGAGACGTATTTTTGATAAACAACGACAAGAAATTGATCCAACGAGAGATGCGGCGAAATTGGCCAAACTTGAAAAGGATCCAGCTTATGTTTGGGCCGTTGTGGAATGTCCAAAACAGAAAATTGCATTGGAAAAAGAGAATACACGCTTAGTCAAAGAGATTAATATCCGCTCACTTGTAGTCGGTAGTAAATTCGCTTCCAATTCTGTGAAATGGGCTGAATTTCTCGCTTTTGTATCAAAAAACTCAGGCCAAATCAAGAATGGACCTGAATTCAATATTGCTATTATGAAGCAAGCTCGAAATAATGCGAGAGCTGCTCAAGTTATGAAGTTTAAGGATGAATTGAACCAAGCGAATAAAGAAGATGATAGAATTGATGTGTCGTCGCTGCGCTTAGGTCAATTTTTCCTAGAAGACGAACCGTTGGGCTTTGGTCTGCCTACAAGAGAGCCGAGGAGTCCGATAAAAATTGAAGAGATAACGACATCTGCTAGATCAAGTGCGGCTTATGCGAGTTCTTCTTCTAGTTCGTCGTCATCGTCAAGCTCAAGCGCGGCTGCTGTGGCTAGTTCTTCTAGCTCGGCTTTGCCCGATGATACTGATAGTGATGATGATAGCGCATTCCAAACTCCAAGAGCTGTAAGCGATTCTTCTGCTGCAGCCAGCTCTTCAAGCGCGGCCACAACTAGTTCTTCAGGAATGAATATAACACTTCAATTCCCAAGGCGTAGTAAAAGCGTTGATATGAGTTCATGGACTCCTGTAGTTAGCCAGAAACTCACTGTCGATGCGGAAGAAGACTGGTCTGACACTGAAGCAGTAGAAAGTGCAGAAGAAGAAGCAATAGTTCCTTCTTCAGCTTCTGCTCAAGCTGGGACCATCACATTGGCTGGGTTAAAAACTAATCAGATAGCAATAATCGAAGCAGAATCTGATGTCGATGACGATACAGCGCTTTCAGCTATGTCGGCAGAACCAACCGATGATGAAGTGTTAGCAGCTATGGATGAACCAGAATCGCCAACAACGAAAGCATACAATGCAATAATGGATGCCGTCGACTAATTACTGATGTATTATCAGTTCTTTAAAGGCCATATCCTTCGGGATATGGCCTTTTTTATTGCAACGATTTTTAGGGAATCGCGCTGTGGGAAAGGAGGTCGGAGAGGCTGACTAGGACGTCGCGAAGCACTTCGAGGGGCGTTTGGCTTCCGTTAAAGCGGGAAACGAGTTTCTCGGGGTAGTGTTTGAGGAGCTTGAGGGTGTCTTGGCGGTAGACCTCCATCCGGGTGCGAAGGACGTGGGGGTCCATATCGTCGGTCCTTTTTTCAATGAGGGCGCGCCTTTGGATCCGCTTGATGAGCTCTTCGATATCTTCTACTTCCAAAACGAGGATCGCTTGGATTTGGATATATTTTTCCAGAAGGTCCGCTTGGCGGAGGGTCCGGGGGATGCCATCGAGGAGGAGAAGCTGTTGGGCGGGGAAATAGCGGTTCGTCGCAATCAGGCCATGCACATAGTGGTGCCAGATCTGGATCGTCACTTCATCGGGCAAAAGGAGCCCTTTTCCGGCGTAATTGTGATAGAGCTTCCCGGCGGGGGATTCCGGAGACAGGCCCCGGAAAATATCGCCGGACGAGAGATGGAAATGGTTCCCTGCGCTGCTGAGGAATTTGCCCAAAGTCCCTTTTCCTGACCCCGGGGGGCCGAAGATGAGGACGGAACGGAATGGTTCCGTATGATGAGGGATAATTGAATCCGCGTGCATAAATCGGGAGCTTAATCGAAAGAGAGAAATCGCGCAAGCTGTAAATGTATAGATATTATTTTAAATAACGGTTTTAAATAAATTATACATATTTAATTAATAGCAAAAATATGGTATAATATTTTGAAATAAAGAGTAATTATGGCTTCAACTGCGCAATCCGATATGTCTATCCCTATCCCAAATTATGTCCCTGCGGGACCTAATCCGATGCCTGCCGTCACGACGGACGGGGAGTACATGTTCTTCAACCGGGCGCTTCAAGTGAACGGCGAGTGGTGCGATATCGCGATCCGGATCGTGAACTTGCCTATGAACACGGGAGAGGCGCTGACGGTAATTCCTCCAAATACTTTTAAATCGATCGTTTCTCAATCGCACAAGGTCCAGGCCATTTACAATACAGTCCTGCGAGCCGTTATGTCGGTATCTCAAAGCCAGCTGGAACCAGATCATTTAGGCGCGGTTTATATCAAGGATGTCGACAGCGGACAAGATGTTGCTGTGGGAACGGCGGGTGAAAATCCATTGAACGCGTTGCGCGTAATGAATGGCAAATACCAAGAGATGATCGCTTTGAGCGAAGCTCCAATTTTGGATGAAGACAAACCGGTTTTGACTCCTAACCCTCAGCCTAACGTTCTTCATGCAATGAGGGATCTTTATAAGCTTTTCTTTGACCAGTTGGCTGTGCCAAATGTTGGGATTGCCGATCTGCCGATGGAACCCGCTCGATCCGATGCCTTGCAGCCGCCAGAATCCCCTCTATCCGGATCTACAGCATTAGTGCCGGCCCGTCCTGCGTCTCCCCACTCTGTCGACGCTTCGCACCCGCTGCCGGACTCCGCATCGAGTCTATCCAGTTCATCGGCCGGCTCTCAGAGTTCGCCTAGCCTGTCCTCTTCGCATACGGCCTCTCGGGAATTGCATAATTCGACAGCGCTAAATCCATCGAGTCCGGTTTCACCATTTTCATCTTCTAGTTCGTCGAGCTCTTCATTAACTTCTCCGCTATTCGACAGTTCGACAAGCCCATCTCAAGCGAGCCATACGGCATCCTCATTTTCATCGCCGAATTCCAGTTCGTCGAGCGCTTCGTCGGCGCTTTTCGGCGGTTCTCCAGACTCAAGCCAGATGGTGTCCACATTTTCATCGCCCTCATTCGGCTCATCGAGCACGTCTCCGTTGATTGCCAGTTCTACAGCCCCAAGTCAAACGAGCCAGCAGTTCTCCGCGTCCTCGATGTCTAGCAGTTCCAGCACAGCATCCTCTCAAATGGCTAACGACCGCGCATTATACAGAGTCAATTTAGGAGACGATTTTTCAGACACCGAATCAGACACTGAAGAGCAACCTCTGTCATCGGGCCAGACAGCTTCGGCTTTTTCTACTCAGTCATTAAGCTCTAGATTTTCATCGCAACCCTTCGGTTCGTCGATCTCTACTTCATTAACATCTCCGCTGATCGACAGTTCTACAGCCCCAAGTCAAATGAGCCAATCGGCCTCTGCGTTTTCGATGCATAGCATGTCGAGTTCCAGAGCAGCCGACCGCAGAATCGAGTCAGAAAACGATATTTCTGAAGATGAGGAAGAAATTTTTTCTCGGCGGCAGTCCCTCGACAATACAGCTTCTGCTCAGTCAAGCTCAAGCTCGAGCTCGAGTTCCAGTTCGAGCTCTAGTATGGAAGGCGGGGATTTTTCCATCCATTCCAAGCCTTTCCATTTTTCGACTTCTCAATCGCGCGGTCGTCCGATCTCTTTAGAGTTCTCGATCCGTCCGGCAGCGGGACAGTCAGCTCGGCTTTCGAAAAAGGAAACAGTGATCCCGATTGAAACTGGCAAGCGTCCTGAAGCAAAAGACATGTCCTATGTGCGAATGATGCAAATATTCAACCAATTCAAACCCGAATTGCCGGACGGTTCATTTTTAAAAAATATCCGCTATCAGCAGTTGAAAGATGAATTAGATCCAGCGATCGGGCCAGATCATCCCATTGCAAGAGCCCATCGCGGAGTCTCTCTTCTTCTCCGCAATCCGAAAGACAGATCGAAAGAAGCGCTAGACATGAAAGATTGGCTATCCCAGCTTTATATGTACGCTTATCCGATCCTGAAGCAAGAGACAGGGTTTTCGACTCGGCATTCCAAATCTCTAACCGCAAAACACGTCGTATACTTTTTGGCTCCGGCGCGGCACTTGAAAACTGGCGAATCGCCTTTCCCGTTGATTGACAGTCTTTAACTTTTGAAATAATTTTATTACGATTTATTAAATTAATTCTGAATATTCTTAATTAAGTTTAATTATGTTATAATTATAACCTGTTGGTTGTAATTATGGCTTATTCTTTAGCTCTAGACAATGATGTCCGGTTTTATGGGGAACGGGTTCCTTCAGAAAAAATCCTTCCCATCCACAAGCGTAGGCTTGCCTCTTCATTAGATAAATATTTATTGAATTTACAAGAGATCCATCAATACCTCGCTTCCCAAGCCGGATCTGGATCCGGGTCCAAAACCGCAAGCGTCAGATTCCAGTATGCAATCAAGAAATGTGGCGCAGAAATAGAAGCTGGCTCCGGTTCTAAACAAACGCTTGTTCCGAAACAATCGGCCAGCGACGAGATCTTAAAAATCCAAAGGATCGCGAGATATTATCAAAATATTGGCTATGTAAGCCGCGATTTTTCCAAAGACAGGCTTTTGACAAAAACCGCGGGCAGAGTTCTCGCTCAGATGCAGCCTCCGCAGACGCCCAGGATAAAAGATACCATTTCTACCGGCGTCAGGTTCACTGAAAACACCCTTTCTTTGGTGCGCGACGGCCTTAAGCTATGTCCCGAGGTCGGCCCCGACCACGCGTTCGTGGCTAATTACGGTTTCGCAGCCGGTTCGGTCTGGTCGTTCTTCGCGGTCAAGGAGTGGATGGATGGAATCGACGATTATGAAAAAGCGAAACTGATCGGAGATTCTGAAGGGGCGCGCCGCGCCGCGGCCCGGTCGTCGAATGGTTTTGTGACGATGTGCGCCTCTTCTTTGTATCTTTCTTCGAAAATCTTGAGCGCTGCGAATGCCTTGGAATCGGCCATTACAGCCATTAGCTATAGTTCTAATGCCTTTTTCGGGATCGGCGCAATGATAGGAATGGGGATCAATGGTTTGGGGATCTACCGGTGCTCCCGTTTTAATTCACGGATCGACGAATATCTCAACAATCCCGATCCAGATCTCAAGAAGTCTCAAAAACTCAAGGGGGCGCTCCGCTTTTTGAAAGATTCGATGTCGGTCACTCCAGAGGAAAGGAAGGAGCTGCGCCAAAAAATCGAAAGAGAGCATTGCGACGAAACTCCCGAGGAGCGGAAAAATCGCTTCGATGAGGCGGTTGCTCATTTAGCCGAAACGAAAATAAAGTACATGAAGCGGCGGACGAGCAACAAAAGTTTGGAGATGATGCTCGATCCTAAATCCGGAATCGACGCCCTGCTCCCTTTGCTCGAGAACGAAGGGGATCGAGCCATTGGCGCAGTGAATGCCGCCGAAGAATTGATCCATGAGGTCAAAAAGCAGACCTGGAAAAAAATGTTCTTCTACGCCCTTGGGTTTATAGCCTCCCTGGTCGGATTGATCGGGATTATCTCTGGAACATTCCTGACGGGCGGCGCGCTGCCGTTTGTTCTGTTAGGGATTTCAGCGGCGATATTCGCCTTCTTGACGGGCTACAATCTGTATAAATCCTCTGGAAGATCCGATTCCGATACGCAAAGCGGCATCAACATGCAGCCTCTGGATGCTTCGTTGGCTGGTAATTAATTTGATTCTTTCTATACGCTGAAGGGATGAATGGAGACAGGTTCACTTTAGCGATTTTGGATTTTCTCGATTACATCCGTTCGGAAAAAGGGCTGTCTGGGCACACGATCGAAGCCTATGGACGCGATATCCGTTCTTTCGCCTCATTTTTGACGGAGAAGGATTGGAAAAAGGTCGATTCGGGAACGATCCTCTCTTTTTTAGGCCATCTTCAAGAAAAACAGTATGCGAGCGCCAGCGTCTGCCGCATTTTGGTCGCGGTGAAGGTTTTTTTCCGCTTTTTAAAAAAAGAGGGGGAAATTTCGGTCGATCTGGGGCGGTATTTCGAAACCCCGAAAATCTGGCAGCTCGTCCCAGAAGTATTAAGCATGGAAGAGGTCGACGCGCTTTTAGCCGGACCCGAGACGGACGATTTAATCGGCGCCCGGGATAAGGCTGTTTTGGAACTTCTCTATGCATCGGGCCTTCGGGTCTCTGAGCTTTGCAAACTGAAGATTGCAGACCTGGACGACCATTTCGTTAAAGTGAAGGGGAAGGGGAAGAAAGAGAGGGTCGTCCCTGTCGGAAAAAGGGCGATCGAGGCGGTCGACCATTATCTGCAGTCTTTCCGCAAAGACGAGAATCCGCTGCTTTTCATCTCCTCCAGGGGGGGGCCTATCAGTCGAATTACGGTTTGGGGGCGGGTCAAATTCTATGCCCAAAAAGCGGGGATCTCGAAAGAGGTCTCCCCCCATACTTTACGCCACTCATTCGCCACCCATCTTCTCGAAAACGGGGCCGATCTCCGCCTCATCCAAGAGATGCTCGGCCACGAGGATATCGGAACCACAGACCGGTACACCCATGTCACAGGAAACCGGCTAAAAGCGGCTTTTAAGGCATTCCATCCAAGACCGTAATAATATTAGTTTAAAATATTCATTTATAATGATATAATAGTTTTAAATTTTAAGAGATATATTATGTCTATTTCCGCTTCGGAAAGAAATTTAGGGTGCTTCGAAAGATGGGCCGGGCTTGCTAAAAAATGTTCGGGGACGATCGAGGGGATCGAAAGATTTGCGGTAACCTTTGGCGCAGCTTGGTTAGCTGGAGCGGCTCTGGGTGCTACGGGGCCCGCAACCGATTTCCTAGTACTGAAATTAGCAGGAGCGGCTTTTGGGGGAATCGGCGGATTATTCGCTTATTTAAAGAAAGCTAAACTCCCAAGGATCCAGCGAAAAATGGACCGGATTATCCAGAATTCAAAAGATCGTTCCAAATCCATGCTTGCTTTTTCTAACGTCGGCGATCCCCGTTCGATAAGAGATTTGATGACCATCAATAATCATCAAGTTTCGATTTATGAAAAAATCGGGAAAACACACTCAATTGAAATAATGAACGGAACTCCTGCGGAAGTGTTAAATAAAATGGCGTCGAACAAAAAGAAATACGATCTCATTTTAATTGAGGGCGGCCACGGAATCCAAACGGAGATCGATCTAGTTCCTGGTTTAACCGTTGACATGGACTCTGAAGAACACTTTGAATGGTTCGATAACCATATTGAAGAAGGTGGTTCAATTATATTGAATGCGTGTCTGACAGCGAAAGGCGTCCACAATATCGCCAGCCAGTTCTCGCTTTATTCTCCGAAGGCGACGGTATACGCATCATCCACCGAAATTTCAGGAGTTGTCGGAATGGATTTGGACGATGAATCCATTCCGAGATTCAATAATGGTGTTTGCTGCAAAGGAAGAGATACAACCCGAGTTTATCCCCGCAGTCTTTAGTCTTTTTTTAGTAACAGTCCCTGGATACAAGCTTGCTACATGACAGACGGCTAAGAATAGTCCGATAAATCAACAGGCCAAGGATGTAAGGGTAAGGTGACAGGATATGCAAGATACGCGCGAAGCGCACGACAGGATATGCAGGATAAAAAATTGATAGGGAATACAGGCTCGATAAGTAACATTCTTAGGAAGGAAAACGGTAAGCTAAACTCTTAGAAGTCTGTCATGTAGCAAGCTTATATTCACTATCTATTTTTTTATCCTGCATATCCTGTCACCTTACCCTTACATCCTTGGCCTGTTTTTTATCGAGCCTATATTCACATGTTGTGTTTCCTCGGCCTGTTACTCCCGAAGCTTGTATTTACCCATCTATTTTTTATCCTGCATATCCTGTCGTGCGCTTCGCGCGTATCCTTCATATCCTGTCACCTTACGCTTACATCCTTGGCCTGTTACACCCCAAGCTCGTATTCACTGTCTTGATACACAGGCCACGCGCTAGTCAGCGTTTATTATCGGCGAATTTTTTGCCTAAGTATTTTTTGAGTTTTTCCTGGAGCATTTCGAAATAGTAGTAGAGGACGGGGGTCAGGAGGAGGGTGAGGAGCTGGGAGATGAGGAGGCCGCCGACGATGCAAGTCCGAGGGAAATGCGGCTTTGGGCGATCGCGCCGCCGATGCCGAGGGCGATCGGGACGGCGCCCATGAGGGCGCAGACGGTGGTCATCAGGATGGGGCGGAAGCGGATGAGGGAGGCTTCGATGATCGCGTCGTAGGCCGATTTCTTCTCTTTTTCGACTGCGTCGTTGGCAAAGTCGACCATCATGATCCCGTTTTTCAGGACGATCCCGATGAGGAGGATCAGCCCGACGAAGGAATAGAGCGAGAGGGTTTGGTCGGAAAATGGAGAGGGTGAGGAGGCCGCCGAAAAGGGCGGGGGGCAGGGCGCTCATGACGGTGAGGGGGTGGATGAAGCTTTCGTAGAGGATGCCGAGGACGATGTAGATGACGAAGAAGGCGAGGAGAGCAGGAAGTTGAGGCTTTGCGAAAGAGGATTTGAAGACGTCGGCGGTTCCGATCACTTGTCCGTAGATTTGCGGGGGGATGTCTCTTGGTGAGTTTGTTGAGAGCTTTCAGGCGGTGCCGAGGGGATGTCGTCTGCGAGGTTGAAGGAGATTCCGACGGTGGGGAGGCCGTTGATGTGGTTGACGGTGAGGGGGCCGACGGTTTCCGTCGGCTTCGACGATTTCGGAAAGGGGGACGAGGGCGCTTGTCGTGGAGCGGATGTAGAGTTTGGAGAGGACGCGTGGGGTCGCTGTAGAATCGGGGAGCGTTTCGATGAGGACGTCGTATTGGTTGATATCGGCGTTGATTTGGGAGATTTTGTTATCGGAATAGGCGTACTGGAGAAAATTTTCGATCGCGGCGGCGTCGACGTTGTAATTGGAGGCTTTGTCGCGGAGGATATGGAAATGCCATTGGGGTTGGTTGATCGCGAAGATCGCTGGAAACTTGAGTAAAGAGCGGGATCGCTTTTCATTTTATGCGCAAGAGTTTCGGGGCATAGTCGTAGAGGGTTTTCCGGTCGATGCTGGTGAGGGAATATTGATAGAGAGCTTGTGCGGTCGTCCCGACTTGCAGATTGATGAGGGGGAGAGGGGAGAGGAAGACGTTGATGCCGGGGAAGTTGTTTGAATTTTGTCGATGAGATCGTTGATCACATCGTTCATCGGTTGCCGTTCTTTGAAGGGTTTAAGCCGTAAAAAAAGGATCCCTTCGTTGGCATTCGTATAGGAGCTGATCGAGATGATCGATTCGATATTGGGATCTTCGATGGCGATTTCGTTGATCTCTTTGTGGTATTTGTCCATGAGAAAAGGGGAGGTCCCGTCGCGGGCTTGGGTGTAACCCTTGGATGAAGCCCGATATCGTCGGGGGGAAGAAAATCTTTCGGGATAGACTACGAAAGAGGATGAGAGAAACGACGATGCTGAAGAGCCCGAGGCTGAGCATCGATGAATCGGTGGTTCATGGCCCAGATGGAGACAAGGCTTATAGATCCTTTTCAGCCGGTCGTTCACCTGATCGGCGAACCGTTCCATGCGCGGTTTTTTCTTGTCTCGTCGTAGGGTTTGACGAAACGGCTCGCAGAGCATGGGAGTGAGCGAGAGGGAAACAAATCCGGAAATGAGGACGGCGGTGATGATCGTGATGGCGAATTCGCGGAAGAGCTTCCCGACGACGCCTCCCATGAAGAGCATCGGGATGAATGCGGCGGTCAGACAGAGGGTCATGCTGAGGACGGTGACGCTGATTTCTTTGGAGCCTTTGAGAGCGGCTTCCAGCGGCATTTCTCGCCGTCTTGGACATGGCGGACGTTATTTTCCAAAACGACGATGGCGTCGTCGACAAGAAATCCGATCGAGAGGGTGATGGCCAGAAGAGAGAGGATGTCGATGCTGAAGCCGAAGAGGTACATGACGGCGAATGTGCCGAAGATCGAAATCGGGAGAGAGAGGATGCGGGATGATGGTGTTGAGGGCTTTGCCGAGGGAAAAATAGATGATGGCGACGACGAGGAAAAAGGCGATGATGAGCGTCAGTTTGACGTCGTCTACCCCTTCGATGGATCGAATCGGACTGATCGTAGATCGTCTCGATTTTCAACGTGTCGGGGAGCTGGGGTCTTGAGTCTCTTCAGAGTCGCTTTGATCCCTTCGACGATTTTGACCGTGTTCATGCCGGGCAGTCGCTGGATGCGCGAGGATGATGCAGATCATCGTCGCTCTCTTTCGTCACATAGTGTTGGAAGAATTTGTCGTTTTGGACGCTGTCGAGCGCCCTGCCGATATCTTTGATTTTGACGAGGTCGCCGTTCTGGTTTTTGATGATCAGTTCGCCGTAGCCGGGCGCGCCGCATGAGCTGTCCGTCGGCATCGATGGTGTAATCGTCCCTTTGCGCCATACAAAGTCCTAGAGGCAAGATCGACGTTGCCTGCTTGGATGTAGTGCGGTGACTTGGTCGAGGCCGATATTTTTCGCGGCGAGTTTTTCAGGATCGACCTGGACTCCGTACGGCATAGGGGGATCCATAAGTGATCACTTGGGCGACTCCTTCGACCATCGAAAGGCGCTCGCCGATGAAGGTGTTGCCATAATCGTAGAGCTGGCGAAAGGGTCATGTTCGGGGAGATGAGGGCGAAATAGAGGATGGGGGTGGCTGCCGGGTTGACTTTTTCGTAGGTGGGGTTGTTCGGCAAGATTCGAGGGGAGGTTGGGCTGCGCGCGGCTGATCGCCGCTTGGACATCGGTGGAAGCGGCGTCGATATCCCGTTCGAGGACGAATTGAAGGATGATCGTGGTCGATCCGGTATTGCTGCGTCGAAAAAATCGTCTGGATCCCTTCGATCGTCATGAATTGCTGTTCCAGCGGAGTGGCGACCGAGTTGGCCATCGTTTCGGGGCTTGCGCCCGGATAGCTGACCGAGACTTGGATCGTGGGGAGGTCGACGTTGGGAAGATCGCTGACGGGCAGTCCGGTTGATAGGCCATCAGCCCGAAAAAAAAGATCGAGATCATCACAAGAGGGTCATCACAGGGCGGCGGATGAAAGGCTCCGAAAGATTCATGAGCCCCCATTCGGAACGTAGACATGGACGCCAGTAAAGAGATTGATCTGCCCTTCCACAGCGAGCCTTTCTCCTGCTTTGACGCCATCCAAAATGATGATGTTATCGTCTTCCCTCTGTCCCAGTTTTACGGAGCGCTGTTCGATCGTGTCGTCTTCCTTGACAATAAAGACGACAGGTCCGTTTTGGGTGAGCTGAATAGCGGTATAAGGGATGAGCACGGCGTTGGGAACTGTCGAGAGAACAAGGCGGTTGCGGATAAACTGGCCGGGCCACAATTCCCGTTTGCTGTTTTCGAAGATCCCTCTCAATTTGATCATGCCTGTCGCTGGGTCGACCCCGTTGTCCATCATGAAAAGTTTCCCTTCAAAGACTTCTTGGGTAAAATCCTCGTAGGCGGCGAGGACTTTCAACGTTTTATTCCGGTCGGCTTGCTGGATTTTCGGGAGTTGGAATTCGGGGATGGAAAACGTGACGAAGATCGGGGCCATTTGATTGAAGACGATCAGCGTCTGGCTCGGCTGGCTTCCTGTGGCTCCGACCAAATTGCCGAAATCGATCTGCAAAATGCCTGTCATTCCGTCGATGGGGGCATAGATCCAGCAGTAATCGAGATTGATCAAGGCGCTGTCGACCTGGGCTTGGTTGAGTTTCACTTGAGCGGCTGACGCGGCGGCATTCGACTGGAGAGTCTCGTAATCGATTTGAGAATAGTATTCATCTTTGGCCAAGATCATGTACCGTTTCACTTTCTCTTCGGCGAGCGCTAAAACGGCGAGATTTTCTTCCAAAGCGGCTTCGGCTTGTTTCAGGGCGGCCTGATAGGGGCGGGGATCGATCGTGAACAAGAGGTCCCCTTTTTTTACCTCTTGTCCTTGGGTAAAGTAGACGCCGGTCAATTCCCCTTCGATGCGGGAGCGGATTTCGATCGTCGTGATCGGATCGACATGGCCAAGGGCTTCGATGAAAATCGGCGCTTCTTTCGATATGGCCGTTTCGATCCTGACTGGATAGGAAGGAGTCGGCGTTGGAGCAGGCTTCTTATGGCACGAAGCGAGGAGCGCCAGGCAGACGAGCAGCGCCATGAGGGCGGGGGAAGCCCCCTGCCGCCCCCATTTTTTAACCACCGAGAACACCGAGAGCACCGAGGCGGGGGGAAGCCCCCCACACCCCCTCAGAGAAAAAAGAAAAATGCGAAGCCTTATATTATTATTCCTCTCGGGGGTGCGGGGCTTCCCCGCCTCGGTGCTCTCGGTGTTCTCGGTGGTTAGATTGGGGGTGCGGGGGGCTTCCCCCGACTTCCTTCTGTTGAGGCCGCTAAAGCTCATAGCGCCTCGTTGGGTGTGGCGCAGAGGGAGCCGGTTGCGTAGGCGAGCATTGCGAGCGAGGTGAACCAATCTTTTTG
This sequence comes from uncultured Chlamydiae bacterium, assembly GCA_963713105.1. Taxonomy (GTDB): domain Bacteria; phylum Chlamydiota; class Chlamydiia; order Chlamydiales; family SM23-39; genus CAVQKJ01. The sequence continues at coordinate 249,288 of CAVQKJ010000002.1, forward strand.
CGCGCCAGCCCTTTTGGAGCGGGCGTCGGCGACGGAGCTTTGGGCGGAAATGACGTCCAGGATCGTCTTCGTTCCGGCTTTATAGCTGCTGAGGGCGATTTTGAATTCGAGTTCGGCGGCCTTCAAATATTCCGCTGAATCGGCGAGATTTTGCGCTGACGTCTTTATGCCCAAATGAGCTGTGGTGACGTGTTGGATGATCGAAAGCTCCGTTTGCAAAAACTGGGCGCGGGAGAGTTCGACGTTCGCTTCCGCGTTTTTAATCTGGTTCCGGTAGTAAAAACCGCTGAAAATGGGGAAATTCAAACTGACGATCGCGGTCCAATGGTAATTTTCATGCTGTCCTTTTTGAAAATAATATCGACCTAAGTCCAAAGATGTATCGATCACGGGAAGGACCGCCCGTTTGGCCCCGAGCAGGGAAGCTTCTTTAGAGCGGATATTGGCTTGGGCGGCCAATAAATCCTGCCTTTGGTTTTGGGCTAAACATACCAGCTCGTCGACACTTTCCAAAATTGGATTTGCGATGACCTGATCGGGGAGGGGCTGCACTTTAAAAGGGACATTCGCCGGAAGCCCGATATCCGCTGCGAGGAGCGCAAAGGCGTTTTCTACGGCTTGGCGCTGGCTGGTCAGGTTGATTTTATTTTGCAGATACTGCGTGCGGGCTTGGGCGACATCGCCTAAAGCGGCGAGTCCTAAGGCAAATTTTTGGTTGGCGGCGTCGAGGGAGCTTTCGGCGTTGGCCAGATTGGCCTCGTCTGCGCGGAGGACGGCGAGTTGATACAGATAATCGTAGTAATCGGACATCACCGTTTCTAAGACGAACTGCACTTGTTGGTTGTGATTGAGGTCTGCGTAATAGAGGGCTTCTCTCGCCGCCATGCTGGCCGCAGTCCGCTGGCCGAAATCGAACAGGGTGTAGCTAAGGGTCAAATCGGGTCCTGCCTCCGTAAAGAAAGACGGTTGGACGCTCGACGAGACGTTGCTGCCGAAAAACGTGCTGCCGCCGATATTCGTATTGGATCCTCCCGCAGAACTGCCGCCCGCTGTTGGGACCGCGGTATTCGGAAATTCGGCATATTGGCGGAAGTAAAAACTGCTGAATCCCAAATCGGGAAAAAATGCGCTGAGCGTTTCGCCGTATTGGGCGGCTGATGCGCGGGCCATCGCCCAGGTTTGTTTCGTGGAGGGGTTGTTCTGCAGCGCGATATCGAGCAGTTGGGCCAGCGATAATTCATGTTCGCCGAATGTGGGAGGAAGGAGCGTTTGGCAAAAGCGGGAGGAGACCAGATTGTTTCCCTTCATCGGCGTCCAAGTCGAATAAGGGCTCGATGGTGAGAGAGAAAACGGATCCATCGCATCGCGCATGCATCCTGACAATATAAAAAGACAAGACGATAAAATAAAAAATCGTTTCAATGCCTTACCCCTTATTGGTTTTAAATAATGCACCCCACTATTTAGCGCAACAGGGCAGACATGCGTTATTCATAGAAAGGGGACAGGATGAGCAAGATCGACAAGGTCGGCAAGATACTCAGGATTTAGATTTAAAATTCGATGTGGTAATCTTTCAGCGGTTGAAATCTTAAGGTTATGGCGAAGAAGTTTTGGATCGGATGCTCTTTTGTTGTTATTGCCATAACTATTTGGCTCTCTTTTTCTGATTTGATTTTTCACAGTCGCAATAAAATTCCAACGAATCCAGATTCGGAATGCCGATATAAAGTGATCCAGAGCGTGCTGGATCGGTATAAACGCCCGTTTACACTGTTAGAGATCGGAGCTAGCCAGGGATATTTTTCTTTTAAAGCCGCACCTGATTATGAATCGGTCTGCGTCATGATCGATGGGGGCACTGGCAATCAATTATTAGACCTTTGCAAAGCGAACGGTCGACTTGACAATCTGATTTTTCTCAATAAACCGATCGTTGTTGAAGATTTGAGAAGATTGAGCGAGTGCGAGGCCTTCGATGTCGTCTTAGCTTTCAATCTCATCCACAAGTTTTGGAAGTTAGATAGATGGAGAGATCTTATAGACACCCTCCTTAGCCTTGGAGATATGGCGATCATCGAAACGCCTCCTGAGGCGCCGAATTTAAGCAAGAACGCGAACGCGATTCGAAGGAACATCGAAAACTATCTAATCTCAAAGAATGGGAAAGTCATTGGCCGCGTTCCAAGCCAGAATTCTCCTTCACTCATGAGTTCTATTTATTTGATTGAGGGAGAAAAAAAACAGATATCGAGAAAAACATGGGTTCGGCGGCCAGGAGAAGCTTTAGGCTACGAGATCCACAGCAATTGCATAGAAAAGACTCTAAAGAAAGTGTATCCAAATCAGCAAAAAGAAGAGACCTGTCAATGGATCCCAGGGATCAATTTGATTACTTTTAAGATGTATAATGGAGCCTATCCGACAAAAGAACTGTTAAAAGCGTCTCTCAAAAATCTTTCTAAGCAGGCCCACTCCGATTGGGGGGCTGGAAACATGATTTTACAAGGGTCTGCATTAACGTTTGTCGATAAGACGGATCCTAATTTTTCAAAAGTCCGCAATTGCTCTAAAAAGAAATTGGACCGGCATTTGAAATTCGTAGATCTCGACGATCCTCAGGAAGTGGAACTCTATTTTTGGGAAAAACTCGCCCAATTTTAATTCGGTAGATTGAAAAGGCTCCTCGAATCTTCGAACTCTGGTACGGAAGTTTTTCCGTAAAGAAGGAGTTCTGCGATGATCCGGCCATTCAATGGCGCGAATTTAAAGCCATGTCCCGAACAGGGCGATGAGACGGCGATCCGAGGGTCGTTCGGAAGCAAGCTCAGGACGAAATTCTCTTTCGGGGCATTCGTATAAAAACAGGATTCGATGTGGACGATTTTCTCGATCGGCTCCACGAAATTTTCCTCGACAAATTTTTCGAGAGTTCTCATCCGCAAGGCAGTATCGGGAGAGTTTTTTTGATCTGGATCGTCGCTTTCATGGACTGTCGTATGGCGAGAGACCTTGATGCCAAGGATGCCAGACCCGAATTCGGGCAATCCGTAGTAGATCTGATTGTCGCCGTCTCCGATTGAGGCCCAATTCGGAAAGGTTCCTAATCGATACAGTTCCTGGTTGCCGCGAAGTTGGAAATAGCCGACCGTTTGCCTAACTGGGATTAGGAAGTTCTTGAATAAAGGGACTAACTGTGCAACCCAGGGCCCAGCCGCGATAGCCAAACGCTTGGCGAAGAATTCTCCTTTGTTTGTTTGGATGCGGATCGGGTCTTCGCCTTTTTCAATGTGCAAGACTTTTGTTTCTTCATGGAGCTCAATGCTGCGTTTCCGGCATAGATCCGCTAAACCCTCCATCGTTTTTTTCACATCGACGATTCCGCTGGAGCGGTCGTGCAAGACAAAGGGGGTTTTGCCGAATCGGAATTGAGGAAACAAATTTCTCGCTTGAGCCATGTTTAATTCTTCGACCTCGCCTTTATGGCCCTTCGCCACAAGGGTTGCGGCCGCATAGTCTTGAAAAGTCTTTCCATTCCCAAAAAAACAGCCCGGATTCGGAAAAATCAGAGGAGATCCGATCTCTTTTTCCCATTCAGGCCAATCGATTTTCCGGGCTCGTTGTATCAACTTCAGATAAACGGGATTCGCATAAAGGGAACGGGTGATCCGCGATGTCCCGTGAGAGCTTCCGTAAGGATGGCCGATCCGGAATTGCTCGATCAATCCGATTTTCAAATTCGGAATGCGCGACAAGAAATGAGCGATAGCGAGTCCGTTGATGCCGGCGCCGATCACTAAAAAATCAAAGAGAGGTCTGTTTTTCAAATGAAATCAAAAAATTGCAAAGAGCTATAAATAGCTATCTTAACAGGCTCTAAGGTTTCAAAAAAGAGCCGTGCAAGGCGCTATGTCCGAAATAATAGAGGCCCATCATGGTGCAATTTATACCGAAAAAGGTGATCGGCACTATGGAATGGAAAAAACTTCGGCCTACGCGTAGAGCGAGATCTTTATAATAGGCTTTTGAATTTTGCGATTTCCATAGGGTCTGGGCGTAATTTTCATATTCTCGGAAAGAGCGGGAAGGCCGGAGAACTTGCTTGGCGATCGTTTCCGCTAATTTGGTTCCGCATAAAATCCCATTATTGAAGCTCCTGAAGAAGGGGACTCCGAAGGCCGCATCCCCGACTAACGCCCAAGTGCGCCCTTGCATGTCGCGGACAAAAGTTTTCGATGCATAGGATCCCAAGCGAGTGACCGTCGCCCGAAAAGTCCCAGGAATGATCTCTTCTCCTAATTTCTCTTTTTTTTGCTGAAGCAATTCCTTGATTTGCTTCGCTAACTTCAAATGAGGTTTCCTGTCTAAATCCTCAATAGAAAGAGGATGCTGGAAGGTAGCTTCATCTTTCAATTCGTTGAAGGTTTTTTCGTCGATGAATATGCGGCAAGTGACGGGGATGGGTTCATTGCCCTCTGCTCTTCCCACATGGTCGGACGTCAGTTCTTGCAGCTCCGAACTGACTTTCAACGATTCTTTTTTGCTGAAAGGACGGGTTTGCGAGGCCAGATATTTCAACTCGGCAATATACTGAAAGTCGTTCCGGTATTGCATTTCATCATTAAAGATCGTCTTCCTGATTAAACTGTGGGACCCATCGGCGCCGACGAAAAGCCGGGCGTCGGGAAATTCGGCGGAAAGCTGCATTGGATCTTTAACATCTCTCAAAAGAGTCCGGATGCCGAGTTCATGCGCCAGTTTCTGCAAGCTCCCTTCAATCTCTTTGGTGGGAACATATCGCATTTTTTTCCACCTCTCCACAAGCGGCGCGAGGGGAGAATTTTCAGGTATTTTTCCAAAAGAAGAGGGGTCGATTCTTAAAGTATGGGAGCGGAGATATTCGGCATGTTTTTCTAAAACGACGATATCGGTGTTAGGAGGGGATTGGAGTTTGGTTTGGATGGCGGTCCAAAGCCCGACCGGCCCTCCTCCAACAAAAACAATGGATTCAGCCATATTGCCCTTCCTTCTCTTGCCTGCTATTCATGAACATATTCAATGTTTGCCATTTTGGCTTTTTCCACAAACTGACCCAACGAAGAAACGGGGATGGAATAAGTCGCATAACGCCGTTTTTCTGGATCTTGAAGACGATCCATCTCATAAATGAGGCGTGCATCGGCGGTCGGGACGAAGGCATCGCTTTCTTTTCGAATCACATCGACGGTAATATCCTTCTGATTCCCGATCTCGAGCCATTGAAGAGCTGGGTTTTCTCCGATATACCCGCAAATTTTCGTAAACGGGCGATAGCGGGGCATTGAAACCAGTTTATATCCGTCGGGAGTCGCATAAACCGTTTCGATGATTTTTGCTCGATCGAGAATTGGGTCTTTTTCCTTTTCCCACCGGTCGATGAGTTTGGCGAGCTCATTATTTGGATCGGCCATTAATACTTTGACCGTATCCGGTTCAGCGTTCGACTCGGAGGTATAAATAGCTCGGATGGGAGCGGAGACAGCCGCCTTTGCTGCAAAACCTAAGCTAGAGACAAGTCCGTTCATCAAGTTTGAAGCTTTTGCGACCCATGATTCTTTAGAATGACGGATCACACCCCACATTTCCTTTATTTTAGAAAAGTAAGGGAACATATAAAACGGGGTATGGTCGATTGAATCTGAATATTCTTTTTCAACGCGGGCGAAAAACCGGTCTAAATCGGTCAAAGCGGCCGTTTCTCTCCACTTCTCTCCGTGTTTAATTTTTGCCATCAAAACTTGCGGCGCCGAAAGCAAAACGTTGAAAGCACACTGTGCTGCGGTGCTGGATAAAATAAATAAATTCATCGCCATTGAATCGGATAAAATCAGGTCTTTCAAATGAATTTCCCGATCTTGTCTTGATTCTTTTAGGAATTGAGAGAAATAAGTCCAATGCTGGCGGAGGTGTCCAATATTATCGAACGCATAAGAGGGATGGTTTTGGATAAATTCAGCGTATTGCTTAGAGGAACGGACATTGCCCCATTCAATCCAGGTGGCCCTTGTCCCTTCCCTGGGTCTTGCGCAATCGTTCCTGTAAGCGATGGCCTGCTTCAATTCAGTGAGATTTTTAGGCTTCTTGACAAAAGCGATCATCGCATTGGCTGTGGGATCGTCTTTCAAGATCAAACCTTTTGAAGAAATGCGTTGCAAGCCCTGGTTTTCCATGAGCCGAGTCCAATAATCTAAACTTTTAAATTCGCGAATCTCTTTATTTTCCGCTTCAGCGCTCACTTTACTTCCTGCATTGACGAATGAGTGGACTGCCGATGCGATCGACCAGAGTTCTTTATTGACGACATCGTGATCTCTAAACAGGATCACTCCTCCGGGTCTTACTTTTTGAGCGAGAGAGGAGGCGAATCTTTCCGTTTTTCCGGGAGGGACGTGGTGGAGGCCCCCTAAACAACCGATGATGTCTATACTGCTGTCTGGGATTTCATCGCCGATCGGCTTATGGGTTTTTTCCGGTTGCAGCAAGGGTTTTTCGCAATCGGCTTCATTTAACGGGAGTAAAGTTTTATAGGGATATGCGCTGAACATCGAACCCGCTTCGATCCGATCTTGGAAATTGACTGTTTGACGATCGCAGACAGCGTAAACTTTTCCGTCGAGCGGCATTGCGGCCATCTTTTGCAATGTTTTCGCATAACGGCGGTCGTATATTTCCAAATAATCGTGAAAAGCTTTTCCGTTAAAATTTTTCAATAGTTGGGAGGCCTGTTTACCCATGCCGCTTTTTAAAACGGAAAGGGCCCGAAGCTGCTGGAAAAAATTCGGGCTTCGTTTTTGGGTATCGATCCACGCTAATACCCGCTGATAGATTTGGTCGTCGCTTAAAGAGGGATCGGCAAGTAATTCATCCATCACGGCAAAGACTCTTTTTTCATCCAACTGATAGAGGATGGTCTTTAAAAACTTGCTGAATTCGTTTCTCATCACTTCGGATGTTTGGAAAACATGCCTCAAAGGAGTCGGGCTCTCAATAGATGTTGAAGGAGACGTCTCTTGGGAGAGAGGAGCTGCATAGGAAGGTGTATTTCCGATTGAATGGATCGTCATTTGGGTTCTCCTTTGATTGCGTCAAAATATTTAGCTGTATGGGCATTGCCGAATCTGTGTTCGGGATCGTATTTTTGTTTCAATTTTCTTAAATTTTCCACTGCTTCAAGTCCGTAGCATTTTTCAAAATCTTCCCTGCTTTGGAACGGCATGTACGCTTGGTAGTAGCGATCTCCTGCTGAAATTACAAAGTCGTTGACCCGTTTCATCCAGTTTTGCGTTCTTTCGATTTCTTTTTGTGTCTTCTTTTGGCTGAAACTGATGACGACAGCGTACCTATCTTGTTCAGCGTAAGGGAGGATGGAAATCGAATCTTTAGGGGTGGGCCGGATCGTTGCGTTGACTAGACGCACGTCGTTTGCTTTGAGTTCCGATCCTAGAAAGCGGAGAAAATTAGGGAGGTTTTCTTTTTTGATGAAATATTCCTGCAGCCATTGAGTATGCAAACGGGAAGGGCGAAGCATATTGAAAGCTTTGATTGGAGGATGAAGCGCTTCGTTCTTCGTAATTTTTCCTCCTTGAATCATCCTGCCTGCTTCGCGTTTCCAAAAAGTACTGATCAGCCATTTTTCGTAATCTGTCGAAAGGTGGCTGATCGCTTGTAAACCCATCCGTTCGATTCTAGATCCTCGCGAGGGTTCTATGGAAAGGCTCGGGTTGGGTTTGCTGCCTGAAGATTCTTTTTCATAACGGACCATAAAAACTTCCCTCATGGGGCTCCCCTCGAGAGGGTCGAGAATCAGTCTGCCTCCAAACAGTGGAATGTCCTTTCCTTTGATGTGCGATTCATATTCTTCAGTAAACTGATCGAGAGGTATGACGTCTGTCTTTTCGATTAAAAATTCATTGTCAGACAGTTTGAATTTAGCGCTTACGACGATTCCGAAATAACCTAGAGTGCCGAAAAAACAGCCGAATTCTTCATCTTGAGGAGTAAAGGTGCGAAGCCTTCCTTCTGCATCGACCACGTCGATCGATTCCACTGTAGAAGCGATAGACCCCCAATCATGAGCCCATCCGTGACAGTTGATTCCGATCGATCCCCCGACAGAAAATATGTCGGAAGCTTGTTTGACAATAACGGATTTGCCTCGGCGGTCGGCTTCGAGTTGAATTGCTTCCCAAATAGCGCCTGTTTGAGCGGAAACGGTTTTCCCATCTTCGCTGAATTCCACTTCTTTGAGTTTTTTTGTATTGATGACGACGGCAGTGGGTTCCAGGGGCACAGTTTGCTGCCCTTGGCTCATTCCAGCCCCAATGATTGAAATTTGCTTTTTTTCAGCTTTCGCTTTGAGGACAAGCTGCTGGATTTCTTCAATAGTAGTTGGATAATGAATCTGATCGACCCTTTTGCCGAACATCGCTTCGACTCCAAACGGGCGGATAGCGGTGGATGAAGAGTGGTTTTTTAAAAAAAATCCAGATACAGCTGGCGGTTTATACAAGCCTAAAGGAGAGCAAAGGATGGCTAACCCATACTTTTTAATTTTATCGATCCTCGACACCAGTTTTTCCTGATATTTTTCAGGCTCTTTTCGATAAGCCACGTAAGTGGAAACCAACCGAGGAATTCTTTTTAATAGAAGCTCGCTCGTTAGGGCTGCAGGGAAAGCTGTCACACTGAGAACGCGGCCTGCAACATCGCAAAAGAATTTGTATTTCAGGCAGTCGGATTCTTCTTTGCATAGGGTCAAATATTCGATGTTTAGGGCTACATTTGCGGAAGGGTGAGTCAAAAAAAATGTATCCATAGTTTGTCCCTTTTTTTAACGGTAATTTTATTTATGAAATTGTTTAAATGCAATTACAAACATTATACAAAAATAATAAATTAATTTTTAATAATTATAAATAGTAATCGATTTTTTTAATTTTAGTTGGGTAGGTTCAAAAACAGCAGCGAAGCGTCATTTATTTCATTTTTTTGTTAAGGAGATCGTTGACGACCTGAGGAGAGGCTTTGCCCCGGGTCAGCTTCATTACTTGGCCGACGAGAAAGCCGAAGGCTTTTTCGCGGCCGGCTTTGAAGTCGGCGATCGATTGGGGGTTGGCCGCGAGGACCTCATCGACAATCGGTTCTATTGAGGCGATATCGTCAATGGGCTGATAATCGGGATTTTGATGGACGATCGATTCGGGATCGAGTCCTGGAGAGGCGACCATTTCATCGGCAACAGATTTGGCGATGCGTCCTGTGATTTTATTCTGCTCGATCATTTCGACGAGCTTGGCGAGATGGGCAGGGGGGATGCCGATCGTGAGGAGAGTTTTTCCGGTATCTTTGAGCCTCCCTGCAAATTCGACGGTGATCCAATTGCATAAGGTCCGCGGGTGGGTGCAAAGTTTCAGCGCCTCTTCGAAGTAATCGGAGAGCTGTTTCTCATTGATCAAGGTGGAAGCGGCATATTCGGTCAAACCCAGATCGGCGATATAGCGCTTAAAACGGCCATGGGGCAGTTCGGGCAGGGAAGAGCGGACTTCATCCAGATATTTGCGGGTCAGGACGATAGGAAGCAGATCGGGTTCGGGGAAATATCGGTAATCGTCGGCGCTCTCTTTTTTCCGCATTAAAACGGTCTGTTTCTGTTCTGGATCCCAACGATAAGTGCCAGGAGGGATGAGCTCGATCGGTTTTCGATTCGGATTCGCGGTATATAGGGAGATTTGCCGGGCGACTTCAGATTCGATCGCAAGTTCCATGAAAGAGAACGAATTCATGTTCTTGATTTCGATGCGGGGGCGGAGCCCTTTTTCTCCTTTGGGGCGGACCGAGATGTTTGCATCGATCCGTAAACTCCCTTCTTCCATGTTTCCATCGGAGGCGTCGAGATAGAGCATAATTGCGCGGACTGCCATGGCATAGGCAGAGGCTTCTTTAGCCGAATGCATGCAGGGTTTTGAAACGATTTCGATCAGGGGAGCGCCGGCTCGGTTATAGTCGATTCCGGCATAAGTAGAGAAGTGCTTGAGCATCCCCGCGTCGTCTTCGAGATGGGCCCGTTCGATATGGAACGTTTTCGATTTCCCTTCCACATCGGCGGCGATAGAGCCTCCTTCGACCAGAGGGGTTTCATATTGAGTGATTTGAAAATTGCGGGGGCTGTCCGGATAAAAATAAGATTTCCTGTCGAACGTGCTGACGAGGTTGATTTTCGCTCCGATCGCCAAACCGAATTGGACTCCTTTTCTCACCGCTTCCTTATTTAAAACAGGCAAAGATCCCGGCTGTCCCGTACAAACAACGGATATATTGGTATTCGGTTCATCGCCGAAATGGTTAGGGGCAGAGCTGAAGAGTTTCGATTTCGTATTGAGCTGAACGTGGATCTCCAACCCAATCACCGGCTCCCAGAGCTCGTAAGGCAAATCACTCATGAACGCCTCTCAGCGGTGAATAAAGGCTTATTGAGGAACAGGCTTAGGATGTGAAGGTAAGGTGACAGGATATGCAAGATACGTGCGCGGCGCACGACAGGATATGCAGGATAAAAAAAAGGATAGGAATACAGGTTTCGTTGAGAGCAGTCCATAGGGGATGAAGGTAGCTGACGGAATACGCAAGAAAGGTGCGCGGGACGCTTTACGTTAGGATAGCAGGTGAGCGAAGGCTAGAGACAGAGGCTAATGAGCGACTTTCATAATTCATACTTCAGCCTTCATAATTCCTTGGCACTTTTGTGTGGCGGGTGGCTTGCTCGTAGGCGTAAGCGTATTGGATGAGCGCAACATCGCAAAGCTGGGGACAGATGAACTGGACGGCCAACGGCATATTGCGGCTATCGTACCCGGAGGGGACGCTGATCGCAGGAAGGCCGGCGAGGTTAGCCGGTATGGTAAAGATGTCCTGCAGATACATTTCTATCGGATCGTGGATCGAGTTATGTTCGAATGCGCCGGAGGGCGACACCGGCATCATGACCGCATCGCAGTGGGCGAAAGCTTTTTCGAAGGAGTCCAGAATGAGCGTCCTGACTTTCTGCGCTTTCGTGTAGTAGGCATCTTGGTATCCGGAAGAAAGGACGTAAGTGCCTAGCATGATCCTCTTTTTCACTTCCTGCCCAAATCCGTTTTTGCGGGAAAATTCATAGATTTCATCGAGCGTTTTAGTGTTTCTAGCCCTAAGGCCATAGCGGATGCCGTCGAATCGGGCGAGGTTCGTCGATGCTTCTGCAGTGGCCAATATATAATAGACGGCGATCGAATACTTAAGCAGGGAGAGGTCGATATCGATTATTTTCGCGCCAAGCCGTTTCATCTCTTCGACGGCCTCGGTAAAATTGGAGCGGATTTCAGGTTTCAAATTTTGCAGGAATTGCCAAGGAATTCCGATAACGGTTTCCGGTTCCAGTTCTTTTGACAAGGGATAAGCTTCAGGGGGCAAGTCCAAAGAAGTGCCGTCATGAGAGCAATGCCGCCCGATGACTTCCATAGATAAAGCGGCGTCCTCGATATTCGTCGTCATGGGTCCGATTTGATCGAGCGAGGAGGCGAAAGCGACTAAACCGTAGCGGGAGACGCGGCCATAAGTGGGTTTATGACCTACGATCCCGCAAAAACCGGCAGGCTGCCGGATCGATCCCCCTGTGTCGCTGCCCGTTGCAATCGGTGCGAGACGGGCCCCTACTGCGGCGGCGGAACCGCCCGAAGAGCCTCCGGGTACGCATTTTAGGTTCCAAGGGTTGTGAGCGGGGAAAAAAGCCGAATTTTCATTCCCCGAACCCATAGCGAATTCATCGAGGTTCGTCTTTCCGATGAGCAGGGCGTCTTCTTCTTCAAAAAGACGCGTTACCGTGGAATCGAAAGGGGCCTTATAGTTGACCAGAAAATGGGAAGCGCAGGTTGTGATCTCTCCTGCGACATGCATATTATCTTTCACGGCCACAGGAATCGCAGCCATTTTGCCGAGAGGCTTGTTTTGAGACCGCTTCTTATCGAGCGCCTCGGCTTTCAAGATCGCCCGCGTCTCCATCACATTCAAAAACGCGCCTAAATCTCTGTTATGCTTATGGATCCGCTTAATAAAATAGTCGGCGATTTCAACCGCTTTTACGTCTCCATTTAAAAAGGCGTCGCGCAATTCGATGCCGGTCAATAGATGCAAGGGTCTCATGAGGATTTCATGACGGGCGGGACGCGGACCATCCCCCCGATTTGGTCTGAGGCGTTGGAAAGGAACATCTCTCTTGATAGGAGGTCTTCGACCTCATCCTCGCGCATCTGGTTTTTAAGCATAGATCTAAGGACGTACCGGCATGGCTGTACCTGGTCTGTATCCACTTCTTTGAGCTGAGCCATATATTCAATGACTCGGTTAAGCCGCTCAAGGATGCTCTTGTCCTCTTCAGGAGAGCACTCGATCTTGCACAGCCTTTTTAAATTTTCAAGCGTCTGGTCGTTAAATGACATAAAAAACAATACTGTTAATTTAAAAAATTATCACTTTTTCTCTAAGGAAGTCAACGAGATACTGTTTCAAAACTGATTCTGTTTTCTTCTACGCGTGAAAACAATTCAAAAAAGGTATAGCATGAAACTAAGGAATGGGGAAGCTGTATTCCCCTATTGGGAGGATTTCATGAAAGTCATTCGTTTTATTGTTTTGCTATTAATGGTAATTGGTTCGCTTAACTGGGGCTTAATAGGCTTTTTCCAGTATGACCTGATCTCTAGTTTATTTGGCGGAATGTCAATGATGGGAGCTCGGATTATTTTCGCTATAGTCGGCTTGGCTGGCTTATATGGCATCGGCATGCTTTGCCGTTGCTGCGGATGCTGCAAGTGCGGTCCAAACTGCAGCTGCTGCCATACCCACCACCATAAAAAAGACTGATCGTTCAATAGTTTAGGGCGCAATACTCGTTCAGGTCGTTCGGGTTTTGCGCTCTATTTTTTTTTGGAAAGGCATGGGCCGCATTCTCGTTTCTGGCGCTTCAGGTTTTATCGGCAAGCCTTTGGCCGATTTTTTCATTTCCCAAGGACATACCGTCGTCAAACTCGTTAGATCGGAGAATTTGAGAAACGATCCAGAGAGCGTATTCTGGAATCCTGAGGAGGGCAAAGCGGTCAAAGACCATTTCGAAGGATTCGATGCTGTCATTCATTTAGCTGGCGAGCCGATCTTTGCCCGTTGGACGAAGAGGAAAAAACAGAAGATTCTTTATAGCCGCACAGCCGGGACTTGGTTTTTAGCGCAAATCCTTGCCCAGCTTCTCAATCCGCCACAATTTTTTCTTTCTGCCTCAGCGATCGGATATTATGGAGACCGAGGGGAAGAAATTCTGACAGAAGAGAGCGAGGCGGGAAGAGGATTTCTCGCCAACGTCTGCTGCGAGTGGGAAAAGGCTAGCAGGGCTATTGAAAACCGGGGCGTTCGCACCGTACATGCCCGTTTAGGGATGGTCCTCGGACCCCATGGGGGAGCTCTTGAAAGCATGAAGGCGGTTTATAAATGGGGGCTGGGTGGGAGGCTGGGCTCTGGAAAGCAATGGATCAGTTGGGTGGAGCGGGAGGATCTGATCGGGGCCATCTTTCACTGTTTTTCACACACTGAAATCGAGGGGCCTGTCAATGTAGTATCGCCCCAGCCTGTTCGGCAAGAAGAGTTTTCAAAGACACTTGCTGAAATTCTCAATCGGCCCTGTAAGCTTCATCTTCCTCCCTGGATCCTTCGCACTTTTCTCGGCGAGATGGCTGATGAAACACTATTATCCAGCACAAGAGTGAAACCCCTCAAACTCATGAATTCAAAGTTTTCATTCCAGCATCCTCAGCTAGTTGATGCTTTACGAAAAGCGCTCAAATAATTTAAACTGACCATTTATGTCTTAGAAAGGAGTATCAGATGCTTTTATTAGCTGCTTCAATTCTTCTCATGGCGTCAAATCCAGCCGCGCCAGGTTCCTCGAAACAAGAATCCTATCAGGAAAAGGGAGAAAAAACGGTCGACTATCATAGTGAAGATGAAATCGTCTATGGGGATGAAGAAATCGACTGCGATCTGGAAGACGAGCTGGCTTACGATGAAGAAGATACGCTGGACGTTCAGGAAATCGTTTTTGAAGATGACGGCGAAATGGAAACCGATTCGGATTCCGACCAGAACGACTAATAGATAGAGGATTTTCAAAATGACCGGAAAGAATTCTAAATTAGGGCTTTGGCTTTCGATGTGGACTCGTCCTAGGTCCACTATCAAGACAATCGTCGATTCAAACCCTAAATATGGAGTTCTTAGTCTAGTCTCTATCTTCATGCTGCAGAATCTGTTTTTTTATGCGAACTGGTGGTCCCTTGGAATCAAAACGCCCGGTTGGGCCCTCTTGATCGGCGCTATTATCCTTTCTCCTTTTCTAGGAATGGTCTGGGTCTATTTAGCTGGATGGATTTTTCATTTCACGGGCCGTTGGCTCCATGGCAGAGCCCCTGCTTCTTATTTGCGAGCCGCTCTCGCTTGGTCTAAAGTTCCTGCCGGGATCAATCTTCTCATGTGGATCGTCCTCATTCTCGTAGATTGGAAAACGGCATTCATTCTCAATGGAAAAGCATCCTCTACCTTCTTGATCAATTTAGTGAATTTAGTGACTGGGATATGGTCTTTTATATTATTGATCCAGTCTATACGGGAAATCCAGCGTTTCTCGATCAGCCGCTCCATCATCAATATCGCCATGGGATGGGTGATCTATTTCTTGATTATTATGATTTTTGTTGTTTTGTTTAGATACATCTACTTTTTAAGCGCTTAATATTATTTAGTTTGATGTATTTATTTTAATTATCTTCATTTAATTATCCGTTTAATTCTACAATAAACCTTGAGGGTGTCGAGAATTCCGGTGCCTTCGACTCCTCGCTGAGCTACGGGTGCAAAGGGATTTTCCCTGCTGCATAAAGAGGAGTCGGAGGCACCCGAGTTCTTAAGGGTAATAAGCAGAGACCGTATATATGAATAACCATCGACAAAATCCATGGCTTTCGATTTGGTTCAGCCCTCGAGCTACGATAGCCAGGATTACCGCATCGAATCCCAATCAATCTTTATGGATTTTGGCGGCGATCTATGGATTCACATCGATCTTAAATGTATTCCAATCCGGCGCTATAGGGAGCCAACTTAGCACATTGTCCCTCTTTCTGATCGCAGCCGTCCTCTCTCCGATTTGGGGATATCTCTCTTTTGCGATATGGAGCGGATTGATCGCATGGACAGGGAAATGGCTGAAAGGAAAAGGTAAATTTTCCACCGTACGGGCCGCTTATGCTTGGTCCTGCGTTCCCTTTGTTTTCCATATTCCTTTGTGGATTTGGATGGGCGCCCTTTTCGGAAAGCAATTGTTCCAAAACTTTCCCGATCACGATCTACTCACCCAATCTCAAGTGTCGCTTTTGTTTGCGATCATGATCATAAAAGTAATTTTGGCTATTTGGTCTTTAGTGATTTATGTGAACGCTTTGGCCGAAGTACAGTCATTTTCGATATTCAGGGCTATCCTGAATCTAATCGCCGCCGGAATTATCCTGGTTGCTTTGCTTATTCTGCTTTGGGTTCTAGTCTTTTATTTTACTGGCGCTGTGACTGCCCATTCCATGACGACATTTCATCTTTGGAATGACGGGATAACCACGTCGTCTTTAAGAGAATTATTAAATAATTAAGATGCGAAAGGAAAGAATATGAAAAAAGAAATCGCTAAAAAAATTGGAATCTGGATGCTAGCGATCGCATTATTTGCTGCGCATCTTTTCTTTCGAACAGTGGCCCATGCTGAGACCGATTCGGGACCAGGATGGAAACAGATCCATGCAAAAAATGGCGAATGCAAGATTTCATTTCCAGCGCCTCCTCAAATGATCGAACAGTCCTTCCCCTTAGCCGATGGGGTGAACCATCTGAAATACGATGTCTATATTTCTCCTTTTGAAGACAGAGGCGTCTTTTTATTATTGATCGCTACCTATCCCATGCCGCTCACCGGCGGACATGAAGTGGCCGGCCTAGAGGGATTGCTCAAAGGAATCGTAGGCCACCATCCAGATAACAAACTCGTATTTGCCGATCTCGTCAATCTTTTCGGTTATCCTGCAATCAATTTTCTTGTCGAAGGAACGTCCACCTATTTCCGCGGCCAGGCGCTCATGGTCGGCAACAAGCTTTTCCTGATCGCTATGGAAGGGATTAAAGGGAACTTGGATGAACCCGCGTATTCACGCTTCTCAAAGTCTTTCAAACTAAATAAATAGGGCGAAACGCCCAATTTTGAATTATGAAGTATGAAGGTCGGGGCTGCCCAGTTCGCCTGCGCTCACCTGCTTCTCAACAAAAAGGTCCGTCTGGACCTTTTTGTGTATCCGCAGCCCCCGGACTTTCTTCGTGTATGGTCCAGTCGGTGACATAGGTAACACTTAGTTCACCTACATAGGTTACACTTTTCATGTATATTTCTTTTAGCTCTTCTCTTCTCACAGAGAAGTTCTTGGTCTTGTTGTAACAGGGGCTAGGAAGCCCGCAAGGGCTTCGAGCCCACTCAAAAAGAAGAAGAGGATCCCCCCATGGGGGGATCGCGCGCTCAAAATTTCTTTTCATCTTCGCACTACTTTTTTTCTTTTCGCTTTCGGCTTCTCTATGCGTTTATTTCCTCTCTCCAGATTTCCTAAATACACTGGTCCATATTTTACCTTCATTCCCTCTTCATCTTCCTTGATGCCTACGTATTCCCCAGTCAGAGTCTGGCTGATGTAATATTCGTATTGATTGATCCAAATACACCCATTTTGCCCCACTTTTCTCACGAGCATTTTTTGAGTGTCATATTCGGGAGATCGGAGCACTCCGTCCCACTGTCTTAAGGATCTACAATAGTGTTTAATTGGAGGTTCCATATTGAGGGATTCATGTGGCCTTTCGTAATTATATTCTTCTTGAAATATGGCCATCCTTTCGATCTGTTCTTTTAGATCAAAAGCAGGAGGGATCTGCTACCGCTTGTTTAAGGTCCAATGAAATCGTTCGTGTCTCCCATTTTCTTCGGGATGGCCGGGATTGATCCATTCTGGTATTACTCCCGATTTAATCAATTTGATCGATAAATCAGTTAATCTTCCCGCTCCTACCGATCCAAATGGGGAGCCATTATCTGTTCGCATACGGTTAGGCAATCCATATTCTCGAAAAGCCTCCGCAAAAACTGGCCATACATATTCAGCAGATTTATTGTTAAGATGCACGCATTTAATTAAAAATCTTGAGAACCCATCTGTGATTGTTAGAGGTTCGCATTTTTGATTATCTCCGGTCAAAAACCAACCTTTAAAATCGGCCATCCATGTGTCATTGCTACCATTCAAATCTCCTAGAGGATGAGTCGCGGGGACTCGACCTCTAAGCCTTTTGGGAATAACTAGGTTGTTTTCTTTGAAAATTTCATACAGCCGCGTAGGAGACGGCCATTCCATTCTAGGATATTCATGCCTTAATCTTGCTATGATCTTTCTAGGCCCCCACGTCCTTTTCTTGAGCTTGAGATCGATCAACATATCGATGATTTCAGTTAGTATAGTTTCTTGAAAGGCTCTGGCGAGCTTTGGACAAATCTTTTAGGCCCTTTTCCCCTAAACGTTTGTAGCGGTCACACCACTTGTAGGCAGTTTTTCTACTGATTCCAAACTGTTTACATAATTCACTCATATTGGCAGTTCCTTTCAAATAGGCTTCAACTAAATTTTTCCTTTGTTCTTCCACTTTCAGCAATCTCCAGGCCACCAGATACTCCTATCTTTTTGGCCAATAATTATTCAGATTTTCCTGAAAAGTGTTACCTATGTGGGTGAACCAGTTTGTTACCTTCTGGGTGAATCAATCCACCCAAGGAGCCTCCAAAACTGTTACCCATGTTGGTGAACCAAAGTGTTACCTATGTGGGTGAACTGGACCTCCGCAGCCTCTGCGTCCTCTCTACCTCTGTGTGCGCGCTTCGCGCCTCTGCGCTGATGAAGGTATAGGACTTGATGCAGGAGCCCCTGTTATGTCCTGTCGAATCCCGGTTTTAATGCAGATTTAGAAGCCGAAATTGAGGGTCGCTCCTGCATAGGGGGCGCCGCCGAAATTGGTATAAAAGGCATTTTTTCCGCGATGGTTTTTGATATAGAGCGTGCCGCCCCAATTGTAACCGACGAAGGCTTCCACTTCGAGACGGAGGAAACGCTCGTAATGGACGTTGAATTCTGAACCGACGGAAGAGTAGTTGAAGATGGAACGGGGCTGCGGTTCGTGGGAGCCGACGCGGAAGCGCTCTCTCAAAGGTCTCCCTTTAAGCGAAAGCCTCCAATATTTATTGATCGAATATTCGATCGCATAATCGATGGGGAATATGACCTGAAAACGCCATTCCTTATTTAATGTATAATCGAGACCGATCAAAGGATAGACCCAGCCCCCTCTCATCCCTTGGTAAGTAAGAAATCCGACATGGTAATGCCATCTCTCATTGAGTTCATAGGCTCCCCAAGCGAGGGTAGAAAAAAGACCGTAGGAAGCGTAAGGGTGTTTGATATCCATGTTGTAATCGGCGCGGAGGATCCATCGCCATTTTTCAAGCGCGGTCGAATAAAAAGTCAAAGAGTATTGAATGTAATTGAAACGGCTCCTGTTAAATGTCGGGTTGCGGTCCCAATCCATAATAAAAGTATTGAATTCTACCCTCGGGATGAAGTAGGAAACCCGGCTGATCGGAATGATTAAAGAAAGAAAGACGTTCTCTTTGTTGAAGCGGACTGACCCAGGATTTCCATCGCTTAAATCGGCCTGTCCGATCCAAAGGGCGTTGCCTCCTGAGTGGAGCGGATGGAAATCCCAATAAGAATAGGATCCATAATCCTCTTCGTCCCCATATAAACATGTGAAGGAAAACGCGCTTAGAAGAAGAAATGAGATAATTAATTTTTTCATCAATCCGAAACAAAAATCCCATTCTAAAATTTTTGCAGAAAAGAGACAATCCGAATTTATTTGATTATTCAAATGCTTCCGAGCATTCGGCTGAATTCTTTTTCGCGTTCTTTTGAACTGAGTTGTGAAATGGAGGTAACAGCCGTTCCATTTTCTTCAGCTTTGGAGACGAGAAAATGGTGCATGGCGCAACGGGCGACTTGCACGAAATGGGTCACGCAAATCACTTGTCTCGATTGAGACAGTTTTTTTAATTTTTCTCCGAGGATCGCCGCGGTTTGGCCTCCTACATTGCTGTCGATCTCGTCGAAAATCAAACAAGAACTTTTCTCTTTTTCAGCCAGAACTGTTTTGATCGCGAGCAAAAGACGGGACAACTCTCCGCCGCTGGCGCAGTTTTCTAATGGGATGGGAGCCGCGCCGGGATTTGCGGAAAAGAGAAAACGGATTTCATCGATGCCGTTAGGGGATATCGGTTTCTGTCCGATTGCAATTTCGAATCGCGCATGGGGAAGATTTAAGCTTTTGAGCTGTTTGAGCACGAGGTCGGCGAGGTCGCCGGCGGCCGATTTCCGCTTGCGGCTGATCGTTTCAGCGGCCCTTTGATTTTTTTCTTTCAATTGTTTGAGCTGCACCTGCACTTCTTCAATTTCTGAATCTAAATGAGTCAAACGGTCGATTTGGGCGATTAGGCTTTCTTTCCGGGCTTCGACTTCAATTTGGCTCCTGCCGAATTTACGCTTGAGAGATTCGATGGCGGCCATCCGCTGTTCGACCGCTTGAAGACGCTGCGGATCGGCCTCGAGCCGATCTGCGTACGAATGCAGCGACCTGTCGATCTCTTCCAATTCGAGGAGAGCGCTTTTCATCGATTCAGCGAAAAGATGGAGCTTGCCGTCGATCCGCCCGCAGCTTTCCAATAATCCCAAGCAGCGCTTCATAGCGGGAAGCCCATCGGTCAAAACGGAGGAGGCCGCGCTGATTTTTTCCGCTAATTCCTGAGCGTGGTTCAATAAATGGTGTTCCTGGTTGAGATTCTCTTCTTCTCCAGATTGCCAATCGACCTCGCGAATCGCTTCTAAATCTTTGTGGGCCCACTCGAGTTCTCTTTCTTTCTGGGCTTGGGATTGCAATAAGGTTTGAAATTGAGTTTCTCTTGTTTTTTCCTCGTTGAAGGAATAGGCGAAGAGGTCGGCTTCAGAAGACAGGTCAGCGTAGGAGTCGAGCATCTTTCTTTGCTCTTCCGGAGAACAAAGGGCAGCTGAACTGCTTTGGTCGACCCTTTCGATCGAGCTTCCGACGCATTTGCGCAAAAAAGAAAGGCTGGTTTGTTGATCTTCGACGAAGCAGCGGCTTTTTCCTGAAAGATGAATTTCACGCCGGATGCGAACCGGCTGGCCGGGAAGGGGAGGATCGATTCCTTCGGCCAGGAAATGATCGGGAGAATACGAGGTTAAAATGGCTTCGACGATGGCGAGAGAAGAACCTTTGCGGATGAGCTGCGCCTCGGCCCTCTCTCCGCAGATCAACCGGATCGCGGCCAAAATCGCCGATTTGCCGGACCCTGTTTCCCCTGTCAGGATATTTAATCCTGGACCCAAGGAGATCTCCGCTTGCCGGATCAAGATCAAGTTCTGGATCTTTAATGAAGTCAGCATCAGCGCTAGCGTATTTCGTTTGTGGTTTTGAAGTGGGTTTTAGCAACTTTATCCAATACTTCAGGGCCGAATTTTGCGACTAATTTCTGGCCCGCTTCGATCACAGCCTTGGCGGCCCCTTTCGGCAATTCCAACCCATATTCATCGCTCAAACGGGCGAGCCCTTCTAAAAAGGCTCCGCGGGCCAGGATCGAGGCCGCAGCGACGACGAGGTCGTCTTCACCATGGGTTTTCTGTTCCAGCTCCACATCGATTTTCTTTTGTTTGATCGCATTTTCCATGAGATATTTTTCAGCGAACTGATCGAGCAAGGCTTTGCGGCACCCTGTTTTTCGACGAGATCGCCGAGAGCGGAAGCATGGGCCCAGCCGAGAAGGCGGTTGAGGTTTTTGAATTTGGCATGCAGTTCATTGTATTTATGAGGAAAGAGGCGGATCACAGTAAAGGGATAAGAAGCGCTTGATCCCTTTGGCCAACTTATGGATCGATTCATCCGAAATCCGTTTGCTGTCCCTTACGCCCATTTGCTGCAGTTTTTTAATCCCTTCCCCATCCGCGTAGACAGACGCGATGCACAACGGACCGAAGAAATCCCCTTTTCCGGCTTCGTCCATTCCAATGTGAGGGGTTAAATCGAGGTGCGCTTCCGGATGGGAAAAGCGAAATTCCCGCAGGATTTCCGGCTCGAGATAAAATTCAATGAAAGCCTCCATTTCGCTGCCTTGGACAGTTAAGCTTCCCGATTCATAAAGGGTGCAGGACACCCCTTTTTTCTTTGCGGAAAAAATCGTATAGGGCGGTTTCGACAACTCAAAACCTTGCCCTTTGAGGTCCTCTTCGAGTTTTGAGGCGAGCTTAATATCGATTTTTGCAGTAAAACAAGATGATTTGGCCATGAAAAATATTGTAATGCGTTTCACGGAATTGCACAAGCTGTTAAGATAAGTCCATTAGGTTGGAGGAAGCATGTCGGAAGGTTTGAAAAAGATGGGGGAAAAGTTTCGCTCAAGAAGGGAAGAGCTCAATCTTACTTTGAAAGAAGTGGAGAACGCGACCTCGATCCGGATGATGTATTTGCAATCGATCGAAGAGGGGAGAGTGGACCATTTCCTTTCGAACGTCTACGCCTTAGGCTTTATCCGCCAATACGCCAATTTCTTGGGATTCGAACACGACAAGCTCAATAAAGAATTTCCAGAGGCGCTTCGGCTTCCTCCAGAAAAACAAGATTTTGCTTATGGAATCGGGACCCTCGAAATGCGGGGCTCTCCGCACGGCGGGGTCAGATGGCTCCCTAATTTACTTTGGGGAAGCGTCTTTGTCCTGGTAGCTATCGGCGCCTGGTACTTCGCCAAATTCGTCGGCGTCTTCTAAGGAGTGGGGATTCAGGCTAATTAAGCTCTGGACAGGATATAACGGCGGCCTGTGTTCAAGACTGGATGTAACGGCGGCATGTGCTTAAAGTCCTATACCTTCATCAGCGCAGAGGCGCGAGGCGCGCACACAGAGGTAGAGAGGACGCAGAGGCCGCGAAGCGCGGCGAAGAAAAAATGACTTTTCCGCGAAGCGCAGAAAAGCCATGTTCCACCGCGAAGCGCGGAGGAAAAGTATCGTCTGTTCATTTTCCGCGTTTCGCGGCTTTATTTTTTATGAGAGCGCGAGAGCTTCTCTCGCCTCTGCGTCCTCTCTACCTCTGTGTGCGCGCTTCGCGCCTCTGCGCTGATGAAGGTATAGGACTAT
This sequence comes from uncultured Chlamydiae bacterium, assembly GCA_963713105.1. Lineage (GTDB taxonomy): Bacteria > Chlamydiota > Chlamydiia > Chlamydiales > SM23-39 > CAVQKJ01. Next base: position 271,733 of record CAVQKJ010000002.1, read on the forward strand.
ATATACAGGCCGCTGTTACATCCCGTCTTGAGCACAGGCCGCTGTTATATCCTGTCCAGATGCTTGATTGGCTCAACCGTTTTATTCAGTCATGACTGCTATTTCATTTTGAGAAACACCTTTGATTCAAAATTCGGGAAGGTATATGGTGTGATGCTATGGATCAATTGGGCGATTATACAATCCTGAAGCAATTGGGAAATGGCGCATTTGGCGCCGTCTATCTCGCTGAACATCGGTATATCAAAAAGACTTTCGCCTTAAAGGTTTTGCCGGAAGAGATCTCTGCGGATCCTGGGTTCCTGCGCCGTTTCGAGGCGCAAGTGGCCGAGATCGCGGCCCTTGACCATCCGAACATCGTGAAAATTCATAACGTATCTTTTAGCGAAGGACATTATTTCGCAGTCGTAGATCCCCAGATCGATTCCCTCGGGGAAACGATGAATTTAGACCGTTATCTCGAGCTGAAAGGAAGATCCCTCAAAGAAGAAGATTGGATCGATCTATTAGGACAGGCGGCATCGGCTTTAGACTATGCGCATCAAGAGGGCGTGGTCCACGGAGGGATCAAGCTGTCGAATCTATTAATAGTCTCTGCTGAAAAAGGGGTCCGCCTTCTGATTTCCGACTTTGGGCTGACCCGCATGATCGGGGAAGGGCCCGCGTTTTTACGGCTTTGCGAAAAGATGGCCCATTCTTTCAAGCATGGACAGTCCGAAAAATCGGTTCAGCTCAACCGTCATTTCATTCGGAACTTTGCATTTTTATCTCCCGAACAAAAGGCGTTGGACCCTGAGGCGTATACGCCAAAGGTCGACGCTTACGCATTCGGCGTTTTAGCCTATTATTTGCTTTTCCGCAAAATTCCCGAAGGGTGTTACGACCTTCCTTCTAAAACTCTTTCCGAGGCCAAGCAAAATTGGGATTTATTGATTAACCGTTGCCTTCAAGCCAATCCGAACGTCCGGCCTCAAAAATTAACTTTGGCGATGCAGGAATATCTCTCCGCGCCCCGCATTTTTTCCAACGAGGCATCGACCCTGGCTGAAATAGAGCCGAAAATCGATAGTATCCTTCAAATGGCTTTCGAATTTCCCCATAAAGAAAAAGGGGAGGCTCCTAAAGTGGTTGCCGCCGCCGCGCAGCCAGAGATTGCGTCCGCAGCTCAACACGATTCTCCAAAACCCGTCTTAAAACCTCAAGAGATCTCCCGTCCCGAATACGAACCCGATCCTTCCGCGATCTTTCAAAGGGATACCCACGTTTCCCCCTATGTCCCCAATAAAGTGGAGATCAAAGAAATCGAGCCTCTTCTATCCGAAATGGTTGTCATTCCGGGAGGAACGTATCTTCGAGGGGGAAATGAAGGCGCCCGGGACGAAATGCCCCGCCATGAAGTCAAACTCTCCAGCTTCGCTTTGGACATCCACCCTGTGACGAATGAACAGTTCGTCCGCTTCATCCAAGCGATGGGCGGCGAAAAAGATCATAACAATAACGACATCATCCGCCTTCGCGATTCGAGAGTCAAACGGAGCGCGGGTAAATTGATCATTGAGTCGGGGTATGCCAAACATCCTGTTGTCGGCGTCACTTGGTACGGGGCTGTCGCCTACGCGAAATGGATCGGCAAGCGTCTGCCTAAAGAAGCTGAATGGGAAGCGGCAGCCTCTGGCGGCCGGGAAAATTTCCTCTACCCGACGGGGATTGAAATAGAGAGGACGCAAGCTAATTTTTTCAGTTCCGACACGACGGCCGTTATGAGCTACCCTCCAAACGCTTTCGGGTTGTATGATTTAGCCGGCAACGTCTACGAATGGTGCCAAGATTGGTATGCGTATAATTATTACGATGCATCAGCTCTCGAACCCGATAATCCTGCCGGCCCTCCGCAGGGAGTCTACCGCGTTTTGCGCGGAGGCTGTTGGAAAAGCCTGAAAGACGATCTCCGCTGCTCCCACCGCCATCGGAATAATCCAGGCGCCGTCAATGGCACCTATGGATTTAGATGCGCGGCAGACGTGGGATAGAGGAAGTATGAATGATGAAAATCGAAGCGAAACGCCCCCCGAAGTGAACCAATCTTTAAAAGCGGTGTTGTTTGTATGCATGGCGAATATTTGCAGATCGCCTGCGTTGGCTGCCTGTTTGAAGCATTTGGCGGGAAAACAGGGATTAGGGGCAACCCTTCGCGTGGATAGCTGCGGGATCGGCTGGATCCGTCTCGGGGAGCGGCCCGACCCTAGGACCTTCGAATCGGCCAAGAAACGAGGCATTTTGATCGATCACCGCTCGCAGCAATTTCAAGATTCTTTTTTAGAAGAATTCGACCTCATTTTAGCGGTAAACCAAGATATCCTCGAGCAATTGAAGCTCCGCTCTCATAGCCCAGAACACCAATCAAAAATTTTACTAGCCACTCAATTCAGCTCTAAATTTTTGGGAAGAGAAATCCCTGATCCCTATTATATGAGCCCTTCAGGTTTTGACGATGTAATGGACATCGTTATCGATAGTTGCGAAGGACTGTTATATCATTTATTTTCAAAATAAATAGACATTTAAAATTATCCGTTTTTATTGTATAATATTAATAAAATAAAAGTATTTTGAGGAAATTGTGGCTTTGGGTTTAAAAAGCGTTTCATCTAATTGTCTTGTTGTTACATTAGAAAATTTTGAACGGGTTGTTAAACATTTCTCTAAATTCACAGATGACGAAGAGCGATGCACCGTAATGTCGCTTGTCCTCCCAAATTTAAATAAAAATGTAAAAGACCTTGGCGGAACGGAATCCCAACAGCAAAAGATGTCGGTCATTTTACAAAATGCAAATAAACAGTTTGCGTCTCTAAAGGAAAAATTAGAATTAAAGAAATCCCGTGCTGCTGACGAAACAACTCTGACTCAGATTGTAAAACTCGATCCAAGTCAGGTAAAATCGCATTCTTCTTTTTTTAAATTTCCAAAAACGGCCTGCCCTTCCATTTCATTCACTAAGATCCTTGCATTTCCCTTCTCAAAAGCGGTTTCGTGTATGAGAACTGCCTTCGACCATCGGAAAGCCATCTTCAATACTGGCCTGCTCGCGGCAGGAACCTGGGGCGCGGCAAAGATCATGATCGATTCAGGCACCTGGTCGGACGAGGATCCTGCGACTTATGCGGCGGCGTTTGGAGTGGCGGCGGGGACTTTAATTACTGGTAAGATCGCTATGTCGTGCCTCCCTCGAGAAATTGTCGCTAAAACGCCCAAAGAAGAGTTTTTCTCAAACGATCCGGAACTCCAAGCTATCTGTTCAAAGATCCGTCTCTTCGATCCAGCCAATCCAAAGGATGATAAGATCAAAGTGGGACAATTGATTGGTTTAATGCAAATGAGAAAAGATCTTTTTAGAGAAGCCGTAGATAAAAAGATGATCCAAGCTGGCGATTATTCTCCCGATGAACAGTTTAGCCTTTGGCAATCGATCGTATCTTTAGAGGAAGCTGATATGCTTAAAATAATGGGATGCGACCCCAATATCGAGGACTCTCAAGGGATGACTCCTTTGCTTTGGACGGCGAGAGGTCTATACCGGCTCGGAGATGCTTCAGTTCATGCTGAGCGTTTAATGGCCGCTGGTGCAAAAATTGAAAAGACAGCCAATTTGAATGGCAGAGATTGGAAGGCATACGAATTGGCGGAAATTTTAACGACCGATTCCAGGCTGATCGATTTGCTGAAAAGTCGATATGCTGATTCTTTAAAAGAACCTTGGGAACCAACCGATCCGATTTTGCGATCTTTGAAAAATGTCTATTCGGATCTTATGTTAACTGATATGATCGGAGAGGAAAGTAGTTATGGTTACAATCACAACTCCTGAAAAATTCATCAAAGTACTCCACCGTATCGACAAGATCGCTGATCCGAATGAAAAATATTCCTTAATGACAATCGTACTCCCTCAATTGCTTGAAGGGAAAGACCGGATCTTGGCCAACCCGCAGCAAAAAGCATCAATGGAATCGGCTCTGCTTAAAACTGCATTGGTTTACGCAGAGCAACGATGCGTACGGCAGGAAAAGTCTGACGCTCGATGGAGGAGGATCGCGACCTTAGGGGGCACGCTCTGTTTGGCAGGCCTTGCAGTGAAAGAATACAACTGGTCGAAATGGAATCCTCTCACCTATTTATTTTCTTACTGGGTACAGCAGGCGTTCAACCCAGCCGTCAAACTTGTGTGTAATAAGGAATTCTTTCTCGCCAACCATTTGACTATTACCGGAACTATGTTCACAGCCGCTCTTGCAGTCAAGGAGGGGCATTGGTCTGCTTACAGCCTTTATACATATTTATTTTCATTCGGATTAACTCTAGGTTCTGAAATTCTAGGTCTTCAATTGAAATCTTTTTTACACGGTACTCAAAATCCGGTTCGAACCATCGAATCGAAATAATCGCATCGACTATTCGGTTTGTTTTTCATTATTAATTTTAATTATAAACGTTTATTATTATGCAATTTTATTGTATAATAATTGTAAAACTGAGGTTTTTAATTATGGTTAGTATTAGCACTCCAGCATCCTTTTTAAGAGTATTTAAAATGATGGACAGATTAACTGATCCAAAAGAGAAATACGATCTCATGAATCAGGTGCTCCCGCAATTAGACCCTAGTAAAATTGCCGGAACCGAACCGCAGCAAAAAGAGATGAGAGAAGCTCTAGCTAAGGCACGTTTAACTTTTAAAGCGTTGGAAACTCTTGTATCCAAGATTCAGAACCCCCCAAAAAATCCGCCAAATGACACAAAACTCAAACAGCGGAGTATCACTCCAGACTCAAGTCTCGTGAAGGCTCCAGTCCCAGCTTCTGTGGAAATGATTCAGGGAGGGCAAAAACACGTCGAACCTCAGAAGAAGATAGAAATCGTTGAGAAGGCAGCCGTCTCTGCTCCTGCGGCAATCATTCAAAGAGAACAAAATCTCCCCGAACCTCAAAATCCAACACCTGCCTTAGAACCGAAAAAAGTGCAAGTAACGATAAAAAATCTGCCAGCAGCTCCGGTCCTACATCAAGGACCTTCTATGGTTGAACGGACAGCCGCTCGTTTTAGAGAAATTTCTGAAGGGATTCAATACGGAGCGCGCCTCGCAAATAAACGTCTGCTCGATCCCGTGAAAGGGTTTTTAAAGGCAAAATCGGATGCGGTCTTGAAAGGACCTATTAGCCAAGAGATCCAAAGAGAGCTGCCTGTCGTAACGCGAAATTTGATCCAGCTTGCAAAGGGATTTCTTCCTTTCAATTCAGAGCCAGCCGTTTCAACTAGAGACGGTAAAACTGAAATCAATATGCGCAAACTCGTGTTCAAGGGCGTTCTTGCCGAGGCCGCTGTTTTATCGCTCGCGAGCTCATTTCGCGTAATGAACGAAAGAAGCGTTCACTTCCACCCTTACGTATTCTACGGTCTAGCTAGTTTAACCGCGTTGAGCGTCTCTATCTACGAAGGCATCAAGTCAGCAAACCAGGCGGCCGCAATCGTCGATGCGGAGCAAACCGCGTATTCGGTAGATGCATTCATCGCCGCTGACAATCCCTCTCCAGAATTGATTTCGCAGGCTATGAGCACCGAGGCTTCAGTCAAAGAACTGGTTGAAAAAACAAAAGACAATCCAGATTTTTTAAGAAAAAACATGTATGCCGTTCTTCCTTACATTCAGGACACAGACATTTTCATGCAATATTACTCTCCTTTGAATCTTGACAGCGAAGAGAAATTTGGCCTGATCAAACAGATCGTTCTTACGAACCCAGCTCTATTGGAAAAAATGATCGATGATAAAATGTTGAAGAGCGAACGGATATCCGATGAAGAGAAAGTCGAACTGTTGTTAGATAATACAAATCCCGCCTCGTATCCTCTTTTAGAGCGATTGGGGATTTCCGCACAGTTGGTCTTCGACGAATTTGGCGATAGCGAACCTCTTTCATTCAGCGGCGAAAAACTGCTTTATCACCCTGCTCTGATCGAAGAATTGATCCAGAGAAAAGTAGATCTTCAAAAGAAGGATTCCCAAGGCTACACTCTCCTCGACCATGCCGGCCATTCTGTGAAGAATATTCCTCTCAGAGTCGAAATTTACGCGCATCTTTTGCGTGCGACACCGATGTCCGCTGAAGAAAAATCGCGCCATTTAAGAAACCTCCCTCTCCGGTTTTTATGCGGCCTCATTGCAAACCAATACGTCCTGACGACCGATATTCTTGCTAAAGACCAAGCGGAAATTTGGAACCGTGCGGAAGAGGGCGATATCGGTTTGTTGAAAGAATACGGTTTCGATCCGAACGTTCGCGATGAGGAGGGCTTTGCCCCTCTGCATCGCTTGGCCAGCGGGGGACAGGCTTCTGCAGAAAGAGCCAAAAAATTGATCGAAGCGGGAGCCGATCCTTTGGCGACAGTGTCGATCGGAGGGGACGACAAAAACGCTTTTCAATTGGCCTTTCCAGGAACCCGGGACTTAAGACTGCTTTCCGTTCTTCAAAAAGAAATGGATGCAGTTCTTGTCTAAAATTCTCTCGTTCTCCATTTTGAGGGAATGAGAGAATCCTCCGAGAAGGTCGTCCATCTCGAAAAAAAGAGCCTAAAAAGAGTGCTGGGCGCAAGCGACTTGTTCGCTGTAGCCTAGGGAATTTCAGGCTCGTCCATCTACTACGCATTCGGGATCACAGCGCTTTATGCTCTTGGGGCGACGCCAATTGCCTTCGCGATCGCGGGGCTTGTGTTCATCTGTACCGCGCTCACATATTCTGAGATGGCGACCACGTTTTCCGGAGCCGGGCGGCTCCGCCACCTTTTCCCGCTACGCATTCAACGATTTGATCTCATTCATCGCGGGCTGGGGCCTTCTCCTCGATTACATTGTGACAGTGGCTATCTCGGCCTTTGCGATTCCTCCCTATGTGAAATACATTTTCGATCTGTTTTCTATCGGATACCCAAGCTCGGTCCTATTCCAAACCAGTGCGACGATCGGAATCATCGCGTTTCTCTTTTTTCTGAATGTGATCGGGATCAAACATTCGGGCCGATTCAGTTGGATTTTAGCGGTCATAACGATAGCCTCTCAATTATTCCTTATTATTTTCGGGGCCCTTTTCTTATTGAATCTCCCTTATGTAATCAGCCACGTGAGAATCGGTGTTCCCGGGGCCGATTGGTCGCCTAGCTGGGGGCAATTTTTGAAAGGGATCGCCATGGCGATGGTGGCCTACACCGGGATCGAGTCGGTGGCGCAGTTGGGCGCCGAGACGAAAAAGCCGGCTATTTCTATCCCTCGCGCGATCCGATGGGCGATGACTATCCTGGTCGTTCTCTATTTGGGCATTTCCGTTGTGGGGCTTGAGTGATATCCCCTCAGGATTTGTCGACTAAGTATATCGACGATCCAATCGCCGGCATCGCCTTGAATTTCCCTGTCGGCGGAGAATATCTGGCCCCCTGGTTCGGACTCATTGCCGCCATCATCCTTTTGATCGCGTCGAACGCGGGCCTCATCGGCTGTTCCCGTTTGACTTTTTCGATGGGGGAGTATTATCAAGTGCCCCATTTCTTTTACCGTCTCCATGCAAGATTCCGCACTCCTTACATCTCATTAGGCGTGTTTGCCGTCTTGGCCTGCGTTGTCGTCATCCTGAGCCGGGGACAAATGCTCTTTATGGCGGACCTTTATAACTTTGGCGCCCAGATCGCGTTCTCTGCCCATCTTTCCCTTTTAGTTCTGAGATGGAAAAGACCCGGCCTGGCCCGTCCCTTCAAGGCTCCTTTCAATATCCCATTTGGAAAGGGGCGGTCGCTCCCTCTCACTGCCATCCTCGGGGCTTTGGCCACATTGGGAGTCTGGGTGCTGGTCGTCATCACCAAACCCGATGGGCGGAATCTGGGGTTCATCTGGCTGGCCTTCGGGCTTGCGATGTATTTATTTTACCGGAAAAAGAAGAGTTTGGCTCCAATGGGCCAGCTATCGATCGAAAAAATCAAGATTCCCGAATACCATCCGATGCACCTCAGGCATATCTCGTCACTGCCCGTAACTTAGGGAATACAGAAGCCCTTCAAACCGCTTGCCAGCTCGCTAAAAGTTTCGGAGCCAAAATAACGGCTGTTTTCATTTTAGAAGTGCCCCTTTTCTCTTCCGATGCACGCGCCGATGGAGAAACGGGAACAGTCGGGAGAAATCGCCCTGAAAAGGGCGGAGGCGATCGCTCGCGAATACCATCTGACGCTCGATATGAAATTGGTGAGGGCGCGCGGGATCGAAGCGGCCCTATTGGAAATGATCGAGCATGGCGAATACGACATGGTCGTCGTCGCAGCCCAGAAAAGCGAATTCAAGCAGATCCATTCTTTCGCAGTCCAAGCCGAAAAACTAATCAAACACGCACCCTGCCGCGTCCTGTTCTGCAAGACCTAGGGCTTCTGGGCAGGACATAACAGGGGCATTTGCATTAAGTCCTATACCGCCTGGACAGGATATAACAGGGGCTTTTGCATTAAGTCCTATACCTTCATCAGCGCAGAGGGCGCGAAGCGCGCACAGCAGAGGAAGAGAGGACGCAGAGGCCGCGAAGCGCGGCGAAGAAAAAATGACTTTTCCGCGAAACGCAGAAAAGCCATGTTCCCCCGCGAAGCGCGGAGGAATAAAATCTTTCTCTCTTTCCGCGTTTCGCGGCATTATTTTTCTGAGAGCGCGAGAGCTTCTCTCGCCTCTGCGTCCTCTCTACCTCTGTGTGCGCGCCTCGCGCCTCTGCGCTGATGAAGGTATAGGACTTAATGTAAATGCCCCTGTTATGTCCTGTCCAGGATCGTTTTACCTCTTGCCAAGACGATCTCTCCGCAGCTTCTGCGCTGATGAAGGTATAGGACTTAATGTAAATGCCCCTGTTATGTCCTGTCCAGGATCGTTTTACCTCTTGCCAAGACGATCTCTCCGCAGCTTCTGCGCTGATGAAGGTATAGGATCTTGAGTACAGGCCGCTGTTACGTCCTGTCTAGGCGGGCCTAGTTTTTTAGCGCCAGGGGCGGTTTTTCGAATTGGCGGCTAGTTGGGCCCTGGCCCATTCAATAGCGTAAACCGTGAGGCACGTGGCGCCTATTAGCAAATAGCAAGCGACGATCGGACAAGCGCTCGGGATTGTTCTTTTCAATTCGTCTGAAGCGATCGTATAAGAAACATACCCTGCGTTTTTACAAACATTTGATAGAAGCGAGTTTTGCAGAGCCGCGCCAACAACCATTGCGGCTAAAGCAGAGGAGAAAACTCTTGGAGCAATCCTTGAGTGACATACTTGCTGCAATCCTTTTTTTCCTTGCGCGATGGCAGGCTTGGAAACAAAGGGAAGACCTTCCGTAAAATTTTTGCATCTCATATAAATTCCTCAAAAAAAGGGCAGCAATTTACAATCGATGCTATTTGCTGTCAAATTTTTTGAAAAAACTCGATTAGCTCCAAGTCTTTTTGGCGGGACTCTTTGGCCAATCTTAAGGCGTTTTTCTGATTGCCATTGATAGAGACCGTAGCAGAAGGGTCGGCTCCAGCCGCGATCAATTTTTGGGCGTGGGCCAAAGCGGGTCCAGAATGGAATTCTCCTAGGGCGACCTTCAATAAAGGCGTGAAGCCCTCTCTGTCTCTAACGTTCGGATCGCAGCCCATTTTCACGAGAAGCTCAGCCTCTTTTTCTGAAAGATCGGAAAGCCATAGGGACATCTGTTGATCGATAGTCAAATTGGAAGCAGAGACCGACTTTTTATCGATGAGATGTTCGAGCAAATCCAAACGGGTTTCGGCAATTGTGGAAAAACAGTTGAATTTCTCCTCGTTCGACCAAGGCATAAAGAAGAAAAGAGAATCGAACGTCTCGAGATCGAATCCATACCGGTCGGCTGAAGCATAAAACAAAAGGGAATGCCCTTTTTCATCGGTTTTTGCTAGATCCGTGCCTCGTGTAAGTAAATCATGGACGACGAATGGGCTAGTCCACGAGAGTTCTCAGCAATGCCGCCTTCGGCTGATCGCTTTCGATATATTCCGCGAGATTCGCTTCATAGGAAGCGTATTGGGCCCGTCGCGTATTCGACAACGCCTGTTACCGCGAAAGCGACGAAGCCTAAGAGGCCAGGATAGGAAATGAGGCTTGAACCTGCGGCAAAACGGCTGAGCGCGTCGATCGCGCTGACTGCGGCTCCAATGGCGGCTGCGGGAGGAAGGGCTCTGATCAGGAGGGTCGAGCTCTTTGATTTTTGAGATTCCTGTCTCGTCTTTAATTACAGCGGGCGGAGATACAACTGGAAGGAAATCGTTTAAACGCATGGGGTCTCCTCTTTAGGGAAAGATTGTTCAAGAAGGGTTGCGACTTCCTTGTTTTGATGTTGGGGCAATATGTCGCCCTCTTTCACAAGGCCTTTTTCTATGCAGGTCTTTAGTCTGTCGATATACAATTTACTGAAAAATTGGGATTTTTCTTCCGGAGTAAAAGAGACTGTGGCGAAGGCCGAAAGAAAACGGCTAAAGTTTTCTTCGTTGCAACGATCCTCCTTATCGCGCTTGCAGAAATAATCCGCGGTCCATTCGAGAAGAGACATGCCCTCTTTGTCTTTTTTCATAAAATCGGCTTTCGTATCGATCAACTTTTGGAAGATTTCCGTGTCCCATAACAAGTAAAGGAAAAAGAAGGGAGGCGAAACCGAGTCGTTGTATTTTTGGACGACTGCGTCCCTGCAAGAAAACCGATCGAGGATCTCTTTATTCTTGGAGAGTACGACGTGCTGCAATTGTTCCCAAATTTCCACTCTATCGTCGACAGTTAATCCATCGGGCTTGAATTTTTCTTTTTTCATCAGTTCCCAGATAAAATCGAGGTTCCTCAGTTTAATGGAGAAATTGTCCATGGAAACGGCCCTCGATTTCATGTACTTCTCTGCGGCTCTTTTCAGAGAAGCGTTTTCACTCGTGGATGCAGCGCTGGAGGCCTCTTTTTCATTTTGAGCGGACGACCAGAGGGTTTTTAAGTCCTCTTCCTCCGAAGGGCATTTGTATTCGGTTAAAATGCGCGAAGCGTCGAGAATTTCCCGGGTAGAAAAGACGCCCGATTCGACCATTTGGACGATATTCAGCAGATCGGATAGATACAAAGCCGGTTTCGAAAATACGGCTGACAAAAGAGTCGCCCCGCTTTCGGTTTGCTTGAGGATCGCTTTTGGATTGTTCTGGATGATTTTAGTGACAGAATAAGAGTTGCCGAGAAGCTTTTTCACTAATGAATCGCTCGGAATGTCAGCTTGTAAAAATGAGTCGGCGAGCGCCTTCGATTCAACTTCGGTGGAGCGCACGCCCTCTTCTACATAGACGGCCATCCCAATGATAGTCGCACAGATTTTCGGGTATGCGGCAGGGAGGAAGCAGAGCGCGGCGGCAACCGGATGGCCGTTTTCCGCATATCGGCAAAGCGAGGAGAGCGCCGCGAATGCCGCCAGGCTGACTCCTGTTCGAATTAAATTTTTTCCTACATCTGCTACGGGCATTCCATCTTCTTGTAGGACAGCCGGCTGGGAAACAAACGGAAGATAATTTTTAACGCTTTGAAAATCGACCATAAAGAACCTCTTTTTTGGCGATTAAGATACGATTTTAAATCTTAAAAATCAATTTATTTAATCTTAATTTCCAGCGTATTTAGAATATTTTTTATAGGTTCGGCGGAGGAATGGAGATGGCAGGCGACTGAATGGGTGGAGGAGATTTTTTGGAGTACTGGTGTGGTTTCTTTGCATTGGAGAGTTGCAAAGGGACAGCGGTTGGCGAAGGGACATCCTTTTTGCTGGGCGGATAAAGAAGGGACTTCTCCCTGAGAGGGGAAGAGACGGTGGGGCTTTTTACGCGGGTCGTGGGAGGGGACTGAAGAAAGAAGCAACTGGGTATAGGGGTGGAGCGGATTGGCGTAAAGTTCGTCAGCAGGACCCGTCTCCACGATTTTGCCCAGGTACATGACTGCGACGCGGGTGGAGAGATATTTCACCATGGCCAAATCGTGGGCGATGAATAGGTAGGTGAGATGGAGCTCTTTTTGGAGGCGTATCAATAAGTTGACGATTTGGGCTTGGATGGATACGTCGAGGGCGGAGATCGGTTCGTCGCACACCAGGAAATCGGGGTTGAGCGCGAGCGCGCGGGCGATGCCGACCCGTTGGCGCTGGCCTCCGCTGAATTCATGGGGAAACCTATTTTTTGAAACTCTGGGAAGCCCCACGAGATCCAGGAGTTCGTCGACCCGGTCGGGCAAATGGTGGATTTTGAGCGGCTCGCCGATGATCTCTCCGATCGGCATCCTCGGATTGAGCGACGCGTAGGGGTCCTGAAAAATCATCTGCATTTTTCTGCAGAGCGTCTTGTCCCGTTTTCCGGCGATTTCTTCCCCTTCTAGAAAAATCCGCCCCTCTGACTGGGGGATCAGCCCTAAGAGCATTTTTCCGAGAGTCGATTTCCCGCAGCCCGATTCTCCTACAAGGCCGAGCGTTTCTCCCTGCTCGATCTCCAAATCCACCCCGTCGACAGCCTTCAGCGGTTTTTTTCCGACCGAATAAATTTTAGTCAGGTTCCTTACTCTTAAAAAAGGGGTCATCGACTTGCCCCCTCAAGCCAGCACGCGGCGGAAGAAATACTAGGAGGCTCCTCATTGCATTGGTCCATAGCGTAAGGGCAGCGCTCTTTGAACGCGCATCCTTTACGGGGAAAGAGGAGATTGGGAGGGGAGCCCTCGATCGACAGTAACAATTCTGAGCGCGGTTTATCAATACGAGGCAGAGAGCGGAGAAGCATCTGCGTGTAGGGATGGCGTGGATTCAGCAACACTTCTTCCACAGTGCCCCGCTCCACGATTTTTCCGGCGTACATCACTAAAACCTTCTCGCAAATGGATGCCACGACGCCGAGATCGTGCGTGATCAAAAGAAGGCTCGTTTGAAAATGGCGCTGCATCTGTTTCAAGAGATCCAAGATTTGCGCCTGGATCGTGACATCGAGCGCCGTCGTCGGCTCGTCGGCTATCAAAAGACTCGGATTGCAAGCGAGGGCGATCGCGATCAAGACCCTTTGCCGCATCCCTCCGCTCAATTGATGGGGATATTGCTTTACCCTCGCTTCGGGTTCGGGCACTCCAACCAACTTGAGCAATTCGACGGCCTTGGCTTTCGCTTGCTTCCGATCGGCCAATTGATGAAAGAGCAGCCCCTCGACAATCTGCGCCCCGATCTTCATCGTCGGATTCAGGGAGGTCATCGGATCTTGGAAAACCATGCCGATCTTTCGGCCCCGAACCTCTCTTAGAGCCCTCTCATCTTTCCGGAGAAGATCTTCGCCTTCGAATAATACCTTGCCGGCAACTCGGCTGGCCGGCGTCAGCCGCATCAAGGCTTGCACGGCCGCGCTCTTGCCGCAGCCCGATTCCCCCACGATCCCGACCGCCTCCCCCGCCAACACATCAAAGCTGATCCCCCGCACCGCGAGCAGCTCCCGCCCCTGCACAGAAAACCCCACGCTTAGGTTTTCAACCTGGAGAATCGTTCGTTTTAGAGTTTCCATAAGAGTCCGACAAACAAATTATCATACGACGGAATAAAAATAGAGAGGAGGGGAGAGAAGTGCTTGGATGAAACGGTCGAGGGTATGACGGGTCAGATTCCTGTGATGAACCGGCGCGATTTTAACACAGAGAAAGAGAGCAAGAGAGAAAGAGAGATGGAATAGGCCGCGAAGCGCGGAAGGAAGGGGGGAAACGGTTGGGGGCACGAGGGATCAGGTTCGTGTGATGAACCGGCACGATTTTAACACAGAGAAAGAGGAAATGAAGAAGTTTGAACGGGATCCTTTTCCGCGCCGCGCGGTAGTTTTTTTCTCTCTTTCTCTCTATCTCTCTTCCTCTGTGTTAAAATAGTGCCCTCTCAAGTTTTAAGCCTGCTCTCTTATTGGCTCAGCCGTTATATCCACACACTCTTGCTCTCTTCTCCTAACGGCGGAGTCTGGGGTCTAATGCGTCTCTCAGAGCGTTTCCGAGCAAATTGAAGGAGAGCATGGTGAGGGTGATCATGGCGGCGGGGAAGAAGAGGCGCCAGGGATAGTAGCGCATGGCGCTGAGGCCGTCGTTGACCATGACGCCCCAGCTAGCGGCAGGGGCCTGGATGCCGAGGCCGAGAAAGCTGAGAAAGCTTCGGTGAAGATCGCGGTGGGAATCGTGAGGGTCATGGCTGCGATGATCGGGCCGATGGCGTTGGGGATGAGATGGCGGAAAAGGATGCGGGAAGGGGATGCGCCAATGGCGCGGGCCGCGGTAATGTAGTCGTTTTGTTTGAATTGGAGAATTTGGCTGCGGACAATGCGGGCCATGTTGATCCATCCGGTGAGGGTCATTGCGATCAGGATGGTGACGATGCCGCGAACCGCGGATAACCGTGAGGAGGATGACGACGAGCAAGATAGGGGATTGCATAGAGGACATCGCAAATGCGCATCATCAGCTCTTCGGTTTTCCCTCCGCAATAGGCTGCGATCGATCCCCAGAAAACTCCGAAAATGACATCGATAAGGGCCGCGGTGATCCCGATGAAGAGGGAGATCCGGGCTCCCCACCAGATGCGGGTGAACATGTCCCGTCCCAACTCATCGCTTCCGAACCAGAATTTCCAGCACGGGGTGGGTGTTTTTCAATTCAAGATGGATTTCGGAATAGGAATAAGGAGAGATCAAGAGGGCCGAAGACCGCCATGAAGAAAAGGAAGCAAGGGTCCAAAGCGCGAACATCGCCGCGCGGTTGGAGCGGAGCCTGCGCCAAGCGTCTTCAAAAAATCCGGTCGTTTCAAGCATGGGCTGTCCTATTTGCTCCGGCTTTAGCGAAGCGGATTCTTGGATCGAGAAGAGAATAGAGGACGTCGACCGCAAACATACGAGATCATCAAAAAGCTGCTGAAAAAGATCGTCAGTCCCATGATCATCGGATAATCCCTGCCATTGATGCTGTGGATCATCCATTGGCCAAGGCCAGGAATCGCGAAGATTTTTTCGATCATAAAACTGCCCGTTAAAATTTGCGTCGTTACGGGTCCTAAATAAGTGATCACAGGAAGGAGGGCGTTTCGTAAGACCGTGGCGCATGGAGATTTGGAACAGAGGCAAGCCCTTTGCCGAAGCGCGTCCGGATATAATCTTGCTGGAGGACCTCGACCATATTGGAGCGGGTGAGTCTTGCGATAAATGCAATCGGAAGGGCGGCCAGGGCGAGAGTCGGAAGAATCGTATGTTCGAACGATCCCCAGCGCGCGACCGGCAAGAGATGCAGTTTCACGCAAAAGACGAACTGGAGGAAGCTCGAAAGGACGAAATTGGGGACCGAAACTCCGATCGTCGAAATGACCATCGCGCAGCTATCTTGCCACTCCGACCGTTTTTGGGCGGCCCAGGTCCCGAGCAAGATGCCGCAGGGGATGGCCAACAGGAGCGCTTGGAACCCGAGCTGCGCAGAGACGGGAAACCCTTCGCAGATAAATTCGTTGACGGTCCTTCCTTGATAGACGATGGAAGGGCCGAGATCCCCCTTCAAGATCCCCTTCAAATAATTCAAATACTGGATCCAAAGGGGTTGATCGAGTCCGTAATAGGCGTAGAGCGAATCCAAAACCTCTTCGGGGATGACCCGGTCGCCGATGAAAGGATCCCCAGGGATAGCATGCATGAGAAAGAAAGTCCCTGTCACTACGCACCAAAGAGAGACGAGGAGGATGAGGGATTTTTCGAAAAAGGTACGAAAACATAGAGGTCTCTATTTTCTTTTTGCATAACAAAATAACAGATCTTATAATTCTCGACATGAAGATCGATTTTAAGAATAAATTTCACTTTACGAGCCTGGGCTGCGCCCGCAACCTGGTCGATAGCGAGGTGATGATCGGGATCCTCTTGAAAGCGGGCTACGAAGTCGTACGCCGCACTGGAAGAGGCCGATTTTCTCGTCGTCAATACGTGCGGCTTTCTCGAATCGTCACGGCAAGAAGGGATCGAAACGATCCGCGAATTGTTCCGATCAAAAAAAGAGACGGCGAAAGTGATCGTCGCGGGCTGCATGGTCCAAAAGCATAGCGGCGAGCTGAAAGAGCCATTTCCCGATATCCATTACATGCTCGGCTCCGGCGACGTGGAAAAAATCCTCGATGCCGTCCGTGCCGGAAACCAGGGAGCGAAGCCGTCACGTCCGCCAGAAGCTATCTCGAATGGGGCGAAGTGCCCCGCACCCTTTCCACGCCGAAGCACTACGCCTATCTCAAAATCGCGGAAGGGTGCAAAAAACGGTGCGCCTTCTGCATCATCCCGACGATCAAAGGGCCTTTGAAAAGCAAGATCGACGGAGCAAGTCCTCAAAGAGTTCAACGCGCTTCTATCGCAAGGCGTTTTCGAAGTGATTTTGATCGCGCAAGACCTCGGCGATTTCGGCAAAGACCGGAAAGAAAAAGGCGCTCTGGCTGAGCTGCTCCGAGAAATGCTGAAAGTGAAAAAGGATTTCTGGCTCCGCCTCCTCTATCTCTATCCTGATGAGATCGACGATGAACTGATCGCCGTCATGAAGAGCGATCCCCGGATCTGCCCTTATCTCGACATGCCGATCCAGCATATCAACAATGAGATGCTGAAAGCGATGCATCGGACGACCTCCAAAGAGGAAATCGTCGAAATTCTTCAAAAACTGCGGAAAGAAGTCCCGAACGTCGTCGATCCGGACCAGCCTCATGGTCGGATTTCCCGGGGAGACCGAAGAGCAGTTCATGGAGATCGTCGATTTCGTCAAGAAAAGCCCGCTCGATAACGTGGGAATCTTCAAATTCTCCCTAGAAAAAGAGGCTTACGCCGCGCGACTCCCCAATCAGAATCGCCGAAGAGGTGAAACAGAGAGCGTTTCGAAAGGCTGGCCGCGGCGCAGAAAAAAGCGGTCCGAAAATGGAGTCAAAAGATGATCGGGCGCAAACTCACGCGCTATCGTCGAAGGATTCCATCCCGAATCGAACCTCCTCTTGCGCGCCCGCTATAGCGGCCAATGCCCTGAAATCGACGGCCAGATCATCATCAACGATGGCCGGAAAGTGACCGGCTTCGGCAAGCTCTACGAAGTGGAGATCACCGATGCCGCCGACTACGATTTGATCGGCCGGGTTCTAGGCCCTTTCAATGGCCAATCGGTAGAAAGCAAGCCCGGAGGCCGCAAATTAGCACTTGTTTAAAATTGAAAGGGAAAGAAAAACCGATCCTGCAGCGCCACCATTGGATCTATTCAGGCGCCGTTGCTTCCCTTCCGACATTTACCGATGGCGATATCGCGGAAGTTTTCTCTTCATCAGGAGAGAAATTGGGACTTGCTATGCTCAACCGAGGCCGTTCGATCATTGGGCACATGCTCGCTTACGGACAAGAAACGATTTCGGAGGCTCTGCCAAAACGGATCCGCGAAGCGGCCGCATTGCGCCGTAAATGGTTCGATCCGAAAGAAACGAACGCGATCCGCCTCATCAATGCCGAAGGGGACGGGATTCCCGGCCTGATCGTCGATGCTTATGCAGACGTTCTCGTCATGCAAGTATCGAATCCCGGCATCGAAAGGCTTAAAAAGGAGATCGCCGCCTATCTCATCGAAGAGTTCAAACCCCGAGCCTCTTTACGAAAAATCGACCTCTTTTATGCGTAAAAAAGAAGGCCTGGAAGAAGTCCGTTCCCTCATTTACGGAGAAGAGCAGCCTGAGGTGGAGATTTTAGAAAAAGGTCTTAAATTTTCCGTCGATGTCCTCGAAGGGCAAAAAACGGGACTCTTTCTCGACCAAAGGGAAATGCGTTCTTGGGTCAGAGAGTTAAGCGGTGGACGGAGAGTGTTGAATTGCTTTGCTTATACTGGCGGGTTTTCCGTTGCCGCCTTAGCTGGAGGCGCATCCCATGTCGACAGCGTAGAAATCAGCGGGAAATGCCAGCCGCGCGTTGAAAAAAATATCGCACTTAACAACTTGCCCAGCGACCGTCACAATTTCATTAAAGCCGACGTCTTCGATTTTCTTAAAACATCCTCATTCGACTACGACCTTCTAATTCTCGATCCCCCCGCTTTCGTTAAAAAACGGGAAGACATCGCAAGAGCGTTCCGCGCTTACAAAGACATGAACGCGCATGTAATGAAAAAAATGGCTCCAGGCAGCCTTCTTTTAACCTGCTCTTGTTCCTATCACGTCGAAGAGAGTCTTTTCCAAAACATCTTATTCCGCGCGGCAGCGGAATCCAAGCGTTCTATCAGGATCATGGGCCGCCATAGGCAAGCCCACGATCATCCGATTTCAATCTTCCATCCAGAAAGCTCTTATCTTAAGAGTTTCTTGTTATCGATTGTTTGAGTTTTATCCCTCTTTCAATAGTTTTCTTATCATATTCTGATCGAATTTCTTCCATATCAGATAAATAAACTACGAGATTGTGAGTTGCAATTTGCTGATTTTCTAATGTTGAAACCCTTTTTCCAAGTTCAACTAGAGGATCGGCGCTGTTTACTATTTCTGACTTTTCCAATACAGCGATCCTTTTCTGGAGGTCGATCATCGCTGAGTCAGGAGATCCAATTTCTTTACAGTTCTCGTTCATAGGAAACAGGCTCGGCAATTGGGTGGCTGCGGCAATCAGCGCTCCGATGAAGACAATGGCTCCTGCAGCGCAGGCTACTTTTTTCCAAACCGGCGTAGATGAAGAAGAGGCGGGGAGTTGCATAGAATATGAGGAAGGTTTCAATCCTTCCATTTTCTTTTCGATATATTGGATGAGAGAAGGCGTATTCGCTCTCTTTTCGGCGCCGTCTGAGAGGATCAAGCATTGGTTCAGCACAGCATATAGATTAGAGGGCGATGACGATTTGATTATTTCAAGAAGGGAATCTAAACGGGCAAAAGAAGCCTCGCTGATAGGATCCTTATCGGAATTGAGAGTTTCTACTTCTTGAAAGAATTCGAAAATATTTCGTTCTGCAGGCGTAGAGGCGACATTCAAAGAACCGCCGGTCAACCGATTGAATAAACTGCCGAGCTCAAGAGGTTTTTGAATATCGGCTGCAAATGGTTTTGATGCATCTAAATGAATCGTTGTCAATTTAAACTCCAATCTTAAAAGGAGAAAGAGTATAACCGAATTGACCTTAAAAATCCAATTTTTCTTGCACGGAGTCCCCGATGTCTAAAAAATTCCGATTCACATCCTATTCGCTTTTTGTCTCTTTGATTGCGGCCATCGGAGGTTTACTTTACGGATACAATACGAGCGTCATATCGGGAGTTCTCCTTTTTATCGCCGGAGACTTTCAGTTGTCGACATTCGAGCTGGAATTGATCGTCAGCATGATATTGGTCGGTGCGTTAATCGGGGCGTTCACCGGAGGGTGGATCGCCGACGCTTTTGGTAGGAAGAAAGCGCTGTTTTTCTCTCTATTTTTGTTTTTCATCGGGATTTTGACTCTATCAAAGGCCATCGGTTTCGATACCCTCCTTCTCGGCCGCTTCGTAACTGGGATTGCGATCGGAATCGTTTCCGTCGCCGCGCCGCTTTACATCGCCGAAATTTCCCCTCACGAAAGCAGAGGGACTTTGGTTTCCCTTTATCAACTTGGGATTACGATCGGGATTTTGGGGGCGTATGTCGTTGCTTATGCCTATGCAGGACAGTCCGAATGGCGGGAGATGTTTGGGTTCGGCATGATCCCGCTGGCCTTGCAATTCGTAGGCCTTTTTTTCATTCCAGAAACGCCTTCCTGGCTGATGACTCACGGCAGAAAAGCCGAAGCGGATCTGATTTTGCATAAGTTGAGGAAATCACATTCCGATGAAAATTTGGTCGAAGCCAAGAAAGAAGAAGACGCCCCGACGAAAAAAAATTGGAAAGAATTGTTTTCCCCCGGCGTCCGCACTGGGTTTTTGATCGGGATCGGGGTCTGCGTTTTTCAACAAATCACTGGGATCAACACCGTCATCTACTATGCTCCTAAGATTTTTCAGCTCGCTGGCTTTCAAGAGGTCCAAACGGCGATTTTTGCGGCCATCCTGGTAGGCGTCGTCAATGTGGCGATGACGATCGTAGCTCTTTGGCTCATCGATCGGCTGGGACGGCGTCCTCTTTTGATCGGCGGATTAATTGGGATGACAGCCTCTTTGACTTTATTGGGATTTTCTTTTTTAAGCTCGAGCATCCATTCAGGTTTGATAGCGATCGTCGCCTTGCTGCTTTATGTGTCATTTTTTGCACTCAGCCTGGGGCCTGTCACCTGGCTCATCATTTCCGAGGTCTTCCCGCTCGGCATCCGAGGCAGGGCGATAGGGATTGCGATCTTTTTGAACTGGATGTGTAATTTCATAGTTTCATTGACTTTCCTTTCCTTGATCGAGGCGTTTGGACCTGCGGTTACATTTTGGCTCTACGGGATCATTTGTCTTTTGGGGCTTTGGTTTGTTTGGAAACGTGTGCCGGAAACAAAGGGAAAGACTTTCGAACAAATCCAAAATTTCTGGATAAAATGAAGCGGAGAGAGATATAACTGTGTCTTTACAAATGAGGAGACTATGAGCTATTCGAACATCCAATCCATTTTAGGCAAAGACGCCGATTCGCTCCTCAAGCACTCTTGTAAAACGGTAGGGAAAGACAAGCTCCATTTACCAGGTCCCGATTGGGTGGACCGGATTTTTTCCCAAAGCGATAGGAATATCCGGGTATTGAGGAGCCTCCAAGCTCTTTTTGGCCATGGACGTTTAGCGGGAACCGGCTATCTTTCGATCCTGCCCGTCGACCAGGGGATTGAACATGGCGCAGGAGCTTCCTTTGCCCCGAATCCCGAATATTTTGACGCGGAAAACATCGTCCGCCTCGCGATCGAAGGGGGATGCAACGCGGTCGCATCCACTCTCGGCGTACTGGGCATCGTCGCTCGTAAATATGCCCATAAGATCCCGTTCCTTCTCAAAATCAACCACAACGAACTGCTCTCTTATCCAAACTCCTACGACCAGACGATTTTTGCGACTGTAAAACAAGCCTACGACATGGGCTGCGTCGCCGTCGGTGCGACCATCTATTTCGGCTCTCCTGAAAGCCGCCGCCAAATCACCGAAATCAGCCACGCGTTCGCCCTTGCCCATGAGTTGGGCATGGCCACTGTCCTTTGGTGTTATTTGCGCAATGCCGCTTTTAAAACGGCCGACAAGGATTATCATGAAGCCGCAGACCTCACGGGTCAAGCCAACCATTTAGGCGCCACCATTCAAGCCGACATCCTCAAGCAAAAGCTCCCTGTTTGCAACGGGGGATTCAAAGCCCTGAAGTTCGGCAAATCGAACGACAAGATGTATACGTCGCTTTGCACGGACCATCCAATCGATCTGACCCGCTATCAAGTCATCAACGGCTACATGGGGCGGATCGGCCTCATCAACTCCGGAGGGGCATCTGGCGAAAACGATTTGCACGATGCGACCTCGACGGCGGTCATCAACAAAAGAGCGGGCGGCATTGGATTGATCACGGGACGCAAAGCCTTCCAAAAACCGATGAAAGAAGGCATCCAGATCCTCAACACAGTCCAAGACGTCTACCTCTGCAAAGAAGTCACAGTCGCTTAGTAACAAGATGGTGGATGCAGACTTAGGAAATCACAGTCCTGGGGTGTAAGCATCAGGTGACAGGATATGCAAGATACGCTCGAAGCGAGCGACAGGATATGCAGGATAAAAAATAGATGGAGAATACAAGCTTCATATATCACAGTCCCATTGAGATAAAGAAGAGTTTGTATTCCTTAATCCTTTAATGTCCGCAGGACTGATACTTCCCAAGCTTGTATTTCCCTATCATTTTTTATCCTGCATATCCTGTCACCTGATGCTAACAACCCAGGACTGATACTCCCCAAGCTTGTATTTCCCTATCATTTTTTTATCCTGCATATCCTGCGGTGCGCTTCGCGCCTATCTTGCATATCCTGTCACCTGATGCTAACACCCCAGGACTGTTGGTCGTTTGTTCGAATGGTTAATAAGATTGACTTTTCTTTCCCTGAACCATAAAGAAAGGAGAAGGGAAATAGTCATCTTCATTGTCTATGAATTTTTTTAAAAATTTTGCTGATGACCGTTTATGAAACGAGCGAATCCACGCATTCTTACTATCAATGGCGGTTCATCGAGCATCAAGTTCGCCCTGTTCGAGGTAGATCGTTCGCTGCAACGGATTTTACATGGCGAGATTGAACGGATTGGCTTTCCGGATGCCACTTTCCGAGTGAAGGGGTTTAAAAATGAGGACAGCTTTTCGCGGGTTGCGAAAATGCCAGATCATATTGCGGCTGTAAACGTTCTAATGGATTGGATCGAGGGTCGGAACAAGGGAGATGGATTGACTGCGGTAGGGCACCGGGTGGTCCATGGAGGTCCGAAGTATTACAAACCGGAGCGAATCACTGCGGAAATGGTCAAAGATTTGCGCAGTCTCAATGCATTCGATCCTGAGCATCTGCCGGAAGAGATCCTATTGACCGAGGCATTTCATCGCCGGTTCCTCAACCTACCCCAAATAGCCTGTTTCGATACGGCTTTTCATCATGATCTACCTCGCAAGGCGTTAATATTGCCGATCCCTCGCCGCTTTGAGGCGAAAGGAGTAAGGAAGTATGGATTTCACGGTTTGTCTTGCGAGTTTTTGATAGGCGAACTGGCCCGCCTGGATGGATCGAAAGCGGCCGCTGGCCGCGTCATCCTTGCCCATCTTGGCAATGGCGCGAGCCTGACAGCGGTGCAAGACGGCAAATCACAAGATACAAGCATGAGCTTCACTCCGACAGCTGGAATTCCGATGAGCACCCGTTCTGGAGATCTCGATCCTGGACTAGTTTGGTATCTTTCGCGCACAGAGGGATTCGATGCAAAGCGATTCAATGAGCTATTCAATTTCCAGTCCGGGTTGCTTGGCATATCGGAGACGAGTTCCGACATGCAGGACTTGCTTAAAAAGGAAAGTAACGACGTGCGGGCGGCTGAAGCGATCGCGCTGTTTTGCTATCAGGTCAAGAAATGGATTGGATCATTCTCAGCGGCGTTAGGAGGATTGGACACGCTGGTGTTTGCTGGCGGCATTGGAGAGAATGCTCCCTCGATTCGCGCGCGGATTTGCGAGGGACTTGAATTCATTGGAGTCGAGCTCGATGAAAAGCGAAATGGAGTGAATGAAAGCATGATTTCACGGGCAAATAGCCGGGTTCAAGTCCGCGTCATTCATACGGATGAAGAAATCGTGATCGCTAGGACGGTTTGCCGCGTTCTCGGCATTGGGAAGTAAGTAAGATGACAGAAACTCTTTCTCAAGAATTGCTTCACAGGATGAATGCGTACTGGCGGGCTGCCAACTATCTATCGGTCGGTCAGATTTATCTCTACGACAATCCGCTGCTGAAGGAGCCTTTGAAATTGTCTCATGTAAAGCCGTTGGTGGTCGGCCACTGGGGCACATCGCCAGGTCAAAATTTCATCTATGTGCATTTGAACAGGGTCATTAAGAAGTATGACTTGAATATGATCTATATTGCAGGTCCTGGCCATGGCGGCCCGGCGCTGGTGGGGCAAACGTATCTCGAAGGCACCTACAGTGAAATTTATCCGGACATTAGCCAGGATGAAGAGGGGCTAAAAAAACTGTTCACGCAATTTTCATGGCCTGGCGGGATTTCCAGCCATGTTGCGCCGACGACACCTGGATCGATCCACGAAGGGGGAGAGCTAGGGTATTCCCTCAGCCATGCCTTTGGAGCCGTATTCGACAATCCCGATCTGATCACAGCATGCATAGTTGGCGATGGCGAAGCAGAAACGGGTCCATTGGCCACTGCATGGCATTCAAACAAGTTTCTCGATCCCATTACCGATGGAGCTGTGCTGCCTATCTTGCATCTCAATGGCTACAAGATTAGCAATCCGACCGTCCTATCCCGGATCGAGCCAGAGGAATTGGAGCAGTTTTTTCGAGGTTGCGGCTGGACTCCTTATTTTGTTGAAGGCGATGTGCCGGAAGAAATGCATCAGCTCATGGCCGGTACTTTGGATAAAGTCATCGAAGACATTCAGGAAATCCAGAAAAATGCGCGGAATAATAAAGACCCCACCCGGCCGCGTTGGCCCATGATCGTATTGAGGTCGCCCAAGGGCTGGACGGGTCCAAAAGTCGTCGATGGTCTGCAAATTGAAGGGACTTTTCGAGCGCACCAGGTACCCATTCTCGTCAATGCCGAGCATCCCGATCATCTTAAACTTCTTGAAAGTTGGATGAAGAGTTATAAGCCAGAAGAACTTTTTGATGATAATGGGAAACTAACGCCGGAACTCTCCGAGCTGGCGCCCAAGGGCGACCAGCGGATGGGCGCCAATCCACATGCCAATGGAGGCATTCTGCTGCGCGATTTGCGAATGCCGGACTTTCGTGTCCACGCGATTCAAGTTCCTTCTCCCGGCGCCGTCGAGGGTCAAGATACTCTGGTACTGGGTAAATTTCTCCGCGACGTGACCCAGTTGAATCGAGATCAGCGCAATTTCCGCATCTTCGGCCCTGATGAGACGCTCTCTAATCTCTTGGGCGCGGTTTTTGAAGTCACCAACCGTCAATGGGATGCCAAGAAGAAAAAGAATGATGAGTTTCTTGCGCCCGAAGGACAAGTGCTGGACTCTATGCTCAGCGAGCATCAGAGCCAGGGTTGGTTGGAAGGGTATCTTTTGACCGGGCGGCATGGGCTGTTTAACTGTTACGAGGCATTTATCCACATCGTCGATTCGATGTTCAATCAGCACGCCAAATGGTTGAAAGTAACCTCCGAACTGCCATGGCGCAGAAAGATCGCCTCGCTGAACTATCTGCTCGCCTCTCATGTCTGGCAGCAGGATCATAATGGCTTCACGCACCAAGACCCCGGCTTCCTCGACCATGTAATTAACAAGAAGGCGAGCATCTACGCGTTTATCTGCCGCCGGATGCCAATTGCCTGCTGTCGGTTTTCGATCACTGCCTTCGCAGCAGGCACTATGTGAACGTCGTGGTTGCGGGAAAGCACCCGATGCCGCAATGGCTGGCCATGGAGGAGGCGATTATTCATTGCACCGAAGGAGTTGGCATCTGGCAGTGGGCTAGCAATGATCAAGATGCTGAGCCAGATATTGTAATGGCCTGCTGTGGAGATACGCCGACGCTGGAGATCTTGGCTGCCGTTTCTATTCTTCGCACCCATTTGCCTGAATTGAAAATCCGCGTGGTCAATGTCGTAGATCTCATGAAGCTTCAGCCCAGTTCAGAGCATCCGCATGGATTGAACGACAAGGATTATGATTCTCTATTTACAAAAGATAAGCACATCGTCTTTGCCTTTCACGGCTATCCTTGGCTGATCCACCGATTGACCTATCGACGGACCAACAACAATCTTCATGTGCGCGGCTATAAAGAAGAGGGGACGATCACGACCGCTTTTGACATTAGAGTGCAGAACGACCTCGATCGATTCCATTTAGTCCAAGACGTGATCGATCGGCTTCCGCAATTAGGCGCAAAGGGGGACTACCTAAAGCAAATGATGCATGACAAGCTGATTGAGCATAAGCAATACATCGTCAAACATGGCCAAGACCTGCCTGAGGTTCGCAATTGGAAATGGAAAGCTGAATGGCGCTCTGTTTAATTGGTTTTCCCTTGCAATTGCGGAAAGGTTGGAAAGAATGGACCTGAAAAAGAAACTCAATTCCGCCCAATGCGATGTGAAGGACAATCCGATCACTCTGCCCATGTCGAAACTGCAAGAGAAACTGGGGTTTTCTCTCCAGGGGCTCAGTCAAGCGGAGGCGCAAAAACGACTCGTTCAATATGGGCCTAACGAGCTTGAAGAAAAGAAAACCCATCCGCTTTTGAAATTCCTCTCCTATTTTTGGGGTCCTATTCCCTGGATGATCGAAATCGCAGTGATTCTTTCGGCCGTTGTCCGCCACTGGCCAGATTTTTTCATCATCCTTCTTTTGCTTTTTGCTAATGCCATAGTTGGATTCTGGGAAGAGCGCCAAGCGGCCAATGAGATTGCCGCCTTGAGGGCCAAGCTGGCGATTAAGGCACGGGTGATACGAGATGGGAAGTGGGTCAATCCATCAGCGCGCGAGTTGGTTCCTGGCGACGTCATTCGATTGCGGCAGGGAGATATAGTGCCTGCGGATGCTCGTCTTTTGGAGGGCGATCCGGTAGAGGTGGATCAATCTGCGTTAACGGGAGAGTCGCTGCCTGTCGCGCGCAAAAGCGGCGAGGCGGTATTTTCAGGATCGATTCTCCGCCAGGGTGAAATCGGCGCGCTGGTCTACGGCACGGGGATGAACACCTACTTCGGCAAGACGGCAGAGCTTGTGCAAGAGGCGCATACGGTCAGCCATTTTCAAAAGGCCGTTTTGAAGATCGGCAATTACCTGATCATCCTTGCAGGAGTTCTTGTTGCTGCGATCATAACCGTCGCGATCTTCCGAGGAGATCCGATCCTTACCACTTTGCAATTCGCCTTGGTGCTGACCGTGGCCTCTATCCCTGT
>CAVQKJ010000003.1:0-133090 GCA_963713105.1 uncultured Chlamydiae bacterium
CATTTTTTTGATCAAAGCTGTTTTTTCATTTGCGAGCGTGGAGCGCTGTTCTTTAACCGCATCTTCAATGCTTTCATATAAAACCGAAATCTGCTGGTTGATGCAATCAAGGCATGCCTGCTGTAAACCGACGATTTTATCTCGGATCAACCCGATGTTCATTTCTTCGACTTGGACCAGCTGGCCTAAATGGTCGGAAAGGATCTTCCGATGCAAAGCGAGTTCCTCTTCCCATCTCTCCCCTTCCTTGCTGCTGTAGTATTTCTCATCTTTCAACTGCAAAGCGATTTTATTGGCAGCCGCAATGAGATTCTGGCTCAAGGGATCGATTAAAAGGGAGCTTAAAGAACCCAATTCTACATCTTTCCTGAGCACTTCTTCCCGGAATTGCGCATAGTGGCACTTGGCCGCCTCGGCTTTATCCAAACGATTGTTGTATTCGACGAAAAGCTGGCCCGCTGTCTTTAAATCGATCCCTTCTAATTCAGAAGGAGTTTTTTCTCCGTAAAAAAACCGTTCCTGGATCATTTTTTCTCTCAGAGATAAAAGACGAGCATAACTTTCCAAATAATCGCATAAATCTTCCCTCTCGTCGATTTTTTCCGATTCCTGAAGGCGTCTCGCCCACTGATAGAGAGTGTGATTCAAACCGAATGAAGAAATTTCTTTATTTTCCTCTAATTCTTCAATCAGTTTTTCTGCAGATTTCCTCTCCATGCGGATCTCGTTCAGTTCTTCTCTTCGAGTCTCCACACGATCTTCTTCCGCGTTCAAGGGCATCCTGCGCTGGAGCGAAATTTCGAGAAGGTCCCTTTGCTGTTTGAGGTCCTGCAATTTCTTGTAAATCTCTCTAAATTCGCATGAATTGGAATTCATTATATTCAAACAAATCGGCTTCCCTTCGACTTCCATTTGGTTCAGATGGCTTGATTCCAAATCGATAGCGAATATCCGTTTCAGCATCTCTTGATAGGGCATTAATAGGCTCTCATTCGCTTGTTCAAGCATGATAAAGCCGTTCTCTTCCAGATTCTCGCTTAGGTAGGCCACATGTTCTTCGAATGTATGGGAGATTTTTTCATAGAGTTCTTCCTGCCTTTGTTCCAGATAAGACAATTGGTTTTTCGCGAGCTCGTCGTGTTCATTTTTCAAAAAGCGTTGGTACTCGACCATGAGCTCATTCAAAATTTTCGTTCCGAAATTCCGGTCCCGATGTACCATTTTGAGCTCGTAAATAGACCGGTTGAGTTTGTTGTTGGAAATATTGATTCCCGCTTGAAGAGAATTCGCGGCGAAAATCCAAGGAGTGATGATCAATCGATAAAAAGTGCCCGATTCCAATTTTTTCGGTGTTTTGATCAGCGTAAAATGAACTGGCGGCAAGGACACTTCCTGGCCGAGAGCGGCCTCTCCAATACGCGACTTCCGGTCCGCTGCGAAAACTTCAAAATGATTCGAATCTGTGAAACGGAGAAAAAACAAGAGCGGTTTTTCTCCTTCGTAAACGACGTTCTTGCACAAAAACGGATCGGGATCTTCTAATTTCGCTCCGCATTCGATTTTAAGGTTATCTGCGATCCGCCCGAAGACTTTAGCCACGATTCCTTTTGGCTTGCCGATTTGTGCTTGCAGTCCTAAATTTTGAGAAAGCGGTTTCAGGACTTGATAGGATTTCATCAGCACTGCTGCCTGAGGCTGATGGCTCCCAGCCCCCCCCACGCCGCTCAATAATTCTTTCAACGAATTTTCGGCCGCCGCTTTTTCCACTCCTTCTTTAAAAGTCGCTTCGATTTGATATTTCGGGGCGCGGATAGAAAATAGAAAAAGGGAGCAAATCCCTCCCATCCAAGCGATCCGAAACAGCTTTTTGCGCATGCTGCGGAAGAACTGAACCACATCGTTTAAAGTAAAAATCCGCTCATCGGCGTCAAGAAGAGGAGAGCGTTCCTTCACGGGATGAACACTCCCCAGCTGCCTGCCTGCTTGCCGATCACTTCGATTCCAGTAAAACTGGGCAATAGCTGCGAAATAAACCGGTTCCATTCGGTGATCGGTTTAGCGGCCACGTAGACGATATCGCCCGGCATCAAGAGCAGGCTGTCGTTTGGAAGGTGGATCACATGCTCCCAATTGAGGGTATAAATTTTAGGCTTGGCGATATTGCCGCGGATCACCTGAATATACGATTTATCCCCGCTGAACGGAATGCCGCCCGCTTCAGCCAATGCCTGCCTTAAAGACATATATCCTCTGGGAAGATTGACCACCCGCTCGCGCGCAACCTCTCCCATCACCATCAATGAGGCGGCTGAAGATTCGGCGATATAAATCTTGTCCCCTCCCCTCATGACGATATTCTGGCACATATCCCCTTCTTTGAGGAGTTTATTGAGGTCGACAGGAAGAAGTCTGCAGTTGCGGATCACATAGCTTTTAAATAGGTTCGCGTCGGGAGGGACATGGGCCTTCGAGAGGATATCGAAAAGGCGGATCTTCCCGTCGACAGGCACGCTCGAGACCGAGACCAGGCCTGCCAACTCGACTTTCCTGGCAATCCGGTCTTTATAGGTGATGAATACTTCGGTATCTTGGATCTGGTTTTGATAATGGGTCTGGATCTTTTGGCGCGCCTCTTCCAAAGTGAGCCCCGAGACTTCTATAGGGGTTACATCGGGAAGGGCGATCCGCCCATTCACAACCCGGTATCCGATCGAACTTCCAATAGATTGGACCGCTAGGACGATATCGGTCCGTTTTGGATGGTAAAGGGCGATGAGAAGCACATCGTCTTCGTGGATCCGGTCCTCGTATTCGTCGAGGTAATCCTCATCGAGCTCCTCATAAGGCTTCCCTTCCATTTCAAGAATGGAAAATTTCCCTTCCCGGATTTTATAGGAGTCGAGGACGAATTCGTCCGCGCCGAACAATTCTTTCCCCATATAGGGGCCGCTGCAGCCGGCAAAACACAACCCAATCAAGAGACAAAAAATGATTCTTAGAAAGCTTCTCATCATAGTCTGAAAAAAACCCATGCAAAATAAGAATTCAGGACTTTAAAATGGAAGCAAAAAGTATACCACAAGTTTTTTTATGAGAACAAGTTTTTAGTGAAGCGGATACTCATCACCGGCTCTGCAGGATTCATCGGGTTTCATCTAGCCCAATTTTTAAAGAAACGGGGCGACTTTGTCATCGGCCTCGATAATTTCAATTCTTATTACGATCCCCAGCTCAAAAGAGACCGGGCCGAGATCCTGAAAAAACTGGGCATCGAGACCGCGCACGCCGATATCCGCGACCTCGACATTTTAAAACTCCTCTTGCAGCGCCATGAAATCACCCATGTGGCGCACTTGGCCGCTCAAGCGGGAGTCCGCCATTCCATCACGCATCCGGCCGATTACGTCGATTCCAACCTACAAGGTTTTGTCTCCGTTTTGGAGGCATGCCGGCAGTTTCCCGACATCAAACTCGTTTACGCCTCCTCTTCTTCCGTTTACGGCCTGAATAAAAAAATCCCTTTTTCGGTGGAAGATAAAACCGACCAGCCCGCCAATCTCTACGGCGCGACAAAAAAAGCGAATGAAGCGATGGCCCACGCTTATCACCATCTCTATGGCCTTTCCGTCACCGCGCTCCGCTATTTTACCGCTTACGGCCCTTGGGGAAGGCCCGATATGGCCTATTACCGCTTTACCCGTCAAATCTGTGGAAGGTCAGCCGATCCAAATCTTCAACAATGGACAGATGCGGCGCGACTTCACATACATCGACGATATTGTCGCAGGGACTGCCGCCGCCCTCGACCTCGGAGCGCCTTGCGAAATTTTCAACCTGGGGAATAACCGGCCCGTCGATCTGATTTATCTGATCCGGCTTTTAGAAGAAGCTCTGCAAAAAGAAGCGGTCAAAGAATGGCTGCCTATGCAGCCGGGCGAGGTCGTAGAAACCTTTGCCGACATAGAAAAGAGCCAGCGGCTCCTGAATTTCCATCCGGCCGTGCTCATTGAAGAAGGCATCCCCCGCTTCATCGACTGGTACAAGGCCTATCACTTGTTACCCACCTCTTCTGTATCCACTCAATTTACAGGATCACGCCGAAACGGCTGCGAAGACTTGAAAAAGGTTCGGTGAACCTTTTTCAAGCGGAGCAGGCGAGGAAGGCGAACTGGCAGATACGCCATGAGGGCAGCTGAGAATACGGTGCCCCATACCCCGACGCCAAAAGACTATCATCCTTTGGAATCCTAAAATATAAAAAAGGTGTCCAGAGGACGATAGTCCTTTGGCCGACGGAGTCTGGGAGAGTACGGGGCTTCCCCGTCCTGTCCTATCCTGCAGCTGCGCTTCGCGGCGTCATCCGCCAGTTCGCTTTCGCTCACCTGCTCTGCTTGAAAAAGGTTCCCCGAACCTTTTTTAAGTCTCCGCAGCCGCTTCGGCGTAATCCGTGTAAATTGGTGCGGACAGCGAAGATGAAGTAATAGGACGCCTATTACCCAATTCCCATCAACGCCTGAAACGCCTTCGGCAAACAATCGATCACGTCGCCTGCGATGAGTCCATATGAAGTTTTTTCCGCCGCCGCGATTTCGCCCGCGATCCCATGAAGCGCCGCACCCAAGACCGCCGCTTTTGCGGGAGCTGTTTTTTGGGCGAGAAGTGCCGCTATCACCCCGGTCAGCACATCCCCCATTCCCGCAGTCGCCATCCCCGGATCTCCGAAAGGGATGATTACCGGAGCCAGTTCAGGAACGAAGACGAAGGTAGGAGCTCCTTTTAAAACGACAATCACATTTTTGCGATCGCAGAATTTGAGGACCTCCGCGAAAAGGACCTCTTCTTCCGGCGCATGCTTCATTTTTAAAAGGCGGAGAGCTTCGCCTCTATGAGGAGTTAAAATCGCATGTTCTGGATAGGCTAAATCAGGCAATAGCGCGTCCGCATCGAAAACGGCAGGGACTGCAATTGCTTCCAAACGGCTTTTCATTCCAGCCTTCAGCTTCCCCAACCCCGGCCCTGCGAAAACCGCGCTGGCCCTTTTCAATTCCTCTTTCCACTTTTTCTCATTCCACTCATTGCTGATCAGTTCCACCGGCGCAGGGCCGATGTCGCCAAAATGAAACAGCCGCACAATTCCAGCGCCCGTTCGAAGAGCGGCCAAGCCAGATAGTTTAGGAGCTCCCTTTAAATCTTCCGATCCGCCTAGTCCGACGACGTACCCGGCTTGATATTTGTGCCGGTTCCTGACGATCTTCGGCAATTCGAATCCTTTCAAGAGCGGCCAATAAGCCAGGCATTCCGCTTTTTCAACGGCCTCCTTAGGCAATCCAAAATCTTCGACGCGTATCTTTCCGACATGATTCCAGCCCTGTCTCAAGAAAAATCCGATCTTCGGCAAACCCAGTGCGACCGTCAGCGCAGCTTCGATTGCGCATCCCCTCACCTCTCCGGTCGATCCATCCAGTCCCGAAGGAATATCGATCGATACAATCGGCTTTTTAGAAAGATTTGCCGCCGCAATCGCTTTCTTGAGGACACCCTCGACTTTTCCTTTGAAACCGGTCCCTAAAAGCCCATCAAGGATAAATCCCTCATCGTGAAAACGGATCTCCCGCTCCACTTTTCCGCGCCTCTTTTTAAACCTCTCTCTCATTTTCCGGTTTAAACCACTGCAATCTTCATCGGGGAAAAAAGAGACCGCGCGGACCTGATATCCCTCTTCCAAAAGAGCCGCCCCTGCGCCATAGGCGTCCGCCCCTTTGTTCCCCTTTCCAACCAGAATCAAAACTTTCTTGGGCAGCTTCTTCTGTTCAGCGAATTCCATCGCCGCCGCGGCGACTTTCCGGCCCGCTTCTTCGACAAACTTCTCTTCGCTTGCCCCTTTTTGGACGGCCCATTTTTCAATCCGCGCCATCTCCTGCGCCGTCACGACTTTTAAAAACGAAGGGTCTTTATACATACCCCAATCCATAGCAAGGACCGGAAATTAAAGAAATGAAAAGCCTCATTTGAATTTTTCCAATAATTGTCTTATTATTTCTGGCAAAAAAATTTGGGAAATCAATGATCTCTACGCGAAAGGCTGAAGCGAATTTCCATTTTTATCTGTGCGACCAATGCGGAACCTACACGAGCCAGGTCGAGAGGATCGAACCGGAAAACAGCTGGAAGATAGAAACTTGGGCGTGGAGGAGTGGAAAAGAAGCGGGATATCAATTTAAAAAGGGCGGCGGCGAAACGACGATATACCGAAATAATCTGAAGAATCGGTTTCTGCCGGCGTCGGCTTTACCTCAGAAATTTCGATTCTCACTCGTGCCTTGCCCTCGGGCAATGGTCACTCGCTCCGAATCGAAATTCTGAGGAGCCTCCTTGGCATAATCCCGATTCTTCAGACCATTTCGGTATAGTCCCGATGCGCCAGACGGCCGTTTGGCAGGGGTTCGACAATGGGGCTGCTTCAATTTCAGACGCGGAAGAGAACCTGGCAAAAGCGGATCACAGCCGCGTATGCACTGCGGGCAAAACGCATTTAGCCGCGGGAAAAGCGATCCGAGAAAATATATATATAGACGCATAGACTTTTTCCAAAATTAAAGCCGCCTCTTTTGAGGGTTGCAAAAGCTCCAAAATATCGTCTTTCGAAAGACTACGGCAACTATACCGATAGCCGTTGTTAGATATATCGCAATCTGTTTGAGGACCCCACAGCTCCAAACTCCGATTCCGCCCCATTACAATCAAATACTAACTAATTAACAATAAACAAAATAAATGTATTTGATATTTAAAACAAAAACACCTAACATTTTAACAAATTTAATCAAAAATTACTATAATTTTCTTTAAGGAGAAAAATTTTTATGAGTATTTTACCAAACAGTTCAGTGAAAGAAGATCGGTATATTGCTTATTTAGCGGGCCAGAAAGGCGGACAAAAAATCATCGGTAAGACTGATGAGCCAGATGTGTTCAAGGCTCAAGAACCTCCTATCTCTAACAGAATTGCATCCGTCTTAAATGGTTCGCTCAGCGGAATCAGTGCTACATTATTGGGTTTACTGGTCTATCCATTTATCAACGGAGATACGAGAGAGACCATTATCGGATCGTCTAAATTCAGTATTTGTACATCTTGCGGGATCCACTTAAAAAATCTTTCTGGTTTTCTTCTTCAATTTCCTGAGTTTTCTCCAACTAAGAAAGCTCTATCGTATTTAGATCAACAATTTACATCATTTAGTGCGGGGATAGTTACAGTCTTGAAATGTTCCGATAAAGAAGATCTGTTTAATGCATGTCGCTTAATGAATTATCTAGGCGCCATCAAAGATGTTTTATCCAATTATCCCCTGATAATAGGAGTTGGCACCATATTTCTAGCAGTCTTATATACTAGTGATGCAAAGAATTCGTTTATTTCCGATGAAAAAAAAGCAGAATGCGGTCTAATAAATACTCTCGCCGCTAGATTCGAAAAAATAGCCGAGCGATTAACAGACCGTGAGGCAGATCCAAAAATTCAAGAATGCGCCAAAATGATTTTAACGCGTCGATTAGAAATTAATGATGAATTAGAAAACCTTCAACTTCCTAATCTAAAACGGATAGACATTAGAAATATTACACAACCTGTATTCGACGCCGCAAAAGAAGTCATGAGAAAATCAAAACCGGATACAGCCCATAGCTCATAGCATTTGGCTATGCACATCGAAAGACCAAAATTGCGGGAATCGATCGATTCCCGCATCTTGAAGAAAATTAAACCGCGGCCGGAATAGAAACAGGAGTAGAGAACTGGGCAGCCATTTGCGCTGCTTGCAGGCCTGTCATCTGCGCTTGCAAAGTCGACATTACGTTGATAGACGAGAGCAGGGATTGCGCTTGGCTTCTCACGTTGTAGACTTTGTTGGAAGCGTACGAGATCTCTCTTACAGTTCTTGCGCTGTCGATAGAGCTTCCCACGCCATTCGACCAAGAATCGAAAAAGACGTTGAAAAGGCTGTGTTCCGCGTTCTCGGCCCTTCGGATGCCATGGCCGTGGAAATTCGTATCCAAGAGAGGAAGCGACATTGGGACTCCAATAGCGATAGAGCCGACCAATGCGTTGATTCTGACCGCTTCTCTTTGCAGTCCGTCAATTCGGTCTGCAACAGCCATGTTTTCCGCGTTCGACATCATGGAAATGCCAAAACCAACCAAGTTGCTGTTCGAAGTGCTCATGTCGAGCAATTCGGTATTCCGCGCTGAATTCAACTGGTTCGATACTGAATCGCACTGGCTGATGAAGTTGTTGATGTTCGCATTCAAAATCGCGATCTGGGCCGCATAGTTCGGCATTTGAGGTTGGAACGCTTTCTGAGCCGCTTCCGAGGCTAGGTTGTTGTTCAATCCAGGCCGCTACTGCCGCTGGGAAGGTTAATGGAATCGATGACATATGAAACTCCTGTTGTTTATGACAGGAATTCTATATTAAATCTAAATAAATAGGGAAAGTAAAATAAATCTTGCTATTTTCGAAAAAAATGGAGAAAAACCCTGTAATTCTTTGACCTGAGCGTCTTTTTATATCGATTAATACATATTCGCCAACGTCTTGTTCAAAAAAATGTTCAACATTTGAATGGGGATGTTCAACTATTTCATAATCCCCGGATAACAAATGTTGTTTAGGCGCCTGCACTTTTTTTCCCTGGCAGCAATAGACCCGAATCAAACACAGCGCGGCGAGCGCTGACAGGATTGCCAACTTAGACTGAAGGCTCCATTCTTGGTATCCGAAGAACCGTCAACGACGGTTTTTACAAACTCTGGATTCCTTGTCAAATTTACAATCGCTTCCATAACCGACTTTTATCCTTCCTCATTCATACTTCATACTTCCCTGGTGTTCTTCTTTGATCGACCTTTGGAGCAAGTTCTTGACCGCCTCTCTCGGGTCGAGCCCTTGGTAAATGATCGCGTAGGTCGCCTCAGTGATGGGGATCGGGACATGGTGTTTGCGGCCGAGTTCATAGGCCGAAACGCACGTGTAGATCCCTTCGACGGCCATGCCGATTTTTTGACGGGCGCCCTCTGGGGATAAGCCTTCCGCGATTAGTCTGCCGTAGCGGTAATTGCGGCTGTGGCGGGACATGCAGGTCACGCAAAGGTCCCCCATCCCGGAAAGGCCGTTGAGGGTTTCAGGATGGCCGTTTTTTACGACGCAGAGCTTTTTGATTTCATGCAGACCGCGCGTCATGAGGGCGGCCTTCGTATTGTCCCCGTAGCCAAGCCCGTCCGAAATTCCACACGCGATCGCAATGATATTTTTCATCGCCCCGCCGAAACAGACGCCGCTGATATCGGCATTCGGATAGATCCGGAATGTGGGGGTGGTAAAAAGCTCGTGGATCGTCTTCATGATTTTTGGATCGTAGGCCGAACAGACGACGGAAGCGGGCAGGTTTTGGATCACCTCTTCCGCATGGCTCGGGCCGCTGAGACAGCCGACGAGAGGATTTTCCTCCTGGCCGAGCAAAGAGGAGACGATTTCGGGAAGAAGAAGCCCTGTCCCTTGTTCGATTCCTTTGGAAGTGAGGATGACGGGGACGCGGATCGGTCCCAATGAGAGGACCTCTTGGAAAACCGGCCTGATCCCTAAAGAGGTTACGCTCTCGACAAAAAGTTCTGCGCCTGCGACCGCCTCTTTGAGCTCGTGAGTGAACCGGATGCTGTCCGGCGCAGCGATCCCATGCAATTTCGGATGCTTCCGCGTCCTTTGCAACTCTTCGGCCAAATCGAACTCCCGCGTCCAGGCAGTGACCCGATGTCCGTTATGGGCGAGGATGCACGCTAAGGCAAATCCCCACGTTCCCGCTCCCAGATATCCAATTTTTTTCATCTTTTTACCGCTTTTTCCACTGCTTCCAAATTTATGCTTATCCTTGAGAGGCGCATAGCTAGATTTCCCGATGGTCAGCAAAGCGCTTTTACCCGATTTGCAAAAGGGAATGCGTCGAAAATAAAATGCTCCCCTTTCCAAACCATAACCGTCTTCGCTCCGATCTGCGTTTTTTTCTTCACCCAGTGCAAAGGCAGATCAATCGCGGCCATTTGCATCATAAAAGAGAGATTCATCGCCATTTGCCCTATATTTGCAAACCGGTACTTTAATAAACCATCCTCTCCCCGCGCGTTCAATTCTTCTGAAGGAATCTCGGTATATTCGAGCGACTTCGATTTTTTCTCCCTCTTCCACTAGAACACCCATGGAAAGGTCCGTTTCGCTCCGCTCGATGCATTTGAGGGTCGCGTCGGCTCCTTCATCCCGATGATAGGCGATCAGCCGCGGATCGAAAGGCGTCGGCCAAGGGATTTTCTACGGGAACAAGAGTAACTAGATCGATCCCCTTTTTTCGGAATATATCGGCAAGTCCGGAATTGGCGAAAGATCGGAAAAGGCTGCCGTTGCCGTTCGGTCCCAAAAACATCTCTCCCTTTTTGATTTCGATCGGCTGTTTTTTCTCATCCAATAAAGGGTGCATTTCCTGCTGAAAAAAATGGACGTCCAATCCAAAAAAAGAACGCCCTTTGAAAAACGCAACCGTCTCATCATGGTTCAAAGGAGATGTCATCACGGCCACAGGCAAATGTTTGTTTTCCACTTTTTCGCAAATCCATTGAAAAAGGCTTTTGCCTCCTACCGAGAAAATCCCTTTCGGACCTTTGATTCCGAGTCTTGTCCCCTGGCCTCCCGCCAAAATGATGCAAGCCGCATTCTCCACCGGCTTTTTCTCGATTTCCTCGATGTGCCTGCAACTGCTTAAAGGCTTTCTGGGAAACAGAGAGCGGTCGACAAGATCCGCGGAAACGGTCGAAAGGTCCCTCAGCTCCCCAATCAAAGGAATATGTGACCAATTGCGGATTCGGAGAAGAAACCGCTTGTTTGAGGATCCCATGTTTTGGATCGCCCCAAAGAGAGACCACGCGGATGGGAAATGACGCGTCGAGATAATAAGACATCGAGAGGATTCCCGAATCGGGCAAAATCAGCGAATGGCACCGGTTTTTGATGATCGACAGCATTTCGAAAAGGGTCGTTTTGCCGCGCAAATCGACGATCGATGAATGGGAAAACTGGGGCACGTCGCCAAATCCAAATAAAATGACCCGCACATTGCCCCTCTTCTCGAATCGATCGAATAATTCTTTCCAACGCTCAAGCGGCCAATTGCGCCAAAGGCCATAAGTCGTTTCCGCAACAGCTTGAACGCCGATATAAACATACGGTTCGGCCAAATCGAATTTCTTCCAAAGGGAGTCGTATTCGTTTTTCCATTTGAGCCGAGGAACAACTTTTCCCCGCTGCCAACGGACCCAATCGGTCGGACTCGGCTTTTTTATGATCAGATCGAAATCTTTCTGGTCTATTCCCAGCTCGCTCAAAGCCCCTTGCACATCGACCGGCTCGCCCCTCTTCAAAGAAGAAGCTACGACCGTTTCCACCCCTTCGAGCAAACTGAAACCGTCCCGCAAATTTTCCCGCGTCAGAAAAACAATTTTCGCATCGGGAATGAACTCTCGCACCCGCTGCACCATCGCATAAAGCCCTAGGGCGATATCTCCCAACCCTCTATTCCACGCGATCAATATCCTTTTGCCGCCTCTTTTCGCTGTCCGCTTCAACATCCAATCGAGAGGATTCGGCAAAAACGTCCGCGCAAACGTCCTAAACATAAAAACGACTCTTCCCCTTTGCGCCTTCGCGTCTTCGCGTCTTTGCGTTGAATAAAACCTCGCACCCCCGAGCCCTCCCACCCGTTTTAAAACGGTCTGACCCCTCAACGGCACTTAGCTCCATTAAACGCAAAGGCGCAAAGACGCCAAGACGCAAAGAAATTTTATCTTCTATCCTGCCCATCCTGTCATCCCTGCCTATCTTCTTATCTCCCTTTCGCCTCGCGTCTTTGCGCCTTTGCGTTGAATAAAACCTCGCACCCCTGAGTCCTC
Organism: uncultured Chlamydiae bacterium; assembly: GCA_963713105.1. Classification (GTDB taxonomy): domain Bacteria; phylum Chlamydiota; class Chlamydiia; order Chlamydiales; family SM23-39; genus CAVQKJ01. The sequence continues at coordinate 11,995 of CAVQKJ010000003.1, forward strand.
TCCAACCGTTTTAAAACGGTCTGACCCCTCAACGGCACTTAGCTCCATTAAACGCAAAGGCGCAAAGACGCTAAGACGCAAAGGAGTTCTATCTTCTATCCTGTCATCCCTGATACTCTTCAACGTTCGTGCAGGAGATTTTCTTTTTATCTTATCCATTTTTTTATCCTGCATATCCTGCCGCGCTTCGCTATCTTGCATATCCTGTCACCTGACTCTCACATCCAAAAGACTGTTACTACCCAGGATTCTATCCAGTTTTAGTTTTAGTCTGTTTCTGCAATCTCTGATGGACGCAGCCGGCCACATCCTCGACGCTGATCGCGTTCATACACCGGAAATCGATCGGGCAGACGCGTTTAAAACAGGGGGAGCATTTAACATGCTTATTGATCACTCCCTCTTTTTGTCCATAAGGCCCAGTGACTGTATCGTCGGTCGATCCGAAGAGGGCGACAAGAGGAGTCCCGAAAGCCGCTCCAATATGCATCGGTCCGCTGTCGTTCGTCACCAATACGCTGCAATCTTTGATGAGGCAGGCCAGCTCTCTCAAGCTCGTCACTCCAGCCAAGTTCATCACTCGTTCAGGCAGCCCGAAACAAATTTCTTTGACGAGAGAAAAACTAGACGCGTCGCCGAAGAACACGATCCAGGCGTCGGTTTCTTCCAAAAGTTTCATTGCGAGCTCGCGGAAACGGTCGGGAGGCCAGCATTTCGCAGTCCCGTAAGCGGCTCCCGGATTGATCCCGATCAGTTTTTTGCCTTTGATATAGCCTCTTTGATAAAGAAGCTGTTTCGATTCCTCGATCTCTTGGCCCGTCACATAAAGGCGGGGAGCCGTATCCGATACTGGAATGTCAAGAGGCGCTAATAGCTGTTTGTAAGTGAGGACCAGATGCTGCGTTTCCCGATTGTCAGGAAATGGGACAGCGTCAGTGAGCAATAAACTCCTGAAGTGGGCCGCGAATCCGATCCTCCGTTTCACTTTCCCTTGCCAGAACCACCAAGCGGAAGAGAATGAGTTGGGGAGCAAAATCCCCGTATCGTATTTGCCCGCTTCGATTTTCGCGATGATATTGCGCAAATCCTGCCTGCGCAAAAATTCATTGGAAGGTTTCGTAAAACAAAACAGCTCGTCGATCGCCTCGTCTTTTTTCAGAAGCTCGCAGATCGGCGTCCGGCACATGGCAGTGATCTGCGCCTCGGGAAACGCCTTTCTCAAGTCGGTCAAGACCGGCGTCGCCATGATCAAATCGCCAATCCAATTCGGCATCCGGACAATGATATTTTGAGGGACCATGGTTTTCTCCGTGAAATAAATATAGCCGATCCGCATCTGAGAAACAACAGTTCAGATACCCAGTCATGAAATTCGATGCCGGGATAAATAATTTTTATTTAATGTGTCGATTTGACCTGGGAAAGGATTTTGTGCACAGCAAATACATGTCGCAAGAAGGCCTGATTCGATTCACGAAAGATTTTTAAGCGGGAATCGTCTTATCAGACCCAAAACGGTTGCTGTTCTTCATGACAGTCGGGGTGTATCTCGAAATGATCCTGCTTGGCAAGACTATAATTGTTTCCAGAGCGAAAAAATTTGACAATTGCTGCGCCTTCGGGAGTTTTTGTAATCGTATAAGTCCGGTCGTTGCCCGGCCTCAACTCTTTTTCAGAGACCTTAATAGATCGAGATGCATTAAAAAGAAAATAATACTTACCATTATCATCTATCACATTCCACTTATCTTTGTATTTGTCTTCGCTGCCTTCGACAGCAATAGCAATCGTGTCGCATATAGGGCAAAAATAAACATGCCCAACATGTTGCTTAGGTAGATTTAAAGATGCCACAAAACCTAGAATTTTATTTTTGATTTAATAATAATTATACCAATATTAAACATATAAAATCAAGCTGTTTATTATAAATTCAGAGACAGAGAACGTTATCCCAGACATTTGGAAAAGGTATGCGCCTGAGGAAACAGGATAAACAATCTTGCATATCATGCCGCGAAGCGATCCTGTTTATTACTCCGCTAGGCAAACAAGCGCATATAGCTTGCTGCGGCTTTGCCATATTGATCCTCCTCCTCGGTCTAGCCTTTGGCTATGCCTCTCGTCGCTCGGATCAATCTGGCTTTGCCTCGCTGGCGCTCTCTGTCGCTTGTTTGCCTAGCGGAGTAATATCCTGTTCTGCCGAACTTGTAATCTGGCCCCAAAAACTGATTGCGTCTCGATAGGGATCCCACAGATGTGGTCTCAGACTTTTTCTTACTGGGATAGGTCTTAAAAAATTTTATCAAGCGCTTTTCAAAGAATCGCAAAACGATTAGGATCGTTAAATATGAAGTTGGGGAAAAAAAATCCAGTCATTCTCGGGATCGATCCCGGAACTGTCATTACAGGATATGGCATCATCGACGGCGATTCGCAGCCTCTTGATTTCGGCTGCATCCGCCCTCCCATCAAATTGTCCCTTGAAGCGCGGTATAAAATCATTTTCGATGCCATTGAAGAGCTGATCGAAAAACATCAGCCCGGCGCGATCGCCGTCGAATCGCAATTCGTCATGAAGAATGTCCAAAGCGCCATTAAACTCGGGATGGCCAAAGGAATGGCCTATCTCGCGGCGGCGCGCAAAGGGATCCCCATCTATGAGTTCGCTCCGAAAAGAGCCAAGCAAGCTGTCGTCGGCACAGGAAACGCCACCAAATTCCAAGTGCAGAAAATGATCCAGTCGCTGCTCCGCCTCCCCCAAATCCCAGAACCCGAAGACGCAGCCGACGCGCTCGCCCTTGCGATCTGCTGCGCCCATCAATTGAGGACTATAACCTGAATTTTGGAGTTAATTCGCTCGGCCTCAGGGGGCTTTTTGCGATCTTGCAGATTTTTTTCCTCAAATATAGCGCCTTCGGCTATGTTCTCATAAAAAACTCAGCAATCTCATCAAAAATCCCTCCTGATTCCGAGGAAAATAACCCCAAAATTCAGGTTTTCTTATGTACGAATCGATAAAAGGCCTATTGAAAGACAAAGACCCCCTCAAAGCGGTCGTGGAAGCAAACGGCATCGGATACCGAATCGCAATCCCTTTGAGCACCTATACACGGCTCCCTTCTTTAGAAGCTCCGATCCATCTCTACCTATCGCAAGTCGTCCGCGAAGACTCGAATACGCTCTACGGATTTCTCGCCAAAGAAGAGCGGGATCTCTTCGAACTCTTAATCACACTCTCAGGCATCGGACCGAAAACGGGCTTGTCCATCATCGGACATATCGACATAGCCACCTTTCAACGCGCGGTCGCCGCAGCGGACATCCGCCTCTTGAGCAAAATCCCCGGCATTGGAAAGAAAACAGCCGAGCGCCTCGTGATCGAAATGCGCGATAAATTCAAAGGGATAAAACCGGGCAAAAATTCACCCATCTCCCTCTCTTCCGCCGATGGCATTTTAGGCGATGCGATGAACGCCCTAATGCACCTCGGCTACAGCCCTCTCGACGCGCAAAAAGCGGTCAACGCCGCTTTCTCTGAAAAGAAAGAGGAAAGCGATTTAGGCGGCCTCATCTCCGCCGCCCTGCAAAAAATATAGCCCATAGAGATAGGTTCTAAAAAGAGCCTCTTTTTGCTATGCTTTCCCCCTGCTATGCACTTTGTCCACCGCCCCTATCAAAAAGAAGACACGATCGCCGCTATCACAACCCCTGCTGGGGAAGGGGCGATCGCCGTTATCCGCATCTCAGGCTTAAAGGCTTTTGAGATAGGCGAGGCTCTATTTTCAGGGCCGGTCAAGAGCTATAAAAGCCACACCGCCCATTACGGAAATATATTAAGTGGGCAAGGGAAAGTCCTCGACAGCGTCCTTTTGCTCGTCATGAAGGGTCCCAACTCCTACACTGGCGAAGACACTATAGAAATTTCTTGTCATGGCGGGAGCCTCGTTACGAGGCGGGTTTTAGAGCGGGTATTCGAAGCCGGGGCTCGTCCTGCCCAGCCGGGGGAATTTTCCTTCCGCGCCTTTATGAACGGCAAAATCGACCTGGCCCAGGCGGAAGCCGTACAGGAGCTCATCGCCGCGAAAAGCGAGCGGGCGATGGAAAACGCCGGAATGCAACTTCAGGGCTCCCTTTCCGAAACGATCTCCCGATTTCAAAAAGAGCTGACGGAGATCAGCGCGATTTTGGAGGCGTGGGTCGATTTTCCGGAAGAAGGTCTCGAATTCGCCACAATGGAGGAGATCGTCCAATCGCTGGATGAGATTTGCGGGCGGATGAAAAAACTCCAATCGACCTTCCATGAAGGGAAAATCCTCCACGAAGGTTTGACGCTCTGTCTTCTCGGCGCGCCGAATGTCGGTAAATCGTCCCTCATGAACGCTCTTTTAGGAAAAGAGCGCGCGATCGTCACCGCAATTGCCGGCACTACGCGCGATTTGCTGGAAGAGGACCTTCGCCTCGGAGGGCTCCATTTCCGCTTGATCGATACGGCGGGCATCCGCGATACCCAAGAGATCATCGAACAAGAAGGGATCCGCCGTTCGAAAAAAGCGATGGAAGAGGCCGATCTCATCCTCCTCCTTCTCGACGCGAGCCGTCCTCTCGAAGAAAAAGACCGCGATCTTTTGAATTCCGTTCCGCGCCAAAAAACGGTTGCTGTTTGGAACAAATCGGATATCGGAAAACCTCGAGAAGATCTTTTTTTCGAGTCGGTGTCCATCTCCGCTAAAGAAAAAACCGGCCTCGACGATTTGAAGCGCGCGATCGAACGGGTGGTTTGGAAAAGCGGGCCTCCTTCGAAAGAAGAGGTCGCCATCACAAAATTGCGCCACTTCCAAGCCTTGACCCAAGCGATCGATTCATGCGAAACTGTCATCGCCGGTTTGAAGAAAAACGTTTCCGCTGAATTTGTAGCGTTCGATTTGCGCACCTGTTTGAACGAACTCGGAACGATCATCGGCGCGAATGTTTCGGAAGACATTTTAACTGCGATTTTTTCAAAATTCTGTTTGGGAAAATGAATAAAAAAGAACGCGCTGACCGGATCGCCGCCATTCTCGACGAATATTTCCCCAAACCGGAAATCCCGCTCGCGCACAAGGACGCCTATACGCTCCTGATCGCCGTCCTCCTTTCTGCGCAGTGCACCGATGTGCGGGTGAATCTGGTTACGCCAAAACTATTCGCCCTCGCCGATACGCCGCAAAAAATGATCCGGCTCGACCCCAAACAAATAGAAGAGATCGTCCGGACTTGCGGACTGGCCCCGACCAAATCGAGGGCGATCTGGAAACTCTCCCAAGACTTGATCGACCATCACAAAGGCAAAGTGCCGCAATCATTCGAGGCCCTGGAAGCGCTTCCCGGAGTGGGCCATAAAACGGCTTCCGTCGTGATGTCGCAAGCTTTCCATATTCCCGCGTTCCCCGTCGATACCCACATCCATCGCTGCGCGCACCGCTGGAAACTCAGCTCAGGAAAAACTGTCGTCCAAACGGAAAAAGATTTAAAGCGTATTTTCCCGAAAGACAAATGGAACAAAGTCCATCTGCAAATCGTCTACTTCGCCCGTAAATTCTGCCCTGCCCGCGGCCATAAAAAAGAAGAATGCCCGATTTGCAGCAATTTGATAAATTGATTCTATGGAAATGCCTTTTCATCAGCAGCAGTTGGATTGGATGGTTGAATTCCTCAACCATCGCATTCCCGCGCTCAATCCGGTTTTTCTGTTTTTAAACTACCTCGACACCGAATATTTCTTTTTCTTGCTCGTCCCGATTATCTGGATCGGATTTTCCTACCAGTGGGGCATCCGGATCTTTTATCTCTTTACGGCGAACGCCATCTTGAATGGACTCGTCAAAAGCTTAGTCGGGTGGCCCAGGCCGAGCCAAGACATGCCTGAATTGGGACTGCTCCATTTCCACAGCTTCGGATTCCCGAGCGGCGCCGCCCAAACCGCTATGCTTCTCGGAGCCCTCCTGATCTATTATTGGAAGAAAAGGCCTACAGCCGCTTGGACAATCGCATCGATCTATATCCTCGTCGTCAGCTTCTCCCGCATTTATCTGGGCGTCCATTACCCCACTGACATCCTCGGGGGATGGGCGATCGGCCTCGCCCTTATGTTTCTATTCATCTACTCCATCGGCCCCATCGAAAAATTTTTGGCGTCGAAGGGACTTTATGCTTCTCTGTTCTTAAGTTTAGCGATCCCTTTCGTCTTGCTCGCGCCATTCCCTAAGTATCATTACATGCTAGGGTCGCTTCTTGGCGCCGCCGTGGGGATATTCTTCTCTCTGAAATACCGCCTCTATCTTCCTTCGCCCAAAAAAATCCCCGAAGGGATTTTGCGAGGCCTTCTCGCAATCGCCATTCTCGCCCTTATTTTTTTCCTCTGGCCGAAAGAACTTCCCCACTACACGCGATCGTTTGCCTGCGCCCTTTGGATTTCCCTCGGCGCTAGCCCCCTTTGCCGTCTTTTTTATTGAACGGCGAGCCGTTTCCCATCTTTAACGATGAGATTTCCGTTTTTGTAAACACGAGTGATGTCTCTGGAGCCAAGAGAGCGGCAGAGACAGCTCCCAAACGAATTATAAAAACTTTTGCTAAATGAAGGCATCCCCTCTTCATCGATTTGAATACCCGAATCACATACCCAATCTGAAGGAGCGTAGACCGTTGCCTCTGGGAATAGGAGAGAAAATTGACGGGCGATATTTTCATCGCCTTTTGCTGTCTTACAAGAAATTAATAAGATCGCCGCTTGATCTTTTATCATAGCTGATAAACGATCTTTGAAATCTTTTAATTCATCTATAGAAGAAGAGCATCCTTTCAAAATTTGAATGGTTTTTTGGCTTCCGTGCCCAATTAATAATAGCGCATCGTGTTTCTCATTCTTTGGCAACCGCTGAGCTTCCATTGTTTCCGTTGAAAAATAAATCGAATATTTCTTTGCAATTTTTTCAATTTTATCGACTGAATCATAATTAACAAGAGCTCCCCCCGGTCCGTAACCTGCAAATAGGGGAAAATCAAGAGAATCCATGACCCACATCGATTTAGGTAAATCTAGAGAATCTTCGATGTGTGAGTTAATTCGACTTTGAACAATAATTCTCTTAATCTCTTGTAATTTTAGCATTGCGAAAACTCCACAGACCATCCCAAAATAAGCGCCCGCTGCAGCTCTCAATAGCCGCGTTTTCAGTCCGGTTCCAAAAGATTCCGTCATAACGAAAGAAGCAAATCCAATAGCTAAGGAAATAGAATGCACGAGTCCATACGTTTCAATAGAATCCAAAGCAGTCGACGAAACATATTTTTTTGCATAATTCGAAGCTTTTTCATAACTACTTAAAATTGCATTAGATTGAATTATTGACACAGACATATCTACCTATCTCTTATTATCCTGCGAGCCGTTTCCCATCTTTAACGATGAGATTTCCGTTTTGTAAACACGAGTGGTGTTTCTGGCGCAACAAGTCCGGAAAAACATAGACGAAGTAAAGACAGGCATCCCATCATCATCGATTCCAACTTCTATTTTATTAAATGCATTTGATGGGGCAATGATCGTCGCTTCAGGGAATGCAATGGAAAATTGACGGGCGATATTCTCATCGCCTTTTGCTGTCTTACAAGAATGCAATATGATGGTTGCTTGATCCTTTATCACCCGCGATAAAATATGTTTAAAAGATTCCAATTCATTTATAAAAATCGTACTATCTTTCAAAATTTCAATACAATATTGATTGCCATGCCCCTCTAAGAATAGGGCGTCATGCTGCTTATAGTGCGACAGCTGCTTAGGGCTCTTCGATTCAGATGAATAATAAATAGAATAATTATTTGCGATTCTTTTAACTTTATCGATGGAATCATGACTAAAATAACATCCCCCTAGCCCGACACCTTCGAAGGTTGAAAAACCGGTAGAATTAATGACAAACATCGATTTAGGAAGACCTTGGGAAGCCTCGATGATTTGGTCAATTTGCCTTTGAATGACAGGTTTTTTAATCCGTTTTTCGTATTGCCACAATCCGAAAAGTGCGCTCCCCACTCCGAAAATAACGCTCATTGCAATTTTTAATAATGGTGTTTTCATTTCGTCTTCGGAAGAGCTAGCCATCCAAAACGAGGCCAAAGTCATCATGGGACCAATGGAAAACGCGAACCCGAACATTTCCATAGAATCTAGAGCAAACGGCGATACATATTTTTTTGCATAATTCGAAGCTTTTTCATAACTACTTAAAATTGCATTAGATTGAATTACTGACACAGACATAACTACCAAGTTTGATAATTATTTATAATATAATGAGTTCACTTATTAAAATACAACTATTCAAATAATACGTTTTTGATAATGCACAGTTAAAAATTAAATTGGAGGCCGGCGTCGAACCCTTGCGCCCAAAAAGAGGCGGTTTTGAACAGGGCGGCGGGTCGTTTCGGCCCCCGAGGAGAAGGGGCAGCGCTAGGAGTTCCAAAGGGAATGGGTCCTGGGCCAGTGCCGACCGTTTCTCGCGATGCGTCGGCCAAAGCTGTAAGCGTGGAATTGATTTTTCGGTCGATTTGATCCCCGGGGCGCAGGAATTTGCTGATCCAAAGAAACGAGTAGCCGAAATCGATTTCGACATGGCTTGTGATCCGATAACCGCTCCGAATTTGCGCTTCGACGGATCCGGCAAAAGGGCTTTGCCGATGACTGCCTGCATTTGTAGGCTGAGCGAAGATTCCTCCAGGGAGGGTTTCATTCGCGGTTCCGTGAGTCGTGAAAAACAAATTGCCGCCGCTAGTTTGTGTCGTCCCGTCGATTTTGACCTGTTGCATAGCAGATCCAAGGCCGCCCTTTAGGATCGCTTCCAATTCCCATTTCAAGCTGAGATAGTGCGCGCTGATTCCCAGTTGCGCAGCGAATAGATTGTTGTAGGTTCTGAATCGATCGGAAAAATTGAAAAAACCCGCTTCAAAAGGGAAATTAGGCACCGATCCCGAATTCGCTTTGAAAACCAATGATTCTTTAAGCTGCAGCCATCTAAATCCAAATAGGCCCTCGAAACGGAATGTTTCTTTTTTGACAAAAGAGTATAGCCCGTCTAATTCAGCTCCTTGAAACTGGCTGGAAAGGCGCAATTGAAAGGTTCCAAAAAAACCGGGCATTCCCTCCAGAGGGCCTGGTAAAATAAATAGGGTTTCGCCAGGAATCCCATTCAAACCTAAAACGCCGGTCACATCGAAAATGGGAACGGAAAAATTGGGCGAACCCGGTTGTCCCGAGGTGCTGAGAGATCGCGAACTTGAAACAGAGGGAAGAAAGAAATAGCTTCCCTGCATGTCCATTTTCGACCAGGCGTCTGATCCGGCGCTGATTTGAAAACCGTTCATCCAGCCCATCCCTATTTCGCTCCGTCCAAGAAGGACGTGGGTGCCCGGCTGACCGAGAGCGCCGGGAAGAGGATTGGAATAGGAAGCGCTGGCGACAAGAGGAACAGGAAGAGGATTCTCTTTGATGAACCAGCATAGATATTCCGGCCGGATCCAAAACTCATTCGCAAATGCTGAACCAGCAATAGCTAAAACCGCGAATAAAAGAACTTTCCAGTTCAACCTTGAAATTGTACAAAAGAAAAACAAGATCCGCTTAGCGGGAGGCTTGAGCAAGATGCGCAGGATTTTTATCTTGTTCATCATGCCGACCTCGTCGATCTTGATTATCTTGTCCCATGAACCTATCCCACTATTCTTTAAATGCGATCTTTGAGCGCTTTTTGGCAGATTTTTGCCTTCAGTTCGTCGCCTACTTTTCAAGTATGTCAACTCCTTCAGATCAAAAATCTGCAGAAAAATCATCTCAAATCTCATCATTAAGAATAGTGGGATAGGTTCATCATGCATGTCTAGGAATTTTTCATGCAATCGCCTGATTCTTCCTCACGGGCTTGAATCCGCTTTTTCAGCCAATCGGCAGAGGCGCGCGGGGTGATTTGGCCGGTGGCGGGATCGAAATGGTAGAATCCGAAACGGACCGCCCACGCTTTGTACCACTCCAAATTGTCGATCAGCGTCCAGAAATAAAGCGAGCGGACAGGGATGTTGTTTTCCAAAGCCCTTTGGACGACTTGGAACACGCGGTCGAAATAGCGGATCCGCTCAAAGTCGTACCCGTCTTTGTTAACTCCTGTGTCCATCCCGATTTCGGTCAGGTCGATGGGAACCTCTAACGCTTTGAATTCTTCAAGGGCTGAGGCAAGTCCTTGCGGATACATCCTGAATTGATACGATGCAGTTTTTTCTCCAGGCACTCGAGTCACTGAACCTTCTTTCCCTCGGGAAAAATCGAGCAGTGGATCGCTATAGAATTGCAACCCGATAAAATCGAGCGGAGGTTTTTTACCTACGGAGAAATCCTGGTTGGCGAGGAAGGGAATTTTCAGGGAAAAATCGCCCGTCTTCAAAAAGCGCATGAACGCGGTGTGGTTCAACTGGGTCAAATAGCGGCAGAACAGACGCTCTGCAGGAGACCAAATTGGGTTCCATTTATGAAAAAAGCGGAAGCGGATCGGATCATGGGAAATCCCCACCTCTAAATCGGGGTGTTTGGCCTTTAACGCTTCGTAAACTTGGACATGGGCCTTCATCATGTTCTCAACGGCGCGCCCCATTCCTTGAAGATCGAGTTTATGATGCGGAGGAAACTCTCCCATGCACCAGCCTTGGAAAGCGATGACATACGGTTCATTGATCGTGACGATCTTGCGCACTCCCTCCTCATGGAGAAGATCGGCCGCTTTTTCGCAATACCGGACGAACCCGTCGACATCCTCCGCCCTTTCCCAACTGAAATACGCAGGATCGGAAAAATGGTGCAAAGTCGCCATCGGCTCGATCCCATGCTTCATCAATTGGCGGCAAAAATCCCGATAATGCTGCAAAGCGAGATCGTCGAAACAGCCCGGCTTCGGCTCGATCTTGTCGCGGCTGATCGAAAAGCGGTATTTTTTTACACCCAGTTCCAGCAGCCGGTCGATGACTCTCTCTGGATGGTTCCAAATGTCCGGCACTAAAGAGCTTTCCTCGAGATGCTCCGGCGAAACTCCAGATAGTCCTTCCCCCAATTCGTATCGGGATGGACTCTCGGCCCATTATCCTGAAAGTCGGCGGATGCGAACCCGATTTCAACGGGAGCCGCTTCGACCGGCTTCTCGTCCCAAACTGGCCCCTTGGCGAATTCAATTAAAAAAGGCTCCTCTTTTTGACCCGCGAATAAATTAGCCAAAGAAGCGAGTAAAGAAGTAGCGCCTGCCGCGGGTAGTGCGATGCAAAAAAGAGGGAATTGGAGGGCATAGGAAGCGGCCTTCTGAATGGCAGTTCCTCGAGCGGGGAGCAGAGTTTTTTCTAATTGTTGGATGCACTTTGCCGATGCATGATTGATCGCAGAAACCATTCTTCCTCCTAATAAAAGGGAGAAGGTTTTACGCAGTCTTTGATTTTAGAGCAATGGGATATGTGTTCTGATTAGGCGTTCTGCCAAGGAACCTTCCAGAGCGGTAAACACGTGTTTCGCCTTCGCTTCTGTAAAAAATCCCTCCATCAACGCGAAGATTCCCGTCATCGTTGATTCGAAATCCTGTATTCAAATTGTTGATCGTTGACGATCCGGAAAATACAAACGCTCGAGGACAGCGTTGAGATGTGAGATAGGCCACGCGGCTGCCCGCGCTGGCGTCTCCGAAAACTTCAAAAAAGATCCTTCCACTATCCTTAAGTTTCGAATTAAGGAGTTCGAAGAAGGAATTGGAATTTGAATCAATCGAATACATACGGCTGAATGAAACGCTTTGATTATCGCCGGCTTGCCGGATCCAAACTGTATCAAGGCTATGGTCTTTGCAGGACTTTAAAGTTTCATATAAATCAGCAAGCTCAACGACCTTTTGAGAGTAAATCCGCTCAGTTTTTGCCAGCTTCTCTAAGTTGGATGCAAAAGTATGATTGTGAATCCTGCCTCGCATTCCTTTCAGAGTCTTGGATCCTTCATGCATTTCAAGAATCAAACAATTTTTATCATTCCTTATTGAATGGCGGAACGATTTCTGCGTTTTCAATTTTAAAGAATTTGTTTTATGCAATGATAACCTGGCAGCTGCCATCATGCCTATGCCAAAACAAGTCTTTAAAATTCTTATATGACGCTGCTCCAAAAAATGCCAACGAAAGCCCCATCGTGACCGCAGCAATTCCAGGAGCTGCAATTGGCTCCAAGACATCGAGATAGGAAGGATCGACCCATCTTCCGATGGTTTCCTTAGCTTTTTCTAAAAATTTGTTTACAGAAGGCATATTACAACTAATATTACTGATAGTAAAATTGTAATTATACAATAATTATTAATTAATGTATATATAAATTATAGATTAACAACTTTTATTTGAATAAGAGCCTGATAATGAGCAGGTCTTTTTTTGGAAATATAATAAATTAATTTACCAGGAACTATGGCTTCTTTGAGCTTTAAGAGGTCGAGCATACCCTTAATTTTCTCTTCCGCGAGAGGAATTTCTTTTTCAGAAGGCACCTGGATCTCGAACTCAGCCACTTGATAAATGAAATCCCCAAAATCGGACATGTCGAGGTCGATGGCGATCTCCCCCCAAACGTATTTTTTTCTCTCGGTGGCAAACGTACAAAAAGGAAAAATTTCCGCAGACTCGAGGGCATGCGGCAATTTTCCGGCCAATCCTAAACGGTCTAAAATTTCGCGCTCATCCACGATTTCCTCGAACCGGTCGATCGAGCCGTTTTCCCTTCTCACTCCCACTTTAAGCTCAAAGCGCGACTCCCGTTGCCTGAGCCAAACATTCGCTTTCGTCAAACAATAGTCGTCCGTGTCGTAATAGACATCCGTAAACCGATCCACTTTCAAGAACGCGGCATTTTTCTCGATCATCTGAATATGCCGCTCTTCCAACCTGACTTTCTTTTCAATCTCGATCATCGATCACTCCAGTCTTTGTTGCACAAGGTGTGAATATAGGCGCTTCGTAGGTAACAGGCCTGGGATGTAAGCGTAAGGTGAATACAAGCTCGGTAAGTAACAGGCCAAGGATGTAAAGGTAAGGTGACAGGATATGCAGGATACGCGCGAAGCGCACGACAGGATATGCAGGATAAAAAATAGATGGGTAAATACAAGCTTAAAATAGGTCAGTCCTAAGAATTGGAAAGATTTGTATTGCATATCCCTTAACGTTTACTTCAAGAGACCGTTACTTTCCGAGCTCGTATTCACTCATCATTTTTTTATCCTGCATATCCTGTCGTGCGCTTCGCGCGTATCCTGCATATCCTGTCACCTTACGCTTACATCCTAGGCCTGCTACTTCCTAAGCTTGTATTCACCCATCATTTTTTTATCCTGCATATCCTGTCGTGCGTTTCGCGCGTATCTTGCATATCCTGTCACCTTACGCTTACATCCTTGGCCTGTTACTTCCTAAGCTTGTATTCACTATCTATGAGCGCGCTCTGCCTAAAGACTCGCCGAAGTTGGCGCGGGTTTCCAATCCTTGTTTTGAATGGGCGGTCAGGTCGGCGTCGAATTCGATCCGGTCTTTTTCGAAGAGCAGCACGATGCAGGAGCCCCCGAATTCGAAGTAGCCTTTCTCATCGCCTTTGCGCACAGGACTGTTTGGAGCGAAGGTTTGATGGATAGAGCCTACGCAGGTCGCTCCGATTTCGATATAGAGGATTTTTCCGAAACGGTCCGTTTCTATCTCTGTGACCATCCGCTTATTTTCTGCCAAGATTGCGATTTTTTTGCGAAGCGCCATCGGATTGACCGAATAGAGGAAGCCATTGATCAGACGCGGCTTTGAAGGGATCCCGTCGCAAGGGAAATGGAAACGGTGGTAATCGGTCGGACACAGACGGGCGATCGCCATCGATCCTTCCGAAAAGCGGGCCGTAAGAGAATTGTCCTGCAAAAACCGGTCGAGATGAAATTCTTGCCCTTTGATGAAAAATCGGTCGAACCGGGGAAAAACGAGATAGCGGCCGTCGGCGGGCAGCGCCAATTGATCCGCGTCCGATACGATCGGCCTCTTCTCGCTCTTTAATTTCCGGATGAAAAAATCGTTGAAGGAGCGGAAATTCTTTTCTGCGAATTCGGAGGAATCGATTCGGTACGCTTCAATAAAGGGCCCGATTTTCGCTGCGCTGCGCTTATGCTTTTGCAAATACCCGAACAGGGCGGAAAAAAAAGAAATCCGGGAGAGCAAAGGGAGAAGGAAAGCGGAAAAAAGCCTTTTCAAGGCTCCGTCGCCATAAAGAAGAGAGAGGAATTTCCGGCCATAGACCTTCTCTTCGCACTTTTGGCCGGTCTTCCGTTCAATGTATGATATGTCCATGGGGCATTAAATTAGTTGTCGGTATAGATTTTTTCAATCCCTTTAGCGCATTCCGCGCGCAAAAGAGAATAAACACAAAGGTCTAAATAATTTCCGCGATGAAAAAAAGCCGATCTGGCGATCCCTTCGAATTGGAATCCGCTTTTTTGCGCGACGCGGAGCGCAGATTTACTGTAATCGGGAACGGAGATCTGCAGCCGTTCGATCTTTTTCGTCGCAAACAGATAGGGGCAGAAAAGAGCGAGAGCCTCGGTCATGAACCCTTTCCCCCTTTCCTCTTTTGGAAAAATATAAAAATGGAGCTCATATCCATCGAAAATCTTCATCTTATCGAACCAGACCGCCCCTAAAACCCGCCCTTTTTTCTGTTCGATGAGCGCCATCCCTTTTTCTTCTTCCCAGAAACCGGTCTCAAAAAATTCTCGGCGGAGCTGGTATTCCGATAACAGGCCGCCAGGCAAGTACTCTCCCTTCAGGCGGATCGAATCGAAATAGTTGTAAAGTTCGGACAAGTCCGCTTCCTTCACTGTTCTCAAATGAACGTTTTTTCCTTCTAGCATAAGAATAAATAGTATCACCGATAAACTTATAATTAAATTAATAGAAAAATTTAACATTTAATTTAAAATTTTATATTAAAATTTATACCTTGAGTGAAATGGCTACACCTATTAAAATTTTGTCAAAGTTATGGAACGATCGTAAGCTATGTTTGACGCACTGAAAAAAATATTTGGAACTCATCAATCGCGCCTTCTAAAAAAATATTGGCGGCTTGTCCCTCAAATCAATGCTTGGGAAGAGCGCTATCAAAAGCCTCTCCGACTTCGAATTGCGTCAAAAAACGGTCGAATTCAAAGAAAGACTTGCCAAAGGGGAGACCCTCGAATCGCTCCTTCCCGAAGCCTTTGGCGCCGTAAAAAATGTTTGCCGCCGCCTGTGCGGCACCGAAGTCCACGTCTCCGGCTACGATCAGAAATGGGATATGGTCCCCTACGATGTCCAGATCCTGGGCGCGATCGCCATGTTCCACGGCTCGATCGCCGAGATGCAGACGGGCGAAGGAAAAACGCTCACCGCGTCGATGCCCCTCTATCTCCACGCCCTGACCGGCAAGCCCGTCCATCTCGTCACTGTCAACGACTATCTCGCCAAGCGCGACTGCGAATGGATCGGCTCGATTTTCCGCTGGCTCGGCCTGACCGTCGCCTACTTTGACCAATGAGTCCCTCCCTATCAAGCGCAAAGAGGTCTATGCCTCCGATATCGTCTATGGAACGGCCTCCGAATTTGGATTCGATTATCTGCGCGACAACTCGATGGCGATGCACAAAAACGAGCAGGTGCAGCGCGGCCATTATTTTGCCATGGTCGACGAAATCGACTCGATCCTGATCGACGAGGCGAGAACGCCGCTCATCATTTCCGGCCCTGTCCACTGAAAGCCGCCAGATGTACGACGAGCTGAAAGAAGGCGTCTCCCACCTCGTCCGCATCCAGCGCGATCTATTGCAACCGCCTCGCCACCGAAGCGCGCAAAACGTGCTCGAATCGCTCGGCCTTCTCGAAGAACCGAGAAACGCCGCGCAAACTCTCCAAAGAAGAAGAAGAGAAGAAAGAAGAAGCCTTCGAAAACTCTGGCTCGTCAGCAAGGGAACTCCGCGCAATAAAATCTTCAAACGGCTGAAAGAAAATCCCGATCTGCGCGCTGAAATCGACAAATGGGAAACCTACTATTTCGGCGAGCAGAATAAAGAAGAAAAATTCGAGACTCTCGCCGAGCTCTACATGATCGTCGATGAGAGGAACAACGAATATGAGCTGACCGACAAAGGGATCCAGCACTGGGGCGAATTCACAGAAGGCGGAGAGGCGCCGATGATTTCGTCATGCTCGATCTCGGCCATGAATACGCCGCCATCGATCAGAACGCCGCTCTTTCCGACCAAGAAAAGATGCAGGCGAAAGATCGCGCCTGCGCGAAGAAGATGCCAAACGAAAAGAGCGCTCCCACAATCTGCGCCAGATGCTCCGCGCCCATCTTCTGATGGAAAAAGATATCGATTACATCGTCCAAGACAGACAAAATCGTCATCATCGATGAAAATACAGGCCGTCCTCAGCCAGGCCGCCGCTTTTCCGACGGACTGCACCAAGCGATCGAAGCGAAAGAAGACGTCGCCATCCAAGGAGAAACGCAAACCTACGCGACGATCACCCTCCAAAACTATTTCCGCATGTACGAAAAGCTCGCCGGCATGACCGGTACGGCGATGACCGAGGCGAATGAATTCAAAGAGATCTACAAACTCGAAGTCCTCGAAATCCCCACCTACCGCGCCTGCCAGAGAAACGATGCCGACGATGAGATCTACATGACCGAGCGGGAAAAATACAACGCGATCCTCAAAGAGATCAAAGAGATCCACGACAAAGGGCGCCCCATCCTCATCGGAACCGAATCGGTCGAAGTTTCCGAAAAACTCTCCCGCATCCT
The DNA here is from genome assembly GCA_963713105.1 of uncultured Chlamydiae bacterium. Taxonomy (GTDB): domain Bacteria; phylum Chlamydiota; class Chlamydiia; order Chlamydiales; family SM23-39; genus CAVQKJ01. The sequence continues at coordinate 28,922 of CAVQKJ010000003.1, forward strand.
CAAACAAAACAAACTCGAACACACGATCCTCAATGCAAAAAACCACGCCAAAGAAGCGGAAATCATCGCCGACGCAGGAAAACGGGGCGCCATCACTCTCGCGACGAACATGGCGGGCCGCGGCACCGACATCAAACTGAAAGAGGGTGTGCGCGAACTCGGCGGACTCCATGTCATCGGCACGACACGCCACCAATCGCGCCGCATCGACCGACAGCTGCGCGGCCGATCGGGCACGCCTGGGAGATCCCGGCTCTTCCAAATTCTTCGTCTCCTTTGAAGATTCCCTCATGCGCCTTTTCGCATCTCCCCGCATGACCGCGCTCCTGCAGCGGTTCCGTCCTCCCGAAGGGGAGCCGATCTCCGCAAAAATCCTCAACAAATCGATCGAGACGGCCCAAAAACGGGTCGAGCAGCGCAACTATACGATCCGCAAACACACGCTCGAATACGACGATGTGATGAACAAGCAGCGAAAAGAGGTCTACGCTTTCCGCAACGAACTCTCTTCTCTGATCAACCCGATCCCGATCGCCGAAGACCTTCTCGAAACCGTCGCGGCGAGAATGGCGGGGCCATTCCTCTCCAGCAGGTCCGATGGAAAAAGTTGGAACCCGAGCGGATACGCAGCCGCATTGATGTCCCATTTCCCCGTCAGTTTCGCAGAAGGGGAATTCGAGGACGAATACTTGACCGCCGCGGACATCGAGAAGAAAGCCCAAGAAAAACTCAGGACCGCCTTGGACCAAAAATTTCTCTTCCAACGGCAACTGCTCTCCTCTTTCCGGCCCGATTTGACCGATGCCGAAAAGGCGCAGAATGTGCTTCAGGAAGTCATCCGGAACCTGATGATCCGGAAAATCGACCAGCTTTGGCAGGAGCATCTGCTCCATATCGACCATCTCCGCTCCGACGTCCATATGCGCTCAGTCGGACAGAAAGATCCTCTGCTCGAATTCAAACATGAATCGTTCAACCTTTTCGATTCATTCTCGCAGCGCCTCAAAGAAGAGATCACAAGAGATCTGTTCCGCTTCGAAATGATGCCGCAAACGCAACAGATGCCTCAATCGTTAAGGTCTTTGCCTAAACAAGACTTGCAGCGGACTTTAAATCTCCGGCCCAAACAGCCAAACCTTTTGCCTGCATCTCCTGTATCTGATGCATCTGAGGAAAAATGAAATTCCGCACTTTTGTCATCGCTCTCCTGGTCGTCAGTTTCGCAGCGAGCTTCCTGCTGGCGGAAGAAATTCAGACCGCAACAGCGGTGAAAACAACAAAAGTAGCCGGTGCGAACAATTTCGGTTCGGAGACCCTCGATTCCGTCGAAGGGATGGGGCTCGTCAAACTCAACGGCACTTCAGTCCTCAACACGGTTCAAGTCTTGGGCAGCCTTATCGCAAATAACGCCCAAATCGGCTCTCTGGAAGTTTCAGGAGAGGCGAATTTGACCGGCACCGCCGTCCGCAATGGAGGGCACGTAACCGGCTCCCTCCAAATGGTCCGCTCTTCCTGCGAACAGACCCTCGTCATTCTGACTCAAAAAGCCGTCTTTACAGACAGCCGCCTCGAAGGGATCACAGTCCAGAAGGACACAGCCTGCAAGGGCAAGCAGACCCTAGAGCTGCGAAAAGGGACGGTCATCAACGGCCCCATCGTTTTTGAGGGTGGAAAAGGGGAGGTCGTCGTCTTCCCCGGCTGCCAAATCCTAGGCACCGTCACCGGCGGCAAAATCGTTAAGAAATCTTAATCCGCAACTCGCTGATTCCCAAGCACTTCCTTATAAATAAAATTCTTGAATTTTATTTATTTATATTTAATTATTTGATATAATTAACTATATGAAAAGTATATTATTTGAAAATAACAGAGTCGATCTTGCTTACGATATTATTAAACAAGATCCTTCCCTTTCCGAAGGCCAGGTCGTAGACGCCCTTCTCGCCAAAACGAAGGATAACTGGGGCTGCTTTGCCTTTCTCGTCCCCCGCTTCTTAAAATCGCGGATCGAATCAGCCACCAAAAAAGCATTACAGGCGGCCCAAGGGTTCGCAGCTTTGCAAAAGTGGGAAAAAACAGGAAAACCCGGTTCTATTGAAGAAAGATTCAAAACGCACCTGGGCGATGCGCATTTGTCCGCTTCCAAAATGGCCGCATGCTGGACCGGCTTTATTCTTAGAGACCCCGAAGCCAAGCTGCAAAACAAATATCGTCAAATCTTAAAAGAACACGAAGAGGGCATCCAACAGAAAGCTGAAAAAGTACAAGATTGGACTCTCCTCCAAATGCTTCGCTTGCGCAATAATCCCAAGCATCCTTGTTATACTTGTACAACGCCCGATTCATTTATTGCCGTTCTTAAAGAACAAGAACCGATCATTTACGATAATATTCTGAAAGGAAACGAAGACCTTTTTAAAGAAAAAATTGATTTTGAAATGGGTCCAAATCTTCTCGATCGATCATATAACGATATACCAAGTTCTGTATTCGAGAAACGATTCCTCTCTAGTCCCGAAAAAATCCATCGAACACTCCAATTTGTAAGAAAATTAAAATTCATCCGGTTGCAGAAAAATATCTATGCAACATTGAAAAGCTTTGGTTTAAGCCACGAAGAAATGGTGCGTTTATACGATGCTTCTGAATCAGAAATCACTCAAAGAGCTCCGAATATTGGCCGCCTCTCGTTTTTGAAGCGTCTTGAAGAAACTTTGAAGGGTCTTGCCACATGTATTCATGCTTGCACCAATGTTTTCGGATCCTTGGACGATAATCAAAATGCGAAGAGAATTCTCGCATATTTAGACAATCCCAGACCTGATGATGCCGCCATCAGAAAAGAAATTTACGAGCTTGCGAGTAATATGAGAGATAAGATGCAATGGCTGCCTGAAGGCTTTAAAGAGTCGGCATTTTACAAATGCCTTCCTCGCCATTTCCAATCCTTATACGAGAGAAGGGAAGAGATCGATCGAATTGCCTCAGAGTTTGCGAAAGAAGAATTTCGCAAGTTAGTTCAAAACCCGAATAATTCTCAAACAGTGGAAATTGATCTTAAGAAAGATTTTTCATTAATAACCCAAGATATAAATGGAAAACCCCATTATAAGCCCTATATTTTCGAAAAGGAATCGTCTCGCCCCTTTAGCGCGATGACGCTTTCTACATCGACCCGCACCGAAACATTTAATTTTAATTCTAATAAAGAATCTATTGATTCTTCTGGACAAACAGAAACCGTAAAGGCGAGAAAAGAACGGATTGTTTCAGTTTTAGAAAAGCTTTCAAAAGATCGAAACGATGATTTCCATTTTATGCTGGAAATACTTGTCTCGCCTCAACATGAACTTGGGGGATCAGGAATTTTTGCGTTAGCTTGGAATCAAAAAATGAACAGTTCCAAATTTATTACTGAAACCTGTCTTCAAAATAAAATCATCGACATATCCGAAAACAGAATATCTGTCGCTTATCACTTTAACGTTAAATTATGTGAAGCAGAACATTATATCCCGGGCGATACGAATGTGGTCCCTCTTGATCAACAAGCAGTTTCGATCAAATATGATTATTCTAAAGATGAATCGGGCGCCTGGACGATTTCGGAACCTGTCTGGAATTGCGAGGCCTCTCAAATAGCGAATGCTTTGGATCCTTCGCATCCCGAATTTGCCGAAGTGGATCAAGCATTAATGCAAGATGATTCTGCTCAAAGGGAAATACTTGCCAGACAAGACGGGGACGTTATTAGCGGATGATTCGAATTTGAAGGGTTTAGACTTTCCCAAGACTCGAGTTTCGAGCCGCGATTTTGGCCAAGAGGCCAGGCATGAGCAAGTCGCTGTGGTTGAATAAGACTTTGACTGTCTTTTGAGCCTTTTCGATAAATCTGTTGGAATGGTTTTTATTGACCGGCTCTCCATCTAAAAAGAAACTGAGGAAATTTTTCTTCTCCGCCTCATCAAGACATAAAAAAGCCTCCCTCAATTGAAAAATGGCATCCCGGCTCGGTTGATTGTAAAAATCCCTCGGTAGCATTTCAGCAGTCAGTTTTTCTTTGGTCAAGAATCCCTTGAGCATCCATTTAAGAGCCTCCTCAGCCGTCAGAATTTGCCTAGGTTTTATTTCATCTAAAAACTCGAAAACTTTTCCCCATTCTACGAACAGAATTTTAGAAATTACGTTAAAGACCTGCGCGCAATCTCCTCTTTGTATTTGGGTAGCTAGACCCGTTATTTGCCTATAAAGCGAGGTAATGCGCGGATTCGGAGAATGGTTGCCCTTGATCCGGTTGAAAAGATCGATTCGATCTTCATTGGAAAGCTGGCTTACATCGCGCCTGAGACGATCGATCGTTTCATTCTTGAAAAGTTCCGCAGAGCCCGCTTGGCACACGAGTTTGAACACCCCGAGTAATGGAAAGAGCAATTGTAGCTTCTCATCCTGATTCTGCGTCCATTGCCTCCATAAATCATATTCTTCGCTTTCTAGATTCGGCAATACTTCTAAGAAAGCTGCATTAAAAAGCCGCAACGTTTTGGGATATTCCATCGCAACAGCCGGCGCCGTCAAACGGGCTGCCATTCTAAATTCTGGAATAAACGCTCGAACAAAAGCGATATGGGCTTGCACTACTTTTGCCAATCTGGCCTTTATTAGGTCAGAATCTTGTTTTGGATCGAGAAGCTGATCTTCAAAGCTGTTTAGCTCCGCGCTGTACGCTTGGGCGGGCGGTCGCAATCGATTGAGAGAACCGGGGAAGGCTCGAAACGTGATGCCTTGATTCACTCTCTCGGCTTCAAAAATATAAACATCGCTTTGCATCGCTTCCTGGGCCGGCACACGGCCTAATTGGGAAAGAGATTGGAAGTACGTAGATCGAAGGAATCGGGAGGGCGATTGCCGGTAAGCGAGGCAGCTCTCTTTCGCTCGGCGCGCTAACTCTAAAAAGTTGTTCGGTTCGGCGTTGGGAACGGCAGGGGCTGATCTTGTCTCCTTTTTTTTTGAAGCGGAAGAGGAGAGCGACGCCATTTCTATGTACGATCGGTCGGATTTCGAACTGAGAATGGAAGCCATTTTTACTATTAATTCCGTAAATTAACTATGTAATTATACATTAATTTTAAATTTTAATAAACAATTAAAATAACAAATGCGATGCAAGATCTTAGTTTAAAAAATATTTTTCATATCTCTTTCGAATATTAAAAAATTTAGAGATAAGTTAAGGTGAGGTTTATGCTGACCCTTCTTGCCGAGCTCGTCAAGCGGCCGACCCAGTTCGACTGCCTTAAACAGCCTATTGTCCTTCAAATGGAAGAGCTCGCCTATTCTCCTTTCCATTTGATCGCCCTGCTTATTTTTGTCCTCGCGATCATCCACACCCTGTCTGTGGCTAAAATCCACGAATATGCCCATGCGATGGAGCTGAAAGAAAGCCCCAAAATCCATCGGAACCAACGGGTGCGCAGCCCGCTTGTCCAATGCCTCTATTTTCTTTCCGAAGTGGAAATCGTGTTCGCTTTCTGGGTGATCCCGCTCTTTATGACGATGGTATTTTTTTTCGGTTGGACAGTCGCTTTGGAATACGTGAATACCCGCGTGTATACGGAGCCTCTATTCGTGGCCATCATTTTGGCGATGGCCTCGACCCGTCCCATCGTCCATGCGGCGGAATCGATGATCCGCTGGTTTGCTAAGGGCCTGGGATCGAGCTTGCCGGCTTGGTGGTTCACTTTGCTGACCATCGGACCCCTTTTGGGATCGCTCATCACGGAAGCGGGAGCGATGGCCCTTTGCGCGCTGCTTCTTTCCCACCAATTCTATCAATTCCATCCAAGCTCTAAATTGGCCTATGCGACGATGGCCCTTCTGTTCGTGAATATCTCGGTGGGAGGCATATTGACCGATTTCGCATCCCCTGCCGTTTTGATCCTCGCCCATTGCTGGCATTGGACGACCTTGGACATGTTCACGACCTTCGGCTGGAAAGCCACTTTGGGCATCATTGTTTCGAATCTGGTCTACTGGCTTTATTTTAGAAAAGAATTGAATCTGCTGAATATCCGGAAAAGGGCGCTGGCCGTCTTCTCTTCCTACACCACGCAGCATAAAGAAATGCCGATCCCAAAATGGATTACTTTTATCCATATGGTGTTTATGGCCTGGATCGTCGCCGTTTCCCACTATCCTGCGATTTTCGTCGCTGCCTTTCTCTTCTTTATCGCATTCCATCAAGCGACCCGCCACCACCAATCTCCGATCCGCCTCGCGCGCCCTCTTTTAGTCGGTCTTTTCTTAGCGGGATTGGTCATCCACGGAGGCCTTCAGGGCTGGTGGGTCGTCAAGCTTCTGGAGGGATTGCAGCCGCTCGCCGTCATGGGGGTCTCCATCCTGCTCACCGGATTCAACGACAATACTGCGATCGCCTATCTGGCGACGCTCATCCCAGACTGGGGGGAAGCCTTCAAGTACGCTCTGTTTACCGGCGTCATCGCAGGCGGAGGTCTGACGGTCATCGCCAACGCCCCGAATCCGGCAGGCTACGGGATCTTGAAGAAACATTTCGAATCGGGGATCAAACCGCTCAAACTCTTCGCCTTCGCCGCCATTCCCACCCTCATCCTCTATATCATTTTCTACCTCTTCGGCCCTCTCGTTTAAGAGGAGGTCTGCAGGGATGAAAATGGGACAGGATAAGCAAGATCGCAAGCGGCAAGATGGACAGGATAAACAATTTTAATATCTTGCATATCATGCCGGAGCGATCTTGTTTATCTTGTTCTGCTTCTTCCGCCGAACTAGTTACCTGGATTAACAAAAACCTCTCGGTGAACCTAAAGCTTCGACAATGACCTGTAGCCGAATACGAGGAGGGGGATCGAGGCGAAGACGTAGAGGAACCAGAGGCGGGCGTCCCAGCGGAGGACCATGACGCCTTTGTGGGAAAAGAGGACCATTAAAAGACCGAATAGGCAGAGCTGCACCCCTAAGGTGAAGAGGATCGTGGGGCCGAAAATATTCTTAGACTTCGCTTCGGATGGCTCCTCGATAGCCTCGGCTGGAGCGGCCGGAGCGTCTTCTTGGGGGAGGTCTGCGTGTATGCGCGGAGAAGAGGGATAGAGGGATTCCATCGTTTTTTGATTTTTAGTTGTCCCCTCTGGAGGAAAAATGGGGCGCTGTTGTTCTGGCTTCTCTTCGCGAAGGTCGGCTGCGCAATAAGGGCAGACGATCACGTCCAGATCGATTTCCCCATCGCAGTTAAAACAAATTTTTTGTCGCTTCTTCGGTTTCATGCGGGACCTCGGCTAAAGAGAAATTTGGGCTCGTCCGAAGTATAGTGGGTAGCCAACTTTTTTCCTATTATCCCATTTATCAATAGGGTAAAATCGGTCTTTTTGAGAAGGAGCGATTATGACGGAGAGGAAAACCCACGACATTGCTGTGATCGGAGCCGGGCCCGGAGGCTATGTGGCCGCGATTAAAGCCGCGCAGATGGGCCAATCGGTCGCCTTGATCGACAAGGGCCTTCTTGGGGGCTGCTGTCTCAACGTAGGCTGCATCCCCACTAAGACGCTCCTCGCCAACGCCTCCGTCCTCCACAACGTGAAACGGGCGGCAGACTTCGGGATCTCCACCGGACCCGTTTCGGTCCATTACGAAAAAATGAAAGCCCGCAAAGACCAGGTCGTAACGAAAATCAGGACCAGTTTAGAGGGCCTTCTCAAATCGAATAAAATCACCATCTACCGCGGCAACGCCCAGTTCGAATCGCCCCATCTGCTGAAAATCATCGGCCAAGACAACCTCTATGTCCAAGCGGAGAAAATCATCATTGCGACAGGCTCCGTCCCGCTCGATATCAAAGCGTTCCCCTGCGATCACGAGAGGATCCTCAATTCGACCTCCATTTTGGAACTGACCCAGGTCCCGAAAAGCCTCGCGATTGTCGGCGGCGGCTATATCGGCTGCGAATTCGCCGCCCTTTTTGCGGAACTCGGTACGAAAGTCACGATCCTCGAAGCCCTCCCCTCCATCTTGGCCGCGCAGGGGCCGGCCGTCGCGCAATTTATGACCAAAACATTTACTTCGAAAGGGGTCGACGTCCAGACGAACGTGATGGTCAGAATCCATCGAAAATAAAAAAACGCACGTCCATGTCACTCTCGGAGACGGGAAAACGATGGACGCCGACATGGCCCTCGTTTCGGTCGGGCGGAAAGTGTTCACCGATGGGCTGATGCTCGAAAAAGCGGGTCTTCAAACGACCGAAAAAGGGTTCATCGCAACGAACGACAAAATGGAAACGGACGTCCGGGGCCTCTATGCGATCGGAGATGTGACCGGCAAATGGATGCTCGCCCACGTCGCATCGCACCAAGGGATCGTCGCCGCATCCAATGCCGCGGGACACGAGATGAAAATGCATTACGAAGCGGTCCCAGCCGTCGTTTTCACCTCTCCCGAAATCGCAACCGTCGGCCTCACTCTCGAACAAGCTGCGCAAGCGGGATACGCCGCGACAACGGGCACATTCCCCTTTATGGCCCTCGGCAAAGCGCAAGCAACCATGGATCCTGAAGGATTCGCTCAAATCATATCCGACAAGAAAACCGGCCAGATCTTCGGCGCCATCGCGATCGGCCACGAAGCTTCCAACTTGATCGGAGAAATGGCCCTTGCCATCCAAAACGAACTCACGTTAGAGTCGGTCATGGAGACGATCCACGCCCATCCGACGATGGCCGAGGGGTGGCTCGAAGCGGCTTTCATGGCGAATGAAACGCCGGTCCATTTTCCGCCGAAGATTAAACGATAAAAAACGATGAGCAAACTCAACATCCTGCCAGAAAACCCCGAATCGGACCCCTCCTTGGGCCGGTTCCCTTCTTGGCTCCACGTGAAATTACCTCCCGGCGGCCAACTCTTCAAGACGAACGCCATCATCGAAAAATATAAACTGAATACCGTCTGCGAAGAAGCGAAATGCCCCAACCGGTTTGAATGCTACACGAAAAAAACGGCCACTTTTTTGGCCCTGGGCAAAGAATGCACCCGCAACTGCGGCTTTTGCAGCATCGATTTCAGCAAAACCCCCAAAGCTCCGGAAGCCGACGAACCGGAGCGGATCGCTCTTTCCGTGCGCGATTTGGGCCTTAAACACGCCGTCATCACGATGGTCGCCCGCGACGACCTCCCCGATAAAGGAGCTTCCCACATCGCGGCGATCATCCGGGAAGTCCGGAAAGCGAATCCCCAGAACCACCCTTGAAATCCTCACATCCGATTTTTCAGGCGATCTGGCCGCCCTCGACGTAGCTTTAGAGGCAAGGCCGGAAATCTTCAACCACAATATCGAAACCGTCCGCGCCCTTTCCCCCGCGTCCGCCACAAAGCCGAATACGACCGGACCCTCGCCATCCTGCGCCATGCGAAAAGTTCCGGAAAGGCCATTTTCGTCAAATCGGGGATCATGGTCGGCCTCGGCGAAACGGAAGCTCAAGTCCAAGAAACGATCGAAGACCTTCACAAAGCCGGCTGCGACATCATCACCATCGGACAATACCTGCAAGCCAGCTCCTACGAAGCTCCGCGTCAAATCTTTCGTCACTCCCGAACAGTTCAAGTCCTATGAAGAGTATGGCTTAAAAATCGGCGTAAAATTCATGTATTCAGGCCCCTTCGTCCGCTCCAGCTACAACGCCAACCTGTTCGCCCCAGGACTCGCCCATGCCATCGAATCGACCTAAAATTGCCGTTATCATCCTCAATTGGAACAACGCCCCAGACACGCTCGAATGTCTGGACTCAATCTACAAATCAGACTACCCTCATTTCACAGTCTACGTCGCAGATAATGGCTCTACAGACGGGTCGCTCACCGAAATTCGAGCCGCCTACCCGCAAGCGATCTATATCGAAAACAAAGCCAATCTCGGCTTTGCGGAAGGGAATAACCGGGCCATTCTAGCGGCGTTGAAAGACGGCGCCGACTTTCTATTCCTCCTCAATAACGATGCGATCGTCCAATCAGATACTCTCGCTCTTTTAGAAGCGGCGGCAAAAGCCCATCCGAACGCGGCCTTCTTAGGGCCGAAAATCTATTATTACGACCAGCCTTCGACCATTTCCTTCGGCAGGACCGAATGGAGCCAATACGACGCCTCATTCATTTCCCATGACTTGAATAAAGACGAAAGCGAAGCGGAAAAGAGGGGCGTCTCGCCTACGGGATTCGTCAGCGGATGCGCGCTCTTCGCCCGCTCGCCGGCCATCGAAAAAGTCGGGCTTATGGAGCCTAAATTCTTCCTCAATTGGGAAGAGGTCGACTGGTGCAGCCGCATGCTCAAATCGGGCTATTCATGCCTCTACGTTCCTTATGCGAAAGCCTGGCATAAAGTCTCCCGCTCCTTTGCTGGGGGAAACAAAGGACCTCTCTGGCTCTACTATTATTGGAGAAACCGCCTGTTCTGGATGGAGCGCAATTTCACCCGCAAAGAGTACTTTTCCATGCTCCGCACCGTCGTCCTCGGCCAAATCAAAACCAAGGCCCGAGAGGCCCTCTTCGGCCCAGACAAACAAAAGGCCAGGGCCTCATTACGCGGCGTCCTTGATTACTGCTTACGCCGTTTCGGCCCGGCCCGAAGGCTCAGAATGTAAGTCATTTATTGTAAATACATTACATGAAACATCTTGCAATTTATCCATGCTATGGTTAATATACAAGGTATATGAAATACCTGAACCGTCATATTGAAGCGCAAATCCTCGAATCGGCAAAATATTTTAAAGCGATCCTTCTGCTTGGAGCCCGCCAAGTGGGGAAAAGCACTCTTCTTTCGCATCTGTTGCCTGAGGTGAAGAATTTTGTCTTTGGGCCTGTTCAAGATCTTTACAAGGCTCGGCAGGATCCTGATTTTTTTCTCGATTCTTTCCCTCCCCCATTAATTCTGGATGAAGTGCAATACGTCCCAGAATTATTGGCCTCGCTCAAACAGAGAATGGACCGCAATGAAGAGAAAGGGCAATATTTTTTAACGGGATCTCAGAATTTCAGCATGCTCCGCAATGTTGCCGAAAGTATGGCTGGACGCGTCGCGATTTTCCATCTCGATAACTTTACTCCTCAAGAGATTTTAGGACTTGGAAATCAGGAGGGTTGGATTCCCCGCTATTTGGAAGATCCTGAATTTTTTTTCAAAGGGCGAAAGACTTTTCCATCGACATTTCCTCCCCTTGTCGAGTTTCTTTTCAGGGGTACTTTTCCAGGGACATTGGATCTTCCCACTTCTCAAATTCCCCGTTATTTCAATTCCTATTTGCAAACTTACGTCGACCGCGATGTCAGGACGATGGAGAATATTCAAAGTCTTTCCGAGTTCGATCGGTTTTTGGGGATCAGCGCTTCATTGACGGCCCAGGAAATCAATGCATCTCAAATCGGACGGGAAGTCGGTATTTCTCCGCAAACGGCGCGGCGCTGGCTCGATCTTTTCACCTACACATATCAATGGTTCGAAGTATTTCCCTACCATGGCAATACGATCAAACGGATCAGTGGAAAGAAAAAAGGATATTTTAAAGATACTGGTTTTGCTTGTTATCTTCAGGCGATAGAATCGCCGGAAAGTTTGGCGGTAAATCCAAAACTTGGGGCTCTATTTGAAACCTGGGCTGTCAATTATATCCATCAGCAATTCGCAACCCTTCCCGTCGCTCCGAATCTATATCATTGGCGCACAGCGGCAGGGGCGGAAGTGGACCTAATTATTGAAAGGGCGGGAAAGCTCTATCCAATTGAAATGAAATGCAAGACCCAACTCAGCCGAGCCGATTTGACGGGACTCAAAGCCTTCCGCGAAACGTATTCAAAAATTGAAATCAAACCCGGCCTCGTCATTTATGCGGGTTCGGAAGTTTATAAGTTGGATGAACATACTTTGGCCATTCCTTGGAATCTGCTTTAACGTAGACAAATCGCCGGCCATGCAAAGACGCTCCTTATTTTCAACCCGCGTCTTGGTTGAAACATAAACTCACTCCTCCCAATTTTGCCTTTAACCCTTATTTAGCTCTGGTCAAAAAAACTTCCTCTTCCTATGTTCCGGCTTTAGAGGGCGTCTATAAAGCTTTGTAGACATCCTCTTAGGAGATCTTCGTGCGCAAGACGGCGATTCAAGTTGCTACGATCGTTCTCGCGGGGGGGCAGGGAACCCGCCTCCATCCATTGACGATCCATCATTCGAAACCCGCCGTGTCTTATGGGGGGCGCTACCGTTTGATCGATATTCCGATCTCGAATTCGATCAATTCCGATTTCCGCCAGATTTTCGTCATCGCTCAATACCTTTCTGGAGAACTGCAGCACCATATCGGCCAGACCTACCGCTTCGACATCTACAATCCCGGAACGGTCGACGTCCTTACTCCGCAAGTCAATGAAAAAGGGGAAAAAGAATGGTTCGAAGGGACCGCGGACGCGGTGCGGAAAAATTTGCCGACCCTTTTAAAATCACCCGCCGATTATTTTCTGATATTGGCAGGCGATCAGCTCTATAACATCAATTTCCAATACATGCTGGCCTTCGCGCAGTCAAAAAAGGCGGACCTGACCATTGCCGCGATCCCTGTGCTTGAAAAAGAAGCGCGCCGGATGGGGCTTCTTAAAATCGATAAACAGGGCAAAGTGACCGACTTCGTCGAAAAACCCCAAGAATCAGAAATCCTCCATCAATACCGCCTTCCTCCCAGTTTCTTTGAAGAATGGAAAGTGAAACCACCGAAAGATCCTGCCCATCTAGGGTCGATGGGGATCTATATTTTCAAGCGGGAAGCGTTGGTCTCCCTTCTCAGTACGGATCAACGCCACGATTTCGGTTATCATTTACTTTCGACTGCAGTAAATGGGGGTAAAACCTATGCCTTCGTCTACGGGGGTTATTGGGAAGACATCGGGACTGTCGCCTCCTATCACGAGGCCAATTTAATCCTCACCCGCTCGTTCGATGGGCTCGATACGTATGACGAGAAAAATCCGATCTTCACCCGTCCGACATTTCTGCCGGGCCCTAAGATCAAGCGGACGAAAATCATCCAATCGATCATCTGCGAAGGGAGCGTCATCGAAGCCGAAGAGATCACCAACTGCGTAATCGGGCTCCGCTCCCACATCAAGCCAGGGACGATCCTCCGCGATACGGTCATGATGGGCAATCATTTTTATATGCCCCCCGCATTAGAGGGCGCAGCGTTGGAGCGGGACTATTGCGATCGGAGAAAACTGCCTCATTGAAAAAGCGATCATCGACGAACATGTCCAGATCGGCAACCAGGTCCGGCTCGTCAATCGAGAAAACCACAAAAATTACGATGGCCAAGGAGACGCAGCCGGAATTTTCGTCCGAGACGGAATCATCATCGTCACCGCCGGAACCAAGATCCCCGATGGTCTTGAGTTTTAAGAAGCTGAGAAGCATTATCTCAGACTAGGGAAGGACAGGATAAGCAAGATTGCAAGCGGCAAGATGCACAGGATAACCAATTTTAGTATCTTGCATATCCTGCCGTGAAGCGATCCTGTTTATCCTGTTACTCGCGATCATGCCAAAAAACTGATTGGGAGTCTCGATTGGAAGTTCCTAAGATGATATGCAACGGTCTCAGTTTCTAAGTTGGCAATAGCTCTTTGAGCCGCTTTTTGAATTCTTGCCTATGATTCTTCAGATAAGATTCAGAATGGAGCCGGACCCATTGGTCCTCCTGAAAATCAATAGCCGCCTCCCAACCCAGTTGCAGAGATGGCGGCCACCATTGTTTTAAAAAAGAAAAGAACCAAAAGAGATATGAATCTTCCTTGCAATTGTCGGAGCTGAGCAATTTTGGGGTCCACTCGTCCATTTTTTTCAGGATTGCAATCATGCCGCGGATATATTCATTTTTGTCTTTTTTAAAGATTTCATTTAACACATCCCAATGCATGGCTAATACAACGGCTCTGCAAACCTTTTTCGATAGTTCCTCTACATTTCGAGGGGAATGGAAAGTAATTTTATTTTCATGAGTATCAACCGACATAGAATCTTTCTCTTTAGAAGAAAGAATGATTTTGATTTCTTGTTTTTCTCTTACAGAGTACCAGGCTTTGGCGAAAAGTTGATTTTGCCTAATTAGAGCCTGTGACACTGATTCGAACGGATCAGTCCCGATTTTTACGAAGGGAATTCCCCAGGTAATTCCACGGCTTTTGAATTTGCGGATATGTTCATCTAAAAAAGACAAATCGGGCAAATTTGGGACCTCGCCGCCTACAAGAGTCCCATAATCGGAAAGAGGATAGAGAACCTTAAAAAAATCGTATTGATTATAGCTTTGCTTGAAAGCCGGATGGTTTTCCGTTCCCGTTAAAATTTTGAAGAGCGGAAAATCCGATTTTGCCTGGGCATAGGGCGATTGATCGCCTTTGGAATCGACGCGGAAAGGATCCGCTCCCGCTGCGATCAAAGACCGCACCATGTCGAGCTTCTTCAACGAGAGGGCCCAGTTCAAAGGGCTTAATCCATCGCATTCCGTTTGAATGTTCGCTCCATTTTGAATCAAAACGTCTAAAATCGACCGGGTCCCTTTCAAGATCGCAAAGACAAGAGGAGTGTATCCTCGATATCGATTCTTAAGATTTACATCCGCTTTTGCAGCGATCAAGGATCGGACCATCCCCTCTTTTTTCAATGTTACGGCCCAATCCAAAGGCCTGAACCCCTCGCATTCAATTTCGACGTCTACATTGTTTTGGATCAAAAGATCGACGATCGACTCCATCCCTTGTCGAATGGCTAGAACAAGGGGAGTCATTTCGTCTGGATTTTTGGCATTAAGGTCCGCCCCCGCTGCAATCCCCGCAGAGATCAAAGACCTGCATGTCTGTTCTTGGCCTCGCGACAGAGCTAAATGCAACGGAGTCAACGATCCGGTCTTGCTTTGCACATTCGCTTTGTTCCGGATCAATAAATCGACGATGGACTCCTGGCTTTTCTCAATCGCCCGGAGAAGGGGGGTATAGTCTTTGTCATCCCTCGCCTCGATATCGGCCCCGGATTCAATCAATAATTGAACCAACTCTTGGCTCTTTTTGTGAATCGCGATATGGATCGGGCTTCTATCGGCCTCATCGGCTGCGTTGACATCGGCCCCTCGATCGATCAAAAGGCGGGCAATGGGCAAATTCCCATCCGTTACGACTTCGCGCAAACTGCTCGTCAACGCGGATTTTGCCTCCATCTTCGCGATGAATTTCTCCACCTCGGTGAAATTTTTCGAAACTTTCGCATTCCTGTAGCAGAATAAGAACTCATATTCGCTCCACGCCGCTTCCAAAGCATCGATTTTAAATAATTTTTTCAAGTGCTTTAGAGGTTGATCCCAAAAGCTCTCCCCCGCTAGAGGGGACAGCGCTTCCTGGTTTCTTGTCTCTTCAAGAACAGGCGGAAAAAGAATGCCTCCGTGCGCACTGGCCTGGATTCCGGATAGGCCGGAGCCGGGCACGAGAGCGATTTGATTTTTTAAAGGGAAGAAAAAGCGGTTTAAAGAGACGCCGGAAACGATAATTGCCGCCAAAAGCGCCGAGAGCCCAGCGATCTTTGCGCAAGCTTCGACCTTCTGTCTAGAGTGATCGAAAGGTTTTATTGAAGATGTAATTCTTCTGATTGACGACATGGTTATTCAAAAAGAATAACCATGAACGGTTTTTTATACAATATTGATAAAATTAATCATAACTATAAATTTAATTTCATTAACTGATTATACACTGAGTGTTTGGATCCGCATCCAAAAGCGCTTTATTGGCATAGGGTTCCTCCGCGGCGAATTCGTTCCAATCCTTGAGCCCTTGTTCCAGTGAATAAGGCTGTCCTGGCTCGAATTCTGGAATTTCAGTCTTTTGTTTTTTATTTTTCGCTTTCTTATCGTAGTCTTGTAAAAGACCGGATACCATTACCGAAAGGTCTTCCGGAATTGGATGGCTGTCAGGGGATTTTATGGATGGCTGTTTCCTTTCTTTTGCTCTCATTGCATTAGAAGGACGGCCTGGACTTCTAAAGATCGGCTTGACAGGTTCGTCTCTTTGTTGCGTTGTTTGGACCATTGTCGGTAAATTTTGGAAAGGGCTGGGGGTTGAGGAAGGGGACTCGCTCATTTGATCCGATACAGCAGGGCTAGCGCTCGCACTAGAGGCAAGTGAAATATCAATTTCCGGGCTTTCTGAAAGACTTGATATTGAGGAACGGGACTCGCTCATTCGATCCGACGCAGGGCTAAGGCTAACTCTTGTTGACACGCTGGCGGCTACAGGACTTGGATTTGCAGGAGGTTTCTCTTGGACTCCACCGCTTCCGCCCCCGTTCAGTATTTCAATTGCCTTTTGACTTGCTTTTTTAACGGCATCTGCAGAACTCGGATTCATACAGAAAACCAATTTGTCCTTTTGCTCTTCAATTTTTTTACATTTTGTCTTAAAACTCGCTGAAGGCTTTGCCATAGCAATATTGATGAAATTTTGGGTGAGAATGTTTTGATCGAGAACTATCTCAAAATGCTTATTTCTGAGTAAATAATTTTGAAGCGCATTAGACACAGTTTTCTCAGCTTTTATAATTACGTCGCTTAAATTCGGATACAACTGTATTTTTTCATTCACAGCAGCTGTAAGCATTTGGAGAGCGTCGCCGCATTGCTCTTTTGCGCCGCTTTCGAAATCCCTTGTCGACCAACATTTTGTAAACAACTCTGATTCAATCATTTGTGAATTTATTGATAGGGCCATTTTTAAACTCCATTAATTTTTAAAATTATTAATAATATTATAACAAATATATTAATATAATTATACATATAATATTACAAATTTGTATTTAATTAATAATCAACGAGTTAGTTATTGGCCGATGAGGCTTTTTGGGGCTTCGAGCTCTTTCAGGCGTCTTTCGATCTCGATCTTATGGCCCTGAAATAATGTACTGACCAATCGATATCCCAAATTTTTCGAAAATAATCTGGAGAATCTTCATCGTATCGTGTCATTGCGGCGTATTTTGGGAAGGCCATTTTCTCACGCCAGTAGCCTCCGCTCCGATTCAGATCCATATGATCAAGAACAAATTTTTCCCTCTCCATGCCTCTGTGAGTTCTTGGATTTTCATTGCAGATCAGGATATGCGCCGCGACAATGTAAAGATCGTTCACATTTTGTTCAGAATTTTTTTCCCTGAAAGCGTTTTTCATATAAAATGTTTTTGTTTGAAGAACATGATCTGAATCGAACCAGATTTTTTCGATCGGTTCCGCTTCTTTCCAAGCTAATGCAAAAAATGGATTTTGTTTAATAAGGGCAGTTTTGGCGGCTTCGAACCTCTCTTCAGGGGTTTCATAGGAGGGCAGCTGGATTTCGCTTGGCTTCGGCCAAGAGGCGCCGGCTTATCTTCGCCTTTTGTTCCGCATTTTCTAAACGAGACGAATGGAGGAGGGTGGAAGGAAGGGCCGCTTTGATCTCCGAATGGGAAAGAGGAGGAAACAGGACGGAAAAAAAATCGTGAATGCTTTCGCAAGAGGCGAAAGCGGGATGATGAGTGGTTTTAGTTAAAATCTTCAAAAATTTTAACTCAGGATTCTTCTTAAAGACTTTTTCATAGGGAGTACCTTCAGAATCGGACGCGAATGGATCGGCTCCCGCACCGATTAAACTTTCGACGATCTCCCATTGTCCTACCGAAATCGCCCAAGTCAAGGGAAGCTTGTCCGAACACTTCGACTGGACATTGGCTGCCATGTGAATGAGAATGCGGACGAATTCGGGCCGTTTTCCTACGATTGCCATTACGAGAGGCGTTTTCCCTTCTTCATCTTTCATTTCACGGTTTGCTCCTGCCTTCAATAATCGTAGGAAGATGTCAGGACGGTTCTTTTGGATCGCTAAATGGAGTAAACTGCCTTTTCCAAAAGGCTTCTCATTGACATCCGCTCCGAGTTTGATCAAAAAGTCCAATTGCGCTAAATCTTCGATGCCGGAAGAAATGAGCGGCGATAGGGGGAAAATGGCCTTTGGGTTGTGTTCGACGATTTTTTTCACGCTCCCGGCATCGTTCGCTAGCAATGCATCCGAGTAGGCCTTTTTGAGGCAGGGATCAAGATCGTACTTGAAAGGAAGTAGGGAAAACGGGAACTGGGGACCGGATAGCGGACAGGGATTAGAAAGGGGAAGGATCGCTTTCCCAGGAGGAAAGAAAAACCGCTGCGCGGAGACGGAGGCATAAATAATGCCAGCCAAGAGAGCGGAAAGAGCGGCGATTTTTACGCAGTGTTCGATCCCGCGCGGAGAAGGAGCGGCGGCGCTTTTTATTCGGCTGATTGAAGTCATGCTGGGTTCCTTGGAGGGGGGTCGTTTTCAACTCTTTAATCCTGGCCCAAAATTCCTCGCGGTGCTTTTCCAAATAGTATTCTGAATGCCAAGTATTCCAGTTTTCTTCATATAAACGGATCCGGCTGGGCCAATCCTGGTCTTGATAAGGATTGAAAACCGCCATTTTTTGCCCTAAATCATAAGCTTTTTTTTCCGCAGCGGTTTTTTCGAGGACATACTCTTTTCTGCTGAAATTTCCTTCTGTTTTAGATTTTTCTAGGAATGAAAAAAATTCTCGAAAGAGAGCAAGAGCCAGTTGGCGGCAAAGGTCCCTGGCCAGGTCTTTCGTTTTTAAATCTAAATTTAGATAAATAATGTGATTGTAATAAGTATAATCGGATGTTCCGTAAAGTGAAGCAATAAATTTGATTTTTTTGACTCTGTTCGTTATTTCCCAAACTTTGGCAAATAATGGATTTTTTTCGATCAGCACATTTCGAACCGCATCCACTCTTTTGAGATCAATTTTTTTGTAGCCTTGAACAATTTTATCGAGAGCGCTCCAGTCGATCTGTTGGATGTTCTGCGCCTCTTCATTCAAAAAAGAAAAGTCGGGGGCTAACTTACTTTTCCATTCGAGGATTTCCTCCGGTTTGACAGAAGGAAATACGACGGAGAAGAAGGGATGAAGGACCGGAAAGGGTGTACTAAATTCAAAAGCGGGATGATTCTCGGTGCCAGTTATAGCTTTTAAGAATTTCATGTTGTCGGGCGATAGTAAATCCAATACCCGGGAATAAGGGTTTCGGACTTTATTTTGATCTGAGTGATACTCAGAATATTCGCATCTCTCTTCAGAGTCGTTTTGAAAAGGGTCCGCTCCTGCGGCGATTAAAGACCGGACCGCATCGTATTTTATCTCTATAATCGCCCAAGATAAAGGGGTCTTGTCTTGATAGAGCGACCGGAGGTTGGCTTTATGCTGAATGAAAACATCGACCAGAGCTTCTTTTCCTGATTTTATCGCTTTAATCAGAGGAGTCATCCCCTCTTTATCCTTCGCTTCGATATCCGCGCCGGCGTCCAAAAGCATCTCAATAATTTTTGCATCGTCCATCGCAATCGCTTTGTGAAGAAGAGGGGCGCCTTCGGAATCCATTTGATTTGCATCAGCCCCATGGCGCATCAAAAAAGCGGCCGTCCGCGCATCGCCCATTTCCAATGCCTCGGAAAGGGCTGAAACGCCGCATTTTGCATTCTGTTCCAAATTGGCTATCAAGACGTCGAATGGAGAGAAATTTTTTGTCATTTGCCTCGTTTGATAAATAGAGCGCAACGGATCTACATCTTGTTTTGGGCGAAACGGAACAACCTGGGATTTCATGGGGAAGAAAAACCGCTGCGCCGTAAATACGGAATAAACGATCCCCGCTAAAAGCGCCGAGAGCCCCGCGATTTTGACGCAAGATTCCACCCCTCTGTTTTTGTTGGGAAGAAAAGCTCTGCTTTGCTGAACAGATCCTATACTCATCAATCCTTCATTTTTTTTATGCGCTCTTCGAAATCGGCTCGATGGGCCAACATGTACCCTTCCGAATAAAAGCGGTCCCATTTTTTGCGGGCGATTTTAGCGGAGACATCCATGAATTTTTCAAATTCAAGACCGTCTGAATACCCCAGTTTTTCCATCCAACCTCGGGCCTGCTTCATCACAGCTACCCATTCGTAAACATATTTTTCGCGGCTGTTTTTCGCCTCTTCTTCGATTTTCTTTAAGGGTTCGCTATATAGCCCAAGCACGGCTTCGGCACAGAGAAGGTTTGCCATTCCTTTGATGTTGATTGAGTACTTAAATAGCTCTCGATGGTTGGCAAACTGCAAAGGCATTGCTTTTTTCCAAATTTTTTCAAAAATTGGGTTTTGCCGAGAGAGACTATTGACGGCTTTAAAACGATCTTCGTCTATCTTCATCAAATCATTAAAGGACTTAAGGTCGATTTCTGCTTCAGATGGCAAAACGGCGCCGTTCTCGATCAACGCTTGGATTTCTTTTTCTAAAACGGAAAGGTCTGGGAGTTTTTCACATTTCCATTCCAAAAGCGCTTGACGGTCCACAGGGAATATTTTTTCAAAAAAATCGCCAATCGTTCGGCAAGAATCAAAAGCTTTGTCGTTTTCGACTTTCGCCCAAACTTGCATGAAAGGAAACGCGTCGGTATCGGGATACTTATAACGAACAATGTGTCCGTAAGGAGAAATCCCATATATCGACGCCTGAAAAAGATCGTGTTCCTCTGCTATAAGTCTCCTGAATCCTTTTTTTCCGTGATCATCGAAATTGTGATTAAGACAATAAGAAAATGGTGTGCCTGTGCTTGGCCGTATACTGCCCTCCTCAATATCCTTTCTTAGCTGGAGGAACATTTCGCCGAGCTGCAAATCGAGAAGAGAGGTGTCTCTATAACCAATGATCAGCTGGAAAGAATTAGCGATTGTTGGATTCGCGCCGAGAATAATTTCCGCATCGCTAAAATAACCCGTCTGTTTTGCCCTTCTAAACCCGTTTAAGAAAAGATAAGAGTCTTCCAGGAATTGAGCGAGGCCGGCATCGGGCTTATCCTTAGAAAGGGCCCATTCCCAAGGGCTCTTTCCGAGGCATCTGATTTGCAGATTGGCCTTATTTTCAATTAAAAAATCGACCATTGTCCTTGATCCTGCCAGAACAGCGCGTACGAGCGGGGTGAATCCCTCTTCATCCATTTTATTGACATCTGCGCCCCGGCGTCTGATCAAAAATTCGGCATCGGTAAATTTTCCTTTCTGAGCAGCTTTCGAAGAAGCAGCCGTTGATCCGATCCTGATCCCAGTCCATCCAATAATTCACTGTTCGAACATTCCGGCTTTTCTAAGCCTAAGCGGAGATTCTCTTTGGGATCTTGGGGCAAGGGATCGAGCGGGATGGCGATTTCAGCCGGCTTTAATTTGGAAATAGGCACGATTTCTCTGTTTCCTAATCCTGCATTTGGAAGAACGGTCTTCAAAGGGAAGAAAAACCGCTGCACCGAAAAAGCGGAATAAACGATTCCCACTAAGAGAGCGGAGAGCGCCGCGATTTTCACGCAAGTTTCCCCTCCATTTTTTTGAGGTGGAAAAGCGCTGCTTCGGCGAACAGGTTTTATACTCATGAATCCTTCATTTGTTTAATGCGTTCTTCGAAATCGGCTTGATGGGCCAACATGTACCCTTCCGAATAAAACCGGTCCCATTCCTTGCTGGCGATTTTAGCCGAGACATCCATGAATTTCTCAAGTTCAAGGCCATCAGAATATCCAAGTTTTTCCATCCAACCTCGAGCCTGCTTCATCACAGCTACCCATTCGTAAACAAATTTCTCGCGGCTGTGTTTCGCCTCTTCCTCAATTTTCTTTAGAGCTCCGCTATACATCCTAAGCACGGCCTCAGTACAGAGAAGGTTTGCAAGGCCTTTGGCATAGAGAGGATCTAGGCTGCTCCTGGAGAACCGGTCTCTGAATTGTTCATGATGGTTGGCTAGCTTTCCAGTCCCAGTCTGCTCAAGCAGGACATTTGCTTTTTCCCAAATTTTGGCAAACAGGATGTTTTGCTGAGCGAAAGTCTCTCGGGGCCTTTTCTAAACGAGCGTCATACGATCTTGTGATAAACCATTGGAATAAGTTGGGGATGGGGATATTTTCTTCTGACGGCAAAATGGCGCCGCTCTTCACTAATTGATTGGATTTCGTCATCTAAAACGGAAAGGTCGGGAAGTTTTTCAGATTCCCATTCCAATAGCGTTTGACGGTCCACTGGGAATACTTTGTCGAAGAAATCGCCGATCGATTGGCAAGAAGCAAAAGCTTTGTGGTTTTCTGTTTCTGTCCAGATCCGCATGAAAGGAAACGCGGCGGTATCAGGGTATTTATAGCGGACGATGTATCCGTATGGAGAAACCGTATTGTCTTTGTGAATCTGAAAAAGATCGCTTCCTTTAGATAAAAGCCTTCGAAATTGAAGATTTTTGTCGAATTCAAAGATTTTAATATTACGAGAGGAAAAAAAACTCGCCGTAAGTAATTAGATTTGTTTCGCCGTGCCTGAATATCCTTTGCTCGCTGGAAGAACATTTCAGCCAGCTGCAGATCGAGAAGGGATGTGTCTTTGTAACCAACGAAGCCGATGGAAATAACCAGCCAGAAATGGATTTTCGCCGAGGATGATTTCTGCATCGCTGAAATTCCCAGTCTGTTTTGCCTTTCTAAACCCGTTTAAGAAAAGAGTAGAATCTTTCAGATATACCGCCGAGATCGAAGCTACTGGAAAGAGCCCATTCCCAAGGGCTCTTTCCGATGGCATTTGATTTGCAGATCAGCCCCATTTTCAATCAAAAAATCGAACATCGCTTCCTTTGCCAAAACAGAACGCACGAGCGGAGTGAACCCTTCCGCATCTTTATTGTTAACATCGGTTCCTTTCTTGATCAAATCAACGACCTCCCTAAAGTGGCCTTCTTGAACAGCTTTCGATAAACGGAAGCAGTCATCGCTCCGATCCGCATCCAGGGATGCGCAGTCTCCGTTGCCCAGAGATACCGGTTTTTGCAAGGCTTTAACCTTTTTAAGATCTTGAGGAGCGGGATTGAGCAAAGAAGTTTCAGCGGATGCGAAAGAAGGACTCGGGCTTTGCAAGCCTTCGGAAAAATTTTCTTTGGGGTTTAGAGGAGCGGGAACGAGAGAAAAGAGCGGGTCCAGCCGGCGCTAAATTGAAAATAGGCACAATTTCTCTGTTTCCCAAGCCTGCATTTGGATTTGACGCAAGAGGAACGGTCTTCAAAGGGAAGAAAAACCGCTGCGCCGAAAAAGCGGAATAAACGATTCCCACTAAGAGCGCGGAGAGCGCCGCGATTTTCACGCAAGTTTCCCCTCCATTTTTTTGAGGCGGAAAAGCGCTGCTTCGGTGAACAGGTTTTATACTCATGATTCCTTCATTTTTTTAATGTGCTCTTCGAAATCGGCCCGATGGGCCAACATGTACCCTTCCGAATAAAACCGGTCCCATTTTTTGCGGGCGATGTTGAGCCGAGACATCCATGAATTTTTCAAATTCGAGGCCATCAGGATATCCCAGTCTTGCCATCCAATCCCGGGCCTCTTTCATCACCGCGACCCATTCGTAAACATATTTTTCGCGGCTGTCTTTCGCCTCTTCCTCAATTTTCTTTAGAGCTTCGCTATACAGCCCAAGCACGGCTTCAGAGCACAGAAGATTTGCTATGCCTTTGCCATAGAGAGGATTTAGGTTGCTTTCGGAATAGCGGTTTTTGAATTGCTCTTGATGGTTGGCTAGCTGCCCAATCTGACCAGTCTGCTCAAGCCGGACATTTGCTTTTTCCCAAATTTTGGCAAATAGAGGGTTATTCCTAGCGAAAGTCTCTCGGACCCCTACTAAACGATCGTTGTAAGATCTTATGAACAACCATTGGAAAAAGTTCGGGAAGGGGATATTTTCTTCTGACGGCAAAATGGCGCCGCTCTTCACTAATTGATAGATTTCTTCATTTAAAACGGAAAGGTCGGGAAGTTTTTCACATCTCCATTCCAAAAGCTTTTGACGGTCCACAGGGAATACTTTTTCAAAAAAATCGCTAATCGTTCGGCAAGAAGCAAAAGCTCTGTGGTTTTCGGTTCCCGTCCAGATTTGCATAAAGGGAAACGCGTCCGTATCCGGGTATTTATAGCGTACGATGTGTCCGTAAGAAGAAATCCCTTTTTCGGAAATTTGAAAAAGATCTCTTCCCTCTGCTAAAAGGTCCCTGAAACGATTTTTATCGTATTCACTAAGCGCCGCAGAAAGAGAATAGCTAAATGAGGTGCCGACACTGGGCCAATCTCGGCCGCACTCAATATCCTTCGTTTGCTGGAGGAACATTTCACCGAGCTGCAGATCGAGAAGAGATGTGTCTCTGTAGCCGACGATCAGATGGAAAGAGTCAGCGATTTTTGGATTTGCGCCCAGGATGATTTCGACATCGCTGAAATTCCCAGTCTGTTTTGCCCTTCTAAACCCGTTTAAGAAAAGAGAAGAATCCTCCAGGAATTGGGCAAGATTTATGTCGGGTATATCCTTTGCCCATTCCCAAGGGCTCTTTCCATGGCATTTGATTTGCAGATCAGCCCTATTTTCAATCAAATAATCGATCGTCAGCTTTTTCCCTGACAGATCCCCAATCAAATAAGAGACCATCGGCTTTTTCCCCGGCAGATCCCCAATCAAATAAGAGATCATCGGCTTTTCCCCTGGCAGAACAGCGCGTACAAGCGGAGTGAATCCCTCTTCATCCTTATTGTTTACATCGGTCCCTTTTTGGATCAAATTTAAGACCCCATGAAGGTTCCCATCTTGAACAGCTTTCGATAATAGGAAGCAGTCGTCGATCCGATCTGCGTCCAGGTCTCTGCAGTACCCGTTGTTCAAGGATACTGGTTTTTTCAAGTCTTTAGCTTTTTTCGGATCTTGAGGGGTGCGATCGAGCGGAGAAATTTCAGCGGATTCTAAAGAGGGACTTAAGTTTTGCAAGCCTTCGGAAAGATTTTCTTTGGGATTTAAGGGAGCGGGATCGAGAGAAAGGGTGGGCCCCTGGATAGCGATTTCAGCCGGCGCTAGATTGGAAATAGGTACAATTTCCCTGTTCTCCAAGCTGGCATTTGGATTTAGAGGAACGGTCTTCAAGGGGAAGAAAAGGCGCTGCGCCGAAAAAGCGGAATAAACGATCCCCGCTAAAAGCGCGGAGAGAGCGGCGATTCTCAAGCAAGGCTCGATCCCCTTTGAGGCGGGAGCGAGAGATCCTCTACTTACACGTGGAATCGCAGATATTCCTTTCATTGGCGCCTCGTTTTTCCCATCTGGCTCGGCTCAAAGCCAGCGATCTCCAAAATCCGTTTTTTCGTTTCTCGCGTATGGTATTTTAAATAATCCTCGCCATAGTTCAAATCCCACAAATTACGAGAAGCTTCGATATCCGGATACATTCCTGAAAGGATAAAGACCCCCAATTTGGATGCCAAATCATCAATTGCTAGTTTTGTCGACGCGCAATCTATGGCATATTTTTCCCGTCCTACACCCCGCGTTTCGATTTCTTGCATCGCCTCAGCCCATACAGCGTGAACTAATCCAAATGAAAGATGGCGCGCCATTAGGGCCGTATCCAGCGTCGGGTCTATGGCTATTTCGCTCATCCATCGTTTAAATACAAATGGCCCATCGGTCGTTACCCGGATTTCTTTGTTTCGATTCGCATACTTCCAAGCTTTCGCAAATAAATGGTTTCGTTTGAGTAAGGCGTCGAGGACGGATTTCACTGTGGCGAGTCCATCCGCTAGGGCCGGCAGACGGATTTCAGCCGGGGGGACGCCGATCCCTTTATCAGCCAGTTCTATTTCGTCCAAAGGACTTAGATAAAAGTTCTTTTTAATATCCCAATTCAAAACCTCTTTTGCAGACGGGGGATATAAAATCGCAAAAAAATCGTGGATATTTTTACAAGAATCGAACTGAGGAAGAGTCTCTGTTCCCGTGAAAATTCTCAACCATTGAACCGGCGCATAAGAGTATCGTTGCATCATAAAAGCATAAGGAGATTGAGTTTCTCCCCACTCGCTATCGGCACGGAAAGGATCAGCCCCCGCTGCGATCAAAGACCGCGCCGCGTGGAGATTGTTCCCCTCAATCGCCCAAGCTAAAGGGCTTTTTCTCTCGCAAGCAGAGTGAATATCCGACTTATATTCGATCAATAAATCGACGAAAGAATTGCGATTCCAATAGATTGCTTCGACAAGAGGGGTTTTTCCTTTTTTCCTAGATTCTACATCGGCTCCCGCTTCCAATAAAACCCGGGCTGCTTGAGGAGAATAGCTCAGCGATTGTTGTAATAAATTCGAACCATGACGATCCTCATTGACGTCCGATCCCCGCGAGATCAATAAATTCGCGCACGGGATATTCGTATTTAAAACGGCATGTTGAAGACTCAAACGGGTCTTAGGGCGTCCGTTTAAAAATCCCTCTGTTTCTGTCATATTTCCTCTATAGGACACCAACCAAGCACCCTCATATCCTCTGTCGATTTCTTTCAGACTTTCCTTAAATTTTGTCCAATCGCGGCTCAAATAGGCCTCTGAATGTTTCCTGTCCCACTCTTGCCTGTAAAAATCGGCCCGGGAGAGGGCCTGAACATCGGTCTTCGATGGGTCGAAAGAAGAATAGTACAGCCGGCTTGCTAAACGGCGCGCCTCTCTCTCAATGGCGACCATTTCCCGGACATACTCTTCCCGTCCCTCTTTTGCCGATTGCTCCGCTTTGCTGAAAGCATCTTTGTGTATGGCGAAAGCGACAGCCTCGTAGAGTTGGGCTGCAATCTTTGGGATACTGAGATCGCAAGCGATCCTCAACTCATGAGTCGCTGGATCATACCCTGGAAGCTTCCCATAGGCCGTGAATCGAATTGGCTCCAAGCCAGAGGCGGACAAAGCAAAGGAAAAGAGGGGGTTTTGTTTCTCGAGAGCGTCCCAGACCGCTTCCCATCTGGAGGTTTCATCCATGTTTTGAAAGTCTTCTACGATGATTTCTTCAGCATCCGGCAGCCGAGTTCCTCTCTCCTGAATTTTGAGAGACATTTCATCTAAAAGGGATGTGTCGGGAAGATATTTTCCTTTCCATTCCAGAATGCTTTTTGGGGTAGATCTCGGAAACGCGGCCGAAAAAAATTCGTGCAGGGTCTTGCAATCTTGGAAATGTCCAAACATGGAGGTGCCCGTCAAGATTCTTAATAATGAGACAGATCCCTTTTCTAGCATCGAACCGTAAACAGAAATTCCGGTTTTTGAATCTGCGTCGAAGGGGTCGGCCGCGCGTGCTAAACCTACGATAATTCCCCAACGTTCTTCCGCCAAAGCCCAGGCCAATGGACTTTTCCCATCGCACTTGGATCGAAGATCGGCCCCCCGCGAGACAAGCAGATCTACGATCGGCTGATTCCCTTTCCGAATGGCCGACACAAGAGGCGTCATCCCTTCGCTATCCCTAGTTTCGAGGTTCGCTTTGGCTAAGATCAACGATTGGGCTATTTCATTGTGATCTCTCGCAATCGCCCAGGCCAATGGGCTCTTGCCCTGACACGGAGTTTGAATGTCAGCCTTATTCTCGATTAATAAAGAGGCAATCCGTTTGTTGCCCATCCTGACCGCGTAAACGAGAGGAGTCAGCCCTTTTTTATCGGTGACATTGGGATTGGCGCCCGCTTTTAGCAGCGACTCGACGAATTCCGGCTTATCGCTATAGACGACCGCAAATAAAAGAGTCGTGCCATCCGTATCGAGTTGGTTCACATCAGCCCCATGCCGAATCATGAGATTGGCGAGGCGGATACGCCCGACGGCGATCACACCAGGTAATTGGGAGGTGAGTTTTTTGGGATCCATCGCCGCTATCATTTTTTCCACTTTCGAGAAATCGTTTGCAGACACGGCTAAAGCATAAACCTGGTCGAAAGTCAGAGGCAGCTCTTCTTTAGGAGGGAGTACTTCAGCGCTTTCGCTCCTTCCAAATGCCCCGGCGACCAGCGATTCGGGAACAGGGCGGATCAGCTCTAAACCATCCGAATTGAGATTTGGAAGCAAAGCGACTTGATCTAATTTTTTGGGAAAGAAAAACCGCTGCGCCGAAAAACCGGCATAAATAATCCCTGCTAAAAGAGCGGAGAGCGCCGCGATTTTCGCGCAAGGTTCCAGCCCTTTTTTTGAAGGAAGCGCATGGTTTCTGATCGAACTTATACTTCCAATACGCGGCATCTAACCTTTCCTTTTAAGTCTGCACAAAAACAAACAACAGCAGACCCAGCTCATCTGCATTTGAAGGCCAAACAACGCCGTACCCAAACGCACTTTAATCTGCCAAGACCAGTCGCGGCCTTCCTTCTCTTGTTTGAAATCGATCGGTAGGTCCATTGCGTCCTCGGATTGGATCATCGGAGCCAAAGAAATGAGTTCATAAAAATGTTTCGCCTGGAGAGGAGCGAGCGCTTTTTCTGTAAAGAAAAACCTTTGCGCAGAAATTGCGGCGTAAACCGTTCCCATTAAAAGAACGGAGAGTCCGGCGATCTTCGCGAAAGACTGCAGCCCTTTTGGATAACTATCGGCAGATCTAGCGGTTAGAACATTTCCGATTCCTGGCATAGCAACCCTTTTAATTTGCGAAAAGGATAACTATCCAGGCCTATTTATTCAATATAATTTAATTATAGTTAAACCGTTAATTTAGTTAAAAACAATTTTATTATTTAAAAAACCAAACAGAAATTAAAAAATTTTGAAAGAGGATACACCTTAGTCGGAATTTGAGACAATCTGTCCGATTTTGCCGGATACCAACGATCGTAAAAAAAATTAATACGACAGAGCTGCGGATCCTTTTAAAACATCCGGGGAATGTTTTAAATGAGAAGCAGGAGCACACAGAGAAAAAATACAAAAATGCGCGTTTCGCGCCTCTGTGTCCTCTGTGCTCTCAGTGGTAAAAACTTGTAATGAGCGTGCAACAAAGCCAATCTGTCGCTCAAAAAGAAATTCAGGTAAACTTTGGTTCTTATTGCTATTTGAGGACTATGCGTATTTGGGCGATCGGGGATCTCCACCTCAGTTTTGGAGTCGGGAATAAAAGCATGGACGTCTTCGGCCCCCAATGGGAAGGGCACGCGCAAAAAATCGCTGAGCATTGGAGAAACACCATCCAGCCCGCCGATCTCGTCCTTGTCCCCGGCGATTTTTCCTGGGCCCTGAAACTCGAAGACGCGGTCCCCGACCTCCAATGGGTCCACGAATTGCCCGGCACGAAGGTCATGATCAAAGGAAACCACGATTATTGGTGGGGGTCTCTCAAAAAAATCTCCGAAGTGCTCCCCCCTTCGATCCACCTGATCCAAAACAACGCCTTCCATTGGAAGGACGTTGCCATCGGCGGAGCCCGCCTCTGGGATACGCCCGAATATGGTTTTGGAGAGTTCGTCGAATTCCGTGAAAATCCCCAACCGAAACCCAAAGAACCCGATCTGGAAGCCCTCGCCCAGAAAGAACTTTCCCAAACAATTTTCAACCGCGAGTTGGAACGGCTCAAAATGAGCTTGAAGGAACTGAATCCCGATGCCAAAGTCCGGATCGCAATGACCCACTATCCGCCCATCAGCGCCGACCTGAAGCCGTCGCGCGCCTCCCAAATCCTCGAACAGAACAAGATCGACGTCTGCGTCTTCGGCCATCTTCACAACATCAAACCAGGTTATTCTCTGTTCGGAGAAAAAAACGGGATCCGCTACATTTTGACCGCCTGCGACTACATCCGCTTCCAACCCATCGCCATTCTTTAATTTTCACCTGTTGTCTTATTAAGATTTGGTTTATTATTAAGCCGAAAAATAAGAAAAAGGGACAGGGGCATATGGTATCAAAGATTTCATTATGTAGTTTTTTTTCAAAAACATCGGCGGAGCCGGAAAAACCCCCAACCTCTCCATTCAACCTCTCGGAATTCCTTCAAAAAAACCCGATCCCGGAAGGGACGCAATTTCCGATGGCCCATCGAACTTGGATCCTTTTGTCGCAAGGGAACCCTGGCTCCAAGGATCCCGGAATCAACCAATTCTTTGAAAACGTAGAAAATTTCTGCAAGAACGGCTTCCCCCCCGAACTTCTCAAGAAGACGAAACAACATCTCCGAGGAGAGATTTGGAAATCCGCTAACGACCCTCAGCCTATTTCTGCAGCTATCGGCGTAAGTATCCAGCAATTGAACGATCAATTCCCAAAAGAGACGAATCCAGAACTCGACAAAT
Source organism: uncultured Chlamydiae bacterium (assembly GCA_963713105.1). Taxonomy (GTDB): domain Bacteria; phylum Chlamydiota; class Chlamydiia; order Chlamydiales; family SM23-39; genus CAVQKJ01. The sequence goes on from CAVQKJ010000003.1 coordinate 59,212, forward strand.
TGGTCCTTTTCTTACAAAGCGAACAAGAAAAGCTGCCCGTCAGCAAGAAAAATCCCGATCCTTCCCCTTCAATTTCGCTTTTGAATAAAGCCTTAAGTGTTTTTTACATAGCTATTGTTGGGTATTTAATATGGAACCGACCCAGTCATTCATCGACTCATTTATCGACTAGACTGCCTCGCCTAGATCTCCATGCGCCGCAATCCTCTCTTTGTCCTCTCGTCCCCATCGAGCCATACACCCAGCCCGCCCATTACTTTAGCGATTTTTCGGCGATGCTCGCCATGGACCGCCTCAATCACGAACTGCAAAGAGACAAACCGAACGGAGCTCTTGCTCTTCACATCGCATCGCATTTCGACCGATTCGGCGTTTCAGCCGTTCCTGTTTACGCCTCGATTGCTAATAAACAGATCGAAAAGAACGATTTGGACGGTGCATCGGCAACTGCAGAGCAAATATGTAAGATGCTATTGGCACCTGAAGAGGGAATAGATTCTATGTCGCTTTTTTATTCGCACGATCGTTTTGAATTTTTTAAATGCTTTAATGAACCGATCCATAAATCCCTTTTCGACCTCTTTTTGAACCAGAAAAGTTTCGATAAAGCTTTGATTCACGCTCGAACGCCTCAAGAGCTAGAAAATTTAGGAAAAGCTTATCTGCAAGAGGAAAACTTTGAAATGGCGCTAAAAAGTCTGAAAATGATGACCTTCATGTGGGATAGCCGCGATGCGGCGTCTTCTCTGCTAGACGCCATTATTGAGAAGGCTTTAGAGAAAAAGGAATATTCTCTTACGGTAGACACAATCCTATCTCAAATGCGTACAACAAAATATTCTCATGAAGATAAGTACGATAGGCGTCTTTTTTCAACAGCCATGAACAAGATGACCGATGCAGATTTTGATCATTTACAAACCGCATTCGAAACTTTAATTATGACGCTTTCCCCTCCAAATCAAAAACACTTCTTCGAATTGTTGATCACAAAATACCAAACCGCAGATGATGCCGCTGGCGTTGCACGCATCCAAAAATTTCTATCGAATCTTGACCGCCAAATATTTGTGTCTATTAAACCCTCCAGTTACCAATCAAAAGTATGGATGGTCTGCGATAGAAACAAACTGAAATCGTTTCTATCTCCAAGAGACATTGCAAAATCTGAGACTCCCTATCCCGATAGGGGCAATTTAGTGTGGTTTAATACGAACTCATTAGATCGTTATGAAGCAGGCCCCCGGAGCGTTCTAAACCAGTGGCCTTCAGATAAAGAGAAGCTTAAGAAGCTGCTTACGATTTGAAAAGCTAATTAAATAGATCGCAGACAATTTCTGAGAAGCTCTAGGTCGGGATCGGAATGATTCAGAGGTCCCGAAGCCGATTTTCTCTTCTTCATCAATTTTTGGATCGATTGTTCGACCGCGTCTTGATCGAGCCGTCCGTAATAATCGGCAACGATCTCCATTACTTCCAACAGCTCCTCTTCCATTTTCAATAGGGGGAGGATTTTTTTTACGGCGGCGACAAACAGCGCGTGCTCACCGCTTACCGAGAGAAAATTGAGGATCTCCATCAACAACGCGGATTCAGGTTCGTTTTCAAGAATCCGGTGGATGATCCGATTCGCCTCGCCAATATCTTTGAATGAGGCTAGTCGAGCTCTCAAGAATTCGAACCAAATCGGCTCTTGGGCATAAGTAGTAAATCCCTCGATCAATTCCGAGGCGTACGCTTCATTTTCGCTATCGAGGATATCGGAGACGTAATTGATGACAAAACACTCCAAGTCGTTTGCGCAATAATCGCTGATGGCCGCAAACACTTCTTTGGGATCGGCTCCCGCATCGGCATTCTCATCGAGGATTTCAAGCAAATTCGCCAAAGCGTCCTGGATCTCTTCGTCGCTCTCGAGGTTCTCTTGATCGTAAAGAGCGATCCGGTGGTCCAGCTCGTCTCCGAAAATCGAAAGGGACTGTTTTTCAGGAATCAGGCGGCGCCAAAGCTCGAAAACGAGCAGATAAAGGGCGTCGTATTGTTTCTCATCGCCTTGATCGGGCAGCAGGATCTCTGCGAGATCTTCGGGCGTATCGCAATTTTCAGCGAATTGGAGAAAGGACGATTTATCGAGCTGGAGATCCAGCCTCGAGAAAATTTCTTCTATAGGAACTTGGCGCAAGTCCTCGATGGCCCATGCCTCTGCCTTGATAGTGGGATCTTCAGCAGCCTGAAGCCTTAAAAGATTGTATAGAGCTTTTGTCTGTAACATGTTCGAGATGTTAAGATATAGCATCACTAAAAGTCAATTTTCAATTTAAACGAAAAAGATTTTTCTTTTTAATTTTCAAGTTTTATAATTCTACGGATGAAAAAAAGAACATTCCTTCTCTTTGAAATTTTAATTGCTTTTCTTCTGGTCGTCATTTGCGCCGTCCCCTTGGTCAGCCAACCTCTAAAAATGTACCGTTCGGAAATGAAATTCCTCGAGCAGCTGGAGCGGGAGAGGCTCGCCGACTGGACATTTTCAGAGATCAAGGAAAAGCTCCTAAAAAACGAAATCCCTTGGGAAAAAATCCCCTCCAAAGGGGCGAAAACCCCGCCCATCGACCTCCCAGCCGCTCAAATCTCCATTCCCGGCTGCAGCCCCAAGCGGATCGAGCGGACATTCACCCTCCACTGCAGAGGAGAAAAAGAGGGCCTCCGCGATGAAACCTACCGCCTCCTCTATGTCGAGATCTCCTTTTCACCGCCCATCGCAAAGAAAAATTCCTACACTTTCCGCACCACAGTCCAAAAACTGGCTCGCCCCGCATAGAAAAACACGTCTCTTATTACCACATGTTCGCTGTTTGCACCAATTTACACGGATAACGCCGAAGCGGCTAAGGATGACGCCGCGAAGCGCAGCTACAGGATGGACAGGACGGGGAAGCCCCGTACCCCAGACTCCGTCGGCCAAAGGACTAGCGTCCTCTGGACACCTTTTTTCATATTTACATAGGATTCCATAAGGACGATAGTCCTTTGGCGGGGTATGGGGCAGTGCCCCATGGACGCGCTTCGCGCCCATCCTATCCATCGTTAGCTGCGCTTCGCGGCGTCATCCTTAGCCGCTTCGGCGTTATCCGTGTAAATTGGTGCGGACAGCGAACATGAATAATGGCATGCGCGCATGCAATCGGGCTTAGTTTGCGATTTTCTTCTAGAACAAAAATTATCCTTGCTCCATAGGAATAAATAATACACCGGAGATCCCGCATGTCCCATGAAGGAAGTTTTCAGCCTCACGTCCCCGCCTCGAGCGAGATGAGGGAATTTACTCCCAGGGCAACGATCCTGGGGCTGATTTTCGGCTTCTTCTTCGCTGTGGCCAATGCCTATCTGGCCTTGAAAATTGGAACGACGGTATCGGCCTCGATCCCCGCCGCCATCATGTCGATGGCCATCTTAAAGCTCTGTTTTAGGAATGCGACGATCCTTGAAAACAACATTGTGCAGACGATCGCAACGGTTGGGGAAGGTCTCGCCGCGGGAGTGATCTTTACCATACCCGCTCTGATTTTATTGGGAGAGAGCCCCTCGATCGGGCGCATCTTCATTTTGTCGGCCCTCGGGGGAATTTTGGGGATCCTCTTCATGATCCCGATGAGACGCTTCCTGATCGTGCAAGAACACAAAAAACTCCCCTTTCCAGAAGGGACAGCTTGCGCCTCAATATTAAAAGCGGGAGAAAAGAGCCATCATACAGCTCTTATGGCCACTTGGGGCGTCCTTGCGGCAGCCGTCTATAAAATTTGCTCCAACGCCCTTTACATTTGGAAAGAACAGCCGAGCTGGACATTCAACGCTTTCAAACGGTCCGAATTTTCGATCGACGCGACTCCGGCCCTCCTCGGGGTCGGCTACATTATCGGCCCTTTGAAAACAGGTTTCATGTTCGCCGGCGGAGTACTCGCCTGGTGGGTCTTTATCCCATTGATCGTCCAATTCGGCAATGGCAGCGAGGCCATTTATCCCTCTACGGTTCCAATCGCGCAAATGAGCGCGGACGATATCTGGAGCAATTATGTAAGATATATTGGCGCCGGATGCTTGGCAGTCGGCGGCCTTTTCAGCCTCGTTAAAATCGCCCCTTTATTGTTCAAAACCATTCAGGTCAGCTTCAAAGAGCTTTTTGGAGGGTTCAAAACCAAAGAGCATGTAGAGAGGACGCAAAGGGATATTTCGATGGCTTGGCTGATCATAGGCGCCGTCGGCATCATCCTTCTTCTATGGCTTCTTCCGACGTTGCCGATGAATCTTTTGACCGTCGTCCTCCTGGTCGTGTTAAGTTTTTTCTTTGTAGCCGTCACCTCATTGACAGTCGGTTTGATCGGTTCGACATCGAACCCGGTATCTGGAATGACGATCACGACTTTGCTCATCACTTGCGTAATCTTCGTTTTCCTGGGCTGGACCGAGCGGCTCTATTTAATTTCAGCTATGACGATGGGCTGCGTCGCTTGCTGCGCCATCTGCATGGCGGGAACGACGGCGCAGGACTTGAAGGCGGGATACATTCTCGGAGCGACGCCCCGATCCCAACAGTTGGCTGAAATCATCGGGGTAGTCATCCCCTCAGTGGCTTTAGGATATACGATTTATATTCTTAACAACGCCTATCATATCGGCTCCGCAGCAATGCCTGCCCCGCAGGCCTCTTTGATGGCCATGATCGTAGAAGGGGTAATCAGCGGAGGCCTCCCTTACACCCTCGTCGGAGTCGGCGTGGTCATTGGAATCATGATGTCGATCCTGAGAGTCCCTGTTTTGGCCTTCGCCCTGGGCCTTTATTTGCCTCTTTCCCTCAGCGCTGCTACAATGGTCGGCGGTCTTGTGAGGGCCTATGTCGACCGGAAAGACAATTCTGAACTTACCCAGGAGCGGGGCATCCTTCTCGCGTCGGGCCTTATCGGAGGCGACGCGTGCATAGGGATCGCGATCGCTGTCTTGACATTGATCGGGGTCGTCCCCACAGATGCGAAAGGGCTCTTCCCCGATTGGGTCAGCTTTGCCGCCTATCTATTGCTCGGATGCGGACTGGCCTTCTACACATTGAAAGAACGGGCCGCCAAGGTTTAAAAAAACGCCCCTTTCTTCTCTTCGAGATCTTGATCGCCCTCTCTTTGACTGGGATCTTATTGACTTTTCTTTTTTCTTTTTTCGCCGAAAGCGCGAAGATGGAAAAAAAACTAGAGACTATGCGCACGGAAATTACAAGCCGCCAACATCTGCAGACGCGGCTTCAGGCAGTTTTAACCGGCATCCACCGCGAATCGGCCGCAGCTCCTTTTTACACGGATCGGATCAAGGGCGAGGCAACCGACAGCCTGATCGCGGTTTTCGACAACGGGATCGATCCCGATCCCGCTTTCAGCGGACCCGTGATGGGCCGGATCTATCTCGACGAGGAGTCCAACCTCTCTTTGGCGACCTGGCCGCTCGGCCCGAAAGAGGACAATCCCCTTTGGCGCAAAGAAATCCTCCTCTCCGGCGTGCAAAGATTCGAATTCGAGTTCATGTCGCCGAAAAAAGAAGAGGACCGGACAAAAAAAGAAAAAATCAAGCCGATCAATTCCGCCTTGGAATGGCGCGCCCAATGGCCGAAATCCCGCACTGATATTCCTTCGGTCATCCGCCTTTTCATCCAGGAAAAAATTCAAAAGGAGTCTCTCCGCTTTGCGTTTTTAATCCCTTCCGCCGAACCGATCGCCACTTATTATGAGGGAAGGAAAAAGCCATGAATATTCTCGGCCTTGTTTTTTCTCTTCTTCTGATCCTCTCTTATGGATTTTACGCATGCTGGGAGAAGCAAAGCGGGTCCGCGCGCCTTAGGCAAACTTATCTCGGCCATCAAAAAGTAAACCGGAAGATTTTGAACAGCTACGAAAGCGAGATCTACGAAAGGCTCCGCCATAAAAAACCCGAAAGCGAACCGAAAATCGCCGCCGAAAATGAACCGCAATCCAAATCCGCGCCCAAGATCATCCCTTTGAACAGCGATTGCGCCAAAATCAACCTCTGGCCCCTCATTTATAAAGGGCGCGAAGAAAATCCCATCCTCTATGAAATGGCCGCGAAGCTCCTCCGCACTTTTTACGGAAGCCCCCTTTACGACAACCAGCCTAGGATCGAATACAAGCTTCTTGACGCGATTCTCGCCTCCGCTAAATCGGCCCTCCAAAAAAAAGCCCCTTTCGCGCTCGAGAAACTCGCCTTCGAAGAAAAATCGATGCGGATGCTCTATTATAAAATGCTCAAAGGAACGAAAAAGTGGGACCTGACCGCAGGCTCCGGCTACCCTTCGCTGCTCGATTACGTCAAAGTAGAATCGGGAGAAGAAAAGATCTGCCTTTTCCATGCCCATCCCGACATTCTAGCCGTCTTATTCGGGCCCAAGGCCGCCCCCAAACTTTTTGAAGAGATGCATAGGGAAAAAGCCCCTGCTTTCACGCGCGAGACCATTGAAAAGGTCTGTAGCGAATCCCATCTCGTTGCGCTCGATCCCGACCTTTTCAATCTCCTGGAAATCGGCCGCACGAACCACCGCCTCGATTCCAAAAAAACCCTCGTCGAAAACGACCCCGACACCCAAATCTCCCTGCGCAAAAACGTCTACCTCCACGAAAACTCTTAATTTCTCGCAGTCTCGCAACACAAGATAGTGAATAGAGGCTGAGGGAGTCACAGTCCTGGGATGTAAGCATCAGGTGACAGGATATGCAAGATACGCGCGAAGCGCACGACAGGATATGCAGGATAAAAAAAAGATAGGGGAATAAGAGTTTGGAAAGTAACAGTCCTAGGCAGCACAAGATAGTGAATAGAGGCTGAGGGAGTCACAGTCCTGGGATGTAAGCATCAGGTGACAGGATATGTAGGATACGATGCGCGGCGCATCGGCAGGATATGCAGGATAAAAAAAATGGATTGGTAATTACAAGCTCGATAAGCCTCAGCCTTGAGAAGTAAACGTTAGGAATTATGCAACTCACTCCTAGGACTGACAGATTTTAAGCGTGTATTCACCCATCTATTTTTTATCCTGCATATCCTGTCGTGCGCTTCGCGCGTATCTTGCATATCCTGTCACCTGATGTTCACATCCTAAGACTGTTACTTCCCCAGCTTCTATTCACTTGCTGCGGATTTATTAGCTTTTGTTTAGGGGGAAGATTAGCGTGAATTCGCTGCCTTTGCCTAGATGGGAAACTACGTGGATTCGGCCTTTGTGTTTTTCTACGATCGTTTTCACGATGGAGAGGCCGAGTCCGGCGCCGCCTGATTTGCGGGAGCGGGCCTTGTCGACCGTGTAGAACCGGCCGAAGATGAGCGGGAGATCCGTTTCGGAAATCCCGATCCCCTGGTCCGCTACGGTGAGATGGATTTCGTTTCCAAGTTTCTTGAGGTTCATTTTGATTTGGGCGGGCCCTTGGGAGTATTTCACCGCGTTTTCAAGCAGGTTCGTGATGGCGAGATCGATCAAATCGCCGTCGGCGAGGATTTTTGCATGGGAGACCTCGCTTTTGATGGAAATTTTCGCCTCCGGGTGCGCGGCGAGAAGGAAATGCCTGCAGTTCTCAATCAAGGAAACCAGGTCGACCGGCATGAAACGCTCTTCCGATAGATTTTCGATATCGGCCAAAGTCAAAAGGCTCCGGACCAATTTGTCGAGCCTTCCGCAAGTCCGGACGATTTTTTCAGTGATCTCGCTGAGCATCTCTTTCGAAATATCAGGCAAATCTTGAAGCGTCTCGGCGAATCCCCGGATGATCGTGATGGGAGTCCTAAGTTCATGAGAGGCATTGGCGATGAAATCTTTGCCCATTTCGACGATTTTATAATCGGATGTTTTATCTTGGAGCACGAGAAGGGCGCCCGACTGATTGGCCAAAGGAGCGGAGATCAAATCGAGGTAAATCTTCGGCCCCCCCTGAACGGGATTTTGCAGAATGAACGTTTCAATCGAAGGTTCCGGAGAGCGGAGCGACTGGAGGATCATTTCATGCCCTTTCAGACAAAGCTCCTCTGCCTGGCCTCGTACTTTGTAAAGCGACTGCCCAATGATTTCCTCGCGGGAAACGCCGAGCATTTCACAAGCCGCTTCGTTGACAAATGTCACTTTGCCGTTCGTGTCCGCGGCTACGATCCCCTCTCCCAGAGATTCGAGGATCCCTTCCGTCTCTTTCCGCTGGCGCATCAGGTTTTCGATTTGTTTCTGGATCCGGTTCGTCAATGAATTGAGCGTGAAAGCGAGTTTTCCGAATTCGTCTTTGGATGTTTTATTGAGATCGAACCGCGGCAAGAACTCTCTCTCCCTTCTTGGTAAGGAAGGATCGCGTCGATAATCTGCTGGATCGGGCGCGTCAATCGGTTGACGATGACCCACGTCATGATGCTGTAAAGGAGTAAAATGAAAGCGCCTAAAAGGAGAAAACCGAAGATGAAATCGATCGTGAGCGCGTGGATCTCGCTATAAGGAAATCCGGTACGCAAAATATATTTTTGCGCATTGGCCTCGAAAGCCAGGGCTACGTAGGCGAAGGGCTCTTGGAAAACCGGGGAAAAATGTTCATGGTATCCATGCCCTGTGCGGATCGCCTCCTGCACCTCTTCCATCGATTCTTCGGCCAACTGCGTTTGCGCCGTGGGAAGGTATCGGGAAATCGTATCGTAGAGGATTTTTCCATTCGCATCGAGCAATACGACCCTTTGGAAGATGAATTCCGATTCAGTCTCCATGATCTGGATCATGCTCGAGAGGTTTTTCGCGCTCTTCAGATGGGAAATGAGGCGCGAGGCGCGGCTGTTGAGCGATTTGCGCATGATGTTTTCGACCGTCTTATCGACGAACGGAAAGAGGAGCGCGATAAAAATCAAAAACAGGACGATGTCGCTTAAGAGGAGCTTTTTTCGAAAACTGAGCATGACGCAAGGATAAGCGATTCGCGTTTTTAATCCGAGAGCTTGTGCCACAAGACAGTGTATGCAGGCTCGGTAGGGAGCAGTCCTGGGAGGTAAGCGTAAGGTGACAGGATATGTAGGCTGCGGAAACTTAAAAAAGGTTCGGGGAACCTTTTTTAAGCGGAGCAGGCGAAACGCACGACAGGATATGCAGGATAAAAAAAATGGATTGGTAAATACAAGCTCAATAAGCCTCAGCCCTGAGAAGTAAACGTTAGGAATTATGCGAGGTAATACTCTCTCTTCAATTCCTAGGACTGAAAGATTTTAAGCTTGTATTCACCCATCTATTTTTTATCCTGCATATCCTGTCGTGCGTTTCGCGCGTATCTTGCATATCCTGTCACCTGATGCTCAGATCCCAGGCCTGTTACCACCTAAGCCTGTTTTTTTCATTTCCTTGAACTGGCGGCGATCGTGATGTTTCTCTCGCTTGGAAGCAGTTCGCCATTTTTTACAATCGGACGAATAGGCTTATGTTCTTGATCCTCGACCCATAGATCATAATTTGCCTGTAAGTTGAGCCAGAGTTGAGGAGTCGTATCGAACGCATCTGCTAAAGAGAGCGCTATAGCAGGAGTAATCCTTGCTTTGCATGCCCGTATCTTAAATAAAGTATTCCTAGCAATTCCTAATCTATCCGCAAGTTTCTGCAAATTTAGATTAAGAGGCTTAATGTAATCCTCGTCAAGGATCTCTCCTGGATGAGTGGGTTTTCTTTTCTTTGCCTTTGCCATAATTACCTATTGCTAGTGGTAATCCATTAAATCTACGTTTCTAGCTTCACCATTTTCAAATTGGAAAATGATCGTCCAATTCCCATTAATGTGAACTGAATAGAATCCGTTTAAATCCCCTTTTAATGGGTGAAAATCATATCTGGGGCGTTCATATCTTTGACTTCTGTTGCTGAATTAAGGCGATCCAAAATACGTCCAATTTTATTTGCATGGGATGCCTGGATGCCGCTTTTGACCCCGGGCTCAAAAAACTTTTTTAATCCCTTGTGTTTAAAAGTTTTGATCGCCATGAGGATCCTTATCAATTAATAACATTGTAACCAATTAGGTTACATTATCTCAAAGGATAAAAATTCTCGCAGCCGGTTTCGGTGACTAGGATGGTGTCCTCGTAGCGGATGCCGCCTAGGCCTGGCTGATAGAGGCCGGGTTCTATGGTGAATACCATGCCTGGTTTTAGGACAAGGTCTTTGTCTTCTCCGTCGACTTTGACGCGGGGGTATTCGTGCGCTTCCAAACCGATCCCATGCCCCAGGCTGTGAGTGTAGAGCTCTTCGACGCCTTCTTTGCGGAATTCCTCCCGCACGATCCGGTCCAAATCGCCCAGTTTTACACCGGGCCGGACATGGGCGACGGCTTTTTGCTGTGCAGTTGCGACGAGATGGTGGAAATGGGCCAGGCGGGGATCTGGATTTCCAAAAAAGAAAACACGGGTCATATCTCCATAGTACCGATCGACGATTGCGCCTACATCGATCAACACGATCTGATTTTTTTGGAGCTTTGCGTTTCCCGCTCGGTAGTGGGGGTAGGCGCTATTTTCCCCGAAGGCGATGATCGGATCGAAAGAGAGTCCCGAAGCACCGTTTTTACGACAAAAGATTTCGAATTCGAGGGCGATTTCAGCCTCGCTGATCCCTTCCTTTAAATTTTTCAGGATGTGCTGATATCCTTGCCAAGTCACCTGGGCAGCCTTGCGCAGGGCCCCAATTTCGTGCGCGTCTTTGTAAAGGCGCAAATTTTTGACAGGACTGGAAACGGGGACCCATTCGATATGGGGATAACCTTTTTTAAGCGCTAAAAATCCATTATACGTCACATATGCGCTGTCGAAAGAGACCCGTTTTGCAGTTTGCATCGCCTCTTTGACATTTTTTTCGGTATTCAATTCGACCCGGCACGGCGCGTCCTGTTTCGCTTTCTCAAAGTAGCGTCCATCTACGAAAAGGCAAGCATCCTTCGGAGACACCCATAAGCGCCCTATGGACAACACAAGCCCCGTCAAATAAAAAAGGTCGGCCTGTTCTTCGACGAAGCACCCGTCTACGCCGATCAAGGAATGGGCCAGTTTTTTTATCCTTTGCTCTTTCATCTTTTTTTTGCCATCCACCGTTCTAAATCGTTGCAATCGATCTCGGTCCAAATCGGATTGCCGATGGGATCGTAGCGCAGGTCTTTGCATTTTTGCAATTGCCGCCATAGCATTTGCGCTTCATCTAAAGAGTAAATTTTCTTCAGGCCGCGGCAAAATCGAGCAGCCAACGCTCCGACTTCCATTCCCTCTTGCCATTTCGCAAAAAAATCGGGGAAATCCCCCGCCTCTAAACATGGGGGCAGCGCATCGACCGCCAAGGTCTTTTCCCCCACCATCCGGCACTCGATCCCGATCCGGTTCAGCGCCTCCGCGCAATCCAAATTTTCCAAGCTGCGTCCGATTTCTATTTCGAGAGGCCACATCAAAGCTTGGGCGGGCTGTTTTTCAACAGCGAGAGATTCGTAGAGAAGACGCGCATGGACCGCTTTTAAATCGACCAGAAGGAGACCCTCATTTTGCAAAAGGAGAAAATTTCCGCAAATGGCTAAAAATCTATCAGGGTAGATAAAGTCGAACTTCGGTTCGTCGCTTGCAATAAAAGGGCGGATTTCTGGAGTAAAAGGAGCTTCCCAAGGAAATTGCGGCGCGTCTTGGAAGGAAAAGGATGGAAAAGGGGCGGGACTTGCCATCGCGGTAAGCGTTGAGGAGACGGCTTCTTGGACGAGCCGGAACATTTTCCCTTCGTTTTGGAACCGCACCTCTTTTTTCTGAGGATGGACATTCACGTCGATCTGATCGGGAGGCATTTCAATAAATAAGACGAAGACCGGATGGGATGAGGCGTCGATCCGTGTAGCGAACCCCTCTTTTACGGCGCGGGAAATCAAGGGCGAAAAAATCGCTCTCCGGTTGATGAATACGTGCTGTCCGCTTCGGTTAAGGATCGCATTTTCGGCAGAGGCGGCAAATCCCCAAATCCGGACGTCTCCCTGTTCGAATTGAATTTCATGTTCAAAGGAGCCCAAGATTTCCTCGATTCTCTGTTTCCCGTTTTTTCCTGCAGTTTCTAAGATTTTTTTCCCTTGCGACACATAAGAAAAAGCGATCTCAGGATGGGCCAGGGCAAGGCTCTCGACCGCGCGCTTCACTTGCAGAGCGTTAGAAGCGGCCGATTTTTGGAATTTTTTTCTCGCAGGTACGTTGAAAAAGAGAGAGCGGATGGAAATTGTGGTCCCTCGGTTGCGGGCGCAAGGCTCGGCGCCTTCAAAACGCCCTCCTTCAACGCGGAGGCAGGTCGCCTCCCTGCCGTTCGATGTCGCCATTTCAAAATGGGACACCGCTGCGATCGCGGCGAGCGCCTCTCCGCGAAACCCCATCGTCGCAAGAGTGGAAAGATCTTCAGCAGTCTTGATTTTCGAGGTGGCGTGCCTTTCGATGCTGGCGAGCGCGTCCTCATAGGACATCCCGCATCCGTCGTCGTCGATGGAGATCGATTGCTGCCCTCCTCCGTTGATTTCAATGGAGATCCGGCTCGCCCCCGCGTCGATGCTGTTTTCGATCAATTCCTTGACGATAGAAGAGGGATTTTCAACGACTTCGCCTGCGGCGATCTGATTGATGACTATTTCGGGGAGTTTCAGAATTGATTTTGTCATACGATCTTTATACCAGAAATCGAAAGTTAGAGTATACTCTGCGACATGCGGTGGTTTTTTTTTCTCGTTTTCGTTTGTCCTTCATTATTATTCGGAGCCTATGTGGGCAATCCGGCAGATCCCGCTTTGATGAGCACCGGAATTTTTTCCACCAGCTATCCGTATTTTAAATTCACATCCGGATACATCGCCGATTATATTTCGAACAAACGGTACGAAGCGAAGCAGCCCGATCCAGAATTCAACCCGAACAATGCATTCAGGACCTTCGGAATCTATTCCCAACAGGCCAGTTTTTCGATGATCTTCATCGAACGGCTCCAAATCTTCGGGACAGTAGGAGGAAGCAAAGAACATGCGAAATGGAAAGAGAATCCCACCTTCGACGAAGTGTCTGAAACCGTGTTCGATTTCCAAACCACCCACCATTTTTCTTGGAGCGTCGGCACAAAAGCCGTCCTTTTACAATGGGGACAGACTTATTTTAGCGGCGATTTTACCTATTTCACAGTCCCCTCTTCCACCAAAGCCTTCTTCAAATATTTCAACCGGCTCAGTATACCGATCGACTTGTCTAAGCATGAATTCAATATGCGGGAATGGCAGATCAGCGCAGGACTCTCTTCCCGTTTCTGGTTCTTCACGCCCTACGTCGGCGGCACCTATCTCCACTCAAAGCTTCACATCGCAGGCGGAGGCGACGTCCCCTCGATCAATTACCGCAACAAAGACCGGTTCGGCTACTTTTACGGATTCACTCTCTCGCTCACCGGCCGCTTCCACCTCAACTTCGAAAGACGAGTGCGCGACGAATTCGCCTACTCCTTCTCCACAATCGCCGTGTTTTAGAGCTGTGAATCAGTGGGGAGGCGCCAATTAAGCATTGGACGGGGCGTAACAGGGGCCTTTGCATTAAGTCCTATACCTTCATCAGCGCAGAGGCGCGCGAAGCGCACGCAGCAGCGGTAGAGAGGACGCAGAGGCCGCGAAGCGCGGCGGAAAATAATAGCCGCGAAACGCGGAAAAATGATGTGCAGAGGATTTTATCCTCCGCTTCGCTGCCTCTGCGTCCCCTCTACCTCTGCTGCGCGCTTCGCGCCTCTGAGGCTGTGAAAAAATCGATACCCAGCCGTTTTTGCGAGCTTTTTGGCCCTTTTTTTGCTTCAAGCCTTCGGACAACTCTCTTCGAGTTGCCCTCGTCTTGAATCAAAATAATTGCAGAAAAACCTCATCAAAATCGGTGGAAGTCTCCATTTTTTCACAGCCTCTCTGCGCTGATGAAGGTATAGGACTTAATGCAAGTGCCCTCGTTACGTCCTGTCCAAGATCGATTGGCGTCACATTGAGGAAGTGTATTTATTTCTGGAATAAATCAGAGTGAGTTCCCGTCCTGACGTAAATGATCTCTTTACGTGATATTTTGTAGATCAAAAGCCAATCGGGTTCTACGTGGCATTCTCGATGATCTTTATAGTTACCAGTCAATTTATGGTCTTTAAATTTAGAATCAAGGGACTCTTCTTTTGCCAATTTCGTCATGATCGTCTTAAGCTTGGACAAATCTCTGCCCCGCTTCTCAGCCAATCTGATATCTCTTTTGAATTGCGTTGTACGGACTGGTATCAACATTAGATTCCAAGATCCTCAAATAGATCGTCTAGACTGTCGAATTTTTTAAGGTTTTTTCCGACTTCGGATTGTTTTAAGGCTTTTAATGTTACCTTATTAGGTTTTTTTTGCATGAATTCTTCAACACTCATTAGAACGAGCTCTTTCATAGTAGTACCCATCATTGACGCTGCCATCTTTAAACGTTTATGATCCGCTTTGGGCAAATCGATAGTGAGTCTCGAAGTTTTTACGGACATTTTTTCCTCCTTTTTTTCTTCATCATACCACAAATACAGAAACACAGAAATGCATAAAATTTTTTAATCGAGATTGATTCTTGCTCACAGGAACGATTTTTCAGTCGAAAAGAGGGGATCGTTCTGGCAAACTGAGGGTATGGAAGAGCATCCGCAGGCGAGATTCATTGTAGAGACGTTGGGGAAAGCCGGATTCATCGCCTATTATGCGGGCGGCTGGGTGAGGGATTTTCTTTTGAACCACCCGTCGGACGATATCGATATCGCCACGAACGCGCCGCCGGAAACGGTACAGGCGTTGTTTCCCCACACAGTGCCGATCGGGATTTCGTTTGGCATTGTGCTCGTCATCGTGGAGGGGCATCAATACGAGGTGGCGACGTTTAGGCAAGACGTCGACTATAAAGACGGACGCCGCCCGACGAAGATCGAATTTTCGACCGCGGTCGAAGATGCGAAGCGGCGCGACTTCACGATCAATGGGATGTTCTACGATCCGTTTCGGGATGAAATCCTCGATTACGTGAACGGCCGGACCGATTTAGAGGCGAAGGTGATCCGCGCCATCGGCAATCCGCACCAAAGGATCAAGGAAGACCGGCTGAGGATGGTGCGGGGAGTGCGCCTCGCATGCCGTTTTGGGTTTGCGATCGAGCCGGAAACGGAAAAGGCGATCCGCGCCCATGCCGAAGAGCTGTTCCCTGCCGTGGCGATCGAGCGGATCTGGCAGGAATTTACAAAAGGGCACGATTTCGGGAAACTCCGCCCCATGCTGATCCAGCTCCACGAGTTCGGCCTGCTCGGAGCCATTTTCCCACCTCTCAAAAATACGCCTTTGGAAGAGATCGAAAAACGGCTCGCCCCGATTAAAGACTATCCATTCAAAGCCCCCGTGATCGCGTCGATCCTCGCTTTGTTTCCCGATTTTTCCCTCAACGAACAGATCCAAATTTGCAAAAAACTCAAACTATCCAATCTAGACCAGCAATTCGCCGCTTTTCTCTTTCATGCCCGAGACTTGATCCGGATCGATCTGCATCAAGAGAGGCCGGTCAAGCTGTCCGAATGGGCCTATTTTTATGCGAACGGATTCACCGCCATTTCCCTTCAAATCATCGCCTCCCATTTCGAGACCCGACGCAGAGCCGCTTTTTTCCGCGAGCATGAATCGAGGATGGAACTATTGCAAAAATCGATTGAGCGGATCCACAAACATGATCCCGTCGTAAAATCGGACGACCTCCTCAAAGCGGGAATCGCCCCTGGCAAAACGATGGGAGCCCTTTTGGAAGAGGCGGATGATATCTCCATCAACGAACAGATCCACGAACCCGCACCTATTATCGAACGTTTAAAAAAGAGTCCTATATGGCCCGTTACCTAATTTTATTCCTCTCGGTTTTCACTGTTCTTTACGCCGAAATCTTTGAAACAACAAGAATGGAAGAAATCCTCCCCTTTGTCGATGAAACGACCTGGGTCCTTTTCGATATCGACGACACCCTCCTTGAATCGGAGCTGCAAGCGGGGCGGACGAAATGGTTTTACCATGAATTCGCCAAACAGATGGCGGAAGGAAAGGACAAAAACGAGGTCATCCGATCGGTCGATGAAGAGTATTTAAAAATTGTCGATCTTTGTCCGATCCGCACTCCCGAACCGGAAATTCTCTACTTAATAGAGAGGATCAAGCAAACGGCCGGAGCGGTCCTTGGTCTGACAGCCCGCGGCCCCCATCTTTGCCCGACGACGATCATGCAATTCGAACGGTTGGGGATCGATCTTTCCAGCCACGCTCCAAAAATCGCCCTAGAATCCGGCCCAACAGGCCATTACGAAAACGGCATCCTATTCGCCATCGACCAGAAAAAGGGGCCGGCGCTGCATCGTCTAATAGAAAAGAGCGATCAGCGTCCGACGAAAATCATTTTCATCGACGACCAAAAGCGCCATTTGCTGGAGGCGGAAGAAATCGCCTCGGTTTTTGAGATCCCCTTCATCGGCTTCCACTACACAAAAACATCAGAGAGGCCCTTCGATCAAGCCCAAGGAGACCTCGAGCATCGACAGTTGCTCGAAAAAGCAGCAAAGAAATTATGATGGTTTATTTTTTTCTAGGAAAGCCGTTCGATACGCGATTTGATTTCATTCCAACCCAAAGCCTCTAAACTTACATCGCTATTACATTCATTACACAGTGCAATCAACGATTGGCGGACATCGAGAAAATCATCGTCCTTTGTTCCCAATTTCCATTTTGCGCTCGAAAGCGCCTTTTTAAACATTTCGCCGAATTTTTGTCTGGTCGTCAATGGATCGGGATTCGGCGATGTCGGAAAATCTATGACAATCGGAATTCCATTCGAATTCACCATGATATTGTGATCGTGTAAATCATCGTGGGCCCAACCCGCTTGGTCCAAAACGGCTAATCCGCTAGCAGTTCCTAGCATCACTCGAATTGCGAGGGGGATCAATTGATGAATAAAAGGAGACCCAGTCTTTATTGCGTACCAAGATTCCCCTTCTACCCGATCATAGACGATTCCCCAGAGATCTATCTCCGCCACATACCCAAGACCTTTCACAGAAAGAAGATTTGGCGATGAAAATTGCGATCGATAGATTTCATATAGCTTTTTTGCTTCTCGATAACTTTTACACATCTCCATTCTTTCAAATCGATCTTCGCTCTTTTTACCCTCTTCTTCAGGGATCGGATCGCAAATTTTTAAAGCGAGACCCGATTTATCCGAAAAAGCAAAAACTCTTCCGTCGGCGCCAGAACCCAACATTTCTTTCGGCAATTTTTGTAAAACATAGATAGAATCCCGCTGCAAAAAATTTTGTACTGATTGTTGAATCGCTGGATAGAGGAGAACATTGCTACTCTGCAAATAGATTCTCCGTAGATGCCGATTCGACAAAATAAAATCAGGGAGCAAAGCCGATTTCTGAGAACTATTCAATTTTTTCGAGACCCAGCCGGTGATCCGACGATCCCGGCGTGTATAACCAGAATGATCTTTTTCCCATCTATTCATGTGATAGGACTGATGCAAATTTCGACTGAGAGCTAGCGAAGACATTGAATCTCCTTATAGCGACCATTCAGAGTCGTTGCTTGAGGGCGAACCGACGGATGGGCTGGAATCGGTTTCGGTTTCGGAAGCGATATCGAGTCTGAGAGAGTTTTGTGTAGATTCTTCTGTTTCTACAAAGAATCGTTTAGACTGCAGAACCTTTCTCTTTTGCGAGTCTTTAATGAAAGGTTTGGGAGCTAGCGAATCTTCCGTCAATAATTCAGGTTTCTTTCTCAATACCGATTTATAAAACGGATCTTCCCCTCTTTGCAGATTTGTTACGAAAGGTTTGGGAGCCAGCGAATCTTCCGTCAATAATTCAGGTTTCTTTCTCAATACCGATTTATAAAACGGATCTTCCCCTCTTTGCAGATTTGTAACAAAAGGTTTGGGAGCTAGCGAATCTTCCGTCAATAATTCAGGTTTCTTTCCGAATACTGATTTTTGATCGCCTCTTTCTATCATAGTAAGAAAGGGTTTTGCGGCGGCTTTCTTTTGAGGTTTGAAAAAATCCCCGCTCGGGGTTGAGTAGTACAGTTTCGTAAGAGAAGGTAAATGTTTTTTTACAACGGCAGCCACTGTAAGGGCAGCTTCTTTTTCGCCGCGCGAAATCCGTTTATTCTCGATTTTAGAGAAATCGAGAAGGAATTGGAGTTGCTGGCTCAATCCTCGGAAATTCGCTAATTCTACATTGCTTGCAAATTTAAAATTTTTATTTCCAGATACTTTATCGGCATCCTGGACAAAGCGAGACAATGCATCGAAACAGCCTGAGTCTGTGGATTTCAAAGAAAAATTTAATAAACTTGCGAAATTACGAGCATTTACTGATGAAGGCATAATACAAAACCCGTTCGTTATTATTTATTAATAATAATCAATAATAACAAAACAGTAATTAAAGTTACAGGCTAAATAAGATATATATTGTTAAAAATCTGTTTATTCATTATTTGAAAAATAAATGGATATTAAAAATTGTATTCCTCATCGCCTCCCTCTGCGTCAGCTCGATTGGGGCAAAATTGTCCCCTCTCTTGGAGAGGCGCGCGATGCTTTGGGCAGATATGATGAAACGCTGAAGCGTTGTCCCTCTTTTCTGTTTGAATTGTTCAAATGGCAGGAATCGGTCTATTCCCTGCGGGGACAAAATATCGAGGCCGATGTGAAAGAGGCGATCCGTTTTTCGATCGAAAGATCGGCTGAGGAAAACCGCTTCCCTTTGCTGCAAAAAATTGAGAACGCGCAAAAAGGGCTGGAGTGGGCGATCCGTCAAAAAACTTACGGCAGCCGATTTTTTTGCCGGCTGCATGCGATCGTGAAACAGGATGCTCCGAACCCTAAAGAGATCGGCCGTTTCCGGAAAAGGCAGAACTGGATCGGTCCGCAAGGGCGCCCCATCGAAGAGGCCTATTTTCTTCCTCCCGCAGCCAAAAAAATCGACGGCTATATGTCCGCGTTAAGCCGCTACATGCGGAAAAAGGAGAAGGATCCCCTCGTCCAGCTCGCGATTTTCTTCGCCCAGTTTTTGATCATCCATCCTTTCATGGACGGCAACGGCCGGGTCGCACGGATTTTCATCCCTCTTTTCTTATGGAAAAAAGGGCTCGTTTCCCAGCCTCTTTTTTTTCTCAGCCACTATTTTGAAGAAAACCGCCTCGATTATTTCCGGAAGCTATTCAATATTTCGGAAAAAAACGCTTGGGAAAATTGGATCGTCTATTTTTTGAAAGGGGTCGCACTGCAAGCATGCCGATTGAAAAAGCAAGCGGAAGAGATCGAGGTGCTTTATGGGACGGTTGCAGAGGAGATCGGAGAAAAAAAAGCGCTGCGGCTATTCAAAGAACCGTTAGCGTTAAAAGACTTTGCTGATTTGAAGAGCGTGAAATTAGATCAGGGGCTCTATTCATTCGAGCCCCTATTTAGAATCATCAGCTGATTATTGTTCGTTCTGTTGCTGGGCTTGAGATTCTCCGCCAGTGCCGCTTTTTTTCATCGCGCGAGCAGAGCTTCTTCTTCTTCGGGAAGTTTTTCTGCGCGCTGTTTTTCTACGAGCCGTTTTTCTTTTCGCGGTTTTTCTCTTCGTAGATTTTCTTTTTGCAGATGATCTTTTACGTGCCGATTTTCTTTTGTGGGATGTCTTTTTTGCCGACTTTCTTTTTCTTTTGCGCATTGCCATAATTCCTCCACGGTTTGAATGATTCGTATAATTCCCACCCTTGCAACAAAAAAAAATTATTTTCAATAACTATGTTTGCACCAGAGAGGATTGATCATGCGGCGGGGGAAGCCCCCGCCGCATTTCAATGATATGTAAAAAGCTTCTCACATCTTTTCTCCCTTTTGGGGTGCGGGGCTTCCCCGCCTCGGTGCCTCTCTGTGTCCTCGGTGGTTAAAAAATGGGGGGGCGCGCAGGGGGCTTCCCCCGCCGCACTTCAATGGGAGATATGCAAAATTAAAAGAGTCATGTCGTCGTGCTGGGGCGCTGTGCCGCTGAAACTCTTCACTTCTTCTAAAAGGCGGTCGACGCATTGCTGGGCCGATTCTTTTTTCTTCGCGAGAAAAAATTTGTGCAGCCTCTCTTTTCCAAAAAGCTGGTCTTCGGGATCGTGCGCTTCGATGATCCCGTCGGTGTAGAGGAGCAGCGAATCTCCTTTTTCTAATTGGATTTCCGATTTCGGGACCGCATCGAATTTTTGCGCTCCGAGCGCGATCCCTCCCGTCCACAGCTCCTCGATTTTTTGATGGCGCCTCAACAGCGCGGGCGGATGGCCTTGGCTGCAATAAGTTAAAAGTCGTTTCTCCGGATCGTAAAGGGCCACCCAAAGAGAGGCGAACATCGACGTATTTCTCGCGTCGATCCAAAAAAGATCGTTCGCCTTCAACACGATTTCAGACAAATCGTCGGTGGTTGAGGCGAGGCTCCTGAGCATGCTTCTCAGCCCCAAAGAATATATGCAAGCTGAAATCCCCTTGCCGGCCGTATCGGCCATCGCGATGAGGAGCTGTCCATTGTCGAGGGCGAAAAGATCGTAGAAATCGCCGTTGACTTCCTTAGCGGGAACAAAGGCGGCGGCCAAATCGATTCCGGGAAAACCGGGCAGATCTTTGGGGAATAGCCCCGCTTGGATGTCGTGGCCGATGCGCCATTCTTCGGCCAATTTTTCCCGCTCGATCCGCTCTTTTTGCGCTTCTTGAGAATGGAGAAGAACAGCGTCGACCGTTTCATTGAACCGTTTGCCGAGTTCGTTGATTTCAAATCCCATCCGGTCAGGCGTATAGCGGACATGGACGGCCCCCTCCGAAACGCGCTGCATCGTCTTTCCCAAAGATTTCAGAGGTTTTGCGATCCGGCTCGTCAGCCACCATACGGCGATGCCGCCGATCACTCCAATGAAAAAAATCAACGTGGCAAGTCGGTAGTAGTAGCTTTTCTTCTGCAATTCAGCGATCGAAGATTCGGGAACCGTGAGCAAAAGGTTGAAATCGGCGCTGGGGACCGTTTCTTTGACTGTCAATAGCGGGCCCGATTCCGCGGGTTTATTTTCGGCGAAAACAGTCCCTTTTTCATCGACAAGCGCCATCCGGATCGGAAAGGGGAGATTCTCAACCTCCATCTCGGCGATCAATTGATCGAACGGGACTGGGATGGCTACCGCGTAAGCGGAGGAAATTTTTTTCCCTATGAGAAGAGCGTTTTTGCGGGAATTGGAGATCGCGAAATGGTCCTGGGCCCCTTTCGGCATCGGGATTTGCTTGAGCTGGAGCTGTTCTATATGGTTATTGACATCCGCGGTTACGATATCGAGAATCTGCCACTCCATATCGATGAAATCTTCGATCGAGGCCTCCCTCTCTTTGCCGATCACGTCGAGGATTTCCTTCATGTCGGCGAGCCGGTATTGGAATTCCTGCCGATAGAGGAATAAATTTTGAAGAAACAAAGGGATGATCAGCAAAAGGAAGCTGACCGCGAAGACCCTGAGCGCCAGAGACCGTGTCATCTCTTTGAAACGAGAACCGCTCTTTTTAGATATTTTGGAATCATCCATACTGTCTTTAATGCTAACAAAAACGATAACGAGCTTACAACACCCCATTGTCAAACATTGGTACCTTTTGCGGACCGAGCGGCCTTATCGTGAAGACGCTCAGAGGCTTCTTCTCGTCGGAGAAAAAATGATCCGGGAGATTTCCAAAGAAATCCCCCTCCTCTCTTTGGCGACCCTCCGCCCCGAAAGCGGCATCCCCGCCGAAGAAAAGTACCTCGTTTCGGAGAGCATCCTGAAAAAAATAACGGGACTCGAGCATCCCGATGGCTTTGCCGCGGAAGTGCTTCTCCCCCCTCCTCAAGACCTGTTTTCAAAAAATTTTCTTGTCATTCTCGACCAAATTTCCGATCCCGGCAATCTCGGCACCCTGCTCCGGACGGCTCTCGCGTTAAACTGGGAAGGGGCGATTTTGACCGTTCCGGGCACCGTGGACCTATTCAATGACAAGGCCCTCAGGGCGGGCAAAGGGGCCCCTTTCCGCCTTCCCTATGCCCGTCTATCGACCGAAGAAATATCCCGCTGGATCATAGATAAAAACGCCCTAGCCTATACGGCCGATATTCATGGAGAACCGCTAGATACGGCAGCAGCCGCCAGCTCTCCTTCCAGACCTCTCGCCCTTATCTTGAGCAACGAAGCTCAAGGGCCCGGCCTTTGGACCGAAACCATCACACAAAAAGTGACGATCCCGATGGCCCCGCATGTCGAATCTTTGAATGTCGCCGCATCGGGGGCGATCCTCCTTTACGCCATGAGGCCGCGATGACACGGGACAACTACGACTTTGAGGAAGAGTTCCACGCGAAAGACCGGAAGCATTGGCGCAAAGAGAGAAAACACGCTCAGCAGACCGACCGATCGAAATTTAAGAAAACCGATGTCGATCAAATCAAAAAAGAAGAGGCGATCGTCGATCCAAACCTAAAACGGGGACGCGTCGTGGCGATCTCGGGAGAAGGGAGCTGGGTCGACTCCGAGGGGGCGCTTTATCTCTGCAGCTTGAAGGGTCTTTTCAAAAAAGAAAAAATGCAGGCCAAAAACCTCATCGCCGTAGGAGACATCGTCCGTTTTTCCCCGAACGGAGAAAAAGAAGGGACGATCATCCATATCGAAGACCGCTATTCGTATTTGGCCCGCACTGACATCAGCGGAAAAAAAGAGCAGCTCATCGCGGTGAACGTCGACCAAGTGATCATCGCTATCTCGGTCGTAAGCCCCGCTCTGAAGCCCGCGTTGGCCGACCGCTATATGATCGCGGCCGCAAAGGGGAAGATCCATCCCGTGATTGTCGTGAACAAGATCGATCTTCTCGATGAAGCCAAAGAAGAAGAACGGATCCGCTACCGCGATTTTTTAGCCGCATACGAGCCCCTTGGATTTCCGATCCTTTCCATCAGCACAACCAAAAACATCGGTCTCGAAGCCCTACGTTCATTACTGAAAAACAAGACCACCGTCTTTTCCGGGCAATCGGGAGTCGGAAAATCTTCCCTGATCAACGCCTGTTTCGGACTCAATTTAAAAACGGGGGGAATGGCCCAGAAGACATTCAAAGGGACGCACACGACGTCGACTGCGGAACTGATCGCTCTTCCAGAAGGAGGCTATTGCGTCGACACACCGGGCATCCGGAGCTTTGGCGTTTGGAGCTTGAAAAAAGAGGACGTGACCACCCATTTTTCCGATATTGCAGTCTTTGCGGAAGACTGTAAATATCCAGACTGCGCTCCATTTCTCAGAGCCGGGATGCGCGGTCTTGAGGGCCATAGAAGAGAACAAAATTGCCGCGGTCCGCTATGAATCGTACCGTTCCTTGCTCGACGAGGCCGCGGGCCGGTCCGACAACCGCACCAAAAGGAAAGAAAACGATGAGTCTGATTGAATCTTGCCATGCGCTCGAAATTCTGGATTCGAGAGGCAATCCCACTTTGGAAGTCACCGTAAAAACAAAAGACGGTTTTTTAGGAAAAGCTTCCGTCCCCTCCGGCGCCTCCACTGGGGAACACGAAGCCGTCGAGCTGCGCGACAACGATCCGAAACGGTACGGCGGCAAGGGAGTGCTGAAAGCGGCGACGAATGTCAATGGTCCTTTGAACGAACTTTTGAAAGAAAGGTCGGTTTTCGAACAAGAAGAGATTGACCGCGCCATGATCCATTTAGACGGTACGGAAAATAAAAAAAATCTCGGGGCCAACGCGATCCTCGGCGTTTCGCTCGCTGCAGCCAAATGCGCAGCCGCCTCCAAGCATCAGCCGCTTTATCGCTGCATCGGTGGAAAAGAAGCGACCCTCCTTCCTTGTCCGATGATGAACATCATCAATGGCGGAGTCCATGCCGATAGCGGCATCGATTTCCAAGAATTCATGATCCGCCCGATAGGAGCCCCCGCTTTCCGCGAATCGGTCCGATGGGGAGCCGAAGTATTTCACAAGCTGAAAGAACTTTTAAAGAAAAAGGGTTTGTCCACAGCGGTCGGCGATGAAGGAGGCTTTGCTCCGCCTCTTGCATCGAACGAGGAGGCGCTCGATCTCATCCTCCAAGCGATTGAAAAAGCCGGCTACCGGCCAGGGATCGATATTGCGATCGCTCTGGATCCGGCAGCCTCGGAGTTTTTCGAACACGGAATGTACTTGGAAAAGAAAAAGAAGACGGCCGGAAAACCGTTCATCGAGCGGGATTCGCTGCAGCAAATCGCCTATTTAGAAACGCTCGTCGAGCGCTATCCTATCGATTCGATCGAAGACGGCCTCGACCAAAACGATTGGGAAGGATGGATCCGCCTCACTCAAAAATTAGGGCGCATCCAACTCGTCGGCGACGACCTCTTCGTCACCAACACACGTTATTTGCAGAAAGGCATCGATGCCCGCGCGGCCAACGCGATCCTCATCAAGGTCAACCAAATCGGGACGCTCACGGAAACAGCCGAAGCGGTGGCCCTCGCTAAAAAAAACAATTACCGGGTCGTTTTTTCCCATCGTTCCGGGGAAACGGAGGACACGACGATCGCCGATCTCGCCGTCGCCTTCAATGCGGGTCAAATCAAAACCGGCTCCCTCTCCCGCTCCGAACGGACCGCCAAATACAACCGCCTCCTCGAAATCGAAGAGGAACTGGGCAAAAGAGCCCAATTCCATCCTCGCAGCAAGAGCTAGGATTCTGATGTCTCGAGAAATCGATTTGCAGAGATGGCCATTTTGAAAACTGAATCCAGTTGATTGATTTGTTCTTTTGAATATTTGCTTGGATCGGGTTGAATCTGCTTTAGGCTCTTAGTGAAATCATCAGCCAAGCGGATCACTTCTTTCATGGTCTCTTCAGTGCCCGGCAACTCTTGGTTCCATAAATGGGCTTCATGATAAATCTGTTGAAGGGATGTTGCGTTCCCGTGAATCAAGACCATAAAAACCTCCTACAAAAAGAAGAGAGGAGGTTACTCAACAGTCAAAAAATTGACAATTTCAATTTGCATCGATCGCTTGCAACCGGGGCGCCAGATCTTGGAGTTTGCCGAGCTTGTCGACATCTTCTTCGGAAATCGTTCCAAAAGTAAGCTGGGTCAGCCTCAACGTTTCATTCACGACCGCTTGCAGCTCTTCCCTTGTAAGACGGACAGGGACATTCTCGGGAAGTTCGGCGATCGCCTGAACCAGTGCGTTAAAACTATTTTCATTCATTATAGCTGACATCTTGCAACCTCCGCTTTATTTTTATTAACTAGCATAAACATAGTATCATTCATTAATTATAATTTCAACTAAAAAACAATATCTAAATAAAATAGAATTATTAATTATTTAAATTCACCAAAAAACCAGCCTGTTGAAATAAAAGTCTATGCCATTTATGGGTGAGCTATATGGGGGGCGGATATGAGGCAGGTGATCGTTCTTTTCGGCGAAGCGGAAAAAGGGGCCTTTAAGACACCCCATATCCTTCAAGCCTTGCCCCAAGTCGTAGACCGGCTGGGCAATCCTCCGGAAAATAGCGAAGGGCTCTTTTTTGCCATTCAAGCAATCCTCTATAACCGGCAAATCGTCTATTTCCGCGTAGCGGAAGAGGGCTTTAGCCGGCTCGATTATTTCAGCGGGCTAAAAATCTTGCACGACAGGGAAAAAGTGAAAAGGATCCATGCGATCTGCATGCCTGGAGTCGGCGATCCGGAAATTTTGGAAGCGACGCAATTGGTCTGCGAAATGCATAAAGGCCTTTTGATCACGAATCAAAAGGACCTTTACGACTATCTGACATCAAATTAATTTTTCTCTTTTTTCCGCGTTCTGCTGGAAACAGGAGGAGAACCAGCGGTTTCAGCATCGCGGGTTCGCTTTCTCGTCTTCTTGTCCGCGGCCGCTACAGGTTTCTTTTGTTTCTTATCAACAACGGAGGAAGTAGATTCTGTGCTCGGCCCTTTTCTCTTTCTGCTGGGAGCGGAAGAACTAGAGACGGCAGACGCTGATTGAGACGACGACGCGCTAGGTGCAGAAGAAGATTCGACAGGAACGGAACGTTCTTTTGGCATCGGAGGCCGCGATCTAGCTTTACTAATCAGACTCGCTCTTCTTCGCGCATCCTGAACTGGATCGTAACCCAAAATGCCTAATTCGTGTTTATCTTCAGCGAATGCCCTTGCGGCATCTTCGTTTTCCATATCATCTTGCCAAGTTAAAGGCGCCTCTTCCTCGATCAGCGGCCTTCGAGCAGAAACTCGAGAAGCGGTAGAAATACTAGAAGAAGCAGTTGCGGCCGGGACTTTCGTTCCGGTCGGTTGAGCATTGCTGGTAAGTTTTGGTGCCGTTGCAGGAGGGACTTGAGGAACTGCAGGAGCATTCTGCATAGTCAGTGAGGAAATGGTACTGGTTGGCTTCACAAACATCAACTTGCCTACTGAAAAAGCCATGAGACCCGCCATTGTTCCAGTCGGTGCATAGAAGGCCAATCCAGCCATTGCGGCAATTCCGATCAATTTCCAATCGGCGGGTTGTTTCCCTATGTCAAAAGCAGGAATAGACATGATCGCTGCGCTTTCTGCGGCTAGGAGTCTTTCTGCAATAATTGCTCCCGCTTTTCGGGCTTTGGTCGCATGATGCGCGCACAACACGGATATGCCTGCGAATAAGCCTGTCCAAGCCGCATTGATCACTCGATTTTTCACCCAGAATTCGGTTCTGGGCGGTTGGATGCGATAGGTGTCAACCTCTACATCCCCTGTTTTTTTCAATCCTTTGAAGACCAGGTTTGCAGCCCCTGCGATCAGAGAGGCTTTCCCGAGAAGAGAAATGAGCCCTTCTGGATGCATAGATGCGGCGAGGGAAGCTGCGCCCAAACCGATCGTTTGAATCATAGCAGGGACTTCATTTTTCGGATTTTGGACCGCATCCGCAAGCTTGCCAGCCAAGAAAAAGATGCCTCCGGCAAGGGCCGCCGCGGAATAGGCAGAGTTAGGATGAGTCGACGCTGCGGCGGCGACTCCCACTGCAGCGGTTACCAACGTAATGTCTTGAACCCGGTCATCGATTTTGGGAATCGAGATGCAGGTTTCTCTCGGATATCGAAAAATTTTTACAGCTCCCGACGTCAGTAAAGACGTGCCAGCGAATACAGCGGAAGCTATGGATGCGGGTACAGAATAATGAGGGAGGGTCGCTGCAACTACAGCCGAACCTACCGCAGCAGCGTACGTAACAACGGTAGCGATTGTTGGACTAATTTTTGGAAATGAAACCATATTAAGACTCTCGATTATATTTTTTATCTACACTATTTTACTTATAATTTTTAATAAAATCAATGAATATTTAAATACTAGTAATAGATATTTTTTGAAATAATCGAGATTAAAGAAATTTATTGAAATGAAGAGGCCTTTGAAAAAAGGCCTCTTATTACTTTGGGAATGCTTGAATTATCGGGTTCGGCTGTAGACTTTTCCAGATCGAGTATGCGGGGGGCTCGTCGGGTTGGTATCGAGAATATTTCTCACATCTTCTCCAGAATATCCTCCACGCCGTTGGGCTCTAGTGACTGGCTGAACGTCTTGCTCATCCTCGCCTCTATGGCCTTCCCAAGCGCGAGCGACAACGGCTCTTCTATCTACATCTTTATTAATCACAACTAATCTGGCCACTGCTGCGACAAGTACAACAGCCCCTACAACATTTAAATAACCGGCAAAACCTAATACCAGTCCTGCGCCGGCAGCTACTTTTACCACATTCTCTTTTTTGAAAGGAATCTCAATGCCTCTCCCTTTCACAAGCATACTGGCTGTGGCTCCGGCGTAGGCGGCTGCGCTAATCGCTGAAGCGACTGGACTTTTTGAAACCGCGCTCAGTGCCAAGGCGCCTAAAACTGCGCCGGCTTCTGCTGGCGTGGGCAATATTTTACTTAATGAAACCATATTACTTACCTCAAGTTTATTTGATCAAATCAATTTATCTTATTAAAACATCAAAATTCAATATTAAAATTATTTCTTTTTTTAACCCGTACTTCCCGGTATGTCTGTCTCTTCCACAGCTTTTCTCTTTCGCGCCGCGCGCGTTCTTGCGGCGGGGCCGCCTGATCTATCCGAGCCTGGAGCCGCAGCGAGCAAAAGCGGTCGCCGTCTTGGCGTAGCAACTGGCGCATCTCCTGTATGAATAGGGATGGAAACAGTGGCTGGATTGGAAAGAGATGCTGAAGATGAAACGGTAACTGGCGCATCTATTGTAACAGGACTAGAAAGGGATGCAGAAGAGGGAGGCGTGAATGGGAGCGATGTTTCCAGTTCATGCAGGTCTCCTAGCGCTCTGTCATGATCCGTAGTGGATGGAGGAGTCGCATCTTCGGGTCCGTTGTGCTTTTCGTCGAGTTCCGATGCGATCGGAGATTGGGGCAGAGAAGATTCACGAGGAGATGCCGCGTCTGCGGAAGGGCTGGCTGGTGCGGGATCTTCATTCGTTGTCGCTTCTTCTTCAGGTCTCTCCAAATCCAGCTCAAGATCTCTCGGCTTGGTGCAATAATCGTAAAGGCTTTTGCCTCCTGCAACGAGGAGAATTCCGATAGCCGCGGAATAGAGGGAATAGAATCCAAAACCAGCGGTGACAAGCGCCGCTCCGGCCCTGAAATGGGGAGACTCGACCACACCTTCTAAGACCTTGTGGGCCATGAAGCCTGTACAGGCGATAGTCCCCAACGCCCTGACGATGGGATGCGGGTGCAGAACAGCCGTAACTCCGAGCGAAGTAACCACAGGCGGCAGGACTTTCTCCGAGACCGTAGTTTTAAATTTATCGGCGGCAATGTGAAATGAGTCTTTTAATGCTTGCAGCGTGACCATAATTACAAACCAATACTATATTATTAAAAAGATTAAGTTATTTTACTAATTAATTTAGTTTAAATCAATTAAAAAACAATTTATCGCGATCAACGAGAGAAATCCAAATAATTGCTTGTATTAGACGTGCAAAATAAATTTGAAATCATTTGGAAAAGCTACGGCCTGAGGATGAAAACGGGACAGGATAAGCAAGATCGCAGCGGTAGGATCGGAAGGATAAATAATTGTATCTTGCATATCCTGGCGCGAAGCGATCCTGTTTATCCTGTTCTGATTCTTTTGCCGAACTTGTGATCAGAGGGCGCTTGTAAGCAACAGCCTCTTTTATCTCGCGCTCTCGTGGTTCAAAATGGGACAGGATAAGCATGATCGCAAGCGGCAAGATGCGAAGGATAAATAATTGTATCTTGCATATCCTGGCGCGAAGCGATCCTGTTTATCCTGTTCTGATTCTTTTGCCGAACTTGTGATCAGAAAAAACTGATTAAGGAGACTTAGAAATTCACATCCGGTTAGGGCATGTTGGAAGGGTAGGCTTGTTTGCAGTGCGTTTCTCGGATCGGCTTTAAGAGGACTAATGCGAGGATAAAGTAGATCACGAGGACGAAAAGGGCGTAATGGTAGGCGGTCAGAGAAAAGACCCGGGCGCCGTTGACGACGGTCCCAGTCCACCATAAATCGAGGACTTTGCCAGTGAGAGGATCGGAAAAGGCTCCGAAGAGAGCATCGAAAGCGTTCATAAAGCCGACCGAGGTGGCAGCTAAAGCCGCGTAATTGATCTCCTTGATCATAGTAAAGCAGAGCAAGAAGGTGCTGATCGAAAAGCCAAAAAGAAAGAGGAGGCTGAATACTAGGATATCATCGAGCTGGGGCAAATAAAGGACCGATATTAAGCAGAGAGATGCGACTAAAGTCCCCCAAAACATGACTGGCTTTCTCTTGCCCATTTTGTCGGAGAGCCATCCGAAGAGCGGGGCTCCTACTGCGAACCCGAGAAAAATCAGCGAGGAGCCTCTAGCGGCCGCCTGGGACGAGTACCCAAAAGCTTCAGTCAAAAACGGCACTCCCCAAAGTCCGCCAAATGCGGAGACGGGAGCGAAAGCGAATCCGCTATAGAACGAGAGATACCAGGCTTGGCGGTTGCGCAAGATCGATTTCAAATTTTTGAGCACCCCTGTTTTTGGGGCCATCAAGTCGACTTCCCGATGGTGGGGGGCCTGATCCTTGACGACGAGGACGAACAATACTGCAAGGACAACTCCGGCCAAGGCCAAAACTCCCATCGCTTCCCTCCACCCGAGATAAGAGATGAACGCGGACAAAGGCGCCTGGCCTCCGACTGCGCCGAGCATTCCCACAGTCATCATCAGGCCGGCCATAAGCGCGAACTGACGCGTTGGGAACCAATTGGCGACCAACTTTAAGCAATTCAGGGCGGCGAAAGCGGCTCCAACGCCTGAGAGAAAACGGCCGAAGCAGGCGACAAAAGCCGATTCGGCTTGGGAAAAAATAAACGCTCCAAGCGCGCAAACGACAATGGCGACTGTCGTGACTTTGCGGGGACCCCATCGGTCGACCAGAAGCCCGGCTGGAATTTGCAAGAGGAGGTAGGCGTAGAAATAGCAGGCGGCGAGATTTCCCATTTGGGCGCCGCTGAGAGAAAATTCACCCATCAGGTGGCTGGTCATTACGCTGGGCGATACTTCGATCGCATATTTATAGCACATAAAAAGTGCGCTTAACAGCCAGATGATCCAAGCCCGAAACATAAACTTCTCTTGTAAAAATCCACAATTTTAATAATCGGCCCAATTATGCACAAGAATTGCGTTACGGGTGAGTCATTTTTTCGGGGATTACGGAACGGTCGAACTCCTCTCCGCTGAGATAGCCGAGCTTGACGCACGCCTCTTTCAGGCTGCTTCCATCCACATAGGCCGTATGGGCGATCTTCGCGCATTTGTCATAGCCGAGAATGGGCGTGAGCGCCGTGACGAGCATCAATGAATTTTTTACATATTCGTCAATTTTTTTCCGGTTCGCCTTCAGTCCCTGAACGCAGAATTTCTCGAACATCTGGATCGAGTCTTTCATGATCAAGATCGAGTGGAGGAAATTGAAAATTGTAACCGGCTTAAAGACGTTGAGCTCAAAATTTCCTTGCGATCCGGCAAATCCGATCGCCGCGTCGTTGCCCATGACTTGGACGGCGACCATGGCCATCGCTTCGCACTGGGTAGGGTTCACTTTCCCGGGCATAATCGATGAGCCGGGCTCGTTTTCCGGCAAAATCAGTTCGAAGAGGCCGCAGCGGGGACCCGATCCGAGCCAGGCGATATCGGTCGCGATCTTCATGAGGGCGCAGGCGGTCGTTTTTAAAGCCCCGCTGGCAAAGACCATCTCGTCGTGGGCCGACAAAGCCGCGAACTTATTCGGATGGGACCGGAACGGCAGCCCGGTCAGCTCGGCAATCTTTTTCGCAGCCCGAGCTCCAAATTCCGGATGGGAATTCAAGCCTGTCCCGACCGCCGTTCCGCCGATCGCCAGGTCGTAGAGGCCGTCCAGGGCTGTTTCGATCCGGCGGATATTCCTCTCTAAGAGCGCCACATATCCCGAAAATTCCTGCGAGAGCATCAAAGGCGTCGCATCCTGCAGATGGGTCCTCCCGATCTTCACGATGCCGTGGAATTCTTTCTCTTTCACCTCTAAAGCCTTTTTCAAACTTTTCAAAGCGGGCAAAAGGACCGAATGCAATTCGACGGCCCCCGAGATGTACATCGCTGTCGGAAAGGTGTCATTGGAAGATTGGGACATGTTGACGTGGTCGTTCGGATGGACAGGATCTTTGCTTCCCAGCTTTCCCCCCGCCAATTCAATCGCGCGGTTCGAAATCACTTCGTTGACATTCATATTCGACTGGGTGCCGCTTCCCGTCTGCCAAATGCGCAAAGGGAAATGGGCGTTGAGCTTGCCTGCGATCACCTCGTCGGCCGCTTGCACAATCAGGTCGGCCTTCTTTTTATCCAATTTACCCAGATCGAAATTAACCAGCGCGCACGCTTTTTTCAAAATGCCGAACGCTCTCAAAATCTCGGGCGGCATCACATCGCGTCCGATCGCGAAATGGTGAAGAGACCGCTGCGTCTGCGCCCCGAAATACATCTCCGCAGGGACGTCGATCTCCCCCATGCTGTCGCTTTCTTTTCTAATATTTCCTTTCATGGCAACCCTTTTTTTAAAACCTATAACAGAGGAAAAGCCGGAAGTCAATAATCATTGTTTTACTTGAAATTTAATATTAATACAGATAAAATACTTTAACTTAATTAAATAAAAATAGGCTAAAAACATGTCTGCTGCAAATCTTGAATATCAATCGAGGAATTTATTTAGCACCTCTCTGATTCATCTCAATAGTC
This sequence comes from uncultured Chlamydiae bacterium, assembly GCA_963713105.1. GTDB lineage: Bacteria > Chlamydiota > Chlamydiia > Chlamydiales > SM23-39 > CAVQKJ01. The sequence goes on from CAVQKJ010000003.1 coordinate 91,674, forward strand.
GAATTGTTACCAATCGTGAAGAGGATCTCACCGCGCTGGCGGATAAAATTATTATAGGAATTACAGCCGCTGGAAGCGCGATCGCCGCGACCACTTCTTGGTGGCCACTAAGCCTTGCAGCGCCCGTCGTTGTTCTCAAAGTTTTCGGTCTGGATTTGATCCGTTCCGCATTCGGCCAAAAAACTCTACCCCAACCTGACCCTGCAAATGTCGCGTTTACAGCAAAAGTCGATGAAATTCAAAACGTTCTAAAAAGGTATATCAACAATCCCGATAGAATCTGCAAGCTATTCGAACAACCATTTGTCCGCTTGGGGAGAAGCCGGATCTGTCGCTCTTTTGTCTAAGCCGTTTGATGCTAAACAAACCAAGAACTTTTTCGCATGCATGGTGGAAATGAGCGCAGAAAACCCTAAATATTTGGACGTACTCCGAACGCTCGCTAAATTGAATCCCACGTTCCTTTTAGCCGGTCTGCAATTTACCCATTCGGAAAATAACACTCCATTGTTGAAAGAGCTGCTGACGCGCGGCTACGGACCCGGCACTGTTTTGCACACCCTGATCACCGAATTTCCGGACATCATCCAAGACCGAAAAACAGGACAATTCCAACACAATATTTTCGAGGGAGCGGGTTATCGACAGGTCATTCCTCTGTTAGAATCGATCAAAAGGAATCATATACACCCTCTTCCTCCGCTCCGGACCGGCGCGAAGAAAAAGATGAGGCAATCCAGCAAAGATTGGATGGAGATGTCGAATACTTTGTTTAATATTAAAAATAAGAGGTTTTATTATGCGCATAGCACAATTCAAAATAGATGCAATTGACCTCCAATCGCGAAAAATCGGCGAAAACCGGTTGCAAGCAATCAGCCAGGCCCGAGCGAAAAAACCTCGTTCCAGAAATTAATAGAAACCCTTTCTTTAGGGCTTATCCAATGGAACAAAACCCAAGCTCTGCCGAAGCAACCTGATGCTTTAGATGGGGAGATGCGCGATCTGGCAAGTCATTTGAATGACCCTATCAAGCTAGCGGAAAAATTAGAGAATTTTTTGCAGCGCGGAGAAGCGGCTCAAGCCCGATTGCTTAACACCCCTATTAGGCGAACCGCAAGCCTTGTAGTGCCGAATCAGTCCAATGCCCATTTTTTCCTTGAGGAACTATCCAAGAAATGCGCAGAGCATCCCCTCTTTTTAGATGTGCTTCGCAAATGGGCCCAGACAGCCCCTGCATCGCTCAAGGGCTAGCCTAAGGAAAAAGTGTTACTCCGAATCTGACCAGGTGGGCCGGCACAGTTTTACTCAATGAAACAGTCATGCATCGAGCAGGCCATCGCAATGATGTCGTTCCAAACGGTCGTATATTCAACATGCTCAAAGACGAATTCCCAGAAATTCTCTCTAAACCGGAAGATATGCAAGAGGGGAATTTTTACACCCTGGATCTGTCCCTCTTCGACGGCCCATGGAAATTTAAAGAACAGTTAAATCCATTTCTCGCAAAACCTTTTGAATCCTCTGCTGAACTAAACCGAAGAGAGGAACAAAAAAGGCCAGAAGACGAAAAGAAAGACGAAAACGGAAACATCCGTGCAGAAGGGGACAACACATGGTCGGAAGTCATCAGACCAGAGGACGATGATGACAGCCCGCCCGTTTCGCCGTCGCCTTCCCAAGGCTCCAATAATTCTTTGCAGCAGCCTGAAGGGCCGGTTGATGATTCAGATGGACACGATCGTGCGTTTCCTCGTGAAATGAAACGCCCTGATCCAGACAAAGATGCGCTCCTCGACCGAACCCTGGAAGAAAACCCTGAGTTGCAATCTCTAATGAATGACATCGCGCAGCCAGCTCAACACGAGGCTCAAGCGCCTCAAGGAGATGTTGCTGAAAACGATCTCGCGATATTGGACTGCGACCTGGATCCCCACTTGGATGCCCTAAGAGAGATCCCTTGAAGTGAAGCCGCCGCAACAGGAACTGGATCCCGAGATGGATGCTCTTTTAGACGAACTCATGAGAAGCCTGGAAGCTGAGTCCGCGCCTTCAGCACGACCGGCGGCCGGGGATATCGAATACTTCGTCTAGCTTTTAAAAGACGCGGTTAATAAAATAACGGCAAAGGGTGCGGAAAACACCGCATCCTTCTATGGTGCAAATATGGAAAATACGTTTTTAACAGTCTCTTTTTGCCTCTTTTCCAATTCCCCCCCTCCTCCCCCACCCTTTTTGGGTTAATTATTTTTTGATTCCACAACTACTTTCTACGGTTCTAGTTTTTTGAGCCCAATGCGTTTTGTCTAATTCCGTTTATTGGAATCTGACAACGCAGTTTTTTCGCAATCGATGGTTTTTAGGCAATCTGATGAATGCTATTAAAAAAATAATTATCAAATTAGGGACGAGCACGCTGACGCAAGGGACTGGGTCGCTGTGCCGCCGCTTTATGCTGGGGCTTGTCCAGCAAATCGCCGAACTGCAAGCGCAGGGCGTCCAAACCATTCTCGTCAGTTCGGGAGCGGTGGCCGCCGGAAGAGGGCTTCTCGGACCTTTGGAGAGTTCGAAGCGGGTCTTCGCTTCGGTCGGACAGGTCAAGCTGATGCAGGTTTGGGCTGAATTATTTTCGCTGTTCGATCTGCAGATCGGGCAGGTCCTATTGACCCGCGACGATTTTTCGGACGGAAAAAAAGAGTTTATCCAGAGTGCGATCGAGAATTTATTGCTAAACGGCGTCGTTCCGATATTGAACGAGAACGATACGACTGCTTCGAAAGAGGGGCGGATCGGGGATAACGACAATCTCGCCGCTCTAGCGGGGAATTTAACGGAGGCGGACCTGGTCATCCTTCTTACCGATCAAGAGGGGCTCTATACAGCCAACCCGCGTCTCGATCCGAATGCAACGCTGATTCCGGTTGTCGAGCAGATCGATGCAGCGATTTTCTCTCTGGCAGGAGAAGCGTCGTCTCTCGGCACGGGCGGAATGGCGACAAAAATCGAAGCGGCGCAAATATCTGCCCGCTCAGGAATCCGGACCGTAATCGCCTCTTCCTCGCGTCCGCGGGTGCTCATCGATTTGGTCCAAGGCCATCGCATCGGAACCTTATTTTTACAGGAGAAAAAATGAATCCAAAAATCAATGAAATGGCTGCGGCCGCAAAAAAATGCGCTCGAGAGATGGCTGCCGCTTCAACGGAGCGAAAGCAAACCGTTCTCGCAGCGCTGATCGAAAATATTCGACAAGAGGAAAACGCGATTTTAGAGGCGAACCGGAAAGATTTGTATCTTGCGAAAGAGAGCGGGATCGGTGAAGCGCTTCTTGAACGGCTCTCTTTAGAGAACCGCCTACAAGGGATTGCAAATGAAATAGGGAACATTGCGGCGCTTCCAGATCCCATCGGAGAAATCTTTGAAGAGAGGACGCTTCCAAATGGGCTCCGCATCGCCAAATGCCGGGTTCCGCTTGGCGTTCTCGGCGCCATTTATGAATCGAGGCCGAATGTCACACTCGATATCGGCGCGCTCGCCATCCAGTCGGGAAACTGTGCGATTTTGCGGGGCGGATCGGAAGCGCGCTTCTCGAACCGGATTTTGGCCGAGCTGATCCAGAGATCTCTGTCCGCGGCCGGTTTGCCAAGGGAGGCGGTACAACTGCTCGAAACCAAAGACCGGGAGGAGATCAAGGAGCTGCTTAAGCTGCATGAATCGATCGATTTGATCATCCCGAGAGGCAACCGGGCGCTGCAGCAATTTTGCCGCGAAAACAGCACGATCCCGGTCGTATCAGGAGGGATCGGGATCTGCCATTTGTTCGTCGACGAGACGGCCGACCTGGACCTCTCCCTCGAAGTGATCCACAACGCGAAAACCCAGCGGCCGACAGTTTGCAACGCATTGGATACTTTATTGGTCCATGGCTCGATCGCGGAGAGGTTCATTCCAAAAGTTTTCGAAAGGCTCGGAAACGTCTCATTCAGGACTTCTTGGGACGATCCCCACCCGTCCTGCAAGAGGGCGGAGGAACAGGATTGGGACACCGAATGGCTGAGCCTCGTCTTAGGGATCAAAGTGGTAAAGAACTTAGAAGATGCGATCGAACACATTCATTGCCACAGCACGGGCCATAGCGATGGCATTTTGACTGAAAACAGCGAGAATGGCGACCGGTTCATCAAATCGGTCGATTCTGCGGCCGTTTACGTGAACGCATCTACGCGCTTTACGGACGGCGGGCAACTCGGGCTTGGCGCCGAGGTGGCGATCAGCACGCAAAAAGCGCACGCGAGAGGACCGATGGGATTGAAAGAACTCACCTCATCGAAATGGATCATTAGAGGAAATTACCAGGTGAGAAAATGAAACAGTTGATTGCACTCATTAATCCCGCCATCCCTTTTGGGAAAGCGTTGAACGCGCTCGGGCATACATCTATCGGGATCGGCCACTGGATTCCGCTGGAGCGAATGCCCTCCATCAAAATTTTCTTCGCCGAGGAGAAAACGATCCGCGCTTTTCGGCGGGCCTCCCGAAAAATCACAGCCGCGTTTCCGGACCAGGCAAGATGCGCCGATTTCACGCATACGATGACAATCGGCCCTTCCGACAATTGCCTGAAGATCACGTCAGAGACGCCGGAAAGCCAGCTCGTCTATTTCGCCGCATCCCTCTGCGCGGAGGAAAGTCAGTTGACGCCTGAAATTCTTACAATCTGTGGAAATCTAAAAGAGGCTGCCTCTTGTGAGTCGGACCGAGGTTCTTTCGAATTTCGTCCGCTTGAAGAGCTCCCCGATTATCGATCTATACCTACAAAAAGAATCTCCCTCATTCTCGATCGGACCGCGAATCTTGTGGAATTGCTTCATGCAACCGTCCAAGGGAGCCTTGAAATCGGAGCCCAATGCGAGCTTAACGATTTGAAATTACTGGCGTATTGCGACGGCGATGGGGAGATGCACTCTTGCATCTCTTACCATCCCTTTCCGATTCTCTCCGCAAGGCCCCAGAGTAAATTGCAGGAGTTAGCAAGCCGGATTGAATCGGACCCTAAAATCAGGAAATCCGCGATGCGGAATCGAGACGGAAACACCCTCGCAGTTTGCCTATTCGGGGAAGAGGAGGCAGTGAATGTCCATTCGAGACAAAAATTCATCTCGCTTTGGACAGCGGAACCGGTAGAAAAAGCACTTCTAGTTTAGATCGGATAGCCGTATTTTTGAGCGAGATCCCGGATATTGCGATACAATTCGGGATCTAGCTCTTTTTCTAAATCTTCCCAAGTAAAATGACGGCGGTACTGCGTCCTCGTATTTGTATCTTTTGGAACCGCTTGGATGGCGGCGCGCGAGATTTTTTTCCCAAGGCGCTGTTCGAACTCATCCCATTTGGCGGATATGTGGTCCAGATCTTCCAGCCGGTAGGTCCATTCGGACATTTTTTCCGCTTTTAAATTCCAGTAATACCAATATTTTGCGCATTTCACTAAATGGGAATCCCGAAAATGGATCTCAGGAATGTGCTGCATAATGTAATGCCAGGAGTGCCTGTCTTCAGTGATATAAACCGAAGAAATGACCTTCAAGGGATCTCTCACTTGATGAAAGATATGGGCGAAATGGTAGTCCGCCATACGGACTTTCCACCGGCCTACTTTTGGATTGACCGCGAGATCGCAAGAGCTCGTCCCATCTTGTTTCATTCTCTCATGGCCGATCATCAAGCCGCTAGCTTTCAATACCTGCGAAATATAGGTGGTTCCGCTTCGGGCGCATCCTACGACGAGCAGCGTGCGCTCCTTCTTCCGGCAGGAGAAATACACGGCCGTGGACACAGCGATCAATAGAAACGCTATAATAAAAATGGTCTTTTTCATGGACGCGAATGATGCTGAAAATAAGGTTTTTGTGTCAACAGAGGTTCTTTGTCGGTAATGACTCAGTTTGAAAATTAAAAAACCACAGAGAACAGAGAAAAAAATAAAAAACGTTCGCAATCATCTCTGTGGTTAAAATTTCTTTATGAGATTTTTAGCAAACTGAGACACCACTTCTTTGTCAAGAATCGACCGCTCCCTTAATATCTTGCCCTGAAATCCTATCCATGTGAGTTTTTTATGTTTAAAAAAGTGATAGCCGTTCTTTGCGTTGTTCATTTTGCTCTGGCGATCGAGTCCGCTGCGGACGACTCCATTCAAAAAAATTTCTCTTTTTCAGAGATTTATATCAGCCCGGATGAAATCGATTCCTGGATCGAGCAATTCGATCCGGAAGATCGGGCCAATGCGAAATTGCTTTTGAGCACCATCGATTTCTATTCTTACAAACGGGTGATGAATGAACTGGTTGTTGCCCACGGGAAATTGCTGGACAAACTGAAGGAGCAAGGAATAGCTCTCTCTAAAGTGGACTTTTCCAAGACTTATTGCGCTAAAAGCGGGGATTTAATCTCCTATTTTTATCGTAAAGCAAATAAATTGCGCGGAGCCACTTTCCAAAACATCGAAGGTTTGACCAACAAGAGCGAGGATCGATCGGACAGGTGTCTTGTCCTATTGGACGATTATATCGGCAGCGGAACCCAGTTCTTGTATGGATGCTATGGAAGAAATCATGCAGATTTATTCAACTCCTATCGCAAAGTATTTCTCGTCGTTCTTGTCGCAAACACTAAGGCCATCCAACGCTTTGAATTGTTGAAAGAAGGAAATGAGATATTAGCGCAAGAGTTTGCTCGAATCGTCTGCCCCTTAGACCTGACACCAGAGCCAGAGATGTTGGAGATGATTAGAAAAATCCCCAAGGAAAAGCTAGAGCTGATTTTTGTAAAAGAAGAAAAACCTATTGTCGAAACTTTATCGACAAATCAAGAGAGGAATGAGATTGAGTCGCTTTTAAACAAATACACGCGTGTCAAATATTTCGGTGGAAATTTTGCCATTCAAGGTCACACCGTCTTTTTTTATAGCTGTCCGAATAACCTCCCAGAAATTTTATGGAGCCCTAAATCTTTAAAACGAGATGGATCTTCTTGGACTCCTCTTTTGCACCGGGTTGAAGATATCAGCATTTATTACGGCGCGCGTCTTTTCCCGGAAGAGGAACAGGTTTGGTAAAGAGAGACGCACTTGGTACTATCGTCGCTAAAAGAGCCTCCAAAAGCCGCCTATTTGATAAATGATCAATTGATTTTCTTGTGCAAATCGAATGACAGCCCGCTGCACATCTCCGACATTCCAGTCATCTCCGCATAATATTCCATGATCTTTTACATAAGGATACCAAGCGCATAAATCGGCATATACGGGAGCATATTCATGGGAAGCATCGATATAGATCAAATCGATAGGGATCGTAAGAGTTTGGAGTCGCTTTGCCGCCTCAAGACTTTCCATTCGGACTGGGATGATTTTGTCTGTGAGCGCGTATGGATCACATTCGATAAAAATTGCTGATAAAGAACGGGGATCCAGTCTTTGACTTCATCCATTATGAAATGCTCTTTAGATCCGAGCCAGTGATCAATCGCAAACACTTTCCCATCTTCGGGGATTAATTGTGCGAAATGGCGCGTTGAGCAGCCAAGCCATGAGCCGACTTCTATGATGTTTTTGATTTCGCGTTCTTGAAAAATTTTTTCGAAAATCTCGCTATGCGGATACCACCCGTGGGCATTGAACGGGAGGAGATCGATGGTTTCATAAACTTGCGGGTAAGGATCAGGGAGGAGATTGCGCGGTAGATCAAAGGACGCCCCATGCAACATGGAGATCAGGAATATCGGAACAAGACAGCTGAATTCTCGAATCTTACGAATCCATCTCTCAATATTCCGAGCGGCTTTCAAGCGCGCGTTCATAAACACCCCCGTAGAAATCATTCGACCTACCTTATAGAAAATAATAAAAAAAAGCCGGGGATTTCCCTGCTTGTCTTAGAGATTGAGAGACGCATTCAGAACTTTCAACTGGGAAAAATTTAGAAATTCTCCTATGAAAGAGGGTTTAATTTTAAGGTGAGTCTTAAAGGGATAAATGGGTCGATTTCTTTTTATCCTGCTATTTTTAATGACCTCTTTAAGAGCAGAGGGGGATCTTTCTCTTCTCAAAGAAGAGATCACAAATGAGCTATTTAAAAAACTCAAGGACTTACATAAAGAAAAACCAATTCTTCTTCTTGTAGGCGGGTATCCAGGAAGTGGGAAAACAACGCTTATCCAAGCATTATCTGACTCTCATGAGATAAGCGTTATTGCATGGAATGATGTGCGACAAGCTCTTTTGGATCGGAATCTAAGAGGATCTTCATTTGATTTTGAAGTGATTCAAGCGGTCCATCAGAATCTTCTCCATTTTTGTATAGAGCATAGATTGGATGTTGCGATTGACGCCAATGCTCACGCTCAAAACTTGCAATATATACAGAATTTTCTCAATCAAGAGGCTGGAGGTGCGGATTACAGAGTGATTAGGATCTGTCTCAATCCTCCTCAAGAGACGCTGTACAAGAGAGTTGGGCTTCGTGAGCAAAGAGAGGATCTGCATCAGGGAACTCTTTCTGATTTAGAAAGAGATCTAAAATCCTCAAATAAACTACTGATCTTGAGTGATTATTCCTTAGTGATCGACACGGACCAAGTTTCTTTTGAGACAGAACTTGCCATTGTAGAGGCCCTGCTAAAGGGATGCTGCGATTAAGGGGCCGCCTGCTTCTGCAATTTGCGAGCAGTAATAAAAAGCCTTTCGCATTGGAGGCGGAGAGACGCATTCAGAACTTTTGACTGGGAGAAATTCAAAATCTACCTTAGCATGGATTTTATATTTTTTTAGGAAGTATGAATAGATGACCTCTTTGTCAGTTAGTGAAGAAGAACAGTTTTACAGATATTTAGTCGATTTGTGCCGTATTCCTTCCGTCTACACTTCGCCTAAAGATGTAGAAAATGCGATATTATTTTGTGAAAGAGTCTTGCGAGAAAATTTAAGAAATTACTTTATTATACGCGATGGTTTTAATAATCTTATCTGTATGCCTCATGAAATAGATAATTCCATTAATATGCTCTATCTTAGTGCGCATGTGGATACGGTGGATGCGAAGCCTGAGGAGTGGTCTTCCCCATTTTCCCCTTTTATCCCTTTTGAAGATGAAAGACAGATTGTGGCCAGAGGAGTTAGTGATTGTAAGGCGGGCGTTTCCTTTCAATTGTTTCTCTCATCTCTATTGAAACAAGGATTGGTTAAATTGAGGAACATCGTTTTTACTCTGACTTTCAAAGAGGAGGGTCCTGGAATAAAGACTTCGACTGAAATCGCCAAGGAATTGGGAAAAAAATATCCTTTGAGCGATTTTGGAGATTATATTTTGGTATTGGAAAATACGGTTTCAGTGTCTCCCGAGCCAACATTGCAATACTACACTTCTGAACGAGGGAATTTTGTCATAGACATTACGGGGAAAATTAGAGAATTGCAGCAGCGATTAGTCCAGCTGAACAATTGGAATCCAGTTTTCATCACTCCACTTCATAAGGACGTAGAATCGGTTGAGCATCAAATGATCGCACAGCCAGGAGGACATGCATGCACTGTGGGTCGCGAGAGTAATCTTTTGACAGCGATTATCTTATCCGCAACATCTAAAACCACGATTCAATCTCTTGGGAAAATGGATGCAGCGGTCATTCCAACAAAAATTAGAGTCGGAAGTTCAAAGGAAGAAGTGGTTCATTCTATGATTCTCAATAATCGCAGTTTTGTTTCCAGGGCAGCGATCGACCAAGAATTGGATGGCATTTCGTATACTCCTCTGAGTAGTTTTGGGATTTCTTCAGGAATGGATGTACAGAGGCCATTTCAATCGAGTCCGATGGCTTTGCTCCTTCAAAAGCTCGATGGGAAATTCTTAAAGGTTCAAGAGTCTTTTAATCCAGGGGCATCCGATGCGTCTATTATCTATAGTTCTATGGATAGTGAAGAGCAAAAAAAAATACTTCCGATCGTAATAGGACCTGGTACCCGTTCTCAAAAGCATTTGTCTCCTCCCCGTTTAACTCATGGCAGTAATGAGACCTTTGATAAATCATCAGGGATAAAAGCGATTCAAACCCTCTTGGACCTGATCCGCTTAACTGGGCATTTAGGGAGTCCTAGTGCTATTTAGGAATTTGCATAAAGGATCGAAACAAAAAGAGCTGTAGAAGATTCATCGTGTTTTGTCTATGAAAAAGGCCGGGGATTTCCCGGGCCTCCCACCCCAAAGAGAGGCGTCTTCGAGGCCCCGAGTTTTTTGGAGGCGGAAAGAAGCCCTCGCGTTAGGGGCTGAGGCCCCTAAACTGCCGGGCCGGCGGTCTCGCTCGGTTTTGCAAAGCAAAACAACGCGCTCTTTTCTTTGCGAAGTTTTCTATCGGAAATAATCGGAGAGGCCTTTTTCGGTCGGCTCCATCGCTTTGGCGCCCGCTTTCCAGTTGGCGGGGCATACTTCGCCATGCCGTTCGTGGAAAATGAGGGCGTCGAGAAGGCGGAGGACTTCATCGACGGATCTGCCAAGGGGAAGGTCGTTGACGAGCTGGTGGCGGACGATCCCTTCTCGGTCGATTAAAAAGAGGCCGCGGTAGGCGATCCCCTCTTCTTCGTTCAGTACATCGAAGGAACGGGCGATCGATTTGTGGATATCGGAAACGAGGGGATAGGAAATTCCTTGGATCCCCCCTTTCGATTTTGGCGTGTTGAGCCAGGCCGAATGGGAAAAACAGCTATCGATGGAGCAGGCGACGATCTGCGCGCGCCGTTTCTCGAACTCGCCGAGGCTCTCTTGGAAGGCGTGGAGCTCGGTCGGACATACAAAAGTGAAATCGAGGGGATAGAAGAAAAACACGACGTAGTCGCCCCTGCAATCGGAAAGGGAAAAATCGTTGACGATCCGATTGTTGACGACAGCCTGCGCTTTAAATTGGGGAACTTTTTTTCCTACTAGAGTCATCGTATCCTCATTTAAAAATGGATTGGGCTCGCTCGAGCCATTTTTCTTCGCCGATCGTCGTATCGCCGCCGTGGCCGGGAACGACGCGCGTATCTGGGGGGAGCTTCGCTAGTATTTTAAGCGATTCCCACATGCGGAGCGGTTCGGCTGTAGGCAAATTAAGATTCCCGATTGTTCCCTGGAACAGGGTGTCTCCGGCAAGGAGCAGTTTCTGGTGCGCGAAATAAAAACAGACGCTTCCAGGACTGTGGCCAGGGGTATGGATCACTTCAAGTTTCAAATGGCCGATTTGCAGGACCTCTTCATTTTTCAAAAAATGATCGGGCAGGACGGAGTGAACAGGGAAAAAAAGAGGGATGCCGTCCGATCCGGGATGTTCTAGGTTCTTCGCATCGAGAATGTGGATGTACAGTGGGGCGCCGGTCTTATTTTTCAATACGTGGGCGTCTGCGAAATGGTCCCAATGGGAATGCGTTAAAAGAATTTTTTCTATGATGAGTCCATGCTCGGCGGCCTCGGCGATGATGGCCTCGGCTGAACCCATAGCAGGATCGACCACCGCGGCCCGCCGTGTTTCGGCGCACCCGATCAAAATCGCATTGGTCTCTAAAGGACCGAAAGGAAATTTATATATATGCATAGCGGAACTTGCACTGGAGAGGATTCGAACCTCTGACCCCCTGGTTCGTAGCCAGGTACTCTATCCAACTGAGCTACCGGTGCGCAACTGATCGTCTATCATCTCTCAGAAGATCCCTAAAAATCAAGGATCAAAAACTGACCTCTTCTATCAATATTTATTTGACCCGAAGAATGTTTCGCTGAACCAATTCCAAAGAGGGCTTTTGACTTTTACCCACCGCATCACTTCGTGTCCTGAAAGCCGTTTTATCTGAGGCGCGCCCTTTTTTTCAAAGCCGATTTCCTGCAGGCGGATGTCGAAGGGCGGCTCTATTTTTTTGTAAGTGTAGCCGTGGACGAAATCGGTTCCGCTGAACGGTTTTTGGAATTCTTTGCGCACCAAATCGATCCAATCCCGGTCCCCTTTATGGCCCCAGGTCTTTACTTTTTTTACCATCTCTTCCTCTGTGCGGACCCAACTATAATGGTGGAACATCGGAGCGCCGTCGACGCCGGTCACATTGCGCCGCTTCGGACAGGGGAGCTGGTTGTAAATCGCTTCCCGCTCCTCTTCGCAAAGAAGGAGATCGGGGGTCAAAGCCCTTTTCTGGGCGATGACGATCGAATCTTCGAATTGGAGCGATTGGTTCGACGGCTCCCTGAAATACCAGTAATTGGCCAATTTCATCGCCGTGTGGTGGTGGTAGTCGCTGCATTCGAGCCATTCGGCAAACCGCCTACCGTCGGGAACCTCGTCTGCGTCGAGAAAAAGGACCGAATCGATGTCTTCGTCTAAAAACTGATAGCCGATGAGCCTGGAAAGGCTGTGCCAAAAGTGGGCCGGATCGATCTTTTTCCACACGCGGCTTGGGATTTTTTTTTGGATAAAGGGGTATTCGATAAAGAGGCAGTCGGGAAAGGCCGCATAGATCTGCTCTAATAGAGGGCGGTTTTCAGGGGTGCCGTCAAAAAAATGGTCGCAAACCGGGACAATGACCTGTGAAGAAAATAGAGAGGCCTGTTCCAAACAAGCCTTAATAAACCGGCTCTCGTTCGTGCAAAAATTGATGATGGATGCGACAGGCTGTTTCCTCATAGTTGAAGATCATACCATCTTTCCCAAATTTTCGTGCATAGGGGCTTTTGTGATCTGGACATGAGGTAACAGGGGCCTTTGCGATCTGGACAGGAAGTAACAGGGGCCTGTGCTTAAAGTCCTATACCTTCATCAGCGTAGCTGCGGAATCACGAAGAAAGTCCGGGGGACTTTCGCAGTGCGGAGCAGGCGAAGCGCACGCAGCAGAGGACGAGAGGACGCAGAGGCCGCGAAGCGCGGCGGAAAATAAATACCGCGAAACGCGGAGAATATAATGGGGTTTTATTCCTCCGCGCTGGTCCAATCGGTCACATAGGTAACACTTAGTTCACCCACATAGGTTACACTTTTCTTCTATATTTTTTTTAGTCTTCTCATCTCACAGAGAACTTCTTGGTCGTTGTTGTAACAGGGGCGAGGAAGCCCGCAAGGGCTTCGAGCCCACTCAAAAAGAAGAAGAGGATCCCCCCATGGGGGGATCGCGCGACTCAAAATATTTCTCATCTTCGCACCACGTATTTTCTTTTCAATTTCGGCTTCTTTATCCGTTTGTTCCCATTCTGTAGATTTCCTAAATACACTGATCCATAGCTCACTTTCAAACCCTCTTCATCTTCAGTCACGCCTACATGTTCTCCTGTCAACGTTTGGCTTACGTAATATTCAAATTGTTTTATCCAGATACACCCATTTTGCCCTACCTTTCTCACGAGCATTCTTTGAGTATCGTACTCGGGAGATCTCAAAATTCCATCCCACTGCCTTAAGGATTTGCAATAGCGATTAATCGGTGGTTCCATATTTAAAGATTCATGCGGCCTTTCGTAATTATATTCTTCTTGAAAGATAGCCATTCTTGTTATTTGTTCTTGCAGATTCGCTGCAGGTGGGATTGCTACTGATTGCTTTAAGGTCAGATGAAACCGTTCATGCCTCCCATTTTCTTCTGGATGGCCAGGATTAATCCACTCTGGCATTACTCCCGACTTAATAAATTTGATTGATAAATCAGTTAACCGACCTGCGCCTACAGACCCAAATGGTGATCCATTATCTGTTCTAATCCGGCTTGGCAATCCATATTCCCTAAAGGCTTCTGCGAAAATCGGCCAAACATATTCAGCAGATTTGTTATTAAGATGGACGCATTTAATCAAAAACCTTGAAAACCCGTCTGTAATTGTTAAGGGTTCACATTTTTGATTATCTCCCGTTAAGAACCATCCTTTGAAATCTGCCATCCATATGTCGTTGCTATCATTCAATTCTCCAAGTGGATGTGTCGCGGGGACTCGTCCTCTAAGTCTTTTAGGAACAACCAAGTTGTTTGCTTTGAAAATTTCATAGAGCCTTGTAGGAGAGGGCCATTCCATTCTTGGATGATCATGCCTTAATCGAGCCACAATTTTTTTAGGTCCCCACGTCCTTCTTTTGAGCTTGAGATCTAGGGCCATTTCTATTGTTTCGTTAGTATAGACTCTTGAAAGGTTCTGGCGAGCTTTTGACAAATCTATTAGTCCCTTTTCCCCTAAACGCTTGTAACGATTACACCACTTGTAGGCAGTTTTTCGACTGATTCCAAAATGCTTACATAACTCACTCATACTAGCAGTTCCTTTCCAATAGGCTTCTGCTAAATTTTTCCTTTGATCTTCCACTTTTTGTAACTCCCAGGCCATCGGATACTCCTATCTTTTTGGCCTATAATTATTCAGGTTTTCCTGAAAAGTGTTACCCATGTGGGTGAACCAGTTTGTTACTTCTAGGTGAATCAATCCACCCAAGAAGCCTCCAAAACTGTTACCCATGTGGGTGAATCAAAGTGTTACCTATGTGGGTGAACTGGACCCGCTTCGCGGCCTCTGCGTCCTCTCGTCCTCTGCTGCGCGCTTCGCGCCTCTGCGCTGATGAAGGTATAGGACTTAATGCAAGAGCCCCCGTTACATCCCGTCCAAAGCAGAAGCCGTCGTTATAAAAAAGCTCTTATTTGTTATCCTTGAACCTCAAAATTCATGGGTTCAATGTATTACTATTTGTTTACTGTGCTTGAGGGATCTCCGATCGAGCTGGCCAATGAGGAGTTGGAGAAGAAGGGGCTTAAGGATATTTACGTCATCGAGGACGATTCTCTTGGAGAGATTTGTCTGGGAGGGCATAGCCGCAAAAAGATCGCCGTTGAAAAACTAGTCCATTCGATCTTGAGCGAGGAGAAGGATGTTTCCGCGGTCGACTGGCATGAGCAGTGGGAGCTTTTCGCCGAGGATTTCAGGGAAGGGCGGGCGCATATCGACCTGTCGCGTTTCGGCAAGCCGAAGACATTATTATTGATGCCTGGCGCGGGCTTTGGCGACCTTTCCCATCCAACCACTTATTTGATGCTCGAAATGATGCAGGGGCGCGTAGAGGGGAACCGTGTTGTCGACATCGGGACGGGAAGCGGCATCCTCGCTTTGGCTGCCTTAATGTTGGGATCCACTTCTGCGATCGGCATCGATATTGATGAGGAGGCTTTGGTCCATGCTCAAAAGAACGCGGCGATCAACGGATTGGAAGAACAGGCGCAATTCTCTAAAAAACTGCCGAGGCAGATTGGCGAAGAGAATATTTTTCTGATGAATATGATTTTTCCCGAGCAAAAGGAGTTCAAACCGGAAAAACTGAACCGGCATGCAAAAATTTGGATCGTGTCGGGGATTTTAGAAGAACAGGAACAAGAATATTTGGCTCAAACAGTAAAGTGGGGATGGCGCCCCGTCTCGAGACATAGCAAAGCCGAATGGCTCGGCTGGATTTTTAAAACTTAATTTTCACAGGTGCCTTTATTTTTTCCGCAAGGGCAGCAAGAGCCTTCCGATTTGGGAAGGCCCTGCTGTTTGTAATCGGTGATGTAAAAACCCTTCCCTTTGAATTGGAAAGTGGCGCTGCCGCCTCCGATGCCTCTCTGCAAAGATGTTTTCTTGCATTGAGGGCACTCTTTCAGCGGCTCGTCCGAGATTTTTTGGAACGCCTCCAGCTCGTGGCCGCAAGAGGCGCATTTGTATTCGTAAGTGGGCATAGTTTTTCTGGTTTTTGGGGTCCCCCAAAAAAGCATCTTTTTTGGGGTTCTTTTTCGGGGTCCTCAAAAAAGCATCTTTTTTGGGGATTCTTTTACGGGGTCCTCAAAAAAGCATCTTTTTTGGGGTTCTTTTACGGGGTCCTCAAAAAAGCATCTTTTTTGGGATTCTTTTCGGGGTCCTCAAAAAAGCATCTTTTTTGGGGTTAAATTACATGTCTCCGAATCCGCCCATTCCACCCATGCCGCCCATACCCATACCGCCCATTCCTCCCATGCCACCCATTCCGGGCATGTTAGGAGCTGCAGCTTTCTTGGGTTCAGGTTTGTCGGTGATGATCGCGGCGATCGTGATCAGCATGCCAGATACAGATGCGGCGTGGACAAGCGCGCTTTTCGTAACGAGCACAGGATCAATGACGCCGTCTTTGACGAGGTCGGAAAAGGTATCGGTCAGTCCGTTATAGCCGAAAGAGCCTTCTTTCTCAGCGATTTTTTCGGCGATCAGGCCGCCGATTTTGCCGCAGTTGGCTGCGATCGCTGCTGCGGGAGCGAAACAGGCTTTGCGGACAATTTCCGCGCCGATCGCTTCATCGCCTTTGAGTTTGAGAGAATCGAGCGCTTTCGATGCGCGGATCAAAGCGACACCGCCTCCAGGGACGATCCCTTGGGAGACAGCCGCTCTTGTCGCATGCAGAGCGTCTTCGATGCGGGCTTT
This sequence comes from uncultured Chlamydiae bacterium, assembly GCA_963713105.1. Lineage (GTDB taxonomy): Bacteria > Chlamydiota > Chlamydiia > Chlamydiales > SM23-39 > CAVQKJ01. Next base: position 108,140 of record CAVQKJ010000003.1, read on the forward strand.
TTTCTCGTTCGCTTCCGCTTCCGTTACAGCGCCTACGTTGACGACGGCGACGCCGCCTACGAGTTTCGCAAGCCGCTCTTCGACTTTTTCCCGGTCGTAATCGGAAATATTGGGCTGGCTCAGCTCCCCCTTCAATTGGGCGATCCGTTTCTGCACTTCTTTCGGTTTGCCGGCGCCGTCTACGATCGTGGTCTCTTCTTTGGAGATCTTCACTTTTTTCGCCGTGCCGAGAACTTCGAGGCCGACCTCTTCGATATTATATCCGAGCTCATCAGATATGAGGGTAGAGCCGGTAAGGATAGCGATATCTTCGAGCATCTGTTTGCGGCGGTCGCCGAATCCTGGCGCTTTTACCGCGCAAAGAGGAAGCCCCCCCTTGACTTTATTGACCACAAGCGTAGCCAGTGCTTCTCCGTCGATATCTTCAGCGATGATCAAAAGAGGCCGCGAGCCCTTCTCCATCGCTTTTTCGAGAATGGGGACCAATTCTTTTGCGCTAGAGAGTTTTTTGTCGACGAGCAGGATCGCTGCATTGTCGAATTCGACGGTCATCTTTTCGCCGTTCGTGATGAAATAGGGGGAACTGTAGCCTTTGTCGAACTGCATCCCTTCCACGACATCGAGAGTCGTTTCAATCCCTTTTGCCTCGCCGATAGTGACAATCCCGTCTTTGCCCACTTTCTGCATCGCTTCGCCGATAATGGAACCAATGGCTGGATCGTTGTTGGCGGAAATGGCGGCGATCTGCTGGATTTCTTCAGGCGTTTTGACAGGCTTTGCCATCTTGTCGAGGGCCTGTTCGATCGCGTGGACCGCTTTATCGATGCCGCGTTTCACATCCATCGGATTCGCTCCGGCGCTGACATTTTTCACCCCTTCGGCGAAAATCGCTTCCGCAAGGACGATCGCTGTCGTCGTCCCGTCTCCGGCGACGTCGGATGCTTTGGATGCGGCCTCTTTGACGAGCTGCGCGCCCATGTTCTCGAACTTGTCTTTCAGGACGATTTCTTTCGCTACAGTGACGCCGTCTTTTGTGGACGAGGGAGAGCCGAAATCTTTGCCGATCACGACGTTCCGCCCTTTTGGGCCGAGAGTTACGATGACTGCTTTAGCCAGCGTCTTCACCCCTTTCAGGATCGATTTAAGAGCTTCTTCATGGAATTGAAGCATTTTTGGCATAGTGGTTCTCCCTTAATTCAAAACAGCTAAAACGTCCTCTTCGGACATGATCAGGAAATTCGACTCGTCGGCTTTGTATTCAGTGCCGGCGTAAGAGGAGAAAAGCACTTCATCGCCGACTTTTACGTCCATCGCGTGATGGCGGCCCTTGTCATCGGTTTTGCCGGGTCCGACTGCGATCACTTTGCCTTGGCGCGGTTTTTCTTGAGCGGCTTCAGGAAGGAGGATGCCTCCTTTCGTAGTTTTGGCTTCTTGTCTCTGAACGACAATCCGGTTGCCGAGCGGTTGGATTTTCTTCATGGATGTTCTCCTTGATCTAAAAATTTTGGCTCCATCGTAGAGCTCGAAACAGTTTTTGTCAAGGAATGGCGCTCAGTTTTTAGCAAACCGAAAATCTAAGTGCTAAGAAGCTCGCAAAAAGGATCTTGATTGAAAATAAATGAAAATCTAACTTTTTCTTATGATTTCAATCGTCAAGACAGCTCTTCACTGCCTCGCCAAGGGAGCCCCTCCTTTCGTGAGTCCTGGCAATTACCTTTTGCCTCTCGGCGTACTCACCGCGTCAGCGGCCACAGCGGTGGTCATGGCGCATCAATTCGAGATCGCCCTCCGTTCGGTTCCCGGCAACACCCATTTGCAGGGCGTCAAAAATATCATTTTCGCATGCAGGCTTTCGAAGTTTGCCGTTCTTATGGTCGTTTTATGCGCGATCAAATATCAAATAGACTCCGGAATTGCGAACGGCTGCTTGAATCCTCTGGCCCGCCGAGTTCAGTAGAGAAGATACTTTTTTCTTATTTCCAAAAAAGCTTCCCTTTCATCTTTGTGAAGAGAGATCAGCTTCCAGGCGGGATATTTTTCATTCACGAGAATATCGTAGACCGACTCCGTTCCGTTCGCTTTGCAAAATAGATCTTTGTTCTTCGATTCGTTAAGGCGCGTGGAAAATTCTTTCGGATAGAGGCTCTTCAGCATGCCCATCAGCATATACTGGACGGAAAGAGGGCGGTAGATTTTGGGATTGGTGATTTCGATCAAAACCCCTTGGCAATCGAGTCCTTTATAGAGGCCGTAAAAGGGGCGGAAATAAAACGGTTGAAAATGGACGCCGGGCAATTTCTGCGCATTGAGCTTTTCCGCGAATTCTTTCGCGTGCACCCAAGGGGCTCCGACGATTTTGAATGGAAGCGTGAAACCGATCCCGATGTTCATGATCTGCAACTCGCCCAAAATTCCGGTCGCGGGACAAAAGAAAGGCGTATCCGCTTCAGGGACGTTTGGACTCGGAGGAATCCAGGCGAGGCCTGTGTTTCGATAGCTCATCGACCGGCTCCATCCCTTCATCGCAACCACTTGCAGCTTGCAGCCGACCTTGTATTCTTCATTGAAGAACAAAGCCAATTCGCCGATCGTCATTCCATGGCAATAAGGCACATTCACGTAGCCGATGAACGAGCGCCACTTCTCTTCAAGCATCGGCCCATCGACAATGAGTCCGTTGATCGGGTTGGGCCTGTCCAAAACAATGATTTCGATGCCCCGCTTCGCCGCCTCTTCCATCATGTAAAAAAGGGTCGTGGGATAGGTGTAGGCCCTCACTCCCGTGTCTTGGATGTCATAAATAACGACGTCGATATCCTTCAGCATTTCCGGCTTAGGGCGCCGCGTCTCCCCATGCAAACTGAATACGGGAATCCCTTTTTCCTCTCCATGTTTCACCGATTCGAAGGCGTAGTGCTGTCCTTGCAATCCATGTTCCGGAGAAAAAATAGCCGCGATCTTGAACTCCCCTTCCCGCTCTTTGAAAAGCTGTAAAGTGGTCCGCTTTTGGCTATCAACACCCGTGTGGTTCGTCAAAAGGGCGATTCTTTTCCCCTTCAACCGATCGCAATGGCTCTCCGAAAAAAACACATCGACGCCCGTCGACACGCGCGCTTCAAGAGAGAAAGAGCAAAGAAAGAAAAAAAAAGATCCATCGTGCCATGCGCTTTAGCATACGGGGACGATGGATTCAGGAAAAAGGAAAAAAGAACGGCGGCGTTAATGAATTTTTCGCAAAACTATAAGAAGCTGTCTGCGATCTTTTTAATTTGCCTTGCAATTTCTTTTTCGCGCTTTTTAATTTTTCGAACTTCGCCGACTTTATTCAAGTCGTCTTCGTTCTCCAAAATTAAAAATCATCGAAAAATCTAATTGCCTTTCAAATCAAACAATCGCAGACAGCTTCTAAGACTTTCCACTCTTCGAGTGTGACAGAATTATTTTCCGTCTTTAGTTCCAGTTGAAAGACTCATTTTTATTCCACTCTTCTGGGTCCAGAATTCTGGGCCATTTCATAAATCATGGGAGTGTGGGCTTCGCTTAAGGACCATTTTTTTCTAAGGTCTTCGAGACCCTGGGCCAATAGAGCTCCGCCGAGCGCAGCCGCAAGGAAACACCCTACCAATAGAGCAACACCTGCCGCAACCGCTATGGCTTTAAAGATGAGCATAAAAGCCAACAAGACCGTAGCTCCTAGAAGAGCAAAGATGGTGAGCTGGGCTAGTACTTTTAAAAGAGTAAAAATCACGAGTTTTGCGCAATGCTTGAAGTCGATTTGCCGCAAACTATTCAAACACCTCACAGCGACATTGGCCGCGGCTGAAGTCTTCTGCTGAATTTCGGTGGTCCCCTCGTTAACTTTAGTGTCGCTATTGATCGAATGGGCGACCTGTCTTTCGATATATCCTGTGGGTTTGGTAGACATTATTAACTCCAAATTTTTGTTTTAAACTGTAATAAATAATACCATTATTATTAATTAATTAAAACTAAATACATAAACTACTAATAATTAGTGATATTAAAAAATCAAGCCTACTACAACCCCCTTATTATAAATATTTTTATGCAAGATTTGAGGGTTTTACGGTCTAGTAAAGAGCCTTTCTATGTCATCCAGAAATTCGACTTATCTCACGGTCTTTGACTTCGCAACTGATCGGCATCGTTATCGAATCACCCATATATTCTTTCGCAGCATTTTTTACCCGATCAGCGAGTCCTGAGAAAAAAGCTTCGCGAGAGTTCAACACGATGGTTTTATTTTCTTTAGGCAAACACTCATCGAGTTTTTCTTTAAACGTGGAGAGGTTAAACTGCCTTCCGGTTTCTATTTTGGTAACGAGTTGACTAGGGATGAGTGCGTTTTCACTAATAACGTTGAAATTCCAGCGATAACAAGCATTTCCGTCTTCCCAAGAAGCATTAGCAGGCGCGGATTCAACTAGAAAAAATGCAGAATCCAGGTCGATCGGTTCTTGACCATACTTTATTTCTTCCGGTTTAACCGGACGCATCCCAGTAGCATCTACTGCCATAAAACAGACTCTTTTTAAAAAAGCAAAAAGTTTAATAGCACGCAGTTATAAGTCAATGATTTTTAGCGACCAACACAGAGCGGCACTATCATTTGGACAAGACGTAACGGCGGCTTCTGCTCAAAGTCCTATACCTTCATCAGCACAGAGGCTGCGGAATCTTAAAAAAGATCCGGGGGATCTTTTTTAAGCGGAGCAGGTGAGCGAAGGCGAACTGGGCACGCACACAGAGGACGAGAGGACGCAGAGGCGAGAGAAGCTCTCGCGCTCTCAGAAAAATAATATCGCGAACAGAAGATTTTTATTCCTCCGCGCTTCGCGGTGGAACATGGCTTTTCTGCGCTTCGCGGAAAAGTCATTTTTTCTTCGCCGCGCTTCGCGGCCTCTGCGTCCTCTCTACCTCTGCTGCGTGCGTTTCGCGCGCCTCTGCGCTGATGAAGGTATAGGCGTTGAAATACAGGCCCCTGTTACATCCTGTCCAAGATTAGTTGGCGCCTCTGCACTAAAACATAGGCGCTAGAACACAAGCCGCTGTTGATTATTGGCGTGCTATAAAAACTTTTGTGGAATCGTAAGGTTTGTGTTATAGATTGCGTGTTAATCAGGCCATGCTATGTCTTTGGGAAATGCAGGTTATTTGGATGAGGCGGTAGAGATCCTTGACAGCGTCAAGGGGAAGCACCAGTCGATCGGCGAGAGGAAGCGTTTGGCGATTGAACTGGCCGCTTTGATGCTGCGGGAAGCTTCGCAGACGATGACGGCCGATGAGAAGGCGATCCAGGAGCAGCTTTCGAGATTGATGACAGATCCTGTGGGGAAAGCGTTTACGACGGCGATGACCGACCAGTGTTTCCGCAGTTCCTCCCACAAGCGGGTCGCCGACCAGATGATTTTCCTCCTGAACCAATTGGGGATCCCCCAGTATTTGGATTGGACGAAGCGGACTGAATTGTTCATTTTCAAAACTCTCGGGGCCGATGTAGCCCGGTTTCTCGTCCCCTTGGCGACGCAGGCGCTCAGAAAAGAGACGGCGCGGGTCATTTTGCCGGGAGAAACATCCCTTTTGACCAAGCATCTTCAAGAGAGGCGCAAAGAGGGCGTACGTCTCAATCTAAACCATCTTGGAGAGGCGATCCTCAGCGAGCCGGAAGCGAAAAAACGGCTCCATATTTATCTCGACGATTTGAAAAATCCCGACATCGATTACATCTCGGTCAAAATTTCTACGGTGTTCAGCCAGATCAACCTGCTCGCGTACGAGGAGACGGTCGACATGATCGCCGACCGGCTGCGCCAGCTTTACCGCGCTGCGAAAAAACATTTGGACCGGGAGAAAAAATACAAGTTCATCAACCTCGACATGGAAGAGTACCGGGACCTCAATTTGACGGTGAAAGCGTTTTGCAAGGTGCTGGATGAACCGGAATTCCACGACTATTCAGCGGGGATCGTGCTGCAGGCGTATTTGCCCGATTCCCACCTATTCCAAAAAGAATTGACCGAATGGGCGAAGAAGCGGGTCAAAGCAGGCGGCGCGCCGATCAAAATCCGGATCGTCAAAGGCGCGAACCTCGCGATGGAGCAATTCGAAGCTTCCTTGAAAGGGTGGCCGCAGGCTCCTTATACTTCAAAAATGGAAGTCGATGCGAATTTCAAGCGGATGGCGGTTTACGGATGCGTTCCGGAAAACGCGCGGGCCGTACGCCTCGGGATCGCAAGCCACAACTTGTTCGATATCGCTTTCTGCATGCTGCTCCGCCTCGAAAATAAAGTAGAACCCTATACCGGTTTCGAAATGTTGGAAGGGATGGCCGACCACATCCGCCGCGTGGTGCAGAAATTGACCGGAGAAATCCTCCTCTATTGTCCCGTTGCTACAAAGCAGGAATTCCAGCACGCGATCGCCTATCTGATCCGCCGACTCGATGAAAATACAGGCCCTGAAAATTTCCTCCGCCACGTGTTCGGGATGAAGCCGGGAACGGAGAGCTGGGAAAGCCAGACGCTCCCTCTTTTCGCAAAGCTGCGATGAAATGGAAAACATCCCTTTAGGGCCGAGACGCGCGCAAAACCGGATGGTCCATTCTTCCCCTGCCGACCGGACGCTCTCTTTCGAAAATGAACCTGACACCGATTTTTCTTTGCCGCAGAACCGACGGTGGGCCGAAGAGATCGTCCGCCACTGGAAATCGGTGAAACCGGATCCGATTCCGCTCGTGATCGGCGGACGTGAGCATTTCGACAACCAAGAGGGTATCGGCAAGAACCCCTCCGATCCGAAACACACACTCTATCGTTTATGCGAAAGCCCATAAGCACCATATCGACGAGGCCCTCAAGGCGGCGAAAGCGTATGAGAAAGAATGGGGCGCGACGACTGTCGAACACCGGAGCCTGCTCTTGGCCAGAGCGGCCCAAAAAATGCGCGAACGAAGAGGGGAATTGATCGGGGCCATGATGATCGGCGCGGGAAAAATCATTTCCGAGTCCGATCCAGAAGTCTCAGAAGCGATCGATTTCGCCGAGTACTATAGACGCCAAATGGAAAAAATGGCGCTCATGAAAGACATCCAATGGACTCCGAAAGGGACCGTTCTAGTGACCCCTCCTTGGAATTTCCCCTGCGCGATTCCAGCGGGAGGCATCTTGGCGGGGCTGGCAGCGGGCAATTGCGTTTTGTTGAAACCGGCGTCCGATACGGTGCTGGTGGCGTGGCATCTCGTCAATGCGCTCTGGGATGCGGGAATCCCGAAAGAAGCGCTTCAGTTCGTCCCCTGCTCCGGAGAAGGGGCGGGCAGCGACCTGATCCACGACCCAAGAGTCAACTGCGTCATTCTCACCGGAGGGACTGCGACCGCGAAAAAATTCCTCCAAATGCGCCCCGGCCTCGATCTCGCCGCTGAAACAGGCGGAAAAAATTCAATCATCGTCACGGCCCTTTCCGACCGCGATCTCGCGATCAAAGACCTGCTCCATTCGGCGTTCAGCCACTCGGGACAAAAATGCTCCGCCGCATCGCTGGCGATTTTGGAGGCGGAAGTCTACGACGATCCCCATTTCCGGAAAAATTTGCGCGACGCAGCGGCTAGCTTAAAAGTCGGTCCCGCTTGGGAACTTTCTACGCGAAGTCAATCCTTTGATCCACGCTCCGCAAGGTGTGTTGAAACGGGGTCTGACGACTTTGGAAGAAGGAGAAGAATGGCTTCTCGAACCGAAACAAGACCCAGATAACCCGAATCTCTGGAGCCCCGGCATCAAGCTCGGAGTGCGCCCCGGCGGCTTTACACACATGACGGAATTATTCGGACCTGTTTTAGGCATCCTGAGAGCCGATAGCCTCCGCCATGCGATTTCCCTTGCCAATATGGTTCCTTACGGCCTCACCTCAGGCTTGCAAAGCCTCGATGAACGAGAGCAAACGGTTTGGACGGAGGAGATCGAAGCGGGCAACCTCTACATCAACCGCGCGATCACCGGCGCGATCGTCCGCCGGCAGCCCTTCGGCGGCTGCAAGGCGAGCAGTATCGGAGGAGGATCGAAAGCAGGCGGCCCCAATTATTTGCGCGAGCTCATGAAAGCGAAGCAAGTTGGATTGCCGCAAGAAAAACATCCCGTGAACGAATGGGTCAACAGCCTCACCGCATTCCTCGATAAAATCGAGCTATCCGCAGAACAGCTCGGGCTTTGGACCGCCAGCGTCGCCAACTATGCCTATTGGTGGAGAAGGCTCCATCAAGACCGCGATCCGACGAAGATCGTCGGCCAAGACAATTTTTTCCGCTACATCCCTCGCAAACGAATCGCGCTCCGCCTCGAGCCGCGCTCAAACCCGCTAGACGCCCTTCGGGTCTGTGCAGCGGCCCTCACTTGCGGCGCGCAGATGGAAATCAGTTGTTCTCAAGAAACGATTAAAAAACCCGAATTCAATTGGCTCGAGCTCGTCCCTGTCCTGCGTGTCACCGAAGAAAATGAAACCACATTCCTCGAACGTGTCCGTGCAGGCGCAATCGAGAGGATCCGCCTGCTCGAAGCCCCTTCCAAACAACTCCTCGAAGCAGCCGCCCATTCGGCGACCTACATCGTCCACGATCCGGTCCTCGCCAATGGCCGCCTCGAACTGCTCCACTACACCCGCGAAGTGTCCCTCAGCTTCGACTACCACCGCTACGGCAACCTAGGCCTCCGCGAGGGCGAACTGAGAAAACCCATCCTTTAACCGTAGGCCTTTCCAGCAAATTCCTGGACACGAATAGTGAATTCGAGCTTGCGATTCGAGTAAAAAATTAACGATTTTTTTGGAGACGGTTAGAGACTTTCTTAGTCATTTTTCATTTTTGGTTTTTTAGGGTTTTCTAGAAAGAAGAGCCTGTTCTGCTTGTCTTCTTTTTTCCCTGTGGATTTCTGCGCTGTTTCTTCGAAATTCAAACAAAGCGACTTCAGGAAAGCGCACATAGAGTTCAAGCCGTTTCATCACATCACGGCCGCTGGTTTGTCCGTTTTCAATAGATGTGAGAGTTTTCTCCGCGATAGAAAATCCGCTGGCAAATTCTCTAGTTGTAAGTCCTAATTCCTTGCGGAATATTTTTAAGTCATTTGAGTTAAATGTGCTTTGTCTTTTACTTTCAAAAACAAAAGAAGAAGGACCTCTTTTCCCAATAGTAACAAGTAAAATAAATGGATCAGTTTCGTTTACATCTATTTGTTCCATCGCACAATAATCTTGATAGGCAGGATTTTCCCTGGAAGGAATTCTGTCTAAAAAAGACTCAAAAAGATCTTTCGAAATAAATTTTTTGGGACTCAAAGGAAGTTCCGGGCCCAAAGGGATCAATCCAGATTTTAGATAAGCCTTCTCGTATGTGAAAACATATGCTTTTTTCTTAAAGTCATAAGTCAATTCTCCTACTAGCTTACGGCTTTTTCGCCTTTCTAGATAAACAAGAACAGAGGAAACTTTAATTGTTGGAGGTTGCATACGCTTCAACTACCTTTTTAAGTTCTTGATATCTTCGCTGAATAAGATTTTGAAATGCCGCCTTTCTTGCTGTAGAAATAAAGCTTTGTTTGATGTTATGTAGAATATTCTCGAGAGAGATTGATAGAAGAAAATCAAATACGGTTTCAAAATAGCCAAGCTCGCAAAAATCTACAGCATATTCATGCATTTTTGGTTCTGCGGAATGAGATGAATAGATTTTCCCGCAAGGTTCTAGTATCGCTTTTAAAAACCCTTCCTCTTCGATTCCCAGACAAGAGGGATTATCGTAAAAAGGGGAGAGGATTTTTCCGCTGACGGTTTGGACTAACGCCAGATTTCTCCCATGACGGTCATGATTGCCAATCAGCATGTCAAACAAACATAGTTTGATGAACTGTTCAATATCTACAGCGCGGTGGGTATGATTTGAGATCACTTCTAAAACATTTTTTAAATCAAATGGTCTGCCTTCCATGAAACGATAGAAATGAACTAAGTTAGCGTCAGAATATTTTTCCATAAAATTTTTTGAAATGAATGCGTCTACGTGATCTTCCAATCTGATTAGAAAAAAATCAGGAATAGTTAATCCTAGATTCCTCGCAATCTGGTTGCACAAGAATTCCATCGCAGGAAGATCTACATAAGGTTCTTGCTGCACTTTGATGAGATAGCCAGTGTTGCCGAGTCTTGCAGAATATTTTTTGAATTTTCCATGAAAGAAGCTGGAATTCAAATGAGCCAAAGGGTCATTGCTATTTCCGGCAGTCTTCATCGTTAGGCTAAAAATAGCCTGCGAGCTATCTACTGCAAACCACTCTTGAAAACACTGCTCATGTAAGCCGTGAATTCGTTGTTTCTCTAAGCTCTTTAGGCACTTGTAACATCTATCGTTCATTGTAACTACTCATTTATACGAGAGTTTACAGCATCTCTATGTTGCTGTAAAGATACTATGTAAAAAACATGACTTAAGCCTTTCATATTAAGTTATTAACATTTACGGTAAAGATACCGTGATTAGTTAATGCTGTAATCTTACAGTTATATTTTATGGGGTATTTTTTTCTTGGATTCATCTCGATTCGCAGGCTCGTATTCACTATCTTGCTCCCTCGCTTAGACGCCTATATTTGTTCTCTTTTTTGGGCGAAGCGGCTAGAATGCATGCTTATGACGATGAACCCACAGCAAGAAATCGCGGTCAAGCATGTCGAAGGCCCCCTTTTGGTCTTGGCTGGCGCAGGTTCAGGCAAAACGCGCGTCGTGACGCACCGGATCGCCCATTTGATCGACCTCGGCGTGCCTCCCTCCGATATCTTGGCGGTCACGTTCACGAATAAGGCTGCGGAAGAGATGCGCACTCGCATCCGTGTATTGAAAAACGCCCAGGTCCTCGCCTGCACGTTCCATAGCTTGGGAGCGCGCATTTTGCGCGAATCGATCGGCGTTCTCGGCTATAAAAACGATTTTACGATCTACGACGAAGAAGACAGCGAAAAACTACTCAAGAGCTGCCTCGAACAGCTCCAAATAGGCGATGAAAAAGGGGTGCTGCGCCAGCTCCGCCACCAGATTTCCTCCGCTAAAAACGATCTCGTCGGCCCAGATGAGGCCGGCAAAGACGACCCGCTCTTCGTCCAAACTTACGTGCTCTATCAAAAGAAATTGAAGGAGTGCAATGCCCTCGACTTCGACGACCTCCTCTTTTTGACCGTGAAACTCCTCTCCGAAAACGAACACGCCCGCACCCAGTATCAAAAACGGTGGAGCTTCGTCCTGATCGATGAATACCAAGACACCAACCTCGCTCAATATACGCTGGCGAAAATCCTCGTCGAAAAACATGGAAACATCTTCGCTGTCGGAGACCCCGACCAATCGATCTATTCGTGGCGCGGCGCTCGCTATCAGAACATCTTGAATTTCGAACGGGATTTTCCTGGGGCGAAAGTCGTCGCCCTCGATCAGAATTATCGCAGCACGAACCTCATCCTCCAAGGGGCGAACGCCCTCATCGAGCACAACGAGAACCGCTATGAGAAAAAACTCTGGAGCGCCCTCGGTGAAGGATCGAAGATCGGCGTCTACGTCGCTCAAACCGAAAAACAGGAAGCCGAATTCGTCGCGAACCGGATCTTCAAACATGTCGCCGACGACCGGATCGTCCCCAGCCAGATCGCCGTTTTCTACCGGACGAACGCCCAATCGCGCCCTTTCGAGGATGCGCTTCTTTCTCGCAAAATCGCCTACCAGATCATCGGCGGACTTTCGTTTTATCAAAGGAGGGAAATCAAAGACCTCCTCTCTTATTTGAAAATGGTCGTCTCGAACACAGATTTGATCTCTTTCCTCCGCACGATCAATCTCCCCAAGAGAGGCCTCGGAGCTTCGACTTTAGAAAAAATCGTCGACGCCGCGGCTAAGCGAAGCCAGCCGATCTTTTCTTTTTGCGAAGAGCTGATCGCCCATCCCGACCTTTTCCCCGAAATCAAGCTTGGAGCGCGCCAAAAAGAGGGTCTGCGCGACTATGTGAGCGCGATCCACAGCTTGCGGAACAAACGGCCCCATTTGAAAATCCACGAACTCATCAGCGAAACGATTGCGGCAACCCGCTACCTCTCATATCTGCAAGAAGACCCCGAGACATTCCAAGACAGGAAAGAAAACATCGATGAATTGATCGGCAAAGCTGCCGAATGGGAAGACGAACAGGTCGAATCGAGCCTCCCGAAATTCCTCGAAGAATTATCGCTCCGCACAAATGTCGAAGAACAAAACCCCATTCCAACCGTCAAATTGATGACGCTCCATAACTCGAAAGGATTGGAATTCGAGCTCGTCTTCCTCGTCGGACTCGAAGAAGACCTATTTCCCCATGTGAATTCCAAAGACAACCCCGAAGCGATCGAAGAGGAGCGGAGGCTCTGCTACGTCGGCATGACCCGCGCCCGCAGGCATCTCTATCTCTGTTCGACCATCTACCGCTTTATGTGGGGCACGCAAAGGATGATGCGCCCTTCTCGCTTCCTCAAAGAAATCCCCGCCCAATATCTGCAGAATCTCTCGGCGCCGACTCTCCATCGAGAGGAGGAAGAAGACGATTATTCGCAAGAAACCCCAGCCGGATTCGCGCCTGGAGATCCCGTCATCCATAAGGAATTCGGCAACGGCATTGTGAAAAAAGCTTACCAAGGCTCATTCGGCCTCACTTATGAAGTCCATTTTCCCGAGGCGGGAACCAACCGCACTCTCGTCGCCAAATACGCTAAATTGCAATCGGGACTGACCTCATGAAAGTCGCTATCGTCACAGGAGGAGGAAAAGGGATCGGAGCCGCCATCGCCCGACATTTCCTCTCTCAAAACATGCGTGTCGCCATTGCAGAATTCGACCCCTCTTTGAAAAAATCATTCACGGAAGATTCCTCTCATCTCCTTTTCCTAGAAACCGACGTGCGAAACGATCATTCCGTAAGAAACATGATCGAGCAAACCCATAAACATTTCGGCCGCATCGACGCCCTCATCAACAATGCGGGCCTCATTCCCGACCATTTGCCTTCTCCCGAAAACTTACCTCTGGAAACTTGGAAAGCGTTCATCGACACCAATCTAACTGGCTCCTTCCTCTGTTCCAAATACGCGATCCCCTATTTGCGCCAACACAAAGGCTCCATCGTCAATATTGCCTCCACGCGCGCTTTCCAATCGGAAGCCAACGACACGCCCTATAGCGCCTCCAAAGGGGGGCTAGTCTCCCTCACCCAGTCCCTCGCGATGAGCCTCGGCCCAGATATCCGCGTCAATTGCATCTGCCCAGGCTGGATTCACACAGGCAAAGAGGCCTTGCGCACGATCGACCACTCGCAGCATCCAGCGGGCCGAGTCGGCAAACCGGAAGATATCGCTGCAATGGTCGCCTTTCTCATTTCCGATTCAGCCGGTTTCATCACAGGCTCAAGCTTCATCGTCGACGGAGGAATGACTAAAAAAATGATTTACGAGGAATAATGGCAGTAAAAAGTACAGGCAGCGTCAGATGCTATGCATGCAATACTTGCAATGCATTAGAATATAAAATTTCCAGAAATCATGGCAACTGGAGCATCGATTCATCCAACGAGAAGGCTCCCAAAATCGTATTTACTCCACAAAGAGGACCGCGCATCCACCATCTTATGCCGAAATCCACTACTTTCGTCCGATTATTTTCCGATGGCATGTTGCAAAGAATAACAGAGGGCAAAGATTTCGATAACCTGCAAGTCGTTCATTCTTGCTATTTTCGGAAATAATATTAAGAGATACAAGAATCGTCGTTCGGATGTTTTGCGCAATAGGCGTCTTTACAGAAAGCATCCCATTGGCCGCCGATTGCTTGCTGCGAATGTTTCAGGAAATCTTCTTCTTTTTTATTGGCGGGAGTTTTGATATTTTTCATAGAGTTCCACCAAGATGAAAATGTAGTTTTATCATAATCAGCGTCAACTAAGAAATATTCGGGATAGGCCGTTTTCCAATACCCTTTTTCCAAGCAGTGCTTATTGACTCTATAAGTATTTCTGGCAGTTGTGAATTCGATTTTTTCAATACTCTGAATAAAATCGTCCCTATTGAGATTCCCCGCATGAGTTTCCGCCATAACATTCATAGATAAGTTTCTCTGAGCTATATTTTGGCTTTCAAAACTGAGCCAATGGAGGCGGCCATCGGGATGCTGATTTACATTCACTAGAATCGTATTCAGATCGCAGAGCGCCAATCCTGATCGAGCAATAGAGCGTGGGACGCCCAGTAAATAAACTTTTTCTTCCTGGTTCAGTTTTTCCCAATTCGCTGCGGCAAGCGGACATTGTTTAAATCTTTCTAATGTCATTTGCATCGGAAGCTGATCGCTTTCTTGAATGGACTCGAGGATTGGAAAAGCCTTGTTTGCATTCTCGCATCGAAATTTTTCAATTATATCCGGATCGCTTTCCTGATGTCCTTGGGTACAATTTTGAATCCGAGTCACAATCCGGTCCCGAAATAAATCCAGATCGCTTTTCGGGATCCAAATCTCAGCGATCCCTGAACCGACAAAATAAACGCCCACTCCAAAAAGCAACGCTCCGAGCCCTGCTAATTTGATCGGTTTTTGATCGCCCGCACGAAAAGATTTCGAGGGATGTCCGCACTTGGCCATGGCGTAAACTCCTGTCAGCATTAAGCTCGCGCCAAAGATGATTTTTCCAATCCGCGAATCTTGAAATCCCGCCTGAATCGCGGTGGATAATAATTCGGGAGCAAAATTTACTGCCGCCTGAGAAGTATAATTATAAAATGAACGAACCGATTCGCTTATAATAGACATAACACCGGATATTTATCCGATAATTATAACAAACAAGAACCCTAAAAGCCAGAAAACATGCGTATAAAGAAATAATTGAAAAAGAGAGGGCAAAAACTAGCCCTCTCTTTAGAATTTTAAGCTTGGCGGGTCAAAAAGAAAGTTTTAATTTGCTCAGGAGAGAAGTAATCGCTCACGACTTTCTTCGCAACTTCCATATCGAATGGTTTGCAGGAGAAAATATCGATATAAGCGTCGCCGATCTCTTCCGCGAAGTGGCCGGTAATTGAACTCGTCTCGATCAATTGGACGAGGGAATAGCCCGCAGCATGGGGGTTATGGGTCGCGAAGTGCGCTAAAGTAGGTTCCCCGTAGGCTTTCATATCGATCGCTGGTACGAGCTCTTTTACGAAAGCGATGATATTTTTCCCGTCTTTCAATTTTTTCTTATCGCACCCTTTGCAATCTAAAATCAGGTGGTAGCCCCAATAGCAACACTCTTGTTTGGCAGGTTTGTTTTGGGATTTTGGTTTTTCAGCAACTGCGACTGGCATAATGCAACTCCTTTTTCACTTATAATTTACAAAAACTATCTATCGGAGCGACATTTTTGACAAGACAAAATCAATTGAAACTTCAATTGATTTTAAAAAATCAGATAGGAAGTGTATAGAAAGGAAATATAGATAAATTATGCAAAAAAATTTGGAAATTTTTCTCATCCGCCACGGGGAAACCGAATGGACCCTCTCTGGCCAGCACACAAGCCGGACTGACATCTCTTTGACGGAAGAGGGGAAAAGGCAAGCCCTCCTTTTAAAAAGCAGACTTCAAAAATTCCATTTCAACGCCGTTTTCTGCAGCCCGATGAAACGATCCTTAGAAACATGCCATTTAGTCGGGTACAAAAATCCCCTCATTAAATCAGATGCGAAAGAATGGGACTACGGAGAATTTGAAGGGCAGACCAGCGAAAAAATTCATCTCATCCGCCCCTCTTGGGATCTCTTTTCGGAAGGGGCTCCCGGCGGCGAAAAACCGGCAGATGTCTCTCATCGGGCCGATAGGATGATCGAGCTCTTTCTTCAATACGAAGGTAAGGTCGCCCTCTTTTCCCACGGCCATTTCTTGCGCGTCCTCGCTGCAAGATGGATCGAATTGAGCGTCGATAACGGGAAACGCCTCGCCCTATCGGTCGCCTCTTTAAGCATCCTCGGTTTCGAGCACCAAAAACAGCGCGTCCTCAATCTTTGGAACGACACGCATCATTTGGAAAATAATTGATTCTCTTGATGTAAAGCGGCTTTACATCGCCGAATTCAAACAACTGGAGCTGGCAATTCTAGCGCCGGAGTGTTTTTTTCCTTGAAAGAACAGGTATTTTTTAAAGCGGTTTCGCATATCATCGCAAAGTAAGAGCCAGACGAGCTCGAAGAGCCATGAACCTTTTTGCCTGAAGGAGAGATGCCCTCATATTCATGATTTATATCGACATGCATTGCAAATCCTTCGCCAAAATGGAATTCTCTCCCATTTCCTTTTTTGCATTCCCTTGCAGCAAGATCGTTCAAAATTTTTATCGGCGCTCCAGCTTTAATTGCTTCGGGTGAGTCGAAGCACTTTGGATTGAGGCCCTCGAGCGAAAGATCTTCGCCTTGTTCGTTCCTGATTCTAAGATGAACAGGAAATTTTTCATAGACTTCAGGTTTGAGTTTCGGCAGATCAAAAGCACTCCGCGGGACGAAAGGCTCAATCACTAATTCATTTTCAAATGGATTTCCTGCATGCAGAAACGCACGCCCTGTCAAAGCCGCTGCCACGATTAGACTGATCGCGAATATCCATTTAATTGCGGATCTAGAAGTTTTATTTTTTGTTGAAGGGACGATTTGAGCGAGAATAGGAGGATCTTCTTTAGAATGGAAAAGGGCGATGCCGCGAAGGATGAATTTCTGACCGTCGGTATCGAAGGTATAGGATTGACCCTTGCATTTGAAATGGATTTCCGTTCCTTCCGTTATCACGGCAAAAGCGGATCTATCTTCCTGCCAATCAAGAGACGAATCGCAATATTCCCGTTGTTTTTCTCCGGTAAATTGAATCTCTTCTATTTTGAGATCAGGCTCCGATTGCCGCAAATAATCAAGCAATAACTGACGGGCGGTTTCTCCTCTCTCGGTCAATATTTGTTTGCTGGAAAGGGGATTGCAGCCCTTAGAGCAGACAGTCCGGATAAAGTTTGCGCAGCGGCCCTCTACTTTTTTTTCTTGATCCAAGATCCCACTGAGTGAAGGAACGGCTGAAATATTTTTTTGATCCCCGGTCACTTTCATTAAATACCCCCCCCACATTTATTTATTTTTCTGAATTATAAATTAATTCTACATTAATTAAAATAATAATAATTATTTAAATTTCAATTACTGACAAAGCCTGGCAGGACAGAAAAAGCGACTCTTTTTCAAAAAAGTTATGGCAACCATTGAAAAGAGCGCGGCTTGAAGTGCAAAAGCCGTTTTGCTTTCTCGTTCGAGGCGCCTCTTAGCTGGTTGGCATAATAGACGGCATCGGGGCCTTTGGTTTGAAGGCCTTCTTCGATAGAGATCCGGGGCGGCTCAGGGGCGCCGAGCCAGCGGGCATAAGCGGGGAGCCAGGTATGCATGGCCGTCGGCTGATCGTCGTTGATATTGTAAATGCCGGCAGGCCCTTTCAAAGCTGCGGCGGTGGCTTGGGCCGCATCGTCGACGTGAATGAAATTCCAAATCCCATTCCCCTCGCCGATGATCGGCATCTTTTGTTCGAACACTTGGGTTGCGATGCTTTGCCCCCGTTCAAACCAAGTTCCCGGACCATAGTAAAATCCGTATCGCAAAACAACGGGATCTAAATCCCGGTCATCGAGAACCGCCCGCTCCAAATCTCTGTACGTGCGCGACCCGCTGGCAATACCAGGCGATGCATCGAAAGCAAACGAATCCTCTTCTTTAGCCAATCCTTTGCCAGGTTGATACCAAAAAGCAGTTGATTGGATGACGAGGCGCCGCACTCCGGCTTTTTTCGCCCCGGCTTGCAAATTCGCACCGCCGATCCTTCTTAGCTTGTCGTTGAATTCTGCTGCTGCGCGCATCGATTCGGGAGTGTATTCTTTCGGCAGGGCGGTGAGCATATTGATGAGTGCATCGGGACGGACTGACGCGATCGCCTCTTGAACTGCCTTCGCGTCGAAAGCGTCTGCAATAACAGGTGAAGCTCCCAACCCTTCGGCCTTTTCTTTGCTCCGGACCATCGCGAAAACTTCCTGTCCATCACTGATAAGAGCGCGGATGATTGCGCTCCCGATCACGCCGGAGGCGCCGGCGATGAAAACTTTCAGCGGACCGATTCGTAGCCTCCTAAAATCCCCTCTTTCGATAGCACGACCTGCCAAAGCTGAAGGACCCTCGCGCGAAAAGCCCCTGCGCACGAAAGGAGATAGTATTTCCACATCCGGTAGAACGGATCGGGATAGGAACCTTTGATCTTATCCCAATTTTTGTCGAAATTCTGGAACCAGGCCATCAGCGTCTTATCGTAATCGCCGCTGAAATTATGCCAATCTTCCATCACGAACAGCCCTTCGATCGATGTCGCGATTTGCGCAATGGAGGGGAGATGTCCATTGGTGAAAATATATTGTTCGATCCAAGGGTCGACGGTGAATTTCGATCTGTCCCTGCCGATCGTATGGAGCATCACCAATCCATCATCTTTGAGATGGCTGTGGATGATCTCCATGAAGGAACGGTAATTCTTTAGCCCTACATGCTCGAACATCCCGATCTCGACGATCCGGTCGAACATCCCTTCGACGTCGCGGTAATCTTGGACAAGAATTTGCACGGAAAGCCCTTTGCAGAACTCTCTCGCATATTCGGCTTGGTTTTCAGAAAGGGTGATGCCGACGACTTCCACGCCGTATTTTTGCGCGATATGCTTGGCGAAGCCGCCCCATCCGCAGCCGATATCGAGGACCCTCATGCCCGGTTTAATCCCCAATTTCTCCGCGATCAAGTCATATTTGGCTTTCTGCGCTTCGTCTAAATTAGAGGCCCGTCTCCAATAGCCGCAGCTATAGGTCATGAGTCCGTCGAGCATATTTTCAAAAAGGTCGTTGCCGAGCTGATAGTGTTGCTGGATCGACCCGCAAACTGCGCCGATTTATGCTGCGTGTTGAAGAATTTCGCCTTCAAAACGCTCCATCGCATCGCCCAAGTCGGTTTCACATTGTTTTCCAGTTTGGAGCGGAGGATGTGGACATGCATTGGTCCAGATGGGGGCTGTCCCAGAGTCCCGCCATATACGATTCCCCCAGGCCTAAAGATCCATCTTTCAAGATGCGCGAGTAAAACTCCTCATCGTGGACCTTGATATCCCAGAGACCTCTGCCCCCCTAGTTTCACGTCTGCGAAAGCCAAAATCTGTTCGCAGACTTTCTGCGGCTCGGAATCGGCCGAAAAAGAACTCAGCACACCCGCTTCGCAGCGGAGGAAAAACGCCATCAGCAAAACGACAAAACACATAAAAAAATTCCCAATCCTTCAAATTGTTTGTGTATATCCAAAAAATAATTTTTATCCAAGCGAATTGAAAGAGACTATTATCAAAAGGCTTAAAGAATTAATTACAATTAATTACAAATCAAGTGACAAAAAACAATCAAACTAAATAAAATACATCCGAATTTTTAAGGATTTTTTTGTGGCTGCAATTTCAGAAATACCGGTTTTATTCCCCTTCCCAAGCTCCCGTCAGGCCGCTTTCCCCTTGAAAAAACTCCTCAAGGATTCGGCGAATATGAAATTCCAGAAGGAAAAACTTTCGATCAAATTCACACCGCATCGAAAATCCAAACAATCGCCGTCGCTTGCTTGTTCGGAATTTTAGCGGCCGCTTCCCTCCTTTTAATTCCCGTTTCCATACCGTTAGCGATCGCCGGCGCTGCCTGCTTTTCCGCTCTCTGCGCCCGGGCTATTTTGAGCGCGGTCGCCAACCGATACCAAGCGCCATCGACAACCGCTCTTTTTCCTGAAAAAGCCATCGCTTGTTTGCCCCGTCTCGGACAACTCTCTGAAAAACCAGTATCGGGATTCCCGACCCGCCATGGTGTCGAATCCCATTTTTGGAAATTAGAACTCATCCGCGCCGCCCGCCATTCGATCGTCCTTTCGGGATGCTATTGCGGGGGAGAATCATTCGACGAAACGCTCGACCTGATTCAAGAACGGTTGCGCCTTCATCCTAAACTTACCGCTTCGATCCTCTCTTCGGAAATTTTTCTTTCCAAGGAGAATGAAAAACGGATTCAAAACATGGAAAAGGAATTCGGCAGCCGCTTTCTCTGCACCGTGGTACCCGAAGTCTTCCCGTACGAATCCTCATCGACAAACCGTTTTTCCTTCAGTTCGAACCACACCAAAGCGATCGTCATCGACTACGGCGCCTACTTTATGGTAGGGGGATCGGGAATCGTGCAGCCTTGGTCGCGCCGGATCGGCGAAAAAGACCCGGAAGGGAAATGTGAAAACCGGCTTCAAGCCGCGATGGGCGTCAAAGCTTTCCGCGATATGGATTTCGTATTCCATTCTTCAAGCCTCAAAGGCGCCGGCACTCGGCTCCACGTTGAAATGACGAAACTGATCGAGCGTTTTCGCAGTTTGAACCACTCCCAAACAACGACTCCCTTTTCCGATTGGCCGGATCAGATCGAAAACAAGAGCCTGGCTTTTGAAGAGGTGTGCGGCGAAAACAACCCACTCCGGATCGCTTGCTATGCCAGCGGCCCAGAGCATGAAAAAGTCCCCTTTTTGCAAGAGATGATTCAACAAGTAAGGCTTGCCAAAACCAGCATCGAAATCGACCATCTCTATTTCCATCCGCCTCAACCTCTCCTCGATGCGTTGATCGGCGCGGCCAACCGCGGCGTAAAAATCACCCTCATCATCAACCGCTTCGGCTCCCTCAATCCTGCCTCCCACGCCCTCTTTGCCGAATTGTCGCGCTTCTGCGCGAAGCAACTCTTCGAAGGGAGCCCTAAACCAAACGTCGAAGTGTACGAATTCGCCACCCCGAAGACGACATTGCATAAAAAAGTGATGGTCTTCGACGGAAAAATTACGCTTACCGGCAGCGCGAACATCGGAAAGAAAAGCCTGGAAGGGCTCGATTATGAAATCAACCTGAAAGTCGACTCCGTTGACTTCGCATCGCAAGTCTCTCAATCTATCGAAGAGGATAAACGGCTGAGTCAAAAAATGGCACCTGACGAAGCTCCAAATATCTCATTCAAAACCGAGCTCCTCGCTTCCCTTCAGAATCTCTGGTCGGCGTATTTGTAAAATACGATTGTTTGACAAATTGAGACAATATGCCCTAAGAATTCATAGAAAAGGGGAATTATTATGTCTAGCAATGTAGGAGGTCCTCAAGGACCTGGATTTGAGACGTACATCGAATCCTGGGATAGCAATTATCAGTCGGTCATCAACGGGATGCCTATGCAAAACGGCATGACCGTGAGATATCGCCTTTGATAATTGGGGAGCCAAACTGGATCCATGGACAGAAGGGCAAGTCGTCGGCATCTATAACGGCCTCGAGGCAAAAGCCAAGCAAGAAGGGGTTTCGATCCATATCAAGCTCTCATTTGGAGGGGCCACCTACCCTATGCCCTCTATTGCAAACGCACAAGCGGCTTCCGCACTATCTCAGCAAGTGTCCGGAGTATTGACCTATTTCCAAAATCAATATGGGATCGATTTCAGCGGCGTAGATTTAGATGTTGAATCGGCCAGCAATTCCGAAGCGAATGTGTCTTCTTTCATTCAAGACCTGAGGAACAATATCGGCTCCGGCAAAATCCTCTCTCTCACCATTCCTGCCCAAGGATGGAGCGGATTCTATCACGATCTGGCGACCGATCCAAACGTGGTCAATGCCGTCGACAGTTTTCAATTCATGGAATATGACATTTGGGTAGGGGCCGATTCTCTTGAAGATCAAATTAAGGCGGACATCCTCACCTATACAGGCCAAGCAGGCACTCCCGCTCCGCCCCCGAATAATAGCACAACATGCTGGGGATTGCCCCCTTCGAAAGTCCACCTAGGCCTTATGCCGGGACCTGACGACCAAAATCAAATCCTCACACCGCAAGCGGCAGAAGACTTAACTCAATTCGCTAAAGATCAGGGATTGGGCGGCGTGATGATTTGGAGCGAAGACCGCGACGCAGGGACCGATAACAGCCCGCCAACCGGGTATCCCGCTTTCACATTCAGCAACGATATTCTCAACATTTTGAACCAAAAAGATTGAAAACGTCTTGAACGGGGCAGCTCAGTGCAATCCCGGGGCATAGTTTGTATTGTCGAGAGAGGAACAAGATGCGCAAGATCGCAAGCGGCAAGATGAACAGGATAGATTCCTGCAGATCCTCACGGCGCTTCGCCGATCCGCTTATCCTATATCAGAATCTAGGGGATTACGTAAAAAGGTTTGAAGAATTCGGAATTCAGAAAATCGACGGGGGTCACATTTTGATCGATTTTCGAGTATTGCTTGCCGATATCGATCCCGAACTTAGAGAAAAGGGAGCTGACGGTTGCCGAACAGCTATACTTATTGACTCCAGGATCCCATGCTTGCGTGCAGTTATAATTCTCAGGTCTCTTGACAGGGATGCCTGTCTTGAACAGATCCCAGAAGCCGACCTGGATTTTCGGCACCCCGTTTCGGGCCTCATTTTCGATCTTCTCCCAAAGTTCTTCGAAGCTGGCTAACTGTTGGTCGGGGAAGCGCCGGTTATAGGCTTCGAGCATCGCTTCTTTTTTGGGGACTATGATCGTTCCGTAGAATACTTTTCCGGCTCGTTGTTGAAGGACCGCTTCTCCTTGCAGGACGCAAATCCCTTTTCTCTTGTCTAAATCAAAGCCTTCCCCTTTGCCCAAAGAAAGTTCCGCGTGCGTATAACGCATTCCTGTAAAAAACCAGCAAATAAAAGCTTTGATCCGGATCACAATCGTTTTCCAAAGGGATCTCTTCCCGCTGATATGGCGATTGAGAAGATAAGCTTCTGGGTCGGTGATCATCACAGCCCCTGCCTGGATTTCATCGAATTTATAAGGGACTTCCTTCAAATCGTTGTAGGCTGCGAAACGCCTCTGGGAATCGTTGGCGGTAATCCATCGGGAAATCGTTCTCCTGTTTTCCGAATCGCCGTTATCCACCCAACTCTGCAGATGGGGTTCAGCTAAGTTCCGTAGATCGGTCAGCTCTTTTTGGAACGATGTGAATTCCTCGGACTGCCCTTTTCTTAAGCTCTTTCCCCAGGAACAGTTGGCGATTTTGGCTGCGACTTTGAGGAGTGATTGCAGCTCGGGGAGGGCATCGTCCAGATGAATTCCATTTTGAAGGTCGAATTTCAGTATCGCGATCCTTCCTTCGGTAAAAGAATGGAAATCCTTAAAAGCGGCCCGGTCTCTAACGCCCCATCCTCCGCAAAATAACTCCTTGATCGCGAAAAAGATCCGGCTAATGGGATTGAGGCAGACCACCGCCCCATCGCGCATCGTATCAGAAGGTCGAAGGTTTGTGAGAAGATGGGATTGAATAGCAGCCATAAAAAATAATTACTTTCTTTTGATTAATCGAATTATAAAATTAGAAATAAATTAAAAGAAGCATATTCTCACCGTTAAAAATAAATTTCACACTAAAGTGTTAAAACTTTTTTTAACCGACTTCTGCCAAAATGTTGTAAAAAAACTCTGTAACCAGTAATAGAAAATTTAGAAGACCTATTTTGAGGGGGATATGGATTTTTTAGCAAATTTATTGGTGTTGATCGGGCGTGTCTTGATCAGCGGCTTGTTCCTATGGGCCGCAGTTGAAAAAATTAGGCATTGGCATCTTTGTTCGGAAAAGATGAAAACGAGAGGGATTCCTCAAGTCAATATTGTGATGCCCGTAGGGGTTGCACTGGAGATTTTAGGCGGATTAATGGTGCTTTTGGGATTCCTTCCACGTCTTGGAGCCGTCCTGCTGCTCATTTACGCAATTTGGACGACTTATTGGGTACACCGGTTCTGGGAAGTCAAAGAGCACGAAGCCCGTAAAATCGAAAAGCTCTTCTTTATGAAAAGCTTAGCGATCATCGGCGGCTTATGCATGATTCTGGCTGTGGGATCCGGACGCTTCGGATTCTAAAAAAGGACTATCGCCCGGTCGTCTCGATCGGGCTCTCGTTTCCAGCCAATTTGCGAAAAGCCCGTTTCGCCATTCCTACGGAAATGAATTTTTGCCAGTGCCTGTCTCTAATGCGCAATCCGCTGATATTGGGGATTAGGGAATTAGGCGTGAGGACAATTCCGTTGTGGAAGCTCGGAGCCCACATATTGGCCCAAGTTTTCCTTCTGCAAAAAGTCAATGTAGGAACACCTAACGCAGAGGCTAAATGCCCAAGGCCCGAATCGTTGCCGATCAAATATCCCGATTCATAAATGTATCTGGCTAATAAATCCAACGATTTAAATTCAGGGATTTCTATGCCGGTCTCGGCCCAGGAGGCCGCCTCTTTTGAACCGGGAATGAAAACTGGCTGGTAACCTTCATTTTTCAAATAGTGAGCCAGTTTTACAAATTTTTCCTTCGGCCAATTGCGGGTAATCCTTGCGCTCGTTGGGTGGATCGCGATCCTCTTCTTGAATTTCCTGTGATGGAGTTCCGGCAGCGGGATAAATCCGTTGCTCCGGGTGATTTTAGGCAAATTGAGCACCCTTTCGCAAAAAAGACGCATGTTTTCGGCGATCGAACGTTTGGGGTCGGTCAAGCAATCGGAATAATAGGGTTCGTTGACAATGTATTTAGAAGGATAAAGATAGATGACCTTGATCCTTTCGGGAAAGCGCCGCTTTCCCTCTTGGATCAGCGTTTTGACGAACTCGTCCGTATCGTTCTGGACAACGAAAAACCAATCGAAACGTTGAAGGATTTTAGGCAGCTCTTCAAGTTTTGGATAGGAATGCACAGGCAAGTGAGGGAACCAATTCTGCATGGATCCGACGG
>CAVQKJ010000004.1:0-1362965 GCA_963713105.1 uncultured Chlamydiae bacterium
GTCGGCCCGGGCGATGGAACGACCACGGAATGACGCTCCACTGACAGATGGTGCAGCCACCGAACCGACTCCAGGGCGCTGATTCATCGATTTCTAGATTTCTTGGCTTTCTGGCTTCCCGGGTTCGTGTTGACGGAGTTGAGCCGATCCGAGCATACTCCCCAGGACCGGAGCCAAGTCTGTCCTGCGGCGACCCTCCCAGCGCAGGACTCTCTAAACGCTCCTCGAGGCGTTCCCGTGCGATCTGTCGCCGGCCACGCTGATCTGTCCTTCCGCTTACGCGGCCGCTCCGTTCGCCCGATCCCTCGGAGCAGGACACGGATGTCATGCGACAAGCTTTCTTGATCGCCCTCATGCTGGTTGTCCTGAGCGTCTTCAGCAAGACGCTCGGTGCCGCAACCAGCACTCCGAGATCGTCGACCAGGCAAGGACACTGGTGGCCAACCGCGAGTATCAGAAGGCCGCGGCCCTGCTGGAAGAAGGACTTCCGGGATCGCCACCGGCCGACCGAGGCGAGATGATCGGCCTGCTGCGCGGGGCCTACCAGAACCTGATCAGCCAGGCCGAGGCCTCCGGCAAAGCTCGTGAGGCTGCGGAGTATCGAGACAATCTGGCCATCCTCGAACAAGTTCCTGCCAGGCCCTCCGTCGACGCCGGCGAGCCCGAAGCCAGCCCCTGCACCCGACCCATCACCTGCTCTGCCGGCCTCGGCTGCGACTGACCCGCGACCGCAACCAGCAGATCTCTCCCTATTCCCCGATCGTCCGCGAGCCCTGATCGACCAACCGTTGCAAGGAACCGAGCTCACTGCCGGAACCCGGCCCCTTACCGGCCCTAGAGGGACCCGGTGTCGGCCGGCACCGATTCTCATCCGGTCATCCCGCCGCCGAAGAAGGTCCCGGCTCGCGGCATTCCAGCTCTGCAGGCCGGGGCGGGAATGCGGGAGATAGGCGACGCGACCACTCCTGCCAAAGCGGCAGAAGAGCCTCATTCCAGGCCCGAACACGACGGCGAGACGCCCGCCGGTTCGACCCAGTTCTTGAGCTCGAATTCAGAACTGGTCCAGG
This sequence comes from uncultured Chlamydiae bacterium, assembly GCA_963713105.1. Classification (GTDB taxonomy): domain Bacteria; phylum Chlamydiota; class Chlamydiia; order Chlamydiales; family SM23-39; genus CAVQKJ01. Next base: position 1,068 of record CAVQKJ010000004.1, read on the forward strand.
CGGATCGATGGTTCACGAACAGAATGCGTGGAGCCGGGCGGCGGGGCGAGCGCCTCGCCGCTCAGAATCAGCTTCCGGTCCAGCCAAGCCAGGTCTCGGCATGCTGTCACTGGATTCGAGTGGAGCAATAGGCGAGCATGTATATGCCCTCTACTCGTTCAGCGTATTGTTCCACGGCAACCCAGCGACAGTATGCCCAGACCTGCTTGCGCCGGACCGGAAGCTGATTCTGAGCGGCGAGGCGTGCGTAAGCCTGGCCCGGCTTCGACGTATTTCTTGTCCGTGAACCATCGATCCGCCTGGACCAGTTCTGAATTCGGCTCGAGGGCTGGGTCGAACCGGCGGGCGTCTCGCCGTCGTGTTCGGGCCGGGAATGAGGCTCTTCTGCCGCTTTGGCAGGAGTGGTCGCGTCGCCTATCTCCCGGATTCCACCCGGCCTGCAGAGCTGGAATGCCGCGAGCCGGGACCTTCTTCGGTGGCGGGATGACCGGATGAGAATCGGTGCCGGCCGAACCGGGTCCCTCGAGGGCCGGTAAGGGGGCGGGTCCGGCAGTGAGCTCGGTTCCTTGAACGGTTGTTGATCAGGGCTCGCGGACGATCGGGGAATAGGGAGAGAATCCGCCGGTTGCGGTCGCGGGTCAGTCGCAGCCGAGGCCGGCAGAGCAGGTGATGGGTCGGGTGCATGGGCTGGGTTCGGGCTCGCCGCGTTCACGGAGGGCCTGGCAGGAACTTGTTCGAGGATGGCCAGATTGTCTCGATACTCCGCAGCCTCACGAGCTTTGCCGGAGGCCTCGGCCTGGTTGATCAGGTTCTGGTAGGCCTGGCGCAGCGGCCGATCATCTCGCCTCGGTCGGCCGGTGGCGATCCCGGAAGTCCTTCTTCCAGCAGGGCCGCGGCCTTCTGATACTCGCGGTTGGCCACCAGTGTCCTTGCCTGGTCGAGGATCTCGGAGGCGCTGTTGCGGCACCGAGCGTCTTGCTGAAGACGCTCAGGACAACCAGCATGAGGGCGATCAAGAAAGCTTGTCGCATGACATCCGTGTCCTGCTCTGAGGGATCGGGCGAACGGAGCGGCCGCGTAAGCGGAAGGACAGATCAGCGTGGCCGGCGACAGATCGCGCGGGGATGCCTCGAGGAGGGATTCAGAGAGTCCGCGCCGGGAGGGTCGCCGCAGGACCGACTCGGTCCGGTCCTGGGGAGTATGCTCGGATCGGCTCAATCCGTCAACACGAACCCGGGAAGCCAGAAAGCCAAGAAATCGAGAAATCGATGAATCAGCGCCCCGCAGTCCGGTTCGGTGGCTGCACTCATCCGTCAGTGGAGCGTCATTCCGTGGTCGTTCCATCGCCCGGGCCGACATTCGAGATCCGGCGCACCCTCGGCGGATGGCCGCGGGATTCGCGGAGTCACCAGGCTTAGAGCTGGTTTTCCTTCGTGTTGCGCACGTCTTGGGCCTGGGCGGGCTCGACAATTCCTCAGGCTCCGAAGGAGCGACGGTTCATAGCCTGGGGGCGTCAGCCCCAGGACCCGGAGACACGTCAAGAGAAGCCTTTTCCAGCCCCGTCGGGGCGACAGGCGCGAGCCGTGGCCGAGCCCTCCTGTCGCCCCGATTGGGGCTCGGAACGGGGAAGAGCAGGTGTCGCTTGGGGACATCCTGGGGCTTACGCCTCCAGGCTATGAACTGTCGCCGCTGCGCGGCTGGGGAAAAAAGCCTCGACATTGCTGAATGCGATCTCGTCGGCGGAGATGAGGCGAATGGGATCATCCGCGCCAGGACCTGCGCGGCAAGCCCTCGACGAAGCGGTCGAGCCCTGATGGCGAAGCTGAAACAGCCACTGGCCGGGGAGTGAGCTTCAGAATAGAGGATGCTTCCTCGGAAGAGCAGAAGACGCCGGGCCTCGGCTTTCAGGTGGTCGGACAGGCCCAGGCCCGGTGGGCCGCGAAGGAGAGGTCCGCGCCGCGGGACGCTCCCTCATCTTGTGCTTGTGATCCGTCACAGACGCTGCTTAAGTCGGACGGCGGCCCACTCCGCTTGCTCGGCAGTCAGGGGTGGGATGATCGGATCTTCGCCGTAAGCGACTTCCTTGAGGTAGGGGCCAAAATCGTAGGCATGGTCAAGAACGGCTTGGAGGTCCAAGGTGGTGTCAGGATCCCCCGGAAGGAGCGGAATCGGAATGACGGGCAGTCGATTCTGGAGGCTGATCGGGTAGACGAAGAAGTCCTTGGGTCGGTCGAACCGATGGATCGACACGTGGTAATCGAACGGCCCCGCTTTGGCCACGGCCACCTCTCGCGAGACAGCCGTCGTGTGAATGCCGCCGCGAAGCAAGTCGATTTCGACCAGGTGGGACTGGCTCTGGACGATCTCGCGCTGCTTCGACAGGTACTTCTCGCGTCCCGGGTTGCCTGGGCTCTTGTTGGACAGGCTGAGGATCTCGATGGACGCGACCAGGCGAACATCCTTGCCTTTGCGCCGACGGATCTCCACGAACGACTCCTCGAACGGTCCGTGTTCGATCGTCTCGACCGAGACGACCAAGGGCTCGGCCGGAAGCGGCTGGGCGACCGCGATGCCACCGCTACCCCGCTGGCGTGCTTCCTGGCCTGAACGGACGACCTCGAGGTCCGGCTCCACATAACGCTGTGAATACTCCAGCCAGACCCGCTGGCTCGACTGGGCATAGTAGAACTCGGGCAGCCGCTGCTGGAGAGTGCCCTTGACGAACGTGATCAGGCTATCGTGAAGGTCCGGAAACCAGTCCAGGCTCTCCAGGTAGGGGTCCATTCCGGGGAAAGGCGACGGCATCGGTCAGCTCCCGCGAGATCGTTCCGCATGATCTGATTCTCCCCGGGTTCCGGGGACGGTCAATCTCACCTGGGGCGACAATCAGGCGGGAGGGTTCGGAGGCAGTCAAGGACAGGGCGAGTGCGCGAATGCCACCTGGCTCCAGCGCAGACCGTGCAGCCTGTTCACGCCCAGACGCCGGGCCTCGACTTTCAGGTGGTCGGTCAGGCCCACCGCCCGGTGGAACTGGCGGCCGAACCGGGCGATCGTCTCCAGCCACGACTCGGCAGAGACCTGGAGCCGATCGAGGATCGACGCCAACGCCAGCGGGATCACTCCACGGGTCCCGCCTCGCAACTGACGACCCGTCCAGTCCAGCAGCGCCAGATAGCTCTCCAGCGTCATCGGCAGGAGCCCGCGGTCGCTGGCTCGACGAGCACGCCCCGAACTAAGTTGAGTTCCCGAGGAGGTGGAAAGGTGACAGCCACCAAATTTGGAGACACGCCTCGGTTGAGCACGTGGAAAACCATCCCCCCCGGAGAATGTCGCCTCGGTCGTGACATTCACGGCTTTTTACCAAGACATCCCAGCTTTGTCAATTTGGTGGCTGTCACCTTTCACCTTTGCCAGTAAATGTAGCGAACCAACACGCAAGCGCGGGGCGGCAGGCGTTCCACGGAATCCGGCTTTCAGGTAAAATGCCCTGCATCAAGGAGGGTCGCCATGCCCGAGACGTTCGCCCTATCCGAATCGGCCGTCGCCGTGCTCCGGTTCCGCGTCAAAGGCTACCGGATGAAGGTTACCGACCGCTCGCTGGAGGCGTTCCGCGAGCTGGCCGCCGCCGGGATCATGGAGCCGGTGCCTGGCGCGGATGGCAACCCCGAGGCCGATTACCAATTCACCGAGGATGGCTGGGCGCGGCGGCAGGAACTGCTCAGCGAGGCGGAGGAACGGATCGAGCGGGAGCGGTTCGAGCTGCCCGACGCGAGCAATCTGTCGGAGGCGGCTAGGGAGCTGCTGCGCCGTCGGCTGGCTGGTGATCGGGAGGTGACGGACGCCAATCGGCCACTCTATCGCGAGCTGGTGGCGGCGCAGGATCATGTATCCGGTCTCGACGTGGGTGAGCGGCCCGGAGTCGGTGTTCCGTTTCACCCGCGCGGGCTGGGAGCGTCGGGAGGAATGGATCAAGGCCTGCGCCGACGCTCTCCATCCCTGATCTTCCGGGCCAGTTCGCGCGCCTCCTGCCGGATGGGCAACTCCGTCTCCGGAGCATGTTCGTAGACGTATTCGTGGCCGCCGCCGCCTTTGGCCTCCTCATATTCGTGCGCGATGCCAGAATCGATCCTGTCCCGCAATCGAGCCTTCGTGTAGGCGTCGGATGCTTCCGGGCCGAGTCGTTTGAAGAGATCGGGGTTTAGTATCCCGCTGTCGAGATTGAGTCTCCCGTCTGGCGTGTTGCCGCCACCATCCGCCTCGTGAGGAATGAAGGCGGCGTGCCGGATACCGTGCTCTGGCTCGCCGACTCCGATCTTCAGCGGGTCGATGCCGAGTTCCATCATCCGGTTCTCAACATGGTAGTTCAAAGGCTCGGCATACCGCTCGGCGAAATCCCTGGCGTGCGCCGCCGGATCGTGCCACATAGGCCGCTGGGATGGCGGCGTGCCGATCATGCCGGGCTTGCGGCGGAAGAAATCGGCGATGCGGCGGAAGGGGTTCATGCCGCCAGCCTATCGCATCGGAGATCATCGCGCAACCAGGCCGACGACGACCTCGAGGTCCGGCTCCACATAACGCTGTGAATACTCCAGCCAGACCCGCTGGCTCGACTGGGCATAGTAGAACTCGGGCAGCCGCTGCTGGAGAGTGCCCTTGACGAACGTGATCAGGCTATCGTGAAGATCCGGAAACCAGTCCAGGCTCTCCAGGTAGGGGTCCATTCCGGGGAAAGGCGACGGCATCGGTCAGCTCCTGCGAGATCGTTCCGCATGATCTGATTCTCCCCCGGGTTCCGGGGACGATCAATCTCACCTGGGGGCATGGTTCAATTATGGGTCACAGCAATTCCTGACGTCGCGATTCATTTCGAAAGTCGCCCCCGCCTGTCGCGTCTCGGGTTGAATAGCCTGGAGATCCTCCTGCTGATGGGATCGATGCCAGCGATGTTCGGCCCTTTGTGGGTGTTGTCGTGAAGGCAGGAAAGAGCAAGGTTGTCGAGCGTCGTGGAACCGCCGTGTTGCCGGGCGATAACGTGGTCGATCGGGAAAGGGACCGGGGGTAATTGGATGCGGGCATCCGGCAGTATCGCACATGTGGCCTGCCCACTCCCGGACGTCTCGTGCGAGGATGCGTCCATGACTTCCTCGAAGCCTGGATGTCGTTGCCTGCCGCTGGCTTCGTCGAGTACGTATTGCTCGTGTTGATCGACACCTGCCCGGCCTCGATCCGGCGGGCGAGCCGCACGGCACTACCCACGTCGCGCGTCCACACCGAAGCGACGAGCCCGTAGCGGGTGCCGTTGGCGATCGACAACGCCTCCTCCTCGTCATCGGAGAGAGCACCGACAACACCGGGCCGAAGATCTCCTCCTGGGCGATCCGCATGTCGGGCGTCACCTCGTCGAAGATCGTCGGCTCGACGAAGAACCCCTGGTCATACAACGGGCCGGCGGGCTTGCCGCCGCCGACCACGACGCTGGCGCCTTCCTCGCGCCCGCTCTCCAGATAACCGAGGACCCGCTGCTCCTGCTTGGCGCTGATCAGCGGACCCATGTCGACCTCCTCGTACCACGGCCCCACCCGGACCCGCTAGAACGCCTCGGCCAGCCCCGACACCACCTCCTCGCGGATCGACGAATCGACGACCACGCGCGAGCCGGCGGCGCAGATCTGCCCGGTGTTCAGCGTGATGCTCCGCGCGATCGTGGGGATCGCCTTCTCCAGAGGCGCGTCGCGCAGCACGACCTGCGGAGACTTGCCGCCGAGCTCGAGGTGCAGCGGGATCAGGTGCGCGCGCGCACGCCTCCATCACCCGGCGCCCGGTTTCGGGCGAGCCGGTGAAGCTCATGCGTGCGCACGCTCGGGTGGCCGCGCGAGCGGCTCGCCGGCCTCGGCACCGAACCCGGTCACCACGTTGATCACCCCGGGCGGGATCCCCGCCTCATGAGCCAGCTTCACCAGCAGCAAGCACGTCAGCGGCGCGTCCTCGGCCGGCTTGATCACGATCGTGTTGCCCATCGCGATCGCCGGTCCGGCGTCGTTCACCGTGTTCGGCCCCGGCGCGTTCCAGGGGATGATGCTCCCGCAGACGCCGTAGGGCTCACGCAGGGTCATCCCGATCACGTCGGGGAACATGCTAGGGAGCGTCTGCCGGTCGCCTTGTCGGCCAGGCCCGCCGTGAAGGTGAGGATCCCGGCCATCGGCCCGGCCGGGCCCCATTTCGGTCGCCCAACCTCCAGCCGCTCCAGCAGGTCGATCTCGGCCGCATGCGAGCGGCACAGCGCCGCCCAGTCGAGCAGCAGCTGCCCGCGCCGGCTCGGGCTCAAATCCCGCCAGGCCGGGAACGCCTGCCTCGGCGGCGGCTACCGCGTCGGCGATGTCGTCCGCGCCGCCTCGCGGAACGCTGAGCGAGCATCTCGCCCGTGGCCGGGTTGATGACCGGGATCGTCTCGCCGGAGCGCCCCGCGACGAATTCGCCGCCGATCAGGTGCGTGCCGTCGGGAAACAGGGCCTGGATGTCGAGCGTGTCAGTTGGATGCTGCAGAGTCATGTGTTCCTCCTGCCAGCCGGGCGGGCTCGCGGGCCGCCGGCGCCGGCGATGAACTCGATCCCGCTCGCCCGACCGGGAAATGGCACGCGGCGAAGTGGCCGTCGGCCAGCTTGCGCAGCGGCGGCTCCTCGGCGGCGCAGACGTCCTGGGCACGCGGGCAGCGGGTCCTGAACCGGCAGCCGGTCGGTGGATCGATCGGCGACGGCGGCTCACCCTGGATCGTCTCGCGTCACGGGCGCCCGCGGTGCCGCCGGATCGGGGTTCGGGATCGATGCCAGCAGCGCCACCGTGTAGGGGTGAAGCGGCTCCCGATACAGCGACTCGGCCGGCCCGATCTCGACCAGCTTGCCCAGGTACATGACCGCGACCCGGTCTGAGACCTGCTTGACCAGCGCCAGATCGTGCGCGATGAACAGGTAGGTGAGCGAGAGCTCGGAGCGCAGGCGCTCGAGCAGGTTCAGGACCTGCGCCCGGATCAGCACGTCGAGCGAGGAGACCGCCTCGTCGTAGATGATCAGCGCGGGATCGAGCGCCAGCGCGCGGGCGATCGCCACGCGCTGCGCCTGACCGCCCGACAGCGATCGCGGGCGCCGGTCGCCGTAGCGCTCCGGGTCGAGGCCGACCAGCTCGAGCACCTCGGTCACCCGGCGCCGGCGCTCCTCGCGCGCGCCGGTCCGGAACGCGATCAGCGGCTCCTCGACGATCCGCGTCACCGACCACTTCGGGTCCAGCGACCCGAACGGGTCCTGGAAGACCATCTGCATCTGGCGCCGCGCGGCAGCAGCTCCCGCCCTCGCAGCTGGACGAGATCGACGCCCTCGAACAGCACCTCGCCGCCCTTGGGCGCGCGGCGCCTGCAGGATCGCGCGCGCGAGCGTCGATTTTCCGGAGCCGGTCTCGCCGACGAGCCCGAGCGTCTCGCCCTTCTCCAAGCGAAAACGACACATCGGAGACGGCCTGCACGACGCCGCTCCGGACCCCGCCCTGAGCGCGGACATCGAACTCCTGCACGAGGTGGCGCACTTCGAGCAGCGGCGCCGCCGCGCTCACACCGCACCTCGTCGGCACACGGATGCCAGCACGCCCACTGGTGGTCGGGCTCGTGCTCCTCGAACGCGGGCGCGTGCTCGCGGCAGTGATCGGTGGCGCTCGGGCAGCGCGGCGTGAACGGGCAACCGGGCTCGCGCAGCGCCAGGTTGGGCGGCTGGCCGGGCACGGCGGCGAGCAGCGAGTGGGAGGCGTTCTCGAGGCGCGGGATCGCGTCGAGCAGCGCTCGCGTGTACGGCATCCGGACGTGGGCGAACAGCTTCCGGGTCGGCAGCCCGCTCGACCGCCCGCCCCGCGTACATCACGACCACCTCGTCGGCGAAGCTCGCGGCCAGCCCGAGGTCGTGGCTGATCATGATCAGCGCCATCCCGAGCCGCTGCTGGAGGTCGCGCAGGAGCTCCATGATCTGCGCCTGGGTCGTGACGTCGAGCGCGGTGGTGGCCTCGTCGGCGATCAGCAGCTTCGGCTTGGCGGCCAGCGCGATCGCGATCATCACGCGCTGGCGCATCCCGCCCGAGAGCTGATGCGGATACTGCTCGAGTCGCTCCCGCGCGGCCGGCAGCCGCACGAGCTCGAGCAGCTCGAGCGCGCGGTCCTGGGCGCTTGCGCGCGAGACGTTCTCGTGGGTCTGGATCGCCTCGCGGATCTGGGCGCCGACCCGCATCGTCGGGTTCAGCGAGCGCGTCGGATCCTGGAAGACCATCGCCACGCCGCGCCCGCGATGGTGACGCATGGCCTTCTCGCGCAGCCCGACCATCTCCGGCCTCATCGAACCGGATCGAGCCGGTGACCGTCGCGCGTCGGCGGGAGCAGCCCCATGATCGCCCGCGAGCTGACCGTCTTGCCCGACCCGGACTCTCCGATCACCGCCACCGTCTGCCCGCGGCTCACCGAGTAGGTCAGCCCGTCGACCGCGCGCACGAGCTGCCCGGCGTGGCGGAAGTCGACCCGCAGGTCCGAGACGTCGAGCAGCGACTCGCTCACTGAGCTGCTCCAGCGGGCTCGCAGTCCCTCGCCCAGCAGGTTGAACGAGACGACCGTGATGAACAGCGCGGCGCTCGGCAGGAACACGTAGCGCGGTTGCGCGGACAGCGTGCTCTGCCCCTGCGCGATCATGTTGCCCCAGCTCGGGGCGGGCGGCGGGACGCCCAGGCCGACGAAGCTGAGCGCGCCCTCCAGGATCATGATGATCCCCATGCCGAGCAGCGCGTAGGTCAGGAGCTGGGGCAGGATGTTGGGCGCGATGTGACCGAACAGCATGCGCGGGATGCTCGTGCCCGACAGGCGCGCGGCGGTCATGAACGTCTGCTCGCGCACCCGCAGGGTGGCCGCCCGCGCGATCCGCGCGGTGGCCGGGACGCTGAAGAACGACAGCGCCCAGATCGTGTGCAGCTCGCTCGGACCGAGGCCCTGGGCGATCGCCACCGCCAGCACGAGTCCGGGGAAGGCGATCAGCACGTCGAGCAGCCGCATGATCGTGGCATCCCGCCACCCGCCGAGGTAGCCGGCGATGGCCCCGATCAGCCCGCCGAGCACGATTCCGATCGCCTGCACGGCGAGCGCGATCTCGAGCGACGCGCGGCCGCCGTAGAGCAGGCGCGACCACTCGTCGTTCCCGACCGGGTCGGTGCCGAGGAAGTGGCCGGGCGAGAACGCCGGAAGGCTCGCGTCCAGGATGTTGCCGCCGGTCGGAGGCGGTACCGGGCCGATGATCGGCCAGACGAAGCAGAGCAGGAAGATGAACGCGACCATCACGCGCCGGCACGATCACCCCGAGCCGGCTTCGCCAGCGGCCGCGCGACCCTCGCCGCGGCGGCCTCGTCGGCCGCGGGCGCGACTCCGGCTACGACGAGGTCACTCGGTAGGTCGGCCATAGCGGATCCTTGGATCGAGCACGGAATACAGCACGTCGGCGGCCAGGTTGGACAGCACCACGATCACGGCGAAGACGAACACGATGCCCTCGATCACCGGGATGTCACGGTTGTCGATCGCCTGGAGCAACTCGTGGCCGATGCCCGGAATCCCGAAGATGTCCTCGATCACGACCGTGAAGCCGAGCAGCGTGCCGAGGTTCAGCGCCACCACGGTGATCAGTCCGAACAGCGAGTTTCGCAGCGCGTGGCGGGTCAGCACGCGCCACGGCCGCACCCCCTTGGCCCGCGCGGTCACCACGTAGTCCTCCCCCTGCATCTGCTCGAGCAGATCGGCGCGCAGCAGGCGCGTGTAGAAGCACAGCAGGCCCAGCCCGATCGACACCGCGGGCAGTGATCAGATAGCGGATGTTCTGCCACGACGCTCTGCCCGGGCGGCACCCAGCCGATCGCGGGCAGCACGTTGAGCTTGACCGCGAACACGTAGACCAGGACGAGCGCCAGCACGTACGGGGCGACCGACAGGCCGGCCATGCTGAAGATCATGCTCACGCGGTCGGCCACGCCGTTCGGCTTGCGCGCGCGACGAGCAGCGCGATCGGCACCGCGAGCACCAGCGAGATCACGAACGCGAACGCCACCAGCTCGAACGTCACCGGCAGGTCCGAGGCCAGGATCGAGCCGACGCTCTGGCCGCTCGACAGCGAGTGGCCGAGATGCCCGGTGAGCACCCCGTGCAGCCAGTCCCAGTAGCGGGTCAGGAACGGCTGGTTGAGGCCGAGCTTGATCTCGAGCTGGTGGATCTCCGGCGGCGTCGCGCTCGCACCCAGCAGCTCCTGCGCGGCGTCGCCCGGCAGCGAGTTCATCACGACGAAGGTGAGGAACGTCACGCCGAACAGCACCGGGATCGCCGCCAGCAGCCGGCGGACGATGAACCGCAGCGTGGGCGAGCCGGCGAGCCGGCTCCCCCAGCCGGCCCGCGCCGCCAGCGGAGCGCTGAGCGGCGCGGACGTACTACTCATCAGTCGCTATCCCCTGCGCCGCACACCTCACTGCGTGAACGACACGTCCTGCCACAGCGGCGGCGTGTTGACCACGACCGACGGGATCACCGTGGTCAGCCCCGGGCCCTGGACGCCGTGTACTGCGACGTTCCAGGAAGCGAGCGGGAACAGGAACGGCCCGTCGGCGTTCTTGGCGATGTACTGCGCGGCCTGCTGGTAGATCTTGTCGCGGGCGGTCGGGTCGACCGCGGCCTGGCCGCCGAGGATCAGCGCGTCGAGCTTCGGGTCGTGCACGCCGCTGAACGGCGACGGCGGACAGGAAGCGGAACCCGAGGCCGACGCCCGCGGCCGGATCCCACGCCCCGGCGGTCTGCAGCGCCGCCTGCCACTTCTTGGAGACGAACTGCTGGATCAGCCCGGCCAGGCTGTACAGGTGAATCGACGTGTTGATCCCCGCCTGCTTCCACAGCGTCTGGAGGGCCTCCATGAAGTTCTGGTTGACCGGCGAGGCGAGCGTGAAGAAGTTCACATTCAGCCCGCCGATCTGCTTCACGAGCGGCTTGGCCTTGTTCAGGTCATACGTCGGGTAACCCGGCACGTTCGGGTAATAGAACAGGCCGCCCGGCGCGGTGAAGCCCTGGACCACCTGGAACTGGTTGCCGAACAGCTTCTGGTCGATGATCGCCGCGTCGGTGGCGTAGTAGATCGCCTGCCGCGCCTTGACGTTGTTGAACGGCGGCGCCGCGGTGTTGAGCTGGATGTCGTACGGAGAGGTCGCCGGCTGCTCGGTCGTCGTGAAGTGTGACTTGTACGTGCTGACCAGCGAAGGGGTCGCCATCCCGTCGTAGGCCTGGGCGCTGCCCGGACTGCAGCGCCTCGAGCGCCGCCTCGTCGTCGGCCGTGGCCTTGAACGTCAGGTTGTCGAGGTACGGACGCCCGCGTCTGCCAGTAGTTCGGGTTCTTCTTCAGCACCAGTGTGTTCTGACAGCGTGTCGCTCACCACCGTGAACGGGCCGGCGCCCACCGGCTTGATCTTGAACGCCTGCTCGCCCATCTGCTTGATCGCGGTCGGCGAGGCGATCCAGTTCAGGTTGGCGACCAGCAGCTGATTCTGGAACGCGCCGTCGGGTGCCGCGAAGTTGATCTCGACGGTCGTCGCAGCTGGGGGCGGTGATCGACTTGATCGGCGGGAGGCCGTTTGGCTTGCAGGTGCACGGGGTGGCGAAGTCGCGCTTCCAGTTGGACACGACGGCGGCGCCGTCCAGCGGCGTGCCGTCGGAGAACTTGAGGTCCGGCTGCAGCGTGATCGTCCACGTCTTGCCGCCGGCCGACGGCGTGGCGGAGTCGGCCAGGTCGGGAATCAGCTTTCCGCCCTCGGCGATCTGGAAGAGCTGGCCGAAGATCGAGTTCATCTGATCCTGGTCGGCGGCGCCGTTGACATTGGTCGCAGGATCCAGGCCGGTGGGCCATGCGCCGGCGTACCCCCCAGCTCGAGCACGGTCAGCGACCCGCCCGGCTTCGGGGTGCCGGTGGCCGCCGACGATCGAGTCGACGTGGAGCGTCGACGTCCCGACGCGGACGACGCCGAGGAACTCGTACTCGAACTGGAACCACCGCACGCGCTCACCGCCGCGGCGATCAGGAACAGACAGGCCGCAATAGCTGCAAGCCTGCTCCAACGGATGGCGTCGCTCATCCTCGGGCTCTCCTCCTCGTGCAGCCTACACGCCGGCGCCCCCAGGGCGGTGCATTTTCCGGTCCTTTCGTGGGCGCGCCGGCGCCGATGTTAACAGCTTTGTCAACGATCTTGACGGCACTCACGCGCATCGTCAAGTGACAGTGCGCTCACCGTCAAATTGCCCGCAAAACTAGCCCTCCAATGCGTCCCGAGCGCGCCGGCGAGGCCGATGCCGACCCACGCCGGGATGCTCACCCGCACCTGCGGCGACGCCCCGAGCATGGTCCCGCCGGCCACCCGGACCGCCCCGAGCCCAGGGCTACCCGCGCCCCAGCCAACCGCGATCGGTGCTCAGTGACCGACGGCCCAGGAGGGCGCGGCGCCGTGCCCGTGCAGGCCCGGGATCGGGGGACGCCCCGCCGCCGTGCCCGTGCAGGCCCGGGATCGGGGGACCGCCCGGCGCCGCCACGACCTCCGGCTCGTGCCCGCCGCGCTCCTCCCCGCTCCGTGCGGCCCGCAGCGCTCGCACGCGAATGCGTAGACGGCGCCGTCCTCACCCTCGGTTGCCGCCGTAGGGGGACGGCATCAGCGACAGGACGTCATGGTCGAACCTCGGGTTGAGCACCAGACCGAACCCGAGGCACCAGGCGGCGCATGAGTCCATCACGTCGACCCAGCCGCCGAGCTTGAGCAGCCCGGTACCGACGGACTGCTGATGCTGTAGATCGCGATCACGAGGTAGACGACGACCAGCGGCGCGAGCGCGATGAGCGCGGGCATGTTGTTGCGCCAGGCGCCGAGCGCCAAGAACGCCGTGAATCCCGCCCAGATGATCAGATAGCCCCGAACGCATCGCCGAACGCCTTGGGGCCGGCGGCCGCGATGATCTCGGGAGCGATCCAACGGAGCATCAGCGCGGTCGTGAACCTGAATTCACGGTTCGGTACGAGCTCGCAGGCGTACTCCTCGTCCTCGGGCGTGAAGCGCAGGTCCTTAATCACAAGCAGCCGCCACGGGCCGCTCCTTCTCTCTCACTCCTGTGAGGGTGATACCGCATAGTGGGGTGAACGTTGACGGGAGCTCCACCAGCTCGCGCTCGGGGGGGAGTACCTCTGTCACCCGACGTCCAAACAGAACAATTCCAGCCAGGCCCATGTTTGGGAGGCGATGGTGAACGACTCTCGCGTCCGGTCACCTGGACCGAGCGCGACATCCGGCCTCCGACACCGGCGCGGAATCCGTCACCGGGACCGGCCACGGAATCCAGTCAGCGGGACCGGCACAGAGCCTGCGTGACCGTCCGCTCAGCCTTGCCGAGCGCGCGCAAGGTCGGACCAGAGCGGGCCCTCGACTTTCGTCTGGCCCCGTCGACCCACCACTGGCCCGCTCTTGACTTGGCTCATTGGTTCGAAGAGTATGACCCAGGGGTCACCCGCGAGGGATCGTACGTCCACGATTTTTGAACCAAGTCCCCACCAGAAGGCTAGTGTCGGAGTCGTGGGTCGTGCCGTTGTCGACGTCGCTCTCGTGGTACCGCTCTGCGCCGGGGCGGCGTACTTCGAGACGCCCGCGACGCCCGAGAGCCTGGACTTCTGCAGGCGGCACGGCGAGCGCTTCAGGGCGGATGCCCCGATGCTGAGCGCGGTCGGCGAGTCGTGCTACGAGGGCGTGCTGTTCCGGTCAGCGCTCGCCCGGCGCGCGGGCAGTCTCGACGTCGACGCGATGACCATCGCAGCCGAGCTGGAGCCGCCTCGGCCCGGCCGGGGAGCGTAAGTCGCACTCGACCCGGGAGCTGTCGACTGCCGCGTTCGCGATCCAGGTCGACGGTCGCGACGCGAGCCTCGACTCGGTGTTCGGCGAGTTCTCCGAGCATGATCGCGTCGGAGTCGTGGTGCGCCAGGGGTGCGGCGCCGTCGGGGCGAGCACGCTGATACTCGCGTCGGTCACCGCGTTCTACGACATCCAGCGATCCCGCGCTGAGAACTTCTTCATCTATCCCGACTACTTCCTGTTTCACGTCGGCGGTTCCCGCGGCGATCACCGCCGGCTCGACATCTGGCCCTCGCACAAAGAGGTCATCGTCGAGGATGACCCGGAGGAGCTGCTGCGGGCGATCAACGATCGGGCCATCACACGCCTCGTCCTCGACGATCGACCGCCGCGCGACGCAGCGCTCGAGCGCGAAACGGTCGCCAGCGCCCGCGCCCGGATCGTCACCGCCCTGGCCTACCAGGCAAGCGGCCGCGTCGCCGGCGGCGACGTGCGAATAACCGGTAACGCGGTGACCGAGGGCTACGTGCAGGGCGTGCTCGAGCGCTCGACATCGGTCCCGGAGTCGGAGCGCGCGGCGCTGGCCGGCGCGCGCGACGGACTGCTCACGGACGGACGGCCACTCGAGACTTATCGCCGAATTGCGTTAGACGAAGCCCTCACTTTGTTGTGAACTCTGTGTTAAGCTCTCGGCGCCCGTGCGCGGGGGGGAACAGCCGCCGCGGGCTTGTGGCGCACCCGAAAGGAGCAGATCTATGCGTGGACGTACCGCGGCGTTGATCGCCGCAGCAACGGTTACAACAGGGGCACTGGCGACTGCCGCGATGGCCGCGGCACCGGCTGGCCCACCACCCCCGAAGGCCACGAACGGTCATACCGTTCAGGTGGTGGCCACGGGCCTCACCACCCCAACCTCGTTCGCCTTCGGCGGAGGCAGCGTATTCGAGGGCGACGGCGGTGCCGACACGGCGAACCCGCCGAACGGGGGCGTGTTCGTGCTCAAGAACGGCACGGCGACGCTGATCCCCGGATCGCCTGTTTTCGTCGCGGGGCTGGCCTGGCATCAGGGCGCGCTGTACGTCAGCGGCGCCGTGCTCACGGCCAAGGGGCCGAGTTGGCAACTGCAGAAGTGGACGGGCTGGAACGGAACGACGTTCTCGAGCCAGAAGGCGATCTATACCGCCCCGAAGAAGTTCCAGGGCTTCAACGGCATCGGCTTCGGTGCCAACGGACGGCTCTACGTCGGCGTCGATGTCGGCCTGTTGAACGGTAACGACCACGGGCCGTCGACGATCTCGCCGCACGTGTACCAGATCCTGTCGTTCAAGCCCAACGGCAAGGACCTGCAGGTGTTCGCCAAGGGCATCCGCCAGCCGTGGCAGATGGCGTTCCCGAAGGGCTCGTCGTCCCCGTTCGTGTCCGACCTCGGTCAGGACAAGGGCGCCAAGAATCCCCCGGACTTCGTGCTGCGGGTTAAGAAGGGCGACAACTACGGATTCCCCACCTGCAACCAGACGTCGGCGAGCAAGTGCACGGGCTTCACGAAGCCTTTCCAGCAGTTCAGTCCCCACACGGACATCATGGGCCAGGTCATCGTGGGCAACAGCAACAAGCTCTACATGACCTCGTTCCTCGGTCCGAACGGCAAGGGTGGCCAGGTTCTGTGGATGCCGCAGTCCGGCGGAACGGCCAAGACGCTGGTCAAGGGCATCGCGGGGCCGGTGGTCGGACTCGGCGGGAATGACGGCTGGCTTTACTTCGGTTTGGTCGGCAATAAGACCGGCCAAGGCGTGGTCTATCGCGTCAAGCCGTAACTGCACGTCGTTCGTGGTATCCCGGCCCTCAACCCTGGGGGGCCGGGACGCCCGGACTCCGGCCGCCCGGTCAGTCGAGAAACGTCGGCCGCGAAGCGACGAACCCGGCACCTCCGTGCAGCCGGCCGGCGATCTCCGGCTCGTCCGGAAGGCTGTCGCGGACGGCCTCCGCCAGCAGCTCGAGGCACCGCGCGAGACGCTCGAGCGGGAAGTCCCGGGCCTCGAGCACGCGCGCGAGCCAGGCGAGCTGCGCCTCGTAGTCGAGCGCGACGGTCAGACTGAGAACGGCCCAGTTGAGCAGGTGCTGGCAGTCGTGGCGGCACCAGTCCGCCCCGGCGGGCCCGTAACGCCCGCGCTCGTCGGGAAACTCGGAGGCATATGACGCGCACGTCTCCCGCGCCAGAGCGACGAGATCGATGTCGCGACCATGCGGGCTCGTCGCGGTCTCCGGCGGCGGCATGCCGCTCGGTGGGGCGACCTGCCTGCTCATTGCGCGACGACCGTGAACGTGTGCAGGTGCTCGAGCGCCTGAAGCTTGATCTCCGACTTCAGGCGCTCGTCGATGCGGCCGTGCGAGAAGCGATGGTCGTCGCTTTTCATGTACGTCTTGAAGCTCTCCCGATCGGTCCAATGGCTGACCATGATCAGCTCGCCCGCGTCGCGATCGCTCTGCCACACCTCGAGCCCGAGGAACCCGGTCGCCTCGTCGACGCGGTGTGCTCGGTCGCGAAACGCGGCGACCAGCTCCGGAGCACGGTCGGGTGTGACGCGCAGTCGAGACATCGACACGTACACGACCTCAGACGATAGTCCAGCTCCTGGTCACGCGCGGGCGAAATTATCCCGCAAGCGCCGACGCCCAAGATTAGGATCGTCTCATGCGCTCTGGCTTGGGGAACAGAGTCGCGCTTGCGCTCCTCGCCCTCGCATCCGCCGCGGCAATCGGCGTGGCTGCACCCGTCCGCGCGGCTCCGGCCGCCGCCGGCGCCTCCGATTGCGCCTCGCTCGGGCAGGCCGCGAACTTCGCGGTGTTCTCGAACGGAGCATTCAACGCCTCGCAGCCGTCGGGCACGAGCGTCACCGGCCGGATCGCCGCCGCCGGCGACGTCACCCTCGACGGCGTCTCGGTCAGCCCGCCCGCGGGCGAATCCACGCCGACGATCGTCGCCGGGGCAACTTCACGGCCGGGCGAACCACCGGGAGCGGAGGGACGTGAACGGCGGCGTGAGCTACGGCGGCACGAGCGACGTCGCAGCCAACTTCACCGTCAACGGCGGGCTAGCACACGCCGCGCCACCGTTCTCGTTCGACACCGAGTTCACCTCGTTGAAGCTGCTGAGCGCATCGCTCGGCGACCTCACGCAGACAGCCGGGGCGACCGTGAGCCTCAACCAGTATTCGCGCGCGCTCGAGTTGACCGGCACCGCGGCCGGGCCTGAACGTGTTCACCGTCGACGCCGCCCAGCTCGCCCAGGCCGCCGGGGTCGTGATCAGCCTCACCCAGCCGGGCGCGACCGCGCTGATCAACGTCACGACCGACACGATCCTGTCGATCGCGCCGATGTACATGAATCTGTCGGGCAGCGCCACGGCGCCGGACTGCATGTGGAACCTCCCGCTCGCCACCGGGTTCGCGGTGACCCACGGGGTCGCCTGGCAGGGCACGATTCTCGCTCCGAACGCGACGTCACCGGCACCAACCATCCGCAGCTGAGCGGGCAGCTGATCGCCGCCACGGTCCCGGACAGCAACTGGGTGATCAACCGGCGTCAAGTACACCGGCTGTCTGCCGATTCCGCCCGGCCCGCCGGACACGACGCTGACGATGACGGCGCTGTGCATCGACGGCAACGGCGACCTCGACATGCGGCTCCGCAACGCCGGCGACCAGACCCGGCACGTCGTCTGGACCGACCTCATCGGGCCGCGACTCTGGGCAGTTCGACGTGCCGGCGCACAGCGATCACTTCTTCGTCGTCCGCGGTGGCGACGGCAGCAGCGTGATCCGCGCCACCTCGGGAACAACGACCGTGCAGGCGCACGGGACCGACCAGCGCTGCAAGGGGCAGATCACCGTCGAGCTCCTGACCGAGGGCGACGCCCCCGCGGGCCAGACCTGGGAGTCCGCATCACCAACGGCGATAACGGCAGCGTCTCGAAGGTGCTCACGCTCGCCTCGGGCGAGTCGGGTACCGCAATCGTTCCCGGCGGCTACGTGTCCGGTACCGCGGCGATCGACGAGGTCGTCGGCGGCGCCTCGTACACGATCTCGGTCGATGATCCGCACGGCGCCGTCTCGACCACGATCAGCCTGAACCCGGTCGTGATCCTCGACGGTCAGCACGAGTTCGTGACCGTGACGCTCGTTTACGGGACCGGCGGCACACCCGGGGTCACGCCGCCGATTCCGCCGATCGGGCCCGTCGATCCGACGCTGCCGCCGGGCGCCCCCGATCCGCCGCCCGGACCGGGCATCGTCGGCGGGGCCTCGGGCGCGGACCTCGCGGTCACGCACCGGATCGTGCCGGCGCCGGCTCCTCGTCGGAGGCACCGTCGAGACCGTCACCCGCGTCCAGAACCTCGGAGACCAGGATGCCGAGGGAGTCGTCCTGCGCGAGATCCCGCAGTTCCACCCGAACGAGGCAAACAAGGCCGCGCACGTGCTGTCGCTGACCACGACCCGTGGAACCTGCACGCAGCGCCGTCCGCTGCGGTGCTCGCTGGGGACTCTTGCCCCGGGCGCCACCGCGACGATCCGCACCCGCACCCGCATCCTGGTGACCGGGGTGCTGCACAGCATCGTCGGTGGTGTCCTCGCCGACACCGGACACGAACACCACCAATAATCTGGCCGCGGCGAACGTGACCGCGTTCCTCCCGGCAGCCGCCATCCGGGCGCACATCAGCGCGCCGCCGACGGGGCGCGTCGGAGCGCGACTCAGCTACATCGTGAGCGTCACCGGCGGGCCGCCCGCGGGCGCGAGCACCGTGCGCCTCTGCACGCGACCGCCGGGGCGCTTCGTCCAGGTTCGCGCACCCGGCACGTTCAAGTCCGGCGGCCTTTACTGCAGGAACTTCGCCCGCATCGGCCGCGGCCAGTCGGTCTCATTCACGGTGTTTGGCTCCCCGTCGGCCACCGGACGGCTGCTCGCGTCCGTCCGTGCGACCGCCGCCGACGTCGCCCAACCGTCCCGCGCTTCCGCGCAGATCCTCGTGGGTGCGGCCGTCGCCTGCCCGGCCGCCGCCCACGCGCTGCGTGCCCGGCCGCCGACGGCCCACGCCGCCTGCTAGCAGCAACCCTAATGTCGCATCGCGGTGTGATGAGCTACAGCCCGAGGAGGAGTTCCAGCGCGTCGTCGACGGCCCGTTGCTCGTCGAACGTGAGTCGGCCGGCATGCCGGTCCAGCCGAGAGAGGTCAACGGCGCGGAGTTGCTCGACGAGGACCCGGGTCGGCACGCCGGCGAGCTGAATCTCGGGGCGAAAGGTCGCGGGGGCAGCGCTGCGAGATGTGGGGGCGATGATGGCGGTCGACAGCCCGAGCAACGCGTCCGCTTGGACGATGACGCCATACCGCGGGCCGCGCTGCTCGTGGCCCCGCCCGGCGGGTAACCGAACCTGGTAGATGTCGCCGCGCGTCACTCAGGCCAGTCGGCCGACGCGGCATCCATGTCCGCCATGACCGCTCGACGCTCAGCGGTGTCCGCGGGGTCATCGGCGAGCCGGCGGACCTCCTCGGCCAGCGTCGCATGCCGCTGGCGTCGGCGTCCCGCCTCTACCAGCGCAGTCCGGACGGCGTCGGATTCGTTGCGGCCCTCCTGCATCAAGGCCGACAGCGCTCGCTCCGAGGCCTCGTCTAGTCGGGCACGGACTACACGCGATGGCATCGCAGATACTGTAGCACGGACTGTGCCACAGGGTCCCGAGGGGCGTTCAAGCTGTCACACCGCTATGCGACACCCGGACAGCTACTAGCCGCGGCCGAGGATCAGATCGGCGCCGCGCTCGGCGATCATTACGGTCGGCGCGTGCGTGTTGCCGCCCGGGATCAGCGGCATGATCGAGGCGTCGACGACGCGAAGGCCCTCGAGGCCGTGCACACGCAACCGGCTGTCGACGACCGCGCCCTCGGCACGGTCACTCATGCGGCATGTGCCCACCGGGTGGTAGATCAGCATCAGGCGGCGGCGCATGTCCGCTTCGAGGTCCGCGTCCGCGGACGCGTCCGGGCCGGGCTTGAGCTCCTTGATGACGATCTCCGCCAGCACGGGCTGCTCGGCGATCGCGGCGCGCGAGCCTCACCCCGGCGACCAGCGACGCAACGTCCTCGGGCTCGGACAGCGAGTTGGTCAGGATCCGCGGCTTGGCGGTCGGATCGGCCGAGCGCAGCCACACCCGCCCCCGCGCCTGTGGGGCGTGACCAGCACGGGCGCGATCGCGATCGCGTGGCCGTCATACGTCTCCGCGCCGTGGTCCTCGTAGTACGCGGGCGCCCATGTGGAACTGGATGTCGGCGGCGGGCAGACCGCCGCGCGTGCGGTGGAACGCGACGACCTCGGCAACGGTCGAGCTCAGCGGCCCGCTCCCGCGCAGCAGCCACTCGGCCAGCGACCGGGGGCTTCTCGGCGCACAAGCAGCGTGTCCTCGTCGGAGACCTCCCACAGCACGGTGACGAACGGGTGGTCCTGGAGGTTCTTCCCGACGCCCGGCAGCGCGTGGCGGACCTCCACTCCGACCGCGCGCAGCTCGTCCGGCGCGCCGATGCCCGGACAGCTGCAGCAGCTGTGGCGATCCGATCGTGCCGGCCGCCGAGCATCGACCTCGCGCTCGGCGCGGAGCACCTCGATCGCGCCTCGCCGCTCGCGGCCACGCGGACTCCGACCGCGCGATCGCCCTCGAGCGTCGATGCCGAGCACCGTCGCGCCGGTGCGGACCTCGAGGTTCGGGCGCTTTAGCACCGGCCGCAGGTAGGCGTCGGCGCCGCTGAAGCGCCGGCCGTGCCACTGGTTGACCTGGTACATCGAGATCCCGTCCTGCTCGGGCCCGTTGTAGTCGGACGTCCAGTGGGATTCCAGCCGCTTCGCCGGCCGCGATCAGCCGACGGTCGAGCGGACGCGGCGAACGCTGCTCGCTGACTCGCAGCGGCCCGCCGACGCCGTGCCACTCCGACGCTCCGCGAGCATTGTCCTCGGACTTGATGAAGTACGGCAGGACGTCCCGATATCCCCAGCCGGGCGCGCCCTGGGCCTCCCACGGTGTCGTAGTCGAGCGGCCGGCCGCGGACGTAGAGCATCGCGTTCATCGAGCTCGATCCGCCGAGGACCTTGCCGCGCGGCACGTACAGCGAGCGGCCGTCGACGAACGGCTCGGGCTCGGTGGCGAAGTCCCAGTCGAGCTTGGTGTGGAACTGCTTGGAGAAGGCCGCGGGGATCTTGATGTTCGGCGAGCGGTCCCTGCCGCCGGCCTCGAGCAGCAGGACCCGCACCGACGGATCGGCCGAGAGGCGGTTGGCGAGCACGCAGCCGGCGGATCCCGCGCCGACGATGATGTAGTCGTAGTTCTGCATGGGGCGCTCCCCTCAGGCCCTGGGTACGGCCGACGCCGAGACGCGGTCGGTAACCGACCTACCGTATTGCCTTACAGTGACCGACATGGGGCCGGGCACCGACCTGGGCGAGTTCGTCATCGAGGCGGTCGCGGGACGTGGTGGCATGGGCGTTGTCTACCGCGCGCGGCAGAAGACTCCTGCGCGGATTGTCGCGCTCAAGGTGATCTCGGCCGAGCTCGCCGAGGATCGCCAGTTCCGGACGCGCTTTCAGAGCGAGGCGGCGATCGCGGCGCAGATCGAGCACCCGAACGTGATCCCGGTGTACGCGGTCGGCGAGGCGAACGGAACGCTGTTCATCGCGATGCGGTTCGTCGACGGGCTGGATCTGCGGGCGCTGCTGGCGAAGGAGCCGAGACTCGAGCCCGCGAGGGCGGCGTCGATCGTCGACCACGTGGCCCAGGCGCTCGACGCCGCGCACGCCCACGGCCTCGTCCACCGCGACGTCAAGCCGGCGAACATCCTCGTCGCGACGAGCGGCGCGCGTGAGCACGTCTACCTGACCGACTTCGGCGTCTCGCGCCGGATCGCCGGGACCAGCGCGCTGACCGGCACCGGGGCGTTCATCGGCACGATCGACTACGTAGCCCCCGAGCAGGCCCGCGGCGAGCACGTCGACGCGCGCTCCGACGTCTACTCGCTCGGTTGTGTGCTGTTCCAGGCCCTTACAGGGACCGTCCCGTTCCCTGTCGACAATGACCTTGCCAAGCTCTACGCCCACGGCAGCCAGCCGACTCCGTCCGTGCTCGAACGCAACCCGAGCCTGCCGCCCGCGTTCGAGGCCGTGCTGCTGCGCGCGATGGCCAAGCGTCCCGAGGACCGCTATCAATCCGCCGGCGACCTGGGCCGCGCGGCGGTCGCCGCCGGCTCCGGGGCAGCGGTGGCGATGTCCGAGCGGACGGTGGCCGTCGGGCCCGCCGCACCCGCCGGCACGCCCCCGCCCGGGGCCGCTCCCGACGGCACGTCTACGCCTCCCGGCGGGGCCACGCCGGCGCCCGCCCCCGCTCCACGCCGGCGCAGACAGCTCCTCGCCGGAGCCGGGCTCGCCGCCGTCGTCGCGGCCATCGTGATCGTCGTGGTGCTCGCAACCGGAGGGTCGGGCTCGTCAACCGTCTCGACGCTCTCGCTCACGCCAGTCGCATCCCAGTACGTGCCCGCGATTCCCCACCGCAGACTTGTCCAGCAGGTCGCGCTGAAGGCCGCCGCCGGCTACGAATATCGCCTCTCGCTCGAGACCGAAGACGCACCGCCCGGCTCGACCGCGCGCACCCGGCTGCCGCTGTACATGACGCTGATGGCCCGGCGCGGCTCGATGCCGTTCGTGACCGTCCAGCGGCTGAAGCTGCCCTCGATCTGGCCCTGGACCAAGAGCTCGATCGTCGCCTCGTTCACGCTCGACCCGAACCCCGACGGGTCGGGGCAGGTAGGGCTGTCGTGGTACGCGCTCGCCGGTGACAAGACAGACGTCACGCACTACCTCGACGTCGGGCCGCAGGGCATCCGGCTCGACTGACGCTCGCACCGGTCGCCCGACCGGCGGCTCGATCCAGGGGTAACGTCACTGGTGACGACTCGACGGCTGACCTCGCGGCGACGACGGATGGGAGACGATCGATGGAATACGTGAACCTCGGCAGAACCGGACTTCGGGTGTCCCGCGTCTGCCTCGGGATGATGAGCTACGGCAAGCACGAGACCCGCGAGTGGGCGCTCGAAGAGCACCACGCCGAGCCGATCGTGCGCCGCGCGGTCGAGGGCGGCATCACGTTCTTCGACACCGCCGACGTCTACAACGGCGGCCAGAGCGAGGTGATCACCGGCCGGCTCTTGCGGAAGCTGTTCGGCATGCGCGAGGAGTACGTGGTGGCGACCAAGGTCCACGGGGAGACGATGCCCGGGGAGAACGGCCGCGGCCTTTCTCGCAAGCACATCATGGCCTCGATCGACGCTTCCTTGAAGCGGCTCGAGCTCGACTACGTCGACCTGTACCAGATCCACCGATGGGACTACCGAACGCCGATCGCCGAGACGATGGATGCGCTCCACGAGGTCGTCAGATCCGGGAAGGCGCGCTACATCGGCGCCAGCAGCATGTTCGCGTGGCAATTCGCCAAGGCGCAGTCGATCTCGGTGACTCCGTTCGTCTCGATGCAGAACCACTACAACCTGGTCTACCGCGAGGAGGAGCGGGAGATGATCCCCCAGTGCATCGACCAGGGCGTCGGGGTGATCCCGTGGAGCCCGCTCGCACGCGGGCTGCTCGCCGGCAACCGCACCCGCGGGGGCGAGCGACTGACCACACGCGCGAACACCGACCGGTTCGGCGACACGCTCTATAAGCCCGAGATCGACTTCGAGGTGGTCGAGCGCGCGAGCCAGGTGGCCGGCGCCCGCGGGCTGCCGAGCGCGCAGGTCGCGCTCGCATGGCTGCTGCAGAAGCCGGGAGTGACCGCACCGATCGTCGGAGCGACCAAGCTCGAGCAGCTCGAGGACGCGCTCGCGGCCGAGCAACTCGAGTTGAGCGGCGAGGAGATCTTGGCGCTCGAGGAGCCGTACATCCCGCACGCGATCGCGGGCCACGCGTAGAGCCCCCGGAGATGGCCGCGCCCGAGGCAACGACCGTCGACGCCGGTGGCCGCGAGCTGCGCGTGTCCAACCCGGAACGCGTGATCTTCCCGGAGACCGAACGCACAGCCCCGGTGACCAAGCTCGACATCGTCGAGTACTACCTCGCGGTAGAAGACGGGATCATGCGCGCGCTCGGACGGCGGCCGACGACGCTCGAGCGCTGGACCAAGGGGGTGTACCCGGGGATGGTCCTGTCCACCCGCGAGGGCCGCGTCGGCGACGCCTTCTACCAGAAGCGGATCCCCAAGGGAGCTCCTGACTACGTGGAGACGGCGCAGATCGAGTTCCCGTCGGGACGGCACGCGGACGAGGTGTGTCCGACCGAGATCGCGGTGGTCGGCTGGGCGGCGCAGATGGGCACGATCACGTTCCATCCGTGGCCAGTCCGCGCTGATGATGTCGACCATCCCGACGAGCTCCGGATCGACCTCGACCCGCAGCCGGGCACGGACTTCGCCGACGCCGTTCGCGCCGCGGGCGGGGCGCGCACCCTGCTCGGCGAGCTCGGCTACGCCGGCTTTCCGAAGACCTCCGGCGGCCGGGGGATCCACATCTACGTGCGGATCGAGCCGCGCTGGACGTTCACCGACGTCCGTCACGCCGCGATCGCGTTCGGGCGCGCGCTCGAGCGGCGCCTTCCCGACCAGGTGACGACGAGCTGGTGGAAGGAGGAGCGGGGCGAGCGGATCTTCGTCGACTACAACCAGAACGCGCGTGACCGGACGATCGCCTCGGCGTACAGCATCCGGCCGAAGCCGGGCGCGCCGGTGTCCGCGCCGCTGGCCTGGGACGAGCTCGAGTCCGTCGCGCCCGAGGACTTCACGGTGGCGACGATGCCGGCTCGCTTTGCCGAGGTGGGCGATCGCCACGCGGCGATCAACGACGTCGCCCACTCCCTCCAGCCACTGCTCGACCTATATGAGGCGGATGCGGAGCGCGGGCAGGGCGACATGCCCTACCCGCCCGACTACCCCAAGATGCCGGGCGAGCCCAAACGCGTCCAGCCATCACGGGATCGCGATCGCCCTCGCTAGCCCGATGCGATCGGGCAGGGTCAGGGCGCCTGGGGGAGCTTCTTCGCACCCCGCTTGGTGACCGGGTTCGACGGCGGCGGTACGACCGGCCCGATGTCGCCGTCGGGCGCCTCGTCGAGGTCGACGATCACCGGCGCGTGATCGCTCGGGCCGCTGCCCTTGCGTGCCTGCCGATCCACCCATGCGGCCCGGACCCGCTCGGCCACCGCGTCGCCGGCGAGCACCAGGTCGATCCGCATCCCGAGGTCCTGGTGGAACATGCCCGCGCGGTAATCCCAGTACGTGAACACCCGCTTATCCGGCCAGTGATCGCGGACGACGTCGTGCAGCCCGACCGCCTCAAGCTCGGCGAGCGCGGTTCGCTCCGGCGCGGTCACGTGGGTCTGGCCGACATACGCCTCGGGGTCGAACACGTCCACGTCGGCCGGCGCGATGTTCATGTCTCCGCAGACGACCGTGTCCGTCGTCCCGGTCGCCAGCATCTCGCGCAGCGAGGACAGCCACGCGAGCTTGTACCGGTAGTGGTCGGAGTCCGGTTCGCGGCCGTTGGGCACGTACACCGAGACCACGCGCACGCCGCCGCAGGTCGCGGACACGGCGCGCGCCTCGGGGTTCGGGAACCCCGGCGCGCCCTCGATCCCGGCGACGACGTCATCGAGCCCGACCCGGGACAGGATTGCGACCCCGTTCCAAGCCGCCTCGCCGTGGGCGGCGGCGACATAGCCCCGTTCGGAGAGCTCGTCGCCGAGTAGGTCTGCGAACGCGTCGTCGGCGAGCTTGGTCTCCTGGAGGCAGACCACGTCGGGGCGGCGCTGATCCAACCACGGGAGCAGCCGAGGCAGCCGCTGCTTGACAGAGTTGACGTTCCACGTCGCGATCCGCACCGAAGCTAAGGTAGCGGCACGTGGGCCGGCCGGTCGCCGCGTTTCTCCACCTGGCCAACAAAGCGCCGGGCGAGTTGGCCGGACGGGCGTGGCGCCGCCGCCGCATTCCCGGTAAACCTCGGCAATCATGAGCACCGTGGACGAGGGACGGCTCGACGGCTACGCCGTTCCGGCGGGATGCCGGGATGAGCTGATCGATGCGGACGGTTCGCCGCTTCCCCACGCCGCGCAGCTCCTCGCCACCCTCGGCCGTCTCGGTCCGGAGCGCCTCGAGGCCGCCGGCCGGCGTCGAGACTCGATCTTCATGCAGCAGGGCATCACGTTCGAGGTGCCCACCGGGGACGGCGAGCGCCGCGACCGAGCCTGGCCGCTCGACCTCGTGCCCAGGGTCCTGACCGCGGCGGAGTGGACGGCGATCAAGCGTGGTCTGGCCCAGCGGATCCGGGCGCTCAACGCGTTCGTGGACGACGTGTACCACGCCCACGAGATCGTCCGCGCCGGCGTTGTCCCATGGTCGCTGGTGGTCAGCCGACCCCAGTTCGCACGTCCCGTCCACGGCGTGCGCCCGCCCGGCGGGGTCTACTGTCACGTCTCGGGCTGTGATCTCGTCCGCGGCGGAGATGGCCGCTGGCGGGTGCTCGAGGACAACGTGCGCACGCCGTCGGGGATCTCGTACGTGATCGAGAACCGGCTCGCGATGACGCGGCTGATGCCCGAGCTGTTCGAGGGCCAGCGCATCCGCGCGGTCGACAACTACCCGTCGTTGTTGCTGGACGCGCTCAGAGCGGTCGCGCCGGGCGTCGAGGGCGAGGCCACCGTGGTCCTGTGGACGCCGGGCCCGATGAACTCGGCGTACTTCGAACATGCGTTCCTGGCCCGGCAGATGGGGATCGAGCTGGTCGAGGCCAGTGACCTCGTCGTCCGCGACGCCGTCTGTTACATGCGCACCACGAGCGGCCTTCAGCGCGTGCACACGATCTACCGCCGGCTCGACGACGATTTCATCGATCCGCTCGAGTTCCGGCCCGACTCGATGCTCGGAGTCCCGGGCCTCGTGCGGGCGTACCGCGCCGGAACGGTCGCGATCGCCAACGCGATCGGGACCGGCGTCGCCGACGACAAAGCGATCTACCACTACGTCCCCGAGATGATTCGCTTCTACCTGAGCGAAGAGCCGATCCTCGACAACGTCCCCACGTATTTGCTCAGCGACCAGCGGGTGCGAAGGCACGTGCTCGAGCGACTGCACGAGCTCGTGATCAAGCCCACCTCCGAGTCCGGCGGCAAGGGCGTGTTCATCGGCCCCCATTCCACGGCGGCGCAGCGCGACGGCCAGGCGCGGCTGATCGAGGAACATCCGGAACGTTTCATCGCGCAGGAGCTCGTCCATCTTTCGACGGTCCCGACCGAGGCGGGCGATGGGCGGCTGGCTCCGCGTCACGTCGATCTGAGGCCGTTCGCGGTGTTCGGGGAAGAGATCCGGATCGTTCCCGGCGGCCTCACCCGCGTCGCCTTGAACGAGGGCTCGATGATCGTCAACTCCTCGCAGGGCGGCGGCTCGAAGGACACCTGGGTGCTCGACGACGGCGCCTCGATCGACCTGGCGCCGGGAACGCTCCCGGCGCAGCGGCCGCCGCGGCTGCCCGACGTGCGCTACGGCGGCTGGCACGGCCAGGCGCAGCAACAGCAGCAGCTGAGGCGCCGCCGTGAGGCGGCGCCGCCGATCTAGATGCTCGCCCGGATCGCGCACGAGCTGTTCTGGCTCGGTCGGGACCTGAGCCGCGGTGAGCACACGGCACGGACGCTCGACGGCGCCTTTCACGCCGACGTCGCCGGCGCGCCGGGTGATCGCAGCATCTCGCTCACGTGGGATGCCGTACTCACGATCATCGGTGGCAAGCCGCCGATGCCCGGCGAGGATGCGCTCGAGGCGGCGACGGCCGAGCGACGACCGCTGGGGCGTGCCGAGACGGCGCGGCTCCTCACGCTCGACATCGAGAGTCAGGCCTCGATCGTCTCCTGCATCGCCCGCGCCCGGGAGCGCGCGCGAATCCTGCGCGACGTGATCTCGACCGAGATGTGGGAGGCGCTCAACTCGTTCTACCTGTCGCTCACACGCTACGACCTCGCAGCGGCGCTCCAGACCGGCCCGTACTCGCTCTATCAAGAGGTCAAGGAGCGGTGCGCGCTGTTCTGGGGCCTGGTCGACCGGACCATGCTTCACGACGACGGCCGGGCGTTTCTGGAGGCGGGAGGCAGGATCGAGCAGGCCGACATGGTCCTCCGCATGCTGCTCGTCACGGTCCCCGCCGACCCGGCCCACGACGGCCACGAGAGCGAGGCGATCGCGTTGCTGCACTCGGTCGGCGGCGCCCAGGCATACCGGCGCGCGGTCCGCGACGCGCCGACGGTGGCGCCGGTCGTCCGCTTCCTGCTGTACGACAGCTCATACCCCGGATCGGTCGCATCGTCGGTGGCGGCGCTCCGCGACGCGCTCGCCGAGGCGGATGCGCAGCCGCGCTCCTCGCCGCCGGTGCTGCGTCTGGAACGGCTGATCGCCGACCTCGAGCTGCAGCGCCGGACGCCCGGCGCCGGCGACGCGTTACACGCGATCCTCGGGCGGGTACAGGATGAGCTGGAGCTCATCGATCGCGACACCGGGGACCGGTACTTCGCGATCGCAGCGATGGCCGCGGTACATCTGTAGGTCACGGCATGATCGAAGCGCCCGTCATGAACTTCGCGATCCGGTACCTCACGACCTACGACTACGACGGCGACGTCGTCGACAACCTGAACGCGCTGCGCGTCAAGCCGGCGGCGACC
The DNA here is from genome assembly GCA_963713105.1 of uncultured Chlamydiae bacterium. GTDB lineage: Bacteria > Chlamydiota > Chlamydiia > Chlamydiales > SM23-39 > CAVQKJ01. The sequence continues at coordinate 29,780 of CAVQKJ010000004.1, forward strand.
AGCCGTCAGCGCTGCGACGAGTTCAGCGTCCGGTTGTCGCCCGAGGTCCGGCTGCACCGGCACACCGACTACTTCGGAACCGAGGTCGTCGAATTCGAGGTCTCGCGCCCCCATCGCCACCTGACGATCGACGTGCGCGCGCGGGTGGCCACGAAGGCCCCGCCGGACCCGCCGCAGGCGACCTGGGACGCGCTCGGCGATCCCAGCTACCGCGAATCCGGCGGCGAGTTCCTGCTGCAGACCGACGACGCCTCCGGCCACCCGGGGATGGCCCAGCTCCTCGCGACGACCCGGGCGGCGGCTTCGCCCCTGTCGATGCTGACTCTGATCGCCGACCTCATCCCCGACCGGTTCGAGTACCGGCAGGGAGCGACGTACGTCGACTCGACCGTGCGCGATCTGCTCGACGGCGGAGCCGGCGTGTGCCAGGACTTCGTCCACCTCGGCGTGTCCCTGCTCCGCCGCCACGGCATCGCCGCGCGCTACGTCTCCGGGTACCTGTTCGCGGGTGGAAGCGGTGACGGCCAGGAGTCGATCGAGGTCGACACGCACGCATGGCTCGAAGCCCTCCTACCGGTGCCCGGCGAAGGAGAGCCGGTCTGGGTCGGTGCCGACCCGACCAATCGCGGGATCGCCGGCGAGAACCATGTGAAGATCGGCCACGGTCGCCATTACGCCGATGTGCCGCCGATCAAGGGCGTCTACCGCGGCGGCGCCACCTCGACGCTCGACGCGACCGTCACGATGACCCGGCTCGACGGCGTCGACCCGGCATCGATCGCGCGGGCCTAGGCGCGACGGTCACGCACGGCGGCCGGTCACGAGCACAGCGAGCTCGCTCGACCGCGCGACTCCGCCGGCGCGCTCGGCGACGAGCCGGTTCTCGGCCTCGAGCCCGACCCGCTGATCGGAGTCGAGCCGCGCGTACAGCGAGGTCGTGCGCAGGTACCCGTTGAGCCGATCGGCGGTCAGCTCGCGGTAGATGGGCACGCTGTCGATGTGCACATCGGTGAACAGCGCGGCGGCCTCGGCCACGGCGAGGTCGTGCCTGCCCATCCACGACCACACCTCGGAGATGTTGTCGCGCCGGTCGACCGCGCCGGAGACGATCGTGGCGGCGTCGCGAATCCCGGGCCAGCGCGCGGCGATCTCCGGAGCCACCTTCCCGAGCGCGGCGTGGAGCGCGTGCCGATCCTCGTCGGTGCGCTCATCCGCAACCTCGGAGTACTGGAGCAGTGCCAGCACGCCCCCGGGCCGGAGCAGGCCGGCCGCGCGCGCCCAGCCGATCTCCGGCTCGATCCAGTGAAACGCGGTCGCCGAGAACACCGCGGCGAACGCGCGTCCGAGGCAAAGCCACGTCCTCGAACCGACCGTGGCGAAAGCGCACCGCCGCTCCCTCGCCCACCCGCCGTCGCGCGAGCCGGATCATGTTCTCGCCGGGATCGACCGCCTCGACGCGGAGCCCGGCGGCGAGCAGCGCTGAGGTGAGAAGCCCGGTCCCGCATCCGACCTCGACGACCGGATCGCCGACGCTGAGCGCGCCCCGCTCCATCGCGGCTTCGATCAGCTCGGGCGGGTAGCTCGGCCGCTCGCGGTCGTATTCATCGGCGACTCCGTCGAACACCTGCCCGTAGCGGCGGCGCAGCTCGCCGTCGCTGACGCCGTGAGCGTTCAAACCGCCCCGCCGTAGACGTCCTTGGTCCGGGCCATGCCACCGTCGACGCACACGGTCTCGCCGGTGATGAACCTGGCCGCGTCCGAGGCCAGGAACGCAACCACATCGGCGATGTCGTCGGGAGTGGCCCACCGGCCGAGCGGCGTGAGCGCCTCGATCTCCTCGATCACACCTGGGATAGCCCGGTTCCGCGCCCACATCTCGGTATCGACGGCGCCCGGAGCCACCGAGTTGACCCGAATCCCGTGCCGTCCGAGCTCCATCGCCAGCGACCGCGTCGCCGCGTCGATCGCTCCTTTGGTGGCGGCATACGCGGCTCGGCGCGGCGTCCCCGTCACCGCCGCTACCGACGACACGCTGATGATCGTGCCGCCGCCGCGCTCGATCATGCTCGGCACGAGTGCCGCGATCAGCAGCAGCGGCGCGCGAACGTTGACCGCGTACAGCCGGTCGACCAGTGCCGCGTCGAGCTCCACGGTGGGCGCGCGGGCGGCGACCGCGGCGTTGTTGACGAGTACGTCGATCCCTCCGAGCGCCTCGCCGGCCTCGCGCACTAGCCGGGCCGGCACCTCGGGATCGGCCAGATCCGCCTCGATCACGATCGGATCGTTCCGCAGCTCCCCCGCCACCGCCTCGAGCGCCGCGCGATTGCGGGCGACGAGCGCGACGCGCGCGCCGGCGCGATCGAGCGCAGCCGCGATCGCGGCGCCGATCCCGCGCGAGGCGCCGGTTACGAGCGCAGTTCGGCCCTCGAGCGAGGTCGGTTCCATCACACGACCAGACTACGGATCGGGATCCGAAGGCAGCCTCGACCACAGGCCGGCGTCGACCCGCTCTCCCTGCTTGAGGTGGATCGAGCGCATGACGCCCTCGCGCACGTAGCCGCAGTGCTCGGCCACTCGCGCCGAGGCTTGGTTCTCGACGTCGATCACGAGATAGGCCCGCATCGCGCCGAGTTCGCCGAACGCCCACTCGGTGAGCAGGCGGAGGATCTCGGTGGCGACGCCGCGGCCGCGAGCCGACGCCGCCACGATGTAGCCGAGCTCGACCTCGCCGCCCGCGCGGTCGATCTCGGGCGCCAGCCCGAGTCCGACGAACTCGCCGGCGGCCTCGATCGCCGCGAACCCGTCTCGCGTGCCCTGTTCGCGGCTGGCTCCGTACGAGTCGATCCACGTCTCGGCGAAGGCCTCGGGAGGCGGCTCGGGGATGCGGGTGTGACGCAGCACATCAGGATCCTCGATCAGCCGCCGCACGGCCGGGAGGTGGCGTCGGTCCAGGCGTTCGAGCGTGATCTCCCGCACGCTCTCTATGTCAGCACACGTTCACCCGGATCGGGTGATGCCGCCGTGCGCGCCGCCTTGATGCTTCGGTCTGGCGCCCACCGCGAACATCGAGACCGGAGATGCAGAGTGCCTGAGGGCCTGTCGGCGGCCGAGGTAGGCAAGGAGATCGCCGAGCACAAGAAGCACGCCGAGCATGCCGAGCACGGCGAGGCCGGCGAGCACCCCGACCGCCACGACCGGTGGGTGTCGATCGTCGAGGCGGTGCTGCTGTCGGCGGTCGCGCTGCTGGCGGCCTATTCGGGGTTTGCGGCGGCGAAGTGGAGCACGGAGTCGTCGGTGTCGCTCGCGAAGGCATCCGCACTCCGGACCAAGGCCAACCGGGCGGACCTCGAGGCGCTCCAGACGCAGACGCTCGATTCGGTCTCGTTCAACGCCTGGTTCACCGCGTTCGTCGCCGGCAACAAGCGCGCCGAGCAGCTCGCCGAGGCCCGCCTGCGCCCGGGATACCGGCCGGCGTTCAAGGCCTGGCTCGCCACCGATCCCGCCCACAACCCGAATGCCCCGCCGGGCCCTGCGTACATGCCCCAGTACGTGATCCCCCAGCAGGCCCAGGCGAACCATCTAGACGCGCAGGCCGACGAGGAGTTCACCGCCGGCTCCGACGCCGGCGGCACCGCGGACAAGTACGTGCGCGACACCGTGTTCCTGGCCACGGTCCTGTTCCTGGTCGGAATCAGCGGTCACGTCAAGCTCCGCCAGGCTCGCTACGGCCTGATCGTGGTGGGCGTGCTCCTGCTCGCGTTCTCGGTGGTCCAGCTGCTCGGCCTGCCGGCGCCGCCCTGATCTACGGATCGGGCGCTGACCTGGAAGAGTGCCAATCGCATGGGCGAAGTCGTCCTCCTCTCATTCACCTCGGCGTTCAACCCGACGCTGATCGCGGTCACGACGCTGATGCTCCTGCTCCCCAACCCCAAAGGGCTGATGCTCGGCTACTGGCTCGGCGCGATGCTGACGAGCATTACGCTCGGGCTGCTGATCGTGTTCTCGCTGAAGAGCTCGGGCGTGGTGTCGACAACCAAGCGCACGATCAGCCCGCTGGCGGACATCGTCATCGGTGGGTTGACGCTGATCATCGCCGCGATTCTCGCGAGCGGCCGCGACCAGCGGATCCGCGAGCGCCGGGCGAAGAAGAAGGATGGGAAGCCCCCGCCGCGGTGGCAGCGGGAGCTCAGTCGCGGAACCCCCAGGACCACGTTCGTGATCGGCGCGGTGCTGACGCTGCCTGGCGCGTCGTATCTGGCCGGGCTCGACAGGCTGACCAAGCTCAACTACTCGACGGTCGCGACCGTGGTGATCGTGATCGCGTTCAACCTCGTGATGCTGCTCCTGCTCGAGCTCCCGATGATCGCGTTCGCGGTCGCCCCGGAGTGGACGCCCGCCGCGATCGATCGAGCGAAGGGGTGGGCGGGCATCCACGGCAGGGTGTACGCCGAACGCGGCTTCGCGGTCATCGGCGTCCTGCTCATCATCAAGGGGATCGTCGGCCTGATCCTGGCCGCCTAGCGTCGCTAGACGCCGAGCAGGGCCGGGACCTCGCCGGCCGAGACCGCCTCGGCGAGCCGCTGATGATCGAGCTCGTTCTGATCGGCGTAGGCCCTCGAGAAGCGGGCGAGCGCCTCGTCGAACTTTCCGCCGGCACCGAGGTACGCGGCGATCGCCAGCCGGTCGCCCGAGCGGGCGTGCGCCCGCGCCAGCGACCAGCCGCACGCTCGGCCGTATGCGTGCAGCCCCGAATAGCCCATCGTCGCCAGATCCACCGACGCCTTCCAGTCCCACAGCTGGCGGATGTAGAAGTCGTGCTCCTTGCCGTCGAGCCCTTGGCTCCGCTGCCAGCCGAGGAAGACGTCGGTTACCGCCTGATCCATCCGCTGCCCGCGGACGACACGCTCGCCGTGATGGGCGAACTTACTCGCGCCGAGGTACGGCTCGAGCACGGACGCCTGCGCCTCCTTCATCTGCAGCACGAGCGCGTCCTGCCCGCCGCGACCGGCGAACAGCAGCACCCATGCACGCGTCCCGACGCTCCCGACGCCGACGACCTTGCGGGCCAGGTCGACGTACTCGTAGGTGCCGAACAGGTAGCGTCGGTCCTCGTCGAGGCTCGCGACGTACTGGTCGAGCAGGTCGCAGACGTAATCCGACTCGAGGCGCGGATCGGAGGGGTCGTGCAGATCGGCGAACCGGACCAGCAGCGGCGGGACGCTGCGAAAGCGCTGCTTGCCGTCGACAAGCTCGGTGAGCTTGGTGACGGCCCGCAGGCTCGTCTTGCGCCTGGCCTTCGCGAACGGCTGGGTGAACAGGATCCGGCCCTTCCTGCCCAGCCGTCCGCCGAACCGATCGACAAGCTCGCTCGCGTTGATCCGCTCGTACCACACATCCAGGTGGCTCACCCCGGCGAACCCGCGCATCGCCTCCCGGTACTCCTGAGCACACGCGATCACCAGCTGCCGGCGCCGGTCCGCTGGCAGCCCGACGTCTCGACCGGCGATCTCGACGCTCGCCGTCATCCGCTTGACGTCCCACTCCCACGGCCCGGGCAAAGTCTCGTCGAAGTCGTTCGGGCCGAAGATCAGCCGCCGGTCGGGCGCGGCGAAGCCACCGAAGTTCGAAATGTGGGCGTCGCCGCAGGCCTGCACGACGATTCCCGAGTCCGGCGTGGCCGCGAGGTCGGCGGCCATCACCGCCGCGGCGCCGCGAAAGAACGTGAACGGCGAGACGAGCATCCGCCCGTACCGGATCGGGATCAGCTCCTGCAGCCGTGTCGCCGCCTGAGCCTGGAGCACCACGACGGGATCGGGTCGGTCCGGCGCCGGCGCCCAGTCGCCGTGGGCTGAGCGCGGCGCTTCGAGCCGGGCCGCACGCCCACGCTCCGCCGACTCCCCGAGCTTGAGCGTCGCGCGATCGTCGGCCGGCACGCGCTCAAGCGTCAAGTCGCGGCGCCGCGCGTGCATCACCCGAATCGCATGAAGGCGGCCACAGAGGCCGCCGCCAGTAGGTGCCGGAGCCGGGCGCTAGCCCCTGTCGAGCAGGGTCTGAAACCCGGGGTCCGCGCGCAGGCTCACGAGGTCTTCGTCCTCGCGCGCCCAGTTCGCCACCTCCGGCCGGATCTCGATCGCGGTCCTGAGGGCGGCGAGCGCGCCGTCGCGCCGCCCCGCGACCGCCTCCAGGCAAGCGAGGTTGTAGTGCAGCGAGGGCGAGTCGGGATGCGCGTCGAGCCCTTCGGCGAGGATCTCCCGCGCCCGCGCCGGGTCGCTTCGGATCAGCGGGCCGGCGCGGAACGCCCACTCCCAGGGCGAAGGCTCGAACGTGGGCGGACCGCCGAAGCTGAGCACGGTGGTCGCCGGCTCCGTGGCCACGGCGTGGCGGTGCGAGGCGGGGTCGGGGATGAACACGTACGTCCCGGCTGGGGCGTCGTAGGAGTCGCCGTCGATCGTGAAGGTCGCCCGGCCGGCCGCGACGAAGTACAGCTCCTGATGGGCGAGAGCCGGGTCGTCGGCCTGCTCGGTGTGCGGCTCGACGACATCCTGACCCGCCTCGCCGGCCGTGTAGGCGTTGCACCCGAACGCGCGCACCCCGAGCGTGAACCGGACCGGATGCCAGATCAGGCTGCCGGGTCCGGGAATCGAGTCGAACTGGTCGAGGTGGACGATCTTCGGCGGCTCCGCCACGGCGGTTTAGCCTAACCGGCGGATGCCGATCCGCGCGCGAACCTCGCGGTCGCAACGCCCCCGCTGAGCTGTCGCGCTGAGCTGTCTAACCTGCGCTGCGTGAGCGATCCCTCCCAGCCGCTGCGTGAGGAGGACGTCGATCCGGATCCGTTCCGGCAATTCGACCTCTGGTTCGAGGCAGCGGAGAGCGCCGGCGCCCGCCAGCCCGAGGCCGCCGCGCTGGCCACCGCCGCTGCCGACGGAGCCCCGTCGGTGCGGATGGTGCTGGTCAAGCAAACGGGCCACGACGGGTTCGTGTTCTTCACGAACTACGAGAGCCGCAAGGGCGGCGAGCTCGCCGCCAACCCGCGCGCGGCGCTGCTGTTCCACTGGGAGCCGCTGGGACGCCAGGTGCGGATCGAAGGCCCGGTGGCGCGCACGACGCGCGAGGAGTCCGGCGTTTACGCGCAGAGCCGCGGCCGAGGCAGCCAGTTGAGCGCGCTCGCGTCACCGCAGAGCCGCACGATCGAGAGCCGCGACGTGCTCGAGCGCCGGGTGGCCGAGCTCGCCGAGCGCCACGCGGACGGCGAGGTGCCGCTGCCGGACGCCTGGGGTGGCTTCCGCCTGACGCCGGAGACGTTCGAGTTCTGGCAACGCCGCGACAATCGCCTGCACGACCGCCTCCGCTACCGCCGGGATGCGAACGGCGATTGGCGGATCGAGCGGCTCGCGCCATAGCCCGTGGATTCGATGGAGAGGCGACCACTCGGATCATCCGGACTCGTGGTGTCTCGGCTGTCGCTGGGCTCCTGGCGCACGTTCGAGCGGGTCTCGCGCGAGGACGGCCTCGCGGTGATGCTCTCCGCCCGCGAGCACGGCTTCAACTTCCTCGACGACGCCCGCTACAACGACGAGACCGGGACCGCGCCGATCCCGACCGGCTATTCCGAGGTGCTGTTCGGCGAGCTGTTCCGCGCGACGGGCTGGGACCGCGCGGACACGATCGTCTCGAACAAGCTGTGGTGGGAGTTCTGGCCCGAGCAGAGCGCCGCCGCCGAGCTCGACGGCTCGCTGAGCCGGATGGGGTTCGACTACATCGACGTGATCTATGCCAACCCGCCACCCGGCGAGCTGCCGGTCACCGAGATGGTGGCCGCGGTCGGCGAGCTCGTGACGTCGGGCAAGGCGCGAGCCTGGGGAATCGTCAACTGGGAGGCCGGCCCGTTCCTGGAGGCGACGCGCGCGGCGCAGGAGCAAGGCGTCCCGGCGCCGTGCGCGGCGCAGCTCCCGTACAGCCTCGTCCGCCGAGACTGGGTCGAGAGCGACGAGATGACCGCGGCTCTGGACGCCTCCGGTGCCGGCGTCGTCGCCTCGTTCGTGATGGCCGGCGGCGTGCTCACCGGCAAGTACGGGACCGGCCAGACGGGACGGGCGGCCGGCGAGATCGACGACCCCCGGTTCGCGGCCGCGCGCGAGCGCGGAGAGCGTCTCCGGGCGCTCGCCGAGGAGTTCGAGGCGAGCCCGGCCGCGCTCGCGATCGCGTTCGCGCTCGCCAAGCCCGCCGTCGCCACCGTGTTGTTCGGCGCCACCTCGCCGGCGCAGATCGCCGACAACGTGACTGCGCTCGACATCGACCCCGCGGTGGTGCGCCGGGTCCTGGAGATCTGACGCGTGGACCTGATCGAGGGGTCCGCGGGCGCCGACCCCGCGCTCGACGTCGCACTGCCGCACGCGCTGATCGGGCTTGTCGCGACCGGCCGCCGCGGACCCGTGCTCAGGTCGTATCGCCCGCAGCCGACAGTGGCGTTCGGCCGCCGGGACAGCTTCCTCCCGGGGTTCCCGCGGGCGGCCGCGGCGGCGCAGCGTCTCGGCTTCACTCCGGTGATCCGCGGCGCCGGAGGGCGCGCAGCGGCCTACGACGAAGGCTGTCTTGTGTTCGACGAGATCGTGCCGGCGGCCGACTCGATGGCCGGGATTCAGGGGCGCTTCTCCGAGGAGGCCGAGCGACAGGCGCGGGCGCTCCGAACACTCGGTGTGGATGCTCGGGTGGGCCAGGTGCCCGGCGAGTACTGTCCGGGCGAGTTCAGCGTCAACGCGCGCGGTCAAACGAAGCTGATCGGCGCCGCCCAGCGGATCGTCCGCGGCGCATGGCTGCTGTCAACGGTCGTCGTCGTCGAGTCCGCCCCGCTGATACGCCCCGTGCTCGAGGACGTCTATGCGGAGCTCGATCTCGACTGGGATCCGGCCACGACCGGCTCGGTCGCGGACGAGGTGCCGGGCGTCGGCGTCGAGGTCGTCCGCCGCGCGCTGCTCGAGGAATACGCGCAGCGGGCTCCGCTCGCCCCGGCGCCGCTCCGCGCAACCGAGCTCGCCGCGGCCCGTGAGCTGGTCGGCCGCTATCGCGTGTGATGGACCTCCTGGAGTCCGTACACGGGCGTCTCAATCCCCTCGAGCCGCGCTTTCAGCTGGAGCGCCAGGTACAGCGAGTAGTGGCGCGACTGGTGCAGGTTGCCGCCGTGGAACCACAGCGCCTCCTGCTGGGTCGGCTTCCACATGTTCCGCTGCTCTCCCTCCCACGGCCCCGGGTCCTTGGTCGTGTCTGAACCGAGGCCCCAGACCTTCCCGACCTTGTCGGCGACCTCCTGAGAGATCAGATCGGCCACCGACCCGTTCATCGACTCGTAGCCGGTGGCGTACACGACCAGGTCGGCCGGAAGCGCGGTCCCGTCGGCCATCACCACGGCGTCCTCGGTGAGGTGATCCACCTGGCCGGGCTGGAGCTTGACCTCGCCGCTCGCCACGAGCTCGGAGGCGCCCACGTCGATGTAGTAGCCGGACGCCCGGCGCAGATACTTCATGAACAGGCCCGAGCCGTCCTCGCCCCAGTCGTGCTGGAAGCCGGCGGCCTCGAGCCGCGCGTAGAAATCGGCGTCGCGCTCGCGGATCTGCTCATACACCGGGACCTGCAGCCCCGGGAGGATCCGGTAGGGCAGCGACGCGAAGGTCAGGTCGGCCTTCTCGGTGGTCATCCCCGCGGCGACCGCCTCCTCTGAGTACAGGGCGCCGAGCGCGATCTCCATCAGCGTGTCCGACCTGACCACGTGCGTCGAGGAGCGCTGCACCATCGTCACGTCCGCGCCGTGCTCCCACAACGCCGCGCAGATGTCATGGGCCGAGTTGTTGGACCCGATCACGACTGCGCGCTTTCCGCGGTACGCGTCCGGACCAGGGTGCGCCGAGGAGTGGTGCTGATCGCCCTTGAAGCGGTCCATCCCCGGGAACTGCGGCGTAAACGGGCGGCCGGACATCCCGGTCGCCATCACCAGCTGCTTGGGCCGGAGCGTGACCGGCTCGCCTTCGCGCTCGACCTCGAGGGTCCACTCACCCGCGGCCGCGTCGTATCGCGCGCTGTTCGCGGTCGTCGAGGCCCAGTAGTTGAGCTCCATCACGCGCGTGTACATCTCGAGCCAGTCGCCGATCTTGTCCTTGGGCGAGAACACCGGCCAGTTCGGCGGGAACTTGACGTAAGGGAGGTGGTCGTACCACACCGGATCGTGCAGGCACAGCGACTTGTACCGCTTGCGCCACGAGTCGCCCGGGCGCTGGTTGCGCTCGACGATGATCGTGGGGATGCGCAACTGGCGCAGCCGTGCGCCCAGGCCGATCCCACCCTGGCCGCCGCCGACGATCACCACGTACGGCTGCGTCGCGTAGCCGAGCTCCTCGGCCTCGCGCTGGCGATCCTCCAGCCACGTGTGCCGCTCCGGGTCAGCGCCGTGGTGCACGCCCTTTGGCCTGTGCGGTCCGAGGCGCTGCTCGTGCCCCTTCAGCTCGTCGAGCGTGGTCAGCAGCGTCCACGCCTTCCCATCGATCAGCCGCAGGTGCCCTGTGCCCCGGCCCACAGCGGTCTCGAACTCGATCCAGGCGTCGGTCACGCCGTCGGCGGTGGTGGGCTCCTCGGTCGCGTGCCAGCCACGCGGCTGCACCCGCCCGAGCGTGTGCTCGAGCATGTCGGTGATCCCCGCGCGCCCCTCGACGGTCTTGATGTTCCAGGTGAACGCGACGAGGTCGCGCCAGTAGCTCTCCTGCGCGAACAGCTCAGCGGCGCCGGCGGCGTTGCCCTGCTCGAGCGCCGCGCCAAAGCGCTCCAGCCATTGGTCGACCTCGGTGGCCGCTGGTGAACGGACGGCAGTTGTGGACATCGTCTCTCCTCGGCTCCGGTGGCGGGGTGGCGGGGGGGTGTGGCGGGGGGTGGCGGGGTGGCAGAGGCCCTATTCTCCCCCAGCCTCAGAGCCCGAGCACGACCGCCATGCCGCCGCTCCCGCGCGTCGCGGCCTCGAGCGCCGCCGCCGCGTCGGCAATCGGGTAGACCCGGCCGACCTCGAGGCTGAGCCGGCCTTCGCCGTACAGGTCGGCGACACGCTGGAGCTGCGCGCCGTCGGGTCGGACGTACACCGAGGCGATCTGGACCGAGCGCTGCTCGGCCGGCGGGTCCGACGTGATCGTCGCGAGCCGTCCGCCGTCCCGCACCGCGTCGATTGCCGTGGGCGCCTGGTCCCGGGCGGCGTTGGCTGCGGCGTCGACACCTGCGCCGGCAATCCCCCTCGCCTCCCGGACCCAGCCCGGGTCGTGGTAGTCGAGCACGTGCTCGGCTCCGAGGCGCCGGAGATGCGAGTGGCGCGCTGGTCCGGAGGTGGCGATCACGCGGGCCCCGCGGATCGCACCGAGCGCCACCAGCAACTGCCCGGTCACCCCGCCGGCGCCGTTGACAAGCAGGAACTCACCGGCCTGGACCGCGAGCGCTTCGTCGAGTACCTGCGCCGCAGTAAGCGCCGGCACGGGAAACGCGGCCGCGGCCTCCCACGACATGCCGGCGGGCTTCCGCGCCACCAGCGCCGCCGGCGCGATCAGCCAGGGCGCCCACGTCCCCTGGTCCCGCAGCGGCAGTGGATGGGTCAGGACGTCGTCGCCGGTCGCGAGAGCGCCGTCCGGGTGATCGCCCGCCGCGCGATCGCCGTCGGGCCTCCCCACGCCGGCCGCGAGATCGCCGTCCGGCCGGCCGACGGCCGCCACGACGCCGGCCGCCTCGACCCCGAGCGCCATCGGCGGGGCGGCGCCGACGTCCCACCCACCCTGGCGGACGATGTCGTCCCAGTTCGCGACTCCGGCCGCTCTGACCTCGATCAGCACCTCGTCCTCGGCGAGTGGGCGCGGATCGGGAACGTCGATCGTCTCGACGGTGCCGCCTGCTGAACGGATCCCGGCTACGCGCACATGAGGAACGGTAAGCGTTCGGCGACTTGCAAGTCCAAACTTATCAGCCTAAACTGATTATATGTCCCATGACTCGGATCCGGACGTCGGCCAGATCGCGGCGACGCTGCGGCTCAGCGTGGGGATGCTGCTGCGCCGCCTCCGGCAGGTGCCGCCACCGACGAGCTCACGCTGTCCGAGTCCGCCGCGCTCGCACGCCTGGACCGTGGCGGGCCCGCCACCGCAGGGGCGCTGGCCCGGATCGAGCAGATCAGCCCGCAATCGATGGGAGCCACGCTCGCGTCGCTCGAGTCGCGCGGCCTCGTTCGGCGAGCGCCGGACCCCGACGACGGCCGCCGGGTGATCCTGTCGATCACCGAGGCCGGACCTCAGGTGCTCCGCGATCGCCGCAATCGCGCGGACCGAACGGCTGGCGGAGGCGCTGTCGTCGGGATTCACGCGCGCGGAGCTGGAGCAGCTGACCGCGGTGGCACCGCTGCTCGAGCGCTTGGCTCAGAGCATCTGATGCCGCGCCGGCGCCGGCGCCGACGACCGCTACAAGTGGGTCGCGCTGTCGAACACGACGCTGGCGGTGTTCATGTCGGCGCTCGACGGCTCGATCGTCATCATCGCGCTGCCGGCGATCTTCCGCGGCATCCACCTCGATCCGCTCGCGCCGGGGAACATCAGCTACCTGCTGTGGATGATCATGGGGTACCTGCTGGTGCAGGCGGTGCTGGTCGTCACCTTCGGCCGCCTCGGCGACATGTACGGCCGGGTGCGGATCTACAACGCCGGCTTCGTGGTGTTCACCGGCGCGTCGATCCTGCTGTCGTTCGATCCGTTCCACGGGCGCCGCCGGGGCGCAGTGGCTGATCGGGTGGCGGGTGCGTCCAGGCGCTCGGCGGATCGATGCTGATCGCCAACTCGGCCGCGATCCTGACCGACGCGTTTCCCGCCGATCAGCGCGGCCTGGCGCTGGGCATCAACCAGGTCGCCGCCATCGCCGGCCAGTTCATCGGCCTGGTCGCCGGCGGGGTGCTTGCCGCGATCGACTGGCGGGCGGTGTTCTGGGTCAACGTCCCGGTCGGCATCGTTCGGAACGGTCTGGGCGTACCGGATGCTGCGCGACAACGGCGAGCGGCATCGCGGTCGCATCGACTGGTGGGGCAACATCACGTTCGCGGTCGGGCTGAGCGCGATCCTGATCGCGTCACCACCGGGATCAAGCCGTACGGCGGGCACGCGATGGGTTGGATCGAACCCCGCGGTGATCGGCTCGATCGTCGGCGGCGTTGTGCTGCTCGCGGCGTTCGTGGTGATCGAGAAGCGGGTCACCGAGCCGATGTTCCAGCTCGGCCTGTTCCGGATCCGCGCGTTCGCCGCCGGCAGCGTCGCGGCGCTGATCGCCGCGGTCGCACGCGGCGGGCTGCAGTTCATTCTGATCATCTGGCTGCAGGGCATCTGGCTGCCGCTGCACGGCTACAGCTATCAGCGAGACGCCGCTGTGGGCGGGCATCTACCTGCTGCCGCTGACTGCCGCGTTCCTGATCTCCGGGCCCGGTCGTCGGGCTAGCTGTCGGACCGGTTCGGCGCGCGCGGCTTCGCCACCGCCGGGATGCTGCTGTTCGGCGCGAGCTTCATCGGGCTGATGCTGCTGCCCGTCGACTTCTCCTACTGGGCGTTCGCGCTGCTGATCGCGCTCAACGGGATCGGCGTCGGCATGTTCAGCGCGCCCAACACGTCCTCGATCATGAGCAGCGTCCCGGCCCGCGCAGCGCGGCGCCGCGTCGGGGATGCGCTCGACCTTCCAGAACTCCGGCACGGCGCTGTCGATCGGCCTGTTCTTCTCGCTGATGATCGCCGGCCTGGCGACGAGCCTGCCCGGCACAGCTGACCGACGGCCTCCAGCAGCACGGCGTCTCGCCCGCGGTCGCCCAGCACATCGCCGGCCTGCCGCCGGTGTCGTCGCTGTTCGCGGCCTTCCTCGGCGTGAACCCGGTAGAGCACCTGCTCGGGCCGGCCGGCGCGCTGTCGCTCGCTCTCGCCGGCGCACCAGCAGGTCCTGACCGGCACCGAATTCTTCCCGCGCCTGATCGCGTCCGCCGTTCCACCACGGCCTCATCGTCGTGTTCAGCGTCGCCGCCGGGCTGTCGGTGCTGGCGGCGGTCGCTTCGCTGCTGCGCGGCGGCCGCTACGTCCACGTCGAGCCGCCCCCACCCACGAAAGGAACGCCACATGACCGAACAGATCGACCCGCGCCGCGCGGCGCTGCTCGTGATGGACTACCAGAACGGGGTCGTGGACATGCTCGGCGAGCCTGACGACCTCCTGTCGCGGGCTGCGGAAGCAATCGCGCTCGTTCGCCGCCATGGCGGCACGGTCGGCTACGTCCGCGTGGCGTTCACGGACGCCGACATCGAGGCGATCCCCGCCACCAGCATGATGGGAGCGCGCGTGAGCACCTCAGCCCGGGCGTTCCACGACGACTCCCCGACCACTCGGTCCATAGGCGGGTGGCGCCGGAAGACGGCGACATCGTCGTCCGCAAGGTCCGCGTAGGCGCGTTCTCGACCACCGATCTCGACGAGCAGCTGCGCGGACGCGGGATCGACACATTGATCCTCGCCGGCATCAGCACAAGCGGCGTCGTCCTGTCGACGGTCCGCGACGCCAGCGACCGCGACTACCGCGTGGTCGTCCTCACCGACGCCACCGCCGACCGCGAGGCCGACGTCCACGAGTTCCTGATCGAGCGGATCTTCCCCCGGCAGGCCGACGTGGTCGCTGTCGCCGAACTCGACGGTCTCCTCTCTGGTGGTGGCGGCTAACGTGTCACTCGACGCCGCGCTCGGGCCGAGTGACACATTGACCGCGTCTATCGCGGTTACCTCGTCGAGGTCAGTGCGCGACCGCCGCGACCCGCGACGCCGCGCACGAGGTTCGCCACCGCCACCGGCGCGAGTAGCACCGCGGTCGCCACCTCGCTCGCGATCGCAATCACGACCGGCGTGTCGTAGCCGTCCTCGGAGAACCCGAACAGGATGCTGGTCTCGGAGATGAACAGCGCGATCAGCGAGCCGATCGCGATCGCCACCGCGCCCAGTGCCAGCAACCCGACCGCACGCTCCCCGAACAGTCTCTCGACCGGCAGCAGCAGGCCGAAGCCGACCACCCCCGCGCTGATCGCGTTCAGCAGGAACAGCGTCCCGATCGTCGGCACCACGTTGTATCCGGTGAGGTACTGCTGTAAATGCACAGCGCCGACGGCGAGAAGCGCCACCGCGCCGGCGCGGCGTATGAGTTGCAGTGTCATGGAGAATGACCTCCTTGTTGCTCGTGTACGTCGTTGTCGTTACCTACACCGACGTCACGCCGGCGGGATCCTTCCCGGCGTTAATGAAGGGCGGCGAGCCGCGAGGCAGCCTCGGCGATCACCTCGGCGCGCTTGCAGAACGCGAATCGGACGAGCGTCGGCGCCGGCCTCCTTGTCGTCGTAGAACGCTCTGGTCGGGATCGCGACCACCCCGCAGCGCGTCGGGCAGCGCGGCGCAGAACGCCACCGCGTCGCTCGCCGACGTCGGCGTTGACGAAGTACGTGCCCGCCGGCCGCAACGGGCGCAGGCCGGCGGCGTCCAGGCCCGCGCACAACTGGTCGCGCTTGATCCGCAGATCGTCGCGGAGCGCCTCGACCGCCGACGCCGGCAGCCGCAGCGCCGCGGCGGCGGCGTGCTGGAGCGGCGTGCCGCCGGCGAACGTCAGGAACTGCTTGACCGTCCGGCGGCCGCGACCAGCTGCGCGGGCCCCGAGCACCACCCGATCTTCCACCCGGTGAACGAGAACGACTTGCCGATGCTCGAGATCGTGAGCGTGCGCGACGCCATCCCGGGCAACGTCGCGATCGGGATGTGCTCGCCGTCGTAGACGAGGTGCTCGTAGACCTCGTCGGTGACGCAGATCAGGTCGTGCTCGACGCACGCCGCCGCGATCAGCTCGAGCTCGCCGCGGCTGAGCACGCGGCCGGTCGGGTTGTGGGGCGAGTTGAGCAGCAGCACGCGGGCGCGCGGCACCGATCGCGGCGCGGAGCGCCTCCGCGTCGAGACTCGAACCCCGGCGGGCGCAGCGTCACCGGCCGCCGCCGCGCGCCGGCGAACCCGATGCACGCCGCGTACGAGTCGTAGTAGGGCTCGAGCACGCACGACCTCGTCGCCGGGATCGCACAGCCCGAGCAGCGCCGCGGCGATCGCCTCGGTGGCGCCGAACGTGATCAGCACGTCCTCGGGCTCGAGCCCGTACCAGCTGCGCTGGTGCTCGAGCACGGCCTCGCGCAGCGCCGGCACGCCCGGCAGCGGGGCGTACTGGTTCTCGCCGCCGCGCAGCGCCGCCACCGCGGCCTCGATCGCCGCCGAGGGGCCGTCCGTGTCGGGGAACCCCTGCCCGAGGTTGATCGCCCCGGTCCGCGCCGCGAGCGCGGTCATCTCGGTGAAGATCGTCGTTCCGAGCCCGGCAAGACGCGCAGCGGGGCTCATGCCGGGTCGGCGGCGGCGGGCGGGGCTCCAGATACACCGGGCCCGCGGTGGTACTCGTAGATCAGCGAGGTCTCGGCGTGGGCCACCGACGGATGCGTCGCGAGGTGATCGACGACGAACTCGCGCAGATCCTGGGCGTCGGCGGCGGCGACCCAGACCAGGTAGTCGGTCACGCCGGTGAGGTGGAACACCATCAGCACCCCCGGCAACCGCGGACTGCGGCCGTGAAGTCGTCGATCTGATCGCGGGCGTGGACGGCGAGGCGGACGGCGATCAGCGCCTGCAGCGGGCGGCCGAGCGCGGCGAGGTCGACCTCGGCGTGGAAGCCGCGGATCACACCCCGCTTGCGCAGCGAACGCAGCCGCGCGAGCGCCGTCGACGGCGCGACCCCGACCCGGTCGGCGAGGCGCTGGTTGGTGATCCTGGCGTCATGCGCGAGCAGCTCGAGCAGCGCGCGGTCGTGGCGTCGACGTCGTGCTGTGGATGATTCGGCATGGAGCGGCCTATCTCCCCTTGGACCGAAGAATATCCAATCTATCCAGACTCAGGCGCAGAATCTTCGGCTGCTTGTGAAATGTCCGCAGGATCATCATCCTATGACATATGACCGAGACCGCAATCGCACCCATTTTGAACGAGTCGATCCTCGACACGATCGGCGATACCCCGCTCGTCCGGCTGTCGCGCATCGGGGCCGGCGTGCGTCCGCGGCTGGTCGCGAAGCTCGAGACGTTCAACCCCGGCGGTTCGATCAAGGACCGCGTCGCGGTCGCGCTGATCGAGGCCGCCGAGCGCGACGGCCTGCTGGAGCCCGGCGGCACGATCATCGAACCGACCTCGGGCAACACCGGCACCGGGCTCGCGATCGCGGCCCGGCTGAAGGGCTACCGGGTGATCGCGGTGATGCCCGACAAGATGTCGCGCGAGAAGATCGATCTGCTCCGCGCCTACGGCGCGGACGTCGTGCTCGCCCCGACCGACGTCCCGCCGGACTCGCCGCAGTCCTACTACCGCGTGGCCGACCGGCTGACCGCGGAGATCCCGGGCGCATTCCAGCCCAACCAGTACTTCAACCAGGCCAATCCGCAGGCTCACTACGAGTCGACCGGACCCGAGATCTGGGAGCAGACCGCCGGGCAGATCACCCACCTCGTCGCCGGCGTCGGCACGGGCGGCACGATCACCGGCACCGCCCGCTACCTGCGCGAGCGCAAGCCCGACCTCGTGGTGTCGGCGCCGATCCCGAGGGGTCGATCTACTCCGGCGGGCGAGGAGAACGTCCGCCCGTACCTGGTCGAGGGCGTCGGCGAGGACTTCTGGCCCGAGACGTTCGACCCGACGCTGATCGATCGCTGGGTCACGGTGTCCGACCGCGACGCGTTCCTGACGACGCGGCGGCTGGCCCAGCTCGAGGCCATCCTCGCCGGCGGTTCGGGCGGCCTCGCCGCTGCACGCCGCGCTCGAGATCGCCGGCGAGGTCGAGGACCCCGATGCGCTGATCGTCGTGATCCTCCCCGACGGCGGCCGCTCGTACCTGTCGAAGATCTACTCGGACGCGTGGATGCGCCAGTACGGCTTCCTCGAGCGCGACTCCAAGCTGCTCGTCGGCGACGTGCTCGCGCGCAAGCGCGAGGCCGGCGAGATCCCGTCCCTGGTCACCGTCCAGACCCACTACAAGGTGCGCGACGCGGTCGCGCTGCTGCACGAGCACCGCGTCTCGCAGCTGCCGGTGGTCTGCGCCCACGATCCGGCGACCGTGGTCGGCGCGATCGGCGAGCGCGGGCTGCTCAAGCGCGCCGCCGAGAACCCGGCGATGCTCGATGCCGAGATCGTCGAAGTGATGGAGGCGCCGTTCGCCGCGGTGTCCATCGAGGATCCCGTCCGCGATGCGGTCGAGCTGCTCGTCGGCGATCAGCAGGCGCTGCTCGTGACGCGTGACGGCCGCGCCGAGGGACTCGTCACGCGCACGGATTTGCTGGAAGCATTGGCCTCGTGACAGATCGACCGGAGCGGCGGGACACGTTCGCGACCCGCGCCGTCCACGCCGGGCTGACGCCGGACCCGTCGTTCGGCTCGGTGATCCCCGCGATCCACCAGACCTCCACCTACGCCCAGCGGCGGCCCGGTGAGTTCGTCGAGGACTACGACTACGCGCGCTCGGCCAACCCGACGCGGGCGGCACTCGAGCAGGCGCTCGGCGAGCTCGAAGGCGGCCGGGCGGTGGCGTTCGCGTCCGGCCTCGCCGCCGAGCACGCGCTGATCACCGTCGTGTGCTCCGCCGGGGCGCACATGGTGATGCCCGCCGACCTGTACGGCGGCACCTTCCGGCTCGTCGACAAGGTGCTCAGCCGGTGGGGATTGTCGTTCGACCTCGTCGACCAGACCGATCTCGCCGCGCTCGAGCGGGCGGTGCGGCGACGACACACGGCTGATCTGGGTCGAGAGCCCGACCAACCCGCTGCTGAACGTGGTCGACATCGAGGGGGTCATCGCCCGCCGGCGCGACGCGCTCGTGGCGGTCGACAACACGTTCGCGACGCCCGGCGAACCAGCGGCCGCTCGAGCTCGGGGCGGACTTCGTCGTGCACTCGACCACCAAGTACCTCGGCGGCCACTCGGACGTCGTCGGCGGCGTCGTGGTCACGCAATCGGACGAGTGGTACGAGCGCCTGCGGTTCGTGCAGAACGCCGTCGGCGCGGTTCCGGGGCCGTTCGACTGCTTCCTCGTGCACCGCGGGCTGCGCACGCTCCATCTGCGCATGGAGGCGCACGCGCGCAGCGCCGCCGCGGTCGTCGAGCTGCTGCGGGCGACACCCGGAGTCAGCGACGTGCGCTGGCCGGGGTTCAGCGGGATGGTCAGCTTCCGGCATCCGCGGCGCGACTCGAGATCGCGGCCGCGACCCGGCTGTTCACGCTCGCCGAGTCGCTCGGCGGCGTCGAGTCGCTGATCGAGGTGCCGCAGGCAATGACCCATCAGTCGGTCGAGGGCTCGGCGGCGGCGGTCCCGCCCGACCTGGTGCGGCTCAGCTGCGGCATCGAGGATCCCGGCGACCTCGTCGAGGACCTCCGCCGGGCCTTCGCCGGCGTCTGAGTCTGGGCCTCGCACGGAATCCGGCCCAGCGGGAGTCGTCCCGCCGACGCGCATGAGCCGGATTCCGCACGCTCGGCGTCCGTGGGACCACGGACCCCGTCCGGACGGGCCCGCATGGCCCCACGGATGCCGCGAAGCGGCCCATCACCGCCCCCGCCCGCGCGGCTACAGCTCCTGGATGTGATCTGCCTCGCGCGCCCCCGGGAACGGGCGCGTAAGGCAGAACTGCTCGAGCGTAGCCTCGGACACGCCTTCGACACCGGGGGTGTCGGACGCCTCGCCGCGCGTGTGGGGGTCGTCGGCAAAGCCGCCGACCTCGACCGAGTGCGACGGGCTGCGGTAGCCGGAGATACCGATCAGGTGCAGCCCGAGCGTCCTGCCGAGCGCATCCAGACGCGCGGCGATGATCGGCTCCTGGTTCACGGAATAGTTCGTTCCCGGCGCCGGGAAGAACCCGGTCGAGCCACCGTGCGCCACGAACGGGGTGTTGACGCAGCCGCCGGGGGGCGGGAGGACCGGGAGCGAGGCGGCGCGCGCGGCGGCCGCCTGGCGGTCGAGCACGGTGGCCTCGTGCTGGAGCGTCGTGCGCAGCGAGGTGAGCTGAGCCCGCTTCCGGCTGCGGTCCCGGGCATAGCGGAGCTCACGGTTGACGATCGACAGACGCAGCTGGGCGATGTTGTCGCGCTCGACGCGCACCGCCGTCGTCGTCTGCTGCCGGCGGATCTTGATCCGGGCCAGGCTGCGGGCCTCGGCCGCGACGGCGGCGCGAGTGGTGATGACGAGCTGCATCATCCGCGAGTTCGCGGTGGCGATCGTCTTGAGGTTGCTGACCTTGTTGACGAGGTCGTTCCACCCCTTCGACTCGACGATCACGTCGACCAGGTCCGGCCTCGGGGCTTCGTAATCGGCCACGAGCTGAGAGGCCAGTATCCGTCGGTCGGTCACGAGCTGCCGCTGCAGCCGGACGAGGCGCCGCTGGGCCGCGGACAGATCAACCGTTACCTGCTCGAGTTGCTGCTCTTGGATGTCGAGGCTTCGCTGCACGATCGTGAGCCGGGCCTGGAGTGAGCCGATCGTGCCCTCGAAGCCCTGGATCTTCGTGCTGTCGGCGTGGATCGCCGAGCTCAGCCCGCTCGCGCGCTGCTTGCCCGCCGAGTAGCGGCTGGCGAGGTCGCCGCGACTCACGCCGGCGCTCGTCACAATTGCGACAACCGCCAGCGCGGCTACCACGCTCACTGCGTACCGCCTGCTCAAGGTCGGCGACGCTACCAGCCACGGCGAGCAGACTCCTCCTCCTGCAACGAGCCTTGCGACGCCTGCCGCAGGCCCTACGCGAACGGCCCCACACGCCGTGGCATGGGGGCCGGCTCTCCGCGGCGCACGGCCTCAGGCGAAGGCCCCGATGCCGGTGATGTCGCGGCCGACGATCAACGTCTGCATCGTCTCGGTCCCCTCGTACGTGTGGATCGCCTCGATGTCGGCCATGTGCCGAATCACGTGGTTCTCCAGCAGGATTCCGTTGCCGCCGAGCATGTCACGCGCCTCGGCGCAGACCTGACGGGCCTTGCGCGTGTTGTTGAGCTTCGCGAGCCCGGCGATCGTGTCGCTGAGCTCGCCGCGCTCGGCCAGCCGACCGATCTGCATGCAGTAGAGCTGCATCGAGGTGACCTCGGCGAGCATCTTCACGAGCCGGTCCTGGACGATCTGGAAGCTGCACAGCGGCCGGCCGAACTGCTCGCGGCGCTTGGCGTACGCGAGCGCCGCGTCGTAGGCGGCGACGGCGTGTCCGAGCGCCGCCCAGGCGCAGGTGCTGCGCGTCCCGGCGAGGACACGGGCGGTGTCCTTGAAGCTGTTCGCGCCGGGCAGGCGGTTCGCCGCCGGCACCTCGACGTCCTCGAGCGAGATCTGAGCCTGCCAGATCGCGCGCAGCGAGCCCTTGCCCTCGATCACCTCGGCCTCGTATCCGGGAGTTCCCTTCTCGACCAGGAACCCGTTGACCTGGCCGTCCTCGCCGCGGGCCCAGACCACGACGACGTCGGCGACGCTGCCGGACCCGATCCACCGCTTGGCACCGTTCAGCACGTAGGAGTCGCCGACGCGCCGCGCGCTCGTCTCGAGCCCGACGGAATCGGAGCCGTGATTCGGCTCGGTGAGCGCGAACGCGCCCAGCTGCTCGAGACGGGCCATCCCCGGCAGCCAGCGGTGCTTCTGCTCCTCGGAGCCGAGCATCGCGATCGACTTCATCGCCAGCCCGGACTGGACCCCGAGGAACGTCCCAAGGCTGCCGTCGCCGCGGTTGAGCTCCATGTGGACGAGGCCGCAGGCGATCGGGTCGAGGCCCGGGCAGCCGTAGCCGTGGATGTCCTCGCCGACGATGGCGAGTTCCCCGAGCCGCTTGATCAGGGGCCACGGCATGTCGGCGCGCTCCCAGTAGCCGCCGATCACCGGCAGCACCTCGTCGTCGACGAACACGCGCACGCGGCGGAGCAGCTCGAGCTGCTCGTCGGTGAGCTGCTCGCGCAGGAAGAAGTAGTCGGTGGCGAGCGCATGGCCAAGGTCTCCGAACAGGTCGGGGGCGGTCAGCATCGGGATCCTCCAGTCAGTTGCGGCGTTAGTTCGGGGTCGGCGAGCGCGATCGCGATCGCCCGGTAGGTCTTGCGGTTGAAGACCAGCCCTACGTGGCTCCCGGTCACCTCGACGCAGGTGCCGTACGGGACGAGCGCGGACTGCCAGCGGACGACGCCGTCCCCCTTGGAGTAGATGCTGGTCAGCCGCACGCGGTCGGATGGGAACGGGCCGGCGAAGTCCGCAGCGAACCGGCAGTCGCACGCCTCGGTGAGGCAGCGCGGCGATCGCGCCCGGCCGCTTCGCACCGATCGCGCCGCGCGCGGCAGCGACCGCTTCCTGCGTCGGGTAACTGGCCGCGAGCATCTGCCGCAGCCCGGCGCCGAGCCGAGATCGCGTGCGAGACGAGCTCCGGGCGGCGGTGGCCGAGCGCGCGGGCGTAGTGCCCGCCCCGGCTGTGGCCGATCAGCGCCACCCGGCGCCCGTGGCGGTCGTGGAGCAGTTGCACCCGGCGTTCGACGCGGTCGATGGCGCGGTCCGAGCAGCCGGTGTTCGTGAGAATCCGCAGGTGTGCGGCCGGTAGCCGATCCGCCGGAGCCACGCGGCGAGCACGAGAGCGTCTGGTCGCCGCCGCCGAAGCCCGGCATCAGGACAACCGGGCGGCCGTCGCCGCGCGGCACGCCGCGGCCGTGGAAAACCGGATCAGCGAGCAGCCGCGGAGAGCTCGAGCGTCCAGCGCGTCTCGCGCAGGTGATCGCCCCACCAACGCTCGTCGGCGGGATCGGTCCGGGAGCTCGGTCAGCCGGCGAGTACATAGGTTCCCGGTGCCTTTCGCCTGCGCGCTTGTAGGCCGCGTTGCCGAGCGCGCTCGGGCGCCGTCTTCAGCGCTCCCGAGCGCTCGGCCAGCCAAGCGTCCCAGTCCGACCACCAGCTTCCGGGCAGCTGCGGCGCCTGCCGCGCCGAACTCCTCGGGCGTCGCCGGCAGCTCGTCGGCGACGCGGAAGCTCGACCGGGACTCGGCCCCTCCGGCCCCGGCGGGTTGACCAGCGCCTGAATGTGACCGCTCCGCGAGAGAACGAACCGCTGGCTGCCGCCGAACAGGAGCGCGCCCTTGTACGCGCTCTCCCACGAGACGATGTGGTCGCTGGCGCCGGCGACGAAGTACGTGTCGATGTCGACCGATCCGAGGTCGACGGGCTGACCGAGAACCTCGAGCGCCCCCGGCCGCGTGAACGAGTCCTCGAGTCCGATGTGGATGAAGTCCCGGTGCAGGCCGGCCGCGAGGCGGACCGTGTCCTGGTTCCAGTAGAGGATGTCGAACGCCGGCGGCGCCTTGCCGAGCAGGTAGTTGTTCACGAAGTAGTTCCAGACGAGGTCGTTCGGGCGAAGCCAGGTGAACACGCCCGCGAGCGCCTGCCCGTCGAGGTAGCCCTTCCGGGCGGACTCGGCGACGGCGGCCGCGGCGACGTCGCGCGTCGTGAGCGCCGATATCGTGCCCTCGGTGTCGTTGTCGAGCGCGCACACCATCAGCGTCAGGCTTGCGACGCCGCCGAGCTCACCGGTCGCGGCGAGCTGCACCGAGCAGACCGGCGGTGATGATCCCGCCCGAGCACGCGGCCGCCAGGTGGACCTTGCTCTCGGCCGGTGATCGAGGCCACCGCGTCGCGGGCCTCGGCGACCGCCCGCGCGTAGGTATCGAGGTCGAAGTGCCCCTGCGCCTGCTCGGGATTGCGCCACGAGATCACGAACACCTGCTGGCCCTGCGGCGACGTAGTGCTCGATCATGCTCCGCCCCGGGGCGAGGTCGAGCACGTAGAACTTGTTGATCGTCGGCGGGACGAACAGCAGCGGCACCTCGCGCACCTGCTCGGTCGCCGGCTTGTACTGGATCAGCTCGAACACTTCGGTGCGGAGCACGACCGATCCGGGCGAGGCCGCGAGGTTGCCGCCGACCTCGAACTTGCTCGTGTCCACCGTCGCCGGCAGCCGCGGCGGCGTCGAGAGATCGTGGAGCGAACCGGCGCGCGCCGCGGACGAGGTTGCCGCCGCCGGTGTCGACGGTCTCCTTGATCACGGTCGGGTTCGACCACGGCGAAGTTCGTCGGCGCGAGCGCGTCGAGCACGTTGCCGGCCGCCAGCCGCGCCCGGCGCTCGGCTCGCCAGTCGACGTCGGCGTCGGTGATCAGGCCGTCGACGGTCTCGCCGACCGCGAGGTAGCCCTGGAGCATGCGGCGGAGCAGCCAGTTGCCCTCCCACGCGCGGGTCGCCGAAGCGCCGGTCGCCCTTCGCCGGCTGCGAGCTCCGAGCGGCCCGGCGGCGGTGCGAGCCAGCTCGGCGCCGAGGCCGGCGGTGCGCGCGATGACCCGCACCGGGCGGCGCGCGAGCCCTGCCCCCACCTTGACCGCCGAGCCCGGCGCGATGAACCGCGGCGGGCCTCCGGCCGCGGCTTCGCCCAGCATCACATCGAGCCCCGAGCTGGCCGCCCGGCCGGTACGGCGGACGCGGGACTCGTTCTTCTCAGTTGTCGCGTTGTCGCTCATCGATCATCTCCGGGTTGTGCTTGCGCCATAAGACTCTCGCCCGAGGGCGCGCCGCGCAACGGGTCGGTACCCCTAAGTTCTCGCCGCGCGGTTGTGTGCTGCGTACAATCGCCGGCGAGGAGAGGCTTGGCCGTGAACCGGGATTCTGCGATCGCCGCGCTCCGCGAGGAGCTCGAGCTGCGCCTGGATGCGATGGCCGACGAGGCGACCGAGCGGATCGTCGGCGAGGTCCCCGCCTACCGCGACGCCGACGAGCAGCTGCGTGGCGACGTCCGCGCGCACGTGCTCGCCCATCTGAGCGCCAACCTCGGGACCCTCGGCGCGGACCGCGACGTCACGCGCGAGGACCTGCTGTTCGTCCGCCCGCACGCGGCCCGGCGCGCGAAGCGCGTGTCGATCACCGAGTTCGTGCAGGCGTTCTACGTCGGCGAGCGCGTGCTGTGGCAGACCGCGCTGGCGCTCGCTGACGACGAGGACTCGCGACGGGCCGCGCTCGTGTTCGCCTCCCATCTGCCCCGATACTTCGAAGTCGCGACCACGCACGCCGCCGAGGTCTACCTGGAGGCCCAGGAGCAGCTCGCGGCCACCGGCGAGCGGATCCGGCGCGACCTGCTCGAGGATCTCCTCGCCGGACGCGAGCTCGAGCCGGGCGCGCGTCTCGATGCGGCCCGCGCGGCCGGTCTCCGCGACGCGGTGCCGGTCGTCGTGATCTCGGCGACCCCGTGCATCAGTCCCGGCGACGAGCAGCTGCTGCGCGGTGGGGCGGCGGCGCTGGCCCGGGCCATCGGCGGCCGCACGCCGCTGCTCGCGGTCGTCCGCCAGGACGAGATCGTGGTCGTGGTACCGGCCCCGGACGGGCTTCCGGCGGCGATCGCGCCGAGGCTCGCTGACGTCCAGCAGCGGCTCGCCGGCGGCGGCCTGCCGCTGGCCGTGGCCGTCAGCACCACGGTCTCCGGCCTGGCCGAGGTTCCCGATGCATACCGGGAGGCGAGCATGATCCGGATCGCGCGGGGCTCGACGCCCGGTGTCGTCGCGCTGTCGGAGCTGACCGCGTTCGAGTACCTGACGCTCCGTGCCGACCCGACCGCAGACCGGCTGATCGCGCCGGCGATCCACGAGTTCGTTGCCCAGGACTTCGCCGACGGAGGTCAGCTGATTGCCACGCTGCGCGAGTACGTCGCGTGCGACCTCAACGCCAGGCGAGCGGCCGACAGCCTCCACGTCCACGTGAACACGGCGCACTACCGGCTCGGCCGGATCGCCGAGCGGACCGGGCGGGACCTGCGGCGCGTCAGCGACCTGATCGAGATCCTGATCGCCGCGCGGCTCGCTGACGCCGAATTGGTTGCGTCACACAATCGCGGTCCCGCGAATTAGGCCGCCGCTCCCATGTTCTCGGCGGGCAGAGTAAGGAACGCTTTTCCCCGACCGGCACCCCGCCACCGAAAGAAGGCCGTCGATGAACGAGAGTCTCGCCTACAACCTGATCGCCGCCGCGGAGCGGTAGCCGGACCGGCCCGCGATGCGGCTCGACGATGACGTGATCACGTACGCGCGAGCTCGAGGACGCGACCGCTCGAGTCGCCGGGCTGCTGCGCGACCGCGGCCTCGAGCCTGGCGACCGCGTCGGGATCATGCTGCCGAACGTTCCCGAGTTCGCGGTCGCCTACTACGGCGTGCTCCGCGCCGGCGGAGTCGTTGTGCCGATGAACGTACTGCTCAAGCAGCGCGAGGTCGCGTTCTACCTCGGCGACTCGGAGGCCAAGCTGATCTTCGCCTGGCACGAGTTCGCGGACGCCGCCGAGGCCGGCGCGACCGAGGCCGGCACCGAGTGCCTGTTGGTCGAGCCCGGACGCGTTCGGCCGGTTGCTCGCCGGCATCGCCGAGCCGCGTGCGAGAGGTGGTCGAGCGGGCGGCCGACGACGACGCGGTGATCCTCTACACCTCGGGCACGACCGGGCAAGCCAAAGGGCGCCCAGCTCACCCACTCGAACCTCGCGATCAACGCCGACGTCAGCAAGGCGCTTGTTCTCGCTCGGCCCCGACGACGTGATCCTCGGCGCGCTGCCGCTGTTCCACGCGTTCGGCCAGACCTGCGGCCTGAACACGGCGATCAGCTCCGGCGCGTCGCTTGCGCTGATCCCCCGGTTCGACGCGGACAAGGCGCTGAGCACCGTGCAGCGCGACCGCGTGACGGTGTTCGAGGGCGTGCCGACGATGTACGCCGCCCTGCTCCACCACCCCGACCGCGAGCGGTTCGACGTGAGCACGCTGCGGGTCTGCGTGTCCGGTGGCGCCGCGCTGCCGGTCGAGCTGCTGCGCGGGTTCGAGCAGGAGTTCGGCTGCGTGATCCTCGAGGGCTACGGACTGTCGGAGACCTCACCGGTGGCGTGCTTCAACCACCCCGACCGCGAGCGTCTGCCCGGCTCGATCGGCACGCCGGTCGAGGGGGTCGAGATGAGGCTCGTCGACGACGACCGCCGGACCGTCGCGCCCGGCGAGGTGGGCGAGATCGCGATCCGCGGCCATAACGTGATGAAGGGCTACTGGAACCGGCCGGAGGCGACTGCCGCAGGCGATCGACGCCGACGGCTGGTTCTACTCCGGCGACATCGCTCGGGTCGACGACGACGGCCGCTACTTCATCGTCGACCGCAAGAAGGAGCTGATCATCCGCGGCGGCTACAACGTGTACCCGCGCGAGATCGAGGAGGTCCTCTACGAGCACCCGGCGGTGCGCGAGGCGGCGGTGATCGGCGTCCCTCACTCCGACCTCGGCGAGGAGGTCGGTGCGGCGGTGGCGCTGAAGGAGGGGGCCGACGCCACCGAGGCCGAGATCCGCGACTACGTCAAGGCCAACGTCGCCGCCTACAAGTACCCGCGGCACGTGTGGTTCGTCGACGAGCTGCCCAAGGGCCCGACCGGAAAGATCCTCAAGCGCGCGATCGAGGTGCCGGCGGGGGTGGACGCGCACTGAGAGCCGCACCCCGGGCGCGGCGGTCCGCTTCGCGAGGGCGCCGTCGCACCCGGGGCGCGGCGGTCCGGCCCGCGACGGCGCGGTCGCACCCCGGGCCGGGGTTCGCTTCTCAGGCGGCCTGCGGCGTCACCCGATTCGGACGACGTTTCCGCCCCGGGAGCGATTATCGTCGCCGCCGATGGAAACGAGCGGCCTCGATTTCGCGCTGGTGGTGTTCGAGCACACCGAGGGAGCCGAGCGGGCTTACTCGCGCGCGCCGGCCTCCGTTGGTGGCGTGGCCTGGGCGCAGCAAATCGCGTTCGTCGAGCACCATCGGCGCAACCGGATCGTGGTTCGGGGAACGTTCGCCGGCCGCTACGTGGACGCCGACGACGAGCAGGAGTTCATCGGCGCCAGGACGGCCGAGGGCGCCATTGCCGGTGGCGCCGTCGGACTGTTCTTCGGTCCGGCCGGCCTCGCCGTGGGCTTGGTCGGCGGTGGGCTCGCGGGCGGCGTCGCCCAGGAGCGCGGCTCCCCGCACCTGCGTAGCGCGTTCTTCGACGAGGTGCGCCGCGAGGTTCCGGAGGGATCGTCGGCGGTGATCATGATGTCCGCGCCGGACCACGTCGACGCGATGGTCAGTGCGCTCGACGGACATGGCGGCCGGCTCGTCCGCCACCACCTCAGCGCCGACGACGCGAAGGCGCTCGAGGATGCGGTCGCCGGGGATCCGGCCGCGACACCGCCGCCGGCCGCCTGAGTGCGACTGATCCTCAACATCATCTGGCTCGTCTTCGGCGGCCTGTGGCTGGCGATCCTCTACACGCTCGCGGCGATCGTCTGCTTCATCCTGATCATCACGATCCCGTTCGGCTTCGCGGCGTTCCGGATGGCCAGGTTCTGTCTGTGGCCGTTCGGCCGCACGATCGTCAGGAAGGAGCCCGCCGGAGTCGCATCGACCATCGGGAACATCCTCTGGCTGGTGCTCCTCGGGTGGGAGCTCGCGCTCACTCACCTGCTCACCGGCATCGCGCAGTGCATCACGATCATCGGCATCCCGCTCGGCCTCGCGAACTTCAAGATGATTCCGGTGTCGCTACTGCCAATCGGCCGCGAGATCGTGTCGGTCGACGAGGCCCGGAGGATGGGAGCCGAGTCCGGCATCAGCGTCCCGTAGTGGCCGCCCCGGTCTAACCTACGGGCCATGTCTGGGATGGGTGGTCGACGCGCCCGGTCCGCTCGGTCGCCGGGGATGATGCGTGCTCGCGCGCTGTTCGCGGCGCACAAGGAGGGCGATCGCGCCGGTGTGCCGGCGGACGAGATCCTCGGGGCGGCGGACGCCGACAGGGCGCGCCGGCGAGACCGTGCCCGCGACGCGGCCGGATCGACCCGGCGCGAGCTGCTGATCGGCGCCGGCGGGCTCGCCGCCGGCGCGGCGCTGGCCGGGAGCCCGGCGGCCGCGCTCGGCGCTCCGCATCGCAAAGCTGCAAGCGCAGCCCGCGGATCGCGATCGTCGGCGCGGGCCTGGCCGGCCTTCGCTGCGCGCACATGCTGTGGACGCAGAGCCCGGGCGACCCGGTCTCCTCGACCGTCTACGAGGCCAACCCCGACCGCGCCGGCGGGCGCTGCTGGACGCTCCGCGACTACTTCTCCGGCGGGCTGGTCACCGAGCACGGCGGGTCGTTCCTGAACAGCGACCAGACCGCGATGCGCGTCGCTCGCCACGAGGCTCGGGCTGAAGCAGGTCGTCGTGGACGGCGGCGACCTGCCCCGCGGCGACGAGGTGTTCTTCATCGACGGCCGCGTCTACACGTATGCCGAGGCGAACGCCGACTGGCACGACGTCGGCTTTCCGGCGTTCCGAGGCCGCCGCCAAGCGAGATGCAAACCGCGGCCGGCGACAGCGCGGCTCGACCGCATGTCGGTGCCCGAGTGGCTCGACAGCACCCGATCGGCGCGGGCAGCCGCTTCGGCAAGCTGATGATGGCCAACACCGTCACCGAGAACGGCGGCGACCCGGACGACCAGTCGGCGCTCGACCTGATCGTGCTCCTGACCGGCAACCCGCGCTCCTCGCTTCACCCGCTTCCCGGCGACGACGAGCGCTTCACGATCGTCGGCGGCAACGACCAGCTCGTCGTCGGGCATGATCGGCCAGCTGCCGCCCGGCACGGTCCGGCACGACCACGTCGCTGGTCGGCGATCCGCGAGCACGCCGACCGGCACGATCGGGCTCGTGTTCGACGTCTCGGGCAGGAGCGTCGAGAAGACCGCCGACCTGGTCGTGCTGGCGCTGCCGTTCAGCACGCTGCGCGACGTCGAGCTCGAACGCTCGGGACTGTCGAAGACCAAGCGGCACGTGATCCGGACGATGGGCATGGGCACGAACGCGAAGATCCACCTCGAGCTCAGCCACAAGACGTGGCCGGCGCTCGGCTACAGCGGCGCGACCTACGGGGAATGGCAGCGTCTGGCCTGCGGCTGGGACGACACCGTCCAGCTCGGCCCCGACGCGAGCCCGGCGCTGTACCTGGCCTTCCCGGGCGGGCGGGTCGGGCGCAGCGGACTCACCGGCAATGCGCACGGCCCGGCGCCGGCGCGCGACGTCCGCTGGGCGCTGGGCGAGCTCGAGCACGTGTTCCCGGGCACGACCGCCGCGTTCACCGGCCGCGCCTACGAGGACCACTGGGCGCTGGGACCCGCTGGGTGCACGGCGCCTACTCCTACTACCGCGTGGGTCAGGCCGCGACCTACGGCGAGCTGGCCGGCGCCACCGAGGGTCGGTTCCTGTTCGCCGGCGAGCACACCTCGATCGACAACATCGGCTTCCTCGACGGCGCGGTCGAAACCGGCGAGCGGGCCGCCCGGCGGCTGTTCCGCCGGATCGGCGCCTGACTCGGGCTCGGAAGGTTCGGGCGCCATCGAGCGTCCTTGGTCTCTAGTGACGACTCGAAGAGTACGGCTCCCGTTGGCGGCCGCGTTGTCGATGACGGCGCTGGTGGCGCCGGTGCCCGCCCTCGCGCACGTGCACGCCCTCGCGCACGTGCACGCGAAGCAACTGCACGCGACGCAACCGCACGCGACGCAACCGCGCCAGACGCCGTCGCAGGTGCCGCAGTCGCACGCGCGAATCGGCCTGATGGTGGCGCCGTCGAAGCCACTCGCCGGTCACGCCGTGACCCTGGTCGTCCCCAATCCCCCGCCGAACGCGACCGACTACCAGTGGCAGCTCACGGGCGTGCCCGCGGTTGACACGGGCGCCCTCCCCGCACGCCACCGTGCGCTTCGCGACGCCGGGTATCCACCGGGTGGAGGTCCTGGTCACCACCGGTGCCACCAAGGAGACGGCGGGACTGACACTCACGGTTCGCGCCGCGCTGGCGCGGGCGCACCGGGCCTCGGGGGTCGGCCGGGCCGGCGGCGCGATCGGCGTCGCGCTCGTGCCCCGCGCACGATTCGCACAACACCAGAGCGCACACGCCGCCGCGAGTGACCCGACGGTGACGATCGCCGATTTCGAGTTCAGCCCGGCCACGATCACGATTCACGTGGGTGACACGGTGACCTGGGTCAATAACGGTCCCAGTGCGCACACCGCCACGGCCAGCAACAACAGCTTCAACACCGGCGTGCTCCAGAAGGGGCAGAGCGCGTCGCACACGTTCACCACCGCAGGTACGTTCAGCTACATCTGCTCGATCCATCCGTTCATGCACGGAACCGTGATCGTGCTCGCGAACACGACAACGACCACACCGTCGACGACCTCGACGACTCCCTCGACCACGACCACGCCGACGCCACCACCACCGCCGCCGACCACGGCGAGGCCGAGCTGCCGATGACCGGCTTCGCGTTGACCGCCACCGTGCTGGCGGGGCTGCTGCTGGCCGGAATCGGCCTCGCGCTCCGCAGAACGGTCGCGCGCGTAGAGCGCGGACCGCGGACCGCGGACCGCGGACCCGCAACGTAGGCCGCGCCGACCGCGGACCCGCACCGTCGCAAAGCGTCACAAGATCTCGCGAGATGGGGGCTCTCCCCCATTCCGAGGAGGCGGGCGCCGCGTCATCTTGGTCTGGCAGATCAGACCAAGGAGGCTTCAGATGGTCACGTTCAGGAACACCCCCGGCACGTCGCGGTCCCCGATGTCGATGCTTGGCGCCGACGGTCTCCCGCGGCTCCGCGTGCTGGTCGTCGACGATCACCCCGCGGTTCGGCTCGGGGTGCTGCAGCTGCTCGACGATCAGCCTGACTTCGTCGTCGTCGACGCCGCCTCCTCGGCCGAGGAGGCGAGGCGCTCGCCGAGCGCGAGCCGATCGACGTGGCCGTGGTCGACTACCAGCTTGGCTCGCGCAGCGGGCTGTGGCTGACCCGGATGTTGAAGCGGCTCGAGCGGGCGCCGCGGGTCGTGATCTACTCGGCGTACTGCGACGGCCCGCTGGCCGCGGCGTGCGTGGTTGCCGGCGCCGACGGGCTCGTCAGCAAGGGCGGCGTCGGCGCGGAGCTGTGCGATGCGGTGCGCGCGGTCGCGCGCGGGCACTCGCGGCTGCCGATCGTCCCCCCTACGCTGGCCGGCGCCATGCGACGCCGGCTCGGCCTTGACGGAGCAGGCGATCTTCGGCATGCTGCTCGCCGGGATCGATCCTCCCGAGATCGCGAGCACGCTCGGAATCTCGCCGGCCGGCCTCGACTCGCGCCGGTGGGCGATGCTGCACAAGCTCGAGGGGTTGCGACCCGACCCGGTCGGCGCCCAGCGGGACCGCCCCGAGGGCGGATCCGGCCGGCGGCGCTCGCCGGGGTGCTGAGTTGCTGCTTCACTGCATATGAGTGCGATGAACGGCGACACCTCTGTGCCCGAGCGTCCGGGGCGGCGGCGGTACATCCCACTGCTGTACCGGGTGGCCGGCGTGAACGCCCTGTTGCTGGTCGTGGCCGTCGGGGTGACGATCGTCCTGCTCGATCCGAACCGGGTCTCGATGTTCCGCCTCGACGCGCGAAGGAGCCGCGCTGATCGTCGCGCTGCTGCTCGTCGTGGCGATCAACCTTTACCTGGTCCGGCGCGTCGTCGGCCCGGTGCAGGCGCTGACCGCGCTGGCCAGGCGCGTCGACCTCGCCGACCACGGCGAGCGAATGCCGGTGTCCGACCCGGACTCGGAGGCGGGCGAGCTGGCATCGACGTTCAACGAGATGCTCGCCCGGCTCGAGGCCGAGCGCCGCGACGCCACCGGCCGGGTCCTCGCCGGCCAGGAATCCGAGCGCCTGCGGATCGCCCAGGAGCTGCACGATCAGGTCGGGCAGGAGCTGACCGCGGTCCTGCTCGGGCTGGCGCGGGTCGAGGCGCGCGCTCCCACCGAGTTGCGCGCCGACGTGGCCGAGGTCCAGGGCGCCGTCCGCGCCAGCCTCGAGGACGTCCGCCGGATCGCGATCGAGCTGCGTCCGGAGGCGCTCGACGACCTCGGGCTCGCAGAGCGCGCTCGCCGTCCTGTGCGAGCGGTTCGCCGAGCGCTTCGGCCTGCCGTGCAGGCAGCAGGTCGGCTAGCAGCTGCCCGACCTCTCGCCGGAAGCCGAGCTCGTCGTCTATCGCGTGGCCCAGGAGGCGCTGACGAACGTCGCGCGCCACTCCGGCACCGAGCGCCGACCTGACGCTCGCTCCCGAAAACGGCATGCTGACGCTGACCGTCACCGACGACGGAGACGGTCTCCCGGCCGGCTATGCCCCCGGAACCGGGATGCGAGGCATGCGCGAGCGGGCGACGCTGATCGGCGCGGCCTCGATGATCGACAGGAACCCCGGCGGGCCGCGGCTGCCGACGGTGCGTCTCGAGGTCCCGGTCGGAGAACGGGCGATGACGCCGCTGAAGACCCGGGTGCTGCTCGCCGACGACCACGCGCTGGTCCGGCGCGGGCTGCGTCTGGTGCTCGACGCCGAGCCCGACCTCGAGGTCGTGGCCGAGACCGGAGACGGCGCCGAGGCGGTCCAGCGGGCGCTCGAGCCCGAGGTCGATCTCGCGATCCTCGACATCTCGATGCCGCGGATGACCGGGCCTGCAGGCGGCGCGGGAGCTTCACCGCCGCCGCCCCGAGCTGCGCATCCTGATGCTGTCGATGCACCAGAACGAGCGATACCTGTACGAGGCGCTGAAGGCCGGCGCATCCGGATACGTGCTGAAGACGGTCGCCGATCGCGACCTGGTCGAGGCCTGCCGGGCCGCGATGCGCGGCGAGAGGTTCCTGTACCCCGGGGCGATGACGCCGCTGATCCGTGACCTGCTGCACGGCGCGCGCAACGACGCCCCGGTGCGCGAGGACCCGCTCACCCCGCGCGAGACCGAGATCGTCAAGCTGATCGCCGAGAGCTACAGCACCAAGGAGATCGCCGAGGCGCTCGTGATCAGCGAGAAGACTGTCGATCGCCACCGCACGAACATCCTCGAGAAGCTGGGGATGCACGACCGGGTCGAGCTGACCCGGTACGCGATCCGGCACGGGCTCGTCGAGCCCTGAGGGGCTACGATGAGCTTCCGCGCGGCGGCCGCGTGGTCGCTGATCTACGTGGCCGCGGCGCTCGCGTTCGGAGCCGCGCTCGGGCTGCTGGCGGGCTGGAGCCTCGGGACACAGTTCCTCGCCGGCTACGTCGTCGAGAAGAGCCTGTCGGTCGACAACCTGTTCGTGTTCGTGATCATCATGAGCACGTTCGCGGTGCCGGCCGAACACCAGCCGCGCGCGCTGGCGATCGGGATCGCGCTGGCGCTCGTGCTGCGCGCGATCTTCATCGCCGCCGGTGCCACGCTGCTCGCGGCGTTCTCGTTCATGTTCCTGATCTTCGGGGTCGGCGCTGATCGCGACGGCCGTGCAGCTGTTCCGCCACCGCGACCAGGATCCGTCGGTCGAGCGACAACGCGTCGTCGAGCTCGCGCGCCGCCGGCTGCCGCTGTCGGACGGGTACGACGGTGGACGGATCATGACCCGGGTGAACGGGCGGCGGTTGCTGACCCCGCTGTTCATGGTGCTGCTCGCGATCGGCACGACCGACTTCCTGTTCGCGCTCGACTCGATCCCCGCGGTCTACGGGGTCACCCGCCACCCGTACATCGTGCTCGCCGCGAACGTGTTCGCGCTGCTCGGACTGCGCTCGCTGTACTTCCTCGTCTCGGGGCTGCTCGATCGGCTCGTGTACCTCTCGACGGGCCTGTCGGTGATCCTCGCCTTCATCGGCGTCAAGCTCGTGCTGCATTTCGCGCACCTGCACAACCACTCGGTCCCCGAGCTATCGACGGCGGTGTCGCTGGCGGTGATCGTGTTCGTGCTCGCGGTCACGACGGTCGCGAGCCTGGCGCGGGTCCGCCGCGAGCCCCGCCGCCGCGCGCACGCGGGATCGCTGCGCGCGACCCACGGCGACCCGCCGGCCGCAGATACACGCTAGACCCCATGGTCCGCGCGGGCCTCGCGCTTGATCCTGTTCGAATCGTTTCGAAAGGACCATCCCGATGAGCATCATCACCACCCAGCTGATCACGAGGCTCCGCACATGGGCCCTCGTCGCCGGGCTCCCGATGCCGCGTCGGTATGCGATGCCCGGCGAACAGCCCAACGCCTTCGCGACGGGGCGTAGCCCGAGGCATGCGGCGGTCGCGCCGACGCACATCGCGAACCCGCTCGGCCGCGGGAACGTGGCGACGCTGTTCTCGACCCATCCCCCCATCCGTGAACGCATCCGCCGGCTGCGGGCCCACGGCGATCCGTCACTGAGCAAGCGGAGGGCGGCCAGCGCCCGTCTGTCGGGCGCATGAAGCCGCTGCCGCTCATCGGCGCGGGACTGCTGCTGGCCGGCGTGATCGCCGGCCAGCGGCGTGTATCCCGCGCCGTGCAGGCGCTCATGCTCCTCGCCGCGCTCGCGACGGGAGCGATCGGCACCGGACTCGTCGAGCCACCCAACCTCGAGCACGCCGTCCGGCAGCTCCGGCTCCACCCTCGGCCCGTACACATACGTGCTCGTCGGCGTGATGGCATTCCTCGAGACCGGCGCCGGCATCGGCCTCGTGGCCCCCGGCGAGATCACCGTGATCCTCGGCGGCGTCGCCGCCGGCCAGGGAGAGATCGAGCTCGTGCCGCTGATCGCGCTCGTCTGGGTCTGCGCGGTCGCCGGCGACATCCTCTCGTTCGTCCTCGGCCGCCGGCTCGGGCGGGGGTTCCTGCTGGCCCACGGCCACCAGGTCAAACTCACGCCCGGAGCGGATCGCGCAGGTCGAGCGCTACTTCTCGAAGCACGGTGGCAAGACGATCCTGTTCGGCCGGTTCATCGGCGCCGTTCGCGCGCTGACCCCGTTCATCGCCGGCGCGTCGCAGATGCCGGCGCGCCGGTTCATCCCAGCGACGATCGTTGCCGCCGGGATCTGGGCGTTCGCCTGCACGATGCTCGGATACGTGTTCTGGAACTCGTTCGATCGGGCCGTCGAGCTGGCGCAACAGGGCTCGTTCGTGATCGCCGGACTCGTCGTGCTGGTCGTCGCCGGCACGCTCGCCGTGCACCGGTATCGCCGGACCGGCGATCTCGCCGATGCGACCGCGGGCGAACGGTGGCACCGTGGCGGCCATGAGCGAACCAACGAACACTGACACCAACCTGCGGATCTTCCTCGCCGGCGCAAGCGGCGTGATCGGGATCCGGCTGCTGCCGCTCCTCGTCGATGCCGGACACACGGTCGCGGGGATGACCCGCTCGCCGTCGAAGCTCGCCGAGCTCGAGACGCTCGGCGCCGAGCCGGTGCTGTGCGATGTGTACGACGCCGAGGCGCTGACCGCCGCGGTGGTGCGCTTCGCGCCGGACGCGGTCATGCACCAGCTCACCGACCTCCCGGACGATGCCGCCGAGATCGCCGCGCTCAGCGGCCGTAACGACCGGATGCGCAGCGACGGCACGCGCAATCTGCTCGCGGCTGCCAAGGCCACCGGCGCTCGCAGATTCTACGCCCAGAGCATCGCCTGGGAACTCCCGGGTGAGCGCGGAATAGCTACCCACGCGTTCGAACGGACGATCCTCGACATCGGCGGTGTCGTGATCCGCTACGGCCAGCTGTACGGCCCCGGCACGTACTTCGAGACGCGCCTGCCGGACCCGCCGCGAATCCAGATCGACGAGGCCGCGCGCCGGACCGTCCCGATCGTCGGGGCGCCTCCGGGAATCGTCGAGCTCGTGGAATAGGGGGCCGACGATGCGACTACTGATCACCGGCGGAAGCGGCGTGCTCGGCCGAGCCCTGGCGCCGCTGGCGAGCGCCGCCGGACACGAGCTCCACACCCCCGGGCATGCCGAGCTCGACCTGTTCGATCCATCCGCGGTCGCCGCCGCGATGAACGACATCGATGCGGTGCTCCACCTGGCCACGCGGATCCAGTCGCTCGATCGGCTCGGTGACCCCGAGGCCTGGCGGCAGAACGACCGCCTGCGGGTCGACGCCGCGAAAAATCTCGTCGACGCCGCGCTCGCGAGCCGGGTCGGGGTGTACGTGCAGCCCACGGTCACATTCGTCTATCCCGCCGACGGCCCGGCGACCGAGGACACCCCGGTCGCCGAGGTCCCGCCGATCCTGCGGTCGGCGCTCGTGGCGGAGGGCGAGACCGACCGCTTCGCGCAAGCCGGGCGCCGCGGGGTCGCCCTGCGTCTCGGGCTTCTCGACGGGCCCGGCACCGGTCACGATCAGCCGGTCGAGGCGCTCGGGGCCTCGCTGCATGTCACCGACGCCGGCAACGCGCTGCTCGACGCGCTGACCGTCCCTAGCGGCATCTACAACGTGTGCCGCGACGGCGAGCGCGTGTCGAACGTCCGCTTCAAGCAGGCAGCCGGCTGGAATCCTCGGCATTAGGTCAGAGGCCGTCTCAAAACGGGGTGCGTGGCTGGCGAGCGCCGGATCAAGCGAGGCAAGGACGCAGGGGTGAAGGCGTGGCCCAAACACGTCGAACCCCCGAGGACGCAGCATCGCGACGAGCCGCCGCCGCCAGACGCGTGCCAGCGTTTTGAGACGACCTCCTAGGCCGTCGCTTCGAGTAGGCTCGGCCGGTGACCGAGCTCAACGCGCAGTGGCGCCTGGCGGCGCGACCGGTCGGTCTGCCCAAGCCGTCCGACTGGGAGTACGTAGAGGAGCCGGTCGCGGAGCCCGCCGACGGACAGTTCCTCGTCGCGCTCGAGTACCTGTCACTCGATCCGGCGATGCGCGGGTGGATGAACGAGGGCCGCTCGTACGTCCCGCCGGTCGGCATCGGCGAGGTGATGCGTGCCGGCGGACTCGGCCGCGTTGTGCAGTCGAGCCACCCCGACTACGCCGTCGGCGACCACGTGTCCGGTCTGTTCGGCGTCCAGCGCTACGCGATCTCTGACGGCACCGCCGTGACCCGCGTTGACACGACGCTGGCGCCGGCGCCGGTCCATCTCGGCGTGCTCGGTATGACCGGGTTGACCGCGTACTTCGGGCTGCTCGACCTCGGGCGACCGGAGCCCGGGCAGACCGTGGTCGTGTCCGGCGCCGCCGGGGCGGTCGGGAGCGTCGCCGGGCAGATCGCCCGGATCAAGGGCTGCCGGGCAATCGGCATCGCCGGCGGCCCCGAGAAGTGCGAGTGGCTTACCGAGGAGCTCGGCTTTGACGGCGCAGTCGACTACAAGCGCGGCGACCTGCGCGCCCAGCTCCGCGAGCACACGCCGGACGGTGTCGACGTCTACTTCGACAACGTCGGCGGCGAGATCCTCGACGAGGTGCTGCGCCGCCTGGCGCGTGGCGCTCGGGTCGTGATCTGCGGCGCGATCTCCCAGTACAACGCCGAACAACCCGCCCGCGGACCGGCCAACTACATGCAGCTGCTCGTGATGCGCGCGACGATGACCGGGTTCCTCGTGTTCGACTTCGCCAAGCGCTACCCCGAGGGGGTCGCTCAGCTCGCGGAGTGGCTGCGCGCGGGCGAGCTCCGCTCGCGCGAAGACGTCGTCCGTGGCGGTCTCGAACGGTTCCCGGAGGTGTTCCTGATGCTGTTCCGCGGCGAGAACACGGGCAAGCTCGTGCTCGAGCTGACGGGGGAAGCGGGATGACCGTCCCGCTCGGGTACGAGCTTCGGCTCTGGCCAGAGTTCGCGCGGCTCCTCGCCGAGGTCCGGTTCTGGGCGCCCGAGCACCGCGAGGGGCGGCCACCCGTCCTGCTGATCCCCGGGTTCATGGCCGGCGACGCCTCGCTGACCGTGCTCGCCGGCTGGCTCCGACGCCGGGGGCACGCGGTCCGCACCAGCGGAATCCGGTTCAACGTCGGGTGCGCCGGCCGCGAGCTCCAGCGGCTCGACAACGTCCTCGAGGCGTTCGACGAGCCGGTCGTGATCATCGGACAGAGCCGCGGCGGCACGCTCGCGCGTACGCTCGCGGCGAGGCGCCCGGACAGAGTCGCCGCGTTGATGACCCTCGGCTCGCCGGTGCTCGATCAGCTCGCGATCTCGCCGTCGGTGCTCCGCACCGTGCGCTCGGTCGCGTTCTTCGGCGACCTCGGCGTTCGCTGGCTGTTCACGAACGAATGCCTGGACGGCGCGTGCTGCTCGGAGTTCCGCACGCTGCTCGCTCAGCCGCTCGGGGCCGACCCACCGTGGGTCGCGGTCTACTCGCGCAGCGACGCGATCGTCGACTGGCGAGCTTGCCTGGACCCGACCGCGGAGTGCGTCGAGGTCGACGGCAGCCACTGCGGGATGGGGGTCAACGTGGGCGTGTATCGCGAGCTGGAGCGGCTGCTCCAGCGATCCGAGGAGGCCCTGTGCAGTCGATGAGCTCGCAGGACGCGACCTTCCTGCACGTCGAGAACGACGTGACGCCGATGCACATCGGCGGCGTGAGCCTGTTCGAGGGGCCGCCGCCGTCGTTCGACGAGCTGTCGGAGATGGCCAGCGGCAAGCTTCACCACACCCCGCGCTACCGCCAGAAGATCCGCTTCGTGCCGCTCGGGGTGAGCGAGCCGGTGTGGGTCGACGACCCCTACTTCGAAGTCGACTACCACCTCCGGAACACCGCCGACCTGATGTCGGTGATGTTCGGCGACGACGACGAGCCGGCGCCACCGGCGGACATTTGGCGGCCCGGCCCGGAGCCCGCGGACGTCGAGCTGTTCGTGCGCGGCGCCTAACACCGGGCACGTCACCCCGCCGAGCAGCCGAGCGCCGCGGTGCGCGCCCGTTCGGAGCTGCTGCGCGCGACGGTGCGGCTGATCGGCGCAAACACCCGGGGCCGTGGCGCATTCGCGGACGCTGTCGCCTATGGAGGTCTGGTTCGGTCAGCCGGGTTTACGAGCGGCGCCGGTCGCGCGGGCTCGGCGGCGGTCGCGGGCCGGGTCGGTCGCGGGCCCGGGTCCGGTCCGGTCGCGGGGTCCCCACAGCCCCGCCCAGCCGTCGCGCCCGGAGTCCCCCGGGGCACCCCCGGGACCACCGTCGGCCCGGCCTTCGGCGACCGTCGCCCTTCCTTCCGCGCGAGCAACCTGTATGGCGGGACACCGGGCGCCGGCAACGCCGGCCGTGTCCCCGCACGCATGCCCCACATGCACGACGGGCCACGACCTCGGAGTTCGGCGTCGATTGTCCCCTGATGCAGGTCACCGGCGGGGCCCAAGCGCAGACCCCCCGCCAAACCGACCCGCCTGCCGAACACGACCATCGACGTCGCGCGCCTCGGCCGCGCGGACCTGAGCACGACTATCGCGCGTGAGTCCGCAAGGCTTGGGTCGCGAGGCTGCCGGTTGCGGCGCTGTGCGCCAAGGCGCCACCGCCTCCACCCCAGGTGCCCGCCCTCCAGCCGCCCTTCAACCGCCACTCAGCCGCCACTCAGCCGCCACTCGCCGCCACCCGCCGCCACCCGCCGCCACCAGCCCAACCCGCCCCAAAGGCCAACCCCGGCCACGGGTATCATCGGCAGCGCGAGCAGGTCGCCACCGGTCCGCGGAAAGGGCAAAGCCCACCTGAGCAGAGGTCTCCTGACTGTCGCCGGTCCGTCTCCTTTCCGGCCGAGACTGCGGACTCTGGGCCCATGTGAGAGGAGGCCTCGTGCCACCCCGCGGTCTTCCGGGCAACGCAAATCTCGAGCAGCTGAAGAACGGCGCCAGGTCGTTCCAGCGCGCGGTCCGCGCCGGCGATGCCGGCGCGGCCGAAGTCGTCCGCGAGTTCCATCCCCGGCTCGCGCAAGCCACGCCCGGCTCACACGAGCTCGCGGCGTTCAAGCTCGCCGACGCGCAGCTCGTGGTCGCGCGGTCGTTCGGCTTTGCGAGCTGGGCGAAGATGAAGGCATACATCGAGCTGACCCGGCGCTACTCGCGCTCGCCGGCCGCCCAGCCGGTCGGTGAGGCGACCGCCGACGCCGGCGAACACGCGCTCCACGACGAATTCCTCCGCCTGGCGTGCCTGAACTACGGCAACGACGACCCCGCGCGCTGGGCCAAGGCGCGGGAGCTCCTCATAAGCCATCCCGAGCTCGCCACCGCGACGATCCACACGATCGCGGCGGTCGGCGACGCGGCCGCTGCCCGCGTGCTGCTCGAACGCGATCCGGAGGCCGCGAACCGGCAAGGCGGGCCTTACGACTGGGAGCCGCTGCTGTATCTCACCTACGCTCGGCTCGGGCCTACCGGACCGGGCCGTGACGCGCTCGAGACCGCGCGCGTGCTGCTCGACCACGGCGCGGACCCGAACGCCGGCTATCTGTGGGAGGGGCTCAGCCCGCCGTTCACCGCGCTGACCGGGGCGTTTGGCAGCGGCGAGGGCGATCCTCCGGCCCATCCCGACGAGCTCGCGCTCGCGCGGCTGCTGCTCGAGGCCGGCGCCGACCCCAACGACGAGCAGACGCTCTACAACCGCCACTGGGACGCGGACGACCGCTGGCTCGCGCTGTTGTTCGAGTTCGGGCTCGGGACCGGCGACGGCGGGCGGTGGCACCGGCTGCTCCAAGCGGTGCACGCGACGCCGCGGCAGATGGTCGACGAGCAGCTGCTGGCCGCGGCCCGGTCGGGGTTCGCCGGCCATGTTCGGCTGCTGCTCGATCACGGCGCCGATCCGGAGGCTCGGGGCACCAAGAACCAGCGTTATGAGGCCCGGACGCCGCGCGAGGAGGCGATGCTGAGGGGGCACCGCGAGTGCGCCGAGATGCTGCGCGCGGCCGGCGCCAACTCGGGCGCCGCACCGCTGTACGCGTTCATGGAAGCCGCCACCAGCGGCGACCGCGACGAGGTGCAGCGACTGCTCGCCAACGACCCGACGCTCACCGAACACGCCATGGAGCAATACCCGGACCAGCTCGTGCGCGCGGCCCAGAGAAACAGCGTCGAGGGCGTGGCGCTGCTGATCGATCTCGGGTTCGATGTCAACGCGACGAACCGCATCGACCGGTACCGCGAGTCGGCGCCGCTCCACGAAGCCGCCGCGGAAGGGCACCTCGAGGTGATCGAGGTGCTGCTCGCGCACGGCGCCGACCCGAACCTCGAGGACAACTCATACAACTCGACGCCCGCCGGCTGGGCCGAGAACTTCGGACACACCGAGGCCCAGCAGTACCTGGCCAAGCTCGAGACATGAGCGAACCTGTGATCAGGATCCCGCCACAGCTCCGCGCCGCGGTCGACGAGGACGACGATCCGGAGCGGTGCGAGTGGCTCGCCGCACTCCCGGAGCGCATCGCGCGGCTGGCGCGCGACTGGGAGCTCGAGCTCGGCGAGCCGTACCTCCCGGGCGGGCAGTGTGCGTGGGTCGCCCCGGCGACGAACTCGGCCGGAGACGAGCTCGCGCTGAAGGTCGGCTGGCGCCACCGCGAAGCCGAGCACGAGGCCGACGCGCTCCGGTTGTGCGACGGCGGAGGCGCGGTGCGCTGCCTGAAGACGCGGGCGCTCGAGGACACGAGCTCGCTCCTGCTCGAGCGGTGCGTCCCGGGCGTCCAGCTCAAGGACGCCGTCGCCGAGCCCGAGCAGGACGCGATCCTGGCCGGCCTGCTGCGCCGGCTGTGGGACCACGAGCCGCCGGCCGGCCATCCGTTCGGCACGCTCGAGAGCATGTGCAACAGGTGGGCCGACGACTGCGACCGCTGCCTCGAGTACCACGCGCCCGACCACGCGCCCGACCACGCGCCCGGCCTCGACCGCGGCCTTGACCCCGGACTCGCGAAAGCAGGCATCGAGATCTTCCGCGAGCTCCCGCACACCGCCGACCGCCAAGTGCTGCTGTCGACCGACCTCCACGCCGGGAACGTCCTCGCCTCCCGGCGCGAGCCGTGGCTGGCGATCGACCCGAAGCCGTTCGTCGGCGATCCCGCCTTCGACCCGGTCCAGCACATGCTGAACTGCGACGAGCGCCTGGCCGCCGACCCCGGCGGCCTCGCGCGTCGGATGGCGGAGCTGCTCGACCTCGACCCTGGGCGGGTCCGGCTGTGGCTGTTCGCGCGCTGCGCCCAGGAGTCCCCGTGGAACGCCGCGATGCGCGAGCCGGCACGGATCCTTGCGTCAACCCTACCTTGACTCAGCCCGCACCGTCAAGGTAGCCTTGACGACGTCGTCGTGACCGCGCTTCCCGGCATCGACCAGCTCAACGCCGAGATTCCACCGGGAGCGGCGCTCGATCGGCTGTCCGCCGCCACCGTCCTCGCCGACCGGCTCCGCGCCCGCGGCGACGAGCTCCTGGACCACTTCGTGGATGCGGCGCGAGCCGACGGCGCCAGCTGGAGCGAGATCGGCTGCTCGCTCAGCACCAGCAAGCAGGCCGCACAGCAGCGGTTCGGCGCGCTCAACAACCCCTCGCCAGGCCAGGCACCGTTCGGGCTGACCGGAGCGGCGGCCGATGCGCTCACCGCCGCCGCAGACGAAGCGCGCGCGCTCGGCCACCAATACGTCAGGCCCGAGCATCTAATCCTCGGCCTGCTCGCCCAGCGGGACGAGCTGGCGGCGCGGGTGCTCGCCGAGCTCGGAGCCACGCCGGACCTCGCCCGCCGGCACATCGAAGCGCGGCTCGGTACGCATGCGCCCCGTCCAAGCGGATCGCTCGGCGTCGCACCCCAGACCAAGCGGCTGCTCGAGCGCGCGCGAGCGATCGCGAAGTCCCTCGGCCACCGGTGCCCGCGGACCGAGCACATCCTGCTGGCCTCGGTGTCACCGAGGCTCAACAGCCCAGCTGCCACACTGCTCGCCGAATGCGGCGTCGAACCGGAGCGAGTCTCCGACGCGATCATCGGGACACTCCTGCGCGAGGATCCCGAGGTCGCCGCTCGGCTCCGGCACCCGTCGCTTCTGTCAAGGCTCCGGATCCGCTGAGCGCGAGATGAACGTCCGTGGCTGGCTCCCGCGCTGGTCGGTCCCGGCGGCGATGCGCGCGATTCGGGCGATGGTCTGCGTGTGTGGGCTGTTCGCGCTCAGCGACAAGGTGATCGGGAACCCGCAGATCGCGACCTTCGCCGCGTTCGGCGGCTTCGCGACGCTGGTGCTGGCGTCGTTCGCCGGGACGTGGCGCGACAAGCTCCTGGCCCATCTCGCGCTCGCGCTCACCGGTAGCGTGCTGCTGACGATCGCCACGATCGTCGAGTTCCTCGACCGTGCTGACGGCGATCCTGACGGTACCCGTGACGTTCGCGGTGTTCTTCGCGGGCGTGACCGGCCCCAATGCGGCCTCGGGAGCCACCGGCGCGCTCCTCGCGTGGGTCCTCCCGGCGGCGTCCGCCGGTACCGTCAGCATGGTCCCCGACCGCCTCATCGGTTGGTGGATGGCGTCGGTCTGCGGCACCGCCGCGGTGCTGCTGTTCTCACCGCGATCGAGCGGTGGCAACCAGCTGAGCGCCGCGGCGTCGGCGCTCGCGGGGAAGCTCGCAGACGTGCTCGACGCAGCGGTCCGTGGCGGGCCGACCAAG
Source organism: uncultured Chlamydiae bacterium (assembly GCA_963713105.1). Classification (GTDB taxonomy): domain Bacteria; phylum Chlamydiota; class Chlamydiia; order Chlamydiales; family SM23-39; genus CAVQKJ01. The sequence goes on from CAVQKJ010000004.1 coordinate 74,267, forward strand.
GACGACCTTGCGGCGATGGTCGCCGCCAAGCACGACTTGATCGCCCGATTCACATCGACGCCGTATCGCCCCACCGGGCTGGCTGCGACCGACCAGGCGCTCGCGAACTGCGTCGAGTTGCTCGAGTGGACCGAAGATCTGATCGCTGACGCGGTCGAGGAGCAGCACGACCTGCGAGAAGCCCCGGCGCGAGACCTCGAGCTCATTGCCACTTCAAGCTCGGTGCTGCGAGACAGCGCCTCTCTGCTCGCGGGCGGCGACGCACGTCCCGACGTCGACGAGCTCGAGCGCTCCCGGGCGGCTGTCCTGACTCAGATCGAGCATTCGACGCTGCGGCCCGCCGAGTTCCGGCAGGCCGCCCAGATCTCGTTCCACGCGAACGCCGTCGCCGTCGCCGTCCTCGGAGTCGCCTACGAGACGATGATCGCGTCACGGCTCGCGGACCCCGAGTGGCTCGAAGCCAGGCGCGCCCGCTGGTACACGGGGTCGAACGCCGCGGCGCGAACCGTGCAGCGAGTGTCGAGCGTGGCCACCGCTGCCCATACACACGCGAGCCTGCGCTCGGTTTGGTTCGTCAACAGCCTTCGCGGCGCGGTGGCGCTCGCGGTGGCCGTCGCCGTGGCAGATGTGACCACCGTCCAGCACGGCTTCTGGGTGGTGCTCGGGACGCTGTCAGTCCTTCGCACGAACGCGTCGGCCACCGGCGCCACCGCGGTCCGGGCGATCGCGGGAACCGCGATCGGGTTCGTGATCGGCGGTGCGATCGTGCTGGCGATCGGCGGCGACGAAACCGTGCTCTGGATCCTGTTCCCGTTCGTGGTGCTCGTGGCCGCTTACTCGCCCGGGACCGCGCCGTTCGCCGTCGGCCAGGCGGCGTTCACGGTGATGATCGCGATCCTGTTCAACCTGATCGTTCCGGTGGGATGGAAGGTCGGCGTGGTCCGGATAGAGGACGTGGCGCTCGGCTGTGCCGTGAGCGCGGTGATCGGCACGCTGTTCTGGCCACGTGGCGTTTCGTCCGTCGTCGGTGACGACCTCGCCGATGCGTTCCGTGCGGGCGCGTCGTACCTGACCCAGGCGGTGCAGTGGGCGACGGGAGCTCGGCCTGGCGAGCCAGATACCGCGATGCCCGCCGGGACCGCCGGAGTCCGCCTCGATGAGGGCCTGCGTGGCTTTCTCTCCGAGCAGGGAAGCAAGCGCATCGCCAAGCAGGACCTGTGGCGCCTGGTCGGCGGGTCGCTCCGGCTGCGCCTGACCGCGCACGCGGTGGCGGAGATGCCGGGAGATGCCACCGGTCTGGAGGAGGCACGCGGCGTACTCGAGCGCCGTACTGCAACGCTCGCGTCCTGGTACGACGAGCTCGCCGAGCAGGTCGGCACGCCGGATCAGCGGGCCGTGTCAGAGCTCCAGCCGCCATCGCTGGCCACGGCGGGGGTCGTCGACGAGTCCTCCGGCTCCTACTACGGCGTGTGGCTGTGCGAGCACCTTGATCACCTGAGCCAGCACACCGTCGACCTCGTCAAGCCCGCGGCCGCGGTCGCGAACCTCCGCAGACGTCCCTGGTGGCGCTGAGGCGGGCGCGCCAGAGTTACTCGATCGAGGCGCCCCAGCGCTCTTCGATCCGTCCGTAGCGCCAGACCGACAGCGCGATCGCCCAGGTCGCGACGAACATCCCGACGATCACGAACCCGAGCACGTTGATGTCGATGTTCTCGAACCAGCTCCAGAACGAGCCCGAGAGGCTGAGCTTGGACGCGATCAGCCCGCCGAGCTCGACCGTCCCGATCACGAGCGCGACCGCGACCGACAGCCCGGTGATCGTGAGGTTGTAGAAGACCTTGCGGACCGGCTTCGAGAACGCCCAGCCGTAGGCGAAGTTCATGAACGAGCCGTCGATCGAGTCCATCAGCGACATGCCGGCGGCGAACAGGATCGGCAGGCACAGGATCGCGTACCACGGCAGCCCGGCGCCGGCGGCGCCGCCGGCGAGCACGAGCAGCGCGACCTCGGTCGCGGTGTCGAACCCGAGCCCGAACAGCACGCCGATCGGATACATCTGCGTCGGCTTGGTCACCGTCCTCGTGAGCCGCCCGAGGAACCGGTTCATCAGCCCGCGCCTGTTCAGCTGCTCCTCGAGCTGCTGCTCGTCGTAGCGCGCCGGTCGCGCATCTCGCGGAACACCTTGATGATCCCGAGCAGGATCACGACGTTGAGCGCGGCGATCACGTACAGGAACGAGCCCGAGACGAGCGTCCCGACCCAGCCGGTCACCTGGTGCAGGCTCGAGCCGTCGGTTCGCTGACCGGGCCGTCGAGCGAGCTGACGCCGATCGAGAGCAGGAGCGCGAGCGCGAACACGATCGTCGAGTGCCCGAGCGAGAACCAGAACCCGACGCTCAGCGGCCGCTTGCCCTCGGCCATCAGCTTGCGCGTCGTGTTGTCGATCGCCGAGATGTGATCGGCGTCGAACGCGTGGCGCAGCCCGAGCGTGTACGCGGTCACGCCGATCCCGATCGTGAACGCGCCCGCGGTGCCGAGCCGGTAGTGGCGTGGCGCGACCAGCGCGATCAGCGTCGCGAACCCGAGCACGTGCAGCCCGCCGACGACCACGCCCATCATCACCAGCGTGCGCCGCTGCGCGGCGCTCAGTGAGGACCAGAACTGCCGCAGGCTCTGCAACCTAACCCGACCCCGGCAATGTAGTCAATCGACGCGTGCTCTCGATTACACACGCGCCCCCGAGCGACGCCTCCTACGACTCCGGGCGCGCCGAACGTCGAGCGCAGCGCGCGCACCAGCGTCCGCGCACGGTCGGTCCCGCGCCGCCCGGCCCACGGGTGCGGCCCCTTGGCCCACGGGTGCCAGCCGAGCGTGCCGTAGTGCTCGCGCACGAGCGCCTTGAGCTCGCCGCGGTGCGCGCCGCAGGCATAGCGCTGCGGCCCGTACATCCCGCGCCCGTGCCAGGTCAGCCACCGGCCCGGCTCGGCGTCGACGTACTCGCCGTGGCGCAGATCGAGCAGCTGGCGCTCGAGCGCCACCTGCGTCTCGGGGTCCGGCCGCGCCCCGCAGAACTCGCACACGAACACGACCGACACCGGCATCTCAGCCTCACCACCGTGGCTCGTAGCCGCTGGTCAGCTCGCCGCCCGGCGCGCGCCAGCCCGGCTCGCGGTCGTAGTGGCGCCGGATCGCGTGCCGGCGCAGGCGGCGAAGCACCGGGCCGTAGCGTGAACCGCGCCCCCTCGGCGTACGAGCAGCCCGAGCGGGTTGGCGTCCATGAACGGCATGAACTTGTCGGGAAAGCCCGGCATCGTGCACGCGTTGCAGATCCCGCCGACGTTCGGGCAGCCCGCCGACCCCGCCGACCCAGCCGCGGAGCGGGACGTTGCACTTCGCCACCGGGCCCTTGCAGCCGAGCTTGACCAGGCAGCCGCGGTGGTCGGCGGGCGTCTGCGCGAACTCGCCCTGCTCGGCGAAGCCGGCGCGGCCGCAGCCCTGCTGAACGGTCCGGCCGAACAGCCAGCGCGGGCGGCCGTGCTCGTCGACGTCGATCATCGGCGCCGGCGCCGGCGACGTGCAGCGCCAGGTGCAGCAGCGTCTCGGTGATGTTGTCGGGCTGGGCCGGGCAGCCCGGCAGGTTGATGATCGGAACGTCCCGGCGCGAGGTCCAGCTCCAGCCGAGGTAGTCGCGCAGCCCCATCGCGCCGGTCGGGTTGTTCCGCATCGCCGGGATGCCGCCGAACGCCGCGCACGTGCCGAGCGCGAGCACGGCGGCGGCGCGCGGCGCGAGCCGGTCGATCCACGTGCAGGTGGAGATCGGCTCGCCCGTGTCCGGGTCGACGCCCATCGTCGCCCAGTAGCCATCGCCGCTGATCTCCTCGTTGGGGACCGAGCCCTCGAGCACGAGGATGAACGGCTCGAGCCTGCCGGCGGCCGCGTCGAACCACGGGCGCATGAACTCCTCCCCGGTCTCGTAGGCGAGCAGCGGGTTGTAGATGATCACCGGCGGCGCGCCCGGGAAGCAGCCCCGGATCAGGTCCTCGAAGCTCGGGTTGCGCGCCGCCGTCATCGCGACCGAGTCGCCGTCGCAGCCGAGCCCGCTCGTCAGCCACAGCACGTGCACCGGATGCCGGTCGGCGGCGACCATGCGCTATCCGATCGGGCGGCGGGCCCTTCGTGGATGCGACACGGGCCGCTCGGCCAGCGCCGGCTCGCGCTCGGTCAGCGCCTCGAGCTGGTGCTCGAGGGTGCCGTGCAGATGAAGGTCGTCGGTCGCGCCGGTCACGAGGCCGGCCTGCGCGAGCCGCTTCAGCGCGTGCGAGATCGACGGCCGCTCGGCCGCGACCAGCTGGCCGAGCAGGCGATGGGTGAGCGGCAGCGACAGCCGGACGCCGGTCGGCTCGACCCGTCCCCAGCGGGCGGCCAGGTGCCACAACAGCAGGACCAGGCGAACCTCGAGCCGCGGCTGGGAGGTGATCGCCCGCAGGACGTCGAGCTCGAGCGGGCGCCGGCAGGCGCGGCGCGCCAGGATCCGGATGATCTGCGGGAACGGCCGCACGCGGTCGGCGAAGTCGCCGTCGAGCACCGCGAGCCTGCGTCGGGCGCAGCGCCCGCCAGCCGCACGTCCGCACGAGCAGCTGATCCGACGCCGGGCCCGAGCGGCTGGAGCAGGTCGCCCGGGCCGACCAGCTCGGCCGCGGTGCGGCCGCCGACCCGGATCTCGAGCGCGAGCAGGCCGTCGAGGACCAGCAGCCCGAAGCCCTGCCCGGCGGCCTCGAACCAGGGCGCGAGATCGCACGCCCCGACGCCGACCTGGAGCACCCGAGCGGTCGCGAGCTGCCGGGCGGCGATCCGCGCGCGGACGTCGAACTCCTCGGCCAGCTCCGCGTCGGCGTCGAGCAGGTACGTGTAGAGCGCGATCGACTCGGGCTGGTCGCCCGGCGAGCTGCGGGTGGCGGGGCCACCGCAACGGTCCAGGCTGGACAACCCCTCGGTCTTCGACGGACACGACTCAGCCTCTCTGGTCTCTCCGACCTCCCGACGTCGAGCCGCAGTCTATGCCCCCTCGATCGTCCGACGCACCGGATCCCGGGATCGCTGGTAACCCCGGTTACCAGAGCTTCACAATCCTGCCCAATCGAGTGATAGAACACCCGGCGTGTGCCTGGCGATTCCTGGGCAGGTCATCGAGATCGTCGATGATCTGAATAGGCTGGCCAAAGTCGACGTCGCGGGAGTACGCCGCAACGTCAACGTGGGACTCCTCGACGCCGAGAACGACGGCGAGGGCGTCGGGCCGGGAGACTGGGTCCTGATCCACGTCGGCTTCGCGATCTCGAAGGTCGACGAGGAGGAGGCGCGCGCGACGCGCGATCTGCTCGTGCGGATGGGCGCGGACTACGAGCAGGAGCTCGAGGAGCTGAAGGCCAGCGTGATCGAGTGACCGACGGCGCCGCATCCGGCTCGAGAACCCGGCTTCGCCGGCGAGGCGTGCGGCTCGCAGCACTGCATCACCTGCGGCGACGACGGCGTGCCGATGACGGTCGTGCGCGTCGACGAGCCGCGCGGGCTGGCGCTGTGTGCCGACGCGGACGGAACGCGCGCGACGGTCGAGATCGCGCTGGTCGAGCCGGTGGCGCCGGGCGACACGCTCCTCGTGCACGCCGGGACCGCGCTCACGCGGCTGGAGCCGCGCCGCGTGAAGTTCGTCGACGAGTTCCGCGACGCCGAGCTCGGCCGCGCCGTCGCCGATGGAGATCCTGTCGCTGGTCGAGCCCGGCCGGCACTACAAGCTGATGGAGGTGTGCGGCGGCCACACGCACTCGATCTACAAGTACGGGATCGACGACCTGCTGCCGGCCAACGTCGAGCTCGTGCACGGACCCGGGTGCCCGGTGTGCGTGATCCCGATGGGACGGGTCGACGACGGGATCGCGATCGCCCACCGCGACGGCGTGATCTTCACCTGCTTCGGCGACATGATGCGCGTCCCGGGATCGAACGGGAGCCTGCTCGACGCCAAGGCCGCCGGCGCCGACATCCGGATGGTCTACTCGCCGCTCGACGCGCTGCGGATCGCCAAGCAGAACCCCGATCGCGAGGTGGTGTTCTTCGCGATCGGGTTCGAGACGACCGCCCCGTCGACGGCGCTGACGCTCAAGCGCGCGCGCGCCGAGCGCCTCGAGAACTTCTCGGTGATGTGCAGCCACGTGACGATCGTGCCGCCGCTGCGGGCGCTGCTCGAGTCGCCGGATCTCCGCCTCGACGGGTTCATCGGCCCCGGCCACGTCTCGACCGTCGTCGGCGCGCGGCCGTTCCAGTTCATCCCCGCCGACTACGGCAAGCCGGTCGTGATCGCCGGGTTCGAGCCGCTCGACATCCTCCAGGCGATCGAGATGATCCTGCGCCAGCTCGCCGCCGGCCGCTGCGAGGTCGAGAACCAGTACAAGCGCGTGGTCCCGTACGAGGGCAACCTGCGCGCGCTCGAGGTGATGGCCGAGGTGTTCGAGCTCCGTCCCCACTTCGAGTGGCGCGGTCTCGGCTTCATCTCGCACAGCGGCCTGAAGCTGTCGGACGCCTACGCCGACCTCGACGCCGAGGTTCGCTTCAGCGTCCCCGGCGTCCGGGTCGCCGACCCGAAGGCGTGCCAGTGCGGCGAGGTGCTCAAGGGCGTGATCAAGCCCTGGGAGTGCAAGGTGTTCGGGACCGCGTGCACGCCCGAGCGGCCGATCGGCACGTGCATGGTCTCCTCCGAAGGGCGCCTGCGCGGCCTACTACAACTTCGGCCGCTTTGCGCGCGCGAGCGGGATGTGCGTTAGGCGCAAAGCGCACGTTCTGCGCGGGAGGGGAGTCTGATGAGCGATCCCGCCGTCGTCTCCGAGCGCGAGCAGAAGATCCTCGGGATCATCGAGACGGCACGGGCCAAGCGCGCCAAGTTCCGCGACGAGCGGATCAACATGGCCCACGGCGCCGGCGGCAAGGCGACCCAGACGCCTGATCGAGGGCCTGCTCGCGCCGGCGTTCGCATCGGAGGCGCTGAACGAGATGGCCGACGCGGCGACGATCGCCGTCGAGCGACGTGGAGCTCGCGTTCACGACCGATTCCTACGTCGTCAAGCCGATGCGCTTCCCCGGCGGCTCGATCGGCGAGCTGGCGGTCAACGGGACGGTCAACGACCTGGCCGTGTCCGGCGCCCGGCCGCTCGCGCTGAGCCTGTCGCTGATCCTCGAGGAGGGGCTCGCGGCCGAGGAGCTGAGGGCCGAGGTCGAGGCGATCGCGCGAGCCGCGCGCGGCCGCCGGCGTCGAGGTCATCACCGGCGACACCAAGGTCGTCGAGCGCGGTCACGCCGACGGCATGTACGTGTGCACGACCGGCATCGGCCGCCGCGACCCCCGCGCCCGGCTGTCGCCGGCGGCGCTCCGGCCCGGGGACCGGATCCTGCTGTCGGGGAGCATCGGCGAGCACGGCACGGCGATCATGCTCGCGCGCGGCGAGTTCGATCTCGACGCCGAGATCGAGTCCGACACGCGGTCGCTGTGGCCGGTCGTCGACGCGCTGCTCGAGGCGGCCGGGCCCGAGCTGCGGTGCCTGCGCGACGCGACCCGCGGCGGCGTCGCCTCGGTGCTGAACGAGCTCGCGCGCGCGTCGTCGGTGGCGATGATCGTGCGCGAGCGCGAGGTCCCGGTCCGGCCCGAGGTCGCCGGCGCGGCCGAGATCCTCGGGATCGACCCGATGTACGTCGCGAACGAGGGCAAGCTGGTCGCGTTCGTGGCCGCCGAGGCGGCCGACGCGCGCGCTGGAGGCGCTGCGCGCCGTGCCCGGCTGCGAGCAGGCGGCGGAGATCGGCGAGGTGCGGACGGAGCCGCCCGGGATGGTGCTGGTGGAGACGAGCTTTGGCGGCAAGCGGGTGATGGATCAGCTCGTCGGGGACCCGCTGCCGCGGATTTGTTGAGAGGCAGAGCGAGAGGAGACGGAATGTCGGCGTTGGCGAATCCGTATGCGAAGCAGAAGGAGACCGAGGCCGTCACCGCGCACGTCCTGTGGATGACCACCGGGCCTGAGCTGCGAGGGCGATTCCGTCGCGATGACCTCGGCGACCAACCCGAGCCTCGAGGACATCATCCTCCAGGCGATCCCCGGCATGCCGAAGGTCGTCGTCCACAACCAGGTGGTCGACTACGCGGTCGGCCAGGAGTACGCCCAGGCGTGGTTCGACGCCGAGAAGGGCGAGCTCGACCCGTTCGTGCTCGTGATCGAGGGCTCGCTCGGCAACGAGGAGATCAACGGCGAGGGCCACTGGACCGGCTTCGCGGTGAACCCGGAGAACGGCCAGCCGATCACGATGAACGAGTGGATCGACCGGCTCGCGCCGAAGGCCGCGGCGGTCGTCGCGGTCGGGACGTGCGCCACCTACGGCGGGATCCCGGCGATGAAGAACAACCCGACCGGCGCGATGGGCGTGCCCGACTACCTCGGCTGGAGCTGGAAGTCGAAGGCCGGGCTGCCGATCGTCTGCATCCCCGGCTGCCCGGCGCAGCCGGACAACATGACCGAGACGCTGCTGTACCTCGCTCTCCATCTCGCCGGCCTCGCGCCCGCCCCGGAGCTCGACGAGGCGCTTCGCCCGAAGTGGCTGTTCGGGCGCACGGTGCGCGAGAGCTGCAACCGCGCCGGGTTCACCGAGCAGGGCGAGTTCGCGACCGAGTACGGCTCCGACCACCGCTGCCTGGTCAAGCTCGGCTGCAAGGGCCCGGTGGTCAAGTGCAACGTGCCCGTCCGCGGCTGGGTCAACGGCGTCGGCGGCTGCCCGAACGTCGGCGGCATCTGCATGGCGTGCACGATGCCCGGCTTCCCCGACAAGTACATGCCGTTCATGGACGAGGACCCGTGGGGCCGGCGGCCCAACGGATCATCCAGTACACGTACGGCCCGATCGTCAAGCTATGCGCCAGCGGCACATCAAGGACAAGTACGACAAGGAGCCGGAGTGGCGCCGGCGCGGCAAGACGCTCACCACCGGCTACGTCAAGCGCTGGTAAGCGCAGCCGTCACCCTGGAAACCCAAATCTTGAGGAGACACGCAGATGGCGACTGAGACGCCCGAGCAGCAGAGGGTGATGGTCAAGGAGATGTCCTGGGATCCGATCACGCAGGATCGTGGGCAGCCTCGGCATCCACACCGAGATCGACTTCACCAACCAGCAGGTGCTCAAGTGCTACAGCACCTCGATGATCTTCCGCGGGTTCGACATCTTCATGAAGGGGATCGACCCGCGCGACGCCCACTTCATCACGAGCCGGATCTGCGGGATCTGCGGTGACAACCACTGCACCTGCTCGTGCCTGAACCAGAACATGGCCTACGGCGTCAAGCCGCCGGCGCTCGGCGACCTCGCGTTCAACCTGGCCGAGACCGCGGACTACATCTTCGACCACGCGATCTTCAACGACTGCATGGCGAACGTCGACTTCTGCGAGCAGATGGTCAAGGAGACCAACCCGACGCTGCTGGCCAAGGCGGAGAACACGCCGGCGCCCGGGCAGGACATCCACGGTTACAAGACGATCGCCGACATCATGCGCGCGCTCAACCCGTTCACGGGCGAGTTCTACCTCGAGACGCTGCACGTGGCCCGCTACACGCGCGAGATGTACTGCCTGTTCGGCGGCCGCCACACCCACCCGTCGACGATCATGCCGGGCGGCTGCAGCGCCGACATCACCCATCAGACGTGCACCGACTACTACGTGCGCCTGATGCGCTACTTCGACTACGTCAAGCGCAGCGTGCCGATGCACGACGACCTGTACGACTTCTTCCTGCAGGAGCTGCCGGGTTACGACATGGTCGGCTTCCGCGAGACGAACCTCGTCAACTGGGGCTCGTTCGACGATCCGGACTACGTCGACTACGACTACCGGAACATGACCGAACTGGGGCCGCAAGCGCTACATCACCCCCGGCGTGGCGATCGGCGGCGAGCTGATCTCCACCGACCTCGTCGAGATCAACCTGATGATCCGGATCCTGCTCGGCTCCTCGTACTTCGACGGGTGGGAGAACGAGCCGACGTTCGTCACCCACGACCCGCTCGGCAACCCGGTCGACAAGAACCACCCGTGGAACAAGGTCACGCTGCCGCGTCCGCAGAAGCGCGACTTCACCGACAAGTACACCTGGGTCGTGTCGCCGCGGATCTACGACAAGCGGACCGACACGCACGTGTGCTGTGACACCGGCGGCGGCCCGTTCGCCCGTCAGTGGTGCACGGCCAAGGCCGGCCTGGTCGACTTCGGCTACGCGAAGGCGACCGGCCACTCGATCCAGATGGTGCTGCCGCGCTCCCCGAACATGCCCGAGATGGAGCTCGAGTGGAACGTGCCGGAGAAGTCCAACGCGATCGAGCGCGACCGCGCCCGCACCTACCACCAGGCCTACAGCGCGCTGATCGCGCTGCACAACCTCGAGCGCGCGATGAAGGAGGTCCAGGCGGGCCGGACCAAGAGCTGGAACAGCTTCAAGGTTCCCGAGAGCGCGGTCAGCTGCGGCTTCCACGAGGCCGCGCGCGGCGTGCTCTCGCACCACATGGTGATCCAGGAGGGCAAGATCGCCAACTACCAGCCCTACCCGCCGACGCCGTGGAACGCGAGCCCGCGCGACGTCTACGGGACGCCCGGACCCTACGAGGACGCGGTGCAGAACACGCCGATCTTCGAGGAGAACGGACCCGAGAACTTCAAGGGGATCGACATCATGCGGGCGGTACGCTCGTTCGACCCGTGCCTGCCGTGCGGCGTGCACATGTACACCGGCGGCGGCAAGGTCGAGAAGGTGATGCACACGCCCGACGGCGCTGGCGTAGGCGATGGACACGGCCGCCACGCGTCCCGGCGGAGGACCGGCCCGAGGAGCTCGTCGAGCGCGTCCAGGAGCTCCAGGACCGAGCTCGAGGCCGCGGCGAGTCCGGCGACCCGCGAGCTCGCCGAGGAGCTCGTGTCGCGCGGTCGTGCAGATGTACGGCGCCGGCCTCGAGCGGATCCTCGAGCGCGATGCTCGCCGCCGGCGAGGACGGCGAGCGGATCGCCGCCGCGCTCGCCGACGACCCGCTCGTGGCGACGCTGCTGCTGATCCACGACCTGCACCCGGTCCCGCTCGAGCATCGGGTGCAGGCGGCGCTCGACTCGGTGCGGCCGTACATGGAGTCCCACGGCGGCAACGTCGAGCTGCTGTCGCTCGAGCACGGGGTCGCGCGGATCCACCTGCGCGGCAGCTGCTCGGACTGCTCGGCGTCGTCGGTGACGCTCGAGCTGGCGATCAAGCAGGCGCTCGAGGAGGCGGCGCCCGACCTCGAGGGGCTCGAGGTCGAGGGCGTCGCGCCGCAGACCGGCGGGCCGGCTGCCGATGGTCACCGGGATCGGCCCCGACCGGCGACGCGGCGCCGATCGTGAGGGCTCGGCGCCGCAGGGTGGAGCTGCCCGGCGCTGCCGGCGCCGCCGGCCGCGCCGGTCGTGGTTCGACGTCGAGTCGGTCGGCGAGCTCGCCGACGGGTCGCTCGCCGCGGTCGCGTCGCCGGCAGCGACCTGGTGGTCGCCAACGTCGAGGGGACGCTGCTCGCCTACCGGGACACGTGCGCCGGCTGCGGCGCGCCGCTGCACGACGGGCGAGCTGCGCGCCGGCGCGCTCTCGTGCCCGCAGGTGCGCGCGCTCGTTCTTCCTCCCGCGCGCGGGACGCTCGATGGACGACGACGCGCTCCAGCTCGAGCCGGTCCCGCTGCTGCGCGAGCACGGCCGCGTGAAGGTGGCGCTTGCGCGCATGAGCGCGAACGGGTCGCCGCACGGCTGCGACCGACGCGCTCGCGGCCCGCCGGCGCGCGCGGGGTCGTCGTCCGGGCTGCGCGGCCTGGCGCGGGCGCCCGCGGCCCGACGCGCCGCGCGAACGCCGGCGCGCCGCCGCCGGACACGAGAGCTGCGACCTGTGCGGCGTCGGCGATCCCCGAGGACCACCGCCACCTGCTTGCAGCTCGTCGAGCGGCGGATCGTGTGCGCGTGCGAGGCGTGCTGGGCGATGCGCGCGGGCGAGGGCGACTACCGCCCGACCGGCAACCGGACGCTGTGGCTGCCCGAGCCTCGACGTCCCCGACGATCTGTGGGCGAGCTTCCAGATCCCGATCGGGCTGGCGTTCTTCATGGAGTCGACGGTCACCGCGTGCGTGGTCGCGATGTATCCGAGCCCGGCCGGGGCGACCGAGTCCGAGCTCCACTTCGAGTCGTGGAGCCGGATGCTCGAGCTCAACCCGGTGCTCGCGGGGCTCGAGCCCGACATCGAGGGGCTGATCGTCAACCGCCTCGTCGGACCCGCCGATGTACGTGATCGCGCCGATCGACCGCTGCTACGCGCTGACCGGCACGATCAAGGCGCACTGGGAGGGGATCTCGGGCGGCAGCGGGGTCGAGGACGGCGGTCGACGCGGTTCTTCGACGCGCTCCGCGCCGAGGCGGTGCCGGCTTGAGCGTCGCAGGCGGTGCCTCGCCGGCGACCGGTCGCGCCGACGGTCCGCGCCGAACTGGAGTTCGCGGTCGCTCGGCGCCCGCCCGGTCACGCTACGCGGCCACGCCGATGCTGACCCTCGATCTCCAGGTCACCGAGACCGAGCGGCCGCCAGGTCTACATGATCGCGCTGACGATCCAGCTGATGATCGAGCCGGCGCGCCGCCGCTACGACGACGCCACCCGCGAGCGGCTGGTCGAGCTGTTCGGCGCCGCCGGAGCGGTGGGCGGTGACCACGCGCAGCCTGGTGTGGTCCAAGCTCGACGTGCTCGTGCCCGCGTTCACCGGGACGACCACGGTCACGGTCCCGATCGCCTGCAACTACGACCTGGAGCTCGCCGCGGCCAAGTACCTGCACTCGCTCCCCGACGGCGAGGCGCCGCTGGCGCTGCACTTCAACGGGATGGTCTACTACCCCGGCGAAGACGGCGGGCTTGCAGATGGCGCTGATCCCGTGGACGAAGTCGATCGACTTCCGGATGCCGGTGTCGGTGTGGCAGGAGACGATCGAGCACTACTACCCGGACACGGCGTGGCTGGCGGTGCGCACCGAGACGCTCGAGGCGCTGCAGCGCGAGAAGCTCGCGCGCGGCCTGGCCACGCTCGACGCGTGCTGTCGAGCGCGCTGACTGAGACGCCATGACTGACCACGCTCTCGAGCAGCTCGTCGACTCGCTGCTGTGGGAGGGCTACGCGCTGTATCCGTACACGCCCGGCGCGACCAAGAACGCCACCCCGACGCCGTTCGGGATCGTCTATCCGCCGGCGTACGCGCCGAGCTGCGCGGGCGCGTTCGACCACCTGGGCTGCGGTGCGTGCCGAGCCTGCCGCCCGACGCCGACGCTGCGCGGCGACGGTGCGGTTCCTGGCCCCGAGCGGCGAGCGCCACCGGGCCGCCGAGCGCCGGGTCGAGCTGCCGGGCGCGGTGGCGCGCTGGCGGCGAGCGCGGCGAGCACGCGAGTTCGACGGCGGGCGGCTGCACGCTGCGTCGCGAGCCGGCGCGGCGACGGGTCGGCGCTCGATGCGGCTGCTGCGTGCGCAACACGGTCGAGCGCGCCGGTCGCGGGCTCGACCGCGCCGGCGCGCTCGCCCGCTCGCTGATCTCGACGCACCCGATCCTGCGCGTCGCCGGCGGGACGGTTCCTCTCCCCGCTCGAAGCGCCCCGACGAGCGTCAACACCTTCCCGGTGCTCGCGACCGAGGCCGACGACGTCGTCCTCGGCGCGACGATCGTGCTGCCCGACCACCCGCAGATCGCGCCCGAGAGCCGCGGCGGCGCTGTTCGACTCGACCGAGATCGAGGAGGCGCTGCTGCTCCACGTCCAGGTGCTGAGCGACGCCGAGCGCGCGGAGATCGAGCGCGCAGGATCCGGCCGTGCGCGAGATGATCGCGCGCGCGGCGGCGGCGACGCCGGAGGACATCGTCGCGCTGCACGGCCGGGTCGAGCTCCGCGACCCGCGTCACGACCGAGCCCCCGACCGAGCCGCCCGGCCTGCCCGACCCGCGCGCCGGCGAGCCCGAGGCGATCGTCGACGGCGTGCGTTTCGCGCGCGGCGGCAAGGTCGTGATCCAGCCCGGGCCCGGACGCCGACCTTCACGCGCGGATGCTCGACGGACGCCGCGCCACGATCGAGCGGATCTTCACCGACTACGACGGCAAGACCCATCTCGGCGTGACGATCGACGACGACCCCGGCCAGGAGCTGATGCGGGAGACCGGGCCGCTTCCTGTATTTCTTTGCCCCCGAGGTGGAGGTGATCGACACATGAGCCGAGGAGCCGCTGCGCAGCATCCTGGTCGCCGGCGTCGGCAACGCCTGGCTGCGAGACGACGGGTTCGGCGGCGAGGTGGCCCGGCGCCTCGGCGAGCGCGCGCTGCCCGGCGGGCGTCGTCGGTGATGGACGCCGGCACCGGCGGGCTCGACCTCGCCTACGAGGTGATGCGCGGCTACGACGCGCTGGTGATCCTCGACGTCTCCAAGCAGGGCGGCGAGCCCGGGACGCTGTACGTGATGGAGCCCGACGAGGAGTCGGTGCCGGGAGCGATCGAGGACGGCGACGTGATCAACCCGCACGGCGATGGATCCGCAGACGGTGCTGCGGTTCGTCAAGTCGGTCGGAGCGTGGCCGGGGCGGGTGGTCGTGATCGCGTGCGAACCGGCTGAGGTCGAGGAGATGGGTTGGGGGCTGTCCGAGCCGGTCCGCGACGCCGTCGATCGCGCGGTGGATCTCGTCGTCGAGACGGTCGCCGAGCTGCGCGCCGAGCCGTGCGCGGAGTAGCGCGATGCACGAGCTGTCGCTCTCCAGCGCGATCGTCAACACGGTCGTCAAGCACGCCGACGGGCGGCGCGTGACGCGTCGTGAAGCTGCGGGTCGGCAAGCTGCGCCAGGTGGTCCCGGACACGCTCGAGTTCTACTTCGAGTTCGTCGCGCGCGACACGGTGTGCGAGGGGGCGCGGCTCGAGCAGGAGGTGATCGACGCGCGGCTGCGCTGCCGCGCGTGCGGGCACGAGTGGGCGATCGAGATCCCGGCGTTCCGCTGCCCGCAGTGCGGCGGCAGCGACGTCGAGATCGCCAGCGGCAACGAGTTCGAGGTTGAGTCGATCGAGGTCGAGGAGGCCGAATGCATCGCACAAAGGTGAGGGTCGTCGAGGACGCGCTCGACGCCAACAACACGATCGCGACCGCCAACCGCGCCGACTTCGACCGGGCCGGGGTGAAGGTCGTCAACTTCATGAGCGCTCCCGGCGCCGGCAAGACGACGCTGCTCGAGCGCGTCGTCGCCGATCTTCCCGGCGTGCGCGTCGGCGTGCTCGAGGGCGACGTCGCAGGGCTCGATGGACGCCGACCGCCTGGCCAGCCTGCACGTGCCGGTGACCCAGCTCAACACCGGCGCCGGCTTCGGCGGCGAGTGTCACCTCGACGCCAACATGGTCCGCTCGGCGATCCCGTCGCTGCCGCTCGACGAGATCGATCTGCTGATCATCGAGAACGTCGGCAACCTCGTCTGCCCGGCCGAGTTCCGGATCGGCGAGGACGCGCGCGTGATGGTGTGCTCGGTGACCGAGGGCGAGGACAAGCCGCTCAAGTACCCGCTGATGTTCCGCGCCTGCGAGCTCGTGCTCGTCAACAAGATCGACCTGCTGCCGCACCTCGACTTCGACCTCGACCGGCTGCTCTACAACATCGACGTCAGGTGCATCCCGACGTCGAGACGGATCGTGCTGAGCGCGCGGACCGGCGAGGGAATCGAGGCGTGGCGCGACTGGCTGCTGCGGATCGCCGCCCGCGCCCCCGAGGAGGCGACTTGCTTGACGCCGTCCCGCCGCCGGCTCAGGCGCTGCTCGCGAGCGCACGCGAGGCGAACGCGCGGTTCTTCGACGCGGAGGCCGAGCGGCTGGCGCGACTGTGTCATCTGATGGCCGAGCGGTTCGCCCGCGGGGGTCGGCTGATCGCGTTCGGTCGCTCGCCGGCGGCGCGGTCGGACGCGCGCCACGTCGCGGTCGAGTTCGTCCATCCGGTGATCGTCGGCAAGCGAGCGCTGCCGGCGCTCGGCGCTCGCCGGCGAGGGAGGCGACCTGGCCGCGCAGGTCTCGCTGATCGCCGCGGCCGGACGACATCGCGATCGGCTTCGGGACGACGAGGACGGCGGTGACGCGATCGCGGGCGCTCGGCGCGCGGGCGCGCGGCTGCCTGACGATCGCGTTCGCGCCGGCGGGCGCCGAGTGGGAGTTCGAGCCGCCGACGAGCTGATCCGTACGTCCGCCAGGAGCTGGTCGAGACGCTCTACCACGTGCTGTGGGAGCTCGTGCACGTGTTCTTCGAGCACCGCGGGCTGCTCGAGGGCCGCAACGAGCGCCGCGTGCACGACGCCGGCGCCTCGAGCTTCCTGTATCCGTTCCTCGCCGAGCGCGAGAGCGACCTCGAGCCGGTGCTCGAGGACGTGCGCCGGTCGGTGCTGATGAAGGCCGCAGGAGATCGGCGCGCTGCGGGAGCAGACGCTGACCGACAACGCGTCGGTGCTGGCGGCCGCGGCGGCGCGCTGCGCGCGAGCTTCGAGCGCGGCGGGAAGCTGCTCGCGCTCGGCAACGGCGGCTCGGCGACCGACGCGATGGACGTCGTCGCGGACTTTCCGCGGCCGGCGGCCGTCCCGCGATCGACCTGACCGAGGATCCGGCGATCCTGACCGCGATCGCCAACGACATCGGCGTCGAGGCGATCTTCTCGCGCCAGGTGATCGCCTACGGCGCGCCGGCGACGTCGTGCTGGCGCTGTCGACGTCGGGCAACTCGGCGCAACGTGATCCACGCGCTCGGCGAGGCGCGCCGGCGTGAGCTCGTGACGATCGCGATGGTCGGCTACGACGGCGGCCGCGTCGCGGCCGAGGGGCTCGCGGATCACGTCGTCGTCACGCGCTCCGAGCACATCCCCCGGATCCAGGAGGCGCAGGCGAGCGCCTACCACGCGCTGCGGGAGCTGGTGGGATGAACGCGCGGGTCGCGCCGGCGCGCGCGTGCGCCGCGTGCGCGCGTGCGGGTCACGGGCACCGTGCAGGGCGTCGGCTTCCGTCCCTACGTCTACCGGCTCGCCGGGCGAGCTCGGGCTCGGCGGGTTCGTGCTCAACGACGCCGCACGGCGTGCTGATCGAGGTCGAGGGCGGCGCGACGGCGGTCGACGCGTTCCTGGCGCGGCTGCGCTCGCGAGGCGCCGCCGCTGGCCGTGCTCGAGCGGGTCGTGGTCGTCGAGGACGCTCGGATCGCGGCGACGGCGCGCGTTCGAGATCCGCGCAGAGCGTCGGCGGCGCGGCGCCCGACGCGCCGGTCACGGCCGACACCGCCACCTGCGCGGACTGCCTGCGCGAGCTGTTCGATCCCGCCGACCGCCGCTACCGCTACCCGTTCATCAACTGCACGAACTGCGGACCGCGGTTCACGATCGTCCGCGGGGTCCCGTACGACCGGCCGTTGACGACGATGGCGGGCTTCACGATGTGCGCGGCTTGCCGGGCCGAGTACGAGGACCCGGCCGACCGGCGCTTCCACGCCCAGCCGAACGCCTGCCCGGTGTGCGGGCCGTCGGTGCGCTGCTCGCTCGCGAGGTGTCGCTGGCCGAGCGATGCCGTCGACCGCCGAGCCGCCGACCGCGCTGCGCGCCGGCGCGATCGTCGCGGTCAAGGGCATCGGCGGCTATCACCTCGCCTGCCGTGCCGACGACGAGCGCGCAGTGGCCGGGCTGCGCGCGCGCAAGCACCGGGAGGACAAGCCGTTCGCGCTGATGGCGCCGTCGGTTGACGCGGCCGAGTCGCTGGTCTTGCTCGGCGCGCTGGCGCTCGGGCTGCTGACGCGTCCCGGCGCGCCCGATCGTGCTCGCCCCGCGACTGCGCCGACGCGCCGGTCGCCGACTCGGTCGCGCCGGGCGCGCCGGAGCTCGGCGTGATGCTCCCGTACTCGCCGCTCCACCACCTGCTGCTCGCCGACGTCGGCGAGACGCTCGTGATGACGAGCGCGCAACGTGTCCGACGAGCCGATCGCGTATCGTCGACGAGGACGCGCTCGAGCGACTGCGCGGGATCGCCGACCTGTTCCTCGTCCACGACCGTCCGATCCAGACGCGCACCGACGACTCGGTGGTGCGCGTGCGGTTCCGCGGCGCGCACGATCCTCCGCCGCTCCCGCGGCTACGTTCCCGCCGCGCTGTCGCTGCCCGGTGGCGGCACGCCGCGACCGCTGCTCGCCTGCGGCGCCGAGCTAAAGAGCACGTTCTGCGTGGCTCGCGGGAGCCGGGCGTGGGTCAGCCACCACATCGGCGACCTCGAGAACTACGAGACGCTCCGCTCGTTCACCGACGGGATCGAGCACTTCGAGCGCTGTTCGCGGTCGAGCCCGAGGTCGTCGCCCACGACCTCCATCCCGAGTACCTGTCGACCAAGTACGCGCTCGATCTCGACGGCGTCGAGCTGATCGGCGTCCAGCACCACCACGCCCACCTGGCGGCGTGCCTCGCCGAGCACGGCGAGACCGGCCCGGCGATCGGCGCGATCTTCGACGGGACGGGATACGGGCTCGACGGGACCGTCTGGGGCGGCGAGTTGCTGTCGGCGGCGTGCGCTCGTTGCGAGCGGGTCGGGTCGCTGCTGCCGGTCCGCGCTCCCCGGCGGCGAGCGCGCGATCAGGCAGCCGTGGCGGATGGCGTGCTCGTGGTTGTCTCGCGCCCTCGACGGCGGCGAGCCGCGTCTGCCCGCCTCGCTCGCCCGGCGGGTCGAACCCCGCGCCTGGTCGCAGGTCGCATCGCCTGGCCGCGGGCGGCGGCCCGGCCGCGCCGGCAACGACGAGCATGGGGCGACTGTTCGATGCCGTCGCCGCGCTCGCCGGCATTCGCGCCGAGGTCAACTACGAGGGCCAGGCGGCGATCGAGCTCGAGGCCGCGTGCGACCCTGGCGAGCGCGGTGCGTATCCGATCGCGGTCGCATGCGGCGGACGATCCGCTCGTTATCGATCCCCGGGAGACGATCCGCGCGGTCCTCGCCGACGTCACCGCCGGCGAGTCCGCAGGCGTCGATCGCGCGCCGGTTTCACCGCACGATCGCGCGCGCCACCGTGGACGCGTGCGTGGCGCTCGCCGGCGCAGCACGGGACGCGAGGTAGTGGTGCTCTCCGGCGGCGTGTTCCAGAGCCGCCTGCTGCTCGAGTCGGTGTCGGACGCGCTCGCCGGCGCCGGGCTGCGCGTGCTCGTGCCCGAGCGGCTCCCGGTCAACGACGGTGGGATCGCGTACGGCCAGGCCGCGGTCGCGGCGGCATCGCTGGCATGAGCGACCTCGACAATCAACTACGTGGCCATGCCGACCGTATTATCTGTGACGATGGCAGTCGGCGCGCGTCTGCTCGCCAAAAAGCAGGCGATTGTGAGTCGGTTAGTGGCCATCGAAGAATTGGCAGGCGTAGACATATTGTGCGCAGACAAGACTGGCACCTTAACCCAAAATAAGCTGACGCTAGGCGATCCGTTCAGTGTGGACAATATTCCCGCGGAACAAGTGATCCTCTATGCCGCATTAGCGTCACGCGAAGATAATCACGATACTATTGATGCAGCTGTTTTAAGCGGTCTGAAAAATAAAGACGAATTGAAAAGTTATCAAATGGTCCATTTTCAGCCATTCGATGCGGTGAATAAACGGACCGAAGCTACGATCAAGGATCAGAACGGTAAAGAGTTCAAGGTGGCAAAAGGTGCGCCTCAAGTGATTTTGGCTCTGTCAGCTAACCGAACCCAAGTAAAGGACGTCGTGGAAAAAGCAGTGGATGAATTCGCTGCCCGCGGTTTTCGCTCGCTCGGCGTCGCCAGGGATGATGGAAGCGGATGGCAGCTTCTCGGCGTGCTCCCCCTATTCGACCCTCCACGAGAAGACGCTAAAGCAACGATTGCGACTGCAACTCAAATGGGCGTGAAAGTCAAAATGGTCACGGGCGATCAAATGGCCATAGCGAAAGAAACCGCAAAAAAATTGGGGATGGGCACAAACATCCTCGATGCCACCGGTCTTGGCGATGTAAAGAAACTGGAAACAGCGGAGGTTGCCGAGTCCATCGAAAAGGCCGACGGTTTTGCCCAAGTATTTCCCGCACACAAATTCCACATTGTGGATGTCCTGCAAAAACGGGGCCACATCGTTGGCATGACAGGCGATGGTGTGAACGACGCTCCAGCGCTGAAGAAAGCCGACTGCGGCATCGCCGTTTCCAGTGCGACGGACGCGGCACGCGCGGCAGCGGCCATTGTGCTGCTGTTGCCCGGCCTATCGGTGATTATCGATGCGATCAAGGAGAGCCGGAAAATTTTCCAGCGGATGAACAGCTATGCGATCTATCGGATCGCCGAGACGCTGCGTGTGCTGTTTTTTATGACGCTGGCAATTTTGGTCTTCAATTTCTATCCATTGACAGCGGTGATGATCGTAATGCTGGCCTTGCTCAACGACGGCGCCATCTTGTCCATTGCCTATGATAACGTTCATTATAAGGATCAGCCAGAAGGCTGGAATATGCGCATGGTTCTGGGAGTTGCCACGGCGCTGGGCCTGATCGGCGTCGTCTCTGCATTCCTATTATTTTATCTCGGAGAGAATGTCTTTCATCTCGACCGGCCGCATATCCAAACGCTGATGTATTTGAAATTGTCCGTGGCCGGACACCTGACGATTTTCCTGACCCGAACGCGCGGCCCGTTCTGGACCATCCGCCCTGCGAATATTTTATGGGGAGCGGTGCTGGGCACGCAAATGGTAGCGACTTTGATTGCGGTCTATGGGTTCCTTATGACGCCCCTCGGCTGGAAATGGGCTGGTTTTGTTTGGGGCTATGCGCTTGCATGGTTCCTCGTAAATGACCAATTAAAACGGCTTGCATATAGGATTTTCGATCCAATCAAACCTAAGACAGCTTCTGATTTGGCGTCGCAGATCTCAAGCCGCGCCTATGAGCTCTACGAGCAGAGAGGCCAAGAGGAAGGTCATGCAGATGAGGACTGGAAACAGGCTGAGCGGGAGATTCGGGAAAAAGAAAAATCTAGAAAAGATCAAAATAAATGAATTTCTTACCGATTTGGATGCGGAAAATAACAGAAATCCAACGGAGTAGCCGATTTCCGGCCTTTGAAATCGATCACCTTCGATTGCCTATGTTTTCTGGAAAAAATCCGATTCTCCTGGATGCAGGCTTGGGAAGTAACGGTCCTGGGGTGTAAACATCAGGTGACAGGATATGCAAGATACGCTCGAAGCGAGCGACAGGATATGCAGGATAAAAAATAGATGGAGAATACAAGCTTCATACATCACAGTCCCATTGAGATAAAGAAGATTTTGTATTCCTTAATCCTTTAATGTCCGCAGGACTGATACTCCCCAAGCTTGTATTTCCCTATCATTTTTTATCCTGCGTATCCTGCGGTGCGCCGCGCGCCTATCCTGCATATCCTGTCACCTGATGTTTACACCCCAGGATTGTTACTTCCTTGGACTATACTCACTGTCTTGCTCTATTAGGACCCGTTAATTTCTGTATTTGAGCCAGATTGGGAGGATTGTGTTTAGGTAGTCCATGAATTTCCAAAGGCCGACCCGGAATTCCAATTGCCCCAGCGGATTCATTTTAGACTGGGGAAATGCGATGCCGATCCCAAACAGTCCCGGCGCGATGATTCCGGTCTTGTCGTCGTAATGGAGGCCTTTGAATTGTTCCAAAACTGGGATTTTTCTCCTTTCGAATCCGACCGCATAGACAGCTTTATTGCAAAACGCCAGCGATTCTTCGAAGGCCGGTTCGGAGACTAAAACCCTTTTTAAATTCTGGGGATGAGCGCCATCTAAATGCGTTTTGGCCCATTCGGCGGTGAATCCTTTGAGTCCGGTATCGTCATAAAGAATCCAGTTGTCGAGATAGACCGCGTAGCGATGCGGGGATCGATAAAAATTGAAAACCTGTTTCGGTTTCAAGCGGATCAAATTCGCAAGAACGAGAATGGCAGAATGGGAGGAGCCGAAAACAGCGACCGTGTCGTTCGTCTTTATGGCTTTAGCCAGTTTTTCTTCGTCCAGCGCTGTTTCCAACAAAATCGTCTCTTGTGCGGGATGGGAGAGCGTTTTGGTGTCGGAACCGATGGCCAAAATGACGTTTTTAGAAAAAAAGACTCCTTGCTTCGTTTTGATTTCCCACCGTTTCTGGGATATATTCAAACCGACCGCCAAGTCCTCAGCGGCCCTCACTTTCTTTTTCAATTGATCTGTGATCCATTGCAGCGGCTCTACGGCATCGCGAAGATAGCAATTCTCTTCTGGATTTAAGGTTTCGAGATGGAATTTCGAAGGACGGGCTTGGAAATCAAAGGATTTGCAATTCTCAATGAAGCGGAGAAAAAGGCTCACTTTCGTATTGCTGGGAACGCGGCTCCATTTTTTTCCAAAGTCACCGACTTGGAAATGAGGGTCTATCCAACCGATTTTTGCAGGATCGATTCCGGCATCGATGAGTTTACCCACGGCTGCAATCCCAGCGGGACCGGCTCCGATGACCATCCAATCAACTGCTTCGCGCATGGATCTTTCATAACATGGAAGGCCATATCAAGAAAGTCTATTTTTTGGCTGTTTTCGCAACGAGTTTCGCGGCTCTCTCTCCCGATTCGCAAGCGGCGTCTATCGTGCCGATCCCATCGAGAAGGATGGTCGTATGCTCTCCGGCGAAAAAGAGATTGCCGTCTATCGGCGCAAAGAGAGTTCTCACCGGCACGCCGTCGATTTCTTCCATGGCGGTCAAGACTTCTTCCTGTCCCGCCGCAATATAGGAATAGGAGCCTTTGACATAGGGGTCGTTAGGCCAGCTATGGGCGACAGGCCCGTGATAAGAGGCAACGAATTCATCCCTGGCCATGACGGGCAACGTCTTAGTAGGAAGTTCCAATAGCTTTAGAGCCTCTTGATAGGGGATAGCGGCCGTTTCAGCGGTAAAGCGGCTCGATTCTCCGACGCAATAGGTAGTAAAATAGGAAAGATTAGGGTTCTTTAGGACTAATAAGGAATCGGCGAAGACAGCTTTGCCTTTTTCAAAAGCGACATCGAGGGGGGAAACTATACGGGTTATAGTCCCATATTCTATTTTCTTCATCGCATCCAGTCGATCTTCGGGGATCACATCCTCTCCAAAACCGATATCGCTATAGACAGAACTCGGCACAGCGAGCACAACGATGTCGGCCGTCTTTTTTTCGCCATTTGTAAATACGAGCTGGTAGCCCTGAGAGTTTTTTTCAATGGATGAAAGGGGCCTGTTCAAATGGACTTTGTTTCCCAAGATATCGGCGAGTTTTTTAGGAAGCAGGCTATTTCCACCCTTAATTGAGAAGATCTCGATCAGTAGCGTTGATTCATCAGAATCGAGGAGGGCGGGATGCGTTACAGAAACGCCCCCTAGCATTTGCTGATAAAGAGTTCCCGCGCACAGAGTGGACAGTTTCTCTGCGGGACCGCCTTCCCAGGCTGAGAGTCGGACGGAAAGGGCTGTGTAGAGAGGGTCGGTTTTTTCAAAGAGTTTGTCTAGCACTTCCCGCATATTCGAAGAATTTTGAGCGAGCTCAGTCATCCGCTCTTTCAATTCATCAGGATCGAAATTTTTCTCTTCCAAAAGCTTTTCAAGAGCATAAGATTGTCCATCTTTTTGATATTCTGCAGTCAGAGGTAACTTTCCTCCGGTGAGTTCGAGGCCTAGTTCTTCAACAAGAGATCGGGTCGCTTCCGCATCGCCGCCGTCCAGGATATTCTGCCCTCCGAGTTCCGCCGCAATATCATTGATTTTTACCGAAAAGATCCGTCCGCCGACTCGATTTCTAGCTTCATAGACGTCGACATCGAATCCATTTTGCTGCAAACGGTAAGCGCAGGTCAGTCCGGCAAGGCCTGCGCCAATAACGGCGACTTTGGGACTTTCTTGGCGAACAGGTTCATTGGAAAAAAGGGATGCTTGCGCAAGTGCCAGAAAAATAGTAGCGCTTTTCAAAAAATTCATGGATGGGCCTCATTTTTGCAATAAATTTTACCATGAAGAAGCCCTTAATATCAAGGAATTTTAGGTCTTTTGAGGGCAATAAGTTTTAAAACGATATTTCAACTGCGTTGCTGATAATTGACAGGATAGATATGCTAAGGAGCCCCACCTAAATTCGGCTTTCTATGTCAGCGATCCTATCCGTTCGCAATCTACGCAAAATCTATCCAGGAAAGAAAGCGGTTCCAGCCATCGACGACATTTCATTCCATTTAAAAGAAGGGGAGATTTTAGGGCTTCTTGGGCCGAACGGTTCTGGGAAAACGACGACGATTCAGATGCTACTAGGGACGCTTTCCCCATCGTCGGGATCATTCTTATTTTGGAAAAGATTTTGCTGTGCATCGATCTGAAATTCTGCAAGATGTCTCGTTTGCAAGCACTTATACAAGCCTTCCTTTTTTACTCACCATAAAGCAGAACCTGAAGGTCTTCGGTTGCCTCTATGGTTTAGGTCGTAAGAAAGCCGAAAGAGATCTGAGCCTCTTTTGGAGCGGTTTGGGATTTTAGACATAAAAAGAAGAACCGGATTTCTGCCCTCTCCGCGGGTCAAATTACCCGCCTCATGCTGGTAAAAGCATTTTTCATCAGACCTAAGATTGTCCTTTTGGATGAGCCGACAGCCTCTCTCGATCCCGACATCGCCCAGCGAGATTTGCGATTTCCTTTTAGAGCAAAGAGAGAAAGACGGGACTATCGATCCTCTTTTCATCCCATAAAATGGAAGAGGTCACGGACATTTGCGACCGGACGATCTTTCTTAAAAACGGGCAAAGATCATTGCCGACGACCTTCCGAAAAATCTAGCCAAAAGCGTTTCTTCATTATCGCGTTCGCTTGGTCATTGTCGACTGGATGAAAGCGTACGATAGCGATTGCAACAAACAAAGAATTTCATCACACGCATGCGACCACCGGACGATAGAAATTCTATGGACGAGAAGAAAATCCCTGCATTTTTACATGCGTCTGAGAAAGCAGGCGTCAATATGCGAAATCCAAATCGAAGAGCCTTCCTTAGAAGAGTATTTCCTCCAAATAGCGAAGAAAAGGCAAATGAATTTAAGCCGCATTAGAGGAGTCTTTTTTCGTTATTATTACAATTTACCAAAGGGCCAATCCAACTTTCAGACCTTTTTTATTGGCCCTTTGTAGATATCCTTCTTTGGGGATTGACCTCAGTATGGATCCAACAACAAAATCATGTTGACAGTCCTCCATTTGCCCTCATCCTCATGACCGGCCTGATCTTTTGGCAGATCATCATGGGAGGATCGATGGATATCTCTTTAACATTCTGCAAGAGTTTTGGCATCGCAACCTCGTCAATCTTTTTTCGACGCCTCTTAAAATTTCCGAATGGATCGCTGGCATTATTTTGCTTTACTTATGCAAACTTATGATAACGATTTCTTTCGGCTCCCTCGTCGTCTATTTACTTTATTCTCTAAATGTTTTTACACTTGGATGGGCCTTTCTCCCTTTCGCCGCCTCGTTGATCCTTTTCGGACTTTGCGTCGGTTTCCTCGCAGCAAGCTTGATCATCTATTGGGGCCACCAGGTCGAAACGTTCGCGTTTATGGCCGCCTTTTTCTTTGCCCCTTTTTGCGCCGTCTTCTATCCCGTCTACGTCTTGCCCGAATGGGCCCAAGCGGTCGCCTGGTGCCTCCCTCCGACCTACGTCTTCGAAGGGATGCGAGAGATCCTAGCCACCGGCTCCTTCCCCCAGTCCTACTTCTGGATCAGTATCGGGCTGGACGTGGTCTACCTGTTTCTTGCAGGCTCCTTTTTCTGCTTCATGTTCCAAAAAAGCCGGGCCAAGGGTCTCGGCCGCTTCGAATGATCTGAGTTTGTTCTGATCGATATCGCTGATTACTAGTTACTTGTAATTATTTGTGTTTAAGTAATAAATTATTATTCAATTTACTTAAATCGTTAATTATAGTATAATTAAGGATAACTATAATTATATAACGGTGATAATATGACAGCAGTAAAGTTACAAACAAGTACTAGTGTCTCCCTTCAAGGGTCAGATGCATCTGGAAAGGCAAAAGTAGTATCCAGCCTTGATGCAAAAAAAGAGATTGAAGCGCAAATAAAAACGCTAAATGATAATTTAGCTGCATGGAATAAAAGTCTCGCTGGTTTGATCAAAGAGAAAGTGTATACACTCATTCCTAATACCAATTCTTTGAACACCGCGATTAAGAACGATGCTAATGCTCAACTCCTCAGAAACGCGGGTCAGGTCTCAGACATTCAGAAAAAAATAACTGGCGTGACAAGCGAGATTGCAAATCTAAAGCAAATTTTAAGCGGAAATATCGCAGCTCCGAAACCAGAAAAGAAAGAAGTTAAATCGGTCGATCTCAAAACCGATGAAAAAAAAGAAGTAAAATCAAAATCAGGCATTCCGGGCAAATCGCAAAAACCTGAAGAAAAACTTAACGAAAGACAAATTCAAACTCAGATCGATATTTTACAAATTGTTTTAAATAAAGCCCAAAAAAAACACAAAAAGTATACAAGCGAAAATAATTCAGAAAAGATTAAAAAATATGATAAAAGAATCCAAAGATTACAAAAGCAACTTACGACTCTGACTGATCAATTGAATAAAATGTAATTCACATTCGGGCGAAGTCGATGTGGCCATTCATCACATCGACTTTCGTCAACTTCACTTTTACAGGATCCCCGACATCCACGTTCTCGAATCCATGGACTAGCTTGCCTTCGATTGGCGGAGCATTTTGGAGGCGGACCCAGGTTCCTTTAGGCGTGACTCCGATCACCATCGCAGAGTAGGCTTTCCCCACATCTTTCGCAAGGACCATTGCAGCCGCGCATTTGATCAAACGTCGTTCGACCTTTTTGGAGTCGTTTTCCTTTTCCGTGCATTGCTGTGCGATTTCTTTGAGTTGCGATGGGGTATAGGGGAGAGGTGCATTGTAAATCGCGCTTTTTAAAAGCCGCTGCATGATCAGGTCTGGATAGCGGCGGTTGGGGGCGGTCGTATGGGAATATTCGACTTCCGCCAAATCGAAATGAATGAGTCCTTTTTTCCCGGGAGGGGCGAACACATATTCGCCGCGTCCGATCAATTTGATGATCGCCATAGACAGATCGGCAAAAAGAAGAGGGGAGGCTTTTTGTTGTTTCAAAAGGAATTTCCGCAGGGCTTTCGAGTTCGGTTTAGAAGGGAGCTTTTCGCCAAGGTCTTTCGCTAAAGCGACGATCCGGTCCCATTTTTTTGGAGTCTTGACGATGCGGCGGATGCTTGGAAGGTTCCTTTTATCGAGAAAACGGGTCGATGCGACGTTGGCTGCGATCATCATATTTTCGATCAAATGATGCGCCTTGTTGGAAACGCGCTCTTTGATCTCGACGGCGATCCCGTCGACGACGACCGCCTCTAATTCCATTTCAGCAAAACTCAATGCGCCTTCCTGGCTTCTGAATGCATAAATCCTCTCGGCGATCTCTTCCTGCAGATTCAATTGATCGCGCAGTCCTTGGATGCTCGGAATGGGATAGGGACAAGAATACGAGTGTTCCAGGCAAGCCCCAACCCCATTATAAGTCAGTTTGGCGTGGTTGCGCACGAGCGCGGGGTAGATGTCGGCCAGGTCGAATCGGCCATCGGAGTCTATATTCATTTCAATGACGATCGCTGTCCGGTCTTTGTTTTCGCAAAGGGAGGTCAAATCAGTCGAGAGTTTCAAAGGGAGCATAGGGAAGACGATCGTAGGGCAGTAGACGGAGGTCGTATTGTGGGCCGCTTGGGCATCAATCGGAGATCCCGGTTTCACGAGGGCGTCCACGTCGGCGATGGCTACGTAGGTTTTGTTTTTTTCCGCGTATGTGATTTGGTCTAGATCGCGCGAATCATCGTTGTCGATCGAGATCCAAAGCTTGTCCCGCATATCGCGGAAAGGGGGGATTGGGGAGGCTGGATTGTGGAGTGCGTTGATCTCATGAACGACGGGTTCGGGGAAATCGGGAATGAAGCCCTTCTCGATCATCGCAAGATGAGCGATTTCAGTTAAAGAAGGCAATTTCTTCATTTTCGCTCCCAAGGAAAAGGGAGATTGGGGGGCGGGATGTCTTTTTCCTCGTTTGCGTGGATAAATTGGTTGACCAGACTGCCAAAAATTTTCCCTTTTTTAGGAATTTGCTGGCCTGCGATCATCGCAGCGATTTTTGCCGTTGCGGGCCCTTTTTCCAAATCTGGGTCTTTGGTCGAGCCGGTAATGGGAACTTTCAATACAAAGGAATACGGGAGGTTATGGATGCCGAACGATTGAGTCAAAGTATCTGCCGGTATTCCGAGATACATGTGGAGCCGGTCGGCGATCAAGTCTATATCTCCCCAAGTGCAGATATGGAGGGAATCGGCCAAAAGGGCATCCATCCTTCCTGTGTGGAGCACGCCTTTTTGGAGGCTGAATGCCATCGGAGTGAACCAGGCGTTGATCTGGCGCGCGTTCGATAAACGGGATGCTTTGAGCAGGTTGATGATGGATGCGAACGATTTGCCGATCCGGCATTGGACCTGACCCATATCGATCGTAGCTTGGCCGATTTGCGCCTCATGCAATGAAAAAGGATGAATAGGCAGGGAGAATCCCCGATTGGAAATTGTGAGGGCGATCGGATCCTTCGACTCGACCCCTGTCAAAAAGAGGGGATTCATGTCCCTTAACAGAGATTCGCTCAAACCTTGAGTGAGATAAAAGGAAGCCGTAAAAGGTTCTCGCAGGACAAGGGCGCGTCCGTCCAATTCGCCCTTCAGAACCGCTTTCGCGCTATCTGAGGCGAGATTGAGATCGACAGGGCCGGGATTGCTAATAGTTCCGTTTAAATTGAAACTGGGACCTAGTATATCATAAGCTAGGCCACGAGTTGCATCAAATATGTCCAAAGCTCCTGAAGGAACGTTTTTCAAATCCGCTTCGATCTCGAATTTCTTACTGGACACGAACTTACCCTTTACATTCACATATCCCGGAGCCTTCTCTTCGGACTGAGCGATGCCGGCCAGATCGAATTCGTTCCCAACAATCGAACCATTCACCTGTTCGATCGATCCAGTAGAAAAAAAGAATGAACCGTTTTTAATCGAAAAAATATCCGAGCTTCCCATCGACCAGAGGGGAACGGGAAATTCTAAGGCTTCAATCGACCCTTCCACATTTGGATTGGAAAACCGGACGCCGTGGATCTTTTGCGGTCCAAGCCAGCTCAAGGACAAAGTGTCGATTTCAACGGGTCCCTTGGTCTTTGCTTCAAGAGCTTTGAGAACGATTTTTTTGCCGAATCCCATAGAGGCAATCTGCGGTAAAAACAAAACCCCAATCAACAAGATGAGAATCAAAAGTGCGATGCACGCTTTTCGCCAACTCATGACTTATCCATAAAACATTACCCAAGATTCCCGCAACAAGATAGCGCAGTCCCAAGTAACAGCAGCGTGAATACGAGCATGGGTAATAACAGGCTTAGGATATGAGCATCAGGTGACGGGATATGCAGGATACGGCGCGCGGCGCACCGACAGGATATGCAGGATAAAAAATGATATGAAAATACAAACTCGGAAAGTCACAGGCTTAGGATACAAAACAACATGATATATCTATAAAACTGATACTTACTAAGTTTGTATTCACCATCTATTTTTTTATCCTGCTTATCCTGTCGTGCGCTTCGCGCATATCATGCATATCCTGTCACCTGATGCTCATATCCTAAGCTTGTTAAATCTTAAGCCCCCATTCACTGTCTCATCCATGAAGCGTAAAAGAATTTTTTGCGTGATTTGGAAAGAGATGGTAGTGTGGTTGGCTATGAAGCACTATTACTTGTTGATGGCCTTGGTCGCTGCCTTGTCGGGCATCTTGTTCGGTTACGATACAGGAGTGATGTCTGGCGCGATTTTGTTTATCGTGAAGGATTATCCTTTGACGGCCGGTGAAAACGGGATCGTGATGGGCGCCGTATTATTCGGGGCTCTTGCGGGAGCGGTTTTCAGCGGGCGGCTCACCGATCATTTCGGACGGAAAAAGCTTTTGCTTGTCGTAGCCTGTATTTTTATGGCCGCGTCCCTTGCTACGGCAATCGCCCACTCGGTTCTCGAATTAATTTTGGGCCGGATTGCGGTCGGAGTGGCGATCGGCATCGCATCGTATACCGCGCCTCTTTACATATCTGAGATTTCTCCCCACAAACAGCGAGGGGCTCTAGTCGCATTGAACCAGCTAGCTATCAGTATAGGTATTTTGATTTCCTATATCGTCGATTATTGCTTTGCTTATACCGAAAATTGGCGCTGGATGCTCGGATTGGGATTTGTGCCGGGACTCTTTCTTTTTATCGGAATGCTCACTCTCCCCGACAGCCCTCGCTGGCTCCTTTCCAAAGGGCACGAAGCCATGGCGCGCAGGGTGCTTCAAAAAATCCGGGGGGCTAAAACCGAGATCGATGGAGAGATTGAAGCGATCAAGCTGACTTTAAAAAAGGAATCGGCAAAATGGACCGCCGTGTTTTCTAAAACGGTCCGCCCTGTTTTGTGGATCGGTTTCTCGTTGGCCTTCATTCAGCAAGTAACCGGGATCAATACGATTTTATACTATGCCCCGAGCATTTTAGAAATGTCGGGATTCGGCAGTTCGACGACCGCGATTTTGGCGACGATGGGCATCGGGGCGATTTTCGTCCTTTTTACCATTGTTTCTTTGCCGTTGATCGACTGGCTCGGCAGGCGTCCTCTTCTTATAGCGGGCCTGATCGGCATGGCCGCGGGGCTCGGAGCTCTCGCCTGGCTGTTCAGCTATTCGACTGAGCTCGATCCTTCGCTCCATTGGATCGCTTTGATCAGCATGCTTCTCTATATCGCCTGTTTTGCCTTCAGCTTAGGTCCGATCATGTGGCTGATGATCGCCGAAATCTATCCCTTGAAAGTCCGCGGGATCGGGGCCAGCTTGGCTACATGCGTGAATTGGGCGAGCAATCTGCTCGTCACAGCTACTTTTTTAAAACTCGTGCAAATTTTGGGCGCTTCAGGCACTTTTTCCGTCTACATGGTTTTCAGCATCCTTTCGATCGTTTTCATCTACTACCTTGTCCCTGAGACCAAAGGGGTTTCGTTGGAAGAGATCGAAGAAAACCTCTATTCCGGCAAAGGCTGGCGCAAACTAGGAAAATAATATGAAATTTTTCTCCGACATCCCTCCTGTTAAATACCGCTATTACGACCCAAAGAAAAAAGTCCTCGGCAAAACGATGGAAGAACAGCTCCGGATTTCGGTCTGTTTTTGGCACACTTTTTGCTGGACCGGCAATGACATGTTCGGCCTGCCCGCATTCCATCGGCCTTGGCTCTCTTCGCCTGAAGACAAAATCTTGGCCGGTTTCGAGTTCATCCAAAAAATGGGGCTCAAGTATTTCACCTTCCACGATGTCGACGTCGCTCCGGAAGGGGTCTCTTTGTGGAAGATGGCGGAACTCATCGAAAAGGAAATGCGGCGAACAAAAATCGAACTTCTTTGGGGAACGGCGAATTTGACGGGACATCCTCGGTATTTGGGAGGCGCTTCGACCAATCCAGACCCCGAAGTGTTCGCGATGGCGGTCCATCAGGTGAAAAACGCCCTAGACGTCACGCATCAGCTCAAAGGGCATAACTACGTCCTTTGGGGAGGCCGGGAGGGCTATGAGACGATCCTGAATACCGATATCGGGCAGGAACTTGACCAATACGGCCGTTTCCTCTCTATGCTGGTCGATTACAAACACAAGATCGGATTCAAAGGACTGCTCCTCATCGAGCCTAAGCCTTGCGAGCCGTTCAAACACATGTACGATTTCGATTGCGCGAACGCCTATGCTTTCCTTCAGAAATACGGCCTGGAGAAAGAGTTCAAATTCAATATCGAGACGAATCACGCAACCCTCGCTGGCCATACTCTATCTCACGAAATTGCCTATTCGATCGCGCATAACATTTTCGGCAGCATCGACGCCAACGAAGGAGATCCACTTCTCGGCTGGGATACCGATGAGTTTCCCATTCATGGGGCCGAATATGCTCATGCATTATACCTCATCCTCCAAAACGGCGGCTTCAAATCGGGCGGCTTTAACATCGATGCCAAAGTGCGGCGCCAAAGCATCGATCTGCAAGACCTTTTCTCAGGCCACATCAACGCCGTAGACACGCTGGCCAAAGGGCTGATCCACGCTGCCGAGCTGATCGAGAAAAAACAAATCGACGCCTTTATGAAAGAGCGCTACAAAGGCTGGCACGGCAAATTCGGCCAGAAAATCTTGAAAGGGGAAATGAACTTCGAATCGATTTCTAAGTACGTCGAGAAAAACAAACTCGATCCGAAACCGAAGTCGGGCCGACAAGAAATGCTGGAAGGCTTGCTGCACAGGTTAAGGGATTAGAGATTCCCTAAACAGATGATAATAACGCAAAGACGCTGCAATAACTTTTTTGCGTCTTTGCGTTCTCATTCTAAACCCAAGTCAGTGTCTTCCCATTCGCTGCTATTAATTTAATTCCATAGCCTTTGGGAAGAACCGTGTTAAATGGGTAACCAGGTCCTCCGCCGTGTTCAGCTATATCCTCGCATTGACTGCAAGTTTTGATGTACCGGCCTCGTAAATTCAAGAATTGCACGGATTGATTTTCGTAAGGACAAGTTAAGAGGCTGAAATATTCCCTTTCCGGAGTAAGGAACCTGGGTCCATGAATAACTGTGTAAGTTTTTCCTTTTAATTGCGAAGGAAGGTTTTCGTGAACAAATTCGACGAGGTCTCCACGTTCGAGTTGCGCCTTATCAATCAGCATAACGGGTACTCCTTTTTAAAAGATCGCGCAAAGAATAAGAGAGCTAGGGATTTTTTTAAATCATTTAGAAATAAAATTTTGCTCGAACTGTCGGTACTTTTCGATGAGAGAGTCGTAGATGGGTATGGCTCGGGGATTCGGCTCGGCACCGGGAATCGGGTCTGTAAAGCCGGCAACGATTTCCTTCCAGCTCTTATTGCCGAAGTAGGCGTACGCGGCTTTCAGCGCTGCCCCTAAAGCGGTGCTTTTGGAGACGTCGTTTTTGAGTACGGTGCAATTGTGAACGTCTGCGAGGATTTGGAGGATCGGCAAGTTGTGGGACACGCCGCCCGTCGCATAGATGGCCCTGGGTTTGAATTTCATCCAATCGGCGTGGAGGCGCATCGACATCATTTGCGCTTCGACGAGAGCCCTGCAATTGGCAGGGGCGTCTCTTTCATTCAAATGAAGGCGATGGAGTTTCGGATGGAGGATTTTAGGGATGATTTCCGGATCGAAATAGGGGAGCATGAGGGCGCCGCCGTTGCCAGGCGGAGTGTTTTCTAGGTGGCGGTTGAAAGCGGGCCAATCGAGACCGTAGGATTCTCTCAATTTTTGGATCGCCAAAGCGCCGTTAAGGAAGCAGTTGAGCGTCATATAATCGCCAGTGGGACTGACGAAAAGGTGCCCTTCTCCTTTCGGGTCGATATGGAATTGTTTGAGGCAGCCGAAATAAGTAAAGCTCGTCCCTAAACTGACTCCTACGATCCCTTCTTCGATCAGGCCGAGTCCCGCCAGGCTGCTCGGATTGTCGCCTGTCCAAGCGAGAGAAAGGGCATTTGGGTTCAGGCCGTATTGATGGAAGTAGGGATTGACTTTGCCGACGACGGTTGTGCTTGGGGCGAGAGGAGGGAGTTTTTGCAATAATCCTGGAGCTGTCGCTTCTACGGCTCTTGGATGCCACTCTTTTGTTCGGATATCCATGAGGTTCATCCCCGATCCATCGCCATAGTCGATTGGGGCTAGTTTGCCCGTCATCAAAGATGCTAGAAAAGAACTGACGAGAGCGATCGAATGGGTTTTTGCGTAGGCGTCGGGTTCCGTTTTATAAAACCGGCGGATTTGCGGACCCGTAAATCTTTCGAAGGTATTCGATCCGGTAGCTTCAATAACGGCCAAAGAGCCTCCCATCGCTTTTCGGATCTCTTCGCACTCTTCAGTAGTCGATGAATCCATCCAAATCGGGGCGGTCTTTCTTGAAAAGGCGTGTTCGAGGCGCAACGTGTCGAGGGCGGATGGAAAGGTTTCATTCAAATAGACCGAACCGTGCTGCTGCGCCGAGCCGGAGAGGGCCAAAACGCTTCCGAGGTCGGCCTCTTTTTTCATTTCCGCAAAGAGCCGCTTGAGAGCATCGACCCACATTAGCGGAGGGCTGTGGACGACATGGCCTTGGCGAAGAGTCCCGCTCTTTGTTTGGTATTGAGGGAATTCCTTTTCGAAATTTAGCTGCTTTTCGTAAACGACCTTTTTGGAGTCGAAATCAATGAGGATCGCAGACAGGCTCTGCGTGCTGCAATCCAAGCCTAAGAAGAGTTTTTTCATGACATCATGAATAAAGCATAGGAGATGATTCGTGCAACAGTTTATAGAAGCGACTGCCCTAACTATGGGAGTAATCCCCCGCAATCCGTCTCAACATTTCAAGCGGGGTGTCCGCAATCCCTGGCTCGGCTTCGAGTCGCCGGATCGCTTCGATATCGGATTGAATGGACGCGGGGGCGGACTCGTTTCGACACCAATACTCGAAAAAGGCAGATGTAGATTTCTCTGTCAGATCGCGGCGCATTTCGGCGAAACGTTCTGGGTCGATGCCCACTTCGCTGTGCAATAGACTCGCGCACTCAGATAAAAATCTATTCATTCTCTCTTGTTGGATGCCCTCATTGGCCGAAGGAACCGCATCGGCTGCGTGTGCAAGCTTTTCGGTGCGATTTCGCCATTGTGCACTTAAACTAACAGGAGGAATTGACATATTAATCCTAAATTAAACGTGATAGTATATTTTAATATAAACTATATTTAATTTAAGGTTTTGTTGTTAAAACATTTTTTAATTTAAAATAACTAACTATGGTTGTATAATCATTGGATGATATTTGAAAAATATGGCGCTCGTATTTCTCTTGAATAAGCACACGCCATTTAATTAATTTTTTTACCTAAAATTTGAGGAATTTTTTTATGAGTACTGTTTATATAGCTACAAGAGGATCCCAATACGGGAATGAAAACGCAACGTTCACGGCTAATGGCGAGACTCGCCAATTCCCGCTGTATTTATCTAAAAATCAGGGACAAGAATTATTTAAATATGCAGGCTGCATTTCGCCCTCGGGGCTTCCAGTATATGATCTTGTGGATCGATCGATCCATCCATCCAGAGTTTCGGTTTCCGAATCGCGTTCGGCGACAGCGCCGGCGCAAGGGCTTGGGGGACAGTCTGCTTTCAAAGGTCTTAAATCGGAACCTACCTCTCAGCGGGGAACGCCGCATGTAATGAAGGGCCCTGAGCCGGTTGAGTCAACATTTGATGTCAATCGAGCAACGGAAGCGGCACGTCTTTCGGGATTCCTCGGCTGTCAGGATTCGGAGCCGTTCAAACAGTCGGGTCTAAAGAGTGACATGCCGCCCCTAGACCAGGGATCGAGGACTGTAATCGTTCCGCCATCTCAGAGAGTATCTTCTTCGCCTCAAACACCTGCGCGGAATTTTGCGATTGTGTCTTTGATCGCGGGAAAGCTCCTCACTGAACTTAGTTATTTCAACTTGGCTCGTTCTTGAGCCAAGGTGGGATTTCAGGCAGCACGGCGAGATTGCGAGTGAATGGATGGGGAAATTCTATCCTTTTAGGTCTTTAACGAATAAGGCGTAGCGGAGGATTCCCGCAACTGCTTCTTAGCCTTTGTCAAATTTTCAGTGGATTAGAATAAACTGTTTAGCAGAAACTTACCAAAAAAGTTTTGCTACGGCGGTGAATTTTGAGAATCCTATTCGTCATTTTCTTTCCATTTCTCTTTGCGGCTGCGTATGCAAGCGATATTGCAGTTGTAACTATTGCTTCAGGAACTGAATACAGGAAAATAGTAACTCCCGGAATTGAGAACAAAAAGAAATATTGCGAACTCCATGGCTACGATTTCATTGTGTGCGAAGAAACGCTGGATTCCTCTCGCAGTCCCTCATGGAGCAAGGTTTTGCTTTTAAACAAGTTGATGGAAAATTCTTCATATAAGTGGTTATTTTGGACAGATGCTGACTCACTCATTATGAATCATTCGATCCGGCTGGAAGACCTGATTGATGAGAGATACAATATGGTGATCACAGTTGATTTCGCTAGCATCTGCGCGGGAGAGTTCTTCATGAAAAATTGCGAATGGAGCAGACAATTTCTTAAAATTATTTATGGCCATACAGAATGCATTCATCATCGCTGGTGGGAACAATGCGCGATGATTGAAGAATTAAAGATAAATCCGTCCCATTACGCATACATAAAGCTATTCCCTCAAAGAATCATGAACTCCTTTCCTAAAGAACAATTTCCGCATGTTGGGTCGCAATCGATCTACCAGACCGGAGATTTTATTTTCCATTTTGCTGGAACTAATTTAGAATTGCTGAACACATTAATGCAAAAATATAGTCAGGAAACAATTAATGATCCCGCTTTATTTACTTTGGATTATTATCTAGGAATTTATGGGTTTGAACTTTCTTCAAATTCTGTGGGATACGTGCCCCCCTTGCAAAGGCAACAATTTGTAGAACGTCTTAAAGCCTATCCATATATTCAGAGCATTTTTGCAATTGGCCTATATGGAGGGAAAAGCACAGACATATTTTTCACTTCCTGCGCAAATTTGAAACAATTCGTTTCAGTCGATATCAATGACCCCCCATATGTAAAGGCTGCTGCAGACTACTTTCTTCGAAAATATAAAAACCTGTTTTCGTTTATAGAAGGCGCCTCTTCCGTCGAAGTTTCGAAATTTCAGCAAGCAAATCCGGAAGCGAAGTTTGATTTAATTTATATCGATGGGTCTCGTGCCTCCCAGAATATCCTAACGGATATTGTCAATACTCGAAATCTGGCTCACGCAAATACCCCATTATGGATTAACAACTATCATTCTGCGAACGTGCAACAGGCTGTACGCGAATGCGCAATGAGAAGAATGATCGAGATAACATCTATTCATGAGTCAAACGATCCTGCGGAACAGAGCTGTTGGGTTGAAGCGCGGTACCTTTAATATGTCAATTGGAGAACGAATGTGAAAAACTTTTTGGTTTTGATTTTTTTGTCTTTGAACTGTTTTGTTTTTGGCGCCAGTAAGATTGCTGTTGTGACGCTGGCTGCGGGTGAGAAATATCTGGAAGCTGTCTCTTTAGGAATTGAAAATAAGCGCCAATATTGTCAGAAACACGGTTATGATTTTTTTTGCGGAGAAGTCTCTTTGGACCCGTCTCGCGTTCCCGCTTGGAGCAAGATCCTTTTAATACAAAATGTGCTTGAATCTAACGAATACGAATGGATTTTTTGGACCGACGCCGATTCCTTGATTATGGATTTTGGATCGCCTCTGGAAAATTTCATAGATCCAAACTACGATTTTATCATTAACCGGGAACTTACTTGGGTATGCAGTGGAGAATTTTTTCTCAAAAATTGCGCTTGGAGTCGCGATTTTTTGAAAAAAGTCTATACGCATGAGGAGTGTTCTGGTCATCCATGGGAACAGACAGCGATCATTATAGAATTGGGCAATCCTGAAATTCAAGCGCATACAAAAATCTTTCAGTCAAAAGAAATTAACGCATTCAATCCTGAGGATTACGGATGTGCAGATCCATCGTTATGTTATGAGCCGGGAGATTTCGTCATTCACTTTGGCGCTGTTCGAGATCTTTCCTATATGCGATCTCTTTTCGAAAAATATATGCCTTTAGTTGCACAATAATCTGTTCACGCCTTTATGAATAAGGCATAACGGAGGATTCCCGCAACTGTTTTAGCGTCGTGGATTTGGTTGTTTTTGATCTGCTGGATAGCCTCATCAAGGGTGAGGAAAAGAAGGTCGATGGCCTCGTCTTGATCGGGGGGAAGGGGAGAGGAGTAGAGCTGTTTGGCTGCGAAGAGATGCATGTATTCGCTGCAAAAGCCCGGCGTGCTGTAAAAGCCTCCGAGGGGAATGATTTCTTTGGATGCGAATCCTGTTTCTTCTCTCAATTCGCGGTTTGCGCAATCGATGGGTTTTTCATTCTCCTCAATCGTGCCGGCGGGCAGTTCCACCATAATTTCGCCGACAGCGCGCCTCCATTGCTGCACGAGAACGATGCGGCCATGCGGGTCGATAGGGACGATTGCGATGCAATTGGGACGGTGGACGATTTCGGCAACTTTTGTCCGTTCGCCAAAACGGTACGTTTCAAGTTTCAGATTGACGATCCGGCCCCGATAGACCCATTTCGATTCGACGAGGCAGGCTTGGTCTCTTTCTTTTTGAGCCTGAGCTTTTTGAGCCTCGAATTTAGTCATTCGACCGTTACCGATTTGGCGAGATTGCGGGGCTGGTCGATATCGCAGCCGCGCTCTTTCGCGATGTAGTAGGCGAGAAGCTGTCCCGCTACGCTGGAGGGGAAGGGGGCGAGCTCATCGATCGTCGGCGGCAGCCAGACGACATCGTCGGCGATTCCTCCGACTGCTTTTAAAGTCTTTGGAGCGAAGGCGAGTACCGGGGCCCCCCGCGCTTTGACCTCCATCAGATTGCTGACGATTTTGTCTTGGGTTTTTTGATTCGCGCAAAAAGCGACGACCGGAAAGAGAGGATTGAGAAGGGCGATCGGTCCATGCTTGAGTTCTCCTGCGGGATAGCCGTTCGCGTTGACATAAGAGATCTCTTTGAGTTTCAGGGCGGCTTCCATGCAGGTCGGGATACATGTAGCGTCGTCCCATGAAGAAAAAATCTTCATAGCGGCAGTATTTTTTCGCGATTTTCTGAATCAGCGGCGCCTGCTCGATGACTTCTTGGATCTGTCCGGGAATTTTTTTGAGCTCTTCGTGGAAAGCTATGGCCTTCTCTCGGCTCATTCCTCTAAGTCGGGCCATATGGAGCGAGAAAAGGGCCAGAACGGCCATTTGCGAGGTAAAGGCCTTCGTAGAGCAAACGCTGACTTCTGGACCGGCTTTCATATAAATACAGCCATCGGATTCGCGTGTCAGCGCGGAGTTTTTTACGTTGCAGATTCCGAGAACTTTGCATCCATGGGCTTTCACTTCCCGGACAGCGGATAAGGTGTCGGCCGTCTCTCCCGATTGACTGATCGCGAGGACCAAGGAGTCTTTCGAAATGATGGGAATCCTGAAGCGGGCTTCCGAAGAGATTTCTAAATTTGCTGGGACATGGGCTAAATCTTCCAATAACTGCGATCCGATCGCCCCGGCATGAGCGGATGTGCCGCAACCGAAAATCCAAACTTGGGGAGTTTTCTTCAATTCTTCATCGCTGAAATGGAGCGATTCGAATTCAATGTTTCCATTTTCAAAGCGGCCCAGCATGGCTTTTTGGACCGTCGAGGGCTGCTCGTAGATTTCTTTCAGCATGAAATGCTCGAAGCCTTCTTTGGAAGGGGCTTTATAGTCTCCTTCCAGCCGCTCCGATTTTTTTTCGATCGGTTTCAATTTGGCATCGAATATTTCTACTTTCCCTTTGCGAACTTTTGCGATCTCGTCATGGCGCAAGAAAAAGACATTCAATGTCGAGCCGAGAAAGGCGTTCGGATCGGATGAGACGATCGATTCGGAGCGCGAATCATCGTAGGCGACGGACAAGGGGCATTCTCGGGCCGCGGCGATGATTTGGTCGGGATGGCTTTTGTGGATCACAGCAATAGCGAAAATCCCTTTCAGCATCCCAATCGTTCGATGGACGGCTTGGACAAGATCGCCCTGATAGTGTTTCGCGATGAGCTGCACGATCACTTCGGTGTCCGTTTCCGATGTAAATGGATCCATCCATCCAATTTCAGTTGTTCGCGCAAAGAGTCGTAATTTTCGATGATCCCGTTGTGGACGATGGCGATTTCATTTTTCGAATCGAGATGGGGATGGGCATTTTCTTGGTTGACTTTCCCATGCGTGGCCCAGCGAGTGTGCCCGATTACTAAATCGAGCAGGCCCATGTTCAGCTTCTGC
The DNA here is from genome assembly GCA_963713105.1 of uncultured Chlamydiae bacterium. Lineage (GTDB taxonomy): Bacteria > Chlamydiota > Chlamydiia > Chlamydiales > SM23-39 > CAVQKJ01. Next base: position 114,512 of record CAVQKJ010000004.1, read on the forward strand.
TTGAGCTTCGACAGCTTTCCCGCTTCTTTGCAAATTAAGATGCGATCCTTCGGAAAGTCCTGCGATTCCCGTCGAATCATAGCCTCTATACTCAAGCTGCTCCAATGCAGCGACGCACATTTTTAAAGGATCTTTAGCTCCGACATATCCGAAAACTCCGCACATACACACACCGTTTCACGGAAGTGTAATGGATCGAAATTTTGTTGCGAATTATTTTCGGAAAGTTGCCAAAAGAGACAGAAACAGAGGGATTTCGCGACGAGCGCGATCTTCCATCCGCGCTTTTGCTCCTTCGCTTTTTTTATCGGAGCAATATTCTTCGATCGAATCGATGGAGAAACCTTCTTGATTCAACCATTGTGTGTAAGCGGAAAGAGGAAAATGGTAGGAAAAAGTGACGGCTGACCGCTCTCCTTTTCCCGGATTCGTTTGAATCGGAATTTTTTGCTCTGACATATAGAGATTGACTTTGCGGTATTGCAATTTGGCCCTCTCATCGATGCCCCAATCACTCTGCCTAGGGATGCGGAAACAGGGATGATTCATAAAAATGAGAAGCTTTCCCCCTGTTTTCAGATGCTTGGCGGCATTTGCGATCGCAGATTTCGGGTTTTCCATATTCTGCAGGGAAAGGATGAAGCAGGCACGGTCGAAGTCCGTTTTTTCTAAGGGCAGCTTTTCTATAACATCCCCGACAGCGAACTGGGCATTTTTACGACGAGTTAGACGACGGGCGGAAGAAATGAGTTCCTGGGAATTGTCGATCCCAAAATAGTCGATCGTCTCAGGCAAATGGCGGGCCAAGACCCCCTGTCCGCAACCGAGATCGAGAAGAGACCCTTTTTCTTTCAAGTTTAATAAGCGCAAAGCGGCGGGAAGCACTACAGACTGATGATAATAGTGTCCCTTTTCGCCTACGCAATCCGTATACCACTGTTCAGAGGAATCCCAGTTTTCTTTGCCCATACGAACCTTTTTTCTACTATTTTATGATAAAAATTTATTTAGATGATATAAATATAGTTCAAATGGGTATAATATAGATACAAATAATAAAAAATGGGGCGATTATGAGTTCAAGTATTGAGGCCGCAAGATCTTATGTCTATGCGAATTTAGTGGCTCCGCTCATAGAGGCTAAAGACCTGTATTTTAAAGAAAGAAAAGTGCGCCTGACTGCCCATGAAATGACCCCTCTCCATTCAAAAATCCAAGATCTCTTCGGTGGTAAAGAAAAATTTTATCAACTTCCCCATTTAAAAATCCGAGAGCCAAAAGTCGAAAAAATCGATTTCATAAAAAATCAAAACATGCCAGCGTGTGTAATGAGAGCGGTGGATCCGTACGGCAGGGAATTTATCCTGCTGAAGTTACGTTCGAATGGAACGACAACCCACCCTCGCAATATATTCGTTGTGTCCTTATTCCCCCTCTTTGACAAAGAAAAGAGTTCCAACTGGTCCGCAGCCACATCATATACAAGCCATTGCGATGTGCATGAATTTATTAAAGATAAAGAAGAAGATCTGATCCATCTCATTTCCCAGATTGCAATTCAGAAGAACCATCCTCAATATGTTCTTGCCGATACGCCAGAAGAAGCCAACCCTTATCTCCAAATAGAGCCTTCCAATCCAGTCTCCAACTAAGGCTTTTTAGCCCAGCTCGGTTTGCGTAGAGCGTAAATCGCCAACGGCAGGATGGTGAAAACGAGAACGCCTCCGATCAAGAAACATTCGAGTATGATCAATTTGCCTGTATCGATTTGGCTCGGAGGCAAAAATCCGACAAAGAATCCGAAACTCGCTCCAATAATCCCAAGAACAGATACGACCCACATTCCTATATTTCCGTAGGGGATTTTATAGGCTCGCGGAACGTTGGGATGCTTATAGCGGAGTACGATCGCTGCGATAAACATCATGACGTACATGATCATGTAGAGCATCGAAGAGAGGGCCAGCAAAACCCAATACGAGCTGCTGACGGTTGGCATGAATAAGAAAACGAGAGAGAGGATCGTGACGATCACCGCCTGAGCGATCAGAATGGATATTGGCATCCCCTGTTTATTCGCTTTATGTAAAATGGGAGGCAAGTCGCCGTCTTCCGCCGTAGCAAGCAGGCCGCGGCAGGGACCGATTACCCAAGTGCTCATCATTCCCAAAGCCCCAAAAGTCGTAACCGCGGCAATGATAGGAATCGCCCAGGGCATTTTGAAAGCTTTGAATAGGTAGCTGAATGCTTCCATGCTTCCAGACGCCAGCTGAATCTCCTTGGCGGGAACGATCGACGCGATAGCCAGCGATCCAAGCGTTGAAAAAATGAGGATCAGCATCGCCGAGAGAAAGATGCCTTTGGGGTAATCGCGGGCGGGATCTCGGACATTTTTCGCATGGACCGCCGACATTTCCATTCCCGCAAGCCCGAGAAGCACCCCGGATAAAAGGACGAGCTGGTTGATCGATGAAAAGTCTGGAACCATGGCCTTCCAACTGAAAGTAATCTGCATTGGGTGGCCCAGCAATACCCACGCGAGCCCTAAAAAAATGATGAGGATAATAGGGATGATCGTCCCAAAAAGGGCTGCGATCGAACTCAGCCACCCCGAAACTCGCATTCCCATGAAATTGATGAAAGTCACAGACCAGAATGTGATGAGGATGGCTATCATGACGTAGGCTTTATTATTTGCCAAAGCCGGATCGAAGATATAGGCGAATGTGGTCACGATGAACGAAAGGATGGTCGGGTAATAGATGACGTTTTCAATCCACTGGAACCAAATGGCCAAGAAACCGAACCGCGGCCCTAAAGCTGCTTTAACCCATGTATATACGCCCCGGTCGGCCCAGGCGGAGGAAAGCTCCGATGAAACAAGGACCACGGGTATGAAAAAAAGGATAGAGGATAGAATTAAGAACACAATCACCGAAAGACCGTATTCGGCCAAAAGGGGGAAGTTTTTTATATTGCATACGGCGCAAACGTTGATCAGGGCGATCATCCACGCCGTAAGAAACTTTTTTTTATCCATGGCACATATCCTTGATTCGTTTTTTTATTATACTCGATTGGGTGGAAATTCAATCAAGGATTCAATGCGACTCTCTAGTGCGCGTAGGCCCGCTGCCAATAGGGATGGCTCAGGTCTTTTTCATAGCGGTGAGTCACTGGATCGTAGATTTTAGCGGGCGCCAAGTTTTGTCCGTAATACCTCTGTAGGTATTTTTCCGGATCGGCGGGGATGAAGACCTCGATACCGTCGAACAGAGACTTTTTCAAAGGGAACACGGTGTCGAAGGAAACGGGAGGCGTGAAGCGGCGCTCCCTGATTTTCCACCATTCGGGAAAAAACATATTCGTTTCGAGCGCAAGGATGTATTTGATCTGCCGTTTTTCGGGCAGGATTTCGAAATGGTAGATGTCGATCAAAGAATTCTTATCCCGGATAAAGACTTTGATGTAGCTTTGCGGATGGGAGCGGGTGGACCAATCCTCGACTAAATATTTGACCGGATCGAGTTGGTTCAAGACGCGGCGCACATTTTCAAAATCGGGGGAAAGGACGGCTATATCGATATCCCCGTCCCATGGAATGATGCCTCCATAACGGAACGTTCCCAGGCAGGTCCCGCAATCGACCCACCAGGCGATTTTCTCCTGATTGAGAAGGGAGATGATTTCCTTGAGCAACTTTTTCTCTTCGTCAAGGCAATGTTCTTCTCCCTCGCGGCGCAAATAGCCTTGCGGAGGATGGAAAACCGCTTCTTTTGGGTCTCTAAGATCCAATCCCGCTTTCCGGTAAGCTTCTTCATTCGATTGATAAATCTTTTTTGAATTCCAGGCCGCTTTGATCGAAGCGTGTCTCTTTCGGGTCTCTTCATTGAAAAAGCTTAAGCCTTTTACGGCGCAGCCGAGAGCGAGGCTTGGAGGAAGGGCAGCGAGGCTCGTCGCAGTATTTTTCCAAAAATCGTGTTCATAATCGTACCGCTGGATGAATTCGATCGAACCGTCTGGATGTTCGATGGCGATCCGACCTGCGAAAAGATATTGAAAAGGAGATAGGAGATGGTTGCCTGCCTGTTCTAAGCCTGTCGCTTCCTTAGAGGAAAAATTCAAGAACAGGTCGGTCGATACTGCATGATAAGAATAGACAAGCGGCAAAAAGAGGACCATTAAAGTTTCGACAAAATAATCCCATAGATGGTCCCACATGCATTCTCTCCCTGCTAAGGTGGATCCTACGAAAAGTCCATTGAGAAATGCAACGATTATTTGATCGAGAACTAAGAAATTTTCAGCAGATCGTGCCAACTTGTGGTGAACTTGGGCGAAACGTTCGTCCGGGCGCTTTTCCAAGAGCGGCTTGTGGGATGCTTATCGATCCCTTCGGCGGCAAATCGGAGAGACGGCTTGTCGTATCTGGCATTGATTTCATCCATGACCTTCATGGCTTCTTGTTTTTTTGTCGAATCCGGATTTGGGGTGATCAGGTCTGTTTGAAAGGCATCGACATCGGTAAAATCTCCTAATAAAACCCCCGCTTTCTTGTAACTGCATCCGGGGCGGTGGATTTGAGCCGCTCCTTCTTTGGCCAATGCGATCAGTTCCGGAGTATAAGAAGTAGGGTTGGGAATCTGGACGTGGCAGGAACGGGATTCATAGTGTTCTTCGAACGGGCTTGTTGACACGAATACCGATAAGAAACTGGCAAAGCTCTCCTGTTCGCGCAATTTTTCAGCCGCGTTCGCGGCAAAGGCGGCCACTGCTTCTTGCAAAAGAGAAAGGTCTTCGATTTTCTGGGAGAAAGAACGGGAACAGACGATGCTCTTTTTCTTGCCCGGTTCTTCGGAGAGTTGAAAGCACGGAGTGCCCCGCAATTCCAAAACTGTCTGAAATCCCGTTACGCCGAGCAGCTTTCGGATCCATGTGTCGTCGGCCTTTGCAAGCTGGGCCGCTGTATAGATCCCTTTTCTTTTGAGTCTTTCAGCAAGTCTTGCTCCAATACCCCAAATGTCCTCCAAAGAAGTCGACTTTAACCGCTCTTCGATAGCGACGGGATCGGTTAGGACGTAAACGCCTTCCCGGTCTTTTTCTTTTTTTGCTGCTTCGTTTGCGATTTTCGCAAGCGTTTTGGTGGGGGCCGTTCCGATTGAAACGGGAATTCCGGTCCATTGTTTAACTCTGCGGCGCATTTCAACAGAACGGTCTCGGAGAAGGGAATCGGATTCTGGCTCGAGAAGAAAAAAAGCCTCGTCGATCGAATAGACTTCCCTTTCGGGAGAAAAAGAGGAGAGCGTCTGCATGACACGCTGCGACATATCGGCGTAGAGTGTGAAATTCGAGGAGAGCATATGGATTTCGCCCCGCTTCGCCCGATCGCGGTACAAAAAGGCCGGCTCACCCATTTTGATCCCGAGTTGTTTCGCCTTTTGCGAGCGGGCGATGATGACGCCGTCGTTATTCGATAAAACGACGAGAGGCTTTTTATCGAGGCTGGGATTAAAAACAATCTCGCACGACGCGAAAAAATTATTGCAATCGACCAATGCGAATAATTGTCTATACGGCTTTATGGATGACATAAGTGACGACTCCCCAGACTTGAAAATCCCAATTCGGATCGATTTGAATTGGAGCATATTGGGGATTTTCTGCTTCGAGGAAGATATTTTCCTGAACGATCCGGATCCGTTTCACTGTGAATTCGCCATTGATCACCGCAATGACGATCTTCCCATTCGTCGGCTCGACCGCCCGGTCGACGATCAAGATGTCTTCTTTATGGATTCCCGCCCCCCGCATCGAATCCCCCTCGACGCGGACGAAAAAAGTGGCTGCCGGATGTTGGATGAGGTGCTCGTTCAAATCGAGGCTCTGTTCCATGTAATTATCGGCAAAAGAGGGGAAGCCGGCTTTGACAGGCGCGATAAATAGAGGGATCGGGCAGCGCTTCTCCGCTTTTGGCCGATAAAAGGTAAGCTCTGGTTTTAAGGGGGTCATTCCGTTAGAATAGCTGAAGAACGTTAAATTCTAAATGCCTAATTGGCGGCACCGACATGTCAAGACATTCAAAAATTCGAATTCGACCCGCCCTCCTTGCCGACGGAACGCAAATAGGGCAGCTCATTTATGACACAGTCCGTTCGATCAACCGAAAAGATTACTCTGAAGAACAGGTGAATACATGGGCGCCGGATCCCTTGATTTATAGCACCTATGATGAAAATTGTGCCTATGTCGCTGAATTGGAGGGGAAAATTTTAGGTTTCGGCAATCTCACATCCGAGGGTTACCTGCACCGATTCTATGTTCATAAAGATTTTCAAAATCAAGGAATCGGCGCTCTATTGCTGGAGGCATTAGAAACAGCGGCCAAAAAACTGGGTCTTAAAGAGATCTGTACTGAAGCGAGCATCACAGCCAAACCATTCTTTCTAAAAAATGGATATCAAATCCAAGAACAGCAGGTCAAAGTCTTAAATGGAGTTTCCTTCATTAATTATAAGATGCGAAAAAAAATCTCATAAGCTCTCAGAAGTTGTCTGCGATCGTTTGATTTGAAAGGCAATTAGATTTTTCGATGATTTTTAATTTTGGAGAACGAAGACGACTTGAATAAAGTCGGCGAAGTTCGAAAAATTAAAAAGCGCGAAAAAGAAATTGCAAGGCAAATTAAAAAGATCGCAGAAAGCTTCTTAGAACCGGCTTCCCTCAAAATCGTCCAATTCGCGGCGGAGGGCGTCTTGGATGTCGGCGCGGGTCCGGTCGCGGGCGTCTTTGTCGGTCTGGAAGACGGCGAGGATAATGAGCAGGCGGGGATCGATGATGTTTTCTTCGAATATAGGCAGATTGTGGATTTGCACCGTCCAATAATCGCGGAGAATGCGGATGAGAGGACGGCTGATGGTGGCGTAGACTTCTTCAGGGTGGTCGGGAGGGTAGAGTTCGAAACAAGTGCCCCAGAAGTTCATCCGCGCGATCGCGGCGAGCTGGTTTTCGCGGTTGAAAATCCGGTATTCCGCCCAAGGGATGATCCTGAGGACATCCTCTTCGATCCAGCCGATTTTTTCCCCGTTCGGATCGGTCACATCAGCGACGGTGCCCCAAGCGAAAAACCGGGCGCTGGCCGTTGCGATCGGCTGCTGGCGGGCGTCTTCCAAATCGAAAGAGGTCGTAAGAGAGAGGAGGCGTTTGCGAGCGACCGCAAAGGTATCCAAGTCTGTGCTGACATCGAATGTGGAAAAGAGGGTAAAAAAACGTTCGACGATAGTGAATTCTTCAGGAAGCCGGATGTTTTCTGCTGAAAGGGAGGCAGAGAACGCCGCAATGAGAATCAGTAGCCATTTTTTCATTCAGGATCTTTTTTCGGGTGTTCTTTAAAAAGAGAATTGAAATCCTTTTTAGGTTCGGTTTCTTCCAAACCGAAAAGACGGCGGGCCTTCGCGGAGGGTTCTGAAGCGGAGGGGTTCTCGGGTATTTTGACTTTAAATTCTTCGCACAAATTGGAAGCTTCTCTGTCTCTTACGTAATCTGTCCCTGGAACGGCGCAATCGTTCGGTTTTCCAGGAGAGTAATAGCGGCAGTTCTTGCAGACGTGCAAGTCGACGCCGCAATGGGGACAAATGGCCCTGAATCCGATTTTAACCGGAATCTCGCTGACCGGTTTCGCACATTTCCAACAGTTCATCTATTTGGATCTGGATTCGGCCTAGAATGACGAGGCGGCAATTTTTCATCCGGATTCGGTGTTGGCGGCGCAGAGGAAGAAGCTGAGGGAGCAGGGGGGGTGGGTCCGTAAAGATGATTAGCGAAAGCTCTACCCTGCATTACTTCCTGATGGCTTGGAATAGCGATCAAAGGATGCTGGCCTCTAAATGATTTTTCATCAGGAGAATTGGGGACGCGTCGAGTTCTCGCCGCCTCTACAGCTCCAGCAGGTGTCTGCGGCGATGAAGAAGAACCCGAGTCTCTAGTAGGGGGAGTGGGTCCCAGAAGATGATTCGCCAAAGCTCTATCCCGCATCGCTTCCTCTTGGCTTGGAATGGTGATCGAAGGATGCCGGTTTCTAAGCGATCCAGGAGATCTGGGAGATGGATGCTGGTTTTGTCTTTGCAAATCTTGAGCATCGGCATTTACGACAGATGGAACCGATGGAACCTCGTGCGGATCGCGAGGTCTGCGAAGACCGTCTGGATAGGGGACGGATTGAACCTGGCGTTGATCGCTAAGGCCGACAGGCTGTGAACGAGGACCGTCGGATGCTTGCGATGAAGAGTATTTGTGCTCCTCATCGGCTTTAGGAAAACCAGTCTGGATAAGAGGTATACTCATACTTCTCCTTCTCCTTCTCCTTCGTCTCCGCTCACACTCAAACTATCAACGGAGGCATTTGGACCATTCAAATCGCTGATCGGAGAAAGAGATCCATTAAGAGCATTGAAAAAATCTCCGTCCTCTTCCTCCAATTTAACGGAGGAGCGTCCCGAGCTCGGCGGCTGGGTTGGTCGAGCATCTTCTTCACCATCGGTTGCCTCGGTCAATGCGGATAACCTCCGAGAGGCAGACTCAAGGGTATTGTAGCCCGGTGGGTGAGCTTGTACGAAGTTCGTCCATTCTCTTAGTTTTCGATCTGAATCGCTCCGTTTCTTTGCAGATGGATCGTCGGTTGCAGAATGGGGAGGGTTCAAATTCGAATTAAATCTTTCTAAATCTCTACTATAATCGGCTGAGTTGGAACGTCCTCTAGAGATAAATGGACTCGGAACTTTCAGGTGATGCGAAGAAGCCCCTTCGTGAATAGCATGGATGGTTTTTAAATTGCCTTCATAGACAGTTCCTGAAGCCCCAGAGCCGGATGGTTTTTCGTATTGATGCGGAGGTTTCCAAGAAGACGATGTAGATGCTGGGACTGTGTCGGTTAGATCTAAATAAGGGCTGTCTTTTAAATGAGAGCTTATGCTCCTTTCTTTTTTCGAAGATGTAGACGAGCTAGTTGGTTTCATGGGAGAGGAAGAAGCGCTCACAGAGAGAGAGCTAGAAGAACTCGATGTCGAAGGGGTTTGCGATCTTGCCGGCGGGACGTTCGTAGGAATATACCTATGCGTCGCTCTATGGATATCAGAATCGGAATTCGATCGATTGCGGCCCGGATTCGCGCTAGTTATTCCTATGACTTGGTTGCTTCCGCCTGCGGGTAATTCTGAAATTGCCATAAAACCACCTCAATAGTTTAAAAAGTCAATCATTCTCATCGGAGAACAAAATCGTGCTTCTTCTTCGATGGTGCGATGTCTCAGCTTGTTCTTGAGTGCATTGCGCCAGTTTTTTTAAATGCGCTGTCTCTTCGGGATTGGGGTCTTCATCGTCAGATAATTCGTCGATCGAAACGGGAGGAGAATCAACCTCTACCTCCTCTTCGGATCCTCGACGGGCGAAGTGAGCCGCTTGAAGATTCGTAATTTCAGGATTTCGGGATACAGATGCAGTTGGGTCACCCAGCTCTTGGGTACCGGGAGGGGCGTAAAAATCAAAAAGATTGATCGCCATTCCACCATTCATTCCATTCCCATAAACTGTGTTGGAGTCGCTTCCTGTTTTAACTATATTTCCCATTTTTTTCTCTTTATTTACGATGTCCTACAGGTTCTCTAGATGGGGCAGGATTCGCTATTTCAAAGCTTGGGGAAGAAATAGGCGCTATTGCTGGCCGATGTCCTCCACCAACCGGTTCGTGCACGGCGATATTTGTTGGAGGCAGGGGAGAGATGTGAACATGACCTCCCCCTACCGGTTCTCGATCTTGTCTCATTCTCTGAGCGAGAGGCCCTCTATTTATAGGTCCGTCGCCCACTCTTTCATGGCGGCGGAAATCAATATTTATCTGCGCATCTAATCTCGAGAAGGGTTCATAGATCCTCCTTGGAACCGGATTCATAGATACAGGAGGGACGTAGAGAGGGGGAGGGGAATCGATAATTGGCTGGTAATAAGAACTGCTTGAACTTGAGAAATTGCTTTCCGCAGATTCTCCGCTAGGGCAGCAGCAGATAGATAAAAAAGCGCATTCGATCAAGGTCAACACAAAACCGATTTCGAAGGGTAAAAGCAAGAAGTTCACCAATAAAGCAAGGGCGCCCAATGCGACTAGGGTCGCAATCCTAGCTACTGATTTGGCAGATTCGGACGGGTCGATCCGATCGGACGCTCGACTCGCTGCATGCAAAGAGGAGGAAGGATGGATCGCGCTCATTAAAACTCTTTCGCCCGAACGAAGTTGTTCATGTTTACATTGATGAGAATACTGTCGCAGCTTGAATCCCATCCGCTGTTGTAGCCCACTATGACGGCATCGTTGACTTCCCAATCGCGGAATAGGGAAGTATCGTAACTTGAGATTTGCCATCGGGTATTGTCGGTCAGCACGATATCTCCCATGACCCAGTCGATGAATGCGATGTAACGGGTAAACTCTCCGTATTGGATGGGGCCTAAGTAGAGATTGGCCTCGATCGAAGCACCTGTCGCCCGGTTGATGATCCGGTAATTATAACTGGAAAACCACCGCGTATTCTGCGTGATCAAAAGGGGATCGTTGGCCCGCCAGCTCAAGGCTTTATAGCTATCGTAGGTATTGATTTTCCAAACGGATCCATCTTCGCACTCAACCGAGTCGCCGAAAGCCGAAACTCCTGTCAGCCAATGGACAGTGGAAGAATAATACACTGAAGGGTAGCGGTCGAAGATAAATCCGGAGCGCGCCTCTTTTTTAAGAGGTGCGGCTTGTGCTTCTTTTTGGTTTTGGATCTGTTCGATCGCATCAGAATTCATGAGACGTGATCCGACGGGAACTCGATCTTCGTCTGCTGTCAAGAGCGCGGGAGACAGAATTGCAACAAGTACACACGATTTAAAGAGCTTACGCGTCTTATCCACCCACTTCTGTATCATCTTCATATCTACTCCGCAGACATTGTTAAGCCTAAATAAAAAAGATGCAAGGAGCGTATCAAGGCTTCTTTTTTTTGTCTTCTGAAATTCTCTCTTGCGCAAGCGGAGAAAGGAAGGTAAAGAGAAGAAAAAAGCCCTATGCGTATTTGTTTGTTTTTCGTTCTTCTATTTGCCGCAAAGATGGTAGAATGCTCGAACATTCCCGACTATCTCTCTTTTGCAGCAGGTGTTTTCGATTTTACCCGGGAAAAGCATAGGACCTGCGAATTCGAAGCGGAATATAAGTTTCATCTCAAATGCTTGAAATCGCCGAACCGCTACTTGGAATTCCGCCCCTTGGCCGGCATTATGGCGACTGCGAAAGGATCTCTCTACATTTATGCAGGGCTTAATTTCGATTTCCTTTTTTTCGATCATCTCCTCATCGCGCCGGGTTTCGCTGGAGGATATTATGCCCATGGGAGTGGAAAAGACTTGGGCTATCCGGTCGAATTTCGTTCCGGCGTCGAATTGGCTTGGCAATTTACCGATTGGGTCCGCTTTGGAGTTCATTTTTACCATCTTTCGAACGCGAGTTTGGGAAAAAGAAATCCGGGGGAGGAGTCGCTGGTTATTTTTTATGATATCCCTCTTGTTAAAGGGTTTCCGTTCTCTACCGTCTCTGGTAAATAACCATATTTCATTTTACGATCGTTTTATTTGTTTTAATTAATTGATTGATAATTTTATTTAATTTAATATCAGGATTACAGAAGTCGATAGTTATGAGTCAAGAAATCCCGTTCGATCCATTCCCATTTTTTGATGATCCGCATCGACAGACGATCTTCAATTCGTTCTTCAATTTCTTCTTCGAGCCTCCGTCCGATAGAAAAATCGTTCCTCTGCCCGACGGGGATAAACTCTCTTTAGAAATCACCACTCCCCGCAAATGGAAGCCGACGGATCCAACCGTCCTCCTTGTGCATGGTCTTTGCGGATCGCATAAATCGCCGAATCTCGTCCGGATGGCCAAAAGACTCGAACCCCTGGGCATCCGGGCAGCCCGTTTCAATATGCGCGGGTGCGGATCGGGCAAAGGGCTCGCCAAGCAGATATACCATAGCGGCCGGAGCGAAGATGTATTCGAGGCGATCAAAGCGTTGAAGACGGAACATCCTGAATCGCCTATTGTTCTCATTGGATTTTCTCTCGGCGCCAACATCGTCCTTAAAGTCGCTGGTGAATTGAGCACTCTGGCCCATCCGTTTTTGATCGGGGTGATCGCGATCAGCCCCCCCGTCGATCTCTATTCGAGCATCAAGATGTTAGGAGAGCCCCAAAATGCAATGTATGAGCGGTATTTTTACCGGCTTCTCCGCTCGGACGTCCATTACCGCCATAAAAAATTTAAGGATTTGAAACCGATCTATCTTCCAAGAGACCTTAAAATCTATGAATTCGATCAAATCTATACGGCTCCTACCAGCGGGTTCCGAGACGCGCAAGATTATTACAGCAAATGCAGTTCGGGACAGTTCGTCCCCGATATCGCGATCCCCTGCAAAATCCTCCTTTCTGAGGACGATCCGATCATCTCTTGCGCCTCTCTCGATAAGATCGCTCTCCCTTCCAATGTCATCGTCTTCAAGACAAAAAAGGGGGGCCACATGGGATATTTAGGCAAGCCTTCTGGAAAAAAAGGGTTCCACTGGCTCGATTCCCTTCTGATCGATTGGATCCAAGAGTTCATTGAAGAAGTATGAATTATGAAGTAAGTCGGGGCTGACCCTACCCTATCGGGGATGGCATGGAATCTTGGGTGGAATGAACGATTTGCATTGTAAAAAATCAAATAGAAAAGCCGAGTTTGAAACTCGGCCCTGAATTGGACTTATTCTTTAAATTGAAGCCGAATTTTTTCAGCGGCTTCGTAGACTGGATTAGTGATTTCTCGGACATTCTTTAAGCGTGGAAGACCGAGTTTTTCGACTTCTGCATCGATCTCAACCTTGCGGGTCAAGATAGTCGTTGCTAAAGTTCTCACCTCTTTTTCTTTGGCTACGTTTCCTTCCGCAGCCAACCCTTTGGCTTCTAATTTTTCAGCGATTTTGAAATAGCGCCCTTGCAGATGCTCGACCAATGTTTTTTCAGCTTCGGCCTCTCTTTTATCTGCGTTATTTTTCGCATAATAGATGCATCCCGCTACTGCGGCAATAGAGGCTCCGGCAATGAAGACCGGGTGCATAAGAGTATTTTCGAGAAGTACGTGCGCATAATAACCAATCGAACTCACATGATCGGGGTGTGCTGAAATATACTCTTCAGGATTTGAATACGACTTACCACTATAAGCGGCCGTCCCTTTATATTCTTCAAAGCCCATATTTTTTAAATTATGCATAATAGGAAGCATTCCATCTTTCATTTTCTCAACAGTGCCGAAAACACTTTCACGAAAGGTGGTATTTAAAAAAGGAGAGGCAAGAAAAGCGCCAATGGCCAGACAGCTTCCGCCGATTCCGCCTTTCAGTAAAGATTGAACGGCGTTGCAAACCGGGTGGGGTTGGGCTTTACCGGCAGCATAATATTCGTACTTGCCTATCGGGGAAGACGTGGGATCTTGGCCCGCTAAATGATTTAAAAATTTTTCTTCGTTTGAAATATTTTTTGCGCTAATTGCAGCCATTTCTTACTCCTGTTTTTTTGCCGATATCTTAATGAAAAATAAACAAATTATCAAGAGGTAAGACCTTTAAAATTAAAATTTTCAGATGAGACCGACTTTTTAGGCATTAGAGACTGACCAAAAACTCGACGAAGCCTCGGTTTGCGGTCAGTCTCTTAGCCCTTTTTTGGCTTGGTTTCAGGCTTCGGCGATAATCTCTTTCTTGGCTGAGAACTCTTTATTGAGGGAGCGGACGGAGAGGATCCAGAAAACGACCGTGCAGGCGATCAGAGGAAGCAGGAAGTGGGTAATCGATAGGACTGAGCCGGTACCCGCGATCTGGATCAGGATGATCTGGATCCAGGCGGCGCCCGATTTGCCGAGGCGCGATCCGACGACGTCGATGGCCGCCTTCCCTTTGACTTTCGACTCAGAATCAAGAGGGATGTAAGACATTTCTTTCGTCGAATCGAAGAATGCGTATTTCATCACTTTGCTGACCACATTCTGGAAGGCCCCGAACAGGACAATCAGCATGAGCGGGGTCGTCCCAAAGGATCCGGTCAAAGGGGCGATCCAATCGGGATTTAAAAACAGCAAGAGGAAGATCAGGCTGGTCGCTCCAATGACGATAGGGGGGAGCTGGGCGGAGAAATGCCAGCCTAGAAAACGGATGATCATGCCGCTGAAAAAGAGAGTGATGATGAAGGAACAGACCCCGACCGAAGAACTGACGGTCGCCATAAAGGATTGATAAGCCCCTGTTTCTGGGAAGGCCAATTTCAAATTCGCTTTCCAAGTGACCTCCGTCAGGTTGATCGTGAGTCCGTATGCGACGACCATTACGGCAATGCAGCGGAGATACGGGGAGCGGGCGATAAATTTCAGGCTGTCGATCAAGGAAAGTTTTGTTTTTTGGTCCATCGGCTGGCTTTGATGCTCCGGCTTATAAAGCCTCTCGTCTTTGAGGACGCGGCGGGTCAAATACCAATGAAGGGCCATGATCATGAACCCAAAAAAGAGGACGCAGAGGACAAGGCTTTGCAGTGCGAGGCCGAAATGGGCTCCCAAATATTTACCCGTGAAATAACAGACCAGGGGGCCCGTAAACATTTGGGCGAGGTCTCCGCCTGCGATGAAAAGGTTATAGGAGCGCTTCGCTTCGTTGAAATTACAGATGTGATTGACGAAGCCCCAGAAAAGGAGGAAGATCACCACGCTTCCCCAAAGCTCGGCGGTGACGAAAAAGAGCGATTGGATCCAATTCCTGTAGACGGCGATCCAATGGGAATTTTCCTGCCCGACGATGCCCAGCAGCCAGTCGGCCGATTTATGGGGAGAGAGGGCGTCAATATTCGGATAGAGGACGAATCCGTAGAGAAAGACGAAGCCCATGAAAAAGAGGATGATCCCATAAAAAAGGATCGATCGGCGGAACATGTTGGAAAGTTTCGAGTAGAGAAGGGTCGCCCCGAGTGCGATCGGGAGGACGATCCACCCCTTTAAGATCGGGATTACTTCGGCTCCAGCGCCTTGGGCTGTGACGACAAACGCATCTTTCATGGTCGTCAAGACGCCATAGGTGAAAGAAATAAAAAATTTCATGAAAAGAAGAGGGAGGACTTTCTTGAGCTCGTAAGCGTGTAGGGGCCAGATGCGTTCCCGCCATCTGGCAATTGGAGATTTATCTCCAGACGCCATTCAAAAGTTATCCGGTCTGATTCTTTGAAATTTATACCCCAAATCAGGTATATATGTCACTTGGTAAAAATATGAAAAAATCACTATTCATCTTCTTGACTTCCAGCGCCCTGGGAGCAGCCGCCATCCTCTGCGGATTTCAGGAAATTTCTTCCCAGACAGCTACCTGCGCTTTTTGCAATGAAGAGGTCCTCAGAGGCCAGACATTTTTTGAAGGAAAGGGGGCGAGAGCGCTCGTCGATTATAAACCTGCGGTGGATGGGCATGTATTGATCATCCCTGACCGGCATGTCGAACGGTTCGAGCAGCTGAATCCTGAAGAGATCGCAGAAATGGGAGAGATCATTAAAAAGGTCGATGCCGCCGTAAAAAAAATCTACGGCAACACCGGTTCTTTGCTTCTGCAAAAAAATGGCCGGGAAGCAGGGCAAAGCGTGCCCCACGTCCATTTCCACTATCTCCCCCGTTTCGAGGGAGACAGCCATCTTTTATTTGCCTGGCGCTTTTTCACCGCGCAGTATTTTAAACCGATGGATCCGGCTTTACTAGAGAAGCAGGTTGCAGATTTGCGCGCCGAAATGATTCGTAATGGTTATTGATCTCGGCGAGTTTTTTCCTTTTTTCCGCAGCCAAATTCTTTAATTTCTCATCGATTTCTTCTCTGACAGGCTTCGTAGAAAGGGTGTACTGTTCGTCGGCGAGCAAGCATGTTTGATCGCGAATGCGGCGCGCGGTTTCCAACTTTCTTTCGTAAGTGTCTTTGGTCCTCTCATAATTGGCATGCAGATAAGCTTTATCGAGTTCTAATCTTTGTTTGATCCCCAAACAAGCGTTTTCGCACCGTAATTTCAGGTTGGCGAGCTGCCTTCTTTCATCTTCTGAAGCCGGAGATCGGACGTGCTGCATCAACCGAGCTTGCTCGGCGTCGATTTTCACCCGCGCGGTTTGATCCGCAGCATTCAAATCCCGCATGTATTGCATGAAGAGAGAATTCAAAAAGGTCTGAGTTGGGTTGGCCTCGTAGGAATTGCGGGCCAATTCTTTGGTTTGCGCGCAAATGTGCCTTTCCCGCTCAGTTCTCTTATCGAACTCAAATTGGCAATCTTTTTCCTGGGCGAAATAGTGGTCGATCGCTTTTTGACCATCAAAAAAGATCTGGCGTTCTTCGTCTGAAACAACCCGATATTTCAAGAGGGTTTCAGGACTGGGTCGATAGGAAGCGAGAATCTCGCTGCAGCTTAAATGGGCAGTTTCGCCTGAGAATTTTTCTTTCCATCGCTCAGGGGAGGGCAGTGAAAAATCGCCTTTTAACAGAGGAAGGGCTTTTTCATAACGGACGACGATTTCTGAGAGCGGTATTTGATCGGCAAAAGCAATGAAGGCGTCCTGGAGTTCTTTCGGCTCAAGGAATCCGTAGGAGATGAGTTTTTGAAGCGGTGTTCGATCCTGAAGGGCGCCGAAATTCAAACCGTTGGTTTCAGAGATTAGTTTTTCCTTCCAAATTTTTGGTTCAGGAATGTGAAAGTTTGCCGCATTGCGCGCGGTTTTCGAATTGCGGGAAGTTTCTTCATAATAAGAGATCAAATGGTTCAAATCTAAAGTGTCAGCATATGCAGAATAGGACGCTGCGAACTGCTCTGGAGAGAGAATGGAATATTGGAATAGTTTTTCATAACCATGCTTTTCGATGACTTCCGGCAAGGGCATGGCGACTGCCTGCTCGCGGACTTTAGAGAGTTCTTTTGGATTTTCGTAATCTACGCTCGAATAGCAATACCACACCAGGGCGCCAGAGGCTAAAAAGAGAGGAATGGCAGGGGCGAGGAGCCAAAGCGAGGCGGAGAATGCGAATCCTGTGCATACAGCGGCGGCAGCGAAGCATACGCCGGCGATCGCGGCAGACCAGACCCGTTTTACTTTTACATCGGTCCAAGCTTCGGTATTAGCCTGTTGGGAAACTTCTTTTGCGGATGTTTCAACCGGATTAGCGATTAAAGAAATTGTTGACATAGTGTTCTCCTAATTATTTTTCTGGCAAATAATAGGAGGAAAATTAAGAAAAGATCAACTTTAAAAAAAGAATTTGAGACTTAATTCTTAGAAGCTGTCTGCGATCTTTTTAATTTGCCTTGCAATTTCTTTTTCGCGCTTTTTAATTTTTCGAACTTCGCCGACTTTATTCAAGTCGTCTTCGTTCTCCAAAATTAAAAATCATCGAAAAATCTAATTGCCTTTCAAATCAAACGATCGCAGACAACTTCTTATACTCCAAGCGGCTGCTTTTTCGAAATTTGTTTCACTACTTGGCGCCACTCTTTCCAATCGTTTTTCAAGCTTTTTTTGATGGAGCGGATTTGGGCGATCAATTGACGGTCTTTGCGAGGGGCGTTTTTAACCTGCTCGATGAGCGTCTGGATATCTGAAAGTTTGTCAGATAGATTTTTAGCCAACTCGGACACCTTCTTCTCGAGAGTCTCTTTATGTGTGTAGAAAGATTCTTTCAAGCCTTCGATGAGTTTGTCTTTATGCTCAAGAACGAGCTGGCGGGCGATCCGATAATTATTGACTTTCTTCAAGTCGTAAGCGAGCCCCATTTTATTCAAAGTCCAAATCAACCATTTAGCTGGATCGAAGTGGTACCATCTGATCCCATTTCTATAATCATAAGAAAAAGTGTGGTGGTAATTATGGTATCCTTCGCCGTAGGTCAGCAAAGAGATGAGGTAATTATCGACTGCCGAATGCTCTTGGCTGTACATTTGAGTTCCCCAATAGTGGGCGAGGGAGTTGATGCACCAAGTCGTGTGATGGAGGAACAGGAGGCGGACCCACCAGGTGAAAAGAAATGCTCCGAGATAGTCTCCCAAAAGCCAGCCCACAGCTAGAAAGACGATGATATTCGTTGCAAGCATGCAATAAGGGTAGTATTTGTGCTGGAAGACAAGCATTTTTTTCCGGGACAGGTCGGACACCACTTTAGGATCGATCGGATCTGTTTTGAAGAACATCCAAAGCATGTGGGCATGAAATAAGCCTCTTTTTACGGTGTAAGGGTCGCGGTCGGTGTCTACATACGCATGGTGGAGGCGGTGGTCGTTGCACCAGCGGAGCGCGCTTCCTTGCGTGGCGAGGCTCGCGAAGAACAGCAAAATGGCTTCGATCGCGGGATGGGTCTTATAGCAGCTATGGGAATAGAGGCGGTGGTATCCGGCGGTGATCGCAATCCCTGAAATAAAGACTAATGCCGCGGAAATCGCGATGAGGGCGCCTGAGGGAGTGTGGTGTATGAAATAGATCGGCAAGGCGATCAATAGAAAGAGGTGATATCCAATAATATAAAGAAAAACAGGCCAACAGATTTTTCGGGTCTTAGTCATATTGAATCTCTTTTTTAAATAGACCATACTCTTCTCCCCTTAAATCCGCCACTCAAAAACATTGAAATATACTACTTCTTTTTTCGTTTCGGCTTAGGGGGGACCTTTCCTTTCCCCGTGCGCCTCGCTTCGCTGAGGGCAATGGCTATAGCTTGTTTTTGGGGCCTTCCTGAATGGATCAATTCTTTGATATTTTCGCTAATGATCTCTTTACTTGATCCTTTTTTTAAAGGCATAATCATTCCTTGGTAAAAGTGAGTGCAATAGAGTTAATACAATACCTCAAATGTTTAGGAGGCGGTCCGTCGTTGAAGACGTGGCCGAGATGGGAATGGCAGCCGCTGCAGAGAACTTCGTATCGTTTAAAGGAAAGGGTCCGATCTTCTAAATAATAGACATTTTTAGACGCGATCGGACAAGTGAAACTCGGCCAGCCGTTGCCCGCATCGTATTTATCGTCCGATTTGAAAAGATTCAGACTGCACTCTGCACAGCGATAAATCCCTTTTGCAAAGCGGAAGAGATGCTCTCCGCTGTAAGCTCTTTCACATCCTTTGATTTTATTGCCGGGCGCTTCATTCGAAGATCCGTAAACAATCGAGGCGCTCAAGAGCAAAAATGCAATATATCTCATCATATATTCGCCTTATAGAACCAAAAGTGATATTATTCAAATTTATGAAACAGATCATTGAAGCGCGGGTGTCTCCGCAAAAAGTTTGGGAAGCTTGGGAAAAAGCCCATGAAATGCATGGGCGGCAAGGCCTGGAGTCAGGAATCAAGGGCCATTCCAAGTCGGGCGGAAAAAAGGGATTCAGCTATCAAATCCTAGACGTCGTTCCAGGGAAGAGTTTTTCCATTTTATGGAAAACATTCTTTGTTAGACTGATTTTTACCCATAATGTAAAACCCTCGAAAAGGGGATCGGAAATTACCTACGAAGTCCAAATCAAAGGGCTTTTCGCGTGGCCTGTCCGATGGATGCTCGGGAATAAAATCAAAAGCAATATCGACTTAGTTTTAAAACAGATCGTCAAACAGTTAGAGGATGTTTAAAAATTAAATTTCAGTCGATTTTTCGGTTCTTTTGAGCCGATTTTCGATTCAAACTTTTGGGGGGCAATATCGACAGTGTATATAGCCCCCCAAATTTGAAGTCGAAAAGCGGCCAAAATAATCCAAAAACTCGACGAAAGTTAATATTTAAACACCCTCTTAGAACACGAGAGTGAACGCTAATCGAACGACAGGAGAGGCCTTCAGGGAATAGCCTGGGAGAAATCCTTGGGCTTTATAACCGAGTTCCGCCTCAAATCCACATTGCTCCGTGCCCTTGAAGAAAGCGATGGCCGAGGCGGCTCCCCCAAACCGCATCGCGTGCCTTTGCGAATAGGGGTAGAGGGGATCGTCGATCGAGGGAGCGATATCGAAATCGATTTCTGTAATCGGGATTGCGCCGGGCTGCAAGAGTAATTGGGGCTGGCGCCAAAGGTCGGCCCGAATCCCGAATTCCCATTTACGGAAGCTGTATAAACGCGGCGCATAGATACCCGCTCCATAATAATTGTTTTTCGCGTGATGGCCCCCTTTTACATAGGCGTAAAGCGGCTTTCTTTTAAAAACGAAAAAATTCTCAAAAAATACTTCTGGGCCAAACGTTGTTAACCCAAGCCGGAGGCCGGGAAGATAACAAGAAGCGATCATCGGTATTTTCGATTCTTTTCCCGAGGAAAGATAGTGGAACCAAGAATAAATCGCGTAGAAGGTGAACACATCGGCTACATTGATCCAGGAAAGGGAGCGGAGCCGGCCTCTGCTCAATATATTGTCTGGATAGGTGTAATTTAAAGAGCGGACGTAGCCGTGGATGTCGTGTCCGCTTAGGTCTTTCGCAGTTTTGAGGCTGCCGATGTAGAGATTCAAGTCATGCTGGGACAAAAGATAAAGGACCGTTTGGCGCGGGTCGATCCGCCCTGCTTCGAGCCATTTGAGTTTGGTGATCCAAGCTAAGATGGCTGTCGATTCGACGCCTCCCATCGAAATGGCCGTTTCATCCGTCGTCGTGAGAGCGTTGTTAAATGAATAGGAAGTAGCTCCTCCTCCGTCGCCATAGGGAGGCGGCGTGCCGAATGAATATCCACTCACTTTTACCCTGCTATGACCGATATCCCGAATCCGGTAGCCATGGCCGAAAACTTCATGCTGGACCACCATGGTCAAATAATTGAGGGGCAGCCAGATCATGAACAGTTCGCTCAATCTCCAAGTCCGTGCATACATGTCTTCTGAATACGCGAGAGGGCTTTTGCCTAAAAGATAGGTTTCAAACCTTTCTATACCCCTAGTCGCAAAGAGGAGATCTTCTCCTCCCGCGTAAGGAGACATATCGATATCCCATTCGATCTTATAGGTCGCAGGCCTTAAAAGAGGCCTCGGCTTTGGGGGAGGTTCAGGGGGAGCGGTCCGATGCAAGACGAATTCGTCGGCCGTCACTTTGGGAGTTGTTGGAATCTGTGTAAACTGGGCATAAGCTGTGCTGGAAATAACGGAAAGAATAAGTAGCGATTTCAACATGTAAAAATTGTAAGTTCTGCATACGCAGAAGTCAAAGAAAGAAACGGCCGCTAGCCTTGAGGCGCGATACAAGCCGATGTAGTAACAGTCCTGGAAAGTAAGCGTTAAGGGACAAGATACACAGGACAGTGAATGCGATCTTAAGAAGTAACAGTCCCTTAACGTTTACATCCTAGGAATGTTATTAATCCGGCCTGTATTCACATTCCTTTGGACTGGCGGTCAAACGGTGACTGAGAGGGGGCCTAGATAGATTTCCGCTGGTTGGCTGGTTTTTGTAGAGAGATTGAATCCAGCCACTGTCGCCACAAGCCCGATCATGAAGGCCATTTCTAAATTGCCCGCCGTCCAAGCGAGCCATCCCACAGCATTTCCAAACAGGGCTAGTGCGGCGCAAGAGAGAAGGATCAGGCCGAAGAGGGCGATGGCGGCGCCAGCGGCGTATTTCACTTTTGCAAGGAGAGTAGGGGGCGTTGATTCCGCTGGATTAGCACGCCTTTCAACAAGATAAATCACTTTAGTAGGTTCAGGATTGAGATTTGTTGAAACGGCACCAACTGACATCTTATTTTACGACTCTGCCAATGGTTCTGAAGTTAAAACGCCTTTTTCTCCCTCTGAACGTGCGACTAAGACGGCGCAGCAGCTGTCGCTGAAAACGTTGACCGTTGTCCTGCACATGTCGAGAAGCCGGTCTACTGCGACGAAAAGGCCGATTCCTTCAGGGGGAAGGCCGATAACGCGCAAAATGACGATGATGGCGACCAAACTGGCGGAAGGAATCCCTGCGACGCCGATCGATGTGATCAGCGCCAGCATGACGACAAGGAATTGAGTCGCGAATGAGATGTCGATTCCATAGACCTGGGCCACAAACATCGCTGCCACGCACTCGTAGAGGGCGGAGCCAGACATATTGATGGATGTGCCCAAAGGGACGACCAAGCTGCAGATCCGGTTCGAAACTCCCGCTCTTTTCTCGACGCAGTCCATTGTAATGGGCAGCGTCGCTGACGAGGAACTCGTGGAAAAAGCGGTCACAATCGCTGGAGTCATCGCTTTAAAATGGCGCAATGGGCTGACCCGGCCTATGAATTTAAGCAATAAGGGTAAGCCGATAAACATGAATGTGGCAAGCCCGAGAACGACGGTGATCGAGAACAGGGCGACCGATTGCAAAGAACCGATCCCGGTCGTCATGAAAACTCGGGCGACCAAACAAAAGACTCCGTAAGGCAGAGTTTTCATGATCAGCTGCGTAACTGTGATCATCGTCTGGAAAAGCCCTTCGAAAAACCCTTTCACAGTCGAAGAACCGTGGGTATCGAGTTTAGACAACCCATATCCGAAAAGAAGGCTAAAGAAAATCAGGCCGAGCATTTGGCCGTGGGAAAACGCGTCCAAAGCATTGGAGGGGACGATTTCAAGAAGAACTTTAACAAGGGCTTCCCCTTCGTTGAAAGCCAACTGTTGTTTCAGGCCGGACAATTCAGTCGATTCAGCAGCGCTGATTGGAGGGGCTGTCTGAGACGCTCCAGGATTGATCAGGTTCACGAAAAAGAGTCCGATCAGGATGGCAAGCATGCTGGTCCCGATGTAAAAGAGGAACATTTTCCCTCCCAACCGCCCGAACCCGCCCTCTTTGCCTATGCGGGAAATCCCCGTGATGATCGATGAGGAGACCAAAGGGACCACGACGAGAGTCAATGCATTCAGAAAAATCTTGCCCAGGACGTCAAAAATTGCGTAGAAAGTGATCCCGAAAATATGGGCGTCTTTTCCAACCCAGCTGCCAAAGAGGATGGCGAGGACGATCGCGATGAAGACCCCCCAGGGGCGCTTATGTCTTTTCTGCATGATTGACTCCAAAAGCTAACCATTTTACTCATTTTTGCGGATCGAGGAAAGAAAATTTCTCTCTTGGCTGTATCTGGTTTTTTAAAAACCATCCCTTCGGCACCTCTAAGGCGAAAACCGCCGGCTTCGAACTTTTATAGGTGGGGAGGGGTCGGACGTCGCCAGCGACGGGATCCATATCCGCAGTGTTGATGAGTTTTTTGTCGGCATCGAAAAATCCGATAGAAAGCGGGATAAAAGTATCTTTCATCCAAAAGGAGAGAGTTGCCGGCTTTTCGAATACGAACAACATTCCCTGATTTTCGGGTAGATTTTTTCTTCCCATCAGGCCCCTGGCCTGCGCGGCGGGCCTATCGGCGATCTCGACGGTCAGCCTTCGGTCTCCGATGAGGATCTCGGTTTTCTTCAATTCAGCTGAGAAGCCCGAGAGAGATAGAAAAAATAATAAAAGAAAAATCCAGCGCATAAAATCAATCTCGATTTTATACCGAGTAGGATTTGAAAAGAAGAGTTGAATTCAGTAAATTGATCTTTTGGAGAGAAAAAGATGGATAAAAGATTATTTGCTTTGGCTGCTCTAATCCTTCCCCTTTTTGCTTTTGCCGATAAAGCGGTGATCAAAAAACATCCTGGCGCAGAGTTTACTCCCTGGTTCACAGGCCCTCTGCTGGCACCCCCTGCAATCACGATCCCTCCTGGCCATTTCAATATCGAACCCTACATTTACGCAACAGCCCGCACTGCCTTCTACAATGAAAATTGGGATCCGATCTCAAGACCGACTTTTTGGACCTTGAATTTTCAATCGCTTTTCGAATTTGGGCTCAATTCCTTTATGGACTTCGAATTCCTTCCTATTATTTTATACAACCATACGGAAAACGCCGGCCACTGGGCCCTTGGAGATCCTGAAGTCCTCTTTGATTTTCAATTATGGAAAGAGACATTCTCTCCCAAATGGAACTCGGCGGTGAAATTTTCGCTCACTGAAACATTTCCTCTAGGCAAATACCGCAATCTCGACCCCAAAAAAAAATTCACCGATCTTGGGGGATTGGGAAGTTGGCAAACTTCAGTCGGGCTTGTTTATGGAAATCAGGTTCATGTAACGGGCCATCAATTCTTTAACGCTCGATTGAGTTTGCTCTTTACTTACCTAACTTCGATCCATGTGAAAGGGTTAAACGCCTACGGGGGAGGCCCGAAAACGAGAGGGACGGTCCGCCCAGGGCTCAATTTCCAATATGATTTGGGTTTGGAGTATTCCCTGACGCAAAATTGGGTTTTTGCCCTCGACGCTGTGGGCATCTTTCAAGGGAAAAATAAATTTACAGGCGTAGAGGGGAAAGCGTTGGGAGGAGGTCCAGCTCAGACAGGAACCTCCCATTCTGTGCAATATAGCTTTGCCCCCGCCATCGAGTATAACTGGAGCGACCAAATTGGACTGATCGGCGGCGTCTGGTTCACAGTCGCCGGCCGTGAATCGTTCCAGTTCACGAGCGGCGTCGTCGCTTTTAACTATTACAATTAAAATTATCTGTTTGTTTAAAATTTAAATTACAATTCTTTTTTAATACAGTTTCAATTACTATATAGTTCGCAAATAAACATTACAAAGGAATGTTTTGATGAAAACTATTAGTACAATTTTAGCCGCCATCCTATGCTCTGCGTCTCCGCTTTTGGCGCAAAACGACGCCGTGTCTCAATCTGTGCCTCAATCTGAGCAAATCGCCAATGAAGAGTCGAAGACTCAATTGAGAATGGGGAAAGAGGCGATCGCTACACTGCGCGCCGCTTATCAAAACGGGGAATATTCTGAATTCCTGAAAGAAATGGAAACGGCCTATCAAAGCGCCGTTGCTGAAAATCAGCTCGCCGGCCTCTCAGATATGCGCGTTCCTGGATTTCCAGAAATGAAAGACGCCGAGAAATGGGAAGACAAGGCCCAAGAATTGCAGCAACAGAAGAATCAAGAACTCTTGAGCGCCGTATCCGATGAGGACGATTCGATTTTCGCACAGAAAGTCCGCTCCGCCGCGGCCAATCTCTCCACCTCGGATCAGCAAAAAGCGATGGCGCAGCTGGCCCTCCACCATTTCATGACACCGAAATCGGGCAAAAACGCCGATGAAAATAAACTCATCGATCTCGATTTGGAATATGAATATAAAATCATCCGCATGAACAAACCCTTCACTGAGAACCCAACTGACATTAGGTCTAAACAGTACATCCTCCGCATGGAAAAATTGGATAAGATGATTGTAATTTCTAAGTCTTTCCAAGATTCTTCCCTGAAACAAGCCGTCGGACTCGCCTCTGCGAATTTCGATGAGCGCCTGGCGCAAAACTGGGATCTTTCCGATTTGAATGCGCTGGCCAGAGGAAAGGTAAAACCTTCGAATGAAAGGGAAGAAAAAATTGCGGGAATCCTCTCTTCTCACCAAGAGAAATTCCAAGACCAATTTAAACAATACCTCGATTCGCAAGCGGTAGCTGAAAAATGAAATTCAGATTCGCGTTTTTAGCGATCGTACCACTCGTGGCGCTGCTCTCCTGCGCCACGACTTATCAAAGAGAAGGCCTCTTCACAAACGGCTACTCCGATTCCAGGATGGCCGGCGATACGTTCGCCGTCACCTTCCGGGCCAATGAACAGACCCCGCCCCAAAAAGTCAAAAAATACGCTCTGCAAAGGGCAGCAGAAGTGACCCTCAAAAACGGCTTCCGTTATTTCGCCGTCGTCGAAGAAGTCGGCTCGGGGCGAAATATGAAAAATAAAGCCCATCTCCATTACCCCTCCGTCCGCCTCACCATCCAATGCTTCCACGAAAAACCTCTCGATAGAGAAGCTTTCGATGCGAGGCGGGTGCTCCATGGTTGAGGGCAGCTTCTTTCAAAATGATCCTTTCCCGGATTGAATAGGTCCCTCAATGATCTGCAGGAACGTTTTGATAAAGTGTTCTTGAGTAAAGACCTGGGCCTTTTCACTTTTCAGGAATTCTTCCGCGTTTTTTAGGTACTGGCCGTATTCTTCCTGCGTTAAATTCTTCATGAACGCATAGAGCTCATCGTAGTTTTCAAATTTTCTCCGGTCGACGAAACACCCCTCAGGAATGTAGTCCGTTACGTTGCTAGCCCCCCAGTAAACGGGAACGGAGCCGGCCGCAAAGCAGTCGAGGATTTTTTCGGTGATGTAGCCTTTGACGTCCCGCGTATTCTCGTAGCAAATGCTGAATTTGTAATTCTTGAGGACTGCCAGCTTGTCTCCGATCGTCCCCTTGTAATTCAGGTAATTCCTTTTCTCCCAAAATCTGCCGTAAAGGTCGAATTCTCCGGGTTTGTCTTCGAAATACCGGATCGCTTTTTCCCTCTCCGAGTAGAGCTCTTTCGGATGGCGGCTCGAAAGGCGGCTTGCGATCAGCGTGCAGAATTTTTTTTCATCGAAAGAGGGGATTGAAGGGAGGCGGGGAAGAAGATTCGGGTAATGGAATTTGAAAAAGCGTTTGTTGTCTACGAGATCGTCGTCCCATGTGAAGATTTTTCCAAATTGAGCCTGTACTTTGGGGTCGTGGACCTCCGGCTGCACGGTCGGAGGCTCCCACATGAACAGGATCAAGTTGTCTTTAGGGAGGCGGCCAAAATCAAACTCTCGAACTTTGGGGCCCAAACTCCAAAAGACCCAGCAGGATTTATCTTTGAACGGCGTTTTTTCCGGTAAAGCCCAGCCGAGCCTCCACTTGAACTCTTGGAAATTTTGGATCTGTTTCCAACCGATCAGCCAGGGGCGGTACGAATCGCGATCCCAGCTTGCGATATCCCAACCTTTTTCGAGGAGGCGTTTGCGGATTTTGGAGGGAAGAGAAAGCTGTTCCCATGAACTGCCTTCGGGGATCTGGAAGTGCTCTTGCCCTTTGGCGTTGCTCGCCCAATCCATGAATAGCTCGATTTTTTCAGAATGGAGGGAGAGGGCGAAGAGAGTGAAGAGGGCGATCAGCGTTTTCATTCATTGGAATGATATGTGATCGCATCAAAAAATTAAACGACTGCAGGCATTTTCGATGCAGCGTAAGTCAGCGTCGCGGCACACATTGATAGGGAAAACCACTGAAGCGCTTCCAATATTTTGTTCTCTTTCAATGCATTGGCCGTTTTGTAAGCGGAAAAAAGCGAGGCGGTCAATCCGGTGGCTTGGGCTGCGCGATCGAGATAAGAGTTTGTCTCAGTTGCCAGCTCCCAGAATCGGGCTTCTTTTTGCAACTCATGGTTCTTTAAGAGAGCGATTGAGCTGGATACGCCTGTGGTTACGGAGCCAAGGAGCCAGCCAAGAGCTTTGATATGGAGATTTTTATTCATCGCATTCCATGATTGTTTAAGGCAAAGCAATGAGCCTCCGATTCCTAAAGCCGCGGTTGTGGCTGCCACAGCCGATTGACGTTCGTGCATGGCTTTGACCAATTGAGGAGACAATTTATGATAAAGCGATAGCGATGCGATCATGATATCATAGTTTGCCTTTGTCTTTTCTGCGCCGTGATTTATATCAGCCATTTTGTAGTCTGATTCGGACTTCGCGATTTGGCTATAGGTTGAAGAAATCAGATTGAAATTCGTAAGGCTTTTCAAATTGGCCAGGGTGATAATTGGAGCGGCTGCTTTGCCAACAAATGATTTGAAACGATCCCATCGGCTGCCAACGTTGTCTTGCGCGGCTGTATAGCCGATCGCATAGGCAAGCCCAGTGGGAACACCGAAAAGAACGCCTGCGGCCAATGTGCCGAGGACGAGCTTTTTGTCTAAGCCTTCTTGTTGGGGGAGGGGGCAGTTAGAAAGATTTTGGGGCGAGTGAGTTAGAGCGATGGATGTCATTTTTTCTCCTTAATCGGAAGGATTTTAATTCTTTCATAAGATCTAGAACGGTCTTTTATCCATTTTTTCATTGTTGGATTTTTTTCCAAATAATCGATGCATTCTTTAAGTATAGTTTTTGTAGACAAGTTAGTTGCATTTTCTGGATGTTTTTGGAGGTCATATTTATTATATCGTTCACGGCCCGTTACAGGAACAGCTAGATTAAAAGCTTCTTCTTGCGATTTTCCGCTTTCTAATAATTCATAATATTTATTTATTCCCCTTACACAATAATAAACTTTTCTATGATTTACTCCTTTTCCTTGAGTTTCACAAAAGTCTTTGAAATTGTTAACGAGCGCATATTGGCTTAAAGATTCCTTTGGAGCTTTGAGGGGCGAAACTTGTGGCGAAGGCAAGGGTTGTGAAACAAGGTTTAATGGAGGAAGAGGGACTGGAAAAGGATGCACAGGAAAAACAGGCAGAGCGATGCTGAGTATCGTTGCAGGAGTTGGAACAAGAGAAGAAGAACTTAAACTTACGTGTTTTCTTTTGCGGACGGGCTTTTTTAGAACTGATTGCGGTGCTGCGGCGTTCGTTGAATCTTGAAAAGGTTCGGAGGCTATTTTATCTGAACTTCCGGTTTCCCTTTCAGAAGTTAATTCCAAGCTGGATGAAGAAGCAGTTTTTGGTTGAGCGATAGGGAGAGGCGTTGCGACTGTTTCTTTGGTTGGCTGGGGGCTGACCGCTCTCGATCTTAGTTGGCCTGAGGTGCTTGCTGAAGAGATAGGTGTTGTAGATTGATCGGCTAATACTTCAGGTGTGGTTGTGTTGCTATCCTTTAACGAAATGCGTATCATTTTTTTATCCTAATTACAACGAATAAAAATATTATATCTTATTATTTATTAATATTCAATCTTTAATTTGTGTGTAATGTTTAAATTAAAGTTTTAACTTGGGCGGTTAATAGGCTCAATAAAGATCTGTATAAAAAAATAATTACCAAGATTGGATATCTGGCATCAAAGAGGCATTATAGGCAACCATGCCAGATAATAGGGCTGGGAATGCCCACTCAAGTGCTTCTGAGAAGTTTTTTTTCCAGATTTCTTGAAGAGTTTTACAGATACAGAAGAGAGAGCTGAGCTCGCCGATCGTTTGGGTAGAAGTATCAAGAAGGCGGTTTTTCTCGTACAAAGCAGATAAATTGTTTTCATTTTGCAGAGTAATGTTCAATTGATAAATTTGTCCAATAGCTAAAATTGAGGCGATCGAAACGAAATTGTATGCAATACTCTTTAATCGTTGTTTTTTTGGAAGGCTTCGTTCGCTGCCTTGTCGCAGTATAATAAGCTGCCCAAACCGACCGTCATTGCCGTAAAAGCCACAAATGAATGTCTTTCGTGGATCTGTTCGATCAATTTTTTCTCAAAGAAAGCATCTTCTCCGCGGCGCAAGGGTTGGACGAGAAGTTTCTCGATAAGCCATTCCATCACAGCGTAATTCATGCTCGGGTTATATCCTTTAAGTTGACATACGAACAGGGTTGCCAGACCAGCAAGTTCGGAGAAGGATGTTGATTGCTTTTTTTCTGTTGGAGGGGGTGAGGGGGAAGGGATTGGAGGGGGGAAGGGGGGAAGGAAGGGGAGGTGTTTCTTTTGGGGCGGCGATGATGGGGGATATCATGAAGGACCTTTTTTTGTAAGTGTATTGTAAAGAGGGTGGGGGTGCGAGGGGATGTGGGGGGTTGGGATAACCATGTGCGTTTGGGGAGCGTCGCTATGCAAGGGGGAAAGGCGCTATGCCCTTTCCCCCCGCCCCCCTATCCCGCATGTGTGCGCTTCGCCACACATTGGACGCCCTCACGGCGAACCGCTTTTCGCGGTTCGCCTCCCCCTCCCCTGCGGGGTGCACCCTGGCCGGCGGTCCCTTCCGCTTCATCGGAAGGGACTCGAGTCCTAACGAAAGCCAAATTGTTGGCTTTCTTCCTGGGCAAAAAAAAACTCTCCGAGGGGAGAGTTTTTTTTTGCCCAGGATAGGACTCGAACCTACATGCCTTGCGACACCAGAACCTAAATCTGGCGTGTCTACCAATTTCACCACCTGGGCGGAATAAGAGAATTGAGTTTAACGGCTTTGGGCCTTTCGTTCAATCGGAGAGGAGATTTCGTCGAAAGGTTCATAGACGGGGTGGGCGCTGAAGCCGAGTTCTCGGATGGCAAAGATCGACTTGGCGATCGGCTCCCAGGGCGTTTTCCGGTCGATGTGGAGAAGGATCTCCGTTTTGCTCTTGTCTTGCGGAAGGGCCCCGATTTGGTATTGACGGGCCAGTTCGTTTTGGACGGCCTGAAGGCTGTCCATAGGGTATTGCTGGAATTCGGTCAGCCACTTGAAGGTGCCATTGGAGGCGATGCTGATATTGACTTGCTGGATCTCTTGTTTTCCATTCAGCGATTGAGAATCTTTTTGGTCGGGTTTGACCTCGACGAGCTGCACTTCGGAATCGTAGAGGGCGGCGCGCGAGATGGCGAGCGTCGCAAACAGGGACAGCAAAAGAAAGAGGAAGTCGATCATCGGTGCGAAGTTAAGGCTATGGGCCGGTCTTATCTCGTCGTGAGGGATCAGGTCCACATCAACTCCTAATTCTGGTGGTGCTTCGGTTCGATCATAACGCCGAGGGCGAGCGCTTCGTTTTCCACTTTAGTGAGGGTTCTGACGAGCCGGTATTTCAGCGTGGTATAAAAGAAGATGGAGAGGATGGCGACGATCAGACCGACGACGGTAGTGCCGACAGCGATCCCCAAGCCATCGAAGAAGGCGTTGATGCTCTCAATGGACCGGTTGATGTCGTAAAAGGCGTAAAACATCCCAATCACGGTGCCGAGAAGGCCGAGCATGGGGGCGACGATAAAAATATCGTTGAGAAGGGAGAGTCGCTGCCAAATGGCCGTCGAGGCCCGCTTCCCTTCCGATTTCATCGCGTCGATCATCAGTTGAGGCCCTAAATTCCTCGCGTTCAAGCCTACTTTGACAAGAGAGGCTAAGAGATTTTTTTTGTCTTTGCAAAATTCTTTTGCCTGGTCGTATTGGGCGGTTTTCAAGAGGACCCGGAGTTCGTCTCGGAAAGCTGCGGGCATGATGTCCTTCGCCCGGAAAGTAGCCAGGGTATAGAGCCAAATGGCCATCGAAGCGATCGACATCAGGGAAAGGATCGAGTAGATAACCGGAGCGGATTGAAAAACTTTTTTAAGGTCGATGAGCTTAGGCTTGAGCGCCGGTTTTTCGACAGCTTGAAGGACAGGTGCTGCAGCTTGAATGACATTCGGAACCGCATTTTGATGGGCGGGCGCGGCTTTCATTTCTTTTTTTGCTTCTTTATTTGCCGGAGCCGCTGCGGCTTGGGCAAGCAAGACTGACTGGAATGGGGCGAAACACAAGAACAGACAAACAAAATACCGCATGGACACCTCAGCGTAATATGCGAACATAGCAATTCAGTGTGGAATTGTGCAAGAACTTCCGGTATTATCTTTGCTGTGAAAACGGCAAAAGATTTAAAAATTCCTTACGTGTGGGAAGACAGGTATCCTGTCTTTTTAGAAAAATTTTTCTATATTCCCGGCTTTTACGATAAGCATGGAGAGGGATTCGTTTGGTCCGATCCGCGCATTTTCGGAAACGGCAAGCCAGTTGCGATCGAATATTGCAGCGGCAACGGACAATGGATCGGTGAAAAAGCCCTCAAAAATCCGGAAATGAATTGGGTAGCCGTAGACAAGTGTTTCGAGAGGGCGCGCAAAATCTGGCTCAAGCTCCACCGCGAATCGATCCCGAATCTATATGTCGTATGCGGCGACGCTCTCACATTTACAAAATATTATCCTCCAGCTGCCAGCGTCTCTGAAATCTATGTGAATTTTCCCGATCCTTGGCCGAAAAGACGCCATGCGCTCAATAGGCTTGTGCGCGCCCCGTTTATCGAAGAAATGCAGCGGATCGCAGCGCCTAAGGGGAGGGCGATTTTTGCAACGGACGATGCCGATTACTCTTCGTTCATGCTCAAAGAAATCGGAAAATGCCCCAGTTGGAAGCCTTGCTTGCCCGCCCCGTATTATTCAGGGGATTGGTCCGATTACGGGGAATCGTTCTTTAGCGACCTTTGGAAACAAAAAGGGCGCTCGATCTATTACATGCCTTTCGAGAAAAGCGTATGAAAAAGAAAACCTGTATCCGCATCCCCGCTCAGCCGCATGAATTGTTGGATTGGCAAAAACAAAAAGAGGAAGCTCTCAAGGCTATTGAGTCAGGGAGGCAGATTGTTTGGGAGTTCGACCTCGGTTTGAACGCGCCCTATTTTCCACTTGAAGACGAACTTCGATACCAGTCGCTCTCTTTAGCTATGTCGGGCTTCACGAATGAAATCTGGCCTCAATTCCAAGAAAAGACTGCGGGCGCGATCCTTTTCCGTGGATCTGCTGATTTCAGTCATTTTTTCCAATGGAGTGAAAAACAAGAGGCGAATTGGAATATTTGGAAAGAGGGGAGGCTGTCGGAAGAGGGGCATTTGCGCCGTCTTTTTTGCGCCGAGGCATTTGCCGCCTATTTTCAAATGCTGGCCCATAAGCTTCCCGATGAATTGCCCCTAACCCTGGAATTGGATGTGCGCCCCATCGGAACATTGGCTCAAACCTATCATTTGCTTTCACCCGAGCGGTTCGAGCATTTTCTTTTAGAGATTGAAGGTCTGCCGGAAACAGCGAAAGAGGCCAATATTGGAATTTGCTTTCCTCAAGACGCCCTTTGCAGCCAAGACGTTCTCAACAGGCTGGATCTTCTCTTCGCCTCGTTAAAAATCCCTCATCGCGTCGTCTATGAATCGACGCTTTCAGAACAATGGGAAGGACTCGATACTCTCTACGTCTTTCCAGATTCCCTCTCCGTCCAGGGAAAAAGAAAGCTGATGGGCTTTAGCGCCGCGGGCGGTCTTGTAATAGACAGGCTGAGTATCAAATAGGACCCGTTTGAGTACCCTTAGAGTTTTGAATTCGCTTCACTGTTAAATTTTGGCTTTCCGGATAGCTTATTGGATGGCGAGAGGATTTACAGCTATTCATGCAAGCTACAATGAATCGTGTAAAACAACCTGTGGTTGGTTTTTCGATTTGAACTCTAGATTTTGAGTTTTGCATTTTATTTATCGTTTCCAAAGAGGTCACTCTTTTCGCGGTACAAGCGCTATAAAGCGTTATTGTAAGGGCTCCAGCACAAAGTGTCGCAATAATCGGCCAAGGATTGAGATCAGAATTTTGAAATACAGATTCTTCCATAATTGTTGAATTAATAGTTAAGTTAATTGTTGACATATATCTCCTGGTAATTGAAGTTTTCGCAAATTATGCGAAATAAGTTAGTAACAAATCAACACTAAAAAATAACAATCAAAAGCGACTGCTTTGTTAATTTTTTTTTGCGATTTGGAGATGCTTTTTTATGGAAGTGCTGTTTGGAGATTGAATGAAATTCGGGGCAGAGGGATTCGAACCCCCGGCCTACTGGTCCCAAACCAGTCGCGCTAGCCAAGCTGCGCTATACCCCGATAAATGAGAGGACTAGGATAGCCGATCGCTCTTTTTTCAGCCAATATTTCTTGTAATCCCAAAGAATTTTTGCCATGATCAAGGAGACAGGAGACTCCGGATATGACACGATTTTCCCAAAATCCCTCGTTCCAAAAATTGCAAAAATTAGCTCAGCATCCCATCGATTTGACCCAGCCGAACGGACTGACTCCCGAAAGGATCGGGAAGATGACGGCGGAAGCGGTCGGCTTTCAGCTTCTTTACGGAACTGAAAGGGTCGATGAAGAAGCGATGGCCGCTCTCTTCTCTTTGGCCAAAGAAGCAAAGGCCATGGAAAAAATGGAGGCGATGCAAAAAGGGGAGGTGATCAATAAGATCGAAGGGGTCGAAAGCGAAAACAGGACCGTCCTCCACACCGCGATGCGGGACCAGTTCGGGCGGCGACAGTCCGCACCTGCTGCTAAAGACGCGGCGGAGCGAGCCGAAAGAGAATTGCACAAACTCGAGCAATTTTTAGAGAAAACGAATGGGAAATTCACCGATTTGATCCAAATCGGGATCGGCGGATCCGATTTAGGACCGAGAGCCTTGGCCGTCGCCCTGCAGCCCTTTTATCGCCCTGGACATAGAGTTCATTTTATCTCGAACGTCGATCCCGACGACGCGAATGGAGTCCTCGCGACTGTTGACCTGAATAAAACAGTAGTCGTAGTCGTTTCCAAATCGGGGTCGACTTTGGAAACGCTCACGAACGAAGAGTTCGTCCGCGAACGATTTGTCAAAATGGGGATCGATCCCAAAAATCATTTCGTCGCCGTCACGGGAGAAAAAAGCCCGATGGACGATCCATCGCGCTACCTCGCTTCTTTTTATATCTGGGACTTTGTGGGGGGGCGTTATTCGGCGACCTCGATGGTCGGGGGAGTGATGCTTGCATTCATTCTCGGCTTTCAAGGATTTAAAGAAATTCTGCGCGGCGCCCATGAGATGGACCACCATGCCTTGACCGCAGCTCCAGAAAAAAATCTTCCTCTGATTGCGGCTCTCTTAGGGATTTGGAACCGCAATTTCCTCCATCTTCCGACGGTTGCCATCATCCCTTATTCCCAAGCCCTTCTCCGTTTTCCTGCCCACTTGCAGCAGCTCGATATGGAATCAAACGGCAAAAGGATCGATAAAACGGGCCATGCTTGCGAATTTTCAACAGGTCCCATCATCTGGGGCGAACCAGGCACAAATGGACAACATTCTTTCTATCAGCTGATTCATCAAGGGACAGACCCGATTCCTCTGGAATTCATGGGTTTTCAAAAGAGCCAGCACGCGCATGACCTGCTCATCCAAGAGACGACCTCTCAAGAAAAACTCCTCTCGAATCTCTTCGCCCAATCGATTGCTTTGGCGATCGGCCAGAAGAACGCCAACCCCAACAAATTCTTTCCCGGCAACCGCCCCAACCGGATCCTTCTTGCCGACCGGCTCGACCCTTACACCCTCGGCGCCCTTCTCGCCTATTACGAACACAAAGTCGATTTCCAAGGATTCATCTGGAATATCAACTCGTTCGACCAAGAAGGGGTCCAGCTCGGAAAAGTGCTCGCCAATAAAATGATCTCGCTGTTTAAAGCCAAAAGAGAAAAACAGCCGCTGCCCTCATTCCCGTTGGGAGAGGCGTACCTCAAATTTTTGAAACACTGAGTTGAATCCAAAACCTGGGTTATGATAATCTGAAGTCGAACTTTAGATTATCACAGGTTTATGTTTAAACGATTTTTAATTCCTCATATACAAGAACTTGCAAAAAAATATCCTGTCGTAACCCTTCTTGGCCCCCGCCAATCGGGCAAAACAACGCTGGTCCGAGCCGCTTTTCCACATAAACCTTACGTCAATATGGAGGATGCCGATAACCGTTCTCTGGCTACATTGGATCCAAAAAGCTTCATGTTAAATTATCCCCACGGAGCGATTTTGGACGAGGTCCAAAGAACTCCCCATCTTTTATCTTATATTCAAGTCATCGTGGACTCTCAGGAACAAAAGGGGATGTTTATCTTGACAGGCAGCCATCAAGCATCTCTCCATTCCGCTGTCTCCCAATCTTTAGCGGGAAGGACCTCCCTTTTAAGGCTCCTCCCCTTGAGTCTGCAGGAAATGCGGGCTTCAAATATCCAGGATCCTCTCGAAGAAATCATCCTCAAAGGGGGGTATCCTAAAATTTACAAAGAAAACCTTCCTCTATCTAATGCTTACAGCAGCTATTTCCAGACATACGTGGAAAGGGACGTCCGTCAAATATTACAGGTGAAGGATATCATCCAGTTCGAACGGTTTATCAAGTTAACGGCAAGCAGAATCGGGCAACTGGTGAATTATGCCAGTCTTGCCGCGGATGTAGGGGTATCGGCTGTCACGATTAAAGAGTGGATCTCTGTTTTAGAAGCGACTTATATTCTCATTCGCGTAGAGCCATATTTTGAAAATTTCGGCAAAAGGCTGATCAAATCTCCGAAACTCTATTTCGCAGATACAGGTCTTGCTTGTTATCTCCTCGGTATTGAAACAAGAGAGCAATTGGTAAAAGACTCTCTTTATGGGAATATATTTGAAAATTGGGTGGTCGTCGAATTGATGAAAGCCCGCTATAATCAAGCTCTCGATCCGAGATTTTATTTTTACAGGGACATTTCTGGAAAAGAAGTCGATCTTCTCTATCAGAAAGGGAGCCGTTTGATGCCGATTGAAATCAAAAGCAGCAAAACGTTTTCTCCCTCGTATTTAGAAGGCCTGTCCTATTTCCATAAACAAGCTCCGGATAAAGCAGAAGATGGTGCATTAATCTACGCAGGGGACAAGCAGCAAAAAATAGGTTCTTTTCAGTTGCTCAATGCAGAAAATTGTTCTAATTTAATGAACTAAAATTCCAAACCTCGGTGGCAATTTTTTCAATAAAGGTCGCGTCATGGGAAACCGCCAAGATTGCGCCTTCGAAACGGAGAAGCGCCGTCTCTAATGCCTCGAGAGTGGCGAAATCGAGATGGTTCGTCGGCTCGTCCAGAAGAAGGACGTTCGGTTTTTCAAGGATCAGCGCAAGGAGCATGAGCCTCTTTCGCTGGCCGACGCTTAAAGAAGCGAAAGGTCGGTTGAGAAGCTCAGCCGCTCCCAATGCCGCTTTATGCAGTTCCTTTCTCACCTCTTCTTCAGATAGACCAAAACGCGATTGAAAGTATTCTAAGGGAGTTTGGTCTAAAGGCAGCCGTTCAACATCTTGATCGAGGTAGGAAATTTTTGCCGTGGGCGCGTAGCGGATCAAACCCTCATCAGTGGGCATCTCATTTGCGATGCAGCGCAGCAAAGTGGTTTTGCCGCAGCCATTCGGTCCGGTTAAAACGATCCGGCTCCCTTTGTGGATCGTTTTTGAAAGGCCTTCGAAAATCCTTTTCCCATCGTACGATTTGCCGATCCCATCCAATTCGATCGCGATTTCCGAGACGAGCGGCGAAGGGGTAAACCGGAGTCCGGTGATGTTTTTCGGCTGGGGATTGGGGAGGGGATTGTCTTCGATCTCTTTAAGCCTCCCTTTTAAAACCTCGAGATTCCGCTGTACCGATTTCTGATAATTCCCTCCTCGGTGATCGTAGGCCATGATATTGCGGTCTGAAGGAGGAGTAGGTTTAGATTTCGAAAAAGTCATGGCCTTGATTTTCCCCTTGAGCTGCCCGCGCTCCTCTTCTTGATCTTCGTAGGCTTTCATTTTCCTTTCTAAGGACCTTTTTTGTTCTTCGAGGTAAAAATCGTAGCTTCCTCCATAGGAAATGATTTTGCTGTCTTGAATGGAAACGAGCCGGTTGCAGGTCTTATTGAGAAATTTTCTATCGTGGGAAACGATGACCGTCGCGCCTCTGCGGTTGCGGAGAATGTCTTCAAGCCACTCGATCATTTCATTGTCCAAATGGTTCGTCGGTTCATCGAGAAGCAACAGATCGGGATCGTCTAAAAGAGCTTTGGCCAGCGCGGCGCGGACCCTTTGTCCGCTGCTCAAACTGCGGATAGGGGTATCTAGCGCGGTTTCGATTTTCAATCGGTTCAAAACCTGCTCGAGCGGCAAACGGCGGTAGCCTCCCCGGTTTTCATATTCTTCGTGGAGTTCGGACCATCCGGCCACATCGCCGCGCTCTAAAAGAGTCGCCATCCTCCTCTCCAACTGGGCAAGAGGACCCTCCTCAATATATTGCCTTACGGTGAGTTCGGGCTGAATCGAAACCTCTTGAGCCAGAAATCCGACCGTCAGGGCCGGATCGCGTTGGATGCGTCCTTCATCAGGCTGGATTTCGCCGGATAGAAGCTTCAAAAGGGTCGTTTTTCCGGCCCCATTTTCCCCGATCAGGGCAAAACAGTCTCCTTGATTCACCGATAGGGAGATATCGTCGAATAGAAGGCTAAGGCCGAATGATTTAAATAGATGGGAAAATTGGATAAGGAGCCGAGTCATAAATTTGTTCCTGGGTTAAATGGTTAAGGTTAGGAAGCAAATTTATTTTCTCATTGGTCAGAACTCCTACTCGTTTATTCCTTAATATTAACTAGAATCAGGATTTAATTCAATTAATTTATTGGCGTTTCAAAGGTCAGCCAATTTCTCGATGAGAGGGTTTGGAATAGCTCATGGACGTCTCCGCATTCGGAGAGTATCGGGATCAGGTCTTCGAGTTTCGCCCCTTTTTGGAACTGAGAAAGCAGGGTGAAGCGGGCCTCTGAAATTTCTTCGCGGAAATTCATTTCTTTTTGACGGTATAAGACGAAAAATTTTCTTTCTGGAAATTTAAGAATTTCAGGGAAATCGCGGTCCAGCCAGTAATCGGCCGGCTGAGCCATCAACTCATCGCGAAAAGAAAATAGATCGGTCTTGAATTCAAAAAGGAGGACAAACGGTTGCAGATAGATCAGTGTCTCTTCGAGTTTTTCCGGATCGATTTTCGGGAGGATGTCGAAGAACATCAAATTTTCATAGGCTAAGTCGAGACGGGCAAGCTCTAAGATGAGAGACTTGTCTTTTTGCTGGTAATTATTCTCCAGCCATTCGGGAAGACGGGAGCCGATGCGGGAAAGGAACCAATCTTCAGGAGGATGGCTCAAAAGGTAAGGTTCTGCAATCAACTGATTGAAATCTTTGTAGTGGAAAAGGCGGACAAGGCTTGGAAAGATTTCTTGCATCACGTCAAGCAGGCGCCACCAATATTGCTGCTGGTAGATCCCTAGCCTCTCTTCGCTCTTCAAAGTGGGGCTTGGGGCGATTTTCCCGCGGATTTCTTCAATCAGATCAGACGGATAAATCGGGATATGAGCATTGTCAATTTCATGAATTGAGGACGTGATAATGTTGGCAAACCAGCTTTGCAAATCGAAAAGAGGGGGCGGTATGGGAGTGTCACGCATAAGCGATTTGCTTTTGGTATTCTTTCGCTTTGAGAGCTTCCTTCCAGGTGTCTTCAAAAGGAATAAAGCGGTCGTCCCATTCTAGCAGAGTCGAAACTCCGTTCGTCTTTGGATAGACTTGGGCGTAAATTTCCCAGACTTCATCTCTCACAGGATAATCGTGTGTGTCTAAGATATAGCGGCCGTAATCGCTGTGTCCGGCTAAATGGATCTGGACGACGCGGTCCAAAGGCAATTGGGAATAATAATCTTTTGGGTCGTAGCCTTCATTTCGGCTCGAAACGTAGATATTGTTCACGTCGAGCATCATCGATATATCGGCTTTTTCCACTACCGCGGCGTAGAATTCCCACTCGGGCATTTCATCGTCCGTGTAATGGGCGTTCGAAGAGAGATTTTCGAGCGCGAAAGGAATTTCTAAAAAATCTTGGATGATCTTTGCTCTTTCCGCGACATATTCGATTACATCCTTGCGGCGCGGCAAGGGGAGAAGGTCGTGGAAACGGGCGCCGGGAAGCCGGCCCCAGCACAAATGGTCGGAGAGCCAGGGAGTCTTGGTTTTTATGGCGAGGGCTTTCAGCTTTTTTAAATAGTCCCAATCGAGAGGGGCCGCGCTGCCGATCGCCAGGCTTACGCCGTGCATGACGACGGGGTAGCGTTCGAGAATCTTTTCCAAATTTCTGACCGGCATGCCGCCGCCCATGAAATTTTCACTGATGATTTCAAACCAATCGATAGGAGGCCATGTCGCAAAAATTTCCCTTAAATGGACAGGTCGAAGACCGATCCCGATCCCTAAGTTCGGCACTTTTTTTAACATGGCCTGCCAAATTACATTTTATCTGCAGCGTTTTCGCGCTTGGCTTTCTGATCTGCGCCGCTCTGCATGTTTTTGCCCATGTTTTCTCCATGTCCAGTGCAATCGGCCTTGCCTGTGCATCCGTTCTTCCCTTTACATCCGGAAGAACCGGTGCAGTCGGCCTTGCCTGTGCACCCGTTTTGACCTTTGCAACTGCTATGTTCTGGCATCGATGAATCAGATTTTCCGCCAGTGCCTTGACCCTGGCAAGAACTAATCGCTCCGCCAAGAGCGAGTCCCATCAATGCTAATTTAAGTACTTCTTTTTTCATATCTTTAAACCTCCGTTAGGATATGCAGCACGAACCGAAAGTAGGGAATGAAGAATTTTTTTGTCAATAAGGGTTTTCATTGGTTCCAAGAAAAACTTGTGTGAATTCTTGCACTTTGAATCTGGATTTTTGTATTGTAATTGGTTTGAGAAAGGAGTATCACTAGCGCCTGAGATAAGTAGATTTTTGGGGATAATAATTAGAATGTATCTAAGAGAACATAACCCACCAGATTTTCACGCTTTTTATCAAGATTATGTTGCAGTTTTTAGTATTGAAACAGGACAAATGATCCAAGGAGATTTCCCTCATAAAAAGGCTGCTCTCGTTACTGCATGGTCGATAATACATCAAAAGGAATTGCTAAAAAACTGGAATGATATATTAAGAGGAACTGAAGCGAAAAAAATAGATCCATTGAGATAAGGATATGTTGTTAAAAGTTAAAAAAGCTGTCTATTTACTCGATTACAAAATTAAATTAACTTTCAGCAATCGAATAACCAAAATCGTCGATTTCAAAGATTGGATTTTTGAAAATGAGGCTGATTTTTATCTTATTCCTTTGAGAACCATTGAGTATTTTCAAAAATTCAGCTTGGATGAATCTGGCTATACAATTTGCTGGCCTAATGGAGCTGAATTTTGTCCCGATGTACTTTATGCGAAAGGAAAAGAAATTAAAAAATCTAAAAAAAGAATCGGGTTAAAGAAAAGAAAGACCCGTAGCAGGATTTGAAGAAAAAAATTATTCAAAACTTGCTGGAAACGATGCTTCCATTTTCAATCTGGATGTGGCGGCCCTGCTCAAGTTCTTTCCAGGTCGAGGGAAGGTAGGGCGTCGTGATGAAGACTTGCCCGAGCTTTTCGAGGCTTGCGCGGAGGAGTTTTTGACGCGTTTCGTCGAGATGGAGGCCGAGGTCGTCGATTCCCATGAGGGCTGGCGCGCCGATCCGCTGGCCGAGTCTCTCCCATTCAGCCAGCTTCAAGGCCGCGATCGCCGTTTTTTTCTGCCCTTCGCTTGCAAATAGGCGGGCGGGTTTCCCTTCGATCAAGAGCAAAATATCGTCGCGGTGAGGGCCTGAGAGAGTGAGGCCTAGCTCTTTTTCCCTTGGACGGTTTTTTTGCAGTTGTTGGATGTAGGCTTCCGCTTGCGCCGGATATGTGGATTGGAAGCGGAACTCATGGGTCTCTTTTTCAGCCGACAGGCGGAGGCTCTGTTTTTCCAAGGGTCCTTTGATCTCCTCCGCCATCTCCTGCCTCACTTTCAATAGATAGATGGCAGATTGGGCCATTTCTGTTTCCCAGCAATCGAGATCGTTCGTTTGCTTCATTCGCAAGAGGCAGTTCCTCTGTTTCATGGCGCGCCAATAACGGGTGAGATGATGCACGTAGAGCGGATCGCTTTGCGCTAAATGGAAATTGAGAAAGCGGCGGCGGATGGAAGGGGAGCCGCTGATCAGTTCCGTATCGCTCGGGGTATAGAGGACAGAGGGGAGGAGGCCTAGAAGAGGGTGGAACGATGAATAGGAATTCCCATCGAGCTGCAACCCCCGGTTTTCCCCGTCGAAGCGGATTTTTGCCGTTTGGGAAACGCCATCGCGGACAAGGGAGGCTTCGATATAGAAAAATGATTCGTCTTTCGCGGATGAGCTCGCCCAAATGCTGGCTGCGGAAGGAACGGCCCGTCGCGACCAGATAGATCGCCTCCAAAAGGTTCGTCTTCCCTTGCGCGTTATCGCCGTAAAAGACGTTGAGGCGGGGAGAAAAATGGATTTCCGCTTCCGCATAGTTGCGGAAATTCCGCAGATATAAACTCTTTAAATACACTTTTTATCTTTCAGAGGCGGCCTCGGCGGTCTCTTTACGGGGGGCCGGAGCGTCGTTGAGACGCATCGGCATGATCACAAAGAGGGCTTGGGTGGAATCGGTGATGAGGCCTGGATTATGGGGATCGTTGAGGCCGAAGCGGACCGTTTCATCTTTGCTGTGGCGCAAAATATCGAGGAAGAAATAGGGGTTGAAAGCGATCTCGAGCCGCTGGCCTGAAAAATCGACCGGCATGCTGACGCGCCCTTCGCCGATATCGCTGCTCATCGCGGCGAGGTGGAGCTGGCCTGTTTCAAAGCTGAATCGGACTGAGCTGCTCGTCTCGGAGGTGAAGAGGGAAACTTGTCTCAGGAGGGACATCAACTCTTCGCGGTGGATCGAGAATTGATGGGCCAGCTTAGAGGGGATGACCCGCTCAACATCGGGATATTGCCCCGAAAGGAGCTTGGTGACCAGTGTCAGGGAACCGCTTTCGAGAGAGACTTTGTCGTGGGCCAGATTTAATGACGCTTCCGCATCGCTATCGTCCAGCATTTTGATCATTTCTTCGACGGCTTTCAGAGGGATCACATAATGGCCTTGGATCGATGGATCGATGGCAACCGATGCGAAAGTCTTTGCCAGCCTTTTCCCGTCGGTCCCTATGAAAGTCGCTTTTTGCTGGGCGATCTGAAGCTGGACGCCATTGAGCATATAGCGGCTGTCTTCGCGGGCGGCGGAAAAAGCGGTCTTAGAGAGCATTTCTTTCAATTCGGAATTGTTCAAGGTGATTTCTGGAGAGCCGGTCAAATCGGGAAGAGTGGGGAACTCAGCTTTGTTCATCCCATTGATTTTAAACACGGAAGTCCCTGTCGTGATCTCCGCGATTTCGTTCGTCTGCGCGCTGATTTTAACCTGTGGGGAGGTCAATTCGCGAACGAGTTGGAAGAAGCGGCGGGCGGGAAGGGCGATCGCCCCTTCTTCGATGACTTTCGCTTCCACATAGACAGCGCATGCTCACAGTCAGATCGGTCGCGCTCACGATGAGCTGAT
Organism: uncultured Chlamydiae bacterium; assembly: GCA_963713105.1. Classification (GTDB taxonomy): domain Bacteria; phylum Chlamydiota; class Chlamydiia; order Chlamydiales; family SM23-39; genus CAVQKJ01. The sequence continues at coordinate 157,489 of CAVQKJ010000004.1, forward strand.
CGTCGATCGCTTCGATCAATACATTCGATAGGATCGGAATCGCCGGCTTCGCGGAGACGATGCTTTGGATCTTTCCAATCAAATTGACGAAATCGAGTTTAGAGATGACTGCTTTCATGAATACCTCGCATAATGGGTCAAAAATAAAAGATCGAACGGCAGCCTGTCAAGAGATGACGTATTAATTTTTCTCGTAATGGACGAATTCGATGATTTTATTAAATGGGGCCTTTGCGGAATCCCTGATCAGAACCTTTGTGTTCGTGCTGCGGTCTCCCGGATTGTGAGAGATTTCTTTCTGGTAAGGCATTAACGTTTCCGAGGCAAATTCTTGGATGCTGCCATGGATTCTCTCTATTTCCTCTATTGTCGCAAATTCGATCGACAAGTGGTCGATCGGGGAGAAAGAGGCATCGCTTTTATCTGCACTCAATAGAGATAGCCTCTCTTGAGTGGCTTGAATGCTCTGCGGAGACTGTTCATCGGAAGAGCCAGCTTGGAAAAGTTCTAAACATTTGATTTTTCCATCCCCGTTATTTTGGAAATAGACGCGGGCGATCGAGACGCCGCTTAAATTCGGATCTTGCTCGCGGAGCACTTTCACGACTTGCGTAGAGGGAAACACATGCTGGCGAATGCAAGTCAGACCCAAACGCGGAGCGGATTCTTCGATCAGAGGCAAATAAAACGAGAGAGGGCCGTACAGCTCCCTGCCTACGTGATCGATTTCAAAACGGGTGTTTTCGATGAGAAAAAAGCGATCTCCAAGAAATGCCTGGAGAACGACTTTTGAATCCTGTTCGAAAAGAACGCTGAGGGCTTGCTCGATGTGCAAAAGATCCTGACGGATAAAATTTGCCATGTCCGCCTCATCGCTGACGCCGCGCGCCTTCAAATAAGGGACGGCTTTTTCGAAGAAATCCGACTGCGGACGATCGATGAGTTGGGTCATAGGCATGAAGCGGTCGGAGGGCTCTTGCGCAAACCATGCGGTTGGGATCGTCGGAGATGGTAGAGGGACAGCATTCGAAAGAGAGCTAAAAACGAGCAATAGAGTTAATAAAATATTTTTCATAATACCCCAATTGAATGGCGATAATTATGATGTCGATTATTTTTTCATGTCAACCGCTTCTGAATCTCATTGAATCGGTGAGGAGATCTATGATATAAAATAAGAGACATAAAAAATTTTAAATCAAATGGCCGAACACGCAAAAAGAGACCGTTATCCCGTCACCGCTGACAGCGTCGTTTTCGGCTATGCGGATGGGGAATTAAAGGTCGCCCTCATCGAAAGGAAAATGGATCCTTTCAAAGGGATGTGGGCCATTCCGGGCGGTTTTATGGAAGGGGACGAAACGGCCGAAGAAACAGCCCTCCGCGAACTGAAAGAAGAGACCGGTCTTGACGAAATTTTTCTTGAGCAATTCCATGTTTTCAGCAGCCACGGAAGGGACCCGAGGGGAAGGACGATTACGGTGGCCTTTTTCGCCTTGATCGATTCGGACAAAGTCCGGCTGATCGCCTCGGAAGACGCTGCCGAAGCTGAGTGGTGGTCAGCCTATAGGATCCCCAAATTGGCGTTCGGACAGAGTGAAATTTATACAAAAGCATTGCAAGCCCTCCGGAACGCTATGAAGACGAGGCCGCTCGCCTTTGAACTGCTACCCAAAGCTTTCACTTTGACCCAATTGCAAAAATTATACGAACAAGTGTTCGATGTAAAAATCGATAAGCGGAATTTTCGAAGAAAAGTGGCGAAAATGGAATTCGTTTGCCCGACAGGGAAAAAACAGGGCGAGAAACATCGTCCGGCCATGCTGTACCGTTACGATCCCGCCCTGTACAAGAAATTTTCAACGGAAAATTTCTTTTAATTGCTGATCTCACCGCCATATCTGAATTGAGCCGTTCCCAAATCGTAGGTAAATTGGTGGATGGTGCAATTCCCGATATCCCGTTTTTCTAAACGAATCACCGTGTCGATGTCCCCGTCCAGTCTCGCTTTTTCGATCTTTTCCTCTTCGCAATGCAAAATGAAAGCTTTCATATTTTCATCGTGAGTGACGACGCAGATCGAAGATCCGGGACCTGAATCCGCCGCGATGCGGGCAAAAGCCGATTTCATCCGCTCGATGACCGAGGACATACTCTCGGCCCCTTCCACTGGCTGCAAGCTCCACCTTTCTCGAGTAGATAGGTTTTCCCAGCCGGGTCCACGATAATTCTTGTTAAAATCAAAGAAGTACTTTTCTTTCCGGTACTCCTTCGTCCTCCCTTCGCAAACGCCCCATGAACAGGCGGCTAATGCCGGCTCTTCGATAGAGGTTAAACCGATCCGGCTGGCGATCGCTTGCGCTGTTTTCGCTGCCCTTTTCAAGGGAGACGTATAAATAGCGCCAATATTCAATTGGAGAACAGCGAACCTTTCCGCAGCTTCTTCCGCTTGTTTTTCCCCTTTGGCGTTCAGCTCGATATCTGACGAACCTTGAATCAAAGGCCCCATCACTTTTTCGCCATAGGGATTGACGATCTCTTTTTTTTCATTCCAAATCGTCTCGCCGTGGCGGACCAAATAGAAATCGACCTGTCCTTTTTTTGGCTCGGCCACTCGTTCGTTAGGAGCGCCTATCGCGGATTGAACCGCTGTCATTAAAAATGCCGTGATTCTCATTTTTCCTCTCATTGTTTAGTGTTGATTTGACACCATTAGAGAGCGCGAGAAAACGCATCCATCCGCTCCATTTGCCAACAAGTGTTTATTCGACACTTACAGATCGCAAATAGGTAGGAATAAATGGCTTCTTTTGCTTTAATAGTGTTTAAACGACACCATAGTGCGAGAGAAACTGGATTTCGTTCAATTTAATAAAATTGTTAACTATTTAACTAATTAGATTTATTGTATGTTCTTATAAAACACGAACTTTAAAATGATTAAAAAGATTGGTTTGTTTTTTTCTTTGTTGTGGCCGATTCATCGGAGTGAAAGCACTAAACTTTTGCCGATGATCCTCCTCCTTTTTCTGCTCGGCTTCAACCAAAGCGTATTATGGGGCTTAAAGGATTCGATTACGGTTACGATGGCAGGGGCGGAAGTCATCCCCTTCATTAAGTTATGGGCGATTCTGCCATCGGTTGTGTTAGGGGCTTGGTTTTTCAATTGGTTGTCGAACCGGGTTGGTTTTGAGAAAACTTTCTATTATTTGATCGGTTCATTCCTACTGTTGACTTCGCTCTTTGTTTTTATAGGCTATCCCTATCGGGAAGCCCTCCATCCAACGGATGCCGCCGACGCTATGGAAAAAATGCTGCCGGCTGGATTCAAAGGATTGGTTTCGATGTTCCGCTATTGGACGACGACCTGCTTTTACGTCCTTTGCGAACTCTGGTATACGATCATCGTCCATGTCCTCTTTTGGGGATTTGCCAACCGGATCACCCTTTTGTCAGAGGCTAGCCGTTTTTACGGAATATTAAGCGGAACCTATAACCTCGCCGTTATCTCTGCCGGAACGGGATCTCTTCTCATTGCAGGGGATTTTAACCCGCGCATCCCGTTGGGCAGCGATGCCTGGGAACAGACGATGATGTTGCTCATGATCGCCATGATTGCGAGCGGCCTGTTTGCGATGGGGGTCGTCCGCTGGATGCATAAAAAAGTAACCCTGACTAGGGATTTGCCCATTGATTCAGAGATTGAGAAAGCGAAATTTTCGTTTGCAGAATTCTTTTCTGTGATCGGTAAATCGAAATACTTGATTTGTATAGCAGCTATCGTGATTGGCTTTAATTTGACGATCAACATGTTCGATGTCGTCTGGAAAGATCAGGTGAAGAAGCTCTACCCGGCGGCCTTAGATTTTAATCGCTATATGAATCACCTGCAAATCGTTCAGGGTTTTCTAGCGATCGTATTCTCATTTGGTTTAGCTGGATGCGTAAAACGGTTCGGTTGGACAAAGACTGCTTTAGCTACCCCAGTTTTCATGCTTCTGACTTGTGCGATTTTCTTCAGTTTGTTGACCTTTCAAGACGGTCTATCGGGTTTCTTTTTAACGATTGCAGGTTTAAGTCCCGTTTCTCTCCTTGTCTTCATCGGTTCCGTCCAAAGCTGCATGAATAAAGCTTGCCGTTTTTCATTCTTTGAATCGACGAAAGAAATGGCCTTTGTCCCATTAGACGAAGAAACTAAGATCAAAGGGAAAACCGCGATCGACGGGATCGGCGCCCGTTTTGGAAAGTCAGGCGCTTCCCTTCTGCTCCAAGGATTATTAGTCGCCTTCACGACTTTATCCGCCAGCGCTCCCTATATCGGGGGCTTTTTATTGATTGTATCTCTTGTATGGATCGGAGCCGTCCGCAATTTAGGCAAAAAACTGGCTTATCGTTATAAAGAAAGTTAAGGTTTTTTTCTCTCAAATCAATAGTTGAATTCGGGCTCGTCGGCCATGGCGAACCGTTTGTTCTGATTCATCGAGTCGAGCTGGGACATCTCTTCGTCGGAGAGGGCGAAATCGAAGATTTCCATGTTTTCCTGCAAATGCTTTTTCGAGGAGGCTTTCGGAATTACAGGGATCTCTTTTTGCACAAGCCATCGCAAAATCACCTGCGCCGGAGTTTTTTGATACCTTGAGCCGATCTCTTTAAAAATTGCCTCGTGGATCAATTTGCCTTTTCCTAAGGAGCGGTAAGAGACGAGTTGGATAGCGTGGGATTTGCAAAAATCCCAAAGAGTCTTTTGATAGAGATAGGGATGAAATTCGACTTGATTCGCTTCGACCTTGCAGCCCTCTTTTAACAAATCTTCAAGGTGATGGAGGGTAAAATTACTGACGCCGGCTACGTGGATTTTTCTCTTTTCCCTGGCTTTCTCGAGTGCGCGATAGATTTGGGTAAGGGGATAGGCTCGATCGGGCCAATGGATTAAATAAAGATCGAGATAATCGGTCCCTAATTCATGCAAAGCGAGATCGATCGCTTTTTCCACCGATTTCTCCACTTGGTCTTGATCAACTTGATCTAAGGAGAGTTTTGAAGTGATAAAAAGGGAGTCCCGATCCCAATCGGCGATCGCTTGTCTGATGTCTTTGTGATTCTCGTAGACGTGAGCCGTGTCGATGTGGCGGTAGCCGAGCTGAAGCGCCTCTTCAACCACTTTCGTGCACTCTTTGCCCCTGAGCTCCCAGGTGCCAAGTCCGATGGGTGGAATTTTTTTCTGGACCATGCAGAGAAGTGTATCAGAATATCGCGTTTTTCTTGGAACGGATAATGAGATAGAGACAAATCAAATAGATAAAGAAAAGACCAGCGATCATAAAAATACACCTTAAAAATGCAGAAAGGGGATGGAAGATATTTTCATCGCCCTTACGCACTTTTAAAAGATGATTTAGAATTTGTCAATCGAGCGACTAATCATCGCCAGAGCGCTGCATCGAGCGGGCGTGTTCCTTCTCTTTTAGACTCGCCCGTTTATCATATGCTTTTTTACCTTTAGCGACGGCGATCCGCACCTTGGCAATCCCTTTTTTGTTCAGGAAAATGGAAAGGGGGATGACGGCCAGCCCTTTTTCTTGGACAAGGCGCCGGAGCTTTTCAATCTCCCGCTTGTGCATTAAAAGCTGGCGGGGGCGCCTGTCCTCGTGATTATGGATATTCCCAAAAGAATAAGGCGCGATGCTGGAATTGAGCAGCATTAATTTTGCCCCGCGCACATCGACGTAGGAATCTTGCAAGGACCCCCCATGATTGCGGAGCGATTTGATTTCCGTCCCAAGCAGGATGATCCCCGCCTCGAACGTCTCGAGGATCTCATAGTCGTACGTCGCGCGCCGGTTGGAAACCAATTCTGGGGATGGGGTTTTGGACATAGGGCTATTTTAAGCGGTGAACCATAAAGGTTAAAGACAAAACCTTGAACCTGAAAGAAAGCCATTTTATACTATTACTCCGCTAGGCAAACAAGCGACAGAGAGCGCCAGCGAGGCAAAGCCAGATTGATCCGAACGACGAGAGGCATAGCCAAAGGCTAGACCGAGGAGGAGGATCAATATGGCAAAGCCGCAGCAAGCTATATGTCGCTTGTTTGCCTAGCGGAGTAATATCCCGGCAAAAAGGAGAGAGCTTTGGGAAGAGAAGTTGTTGGCTGGGAGGCGATCGCTGGATGCATTCTTGGAGGATTAGGGCATAGTTTGGCGATTGCGATCGGCAATCCTTTATCAGCTTACGGCACGGCACGGCAGTGTCTTGAACTCAGGGCGAGTATTCGAGCCGTAAAAGACCGGATGTTTGGGTATAATCAGGCTGCTAATCAGAGCCTTGCTATTGATAGGGCTAGATTCTACACTGAAGAAAGGGGTGGCCTGGGTCAAGTCGCAAGAGAAACGGAAAAGTGCCATCTTATCTCCCTTTTCATATCCATTGCCGGTGGAAGCTTGATAGGATATTATAAAAAAGGTTTGCTCATGTCATTTGGCTGGGGAACGGTCTTCACCATTCTTGAGTCGGGAGTCAGGGCCTATCGAGCTATTCTGCATCAAAGAGCGATTCACGTTTGATCTATTTTTTTCTCTTCCGGAATCCAAACAGAAAGAGAATCAGGATGCCGGTCCAAAAAACGGGCTGGAAAGCGGGGATCGACTCCTCGAAGGGGGAAAGGGCTAGTTTGCAGCCGATCCATCCGATCATCAGGTAGGCGCTTGTTTCCAATCCAGGAAAACGGGTTATCAGTCTGCTGAACGCATCCGCGGCGTAGCGGGTGCCGATCAATCCAAGCATTCCCCCAAAATAGACGATCCAAAGTTTCGGGTGAAAGACCGTCGTGTAAGGGGCGGTCGAAATGAAAGCGACGCCGGCCACGATCGAATCCACGGCGAACGCCATATCGAATAGTTCGATCATTAGAACTACTTTCCAGAAAGAGCGGACTTTTTCCGGAAGAAACGGTTCCCGTTTCTTTTTGGCGCTTTTATAGAAGTGCCGCAGAGATAAATACAAAAGGTAAGCCGCTCCAACTACTTGGATCCAAACGTTTTTTAAAAGAACGGAGACGGCCAAGAGTCCGGCCGCCCTCAAAATAAAAGAAGAGGCCACCCCGATAAATAGCGCTTTACGCCTTTGATGTTCAGGCAAGGCGTGGCTAATCACCCCAAGGACGATCGCGTTGTCGGCAGACAGCAGCAATTCCAAGAAAGCCAAGGTAAAAACTCGAGGGATATCGGATAGGGCAAACGTCTGATCTAACATAGGAAATATGAAGTTATGCAATATTATTCATACTTCATGCTTCCTCTTTTAGTCTTCGAAAAAGAAGCGTCCGAAATGGGTGGCCGCGAAGCACTCGCGCCCTCCGCAAGTTCCGACAGCGACGATGCCGGTTTCGAACAGCCATTCGAAAATCGTTGCTTTAAGGAGGGCTCTTTCATCCTCTCCGTAAGAGGGAAGGCTGTATTTCCAATGTTTGCCGGTACGCTTGAGCATGACGACCGATTCTTCATTTAAAGGAACAAAAACTCCTTTAAGGAATTCCTCGAAGAACACCCATTCTCCGTGAAGAACCCGTTTGATCGATTTTTCAGCTTCCCGGATGTATCTCTCCCCAGCAATGTGGCCGGGAACCGTTTGTCTCAAAATCCGGTTCAGGGGGTGTCTATACAGGTGAAGGGCTTTATTTTCAGAGCTCAGATCCAGCCAATCATTCGCCGTTTCCAGGGCGTAAAGGCGTCCGTCGACCCTGTCTGCAAGTTTGATCAGGCAAAGTTTTTCGATCAATTGAGTCAAATAGTGCTGTGCGAAAGCCAGATCTTCGGAAGTGTTTAATGGCAAAGAGCAAAGAGGGGCCAATTCACGGACGAGAGCCGGAGGAACGATTTGGAAAGAGGGGAGAGGAATCGGTTTTTTCTTAGCTGTTTGCAAAAGAGAAGTCAAATCCTCAACGAAAGCAAAGTCGTTTTCTCTGGACCTGACGATCGGCTCGCTTGGTTCGATAACGGGCGTTTCTGTGGCTTTTAAATAACGGAGATATTCGTGCCATTCATAAAAAGGGGTTACGAATTCGTGCCAGTGATCGTCTTCTTTCTCATAGGTGAGACAGCAGACGAAATTGAATTCGAGAACCAGGAGGAGTTCCTCGAAATCGGCCCGGGTCAAATTGTATTTTGCGATGAGGTCGCTCGATGAGACCTTGAAATCAGGCGCAGAGAATAAATCTTGCATCACGGAATTGACGACCGGATCCCCTAAATTGAGTTCCATTAGATAACGTTGGTAGATTTGAGGGGTAAAAAGGTATTTTTCAACGATCGATTCAAAAATATTATTGGAAGCTCGGGGAATCGCGTACCAAGTGGGAAGTAGATGGATCGGAACTTTTTTCAAAATTCCCTGTAAAAATTCCATATCGGGCTTGAAGGATGGATCGAAACGGGTGATCTGAAATTCAAAATACTTTCTCTTTTCTTTATCGACGAGGATCACGTCATCTTGAACGGAGATAAGCCCGGCGAGGGCGAGTTTTTTCAGGGCGCCGTTGAGCTGCGTTTCTGTACAATCGATATTGCGGCTGAGCTTTTTATGAGAAATTTTGAGAGGGCTGTATAAGATTTCTTCAAGGACCTCCACATCGATAGTGGAAAAATCGGACATGAGGATCCGGTTTTCGATATCCTGCTGGCTGTTGTAGTCGTTTAAATTCACTTTGTTCTTGCGGGCAGGACTCAGTTCTAGCATGGATCGACCTCGATTACCCTATTTAAAGATTCAGACAGAAAAAAATATAGCTTAGGCAGATAGATTGCCGCAAGAAGATCGCTAGTTTTTAAGGGATTCGCGGAGCCGGGTGAAATATTCGAGTCTTTTTTTCATTTCCCGTTCGAATCCCCGTTCCACAGGAGAGTAGAAGGACTGCCTTTCGATCTCGTCAGGGAAATAGTTTTGGCCGGAGAACCCTTGAGGAGTGTCGGGATCGTAGACATAGCCCTCGCCATACCCCATATCCTTCATAAGAGAGGTGGGTGCGTTTAAAATATGTTTGGGGGGATTGAAATGGCCGGTCTCTGAGGCGAGTTTCCGAGCTTTTCCGTATGCGGCGTAGGATGCGTTGCTTTTCGGGCAAAGGGCCAAATAAACGACGACTTGGGCCAGGGCAAGCTCCCCTTCCGGAGACCCGAGCATGTGATAGACGTTCCATCCATTCAAAGCAATCGCGAGGGCCTGGGGATCCGCAAGTCCAATATCTTCGGAGGCCATCCGGATCAAACGGCGGCCAATGAAGAGAGGATCTTCCCCCCCTTCCAGCATCCTGGCGAACCAATAAAGGGCGGCATCTGGATCGGAACCTCTAACGGCTTTGTGCAAAGCGGAAATCGTATTGTAATGCCCTTCTTGATGGCGGTCGTAGAGCGCAGGCTTTTTTTGGAGGACTTCCGACAGTTCCGAAATATCCCATCCGGTTTTTGGTTCCGATCGCTCCAGATTTTCAATCAAATTGAGAAGATGCCGTCCGTCTCCTTGAGAGAGGGAGATCAGGAAATTCCTGGCCTCAGGGGTTAGATTCAGCGGAGAGGCCGCGCTTTCATAGCGGGCTATAATTTTTTCAAGGGAAGACTGAGATAGTGAATTCAGGGTTAAAACGCGCAATCTCGAAAGGAGGGCATTATTGATGACGAAGGAGGGATTTTCCGTTGTCGCTCCGATTAAAATGATATTTCCCTCTTCGAGGAATGGAAGGAAAATATCTTGTTGGGCCCTATTGAATCTGTGAAGTTCATCGACAAAAAGAATCATCTGCTGATGGAAAAGGGGCGTTTCTTGGCCCTCTTTTAAAATTTTTTTTAACTCAGTCGTCGTATTGAACACGGCGCTTAAAGTTACGAATGGAAGTTGGAAGGCTTGGGCGTAAAGTCGGGCAATGGTCGTTTTTCCGCATCCAGGCGGTCCGAAAAGAAGAAGAGAAACCGGCCGGCCGCTTTGTACGATCCTGGAAATATACCCTTTTTTCCCTACGAGATGCTCCTGCCCCGCTATTTCGGAAAGAGTTTTCGGCCTCAGCCGTTCGGAAAGTGGAATGTTCATGCTCTAAGAATACAAAAACAGCTAAAACTTCAGAATCTAAAAATTGTTTTTTCAGATTTACAAAAAAATTCACCGAAAATTGTTCCAAATCGACGAAATTTGCGTAAAACACGCAACCTCAAAATTATTTTCTTATCTACCTATGAATTAGTTAATTGCAAATTTCAACAAAACGCAAACAGCTTATTTTAAATTGCTTGAGAATAATGTAATTTACTGAATCATTTTTGATGATTTTTTGTAATTTTGAAATTTTTTTCAGAAATTTTAAAATTGCAAAAAATGCCCTCAGACACGTTTACGGGATAGGTTTTAGTTGAGTTAATTATGCAACGAACAAATGTTATGTGATAGAAGATATTTATTTTATTAATAAAAAATGTTATGATTAAGTTTGTAAGGCAGATAAAGGAGTGCGGGATATCCCCGCTGTAGATGGGAAGCCTTCACCCCGGTCCTAATTGCGGCTTTAGCCCAGGGATAGGGGAGAGGTTCTTATGCGAATGAACTCCCTTCTCTTTACGATATAAGGAGGAAAAATATCATGGTTAAACGTAGAAAAAAAGCTGCGAAAAAATCGCACAAAAGAAAAGCTCACCGCAAGACACACCGCAAAGCGCGCAAGTCTACTCGCCGGAAAGCTAGAAAAACCAAAAGCAGAAGCAAAGCCAGAAAAAGCACGAGAAAAGCAAAATCTCGCCGGAAATCACGCCGACGTAAATCTCCTGCTATCGCCGCTATCATGTCACAGCAGCAGTAATCTGAGTTTTGATTCTCAGTAGTTTAGATCGAGCAAGGCCTCAAGGCCTGCTCGATTTTTTTTTAGCCTTTATCCCATAATTCCTTAAACTCCCCTTCAAAAGCGAATTCGGACACCTTTTTCCTTGTGCCGGGAACCTCTTTCTTCTGCATTTCTGGGGGAAGGGATTCTTTTGGGGCTTTTTTCCCGACCGCGAACATGGCTAGGACCTCGTAGCTATCGGGAACTTTCAAGGAACGGCGCGCTTTTTCGTAATCGAACCCTTCCATTCCGTGAACGACAAAGCCTCGGCTGGTCCCTTCCAGGGCGAGATTTTCCCAAGCTGACCCTGCATCGAGACTGTGCGTAGGGGATGGCTTATCGTTTCTTTCGAAAGTCTTGTGCGAGATAATCAATCCCAGAAGGGCTGCTTTCTGGCACCATTGTTTATTGAAATCGACCAGGAGATCGAAAAATTTGGGCCAATGGGAGGAGTCTCTTTTTGCATAGAGAAACCTCCAAGGTTGGTTGTTGTAGGAAGAGGGGGCCCACCGGGCGGCTTCGAATAGGGATAGGATTTCCCCTTCGGTCAGATGTTCTCCGGTCATCGAGCGGGGCGACCAACGGTTTAAAATCAGGGGATGAATCGGATGGTCGGCTTTTCGATGATGTTGGATTTCCGGGTCTATATGTTCTTTCATGAGTCAACCTCTGTGTTATTCTTTAGGACGCCAGGAGGGATCCCGGAATCGGTAAATCAAATAGGGGATTAGGCACATCAAAAACAAGCCGCCGATTAAAAAACCGTGATAGAAATATAGACTGCCCACTTGAAGCTGTCCTGGCGGGATGAATCCGATGAGGAAGGCGAATATGGAGCTTAAAACTCCCAGAGATCCGACAAACCATATGCCGGGCATACGGTAGGGGATTTTATAAGATCTCTCAACATTCGGGTGGCTGTAGCGGAGTTTGATGGCGGCGAGAAACATCAAAATATACATCAAAAGATAAAGCTGGGCCGACATGACGCTTAGAATCCAAAAAGCGCTGCTGGCCGATGGCATGAAAAGGAAAACGAAGGCGGCGATCGTGACGATGATCCCTTGAAAGAACAGAAGCCGCGAGGGCATGTTGTACTTGTTGAGCTTTTGGAAGACGGGAGGCAAATCCCCGTGCCTCGTCGTTGCGTGAAGGGCGCGGACCGGGCCGATGATCCAGGCGTTGAGCTCGCCGACGGCTCCCAAAACGATCATGAGGCCGAGGGGGATGATGAGCCAATGCAGATGAAAGTGGCCCAAAAAGAGGTTGAACGCCTCCATCAATCCGGAAACCAGGCTGATATTTTCTTTGGGGACCATAATGGCGATCGAAAGAGCTCCAAAGACATAAATGAGAAGAGCCATCAGCGCTGCGACCCCGATCGAACGGGGAAGGGTCTTTTGCGGGTTTTGCACCTCGCGCGCATGGACCGCGGAGACTTCGAGTCCGCCGAAGGCTAAAAAAAGTCCAGTGAGGAAGACTAAGTTTTGGATATTGTTTAGAGGAGGGAACAGCGCTTGATAGGAAAACTCGAGTTCGATCGGGCCGCCCATCCCGAGCCATGCAATCCCCAAAGCGATCAATAAGACTCCGGGAATAATCGTTCCTGCGATTACGCCCAAGGCGCTAAACCAGCTGGAGTTTTTCAATCCGAAATAATTGAAAAGGGTGAATCCCCAAAAACCTACTAAAATGATGGTGATCAGGAAGATTTTATTCTCCGCAAGGGCAGGATTGAAAAGATAGGCCAAGGCCGTCCCCGTAAAAGAAAGGATGGCGGGAAACCATGTTACGTTATGGATCCACTGCATCCAAACGGCAAAAAACCCCCAACCGGGTCCGAATGCCTCTTTGACCCAAATGTAGATCCCTCCCGTCTGGGACCATCCTGTCGCAAGTTCAGCAGAAATCAAAGCAGCAGGGAAAAGAAAAACCAGGGCTACGACCAAGTAAAAGAAGGCCGATCCAAAACCATATTCTGAAACGATCGGCAGGTTCCTCAACGAAGTCATAACCGATAAGTTGAGCATAGCTAGAAGAAAAATGCCTAAAAAGCGGCGCGGCTGAACTTTTTCCAAAATCATCTCCTTGAGCCCGTTTTACAAATTGCCATCTGAGACTATGAATCTGCGCGGGGCCTTCCATATGGATATATAGATCTGTTACATATAGTTCAATTTTGAATGTATTAATTGATCTGTTCCGATATAGAGAAATTAGACTCTCTTAGAGGTGGTTATGGGCATTGAAATTTCTCGCCGCGAAGTTTTGAACAATCTCATCCGGTTCAAAGACAATCTTCTGGAAATGCGAGGCGATGAAGGGAGGCATTCACGGGATCAACATAAGGAAAGAGAGGAGAAGAAAGAAGGTCGATCCTATAAAGTGCTGCTCAACCGCCATACCGGCGACATGCGTTTCGCTCAAAAAATTAGCAGCTTAGAGAGCCATATCCATAGAAAAGGAAAATCGAAGGCAAGCCCCGAAGACTGGAAAGAAATCCACATCATCGTAAATCAAAGTCAGAAAGAAGGGATCCATTTCGAAGCGAGGGACGCATCGGATCACGCCCTAAAACCGGCAGACATCGATCCTTTGGCTTGGAGAATCGCTAAAGAGACCCTGGAAGTACTCAATGTGAAAGGCAAGGAGGTCGATCATCTTGAGGCAGGTATGCTCCCTGAAGAGGCGGTCCTTCAAGATCTCTCTTCAATCCACCTCGGGCGTCCAAAAGAGATGATCGAAGATCTGGCGGGATGGTTTGGCGCGATCGGCCGCATCGAAGCGGAAAAGATTTTAGAAAACCAGCCGGTAGGGACCTATCTTTTACGGGAAGCGGATGAAATGATGGCGGTAGCTGCCTCAAATTTATCTCGAACAAATCAGATCGAAATCCATCCCTATCTATTGACTCTTGTAGAAAAAGATCTGAAAATCTCTGATATCCTTTTTTTGCAGACGAACAAAGGATGGACCCTTTACGAAGACGATCCGAATTTAAAAGACCCCTTTTATCATTTTCATGCGTCTCCCCAAGCCCTGCTACACTCGCTGAGTTCCCGCGCCCGCCGCCCCATGATACGCGGGATTCCTGGAAGCCCTCGCCGCGCCGCCTAAAAATTAAATCTCTTTTTTTGTATGATCAAACTTAATAACGGAGTGTTTCTATGTTCAGGTTCGTCTTTTTGATGACAGTTTTCTCCATGTTCCATCTTGCAGCGGCAACCCCTCAACCTGCGTCCTACTCGCCCAAAGATTTCAGCCATCTCATCGGAATGACGGGTTTCAGCGACAATCTGCTGCAAATCCATTTCAAACTCTACGAAGGCTACGTGAAAAACACGAACGACCTCTTGGCTAAACTCAAAGCCATGAGCGACAGCGGACAAACGTCCTCTTATGAATTTGGCGCCTTGAAAAGAAGGGTCGGTTGGGAGTTCGACGGGATGCGGCTCCACGAACTCTATTTCGGCAATCTCGGCGGCAACGGAACGCCGGATAAATCGAGCGCCTTGTACGCCGCATTGGCTTCTCAATTCGGGGATTTTGACCGCTGGAAGAAAGATTTTATCGCAACGGGCTTAATGCGCGGGATCGGCTGGTCGGTCCTGTATCTTGACCCCGTCCAAGGCCGGCTCGTAAATACTTGGATCAACGAGCACGACACAGGCCATCTCGCCGGAGGCAACCCGATTTTAATCATGGACGTCTTCGAGCATGCCTACATGCCTCAATACGGTCTCGACAAAGCCAAGTACATCGAAGCTTTTTTCAACAATATCGATTGGCAAACCGCAGCCAACCGTTACAAAAACACGATAAATGCTGAATGAGGAAGTATGAATGCTGTCCTCTTACACTTTCTTCCACTTCGCTGTTAAGGCGAGCAGGAAAAGGAGCATCCCGGCGCTAAGCACTGAAAGGATTGCGGGTATCATCTTACCAGTGCTGGAGTAGCGCAAGGCGAACGTGATGGTTAAAGCGATGGTCAGTGCGAGGGCGCAGTAGCAGCCCCATTTATAATGGGCGAACATAGCGAGGGAACTGAGGACCAGCAGTCCGCCGAGCCCGCTTCCCATGTATAAGGAGATCTTGCTATGGCCTTGCTGATATCCTATATAGCCTAAGCCGATCAGAAGAAGTCCATAAATAAGCACTGACCAGCTCGTCGATTTTTTTAACACAAATGACCTCAAGGGTTGGAAATGCAAATCACCATATTCAAGCCCATCACATAGAACATCCAAATAAATGGAATGAGGAGAAGCTGTCCGGAAACGCGCTCCTTTTTCCAAAAAAGAAGGGCCGCTAATAGATTATTGCACCAAAGAAGGACAAGGGCCGCCAAAGCGACCAAAGTTTCGTGCAAGATAAAAAAACTAGTCGTCCATGCTAACTGGAAGATCAGTTGAGCGAAAAATACCGAAAATTCGAGTTTTAGGACTCTCAAGGAATAGCGGCGCCAAAGACTCCAAATCGAAAGGGCGAGAATAAAATAGTAGACCGTCCAAGCGGCCGCGTATCCGCGATCGGTTAAAGTCCAGGGAGTCTGAAGCAAGCTCCGGAACCATGAGTCGAATAATGAAAGTTGGATCAGCCATCCGTTCAGCCATTCGAAACAGGCGCAAATCAATAAAAAAATACCGAATCCCACCCACTGTTCAGATAGGATCCTATGGCTAGGTCTTGCAGCCCGGCGGACTACCTCCTTTAAGGAGGCAGAAAAAAATTCGTGGCTGGATGGTTCTATTGTCATAAATAAAAGTTTGAGTCTCCTTGACGGTATATCTGATTCATTAATTTTTTTGAACCTTCAGGTTATATATAAAGATCTTGCAAGGACATAACAGACCCTATAGACTACGTTTAATATGCAAACAAAAGTCATACGAGATGCAGAGATCGAGCTGGCCGTCGAATGTTTGAAACAAGGGGAGCCAGTCGTATTCCCTACTGAAACGGTATACGGTCTAGGAGCCCCGGTCTTCAACATCGAAGCGGTTCGCCGCATCTTTGAGATAAAAGCGAGGCCGCTCGACAATCCATTGATCGCCCATATCGCGTCGGTCGAGCAGGCAGAAGTTCTTTCCGATGGACTGTCTCCTCTTTTTTACCTATTGGCAAAGCGGTTCTGGCCAGGACCTTTGGCCTTGGTCGTGAAACGGCGGAGCGAAGTTCCCGCTTTTATCTCCGCTGGACATCCTACTGTTGCTATCCGGATGCCTTCCCATCCGTCTGCAAGGAAACTGATTGAATGTTTTGGAGAGCCCCTTGTCGCTCCATCAGCCAATCTGTCCGGAAAGCCGAGCCCGACCCGGATCCGCGACGTCTTGGAAGATTTAAATGGAAAAGTATCTCTTGTGATCGACGGAGGGGATTGCGAAATCGGGATCGAATCGACCGTCCTGAGTTTGTTTCACCCAATTCCCACTCTTCTTCGCCCGGGAAAAATCTCCCGAGAGAGTCTTGAAGAGGCGATCGGTGGGCCTGTCGCCCTTCCTTCCCCTTCCGAACCAGCGCTATCTCCAGGAATGAAATACCGCCATTATGCGCCGAAAGCCCCGATCCGTCTTATTTATGATCCAGCCGATTTGCAAGGGCCTTTCATCCTTTCGCCCGTCCTCATTCCAGGAAAAACAGTGCGCCCCTTAAGCGCCAAAATCTTTTACGCGCAATTGCGGGAAGCAGACCGGTTGGGAGTCCAGAAAATCGAAATCTATTGCCATCCGTCGATTCTAGAAAACGCTGGACTCATGAACCGCCTCTTGCGCGCCTCTGGGCAATAATGCGATAGTGGATCAATATGATCGACCGTTGGAATTGTCCTTTTCATGGCCTTGGCTATTTTCTATCCCATCCGAGAATCTGGGGCTGGGCTTTTTTAGGAATCTTCGCCGCTTTTATTTCCACTATTTGGGTTTGCTATAAGGTTATCGCCGCTACTTATCCTCATTTCGTTTCTTTTTGGGGAATCGTCCACTCCCTTGGATGGGCCTCTTTCGCTCTTCTTCTGATGATCTTGTTTGTTTTTCCGCTCATTTTCAACGCCTGTTTCGCTAAGGCGCTGGCCAATCAATTGAAAAGGGAGGGGATCTCTGTTTCTCAAGAAAGCTTTTGGAGTTCCTTGCTTTCTTCCGCCGGCGTGTTCATCCGCACTTTAAAATGGCGCATCCTTTGGCCTTCGCTTCTTCTCGTTGCAATTTTTTGGGCCCCGGTCTTGATCGTCCCTCTAACATTTTTGGCAGCGAACCATTTGGCTATCATCGAAAGCGCCGATCTCGTCCTTTCTCTCTTCGGGATCAATGCGGACGGACGGGTGGAATGGATCAAAAAAAGGGGAAGGGACTGTTTGGCGGCTGCTTTGAGCGGAGCTTTGCTCTCATTTTTACTCAGTCTCATTTTGATCGGCTGGATTTTATGGATCCCCGCGCTTTATTGCGGAGTGTTTCTCTGGATCCGTTCAGAATTAAAAATAAAATAATCCCATCTTGCATCGTTCGCGTCTGTTAACTATGATGAAATTCAAGTGAGGAATATGGCAGACAGGGTCGTTGAGCCGTCTGAAATCATCGTCGATCAAGAGAAGGTCGTTAAGGAAGACATCATTCATGTCAATCCTTGGATCCGGTTCATCGGCCGTTTTTTCGATTACTCCCTTTTCTTTCTTCTCCTTTGGTGTTTGAGACATTTTTTCCAGGGCCATTTCCCGTTCGGAAAATTCGAATACTTGATCCCGTTTGAGTATTTTGTATGGATCCCGATCGAAGCCCTTCTCTATTGGACTTTGGGGACGACTCCCGGAAAAATTCTCCTGGGGACTAAGCTGATATGGAGAAATAAGAAAAAGCCCGACTACATGACCGCTTTGAAACGGAGTTTTTCCGTTTGGTTTAGGGGCCTCGGGATGGGAATCCCGATCCTAAATGTTTTCTGCTTGCTGGTCGCCTATCAAAAGCTCAAAGTGTTTCAAACGACGAGCTGGGACCGGGACGACCAGATCAAAGTGAGCCACCGTCCGATTGGAAGTTGGAGGATCGTTTTGGCCCTTCTTGTGATTTTATTTGGATTTTTCTTCTATTACTCAGACAAAAATAAAACGATGCAATCCGAAAAAGGGAAGGCCAGTGGAAGAGTCTTTTGACCCATCGATGAATATCCTTTATCGCAGGGAGCAGCAGCTCGACCATATTTTTTGGCCAAAAGCGGTTGCTGTCATCGGCGCAACGGAAAATCCGGGAAGCGTAGGCCGTACCGTGATGCAAAACCTGCTCGCGACGTCTTTTGGAGGGGAAATCTTCCCGGTCAATCCGAAACGGCCCGATGTATTAGGCGTGAAAGCTTATCCGAATATCCGGAGCCTTCCGAAAAAAATGGATTTGGCTGTCATCGTCACTCCCGCGAAAGCCGTCCCGGAAATCATCAGAGAATGCGCCGATGCAGGGATTCCCGCTGCAGTGATTATTTCCGCCGGATTCAAAGAGATGGGCGCGCCAGGAATCGCGATGGAACAAGAGATTCTCGCCTATGCGCAAAAAGGAAAAATGAGGATCATCGGCCCCAATTGTTTAGGGGTGATGAATCCGATTTCGGGACTCAACGCGACGTTTGCCGCAGGGATGGCGCTGAAAGGGAAAGTCGCCTTCATCTCCCAATCTGGAGCCCTTTGCACGGCCGTTCTCGATTGGAGCTTGCGCGAAAAAGTAGGCTTCAGCGCATTTGTTTCCATCGGGTCCATGGTCGATGTAAACTGGGGCGACTTGATCAATTATTTTGGAAACGACGCATCGACAAAAAGCATCTTGATTTACATGGAAAGCATCGGCGACAGCCGCTCGTTCCTTTCCGCGGCCAGGGAAGTCGCGTTGACAAAGCCGATTATTTTGATTAAAGCAGGCCGTTCTGCAGAATCGGCCAAGGCCGCAGCCTCGCACACCGGTTCGCTTGCGGGCAGCGATGAAGCTCTGACAGCCGCCTTAAGAAGAGTGGGGGTTTTACGGGTCGATACGATCGCCGATCTCTTCAGCATGGCGGAGGTCCTTTCCAAGCAGCCACGGCCCAAAGGCCCCCATTTGACCATCGTCACCAATGCAGGGGGACCTGGCGTCATCGCGACAGACGCCTTGATCGCGAATGGCGGCAAGCTCGCGGAATTGAGCCCTCAGACCATGGAGGCTTTGAACCGCCTTTTGCCTCCCCATTGGAGCCGCAATAACCCGATCGATGTTTTAGGGGACGCGAGCGCGGACACTTATGCAAAAACGGTCGAAATCGCCGCCGCAGACCCCCATTCGGATGGGATCCTGGTCATTTTGACGCCCCAGGACATGACAGATTCTGTCGGGACAGCGGAAAAACTCAAAGAATTTAAACAAAAGACGCATTTCGATAAGCCTATCCTCGCTAGTTGGATGGGAGCGGCAAGCGTCCAAAAAGGGGACGAGATCTTGACCGATTTCGGCATCCCATCTTTCGAATTTCCAGATTTAGCCTGCAAAACGTTTGCAGCAATGTGGAGATACAGCTATAACTTAAAGGGAATCTATGAGATACCCACTTTATCGGATTTTACCACTGACGACCCCGCCATCAAGGCTAAGCACCGCTCTTTACAGAAAATTTTTAGCCAGGCGAGGGCGGAAAACCGGACTATTCTCGACGAGTACGAGTCCAAGCAAGTCCTCGAGGCCTACGGCATCCCCACAGTCCCGACAAAAGTCGCGAAAAGCGCTGACGAGGCTGGCAAAATCGCTCTGGAGATGGGCTTTCCCATCGTTTTAAAGCTCTATTCTCGCACCATCACCCATAAAACAGATGTTGGCGGGGTAAAACTCAATCTCGCCAATATTGACGCCGTAAAAAAAGCCTACGAAGAGATCCATTCTTCGGTCAAAAAATTAGCAGGCGAAAGCCACTTCCAAGGGGTGACAGTCCAGCCCATGATCAAATTGGAAGGGTATGAACTGATTTTAGGAAGCACGGTCGATGAGCAATTCGGCCCGGTCGTCCTTTTCGGCTCGGGGGGCCAGCTCGTCGAAGTCTACCAGGACCGCGCCCTGGCCATTCCTCCTTTGACGACAACTCTCGCGCGCAGGATGATGGAACAAACGAAAATATATACCGCACTGCAAGGCGTCCGCGGCCGGAAAACGGTCGACTTGTCCCGCCTTGAGCAAATTTTAGTCCGTTTCAGCGACCTTGTCGTCGAGCAGCCCTGGATTAAGGAATGCGATATCAATCCGCTCCTCGCTTCGCCGGACAACCTAATCGCCCTGGACGCCCGCGTGATCTTGCACGATCCAAATACAAAACAAGAAGATCTGCCCAAACCTGCGATCCGGCCCTATCCCAGTCAATATATCGAAAACTGGGAACTGAAAGACCCTAAAATCCAGATCGCGATCCGTCCGATCCGCCCCGAAGACGAGCCGCTACTCGTCGAATTCCATCGGGACCTTTCCCACGAAACCGTCCGCCAGCGATTCCTGAAGGAACTCAATTACAGCGAACGGGTCGCCCACGAACGGCTCGTCCGTATCTGCTTCAACGATTACGACCGCGAGATCGCGCTCGTCGCTGCAGTCAAAAGTTCAAACGAAATCGCCGGCATCATCCGCCTGACGAAAATCCCGGGAAGTTCCGATGGGACCTTCGCCCTCACGGTCAAAGACCGCTGGCAAAACAAAAAAATCGGCAACAAGCTGATGCAAAAAATTCTGGAAGTGGCCAAAGAGGAAAAAATTAAAAAGGTCTCAGCCTTCATGCTTGAAGAAAACTTTCAGATGCAGAAACTCTGCAAGCGTTTCGGCTTCACCCTTCACCCGCAAGGCAAATATATCCTCGCTGAAAAAGTCAGCTAAGGCCTTGAACTGCATTATTGAAAAATCCGGCCAGACTCTCGTACCCGTTATCTTTAGAAAGTTTGGCGTAGGTTTTCAACTTTTCTTTGGGAACTTCTCCCAAGTCCATCAATTTTGAAATCAAGCCGCGATGTCCATGCCGCGCTGCATTTTCAAGAGCGTGAAATCTGGCGGCTTGGTTTATGGTTCCTTTATCCAATATCTGTTCGATCCTCTTTAAATCGGCAAATCTGGAAAAATTAATGACCGAATTATTCCGCGCCCCAGAATCGATAGAGTAATTTTCAAAAAAATAATCGAATATTTCTCCTTGGTTGCAAAGGGCGGCTTCCGTCATCGCATCATTGGCTTGTTTGTTGTCGAAAGGGCCTAAGGCATGAACGCGAGGCAAGTCGCCATCGGCAATCTTTAGGGAGATTTCATTCGAATGGCCTCTAAAATAGACCCTTTGTGCACTGATGGAAGCTTGCTGTCCTATGCTTGTCATAATATTTTCCTTTTTTCAAATTATATATACTATCAAAAGCATCGATTTTCTTCAACAAAAATAATTGATATTAAATAGTTAATAATATAAAATATATTAATTTTTATAATAAAGGCATCTGCGAATAAATGATAATTTATTGCGCATCGCTATGATGAATTCCATCGAAACATTCCAGCAAGAAAGCGCAGATCGAGCTGATGTAGAACGAGTGCTCAGGTAGATTCAAAATTTTTCTTTTACTGCCCGCCGCTTTTTTGTTTTGGCGGTCAGAGTCATTTTATGGATGGAATGAAAGGCTCTCTAATTGATATTATGTACTTATAAAAAATGAAAAAGCTCATTCAAGGAATTGTTGAATTTCGGAAAAACCTCACTGGAGAGTTCAGGGAACTCTTCGCGAAATTGGCTTTGGGCCAAAAACCCGATACCCTTTTCATCGCCTGTTCCGATAGCCGCGTCGTCCCGAACCTTTTCGCGTCCACCAACCCGGGCGACCTGTTCGTTTTAAGGAACATCGGCAACCTGGTCCCTCCCGCCTCCGCCCCCCTTCAAGACAACAGCGCCTCCGCCGTCCTCGAGTTCGCCGTCTTGAACCTGGGCGTCTCCGATATCATCGTCTGCGGCCATTCCGAATGCGGCGCGATGCAGGCGCTGGCTAATGGGGTCACATGCGAGGGTTGCTGCCATGTCGATACATGGTTAAAATATGGGGAAGAGGCGGTAACCCGGGTGAAGAATGGGTTTGTCATAGACCGGACCCTGTCCGAACACAATCAAATCTCCCAAGTCAATGTACTCCTCCAAATGGAGCATATCCAAACGTACCCTTTCATCCAGGAACGGATCGAGAAAGGGGACCTGCGCCTGCACGGCTGGTGGTTCGATATCGCCAATGCAGACGTCTATTGCTACGAAAAAGAACAAAACGAATTCGTCTTGATCGATGAGGCGGAAGCGAAGCGAATTTTGAAAAGAATGAAACGCGAACTTCAATTATCTAAATCGGAATAGTTTGTTTTATAAGAACCTATCTAATAGATAGGAGTTATGAGCGAACATGGGGCGACAGCTGCAGGTACCGCGAAATATTTCCAATCTCACTCTCTGGCTCTGTCAAAAATCAAAATATTCGACAGCCTTTCCGTTTCAGCCCTAGGGGCAGGAACCTATCTCGGTTCCGCCGATCCCACAGTCGACCATCTCTATGAAGAGACCCTCTTAAAAGCCGCCCTGGACGGCATCAACTTTTTCGATACGGCCATCAATTACCGCTGCCAGAGAAGCGAGCGGGTTTTGGGACAGGTGATCCGAAAATTAGGGGAGAGGGGAATCGGCCGCGATCAACTCGTCATTGCGACGAAAGGGGGTTTTCTTCCCACAGAAGGATCTCCTGACCACTACGAAGACTTTGTCCGGATCCAGTATATCGACACAGGATTGATCGAGGAGAGGGAAATCGTCGCAGGGTGTCATTGCATGAGCCCCGCTTTTTTGGAAAACCAGATCGATTCCAGCCTTAAAAATCTTGAATTGGAGCGGATCGATTTATACTACCTCCACAATCCGGAAGCGCAATTCGCCGAAATCGGGGAAGAGGAATTTTACAAGCGTCTTCTTCAATCCTTCCTGCTCTTCGAGAGCAAAGTCCAAGAAAATAAAATAGCCCGCTACGGATTGGCGACGTGGAACGGGTTTCGGCAAAAAGCGGGACAAAAGGGGACGCTGCAGCTGGAAAAAATTCTCCATTGCGCCCGTGAAGCGGGGGGAGAGGGACATCATTTCAAAGCGATCCAGCTCCCTTATAATTTGGTGATGCTCGAAGCGATCAAGACCCCGAACCAAAGCGGAAAAAAAACAATCGCTCAAGCCGCATCGGAAAACGGGATTTCCCTCATGATCTCAGCCCCCTTGATGCAATCCCAAGCGGCCGCGCTTTGCAAGCGGGTCTTTGATAGCTTGCCGCAAGCCCAATCGCACATGATCCAATGCCTCGAATTTGTCCTTTCTACGCCCGAGGTCTGCACCGCATTTTGCGGAATGAAAAAGTTAGATCATTGGGAAGAAAACAGAAAAGTCCTCGGACAGGCCGCTTGGCCGCAAGATGTTTGGAAAGCAACCGTTAAAAGAATGCTAAATGAATGAAGAAGTATGAATACAGATTCATAATTCCTACTTCATAATTCATCATTCATACTTCTCATACAGTTCTTTAGCTAGTGTGTCGAGCAGCAATGAGACTGAAAGAGAGCCGATGGGGGCGGGGCCTACCGTTTCGAGATCGAAATCGGATGGCAAGTGGTTTCTTGCGACGGCGTCTTGATAGGCGACATAGGGTTGGTTGGAGATCGCGAGGCAAGATCCAGGGCTGGGATTAGAGATCAGCCAATGGAGGATCGTGTCTGAAGTTTGGGGACGGAGCCAGCTCCCGTCTGGGCGTTGTTTCATTGGAGCGTCGATAAAAACAACAGGGAGGTCTTTGGGAAGGCCGGAATGGTTATAGACCCATTCGACCATTTCCCGCTCAGTAGAGAGGTTGGGCAAGACTTGTTTTTCCGACTCTTGCAAAGGTCTTGCGCCTGTTAGAAAAACGATCGAGTCGAACCGGATCATCCCTTGGTTGCAAAGAGAGGCGAGATAGGCGACGCGGTCTCCGACGCGGCTCAATAAAGCTCCATGGACCAAGGCGTAATCGTAATGGGCGCGGCGAGGCTCGGCCTTTGTCAAATACCCCATTTTTTCGAAAAGAGGCCAAGCTTTGGGTTTTAATGATTCATAGCGGGAATCGAACTCCCATCTTTCTTTCCCTTTTTGGAGCCAAAGCCGCTGCGTCTCTGCGACAATTTCAGCGGGGGAGGCATCAGGGTCTATCCCGAAAATCTCCAAAAGGGACTTTAAAGCGAGATCTTCTTCTGCGTAGGCTGAAACGGCAGCGGTTTTAACCTCGGGGGGAAACTCCCCGGCATAAGGCATAAAGGGCTGCACGATGAGGGAAAGAGCGGCAAATATCCATTTCATAGACTTTCATTTTAACACAACTATCTAAAAATTTCTACGTCCCTTATAGTGTGTCGTTGCTATTGAGGAGATTTATGAATTGGGCGAAGGAGAATAAGAACCTAATCTATTTAGGGCTAGCGGTTTTAGTCGGCTTGATCCTCTGGTTTTTACCGGAGCCGCAAGGAGTTTCCCGTCAAGGCTGGCATCTCTTCGCCATCTTCGTTTCAACAATCCTCGGCATCATTTTAAAGCCTTTTCCTATGGGAGTCATCGTGATCGGCTCCTTGACCGTTGCGACTTTGACCCAAACTCTCTCATTCGCCGAAGCCTTCAGCGGATTCAGCAATGAAATCGTCTGGCTGGTCGTTTTCGCGTTTTTCGTCGCCCGCGGATTCATCGCGACGGGCCTGGGAAACCGGATGGCTTATAAAGTCATGAGCATCCTTGGAAAAAATAGCATCGGACTTGGATACGGCCTTGTGGCGACCGATCTCATTTTATCTCCTACCATACCCAGCGTAACAGCCCGGTCGGGAGGGATCGTATTTCCGATCGTCAAAGCTCTTGCGGAAGTATTCACCGGCAAATCCCATGATCCAAAAATGGGCGGGTTCCTGGCTATGACCGCTTTTCAAGGTTCCGCGATTACCAGCGCACTGTTTCTCACTTCAATGGCGGGAAATCCTTTGATCGCAGAGTTAGCGAGAAACCAAGGGATTGAAATTACTTGGGCGAGCTGGGCTGTCGCGGCAATCGTTCCTGGAATCGTCAGCCTCATTGCAATACCCTACCTTATTTACAAAATCTTCCCTCCGGTCATCCGCCAAACTCCCCATGCTAAAGAGATGGCCGTCGAAAGGCTTAAAAATATGGGTCCCATGAAGATCAAAGAATGGATTATGCTGGGGACGTTTATTTTAATGCTGATCCTCTGGATTGCAGGACCCGGTATGGGACTCAAGGCGACTATCGGCGCAATGATCGGAGTGTCTGTCTTGCTGTTTACCGGTATCCTTCGCTGGAAAGATCTCCTGGAAGAACAAGGAGCTTGGGACACGTTTATTTGGTTCGCCAGCCTTGTTACTTTAGGGACTTTCCTCAACAAATTCGGTATGACGACTTGGTTTAGCGATCAAGTGGTCGGAAACGTCCAGGGCTTGCCTTGGGTTTTCGGTTTCATTTTGGTCGCTTTGATCTATTTTTATTCCCACTATTTCTTTGCGAGCAATGTGGCCCATATCGGCGCGATGTACGCTCCGCTTTTGATCGTCGCCATCGCACTTGGCACCCCGCCAGAGTTGGCGGCTTTGATCTTGGCGTTTTTCAGCAATCTTTTCGGAGGGCTGACTCATTACGGTTCGGGACCTGCGCCAATCTTTTTCGGGACGGGGTATGTGACCGTCGGCGAATGGTGGAAAGTCGGCCTCATCGTCAGCGCCGCGAATATCGCCATCTGGATGATCCTAGGCGGCCTCTGGTGGAAACTCCTCGGCCTTTGGTGAGACTCTGTGTCACAAGATAGTGAATACAAGCTCGGTAGGTAACAAGCCTACATATCCTGTCACCTGACCTTCACATTCCAGGCCTCACACAATTTAAGCTTGCATTCACTATCTTGATGACAGGCCTTGCGTTCAAATAGTTAAGAATCAGAGAATTAAGAATCTTAACCCTGAATTTATTTGAATCTGATATAATATGTATAAATTATTTATTAAATATATATTATGTTTTCAAAAATATTATTAGCTCTTAGCCCCATCGTATCTGCGATGGCTCCAGTCTGCTCTTCGAGTCTTCCCCCGAACCTGACCGTTTTCGCATCCATGATGAACAAAGACAGCCTTCGCAATTTGGAAATCCCTGAATCAGAGGGGAAAAAAGTGGATCCGGAAAGCATCGCTTACGACCAGGCTGTGCGAGTCATGTCCTTCAATATCCGCTCGGATGACAATCTTCAACCCGATGAGAATAGTATACTCAAATGGGCCGATAGAAAAAAACGGGTTGCAAGCATGATCCGCTTCCATCGCGCGGACCTGATCGGACTTCAAGAACCTTGCCGGACACAACTGGATGATTTGAAAAAAGAGCTTCTCGAATACCGCTGTTTCGACGGCGTGGAAATCGGGACCGTCCACGACTCGATTTTCTTCCGAAAGAGCCGCTTCGACCTGATCGATTCGGGGACTTTCTTTTTGTCTCAAACCCCAGAAATTCCAAGCATTGGGTGGGATGCGAAATTCGTCAGGGCCGCTTCTTGGGTCAAGCTCTTAGATAAAAAAACTAAAAAGCAGTTTTATTTTTTCAATACCCATTTCGATTATCACAGCCGCACAGCCCGCGATGAAAGCGCGCGGCTGCTCCGCAAGCAAGTCGCAGCGCTAGCTGGCCGATCTCCGTTTGTCGTCACAGGGGATTTTAATTTCTTTCCCGCGCTGGGTGGCAAAGAGACCTATGATCTTCTCATAGGCCCTTCCGACACCAGAGCCTTTGTCGATGCCCAAACTGTTGCTCTATTTCCCCATCACGGGCCTACGGGAACTTGGTCCGGTTTCAAAGAACCTGGCCAGCCAGGCATTAAACCCGATTGCATTTTCGTAGCTCCTGAAGTCGAGGTGTATCTCCACGGGGTTCTCTCAGATACTTTTGACGGACAATTTCCTTCAGATCATTTGCCTGTCGTCTCAGATATACGCATCAAATAAATATTGAAAGTAAACAGCCTCTTTCCGAATATCCGAATTGGAGAGGTGTTTATGCGGATATGGGCATTTTTGTTCAGCGTTCTATTTTCATTCGGCGCGATTCACTGTTCAGCTCAAGGCGTTAGCGTCCAAGTCGGCGGCGATAATGGCTATTACGATGACGACGACAACTACGATGACAGCTACGATTACTGGTATGGTCCCGGTTATTATTGGGGAATCTATTTCGACAATGAAGATGATTATTACGGATATGGCAATCAGCATTTTCCTCATCATTGGCATGATCATGACCATGGCGGAAATCATGGGCATGGCGGCGGCGGCGGTGGAGGCGGTCATCAATGGCAGGGCGGCGGGGGACATGGCGGCGGCCATGGCGGAGGAGGCCATCATTGATCCTGAAAAAAATAAGTATTGCAACATTATCCCTCCATTCACTAAATCCAAATTTAGGGTTCTATTGAGGTAATCATGCGCAAATTTGCTTTCTTGTTTCTATTGTTAGTTTCAGCGACTTCATTGACCGCTATGGTGCAAGCCGGAGTGGGCGTGCCTGTCGATGGAGATGGCTATTACGACGGGTACGGGTATTATTACGACGGTAATTATCCTTATTATGGATATAACAATTATTGGTACGGTCCAGGCTGGTATTGGGGGGTCTACTTCAATAATGAAGACGCCTATTGGGGATACCGGCGCGGCGGCTGGGGCTATGGACCTGGGCACTGGCGCGGCGGCGGCTGGCGTGGCGGCGGTCATGGCGGGGGCCACTGGCACGGCGGCGGAGGCCATGGAGGCCACGGCGGCGGGCATGGCGGAGGCGGACACCACCATTAATCCCTCTTCTTAGAAATCATTTTGGGGGCGTTATTCAACGCCCCCTTATTTTTTTAAATCATTCTTCCGCGTTATACACAAATGAATTCAAAACTTGGTTTTTGACTGCGTCAGCTTCGCAGCAAATTTTTGGTCTTCACTCACGCCTTGCCTCTCGGCAATGGTCGTTCGCTCCATACGCAAAAATTTGCGCGGCTTCCTTGTCAAATTCCCAAATTTTGAATTCATTTGTGTATAGAAAGCGCAAAGTCTTTGGGAGTCTCGCTGTCCCTATTTTGGCTGATCCGATTTCCATAGCGGGAATCGAGTGGCCGATCCAAAATCAATCCTTCGTCAGCGCCGAGGGTCTGGCCTGCAAAAAAAACAAAAAGAGGATAAAAACTGCTCAAAAAGACCGTCAAGGCCATCTTCGAAATGATCGATTTTTTCTTCACGTTTTCTCCTAGCTTTATGCTTTCATAAAAAACCAGGATGAATTTTTTGTCAATTAATGAAGTCCTTGGTAACATCAAACAAGTTATGTTCCGCGAATTCGTTCCCAAATCCTATCTCTATTTTCGCTCCGGTTATACTTTCGATACGTTGCGGCGGGATCTTTTATCCGGGATCACGGTAGGCGTAATCGCCCTTCCCTTAGCGATGGCGTTTGCGATCGCATCGGGCGTCACTCCGGATAAAGGATTGTTTACTGCAATTGTAGCCGGCTTTTTGATTTCCGCATTGGGAGGGAGCCGCGTCCAAATAGGGGGGCCGACCGGCGCCTTCGTCGTCCTGATTTACGGGATCATCCAGAGGACCGGCTATGAAGGGCTCGCTATTTCAACATTGATCGCATCGGTCCTGCTTGTGCTGATGGGGGTATTCCGTTTAGGGTCTTGGATTAAATACATACCGCATCCTCTGATTACCGGTTTTACAACCGGGATCGCGATCCTTATTTTCTCTTCGCAAATCAAAGATTTTTTCGGCCTTCAAATGGGAGTCCCTTCCGCGGACTTCATAGAAAAATGGATCTCCTATTTCCATGCGTTCCCAACATTAAATGGGACGGCGTTTTTATTGGGTGCCGGAACTTTGGGTTTGATTTTAGCCATCCGCCGCTTCATCCCTGTAGTGCCCTGGGGAATTACCGCGATCGTTGCGGCGACTCTGACAGCCTATTTATTCGATTTGCCTGTTGAAACGGTGCGGTCCAAATTCGGGGAATTGCCCCACAGCCTCCCTTTCCCTTCTTTCCCTTCATTTTCGATTCCGGAAGGAAAATTGTCGGAGATTGTGACCGACGCTATCGCAATCGCTTTCTTAGGGGCGATCGAATCGCTCCTTTCCGCTGTGATCGCGGACGGCATGATCGGCGGCCGCCATAAATCCAATTGTGAATTGGTGGGGCAGGGGATCGCGAATTTCGGATCTATCCTTTTTGGCGGGATTCCCGCCACAGGAGCGATCGCACGCACGGCCGCCAACATCAAGACCGGAGCGCAGACACCCGCCTCCGGGATGATCCACGCCGTCGCCCTTCTGTTCATTCTTTTATTTTTAGCTCCCCTTGCAAGCCGGATTCCCTTGGCTGCATTGGCCGCTGTTTTGATGATGGTCTCCTGGAACATGAGCGAAATCGGCCATTTTGCCCGTCTGTTAAAAGCCCCTATCGGGGATGGATCCATTTTAATCACCGCTTTTTTGCTCACAGTCTTCGTCGATATCACGATCGCGATTACATTCGGTATGATTTTGGCCTCTTTCTTGTTCATGAAGCGGATGAGCGATTTTTCCAAGACCGTCCCCATCACCCATCTGCTCCGCGAGACGAAAAGCGAGTTTCCGGAAAGAAGCGATCCAGATGCGATTTCGAACAAAACGGTTCCGAAGGGAGTTGAAGTGTATGAAATCCAAGGGCCGTTTTTCTTCGGGGCCGCGGATATACTGAAAGACTTGATGCCGAATTTCGAATTACCTCCCAAAGTTTTTATTCTGCGGATGCGCCATGTGCCCATGGTCGATGCTTCGGGAATGGAAGCTTTGAGAGAATTCCATCAAAAATGCCGCAAGCAAAAGACACTTCTATTCCTGTCTGGCATTCACGGACAGACCGAGAAAGATCTCAAACAATTCGGCATCGCTGAGCTGATCGGCGAAAATCATATCTTTCCCCACATCGACGCGGCTTTAAGCAAAGCAGCTTCTTACACAGAACAAACATAAAATTCCCTTGCCTTAATCTAAATTTTTTAGATACCGTATTTCCTCACAAATAGGAGAAACCGATGAAAAAATGGCTTGTGCTCAGTTTAACGATTGTTTCAGGACTTTCCGCTGTTGAGGCGAACGATGAAATCGCAGGAATGATGCGGTCTAAAAAAAAGCAGGAGTCCAATAGGCAAGAGCCGAATAATGAATGCTGCAAACCTTGCGAGCCTTGCTGCGTGCCAAAACCAAAGCCATGCATCAATTGCGAATGCTATGTGCCTCCCTTCTATGATTTGCAATGCGATTTGGGTTTTTTCACCTACGGCGATTTCCTCTATTGGTACGCCAATGAAGGGAATCTCTCTTATGCAATGATAGTTGAAGGAGATGTCAATATTACCGCTCCTTCCACACTTTTAAAACCCAAAACGACTCTCCATTTAGGGACGAATTGGGATCCGGGATTCCGGGTTGGCCTCGGATGGAATTCGGGGTATGATGGCTGGGATTTGGATGCAAATTGGACTTGGTACAATAACAAAAAAAGCAATTCTGTTTCAGTCGATCCGTTTGATTTCGACGACACTCTGCCTCCAGGCCAATTAGCGATCATCGACCCTTGGAATACGGGAGGATTTGGGGGTATTGACTTATCCGCATCTTTGGCTCCCGTACCCAATTTGTTTTCATCCGTAGCTGCGAGTTGGAATTTCTTGCTGAATGAAGTGGAATTGGATTTAGGACGCAAGTTTTGGCTGAGCCGCCGCTTCGCCATGCGCCCCTATGCTGGCGGACGCGGCGCTTGGGCGACCACTCTATTTAAGAATCAGGCCATTGGAACCATCCAAGGGGGTCATTTTAACATGAGCGACCGCTTCAAAGACAAATTCTGGGGAGCGGGCCTTGTCTGCGGGTTCCAACCCGAATGGTTCATGAGTCCATGTTTCACCGTTTTTGCCAACGTGGATACCTCGTTGCTCTGGGGGCAATTCAAAATCAATAAACTGGAGAATTATAGCCTTATCGAGGGAGCTGAGTCCGCATTCCTTAGCAACCAGTTTGCAACCCGATTTAATAAGATGCAGGCGATGCTCGATTTGTCTTTGGGTTTCCGCTGGACAAAGGTGTGGTGCCAAGACCGCTTCCGCTCCTCTCTAGACGCTGGATGGGAGCACCATATCTGGTTTGATACCAATAACCGTTTAAAAACAAATGGCTTGTTTTCTCTTACGAGTACCGAACAGAAAGGATTTACAGGCTACGACGAATTGGTAGGCAATCTAATGTTCGGAGGACTGGTCGTCAGCGCCCGCTTCGACTACTAAAAGAATGTTGTAGAGGGGAAAAACTTTCCCCTCTTTTCACTCTTAATATCGGCTGTTCAGCGTCTTTTTTGATTCTAATTATTTCCTAGCAATGGCTAAAGGAGAGGAGGGCAATACTTCCAAAATGTCTTGGAACACCTTCTCTTTTGAATTTTCGCTGTCGATCTCGCGGAGGACATTTTTTTTCTTGGCGTAGTATTCGATCAGGGGCTGTGTTTGGCTCCGGTAGACCTCAAGCCTTTTGCGGATGATTTCTTCTTTATCGTCATCCCTTTGATAGAGAGGCCCGCCGCAATGGTCGCAAATAGCGGGGTCTTTCGGAGGATCGAACGTTTTATGGAAAGGGCGTCCGCAGTCTTTACAGGCGATCCGTCCCGCTACCCGCTCGATGACGCTCTCATCGGCGATTTTGAAATTCAAAGCGACCACCTCGTGAACGTTCTTCAGGCGATCGTCGAGGCTTTTCGCTTGTGCGATCGTGCGCGGAAAGCCATCTAATAGATAGCCGCTTCTGCAATCTTCACGGGAAACGCGGCTGAAAAGCATATCGAGGACCAAAGAATCAGGAACGAGATTTCCTTTGTCCATATAATTTTTAGCTTGTTGGCCGAGCGGTGTTTTATTGCGGATGTGCTCTCGGAAGAGATCGCCTGTCGAAATGTGGGGGAGTCCCAATTGTTCGCTGAGCGGGCCCGCGTGCGTCCCTTTTCCAGCGCCAGGCGGTCCCATCAGGATTACCACCAATGGCTTAGGTTCAGAACGGTTCATTGCAAAAGCATCTCCGGCCAACAGCGCACTCAACATAAAAATCAGTCCAATCCAGCGTTTCATTTCACAAACCGTCCCATTTTAGTAGATCATTTTAAATAAGATCAAGCCGACCCTATTAAATTTTTTGGGCTTCTGTTGCAGGCGCAGGCGGTTTAACGTCTACGGATGGTTTCATCGGTACATGCACTATCTTTATATTTTTCAAGTAGCCGCCGCAGAATAGACCCACAAATGACATTGTTGCAAGGGCCGCCAGATTCAGCCCGAGTTTTAAAGATTCGTTAACGCATGTAATTAGACTGACATTCGATCCTATAAGCTTGCCTGTCAACCACACGTATCCTCCGCTCAAAGGCATTGCAGTTGCTAGGATCAAGCTTAACTTCAAAAAGGGCAGTTCCTTTTTGGCAAATCGAGTTGCTGCTTTTCCAAACGATTTCAGATTTTGCGGTGTTTGTACAACCGCATTGGAAATAGACTGGGTGGCTTTGCACGCTGTATTTCTACAAAATTCTGTGTTCATCGATACCATAAAATAAATTCTCTTAAACTTTTTGCGCGTCCTCTGGAATGGAGGGTTTGACGTTTTCAAACTGTTCTGCCGCAGCTTGCGCAGTTTTTTGAGCCGTATTGGCCTTTATGCGGGTGCAGCAAGATGAAACCAAACTCATCGAGACTCCAGTAATAAGGGAAAAGACCATCGTAAATTGGAATATCTCTGTTAATTGCTCACGATTTACGGGGGGATAAATTACACTCATCGCCGCACCCGTGGCTGCGCCGGAAACGAGAGCCGCTGCAGCCGTCGCAATAGCTGTCGGCAGAAGCGCTTTCGTCTCTCGCATGACGAGTGAGTTGCCTAATTGGGCTGTATATTTATTTTCTGGAACGCGGGAAACAAATTCTGTAACGAGGGAAGCGGTCTTGGTTGCTTGATTCATCATTAATGGCGTCATGACTGCAGAAAGAAAGGAAAAGCCCGTTGTTATCCCTAATGCCGCTGCTATTGCTTTCAAACCTCCTACAGGAGGGCCAAAAACCCCAAAAAAAACTGCGCAAAGGGCTGCGCCAGAAATGGGCGCCCTCGCTAGCGCGGTAGGCAAAATTGGCTTTATTTCTTGAACGACTGATTTCCCAAATTGGACTGCGTATTCTGCACCATTGGAAATGGATTGGGCTGCATGATTCGCAGCATTGCGACAAACTTCTTTATTGAAAGATACCATAAAAACCCTCTTTTTTTGGGGGCTAGCTTATTGGAACACCCCCTTTTAGACAACCAATTCTTAATAAATCACCGTCAACAGATTAGTAAAATATTTTTTATATTAATTTAATTCTTTTAGTTTGAAATCGGGTTAAAATTAAGCTATAATAGGGCCGAACGAAGAAAGGGAATGGCTATGACAGGATCATCGGAAACTACCGTGAAGTACATTCCTAAAAATACGCTGGACCTTTCTTCCGGTTTGGGTTACAAAATTCTTTACCGTCCCATCATCAAAGGAAGTCCCATCGCAAACCCATTGGGAGATCTCCTGCCCGTGTTTCCCCGGCGCTTTCCCCGCTATTTTTTATATTAAATAACGTTTCGCTAGCTGAGAGAAGTTCTCCAGTTCCTTCGCTTCCCAACTCTCGTCTTTGCCGAGTTCTTCCGCCATGATTTTTACGACTCGAGGAGCGATTTCAAGGGCTGCGCGCGCATCGAGAAAAAGGGAACGGGTCCGTCTTGCGAGCACGTCTTCCAGAGTGCGGGCCATCTCTTCCCGCACCGCCCATACCACCTCGACTGGCAAATAGGGGAGGCGGGGGTGGAGCAAATGGCCCCATTGAGGATGGGATTCGATCATTTTTTCCATTTGGTCTGCATCGGACCCATATTCTCTCCACGAGTCGAGATGGCCGCCGGATGAATGGGATCCTTCTTTATAACCATGAAGGGGCAAAGATTGGGTTCTGCAGGGAGCTTCCTTAAGTCCTCCGACTTTTATAGCCCGGTCGATGACGTCTTGGGCCATTTTCCGGTACGTCGTCCATTTTCCTCCGGCAATAGTGATTAGATTCGACTCGGAGACAAAGATCGAATGGTCGCGCGAAAGGGCGGCCGTGTTTTTCGCTGTTCCTGTTTTAACAAGAGGCCTTAGCCCTGAGAAAACGGTCAATACGTCGCTCCGCTTTGGATGTTTCTTTAAATAGCGGGAAGCGAGCCGCAGGAGAAAATCGATTTCCGCATCGAGCGCGCGAGGTTCGAGTTCCGGATTTCTGACCGGGGTGTCTGTCGTCCCTACGAGCAAATGATGATGCCAAGGGACGAAAAAGACGACCCGGCCGTCGTCTGTTTTGGGAATGATGACCGCCGTATCGGTCGGCATGAAGGAGCGGTCGAGGACAAGATGGATCCCCTGGCTTGGAGCGATGATGGAGGGAGTATTTGGGAAATCCATCTTTCGGATCGCGTCGGAAAAAACACCCGTCGCATTGATGACGGCTTTCGCATGCAAAATGTAGTCTTCCCCCGTCTCCAAATCGCGCGCCGAGACTCCATTGATCAAACCTCGATCTTTCAAAAGGGCCGTAACGGGCATATAATTGACCGCCACGCCTCCTAGATCGACACAGGTCCGAGCTAATGCAATTGCAAGCCGCGCATCGTCGAATTGGGCATCGTAATAGACGACGCCGCCCCGCAACTCTCTCGGTTCGAGAGTCGGGATCCGGAGGAGGGTTTGTTCCCGGCTCAAATGCTCTGATTTTTCCAAGCCGAGATCGCCGGCAAGCCAATCGTAGATCTTGATGCCGATCCCATAAAAAGCAGGTTCCCACCACTGATAAGTGGGAATCAGAAAGGGGAGATGGCTGACCAGGTGAGGGGCGTTGCGGCAAAGGCGTCCCCGTTCTTTTAGAGCTTCTACAACGAGAGAAATATTGCCTTGTTTGAGATAGCGGAGGCCGCCATGGATTAATTTCGTGCTGCGGCTCGATGTCCCCTTAGCAAAGTCGCCCTGATCGAGGACCAGCGTCCTATAGCCTCTCGATGCGGCGTCGACGGCGGCGCCCAATCCCGTCGCGCCTCCCCCAATGATAATGAGGTCCCAAATATCCGGAGAGCGTTTGCAATATTCGATCCCATCATCCCGTTTCATTCCGTCTCCCAGTTTTGGGCCCGTTCGATCGCGCGATCCCATTTTTGCAACATTTTTTTTCTTTGGACTGGATCCATCTTCGGGGTGAACTTCCGGTCGAGCTGCCAAAGAGAGTTCAGTTCGCTTTTCTTTTTCCATACGCCAACGGCGAGTCCCGCCAAAAAGGCAGCCCCGATTGCCGTAAGCTCTCTGTTTTTTGGCCGTAAAACTGCAACTTCAGTCAAATCGGCTTGCATCTGCATGAGTATGTCGCTGACCACCGCGCCTCCGTCGACCCGGATTTCAACGAGGTTGATTTTCGAATCGTTTTCCATCGCTTTTAAAACATCTGTCGCTTGAAAGGCGATGCTCTCTAAGACGGCCCGAGCCAGATGGGCTCCGCTCGTCCCTCTGGAAAGGCCGAAAATCGCACCCCGCGCATGAGGGTCCCAATGGGGCGCGCCAAGACCTGTAAACGCCGGGACAAAATAGACCCCTCCTGTATCGGCGACAGTTGCAGCAAGGGCGTCGATTTCTGAACTTTTTTTGATCAATCCCAGATTGTCGCGCAGCCACTGGATCGCGGCGCCTGCCACAAAAACGCTCCCTTCCAACGCATATTGCTTAACACCGTCCAATTGCATGGCAACTGTCGTGAGCAGATGATTTTCCGAGACAACCGGTTTGATTCCGGTATTCATCAAAATGAAGCACCCTGTTCCGAAAGTCGCCTTCGCCATTCCCGCCTCGAAGCATCCTTGCCCAAATAATGCGGCTTGCTGGTCTCCGGCGATTCCCGCGATGGGAATCGGCGCCGAAAAAACATGCTCCGCCGTTTCTCCATACACTTCGGAACAACTCCTTACCTCAGGAAGAAGGGAGCGGGGGATTTCCAAAATCTTCAAGAGCTCGTCATCCCATTTTCCGGTATGGATGTTGTACAGGAGAGTCCGGCTTGCGTTCGTCGCATCGGTGATATGGAGAGAGCCTCTCGTCAATTTCCAGATCAGCCACGTATCTATCGTCCCGAAAGCCAATTCGCCGTTTTCCGCTTTTTTCCGCGCGCCTGGAACGTGGTCCAGAATCCACCGCACCTTCGTACCGGAAAAATAGGGGTCGAGCAAAAGGCCGGTTTTCTCTTTGAATAGAGGCTCGAGTTTCGATTGTTTCAAAGCTTCGCAAAGCGCAGTCGTGCGCCGGTCCTGCCAAACGATAGCGCGGAAAACAGGGACGCCAGTTTTTCTGTCCCAAACAACTGTCGTTTCTCTTTGGTTCGTGATGCCGATCGCCGCGATATCGGACGCGTTGAGGCCCGCTTTGGCCAGAGCTTCATTCGCGACAGAGAATTCAGAACTCCAGATCTCTTCCGCATCATGTTCCACATAACCCGACTGGGGAAAGTATTGCTTGAACTCTTTTTGCGCTAAAGATACAACCACGCCTAGAGAGTCGATGACAAGGGCGCGCGAAGAGGTGGTGCCTTGGTCCAA
This sequence comes from uncultured Chlamydiae bacterium, assembly GCA_963713105.1. GTDB lineage: Bacteria > Chlamydiota > Chlamydiia > Chlamydiales > SM23-39 > CAVQKJ01. Next base: position 194,140 of record CAVQKJ010000004.1, read on the forward strand.
TGCGAGAATATAGGCCATACCCCTGTAGATAGAAGGATTGTCCAATGGAGTCAAGAGAGTTTTAGGAGAAAATCATGACAGAGAAAAAACCAAGCCTTCTCATTGTCGACCCAGAAATGGAGCTTGGGTTTTTTGAAAAATATCTGACCGTGTGGGTCTTTTTATGCATGGCAGCCGGAATCGGATTGGGGAAAATAGCTCCAAGCATGATTCACTTTCTAGGAAATTTATCCGTGGCGCAAATCAACTTTCCGATCGCTGTTTTGATCTGGATGATGATCATTCCAATGCTAATCCGAGTCGACTTATCAGAAATCCACCACATTGCAAAACATTGGAAAGGGATTTGCATTACATTAGGAATCAATTGGTTGATCAAACCTTTTTCCATGGCTTTTTTAGGCTGGCTCTTTATAAAGCATATTTTCTCAACTTATCTACCCGCCGCTGAAATCGATCATTATGTTGCCGGTCTTATTATCCTTTCTGCAGCGCCTTGCACCGCGATGGTTTTTGTTTGGAGCTACTTATCGGGAGGCGCTCCGCATTTTACACTTACTCAAGTAGCATTGAATGATTTGTTAATGATCGTTCTTTTTGCCCCAATTGTTGGCTTTCTTTTGGGCATTACGAATTTGATCGTTCCATGGGCTACACTATTTTGGTCTGTGCTTATTTATATTCTAATTCCTTTTCTAATAGGTCAGGGCGTTCGTTTTGCAGCTAGCAAAAATCAAACAGGATTAACGCTCCAGAAACTGTTAAAACGTTTACACCCATTTTCATTGTTCGCTTTACTAGCGATGCTAATCATCTTATTTGCCTTTCAAGGAGATCAAATTATCGCATCTCCTTTAGTGGTTTTATTCCTCGCGATTCCCATCCTGATCCAAGTCTATTTTAATGCGATGTTGGCCTATGGTCTAAATTTTATTTTTAAGGAGTCATTTTCTATAGCCGGACCATCAACCCTGATCGGAGCGAGCAATTTTTTCGAATTAGCAGTAGCTACTGCCGTTAGTTTATTTGGATTTAATTCAGGTGCGACATTGGCGACTGTAGTTGGAGTTCTTGTGGAGGTTCCTGTAATGCTATCAGTGGTAAGCATTTTGAAACGAACCAAAAATCGTTATTGCGAACATACGAGATAGAGGTTTTATGAGCATCTTTTTAGGTGAATTGATTGGGACTTTGCTTTTAGTCCTTTTGGGAAATGGCGTCGTAGCTTGCGCCCTCCTTCATCAATCGAAAGGGGAGAAGGGAGGCTGGATTGTGATCACGGCAGGGTGGGGCTTCGCGGTCGCCATCGCGGTTTACGCCGTAGGCTGGATCAGCGGCGGCCACCTCAACCCGGCAGTCACCCTCGGCCTTGCAACAGCAGGGATCACGCCTCTTCATGCAGTCCCTTTCTATCTCGCAGGCCAAATGATCGGGGCGATGATCGGCGCTTGGCTCGTCTGGATCTCTTACTATCCCCATTGGCACGCGACCCACGATCCCAAACTAAAACTCATGTGCTTCTGCACCCATCCTGCCATCCGGAAACCTTTCAGCAACTTTTTGACCGAAGTCATCGCAACGGCTGTATTGATCATCGGCATCCTCGGGATTTTCAACGTCCATAACGGCATCGGTTCGGGAGTAGGTCCCTATGCTGTGGGCATCTTGATATTCAGCATCGGCCTTTCGCTCGGCGGCCCCACTGGCTTCGCCATCAATCCGGCCCGCGACTTAGGCCCCCGCCTCATGCACGCATGGCTGCCTATCGCAGGAAAAGGGAACTCTGAGTGGAGCTATGCCTGGATCCCCATCGCAGGCCCTTTAGTCGGAGGAGTTTTAGGCGCGATTTTTTATCAGTTCCTCATCGCTCCATTGTCGGCGATGGGAACGATATAAAATAGTTTCTTATCTCGACTTCTTTAAGTTTATTATGTTATTTTAATTTCAAAATAATCGGAATTAAAATGCGTATAAACCTTTCTTTATCAAATTTATGTCGTTTTAAACCCAAGCCTAGAGAATTTGAACCCCAGGCCTCTTTAGACATCCCTTCTTTTTTAGCAAAACATCCGCATCCCTCAGGTCGCGCATTCACGGCAGCTGACTGGGCCTGGGTGCATCTTACGAATGGAGAGAGGGGACACTTCAAGGCAAAAAACGCCAGCCCACTTGAAAAGAAGATTATGCTCTTCTTCAACCAGCTATTCAATCCAAGTGTTGATATAAATGATATAATAAACACTCTATGTAGTTACAAACAAGAAGAGCATTCAATCGATAATTACTATTACGTCATAAAAACGGCTCTTTCAGTTATGGAAGAAATGTTTCCTATAGAAAATGAGAGGACAGAGGAAACGCAATTAATTATTTTCATTTTTAGAAAAGCCCTCGGAGACTTTAAACCGACGAAACCTGGATATACATCCCATTTAGCAGGGTTCCAGGATTGGATTCAGGCAGCTTCTAAAGCTTCTATACCTCTTGGAATCTTTTTAACAGCTTTAACGCTGCTATCGCTTTACGGAATGGGCTATTTATTTAATCCTTTTATCCAACCTAAAGCTAATATTAACATCTCTTTAATCCAAACAGCCCTATCTATCAACCGTTTTGATATTGTTAAATGGGCCCTACGGGAACATCCAATTAAAGCCTTCGATTCTTGCAAAGATATCCACGATTTTGCCGCAGTTTTATTTCCACCTTATACAGAGTCCTTGCCGCCTGACTGGGAAAATTTTGTTGAACAAATTCCGCATACGCTTTCTGAACTGGAAAAAACACAACAAGATTGCGAAGCTATGGGAATCCAAGGGTCAATGCCTCTAAATGTTTTTTTAAATTCTATGCGAGATAACTCCTCTTTATGGGTGAACGATCCCCTTACAGCTATGCGCGAAGTTTTGAAATTTTCCCCTCTTTTCGCCAAAGCTACTGATTTAGCCGATCACCCCACCGTAGACGTTCTCGAAATATACGATGGCCCAAAAATCAATACACCAGGAAACAATGCGGGTTATTTTAATTTATTGCATCGAATTAAAATTGAATGGGGAACCCCATCACAAATGACCCATAGCCTAATTTTTGAAACCCTCAACGCTGTCCAAAGGAAATCGTTTAATTTTATAGAGGACAATAAGTGCAATTTAGATCGGGAAAAGTTTGTATTAGGAACAGAGTGGATAGAAACGAAAACATCGAATTGGACCTCGAAAATATATTGGGGTGAATTTTCCAAAAAAACATTTTTAGATTGTTGGAAACAAATGAATAAACAAAGCGGCGGTGTCGTCACCCATGCCGAAACCTATAGAAGAAGATGGAATAGCTATTGTTTAGGAACATGGATCCAAAACCATCCCGACCTATTCCAAAAACGGCTCAGCGAGCTGGCCGCAGCGGAGAGCACTTAAGACCATGCGCATTCCAAGCCTTTGCTGTTTTAGATCTAAACCAACATCTCAAGAAACTGAGCCTCAGGCCTCTTTAGACATCCCTTCTTTTTTAGCGAAGCATCCGCTTCCCTCAGGGCGCGCTTTCACACCGGCTGACTGGGCCTGGGTCAAACTCACGAACGGGGAGAGGGGACATTACGAGGCAAAAAGCGCCAGTACACTTGAAAAGAAGATCATGCTCTTCTTCAACCAGCTTTTTAATCCAAATGCCGATGCATACGAATCTTTACGCGCCTTAGAGAGCTACTCGAAAGACGAACGTTCAATCGATAATACACATTACGTCCTTAAAACAGCGCTTTCAGTTTTAGAAGAAATGTTTCCCATCGAAATAGAGAGAACGGCGATAACGCAATCGATCATTCACAAATTTAGCGAGGCCCTTGGAGATTTTAAGCCGACCCAATTTAGATATATACCTTATCGCATGGGGTTTTGCGATTTGATGCGAGCCGCTTCTATACCTCTACTTTCTTTGTTCACTGCCATTTTAGCCGCCCTTGCTCTCCAATCGCTGCAAACAAGAGGCAATTTATTAAATCCCTCAAATGTTCCTAAATCCAATATTTTACCTGGCGTCGCTCCACCCCAACTAGCCGCATCTATCACCGGTTCAGATAATGTTAAAAAAACCCTTGGCGATCGTCTTCTTTCTCTTTCTATTAGAGCCTTCGATTCTTGCAAAGATGAACATGATTTAGCTGCTGTTTTATTTCCTCCGTACAGAGAATCTTTACCGCCCGATTGGGAAATATTTGTGAAACAAATCCCCGATACACTTACCGAAATGGAAAAATCATATCAAGCTCTGGAAGCCATTTCTCCCGCATTTTATGAAAAATTGCTGCAATATATAGGAATTCTTACTCCTACTGAGATCCCGAAAAAAATCGAAGCTTCAATGCTAGGCAACTTTTCTTTATGGGAAACCGATCCGCTAGCAGCTATGCGCGAAGTCTTAAAAACTTCTCCTCTCTTCGCTAAAGCTGCTGATTTAGCCGGACACCCCTGAGTAGATATTCCAGAAACATATCAAGACGCAAAAATCAACTCTCCTGGGAATAACGCATTTTATTCTAGCGATAACCACCGAATTGAAATTGAAAGGGGCAATCCATTTCAAATGACCCGCAGTTTAATTTTCGAAACGCTTAATGCGGTTCAAAGAGAATCGTTTTATTTTATAAATCATAACGTCTGTAATTTAATTCGAGAACAGTTTGCTTTAGGAAAAGAATGGATCGAAACGAAAACTGGGAACTGGACTCGAAAAATATTTCTGGGCGAATTTTCCAAAGAAACATTTTTAGATATTTGGAAACGGGTAAATACTCTAAGCGGCGGAGTCGTTGCCCATGCCGAAGATTATAGAAGAACTTGGGATGACTTCTGTTTGGCGGCATGGATCAAAAAAAATCCGGATCTTCTCCAAAAACGGCTCAAGGAGCTGGCCGCGGCGGAAATTTCAGTCCAAGTGCCGATATAAACTATTCCTTTATTAGGTATTTTATTAACATATTATCTTTCAATAACTTGCGTTTTTCAATTAGATACTTATATTGTGTTTAATTTTTATACAATATATAATTAAATGATTATAAATTATTTTTTGGTAATATTATATGACAACCCTAATTAAATGGGGCCTCAATTACGCCCTTAACTCGACCCTTCCTTACGCCTTGGATTTTTTAACTAAAACCGTTGCTCAAGACCCGAAAATGCGGGATGTCGCTTTGAGCGTTGGAATGATCGGCACTGGTGCGGTTTTGATCCAAACGAGCGGGATCTTAAAACCCATTCAATCTTGGATCTGGAACACTCCGAATCCCCATGCAAACGAAAGCTGGAAAAAAACCGCACTGAGATGGAGCTCTGCTTTTGTAGGCGCCGCTGGAATCTGCTACGGCGTTTGCAATCTCGTAAAAGAATTCGCCATGCCAACGGGGCGCCAAGATGCCAATTCCGTGCCTCAAACTTCAGATTTTTCTCCGACCGTAGCACAAACGGAAACCCCGGAATCATCCAGCGAACCAATCATTGAATCTGACGATTCTCATTTATCGTATAAGGATGGGATGACCCCTTCTCAAATTGCCTTTATTAATAAGAATTTTGATCTTATTAAATACAGATTTAGAGGAATTCGGGCATTCGACGCTTGCAAGGATATCCATGATTTCGCCGCGGTCTTATATCCCCCTTATAAAGATTCTCTGCCTCCCAATTGGGAGAGAGTCGTGAGTGAAATCCCTCATACCCTTTCCGAATTAGAACAAGAAGAACGGTTTCAAAGGGCTTTAGGGATTCGTTTTCCCACCTCTGAAGAAATTGTGCATCGTCTGCTGCCTGAAAATAAATCTGTAGATATGATTATTGATTTACTCAAGAAGACTAAAGAAGTCCTCTCTTCAAAAACTATTGATGAAAAAGAAATGGAGGGCATATCTACTTTTATTAATTCAGTCATGTCTGATCAAAAGGCTTCTGAAGATTTTCCGATAAAAACGATTTTTCAAACTTTATTTAATGCCAATCCGCTCTATGCAAAAGCCTGGGAGTTGTCGGGCCAACCTGGAATTCAAATAGGCGATCACGAGTTAGGAAAGTTTGGAGGCTCTTCGGTTCACGGAAAAGGCTTAAGCGCAGCGTCTACTTTTGATAAAATTTATATTGGAGAAAAACAACCCCTATCCGAGAAACTCTCATCTTTAGTTTTCGAAACGATCAATGTTGCTCAAAGGAATTCGGTCGCATTTGTAACAAAAGGAGATTTAGATCGGGAAAGTTTTGCGTTGGGAAAAGAATGGATCGAATTGAAAACTTCGATGTGGGCCAAGCGAATTCTTGAAAACCAATTTGCACCGATCGATTTTTTAACGGATTGGATCCGTTCGAACCAGCCTTATAATACAGGATCTCTCTCACATGCGGATTTTTATAGAAGACAATGGGACCAGTTCTTCTTAAACCCCTGGATCCATAACCGCCCAGACCTTTTCCAAAAACGGCTCGAGGAGCTGGCCTTGGGGAGCCAAGGATAAATTTTAAAAAAGCTTGTGAAAACGAACTCAAAATGATAAACCCTCATTCTCAGTCAAAACCTGCGGAGGTGTTGTTTGGTACAGGCTTTTTTGCTGCCCTTTACAAAAACTGGTCCTGCCCTCGATTCGGATAAGACGGAAGCGGAAGATTTGGGTTTTTGGAAAAAAACGATCGAAAAGCTATCGGCTGGCAAAGTAAGCTGGGAACAATTTATCGAAACAGCGAAAAAATCCCTGCTCCGCCATCCGGCTGCCCGTTATCTAACTGGACGGGAAGGGCGGAACCTTCTCCATCTCGCAATTATCCATAATGCAACGGCGGCTCTGGCTGAACTCATGGACGACGCTTCATTGAAAATAAAGAGGGACTCCTTCGGCCTTACTCCTTTGGACCTGGCCCGTTTTCTTCAACGGGAGAATTGCCTCGGCGTTTTAGTCCGCTCTAAATTCACAGCTCAACCGAACGTGCTCATTTCCGATCCATGCAAAGACAAACTTAACGAGCTAGAGTACTTGCCTGGCCCTGTTTTTGAGACCCCGAAGGCGCTCGACGATATATTGATTAAAACGAGGAAGGCCAAAGGGGAGGATCAGATCCCTTCGGAAAAAATCTGGATGGGGATCCACTTCGATAAAGAAATCTTAAAGGGAATGCACCCGAAAGTTTCGATCCGGTTTGTCGATGAAAGGTTGGGCTATGGCATTTTTGCCGAACAGAAAATCTCTCCCTGTTCATTCGTAGGGGAATACACTGGGGAGATCCAAGAGAGGAAACAGAAGCATTTAAAGGACAAGATGTATTGCCTCCGCTATACTGTTTGGGAAATGGGCGGCCGGAATTTTACTATTGACGCGGAAAAGAAGGGGAACTTCACCCGTTTCATCAACCACAGCGCCCAGCCGAATCTCGGCGTCCAATCGATCTATTGGCGGGGAATGCCCAGAATGATTTTTGTAGCCTTGAAGGAAATTTCTCCAGGCGTGCAATTGACCTTCGATTACGGCGCCCACTTTTGGAAAGAAGCCGGACTCACGCCCTATCCGATCTGATCATGTTTTCCTTTTTCCGAAAGCCTCCTCCGTTGCCCCCCTTGCAGCCCTATAGAGGCAAAATCCGTGTGGAGCGAGAGGGGATTCAGGAGCTGTTCAGCGTCGAGTCTTTTGAAAAACTGACGGGAGCGCAGTTCATCCCTCAGCTCGATTTCGCAGATGGCCGCGTCCTTGCCGATGTCGCCAGGCGAGGGGCGAAGCTCCACAAAAAAGGACTCCTGACGCTTGAACAGCTTTGGTTCGGCAGTTTTTTTCAAAAGGAGATCCTCTCTTTTTCAATCCCAGACGTCGTGATCCGTTGGATCGACCCGCAATTAGGGTGGGGCGTGTTTGCCAACCGGAATTTTAAAAAAATGGATTTCATCGCTGAATACACGGGCAAATTGCGCCGTTGGACCAAAAGCGACAATAAAAATTCCTACCGCTTCGCCTATGTCCTGGCCGAGGGCTATCCGACTCCCTATACGATCGACGCCCGCGACCAAGGGGGGATCGGGCGATATATCAACCACAGCTCTACTGCCCCGAACCTAATGCCCGCGCTCGCCACATTCCAAGACATCAGCCACGTCGTCATCTACGCTAAAGAGGCGATCCCAAAAGGCGCCCAGCTCTGCTACGACTACGGCCCCGAATACTGGGCCCGCCGAAAAGCCCCACAGAACATATGAATCGAGACCCGCTCGGCCGAATAAGCAGAACAGGATAAACAGGATCACTTCGCGGCATGATATGCAAGATATTTAAATTATTTATCCTGTATATCTTGCCGCTTGCGATCTTGCCTATCCTGTCCCATTTTTATCCCTCAGACTCATCGCTCTTCTATGCGTCTGAGATTTTGCCTGATCTCAAGTTCGATTGAAGAAGCAGAACAAGATAAATAGGATCGCTTCGCGGCAGGTTGCAAGATACCAAAATTGTTTATCCTGTGTATCTTGCCGCTTCGATCTTGCCTATCCTGTCCCATTTTTATCCCTCAGGCTCATCGCTCTTCCATGCGTCTGAGATTTTGTCTGATCTCAAGTTCGATTGAAGAAGCAGAACAAGATAAATAGGATCGCTTCGCGGCAGGATTTGCAAGATACCAAAATTGTTTATCCTGTGTATCTTGCCGCTTCGATCTTGCCTATCCTGTCCCATTTTTATCCCTCAGGCTCATCGCTCTTCCATGCGTCTGAGATTTTGTCTGATCTCAAGTTCGATTGAAGAAGCAGAACAAGATAAAATAGGATCGCTTCGCGGCAAGATTTGCAAGATACTAAAACTGTTTATCCTGTATATCTTGCCGCTTGCGATCTTGCCTATCCTGTCCCATTTTTATCCCTCAGGCTCATCGCTCTTCCATGCGTCTGAGATTGAGGTCGGTTCTTATTCCTCGGGGATGATTATCCATGCGATGATGTAAAGGAGGACTAGCGGGATTACCCCTGTGAATACGCAGAGGAGGACAGCGATTAGACGGACGAGGGTGGAATCGATGCGGAGCCGGTGGGCGATGCCTCCGCAGATGCCTGCGATCCTCCTGTCGGTCCGCGAGCGGAGCAGTTTGCGGTACTCGCGGTGGATTTCGTTGTGGGGTTCGAGAGGAATGATCAGCCCCGCGACTAAATAACAGAGAAGAAGGGGGATGATTCCCGTGAATATCCAAACCATCACGAAAAGGAAACGGACGAGGGTCGGATCGACGTCCCAATATTGGGCCAGTCCTCCGCAAATTCCTAAGAAAATCCGGTCTTTACGACACCGATAAAGTTTTCGCATAGAATGCCGCCCAGGTGATATATTCGGATATTTTTTAGAAGCGTCTTAGAGGGACCCTCCTTAATGAAATTCTGGTCTTTTTTTCTTTTTGGTTCCACACTTTTCGCAACTGTGAACGAACCGCTGAGGCTCGAGCTATTTTCCGGATACAGAAACGACCGGATCCACTGGCATCTGCAAGACGGCGGCAGCGGCATCTTGACCTATAGGGAGCTCGACCGCGATATCCAGTATTGGGAAAACGGACTGTCGCTCAAAGCGATCCACAGGGACCTCTCTTTTTATCTCCGGGGAGCTTATGGGGCTTTTGGAAGGGGGCCTGTCTATCAGCGCTATGCGGCAGCGCTTCCATCCATCGAAGAGCCTCGTTTTACATTCAATACAGACGGATGGACGGCAGATGGGATGGGTTACTTCGGATATGCGATCAATTTGACTGCCGACAGGACCTATAAAACGATCCTGACCCCATTGATAGGATATGGGGGCTATTTTGAAAGGCTAGAGAGAAAACAGGGGAGCCCCGAGCCTTTCGTTTCCCAGTCGCAAAGCGGCCAGCCGTTTGCGATGTTCTCCCGGCTGCCCAGTGATTATCGTCTCGTCTGGTATGGATTTTTGTTCGGAGGGGCCTTTACCATTGAGCCCGGGGGAATGGCGGTTTTCCATGTAGGCTACAGCTACCATCTTCTGCGGCTCCGCCAGCATACGGCCTTCCAAAACCAAATTGTCTTGGGAGCTCCTCCCGTTTCAGACGTGGAAACGACTTCGAGATTCACGGTTCGGAGCAGCGGCTGCAAAGGACATTCCGGATGGGCTCAGATGGACTTCATTCTATCCCGTTTTTGGCGCATGGGTTTCGGCGGCCAGATCCATTACTTCTTTACCAACGTCCTCGAAACGAAAATCCATCGGCAAACGCAATCGTTGACCCCAGCATCTGTATTATTTGAAAAGGATTTAGGTCAAAAATTCAAGCTTCGCTGGACCTCTTTTTCCGGCTGGGTACAAATATCAAGGGAATTGTGAATTATGAATAACCCCCACTCTTATCCCCGCCCCCACCCAAAAGGGCCTCCGAAAGACCAATTGATCATGGGGATCCACGCGATCCGCGAACTCCTTCTGCACGCGCCCGACCGACTCATCCGAATCTTTACCGTCCCGCCGCAAGGGAACCGGAAATCGGAGCTCCTAAAAGAGTGCGAACAAAAAGGCATTTCCGTCGTTTTTGCGAAAGAAGATGAGTTGACGGCGATGGCCGGGTCCGATTCCCATCAATCTTTCGTCGCCCATATAAAAGGGCGCACCTTTCTCGATGTGAAAGAATTCATCCAAAAGACTGAGGAACAAGAAAAAGTCTTCGTCCTTATGCTCGATCAAATTTTCGATCCCCAAAATTTCGGTTCCCTGATCCGGAGCGCGGAATGTCTCGGAGCCGACGCCGTCGCCTGGTCGAAGAACCGCGGCTCGGACCTCACTCCCACAGCCGCGAAAGCGAGCTGCGGGGCAAGCGAACTGCTTCCCTTGATCCGCATCTCGAATCTCGCCGATGGGGTCGAACAGTTTAAAAAAGGGGGATTCGAAATCGTCGCTTCGCTTCTCGACCCGATGTCTGAAAACGCGTTCGATTTCGTCTACGCGCCAAAAACTGTTTTGATCATGGGATCGGAAGGGGAGGGGATCCAGCCTCTGCTCCGGAAAAAAGCCGACCGGTCGATTTATATCCCCATGAAAGGGAAAATCCAATCGCTCAACGTCGCCCAAGCGACAGCCGTGCTTCTCGCCTTAAAGAATAGTTAAGCTAATGAGAACCAGAACAGGATATACAGGATTGCTTTGCAGCAGGATATGCAAGATATCAAAAATATTTATCCTGTATATCTTGCCGCTTGCGATCTTGCCTATCCTGTCCCATTTTTATCCATCAGGCGCATAGGTATTCCATGCGTCTAAAATACTGTCGCATTTTCTAAGCTTCTAAAAATTCGCGGGGACCGACGAGTTCATGCCCTTCGTCGAGAGATTTTTCAGGATATAGCTGACCTGCGTTCCAGATGAATTTTGCAGGCATGAGCAGAGATTCTCCGATTTTTTTAGGGCTGAGGGGAGTCCTGATCAATGACGTAACGATAGCCGCCCCCCAAAGGATAAACTGAAGAGGGAGGAGGAAGAGGATCGACTGGACGACCGTCAAGATTTTGCTTTTTTTCCAAAGATATTTCTGAGGTTGCCAGACTTTCCCGATCTTTTTTAATCCTGCGCCCTTGATTGCCAATCCGACCGTTGCGAGAACCTGAAGAACGAGAGGGGGAAGGATTGCGGCTGCGATCGGAACGACCCATCGTTTAAAGAATCCTGGCGCAGGATTCTTTCTTAAATACCTTGCAGGAAGCAGATCGACTAAAACGGGATGCTGTTGGAAGCCCCGATGGTACCTGTATCCTTTATGCCCTCTGGCCAGTTCTGAGATTTTCAATCCCTTGTGCATATTGAAAGCGAAGAGTTCTTTGAAAGGGTAGACGATCTCGCCGCTTGCGGCTGTTATAGATCGGTTCACCATTTCGAAAATCGCCGCTCTTCCTTCGATTTCGGGAATCTCTTGGCCCGAACGGAGCCACTGTTTCATTGCAGTGACCATCGCATTGACGACATTGGTCCGGTCCACGCAGCTTTTGCAGTGCACCACAAGAGGAATGTTCACCAAGTGCATAAGAAAGGCGCGGGCCATGATCTCTTGCCACGGTTTCAACTGCTCTTTGTTTTTCAAGAAATAGACGGTATCGGCGATCCATTTTTTCTCCTCGCTGCCATTGGGGAGAGCATCCATTTTTTCTTGCGCAAGTTCGAACAGGGCCTTGTCGGCTTTGTCCGCCTCCACTCTTGCATCGTGTTCACCTGATAATACTTGAGGAAGCATTGCCTCTACGCGGGTAAAGGCATTGAATTGGGAAGCTGCGACAGGAAGAGGGCGGAAACGGACTTTATATGGTTTGGACGGATCCGCAGGATCTGAATGGTCAAAGGTCCTATTCGAGTCAATTGCTCGAGTTCCTTGTAGGCCTCGATCTCTTTGTAGACCATTTTTATTTCTTCGCCGCCGAAAAAGCCTTTGAAACACATTGGAAGAAGAGATTGCGCGCCAAAACGGAATTCGTATTCATCCCCTTTTTTAACGATCCCTTGGGCAAGATCGTGTTTATCGGGATTTTGGTAGAGGTTCATTTGGCTCAAAAATGCGAATTCGGCCAGCTCTTTCGCCGTTTTTAAATCTTGGACTCTCCCAGCCACCGAGTCAACCGACCCGTCTTCGCTTTCGATGCTCCGGAGCAATGTAACGCGGTCGGAATAAATATTGGCGCTCGCGGATACGGCTCCCGGCAGAATTCCGTTCTTAGCCAGGACTTCCGTCGATGTGAATGGTTCAACTCCAAAAAAATTCGCCAATTCCCCTTCAGGAAGGATCGTCATCTTGTAATTGGATCTCTTTGGAAGACTCAGGGCGACGCCAACTATCGAATCTTTAACTTTGCTTTTTTTCGGATCGAAACGATCGCCGGCTTTTTCTACATAGCTTTGGGTGCATCTCCGGATAAAATTGGTCTCTGACTCATTTTGTCCTCGACCCTTGTGTCGATATTTGATTCCGTCGAGATAGTGGGGCTCTTCCACATTTTCAAAAACGGCCCTCCCTTTTTCCGCATGATGGATGGGGGGTTCTGGAATATCGACTGCATGCACATCGGGCATCGCTATGGGAACGCGCCCCTTTGCTAGGATTGCGTTAGCCTCGTTCCAGAAACGCTCGAACTTTTTCGCTGTCTGATGCGCGAGAGCTGACTGTGGAGTGGACTGTTCGTTCCGGTCTAAAAACCCATTTTCAACCATCCGGAAAATCTGCTCAGGTTTGAGTTGGGGATTGCTCCGCAGGGTTTCTTTAAAAAATTGACTGTTTTCTCGAATAGCTCTTGGCGCTCTTTATATGCGACGTGATCATCGCAATGGAGCGTTAGTTTAAAAAATCTACCCGGCGCCAGCTCGACTTTAAAATTATGAAAGCCAGACTCTAATTTTTGAGATACTTGATTTGCCATAATAATTAAATTATAACATATAAACCATAGAATTAAAATACTAATTAAAATGTATATGTGTATTAAAGTATTTAATATGTTAAAAATTTATTTGAAAAACCAGCTTAAAATCTTCTTAATGAAAATCTTTGAATGTGAGATGATCCCCGCTCTTCGAATTTTCACCCAAAAAGGAGAGACAATGGAAAAAGTACAAAGACAACAATCGCAAGGTGATGTAGCAACATTCAACATGCAGACAGGAAAAGTGAAAGACGCTAGAACCCTGAAGAAACCTAGCGTTAAAGATTCATCTTGCTGTACTTGCACAGGGTTCGTAACGAAATCCCTTTCTCTATTGACCCCGGTTATCGCCGCCGCTTACCACTGGAAAGGTCAAATCGCAGAAAATCTGCCAGAAAATATTGCGGGCGAGTTCTTAAAAGGCATGGATGTCGTCGGCCAAGTCTCAGGATTTTTACAAACGGGTGTTGAGGAAGCTATGAAAGGCGAATTTGATTCCACGAACGCCAAGGTCGCTGTAGGTACGGGACTTCTCCTCGCAGTCACTGTCGCTTGCGTGCTGAAAAGATGCATGAGCGCCGCTCTTCCAAAAAATAGACAGCAGTAGATCTATCTCTGCGGCTTCTTGAAAAAGGAGCCGCATTATTTAGAAGATCTCTTATGGCTTGGACATTTTAGGCCAGGGGAGGGCGACGCTTGTGCGCCCATGGAAGGAGAGCCACGCGGCGATGTCGACTTCTAGAGTTTTTGATTTAGTGATGATTTCCGCCAACTCGTCCCATGTATCGACGATATGGGCGTCGTCGATCAGATCCAAAATTTCATTATAGTAGGCGTCATCCTCGTCGATCATCCCTTCATCGATGCAGCGGTTGAGGCTTTCTTTAATTGCCTCAAGGTTTTCAACAGTATCTTCTTTAGCCTGCACAAATTTCAAAGTATTATTTTTATCTTTGGCCATATTCTTTATATACCCTTTCCTTTTGTCTTATTAAAAACCCTATTCTTATGCTATACTATTTCCTAATTATTGGAGAAATTATTCATGGAAATGAGAGCCGAAAGCCCAACTCCCGAGGAAATGTTGTTCCGAGCCGAGACGCTCGCAAGAGCTCAGATCGATACGGACCGAATGCTCGGCGAATCTCAATCGATCAGAAGGGATGCTGGAAAAAAATCAAATTGGTGCTTCGGCTGCCGCAGGGCGAATGTCGTTCAATTGGAACAGCGCTACACTTCATTGTGGAATGCTTCCAAATCGCTGCAAAAAGCCGATTTTGGCGATGAAGAGATCAATGCATGCGCGAGTCGAGTAGTCAAAGATGTCAAACAAACAAAAACGGCTTTCAAACAAGCATTGTTTGACGAGTCCCGCTACATCTCTTCTTTAGTAAAAACACAACCCAAGCGAAAGGGGTGCTTCCGCCATCTAGTGTCCGCCTGTTTACAGACACGGCAGGCTCGCATGAATGCAGTTGTCGACCGAATCGACTCTACTGAAGTAGATACCGCTTACCTAAGAGAATTGCATGGAAGCGCAAAAAAGCAGCAAGCGAAAGATCGAATACCTCTTAGAAAATTCAATCGTTCCGTGCATCGTTACGCGGAAAAAGCGGATAAAAAGATCACTTCCGCATTCAGCCTCGGCAAGATTGCGGCTGCAGCGGCTGTTTTAGCCCCCGCGGCTTATTATTTCCGCGATCAACTAGCGGAAGTTTTTTCTCCTGCCTCTGAATGGTTCACCGCGTTAAAAGAGAGTGAGTACTTCGATACCGTCGTTTTAACAGCTTCCACGGTAGCAGTGGTCGCCCTCGTTTTCGGAGCCGTTACTTGCGCCATTGAAAACAGCCCGCCAAAAAAGACTGACTAACCTTTCTTATTAGTAATAATTTTAATAATTTCTATTTTAATTATACTTCTTTTTATGTATAATTAACATAATATTTATTAATAAGGATAGACAATGACAACCGCCACAGAACGAAAATCATTTTCCGGAGAAACGCCTACGCTTTGGACTCCTGACGCTAGGAGAAGCGTGGGTGAAAATCGAACGAACCATGGCAATCGTTTATCCTATAATACAAAGCTTTGGTGGCGGGTAGAAGAGAATTCCGCCCTACCTCGCTATCAGGAAACAGACGACACTCCTACGCACAATCCATCCGGATCCTTTAATAAGACGAATAATGGCGCCGACCTTTCCAGACGAACAGTTTTAAGCAGAAAAGCCAGGGCAGCTCAATGGTTTAACTCATCCCATCAAGCTCCTCAGGAAGCGTCTATCGAAGAGGGTCCCCCTTCAACTCTAAAAAAAGCCGCCGATTTTATCCTTGGAGGAGCTCTGGCGGGTGCGGCTCTTTACGGCATCAAAAAAACGAGCGAAGCTCTGATGAAAAGGGCATTCGCAATGGTTCCCCCCCAAACCGATTGGACCGCATTGAATATGGCTGTCGAAGCCGCTCCAGGCGTCGCTCGCTCTGTCGCAGATACCGTCGTCGAGCAGACTCGGCCTGGCCAAGCGTACTGGCAGTCAGCCGGGGAATTCACTATTCTGGGTGTCGACGCCCGCATCCTCTTTATATCGGGATGCGTCTTCATCGGCCTATCGGCTGCCCTCCTTCACCGGTATTGCAGTAAGTAAACTCCTGTTTTTTGGGTATCGCAGGCGAGTCCTATTTGCGATTATATATAGAATTTATTTTAATAATGTTATAAATTTTTATTTTAGTTTAATTTAATTTAGATAACAACTATAATTTATAGTAACTAATAAAAACTAATTAAAGGATAAAAACATGTCTGCACTAACATTTGATCAAAAATTAGCACAAATTAAAGACCAAACTTTTTTCACAAATCTTCAAAAATATACTGCGCAGGTTAATAGTGCGCAAAATCCCCAGGATGTAGCTAAGGCGAAAGGGATCTTGTCAAAAGTAATGAAATCAGCCGAAGCGCGGATAGCACTTGATGGCAAAAAGAACGCAGATTTCGTGAAATTTTTTGCCGAAGCGAAACAGGCTCTTAACCCCTCGCCGGCAGCTTCTACACCTGCACCAGAATCAAGTGAACAGTCAAAACCCTCTCAAGTCGCTTCAAAAACTCCTGCAAATGAGCAACAGAAAACCGAAACCGCTGCAGCTCCTGCTACTGCCCCTGCCGCACCTAAGAAAACTTCAGCTCCTGCACCTTCACAAAAACCAGCCGCTCCATCGCGATCGTATTTTACTACCCGCAACGCAATGGTCCTCCTTCTCGTAGGAGGCACCGTAGCCGCAGCTCTTTATCCTGAAGAAGCAGCATTCGGACTATTAGGCAGTCAGTTAGGTTTTTACGTAAAAACGGCAACACTTACCGGCGCTTTAACATGGGGCTTATACGAAGGTAACAAATTGTTAAATATTGTCTCCCCTCGCAAACCAATTGCCGCACCTGCAACTTCATCAGCAACACCGCAATCATCCTCAATCTCTTCCAAACAGTCGCCTTCAGAGCCAGAAGCGAGTGAACCGTATCTCGGTTTGACATACGATGAGGATGGACAAGGAAGGCCTGTCGTAACTGAACTGGCCCCAAATGGTCCAGCAGCGCGTGCCGGTCTTATGGTTGGCGATATCATCACCAATACAGATATTCTTGATAATTCGAAAATGCGCCCAGGCATGGATGTGATCTTCAAAATCAGCAGAACGGGTAAGCCAATAATGAAAATCACTGTGCAAGTCGAAGCGGCACCAAAAGCAGACGAAGAACCAGATTCACCCGCTCCAGAAAAACTATCTGCAACTTCTTCAAAAAAGTCCCCTTTATTAACAGATGCAAATCCTCAATCTGGCTATTTGGGTTTGGCCGTTTTTCCAGAGGACCAAGGCACGATGTTTATAACTCAGGTCGACGATGGAAGTCCTGCTCAGACCGCAGGTTTTATGACCGGCGATGTCATTAAATCTAGTTATGAAGATTTCGTAAACAACGTTCTTAATGGAACTCAGCCTGGAACAAAATTGACTTTCAACATAGAACGAGATGGCTCACCGATGATTATTAATATCACAGCGGGCCCAGTTCCTGGCGATAAAATTGAACCGTCTCTAGCTGATACAGTCGCTCAACTATCTTCGGCATCTCCAGCGTCGGCAATAGCGTCGAAGAAATCTCCGACAGTTGTAGAACAAGCAACCGCTCAATCATCTTCAGTGACTGCACCGAAACAGATTCACGTTGCTGCAGATCTGAATCCAACCGCTCCTGTAGTTCAATTGGCCCCCGCACCCGCTAATGGTCCAATCGGCTATTTGGGTATCGCCGCAATTCCGACGGCTGATGGAAACACTCTGGTTACGGGAGTTAAAGCAGGAAGCCCTGCAGAATCGGTAGGTCTAAAGAAGAATGATCTCATTCAAATGCCTTATATAGATTATGTGAAAGGTTGTCAAAGTCGTGTTGAGGGAGAAACCTATTCTTTCAAGGTAATACGAGATGGCGGCAAACAGATGCATATTATTACTATCAAAGCGGGCCCGATTCCTGGCGATAAAATCCAAATACCCCAAACTATGGCTGCTGCTCAATCATCTTCGGCATCCGCAATAGCATCGAAAATATCTCCGGCCGTAACCGCTCGATCATCTTCAGCGTCTACAACAAAGCAGACGAAACATACAGCGCCTCAAACACAGCGACAAGAAGCGACGAGAGAACTCTCTGCAGCTGATATAGCTCGGGATGGTGCAATGAAGGCGTTGGCTATAGCTAGAAAACGAGCTGCTGATAATGACGACTTATAAATAAGCTGACGTATCAGAATCTTAAAATTCGAACTCAACAGCTCGGCTACGGCCGAGCTGTTTTTTTTTGATTTGATTTAGGAAGCGGTCATGGCTTGCTGAAGGATTTCACCGGCTAGGATCAATAAAGCGAAAGCCATTAAAATAATTAGAACAGGCTTTCCGCCTCCAAGTTGGCGGGACTCGCTTGGATAACGCTTAATGTAACGTCCTACCCACGCCATGATCGGCGGCATCAATCCAAATAAAAGCGCGCAACTAATCCCTCCCGCATAGCCGAGAGCTATGAGGAAGATCTTTGGATAGATCAGCGCGATCGCCATCGGCGCCCCAAAAACCCCAATGCACAATGCGACCCGTTTCATCCCTTTCTTTTTCCACTTCAGGCCATCGGCCATGAAATCGAAAAAGGAGAGCCCTAATGGAATGAACGAAGTAGTCAGGGCGAAAAAGGCAAAATACTTGCCGATTTGAAAAACCATGGGGGTTTGGATGAACTGCTTCAGGGGACCCACCGCGTTTTGCCCTTGCGCCCCCGCATCGATTAAGCCGCCAGGGCCCTCTACCGGCACGATACCCAGAATCAGGAACTCCCAAATCAGGTAGATGACGAGGGGAATGGATGATCCGAGGACGATCGCGGTCCGGATTTTCCTTACATTCCTCTCCATATAAGTCATCAAAGTGGGGATGATCACTTGATAGGTGAACGCTGTGAATAAGATGGGCAGCGCGATCCAGGCTTTGCCCCAGTTCGTGTACTTGAGGAGGTCGAAATCGACATGGCTGTAAGAGACCCCGATGAAGGCGAAGTAGCAGATGACGACGCCGCTGATTAGGATCATATTCAACCTGTCTACTGAATGGGCGCCCAGGTAGACGACAGGGGCGAAGATCGCCGAATAGAGGACGATGGCGGCCCAAGAGGGGAGGTTCCACCCTGTGATATCGTTCAATACAGCGCCGCCTCCGGCCGCATGGGCAATCATCACTGTGAGGAACAGAAAGAGATAGACTACCCAAAAGATCCATCTGCCGACGGGTCCGAGCATCTTATCTGCCATGGAAATGAAACTGGTGTCTTTCGGCATCCAAAGGCTCACTTCGACGAGAAGCAGTCCGGTGCAAAGCATGAAGGCCCAGCAAATCAGATAGATGAAAAGGGACGGAACGAAGCCGCTTGGGCCCGTTGCGACAGGGAGGGCCAGCATCCCCACTCCGATCGTCGTTCCCGCGATCAGAAGCGTTCCTCCAACAACGTGTCCCAAAGAATGAATGATCCTCATATCGGCTCCGCAAAAAGTGCCTATCATACGCCTCCAAGGGATAAAGAGGGAGGAAAATATTGATAAATATTCGGATGAGGAAGAGACTTTTCCACCCAATTTAAGGGGTTTTATGTTTCGTATCCTTTTTTTAATCGCCTCTGCAGCCGTCTCAATCTATGGTCACGTCCTCGATCCCTACCTGGAAAAGGAATACCGCGGCGATGCGCTAAAGGGGGAGATTGAAATCGTCAAAGATCCCGATCAGATCGCAGCAATTGAAGAACTGCAGTTCCAACGGCTTTTGAAAAAGGGGCTTGGGAAAGAAATGGCCAGGGAGTGGGCCAGAACCGGCATCGTGGCGGAAGACGCCTACTGGATCTGGCTTCGCGATCCTGTTCGATTCCCGACGGGGACAATGGGGACTTACGGGCGCATTATCTGGAAAAGCCAGCTCAATGGGCCGGTCGGGGTCGCAGTCATGCCGATTCTCCCGGATGGCAAAATCGCCCTCAACCTCAACTTCCGCCATGCGACCCGTTCCTGGGAATGGGAATTGCCCAGAGGGGCGAGAAACGAGGGAGAATCGATCGAAGAGGCGGCGCAGCGCGAACTCAACGAAGAAACGGGGTATTCCATAAACAGGCTGGTCCATATTCGGCGACATGGCCGCCGACACAGGAGTCCTCGGAGGGATCGTGCCAGTCTTTGCGGGATGGGTAGGGGAGAGGGGAGGGTCGGCTAGGGAAGATTCGGAAGCCATTGCGGGGATCTATGGGTTCACGTTCGAGGAATTGGAAGAAGGGTTGAGACAAGGGTATATCGAAATCGAGTCCCAAGGAAAAGTCCCTATACGCGATTCGTTCTTGACCTTCGCCCTTTTTCAGTTTAAAAATAGGCATTTCAATTTGGAGTAGGCCGTGACAGAGCGTCCCAAAGTCGGAATCGGAGTTCTTGTCCTATATAAAGACAGGGTCTTAGTAGGAAAAAGACATGCTTCCCATGGAGATGGGAAATGGGGCTTTCCTGGAGGCCATCTGGAGTTCGGCGAGACGGCCGAAGCGTGCGCCGCGCGCGAACTCTTCGAAGAAACGGGTCTTAAAGCCACTTCGATCCGCAGAGGTCCCTGGACCAACGACGTCATAGAAGAATCGAAACACTACATCACCCTTTTCATGATTGTCGACCGCTTCGAAGGGACTCTAGAAAACAAAGAGCCCCACAAATGCGAAAAATGGGAATGGCACTTCTGGGACCATCTTCCCGCGCCCTTATTCGATCCTATCGTATCTCTTAAAAAGATGAGTTTTTACCCTTATATTTAAAAATCTTTCATCAGTTGGAAAAGCCCTTCATGGGACATATATCGGCTGCCCATTTCACCGTTGTAGGAGAGGCTCACAGCCACTGGTTTGACAAAACCGATTTTCCATAAGAACTCAATCCCGGCCGAACCGAGATTCTGCGCCCCGCGGAACGCTTCGACGGAGAAGAGGGCGTTTGCGCCGACAATCGCGGCTGAAACCAAACCCGTGCCGAAGGCTTTTTTGTATACATAGCTCGCCTTTTCCATCACCATCCAAGATCCCCAAGAGGTCTCTCTCGATTCGTAAAACCGGAAGCCCGCTTCGGCGCGCAAAAATTCCGATGTGCGGCTCGACTGGGTCATGTCGAAGGCTCCCGCACCGTATTCGCGGAAAGCAGGCTGCCAATTCACCGCGCAGTCGGCCTGGGCGTAGGGTTCAAAGATCCCCAGACGTATCGGGCGTCGTATCCGAGGCCCAGGTGAGGGCAGAGCTGCCAGCTTTTAATCGTCGCGCTGGCCGTGGCGTCAAAACCGGAAACGCGATATGCCGGTAATTGTGGATCTGGTGATAGACGCCCCAGACGGCCAATTCGAGATATCCTTTTTGCCCATAGTAAGTATCGTAGATGTTGGCAAAGTAATAGTTGATATTCGCATGGCCCGCGCTGCCGTTTTCGACGAGATGCGTGTAGGCATACCCGCCGCTGAAACCTGCAAGGTTGTTCCAGAACTGCAGCGAGCTGGAATAATCGAAGCCGATCCAAGCCGCTCCTGAAACGAAATGGAAAGCCGGATTTTGGTCTGCCGATTTTTGATGTGAATATTCGCCAAGGCCGCCGATCCAGAAAGAGTATTTGTCACGCGGTTGACACACGGGACAGCGGGTTTTTTTCTCCGTTTTTGGCAGCTCATGGCGATTTCACTATTATCTGCCGAAAGGGCGGCGATTTCTGTCTGACTGTCTCTCTCGGTCCCCGCAAATAGCGCTGGTCCCAGAGATGGTTGCTTAAGTATTCACTAAGCCCGAAGAGAGTGTTTTGGGTCGTGTAGCCATAAACGCATTGCGGGCAGGGGAGGCGCTGTTCAATGCGTTTTTCAGGGTCGTCCCAGACAACCCGGCTAAAATCTTCGTCGCCGCGGAATTCGGGGCGTTTTTGTTAAGATAATCGGCGAAACGCAACGTATTTCCAGTCAATCCCGCAGTCGTAATTTTTTGCATTGGACCTACATAAGACAACGTAACCGAACCCATCGTCCCTGGAACCTCAGTCAGTTGGAAATGGAACCCAGGCAAACCGCCGGCGACCGTAGGGTTAAAAGAGCCTGTTACATTTCCGGCTGTCAGGAATGTGTAACTCATAGTGGTAGGATAGGATCCGGGGTCTTGCACGACGACGATGTTTCCTCCGATCGCCGCGGTCCCTGTAACGGTGTAAGTGGAGGAAGCCGCGGGGTTGATCTCCACCTGAGTCGTTCCCTGCAGAGTGAGTGTATCCGTGAAATTCATGTTCCCGATCGAGTTGCCCGCCGCAATCGTCCCTCCGCTATCGACCGTACAGGCGATAAACGTAGCGTTCCCTTTCAAAGTGCCGCTGTTTTGCACTTCTGTCACGGGGCTGATAACCGATCCATTGATCGTCAAAGTTCCCCCTTCAATAATCGTGTTCCCCGGATAGGTGTTGTCTCCATTGATGATCAAATTGCCTGCTTGCAAGACCACCGCGCCGCCGGAACCGGTATCGGTCCCCCCGTCGATCGGATTTGAAAGAGTTGTTGTTCCTGCGATGTTGAAATTCATTGTGGAGCCGGCAAGCATAAAGAGATCGATCCCGCCCGATCCCACACCCAGATTTCCAGAGGTTCCTGAATTCGGATTCCCGAAGCCCCCAGTCCCGGGGACGGGTGTGACGCCGCCGGAAAAGGGCTCCGGGTTCGATGTTTGGAGGGTCAAAGTACCCGCATTCACAAAGATCGCGCCGCCGAGAGCCGCCCCGCCGCCGCCCCCGCCTTTCGTTTGCAGGGCACCGCCTGTCGATCCGTTGCCCCCATTTCCAGCGAAAATTCCGCCTCCTGGCTGCCCGGATCCAGATATTGCCCCCTCCTCCGCCTCCTCCTCCGAATCCACCAATGCCCCCCGCCGAGCCTTCAATTCTGGGGATGGTAACAGCTCCATCCGCTCCACCTCCGCCTCCACCGCCAAATCCTCCACTCCCGCCTGCGGCGGTCGTGCCTGCGGTGCCGCTTATCCCGCCGGATCCGCTTCCCGCGAGTCCCGCTTGGCCTCCGCCCCCTCCGCCTCCGCCAAACCCTCCACTGCCTCCTGCTTCCCCGTCTCCGCCGTTGCAACCAGGGTTTCCAACCGTCTTATTCCCTCCATGCCCTCCGCTACCCCCTCCTCCGCCTCCAGCGTAATCATTCCCTCCCGTCCCCGTTCCTCCATTGCCGCCGGCCGTGCAAGTCGTTCCCGAGCTGCCTGTAGAGCCCGCAGCTCCAGCAGCGCCTCCTTGCGCCGTCGTGCAAGCCGTCGCTGGATCGGTAATAAATCCTCCTGTCCCATTAGATGCAGCGCAGCCGAATCCTCCTCCGCCGCCGCCTCCCGGCGAAGAATTAACAGCCGCGCCGGTTCCGCCCATTCCTCCTCCTCCGCCTCCTGCGGTGTTGATGGATGCCGTTCCTCCAATTCCTCCTATCGCTTTACATCCATCGAATGAGACGTCTATCAGAGTCACATCGCCGCCCCGGATGAAAAGGCCGCCGCCGAAACCCGCTCCTCCTCCGCCTCCATTGGCTCCATCGCCGCCTGCCGCAAACGCATTCTCAATATGCACATTGGAGATCGAGATGGTTCCCGAATCGATGGAAAAAGCGCGGTTTCCGCCTCCATTGATTGTTTGCGTTCCCGACACAGGAGAAATGGACAAACTGGTTTGATTCAGGATCGGGGGGAGAGATGTAGCCAGAGTAATCGTCGACAATCCCGTTGCGAAAGCAATCGTGTTGCTGCCGCCCAGCGCATTGCTCATGAAGATCGCTTCGCGAAGCGTACCCGCCCCGCTATCGTTAAAACTTGTGACAGGGAAGTTCATCAGGCTGAATGCTGTCTGGGCGGAAAACAGAAAAATAGCAAGAGCAGGGGAAACGTTTTTATCAGATACCACTATTTTTAAGCGAAACTGAAGAAAAATTTTATTCTTTTCAAGAAATGAATTTCTCTTAGAAGCTGTCTGCTTCTTAAATCCGACGATTATCGACTTTTGACAAAAGGAAGCCGAATCTATTATTATGAAAGTAAATAACTCTTAATTGAACATGAAAAGATTATTTATTTTTGATATGGATGGGACGTTGCTCCCAAACACGACAGCGATGATCCAGATCGCGGAAATTACGGGCCACGGCAAAGAGTTGGCGATTCTGGAAAAAGAATATCTCGATAAAGAAATCGACAATCATCAGTTCGCCAAAAAACTCTACGATCTTTGGAAAGACCTTTCCATTGAAACGATCCGCGAAGCGTTCAATAAAACCCCTAAGCTGAAAAACATCGAAAAAGGGTTGCGAAAAATCAAAAAGGGGGGAGGAATCCCGTGCTTAATTACCGCCGCTCCCGAATTTTTCGCCAACCATTTTCTAGACTCCGGATTTGAATTCATCTTCGCTTCAAAACCCTTTAATTTAACGGAAAGGAGGCATACTCCGGAGAGCGTCCTTCACGCGAAAGACAAACCCGTCCTTGCAGCCAGGCTTTGCGAAAGGCTAAATTTAGACTTCCGCGAAAGCGCAGCATTCGGCGATTCCCATTCCGACATTCCGTTATTCAAAGCGCTCACTCACACCGTTTCCGTAAACGGGGATGCGCACATCATGCCTTTTGCGAAACATCACTATAATGGCCAGGATCTAATGGAGATTTTGGATCTTTTGAATATCCTATAAACACCCTGATTGACTCTAACGACTCTGTTTTTTCCGCGGCAGCGATGAGTTCTTTCAAACCGACCCTTCGATCAGCGCCTGGAATTAACACTTTTTCCAGGGATGGATAAGGATGCTCCAGCCTGATATACCCAGCGGCTTTCAGCATCATGACCTCCCGTCCCAGAACCCGGGGCCTTTGATTTTGATCATCCCAGAAATTTTTATTCGGAAGACGACCCTCCGGCTCGTAAAGATGGAAACTTTTGCGGGCGTGAATCGCGCCAAATATATAGCTATCATTGAGCAGCACAGACCAATTGCTTTGGGAAAGAACGGCCCCTTGATGCATTTCTGTCGGCAATGGACCTTTGATCTCTTTTTTGCAAAAAGGCTCATCTGTCGAAAGAACCCCGAAATTGTAAAGCATTTCGACCGATTCGCATAATCCTTCATGTCCTACGACCATGAACGGCAAAATCCCTTCGATCGCGTTGAGGTACATTTTATAGCACCTTTTTTCAAAATCCTCCCGGTGACTGGCTTGGCTAGTCTTGATCTGCTTTTTCGCTAATGAAGAATCCCAAACCTCTGAGACTTGCTGGGAAAAATCTTCAAAGGGGAGGGGAGTCGTTGAAATTTCCATGTTCATCCATTTTTTCTCTGTATTCTACAAAAATAAATGTGGCTATTCAATGACAAGGTTTTTAAGGAGCGGCAATTCTAAGCCCGCCGTATGAAGCTGGTTTTAAATCATTGACTGTCAACGGATGAAATAATGGCAATTGAACTAAATTCTATTAATCAATCGGGCAGCATTCAAAATATATCAGAAAATCGCCAGTTTAAGTTCAAACACCGCACTATAGAAAAATTAGATTCTCTGCCCCATGTTGTAATCAGCGGACCTCCCGATGTGGGGTTTAGATTGGAAGATTTGAAAGACCCTACAACCTGGGCCATTATTGCTTGTGCGGTTGCCGCTGTTGCGTTTTGCATCGGAGCTTTTGTTTTTGCTTTTTCGCCGCTAGGTCTTTTTGGCGCCGTTGGATTACCCCTGATCCTGGGATCCTTCTCAATCGCATTGGCCGGAGGGGGAATCGGCAGCGCAATCATATATTACCGAGACAGAGCCCTTCATAGAGAGTTAAACGGCGAGTAGCCGCGGATGTCTTTGCTCCCCTAAACTTAACATAACATGAATTATCAGACGTTCTAAGTACGCATCATAAAAATGGCCGGGGCTCTATGAATAGCCCTTCGGATCCATCCCCTGGCTTCCGATTCCGCTCTCTATTTTCTTTTCTCTGTCTAAATTCATCTCTTTTAGGTAAATTTTTTTGTGTTTTACATAAGGATTGTATTATGGCAAGCGATTTTAAAGTCAGCTCACAAAATCTTAGCTATACCCACCACGAAAATACTCAAACCCTACATCAGAGAAGAAGCAGCGCATCTGATTTAGAGTGTAAATCTAGGGTTGCAAGGTCATTGAGTGCAGCTTCCAAATCTCACGAAAGGTCCCAGTCCGCCGCCTTCGCGTTAATCAAACTTCCAAGAAGTAATTCCGATAGCAGAATCGCTGCGGATCCGTCTGAGTTTCGCGAAAAGATAAGGGCTAATGATTTAATTTTTCAAAGGCTCCAAAGAAATCTTTCCATGAATCGTTCAAGCAGCCGAGCAAAATTGGAATTGGTTGAATCGCACTCCGAGGAATCGTCCCATTCTTCCGCCACGGCTTCGGGTCCAGTCGGCAAATCAGAGGCTCACCTCTCTGATACAGATTCCCCTCTCTCGGTAGCTTCCGATCTAGAAACGATGCTAACGTTGCAGAGCCCATCCTCATCTTCTGCTGCAACAAGTTCAACATCTTCTCCTGAAACATTCGATAGAGATATGATACCAAGCCCTAAACCGACCCTTGATGGTCTCCTATCTGTCGATTCGCAAAGTCAATCCTTTGGGAACCACTTAGACAGATTAAATGATTTTATTTCAAACAACTCAGCTAAGTATAGAACGGAAGAAGCCACTTCCCCAATTTTGGGAAAGCCGAACGGGAAGATTCGTAAAACTATTTCAAAGAGCGAGGTTTAAAAAGCTACCAGTAATCGAAATCTTGCTCGTTTTCCTGTTCTTGCATCCGCTGATCTTCGGAGTCCCATTTCTGTCCGCCGGGATATTTTTCTTTTTCATCGGATTCGGATTCAGAAGAAGGGGCAGGATCTGAAGATGTTGGAACGCTGCCTGTAGAAGGTTGAGGCTCTCTCGGCTTTGTGCACATCGATAGGTTTTGAGATGTGGTTGATGAGGGGGGCTGCTGTCCAGGAAGCTGATTTGGAGGGGGCGTTGCCGGCTTAGAGGGTCTGCCTGGCAATTGATTTTTCGGCACGTATCCTTGATCGGAGGGTTTGGTCGCCGCTGGTTTTTGAGCCGGTTGAGTGTTCGGTTGAGTGTTTTTGGGCTGTTGAGTTGGCTTAGGCGAAGAAGGAGTTTGCGAAGGAGTGGGTTGCGCGGGTGAGGCGGGTTGTATCGGCGCGGCAGGTTTTCCTGGAGAGGAAGGAGTTGCTGGAGTCGATGGCGTCGCAGGACTTCCGGGCGGTGTTTGGAGCGCTTTTTCCAGCTGTAGGTTTTCTGGGGATTCTTCGAGTTGTGGAGTTTCTAGAGTAGGTTTGAGGCCGATTTTTGCCCGGATCCCCTCTTCTTTAACTAGATAGTTATAATAGACATAGCCGACGTCGACCAAAACACCGTTCTTAAAAGTGAGCGGAGTCAAGTTTTGAGGAACCAGCCGGGTTTGCCCTAAAGCGGTCATTCTTGTGATATAAAACCAAACATCGTAAATATCTTCATCGAATTGAAAGGTTTCATAGTCGAAGGGCTTATGCATGATCTGTAGGACGCGAGTTTGGCTCATCCCTTTCGAAATCCGCCAGAGGTTGGATATATTGTTTTCAGAGGCGGACATGGTGTCCAATGCCATATTCCCAATACATCCCCCAAGACACAAAGTCGAGACCAAAAATAGATAGCGCAGCCGCATAGAGCCCCTCTTCTATTTGGGAAATACTTCAATCAGGGGTGGTTGTCAAGAATTACGCTTGGGATTTTCTTCTTCGTCATCCTCATCGCGAAGCCAGAAGCTTTTCCGCTTCTTTTTCTTGCGAGAAAGGGAATCAGGCTGGTTTTGAGGAGTGAAAGGAGCGCCTGGGATCGTAGTCCGATCGAATACTGGACTTTCGGGCTGGGCGGCAGAGTCGCCCTGCGCGGGAAGACTATTTAAAACGTTTCCAGGGGTTGTTTTAGAATAAGAATTGAACGTACTTTCTCTAGTTTCTTTGTCCATACTATCCAAGGAGTCCTTTTGGGAAAGAAAGGATTCATCGCTTCTCGTTTTCCCTGGCTGGATCAGTGGATTTTTGGTTTCTTGGACAACGGAAGAATCGGCGAAAGAACGACCCGAGTTTTTTTTTGTCTGAGGGAATGGGATCAGTTTCTTAAGAAGAGCTTCCCGTTCAGAGGGAGGTATTTTAAAACGGAAGAGAGGAGGTAGGCCATCGCCTGCCGAATGCATACCGTCTTGAGACACCGCTTCTATAAGCTGATCTATAAATGGCTTCAACCGTTTAAGAGCATCGCGCAAAGGCCCTGCTTTCGGATCGATCAGGTAAGCGGAAGTGGATAAAGTCAAAATCGCTTGGCGCACTTGATCAATCACCTGCTGCGCTTGAGAGGCCACCTGAGGCCTAATAGTTTGGGGCATCTGCGAAGGGGTGGATCGACTTTTTGGATCGAAATTGGAACTGGGTTGGCCCGTTTTTGTCTCCGCGCCGCTAGAGGGACCGCGGGTCGCCTGAGTTGAAAGAGCGCTCCCCTTACCTTTCCCATCTCCATTAAGCGTGCCATTTTTAGGGTCAGTCTTAGAGCTATCCCCTTCTCGTCGATTCGCCGTTTTAGCATCGATTCCAGGTTTAGCTAAGGGAGAATCCTTTTTTTCCGTTTCAGACTCAGTCTCAGGGAGCTTCCCAATCCATTCGTCGACTTCTTTTTTCGCTTCAGCAAGACTCGTTAAAAGGCGGGCGGCATGGTGGAAACGGGGGAGCTCGCCGGATGGAGGCACGAAAAAATGCCTCGACAGGGTAAAAGCCATAGCTTGAGGAGTAGTGGGCTCCCTCGATGCAAAAGGGCCTACGACCTGCGCTAATTTAAGCAGAAGTTCTTGAGCCCTAGCCCATTCAACTGAATTTAATTTCATATATCAATTTTTTCTTTAAGTAGCTTATATTATAAGAGATTCTGGAATTAGTTTCAACTTGACAGATTATATACTAAAAATTTAAGTAACTTAAAGCCTTATGGCCTATGAACTAATCGTTTTCTTATTTTTTCTATGCGGCCTGGCGAGCGGGCTGATAGGGGGGCTTCTAGGCATCGGAGGGGGGATTATCACGGTTCCTGTGCTGTTCTTTCTTTTCCGCTATACAGCCCTCCTTCCCGATCAATTGATGCAAGTGGCCATCAGCACTTCTTTAGCGACCACTTTCGTGACAGCAGCAGTATCCACGCTCCTCCAAATGAGAAAAAAGGCAGTCCATTTTTCAGTGATCAAATTCCTGATTCCAGGACTTTTTGTCGGATGCGTGGCCGGTTCGCTGATCGTCCATCTGCTGCCCAGCTTCTATCTCAGAGAATTCTTTGGAGGGATGGCTGTCCTTTTAGGGATATACTACTTTTTCCCCCGCCTTCCCCTTCCTCAATTTGGCTCCTCCCCCAACAAGACCCTGTCTTTTTTCGGGATCATGATCGGCGCTTTTTCGAGTCTGCTGGGAATCGGAGGGGGCACATTCACAGTTCCCATTCTGATCGGCTACAACGTTCCGATGAGAAACGCCGTCGCCACTTCATCAGGAACCACCCTGGCCACCGCATTCATCGGGTCGATCACCTACCTAATCATCGCTTGGCATAAGCCTGAATTACCTGCAACATTCGGATACATTGAAATCCCCGCATTTCTCGCCATCAGCACCGGCTCTATCCTTTCGACTCCCCTCGGTGTGAAACTCTCACACACTCTCCACAGCAAGTGGATCAAAAGAATTTTTGCCACATGCTTGATCCTGACCGGATTTTTTATGATCCTGCTTTGATTTTTTCTTCAGGGGCTATAGATACCATTGTCGATATTGCCCCCCAAAAGTTTGAATCGAAAATCGACTGAAATTTAATTCAGAGACTGAGACCGTTGCATAAGTGCTTTGCTGAAGATTTTCGATGGTTTTTCTGCGAATGACTTATGCAATGGTCTCAGACTGTCTCTTAAAAATCCTTCTGCAGGCGGATTAAGCCTTCGTGCGAAAAATATTTGCTGCCCATTTCGCCATTGTAAGAGAGGCTTAGGGTAACCGGGGTTCTATTTCCGAATCTCATTAAAAATTCAATGCCTGCAGATCCCAGATTTTGAACATCTCTGAAAGATTCGACCGAGAAGAAGCTGCTCGATCCGACGATCGAGGCGCTGACTTGGCCAGTCCCGAATGTCTTTCTATTGACGTAGCTCAGCTTTTCCATCACCATCCAAGCCCAGCAGCCGCATTCTCTCGATTGATAGAGCCGAATCCCCCCTTCGCTGCGCAAAAATTCAGAGGTTTGCGCTTTTTGGCGCACACTGAAAATTCCGGCTCCATTCTCGCTGAACGATCGCTGCCAGGCAATCGCGCAATCGAATTGGGCGAAAGGCTCGAGCTCCCATCCGCAGAATTTATGATGATACCCCAACCCTAAATGGGGAACGACCTGCCAGCAGTGGAAGGAAGATCTGGCTGTGGCGTCGAATCCGGGAAAGGATATATGGCGATAATTGCGGACTTGGTTGTAGACGCCCCAAAAGGCCAATTCTAGATAAGACCCTTCGTCCGTATAACAGGTATCGTAAACGTTGGCAAAATAGGTATTGATCTTTGCATGGCCGCTATCATTATCTTGGATCAAGCGGCTGTGTGCATATCCGCCAGAGACTCCGGCAATATTGTTCTGAATCCTGAAAGAATCAAGACCGGCAATCACACCTTCGGAAATCAGGTTGAAAGCGGGATTGTCGTCCTGCGATTTTTGATGGGCGAACTCTCCGAGTCCTCCCATCCAAAAGGTGGCGGTATTGCAACGCTCGCTCTTCATGTATCGGTCGGAGACTGAGGCGGTCAGAGCCGTTCCTTCTTGCGCATTCTTAAAGAGCGAGGCGACAGAAGGTGTCGCTGAACCGTGCGTCCGGTTGAACCGTTGGTCGATGAGGTGGCCAGATACCATTTCGCTCAATGCAAACACCGTATTCTCGATTGCAAAAGTAGTCAGCGCGTTTCGAGAGGGAGAGGCGCTGTTGATCCCATTTTTTAGCGCCGATCCCGAAAGTTGGATCAATGCTTGAAGAGAGGCCGTATAAGGAGCGGTGCGGTTCAAGTATTTAGCATAAGCCAAAGTCGACCCGGTAAGACCCATTGTGGAGATCCCTATATATTCGTAATGGAGGATGACGGAGCCGGACTGAAGAGAGAAACGGAATCCGGGCGATCCAGTCACGACTGGATTATAAGCCCCCGTTATCGACCCTGCAGTCAGAATAGTGAAGCTGCCGGATTTAGGATAATGCCCCGAATTCGCGACAACCTGGACCTGACCTGCGAGCATTGCGGTCCCCGAAATTGAGAGTTGCGAGGCGGATGAAGGAGTGATCGGAATCAGGGTGGTGGAGTTGCTATCGAGGGTGAGGGAAGTGGCGGTCAGCGTCCCGATTCCACTCGAAGCAGTCGATGTTCCTGGAGCGACGATCCCGCCGACCGATGTGATCGCTTGGACGACTCCGGTGCCTCCGAAAGTTCCCGTTGTCGTTGAGAAACCCCCTGGGCCTCTCACGGTTGTATCGCTTGTGATGGATCCGGTGACATTCAAACGGCCCCCCATTACATTCGTGGCCCCTGTGTAGGTATTGGCCGCGCTCAAAGTCAAAATACCCGGCGCCTCCACAGTCAGAGAAAGGCCGGGAAAAGTCTCAGTGACTGGCGAAGTTAAAGTTAGAGCAGCCCCCGTTCCAATAGCGAAAATCCCGCCACCGAGCATCAGGGAAAAAGGATTAGAGAGTGAAAAAGGAACGCTCCCGATTGTGCTAAAAGTCCCGCCGCTCATTGCAACCGAACCGCTGCCGAGATTGACGGCCGAAGAGACAGTTATCGTTCCGCCATTTTCAAAAGCTCCTGTAAAACCCGAATTATCTCCCAATAAAGTCATTGTGGAGACATTTTGTAAAACCCCCATATTGCCCGACGTCAAAGATCCGCTGAAGGAAAAAGAATTGGATCCGCTTACAAAAATCGTAGATTGTTCCAGGTTGATTCGCCCCGATCCGCTGAAGCTCGTTAAATTGCTTTGGTTGTCGCTATTGAAGGTTAAGATTCCACCCGATGCTACTGAAATATCGGAACTGGCATCCACAAAAGCGCCGTTCGTAAAGGCGAATTCCCCTGATGAGATCGTCAAAGGGGTGTTCCCATTGTCAATTTCCAGATCAGTCGTGCTGAGCGTAAACACAGTTCCCGATGTATTTGTAAAGACCACGGGAGAATTAAAGAAAAATTGGGACGCGGCATTGTCAAATGTCAGCGCAGCGCTTCCGGATATCTCGATCGTCGCATTTTCTGTTAGCAGGGTAGACAAGGTGCAACTATTTGCTGAAACACCGATCGTGTACGTCCCATCGGTCGCGATCAAATGGCCGATGGTAATCGACTGCCCCAGATCCACATCGCCCTGCGCATTCCCAGTGAAACGGGCCTTCGCATCTGCAGCATTTGGAAATGTAGTCGGAGGGGCATTATAACTCCAAGACCCATCCATATTCCATGGACTAGGGCCAATCCATGTGGCATCCGTAGCCGCCTGTACAGAGAGGGCCGCACCCACTGCGATCGGGCCCAAAAAAAAGAAATTTCGATTGATCATCGCTGCATTTTCCTAAGTACAAGAATCAACCGGATCGTAGCAAAAAATCGGAATTTAAAAAAACATTATATCGGCTTTCGATGAAGCGCTCTCTAGCGACCGTCTCAACCAAAAATCCTAAGAACCTTCTTCCACATCTTCTTCAACGGCTTGTTCAGTGCCTTGATATAGGCTTTGTTATTTTGGTAATCGATGCAGATAATATGGTCCTTAAAAAAATCGACTCCTAAAATTGCGTCGAACATACTTCCCATTGGATCTGGGAATTCGTAGAGAAAAAAATCCCACTCACCAAAATCGTAGCCGTTTATTTTCAATATATGACTCGTAGTGTGCCAAATATGTTCTTCGATTCTACTCGCATATTTTTTATCTACATGGGATTCTTTTAGAATAGAATGTGACGCGCCAGAATCTAAAAGCATCCTTTTGAGTCCAAAATCCGTTTCTATATTCAAAATAATAAAACCATTGGAATTTGTTTCAAAAGGAACTTCTGTATATTCTTCTAATGAACAGTTTTTATCGAAAGAATCCAATTTTTTGGATAAATATATAACAGAGCGATCAAAATCAAACAAACAAACAAACTTTTGAAATATGGTATTTCCAATACTTCCATCAATATATTCAATTTGTTTTCTCTCCCGATCAGTGATATCTAAATGAAACAACCTACATCCTTTCAGCAGAAATTCTTGGCTCTTTTCTTGGATAGGGACATCTTCTCCACATATTTTCCCAATTTTAATAAATGGCACTTGATAATCATTATCTGAGTAGGCATTTCCTTTGACATCAAAACCCCTAACTTGTCCTAGGAATGTTTTATTTTGGATCTTATCGAGACATCTTTTTTGTAACATAAAAGGATGTCCAGCTCCAAGATCTACCAGGAGTGAGTATTTCTCATTTTCAATTTCAACCTGAGCGATAGCCCTTTCAGAAAATGAAAAATAAGTAAGAGGGATGCTGTAGCATCCCTCTTCTTCTAAATTTTTTTGGTCGTAATAATGGGAACAAGAAATTCCACTTAACAAAAGAACAATCGGGAAAATACATTTCCAAAGCATGAGTTATCCCATGCCATTGATATCTTTATCAAAATCTCGATCTCTGGAATCTGGAGAGTGATCCCGATTTGTATCTGAACATCTATTATCTATTTCTTTGGATCCATCATCTTTGAGTTCTTCGCCCTGCATTGTTATTTTGACACCTATCTTTTCTCCTGATTTGGTCTCATAATATCCTTCGATATCGAATCTAGAACATCTGGTCATCGCCAGAAAAGCTTCTGGACGAAGCCATGCTGCTGAACATTTTTTCTCAAATGGGAGAAAGGGGATTTCTCGATCGTCTTTTGTTAGGGATACACTGCGTTTGCCGAGATTGCCGATTTTTTCATCATCGCTCATTGCGTCGATTGCATCGCAATCGAAGGATACGCTGCCGATTGTCATAAATAGCCTCCATTTGTTAAGAGATCTTCTCTGAATTAACGTTTCGTCGAGTTTTTGGATTATTTTGGCCGCTTTTCGACTTCAAATTTGGGGGGCTATATACACTGTCGATATTGCCCCCCAAAGGTTTGAATCGAAAATCGGCTCAAAAGAACCGAAAAATCGACTGAAATTTAATTCAGAGAAGGTCTCTAAGGGCGGGCAAATGCATATCAAACGGGAATTTTTCGCTGCAAATACAGAGATAATTTGAATAGAAATATACCCTCCTCTCCCCTAAGCTTTTTGCCATGCGGCGGCTTTTTGTTTTTATTCCTGTATATTTGTGCGCTTTTCAGGGGCTTTATCTAGGGCCGGATATTTTTTATCGGGAATTTCGGGAAGAGATCGAAAATGGAGGGAAGAGCGAAGAGCGGGGCTGGCTGTTCGGGTTTCAAGGAGGATATGAGCTTGTGAAAAAGCGGATTCCTTATTTCGGGGCTGATTTAAGGTATGCGGAAGGGCGGACCGATTACGACGGGACGATCCAAAAATGGGAGGATTTCATCCCCTTTCATTCATTCACAGACAACACGCTTTTCAATGTAGAAGGACGGATCGGCTATCCTTTTTTCGTCTCTAAGTGGCGATTCATCCCTTTTGCGGGCATGGGATACCAAAGATGGTTTCGGGAAGCGGTCGATCGAGAGAGCGGATACGATGAGATTTTTACCTGGGCCTATTTCGCTCAAGGCGTCAAGGTTTATTGGCAAGGAGGCCGCTTTTGGAATCTCGGATTGCATCTAAAACTCATGGAAATGAAGATGTCGCAAATCGAGATCCGGGATTATTACCCCTGGTCCGTTGTCCTCACTCTCGGGAACAAACCGCAAGCCGAAATAGAACTTCCCGTCTCCTACATCCGCAAACGTTATTTCCTGAATCTCACGCCCTATTATCGCTATTTGCCGATCGGCAAAAGCCAAGTCCAACAAAGTCCCCATGGATCTTTTTTCGAGCCCTCAAGCTCTACCCAAGTTTTGGGATTCCGACTTGAGGCCGGATTAAGATTTTAATCCCTTCTCTAATGCTTCTTTATGATGCATAAGCTCTTATAAAAATGAATGGAATGAATATGTTTTTGAAATTCACTTAAATGCATCCAGATCTCTTTAGGAGTTTTTTTCCAATCCCCGCATGCTGTCAAACCCGAAGTATAATTGAGATCTTCCACCAAATTTTTCAAAAATTCGACCGCAGTCCCCTCTCCGGCTTTTGGGTTTTCCGCAGTTCCCCCTCCCCCAAACTGTCTCCAATAAGAGGTATGAAGATCTTCGACGATGTAGAGTCCGCCGCTGCGAAGGAAAGGGAATAGGGTTTGAAAACTGATGATCTGCTGATCCATATAATGCCCCCCATCGTCGATGATAATGTCAAAATTCCCTCCAACAGAGGCGGCGAATCGTTTTAAGGCCTTAGCATCGGCTTGATCCACAATATGGTAATGCGCCCTTTCCGGTTTGCTATGCTGAAGCAATTCGAGCCTGTTATCGATTAGATGGAGTTCCGCATTGGTAAAATAGCGGTCCCAAAGCCATGCAGAACATCCGGTGCTGATCCCGATTTCTAAGAATTTGATCGGCTGATCTCTAAAGGGGGCGAAATATTCCGCATAGATTTCTGTATAGTTGTGTGAATTCGATGATTTGTCCGTGCCCGATTCCAGCGCTATCCGATCGAGGATTTGATATTCCAGCTGCAGCGAATCGTCTGCAAAACCCAACACAGCCAACAAACAAAAATAACCGATAAATTTTAACATTCGATCCTCATCAAGGACGCAATGCTATGCTGCGCAAGTAAAATTTTTCAAGAGTGCAATACATCTACCGCCAGCGGCGGCTGTGCTTTTTGTCTTTGTGGGGTTTGAGCTGATAGTCGATGTCGGCGTCGTCGAGCCAAGAAACGAGGGACTCATAGAGCCATTTTCCTTTTTCGAGCAGAGTTTGGTCGTGGCCGGAGGTCATGACCCAGAAATAACCGCCCAAGAGGAGCGCGATCCAAAGAAGCCTTCTCATAAACCGGACACTAGCCGAAGGAAAATTAATGGGGAATATAGTTTTTTTAATTGCACCTTAATTCGTTGGGGTTTATGGATGTACTTTATGCTGCTCTGCGACTTCCAAAACATCCGCCCGACATTCGAAACATCTCAAGGAGAGACTCTCGATTGGATCGTCGACGCCCATACCCAATCGGAATCGTCCAAGGGATTAAACGAAAATGAAATCTCCCTGTTCCGCCAAGCCTTAAAAGAAAAAATCTGGCACGTCGGCTGCAAACCGGACCGGATTGAAAAAAGAGGCCATATTCTCGCTGATTACCTGCACCGCAACTGGGACAAGATGGACGTTTATCGTTTGACCGAATCTCCCTCTGGCAAAGACTTGTCTGCACGGACAAAAATTTTCGAAGAGCATGTAGACCGGATTTTCGAGGAATATTATCCAGAAAAGTCGCAGTCGCCGGACGAATTGATCCATGTGAGCTGCACGGGGTATGTTTCTCCAAGCGGCGCCCAAAAAATCGCCTCGAAGCGAGGCTGGGGACACAGGACTACGGTGACACATGCCTATCATATGGGGTGTTACGGAGCTTTCCCTGCGATCCGGATGGCCTCTGGATTTTTATCTGCATCATCCGATAAAGACCGGGCCGATATCGTCCATACGGAAATATGCAGCCTCCACACCAACCCTTCGCTGCATCAGTTGGACCAGCTTGTATCGCAAAGCTTATTCGCCGATGGATTCATTAAATATACCGTGTTGAAAAAGACAAATAAGACTCATTATCGCATTTTAGCCCAGAAAGAAGAGATCATCCCCGATTCGACGCGGGCAATGACCTGGAATGTAGCGCACTGGGGCAACCAGATGTATTTGGCGAAAGAAGTCCCCGTCCTCATTGCGCGGAATTTAAAAGGCTATTTGGAAAGGCTTTGCGAAAAAGCCAATCTAAATATCGACAACATCCTGGAGAAAGCCCTGTTCGCGGTCCATCCTGGCGGCCCGAAAATCCTGCTCCACATCCAGGAACTTTTGAAATTGACCGATCCCCAAATGGCTCACAGCTTTAAAATCCTCAAAGAATTCGGGAATATGTCCTCGGCGACGCTGCCCCATATTTGGGAAGCGATGTCTCAGGACGCTCCGAATAAAACCCTTGTAGTCAGTTTGGCTTTCGGGCCAGGCCTGAGCATCTCCGGTTCCATTATGGAAAAAATATGTGGTGTCTAGCTCTCCTCCCCTTCGCGCTGCAAGCCTTGGCAATCGCTCTCGACGAAGGGGTCTTCCATGTGCGCCGGGGTCTGCCCAAATGGGAGAGGATCGGCCATCCGTTGGACACCCTCAGCGTTCTCGTCTGCATGGGTTACGTCTTGTTCGTCCCCTTTTCCGGAAAAGCTCTCGCCCTCTATATCGTTTTAGCGGCGTTTTCCTCGATCCTCGTTACGAAAGACGAATTCGTCCATAAAGAACACTGCCCCGCGTCGGAAAATTGGCTCCACGCCGTTTTGTTCATCCTCCATCCAATTACGTTGACTTGCGCCGGATTCATCTGGCCGGTCGTCCAAGGGATGGAAGTCACTCCTTGGATCGCCCGATGGCTCAGCGAACCCGAATCGCTCAGGTTCTTCTTGCAAGTGCAATTTGCGGCTATGACCGTTTTTCTCGTTTATCAAATCGTGTTTTGGAATGTGATATGGAAAGACAAACCGGTCATTACACAATGAAAATCAATAACGAATTTTACGAACAATTGTCCGACCATTGGTATACGGCTTACGATCATCCAGTGGCGCTGCTCCGCGCTGAAAACGCCGTCCGCACTCCCTGGATCATTGAGGAAATCGAAGAAAGGCTCGGGAAGAAGAAATCAGTTCTCGATATCGGTTGCGGAGCCGGACTCCTTGCCAATGCTCTTGCTAAAGAAGGTCATTCAGTCTCCGGGATCGATCTCTCCGAGAGCAGCTTGGAAGTCGCTAAAAGACACGATGAGACAAAACTTGTCGCATACCGGACCGCAAATGCCTATTCCCTCCCCTATCCCGACCAATCCTTCGACGCGGTCTGTGCAATGGACGTCTTGGAACATGTAGAACATCCCCATTTGCTCATTGCAGAAGCGAGCCGGGTGCTGAAAAAAAAAGGGTTCTTTTTTTTCCATACCTTCAACCGCAATCCCTTAAGCTATTTGATGATCATCAAAGGGGTCGATTGGTTCGTCCGCAACGCCCCCAAAAACATGCACGTCTATCCCCTTTTCATCAAACCCCAAGAGCTGGAAGAAATCATGCAAGTCTACCAGCTTAAAACCGATATGCTTATCGGCCTCAGGCCGCAAATATTCACCCGTTCTTTCTTCCGGATGCTTTTCACGAGAGTAGTGCCGAAGGATTTCCGCTTTTGTTTTTCGAAAAGCCTCGCCACGGGCTATTGCGGGATCGCACAAAAAACAGTTTTCGCATAAGCTAATTAAAAATAGGAGTTTTTATGGCTGAGATCACACTCAAAGGCAAACCGATCCACACAGTAGGAAACCTTCCCGCTCTCAACACGAAGGCTTCCGATTTCCGCCTCGTCGACAAAGACCTCAACGACCGTACTCTCCATGAATTCCAGGGCAAGCGCAAACTTTTGGCAACCGTCCCCAGCCTTGATACGGGCACTTGCAGCGCGATGACGAAACACCTGAACGAGTTCGGGAAAAAACACCCAGGGACAGTCATCATCACCGTATCCGCTGATCTTCCATTCGCGCAGAAAAGGTTTTGCGAGGGGGAAAACGTCCACAATGTCATCACCCTTTCGATGATGCGCGATAAAGAGTTCGGCAAAGCCTATGGGGTCCTCATCCAGGACGGCCCGCTCAAAGGGATCCTTGCCCGCGCAGTCCTTATCCTCGATGAAAAAGACCACGTCCTCTACACGGAACTAGTCCCGGAAATCGCTCAAGAGCCCAATTATCACAAAGCTTTAGAAGTACTTCAAAGCCGTTAATATTTAATTAAAGACAATCAACAACAGGGAAAACAGTCGTACCTTCGGTAGCGTTCCTGTTTTTTAGAGTTCTTTTTTACCGAAGAGGAGTCGATTTCCAACGGCGCAATTTTGGAGGTGCTATCCTTTCGCACGACAGCAGCTACAGATTGTTTCATTGTTTGTGAAGAATTTCTAAGAGCGGAAAAATAACGATAATCGACATCTGATTTATTTAAATTCGAGCTGCAGATGTGACAAACTTTATTCTTTTTTACCTCAGCAAAACAGAAATTGCAGCAGCCATGGGAACAAGGATCGAAAACGATAGGCAGTTGCTGGAAAGATAGATCGAATGGCGAACCGCATTTATTGCATCCTGTTGCCATAAGCGCTCCTTAATAAAATTCCAATGTTTTCAATAAAAAATATTTATATTTTAAAAATATTTTTTACACAATGAAATTTATTCTGGTTTTAGGGGCCCATGGATCAACTGATCGATTTCTTGGATAAGGGTTTGCATAGAAAAGGGCTGTTCTTCGCTTTCTTTGCCATCAGCATACTCAGGACAAACTGGTTTTTCGGGAGCATCGAGCAACTGATCGATTTCATTTAGGGTTTGCATAGAAAATGACTGGCTTGCGTCCCTCTCATCCCCAAAGTTCCATTGGGTGGAGATGATTTCTGCTTTTTGATCTTTGTCGCACTCTTTACCATCGGCACGGCAATGACAAATTTGAGAATAGACAGTGCCATCCCAGCCAGTCGCCTCGTATTCGCCGTGAAAAAACGGATGATTCGGATCGGTGCGCCAAATAGAGAGACCTAATTCTGTAACTTTGTCGATGGAGGGATTGGGATTTTCTACTGGCCGGGCGACCCTGTGTTCCGGCTGGTGGCTGAATAGATGAACGGACATAACTCTCTCTCCAAATTAATGTATTATTAATATTATAACCAAATCAATTCTTAATAAACAACATTGAAAATTATCAACTTTTTGAATAATGAGGATATGAGGGGTTCCAGACGAGAGCTTCGATCCGTTCTTCGATTGTTGGAAGAGAGAGGGATGAGAGCCCTTCGGACAGGGCTTTTTTAGCAACAGCCAGGGCGACCTTGCGGCTCACTCCCCTCACCTCTTCGATCTTGGGAAAAAGGGAGGCGGTCGGGTCTTTGATGGCGGGAGAAGAGGCGGCCAATGTTCTGGCGGCTTCCAAGAAGATCGCATCGGTCAAGTGGGTCGCCTGGGCGGCCAGCGCGCCGAGGCCGACGCCGGGGAAAATATAGACATTGTTGCACTGGCCGATATGAAAGGTTTTGTCTTGGAAGTGGACCGGTTGAAAAGGGCTTCCCGTGGCAATGATCGCCTTTCCTTTCGTCCACTCGATTAATTCTTCGGGAGTGCATTCGGCCTTCGATGTGGGATTGGAAAGGGGGAAAACGATCGGGCGGTCGTGATGCCGCATCATCTCTTCGATCATTTCTTTCGTGAACGCCCCCCCTTGGGCCGAAACGCCGATTAAAATCGTAGGATGCGCGTTGGCCACAACATCTTCCAATGAAATATAGGACGAATTGGCGATTTTCCAATTTTCAATTGCCGAACGGGGCTGAACATAGGGACGCTGCGATTCATAAATATGGGGGCTGTTGAAATGGATCAGCCCATCAATATCGACGATATAGATTCTATGACAAGCCTCTTCAAAGGAGAGACCTTCGTCGACAAGCGCTTTCACAATCATATCGGCGATCCCAGTGCCTGCCGATCCCCCTCCTAATATCGCGATCTTCTGATCGGCGAGTTTTCCTTTAGCCACTTTTACGGCGGCGATAAGAGCGGAAAGAGCGACGGCTCCGGTCCCTTCGATGTCGTCGTTGAAAGAAAGAATCTTTTTCCGGTAATGGTCGAGCAGCCTGCGGGCATTGTTTTTCCCAAAATCTTCCCATTGGAGGAGGACTTTCGGGTAGCGCTTTTTCACCGCCTTGATGAAGCGGTCGATGAAATCGTCGTATTCGTCGCCTGCGATCCTAGGATGCTTCCATCCCAGATAGAGTTTGTCTTTGATCAGATCTTCATTGTTCGTCCCCGCATCGAGAAGGATGGGCAGCGTATGGGAAGGATGGACCCCGCCAAAGAGGGTGTAAAGAGACAACTTGCCGACCGCAATCGTCATTCCGCCGATCCCTTGGTCGCCTAAACCTAAAATCCGCTCTCCGTCTGTGACCACAATGACATCGACCCGTTCTAAAGGGCAATTATCGATGATCTCATCTATTTTATCTTTCAGCGGATAGGAAACGTACAATCCCTTTTGGTGGAAATAAATGGAGCTGTATTGGACCGCCGCCTCGCCTACCGTCGGAGTATAAATATAGGGCAGCATTTCAGCGGGATAGCGCGAGACGAATTGATAGAAGAGAAGCTCGTTGCGGCTCATCATCGCAATGAGGAAATTGTACTTCCCTAATGGAGTCCGCCTCCTGGAAAAGTTCTTATAGGAGCGCTCGATCTGCTCTTCCAGCGTCGAAACATGGCTGGGCAATAGGCCGTTCAAACCCAGCTCGTCCCGTTCTTGCTGAGTAAAGGCAGTCCCTTTATTCAACAAAGGGTTGTTCAAGATCTGCGGGCCGCTAGCCTTTAACTTGATGCTCTCCATAAGCCCTTCATCGCGTTTTTCTTCATTCCCGTCAAGTGCGAGCCTATCCCTATATT
The DNA here is from genome assembly GCA_963713105.1 of uncultured Chlamydiae bacterium. Lineage (GTDB taxonomy): Bacteria > Chlamydiota > Chlamydiia > Chlamydiales > SM23-39 > CAVQKJ01. Next base: position 236,024 of record CAVQKJ010000004.1, read on the forward strand.
TCTTATCCCGCTTATTTTCAAACAGATAAACATTCGCTTTATTAATATAATAATAAAATATATAATATATATAAATTTAATATTTTATACAGATAATTTGTGATTATTATAACAGAAAAAACAGATCCTTTTTCTCAAGATGTGGTTGAATCGATCTGCCCGCATTTAACTCCCCGCGACGTGATCTCTTGGATGCGTGCATCAAAAAAAGATAAAGAACGGATCGATCAGCTTTGTTTGGAACAGTTTGACAAAGCAAAAAACTCTCCTTTTTTGGCCATTTTAAACGAAGGCTTCAGGCGGGAAAACGGGCAAAGGGCATCGCTTTACGCATGGCTGGCATTGATTGGATTTAAACCTACAATTATTCAAAAACTGACCCCGTTTTTATTGATTCAAGGCAACCAGGGACCTTCTACTCCTGCCCAAGCTCAGTTGAAAACCGCATATACCGTCGGAAAATGGCTGCAAATTTCTGGTTTTACAGGAGGGAATGTATTTGCTCAGTTTCTTACTTCCTTTATTCAAGATGGAATCGTTCGGGCCAATCACAGTTTGTATGTGTATCTAAAAAATATAATCCAGAGGAGCCCCCTCCCTCATGAACGGGTAAGCCACCGATCCCTGCAAGCCAGCTTTGAACAGCGACAGGTTCAAGAATCCCCTTATCTCAATATAGATTTGTCCCTATTCAGACAAGCGTTGGAAGAGATCCCTGACGAAGAAAATCCCAAGGGAATTCTGAGTTTTCAACTCATTCCTATTCGCTCTCTTCCTGGCGAGGTCCTCTATGCAGATCCAAAAGTATGCGATTTGAGACAGAGCTGTGTAACGGATATTACCCTAGTAGGGGCTTTTGAGAACTTAGAAGAACTTAGGTTGAATGATAAACTCGCCTCCAACTTTCCTGAGAAAGAGATCCGTTCTAAATTGAACCCAAAGGTGCGGGATACTGTAAAGATCGTGATCGAAAAGCCCGTTGAGCCTGTCGAAATGAAAAAATCGGTTCCAAGTAAAGAAGCGCTAAAGTGGGCGGCAAAACTAGACTGGAAGCAAACGAAAAGCAGATTCGAAAATTTACTCCTTCCAATGGAAGTTGTATTGATCCAATTGATTTCGATTCAAGATCTGAGTTTTATGCAAAACATCCGAAATGACTTAATGAGTTTTCTTACTATGATGAATGATCTTAATCTTATGTATTCAGATATCGAAGCTCGAGAGTTAGGTCATGTAGAAATACCGGAATCCGCAAAGCAAAGCTTTAATTTAAAACTGGATGAAATTTGTGTTCATATGGGTCTTCTTGTCGAAAAAGCTACTCCTTATAAGAAGAAACAGAGGGCTTCAGAAACCACTGAAAGCCCGAATCCCACTCCTGCTGATCGCGGCGAAGATTCTCAATCTGTTGCTTCCCAATCTGCGCCAAGTTCTGTTTCGTTGTCGAGTCAATCGTCGAACGATTCCGAATTAACTTCATCGAGCGTAAGTTCTGTTTCAGTGTCGAGTCCATCCTCAAATGTTTCCGAATCAACCTCATCGAGCGTAAGTTCTGTTTTCATGTTGAGTCAATCGCCGGACGATTCCGAATCAACCTCATCAACCGTAAGTTCTGTTCCGTTGCCGAGTCAATCGTCGGACGATTCCTCTTTTACAGGGAATCGAGTGAATGCGACGCCCGCCCAAAGTTTTACCTCTAGTTCCTCCTCTTTGTCCGTAAGAAGCGGTCAAGGAAACACTTCCCCATTGGACGATTTTAAGAAACAGTCCTCCGCTAAATAACTCGAAAATTCACAAGTCATTAACCCGCCCGCTAGATGGGTAGGGAACAGGATGTGCAAGATCGCAAGCGGCAAGATGCACAGGATAACCAATTTTTGTATCTTGCATATCCTACCGCAAAGCGATCCTGTGTATCCTGTTACTCGTGATCCTGCCAGAAAACTGATTGCGGGTCTCGATTAGACGGCGCTTGGTCTCAGTTATTAGGCGAATTCTTGCGTTCGGTACTTTTTAAACATGAAGAAGACGACTGCCATCCAAGCGATGAAGATAGCGATCGAAAGGAAGCTGACCCAAGAGAGAAGTTGCGCCCCGACTGTGGCTTGAAGGGCGATGACTGCCAAAGAGACGAGAGCCTTTGAGGTGCGATAGGCAAACACGTCGATCACGGCCTTTGCCCGGAATTTTTCATCGAGCTTGAGAGGGATGTAGAGCATTTCCCGGATGATCCCGAAAAGGGAAAAATCGACCGATTTAATGAAGACGAAGCAGAAGGAGACCGCGGCAAAGCTAGGGATCGCCCATGAAGAGAAGACGGAGAGGCAAAGGAGCAAGGGGATGAAAAAATGGCTCCGTTTGAGGCCGAGGAGATGGACCATCAAAAAGCTTCCAGCAAATTGAAAAACGGCGCTCAAAAGGTTCGTCAGCCCAATCAAACGGCCGCAATATTCTGTCCGGAGATCCTTTTCAAAAATATTGAGCTCGAGGTAACTGTTGAACTGGTATTCCGCGAGAGCGACGGACACTTGCATGAAGACCACGAGAAGGAGGACTGCGACCAGGAAGGGAGAGCGCCGGATGAGCGAGAATCCTTCTCTGGAACGGATATCTTTGCTTAAGTCCTTCTCGAAACGGGTTTCTTTGATCCCGCTTCGATGAAAAGCGAGAGTATAGGCGGTAATCAAAACAAGATAGATAGGCAAGGTGAAGAAAAAGAGCTGTTCGGAACCGAGTTTGACGGCAAAAAAACCGGGGATCAAACTGCTTAACACAGACCCGATCGTCCCCATTCCAAAAATGACCCCGTAAATGACTTTCGCCCGATTGGCGGCAATGGTGCTGTGGATCATCGACCAAAGCTGCTTGAACATGAGCAAGATATAAATATCCTTCCAGGCGAATTGGAAGAAGACCAATTGGGGAAAAGAGGATAAAAAAAGTCCGCATAGGGAATTGATCCCAATCGTCATCCCAGCCAAGGCGTACATCATCCTCAAAGGTCCGATCAGGGGAAGAAACCGGTTATAGAGATAGACGACGGAAAGATTGAGCGGAACGGTCGCCAGCCAAACATAAGGATAGGCCTTGGAGGAAAATACGGTCAGAAACAGGGCATTGCTGGCAGGCCGGGTCACCCCGTATTCCGCTGCGATCGTAAAGCAGCAGAGCATCGCAAAAAAGATGAAGAACTTTTCTCTGCGGCTGAAGCCGGAGATTTCCGTTTTAAGAAGAGAGGTCATGTCGTCCAGCTTTCAAGAAAATTGACGAGTTCCAGATCTTTCTCCGGAGAAACGTAGACCCAGTTGGACTTTTTTGAAGGAACTTTCAAAAGCAGGTCGGAACAATCGCGGGCTTTTTGGATGATGACGTGACGTTTGGAAACAGGAAAGGAGAGGCGGTCCAAAGGGGGCTCGGCCTTGTGGAATTCCCAATCGATATCGGCATCGCTTAAGTGATTTTTGGTTTTGAACGCGATTAAGTCTTTTTCAGAGATCGCGTCGGGCAGCGAAATGGCGCGGAACCGATGTTGGCGGAAAATGACGCATTGGGCGTCGGCATGGCCGGGCAATTTAGGATCTTTGGCGGCTTTGTTCAGCGCAGAGATCACATCGGTATCGCTGATGCATAAGAATTCATCGACGCTTTCAAGGGGTTTTTTGGAGTAGTTGGCCTGCATATAGCGGCGTAAATGGAAATTATAGGCTTTGACCGATGAATATTGATAAATCCTCCGGTGCATGAAATGGCGGGCCAAGAGAAGCGCTTCGCACGATTCGAGTCCGTTTTCATCGATGCCGAGCTGCAGTTCGTCCGCTCCCCTATCGACGCTCGGCAAAATCCGCAGCATTTCGATGAGCTGATGATAGTCGAAAAGGCCATAGGCGACGCCTGTGCTTTTAGCGTCGCGCAAAAGATAGTCGATCCGGTCCGCTCCAAAAAAATCGCCGGTGATGACCTCCGAGACGATCCGTTCCCAAGGGGAGAAAGATTTGCCGGAAATCTCTTTCCATTTCTCTTCGCCGATCGCGATTTTTTTGATATCTTCGACGATATCTCTTTCGATCAGATCTTCCATATAGGACGGCGATTTCCGCAGCTTCTCCCAAACGGGTTGAAGATAAGAGCTATCGATAATCTTTAGCGGTCCAATGTTCATGTCCAAAAGAGCCCAGAAGATCTTTTTCAGCGACATGGGAAAAAGGGAGATGGCCCAAATCGTGGCAGAGGGCCGCCATCCGTAGAACCCTTCTCCAATACAAATAATCGGAAGAGCCTTTACGGGGGACAAAATGGAAAACATCGGGCCGGACTGATTTGCAGATTTTTTCGAACATCAGAGTGGCAAGGGCCATGACGCCCAGCGAATGCTCGAACCGGGTATGGGTGGCGCCCGGATAAACGAGATAGGCGATCCCTAGTTGATGGATGTAGTGGAGCCTTTGAAAGGGGAGCGAATCGATCAATTCTTTTTCGAATTCATCGAACGGGATAAACCCATGGACCGAATCGTAAATTTTCTTATCGCCGTAAAGGAAATCTTTTACCATGGGCCCTCTACACGCCATTATCCCCGATGCAGCCATTCTCATCAATCCGCGTTGGATGTTTAATCCGGACGGGGTTTGCTTTCCTGGACGTAGGAAGCGGAGACCTGCACGAATTCGGCCTTGCGCTGCAGCTCTTTAAATTCCTTGCCCCGCCGTAGGTCATCCCGCTCCGGATCCCGCCTAACAGTAGGGTGATCAACTCTTCGGCCGTCCCCGAGACCGGCCCCCAGAAATCGATTCCCTCCGCGACAGTTTTCTCCTTCAGCCCGCCATAAAATTCATTTTGGAAATCGGCCGAGGCCTGTCCGCGGAATTTGGCTTCCAGACCCGAGGGGTATCGATCAGTCTTTCTCTTAGGGGCTGCCGATTCTTCGGTTTGGGCAAAAAGTTTACCGATCATCACAGTGCTTGCCCCGGCAGCCAGAGCCAAGACCACATCGCGGCTGGTCCGGATCCCCCCGTCGGCGATCAACGGCACGCGGAGTTTTTCGGCGATCCGGGCGCAGTCTTGGACCGCTGTAAATTGGGGCACCCCGAAACCGGTCACCATGCGCGTCGTACAGGCGGCGCCAGGACCCACGCCCACTTTTACCGCGTCGGCGCCGGCATTGACCAAATCGTGATAGGCCATCGCGGTGCAAACATTGCCGGCGATGACCTGTTTATCAGGATGGGTTTTCTTAAGTTCCTGGATGTATCTAAACATCCGGTCCGAATGTCCATGCGCCACATCGATGCAGACTCCGAGCAGCCCCCAAGTCGAGCAGCTTCCTCGTTTCGTCGAGCTTCAGGATTCCGCACGAAATGAAGGTTTTGTCCTTGAATTTTTTCACCCATTTTTCCTGTTCTTCCCAAGGGGAAAACCGGTGGAAGATCGGGATACGAGCCTTGAGCGATCAAAATTTCCGCAAGCGCGTCTGAAATCACCGTATCCATATTCGCGGCCAGCAAAGGGATGCCGACTTTCAGCTTTTTGGTCAGCCAGCTTTCTAAAGAAGGCTCCGTCCGCGAAGGGATGTTGTTGAATTGAGGGACGAGGGCTACATCGTCGTAGGTCAAAGCATGGCGCATAGCGATCCTGAAAATTTCACTTCCAATTTACCTCGTCCAGCTATTCCACGCTCGTAAATTTTGAAAACTTAGGTTATTATGGAAAGCTATGATTTCCATTTGCATGCTGACGAAAAACGCGGAAGCGACTTTGGCCGCGACCCTAGATGCGCTAAAAAGGTGCGGCGAAATAGTTCTTCTCGACAATGGCTCATCCGATGGAACTCTCGAGTTAGCTAAAACATATCCCAATGTGCGGATCGAATGCTCCCCTTTTATCGGTTTCGGCCCTTTGCGAAACCGGGCCGCCGAATTCGCCTCCAACGATTGGATTTTGGCGATCGACAGCGACGAGGTCCCTTCCCCGGCTCTCTTGGACGAACTGAGCCGCCTGAAACTCGACCCTCATTGCGTCTATTCGATCCCAAGACATAATTATTACAACGGCAAACGGATCCGCGGGTGCGGATGGGACCCAGAAAAGGTGGTCCGCCTGTATCACAGGAAAAGCACGGGTTATAGCGAGTCTCAAGTCCATGAATCGGTCGCTGACAAACACCTGGAAATCATCGACTTGAAATCACCGCTGATCCATACGCCCTATCGCTCAACAGCCGATTTTTTAGCTAAAATGCAGCATTATTCGACCCTGTTTGCAAAAGAAAACCAAACCAAAAAAAAATCCTCCTTAACGAAAGCGATCGGACATGGTCTCTTTGCATTTTTGAAGAGCTACTTCTTGAAGCGGGGCTTTCTTTGCGGCCGCGAGGGATTCATCATCTCTCTTTATAATGGCAATACGGCCTTCTATAAATATCTAAAATTAGCTGAAAAAGACTTTTCTAAGATTTAAAAAAATTGTAAGGTTCGGTTTGTGAGATACCGGACGAAACTCTACCTCTATTTCATCGCCTTGAGCTTTTGCTCCGCGCTGCTCGCCATTGGCGGGTTCTATTTCGAAGCGCGGAAGATCCTTTTCAGTGAATTACGAAGCAAAGTCTTAAGCGTCGCCGCCACCGCTGCAAATAGTTTGGATGGAGATCTCATTGCGAAGATCCAGAACCCCGAAGATGTCAATACACCCGCATTCCAAGAAATCGCCAAACGGTTCCTGGCGATCCGGAACGCCAACCGGAGGGACGACATCTACGTTACCTATATCTACACTCTCCGGGCCGATCCGAAGGATCCCAGCCAACTCGAAATTGGGATCGAGGCAACGGATAACAATCTGGATGTCTACACTTTTACAGGAGAAAAATATCCGGAAGGGATCAAATACGGATTTTTAAGTAATCTCAAACACGATTGGGCCAGCCCTGAATTGGTCACGGACCGTTGGGGACGGTTTCTCTCCGGACTCTCCCCTATTTACGATTCCCAGGGCAATTACGTCACGACTCTAGGGATCGATTTATCTTCCCAATCTGTCATAGAGGAATTAAAGCATTTGCAAATCCTCGCCGCGATCATATTGGGAATCACTCTCGCGGCGGCTTTCATTGCTGCGACTTTCATATCCAGGGCTATGACCCGTTCGTTCGAGAGAATCACCGAAGGGGTCCATCAAATCGAACATGGCGATCTGAAAGCGAGGATCGAGCTTCCCACCCACGATGAATTCGCCAATTTGGCCGATGCGATCAACCACATGGCTAAAGGGCTGGAAGAGCATGAGAGGGTAAAGCTCAATTTCGTCCGTTATGTCTCGAAGCACGTCCTGGAAAAAATCCTCTCTTCAGACATGACCCCAGTATTGAAAGGAGAAAGAAGGAAAATCACCGTTTTATTTTCCGACATCCGCGAATTCACCCTCTTATCTGAAAAACTGGAGGCCGAAGACGTGGTTTCTCTGCTCAATGAATATCTAGACCATATGCTGAGGGTGATTTTCGAGCATAACGGCACGCTGGATAAATTTATCGGCGACGGCCTCATGGTGGAGTTTGGCGCTCCGCTCGAAGACGAACACCAGGAAAAGCACGCCCTCGAAACTGCCATCGCCATGCAGAAAGAGCTGAAAATGCTCAATGAGAAATGGAGCCAGCAAGGCCGTCCCAACTTGAAAATGGGAATCGGCATCCATACGGGATTTGCGATCGTAGGAAATATCGGCTCGGAAAAACGGATGGAATACACCGCCATCGGCGACACGGTCAACGTCGCCGCCCGCCTCGAGCAAGCGACGAAAGAATACAAGACCTCGATCCTATTCAGCGAAACGACAATGCAAGGCATCCCGCAAATCGATCGACTCTATTCCATTCAATCCCTCGGCCCCATCCCATTGCCGGGAAGGACCCAGCCCGTCGCAGCCTACACCGTGAACTTAGATTTCTGATCTCAATATCGAAGTAACAAGATAGTGAATACAGTCAAATATAGTAACAGTCCCAGGATTTGAACATCAGGTGACAGGGTATGCAAGATACGGTGCGCGGCGCACCGGCAGGATATGCAGGATAAAAAAAATGATGGTGAATACAAGCTAGATGTATGACAGACCGATAAGAATCGAGCAGGAATAGGAGAAAGAAGACGATTTTTTCTATTTTGACTAGAGTTTGTCTTCCCAAAACTGTTACTTATCGAGCTTGTATTCCCTATCTATTTTTTTATCCTGCATATCCTGTCGTGCGTTTCGCGCGTATCTTGCATATCCTGTCACCTGATGTTCAAATCCCAGGACTGATATCCCATTGGACTCTATTCACGCCCTCAGGCCCAAAATATTTGAAGCAGTCTTGATAAAAAAACTCATTTGAATGATAGGGGATTTAGAGAGTCAAATAGGAACCCATATGTCTGTCGGCGATGCAAAAAAGTTTTTTGAAAAATTAGAAAAAGATCCCATGTTCCGGTTTCAAATTGCCCATTCTAGAACCGAGGAAGAACAAAACCGGATCATCCGCGAGAAACACAACCTCCATTTCGATGAAAAAGAATTCCAGTCGGCCTTCCAGGAAAAATACCATTGCCCTTTGAAAAAGGCGGAATTACAAAAATTAGTAGCAGCCGGGTTGCTCACGTCCGAAGTAGCCGCTAAATTCCCCTATACAAAAGAACACCCTCATCACGGGGAATAACTATTCTCTTAAATAATCGGCCACAATATACTCATCGCCTCTTAACAAAGGCGATCGATGAGTATTTGCGAATCTTCGGAAGGCTGGGACAGGACCTTCCTCGACCTTTCTTCAAAATTGGCCGAACCGTTTTGCTCCGTTTACGAACAGCTCCGCTACCGGCTGCTTGCCCCCCTCGATCCGAATAAATTCGATAACTCCATCAACCAGACCCAAGAAATCGCCACACGGACCCTCATCGGAGCCGGAGCCATTTTCGGGGCCTTTCTCTGCACGTCTTTTTTCATTCCCGCTTTCTGCGGAATCGCCCTTCTAGGCGCAGGATGTAAATTGCTGAGGGCCATCGGATTTGCGATTCAAAAGGATGGATTTACCCATGTAAGAGGGCAAGCGCCAGAAAAAGCGTTAGATCCCGAAGATCAACAAATAAAAGTCGCGACCTGGAATCTATGTGGAATCGGCGGCGGCATGGCCCTGGATCATGGAGGAGTGACCCATTGGAGGACGCGGCTGGACGGCGTCATCGATAAAATCAATTGGGAAGACCCCGATGTTTTGATCCTACAAGAAATTTATGATACGGCGCTTGCAGAGGCGATCGTAGAAAAGCTCCAAAACCGTTACGCCCACTTCTTCATGCACCTCGGCCCGAATGTCAATGGCATGGGAAGCGGCGTCATGATTCTTTCGAAATACCCAGTCCACAGTTTTTCGAATGAATCGTTTGCAAATAACGATTGGTCGCTCAACCGTGGAATCTCTACTTTGGAAATCAAAGCGAGACCCGAAGATTCCCAACCCTGCGCCCGGATCATCGGTACCCATTTAATTAATGGATACGAGGCTGTGGATCGCGAGAAGCGGGCCGTCCAAGTCGCACAGATCGTCGACGGATTGGCAAAAAAAACACTCGCTCTTCCGACAGTGATCGCCGGAGATTTCAATATGGAGCGGGATAAGGAAGGAAAAACCCTTCTCGATTTTCTCCACCCGGGATTCCAAGAGGCCGAGCCGACGCGGACGAATCGTTTGATGGTCCAATGGAATGGCAAAGTCGATTGCGAATGGGAAGAGACGATCGACTATCTCTCGCTCTTCAGGCGGACGCTCGCCGACGGACGGCAAATCGCCGCTATCGACGAGAACATCCGCCTCGAAAATGTCCATCTGATCGAAGCATTCGACTCTACTTACAACACAAAAACAGCCCTTTCCGATCATCATGGGATTGCGGGAATCCTGAAGCTAGGCTCTCGTAATTGACGCGCCGGAAAAAATCCTGGGGATCCATATCCCTTTTTTCCATCCCGTATTCCCTTTCGATCCTTCCCTGATTCAAAATCCACAATCGGTTCCCTAAATACTTCGCCGTCATCGGATCATGGGTGATCAGCAGAGTCGGGATCCGATTCCTTCTTGCATACTCTTGCGCAAAGGAAAGCAGTTGGGTCGCCGATCCGGGATCGAGCGCCGCGGTGGGTTCGTCCAAAAGCAAAAGTTTCGGTTGTTTGAGCGTCGCCATCACAAAGGAGACGATCTGTCTTTGCCCTCCCGATAGAGCTCCCATCGGAACATGCAACATTTTTTCGAGATTTAAATTGAGCGGCATCAAAAGTTCTTCGATCCTTTCATCAGGAAGACTTTTCGTTCCTCTCCTCAAACCCGCCTTTTGCCCTTTTAAATTCGCAATCGCTAAATTTTCCCGGATCGTCAGACTCGAGCACGATCCCAAATAGGTATTTTGGAAAAGCCTGCCCACAGCAGTCGCCCTCTTTTGCTCCGGCATCAAAGTGCAATCCTGACCCTCGATAAAAAGCGTCCCTTGATCGGGATCCGTTTTCCCGGAGACGATATCGAAAAGGGTTGTTTTGCCGGCGCCATTCGGCCCCATGATCACGACGAAATCTTCCTGATCCACTTCGCAGCAGAGATTTTTCAATACGTCGATCCCATTGAATTTCTTAGAAATATTGTTTAATCGGAGCATGTCTACCTCGCCAATGAAGAAAACGGTTTTTTATTCAGTTTTAGTTGGATCAACAGGACGATCAAGACAGCCTTGATCAGATTGTTCCAGAGCGGCTCCAACTGCAGCTCGATCACAGCGGCAAAAATTGTCTGGTAGAGGATGGCTCCCAAAATCAGATTCAAGCCGAAAGACCGCCGGATCATCTCACCTAAGATTAGACCGGTCAAGCCGATCACTAAAGTCCCAATATTGCCTGTTATGGAAAAAAAACCGTTCCATTGGACAAAAAGAGCGCCGGCCAACGCAGTTAAACTATTTGCAACAGCCAAACCAAAAATCTTATAGCCATCGACGCTTTTTCCCAAAGAAACCGCCATCTGGGGATTGCTGCCGGCCGCTTTCAGGATCAGTCCGATCTCGGAGCGGAGAAGAGCTCTGATTCCCAAATAAACGGCTGTGGCTAAGCCTCCGAGAAAGAGAAGAGGGACCCACTGATTGGCGTGATGCAAAATCGGATTGGTTTGACTGAGCGAAGCATTCGCTCCAGTCAATTTCAAACAGACTGAAAATAGGGCTGTCGTTACAACGAGCCCGCAAATCAGATGATTCATTTTCATTTTCGTGTGCAAAATCCCGGTTGCAGAACCTGCTAAGAGGCCTCCTACCAAGCTTAAGCAGAGCGCTAGCCACAAAGAGCCTCCCCATAGAACTGTAACTGCTGCGAGAGCTCCCCCCAAACCAAAACTCCCCTCTGTGGTCAGGTCGTCGAATTGAACGATGCGCGACGAGAGATAGACTCCCATTACGACGAGGGAATAAATCGATCCTTGCAGGAGGATGTGGAGCGCGATTTCACCGATTTCAATGTTCATCGGACACCCCTTTTTCATGTAGAGCCGCGAGGATCTTCTCATTCACGACTTTTTTTGCGTTTTTTGGATCCGCGATGCCAATCTGATCTGGATTTGCGCCCAACGCAAGCACTCGATGCGCGATTTCCGCAGTTTGCCGGCCCAGGTCTCCGTAATCGGCCCCCTGCGCTGCTAAGGCTCCTTTTGCGACGGAAGGGACATCGCTGACGATTAATGGCCGGTTTCTTTTCAGCGCTTCCTTAGAGAGGAGCGGCATGGCCCCGACAAGCAAATTATCAGCCGGGACCAAAAGGACGTCTCCCTTGCGGGATGCGGCCATGACCGCTTGGACGATCTCGCTTTCAGAATGGACGCCTAAGAGATGGCTCTCCAACCCCTTTTTCCGGATCGACTTTTCCATTTTTTCCACCATCGCCTGAGAATTGCTCTCGCCCGGATTGTAAAGGATGGCGACCCTCTTCGCTGACGGGACCAATTGCAATATCAGATCGGCTTGAGCCTCCGTATCGATCCGGTCCGAAGTGCCGCAAACATTGAGACCTAATCCCAAGGACTCAGGTTCGCTGACAGCCGCTATGAAAATCGGCTTTTTCTTTTCTATCCTAGCCGCTGCTTGGACAGCCGGCGTTCCGATGGCAAAAATGGCTGCAATATTTTGATGCGCATGGAAATTTCCCGCGATGCTTTGCGCTTGCGAGAGGGAACCCTCCGCGTTCTGAACGACAAAATCGACTTGTCCCCCCAGTAAACGGTTTAATTCATCGATAAATCCCTCTCTCGTTTGATCGAGGGCTGGATGGCTGGCCGTTTGGAGGATGCCGACTGTAATTTTTTTCTCGCTGTCCGCAGAGAAAAACGTTTGGTATAAAACGCCTCCCAAAATCAAGATCAGGCAGGCTAAGAGAAGGGTTGCTTTGGAATTCATATTTTTTCCTTTTTGGTTTCTCCTTGGCGCTAAAGCCAGGAGATTCCACAAAGGAAAAACCCTGGCTAGAGGAGCCAGGGTTTTGATCGAGTAAATTTGCTACCCGTTTTCCCCGCTCCTCTTCTTAAAGGAGAAAAAAAATGGATAAGCAAAATAAAAAACGGAACCGCAATGAGTCTTTTGAATCGGCAGAAGAAGGGAAGTTCGCGTCGTCGATTTCATAGCTTTATAGGTTCTTGAACTATACACAAATGAAATCAAAATTTGGGAATTTGAGAAGGAAGCCGCGCAAATTTTTGCGTCTGGAGCGAACGACCATTGCCGAGAGGCAAGGCGTGAGTGAAGACCAAAAATTTGCTGCGAAGCTGACGCAGTCAAAAACCAAGTTTTGAATTCATTTGTGTATAATCTAGCAGATTTTCTTATTTAAAATCTATGGGCAAGAACAGACATGGCAAGTTCAGGATTCTTTTCTATCCTTTTTAAAAAAAAGTCAAAATTCACTTTTGAAAGAGAATTTTTATTTGTAATCGCCATTTTATAATATGAGGCGGCTTCGTCCATTTTCCGGGTGGAAGCCATTAAATGGCCAAAGACCATTTGACTGTCGATACATCCTTTATTCGCGTCGGAAGCGAGTTTTTCCGATATCTCCTCCAACGCATTTGGGCTGGCCGGCGTCTCGACCACTTTTTTCAGTCCCTCGTCATACTCCAATTTTACAGAAATGGGTGTAGTAAAGGTTTTATCGAAAGCGACCCAACTGATTTCCCGTCCGGGAAGGAAAAAAAAGTGATCCAAATGTAAAAATGCCGTCGCTGCAAAAACCACCCTCTTCGACACTTCGGCGATTTTAGCAGCGATCGATTCCATAAGCGGTGCATAGGCGTTGCAACCATTAAGATAGATGACGCACCGACTGGATAAGAGGGAGAAATCTTCCGATTTGGCCCGCTCTAATGTGTAATGGCCGGAAGCGTCTTCCGTGAATCCTAAAGCATCTATTCTTCCATGCATCTGGGCGACCAATAAGTCGATCGGCCGGTCCGGATAGGCTTTTTTCACCCTTTCGATGGCTGACCCGATATTGGCGTCGTTCATCACTTGAATCGACAAATAATAAGTTTTTGCTATCTGCTTGAATCGCAAAACGTGAGAATTCAGATTGGGGTTCATTTCCCCTTTTTTATCAAAGCTTCCTATCAAATAGAGAGCCAACGGATCGGTCGGACTTTTCGATTCGTTCGATTGATTAATAAAAGATAATAATTTTGAATCTAATGGATAATTTCCTGAAATAATCCCCACACCCCGTCCCCTGTGCCATAAAATATACTAAATAAATGAAATAAAATAAAGACAAAAATGAATAAAATAATTTATAATTAAAACAATAAACAGAAAATTTATATGACAAACCCGACATTCAATTTTAAGCTAGCGAAAGCGAGTGACAAAGAGCGGATCATCCGTTGGCTCGATCAAGACCATATCCGGCAATGGATCCACGGCGTCGGCCTGCAAAACCTTCTAAAAAACCTCGACCGGTTCTTTGAGGAGACCTCCGTTTCCCAGCATTGGATCGCCTCAGAAAGAGATACCCCTTTCGCCTACCTTCTGACGACCCCCGAAGGACCGGATGCCATCAGCCTCGACCTGTTCATTTGCGACCTGAATTATCTGGGCAAAGGGCTCGCAGTCCCCATGATCCAAAATTTTTTACACAGCCAGTTCCCGCATATTAAAGAAATTTTTATAGATCCTGAAGCCTCGAACACCCGCGCTATCCACGTCTACCAAAAAGCCGGTTTCAAAATCATCGGGGAATTCATCGCCTCATGGCATCCCGTGCCTCATTATAAAATGAGGGTTAGCCAAGAAGATTTATCGCCAGCCTGAAGCCGTCGTAAAATCACCGATTGAAAGGGTGACATTGAGAGAGGGGCTCCAAGCGGCAGCCTCAGTCCCGCTTTGTCCTGCGACATCGTCGAACGCATAGAAGTACTCGTTCAATCCGGCATCGTGCATAGCCCTTGCATAGACATCGTAGGCATCCGCTTGATAAAAATCGCTTCGATGAGCGGCAAAATAATTATCGCTAAGAGGGGCGGCGATATTTTCAGGGACCAGGCCCATCGCAACCATCGCTGAGAGCATTTTGATCAGATTCCCGGTAGTATTATTCGTGGGGATGAATTCGCCATCCGTTCCTGGAGCCAGCCAAGCCTCGACGTTTGAAGGTAAAGTCGGCAATGGGATCGTTACTGGGTCGAGATTAGGAGAAGAGAAGATAAAATTTTGCCCTGCTGCATCGATGGTCCCAGTATACACCGTGGCGTTATCGTCCATAAGTATAGAGAGAGGGTGAGTTTGATAATAAGGGATGAAAGAGGTTTGCAGGTAATCGGTCAGAAAACTCATATCGAATCTCCCGTCCAGCGCCATGATATTGGGGGCGACGATCCTTTGGTTCTCCTCTCCGATGATGAGCTGAGTCCAATCGACATCGGGATACCGAGGCAAAGTGTAATTCCTTAAATTCTGAAGCGCCTGGGCAAAAATCTCCTGCCTATTCCCATTCGATCCGCACTCTTGAACGGTCGGCTGCGTATCTTGGTCCATTTCTAACTTGAGAGGCAGACAGTAGGTATCCACTCCGCTGCAATCCATCGTCATTACGTTGTACTGATCGAAAGAGTATTCAATCGTATCCCAAAGGCAGTCGGTATCGTAATTGGAAGGCTGCCAGCCGGGAGGCAATGATCCAGGCCCCGTATACATCTGTGCGTAAGTCATACCGACCGTAAAGTAAATCCGTCCCGAATCGCCGGGAGGCACATAAATCAGCGATCCCCCGTTAAATTGAGGCATATCAGAAAGAAGGGTTGAAACAGGCGTTTGAGTATACGACCCTTTTCCCTCGCTGTCGAACGTCAAAAAGCCGAGTTCCGTTTTGATCGTAATATATAAATTATCCGGATTGTTGCTGTCATTTTCGAACGAGATGGGAACATATCCCTGAATCGGAGGAGGAGAAAGATTGATTTCTTGAAAACTCGCGCTGTTTACAAAACTGGACGGTTGAATCCCGCTGACCATAAAAAACCTCTTTAAATTAAACTATCTGAGTAACTCTTTTAGGATCGATGCTAGGAGGATTGCTGGCATGTCTTAGCCGAGCCTTTAAGAGGAAATATTTATCGATCTTTTCAAGGACCTTCATCGTCGCGATAAATGCGATGCCCATTCCCGCCGCCGGATCGAGATATTCGCTTAAAATACTTGGGCAGTGAGTCACAGCTGCAAGCGCGGCAGCGGCTGCGGTTAAAAGGGTGCTGGCAATGACGCCTGTCATCATCACCAAGATTTTCAATCCCCATTTTTTTACTTTTTCCGTTCTGTTCAATTTTTCGGAAGCTTCCACTATCTGCTGTTCGCGCAAAAAAGCTTCTCTAGGAGAGACAGTTGTAGGGCTTGAAGAATCAGGAAGTGCTTTACTAGACATAATTAACCTCGAATTATTTATTAATAAAATAATATTATATCAAAAATATAATTTAAATTATTATAAAAATAACTATGATTTTTTCGAATTAATTATAATATATTTATTTTCAAAGGTTTAGATCTGTCCCAATATTAATGAAGGCCAGGATCAATTCTGTAGAAGGGGCCTGGCTATCGGCCGGCAGGAAAGGTGGCGAGCCCAGGCGCCGATTGCTTGAAAGGTATTCTGCACATGGAGAAGAGCTTTGGCCCAACGGACGGCAGGATACTCGCGGACTTCATGAATCAACTCATTGAGTACCGACCGGAACGCGGAACGAACGGTGGTATGGAGAGGATGGGCGCGCAGGAAATCTTCGCCGAAAAACTTCACTTGAGGAGATCCATTGTTTATCCTGACCTGCTTTGCGACAAGAACTTTGGTTTCTTCAGAGAGCTGATCAAATATTTGGATAACCCGTTGTTTGTGATCTACATTCTCTTCATCGAGATAAGGATCGAGCCAGGAATTTTGAAGCTCGGGAAAACTCGCGATAGAAAGGATGTCGCTTTGAAGAGATGTGTCTTTCACATAGGGAAATTGACTCGGCATCCTTTCTTTATAGGAAAACGATTTGCAGGTGTAGGCGTTGAAAATCGCAAACCCATGGGCCGCCCCGACAACTTTTGGGCCATTGGCTCCCGTTTTAATCACCGGCTTAGAAAAATACATCGTCGGCCCTGGAGCCAATACCGTTCTACCAGGTGTTTTTCGGGCGATCTCATCAGCGATATTTCGATCTCCCAGTCCTGTGGTGCATGCATCGAGCAAAATCGTCGCATCGGAAGCGCAGTCTTCAAACAGATCGTTTCGCAATTGCTCTGCTTGGATTTCCGGCTCCCCTGGCGCATGGATGAATAAGGAAGATTTTCCGCCGTGAGATACGACGTCGACGAATTGGATCTCTCTTTGAGGATATTGCTGCTTGATCGATCCCATAAAAGCTTTCATTTCATCCTGCGAAGAAACTACCTTTGGCGCCACGGCAAAATGCTTTTGAAGATTTTGGATTTTGTAATGGTGATAATAGTAGAGTGGATTGCTCAAAATAGCGCCGTTGTGGTCGTGGGCGCTCACAAAATAAACGCAAATAGGCTTGTCGTTGTCCGCTAAA
This sequence comes from uncultured Chlamydiae bacterium, assembly GCA_963713105.1. Taxonomy (GTDB): domain Bacteria; phylum Chlamydiota; class Chlamydiia; order Chlamydiales; family SM23-39; genus CAVQKJ01. The sequence goes on from CAVQKJ010000004.1 coordinate 253,137, forward strand.
GTCTTGCCAATCGCCTCGAAATCTCTTCCGAGCTTCTCTCTATTTTGCTGAAAATCGGAGGTTAAGGCCGTTCTTTTAACAAGCTCTTTAATCAGGGAAAAAACTCTTTGTACAACATGGAGAACTCTTGTAAGGCAATTCCCTTCGTTTGGCTCGTCTGCATACCGGAGCGAATACGCCACTTTTAAAAAGCTCGGCATTTCCCTCGGAATCATCAACAAAGTATTTGACAAAGAAGCCATTTGTATAATCCCCCTAATCTAACCGTCGAGGATTATATCCTGAAAATTGTTATAGATAAAACATAAAAAATATTTTAAAAATAACAATTATTTACAAGGTTTCAATTAAGAAAATAAATTTGAAGGCAGAAAAGCTTCTCTTTCTTCAATTTTTTATGGAAGCCATAAGTATGTCTCTAAATCATTAATCAACTCATTGAGCACCGACCGTAAAACTGATCGGACGGTGGCGTAGAGTGGATGGGCGCCCAGGAAATCTTTGCCGTAATACTTCAGCAGCGGCGGAACGAGTACGAATGGAGGATTTTGGCACAGGTTTCGCTGCTTTCTTTGGTTTCGGTTGCGAAGAAGAGAGGTTCTCTCTTGAACTCTCTTCGACCAAGTCCGCAGCTTGAGTTAATGTTAGAAGAGGTGGAGCTGTCGGATTTAGGACTGATCTCTTTATTAGAACCGGACGCGCGGCCGAAGAAGTTGCCGCGACTGTATTATTTGAACCTTGGCTTTCTTTCGGAGAAACGTCGAGTTGTTTTGAGGTGTGTTTCTTTCTTAGAACTGAATTTGCGGCCGACGAACTTTTTTTACTTTCTTGGGCCTGATTCTGTACATGAGGCTTTTTGCCCGGGATGAAAAACTTGAAGCGGGGGACTGAAGAAGATTCGGGTACATAAGTCGTTTCAAGATCGCCGATTTCAATCCACTCCCTTTTTCCAAGAATGCGTTTTAACAAAGGCCCCTTAACAGCCGGTGCTTCAGATTCGCTATCCGACTGAAGATCTGTCGAAAACCGGTTAGCAGCCGGATCTTCAACCGGATCTTCAGATTCGCTATCCGACTGAGGATCTATTGAAGGACTAGGATTCGGGACCTTGCTAAAAATAGGTATTTTAGAATCTTTTGAAAATGACAGTCGTGAAATTGAGTCGGGATTTTTTATTAAATTAGATAAATTCAGGAAGTATTTTTCTTTCTTCGAAGCGGCGGCCGATGATTCCGGAATTTGACGATCTGCGGCTGGCGATGAATCAGCACTTTTACGATGAGTTAAAGGCAGTATATTAGACATTAATTATTTACTCCGGTTTTTTCGTTTTATGGCGGGTAATACCATGAACCGCAAAATGTTGATTTAAAATATTTATAATTGACTGACTCTGAGTATGACGGTACTCGGATTCCCCTCTGCGGGCGAGCGAAGCGCTCGTCCCGTCTGGTCGGGGTCCGGTTGCGCCCGGTTTTCGCGAAACGCAAAAACATCGGTGCTCACTTCGTCAAAAGCCTTTGGCTTTTGCGAGAATGCCAAAGGCATTACCCCGAAGGGGCGTAGATCCGTTTCGGATCGGAGTCCATCCGAGACGAAAGCCAAATTATTGGCTTTCTTACCGTTATTTTTGAAAAAAAATGACGGTACTCGGATTCCCCCTCTGCGGGCGAGCGAAGCGCTCGTCCCGTCTGGTCGGGGTCCGGTTGCGCCCGGTTTTCGCGAAACGCAAAAACATCGGTGCTCACTTCGTCAAAAGCCTTTGGCTTTTGCGAGAATGCCAAAGGCATTACCCCGAAGGGGCGTAGATCCGTTTCGGATCGGAGTCCATCCGAGACGAAAGCCAAATTATTGGCTTTCTTACCGTCATTTTTGAAAAAAAATGACGGTAGCCGGATTCGAACCAGCGACAGCGGATTATGATTCCGTTGCTCTAACCAGCTGAGCTATACCGCCAAAGAGAATGTGGAAAATTAGCGGGGGTAGGACTCGAACCTACGGCCTTTGGGTTATGAGCCCAACGAGCTAACCACTGCTCCACCCCGCGATAATAAGAAAGCAGAAGTCTAACACGACAAGTGATTTATCCCAAATCTTTTTCTATTTTTCTATGAAGTTTGCAGCGATTGGAGAGCTGCGAGTGTGCGGGAGACGGAACCGCGGTTGCTTTGAATGAGGGCGATGGCTGAGGCTCTCATGGATTTTTCTTGGGTGGGATTTTGGAGAAAATGGTCGATAGCGGAGCGAAGATTTTCGAGAGGGATTTGGAGGCCGGCGCCTGATTGGATGGCCCGGGCTGCGAATTCGGTTTGGCCGAACATGTGGGGGCCGAAGAGGACCGGTGTGCCGTAGAGGCATGGTTCAAGGACGTTATGTCCTCCGATCCGGTCGATGAAGCTGCCTCCGACGATGGCGAGGCGGCTGAAGGAATAACAAATCGGGAGCTGTCCCATGGCATCGACTAAAATCACCCTCTCCCCTCCCCTCTTTTGGTCAATTTGGCTCCAACGGACATAAGGAATTTGTTTATTCGCGAGGAGTTGAGCGACGTCGTTGAACCGTTCGGGATGGCGCGGCGCGAGAAAAAGGATGCGGTCCGGATGATCGAGCGCATCGAGGAGCTCATTCCTCTTCGGGAGAATGGGTGCAGCTGATCGTCAGGACCGGGACATTCGGAAGCGAGAGTTTGAGCGCCAAAGGGTAAGATCTACCGATTGAGGCTGCACGTCGAGTTTTAAGTTGCCGGTGATATGGATGCGCGAGGGATCGGCGGCCAAGGGATGGAGGCGGTCGGCGTATTGTTGATTTTGGACGCAGAGCAAGTCGAAATGAGAAAACATTTTTTTTGAGAAAAAAGAAAAGCGTTTGTAATCGGCGGGCCGATCTTTCCGAAATTTTACCGCTGACTAGAGCGATGGGACCGCCTTTTTTTTTCACTTCGGATAGAAGGTTAGGCCAAAAATCGCTTTCGACAAGAATGAGAAGGCTTGGAGATTCAGTTTTTGGACCCACCGCTTGACGATCCAAGTGAGATCGATCGGAAGATAGGCGAAGGCGTGGGCGCCTGAAAGAGATCGTTTTGCCTCGTCTTGGCCTGTTGCGGTGGTCGTGGTGATGAGAAAAAAAGCGTCCCTGTGGAGCTTTTTCGAGCTCGGCGAAGAGAGGCTGGGCCGATTTGACTTCGCCGACGGAAACGGCGTGAATCCAGATGACTGGTTTCTTTTGGCTGTCGGGAATAGACGAACCCTAGCCTTTGCAAAAACTGGATGCCTTTTTCCCTTTAGAATGCGGTCGAAGAAAATCTTGGGCGAGATCCCCAGAAAATAAAGGAAAATCAGTAGGTTCAGAATCACTTTCAAAACAATGTTGAGCAGTTTGTTCGGTACAAACACAGTCTTTACGATTTCGCCGGCCAGATGCTTTTCCATTTCGGGATTTTGACGGACGAGTTCCATGAGCTCTTCTTCCGTCTTGTCTTTTGGCAGATCGAATCGGCCTCGCAGTTTGCCGTTGATTTGGACAACGTAGGTGGCGGTATCGTCGACAAGATATTGCGGATCGACGGGAGGAATGGGGGCGTAGGTAAGGAGCTCGTTCTCTCCAAGCTCTTCCCAAAGCTCTTCGGCGATGTGGGGTGCGAAGGGATAGAGCATCTGCACGCGCGTTTTCAAACATTGCGCGGATAGGCGGGAAGAGGGATAAAGGCATTGATGAATTCCATCATCCTGGCGATCGCGGTATTGAATTGGAGGCTTTCGATATCTTTGGTGACGAGGTCGACGAGCCGATGGGAGAGTTTGAGCGCGTCGATACTGGTCTCATCGGCGACTTTATCGGAAAAGACCATATCGTAGAACCGGTTCAAAAACCGTCTGCAGCCGTTGACGGCGTCGGTATTCCAGAATTTTTCTCTTTCGAAAGGTCCCATGAACATTTCATAGAGCCGAAGTGCGTCGGCGCCGAACTCTTCGATGATCTCATCGGGAGAGACGCCGTTGAGTTTGGATTTCGACATCTTTTCCATTTGGACATCGACGCTCTTCGCCCGTTTTCCTAGAGATGAAGCGCCCCTCTTTTTCGGCGACGTCGTCGGGATTGAGATAGCCGCCTTGGGGCAGTTTGTAGGAGCGGGCGGTGACAAGTCCTTGGTTGCGCAGCGTCATAAAGGGCTCGGAAGTATGGACGAGGCCGCAATCGTAGAGGACTTTATGCCAAAAACGGGCATAGAGAAGATGAAGAACGGCGTGTTCGACGCCGCCGACATAGAGATCGACCGGCATCCAATATTTTTCAGCTTGCTTACTCCAAGCCTCCTGTTCATTTTGCGGATCGCAAAAACGGAGATAGTACCAGCAGGAGCCGGCCCATTGGGGCATCGTGTTGGTTTCGCGCAGGGCTTTTTTGCCTGTTTTTGGATCGACGATTTCAACCCATTGCCTCACTTTGGCAAGAGGACTTTGTCCGGTTCCGGCAGGTTTGAAATCGTCGAGAGGAGGCGGAATCAAGGGCAGTTCATCGAGTTCGAGGGCGCGCATCGATCCGTCTTCAAAGTGGAGGATCGGGATCGGTTCTCCCCAATAGCGCTGCCGGGAAAAAAGCCAATCGCGCAGTTTATAGGTGACCGTCCTCTTTCCCTTAGCATTGCCGCTCGAGCCATAGGATCGTTTCTTCTCGGGCAGGCAGCACGCGAGGCCATTGAGTTGAAATCGCCTGCATTGCTGTGAATGAACGTTCCGTCTTTCGTCCAGCACAGCTCGCCCCTTCAAGATATCTTCGCGGTCTCGCAGATTCTCCATCCGATAGAAGCGAAAGATCGGGATCGATCACGGATATGACGGGGAGTTTGTATGGTGTTGGCAAACTCAAAATCGCGCTCATCGTGCGCAGGAACTCCCATGACAGCGCCAGTTCCATATCCCATCAAGACATAATCGGCGATCCAAATGGGGATTTTTTCACCGTGTCGCCGGATTGAGTGCGAAAGCGCCTGTCCAGACGCCGGTTTTTTCTTTGGCAAGATCGGTCCGCTCGAGATCGTTTTTCGCAGCGGTCTCGCGGCGGTATGCGTCGACTTCGTCTTTTTGATCAGGAGTAGTGATCGATTCGACAAGAGGATGTTCCGGAGCCAAGACGAGAAAGGTCACCCCGAACAGCGTGTCGGGAGTCGTGGTGAAAACAGAGGATCGGTTCATGGGTCTTCTCTTCGACGAAAGTGATCATCGCCCCTTCGCTCCGGCCAATCCAATTCGACTGGAGTTTTTTCAAATGGTCGGGCCAATCGAGCAGGTCAAGATCGGCCAAGAAGCCGGTCGGCATAGGCAGTGATGCGGAGGACCCATTGTCTCAAAGGCCGTCTTTCAACAGGATAGCCCCCCTCTTTCGAGCGGCCGTTTTCCACTTCTTCATTGGCCAAGACCGTCCCCAAGAGCGGGGCAGAAATTGACGTTGATCTCCGCTTCATAGGCGAGCCCTTTTTCAAAGAGCTTCGTGAAGATCCATTGGGTCCATTTGTAATAGGAGGGGTCGCTGGTGGCCAATTCCCGGTCCCAGTCGTAGCTAAAGCCCAGCGATTCGAGCTGTCGGCGATAGGTGTCGATATTCGTTTTAGTGGTGACGGCTGGATGGGTCCCGGTCCGGATCGCATATTGCTCCGCGGGCAGGCCAAAACTGTCCCATCCCATCGGATGGAGGACATTAAACCCTTTCTGCCTCTTGTAGCGGGCCAGGATATCCGTTCCCGTGTATCCGGTCACGTGGCCTACATGGAGCCCCGCTCCCGATGGATAGGGAAACATGTCGAGGATGTAATATTTGGGCTTTTTCGGATCGATCTCAGATTTAAAAATCTTTTTATCTTTCCAGATTCTCTGCCATTTTTTTTCAATGGCGCGCGGGTCGTATTTAGGTTTCATAAATGACTGGGATTTTAGAGGAAAGTATAGCAGCCGATTTGTTTCGAAGCAAAGGAAAGAGAAGGAAAATTCCCTCGATCTATCGAAAATCGAGGGACTGGAGAGAAGTTTACTTTTGACACCAAAGGTCGTTTTGGCCGCCAAATTTCCGGCCATACTCGTTTGGATTACAGTAAATATCTACGGCTTGGTTTTTTAAAAGCCATACTCCAAAAGAGCCCAAGCCGATGAGTGCAGCTCCCAATGACGCAGATTTTGCGCATTTAATGAATTTTTTTCTTTCGTAGAACGCTTCTGCATCAAGACAGAAGAAAACACCAAAAATGATCGAACTAAGGCACAAACCAACATCCATCCCCAAAACACTTTTTTCTTGCGCAAAAGCAGCTTGAATCACTCTGCTAGGACGGGAATCAATCAATAAATTGGGTATAAAATCAACAAACATAAAAAAGTCTCCTTCGCAGCAAAGAAGAATAACAAAAACACTAAATAGTAAAAATATTAAAATTACATATTTACGAAAAATCCAGAGCCGCTAAAAATCGATTCTTTAAACTTTTGGGAGCTCGCATCTAAATCGCGAGAAAATTTAAGATTTTATAAAGCCTCTGAGACTGCATCTCAAAGAATCCTGATTTATTAGTAATCCTTTATCAGGTATTCTGGCTTTCGCAAATCAAAAAAAGGATGTCAAATGAAAGCGCCTCGAGCTACGCACTACCGCTGGGTCATCGCCAGCCTGATCTTTTTTATCACACTGGTAAACTTTATCGACCGTTCGGCGATTTCTTTTGTCATCGAACCCCTTAAACAAGAGTTCCATTTTACAGACACTCAGTTCGGGCTGATCCTTTCCGCCTTCGGCTTGGGCTATGTCCTTTTGACCGCTTTCGGAGGATGGCTCGTCGACCTTTGGGGGACCCGCGTCGTATGGCCGCTCGCAGCGATCGGCTGGTCGCTCTGCGTAGGATTCTTGGGGTTTGCCGCAGGATTCTGGGGATTCATTGGCCTCCGTTTCCTTTTAGGGGTGACCGAAGGGCCCCATTTTCCCGCTATGTCCCGCTCCATCAGCAATTGGCTTCCCCCTTCCGAAAGGGCGAGGGCCCTTTCTTTGGGTTTGGTGGCGATCCCCCTTTCTTCTGTAGTTGGGTCTCCGCTCACTTCCTATCTCGTCGCCGATTTCGGATGGCGGACGATGTTCTTCGCTATCAGCATAGTCGGCATTATCTGGGCGGTCGTCTGGTATTTCCTCTTCCGCGATTTCCCTAAAGATTCCCCTCATGTCAACGAAGAAGAAAAGAAGCTGATTTCTACCGGAAGAACCCCGCAAACGATCAAAGAGAGCGCCGCCATCGATTGGCGCTTCATCCTGACCCATCCCGCCCTCATCGCAAATAATATCGCCTATTTCGCTTTCGGCTACATGCTCTTCTTTGCGACTTTGTGGCTTCCCGGGTATTTCCTTTCCCAGCATGGCTTGAACTTGAAAAGCGTCGGCTGGTATTTGACCATCCCTTGGCTAGTCGGGGCCCTCTTTTTGAAGTTGGGCGGAATCATTTCCGATTGGCTCTATCAAAAAACAGGAAGCAGCAGACTCGCCCGCTCCCATCTCATTTGGAGCAGCCAGCTTCTCGCCGCGATCTGTTTCGTCATCCTGAGTTATACCAGTTCCCTCGGCCTATCCTTAGTGTTCTTGAGTTTAGGACTTGGATTCGGCCTCATGCCTCAGCCCGCATTTTTCAGCATCAATATCGATGTGGCGAAAGACCGCGCCGGCTCTTCCCAAGGGATTACGTCCAGCTGTCTCTCTTTAGCGGGCATCATCGCGCCGACGATGACGGGATGGCTGATCGACTTAACGGGCAACTTCCAAGGAGCCTTTTTGCTCTTGGCCGGTTTGACGGGCGCGGCGGTAGTCACGGTGATCCTCTTCCACCATCCTGACAAAAAATGGACGCCCAAGAAAAGACGGCTTGCACAAATCCAAGGATAAACGAATTTATGGCGACATCCTCGAGTTCGAAAAGTGAGGCTGGGAAATGTAAACAAGACGAATTTTATGCCATGGATGATCGATCTCAGTTTTCGCCTTTGAGGAATCTTGTCCCAATCACTCAAGAGCGAACGGAGAGTATTATTCGCGGATATGTGGCAAATCTTTTTGTTTCGATCGCTCAAATTACAGACCCGGTTAGTATCATTTTTGAATTCTTAGGGACATTCGTTTCAAATGCATTTTCACTCGGTGCTTCACGATTAAAAACACGCGAGATTAGCGAGGTGTCTTCAAACAGTCTCTCAAGTCGATGTTATTCAGGCAAACGGACAAGCGACCGAGTCAGGGAATTAGCGCTTCCAATAAGAAGTAAAAAATATACGGAAGAAGAAAGAGAAAAGGTACTCTCAGAAGGAAAAAAAAATTCCCGTTTCTATTTTGTCGATCCATCCGACCCATTGAATATCGCTCAACATATCTCTATTCAAAGCAGATCATCCTATGACGAAGTGGATTCAAGCAAACGGACAATGCGTTGGGTGGACGCATCTGAAAATCTTTTTCCCAATAAATTGCCAGAAGCCCTCGATAATTTTGAAACGTCTGAAATTTTAACGGAATATCAGAAAGAAGACGTTCGGAAACTAAAGGCGGGAATAGATGCATCGAATAGGGAATCGTATCTGCTCATTGATGAAGACGGCTTTTATTCGATTGGCAGCGGAAGCACTGAAATAGGACGACCGTTTATAGTTTATAATTCTTCCAGTGACGGCAACTTCATTGAAAGACCATTCGCGGATGCTGACCCGTCTATGAGGAACCAAGAGCAGAGGAACCAAGAGCAGAGGAACCAAGAGCAGAGGAACCAAGAGAATTCGAGAGTAAATTTAAATCTCGTCGCATTTCGCAGCGAGGATGAAATCGCTTTCGGTCAGGCCATCGATTTTGTGGGTCCAGATGATTAGTTTTACCTTGCCCCAACTCAGGTGGATATCGGGGTGGTGGCCTTCTTTTTCAGCTAGCTCCCCTACTTTGTTCGTAAATTCGAGAGCTTGGCGGAAATTTTTAAAGGAATACTCTTTTTCGATGCGGTGTTCTTGGACCAGGTTCCAGCCTTTATCCAGTTGTTTATAAAGGTCCAAAAGAGACTTGCCCTGAAGAGGGAGATCGCCTCCGCGGCAAGCCGAGCAGTGTTTTGCGGTCAGTTTTTCAGATTCTTTCATGTAAATAAGCCTCTGTTTCGCCCCAAGGATAATGCACAGCAAAGCTCCTTTTTAGAATAAAGGCTCCGCTTTCCAAAGGGAAACTAATGGTGATGACCCGGGCGCCTTTAGGAAGCGCTTTCATTTTCTCGACAAGGGAATGGATGGTGTCGTCGGGCAAGCAGGTTCCGTAAAGATAAACGGCTGAAGTGGATGCGAAATCCGCATCTTCCATATTCTGCATCTTGAATGTAACATTTTTGATACGGAAACAAGCGCTCAGGAAACGGCCCATTTTGACAAAATGGGGCACCCATTCGATGCCGGTCGTTTGGCAGCCGATAAAATGAGCGATCCAGAAACAGCCCTTTCCCCTCCCCGATCCCAACTCCAGCCAGCGATCATTGGGCTGTAGATGACTAGCCGTTGCGAGTTGTTGGAGGGTTGCGTAAGGAGTTTCTCCGTAGGCGTAAATGTCTTTTTCGCCTTTCTTCTGTAGGAACTTACGGCAAATTCGGTAAGGATTGAAAAAAAGGGAAAGCAGTCCATACGAGAGATCGAGCAGCGCGAATCTGGGGTTTTTATAATAATGGCGGACCGCATGGCATTGGTCTCTTAGGATACGCTGTTTGACGGCGAAAAACTCACCAATTGACATGGGTGCCGATTTCGATAGGAAGGAAAGTTTCGAAAGGCAGCCCTTTTTCTTTCATTGAGAGATAGAGATCGAAGGGAGGGCGCTCTAGCGGCTCGTCGGATAAACAGAAAGTGTTCCAATGCATCCCGAGGCTGAAATTCGATTTCACATCTTGGTGGATCTTCACAGCCTCTTGCGGGCTGATATGAACAGGCTGCATAAACTCTTCTGGGACGTACGTTCCGATCGGGATCAAACTTAAGTCCATGTGGGGCCAGCGCTCTCCGATCGCTTTAAAGTCGTGTGGATTATATCCAGTGTCGCCGGTAAAATACAGTCTTTTCCCATCCTTTTCTAGAACATAGCCGTTCCAAAAGGTTTTGTTCTGATCCCAAAGACCCCTGCCGGAAAAATGTTGCGCAGGCACTGCTGTAATCGCGCAGCCCTTGGCCGTATATTTCTGCCACCAGCCTAATTCAATCGCGGAATGGATCCCGCGGCGATGAAACCAAGGAGATAAACGCAAAGGCAAAATCCATTGGATCTGCGGATGGAATCGGTGGAGCGCCGATACCGTTTTCGCATCGAGATGGTCGTAATGGTTATGGCTGATCAGAACGATGTCAATGGGAGGAAGGTCCGCCAGTGAAATGGGAGGTTCACTGCGCCGTTTGAGGCCGTTGAATGGGATGGGGGAACAATAGGCGTCCCAAACAGGGTCGGTCAGAATAGAAATACCCTCGATTTCGATCAAATAGGTGGAATGGCCGATCCAGACTGCGGAGGGAGCATTCTGTTCAAAAGGTTTGGCTTGCGCTGGATAAATAAAATCAAACGGCTGAGAAGGACGCTGCACTTTTTCATCGTAGCGGCCGATTTTCCAAAGGAATAAATGCCAAAGAGTTCGACGCAAATCTTCAGTATGCGGATTGGTAAAACGACTTTTTTTCATATTGTTTCCTCTAACCGCAACATAAAGATTTTCTAATATTGCACAAGCATAAGATTAAGATTACTGAAGATCAGAATCTTAAATTAATAAACTCACAAAGAAAGATTTTTAAGATGAATTCTGGTATATTCAAATTCAACCCCCCAAGTTATTTAAATGAACAATAATAGCGCTCTGACGCGTCATCCCGAGGGTAGTATCCGGGAGTTGTGGACGATTTCTCTGCCTTTGATGATTTCCACGCTCGCTTCCCTCTTTATGATTTTTACCGACCGGGTCTTCCTCGCTCATTATTCGATCGGGGCATTGAACGCATCTGTGAATGCGGGCACCCTCGCATGGGCGCTGACGGCTGGAATCGGTATGATCACTGCGATGGCCGAGATCTTTGTCGCCCAATATAATGGGGCGCGGCGCTATAAAAGGCTAGGCGTTCCCGTCTGGCAAATGATCTGGTTTTCCCTTTTTCTCCTTCTTTTTCTTTATCCCAATGGCGATCTGGGGCGGGCCCGTGATTTTTGCGGGAGATCCTTATGCGGAAATGGAAATCGTCTATTTCCGCTGGCTGATGTTCTTCGGCCCAAGCTACGCTTTGGTCACTGCATTTGCAGGCTTTTTCATCGGCAGAGGCAGAACAAGGATGATGATCTGGCTTGCCGTGATCGCCAATTTGATCAATATCGTCTTAGATTGGGCTTTGATTTTCGGAGTGCCTGGATGGATTCCCGAAATGGGAATCCAGGGAGCTGCGATCGCTACCTGTTTCGGCTATTTCTTCGAGTCGGCTGTTCTCGCCTATTTATTTTTGAAGAAAGAAAACCGCGTTCAATTCGGTACGGGAAATTGGCGTTTGAACTGGATTGAAATGGCCAAGTGCTGCAGGGTCGGTTTGCCTCAAGGGGTCTTTTATACTTTGGAAGTTTTAGGATGGACCGTCTTTTTCTGGATGATGTCCTCTTTAAGCGAAAAACACATTACGATCTCGAGCATTTGCCAAAGTTTCGCCATCCTCCTCTCTTTCTTTTGCGATGGGTTAAGCCGAGGCGCAGCTGCTGTGGCGGGCAATTTGATCGGGGCCAACCGGCACGACTATGTAAAAAAAGTCCTTCGGTCAGGATTTCTTCTCCTCATCCTCTTTTCATTGGCCACGTCCCTGATCTTGCTGGTCGATCCTATCGACACGGTCCATGTTCTTTTCTTCGGGGAAGGAACGCATAATCCGGCGGCATTTGACTCTTCTTGGCAATCCTCTTTGCAGATTTGCATGGTGTTTGTCGTTATTTTCATTCTTTTCGATGGTCTCCGATGGCTCTATTCCGGTCTCTTGAGCGCGGCGGGAGATATGTTATTCCTTTTGATCGTCGGGTCTCTCTCTGTTTGGATTTTCCTTCTCGCCCCTGTCTACTTCATTGTCGTGCGAAACAATTTGCCTATTGAAATGGCCTGGGGTTTGACAATGGTCTACGGTGCTCTGTTTTACCTGGTCTATTGGTTCCGTTTCAGACAGGAAGGGTGGAAAAAAATCGATCTGGTCACACAGCCTCTTACGGTTGCGGATCCACAGGCAAATAGAGAAGAAGATAGGCCTGCGGAACAATCTGTTCTTCCCAGACTCGCCGATCAACCGGAATGACCTGATACCCATCGACGACATACCTTTGTCCGTCTACGATCCGTCCCGCTATAAAACGGCTGTTGCCGAAAGAGGTCCCTTCGCAATTCACTAAGCTGGTCAAACGATACTTTTGCATACTCCCGTTTTGCAACCGGATCTCCAATTCGGGAGGAATATCTACCGGGGCATCATTTTTCGACGGAAGTCTCAAGACTCGATTTACGATCCCATCCAATTCTGGCTCGAACCGTTTGATCTGGAATCTGAGCGAAGAAGGAGCCTCGATAAAAACGATCTCTTCAGTTCGCTTCCGATTTTTGGTTTTTTTGATCATTTGATCTTGAAACATTTCTTTGAGTTTTGGTTCGCTTCCATTGATCTCTAATTCAAAACCCCAAACCTTTTCCTTTTTTCGATGGATCGGAGAAGGTTCCTGACAAATCGTTTTTTCGTATTCGATCAGATGGCGATTCTGTAGGGAACCGAGGACCGCTTGCAAAATTTCTACTGGCTCTTGCTGCACAGATTCCGATGCTGAGATCGAGGGATTGATCTGGCTGAGCCCATAGCGGATCGATTGGACATTGGCATCGGCGATCCATCGGTTTTCAACATGGGCCCGATCGTAAGCTTCGAAAAATTTTGACAAAGGTCCAAAACGGCGCAAACTGTCCGCTAGCTGCGGATCCGAATCGAGATAATGGACCATGGCATTGAACGAGGAATTCATGCCTGAGACATAGAGGCCAACTGGACAACGCCCAATCGAATCCGTTTTCAAAGTCAATTCTTCCAGAGGCGCCGGTTTTTTGGCCAGATTGGGTAAAAGCGGTGGCAATCTCTTGAAAACAGGGGGAGGCGTTTCCTCTCCATTTCTGAAAAAGAATGAAGTCAAAACTGAAGCGCCCACCGCAATGCCTGGAAGAAAAATTGAAGGAGGAAAAAAGAAGCTGAACGGAAATAACGTACCCATGAAAACAAAAACAAAAACACTCAAGATCCGGACAGCGATTTTAGCGATCGTCTTCAGCAATGTTTTCTGATTTTCAGAAAATTGGAACGTCCGGACGGAAGTGATTGTTTTCCCATACGTTTCTTGGAAAGATGCATTCAATGAGACGCTTAAAGAAAGGGCGCTGGAAACCGGAGAGGTCATAATTATTGGATCATCGTCAAAGGAATTGAATCGGTAATTTGGGGATCGCCGAAAAATTGAATTGGACCCGGATAGCGGTAATGGTCATCGATTTCCCAGGATTTTCTCATTTGGGCAAAACGGGCAAACGCCCCTTTATCGAGATCGACCAGGGCTTTTTCAATCACCGGTTTTTCTTTGCCAAGACGCATTTCCAAATGGACGAGCTGCAGGATCGGCACGAGTTTCAAATGCCATTCCTCGGGAGGTTTTGAGAGGCGTTGGACAGAACAGATCATTCCGGTAAATCCATCGCGGACAGCCAATGCTGCGAGAAGACCCAGCGCATAACAATAATTCGCATCGAAATTGGAAGGCAATCCCGCTCTGCCTTCATACCCAAAAAAATGTTCCTGGGCGCTGAACTTGCCCTTATACTTTCCCTCTTCAGCCCTCTTCTTCAACTCCTTTTTCACCAGATCCATCAAAAGCTGCTCCGTCTGGATGAGGGAAACCTGGACATTGCCATGGGGATCCCGATCCAGCAAAAGCTGCTTTCTAATTATTTCAGGAAGCCTTTGCGAAAAGAGCTTTCTCCTCCCCTTTCAAAAGGTTTTCCGCTTCTTCGGGACTCATTGAAGAGTTTCCTTTTCCGAAAACGCGATTCAACTCGGCAATCATCGCTTTCATTTCTGGGATGAATTCGATGAGTCCTTCCGGCACCAAAACGATCCCATACTCTTTTTTGGCCTCGAACCTGCGGCACACGAGATCGGCGATCTCTTGGACGATGGAATCGAGGCTTTTCTTCTCCTCGCCGATCAAAGCCAAATTCGGACGGGTCGAAAGGGCGCATTCCAAAGCGACATGGGAGGCGGACCGTCCCATCAATTTGATGAAATGGTAGTATTTCTTTGCCGAAAGAGCGTCCCTTGCGATATTTCCGATCAGTTCCGAGTACGTTTTACAAGCCGTATCGAAGCCGAAGGAAATTTCGATATCCTCGCTTCGCAAATCGCCGTCGATGGTCTTGGGGACGCCTACGACCTTTGTTTCGCACTGCTTTTCGATAAAATATTCGGCCAAGACGGCGGCATTGGTATTGGAATCGTCTCCCCCGATGATCACTAAACCGTCCAATCTGTGTTCTTGGACTGTTTTCAACGAAGCCTGGAGCTGCTCCTCCGTTTCGATTTTAACTCTTCCCGAGCCGATCAAATCGAATCCTCCCTGATTGCGGTACGGGGCGATCTTTTCTCGAGAGAGTTCTCTCCATTGATTTTTGACGATGCCCCCCGGGCCGTCTAAAAAACCGATCACTTTCGATTGCGGATCTATTTCGATCAAAGCATCGAAAATGGCGGCCACCACATTATGGCCTCCCGCCGCCTGCCCGCCCGAAAAAACAACCCCCACTTTCAGAGGCCTTGACGCTCCAGACTGTCCCTTGGGGCCTTTGTGGAGAGAATAGGCCTTTTGACCAAAGGTGCGAGGAAAGATCTTTTTCAAATCTTCCTTTGGCTGTTTTGTTTCGGCTGGAACCAAGACCGCCTCCCTCAAATTTTTCAAAACTTGCGGCACGCGGGGAGAGTAGTCCAATCGTTTTTTTTGAAGGGGGCTGATCGAGTCATTCATAGGGACATTCCAATATCAAGGGACAGTTTAAATTAGGCTCTGATTTTCATACGCAGATCAAATCCTCATCCTCTTGCCGTTGGCGGATTTTCGCAATAAGCTTTGCAGTCAGCTGTTCGCCTATAGGAGTTTTTTTCTGGAGGGCTTTGCGCAACATGTCATTTAATCGGGGACGGGTAGAGTCATCAAGTCCATACTCCATGGCAAATTTTTCAGCCTGTGATCTAAAGTCCTGAATCCTTTCTCTTATATCCTGTACTTTTAGGTCTAAATCATCTTTTTGAAAAATATAATTTTGATGATCCCAGATCTGGCACCTTGTAGGAAATGAAGGTCTTTTTTCGGTAATTACGATCGTAGTAGAATAGACAGGAATATCATAAACCTCATTATTAACTCCGGGCCATTTGGAGTTTGACACTGGATTTTCTAAGTTGGCGGATTGGACACTTCGAGCTGCCATATTCATCACCTGAGGTTTTTAAAGGAAAAAGCATTTTGCCAAATAAAGGATTCATTGCAAATAATAATTGCAGATCAGCTGTTTGGAACAAGATTTCGGCGCGCTCGCGGTCGACAGGTGAAAGGGAATGTTTTTGATTTTCATATTTGTCTATGGGTTTTACAATGGCTCATTTAAAAAAGGGGATTCCGATGGTTGCTAAAAAAATGATACTGATTTTTTGCGGGATCGCCTATTTCGGCGCCGGGTTTTCTTCGACTCCCCCCTCCCCTGCTCCAATACAAAAAATCCAATCCGGAAAACAGAGCGCACTCGGGATGTGGTCGGGCGTGTTGGACGTTAAAGTGATGAAATTAACCCTCGTTTTAGCGATCTCTGAAGACGCGGATAGTTCATTGAAAGCCCATTTCAGCTGTTTGGAACAAGATTTTGGCGCACTCGCCGTCGACCAGCTCGAGCTGGAAAATGAAAAACTCAAATTCAAAATCGATGAGATCGGAGCCAATTACGAAGGATCTTTGAATGAAACCTGGACTGAAATTACAGGCCGTTTCACTCAAGGCGGGGTTTCCTTCCCTCTCTCCTTCAAGATCAACGAACAGCCTGTAGCTCAGATTTTGAACCGTCCCCAAATGCCGAAAGCGCCGTTTCCCTATACAGCCCAAGATGTAAATTATGAAAGTAAAGATGCCCTCCTCTCAGGCACTCTCACCTTTCCGAATCCGGCTGATTTCAAAAGCCCCTTTCCGGCTGTGCTTTTAATAGCAGGATCGGGACGGACAGACAGGGACGAAACGCTGAGCGGCCATAAACCCTTCTTGGTTTTAGCCGACCATTTGACCCGGCAAGGAGTCGCCGTTTTGCGGGTAGATAAGCGCGGGATCGGCAAATCGACGGGAAAATACGACGGTGTGACCAGCGAGATACTGGCCGAGGACGTCCTAGCCGGGGTCCGCTATCTCAAAACACGCGCGGAGATCGATTCCTCCCGGATCGGCCTCGTCGGCCATAGCGAAGGGGGCCTGATTGCCCCGATGGTTGCAGCGAAATCGAAAGAGGTGGCCTTTATTGTACTGCTCGCCGGCCCGAGCGTTTCGGGAGAAGAGATTCTCATAGCGCAATCCGCTTTGATCCAGAAGGCTGAAGGCGCTTCAGAAGAGGCCATTGCAATCGATAAAAAAATCCGGCAAGATTCTTTTGCCATTCTAAAAAAAGAACCGGATCTCAAAACCGCTGAAACTCTGCTTCGCGAAACCG
The DNA here is from genome assembly GCA_963713105.1 of uncultured Chlamydiae bacterium. Taxonomy (GTDB): domain Bacteria; phylum Chlamydiota; class Chlamydiia; order Chlamydiales; family SM23-39; genus CAVQKJ01. The sequence continues at coordinate 269,947 of CAVQKJ010000004.1, forward strand.
TTTCAAGCTATCTCTCTACCCTTACTGAAGAGCAAAAATCTCTTTTAAGCCCGACTCAGGTGAGCGACGCCAGCATCGAAGCTTCGATCCAACAGATCAATACCCCCTGGTTCCGTTACTTTTTGGCCTACGAACCCGTTCATGCCTTGAAAAAAGTCGAGGTTCCGTTGTTGGCTTTGAGCGGAGAGCTCGATTTGCAAGTCCCCCCTGCTCTCAACCTTCCCGTGATGGAAAAAGCCCTGATGGATGGCGGCAACAAAGACTTTACGATCAAACAAATCCCGAAGCACAACCACCTTTTCCAAGCATGCGAAACAGGTTCCATTTGGGAATACGGCCAGATCGAAGAGACGATGTCCCCCACAGTTTTGAACCTCGTTTCCGAATGGATTCTCTCCAAAACTGAGGTCGAATAAAGTGCAAAAAGATTATATCATGAGGATCGTAGAACAGTTTGTAAAAGTTCTCGTCTCCATCATGACCGCGCGCAAAGCTGGCCATCACGAAGAGGCCCGGAAAGAAATCCAGATGGCGAGCCGTTTCTATTTGAAAATGGATATTGAGCACCTCTCGCTGTTCAGCCCAGAACAGCTCGCCGCCTACTTCACCGAATTGAACGGCAAGCTCGACGCGGAGCGCGCCGTCTTCTGCGCCGATCTTCTCTACGAAACGGCTTTGATCGCCGAAGCGAGGGGCGAGGATGCCCCCGGTTTAAAAAGGCTCAGTCTCCACCTTTACTCCGCCGCCGTCGCCGCAGACCCCCAATTCCGAATCCCTCTCTACTTGGATAGAATCAACTCTCTAAACGTTTAAATTCAACCACTTCGCACGATATAATTAAATTAATTTTTATATACATAATTATATTTAATTATATTTATAATTTTAGTATAATAGTTAAAACTAATTATTAAAATTATATGTCAGTAATTGTACATAAAAGACTCCGCCAAGATCCTCCGAGCGTCCCCAACGTTTCTACCGCTCCGAATCCATTGGCCGCTTTCCAAAAACTCGATAGAGGGTTTTTACCTGAATCCTTCATTTCCCAAATTGAAACTAGCAACGCAAAAAAAACGATCAATGACCCAATTGCGCTGGTCTTTCAGCCTGAAAAGGACGATGCTTTTGGAACCTTTTCCACCGCTGCTCTTCAATATAACTATTTAGAAGTCTCCAAGACCCATCTCCTTTTCCTTACCAATATGAAAGATGCGGACCTCAGGGGCGCCATCTCAAAATTCCGACCACTGCTCAAAGAACCGAATAAAACCTCCTATGAAGACCTCGCAATTTTTCTGGGACATGGGAAGGAGGATGCAATGAAATTCGGAGATTCTCCAGATCAAATCTTCAGCTCAAAAGGGGCTGCCATCGGTCATTTCAAAGAATTGCGGCAAAAAACCGCGTTGCTTTTCCTCTCCTGCCTAACAGGTCAACATCTCGCACCTAAAATTGCCGCTTTTTATCCAGGAAAAGTCGCGGCTCCTCAAGAATTTTTGCATTCTTCAGCTGGATTTTCTATCTACCACTGCCCCGAACATGGGATAGAATTGGCTGCCCTCAACATGACAACAAAAGAGCAGCATGTTTCGCAATTCACCGATTTATCAGAAGACGAACCTTGCTTCGATCGAAAAATCCTTAAAAAACAGGCCGCCTATTTAAAGGCCGAGGCTGAAAAAGGATCCCAAAAAGCCTGCGCTGACCTGAGTTTTTGCTACGAATATGGCTTAGGCGTCCGCAAATCACTAGAACAGGCAAAGAAATGGCTGCGCGCTTCACTTACAAATTGCAGCCTCGTCACTGAAAAAATCCAATATCAAACTGGAAGGACTATAGATAAATTAGTAGAATTCGGAATTCTTCGTAAAGTCACTGTAGAACAGAACCCGCCGTCCCAAAGCTCAGCCCCAAAAAACACTCCTAAAAAGAGAAAACAGCCGAGCGAGGCCTCCTCATGAGCGCAATTGCATCGCCAACGACCCTCCCAAGCACTATTGACTCTCGATCGATTGAGGAAAGCGAGATACCCCCGATCAAAATCGATCCTTTGAAGAGAGCCAAATCCCTCCCAGTATCGCGGACGGTCGTCATCCATCCACAACCTCCGAAGCTCCCCTCCCCCAAACCGGAATTAAAGTTCGAGGATCTCGTCGAGCGGGGAATTATGCCCGAATTATTTTGCCGCAAAATCGAAGCCCTGAACCGGAAAAAAGCGGTCAACGATCCCATCGCTCTGGTTTTTTTACCAGACAAGGATGATCAAAGAAATACATTTTCGGTTCCCTCAGCCCAATATATGTTTTTAGAGCTCGCGCAAACACGGACTGTGATCCTTCATCGCCAAGCAACTATAAATATTAGACAGGGAATCGAGAAATATCGCCCTCTTTTAGAACAGCCGAATGACACGGATCTTGAAGATTTGTTGATCTTTTTTACTCATGGCGCTCCGGACATGATCTGCTTTGGAGACTCCGAATCGACCGATTATACAGGCGATCATGTGTCAGTAAATGATTATAAGGGATTGCGTCCAAAAACTACCCTGATGTTGATGGCTTGTCAGAGCGGGCAAAATCTCGCCCGTAAAATCTCAAAAGTCTACGACGGGGCCGTCATGGCCTGCCAAGAAGACTTTCTCTCTGTTGGGAGTTACATCCACGAGTGTGCAAAACATCGCCGAACCGAATTAGTTTCTCTGAATGATAGCAACCAAATGCAACATGTTCGAATCTACAAAGGACATAAGCTGCGCAGCAGACCTTGCGAAAATCCTGAAATTCATAAAAAAAAGATGAATTATTTGCAGGTTCAGGCACGAATAGGCAACCCCCTCGCACAATCCGAACTCGCTGCCTGTTATAGCACGGGTCTTTATCATATTCGAAAATCGATCTTTAACTATGTCAAGTATATATTAAAAGCGTCCAAATCAGATCCAAATTCAAAATTTTCTCTGCAAGAATTTATGAAACTCAAGAACCTATCCACATAAAAAAATCTTTTTTATTTTATTAATAAAACATACCGGTCAAGCGGAGTCCTATCCTTGAAGGACAGGTTCTTGCCAATTAACTCGCAAGGGTGATATACCTGGCCTATCATTTTGCGTTCATTCATTCGAGAAAAGCTTATGTCCATCAAATACATTTTTATCACCGGCGGGGTCGTTTCTTCATTAGGGAAAGGGCTCACTGCCGCGTCCGTTGGGCAACTCTTGGAAAGCCGCGGAATCAAAATCGCCATACTCAAACTCGATCCCTATCTAAACGTCGATCCCGGGACGATGAACCCATTCCAGCACGGCGAAGTCTATGTGACGGACGATGGTGCGGAGACCGATCTCGACCTCGGCCATTACTACCGCTATACCCACTCCCCTCTCTCAAAGGCTTCTAACGCGACTTCGGGACAGATCTACGACACGGTCATCAAGCGGGAAAGAAAAGGGGATTATCTCGGGAAAACCGTTCAAGTGATCCCCCACGTCACAGATGAGATCAAGACGCGGATCCTCGCTTGCGCGAACCAAGACAAAGAAATCCAGACAGTCATCGTCGAGATCGGCGGAACGGTCGGGCGACATCGAATCGCTCCCCTTTCTCGAAGCAATCCGCCAATTCCGCTACGAAAGGCCGAAAGACTGCATCAATATCCACCTCACTTACGTCCCCTATCTTGAAAGCGGCCGGAGAGGTGAAGACGAAGCCGACCCAGCATTCGGTCCAGGCCCTCACGGGAAATCGGCATCATGCCCGATATCATCCTCTGCCGATGCGAAAACGCCCTATCCGATGAGATCAAAGCCAAAATTTCCCTGTTCTGCAACGTCCCCAAAGAGGCGGTCATCGACGAAAAAGACGTCGCCCATAGCATCTACGAAGTGCCGCTCGAGCTGCACCGCCAAGGATTGGACGCGATGATTTGCAAAATGCTCGGACTCCACGGAACCCCTCCCGATCTTTCCCGTTGGGAGAAGATGGTCCAAACAGTCATCCATCCAAAAGGAAAAGTAGTCGTCGGCATCGTTGGCAAATACATGGACCACCAAGACGCTTATAAATCGGTGTTCGAAGCGCTGCATCACGGAGCCATTGCAGCCGGCGTCTGCTCTTGAAATCCGCAAGTTCGAATCAGACAGGATCGTCGAGAACGGCTCGGTTGAAAAAGCCATCCGCGGCTGCGATGGATATCTCGTCCCTGGCGGATTCGGCGAGAGGGGCTGGGAAGGGAAAATATTGACCGCGCAATATTGCCGCGAAAAGAATATCCCTTATTTCGGACTTTGCCTCGGAATGCAGGTGATGATCGTCGAGTTCGCACGCAACGTTTTGGGCCTCGAAAAAGCCCATTCCACTGAAGTGGATCTCGATCACCCCCGATCCCGTCATCTCCATGCTCAGCGAGCAAAAAAAGATCGTCAATCTCGGCGGCACAATGCGGCTCGGGTCCTATCCTTGCGAATTGAAAGCGAGCACTTTAGCTTTTAATGCCTATGGAAAGAAAATCATTTGGGAGCGCCACCGCCACCGCTACGAATTCAATAACCAATACAAAGCGGCTTTCGAAGGAAAAGGGATGGTCTTTTCAGGGACGTTGGAGCACGGAGATCTGTGCGAAATTTCTGAAATTCCTTCCCATCCTTGGATGCTGGGCGTTCAATTCCATCCCGAATTCAAATCGAAACCCCTTGAACCCCATCCTCTCTTCCGCGATTTTATCGCATCTTTAACAACAACCAAAAAAGCAGGCAAATGGGAAGAGTCGCGGCGATTGACTACGGCCTAAAACGGATCGGCATAGCCCTTTCGGACAAAGATAAAAAAATCGCCCTGCCAGTAGGTCTTGTGGATGGCGGGAAAAAGGCGTTGGCGAATATCGCAAACGCCCTGCCCCTCAAGGAAGTCGAATTGATCTTAATCGGCCTTCCCCTCTTAATGAATGGCAAAAAAGGGGACATGGCGCTACTCGTCGAAAAATTCGCTGAAGATTTAAATGCTATAGCGCATATTCCGATCGTCTTATGGGATGAGCGCCTGTCGAGCAAGCACGCTGATTCAGTGTTGAAAGAGATTTCTTTGAATCGAAAAGAGCGAAGTGAGAAAATCGACGTCATGGCTGCGACTTTGCTCTTGCAAAGCTACCTCGACAGCCTCGTGAACAAATATTGATGGCCTTTCAAGACCTATGACTGCTTGCGCATCTTCCGTAACTGTTGAAGAGCTGTATGAAAAGTTGAAAGGGATCGACGTCGGAAGCCCTCTCTGCGTTTATTCTTACGAACGGTGTTCCAGATTGGTCCCTTGGATCAACCGGATCCTTGCATTGAAAGCGGAAAAAAACGCCCTGATTTTAGCCCATACCTATGTCCATCCCGACATTATTTACGGGGTCGCAGACCATGTCGGCGATTCTTATGGGCTTTCGAAAAAAGCTTTAGGAGCCAGCGAAGATACGATTGTTTTTTCCGCAGTCCGCTTCATGGCCGAAACCGCGAAAATCCTCAATCCCGAAAAAACCGTCATCGATCCGAACCCCAATGGGGGATGCACTCTGGCAGACAGCATTTCAGTCGAAGAGGTCCACCGCTTGCGGGACGCCTATCCCAACCACACTTTTGTCTGCTACATCAATACGACCGCCGCGGTCAAAGCCGCTTGCGATGTCTGCGTCACTTCATCCAACGTCTACCGGATCTTAGAGCGTCTGCCGACCGATAAAATCTATTTTCTGCCTGACAAACTGATGGGAGAAAATGCAAAAAATTGGCTTAAACAGCGCAAGATTGACAAGGAAGTCCTCACCTATCCAGGGACCTGTTATGTCCATGAAGAAATCGAGCCTGAAACAGTCGATCTCATGCGAAGCCAATATCCCGACGCCCTTGTTCTCGCTCACCCGGAATGCAAGCCCGAGGTCGTTGCGAAAGCTGATTTCGTCGGTTCGACGACGGACATGCACCGCCATGCGATAGAGAAAAAAGCGGAAAAAAGACCGTTTTTGCTATTAACCGAATGTGGGGTCGCCTCTAGGCTTGCAGCGGAGTCGCCCGGAATCCGGTTGGTTGGCGGCTGTATGCTTTGTAAGTTTATGAGATCGAATAGCCTAAGTGCAGTCGCTCGCGCTCTGAGCGATCCTCTCCCTACCCAAATCATTGAAATCGAGAAATCTATTCAGAAGAGCGCTCGGTTATGTATCGAAAGGATGTTTGAATATGCTGAATGAGAACCAGACCCACCCGCTCGAAGAGGCAGGCCGTTCCTCCCGAAATATCGATCCTTGCGTCTTAGTCATTTTTGGCGCAACGGGAGATTTGACAGGCCGCCGGCTAGTCCCCGCTATTTACAATCTCGGAAGGGAAGGGCAGCTCCCCCCCAATTTCGCCTGCGTCGGTTTTGCGCGGAGGGAAAAAACCCACGAGGAGTTCCGCAATGAACTCAAAGACGATATCAATGAATTTTCCCGGGTCAAGCCAATCGATGAACCGTTCTGGAAGAATTTTCAAGAACATATCTTTTATCATCGAGCCGAATTCGACAGCGACGAAGGATATAAAGAGCTCGCGAGCTTCCTCGCCCAGCTCGACAGTCGATTCGCGACGCGGGGAAACAGGGTCTTTTATCTCTCCGTCCAGCCTAAATTTTTTCCCGTCATCATCGAAAAGCTGCGCCAACATGGGATGATTTATGAACCGAACGGCGACCGATGGTCGAAAGTCATTATCGAAAAGCCGTTTGGCCACGACTCGGCCTCAGCAGCGGAACTCCAGAAAGACATTTCTAAAAACTTGGACGAATCGCAGACCTACCGGATCGACCATTATTTAGGCAAAGAAACGGTCCAGAACGTCTTGGTGTTCCGGTTCGCCAATGCGATTTTCGAATCGATCTGGAACTATAAGCACGTCGACCATATCCAAATTACGGTCGCCGAGGATATCGGAATTGGGACCCGCGGCCACTTTTTTGAAGAAGAGGGACTTTTGCGGGACGTGGTCCAAAACCACATGATGCAGCTCCTTTCGTTAGTGGCAATGGAACCTCCCGTTTCGCTAAGCGCAAGGGCGATCCGCGATGAAAAAGTCAAAGTTCTCCAATCGATCCGCCCCCTTTCCAAAGAAGATTTCGAACATTCAGTAGTGCGCGGCCAATACGGCCCAGGATTCATCAATGCTGAAAAAGCGGTTGGATACCGGCAAGAAAAAGACGTCAATCCAAGTTCTAATATCGAGACCTATGTCGCCATCCGGTTTTTCATCGACAATTGGCGCTGGACCGGGGTCCCCTTTTATCTGCGGGCTGGAAAGAGGCTGCCCAAACGGGGCACGGAAATCGCCATCACTTTCAAAGACGCTCCGGGAGTTCTTTTCCAGCAGCCCGGGCAGAAAAACGACCCAAACGTCCTCGCTATGCGGATCCAGCCGAATGAAGGAATCGCTTTGAAGATCAACTGCAAAGTCCCCGGTCCCAGCAGCCCCATTCAACCGGTGAAAATGGATTTCCGATACAGTTCTTATTTCGGCCAATCGCCTCCCGAAGCGTATGAAAGGCTGATTTGGGAATGCATCTTGGGAGATAACACCCTCTTTGCCAGATCGGATGAAGTGGAACAATCTTGGAAAATCTTGACTCCTGTCCTCGAAAATTGGGCGGCCCATCCACCCAAAGATTTCCCTAACTACGCGTCCGGAGAATGGGGCCCGAAAAAAGCGGACGAAATGATTGCGAGAGACGGACGCGCTTGGAGAATCTTATGACCATCCAGCAGATCGTCGATCCTTCGAATATCGAGCCCGAATTGATCCGCATCTGGGAAGGGCTGGCCAAAGAAAACAAGATGCGGGCCTGTCTTTTCAATTTGATCGTCTTCAACCGCATTTCGGCGAGGACCGATTATTTTCGCAATATCGTCCAAAAAGTGATCGACAAGTATCCGTGCCGGGTTCTTTTTATCACTTCCGATCCTGAGGCCCCCGTCCCTTATTTAAAGACGGCCGTATCCGTGGTCGCCCCGATCGGCGGGGAAGGGAGCACCGCGTGCGATTATATCGACTTCGGAGTGTCGGGACCCGATATGGAACGGATCCCCTCCGTCATTTTGCCCCATATCATTCCCGATCTGCCCGTTTCGCTTCTTTGGACGGAAGATCCGAGCCAAGCGCATCCCCTCTTCTCCCCACTTTCGAAACTCGCCCGACGCATCATTTTCGACTCCGAATCGGCAGACAGCCTCCTCGCGTTCGCGCAAAAAGTGCTCGCATTAAGGGCTGAAACGGGGACCGACATCGCCGATTTGAATTGGGCCCGCACGGAAGGGTGGCGCGATTTGCTCGCGTCCACTTTCGATTCCTCTGAGAGGATCGCCCAATTGAAAAAGATCAATCAACTGAAGATCACCTATAATGCAAAAGAAACCGAATTTTTCTGCCATCTAAAAGTGCAAAGCATGTATCTCCTCGGCTGGTTTACAAAGCAGATGAAGTGGAATGTAAAAAAAACCTCGAAATCCCTCGCATTTGAATTCGACGAAGGGAGAAAGGCGGAGATCCTAAAGGCGGAATGGGAAAAGCTCGGGCCTGGAACGATCATTTCTGTGGATCTCGCCTCCAGCGACGGTCACCGCTTCGAATGTTCCCGCATTCCGAACCAATATCATACCGTCACCATCCAAATTTCTTCGCCAGAAAAATGCGAACTTCCCTATCAATTTGTTTTGGGTCAGACAGCCACTGGACAATCTCTTGTCAAAGAGATCATCACCAAGGGGACCAGCAAACATTATCTTGAGACGCTTGAAGAACTCAACCGGCTCGACAAGGACAAAATATGTTGAAAACGATCCAAAGCTGGGACGAACGGAGAGATACCATCATCGCAGGGAACGAGCCTGAAACGATCGCATTCGCCGCGGAACATTGGATTCACACGGCTCAGCGCTCCATTCAACAGCGGGGCCGTTTTGCCGTTGCCCTCTCTGGTGGATCGACTCCAAAAGCGATTTTCGAGTTCTTATCCAAAAATCCATCTAAACTCGACTGGTCCAAGGTCTGGCTTTTTTGGAGCGATGAGAGAAGCGTCCCCCCCAATCATCCCGACAGCAACTACCGGATGGCCATGCAAAGCGGCATGGAAAAACTTCCCATCCCTCCCGGCCAGATATTCCGCATGCATGCCGAATCGGAAATCGAAAAAAACGCCCTGGATTACGAAGAAAAGATCCGCCGCCTTTTGGATAAGCACTTTTTCGATTTGGTCATGCTCGGGGTTGGAGAGGATGGCCATACGGCGTCGCTTTTCCCCCATACAAAGGCACTTGAGATTACAGATAGGCTAGTCGCCGCAAATCATGTCCCCGAAAAAAAGACTTGGCGTATGACTCTGACATTCCCCTGTATCAATCAAAGTTTTAATATTGCCGTTTACGCGTTGGGCAAATCGAAGCAGATGATTCTTCCCAAGGTCTTGGAAGCCGCCATTGTCTCTCCCTACCCTGCTAGCCACATCGGCACGCCAGAACACAAAGCCTTGTGGATTCTCGATGAAGATGCAGGAAAATTTTTAGTACAACCCCCAACATCTTAATTATTCTTTTTTGTTGCCTTAATTCTATCTTAATACTAAAATTGGTGCGGATAAAGAAACAATGGGGTTAGATTATTATGGCCAATTCAGCCAATTTAGAACAAAACCAGTCAGCTCATTTTCCCTACTTAAAGTTTGATTACAATATCACTCAAAATATCGTTCAGGAAAATTATTCTGACAATCCACAAATCGCGACGCTCCAAAAAGTCGCTAAATTTACCGTAATCGGCTTAGTTTTGATCGCCGCTTACGAAACCGTGAAAAACGGCGCGAAGCTTCTTGCGAACGCATTGATCTTCCTCGCCAATTTAGGCTACAACTACATGAACGCCGATATCTCGAGGCGAAACATTGAACAGATCGGCCAACCTGGAATCGAGATGGCCGCCTTGCCGAACGCGAAACTTCTCGACTTGCCTGAAATAGATGAAAAAGAAGAATCGCAGCAAGCTTTCCAATTGAACCAAGCTATTTCCACAGCGTTGCATAGTGAGCCTACAGAGAGAAAAAGAGACGGTTTAGACGAGGAAAATCTGGATCTCGACTTATCTCCCGCAACTCCTTCTGCAACTGCTGAAGCCGACGAACCGCTCAAAATGCCAGAAGAAATGGAAGAACCGGCAGCCCCTTCTTTGCCTGTTGAACCGCAGCTCGCAATAGCGGAAAAAAAGAATGAAAAATCGGATCTAGAAATCCAAACGCAAGCAGCGGTCACTATCCAGAGAGCGTGGCGAAAACACCAATCCAGAAAAAAAGCCGCGTTAGAAAATAAGGCTCAGGAAGAAGCTCTCAGGAACCAAGCTGCGACGACCATCCAAAGAGCTTGGCGCGGTCACAAGGCCAAAAAACAACAGGCCGCAGTAGAAAACAAGGCTGCAACTGTGATCCAAAGAGCCTGGCGCGACTATCAATCCAGAAAAGCAGCGAATGACGTGTCAGACAATCCAGCGATTGTCGCTGAAGCGGCCCAGCAGGTATTAAAGCAAGAACCTCAGCAAGCATCTGGAAGCAGCTGGAAGTTCTGGAACTGGATCAAGAGAAGCGCTTAAAAAATAACTGACTATTCAAGAACGAAAAAAAGGCTCCTTTCCGGAGCCTTTTTCATTTATAATGTATATCCATGATTGTATTAGGGATTGAAAGCACGTGCGATGAGACGGGGGCCTCGGTCGTTGAAAACGGCAAGAGGATCCTTTCGAACGTCGTCGCATCCTCCGCTGACATCCATGAGCGCTATGGAGGCGTGTTTCCAGAACTTGCCTGCAGGCGGCATATCGATGCGATCATCCCTGTCGTCGATGAAGCTCTGCGCCAGGCTAACGTATCTCCCGCCGATATCGATTTAATTGCAGTTGCGAAAGGCCCTGGCCTGGTCGGCGCCTTGCTGATCGGGATGAATGCGGCCAAAGGGCTCTCCATCGCTTGGAAGAAGCCGCTCATCGGCGTCAACCATGTCGAAGCCCATCTTTACGCAGCCATGATCGAAGCGCCGGAACCCTATCCCTTTCCCGCTTTGGGCATCGTCCTCTCCGGAGGCCATACCCTCATGCTTAAAATTTTAGATGTAGGCCGCTATGAGGCCATCGGGACGACAGTCGACGACGCGATCGGAGAGGCTTTCGATAAAGTCGCAGCATTGCTCTCTCTCCCCTATCCAGGAGGCCCCCATATCGAACGGATCGCCAAAGGGGGCAACCCCAAAGCGCACCCGTTCCATCCAGGGAAAGTCAAGCGGAGTCCTCTCGATTTTTCCTTTAGCGGATTGAAAACGAGCGTCCTTTATGCCGCGAAAGGGCAAAATGCCGCATTCCCCGTATCTTTGACCGACTCGCAAAAGGCCGACCTGGCCGCTTCATTCCAAGAGACCGCGTTCCGCGATATCGCCGAAAAGGCCGCTTTTGCGATGAAAACTTTTGACTGCAAAGCCATTTTTCTCGGCGGCGGGGTCTGCAACAACAGAAGGCTACGGGCTCTCTTTGCAGAAAAATTTTCACATCTCCCTCTGTTTTGGCCTGCTTTCGATCTCACGGTGGACAACGCCGCGATGATCGCCGGCCTGGGAACTCAAAAATTCCTTGCAGCGAATGGAATCGGCGACCCTCTCGACCTCGAAGTCCAGACTCGCATTCCAATTGCCTAAAACCCTCCTTTTCAATTAATATGATAGGCTCAAAATACGAGGTATCCCCATGGCTAAAAAAGGCGCACGAGAAAACGTTAAATTAAAAAGCACAGAATCGAACGAATGTTATTGGACGAGAAAAAATAAGCGGAATACAACAGAGCGGATCGAATTGAAAAAATACGACTCCACTCTCCGCCGCCATGTTATTTTCAAAGAAGCCAAATAATTGTTTGAATTAAGCGTAGCTTATAAGTATTTAATCCCGAGAAAAAAGTCTCTTTCCACGGCTTTAATCTCATTGATGTCGGTACTAGTCATATCCTTAGTGGTATGGCTAGTCGTAGTGTTTCTTTCGGTCACTGCAGGGATTGAAAAAAATTGGCTGTCAAAACTCACATCGCTGCACGCGCCGATCCGGCTTGCGCCGACCAATGAGTTCTACTCCTCCTATTACTATCAAATCGACAAGCTTTCCGCCGCTTCGAATTACACGCTAAAAACCATCGGCGAAAAAGCGGCGAGCCAGGCCGCCGACCCCTATTCGGTCGATCTCGATGCGGAAATCCCAATCTACTGGCCGAAAGCGGACCGCCTATCGGACGGAGCGCTACGCGATCCGGTAAAAATCGCATACCGCGAACTGGATGCTCTTAAAGAGGAAATCCCCGGCTTTGCTTTCCAAGATTATGAGATCGGGGGAGCCCTTCTCCGATTGACTCTTCACCGCCCCTCTGACGAAACCCCTTCGTCTCTTTCTCAAATGTCCTATCTTCTTTCTTTGGCCGAAGAAAATCCTCGATTCCGGACGCTTTTAATCGAACCTCAACCGAATGATTTGAATCATCTTCTCGCTGCCGATCCCGCTCTCATCGAACACATCAAATTCGAAGAAGTGAAAACTCAAGCGAAGTTCGCCTTTCCTCAGGAATTGCTGCCAATAGGACGTCCGCTGCAAGTCTATATCCAGCCTGGAGACTCTAGAGTCATTCTTCCCTTAGAATCGAATGAACAGCTTCTCCTAGCCGGTCTCGAGAAAGGGACCGTTATTTGGGACGGGCGGGAATTGCAGTTTCAATCCCCTTCTACTCTTTCATTCCCAAAAAAAATCCAATTGCGGCTGGATCGCCCTGCGACCTTTAAGGCATCGAATCCCTCTTCAGGAAATGAAATCGAAATTACGGGCCGTATCCAAGGATATCCGATTTCCGGAGCGATTCCTTTTAAAAACATAGAAATCGCAAAAGGAAAAGCGAAGATCGATTTCGATGCGGAACCTCTCCATCCTCCCGCTTGGGCCTATTTCGTAAATGGGAAATGCCAATTGCCGGAAGCGGAAAAAAAGTTCGGCCGCGAAATCTCCGCGATCCTTCCCAAAAATTATCGGGAAAGCGGCGTCCTGTTAGGCGATGCAGGCGCGCTGAACTACACTGCCCCCGCAGCCCTCTCTGCCCAAGAACAAAAGATTCCCATCCGAGTGGCGGGCTTTTACGATCCTGGCATTTTGTCGATCGGCAGCAAATGTTTGATCGTTCCCGAGGAAGTGACAAAAACGATCCATGCCGCAAGCCAAACATTCTCCCCTGATGGCACGCCGACGAACGGACTTTTCGTCTGGATCGCCGATTTGGAAAACGCTCCCCTCATGAAGGAGAAAATCGCCGAGAGATTCAAAAGCGCCGGCATCGATGCGTATTGGAAAATCGCGACGTACGAACAGTTCGAATTTTCGAAAGACCTGATGCTCCAATTCCAAAGCGACCGCACTCTCCTTCTTTTGATCGCGTCGATCCTCCTTATCGTCGCCTGCTGCAACATCATTTCATTGCTGGTGCTCCTAGTGAACGATAAGAAAAAAGAGATCGCCATCCTCCAATCGATGGGCGCCTCATTCCGCAGCATCGCCTCGATTTTCGGCCTCTGCGGCATTGCGATGGGAGCTATGAGCTGTTTGATCGGAGGAAGCCTTGCTGTCTTTACCCTTCGCCATCTCGACAGTTTGGTCGCTTTCTTAAGCGCCTTGCAAGGAAGGGCCGCATTCAACCCGGCCTTTTTCGGTCAGACCCTCCCCAACCACCTCAGCTATGAAGCATTGCTCTTCGTATTGATCGCGACGCCTCTCCTCTCTTTGGCTGCAGGACTTATTCCCGCCCTGAAAGCGAGCCGCATCCGCCCTTCGTCCGTGCTGAGGTCCGAATGACCGTACTCTCTGCGAAAAACATCTGCAAAACATTCCGTTCTCCCCAAAAAGTGGAAGTCCTTTCAGACGTCTCCCTTGAAATCAATGCGGGAGAATCGGTCGCCATCTGCGGTAGATCAGGAGAGGGAAAAACCACCCTTCTCCATATTCTCGGCTCTCTTGAAGAGCCCGATAGCGGCACGATAGAAATCGCAGGCCAGCCGTTCACCTCTTCCAAAGCGCCTGAGCTCAGGAACCGGCATATCGGGTTCATCTTTCAAACGTTCAATCTACTCGAAGATTTTACCCTGCTCGAAAACGTCTTGATGCCCGCGCGGATCGCCAGGCAAAAAGCCGACAAAAAATATGGAATGGAGCTTTTGGATAAAGTCGGCCTTTTGGAAAGAGCCGATTTTCCTGTCAAACTCCTATCCGGCGGAGAGAGGCAAAGGGCCGCAATCGCCCGCGCGCTCTGTAATAACCCCGATCTGATCCTCGCCGACGAACCTTCAGGAAATCTCGACCGGGCCAACGCTCTGAATATCGGGACGCTCCTCCTCGACCTCGTCAAAGTGGAGAAAAAAAGCCTCGTTCTGGTCACCCATGACCCTGATCTGGCAAATCTTTGCGATCAAGAATATCGCCTCAGCCAAGGCAACCTTGTCCTTGCAGCCCCCCTTTAAAACACTAATCCAAAATTATATTTATAATAATTCATTGAATTATAATTAAATAATTGATATAATCATTAGCAAAAAACAAAGAGCCGTAATTATGACAACGGAAACACAAGCCACTCATTTTCAATTAGATCCGATAAATCAAGTTCAGTCATCTTTATATGACATGATGATAGAGGTTATTGAACTAAATAAATCATTTAACGCCGATCTATTAGATATCATTTCTGAAATCAATGAAAAAAAACCAGGGAACCCGGAACTTCGCAATACAAAGACTTTCTTAAAATTATCTTTTGTCAATTTAACACTGGAACTAGAACAAAGCACAAAAAAACTGAAAGCAATCAATCGCAGAATCAGAAAGTTAGTAGAAACAAAAAGCCCTGAATTTGTCGCCTTAAACCAGGATAGATTTAGCGTCTTGTTAGCGAACACCCATATCGTTAGAAAAAACATCGGAAAAATAGTCAAAACAAATTCAAAAACAACAGATTACTTAGAAAATAAAATAGGAATATAAAAAAGAGGTTAATATGTCTTCAGTAACAACAATGAGAAAAGCCGATAACTGGCTAATTATTCAGGAAAGCACTTATTCAAAAATTTCTGAAAAATTCTCAAAATTAAGTTCAGAATTATCAAAATTAATATCAAATCCCGATCTTTTTAAAAATGCGATTGAACAAATGGATAAGTTGATTGCCGCAACACAGAAAAAGGTTGATGGAATTTATAATCGAATGACAAAAGATCCTGAAGTCGTAGAATTTTTCGGAAGAGAACCATTCGACGATTTGCTCGATCAATTCGAATCTTTGGAAAGCGAGATGAATGATACGCTCGAACTTTTCGAAGATCGGGCCGATGCCTTGAAAAAGAAAACCGCCTCTCTCTAAAAAGTACACTCTCGCGAGATGAACAAAAAATCTTCGTTCATCTCGCCTTTCTCTCAGCGATCTCCAAATAAAAGACAAATTGGTTGATGTAGAAATTCCGATTCTGATACGAATATCTCCTTTTGTAAAAGAGGTATTCTATGCAGATCTTGATGGTCGGAACCGGCTACGTTGGACTTGTGACGGGCGCTTGCTTTGCCGAAATGGGACATTCTGTCACGTGTCTCGATATCGACGCGGATAAAATCCTGAAACTTCAAGAGGGGATAGTACCCATCTATGAGCCTGGATTAGAAGAACTCGTTAAACGGAATATTCTTCAAAGGCGTCTCCGTTTCACTACCGATTATGCAAAAGCGGTCGCTTCCGCGTCTGTCTGTTTTATAGCCGTCCCGACTCCATCGAGAGACGACGGCTCTTGCGACATCAGTTATGTCGAAGCTGCGGCCAAACAAATCGCCGCCCATATGACCGACTACAAAATCATCGTCAATAAATCGACGGTCCCTGTAGGGACCGCTTACCGCGTGGCTGCCGTCGTTAAAGAAGAGCAGAAAAAACTTGGCGTATCGATCCCGTTCGATGTCGTTTCGAATCCCGAATTTTTGAAAGAAGGGGCCGCGGTTCAAGATTGTCTCAAGCCAGACAGGATTATCATCGGTTCCGACCATCCGAAGCCGGCTGAAACCCTGAAAGAGATCTATTCCGCTTTCACTCTGAGCCACGATCGGATCCTGATGATGGACACCCTTTCCGCCGAAATGACCAAATACGCGGCCAATGCGATGCTCGCCACCCGCATCTCCTTCATGAACGAAATCGCCGACATTTGCAAAAGAGTGGGGGCCAATATCAATGAAGTCCGCAAAGGGATCGGTTCCGATACCCGGATCGGCTACAGCTTTCTTTATCCCGGAGTGGGATACGGAGGCTCCTGCTTCCCCAAAGATATCCGCGCTTTGATTTCTGTGGCGAAACAGGTAGGCTCGGAGCCTTCGATCCTCCAAGCCGCCGATTCGGTCAATAATCGGCAAAAGAAATGGCTCGGGCAAAAAATGATTTCCTATTTCTCTTCTAGAGGAGGGGTGAAAGGGAAGACCGTCGCCGTGTGGGGCCTTTCTTTCAAACCCGATACAGACGATATGAGAGAAGCCCCTTCTTTGACATTCATAGAGGATTTGCTCAAACTAGGAGCCGTGCTGCGATTATTCGATCCCGTCGCGATGCCGAATGCGAAAAAAATCCTCGAAAACCATGCCTCCCAAATTGCTTGGTGCACTGATGAATTCGATGCAGCGAAGGGCGCCGATGCCATCGCTCTTCTCACCGAATGGAAACAATTCCGTCTGGTCGATTTCAAACCGATCCGGGAAAACATGAAAGGAATCGCGTTCTTTGACGGAAGGAATCAATATAAATCTATCGATATGAAAAACCGGGGATTCGACTATATTTCGATCGGCGTACCCGATCAACTACAAAAAAATTAATCGATCATCTATGCTCTAATGAAAGATAGATGATCGTATGCAGCCAGCTACAATTTTAGCCGAAAATGTCGAGCGGCTCCGCAAACTGAAAAAACAAGCCGACCAGCTTGCGGAGGTTCATCTTGAGAAAAAAATTGTTCTTGTGAGTCGGCGCGATCCATTGAAACGGGTGTTCGACATCGCCTTCAGCTCGGTGTTCTTGCTCGCTGCTTTGCCTTTTTTTCTGCTCCTCGCCCTCATCGTGCGCAGTACATCCAGGGGGCCTGTTTTTTTTAAGAGCCGAAGGCTCGGCCAAGGCGGAAAAATCATCGAATGTTTGAAATTTCGGACCATGTACGAAGACGCGGAAGCGCGCCTCCATCATCTTCTCAAAACCGATGCAGCTTTCAGAACCGAATGGGATGCGTTTCAAAAAGTCAAATCCGATCCCCGGATCACTCCCATCGGAAAATTCCTGCGCAAGACATCCCTCGATGAAATCCCTCAGTTTTGGAATGTTTTGAAAGGCGATTTAAGCGTAGTCGGCCCCCGTCCTCCCACCTTGATCGGACCGACGGAGAATTTTCTCCATGAAATCGCCCTTCTATACGGAGAAAGGACGGCAAAAATCCTCTCTGTCAAACCGGGCATCACGGGCATTTGGCAGATTTCAGGACGGAGTCAAATCTCCTTCGAAGACCGCTGTAAATTGGAAGAGAGCTATGCGGAAAGCCGCACATTTTGGCTCGATCTCGTTGTAATCTGCAAAACGGTCCCCGCCGTTTTGTTCTCCAGAGGAGCCTTTTAATGGCACATTCGAGAGACCTGATGGAACATCCGAGAAACAAGTCCTCTCCGATACCAATTCTAGTGACTGGAGGGGCCGGATACATTGGAAGCCATACTTGCAAAGCGCTGGCAAAGGCCGGTTTCCTCCCTGTTGTCTATGATAATCTCTCTACGGGACATGCCTATGCCGTCAAGTGGGGGCCTTTCATCCAAGCCGATTTGAATGACAGATCGAAATTGGATGAAGCATTCGCAATGTATAAGCCGAAAGCGGTCATGCATTTCGCTGCGAACGCGATCGTCATCGAATCGATGGGCGATCCGGGAAAATACTACCGGAATAATACGGGCAGTTCGATCGCCCTTCTGGAAGCGATGCGGGATCACGATGTCAAACATTTGATTTTCTCGAGCACCTGCGCGACTTACGGGAATCCCCATTCCACGCCCATTGCCGAAGACCACCTTCAGGCGCCGATCAATCCTTACGGCCGCTCGAAGCTTATGATCGAACAAATGATCGCCGATTTTGAAATGGCCCATGGCCTTCACGCGGTGATTTTACGCTATTTCAACGCCGCAGGGGCGGACCTATCCACTGAAATCGGAGAAAATCACACGCCTGAAACGCATCTGATCCCTGCGATCATTCAGACAGCTTTAGGCATAAAGAAAGAGATCGTAGTCTATGGGACGGACTTCGATACCCGCGACGGAAGCGCAATCCGGGATTACATCCATGTGCATGATCTGGCGGAAGCCCATGTCTCTTCCCTCAAATGGCTGCTAGCCAATCAAAAAAGCATCTCCATCAATTTAGGAACCGGTACAGGCAATTCGGTCCTTGAAATCATCGATGCGGTTCAAAAACACTGCGGCAAAACCCTTCCTGTCCGGTTCGAAAAACGGCGCGGCGGAGAGCCCGGAATTCTCACTGCTTCCAATGGAAAAGCTTTCGAAACCTTCGGTTGGAAGCCGCAAGTATCCACCCTCGGCCTCATCATAGAATCGGCCTGGAAATGGCATCAGCTTCTCCATGACAACATCCCATTGCTCCGAAAACTAGAAGTTTCCAGATGTTGATTTTTTCTTTTTTTTTGGGCATGGCCGCTTTGATTTTGCAAGGCGTCCTGCTGCCCCGTTTAGCGATCCTCGCCTTTGCGCCTTGGATTGCGCTCCTTCTTTTGCGCTGTTCATTGAACAAAGCGCTTTGGCTGAGCGCTTTGGCCGGAGCTTGCATAGACTTGATCTCCGATGATCCAATGGGGCTGCACGCATTGAATTACGTCTTGACCGCATCGCTGCTCGTCCGTTTTGGAAAACATTTTTTATTCGACCAGCCTCTTCACTTAAGTCTCTTTACAGGATTGGTTTCCGCGACATCGACTCTTCTTCAGGTCGCTCTGCTTTTTCTTTTTGACAGAAGAGTGCCATTTGGGGGAAGATGGATTCTCGCAGACCTGGTTGGAATGCCTGTGATCGATGCGCTCTATGCATTTGTCTGGTTCGCAGCTCCATTGGCCCTTTTCAGCAGGCTGAGACGTTATTGGGTGCACTATTGGCTGAAAAGAAAGAGTCTTTCTCAAACATCACCCTGATCGCTATCGAAGCCGCTCTTGTCGCAGGAGAAGTGTTAAGGCAAGGATTCGGAACCCAATTTTCGATCTCCTCAAAAGAAGGGGTCCACAATTTAGTCACCGAATACGACCATCTCTCCGAAAAAACGATTCTCGATTTTGTCCGCCAAAATGTGCCGGGCTCCCACTTTCTCGCGGAAGAGAGCGGATCGACAGGTCCGGAAAACAATGAGTGGCTTTGGATTGTTGACCCGCTGGACGGAACTGTAAACTTCGCCCATCAAATCCCCGTCTTTTCGGTCAGCATCGCAGCGGAAAAAAACGGTGAGGTATTCTGCGGAGTCGTTTTCCAACCGATCACCCATGAGCTTTTCGTAGCCGAAAAAGGACAGGGCGCTTTTCTAAACGGACAAAAAATCAAAGTCTCCTCAATTGCCTCTTTAAACAAGTCGATCCTGGCTACCGGATTCCCCTACAATCTCTCAGAAAACCCCTACCGCTGCATCGACCATTTCGTCGATATCCTGAAACTAGGCATCCCGATCCGCCGCCTGGGATCCGCCGCGATCGATCTCGCCTACACAGCCGCAGGCCGGATGGACGGTTTTTTCGAAGTAGAATTGGGCCCTTGGGATTGCGCTGCGGGCAAACTCCTGGTCGAAGAGGCCGGCGGAAAAGTCACTCGGTGGGATAGCAAACCTTTCGACATCCGCTCCCGCGGCCCCATCTTCGCCTCGAATGGGCATATCCACAGCGCTGGGTCGGCCATCCTCAACCGTACGGTATAAACTGATGATCTTGATCGATGGAAAAAAGATCGCAAGTGAAATCCAAGCCGAAATCGCTCAGAAAGTGCTCAAGCTCGAAGAACGGAAACCGGGATTAGCATTCATTCTGGTCGGAGAAAATCCAGCCAGCCAATCGTATGTCCGCTCCAAAAAAAAGGCGTGCGCGGAAACAGGCATCGCCTCTACCACAGTAGAACTCCCAGCATCGATCTCCGAATCCGATTTATTGAAACAGATCGATCGTTTGAACCGCGATCCGAATATTGACGGGATCCTTGTCCAACTTCCCCTCCCCTCTCATATCGACGAAAGGGCCGTGACGTGCGCGATCGATCCCAAAAAGGATGTAGATGGGTTCCATCCTTTGAATGTAGGAAAAATGCTGCTCGGAGAAGAGGATGGATTCCTTCCCTGCACTCCCCACGGGATTAAAATTCTTTTGGAAAGATGCCGGATTCCGGTCGAAGGAAAGCACGTCGTCATCGTCGGACGGAGCAACATCGTCGGCAAGCCTCTCGCAGCCATCCTCATGCAAAAAAAGCCCCATTGCAACGCCACGGTCACGGTTGCGCACAGCCAATCGGAACATCTTGCAGCGATCACCCGCAGCGCCGATATTTTGGTAGCCGCGATTGGACGCCCCTTCTTCATTAAAAAAGAGATGGTGAAACCCGGTTCAACAGTGATCGACGTCGGCATCAACCGGCTCCCCGATGGAAAACTCGTCGGGGACGTCGAATTTTCCTCCGTATCCGAAACCGCCTCCCACATTTCTCCCGTCCCCGGCGGCGTAGGCCCTATGACTATCGCCATGCTTTTGCAAAACACCCTTTGGAGCTATTTAAAAAAATGAAACCCTCGTTAATTTTAGTCGATATCCAACGAGAATATTTCACGAAAAATAGGGTGTTCTATTTAAACGGTTATGAAGAGAGTTTGTCCAATTGCGCTAAAATACTGTCCCACGCCCGTCAACAGGGATGGGATATCGTCCACATTCAGCATTTCAATAAAAACCCTGATTCGGACCGTTTTCAACAAGGTTCGGAATTTTCCGATTTTGCAAAAGGATTCGAGCCGCAAAACCGCGAACATGTATTTATCAAACACGATTATTCCTGCTTCAGCAGTCCTGCATTTGACGAGTGGATCAGCAAAAAAAACAAAAATGAACCGATCTATATGATCGGCTATTCCACTGGATTCTGCTTCGAATTCGACGATTGAAGAAGCCCATCGCCGGGGACTTAAACTCTTTTTAGTGGAGGATGCCTCGCTTGCAAAATCAGTTCCCGGACACAGCGAAAAACAGATTCACAATCTGTTGATTTCAGTTTGGCAAGACAAAGGGATCGTCCACATTTGTTCCACCCAAAAACTATTAGATCGGTGAAACCCATGTTTTACCGCTGGATCTTCTTGCTTCTTTTGGCCTCCTGCAAATTGCTTCTTTTGGCCTCTTGCCAAGTTAAATCTCCGCATCAAACTTCAGTCCCCAAAGACCCCTGCTCCCAATTCGAAGGGAAGGCGATGTCTGCCCCGTATCACATTTTCATAGGGAAACAAATCCAAGACAAAGAAAGAAAAATTGTCGAAGAGACGATCCAGAAAACTTTTTTAGAAATCGACTCCCTCTTCAATCCATCCAATCCCAACTCCGAAATTTCTCGATTGAACGCAGCCCCCGCAGACGCTCTCATTCCCCTCTCGGTCCCGCTCCAAGATCTCCTTTCCTTATGCGGACAACTCGTCAACCTGAGCGGCGGTAGGTTCGATCCGACCATCGAGCCTTTGGGCCGCGTTTGGAAAGAGTCGCTAGACCAGCAGAAAATGCCCTCGTCCGAAGAGCTGCAGCAAGCCTGCGACGCCAGCGGCTGGCGCCATATCGATATCAAAAACGGCATCTTTCGAAAAAATCATTCCAATACACGCCTCGATTTAGGCGGCATTTTAAAAGGCCAGTGCATCGATTGGCTCGCTGAACGGCTGCAAAAACTCGGCTTTTCCGATTTTTTCATCGAATGGGGCGGTGAAATGCGCGCCTTGGGCAAACACCCGCTCATCGGCGATTGGGTCGTCCAAATCAATCCTCAACTTACATCCAGAGGCCAACCCATTGCGCCGGTGCCTCTCCGCAACTCTGCAATCGCTATGAGCGGAGACTATGAGCGCAAAGGATGGACCCTTCCCGAAGACCGATCCTCCGACGGCAAACCCCATCGCTACTTTCATATCATCGACCCGATTGCTGGACAGCCTCTCGAAACGACCGGCTATTCGATCGCATCCGCCATTGTTTTGGCCCCCACCTGCGTTCTCGCCGATGCCCTGGCTACAGCCGCCATGCTCTTTCCAACCCACAAAGAAGCCGAAAAATGGGCCCAAGAGGTGGTCGACCATTACTCCGATGTGAGTTTTTGGATACTCAGCTATGGGAAGAATAAATGATTAAGACGGTATATTTTGATTTGGGGAATGTGCTTGTGTTCTTCAGCTATGAGAAGATGCTGGAGCAGACTTCTCGCTGCACCGGTTTGGACGTAGATCGGTTAAAAGAGTTGTTTTTTGATCGGAGCCTACGGGAGATTTACGAAACGGGAAAGATCGATAGTTTAGAGCTTTACTCCACTTTTCAAAGCCTCTCGAAGAAGAAATTTTCCTTTGAAGAGCTGATGCACGCGCTCTCGGATATATTCAGTCCGAATCTTGAGTTGTGGCCATTAGTCGAGAGATTAAAAAAAGAAGGGATTCGGTTGGTACTGCTTTCGAATACTTCGGACTGCCATTTCAAGAAAATCATTTCCGATTATTCGATATTGGGCCTTTTCGATCATTTCATTCTCTCTTACGAGGTCGGAGCCTGCAAACCGGAACCTCTCATTTTTCAAGAGGCGCTCGCGGTTTCAAATTGCGAGAGACACGAGTGCTTTTATACGGACGACATCTCCGAATTCGTAGACAGCGCCCGCAAAGAGGGCCTCGATGCAGAAATTTTCACCGGGGTTCCCGCTTTGCGCAAGCACTTGGTCGAGAGAGGATGCCGTTTTCTGTTGAATTAACAGTGCGGGCAAGAATGATGGAGCAATTCGCAAATTTGAAAGCGGTTTCCATCGGCGTCTATGAGGGTCTGCATTTTGACATGGCCGGGAATTTCAATGACATCTCCCTCGCATTTGGCCCCTTTTTTGACCATCTCGCTTTTTTTCTGATCTAGATTGCCAACCGTAAATGTAACCACCGCGTTTTGGCCGGCTTTCACATTTTCCTGAGGATTTTCCTGGGCGAGGCCTAATCTGCAGCCCCCCTCATATCCTTCCAATTCAGCCCATCCGAACTGCTCGTTGAATTCCATCAGCTTCAATCCAACTACTTCTGTGTAATAACGGACAGAGGCTTTTACGTTCTTAACTACAATCCAACTCAGTCCGATTTCTTTAACTGCCATAATGTTTCCTTTTAGTTAATGGATACCTGATCATTGTTATGTCGCCGATTGCATTTTCGCACGGTAAATTCTTCGTTCTCCGATTCCCATTCTGAATTAAGGCCGAGAGTGAATTTAAAAGAACAAGCATCTGGAACCCTTTCAAAAAACCGAGAAGCAGGGTGCAATACCTTTTCATAGAGCTCAGAAGAATTTAGCTTGGCCTTTCCACATGGATAAGAATAATCATAACGGTGTCCGATTCTCTCCAATTCAGGGTGGAAAACGAAATCGCCGAGATCCTCCAATTCAGCAGGCCGCTCGTCAGATCTAACATGCCGATCGAAAAATACGGAAAAAGTCACGAGTATAACCCTGTTCATTGTTTTAAGCCGCGAATGAAAGGTTTCCTCTATCGACTTCTCCAATGGATTGACAAATCGCGCAAGGGATAAAGGTTTTTTCGCTTCCTTTTCCCCGATTTTTGAGATAGGCATAGAATGATATTCTCTTTTTTTGACTGTATATTATAATTCAGATGACCATTTCTCGAGAACGAACAAGAGGTTTGAATGCTAAAAAAAATACTTATAACTCTCAGTGGATTATTCTTCGGTTCCGGTATAGCTGCTGCAGGAGTCGATGAATTCATGCAAGCGGCGATCGAAGAGGCGCAAAAAGGGATGGCGGCGGGCGGCATCCCGATCGGTTCCGTTCTTGTATATGAAGGGAAAATCATAGGCAGGGGCCACAACCGGAGGATGCAGGACGGAAGCGCGATCCATCACGGCGAGATGAACTGCCTTGAAAACGCAGGCAGGCTCCCTCTTTATGTCTACCAAAACTCTATCCTTTATACGACCCTTTCCCCCTGCCCTATGTGCAGCGGCGCGATCCGGCTATATAAGATCGGCAAAGTCGTGATTGCGGAAAATGAAACCTTTATGGGCGACGAAGAGGTATTGAGACAGTCTGGCGTTTCTTTGACTGTCCTCGATGACAATACCTGCAAGGAACTGATGAAAAAATTCATTGACGAGCATCCCGAAGAATGGAACGAGGATATCGGCCATGACGAGAAATTAAATTAAAAAATTGTCACTAAGTCCGGTTGCTTCAAATCCCCGCCCTTGATAGAATTCGATTAGCCAATATGTATGGCAGGAAAATGAACCACATTGAATCTACTACTCTTTCTTTAGATTCTAGGCTTGTCCTTGCAGGACAAGTTGTGGTGCTTGTGCGCGCAAGCGCTTAAAACAAATTTTCTTGCCCTTACATTCTTTTTTCTCCCCTCAAAAACCTCGAGACTAAAGCCTTTAACGGGCAAGAAAATTTTTAACCGTTATAGGAAAAAAATGACGACTCAACAGCAAACGCTAGATATTGCGACTGCCCCACGGCGACGCTCCAGCGTAATTACGACTGGGTTCGCCCTTTTCGCCATGTTTTTTGGCGCGGGGAACTTAATCTTTCCCATCTTGATCGGCAAATCGGTAGGAGCCAATGCCTGGTATGCGATCGCAGGACTCGGTATCACTGCCGTATTAGTCCCCTTTCTAGGGTTGGCGGCGATGGTCCTTTTTAAAGGGAACGCCTCAGCCTTTTTCGGCAGGATCGGAAAAATCCCCGGCTTTATGCTCTTTTTGCTGCTCCAGCTTATCTTAGGCCCATTTGGGGTTATCCCCCGCTTGATGACCTTGATGCACGCAGCAGCCAAGTCTTATTTAGGAGACATCTCCCTCGCTGGGTTCAGTCTAGTAGCCTGCCTCGTCATTTTCGCCTGCAGCTTTAAGCGCGAATATTTGATTCCGCTGATCGGGCGCATCTTGACGCCGATTAAACTGCTTTCGCTCGCCGCTTTGGTCGGGTTGGGACTGTGGGGGGCATCTTCCATGAATCCCTCCACCGTTTCTCCTCAAGAGAGCTTTGTCCAAGGTTTCTTGGGAGGGTATAACACCATGGATTTGATCGCGGCCTTCATCTTCGCGATCGTAATCCTCCCCCATTTTGAAAAGGAGGCCGCATCGGAATTGCCCGCTCAGAGGAACCGAGCTGTTTTGAAAAAAATGCTCCTCTCGAGTTTGATCGCAGCCGGATTGCTCCTTTTTACCTACATCGGGCTGACCTGGGTCGCTTCCTTCCACGCATGGAAATTCGACGACTCGTTCCCGCCGGAGGATATGCTGGGTGCGATCGCATTCCAGATCTTGGGTCCGATCGGAGGGTGCATCGCGATGATCGCCGTTACGTTCGCCTGTTTGACGACAGCGATCACTCTGTGCTCCACGTTTGCCGATTATCTGCATAAAGATATTTGCAAACAAAAGATCAAGCCGGTTTGGGCGTTGATCGCGACCTTAGTGTTCGCAGGGCTTTTCGCCAACTTGCAATTTAGCGGGATCCTCGCGTTCTTGGCCCCGATCCTCGAGATCGTCTATCCGGGACTGATCCTATTCAGCGGGTTGAACATACTGCATGCTCTATACGGAGTTAAAATGGTTAAAACGCCCGTATTCGCTATTTTCGCCCTCGCTATCGTCTATTTTTACGCATAGCAATGCCGCGCCGCAGGAAAAATTTCCTGCGGCACTTTATAATCTATTTGTTAATCTTGAAAATATGAAAAGAAACATCATCAATAAGATTTGGGATCTCCACGTCGTCGAAAGCAAAGAAGAATTTCCAGACATTCTTTCGATCGATTTGCACCTGGTCCACGAAGTAACCTCCCCTCAAGCGTTCGATGTGCTGAGGCAAAGAGGGCTGAGAATCCATGCTCTCGAACGGACGATCGCAACTGTAGACCACAATGTATCGACAACTCCCGATCGAGAGAGCCTTCCCAACCCTGTCAGCCGCAACCAAATCCTCTCTTTGCGCCGCAATTGCCAAGAGTTTGGAGTCAAGCTTTGGGATATGGGAAGCGGAAAGCAAGGGATCGTCCATATCGTCGGGCCGGAACAGGGCTTGACCCAGCCAGGGATGACCCTAGTTTGCGGAGACAGCCACACCTCGACTCACGGCGCCTTTGGGGCTCTCGCCTTAGGAATCGGCACCACAGAAATCGGCCATGTGATGGCGACCGGATGTCTTTTACTGCCCCGTCCCAAAACCATGAAAATCCAATTCAACGGGCATCGCGGCCGCGGAGTCTTTGCAAAAGATATGATCCTCAAACTCATCCAGGCGATCGGCGTCCATGGAGCGAACGGCTATGTGCTTGAGTATTGCGGCCCCGCGATTCGGAAACTATCGATGGAAGAGAGGATGACGATCTGCAATATGAGCATCGAATGCGGCGCGAGGGCAGGTCTCATATCTCCCGATGGGACGACTTATGCATATATGCAAGGGCGTTTAGGCGCCCCGAAAGGAGTCCAATGGGAGCGGGCTATCGAACATTGGAAGACGCTCGCAAGCACAGAAGATGCAACCTACGACCGCGCAGTAGAAATCGAACTCGATCACCTCGCTCCTCTTGTAACCTGGGGCACAACGCCTGGCCAATCGATTGGGATAGGCGAAAAAATCCCCCATCCCGATTCGATGACGCCGGAAGAAGCTGACCAAGCGAAAACCTCGCTCGAATACATGCGCCTCAAGCCAGGCCAACCCATCGAAGGGGTTCCCATCGACTACGTCTTTCTCGGCTCATGCACCAATTCCCGCATCTCCGACTATCGGGAAGCGGCGAAAATTTTAAAGGGAAGGAAAATCGCAAAAGGAGTGACCGTCTACGTTGTTCCCGGAAGCGAGTCAGTCCGCAGACAAATCATAGAAGAAGGACTGGATAAAATTTTTATCGAAGCCGGAGCCGATCTCCGCCAACCTGGATGCAGCATGTGTTTAGGGATGAATGAAGACAAATGCCCCCCTGGAAAGCGGGTTGCGAGCACCAGCAACCGCAACTTCATCGGCCGGCAAGGTCCAGGCGCCCTCTCCCATTTGATGAGCCCACTCATGGCTGCCGCAGCTGCGATTGAAGGAAAAATCACCGACGCGAGAAAATTTTTATGAAATCCATCAAATCGCAAATCCTCCCGTTGCCCTATTCCGACATCAACACAGACCTGATCCTGCCCGCTAAATTCCTAACGACGACCGTGAAACACGGAATGGGAGAGCATCTTTTCTCCGAAATCAGGAAAATGGATCATGCTTTTCCTCTAAACCAAAAAAAATACGCCCATGCAAAAATCATCGTGGCGAGACGCAACTTCGGCTGCGGCAGCTCCCGCGAACACGCCGCCTGGTCGATCGTCGACCATGGCATCCGCGTCGTAATCGCGCCAAGTTTCGGCGATATTTTTTACGGCAACGCGATCAAAAACCACCTGCTCCCCGCCGTCCTTGACGCCGAAATCATCGAACATATCTTCGCTGCAGAAAAACAGACCCCCGAATACATCCTAGACGTAGACCTCATCCACCAAAAAATCACCCTTCCCGACCAAACCAGCTACTCCTTCGTCATCAACGGCTACGACAAACACGCCCTTATCCACGAAATCGACACCCTCGACTACCTCCTCACCCAACTCCCCAAAATCAAAACCTTCGACGAAAAACACAGTTCTCGCATTTTTCTCGATACCCACGCACTTTAATCAATATAATGGCTATCTTCGAGATTTTTCATTCTACTTTTTTTGGCTTGCTCTTCCAAGATTGCAGCCCCCTTGCTATTTCCAAAAATGCTTGCCATCTTACTGGATTTTTGAAGTAGATCAGGGGTGACCCATTGAGGATAATTATTCTGCAATTCTTTTTGAATTTTAGCACATCCTGACGACAAATCGTGATTCTCTTGATAATCGGCGTACGCGGAAGCATAAAAGAATCCAGCTTCAACGGCTTCTTTCATCTTCTCATCGTCATTCCTGACTCTTTCTAAATGAAAAGCAACTCCCTCCCACTCCCCTTTTCTTGCATATTCTCCAACTTTGTCAACAGCCGACGAATAATTATTTACTTGAGATTTGTCAGCAACAGAAAAAATTTGTCCCATATTTAATCTTTGGTAATATCCATTTTGTATTAAGAAAAACCATTGGGCTTCAATTATCAAGACTCGAATAAATAGAATCAATCAATTTAAATCAGTATCTAGATAAAACTCCTTTCTCTCCACTGTCCTCGACGCCGCATATCAAAATAAAAAGAGAGCCGCTTTCGCGGCTCTGCATTTCAATAATAGGCTCCGTGGCGGTAGTCGAAGTGTTTCCAGATACGGCTTATTTCAAGCATGATTTGTTCCAAGGCGAGGCCTTTGCGGATCACGGTGGGCATGGCGGCGAAATGGCCTTTTTCGTCGACCATTGAGACCATGACGCCTTGTTCATAGCGGGTTTTCGCATCTGAATGGGGCTGCTGCGCCGCAACGAAGGGGTCTGCGAAGATGGCGAGATCGACGCCGTTCAAGATCTTCTCGCCCACTCCATCTAGCTGGCCGCGGTTGCCTTGGCCAGATGGGTTTGCGGAAGAGGCGAAGACGAGGCGCTGGTGCTTTTTCCAGAGAATTTCACAAATGGCCTCGGAAGGTTTGCCGAAACGGATCACAAAACAACTCGTATTGCGGCTGTCCATAATCATCTCGCGGGAGCCGTCCGAGGGAATGTATTTCGCCATCGCATCGGTTTTCCAAGGCAGGATGCAGCCGAGCAAAATATCCTTCTCGCTGCAAGCCTGATAAAGCTGCCGGATCGGTTCGCTCATCTCGGCCAGTTGTTCCAACTGTTCGATCGAGCTGCAGAGGACAACGCCCGGCTTTGTGCGGGGGCGGCCCTTCAAGATGAATTTCCTCTCCAGTCCGCCTTTGTCTGTGGTGGCGACGATATACCCCACTTTTGTGGGTGTTACGATCGCTTTCCCGCCTTGCAAGAGCAAATCGGCAGCGTTTTCCAAAACGGCGTTGTTTCCTTCATTCCAAGTTTTTGTTTTCATATTTTTCCTCAAGTTTTTAAGTCGTTGGAGCCAATCTTTTCGCCAGGATCAACAGATCCTCGTCGTAGACACATTTTTTCCGATCGGCCAGATCTTTGAACGATGCGAACAGTTCGTCTATCAAAGCCCCTGGATCGATCCCGAGCTGCTCCAGACGGTATTTCAAGGCATGTTTTCCCGAATGTTTGCTCAAAACAATTTCAGTTGCTTCGAAGCCGACATCTTTGGGGTCCATGATTGCGTAGGTCTCGTGATGGGCCAGCATTCCATGCTGGTGGATCCCGGAACCGTGCGCAAAAGCGTTTTTCCCGACGATCGCTTTATTCGGGAGCACCTTATGTCCTGTGATTTCGGTCAAAGATTGCCCGATGGCGACCAGTTTTTGCGTTTGGATCGAAGTATTGGCCTGGTAGATGCCGCTTTTGGTCTTCATCGCCATCACGACCTCTTCCAATGCCGCGTTTCCAGCCCTCTCCCCTACCCCATTGATGGTGCACTCGACTTGACCCGCTCCGTTCAAAACGGCGGACAAGCTGTTGGCTACCGCAAGGCCCAAATCGTCGTGGCAGTGCGCAGAGAGAATCGCTTTTTCGATCCCTTTCACATTCGCCTTCAAATAGGCGATCAGGCTTCCATATTCCTCTGGAGTCGTAAAACCCACCGTGTCGGGAATATTGAGCACATCGGCTCCCGCTTCGATGACAGCTTCGAGGACCTGCACCAAAAAAGCCCGATCAGAACGCGAAGCGTCTTCCGCCGAAAATTCCACCCTCGGAGTGAACGCTTTGGCCTGTCTCACTCCTGCAACAGCCTTCTCGATCACTTGGCTCCGGGTCATTTTCAGTTTATGCTCCATGTGGATCTCGCTCGTCGCGATGAAAACATGGACCCGAGGAAAAGCCGCTTTTTCCAAAGCCCGGATAGCGCAATCGATATCCTTTTCGTTGCACCTGGCCAGCGCGCAAATCTCCACATTGCGGCAGCTTTCGGCAATCGCGTAAACCGCTTCGAAATCTTGCGGAGACGCAATGGGAAAGCCGGCTTCGATCACATCGACTCCCAGATCTTCCAGTTTTTTCGCAAAAGCTACTTTTTCTTGCTTTGTTCATGGCGAAGCCCGGCGATTGTTCTCCATCGCGAAGAGTCGTATCGAAGATCCGGACGTGGGATTTCGAAATCTGAAATTCCGTGACCCATTCTTTGGATTTCGGATGCTCCATTTCGATCACCCTTTGGAATTCTTCCCGGATTACTTTGGAGATAGGGCCCTCCGTTCCATCTTTTCCAATCGGTTTGTGATCGACCGAAGAGGCGAAAATCACTCCCGCCGCGGTACCAGTCAAAAACATTTCGTCGCAGGTATAGACCATCGACCGGCTGATCGGCTCGTGGCGGATTTTGTAGCCCCGTCCTTTCAACAGCTCGACCACAGTCCGCATCGTGATCCCTTCCAACACATCCGATCCTACTGCCGGCGAGAAAATTTCTCCGCGATAAACGAGGAAAAGATTGGCGACGCTGGCTTCCACGATGTTTTGGTTGCGGTCCATCAGCAATGCCTCGTCGAATCCTGCGGCCCTGGCATCGTTGGTCGCCATCGAAGAGTTCACATAACAGCCCCCCGCTTTGGCTTTCGTCGGCATGGCCGTGTCGGAGATTTTTTCCCAGCTCGAAATGGCCATGCGCAATCCTTTGTTCTCTTGATAGTATGATTTCAAAGGGACCATGTAGATGGCCAAATCGAACGCAAGCCCTTTGTAGCCGACCCCGATCGCCTCCGTTTCGGAATAGATGAACGGACGGATATAAAAGTCCGATTCAGGACGGTTTTCCTGAATCAATTGGGCGATGATCCCTTCGAATTTTTCATAAGAGATGGCGTACCCAAATCCCATAATCTTCGAGGCGTTCATCAAACGCTCATGATGGTCCTTCAACCGGAAAACCCGGGCTTTGCCGTTTCGGACATAGCCTCTGATTCCCGCAAAACAGGTCGATCCGTATTGCAAGCTATGGCTGGCAAGACTGATCATCGCTTCCGACTTGGGGACGATTTTCCCCCCTTTAAAAATAAACTGCATTCCAGTTGCCGTTGCCATAAAAATTTTCCTCAATTTGTTTTTTTTCGATAAAACCGGCGATCGCATCTCCCATCGCCGCCGTTGTACAAGGTTTCGATGTAGGATCGATATCTTGCGTCCTGTAGCCCGCTGCAACCGCTTTCCGCACCGCGTCTGCGATCGCATCGTGTTCGGCATCCATGCCAAACGAGTATTTCAGCATCAGGGCAGCAGATAGGATTTGCCCGATCGGATTCGCGATCCCTTGACCCGCAATGTCCGGCGCGCTTCCGCCCGCTGGCTCATAAAATCCTTTCCCCTCTCTATTGAAAGAAGCGGAAGGGAGCATTCCAAGCGATCCGCCCCAAACGCTGGCCAGATCGGAGAGAATGTCTCCAAAAAGGTTCGGCATCAGAAGCACATCGAAACGGCGGGGATTTTTCGCCAGCTGCATAGCGCAATTGTCGACCAGGATATGTTCTACTTTGCATCCGGGATATTCTTTTGAAACTTCATCGACGACTTCCCGCCAAAGCTTGCTGCAGTCCAAAACATTGGCCTTGTCCACCGACGTGACTTTTTTGCCTCTAGACATTGCGAATTGGAAAGCCTGATGGGCGATTTCTCTGATCGTCTTTTCATTGTAGACCATCTCGTCGCGAGCGGTCCTCTCCCCTTTTTTCCCAGTCGTCGCATGCGAGCCGAAATAGACATCTTCCGCAAGTTCCCTCACGCAAAAAATATCGATCTCCGAATGGGCAATCCCCTTTACAGGACGCACATTGCAGGTCAAGCCCATTTCTTGGCGCAAAGCCAAGATGGAATTTATTTCGCAGTCTTTCCATTTATAACTTGCCTGCTCATGAACGGGACCTCCCACAGAGCCAAACAAAACCGCATCGGCTCTATTGCAGATTTCCGCCGTTTGCACTGGATAATGAATTCCATGAATGTCCCAAGCGGCGCCGCCGATCAAAGCGAATTCAAAGACGAACCGATGTCCGAAAACGGCCTCGATTTTTCTCAATACTTTGATCGCCTCGGCCATAATTTCAGGGCCGATTCCATCGCCTGGAACAATGGCTATAGTTTTTTCCACTGTTATTCTCTCTTCCTAAAAACATTTTTCATTTTGTTTAAATGAATAAACAAAACGTAAACTCAAGATTTTTTGAGTGATTTGATTAAATAAGGATCTGATTTGGTAGTTTATATGTTTAAGCCCTTAGAGGCTTAAAAGGAGGAGAGTAAGGGAAATGAGAGAATTTTGGCGTGCGGATGCGCAGCTTCGCTGAGATCCGACAGAAGGACTGTTATTTTGATAAGTCTTCATAAACGCCATTAACCGTTATCGGTTATACGATTAATTATATTATCAGACTTCATTAATTTCAACGAAAAACAAATTATTTTAACACAACCAACTAAAAACCAAAGACTTGCTGGATACAGAGGATGTAACGGCGGTCTGTGCATTAAGTCCTATACCTTCATCAGCGTAGCGGCGGAAACTTAAAAAAGATCCGGGGGATCTTTTTTAAGCGGAGCAGGAAGCGCGCAGCAGAGGTACGAGAGGACGCAGAGGCGGGGATGCCCCGCACCCCAGAAAAAAAATGACTTTTTCGCTAAGGCAAAAAAGCCATGTTCTCCCGCGAAGCGCGGAAGAAAGCAATCATCTGTTAGTCTTCCGCGTTTCGCGGCCTTATTTTTCTGAGAGCGCGAGAGCTTCTCTCGCTTCTGCGTCCTCTCGTACCTCTGCTGCGCGCCTCCTGCTCCGCTTAAAAAAGATCCCCCGGATCTTTTTTAAGTTTCCGCAGCTACGCTGATGAAGGTATAGGACTTTATACAAAGGCCGCTGTTATACCCCGTCCAAGGCCACTGTTCAGTCGATTCGTTTTACTTTAACGCGGAAGATGAATAGAGGACTTTTTCCGCGCTTCGCGGGAGAACATGGCTTTTTTGCCTTAGCGAAAAAGTCATTTTTTTTCTGGGGTGCGGGGCATCCCCGCCTCTGCGTCCTCTCGTACCTCTGCTGCGCGCCTCGCGCCTCTGCGCTGATGAAGGTATAGGACTTTATACAAAGGCCGCTGTTATGTCCTGTCCTGTCCTGTCCAAGGCCGCTGTTATACCCCGTCCAAGGCCACTGTTCAGTCGATCAGTCGATTCGTTTTACTTTGTTGTTGGAGATGCGGACGCCGCGGGTTTGCGGGTTCTTGACGGGGGCGTCTTTTAGGGCGAACGTCATTTTTTTCGGCGTCTTCCCGGCCTTGGCTGCGAAATTGAGTTCGACAGTAGCGTCGGGAGAGGTGGAGATATGGGCGAGTTGGGCCCCTTCGTCGAGGAACCGATATATTTTATCGAGGATAAACTTATCGACGATGAACCGTTTGGCCCAAGCTTGGCCGGTCTCTTGTTTTTGTAGACGACGTTCATGACCGTTTTTTTATCGGCGACGCCAGTCCAAGCGAGTTTGTCGAAATACTGCTTCTCAGGGATGTTGACCACTTTATACGTGCCGTCTTTGGAAAAGACGAGCAGCTTGTCGAAATTCGTGCAGGTGAAATGGGAAGGGCCGGAGACTTTAGTCCCGACAAAACCTGGCTGACAGGTCGACTCCCACTTTGATCTCTTTCGTCTCGATGGCCCGCCGGTCGATCTCTTCGATCGCTTTGATGCGGGTTTTCCGCGGATATTCTTTGCCGAATTTCTCGATAAGACTTTTGAGATATCCGATCGCGTATTTTTTGACATTTTTGAGGTGTTTTTCCACTTTCGCCAGCATTTCTTCAAGAGCGGCGATCTCGTCTTTGTTTTTGTCGATGTCGAACTGGGAGATCCGGCGGATGGGGATCTGGAGCAGCTTTTCCCGATCCTCATGGGTCGGCTCGCGGATGAGTTTTTTTCTGAATGGTTTGAACGAAGTCTCCAGAGTGTCGTGGATCCCTTCGAGAGTTTTGACTGTCTCGATCTTTTTATAGAGGCGGTTTTCAATGAAAATCCTCTCGAGGGTCTTGTAGAAGATTTTTTCCAGCAGCCGGTCCCTTTCGATCTCGAGTTCCTTTTTCAGGAATTCGACAAGCTTCTTCGCATTGTAGCCGAGGATCTCATGGACATCGGTTTCCCAGGGCAGCCCCTCTTTGATCACGATGATCTGAGAATTCAAAGTCACTTCGCATTCGGTAAATCCATAAAGGGCGTCGAGGATCTCTTCCGCATATTGTCCGCGCGGCAGTTTGATCTCGATTTCGACGTCCTTCGCCGTGTAATCGTTGATCTCCTCGATTTTGATTTTCCCTTTTTTGGCCGCTTCGTCGATGGAGCGGATCAGGCTTTCCGTGGTCGTCCCATAGCAAATTTCCCGGATGACGAGCGTTTTGGGATCTTTGATCTCGATCTTCGCCCGCAGTTTGACTTTGCCCTTCCCTTTGTCATACTCGCTCTTGTCCATGATTCCGCCGGTGGGAAAGTCGGGAAAGATTTTGAAATTCCTCCCTTCGAGAAAGGCGATTTCAGCTTCGAGATAGCTCGCTGAAATTATGGGGCAGGATCGGGTCGCCATGCCGACGGCGATCCCATCCGCCCCTTGCATCAATAAAAGAGGGATTTTCGCAGGCAGCGTCACAGGTTCGAAATTCCTCCCGTCGTAAGAGGGGATTTTTTCGGTGATATCGGGATTGAAGAGGGTTTCGCGGGCAAGAGGAGAAAGGCGCGTTTCGATATAGCGGGCCGCAGCAGAAGGATCGCCTGTATAGATATTGCCGAAATTTCCCTGCCTATCCATCAAAAAGCCTTTATTGGCCAAATTGACGAGAGCTTCGTAGATGGGAGCATCGCCATGGGGATGGAGCTGCATCGTTTGGCCGACGATATTGGCCACTTTATGGAGCTTTTCGTCGTTCTGCCTCCATAAAATTTCGAGAATCCGCCTTTGCACAGGCTTCAGGCCGTCGACCACGTTCGGGATGGCCCGGTCGAGAATGACGTAGGAGGCATATTTGATGAAGTGATCCTTCATCTGGTCTTTCAGATCATCCATTTTCGCTCACCAGATTTTCCATGATAAAAGCTTTTCGGGCAGGGGTGTTTTTGCCCATGTAAAATTCAAGGGTCGGTTTCATATCGGAAAGGTTTTGGATGATCGACAGGGACTAAGACGGATCTCTTTTCCGATGAATTGTTTAAACTCATGGGCAGAAATTTCTCCCAAGCCCTTTGAAGCGGGTGATTTCGATTCCCCTTATCGAGTTCTTTTTCGGCTTTCGTCTTTTCTTCTTCAGAGTAGCAGTAGATCGTCTTTTCCTTATTTCTCACTTTGAACAAGGGCGTTTCGAGAATATGCAGATGGCCGTTCAAAACAAGCCCTTCAAAATAGGTCAAAAAGAAGGTGATCAGCAGATTGCGGATATGCATTCCATCGACATCGGCATCGGTGGCCAGAATCACTTTATTATAGCGAAGATTGGCCAACTCGTCTTCGATATTGAGCGCCGACATCAGGTTGTACATCTCTTCGTTTTTATAGAGCTGCTCGAGTTTCATCCCATGGACATTGAGAGGCTTGCCCCGCAGAGAAAATACAGCCTGGGTCAGAGGATCCCTCGTCATGACGATGGACGCGGAAGCCGATTCCCCTTCTGTGAGGAAGATCACCGAATTTTCCCCTTCTTTCGTCCCATCGCCGAAATGGAATTTGCAGTCGCGCAGCTTAGGGATTTTGAAGGAGATCTTTTTCTGCTTCTCTTTCGCCTCTTTTTTGACCGCGGCGAGCTCTTTCCTCAACTTTTCGTTGAAGAGGATCCGCTCGAAGATTTTCTTGCCCGCCTCTTCGTTCTTATAGAGGAGATTTTGGACCGCGTCTTTCACTTCTTGGACAACTGGAGCCCGGATATCGCTATTCGACAGTTTATTTTTCGTTTGGGATTCGAAGACAGGATCTTTGACTTTAACCAGAATCGCCCCGACGATCCCCTCCCGCACATCAATCCCTTGGAAGTTCTTCTTCGCATATTCGTTCACCCCTTTCAAGATCCCCTCTCTGAAACGCGGACAAATGGGTTCCCCCGTCGTGCGTATATTGGCCGTTGACAAATGAGAAATAGGTCTCCCCATAGCTGGACGAATGGAGGAAAGCAAACTCGATATGCTTGCCTCTGTAGTGGAGCGGTTCGTAGAGCCGATCCTCTTTGACCTCGTCGTTCAAGAGGTCTAAAAGCCCGTTTTCCGAATGGATTTCCTGGCCATTGAAAACGAGAGTCAGCCCGACATTCAGATAGGCGTAGTGCCAAAGCCGCTTTAAGATCAGCTCTTTTTGAAAAGCGAATTTTTTAAAGATCGCAGATCGGGGATAAATTCGACCCAAGTGCCATTCTCTTCTTTGGTCTTTCCCTTCTTCTTCTCTTTGAGAATCCCCTTTTCGAAGCGGGCCTCGACAAATTCCCCCTCGCGCACGCTTTTTACGGTAAAATGGGAAGAAAGGGCGTTGACCGCCTTCATTCCCACCCCGTTCAATCCGACCGAGAATTGGAAGACATCGTCGTTGTATTTCGCGCCTGTGTTGATCTGGCTGACGCATTCGATCACTTTGCCGAGAGGGATTCCCCTTCCCCAATCCCGCACCGAGACTGTCGATGTCTTTTCATTCAGTTCGATCTCGATCTTTTTTCCATTGCCCATGATGAATTCATCGACCGAATTATCGATCACTTCCTTGAGCATGACATAGATCCCATCGTCGGGATGGGATCCATCTCCGAGACGCCCGATATACATTCCGGGACGGAGCCGAATATGCGCCAAGGCATCGAGAGATTGGACCGCGCTTTCATCGTATTTTTTAGCCATATCTCCTTTTCATAGCATTTTCCTCTATTTTTTGCCTTTATTCAAAAATAAACATGCTAAATAGATTCCAATTTCCAGATCATAACGAACATTTAATTTGATGACTATCATGCTTGAACAAAAAACAAGATCCGCTTCGCGGGAGGATTGGGCAAGATGCGCAAGATCTTTATCTCATTCATCATGCCGACCTTGTCGATCTTATCATCCTGTCCCCATTTATGAATCACAAGACTTTCTTCATACGATCGCCCTCGGTTTTTTATCGTTGCATTTTTAAAAAAATTTTTAGTAATCTTAAAGATGTGATTAACAAGGAGGGGGTATGGTTACTCCAGCAAGTGCAAAACTAGAAATCAATGCGAGCAACTCATGTAATAATTGGTTCTGCTGTTGTTTCGGATGGACAAGAGGAAAAAAAACGGGACAACCGGAGAATGCCTCCGGAAACCAGAAATCAGGAGAAGGTCAAGTGGAAAGAAAACCTTCTCCCGTTTCAACAACTGATACGGAAACCACGGAGACGATTACAACAAGAGTGACCCATGTCGTCCATACGCATATATCTAAGGCTCGATAGTTAGCCCTTTTTTTGGACGACAAAATAATGGCTGGTTGTCACAAGTCTCAAAAGGTCGGCTTCTACAAAGGCCTCGCCGTCTTGTGTCAACCGGTCGAATAATGTCCTGAAGTGAAGAGGCAAGACTTTGCACCGGACAAGGAAGTGGATCAAACGGGTCATCCGCTTGTAAAAACGGTCGGCGTTTTGAATCAGCGGCGCCTGCAGCCCGTCGATGCTGGCGTTTTCATTGATCCGGATTTCAAAACCCGCCTGCGTTAATAATTCGACATATTCGTCTATGGACGGGGTCCCTATCGCCCCGATCAGAGGTTTGACCCCCTTCATCAAACGGGCGTGATGGGGATTGCTGGGATTAAAATCTTTGAGGCGGAGCCACTCGAGAAATGCCAGCTTTCCGCCCGGTTTGAGGATCCGGTGGATCTCTTTCAAAAGCTGCGGCAAATACTTGGAATAGGTAAACACTTGGATTTGATAGACGGCGTCGATCGAATTGTCCGCAAAAGGAAGAGGGAGATCGTTCATATCGGCGTGGATGAACCGGCATTGGTTCTCCATGCCGTTGGCCTTCACGTAATGTCTGGCCGATTCCAACTGCACCGTGTCGAGGTTCAAACCCGTCACCTCAGCATCGGTGATCGAAGCCATGTGGCTGGCGACTCTGCCTCTTCCGCAACCTATATCGACAGCTTTTTGCCCTTTCCTTAATCCGAGATCCTGGCTCATTTTCTTTTCGAACAGCGATTGGTTCTGGATGATGCTGGCGGAGAGGTCCATCGCCGGAGGGATGTACATTTTTTCCACTTGCCCGATCGCGCAAAGGTGGTTCAGCACGCTGTAATAATCGGCCAATTTCTTCTTCACTTCGGTGTAATATTCGCTCCCCATTTCCTGGATCATCTGCTTTTCATCGGCCCAATCGTGCTCATAGATCGAATAGGAATCGAGGAAAGACTTCACTTTTTCCGGAGGAAGAGTGTAGAGCGTCTTGAGCGATTTGCAGATCGTAGAGAGTCTGTAGAACCAAAATTGCATCTTCGATTTGAATAGAGCCTGCGGCATAGTCCACCTTTTTTACAAAAGCATTCTATTCCGTTTAATCTTTTTACGAATTTTGATCTAGAATAAAAGAACCTATCCGAATAAAAAGTTTCCCACGGATGGGTTCAAGAACCCATCCATGGATATTACTCCGCTAGGCAAACAAGCGACAGAGAGCGCCAGCGAGGCAAAGCCAGATTGATCCGAACGACGAGAGGCATAGCCAAAGGCTAGACCGAGGAGGAGGATCAATATGGCAAAGCCGCAGCAAGCTATATGTCGCTTGTTTGCCTAGCGGAGTAATAAAGCGAGTTTGGAATCAGGACTTTTTGTAAGCGGACAGCTTTTTTGAATCAAACATCAACTTCAATCTATCCCAGAAGGAAGCCTTTTTTTCCCATTCTTCGACTTTGGATTTAATTGTTCCCTTCGTTTTGCTCATCTCTTTCCAACGACCCGTATGAGATTTCAATTGACCTTGAGTGATCGTCGAATTTCTTGGGAGGGAATTTTGGCGGAATAACTCGAAATTGTCATGCCATTCAGAGGAAATACTATCGTAAAACTGCGATTTTGCGCTCTTTGGATCCAAGGGATGCGAGTCGCGTCTCTCCATATAAATCTGATCGAAATTCATGGGAACAGGAGGCAGCCATTTCTTCTCATTTGGATCGAAAGAGATGTTGTTAATCTCTTCAATCAGCTTTTGGAATTTCCGCTCGAATAAAGTCGGCAATTCTGCCGTCTCATAGATGTTCCCGACGAGGTAGCCTCGTTCGAATTTTTCGGTTTCTTTATTGTCAGAATAGTAGAAGTTTACTTTCCCAAACGCTTGGCTTGCATAAACGGTAGAAACAGCTTGCCCCATCAGATTGGAGATAGCATAAGGCGCTCTTTCTTCTTGCTGAATACAGCTATAAATCGTGAGTAAAGCTGTCGTTGCGCCGACTTGCGAATCGCAGAGGACAAACTCTTCCGGAAGGAACACTTTTTCGGGAGCTGTTTCGCCGCTCAAAAACTTATCGGTTCTTTGCCGTACATTCTCCGGCGAACCGCTTTTCTCGAGGACATCGACCAATGCTAAAAACTCTTGAGCAGCCGGAGTCGCGTTCCCGGCCTTGATAGATTCTTTGTCTAACGAAGACATGTTAGACATCACATCGGCCAGACGGAGGAGGTCTTTTCCTTCTTGGAATGCTTTTTCCTGAGCCTTGGCGCCGCTCCAAAAATTAATTCTTCTGCCGCGTACATTCGGGAAGCCGTTTTTGTCGAGGACATCGACCAATCTTAGGAATTCCCTCGCATTCGGAGTCGGATGGCCATCTCTGATGGACTTTAGGTCCGGCGGAGTCATTTTAGACATCACCTCGGTCAGATCATCGTAGAAAAGATCGAAATCAGGGCCATTCAAAAATTGGGTCATCGCCGCTTTATCATGTTGCGGAACGAGAAGATTCCACTCCGCATCGGGATTTAGTTTTTCGAGCAATTTTTGTTTCGCCGCTTTGCTGGAGTCTTCAAACATAGTTTTAACTTGAGAAGCATAAATTTCATCGAAAGCTTTCCCTTGTTCGGCTGCTTTGCTGGGATCCGGATGCAATCTTTGCGGCCAAGTAGCGCAGCCCCTTTTTTTGGAAATATCGGAAAGGAGTTTGCTTCGATCGGACACATCCCCCACAAGGGTAATGTCTGAAAAGGAAGCGAGATCAAGTCCATTTAAATTAGAGAAAGTAGGCCTATGGACCAATACCGTTTTAGGCGCATTCTCCGTCTGCGGAGGCAAAACACCCTCTTCGATTGTGATGTCGAATTCAGGAGAAGCGGCTCTTGCAGGGAGATTCGGCTCAGGGGACATGGGTCTGGCACTCAGAGGTTCAAATTCGCTCGGAGAATTCGGCCGCGGCGAGCCTACGTCGAAATCGCTGGAAATAGACATAAGCCGGGCTGTTGAAGGTTCCTCCGATTCGCTGAAAGGAGACATAAGACGTGGGCTGAAAGGCCCAGATTCGTCGGATGTGGGAGACATCATCGATCTTGCCGAGGTGGGCTCGCCAGAGTCGATGGGTCGGAATGGAATTTGGTTAGTTTTGATACTAAGCATCTGTTTCTTAAATACTTGAATATTCGTCAAAGCGCTTGTTTCAACATTTGGGTTCACAAGAACCTCAGTTTGTGGAACTTGCGCGAGCGGCATTACTAAATTATCTAATTTTTTTTCATTAATTATAGACATCTTATTTCCTATATTTTTAATTAATACTTATTATACCAAAAATAACTATTAAGATTAACTTAATAATTTAATTTTTATATTGATAACATTCATCTTAATAATCAAGTACTTAGACCTATCAGATCTGTTTTAAAAATCATCTTGATGAAATTTAAATATTCGATTATCTTCCCCTGCCTTAAAAAGGGGATTTAACAATGAAATACATTCTTTTAACGGCCCTGGCCGCTTGCAATATTTGGGCGCAAAACAGTGGATTTGAACACTTAAATCGGGAGGATGTTTTCAGACGTTCCAATGAGAATAGACCTGCCATCAGCCGGTATATCAACAACCAACCTCTAAGCACTACATCAAAGAGGTATGTGATCACGGGCGGACCAGGCGTTGGCAAAACGACGATTATCAATTATCTTGAAAACTTAGGCTACGACGTCGTCCAAGAAGCCGCCACCGATTTGATCCGAAAGGAATTAGCTGAGAACATCGAAGCGCCTTGGAGCAAACAGGATTTCAACGAAAAGGTCGCAAAGCTTCAAGAACAAAGGCAAAAAGAAGCGGAGAGGTCGTCCGGAAATGGCGTTTTCTTCGACCGGTGCCCTGTCGATGCGATCAGTTATGATCTCCTATATGATTTTGAACCGACCCATCCTACCATCCGGATCGTCCAATCTCTCATCGATGAAAATTACTATAATAAGAAGGTATTTTTAATTGAAAATCTCGGTTCTTGCCTGCAAACAGAAGTTAGAGCCGAAACCTTGGAACAAGTTTTGAAAATTGAAGACTTGCTGGAAAAAAACTATCGCGCCCTGGGTTTTCAGATCGTCCGGATCCCCGCCTGTCCCGTCGAAGATCGGGCCAAGATCATTCAAGCTGAGATCGCCTCAGATTCTCAAGAGCGTTAGCATAGCGAAACTTGGTTGAGAAGATTTAACGCAAAGACGCAAAGACGCAGAGACGCAAAGACGCGGAGAATAGATTTGTCAATCGAGAAAAATGATCACTGATTTGTAAAATTTTTTGCGTCTTTGCGGCTCATGCGTCTTTGCGTTTAATTCGCTGGGCAAGAAGATTCGTGGGAGTTCTGAATATTAGAACTCCCCTCTCATTGTGTGTTCGGATGACTCTGTCTTTCGGGCGGGGCGTCCTTTTTCATAAAAAATCAACGTAGG
Source organism: uncultured Chlamydiae bacterium (assembly GCA_963713105.1). GTDB lineage: Bacteria > Chlamydiota > Chlamydiia > Chlamydiales > SM23-39 > CAVQKJ01. Next base: position 312,340 of record CAVQKJ010000004.1, read on the forward strand.
CAAGAAGACCGCTACAGTTGCGACTACGATGATTGCCAATGGATACACGGTTCCGTTATAGAGGGAACTGGAAAGTCCGACAACCATTGCAGCGACCAACAATCGGGCGCTGTTGAGCAAACTGGCAGTCACGCCCTTGATTTTCGGAAGGATTTCCATCCCTTCAGGAAAATAGAGCCCGATGATCCAGTTCGCTCCGAAAGCGTAAAGGACCATCCCGAGAGTCAAAAGATAGGGATCGCGAGGCGCCGCCAGAGCCACAAGCCCCACTTCTAAACCGCCGATCACCGATAAAAGGATTCCGGTTTTTTTGATCTTCTGGATACCCCATTTGGCAATCGCTCTGTCCAATCCCAAACTTCCAGCGAGCCAGCCGGCTAAGATCGCCGCCTGAATAAAGGGAAAAATCGCCTTGCTCATCCCGAATTCTATGACAAACAGGACCGAAGTGCCAGAAAGGAAGGCGATGTATGCGGCGAAAATAGCGCTGATGACAAGGGTCACTTGCCAAAAGGCCAATGAAGAAAACGCCAGTTTGAAATCGGCGAATGTCGCTTTCAATTGCACTGGAGTCCGTTTTTCTTTTGGATGGGTCTCTTCAAAAAAGAATAAGCAGAGGGCCAAACTCACCAAGACAAAAAATGCGATCGCAAGGAAATTCGAACGGAATCCAAAAGAATGATTCAGATAGCCTCCGAGCATCGGGGCGCCGGCCATGATCAAAGGGATGATCGTATTCAGCCGGTTCAGGGCTGAAATCGCTTTTTCTTTTTGAAAAGCGTCGAAAAGGATGGCGGTGCCTAGAGTGAAGCATCCTCCGCTGCCGAGTCCTTGCAGGATCCGCCCTACAAGCATGAAATCGAGGGTTTGCGCAAAAATCGTGAGGATGCTGCCGCCCAAAAACATACCCAATGCGACCAGCAGAGGCCTTTTGCGGCCGAAAGCATCGGAAATGGGTCCGTAGAAAGGGCCGGAGACGCAGATCCCGACGAAGTTCCAAGTCAAAAGGCTTTGGATGGAGCCCTCTGTAGCGGAAAACCAGACCATCATATCGGGAAAAGCGGGCAAGTAAATATCGGTTTCGATGCAAGCCGCGACAAATATAGCGACGATCAAAAATAGGAATTTGAGTTCTGTTTTGCGATTCATTTGAACACTGTTTTGAAGGTTCGTACAGGATATTCGATCTTCATGATTTATTCCCAATTAAAAAAGAAATCTTTCAGATATCTTGAATAATAAAAAATATTCTTAACAGCAAAACCTATCTAGGGAAAAAATATCTTCAAATGACCTTTTTTTGCTACGATCCCCCCAAAAATATTAGAGATATCGATATGAGTTCTGTATCAGCCGGTTTGGATCATCAAGCTGTTAACAGGTCTTTCCTTCGCGCTGCATCCCAGGGCGATGTGGCGACAATGAAAAAATGTTTGACTGAAAGCAGAGGGGCTTGCGCTTACGCCGCAGATAAAAATAAAGATACAGCCATGCATTTTGCTTGCCGGTCTAAACAAGGGGCATCGATTGAATTCTTAGCCAAAAAATGCTCTCGTTTAGTTCGTTGTAAAAATGCAAGGAAGGAAACCCCTCTATTTGATTTTTTGAACACCGATAAGAAAGTGTCTGATGCATCTTTCCAAGCCCTTGTAAACGGCGGTGCTAATTTCAAGCTTTCCAATGACCGTTTCACCCCTTTGCATTCTTTGGCGGCGATAGGTTCTGTGGCTCAATTTAAACAAGCTTTAGAAACTGTCAGGTCTTATGATCGCGATTCAGAGACAATAAAAGAAGCATTGGATGATGGTTTAATTCCCGATGATGTACAAGATATTATTCAATCTTACGTCGGCGAGAGATTCGGTTATGGACAAGTGAATAAAAAGGAAGTATTAAATATTAAAGATCGGGACGGCCATACCCCTCTAAGTTATGCGCTTGGGAGAGACAATAGACAAATGGTTCATTATTTAGCACATGATCCCGAAGTTGAAATGAGCGAAGCGCAACTTATTGCATCGCTCGATGATTTAAACCCAAAATATTCTGAATGCGCCATCCTTTAAAAAGGCAAGATTTTATGAAATTGAAAAGGCCGGAGTTATTCAAGCACAAATGCTACATCAATGGCGAATGGCGCGGGAGTAAAGAGACATTCTCCATCCATAACCCCAGCAATGGGACTCTCGTTGGGGAGGTTCCCAAGATGGGCGCGAAAGAGACGAAAGAAGCGATCGAAGCCGCCTCCTCGGCTCTTCCGGCCTGGAGAGGAAAAACCGCTAAGGAAAGAAGCCAAATCCTCCGCCGTTGGTATGAGTTGATTATAGAACACATCGATGATTTGGCTGCGATCCTAACGACTGAGCAGGGAAAACCCTTGGCCGAGGCGCAAGGCGAAATCCGATACGGGGCTAACTTTGTCGAATGGTTTTCCGAAGAGGCCAAACGCGTGTATGGGGACATTATCCCATCTGCCGTGAAAGATCAGCATCTCCTTGTGATCAAACAACCGATCGGGGTCGTTGGAGCGATTACTCCTTGGAATTTTCCCAGTGCGATGATCACACGCAAATGCGCCCCTGCTTTAGCAGTCGGCTGCACGGTTGTGCTCAAACCTGCGGAAGCCACCCCTTTTTCGGCATTTGCTTTAGCCGAACTGGCGGCAGAGGCGGGAATTCCTGCTGGGGTGCTCAATATCCTCACCGGAGATCCCGTTGCGATTGGAGCCGAAATGACCGGCAATCCCCTCGTACGGAAAATCTCATTCACCGGCTCTACCCGAGTGGGCAAACTGCTCATGGCGCAAAGCGCCGGAACAGTGAAAAAAGTCTCCATGGAGCTGGGAGGCAGCGCTCCGTTCCTCATTTTTTCCGACGCAGATATCGATGCGGCAGTGCAAGGATTGGTGGCTGCGAAATTCAGAAATACGGGACAAACGTGCATTTGCGCCGATCGCATTTTCGTTCAGGATGCAATCTACGAAACGTTTACTCAAAAACTAGTCAAAGCGGTTAAAGCTTTAAAAGTGGGCGACGGGTTCGGAGCGGGAGTGCAGCAGGGGCCTTTAATCAACTCTGCCGCCCTTGAAAAAGTAGACAGACATGTCAAAGACGCAGTCTCCAAAGGGGCTTCGATTGCCTGCGGGGGCAAACCACATCCTCTCGGCAAAACTTTTTATGAGCCGACTGTCCTCAACCATGTCAATCTCAAGATGGAAATCATGCGCGAAGAGACTTTCGGACCTGTCGCCCCGCTCATGCCTTTCCATTCCGAAGAGGAAGCGATCCGATTGGCTAACGATACGGATTATGGCCTGGCCTCTTACATTTACAGCCGCGACATAGACCGCGTTTGGCGCGTCGCAGAAGGGCTTGAATTCGGCATGGTGAGCGTCAATGGCGGAATTTTTTCCAACGAAGTCGCTCCTTTCGGCGGCGTTAAAGAATCGGGAATCGGCCGAGAAGGATCGAAATACGGCATCGACGATTACCTCGAAATCAAATACATCTGCATGACCTCTGGCCCAGCATAAATACAGATCTGAGCATGCTTATGTGGATAAAACGGTTGGGCCTACTCCATAACAAGTGTGCGATGTAAAGGGGCACTCATTTAGCACAGAGAAAGAGAGATAGGGAGGAAGAGAGAAAAAAAATCTCCTTTTTCGCTGGAGAGCGAAAAAAGAGGTTTCCTCGCAAAGCGCGAAATATTCCTCTCTTTCTCTCTTCCTCCTTTTCTCTGTGCTAAAATCGGAAACGTTTACATTTTGCCCTTGTTACAAAACTGGCCCAACCGTTTTATCCACCAAACCTGCCATTCACCTGTTCTATGCCAGCTTAGAGTGGATGCAACGCGAAGCGCGAATTATTCTTCTCTTTCTCTGCACTGAAATTCGCAGACGTTTACCGGTCCAAAAAATCGACGAAATTTGAATGCAAGGATTGACCATGGGAAAAATTTTTTCAAAAAATTGAAAAATATTCTTGCACGAATTCTCAAAAGAACTTACATCACATAAATAGAAGACACGGAAAACGCATCAATGCGGTTTCTCAAAAACCTTAAAGTGAAAAAGGGGAAATTTTTATGGTGAAAAGAAAAAAAACTACAGCGAAAAGAAAAACCAAACGCAAATCATCGGGAAAAAGAAAATCGGGTTTAGCCCAAACCATGTATTCTTTGTCGCCAGAGCTCGCTGAAATCGTGGGCGCGAAAAAAATGACCCGTCCTCAGGTCGTGAAAAAAGTATGGGTTTATATTAAGGCGCACAAATTGCAAGATTCCAAACATCGCCGAATAATCAATCCAGACAAAAAACTTTCCGCCGTTCTTGGATCCAGACCGATCGACATGCTCAAAATGGCTGGCGCTATGAACAAACACATCGAAAAATAATCATTTGCCCCCCGTTCTTTGCAACGGGGGGCTTCTTTTTTCTTTCTATTTTTACTCTATTCGAAGATCATTATCCTCTATGATTTCCTTAATTATTTTCGACTGCGACGGCGTATTGCTCGAAACCGAATCTGTGGCCAACCAATGCGAAGTAGAGGCGTTGCAAAAATTAGGCTTTCCGATCGTATTGGAAGAATACATCGATCTCGCATTGGGAAAGCGCAGCCGCGAAGTTGAAATCCTTTTGAAAGAAAAGTATCAAATCGATCTTCCCCCTGGTTTCTGGAAAGAAATGAGCGACAAACAGAACTCTCTCTTTGAAAGGCATCTCACCGCAGTAGAGGGCGTCTCTCAAGCGATCGAATCCATCCCTCTTCCCCGATGCATCGCTTCGAGCAGCGGACTGGAAAGGCTCCATTATACTTTAAATATCGCGCGTCTTCTCCCCTTTTTCGAAGGGCGCATTTACAGCGCCGAATCCGTGAAGAGAGGCAAACCTTTCCCCGATCTGTTTTTGTACGCCGCTAAACAAATGGCGGCAGATCCAAACCAATGCCTCGTCATCGAGGATAGCCTGGCTGGCATCGAAGGGGGCCTTTCCGCAGGGATGACTGTCATCGCTTTCGGCGGGGGCAAACACATTACGCCCCGAATGAAAAATCGGCTCCAGGAATCAAAAGCCCATTTCTTTTTCGACCGGATGAGCGATCTTCCTAATCTATTGAACCGATTCATATGAAATTTTTCGACGCGCCCCGACCGCGGTTTCCTCTAGCTTCCGTTTCCGATTATCGCGCTCTTGCAAAAAAGCGGCTGCCCCGCCCCCTTTTCGACTTCATAGACGGGGGCGCTTTCGATGAATCGACCCAGAAAAGAAACGCCTTGGATTATGAAACGATCGTGTTTCGCAAACGGGTGCTCAAAGATGTCTCCACGATCGATACCTCTGTAGAGATACTGGGAGAGAAAATCGATTTCCCTCTCATACTGGCCCCTGTCGGCTTCGCGGGGGTCTATGCGAGGCGCGGAGAAGTGCAAGCCGCTTTGGCTGCTCGAAAAGCAAATGTCCCATTTTGTCTTTCAGCTGCCGCGATTTGCCCGATGGAAGAGGTGCGCAAATCGACACAAACGCCTTTTTGGTTTCAGTTCAATATGCTGAAGCAAAAAAAGGATTCTCTCGAACTTCTCGATAGGGCCCGATCGATAGGATGCCCCGTTTTACTCCTTACAGTCGACACTCCCCTGATCGGGACCCGCTACCGCTATTTGCGCCACGGGAGAAGAAATTGGATCGCCAAAAAGTTCTGCGGCATGATGCAAAGTCTTTTGCATCCGAGATGGTTCGCTTCGGTCCGGATCGCCGGCGGACCTCTTCTTTTAGGAAATGTTCCGCAAGAAGCGGCCCATTTGCCCGATCTCGCTTCGATGCGCAATTGGCTAACCGGCCAGCTCAACCCCGGTTTCACTTGGAAGGATCTCGATTGGGTCAGGGAAAATTGGCCAGGGAAGATCGTATTGAAAGGGATCCTCGATCCCGAAGACGCCCTAATGGCTGTCAAAGCGGGTATGGACGGGATTGTCGTTTCTAACCACGGGGGCCGCCATATAGACAGCGTCCCCTCGACCATTTCCTCCTTGCCCGCCATCGCTGATGCCATTGATGGCCGTTTAACGATTCTTATAGATGGAGGGATCTATAAAGGCCTTGATCTATTAAAAGCCTTGAGCTTAGGGGCAAATGGATGTCTAATCGGCCGTACTTGGGCTTTTGGCCTCGCAGCCAGGGGAGAGAGGGGGGTCAATGAAATACTGGATATCTTAAAGAACGAGCTTCGCATATCCATGGCCCAAATCGGGTTACGATCGATTCAAGAAATCGACAAGACAGCCATTTTTTCGATTAAATAACCCATTCTATATCAATCACTTAAAAATAATTCAACAAAATACTAACTATTAAAGAGTTAGGAAATTCACAAATCGTTAATTATCAATAATAAAGAAATATAGGGATAAATAATTAATTATATGTTAAAATTATATATAGATAAAATAAACAATAATAACGGGGAAGATATGACATTAGTATACATCAACAATCAGTGGGTTATGACTGCTACAACTCCTTCAAGCACTCCTAAGGGTTCTAGCGCAGGGTCTGAAGATAAAGATCCAGTCCTTCAAAACCTTCTTAATTCGCTTTACTATACGGAAAGCCCGAATGGCTTTAATTTCAGCAATCCTCCTACGCAGGCGGAACTGGAAACTTTTGCGCAAGGCATTAACAATCTATCTGCCTATTTTGCGCAAAACGGGATCCCCGATCCAGTAGCTAACCCAAACGCTTACGGTATTTACAATGCCATCAACTCGATCCCAGCTGGCATGACCGAAAGTCCGGCCGACTTGTGTGCCGACCTCATGGGCACCGACCCGACTAAATCAGGCGCAGCATTAGCCGCTCTTCAAACTCCTACAGGAATGTACTTTATTAATACAACATTCGGATCGGAAGCTATGAACAATTGGTTCCATGGCCCTAATGAAGACCACGCTGGTTCCCAGTTCAATCAGAATAACAACACAATCAAAACAGATATTTCAGATTTGCAAGCAGACCTTGTTAAATACAATCAGGATTTGGCAGCGGGTAAGTCTGTGAAAATCGACCTAATGCAGATCGCTCAAGATGTGGCCAATTTCAACACCGATAGCACGCCTGCCTCTGGAAAACAAGAAGACGGCTATCTGCAAACGCTCACTGAATTTTTAGGCTCTGCATCGGATCCTAACTCTATCCTTTCTTTAGCTGCGGCAGTCAATAACGACCCTAGCGCTGCAAATTTGCAGGCTCTTCAAACAGCTTTGCAAAACGATAATGAAAACGGAAAAACAACCGGCGATTTTACAGGCGTACTGAATTTCGCAATGTGGGGAGAATTCTAATAAACAACTCCTCCTTCTTTTAAATTGTCTCTAACTTCCCCTCTGCTCTATCATCAGAAATGATGCTGGAGCAGAGTTTTTTCTTTTTATCTCTTCCTGTTTTTCTTCGCTTTCGCTCCTTCGATTTTTCTTTTCCTCAATGGAACGGGTTTCTGCAAGATGTTTTCATCGTTTTTGAACTGGTGTGCTTCCTTCCCTTTTTCCCTCTTTTGACTACTGCGCTCGGCCTCTCCTTCCACCTCTATTTAATCTTCGATGCTTTACTTTTTGAAAAAATGCATCTCAGAATGCGAATCGTTCATCTGCGCCACCTCATACACCCGAAGTCCCTCTGGGATTCAGCCAAAGAGCTGGGTCTGCGACGTTTTTTTTGGGTTGGATGCAGCGCGCTGGCGGCTCATACTTTGGCTTATTTATCTCTTCCTCGGCCAAGTTCTTTCTCAAGCGAATATCTGTGTCTTTTCGCGGTAATAGCCCCTTTGGTTTTCTTAGGGTCTGCAAGACTTTCTAAAACCGCCGCCTTCGCATGCAATAACCCCCTCTTTCAAGAACATCTCGATGTATTGGCTCGATTTTGGAAAAAACCTCTCTTAAACGACGCGCCGTTTTATCGCCCCGCCTCCTTTTCAGGACCTAAAACATTTGAAATAAACACCTCTGACAACCCCCATCTGATCTTTCTTTTTCTCGAATCATTCAGCGAAAAAAACAGATGCGCTAAGGCTACTCCTTGTTTCGATCGACTTGCAACGGAGGGGATTTATTTCTCCCAGTTTTATGCCAATGGCACACTGACTTACAGGGCCCTTCTCGCTGGTTTATTCGGCCTGCCTCCGGGATCCACATCTGTTGGGCTGCACCCCTATGTAGACTTTCCTTATGCGGGCTTGCCGGAGATCTTAAAAAATCAGGGTTATAGAAGCGCTTTTCATCATAACGGCTCATTGAGTTATGACAAGCAGCGGGAATTTTTAGAGCACCATTTTGATGAAATTCAAGACCGGGGAAATCTAGATAAGGAGGGTCTCGGCTGGGGATGCGACGACGAACGTCTAATACGCCATAGCGCAAAATGGCTCGAAGACCAGAAAACACCTGCTTTCTTGACTCTTTTCACGATTTCAAACCACCATCCCTGGTTTCTCCCCTCTAATCTCCCAAGCCATTATCGCGCTCCTTCATTTGGATTTCCAATGACGCAAGAGCGTTTTTTGCGCACGACCCACTACACCGATTTTTGCCTCGGTCTTTTCGTCGATCTATTGCGCGAAAGAAATTTGAGCCAAAAAACAATCCTCTTTGTACTCGGCGACCACGGACAGCCTATGGGAGAACATCGGGATAATTTTTATAATTCGAGATTCATTTACGAAGAGAACGTACGCGTGCCGCTTCTTATTTTAGCCGATGGCAGGATCGCTAATCCTAAAGTCATCGATAATCCCGCCTCGCAAATGGATCTCTTGCCGACTGTAATGGATCTTTGCAACCTTCAAGGAATGATCCCATCATACGGAGCCTCCCTTATGCGCTCGCATCCCGAGCGGACTCTTTTTATTCAGAACCCCTATTCAGAAGGGTATCGCGGATGCCGTAAAGGAAATTGGAAATGGATAGAAAACAGCCTATCTTCCGAGGGCGAATTATACGACCTGAGCCGCGATCCAAAAGAAACAGAGAATTTGGCGGCCGTTCATTCCACTCTGGCCGAATCGCTGCAGAAAGAGACGCACCAATTTTTTTCCTCGCTTGACGCGGTTTATCAAAAACCCCCCTCTGCCCGGACTCCTTCCCTTCTTGAACTCGATTTTTCAGATCAACTGATTACCGACGAACATCTGATTGACCGAGTGGGAGAATCGCTCCGGATCATCCGATTGGAGAATTGCCTGCTTCTCGGCGACATAGGGATCGGATCGATTTTTTCAATCTGCCGGAACTTAGAAAAATTGAATCTGAAAGGGCTGAGCGATTTAACCGACGCAGCGTTCGATCAGGCTCCAGTGTCTACAAAGCTCATCTCACTCGATTTATCCGATTCAGAGCGGCTTACCGACCCGGGCGTGAAGAAGCTCGCTGCATCCTTCCCTTGTCTGGAATCGCTTTTCTTGAATGGTAATTCCTTGAGCGGTAGCGGCATCGAAGCCATCGCCCGAGAGTGCCGTAATTTGACCCATTTTAAATTGTTTGGCGCAGGTAATATCGCCGAAGCCTCTCTCATCGCCCTTTTCAAAAACAATCTCCGTCTCAGCCGTTTGACCCTCTCCGATTGCTCCCATCTGACCGACGAAAGTCTATTTTTCTTGAAACAGCTTCCTCTCGAACAGTTATGGCTTTTCAACGCCCCGCAGATTACCGACAGGGGGATTTCTTACCTATCTGAGACGTCGATCCGCTCTTTGTCTTTGACAGGCTGTCCGAAGATCACGGAGAACAGTTTGCCCGACCTTAAAAAACTAAAACTGGAATCACTGAATCTCAATGGTACCATTGCGAATGTTCAAGCTGCACTAAAGCGGTAATGATCGCTTGTTTCGTATATTCTTTGCGGTCGAGCCTCCCTTTTGTGAGGATGCCGATCAATCCTTCTGCGTCACCGATTTGCGCATTGGCCGTAATGCCGGAATGCACACAGGCCTGGCTTAAATCCATATTTTTTTCCAAAACCAGCTCGAGGATCCGATGAGGGACCTCGAATCCGGAGGAGAGCCCGATGCAATGCTCTTTTCCGTTGTATACGGAACAAGCGCAAACATTGAGAAAACCGGTTTGGGTTCCCTTGACGGGAAATAAGCCGCTTTCTATCCCAACGCTGTACCGGCTGATCCCGCTCGCCTCGAAGGCGTTTTTAGCGCGGTTTTTTGCGCCGAGGAGCGTCTCTTCGATCGTAAGCGGCTGGTCGGAGATTTCTGAAGGGACGGAAAGAGGCGTAAAGCGGGAAGCGGAGAGATCGGGATAGCGCAGGAATACTTCTTTAACCGCCTCGATTTTAGCTGGATTCCGAGACCCGATCGCAATCGTCAATTCCATTATTTTTTCTCCAAATCGGTTTTAATACCATCCGCAAGTCGATTCAATCCAATTGCGATTTGATCGATATCCCCCGCCACTCGCCCATGGCTTAAAAAAGCGCCGTAATTGAATAGATGAATGTCTTTAAGAAAAGGCGCAGATTCAGGATTTTTTTCCAAAAATTCAAAATGAGGCCCTAAATAAGGGAACGAGGCTAAGGCCTCCGGGATTCCTACGACCTGATCTTTCCAGGTGAGAATTCGATCGGCGAAAGAAGAGATCTCGGGGACTAAAAGAGGATTTGCGATATAGCCCGTTGCAAGAATCAGAAGGTCTGCAACGATCGGTCCGTTATTGGTTTCCAGGAGAATTTTTTCGTCCCAGGAAACAGCCTCGACCCAAGTCATATTATGAAATGACAAATTCTCTTTTTTTGCCATCAGACGGGCGACAGATTCTGGCGGAGGAGGCCCCCCTTTTTCATGGGAAAGATTCATCAGCTCGATTTTTTCAGAATCGCTTTTAAAATAGTAAGCGTCCCATTCTTTATAAAGAGCTAAATAATTGACGGTAGGTATCGATTCTTTGCGAAAAACCATGTCCACATGCTCCGCGCCTGCATCCAAAGCCGTCTCCGCAGCATCGAAAGCGGATGAGGCTCCGCCAATCACGCAAACCCTTCTCCCCTTCATGAGCGCAGGATCGATAGGTTCGCCTGTGTGATAAACCAAATTCCTAGGCAGGGCTGAAGCAAAATCGGGCATGCGGAATCCTCCACACCCATCCCTTCCCGTCGCCAAAATGATTTTTTTGGCATGGATTTCTTCGCCGTTTTCAAAGAGGAGCTTAAAAGAATTCCCCTCAGGGACGATCGATCGAAGGTTCATTTCATTATGCACGGGAAGAGAGAGGACTTCCCTATACCAGCGCAAATATTCAGCCCACAGAGGCGTAGGAACAGCGCCTAATTCCTCCCAATTTCCATATTTCGAAGCGTACCAAGTTTGAAATGAGAGGCTGGGATCGCCGAGCGACGGCCCAGACAGGCCGATTTTTTTCGACCTCAGGATCGGCATCCTCGCGGTCGTCAGCCAAGGGCCTTCATATCCATTGGGAGACTTATCGAAAATGGCAAAATCATGGATATTCCTCTTCCGGAGCGCCAATCCGAGGCCAAGTCCCGACTGGCCCCCTCCGATGATCGCGATTTCGAGACACTGCAAAGACATACCGAATAGAATAAAACAAAAAATAATCTGTTTCATCATTGAACCTATCCAAATAAAGCAATTTCGGGCCTTTTGAGCGATTTTTGGCAGATTTTTTTGCTCAGTTCGAGGTCTACCTTGGCAGGTATGCCCTCTCCTTCGCACAAAAATCTGCAGAAAAATCATCTCAAAACTCACCGAAAGCCTTTATTTGGATAGGTTCTTCAACAGCGATGTAGATATCCACTTTGGGATTCTTTATCGGATCGAAATCGGAGCCGTAAAATTCGAAATCGCTTGTGTAGGTCCGGTGGATATCCGCTTTCCAGACTTTTTGCCAGGTCTCTACAAGCGCTGTCGGGAATGGGCCGTCTGACGGAAAAAGAGCGTAGTGTGCTTTCGGAATGACTCTGCCGACCATCCCTTCGGGGATCTCGTCGACAGAGGATACTTCGCAGCCAATGATGTAGGAGAACGGTTTCGTATAATCCCCTTCATAATCGGTGTAGAGGGCGAGTATCGATCCATGGACGCGGTTTGGAATCTGGTGGAAGAATTCTTTATAAAACCGTTCCCAATGCCCTTTGACTTGAGAGGGCATTTCCAGGTTCGAAGTCCGCAGCTCGAGGCCAATGAAAAATTTCTCGTTTTCGGTTACAAATTTTTGTTTCACATTTTCCTCGGGTTGAAAGGGTTGGGCATTAAGGCCGCCGATCAAACATAGAAAACCAAAGCATTTTAAGAATAGATTTTTCATCCAAAGCCTCTATTAAAAGCGGGTACTATAGCTATCCACGTCGTTTTCGGGCAAGGGAATGGGAAATCGTGCCACAATTAAAATAACCACAGAGACGCAAATCGCGCATTTTTTCTCTATGATCTCTGTGCTCTCTGTGGTTAAAATTTTTTATAGGCTTTCAATCAAAAACGGAGACAATGCCTGCTCGGTATTGTTTGGAAAGGGCGGATCTTATAAAGAGAGAGAAAAAGGGCGATTAGCGGTTATGCGGTCGATTTGGAGAGGGGCTTTGAGTTTCGGATTGATCCACATCCCGGTCCGCCTCTATAGCGCAAGCAAAAGCCGCGAACTCAAATTCAAAATGCTCCACAGCAAAGATCTTTCCGAAATCCGCTATGCGAGGATCTGCAAGGCCGACGGCAAAGAGATCCCCTGGGAAGAGATCGTCAAAGGATATGAGTACGAAGATGGAGACTATGTGATCCTTACCGAAGAGGATTTCGAAAAGGCCAATATCAAAAAGACCCGCACGATAGAAATCATCGATTTCACGGAAGAAGACCAGATCGATACGATCTATTACGACACCCCCTATTACCTCGAACCCGAAAAGGGAGCCGGCAAAGCCTACGCGCTTCTCTACGAGGCACTCAAAAAATCTAAAAAAGTCGCGGTCGGCCATTTCGTCTTCCGCCACCACGAACATTTGGGAGTGATCCGGGTCCACGAAAACTTGCTGGTTTTGCATCAGCTCCGTTACGAGAGCGAAATCCTCGACGCCAAAGATTTGAACATCCCGAAAGGCCCCATCGTGAAAAATGAACTCGATATGGCGCTAAAACTGATCGACCAGCTGACCAAGCCCTTCAAGCCCGGCGATTATTCCGACTCCTATACGGACGAGATCAAAGCGATGATCAAGAGAAAAGCGAAGGGGCAGCGGGTCGCCATCCAAAAAGCTCCGGAGGAAAAATCGGCGAAAGTCAAAGATATCCTTTCGCTTCTTGAAAACAGCCTGAAACAACGGAAGACCCAAGAGAAGAAAAAATCCAAAAAGCGCAAAGCCGCATGAGTCCGATCCGGCCGATGCTGGCCTCTTTAGCCGACCAGCCATTCGACTCGAAAGATTGGATCTTCGAGATCAAATGGGACGGATACCGGGCCATCGCCCATAAAACGAAACAAGTCCAGCTTCTCTCCCGCAATGAAAAATCGTTCAATTCCCGCTTCCCTCAAATCGTGAGAGATTTAGAAAAGCTTCCAGGCCGCTTCATCCTGGACGGGGAGATCGTCATTCTCGACAAACAAGGCAGATCCCATTTCCAACTCTTGCAAAACTATCCAAAGGAAAAGACCGGAACGCCCTATTACTATCTTTTCGATATCCTTTCTTTCGAAGGGAAAGACCTCACAGGCCTTCCCCTCGTCGACAGGAGGCGGATCCTTGAAAAACTCCTCCAATCCACACGCACTGAATATCTCCGCTTAAGCGAGTCGATCGAAGAGAAAGGGAAAGTTTTTTTCCGGAAAGCGAAGAAAAAGGGTTTGGAAGGGATCATCGCGAAGAAAAAGTCGAGCTGCTATCATTTCGGCCGCAGCGCAAGTTGGCTGAAGATCAAAGCCTATTTACGGCAAGAAGTCGTCATCGGCGGCTTTACGGAGCCGAAGGGATCGAGAAAAAAATTCGGCGCCCTTCTCGTCGGAGTCTACGAAAAAGGGAAACTCGTCTACGCCGGCCATGTCGGAGGCGGCTTCGATGAAAAACGGCTCGCCGACGTCTACGCTCAATTGCAAAAGAAGATCGTTTCAAAATGCCCTTTCCAAAACGAACTTGAAACCAACACAGCCGCCACATGGGTCAAACCGCAGCTCGTCTGCGAAGTCTCATTCGCCGAATGGACTCGAGACGGCATCCTGCGCCAACCCATCTTCAAAGGGTTGCGGATCGACAAATCGGCCAAAGAAGTAATTCGAGAAAGCGCAAAAAACAATTGAAAATAAAAGATGAGCCATTATGATTCCCTCCCATTTCAAACAGGGGAAAAAAGATGGCTGCGATTGGATCTATAAGAGCGGATAACTCGATTTCTTTGGGCGACGAAGATTTTTCATCGAAAAGCTCGCCTTTCACTCGATTGCCTCCTGGCTTTTTGCCTTTTGAAGAATTCCAAAGGCAATTTTCCCTGGGCAACGCATCGACGGAAAAGCTGCATCCCCATACGAAGTCGCTGAGCCGGATTCTGCAAAAGGATTTGATCCAAGGATTGGAACTGCTTCTCGATGCAGACCAAGCAGTCGTGGAGGGCCTCGAGCGATTCCTTCCAGAGATCGGCCCCTTGTCCGCCGATTTGTCCGATCGGCTGCAAAAAGGGGGCCGGATCTTTCTCGTCGGTTCTGGATCCAGCGGGCGGATCGCGATCGATCTCGCAGCTAAATGCGCGGCCGCCGTTCCCAAATCGAAAGGAAAAATCAGGGGCGTGATCGCGGGCGGAGATGGAGCGGTCATCCGTGCGAAAGAGGGATTTGAAGACTCGGAAAAAGAGGGAGAAAAAGTATTGGAAGGGTTCCGCTTGCAGCCTGAAGATACAGTCATGCTGATCTCGTCGAGCGGTTCATCTACTTTCAATGCAGGATGCGGCCATTTTGCGGCGAACCTGGGCTCCCGCGTCCTCTATTTCTACAATAGCAAAGAGATCCCCGCTCGGACGCAAAAACTCTTTGAACGAACAAACAATCCCGCGATTCCTCTCGAATTAGACATTGGGCCTCAGGCAATCGCAGGCTCGGCCCGCCTCCAAGGAGCGAGCATTGCGCTAGTATGCTTAGGAGCGCTTTTGGAAAAAGCTTTGTCGCCGGAATCTAAATCTTTAGACGAATTGCCTCAAAAACTCCGCCAAGGAACTTCCCTCGTCCGCGGCCATCTCAATGAGATCGCCGAATTAGTACGAAAAGAGACGGCCGTTTTTTCAAATCCCAACTCCAATTTTTATCGTTTAAAAGACGAAACGTCAGAAGGGTATGTGACCTTTATTGGTCAAAGCGATTCGATTCGCGACATCCTCATCGATGCAACGGAATCTTCCCCGACCTTCTCCACAAATCCCATCCGGAGAGCCGGCGAAGAACATCTAAAAAAAGAGGAATTCCGGGCCTATCTCGCAGATCAGAAAGAGAATCGGAAAGCCTGGGAAACCTTATTAGGCAGAGAGGCCGATCGCGATACTGATGCATTCGATCTGGACTCGGAAGAAATAGATAGCCGAATTGGAAAAGGCAATTTGTTGATCGGAGTCGCCAAACTCCCGGATGGAAAAGAAATCCCGTCCAGCCTTTCAAAAATTGTTGAAAAGGCCGCTTCCAATGAGACCGAGACTGGTTGGGTCGTTATCAGCAGAGGCGGATTGTCTTCGCAGATTGACGGCGTTTCCATCGGAAATATCCCTTCGGATCCTCTGGGAATCGTCGAAACATTTGTGCTGAAGCAAATCTTGAACTCGATCTCGAACGGGTCGATGATCCTCATGAATAAAATTTATGGAAACCAGATGGTGGATGTCCGTCCATCGAACGGCAAGCTCATCGACCGGTGCTGCCGGTTAGTCAAAGAAATTTGGTCCGAATCCGGAAGACCCTTAAAGTGGACAGAACGGGAGCTTTACCATGCGATTGCACACATAAGCGCGCTAAAAAAAGAGTTCACTGAGAAAGGGCAATACGCTCCCTCTGTCGTCAAAATCGTGCTCGCCCTGCTTCATCTTCAAAAGGACCCAAAGGATGAGTCGATCCGGCAGGCGGTCGATTTCCTGGCCGAACGAGGAGAAAAACTCGATTTTCTCGAATCTGGTTATACCCTCTGCATCGATGGGGGAGGATCTAAAACCGAACTCCAAATTCTCGATTCCCAAGGCCGCCCGGTCCCCTTTTTAAAAAACGGACAAATCGTCCAAAGTTACCAAGCCGGCCCTTCTAATATTAACGTAATTAGGAAAGAAGGGGTAAAAGCCGTCTTGGACGATCTCTTTCAGGATCTCCAAATCGACGGCGAAAATTTGCAAGACATTTTGCCGAGATCCCGCATCATCGCTGGGATGGCGGGCGTTGCCCAGCCGCAAAACAACGCAGCCGTAGCTTCCCTCTTCGAAGAATGGGGAATCGACAAGAAAGCGTTGATCCTGCAAAACGACGCGGAACTGGCGTTAAAACTCCTTCATGGGAATGGGATCGTTCTCGTCTCTGGGACAGGTTCCGTTTGTTTTGCTGAAAAAAATGGAGTCCGCTATCGCGTGGGAGGCTTGGGGACGATTTTAGGAGATGAAGGAAGCTGTTACCAAATGGGGCTTCAAGCCATCCAAGCCTGTCTTAAAGAGGAATTCGGGTATGGTCCCGCAACGCAGCTCAGCCCCGTTTTGCAGAAACATTTTGGCGTTTCAGAATTGAAAACTTTCGTGCCTAAGATCAATTCGGGGGAGATGACCCCTGCTGAGATCGCCAGCGCCGCTCCCCTTGTTTTTGAAAATGCCGCGCAAGGGGATCCCGCCGCTAAAGCGGTCCTCTCCCGCATTGCCGGCGATTTAAGGGAAATGGTATCGACCGCTTTGAAAATTTCCGCCTTGTCCAATTGCGAACTCCATGCATGGGGCGGCCTGTTCAAAGGCGATTCTTCTGATCTCCTTCTCAAAAAAATCCAGGAAGACCCTTTCATCGAATGGAGAAACATCCAAATCGTCAATCAATCCAATCAAAACGTGGCCGTCGCTTACGCTAAAATAATGGGTGAGTGATTGTCAAAGTAAGAGACAGGATAATCAGGATCGACATAGTCGGCATGATGAACAAGATAAAAAAAGAAAAAATCTTGCTTATCTTGACCCAAATAAATGGATCCTCAGCATTGACGATATCTCTCATCGGCATGCGAGGATCCATTCTTCAATCAAAAATTAGTCCCATAGAACATAACGGCATTTATGATGCTTTTGCCCTTCAGGCATCACCCGTACAGCAGACCTTGGGTCGATTTTCGGAGGAGGTGGAGGAGGAACCTTTGATTGATTCTTCTGAATTTGCTTAAGACGTTTTGTCAACGACGAAGGGATGATTCCTCTTTCTAAATGGCCGAGAAATGATAAAATTCGTTCTACTCCATGAGATCGTTTGTGCGGGGTGGAAGATCTATTGTTCGGATTGGGATCTCGAGCTTTCGGTAGGTCTGTCGGAATTTGATCTATCATCAATCTTGGATAGGGATTTGAAAATATGGAATTCGTTCCCTGTTTATCATGACTCTTTCCTATCTGACTTGCCTGAGCCGTTGCTAAATATAGAGCTGAAGACATACGCTTTGACCTCCGTTTAAAAAATTTATACGAAGCCTAAATAAAAAACACATTTAGACTCTACCTAAAATTACAAGAAGCGATCGGGCCGCTTTAAGTTTTTGTTCAATTTGCTGTATTGTCTATGACCCTATACGTTAGATACAGTGGCAAGAAAAGAAGATCGAAACCATTTAGTGGGAACCTACGCTGGACTTTTGGCTCTCGCCGAGGTCGGCTTGGGAAGCGCTTTGCACGCGGCGCGCATCCCTCTGAGGGGCCAATTCCTTTCTTTGAACCAAATCTTCATTTTGATGAAAGCGTCGCTTGACGGGAAAAAAGAGGCCTCTCCCGCTGTAATTTCAAATATCGCAGCTGTGTTAAAATCCCTGTCTCCCGCCGGCAATAAACTGACGCCGATGCTGGCAATCGCCATGCAAGGATGGCTTTTCTCTCTTGGCACGCTTCTCTTCGGACACACTTTTTTGGGAAGGCTCGTGGGCGGGATTTTGGCCAGTTTTTGGGCTTTCGCTCAACCGATCCTTTTGTACGGGGTCATTTTCGGAGCAGGGACCCTCACCGTTAGCTTTAAAGAGTTCGCCCGCATCTTTCCCTTCAGCGGCGGGGCGCTGCTCTATTGCATTTGCGCTTTGGCCGCGGCAAAAGCTCTGATGGTTGCCGCAATGGCTTTTTTGCCCTTCTCGTGGTTTGATCGGTGGGTGTCGAAGATAAGTCGCTGGGCCGCTCCAAAAAATCGATCCATTGCTTCCTCTCCAATCAAAGGGGCTTTAAGGCAAATGGGTAAACCCCTTTTTTTAGGGTCGGTCGTCCTGACTGCGAGTTTGCTTTATTTCGCTGAAAAGAGCTCTGCCTCTTTGATCTGGCATCTACTCCGCCCCTTGGCCATCGGATTCATCTTGTTTTATTCGATGCGCGTGTTTCCCATCGAAAAAATGATTGGGAGGATGAAATCTTCCAGCGCTTTTGGACAGGCTTTGACAATCGCTTTAAATAGGCTGAACGGAACTCATTCCAATACTTCGACCGAATCGCCGGCCGATAAAAAGCCCTGATTTTCGTGGACGAGATTTTGACCGAACATAATCCCCTTTTCCTGCTTCCGATAGGCGGCCAAAGTCTTCAATGGCTCCTCCCCTCTTTGCCCCGTTGCTTGATCGACCGTCGTAACAGTGCAGCGGGAACAGGGTTTGGCGATTTTGAAATGGATCTTCCCGATCCGGATCCGTTTCCAGGTATCTTCTTCATAAGGTTTGCAGCCTGAAATAACGAGATTGGGCCGGAAACGGTTCATAGGCACAGGAACAGCGAGCCGGCTATTTAATTCGTCCAAAGAAGCTTCAGAAATCAGCAAAAAGGAAAAACGGTCGGCGAACCCGACTTTGCTTTCGGGTCCGGTATATTTCGGATTGACGGGGCGATGGGTCGAATCGGGCATGAAAACGAGGCGGCAATCGCGCCCCATAAACCGGCTTAAACGCTCTGAAACTTCCTCCCCCTGATCGATGGCCAGACAAACATCGTCCCATATACCTACTTCTTTTCTCTGTCCCTCGTTAGAAATCGGGATCCAGGTATCTGGTTCATTGGGAATCTGGAGAGTTAAACCGCCCTTGTCCACAGCCGTCCCGATGAGAGCCATCCGAGGCTCCTGCCTCTGGGAGATGAACCGGCCGTTCGGATCGACGATCATCCATCTTCGATCCATCTCCGGGCCCATCGGATTTACGACTACCTTCCGGCAGTCGATAACTCTGCAACCCTTAATGGGATAAAAATGGAGCGATGCAATCGATTTTTTTAAATTCATGGGATCATTTTAAGAAAGTCGGCCAAAAAAAATCAAATTTGATTTTTGTTGCCCTATAACAACCAAAAAAAATAAAATCTCTCAATAAAAACGGACCTTAAGATGACAATTTATAATAATTTAATTTCAAACTGTTATTCAATAATATCGAATCCGTTCAAAGAGAAAACGCAAACGGCTCCTGAATTTCAATTTGCAGAGTTTTTGACGAAAAATCCATTGTCAGGAAACGCTCTTTCGACCGCTCAACACGCTTGGGTCCATCTCACGGAAGGAGAAAACGGGCTCGCTCCGCAAGATCCATCGCCGATGGAACAGCAGATCATTGCATTCTTCTGTCAGATCGAAGGGAATGATCTATCCTCGGTAAAAGAGTGTTTTGAAGCGGTCAGACAATCGACCCCTCCAAACGCGCAGTCGAACCTCTACCGCATTCTCAATACAGCGCTTTATGAAATAGCTGAAACGGGCAAATCCTCCGAGACCATCCGAGAATTCCTCCGCAATGAAATCGTCCAATTGCCCGCTTCAGCCAAAAAGACAGCCCCATTCAAGACCTCGCAGATGCTGATGGTTGAGTCGAAAAGGATTTTTTCTCCCGCCTTGAAAGCCATTGTCTATCTTGGAGGCATTTTACTTGGGGCTGCAGCTTTGGCTTATATGAATTCGCGAGCGCCTGCAAACGGTCTGATTCAAAACCCGTCCAACCCACCGCCGCCCATTCCCACTCAAAGCGTCGATGACAGACTTGCAAAATTCGACATGCCCGAAGCCTTAGACTCAATCGCTCCTCCCAGTCCATCGCAATCCCCGCTCATGCAAAGCGTCGACGTCCGCCTTGCAAAATTTGACCTTGTGGGTGCTTTGGAATTGATCAAATTTAAAGAAGAAGAATTTGAAGAAGGTTTTGTTCGTATTTTAGATCATCTCGATGAGTTCGAAACGGAAGAGGTAAAAAACTCGATCATTAAGACAATAAACCTCAAACAGTACAATTTCTCTCTTCTTCGTGATCATTCTAATTTTCCCTCCTCAATTCTTCTTCGCGATAAATTTATGAGAAATGGAGATCTTCAAAGCGCGCTGAAAGTTTGTCTGCATAAACATGAAGAACTTAAGGAACTCGTTGAGGAAGTCAAAAGCCGGAAAGAATTTGAAGAGGCGTACCAAATTTTGGACGCTTATGACGAAAATTGCCCAGTCAGTCAATATGACGGTCAGAAATCTGTCCACAAGGAAATCTCAGATATAATTATAGCAAAGGCCGATTGGGAGTTGCTAAAACCTCATTTCGAAATGTATAGATCGCTCCTTAAAACTCGGGCTGAATTAGATCCGGCCAATCCCCTTTTCGAATCTCTGAAAAAAAGCAATGACTTCCAGATCAAAATAGCCAAAGAAAGCATAAAACTGTTCAACCTCGCTTTTTTTGAAGCTCTTGAAGAATGGGAAGAAAGGGTAGAAAATGGATATTTTGAAGAACCTGAAACGGATCTGGAAGATCCTTTTCCGGCTTTGCCTCCCCTCTTCCCGACTCCCTCAAGTCCCCGAATTCGCAAATAATTCCATACAGCGTTGCTAATTTCAGCTTGTGGGTTATGGGCGCTCTTTCTATGATGAGGGGATATGGCCTTCAATAGACGGAGAGGCGGCGCCCCCGGAAATAAAAAAAGTCGAGTACAGCCGACCGGCAAGTCAGACAAAACGACGCGCAACCTCGAAAAAACCCTCCTGCAATACCTCCAAGGCAAACGCTACAAAGCCTCCACATCTGAGGAACTGATCCAGCTTCTGGCTATTCCCGAAATCCATCAACCTTTATTTCAAGAAATCCTTAACGACCTCGTGTCAAAGAACCTACTTATTTTGCAAAATCAAAAATATTCATTGCCCTCCACCGCCCAACTCGCTACCGGCTCAATCAGCGTCCATCCAAAAGGATTCGGATTCGTTAAACTCGGCGAAGGGCCCGATGTATTCATCCCCAAACACTCCATGATGGACGCCGTCGACGGCGACACTGTAGAGATCGAAATCAACCCAACTGTTTCAGCGAAGGGCCCCGAAGGGGAAGTCGTCGCGATCCTCAAACGGAGCCGGTCTCATTTGGCAGGCACCATCCTCAATAAGACAGGCCGCCATTACATCGCCTATGCGCCCCTTCTCGGAAAAGACAAACCAGTGGTCGTCAAGGCCAAAAGCGTTGTCTTGAAAGAGGGAGACCGGATCATCTGCAAAGTGAAAGAATGGACCAATAAAGACGAACTTGTGGAAGCAGAGCTTTCCCGCCTGATCGGCCACATTTCCGACCCCTCAATTGATGTCATTGCCGCGATTGAAGAATTCGAGCTACCCGATGGATTCACTAAGGAAGCTTTGGAAGAGGCGAAAGAGTTCGGGAACAAAGTGACGGCGAAAGACATGAAAGGGCGCACCGATCTCACCGATTGGGAATGCGTCACGATCGATCCCGACACGGCCCGCGATTTCGACGACGCGATTTCTCTTTCCCGTGTGGAAAATGGCCACTATCTTCTCGGCGTCCACATCGCCGATGTGGCCCATTATGTAAAGCCCGACAGCCATCTTGACAAAGAGGCTTTGCTCCGCTGCAATTCGACCTATTTCCCCGGCCAAGTCGTCCCGATGCTCCCTGAGGAGCTGTCGAACGAACTTTGCAGTTTGAAGCCGAAAGTGAAGCGGCTGACCCAATCGGTTTTAGCGGAATTCGACAAGCAGGGCAACTTAGTCGATTACCAGATCCACCGCTCCTGCATTAAAAGCCAAAAGCGGTTCACCTACAAAGAGGCGCTCGCCGTCCTCGAAAATAAGAAAAAAAGCCCCCACGCCCCCCTTCTCCACCTCATGGTCGAACTGTGCCTCCTCTTCAAACAAAAGCGGATGGAACGGGGCAGCATCGATTTCTCGATGCCCGACGACGTGATCCTCGTCAATGACAAAGGGGTACCGGTAAAAATTGAGCGGGTCGAATACGACATCACGCATCAGATGATCGAAGAATTCATGCTGAAGGCCAATGAACTCGTGGCCATCGACCTTGCGAAAAAAGGGAAGACCCTCATCTACCGCGTCCATGAACAGCCGACAGCTGAATCGTTCAAGGATTTCTATTCCTTTGCCCGCTCCCTCGGTTTTTTCCTGCCGCCCGAGCCATCTCACCGCGATATCCAAAAACTGTTCCAAGAAGCTAAAACATCCCCTCTACTGCCCCAGCTATCGGTCAGCTTCATCCGCAGCATGCGGCTCGCCTGCTATTCCTCGGACAACATCGGCCATTATGGACTGGCCCTCGAACACTACTGCCATTTCACAAGCCCGATCCGCCGTTATACTGACCTCATCAT
The DNA here is from genome assembly GCA_963713105.1 of uncultured Chlamydiae bacterium. GTDB lineage: Bacteria > Chlamydiota > Chlamydiia > Chlamydiales > SM23-39 > CAVQKJ01. The sequence goes on from CAVQKJ010000004.1 coordinate 335,148, forward strand.
CCAAAGGCTGCTTTTCGACGATCTGCCGAAAAACGCCGACCTGAACGGCATTGCGGCCGCCTGCTCGGAGAAAGAGAGGATCTCCTTCCGCGCCGAAAGCTCCGTCGTGATCCTCAAGAAGCTCCGTCTCGCGAGTACGTATTTCGACGAAGATCCGACACGGGTTTATCCGGCTATCATCACGCGGGTCAAACCGTTCGCCCTCTTTTTCGAAGTCCCCGCTTTCGACCTTGAAGGGAACCTGCATGTTTCGAAAATCGGGAACGATTATTTCGAATTCAACCCAGCGCAAATGAGTTTCCGCGGACGCCGTTCGGGGAAAACTTACACGGCCGGCCAATCCATCGATGTACGGCTCGATAAGATCGATTATATCCTTCAGCAAACAGAATGGTCCATCGTCTCTTCGAAAGAAATCAAACCCGCCAAAAAACGGTAAGCAGGCCGCTGCCCCTCTCTTTTTATCGCGATTCCGATGCGCTCTCCGCTGCGCGCCAGTTATTGGGAAAAGCCCTTTTTACCCATATCGGCGGATGTCTGACCGGAGGCATCATTATCGAAGCGGAAGCCTATGCAGGGGCCAGCGACAAAGCGTGCCATTCTTACAACAACCGGAGAACGGCGAGGACGGAGATCATGTACAGCGCAGGCGGCAGCGCCTACGTCCACCTTTGCTACGGCATCCATCACATGCTCAACGCCGTTGTCTCGAAAGAAAATGATCCCCAAGGAGTCTTGATCCGAGCGATTCAACCGGTTTGGGGCATCGAGACGATGGTAGAGCGGCGCAAAAAGAAACAGCTGGATAAAACATTGACGAATGGACCGGGCGCTCTCACCCAAGCGTTGGGAATCACAATGGAACTTTATGGGATCTCTCTAGACAGCCCAGTGCTCTGGATTGCAGATACGGGCTTTCAACCGGAGCCCGGCTCCATCCTCATCGGTCCTCGGATCGGTGTCGATTATGCGGGGGAGGACGCCCTCCTCCCTTATCGTTTCCGGATTTAGCATTTACCATTTTGCTTTTACCCACTATCATGAGGTTATGAAGAAATATTTCTTAACAGGCCTCGTGACGCTCCTTCCCCTTGCAGTCACGATCTGGATCGTCCATTTCGTCATCCACTTTTTGACTAAACCCTTCTTGGGGATCGTTTCCACATTGATGCATGGATTGTTCAAAGGACCCTATGGGCCGGTCATTTCGGAATCCGCTATCCGGACGATCAGCCAATTTGTGATTTTGATCACCCTTTTCTTTACGATTTTCTTTTTAGGATTTATCGCTAGAAAATACTTCTTCAAACAGCTGATCCACTTCGGCGACGCTCTTCTCCACAAAATTCCACTGTTCAACAAAGTCTATAAAACATCGAAAGAGATCGTAAAAGCCCTTTTTTCCTCTACGGAAAATTCCTTCAAACAAGTCGTCATGCTTCCCTTTCCTTATCAAGGCTGCTACTGCATCGGCCTCATCGCCCGCGCAGCGCCCAAGGCTTGCAGCGAAAGCCAGCATGAAGAGATGATTTCCGTTTTCATCCCCACATCTCCAAACCCGACGACCGGATTCCTTGTGGTTTGTAAAAAATCGGAATTGATCTACCTGAATATGAAAACGCAAGACGCCATCAAATACGTCGTCTCCTGCGCAGTCATCCAGCCGGACAAACAAGCTAAACATGAGGCTGAGAAATGAAAAAATACCTGCTGACAGGCTTCATCATTCTTTTCCCTCTCGTCCTCACTTTGATGGTGATCATTTTCCTTTTTGATCTGTTCACCACCCCGTTTGTCAACATTGTAGGACCGATCGTCGCAGCCATCCAAGCGAAGCTTCCTTTCGTCCTTCCCGAGGGGCTAACCCTTTTCCTATCCCGCTTGTTCTCTTTGATTTTTCTCTGCATATTTATCTTGGTCCTTGGGGTCGTGACCCGGTGGCTCCTGGTCAAAAATCTGATCGGTTGGACCAATCGGCTCATCTCTAAAATCCCTTTCATCAAGACAGTCTACAAAGTCAGCAGCGATGTCTTTGCCGCCCTTTTTTCAACGGACGGGAAAAAAGCCTTCAAACGCCCTGTCATGATGCCCTTCCCCTGCCGTCCGAATTTCTGCCTTGGTTTCCAAGCCGGCGAAGTGGCGGAAGAGTGCCAGGAGAAGGTAAAAACACCCCTGCTTTCCGTCTTTGTCCCTACCGCCCCCCATCCGATTTCCGGTTTTCTGTTTTTGGTTCCTGAAAAAGACGTCTATGGAATTGACATGACGAATGAAGAAGTGGTTAAATTCCTGGTCTCATGCGGCATGATCGTGCCCGAGAAGGAAATGGGGTTGGATAAGGATGATGAATTCTGAAGCGCCGCTCACCCGGATCGTGTTTTTTCAAGTGAGGGATAATACTTCAAAGCTCAAGCGGATCGCCGAAACCGCTCAAACCCATTTTGAAAAAAAAGAACTTTTTTTGATCCTGGCGGAAGATTCCCGATCGCAGCAATTCGTCGACGAACTGCTCTGGAAACTCCCGGAATCCAGTTTCCTGCCCCACATCGCCTCCGACGACGCAGTAAAAGATTTAATTGCTATCGCGAAAGTAAAAAAAAATGTGAACGGAGCCAGGGTCGCCTTTAATCTCTGCCCCACCCCCTTGTTGATAGAAGGGCCCTTCCGGATCATCTACGAATTCGAAGATTTGACCTCGCCAAGTAAAAAAAATCTTTCCACCCTCCGTTATGATGCCTATAAAAAAATGGGATTCCTGATAGAAGCAAGATAATTTTTGCTTTGAGAAAAAATCGCACTATTAATTATACTGTCATTGAAAAAATAGGGGTTATTATGTCAGCAAACATTACTTCTCAAGTAATTAGTTTTATTCGAGACTCAGCCGCACAAGCTACGCCTTTCGTCGAAAATGCAGCAATATACGCGGCGCCGTATATTGGAAATGCCACAGAAAAAGCAGGGCAGTTATTCCGTGATTGCTTCCAATATCTCGATGGATTTGTCAGAGAGCACATTGACGACTTAGACGATTATGTTCCAAAAAATTTTACTCAGAAATTCAATAAAGAATGGGCGGAAACGATCCCTATCGCCATTCTTCTCATCGGTACCGGATATGCCGGATATAAAGCTATCAGTTCGAGCGCAGATGCTTTAGCCGTAGCAACTAGAAAAACTTTAAAAGCGGCCGCATGGGTCGGAGTTGCAGCAGTAACAAGCACGGCCTTATTGCTGAGTATTAAAAACACCAATATCGCAAAATAAATTTTCATTGGGGGCTCATTCCGCCCCCTTTTTTTGATCTCTGAAGCGTTTCTCTCTTGCCCGATAGTCTGGCGGCCTTTATAATTTCCTCTTTTACCATTGCAATGGGAGCAAACGATGACACGGATGAGTAAACAAGGGAAAAAGCGGCACCTTTCTCCACGAAGGCCCCGCCCGCCCAGCCCGAAAACGGGAGCGAAAAAAGACAATTTAGAGCATGGTTACAAAACCCATGAAAACGCCCTTTCGGCTGAATCGCACTTTAACCGGTTTATACCTAAAATTGGATAACAACCCATGACAAGACACACAAGCTACGGAAAAAGCAGCAAAGGCGCAAAAAAACGGAACGTCCTCAAAAGATTCGAACGAATCGATGTCCTTCGCAAATTGGGCAGATGGGAAGACGGAAAAAATAAAAAAGTGACCGGCCTTCCAAAAACGCCTTCAATTTAAGACTGAATGGGAGCCGCGTCAAGTCGATCTCCGGCTCCTTCTTCAATGAAAATACATATTTATAACCAACAAAAAAACCTCTCTATCCAAAAGCCTTCCGTCCGCAAACTAGTTCTTGCCCTTCTCGCTCATCTAAACGCAACCTGTGAAGAAATTTCGATCTATTTTGTCTCAGAAAAAAAAATCAGCCGGCTCCACGAACAATTTTTTAACGACCCAACGCCGACCGATTGCATCTCTTTCCCAATAGACGCCCAATTTCTCGGCGAGATCTTCGTCTGTCCCGCTACCGCCATCGCCTATGCAGAAAAGCAAGATCTCGACCCTTATGAAGAAACCGCCCTCTACATCGTTCACGGCATCCTTCATCTCCTCGGCTTCGACGATTTAGAAGAAAAAGCAAGAAGAACCATGCGGAAAAAAGAAAAAAGTTGTATGCGTCATCTCAGCAAGCTAGGAATATCAATCCAACCCCTATGATGAATTTTCTGCTGGAAAGCCCTTTTTTGCCCCTCCTTTTCCTTTTTGCCTCGCTCATCCTAACGGCATGCAGCACAGCTCTTGTACGTCTTGGGAAATTCAAATCGAAGGAACTGTTCCGCTCCGCCAATTCCCCACTTTTCTTTTTCCGGCCTATCCTCAAACGCTTTTTCCCCAAACAAGACTGGGAAAATCTCTATTTTTGCATCTCGATCAGCAAACATATCTATGAACTCGCTTATGCAACCTCCTCTTTTTTCTTCTTAATCTCTTCGCTGCCTGGGATCCATCATGTGCTCGACACCGTCCCGAATAACGAAGACTGGCCTCCTTTAATCGCAGTCGGAGGATCGATCATCGCTGTCGCCATCCTGCTCGATTTTATCATCAGGCTTTTAGCCAGCCTTTGGAGCCGCCCCCTTCTCAAAATCGCAGCTCCATTCGCCTCCATTTTCCTCCTCCTCTTGTTCCCCATCGTAGGGCTCTTTCTCAAGCTCACCCGCGGACTGCTCACTAAAGTCCATCTGGAAGATGAATCCGCCGAGCTGTTGACCGATAAATCAAAACTCAGGGAAATGATCCGCGAGTCGGAACTGCAGCAGCACCTCGATTCAAGCGACCAAAAAATGATCAGCTCGTTTGTGAACTTTAAAGAACGGGTCGCTAAAGAGATCATGGTGCCCCGCGTCGATATCTTCAGCCTGGCCGCCGACACTCCCATACGCGAAGCGGCCCAGATCTTTGCCAGCGAGGGATACAGCCGGATACCGATCTACAAAGAAACCCTCGATCAAATTTTGGGCGTCGTCCTCTACAAAGACCTCCTCAAATGCTTCGCCTCCCCCTCTCAGGATCTCAACGGCTCTCTAGAAACCATCGCAAAACCTGTCCTCTATTCCCCCGAAAACAAAAAAATCGCCCTCCTCCTCCAAGAATTCCGGAACAAACAGATCCACATGGCGATCATCGTCGATGAATACGGCGGCACAGAGGGGATCGTGACGATCGAAGATATCCTCGAAGAGCTAGTAGGGGAAATCGAAGACGAATACGATATCGGGCATGACGAGCAATTTTGGGAAATACCCGGCGGAGGCTGGGTCGTCGACGCCAAAATGAGCATCATCGACATCGAAAACCAGATTGGCGTCCGCATCCCCGAAAATCCCGAATACGAAACCATCGGCGGCTACGTCTTCCACTGCGCCGGCACGATCCCCACCAAAGGCTGGCGCCTCTCCCACGACGAGTTCGACCTCGAAGTCCTCTCCTCCAACGAACGCTCGCTCAAAAAAATCAAAATAGTCCCAAGAAAAATATGAATGATGAAGATCGGGGCCCGGTTCGTTCATAATTGATCATTCTGCCTTCCTTTTTAATGCCTTCTTCGGCAAACTGGAGGTTTCATTTAGAGGAGTTTTTTGATGCGCCGATCGATTTGCTATTGCGAACCGAATGCTGCTTTGGCCGGAGATACCCATACCTGGAAATTCATTTATACGACCGCCGCGCACCTTCCCAAAGGGACGAAGCTCCGGTTCGATCTGCAGAGCAAAGGAAGGCCGATCGACTGGCAAATCCCTCAAACCAATCTAAAAGAAAAGTCGAATTTGATTTGGGCAGAACTGCCCGGCGGGAAAATATTGAGCGCCGTCGAGGTGGAACAACCGCAGCTATTGACCCCCTCCTTCGAATTCACCCTCCCTCTGGAAATGAAGCCAGGAGAGAGCCTTTCCATTTTGATGGGCAGCCCTGACAAGGATGCGGTCAAAAAAGGAAACGCCTGCCAAAAAGCGGTGCAGAGAAGGCGCCCTTTCCACTTGTTTATCGATCCGAAAGGCAAAGGCGATTACAAAGAAAACGAAGTTTTTTATTTGGATGTCCGGGGCAATCAGCTTAAAACGCTGCGGATTATCGCACCCTCATTAGTCAACCGGAATAAGCGGTTCGACGTCATTGTCCGTTTCGAAGATATTTATGGGAACCTTACTTCCAACGCGCCCGAAGGGACGCTGATCGATTTAAGCTATGAGCATTTGAGGGAGAATTTAAGTTGGAAGCTGTTTGTCCCTGAGACCGGGTTTATCGCTCTTCCGAATCTCTATTTCAACGAGCCGGGCATTTATAAAATCCAGCTTCGCAACCTCAAAACGAAAGAGCAATACTATTCCCCTCCGATCAAATGCCTTCCCGAAGGGGCTTTAAGCCTTTATTGGGGGATGCTGCATGGGGAATCGGAAAGGATCGATTCGGCCGAAAACATCGAATCGTTTTTAAGACACATGCGAGATGACCGGGCCCTCCAATTTTTCGCGACTTCCTGCTTCGACAGCGAAGAAGAGACTTCGAACGATATTTGGAAAGGGATCGTGCAGCAAGTGGCTGAATTCAATGAAGACGACCGTTTTGTCGCCATGCTCGGATTTCAATGGTTCGGCGAGCCGAAAGAAGAAGGGCTGCGTCAATTCCTCTACTCTAAAGACAGCAAGCCGATCTTGCGTAGGAAAGACACCAAGAACAATTCCCTGAAAAAGATCTACAAGACCAACAATCCGAAAGAATTGATGGCGCATCCCCACATTTTCCATGGGGAATAAAACCTGTTACGATTTTGCCGACTTCCATCCCGAATTCGAGCGGGTGGCGGAGATCTACAACGCCTGGGGTTGTTCCGAATGCACGCCCAAAGAAGGGAATTTGCGCCCGATTCAAGGCGGAAAGAACGGAATTGCCGAATCGGCTGAAGGATCTCTCCTCAAAGCTCTGAACAACGGATGCCGCTTCGGATTCGTCGCAGGCGGTTTTGACGACCGAGGCCCTTATACCGATCTTTTCGACACCGATCAATCCCAATACTCCGCGGGCCTGACTGCGATTCTGTCTAAAGAACATAGCCGCTCTTCCCTCTTCGAAGCACTCCAAGCCCGCTCTTGCTATGCGACAACAGGCGAGAGGATCATCGTCGGCCTCAATATCGCGGGATTTGGAATGGGATCGGAAATCGACACCAAAAACCGCCCAGGGCTTGAATTCAACAGGCATATTACCGGCTATGCGATCGGCACCCAGCCCTTGTCTGAAGCTGTCCTTATCCGAAATGGCAAGGTGTTGCGCTCTTTCGAATTGAAGGACGACCGCCTTGAATTCGAACTGGACGATATGGATTTGCTAGGTCAAATCGCTTTGGAGCCGAAAGAAGGACAGCCTCCTTTTGCTTATTACTATCTCCGGGTCGTCCAGCAAGATGGACATATCGCCTGGAGTTCCCCAATCTGGGTCGATCTCACTTCACGAAGCGCTCCGATTGCCACAGGCAAGAAGAATAAAAAGAAAGTGAAAGAAGATTAAGGTCCCTAAGAATATCCCCAGCCCCCTCAATTAGGGGGACTGGGAATTTTGAGATATCAAAGGTCGAATTCAAATCCTTCTTGATCGGGATCTTCCCAGCTTTGTCTAACAGGCTTTTTCAATGAGTCTGTCGCTATTTGAATGAGATTTACTGATTGTTGTTTATATTCTTCGTTTTCTTTTCCGCTACCAGGAGAAGTACCTAGATCTGACCATACATAATCATCGGTTGCTGATTTGAACATTTTTTCAGCGTCCATCAATTGCCGGCGCAATATTCCGGTCGATTTAGAATGATCCTCAAGCAATCCGGAAATTTTTCTGTAATAATCCTTTGGATTAGAAGCCTTTGACCATTTGTTGGATTTTGATTGAGGAATCGCAATTGGATCCGAAGAAGGTAGGTTCACCGGAGACGCCGCTTTACTATCAGGAATAATTTTTCCAAACATTTTTCTAGCCTATTGTTGTTTGATTTATTAATAAATTGAAAAACAAGATGAGAAAATTATAACGAAACAACGTTATAAAACATACAAATAAACTATAAATCAGATTTTGAAGGAAGGAGAGAGATTTCCATTGCTTGTCTTGATGATGGAGCTTCCTTTTTTTGTTCTGGCGCCGCTTTCTCGATCGGGGCCGGTTTTCTGCATAAACAGCTCCAAAGCGACTTAAATAAGAAAACAATAAAATCCTTAATCGCTACTACGATCGTCTCAAACACGCCAGGCTCTATGATTTTCTCCGATTTTGGCGTCGGCTCGGCTGATTCCAGCGTTGTCTTAGCAGCTCCAATTCCTTGAGGAACGGCTTTGGACGCGGGTTTGATTCCGCCCTGCTCAACGATGTCTGAGAGGGGTTTCGTATTTCCAATGATCGATGCCATTTCATGTCTCCTGCGGCTCCATAATAACCGAGAGAGGCTTAGATTTCTTCGGTAAAATTTTTTTTAATTGGATTTTTTCTAGGTTTTCTAAAGAACTTTTGGCAGACTTAAACACTTCTCCAGGAGAGCAATATGGATTTAATTCTCGGTTCCCAATCCCCCAGACGGCGGGAAATATTAAATTTTTTTTCCATTCCCTTCAGGCAAATCAGTCCCGATTTCGATGAAACCCAGGTCATTTTCCAGGGGGATGCGGCCTCTTTTGCAGCGGAGGTGGCCAAACGGAAAGCTCTCTGCTTAAGCGACCGTTTCCCTAAAGATGTCATTTTGACTGCGGACACCGTGGTTCATCGGCATAAGCAGCTTTTCCTGAAACCGGAAAGCCTGGAAGAGGCGGCGGCAATGCTGCGCGAGCTCTCGGGCAAGGAACATCAGGTCTATACAGGGGTCTGCGTGGCGAAGGGAAATGAGATTTATGTCGACGCGGAAGAGAGCCGGGTTTTTTTTCATGAACTGACTGAGCCTCAGATCCGTGCATATGTCGATGTCTTTTCTCCGCTCGATAAGGCCGGGGGGTATGCGATCCAAAAAGGAGGAAGCCTCATTGTCAAAAGAATCGAAGGGTGCTATTACAACATTATGGGGCTGCCGATTCATACAGTGCGCCGCCTGTTGCTCAAGGTAGGGATCGATCTATGGGATTATCTAAAATCGGTATAATTCTGGCTCTGGCTCCTTTCGTCATTGGAGTGGCAGGGTTTGCGGGAAATGAAATCGAAGAGCTCAAGCTCCATTCACTCTATTTGATGCAGCAAAACCAGATCGAAGAATCGATCGAAAAATATCGGGAATTTTCCGATTTGACGGGAAAGCACGATTTCGAAGTGTTGCAGCAAATGGGATTCATCCTGCTCCAAAAAGGAATCCAGAGCGAAGATCCTCAGATCTTTTTAATGACTCTGTTTGGAGCCGGCCTTTCCGGATCGAGCGGCGCACTCGAAATCATCGAAAAAGGGCTCGATCATCCCGATCCGCAAGTGCAGCTTCTCGCCCTCCATTTCATAGCTAAATTCGACGACGACAAAACGAACGACCTATTGAACGGAGCGATGAGCTCCGATTTTTTGGCAATCCGGATGGAAGCGGCTTTTTATCTGGCCCAAAGAAAACACCCCCACGCTGTTGGTCAGATCGAAGGGCTTATGTTCCGTCTTCCCCCGATGTTCAAACCGTTCTTTCCTTCCCTTTTCGCCCTTTTGGGCACAAGCGATGCGACAGCGGCGCTGCGCCGCCTGATCGAAGATCCCGACCCTCAAGTCCGTGTCGAATCGATCCTCAATGTGGCCCGCCTGGGACGGGACGATTTTCTTTCTCTCCTGCGTAAACGCCTCACCCATACCCATGTCGCGGAACTCGAAGCGACCGCTTTTGCAATGGGCGCCTTGAAAGATAGTTCATCCCTGGTAAAATTGAGAAAATTGACCCGCTCTCCGACCGATACGGTCCGCCTCGCCGCCATCATGGCCCTTCTCCAGCTCGGCGACAGGACATACATTCCTTTGGTCCAGGAGATGGCGAAAAACAACAACCTATTCGCGATATCCTGCCTCGGAGCCATTTCTGAAATGGAAAATACCCTTTCCGAACTCGTCGTTTCCAATGATCTCCAAGTCAGGATGAACGCCGCGATTGCGCTTCTAGAAAGGCGCGATCCGAGATGCCTAGGTGCTGTTGCCGAAATTTTGATCCTCGATGCGAGAGACCTTGCGTTCCATCCTTTTTCCTCAGTCGGCCGCACGTTATCGGCTTGGAAAGCCGTCCCTTCAGCAGAACTCCGATCGAAAGATCCAACGCTCGACTTAAGTTATTCGCTCGCCATGCGGGAGCACCTTTTAAGGGAATCGATCCATCTGCCTGAAAGACACTTTTTAAATTTAGGACGGATGATTTTCAACCGCCAGCAAAACGATTTAGTCCCTACATTGATCTCTCTTCTTGAAAACCTACAGACCGATGGGGCGATCGCCCTCTTGAAAGAAGGGGCTGAAAAGATCTCCTGCCCATTAATCAGGGATTATTGCCATCTCGCCCTTTACAGGTTGAAACAAGAAGGGCCGTACGAAGAATACGTGAATCATTGGGTGATGAAGCAAAAAGAAGCGGAACTGATCCGGCTCCGTCCCCTGCTCCCTTGGAAATACCGGCTTGAACAGTCGGACTATACATTGAGCGCCGAAGAGACCTCGCGCCTCCTCATCGAATCCTTCCTTTCGATCGCAAATAGACGCGACGAAAAAAGCATCGCGTTCCTTCTGGAGGCGATCCAGATGGGCAATCCCCAAAATCGCTACGCGTTAATGGGGCTGCTGATGAAAGCTACCGAATGATTTTCGATGACAAGTAACTTTTTGCAGTTGATGCGGCTGAATACAAGCTGGAGAACCACCCGCGAGCGGGTTCGCTTGGCTTAGGCTCTTCTTTCGGCTTGGGTTCCTCACCAACAGAAGCTTGAGCAGAACGGGGCAAATTTGGAGTTGCAGGCGCCTCATCGGCAGAAAAATAGTCTTCTGGTTCTGGTGAAGCCGGTTCTGGAGATAACGGTTCCGAATCTGCAGAATCGGAAGGTGAAACGCGAACTGCTTCGGAATTGTCTTTTGAAGCGCGGCTCTGCGAATCTGAACTTGGAGACCCTGAACGGTCTTGAAGCTCGATGGCCGAAGGGCTTGAAGAGTTTTGTGCGGAAACACTCTCATCGGAAAAATCGGATTTGTTTTCTTCGCTTTTTTTGCTTTTCAATTCAGGGTCAAAAACAACCTGAAGATCCAATAACCGAGCTTCCCGCTTTTCGAGTGTCTCGATCATCATTTCAGTGCCTTGCATCTGGAAGCGGACTTCCTGCTCTCGCTCGATCAACGAACTCTGCGCGGCTTGCAAACCTTCTTTGACTCCGCCGAGCATAAAGTGATTATTGCGGGCCGTTTCCAATCTTTTGATCACAGACAATACAGGCGCTAAAAGATCGGCGTCTTTCGGCCGGCTTAAAAGAAGAGCTTTCAGATCTTGTTCGCAAACGGCGATCTCATCGCAACCCGATTGCAGCGTTTGCCATGTTTCTTCTACGCCGGCAAGTTCGCCTTTGACTTGTCTCAATTCCTTTTGTCTATCAAATTTCTCGTTTTCCAATCGATGAGTCACTCGGGCAATGGCTTTTCCTTGCTTCGCTATTTTTGTATTGGCCATTGAGCCCCATCTATTTATCGCTTCGGGGGTGATGCCTGGCTCAGCGGCAAGCCTTTGAAAATTAGCGCTATCTTTTTCAAGGCCTCTCATCGATGTCGCGATAGCCATACAATCTTTTTGAGTTTCAATAGACACATTACACCTAGAAGTTTGCTATAATTATATATATAATTAAATAAAAAATCAATAATATTATTTATTTTACTAAAATAAATAATATTATTAAAATAGTAATTCACATCCCCTTTTTCTAAATCGAAAGAGGCCTTATCATCCTTCAGATGATGGTCAAGCGCTCTCTCTTTTTTCTTTTCGCTGCGTCAACGCTTTGGGGATCGGCGTGTCTAGACACAAACGCTAATGAAATCACGGTCGATTTGCGCAATCCGGTTTATAAGGAAGGGGTTTTATTTACCAACCAAGGAGGAGTGATTAAAAATCAGGACATCCGGATCCAAGCGAGGTCGATCCAGTATATCCGAAAGACAGATGGAGAAAAGCAGGTCCATTTGATCGAGGCGGAAGGAGATCTGCTGATCCAGTACAAGGGACATGTGTATGTTGGCAGTGAACTCGAATATGATTTTACGACGCATACTGGGACGATCTACGACGGAAAAACTTTTTCCTCCATGTGGTACGTTGGCGGAGATGAAATCCGTCTCAATGCAGACGGCAGTTATCAGGTGACGAACGCCGCCATCACCACTTGCGAAAATAGAGACAGTTCCTGGGATTTGCACGCAAACACCGTGAATGTGGTCAAAGAAGAGCTTTTCGAAGCGAAAAACATCCGTTTAAGAGTCTTTAAAATCCCGACTCTTTGGCTCCCCTCCTTTAAAATCAACCTGAAGAAATTCATAGAGCCGGTTTTCCGCTATTACGTGAACTGGGATAAAGGGCAAGGTCCGAGGGCTGGCCTTCGCTACCAACTGTACTCCTGGCAGGAATTGGCCCTCTATGGCCGCCTAGAATACCGATGGCGCACAGGATGGGGGGGCGCTTTCGAAACGGAATACTACCCCGAATCGAAACGGACCACTTTTGTCACGCGGAGCTATTTAGGCACAGACCGGCTCGAAACGGCTCCTGACAAACGGCGCCGCTTCCGCCTTCAAGGCGCCCTTCATTCCACGAGCGAGAGCGGGCAAACCCGCACCACCCTCACCTGGGACAAATACAGCGATGTCCGAATGCCGGGAGATTTCAAGAGCGAAGATTTCGAAGTCAACACGGCAAAAAAAACTATTTTCTATCTCTACCATCAAGAAAACCCCTATATCGCATCCCTTAAAGTCCGCCCCCGCGTAAATACCTTCGAATCGATCCGGCAAGACCTCCCTACCCTTTTTGCGACTCCCCGGCCCTACGAGATTGGGTCGACAGGCATCCTTTCCTTAAGTTATTTGAGAGCGTCTTATCTCGATTTCGATTATTCGAACCACTTGGCCCAGTCGCTGCCCGATTATCAATCGATCCGCGTCGAACTTTCGGAAAAGCTCTATCGCGCGTTCCATCTCGGACCTGTGACTTTGACGCCGCACCTCGGCGGACTTGCCCTCATTTATGGGACGAGCCCTGCGCATGAAACAAAAAAACTGGGACTTCTCAGCTATGGGGCCAAAGCGAATCTCTACGCGGAGCGGACCTATGGCAGCTATAAACATGTCCTTGAGCCCTATCTCGAATATAAAGCCCTCACCCGGCCGACGGTGGGTCCCGACGAACACTATATTTTTTCGATCCAAGACGGCTATCAGAAAATCCAGCAAGTCGAGATGGGAGTCCGGAACCTTCTTTTTTCTAAAAAGAGGCCAGGCGCTGAAGCGGCTTTTACCGGCGATCTTTACGGAGAGGCGTTTTTTTCCGATGCGACCATCCCTCAAGTCATCCCAAGGATCTACTTAAGACTAGGGTGGAATCTTCCTTCCCTCTTCATCTCTTCCTATAACTGTTATAATTTCAGACACCAGATCATGGATTACGCTAAGGCGCGCTGCAAATGGACGATCAACGAAAATATCGCGCTGACTTTAGAGGCCCGCTATCGATCCAAATACGATTGGAGGAAAGCCGACCATGAAAACTTCATCCTCGATGTGACCCGCTCCGAAACTGAACTGCTCCTCTCTCCCCTCTCCGACCGGAGGATCACTTTCCTCGTCAATCTCTTTATCCGCATCAATCCGTTTTGGGAATGTCAAATCCAGTCCCACCATGGCTTCTACCGGTTTACCGAAGACCCTTACAATGAGGTGAAAGTCGACCTGTTCACTTGGATCAACTCCGCCTGGAAACTCCGCGTCTCCTATTCCCATTTGGACCTGGACGACCGGGTTAGCGTCGGCCTTACGCTAATTAAGAAATAATTGTTGACTTTGATTCTTGTTTTTAATATAATTAACCACATGAAAACAAAAAACCATCAAAATCCAGCATCTACATTAGTTAGAAGCTCGTCTATTCTTCGTATGGCGATTATTATGTCGGGTATCGCCCGGCTGTCGTTTATTTCTATTTAATCACATTTTATTAACTTATTAAACTTCAGAATCTTGAACTAATTGTTCATTTGATTCTAAAAATACGAAGAGGACTTTTTATGTCAGTACATCCTGCTTCCGGGGCTACCCCCTGGGCAAAAACTCCCGACGCAGTCGGGTCTCACTTGTTGAGCTTTTCAGGCGAAACGAATTACGCGCTTGTCAGCCGTAGATTCAAAACCTTTCACGACCAGGCTCAAACGAGAACCAATTATAATAGAGTTAAAGAACTCTACACGGCTCAGGTCTTATTCCCTGAAGTTGTTGCCAAAGAGAATGTCTCTGCGAGAGATTTCGCAGATTTGAACCAACGGGCGCGCCGTCTATTTTCTCTCTTACCTAAAGGAGAAGAAGAATATAGGAGGCTAGATCGTGAATTCGGTCATGTGGATAAAACGCTCTCTTTAGAGCGTTTTGAAGCCCTGTCGGACACCTTGGCTCGACTGGTTGTCGCTGTCCCTCCATCCAATGGAGTACAAAGTACGAAAGAAGCGAAAGTATGCACAGGAATCGGTCTCCTCTGCGCAGGGGCTTTTGTAGCGTCCCTCTTATTGTTTCTCGTCTTCCCAGTGGTGGTCTTGGCGCCCTTCCTTACTTTGACCCTCTTGTTGAGGGCAGGCCGGAATGTACGAGATTATTGGAATAATCAGTCCTTTAATCTTGTTAACACGGCCTTGGGCGGCCATTTAGCCGAAATCCAACAAAGGCTCTCCCCAACTGCTGGAGCCTGAAAAATCGCCTGATTTTCCCCGGATCATCTGAAATCCGGGGTTTTTCTATTGACTTATGAACTGTTGATAATCGTCTTGGAGCTTTTGAGTGACTATCCGTTCGTGCCTTTCGCGGCGAAGCATTCGTCTGTCTTCGTTTAACCCTCTAAATTGAGGGGGACTGTCTAATTTTGCTGTAAAATCGTATTTTTTCTGCTGATGCGAGTTGGTTTTGAAATGATCGAGAGGCTTTGAGATAAAGCCGTTCATCGCCTTTTCCATTTGTTCTGGTAAAATGGATTGCCGTTTGTCGAACGCATTGTACATTGCTTCCTCTAGACTCGAACGCAAACGGGGAACCATGCGCTTCAAATCGGGCAGAATCGCGTCGACCGCCGCACGCCAAATCGCATGGGACTCTTCTCTACTACTGCCGAAAGGTGTGTCAGTTGCTACAGAAGATCTATTTCCATCAGATTTGCGAAATCGCTGATCGTAGATGTCTTTCAGAGCAATGGTAAAATCTATTACAACATTATCAAATGCAACCTTACCATTATTGAATTGAACTGCTTTTCCATCGAATTGAACTGCTTTTCCGCGGATCGCGTTTTTTAAGAATTCAAGATGTCCCTCAATCGCTGCATCCCTCATTTTAGGATCTATGTAATAATTTTCGTGAAACGCAGATGGAATATTAGACGCGATACGCGTCTCGTCTTTTTTCTCTGATATCACTCTCTTCAAATCTTTCTCTTTAGCAAGAGCGCTTTCAACCATATAGCTAGCGACACAATCATTTACACTTTGTATATTCTGTAGATCGTTAGGAGAAAAGTTTTTAGCATCCTTAGCCACATCTCCGAAAAAAAACGTGTCGGCAATCAGTTCCCAAACAGCATCCAGGATTCTTCCTCCCGGTCCGAATCTATGAGCCTCATCATGGTAAGCTTGATTTAAATGGAGATCGTAAAGACGGTCTAATTGTTGACGAAATTCATCGATTCGCAGCTCGGCCGCTTCCGGTTCCAAATACTTGCGAACAGTATTGAATACGGGTTCGTATTTTGCGATCATACTTTCTCTGGCCAGCCTATCCAGCTTTGCCGCAAATATTTCGAGATTTCCGATGGTGAGCAGAGTATTCCAATCCCAATTTTTCCAATCTTGTTCTGTGAGTCCGTAGATCTGTTCGGCTCTATATTGAAGAGATTCGTTAGAGGGATGATTCGATTCGGGTTTATAAGCTACAGTCCAATACTTCAAATTTTTCGCTTTAGTTTTAGGATCGTCGCTTCGGCGTTCGAGTATTGCTTCTGCACGAGCTCTGACCTCGGGATCTGGGCTAGAATAATATTCATCTGCAGCGATCATCATTCGCCGAGCGTCAATTTCCATTGAGAATAGGGTAAAAAACCTTTCCTGAACTTTTGTAGAAGCCAAATGGTACTCGATCGATCTATTAAGCCATTTAATATCCAGCTTCGGAATTGCGGCGGCCTTCGTCCAAAGACAATCGATTTCTTGAGTCGAATATCCTTTTTGAGAGAGGAAGGGAACCCATTTTTGAGTGAAATACATCTGAGGCGACATGTGTAATTCGCCAGGAACCATACTTACTTTCGAAGAAATCCTCTCGATGAAATCAGAGGAAACCGAGCTAGATCTGGAAATACTGGTAGAAGAAGATCCTTCAAGCTGAGAGGAAGATACAGACATGGATTTCGGACTAGGGCTTGACGAAGAAGAACAGGAGCTTGGAGTGCGAGGCGCGGAAGAAATAGGCGAAGAGGCAGGAGAGGAGTCTTTCTCTGAATTCTGCGGGATCGGCAAGGCGTCGCGCGCGGCCTGAGCGCATCTCTTTTTCAAAGATTTCATGGTCTCAGAAAAATATTCAGTTCCCCCGTTTTTGGAAAATCTCAGGGAGAGTTCCATTACCTGTAATTCAGACCAAACAGCCTCTTGGTCGTTTTCAGGGCGATTCAATTCCGTCGAAAAATTGGGATTTGTAAAAAATTTTGAAACAGCCGTCGAAACGACCGTTTTGTCTTTCGACCAACCAGCCAGGGAATACCAAATTCTAGACAGAGAATACCTGCCGGCAGCTACGAATTTGCCGTTTTTCGTATAAAGTACATGGGCATGGTCGGCACCGCCCGCTTTCACAATTTCTCTATAGTCCTTATTTTCTATCATTATATCCTTCATTGTTTATAACAATTATATCATATATAAAAAAAAATTTAAATTTATAAATAAATATTATTTTAATCACTTATTATTAATGGCTTACATCCATCTAACAATAATCTTAAATGGTTAACGACAAGATACTTATAAACAGACATAACACGCTTAATATAAAATAGTTATACAGAGAAGTAATAGATTGTTTTTAAAATTCAAATAATGTATAATTACTTATACAAACAAATAAAAGAGCGCGCCATGTTTAATAATGAAGAATATCTTCTCAGAGAAGAGAGAATTCAGTTCGACCTAGAACACGAACCGGCGGCAGGCTCTAAAAAATCTGCGCGCCCCAGTGCGATCGTCATGATCTTTAATGACCCAATACCGCTTGGCCAATCGGGATTTGGCGAGTCTGTGCTTGTGACCGATAAGAATGGTTCGATCAGGGGATTGGTACGATAGTGGCAATACCCTTGGTATCTGCCGTTAACCTGCTCCATTCAAATGCGGAATCTCTTAAAAAACCTAATGACGTCAAACTGGGTCTAGAAAAACTCCGGCTGCTCGCAAATCTTACCCAAGCGGCGGTCGATCATTTTTTAAATAAGCGGCTGAGCGCTTTCGACGCTTTAGTCGGCGAAAATGCCTGCGAAACCCGGGCATCCTACATTCTGGATCTGGTCCAAAACGATTCCTTTTATAAATCGATCACAGCCAGAAAAATCCAATTGGATAAAATTTGCGGCCTTTTGGGAAATGAAGAATTCTTTGAAAACGCCAAAAAGGATCCATCGCTTTTAAGAAAGAACCTTTCAGAAATTTCCTGCCAATTAGGCGTCCATTTTGAATTGTCTGACGAAGAAGCGTTTCTCGTTCAGGCATTCATCCTTTGTCAAACAAAAAAGGACATAAATGGACAAGACCGATCGAACCCATCCAAACTAAGCAAATATGGCGCAGTTTCTGCGAGTGTTTGCAAATCATTGGTGAAAGAAACCCAGAAGGACCTTTCGCAAAAATCGGTGGATTACGTTCAAAAACTGGCACAGCAATCAAGAAACGGTCAGCTAGAAGAATTTACCAGCGATGCTTATTTGCTCAAAGACGACAATGAGAGAATTGCGGCTCCTTGTTACTTCTCGCTCAAAGCAATTATGCAGCATATTTGGGAAAAGAAGCAGTCTATTCTCTACAAAATCCATGTCAAGGGAAGTTCTGATCTTCTGATTCTCTTCAAACCGGGAAAAAAACCGGGAACTTTTGAAAGAGTCCCTGTTTATAAACATTTAAATGACGCTGTCCACGTATGGGAAGGGACTAGCGATTTACCGCGCGAAAAGGTGATCGCTGCGTTCGATCAGCTCACACCGTGGGGAATCTTTGCGATGAACAATGCCCAGCACCCTTTTTATTTCGGAAATTCTGCCAAAAAAAGGATGCAGTGGGAAGGGTCTAAATTCTATAAAAAGGCCGTCAAAGAGGTAGCGGGTCTTACTCTTTTTGCAAAAAAAATCGGCTGCCATGCCGAGAATCGGAAAGTTTTCTTTCACGACCACAGTTTTTGCGACACTGTGCAAAATCAATTAGAGAATCCTTCTGAGAAAAACGAAGGCAAAAAAGACGGCGATTAACCTGCGATCTGCTTTCTCTTGCGCGAGGGTTTAGTAGAGGGTGCTCTGGTCAGACTCATTTCCCGTCTTGGGACTGGGTTGCTTAAATCGGGCAGAAAAAAGCTCCAAACAATCTTGCGCACAGCCTTTGGTAAAAACTCCCCTGCTTCAGCTTCTAATTTCGCTTCAAGTCCCGTTTCAAGAGATTTTCTGATCCTTCTGAGATTTCTAAGCCCTTCATTTTCTGTTGCTGCGGAATCGCTTAAGACCCAACTTCTTGCCTGGGCAATAGGGATTTCGATCATTCGAGCGACACCTTCGGCAACGTCCCAGAAATCAGCCTTATCTCTGCCAGTGGTCTCTTGATATAGAACGAGCGTTCCTATGACGCTGTCTGTGCGGCGCAATGGATTTGCCTTAGCCGCCATAATTGTCCTCAAGGATTGTATTTTTCTTTCATCGCGCGCAGGAAAGGTTCCATTTTGCGCCGCTCTTTAGGATCGGTCCGGTCGATGGTCAAGACCCCGTTCAAATGGTCGTTTTCATGCATGAACATACGGGCGCGGAAATCGGCCAAATCCTCTTCAATTGTTTCCCCTTTGATATTCTGGTAAGAGACATGGATCTTTAGAGGACGTGTAACCGGAACATGAAGGCCGGGCAGGGACATGCACCCCTCGAGCATCGTAACAGCCTCTTTGGAGGGATTGGAAAGGACCGGATTGATGATGACTTCAGGCGGGCCTAAAAAGTAACCGCCATTCGCATCCATTTTTTCCTCTCGGATTACGAATATCCGGAGAAGGACGCCCAATTGAGGTCCGGCAAATCCGATGCTATTATCATAGGAGAGCATCGTTTCCAGCATGTCATGGGCTGTCTTAACAATTTCTTCATTGACCTCAAGAATTGGCTTCGCCTTAACCCGCAGGTCGGGGTGGCCATAAAAACGCATCTGAAGTTTCACGGAGCCTCTAGAATTCGGGAGTCTGGGTGCTTTCGATTTCAACCGGATTTAGAGATGCGGGCTGGCGCCGTCCTAAGGAAGAACTCCAAAAAGAAAGGACCAAGCAAGTAATCAAAAAGGCTCCGGCTAGATAAGCTGTGAAGCGCTTCAATACTTCAGCAGTGGAAGTTCCGAACAGCGAATCGCCGCTATCTCCGCCGAACGAGGCTCCCAACCCTAAACTTTTGGCTTCCTGAATCAGGATGACAAAACAAAGGAGCACGGATGCCAATAAAAACAAAAATAGGAATATATAAAACAGGATCGTCATTCTTTTTTCTCATTCTTCTTGCGGCTTGCGCTCTTGCGCTGCACGGTTTTTTTTGGGGCGGCCGTTTTTTTCTTTTTTTCCAAAACCGGAGCCGGCTTTTCTCCTGATTTTCCGGAAGCTTGTTTAGAAGCGAGCCGAGCCATCTCTGCAAACGTCTTCGCATCGAGAGAAGCCCCGCCGACCAAAACACCGTCTACATCGTCTTGGGCCATGATGTCTCCGATATTGTCCGGCTTGACCGAACCTCCATAGAGTATGGCCATCGCATCCGCTTTTTTCTTTCCGAATAGATCGCTCAATAGGGAGCGGATGTAAGCATGCGTCTGTTCTAAGATCTTGGTCGTCGCGTTTTTGCCTGTCCCGATGGCCCAGACAGGCTCATAGGCGATCATTAAAGATTCTGCGTCCTCTTTAGGCACGCCATCCAATGCAGTGAAAAGCTGTTCTTTCAAGACCGATTCTGTTTTTCCCGCTTCCCTCTCTTTCAAGGTTTCGCCAACGCATAGAATCGGCTGCAGGTCGTCTTGCAAGGCGCGCAACACTTTCCGATGGATGAAGGCATTGGACTCCCCGAAAACATGGCGTCTTTCAGAATGGCCCAAAATGACAAAAGCCGCACCCGCTTCCTTAAGCATCAAGCCAGCGATCTCTCCGGTGAACGCCCCTTCGCGGGAATCGTTCATATTCTGGGCGCCGATCACGATATTCGTGTCTTTGGCGTATTGGGCCGCGGGCGCGATCGAGGTAAAGGGGACGGAAAGGAAAATATTTGCTTTGGAATCTTGAATTTGAGGGGCCAATTCCTCGATGTAGTCTGTCGCCTCGCGGGCGGTCTTGTACATCTTCCAATTCCCTACGACAAATACCTGTCTTGCCATGAAAAACTCAAAATTATTTCCATAGACTATCTCACAATCCATCCCCAATTGCAAGCCCGATTTGGAGTCTTAGCAAATTAAATGCCGCCTACCAAATTACCGTTCTTACCTGAATTGCCCGTGATTCAGAAAATTAAGAACCCAATGAATGCCAATTGCATTCAAACATGGCTATGATTCTAAGTTACGCGGACAACTTCAAATTTTTTATTGTATGACGCAGTTTGGAAATCCTGATCCATAGCTAGACCAGTAATAATTCCTCTTCATGATTTTTACCGCTGAATGCAGCTGTGGGAAGATTGAAGAATTTTTTTAGTAAATTTCTAGACCTCGAGCGCGCAAGGAGAGAATTTCTTCCGCCAGAATACCGGGGCACTCTCCAATGAGGATTTTACATCCGGCAATAGGAAGGAGTTTTTCGAGACCTTTGCCTGTAATTTTCGGACAGGCGGTTAAGCAGATCTCTTTGAGAGGCAAATTGGCCAGAGAAGTGAAGGCATCGTCGGTTAGATTGGGGCAATCGGAAATTTTCAATCTCATCAGGTGATGGCTTATTGGGATCGGAAGAGATTTCAAAAGAGGAAAATTTTCCAGAATGAGGATGCTCAAGCCAGGATTTTGTCGGCAAAAAGCTGCGAACGATTCATCGTCAATTGAAAGTCCATCGGTCAACCAGGAAAAAGAGAGTTCTTTCGTATGTTGAGTGAGAGAGTGAAAATCATGTTTTTCCATTTTTTCTACAGACGCCGCTAGATAGATCAGATTGGGGCACTGCCGCAAGAAGTTTACGAGCGAGCGGCTGTCGATATTGCGCGATTCGCAGAGAAGAAGCGCTGTAATTTGCGTGGGAGATGTAAGTGCATCGAAGTGAGTCAGATCGTCGATGCCAGTGAGATCCAAGAAGCGAAGCAAAGGACATTTTTTGATGAGGGCTGCGACTCCTGCACTGGTGAGGAGAGGACAATGAGAAGCGTTGAGGATCATAAGGCGCGGACAGTGATTTGCGATCCATTCAAAAGCGCGATCGGTAAAAAGTGGGGAGTTGGAAAGATCAAGCTCATGGATCTCCAATCCTTTTTGAGGCGGAATATTGAGCAGAGCGCGGTCGGAGAGAAGAGTATTTGATAGATCGAGGATCGATGCCATGGGAATGGATGAGATATGGCGGATCCATTCCTCATTATTCATACAAGGGTTCGCTTTGACTTCAAAGGAAGTTTTTTGGGTGGGAGTCCAAGATTTTTCGCGGAAAAATGTATCGACGGTATGAAAATAGGATTTCACCTCGTCCATTCTTTCTTCCGGAGTGGGGAGAGGATTTTTTTCTTCTGGATCGTTTTCTAAATCGTAAAGAAAAGAAGTGATCAGTTTTTGAGAATTTTTGAGAGAACCTATTTGCGCCGGGGTTCGAGGAAGGGAGAAAAAGATGGGAGACTTGTCTTCCCTGACGAGGCTTTTCCCCAAACTATGGTGGATGGCGGGGATTTTAAGGAGATCCAAAAGCGTGGGAAGAAGATCGATTTGGCTCGCGGGGGTATCGATGATCGTCGGTTTGAGATTTCTTCCTTCAGCGAGAATGAGAAGAGGAATATGGATATTTTCTTGATAGAGATCGTTATGAACATCGATTGGCCCCCCTCTTTCGCCGAACGATTGTCCATGATCGCCCAGAATGAAGAGAAGAGTCTTGTCCAAAAGCTGTTCTTTTTTTAGTTCATCGATAAAACTTCCCAGCGCATGATCAGAATAAGAAAACGTCTGTAAAAAACGGCGATAAGGAGAGGAGAGAGAAGGGTCGACAGGAAAATTCCATCCTTCGGGAGCTTCCCAGGGATGATGGTTGGAAATGGTAAACAGAGTGAGGAAGAAGGGATCTTTTTTCTCTTTCATCCAATTGATACTGTGGCGATAGAGAGTTTCATCAGAGATGCCCCAACTCGTCATGTGCTCCGGAGGCGCGGGAAGATCTACTTTTCCTAGGATCGTTTGAAATCCATGAGAGCGGAAAAATGGATAAGTCAGGTCGAAAAGGGTATTGCCCCCCTGCATCAGAGCTGTTTGATATCCGTTGTCTTTTAGAATTTCTGGAAGCCCCAGAAGAGGGATAGAGCAATAGGGTTTTAGGCTCATTGTTTCGATGTGGGGTGGAATGCCAAAAAAAGTGGAGAGAAAGGATCGATAGGTTTGAAGTCCATTTGCGTAAAATTGGGAAAAGAGAATTCCTTTTTTTGCGAGCGCATCAAATTGGGGAGAGGCAGCTAATTTCGCGCCCAGACATCCCACATTTTTAGCGCGGAAGGATTCGAGAAACAAAAGAATGACATTGGGCTTTTCATCTAGGGAGAGGGGAATTTCAAATTGCTTCTTGCCTTTGAAGGAGATCGTTTTTCG
Organism: uncultured Chlamydiae bacterium; assembly: GCA_963713105.1. Classification (GTDB taxonomy): domain Bacteria; phylum Chlamydiota; class Chlamydiia; order Chlamydiales; family SM23-39; genus CAVQKJ01. Next base: position 358,430 of record CAVQKJ010000004.1, read on the forward strand.
AAGCGCCGGATATTTGGGAGAAAGGAAATGGTTCACTTCATTGGGAAAATGGAAGGGGTATGGGGAAATCTTTTCCTCCTTTTTTCTATCTAGCCATTTCCATTGCGCTTGGAAAAGGGGATTTTGGATTGAGGCCTTTGAGCGGAAGATCAAACTTAAGCCGCCGCTAAGGAACAGTGTGAGGACCCAGATAGGATAGGAAGGCGCCCAATCGAACCAAGAGAGGGCAATGAGGGAAAGGAGGCCGAGAGCTGTTTGAGGGATTTTTAGGAAGCGGGCAGAGTCCCTGAATGAGCTTGGATGAAGGACGTAGCTCCAAAGATCCTTGGTCAGAGGCATTCCGAAGCGGAAGGCCGAAAGCCATCCAATGAGCTGGTAAAAGAGGGTCAATGTCCAAATGGGGAGGGCTGCCCAACGGGGAAAGAGGGAGAGGATGAGGATAAGCTCGCTTGCGATAAAGAGATCTTGCAGGAAATCTACAGACGCTTTCTTTTGGCTACATGCTTGATAGAGCCGGCAAAAAAGATAAGGGACGATCTTCCACATATGGAACATCATACCTGATGGCGAAAAAAATGGCGCCTCAGAATAAGGTTCAAGAACTCAGCATCCTATTTTTCGGGACGCGGCCTGAATTGCCGCTAATTCCCCTCTAATCGCATCATCAGGATTAACGATTTCAATCGATCTATTTTTTTTGTCTTTTTTCCAATCTGGTTTCCAATCTGGATTTATAAATCTCCGAAAAGTCTCGATTTCACTGCTTAACTTATTTTGATCCTTAGGGTTTTTAGGCAAATGCGACGAACATCTTGAAATGACTGTTTCTACTTGCACTCGAGCGGATTTATAACCGAAGGAAATAGGATTGGATTTTCTCCAAGCTTGCAGATATTTGCCCAGCCCGATCATTTCTCTTGCAATTTTGGCCGAAGAATTTTGGTCGATCTTCTTTTCGCTCCATGGATCCGAGAAGAAGTCATATTTGTCTGAATCGGACAAAGCAAGAAATTCTTCTACGCCGACAGACCCTAGTTTCACACACATAGTTCGCTCACGATTTCGACATAAATGGGCGGCGAAACGCCTCGAGCGAATTGTGCAACGAACCGTTTTTGCCTTTGCAAAATTGGGAGCATTGCAAAATTTTTGAATGCACTTCCATTTCAGCAGTTTGATATTTAAAAGAATTTGGGGCGGCGCTCTTCCAGGCTTCCAAATACTTGCCAAGCCCCATCACTTCCTCAGAAATCCGGGAATAGGAAGCCTCATCCACGGAAATATTTTTATCCCCGAAGCAAACCAGTCTGAAGACGGTCAGTCTGTCTTCTTCTCCCAAAGACATAAAACCCTTGGGCGTGCCATCAAATTTTATAGACATTAGAGCTTCGAGGCCTCGACACGCATCCGGTTCACGATGAATTGAGGCCGCCCTTGCGCATCGGGAGGCAATAGTTCTAAATAGCGGTTCACCACTTGTTCGAGAAAGGCCCCTTTCTTCTCGTTTGGCAAAGGACTCAAATAGGGGAACCACTGCTTCAAAAATCCGATAAAGGCTCCTTTGGTAGGAAACGTATGAGGCACTTCGACAAGCGCGATTTTTGTAGGCTCGAGGCCCGATTCATCCAACAACTCTTGATATTCCTGAACAGTGAAGAACTTCCATCCCGGAGAAAAGTCGAAAAAATAGGATGACCATTCTTGTTTAGCCATAATCTCTTCGACAGCTTGGAACATCGGCTTTGGAAGGGCGGTCGGCATATCGGCGATCATTTTGCCTCCGCTTTTCAAACCCATTTCAATCCCTTGCAAAACCTCGAGCTGGTCCGGAATCCAATGAAGCGTCGTAAACGAAGTGACGAGATCGAACTGGCCGTTGTAATCGAGTTGCCGCGCGTCAAGGACTCGGAACGACAGATGATCTTTTTTAAACCGGTCGGAGGCAAATGCAATCATAGACGGAGAAAGATCGATTCCGGTTACAGACCCGTCGGGCACTTGGTCTCTGATCAGCGAGGTAAGATAGCCATCTCCGCACCCGATATCGAGAATTTTTTCATTTCCAGAAAAGGCCATCGTTTCGAGATTTTTTTTCGCGGCCGCTTTCTGTTCTTCCGAATTTTTATTGTAATCGGCGCCGTTCCAACCATCCTTCGGCTCAGCGGCAAACGCGGAAATTGCGATCAAAAAACAGGAAATTAAAATTTTTCTCATATAACCCTCCAGAAAGGAGGCAATCATAGGCCGGCAACGATTTTTTGCAATAGAATCCTTTTTTTTGGCAAAATGCTTTTCATGAAAATCCTGACCGTTTCAGAACTGACCTTTGCGATCAAATCGCTCCTGGAGCCTAACTTCCGCTCGATCTCCGTCCAAGGCGAAATCAGCAACTTTAAGCTGCAAACATCCGGCCACCTCTACTTCAGCATGAAAGACGCAGGATCCCAAGTCGCCGCTGTCCTATTCAAAGGCAACGCCGCCTCTCTCCCCCGCATGCCGAAAGAGGGCGACCAGGTCGTCGCCAAGGGGGAGCTCAGCCTCTATGCGCCCCGAGGCCAATATCAGCTTGTCGTCCGCGAACTCCAATTCCTCGGCGTCGGCGAACTCCTTTTAAAGCTCCATCAGCTAAAAGAGCTCTTGCAAACGCGCGGCTGGTTCGATCCGCAGCGCAAAAAACCCCTTCCCAAGCTGCCCCGGCGCATTGGCGTCGTGACCAGCCCCACAGGTGCGGTCATCCAAGATATCCTCAATATCCTCACTCGCCGTTTCTCCGGCTTCCACGTCATCCTCAATCCCGTGAAAGTCCAAGGCGAAGGGGCCGCCCAGGAAATCGCCCAGGCGATCTACGACTTTAACCGGTATCAACTCGCAGATGTCCTAATCGTCGGCCGCGGCGGAGGGAGCATCGAAGACCTCTGGGCCTTCAACGAGGAAATCGTCGCCAAGGCGATCTTCGATTCAAAAATCCCCATCATCTCCGCAGTCGGCCATGAAACCGATACGACGATTGCCGATTGGGTCGCCGACGTCCGCGCCCCCACCCCTTCCGCCGCAGCCGAGATCGCGATCGCCGAAAAAGCGAACCTCCTCAAATTCCTCTCCTCGGCCCAGCAGCACTGCCGCCAACGGTTGACCCAACAAATCTCCCAATCGCGACAAAAGCTCCTCGCCCTGCAAAAGCACCCCCTCCTCAGTTCCCCCTATAATCTCCTCGCTCAGCCAATCCAGCAGATGGACGACCTCCGATCCGACCTCGACGACTCCTTCCGACTCCGCCTTGAGCAATACCGCACCAGGCTCGATTCCTATAAAAAGCAGCTCGAAATCCTGAAACCCTCCGCCCAAATCGCCCAGTGGACCCAAAAACTAACCGGCTACGCTCCCCGCTTCGCCCACGCGACACAACAAATCCTGAATCAAAAAAAAGAACGGCTAAAAAACTTAACCGACCACCTCCGCTCCATAGATCCCCGCAATCTCCTGAAAAAAGGCTACTCCGTCCTCTTCTCCGAAAGCGGCTCCGTCATCCTCTCCGCTAAAAACCTTCATCCCGCTCAACCCTTCACAGCCCTCTTGCATGACGGAAAAATTTCAGCAACCATCCAACAGATAGAAAAGACCATGACCCAAGAAACCCTCTCTTTTGAAAAAGCGTTCGAGCGCCTGGAACAGATCCTCGAAGCGATGAATTCAGGTAAAATCCCTCTCGAAGAATCGATCAAACTCTTCGAAGAGGCCGAAAAACTGATGCGCCACTGCGGCACCCGCCTCAACGCCGCCGAACAAAAAATTGAAAAACTCATTAAAAGCCGCACCGGCGAGGTCGCCCTCGACGAAACCCAAAAGCCGAAAACTGAACCCTTCGGACGCAACACCCCAGCCGTAGAAGAGCTTCCGTTCTAATCCCCTTAAATAAGCGAGAAAATATGTCGTCGTGCATTTTATCGAAATATGGTTTTAAACAAGGAAATTGGATCTATGTTGTGGACGGAAAAAAGAATAGGCCCTTTCAAATTGCAGAAGCAAATCGTACCCACAAATCCCACCAACCTTGCGATAGGTCGTGCCATTTCAAATTATCATCCCCAGAAGATTTAATTGCGGGGGCATTTCCTTCTTTCCAATTGCTCATCTCTGACACTATAAGGACCGCGAGCGGATCGATTCCTGAATTTGAATTATCATCCTCCGATGAAGTCATTCCCATTACTATTACTAAGCTGAAAAATATTGGCCCAAAAACAATAACAAGAATTACAGACAATATTAATAAAAGAAGTGCATGGAATAGACCTTTAAACAGAGGTGAAATCGCTAATTTGCCTCAAAGCCTATATAGTGATGTCCGTTCTATAATTCAGGCATACTAAAATCATAATCGAGACGATTCTCTTGGTTCAAAAATGCCTTTGCTTACCTTGTCACTTATCTACCAAGTATTCAAGGCCATCCCTTCTAAATTTTCTAAAAAATTTTAGCAATTCAAATATTATATTAAATTGAATTAATCATATTTTGTATATATAATGAGAACAAAAAGAGGGACAAAATGACATTAATTAATGATTTATTAGATGGTGTTGTAGTCGAAACAAATACAAAAAGTTTGACTGGCCCCCTTTTTTATAGCGATAAAATGCATGATGAGTTTCAGTCTTTTACAGTTCAGCATCATTTGTTGGACTATTTAGCAACAGTACCGATCCTCGGCGTTGTAGCTGGTGTCATAAGAGTTGTGCTCTCCCTATTTCATATCATTGCTCATACTGTACTGGCTATCTGTACTAGAGACAAAGGACATGGCTACCATGTAGCTAAAGGAGCCTGTGAATTCTTAAGAGGATTGATTCAGTCTATTCCAATCGTAGGTCACAAATTTACTAGATGGTACAACCAGCACGGCGAATGGTGGATTATAAAAATTTACAATCCAGATGCTCCAGATTCTTTGGATGAATATTCCAACAAATGGAATTCCATAAAAGAGAACCGTCCAACCGCTTATATAATCGCCTAAGTCATCGCGCTTCGCAGTGTAATTCTAACTCTCTTCCGGCTCACTCCGATCTACTGCTCCATCAATTCCCTTTACCCTTGAAAATCGGAATTTAGTAATGAAGCCTATTAAGCCTTATCCGCGCTTCGCGGAATAATTCCCTCTTCTCTCTTCCTCCCCATCTCTCTTTCTCTGTGCTAAATCCGTGCCGGTTCATTAAACACACTCGACCCATCGTGCCCACAACCGTTTTATTTACAGAAGTCCGTTTCCGCGTCTCGCGGTATCTTTTTTCTCTATTCTCTTTATTGAATACGAGCTGGTGGATTTACGGGCTAGGCCCGGCAGAAGCGGATTCGGAGCGTTTTTCGACGAGGGTGCCGAGTTTGGAGGTGGCGAAGACGCAGCTTGCCGCGATGGCGATCGCGATGGAACCTGCGATGGGGACGGTGGCGAGGACGCCTCCGCACATTTGGATGAGGGCGATGCTGACGAACGAACCGCTGCCCCGGCCTATGCGGGCGCACATCCCGTCGATGACGAGTTTGCCCTGCATTTTTTCAAGCGGAGGGAGGAGGAGGAAGGAAAGTTCTTTGGAGGTATCGAAGAGGGTGAATTTGGCCGCTCTCACCAGGCAAAAGAATAGAGAGCCGAGTACAACTAGAAGTTCGAGCTGGGTGGAGAGGGAAGGGTGCCAGAGGGCGAAGAAAAAAGTTCCTTCCGTGACCAGGATGCAGATCGGGGTTACGAGAGAGGCGACGACCCAGCGGCAGCGGCGTAAAAGGTAGGGCGTTATGACAAGGGCGCTGACTGCAGTCAATATCCCATTCCATAGGGAGAGTTTCCCCATGAAATCGCAATAATCGCGCGGATCGGGGAATTTCTGTTTCAGGATGTCGAGGAAGATGATCTCGCCGAGTGCGTACGCGATATAATCGGCGATCGTCAGCCAAGCGAGGAGCAATAAATATTTAGAATTCAAACAAATGCGGAGGCTTTCCCAGACGGAGAGGGATTCTTTGGCCTCTTCCTTCTTTTGTTCCGCAGGCCTGGAATCGTTAAAAAGCCGGCAAAGAAGGGAAAAAAGCCAAGCGGACAAGACGCTCAGGAGGGCGATCATCCCCATCATCAGGTTCAGGGAACCGCCCCAAGATTGGCGCGAAAGGAAATCAGAGGTGCATAAAGAGATGATCGGGCTGGCAGCGATCGTCCCGATGCTCCCGCCCAGCATGAGAGGGGCGTAAAACTTCTTTGCGCTCTCCAAAGAGACGTATTGGTTGATAAAGCCCCAAAAAAGGACTGTGATCAGGGCGATCTTCCAAAGTTCCGCCATCACGAAAAACAGCATCGAGGCAAATTGAGGGAGCAGGGTCGCTACGAATGGCGGGATCCAGGAATGCTCGAGAAGGGCTCCTCTCCAAAGGGGAAGCGAAGGATAGATCCCGAATGTAAAAATCAGGAAAAAAATGACGAATACGGCCAGAGTCGTAAAAAAGACGCGACGGATCGAAAAGCGGTTCAAAAGCCAAGTAAGCCCTAGGGTCATCAAAACAGCCCCTGGCATAGTTCCGCAAAGCTCGAACCAGGGAATCGATCCGGCCCCTCCGCCTAAGTCCGCGACAGCCAAGGCGCTGCGGGCGCTTCTTAAAATGGCGTAATTGATGTTCAAAAGGCCGACGATGCCAAACATTAAAATAAATAAAAGACTGGCTCTTCGGTCCTTAAGCAAAGATTTCAACATAAGGGAAGAATTCTACCAGTTTCGTTCTTATGGACAAAGAGAAAGGTGTTATGCGAACATAGGGTTATACCGGTATCGATATGATCATTGCCCTCTTCCCTAACGAGCAGAAAAAACAATCTTTCGAATTGGCCATCCATATCCGTAAATTTTTGGAAGAGCAAGGCGTCACCGTAGTCGCCGAAGATGAAAAGGCGGAAAAGATCGGAGCGGAGCGGCTTTCGGAAGCGGATCCTTCCCAAATCAAGTTTTTGATTTCGATGGGCGGGGACGGCACGATTTTGCGGCTCAGCCATCGCTATAGCCACCTGGATGCAGGCATTTTAGGGATCAACCTGGGCCATCTCGGATTCATGGCCGATGTGCCAGCGTCCGATATTTATCCCAGTCTGACCGATCTTTTGAACGGGGCTTATACAATCGACCATCGACTGGTCCTTGAGGCATCCAATTCGCATCAGGCCCCGCTCCATGCAGTGAACGACATCGTGATCCATCGGGCCTTGAACTATAGCCTGATCGAACTTGCGATCCAGATAGACGGGGTATATGTAAATACTTTCGTGGCGGACGGCGTCATCATCGCCACCCCAAACGGCTCCACCGCTTATTCGCTTGCGGCGGGAGGCCCTATCCTTAGCCCTACCCTCCAGGGACTCGTCATCACTCCAATCTGTCCCCACACTATCTCGAATCGACCCATCGTATTGACATCAGACCACAAAATCGAAATCCAATATTTAAGCGATTACGACCCCATTGATGTGAGAGCAGACGGTCTCGAAGCTCTCGAATTGAAAAGCGGTGAAACGCTTCAAGTCAAAAAAGCGGAGAGGACCTTTAAACTCGTCAATTTGCATAGACACGAATATTTCTCGACGCTCCGCACGAAACTCGGCTGGTCAGGAAAACTCACTTAAATCCTCGCTTAACAGCAAGAGCAGTCATCCTCATGGATGTTTGCTTCTTTGAAAGAGAGAAGAGCCAATGGTTACTCAGAGGCCTTCTCTTAAAGAATAGACATAAATTTTCTAGATCCTAAAACGCGATTTGAAACTGTATTGAGGTACGTCAACAGTTTTGGAGGGAATATTTTTCGACGTTTCAGACTCGGATTTCGACGCGTCAGACTCGGATCTTGAAGCAAAACAGTCTTCGTCTTCGCTGCTCACTTTAGACTTGTTAACTTTATTCAATGTAATCTCATCGTCTGTTATTGCTAATCCATGGATGTGCTGAGAATCCATTATCGCAACATCATTCACCTCAGGTTCAGACGCTGCGTCGACCCATGACACATCCCGAGGCGCTCGTGGTTTGAGAAGCGGACAAAGACGAATCCTATCTTTATTTCGCCAAAATATGCTTTCCGGTTTCTGTATATCACAAGACGGATCCTTTAATCGCTTCGTTTTAAACTTCTCAAGATTACAAGGGAAATTTTTGTCTCTCATCCGGCTTTCATGACGAAGCTTCATGTCGTTCAATGCTTCTTTACTCACGGTTCTTTTATTTGCTTTCTTTCCTATAGGAAATTCCTCGTTGGGGTGCATCTGTCGATAGGAACCTAGATCCGATATTTTCGAAGACATATTTTACCTTTTTTGTTAAAAATTAATATTAATTATAACAAAAAAAGGAATTTAATTAAATAAAAAACTGGGCTAAACAAACAGATAATTTGATATTTCTTTGATAGGAGGATCGAGCTTCATCTAACTTACTTTCAATTGTTTGCAAAGATTGCAAAGGGAAATCGACGGCGGGTTCTTCGGGAAAGAAGAGAGATTCCGAATGGGGGGTCAACCGCTTCAAGTGCTGATCCCGGTACCACATGAAGATGTTCGTGAATAGGCTTTCAGCCTGCCGATGGGCCCGGAGCGGGTCTTCCTCTTTCTTTTCTTCGATCGCCTCATCGAATTTTTCAAGCTGCTTGGAAAGAGCAGGATAGCTGGGTCTTCCAGACAAAAGACGGAAGAGGGCGATCCGTTGTTCTTCCATTTGAGGGAGGGTGGCGAGATCGACAGCGCGTCCCACTGATCCGGCGCTGAGTTTTGCATATTTCCGGGGCAAGCCTTTCTGATCTAATAGATCGGCGATGGAATCCTCAGGCACAGGTTGAAATGAGAGGTGGACGCAGCGGGAGAGAATGGTCGGCAGCATCTCTTGCGGGGCGCTTGAAAGAAGAATAAATGTCGTATCGGAAGCGGGCTCTTCCAATGTTTTCAGGATCGCGTTCGCCGCGGCGGGCTGCATTCTCTCGGCGTCTTCGAGAATAAAAACTTTAGCGATCGACTCAAACGGAGCCGATTGGCCAACGCCGATCATTTCGCGCAATGTATCGATCGAGAATAGACCGCTTTTCCCTTCGGGCTTCACCAGGTGGAAATCAGGGTGGTTTCCGCTCTCGATCCGGCGGAAATCGGATTTCAAAAGATGGATCGCCAAAGTTTTTGCAAACAGGCCTTTTCCGACGCCATCCGGTCCTGAAAAAAGGAGCGTTTGCGGGAGGCGGTTTTCTTGAAGAGCTTTTCTCAAGTAGGATTTAATGGGTTCGTTTCCGGCAATCGGCTCAAACATGATGGGCATCTAAAACCGGTTGGACGAGTTTCATCGCTTCGCTTAAAACGTGTTTAGGAGATTGCGACGCGTCGAGAAGGTGGAACCTCTTTCGGTTTTTTTCCATGATTTCGTGGTAAGCTTCCCGGATTTTGGTGTGGAACACAAGAGTCTCCGATTCGATCCTGTCCTGTTCGCGGCTCTTTTTCGCCCGGTTCAATCCCAATTCGGGATCGATATCGAGATAAAGGGTCAGGTGCGGTTGAAGCCCTTGCGAAATGAACTTGCAGAACTCAGCGACTTTTTCCATGCCAAGGCCTCGAGCCGCCCCTTGATAGGCAACCGAGGAATCGTTAAAACGGTCGCATAAGACGATCTTGCCCGCCTCCAAGGCGGGTCCGATCACTTCTAAAATATGCTGGGCGCGGGATGCGAGGAAGAGACAGAGTTCGGCGTGTACGGAGACACTTTTCATGCGAATGCTGGAGCAATAGAAGACGGACATGTTCGCCGAGCTTCGTGCCTCCGGGCTCCCGAGTCTTCAACACCTCATAGCCCTTGGAAGCAAGCTGCAGAGCCATCTCTTCGATGAGCGTCGTTTTACCGGCCCCTTCTCCCCCTTCAAAAGTGATGAAAGAGGCCCTCTTTCAAAAGCGATTTCATCCGCTCTCAACTCTCGTCAGCGACCGCTTCGATTTTCTGAGCGCCGACGACGAGATCGTCCTCTTCTTTCACGTTGACGAGGCGCACGCCTTGCGTCGAGCGGCCCATGACGCGGACATCGCGCATCGGGATCCGGACGGCCTGGCCGCCAGCAGACATGAGAAGGACGCTATCGGTATCGGTTACGTTAAGAGCAGCGACGACCATGCCGTTGCGCTCGGAAGTGATGATGGAGCGGACGCCGACGCCGCCGCGGTTCGTTTGGCGGAAATCTTCGACTTTCGACCGTTTGCCATAGCCGTTTTCGCAGACGACGAGGATCGTCTGATCGGGCGTGACGACTTCGCAGCCGACGACTTTGTCATTCTCATTTTTGAGAGTGACGCCGCGAACTCCGCGAGCTACGCGGCCCATCGGATCGGACGAGCGATTCGTCGAACCGGACAGCCATGCCGTTGCGGGTAAAGAGCATGATCTGCTGGCCGGGCCGTGTGATCCGTGCGGCGATCAGCTCATCCCCTTCATCGATATTGAGGGCGTAAACCCCTTTTCGGCGTGGGTTGCTGAATGCGGAAAGTTCGGTTTTCTTCACGACGCCTTTCAGGGTCGCGAGAAGGATGCAGCCCTCTTCTTCAAAATTTCGCACGCGCAGAATCGCGGCGACTTTTTCATTTTCGCGCAAATCTTCGAGAAGATTGATGAGCGGACGCCCTTTGGTGCGGCGGCCCGCTTCAGGGATCTGCCAAACTTTCGTCCAGTAGCATCTTCCATGCGTGGTGAAGATGAGGAGATAGTCGTGGGTGGAGGCGACGTAGATATTTTTCAGGGTGTCGGCCTCTTTTTTCATCTCCATGCCAATGACGCCCGCTCCGCCTCGGCGCTGTTCGCGGAAGGTGTCGATCGGCATCCGTTTGATGTAGTCGTCGTTGGAAATGGTGATCACGACTTGCTCGTCGGCGATCAGGTCTTCCATCTGGAATTCCCCTTCCGCGGCGACGATCTTTGTTTTCCTCTCCGACTTATGGACTTTTCGGATCTCTTCGAGTTCTTCGCGGATGATGTCGCGGACCATCGCTTCGGAGGCCAGGATCGGCTTTATAGATGGGCGATTTTCAGCAAAAGGTCTTTGTATTCGGCATCGATTTTTTCCGCTTCGAGGCCGGTCAGTTGATAGAGGCGGAGGTCGAGGACGGCGTTTGCCTGTTTTTCGGTGAGGCCGAAGCGGCTCATCAGTTCGGTGCGGGCCGCATCGCGGTTCGATGAGGCGCGGATGATTTTGACCACTTCATCGAGATGGTCGAGGGCTTTGAGATAGCCTTCGAGAATATGGGCGCGCGCTTCGGCGCGGTTCAAGCTCGAAGCGGGTGCTGCGGCGGATCACATCGATCCGGTGGTCGATCCAGGAGCGACATGAACTGCTTGATGTTCATCGTGCGGGGCAAGCCGTGGTCGAGGGCGAGCATGTTGCAGCCGAAAGTGATCTGCAGATCGCTATTTTTATAGAGCTGGTTGATCGACGACGTCGGGAATTTCGCCTCGCTTCAGTTCGAGGACGATGCGCAGGCCGTCTTTATCCGATTCGTCGCGGATATCGGAAAGGCCCGTGATCGTCTTTTCGTTGATCAAGTTCGGCGATCCGCTCGATCAAGACGCGATTTATTGACGTTGTAAGGAACCTCGTCGACGACGATCTGCTGGCGTGCTGTTCGGCAGATCTTCGACGCGCATCGTAGCGCGCAGAATGAGTTTGCCCCGGCCTGTGTGATACGCTTCTTTGATGCCGCGATAGCCGCAGATGATGCCGCCTGTCGGGAAATCGGGGCCCGGCATCACTTTCATGATCTCGTCGATCGTGACGTTCCGGTTTTCAAGGACAAGAAGCGTCGCGTTGATCAGTTCGATGAGATTATGAGGCGGGATGTTCGTCGCCATGCCGACGGCGATCCCTGAAGAGCCGTTGCAGAGCAGATTGGGGAATTTCGCAGGAAAAACGGTCGGCTCGGTCTTGGTCTCGTCATAGTTGGGGATCATCTCGACAGTTTCTTTGTCGAGATCTTCCATGAGGGCCATCGCAGCCGGAGTCAGGCGCGCTTCCGTATAACGCATCGCGGCAGGCGGATCGCCGTCGATCGAACCGAAGTTTCCCTGTCCATTGATGAGCGTGTAGCGCATCACCCAATCTTGCGCCAGGCGCACGAGTGTGGGATAGATCACCGTTTCGCCGTGAGGGTGGTAGTCGCCGGAGGTGTCGCCGGAGATCTTTGCGCATTTACGGTGTTTGGCCCCGGGGGTCAGATTGAGCTGCCGCATCGCATATAGGATGCGCCGCTGCGAGGGCTTCAAGCCGTCGCGCACATCGGGAAGGGCTCGGGAAATGATGACCGACATCGAATAGCGAAGGTAGCTTTCCTTCATCTCTTCTTCGACATTGCGCGGGACGATCATTTCATCTTTCGTATACGACATGGGAATTTCCTTAAATATCTAGGTTTTTAACCGAAAGGGCGTGTTGTTCGATAAACAGGCGGCGAGGCTCCACTTCTTCGCCCATCAGCATGGAGAACATCCGGTCGGCGGCAATCGCGTCGGGAAGGGTCACTTTCAGCAAGGTGCGGATGGCCGGATTCATCGTCGTCTCCCAAAGCTGGTCGGCGTTCATCTCGCCAAGACCTTTATAGCGCTGGACTTCGACGCCTTTGCGGCCGTTGGCACGGACGGCATCGATCAAATCGCGGAGCGTATGAGTGGGAATCGTTTTGTTTCCCTCTTCCAGGATTTCGAATAACACGCCGTCTGCGATGAGATATTGTTCGAGCTTGAGCTTGTAAGACGTTAAGTTTTTCAGTTAGGGCCATCAACCGGTTCGGATCGATAGAGTTCGATAAAAGCAAGAGCTTTAGGGATGAAGGTGCGCATCTCTTCCGTGATCTCTTCCGGAGGGATCGAGGCAAGGGTCTCTTCATGGAGCTGCTTCTGCAGGCTCTCGTTCTCTTTCTTCAACTCGATCAGCTCGTCTTCGGAATAGATGAATTGGTATCTTGTCTCCCAATGCGACTTGGTAGTGGGGGAATTGCTCCCCTTGCTTGGCGGCGATGAATTCACGGAAAGGAACCCCTTTGCGCTCGATGCGAGCCGATGAATGTCTCTACTTCGAGGATCAAGGTCCATCAGTTTTTCGGTTTCTTCTTTGTCGTAGGATCTGATCGCTCCCGCCATGGCGGATCAGGATATCGCTCAAGCCCAAGCTCGAGCAAGTATTCGTCCATCTCCCTTTCCGAGTGGATGTATTGGCTCGTTTTTTTGCGCGTCACTTTGAAGAGAGGGGGCCGCGCGATATAGATGAAATTGTTTTCGATCAAGCGCCGGCATATGGCGGTAGAAGAAGGTCAAAAGAAGCGTGCGGATGTGGGACCCGTCCACGTCGGCGTCGGTCATGATGATGATTTTGTGATAGCGGAGTTTTGCGAGGTTGAAATTCTCCGCACCGATCCCGCAGCCGAGCGCGGCGACCATGGCGCCGACTTCGGTGTTCTGCAGCACTTTCTGGAGGCGCGCTTTTTCTACGTTGAGGATTTTACCGCGGATCGGGCAGGATCGCCTGGAATCTCCGGTCGCGCCCCATCTTGGCGGAGCCGCCGGCAGAATCTCCCTCGACGATATAGATTTCGCAAAGTGCCGGATCGCGTTCTTGGCAGTCGGCCAGTTTTCCGGGCAGCCGTGCGCTGTCGAGCGCCGATTTCCGCAGCGTCAGTTCGCGCGCTTTTTTGGCCGCTTCTCGCGCTTGGGCGGCGATGATCGCTTTTTCGACGATCAACTTGGCAATCGCGGGATTTTCATCGAGATAGGTCGTCAGCTCCTTCGCCGACGATCGTCTGGGCGATCCCAGCCACTTCGCTATTGCCGAGTTTCTGTTTCGTTTGCCCTTCGAATTGGGGATTGGGCACTTTGACGGAGATCACTGCAGTCAGGCCTTCGCGCATATCGTCGCCGCTGACAGTGATCTTTTCGTTTTTCAGCGAGGCATGGCCTTTGATATAGTTATTCAGGACGCGGGTCAGCGCGGTCGAAAATCCGGTCAGGTGGGTTCCCCCTTGCCGGGTCGCGATATTGTTGACATAGGTATAGATCGTTTCGGTGTAGGTATCGTTCCACTGCATCGCCACTTCGAATTCGACAGGCCCGTCATGCCCTTCCTTGACCGCATGGAAATAGATGGGCTTGGGAAAGAGAGGGATCTTTCCCTTCGTTCAAATAAGAGACGAAAGAAGAGAAGCCCGCCTTGGTAGTTGAAGCGGACAGGTTCTCGATTCGGATCGCGCTCGTCTTGGAAAAGGATCGTGATGCCGCGGTTCAAAAAGGCGAGTTCCCGCAAACGCTTCAGCAAAATATCGTAGTCGAAGCTCGGTGACCGAAAAAATCGTCTCATCGGGCCAAAAGGAGACTTTCGTCCCCCGCTTCGTCGTCGTCGCCCAATTTCTTCAAAGGCCCCACCGGCTTGCCTCTGCTCGAACGTCATTTCATAGACATGACCGTTTTTATAAACGGTGGCGACGAGCTTTTTGGAAAGGGCGTTGACGCAGGAAACGCCGACCCCGTGCAATCCGCCGGAAACTTTATAGGTCCCTTTGTCGAACTTGCCGCCGGCATGGAGAATCGTCATGACGACTTCGAGCGCCGTCACTTCGCGCCCTTGCTTGGCCGATTCCTTTTCATGCTTTTCGATGGGGATTCCGCGCCCGTCATCTTCGACGGTGACTCCGCCGTCTGTATGGAGCGTGACGATGATTTGCGTGCAGTAGCCGGCCATCGCTTCGTCGATGCTGTTGTCGACCACTTCATAGACAAGCTGATGCAGACCGTTTGTGTGCGTATCGCCGATATACATCCCCGGGCGTTCGCGCACTGCTTGGAGCCCTTCCAATACGGTGATCGAACTCGCGTCGTACTCTTTTTCTTTTGCCATCGTCGTCATGCCTTTATCTCTTTTAGCCGATCCTGAAAACTAGATTCCGGATCGAAAATTTTTCTTGCATCCGCTTCAAAAGACGCGGCTTTTCATGCTGGCAAAGCAAACTATAAAGAGTAGAGCTTTTTACTTTCACGGTCAAGACCCCGTCTGAAAGCGAGATAGGTTCGGTCAACGGAGCCATTTTTTCCCCAATGAGAACAAACCATTCCCGAAATATTTCTTCTCTCGGATCTCCGGCCTTTTTCCCGATTTCGTTTAAAATTCCAGGCAAAAGGTCTTGGATTTTTTTTCCAGGATTTTCAATCCCTTCATAATTTCTTGGAGTGCGCGATTTCATTGCTGCCATAGATAACGCTCCGGCCTGGACTATAGTTCATGCCAAGCAAAAAATCAAATAAAAATAATGACGGGGAATTGTACGGCGGAACGACATGAATTTTTGAATTTAGACAAATCAAAAATAGAATTGTGCAAAGTGGATTTTTTTCTAACTAGAAATTTATTTTTTATTAAGAAAATCGCGAGCCGATCCATTGATATTTCTTCACATGGATGCTATAATGTATGGCATGAGCGCTACGATACATAATCCAATATCCAAATCGAGTTTGTTTCTCCCGGGCTTGATCGCCTGCAGCGCAGAGGCTGCGCGAGGACTTGATCGCGCAATAGATGGCGCGGTCTCTCTTCCAATTTCCATAGCAAAAGGCGTGGGAAGTTACATTCGATGGAGCCAGCCTTACCAGCCCTATATTGCGGCTATAAAAATTATTGGAACTGCAGCTTGGAAAAAGCACACTGCGAAGCCGATCCAAAAAAAGATTGACCGTATCGGGGTCACTATACAAATCCTCAAAGATAAAGCGGAAGCCAATCCGGCAGCGCGGCGCCAGATAGATAAAAAAATTCTTTCACTCCGAGCCCAAAAGCGAGAGCTCAAACTGAGCCTTAGAAACTGCTCCATTTCTTTAATGGACCTTCCCTGTCTTCTGTTCGAACATCCTGGCTCGAACGCTTGGAAATCATGCACCAGCCTGGCCGGCAGGATCTGTTCCATTTGCCATCACGCCTCGCCTATGAAGAAAAAACCGCTTTGCAACGCGCCTTTGAAAGCGATCACTCAGGTCGGATGCGGAGTGATTTCTCTTTTGGGGACGTCGGTCTCTCTTTTGAAACAGGTAGGCGCGATTGAAGGGACAAGCGGACTGAGCCAAGGCCTGGTCGGAGCCGCTTTCATGATTCAGGGTATAGAAACCTGCATCATGGTGAAAAAATCAGTGGGTAATTTTGTTCACAAAAAAATGGTCCAAAACGGATGGATCGAACCCCCTCCCCGCACTGTTATCTAAATTCCACAGTCTCTATTAAATCGTAAAACGATTGGCCATTCTTCTAAAATAGAGGTAATGAGCCAAGAAACTAGTGAATAAAGGGTGGGAATTGTCCGAAGCAGTCTGAAGCGATCGGAGACATTGCTCCTCCGAAAGATCGGACTTTCTTAAAATCTCATCGGCAATGTCCGTATGGCCTGATTTTGCCGCCTCATCGAGCGCCCTTGCCGCGCCCTCGTCAGAGATGCATCCCCGACCGCACAAAACGCGGACCAATTCGAGATTTCCATTTTCTGCGGCAACGACAAGCGCCTGATCTCTTTCCTCTAACTCCGAGCGGGCAAGCAAATCCTCAATGCCTTCATTAGAACTTTCAAATCCAGGCTGAATTGACTGAACGGCATATTCTGACAACGTGAGTTCGGCTCGAATGTCTGGAACGGGCAGTTCATTTAAGACAAGACTTGAGTCTTGTGCCGCTGCTGGCTGATTCCCAGAAAATCCAAAAATGGCAAGAGCTGCGACAAAAACTGCAACAACAATGGATTTGAAAGACCTTTTTTCCTCTGGTCTTTCAATAGGTTCCGGATTGCTTCCCCTCGCTAAATCCTCTTGAGTTTCTACTCGTTCTTGAATTCCCGGATCGCTGAAAACAGGTTCAGAAAATGGATTCTCTGCAGGCGAAGGAAGAGGTTCGAAGCTCCAAGATTGCGCGACGTTTGGCGGGCTGAACGGAAATGAAGAAAACAGACCCGGTTGAGATTCTTGAAAGGAAGGAGTAGCAGAAAACGAAGCAGAGCCAGTTGGCGAAGGAACCCGCTCTGTCAATGACCATCCCGACTCTTTCGAGTCAGAACTTTCCGAAGCTCTATCAAATTTGCGGCGTTTACTATTCCCATTCCCTTGTGTCTCGCGCGCGTAACTTAGATCGCTTACTTCATATCCTTTTCTACGAAATAAAGGCTTCTCAACTTCCATACTCATATAAAAACTCCTAAATTATTTTAACTATTATAAACAAAAAATTAATTAAAATAAATTAAATAATTTATTATATAATTAAGACGGATTTAAAAAAATAAGTTGCTGACGCCGAGGGCGATGACGAAGTAGATGGTCATCGAAAGGAAGTCGTTGAATGCGGTGACGATGGGACCGGCCGAAATGGCTGGATCGACGCCGATCCGGGCGAAAAACAGGGGAGCAAACGCACCCGAGAAGGGTTCCTGCGAAGCATCCCCCGATTAACCCGATGCCGACGATGGCGGCGACCGCGATCGGGGTTGTCGACCCGAGGGCGCCCCCGCTGACCCAATCGAGGAGATAGATGATGATCCCGCAGCCGACCCCGAAGATCGACCCTGTGAAAAGGCCGCTGCAGACCTCTTTGAGGATCGTCTCTTTCCGGTTTCCGGCTGAAATGCCCCCCATCGCCATGATCCGCACCAATACGGTGCTGCACTGGAGTCCTATGTTGCCCGACATTCCGGTGATGAGGGGAACGAAAAAGAGGGCGAATGTCAAAATTCCCCCTTCGTGCTTTTGGAATGAGGACATGACCCCCACATTGAGAAGCCCCGCTAAAAGGGTCACGATAAGCCAAGGAGCGCGCGTCAAAAACCGCTTTAAAATAGAATCGTGGGAAGTGAATTTCTCATTGGTACCCGCCATGCGGGCGATCGTCTCGTCGGCCAAATCTTCCATCGCCTCGACGACGTCTTCATGCGCGATCACGCCGATGAGTTCATTATCGATATCGACGACGGGCAGAGAAGAGATTTTATATCGCTCCACGATATCGATCACCTCTTCGCGGGTCGCGTCGGCCGTCACTTTGTGGAGGACGGGCCGCATCACCTGCCTGAGAGGCGTCTGGGGAGGGTTGATCATCATATTCCGGGCCGGCACGTAGCCTTGCAGCTCGCCGGAATGATTTAATATAAAAATCCCCTTCGTGAAATCGATCCGGGGATTGTCCCGGATGTAGTCGGCCGCCTCGCCGATGGTCATATCCATCGTGAAAGCGAAGAATTCGGAGGTCATGAGCCGGCCCGCGCTTTTCCGGTCGTGTTTTTTCAGCTCCCGGATCCGGTTCGCTTTTTTGGAATCGATCAATTCCATCAGGCGGCGGAACCTCCGCTCGGGCATATCTTCGATCAGCCAGACCGCCTCGTCGGTCGGCATCCGCTCAAAAATCTTCTTCAATTCCGACATCGTCGAGATGCCGAAAAAGAGTGAGCCGTGTATCGCTGTCTGTGTTGACCAAAAATTTGATCTTAGCGTCCCGGTCGGGGAGATTTTCGTAGAGGACGGGACGGACATTGGGAGGCAGGTGGGAAGCGGCGTAGGCGAGGTCGATCGGGGAGTGTTCGCAAGCGATTTTTGCGATATCGTGCAGGCGGACTTTAGACGTCTGCTTATGGACAGCCTTTTCTAGCTTTTCCTTCAGGAGATCGTCAATCCGGCTCGTCTTTAATTCCCGGGATTCTAATTCCTGGTTTTCTAGGGATTCCTGAGATTCCGTAAGAGAAGATTCCGTCAGAGATGCCTGGGGGAAAATTTTTTCTTCTGTTTCTTTGCTGGAATGGCGTTCCATTATTTCCTCAAGGCAAATCTTTACATGAACGAATCCTTTAGGGGCTGCAGAGCAATCGGTATCGGTTGAAGTTTTCGACGCCGATCATAAGTCATTTTTGAGCTTTAAGGCAAGCAATTCCCTCTAGAAATTAAATTGTTTATCTCTTAAAGTGGTTCAAATAAGCAATTCCTTCAACTTTTAAAGAAAAGAAGAACATGTACGACCCAAAAAAAATCCGAAACATCGCCATCATCGCCCACATCGACCACGGGAAGACAACCCTCCTCGATAGCCTGCTGAAGCAATCGAATATTTTCCGAGACCATGAAAAAGTCCCCGAACGGGTCATGGACAGCTATGACCAGGAAAAGGAGCGGGGAATCACGATTTTTGCGAAGCACACTTGCGTATACTACAAAGATTTCAAAATCAACATCATCGACACCCCCGGCCACGCCGACTTTTCCGGCGAAGTGGAGCGGGTCCTCGGGATGGTCAATTCCGTTCTCCTCCTCGTCGACGCGCAAGAAGGGCCGATGCCGCAAACCCGCTTCGTCCTCTCGCAGGCGCTGAAAATGGGCCTCCGTCCGATCGTCGTCTTGAACAAGATCGACCGGCCGCACGCCGACTCCAGACCGAGCTCTGAATCAAACTTTCGACTCTCTTTCTAGAGCTCGGCGCCAACGACGAACAGCTCGATTTCCCCTATATTTACGCATCCGGATTCAACGGCTATGCCATCGAGAAACTGACCGATCCGCCGCAAAGACCTCACTCCTCTCTTCGACCTCATTTTGAAAGCAGCCCCTCCGCCTCCCGGCAATCTCGATCTGCCCTTCCTCATGCAGGCAGCGACCCTCACTTACGACGATTACGTCGGACGACAAGCGTGCGGCCGGATCCTCGAAGGAAAAATTAAGAAGGGCGAAATCGTGACCCGCGTCGACCGCAACGGCAATCATACGACGCATAAGATCATCCGGATCGAAGGCCATCTCGGTTTGAAGAAAATCGAAGTCGAAGACGCAGGCGCTGGCGATATCGTCAACCCTTTCCGGAATTCCCGAAATCGACATCGGCGATACGATTTGCGATCCGAGCCAAATCGTCCAACTTGCCTCCGATTACTCTTGCCGAACCGACCGTATCGGTCGAATTCCTCGTCAACACCAGTCCGTTTGTCGGGCGCGATGGCAAACACGTCACGATGAATAAACTCCGCGAACGGCTGCATGCGGGAAAAGCGGGCGAATATTTCCTTGAAAATCGAAGAGATTCCAGACCGCGATGACGCCATCCGCGTTTGCGGACGAGGCGAGCTCCACTTGGCTGTCTTGATCGAAGCGATGCGCCGCGAAGGATACGAGATGGCGATTTCCAAGCCGAAAGTCATCATGAAAGAAGTCGACGGGGTGCATAATGGAGCCGATGGAAAGGGTCCACGTCGAAGTGCCCGAAAACTTTTCCGGCACGGTCATCGAAGATCTTTCCCGCAGAAAAGGAGAAATGCGCTCTTTGGAAACCTCCGAGCATGGTTTGACTACGATGCAATTCCTCGTTCCCACCCGCGGCCTCATGGGATACCGCAACGACTTTCTCACCCGCACCTCGGGTCTCGGCATCCTCACCTCGATTTTTGAAACATTCGCCCCCTGGAAAGGAGAAATGGCCGGAAGGACGCGCGGCGTCTTAATTTCAAACAGCCCTGGCAAAGCAAACGGCTATGCCTTATTCACTCTTCAAGAACGGGGGTCGCTCTTTGTCAAACCGGGCGATGAAGTATATGAAGGGATGGTTGTCGGCGAACACTCCCGCGACAACGATCTCGTCGTCAATGCGACTAAAGCCAAGCAGCTCACCAACGTCCGCGCTGCAGGAAGCGATGAGAACATCATCCTCACCCCTCCGCGCAAATTCACCCTCGAGCAAGCGATCGACTACATCGCCGACGACGAACTCGTCGAGGTGACGCCTAACTTCATCCGCTTGAGAAAGCTTTATCTCACCGAGAACGAGCGGAAACGGTACATGAGAGGCTGACCGGAGCTGACCGGGCCTTCTTGCCCAAAATGGAAGAACTCCTTTAATCTAGCGCGCTATTTTAAAGGAGTTCCCTATGCGCACAGGATCGTGCTCGCCTTGCCCGTCATTTTCATGCAGCCCCGCAGCCATCAAAAAAACTCATTTTACGTTAATTTTGTTAGGAATTGGTTCCGCCCTAGCTGCCATTTATTATGCCGCTTCAGTTAAAGGCATGCCTTCTATGGGAAATCGTCTGGTCGATCCCGCGCCATCCTGGCAAAAACCCGATTTAGGACTGGCAACCGCACAGGATTTTATTTGTCCCCCAGTTCTGAATCTCCGTTCTGAAGCCCCGAATGAGGAATTAGATAGCCTCTTCCAAGCCTATCTGAAAGGTAGCTTGCAAGACCTGGTAAGGCTGATTGAGAAAGGGATGGACCTTGAAAAAATCGACAAATATGGGAAAACCCCTCTTGATGTCGCAGTCCAGCAAAACCGTACGGACGTTGCAAGCTGCTTGATCCGCCACGGAGCCCAATTAGAAAGGAAGGGATTCCAACCTCCCTATTTAAATATTGCAATCCGATGCGGACATAGGGAAATGACCCGGTTTCTCGTCGATGCGGGAGCCGATCCATTTAGGTCCGATGCTTATGGGATTTCCCCTTTCCAATTCGCCCTGAACAATCGGAAATCAAAGCAAGAGGGATCTAATTGGATAAAACTATACAAGAGTTCTTTAGAAGCGATCCAAATTTTTACAAAAACTGATAAGCGTCCTGCCATTGCCTCTTGTAAGACGTTAGAAGAATTTTTGGATGTTTTATTTCCTTCCATCGAGGAAAAAGTTAAATCCAAATTGGAAGAAATGGAAAAATCTCCAGAATTACAGACTCTCTTATCTTTAAGCTGGGATGATGATTTTGAATTTGGCTCCGAGACGGGTCAAGCAGATTGCAACGTCTGTCCGGTTTTGCCGGATTGCAAAAGCAAGAGGGATTATCCCATAATGGAAGAGGATCCTTCCTTCGTTCCTGAAGAATGGATCGGACAGCTCCAGAAAAATAACCCTCTCTTCAATAAAATTTGGGAAGAATTAAACCAGGTCCAAAAAATTACAGTCCGCCTGAAAGACGGTTTCCCAAGAGCCTATCGATACGATCCAAGAGAACACACATTCGATCTAATTCCCTCCTCTCAATTCAGCTTGACTCAGCAGATTTACGAGTTGAGCAGCCAGGCGCTGTCCAGGTATTCCGATTTGGATTTAACAGCTAAAGCGGAAAATGGGGAAGTCGGACTAGACGAATATGTGATTACGAAAATCACGAACCAAGAAAAAGCGTTTCTTCTTTCAAAGAAGCAATTAGATCCCGATTTCTCCAACAATTGCAAAATAACCCGACAAAAATCGATTCCTACTTTCATTTACAGATTCCGGGAGGAATGGCTGGATCGATACGCCGTTTCCTTTTTTAAAAAAGCGGAAGGGTTGAAATAATTTAATTTTCATATTGTCAAAATCGCTGTCCTCTCTTAGATTATTTGCAAACTATGCGATCGAAAAAGTTCATTGTTGCCGCCGTTCTTCTTTCCCTTTTGGCTTTTGCGATCCCTATCGAACACAAATACGACAAACTATTCCGCTACTATTCACTGACTTTGATCCCGAATGGCCTCGAACTCTCTCCCATTTTCGATAAGAAGATTTATTTTTACGCTTCCGATCTCATAGCGCTCGTTCTTTTTGCGGCCGCTCTATTCTGGCTGCGCATTCCCCTGCGCCGTTTTTTTGTAGAAAGGAGCGCGCTCTATCTTTGGATCGTCTTTGGATGCGCATTTCTTTCAATTTTGGCCTCCCCTCTCTTCAATTACCCAATCTCTTACATCCGTCTTTTGCAGTTTTTGACTCCTGTCCTATTATTTTCATTTCTCGCTCATGCATTCAATGAGGAACAAAAGGAGAAGATCACTCGCATCATCCTCTGTTCGATCATAGCAGCGGCTCTTTTTCAATCTGCAATCGCAATCGCGCAATACTTCACCCAAGATTGGCTGGGACTCAGAATTCTGGCGGAACAAAAACTAAATACTGTGATCTCAAGCCCGAAACGTTGGATTTTCGATAACTTTACGGGCCGAGTTTCCTCAAGCGGCTTGCAGTATCGCGCATCTGGCACAATGCCCCACCCGAATGTCTTAGGAGGCTTGATGGCTCTCGCGATCCTGGCCTCTTATTCCTTGATTTCAAACAGCTCCTCCAAATGGCGCCATTGGATAGCATTCACTCTCCCTATCCAATTTTTTGCACTTGGCATCACCTATTCCCGATCGGCCATTTATGCATGCGTTTTAGGAACTTTGGTTTGGTTCGGTTTAGTTTTGTGGAAAAAAACAAGAACCCCGCTCCGTTTTCTGGCTTTGACGATCGTCTTATCTGTGGCGATTACGGGAACCTTGCTGTATGATCAGTTTTCGAAACGGGGCGGAATCGTCAGCCATTTTTCCGCGCAGGCCACGGACTATGTGCGGGTCCATTACCAAAACGTCGCTCTAAATATGATCGAAAAAAACCCTCTTTTGGGAGTGGGTTTTCATCAATTCAGCCTCCGCTCGAACGACTATTTGCCCAAAAATAGCACGTCGGATGTCTATTTGACATCTACCCATAACATCTATCTCCTTCTTGGCTCGGAGACGGGACTTTTTTCCCTCGCCGCCTTTTTGCTCTTCATTGGAACAGTACTGAGAGCCGCTCTTCGGGCATCCATGACTCCCGTCACGGCTAGTTTGATTGCGATTTTTATCGCTTTCCTATTCATCGGGGGATGCGATTTTTATCCGATCCTGTTCCAACAAGGGAAATTGATGTTTTTCATCATCGCGGGACTTCTCGCTGCCCACGCAAATTATGAAAAGAAAAAAACAGCCGTTATTGCAAAAACCGGATCTTTTTGAGGTTTATCGATGCCGAATCCATCCCGTCTTGAGGTCTGGAAAATGTTCGACCGGATCTCCCCTACGTATGACCGGATCAATCGGATCCTTTCTTTTGGAATGGATCGAAGCTGGCGTAAAGAGGTCGTCAGACATTTGCCTTCAAACCAAAAAGAGCTTCGGGTTCTCGATTTGGCTACAGGGACCGGAGACCAAGTGATCGCCCTCTTTGAAAATAAAGCCCATGTCGGATCTGCGGTGGGTATCGATCTATCCGCCGAGATGCTTCAGTTAGCCAAGAAGAAAATCGGCGTCAAAAAATACTCGGGCCAAGTCGAGTTTCTCCGCGCAGATGCTGAAAAAATCCCTTTTGGAAACGATCAGTTCGACGCTGCGACCTTTTCATTCGGGATCAGGAATGTGAACGATCCCCTTTCATCCCTCCGCGAGATCCACAGAATTTTGAAGAGCAGAGGTCGCTGTCTGATCCTCGAATTTTCCCTTCCTCCCGTGTTGATCCGGAGTTTTTATCTTTTTTATTTGCGGCGAATTCTCCCCAAGATTGGCGGCCTTTTATCTAAGCAGCCTGCGGCTTACAAGTATCTAAATGAGACCATCGAATCATTCCCATCGGGAACCGCGTTTCTCGATCTGATGAGAAAAGCCTCATTCGTATCGGTAAAGGCCTATCCAATGGCACTCGGAGGCGTGACTCTTTATTTGGGAGAGAAAAAATGAAGGTCTTCTGGGCCGACAGGGAAGGGAACCCGGCCCCGCCTGGCGCCGTTTTTAGCTGGCGCTGTTTTTTTCCCGGAACCCTTTCTCCCCTCGCAAAAGAGCCGCTTATCGAAAGGATCGATAAACTCCCTGAGCCCTCTCCACCCATTAGGGTCCTCCGCCGCTATTTTACTCCGGAAAAGGAAAAATGGATCGAAGGGATCGAAAAAGCAGTGGGGGCCATCGAACGGGAAGAATTGGAAAAGGTTGTCCTTGCCCGGACTTGCACGCTTGAATTGGCGGAAGAGCCCGATCCTTTTGCGATTGCGGCGATTCTGAAACAAAAATCGCAAGGAGCCTTTGTCTTTTGCATCCAATCATCCAACGGAGCTTTTCTCGGAGCCTCTCCCGAAAGGCTTTTTGTGCGAAAGGGCCGCGAAATCGCCAGCGAAGCGATGGCCGGAACTCGTAAGAGAGGCAAAAGTCCAGGCGAGGACGCGGCAATGATGCAGGAATTGCTATCGAGTTCAAAGGATTTGCGTGAATTCTCCCCGATTCAAAACTACCTGCGAAACACCCTCGCCCCTCTTTGCAATGGACCTCTTCGCTTTGTCCCTATTTCGGTTCATCGGACGCAAAACGTGCAGCATCTATATAGTCCCTGCCACGGACAGCTGAAAATAGATTCTTTCGATGAAGAAATCCTTTCCCGCCTCCATCCTACTCCAGCTCTTTGCGGCGCGCCCAAAGAAAAGGCTTATTCGCTCATCCGGGAACTAGAGCCTTTCGAGCGGGGTCTTTACGGAGGCGCGATCGGTTGGTCTACGCCAGAGGCATCGGAATGGATCGTCGGAATCCGCTCCTGTTTGATCCAAGGGAAAACCGCCACTTTATTCACGGGAACGGGGATTGTACAAGGCTCCGATCCAGCTGCCGAATGGGACGAGCTGGATCAAAAACTCAAACTCTACGACGGGATCTTTGTAACCTGAGTTTTTGGTTTAATCCGCTCCGCCTCAAGGATCTTTTCGAGAGCTTGATCCGATTTTTACTCGAAAATAGCGACTTCGGCTATGATCTTCGTAAAAAAATCGAATCAATCTCATCGAAAATCTCTCTTGATTCCGAGGAAATAAACCAAAAACTCAGGTTTGTATGAATGAAGCGCATTGGATCATCGATCAGCTGGCGCAGCAAGGGGTGCGGCATTTCTGCGTCGCTCCCGGATCCCGCAATACGCCTCTTGTTTTAGCTGCCGCAGAACATCCGCTCGCAAAAATCCACGTCCATTTCGATGAACGAGGGCTCGGCTTTTTCGCTCTCGGCCTAGGAAAGGCAAGCCGATGTCCCGCCGCCGTCATCTCGACGTCGGGAACCGCAGTCGGCAACCTATTGCCAAGCGTCATGGAGGCCCATCACACCTGCACTCCGCTGATTCTCTTGACCGCCGACCGCCCCGCGGAACTGCGCGATTGCAGCGCGAACCAAGCCTCCGACCAAATCAAAATTTTCCAACCTTTTGTCCGCTGGCAATCCGACATTCCTCCCACTCTCAACGAAGCCTATTTCCGCTCCATTGCCGCGCAAGGCTTTTTTTACGCCTGCCAAAACCCTGGACCCATCCAGATCAATTGCCAATACCGCGAACCTTTTTCGATCCCCCCTTTTACTCCGGTCCCTATCGTTCAAGGCACGCCAATCAGACTCGAATTTCCAAAACTCATCGCAAAGCCCCAGAAAAGCCCTTTTTCAAAAGGAGTCCTCCTCATCGGCCGGCTCCCTGATCCAAACGACATCCATCCCATTTTGGCCTTGGCAAAACGGCTCCGATGGCCGGTCTTCGCAGATATCTTATCGAATGCACGCCTCTTCCCCACATCAGAACAGATCCATTCATTTGACTGGATCTTGAAAAATGGATGCGGCTTGAAGCCTGAACAAATCTTTCACTTCGGCGAGCGGCTCACATCGAAAAAACTCCTCGAATGGCTCAAAGAAATCAAAACAGACTATATCCACGTAAGCCCTTGGCCCTTTCTTCAAGACCCTAGCCGCATCTTGACCGCAAGAGTTCTTGCCGACATCCCCGAATTTTGCTCTGCCTTCCAGGCCCATTCCGATGCCCAATGGCTCCAAGATTGGAAAGATTTAGATGGGGAAACAACCTCCCTTGTCGAATCGCAATTCTCTGCGGATTCTCCATTTACCGAGGCCCACGCGATGCGCGCCCTTGCCAATGCGATCCCGCCCCATTTTGCCGCATTCTTTGGCAGCGGCATGCCGATCCGCGACGCGGACCGTTTTTTTTATCCCTCCCAAATCAAAGCCGTTTTCGGCAACCGCGGCCTTTCGGGAATCGACGGGAATATCGCCACGGCAGCAGGACTCGCCGAGAGCCTGCAAGCCCCGGTCGCTGCATTCATAGGCGACCAGGCGACCCTTCACGACCTAAATTCAATCCCTCTTCTAAAAAAATATCCGGTCTATCTCATCGCCTCGAATAATTTCGGAAGCGGGATTTTCCACCATCTCCCGATTGCCAAATCGCCCCATTTCGAGGAATTGTGGGCCGCCACCCACAATTGGCATTTCGAAGGGGTGGCGAAAATGTTCGACATCCCTTACAATCGAATCGACTCCGATCCGGAAGAAGCGCTTCGTCAAGTTTTCCGCTCAGGAGAATCCGCACTGATTGAAATCATCACCGACCGAGTGATCAACCATCGATTCCAGCAAGAAATTCAAAAAAACTTAATTAAAGAAAATAATGAAAGTCACAGATAAGAAAAAAAACTCAATAATTCACGAACAAACCGGATTGAACGATTCCTATGTCGCATTATATCGATTTTTCCAATCGCCGCAAAAAAAAGCTTACTCTAAGGATTTTCGATCTTCGCAAATAAAACGACTGGAAAGTGTGTTTAATAATTTAGATGAAAGCTCTCATCGCGATGTCGATCAAATGCTTCAGCAGAATGAATCAAAACAGCGAAAATTCATCCAAGATGAAGGAAAAATAATCAATGGGAATTTTTTTCTTCAGGTTCTCACCTGCGCTGGAATGAGCCTGCTTGCATTGAAGTCCATTTCTGATTTAAGCTACTTTTTTCAGCTTGAATGACTTTCCTTTCGAATCTGAGTAAATTATGTTTAAACCAGTTAGCGTCCACGGCAGTTATATTCCCGATGATCTCGCCGTTGAAGATGCTTTAAAAGCATCGTTTCATGTTAAGACGCCTAATGCTCCATATACGACTCAGGATTTTACCGAAAAGCAAATCGGTCCTATTCCTAAACCTCTAAAATGCTTGGATATTGAGTCGTATACCTGGAAACATTGGGAGGGCGCAATTTCACAAGGGGCTTTTCATTCAAGAAAAAGCGCCGCTAAGTTATTAGCCGATTCTAAAAAACAATTAGATATTGGTGAACGAAAATACAAAAGAGAGATGCGTGTATCTTCATGTAATGCTATTACTATTCGGATATTTTTATTGGCAGCTGCAGGAATTTTTTTTTTTGCAATAAAGACAAAATTCCAATCCACAAATAATCATTCATAATTTAATGAATCCTATTGTTTTTCTCCATGGCTTCCTCGGCTCTTCGTCGGATTGGGGACCGGTCCGTTCCCATTTATCCGAATTTCAAACAATAGCCCTCGATTTGCCAGGTCATGGAAAATCCCCATTTACAGAGCGTTTTGAAATCGATTGCGGCGCGGACCGTTTCATTCTTATCGGATATTCAATGGGAGGGAGGCTCGCGATGCGCTATGCCGCTGAACATCCGGAGCGGATCGAATCGCTTATATTAATATCTGCACATCCAGGACTGACATCGGAAGATGAAAAAAAAGAGAGGCTCCTTTCAGATGCTAAATGGGCCAAACTTCTTTTTGATCTTCCGATTGACGAGTTCCTGCATAGGTGGTACGATCAACCCCTTTTTCATCCCTTTAAGCCCGATTTCACGATGAGAAGAATGCAAAATAAAGAAGCTTTGGCAGCCGCCCTCATGCACTACAGTTTGGGGAAACAGCCGCGACATAGTACAAATAAAGCCCTTGTTTTGGTCGGAGAAAGGGATTCTAAATTCCGCTCGCTTTATTCCAATCCAATCGTCATTCCAAACGCAGGGCATATGGTCCATTTGGAAAACCCGAAAGCCGTCGCTGAAGAAATTAAAAAAAGGATCTTATTATGATTCCGTGGATTCCCATCAAAGTATTCAAAGACATTAAATATCACAAATACCAAGGGATGGCGAAAATCACGATCAACCGCCCCGAAGTGAGAAACGCATTCCGGCCTCTCACAGTGGATGAAATGATGCAGGCGCTCGAAGATGCGAGAAACGATCCTGAAATCGGCGTTGTGATTTTGACTGGCGAAGGGAAAGACGCATTTTGTTCTGGCGGCGATCAAAAAATCCGGGGCGATGCAGGTTATGCGGATCTTCATGGGATCCACCGCTTGAACGTCCTCGATTTTCAAAGGCAGATCCGCACTTGCCCGAAACCAGTCGTCGCCATGATCGCGGGCTACGCGATCGGAGGCGGACACGTCCTTCATGTAGTGTGCGATTTGAGCATCGCAGCGGACAATGCAATATTTGGCCAGACGGGACCCAGGGTCGGCTCCTTCGATGGCGGATTTGGCGCCAGCTATCTGGCCCGGATCGTAGGCCAAAAAAAGGCGCGGGAAATCTGGTTCCTCTGCAGGCAATATAACGCGCAGCAAGCTTTGGATATGGGACTCGTCAATTGCGTGGTCCCTTATGAAAAGCTCGAAGAGACGACGGTCCAGTGGTGCAAAGAAATGCTCAGCCCTTTCGCCGATCGCGCTCCGGTGTCTCAAAGCGGGACTGAACGCCGACTGCGACGGCCAAGCCGGATTGCAAGAGCTCGCTGGAAACGCGACGATGCTGTTTTATATGACGGAAGAAGGACAGGAAGGACGCAATGCATTCAACGAAAAACGAAAACCCAACTACGCCCAGTTTCCCGAAGCGCCCTTAATCTGCAGCTGCCTTTCTTCTCGCATCGAGGCCGAAAACCTGGATCGCCAGCCTCTCCCCTGTCCTGATCGGGACTGCTTTTGCGGCAAGGGAAACAAAGATCCAAATCTCCGTTTTTTGCCTCACGGTCTTATTTTCGCTTTTCATCCAAATCGGAACGAATTTCGCGAACGATTATTTCGATTTCGTCAATGGAGCCGATACGGACCTCCGAAAGGGGCCGAAACGGGCCACGCAGGAGGGTTGGATTTCTCCGAAAGCGATGCTCCTTGCCGCGATCGCTGTCTTCCTTTCCTCTTTTCTCATTGCAATCCCTCTCATGGTTCGAGCCGGCTTATGGTGGAGCGTTCCTTTAGCCGCACTTTGCATCGCATTCGGAATCCTATACACAGGCGGGCCAAAACCCCTCGGATATCTCGGTTTGGGCGAACTATTTGTTTTCTTTTTTTTTGGACCTGTAGCAGTCTGCGGAACTTTCCTTTTGCAGACCTCCTCGCTCAGCGCTCCCGTTTTTATCGGAAGCCTTGCCCCAGCTCTGATCTCCTGCGCGATTCTGATCGCAAACAATTTGCGCGACGAGACAAGCGACCGCGCTGTCGGAAAGCGGACCCTCGTCGTCCGATTCGGCCATCAATTCGGCCGTTGGGAATACGCTTTGTCTCTCGCCGGAGCCTTTGCGGTTCCCCTGATCCTGATCGCATTGTTTAAAGCCCCTGTCTCTCTTTCGTTGGCTTCATTGTCGATTTTGGGATTCGTTCCTCTCCTCCGAAAAATCTTCCGCTCCGACAATCTCGCCCCTTTGCTTCCCGCAACTGCGATGATCCTCCTGTTATATACAACCATTTTTTGTGTAGCAATTCCATGGTAGCGCGCCTTTATCAATACGAAATTCCCACTCAGATCGCTCAATACCCTTTGAGAAAAGGAATGATCCTCCAATGGAATTCCGGCTGGGGAGAAATTTCCCCTCTTCCGGGTTTGAGCAAGGAAACGTTTGAAGAAGCGCGAGATGAAATTCTCAAACTGATCCCATCGCTTGAATCGGCAAAACCCACTCTTCCTTCCGTCCGATTCGGCCTTTCTTGCGCATCCGTCCCTTTCTCTTCGGAACCGATCCGCATCCCCCTTTGCGCGCTCAATCGATCCTCTCCCGGATTTTCGACGGTTAAACTCAAACTCGGCCATCTTCCTTTGAAAGAGGCGGTGGAGCTCGTCAAACAATATCAAGGACGCTATAGATTGCGCCTCGATTGCAACGGGGCCTGGACCCTCAATCAAGCGATCTCTTTTGCCGCCCATTTCAAAAGAGGCGATTTTGAATATCTGGAAGATCCGATCCGCAATTTTGAAGACCTCGTCAGGTTTTCAGAAACCACCCATTTTCCGATCGCCATCGACAAATCCGTTTCTACCTTGCCGATTCAAAAAATCCCCACTCTTAAAGCCATCGTCGTCAAACCAACCGTCATCGGCTCCATCCCAACTTGTCCCCCAAATATCGATCTCATCCTAAGCTCTTCCTACGAATCGGGTCTCGGACTCCTCCATATTGCCCGTCTCGCTCAAAAACTCTCTCTTCCTCTCCCCGTAGGCCTCGACACGGTCCGCCTTTTAAAAGACGATTTCCTCACCTCCCCGATCGAAACTTCCGCCGGATATTTTTCTTGGAAGCCCAGATCGGCATACCCAATCGACATTTCAAAATTATGCCTGATCGCCTCTGCCCCTTGACCGAAGCCGCCCTCGACGCGCCCCATCTGCCCGCCATCATTGCCAAAGACCTAACCCTCTCTTTTTCTGAACTCGATCGTTACGCCAGCTCGCTCTCACTCCACCTTCACAAACTCGGCATCCGCCCCCTCGACCGCATCTCCATTTTCCACGCTTCCGATTGGAGGCTTATCGCCCTCTTCTTCGCCGCCTGGCGCCTCGGAGCCATCGTTTGCCCTCTCAATCTCCGCCTCCCTCCCGCCCAAATCGCCGCCAGTATTTCCCGCCTCTCCCCCTCCCTCCATCTCGATAAATTCGACGATCCCTCTTTTTCTAGGGCGCGGGGGGCTTCGCCCCCGACGCATTTAGCCCTTAGCCCTTATCCTTTAGCCCTTCTTCTTTTCACTTCCGGCACGACCGGCACCCCTAAAATCGCCGCCCTCTCCCTCTCTAACCTCCTCGCCAACGCCGAAGGGGCAATCGCTGCACTCGACCTTCGCCCCAAGGACAAATGGCTCCTTTCGCTGCCTCTCTATCATGTCGGCGGAATCGGCATTGCGATCCGCTGCATCCTGGCTCGCGCAGCGATCGTTTTCGATGAGAGAGATCCCGGCATCACTCATCTTTCCTATGTGCCAGCGCAGCTTTATAAAGCTTGGCCCGTATATCGGAATTTGCGCTGCCTCCTTTTGGGAGGAGCCCCAATCGCCGCTTATCCTGAGTCCTTGCCCGTTTACGCGACCTATGGACTTACCGAAATGGGATCCATCGTTGCCGCCCGATTCAAACCTCGCTGGCAATACAATGAACTTTATTTAGGACAGCCCCTGAAAAAAAGGGAAATCGGGATAGCTCCGGACGGAGAGATCCTGGTCAAAGGCGAATGTCTTTTTCAAGGCTACTGGGAAAATGGGAAATTGCACGCGCCCTTCGATTCAGAAGGTTGGTTTGCGACAGGAGATATCGGGCGGGTTTCGGAAAAAGAGGGAATTGCCGTAATCGGCCGGAAAGATTGGCAGTTCATCTCCGGAGGGGAAAATATTCAGCCGGAAGAGATCGAACAGGAGCTTTTGAAACTGCCGCAAATCGAAGAGGCAGTCATCATTCCATTGAACGATCCTCAATTCGGAAAGCGGCCCGGCGCCATCGTCAAATTGAACGATCCCGATTACGGTTTGAAACAGTTGCAAACAGATTTAAGCGCTGCATTACCGAAATATAAAATCCCGATTTCTCTATTAAAACTCGATGAATTTCCAAAAAACGGACTGAAGGTCGATCGCAAGAAGATTTTTGAATTAGCTATTCAAAAAGATTTTAAATAATGAATTTTTCTTCTTTCAAAATTCTAACAATCAATTAGATCTGATCACACCTGTCCAAAAAAAATGGGCTTATTTATAATCCGCTCCTTATCTGAAATCATAATACGGCTAATAGGACATGCAAACCCATCCCCTCCGACGCATTTTTTCTCGGTTCTTCCCCCGGAAAGTCTCCTCTTCGATTCCAAGAGAGGCGATCGAGGCCAATCTTTTGCCGGAAAATCAAAAAAAAGATTTAGCGCTGGATTATTTGCTCAGAGGCGAGATGGCCCTTTTGCAAGGCAACCTTACAGCCCTTTCCCTTTTCGAGGCCGCATCCAATCTCGATAGCGGGAATCCTTTGATCTGGTATCGGCAAGGGCTTGCTTTTTTTGAATACGGTTCCGAAGACGGCAAAGAAAAAGCTCTGCTGCTCGCCAGCAAATATTTTAAGATCGCAGTCCAGATGAAACCCGATTATTTCGACGCTTGGGTCGCCTGGGGGAACGTTTTGCTTCAATTAGGCCGTTTTCACGAAGAGCACCACTTTCTCCTCGAAGCGAAAGAAAAATACGGCAAAGCCCTTGAATATGCAAAAGACCAGCCGCGGGAAATCCTTGCCGAGCTCTATTGGGACTACGGGATCGCCTGGTCGGAAATCGCCCAGCACTCCGGCGAGGCTTTGGATGTACGCCTTGCGATCGAAGCCTTGCAGACTTCAAGTAGCTATCAAGAAAAACCTTCTCCCGAATTTTGGAACGATTGCGGAAAAGCCTATTTGGAAATGGGGCTTCTCATCAACGATTCCCGCCTCTACGTCCAATCGATCGACTACCTGCAGCGCGCAGTCGCCTCGTCTCCCAATTATTTCGACGGCTGGATGTCTCTCGCGGAAGGCTACTCCCAGCTCTACATCAACACCATGGACGAGCGCTATGTGGCGAAAGCCTCCGACGCGTATGCCCAATGCGGCCAAAATGTCGTCCTCGCGATTCCGAAGTATGGCTCGGCTGGAGCCAATTGCTCGGCGAATCGGGCCGCCTCAATGACGATCCGAAATTGCTCCGCCTGAGCATCGAAAAATGCGCCCGGGCTGCCACTTTAGATTCCGAAAATTCCTTGATCATCAGCCAATGGGTCGAATCTCTTTCTCTTTTAGGAGCTGCGACCTCCCGTTTGGATCTCCTCATCGAAGCAGAGAATAAAATCCTCAAGGCGACCGACCAATTCCCCGACGACCCCGACATTTGGCATGCCTACGGCACTTGCCTGATCTCTTTCGCCATCTACTATGAAGATGCCGATTACTATGAAATGGCCATCGAAAAATTGCAGTACGGCCTCTCGCTCGACAGGACCGACGCCGAATTGTGGCACGCACTCGGATCCGCCCATAAACGGTACGCCGATCTGACAGACGACGAAGATTTGATCGAAAGGGCAAATCGCTTTCTGGCAAGAGCCATGGACCTCAAGCCCTCTTGTCCAGCGCTCTTGTTCGATACGGCCAATGCTTTATACCATTTCAGCGAGATCATGCGACGACCTCCCCTCTTTGCAGCAGGCGGTCTATCATTATGAAACGCTTTTGCAGAACCATAAAGAAGCGATCCTCCACCACCCTGTATGGCTCTACAATTATGCCCTCGCATTAGAGTGGCTCGGTGATTTCACCGAAGAAGAGGCCCATTTTTCCCGCGCCATCGAAATTTTTTCTCACGTCCTGTTGATCGATCCCGATTTTCCGGAAATCCACCACCGGATCGCCCTTTGCTATGTCCAGCTCGGCAATCTCGCAGGAGAATCGGATTACTACAAACGGGCTATCCATTTCTTCCGCCTCGCGATCCGCCAGGAAGAGGAAAATGACCAGATCTGGCTCGATTGGGGCTTATGTCTCATTCAACTCGCCCACCACACGCTCGACTCCGACTTCATGAACCAACTCTATATGGATGCCGAACAGAAAATCAGCCGCGCCGGCCAGTTCGGCAATCCGGGCGCCTACTACAACCTCGCCTGCCTCTACTCCATCCTCGGCCGCACCCAAGAGTCGATGGAACTCATCCGCAAAGCCCTGGCCGTCCGCTCCCTGCCCCATCCCGACGAGCTCTTAGAGGACGATTGGCTCGACAATCTCCGTTCCACCTCCGATTTCGCCCAATTCCTCAACGCTCTTGAAGCAAAGCTCCAGCAGATGAGAGAAGAGTAAGAATAAAAAAATAAATTAGCTCTTTTTTCCAAATATTTTCTTAAGAATCACATTAATTTTCGTTTATTGTATTATTTGGTCAGAAATAAACAGAGATATTTGAATGTATATTGCTCAAATTACCAGATTGCATCAGGCTTTTCTTCAAGCCAAAGACATGGATACGGATGAATTATTGGTCCGGAGAGAGTTGGTTAGGGTTTGGTCGAAAGTTTTAGAAAAATATGCCCGCCCCGGGTATCCCATCCCTACTGCGGAACCATTAAGACAGGAATTAATCGCCATTGGTACGGATGCGGGAGTCGATGTTTTAGTGCGGGAACACTGGTATTTGTTCGATTTTATGATTCAGGACGAAGTTCGGTCCAAGATTGAAAACGGTTTGGCCCGTTTCGATATCGACGATTTTCTCGAAGATGTCAAAGAAACCCAGAAAAATCCTCAGAGACTTGGGAAATTGAAAGAGAAAATCCGTAAATACGTCCTCGAAGAGTTTTAATGGGTCTCTGGGGAACATCCCAACTTTTCAAGCAAAGGCTTCATTGCGTCTGCTCTTTTTTGCAAAAGTTCCTGTTTTGGAGCGGCGCTCAAATCTTCAGCCTGTAACCATCCCTTATTAATTGCATGACTGATCACTGCGTCCGAGCTTATTTGGCAAAGTTCCTGTTTTTGAGCGGCGCTCAAATCTTCAGCCTGAAACAATCCCTTATCAATTGCATAGCTGATCATTGGGAGATGACTTCCTTGCATTAATGTTTTTAAGCAAGCGAATTTATCTTCCTTTGACCACGGAGCGGCTTTAAATAATTTGACAAAGTGATCTGTGTCGATAGTAAAGCGATCTGCATATATGGCAATGAGGGGATCTATCTGTTTTTTTTGAAGAGAACCGTATTTTTTTGCTAATTCGAGCAACTTTGCTCTACTGGAATGCGATTTCAATACTTCACAGGCTAATTTTTTTGACGGGTTGGAACAAGTAAGAAATTCGAGAGCATTACTCTTTTCCAGATTCTCAAATGCATCTCGTGTGTTTTTCGCAATTGCAACGAAAGCAAAGAGATTAAAAGTGGATGAGAAAAAGACAGTTGCTATTAATGGGTTAGGAGGGGCCGTCAGGAGCACATAGACAAGCTGTGATGCAGTTATGAAAAAAGCACAAGACCCAGATTTGGAAATGATTTCTTTAAAATCGATTTTCGCAGGTCGGCCATGTTGAGCTTGAATAATCTTTACTGGAGTCCAAAAAAGATTTTTCACGTCTGAATAAATATTTGAGCAAGAATCTTGACATTTCATAACGTTCCTTTTTTGCCAAAGATAATAAGCTCGAAGATAATTTATTTCACTGGTTTTTAATAAAAAATTTAACATAATGCGGTTATTAAAAATTCATCGGCAAAAAATTTTCATCTTTGTTATATTTCTTAAGCTTATGGAAAGATCTGTCCCTACCGAGCCTAGCGGCATCTCTTACGAGTGGGAAACGGAGCCCGATCGGGAGTCTTTTAATAGGATTATGGTCGAATCGTTCGTCCATTGCTATAAAGACATCCCCAAAAATGTTCTGAAAGTCGATTCCGAATTGAGAGAGTGGCTCTCCAAACATTTTTCCGATTCATTTTTAGACGAATTGAAAAAGAATGGACATATATGCCGCCTTATCACCGCAAAAGCGGACCGGATGCCGGCTGGATACGCCTTATTTGACATCAGCCAAAGTCCCAAATTGATCTACATCAGCGAATTGGCGGTGGACCCTTCTTTTCAAAGGCGCGGCATTGGCAAGGGACTCGTATTTTCCATTCTCAAATTTTTTCCCGAAGCGGAAAAAATCGTCCTGATCACAAGGAAAGCGAATACACAAGCCCGCTTTTTTTATCCCTCGATCGGGTTTCAGCCCTCCAATTATATCCATGATGGATATGATCCGGAGCTATACACAGGATTCGAATATATAAATTTAAGGTAATTATTTATGGCATCTTCAAGTGACTTAAGAATAAAAAACGAAGTCAAATTTACGACTGTTAATAACCCAGAACCAAAAAAAAGCATTGTTCATTTCAGTACCGATGCGGATGCAAATCGATTGTATCAGAGATTAAGTCTGTGCGGCGCGCTCAAAGGTTCACTCTCTTTCTCCCTATTTGGTCCTGGGAATAAGAGGAAATTCGACCCTTCTGTGACAATTACTTCGCTGAAAGACGAAATAAAAGATCCTTGGACATTCGCAAAAACCCATCTTTTCAAGAAACAAGTGACCTTTGCCGATGAAAGCAAGACTCAGACTCGGGCTAAACCCGCCGACAAAACCAAAAGACAGACGCAGTTTGTTCAAAGAAAACCTTTCGTACATGGGATATTCGATTCAGATGTCTTATTAGCAAAACCTGACCCAATGCTTGCGCTTTGGCAAAAGAAATGATTTGATTTTACACGGCAGGAGATTTAGATTTCCTGCCGATTTATCGATCCTGCCTATCCTGTCCCATTATCTGACAATTACCAGATCTTTCTAAAAAATCGACTCTCTCTGTAATATCATTCGCCAAAAATAGGATTTTTCCATGAAGAAATTATTTTTTCTGTTCATCTCGTCTGTTCTTTTCGCGCAAGAAAAACCCAATCTCGATTTAACCGAAAACGAGTCTCTGCAAATAGGAGAAATCGCCGCATTCGATCCTACGCAGCTCGCGCAGCCGCCGATCGAAGAAATGCAGGTCCCCGCACCCCATTTTGAAATGAAAAGAAAAAGCCCGGCTGTTGCAGTCAGCCTTTCCGCGCTTTTTCCCGGCCTTGGACATCTCTATTTGGGAGAAAAAGCGACAGCCGCCGAACTCATCGGGACGACGTTTGCAGGCATGGGGGGACTTGCCCTTTCTTCATCGAATGAACAGGCT
This sequence comes from uncultured Chlamydiae bacterium, assembly GCA_963713105.1. Lineage (GTDB taxonomy): Bacteria > Chlamydiota > Chlamydiia > Chlamydiales > SM23-39 > CAVQKJ01. Next base: position 396,094 of record CAVQKJ010000004.1, read on the forward strand.
TTCGAAGGCAGCGTTTTGACCCTGCAAACAACCTGGTCCTACGGCCTCTATGCGTCCTATCGCGATGTCCGCCTTTTCAATGGAAACGCCGGATATTCATACAAAATGCCCGCCGACAGTTTTGCCGATCTGTCTTTCGCTTCGTTCCGATGGAAAATTTTAAAAAAGCCGGAAGTTTGGGGCGGATTTTTAGGCGCGATCGGTTTGGCTGCTGCGACGACCTATTTTATCCACATCTCCGAGGCTCGCCTCCCCTCCCTCTCTATTGACACGTCTAAAATTATGCCAGTGTTCGCTTTTCCGATCGGAATCAGCGAAGAAGCTCTTTTCCGCGGCTGCCTGCAGCCGATGCTTATGGAAACGTTTGGACCTCGCGGAGGGATCCTCCTCTCTTCTTTGGCCTTTGGAGCGATGCATATTCCCAATGCCCTCTTCCTTGAACCGGAAGAGCGAAAAGACTATTACGCTTTCAGCCTTCCTCTTATCACAGCGCTTGGCGCGTATTTCGGATGGCTGACTTATAAAAACAACTCTCTGCAAGAAAGCGTGGCGATCCATTCCTGGTACGATTTCACCCTCTTCGCAATCAGTTCATTGGCCACGCAAACGGCGGCTACCGGAAGGCCTGGCTTCGCCCTAGCTATCCCTTTTTAATACGTCTAAAAGCTGACGCGACCAGACGGATTTCTTCGTAGGTGTAATCAGGCGAGAGGGCTTGTTTAAGAGGGGCGAGCTTTTCCACGCCATGAAGAGCGATCGCCTGTTTGATCGCTTCCTGTTTTTCTAAAGAGACGAGAGACGCTATATCGAAATCTTTCCCGAGTACAATCTGCTCCGATAAATGATCGAAGACAGTCCGCGGATTGAGATTTCTTTCCGCGGCGATAGCATTTGGATCGCGGCCATCGAGAAAAAGGCGAAGAGTCTCTTCGGAAGATTGGGAGGCGGACGGATTAGAGGAGGCTTTTTTTTCTTTTTCGAGGAAAGAGGGCGGTCGATTGGCTCAACCTTGTTTTTCGAGACATAATCGAGAATGGCGTTCAGGAAGAGATTTCCGTATTTATCCCATTTGGCGAAACTGACTCCATTGATCTCCAAAAATTCTTCCCGTGTTTTTGGATAATATTGGCACATTTCAAAGAGTGTCCGATCTGCGAAGACGACGAACGCGGGAACGTGGGATTCTTGGGCGCATTTCCACCGGAGACGGGAGAGCTCGTCGAATAAAGGATGGTCGTAATCAGTCTCGGTTTTCTTTTTCTTATCTGTTTTCTTGTCTTTATGCGCCGTTTCGATTTTTTTCCGGATCATCACTTTCATCTCGCCCCGGGTTACTTTCGGAGAGAGGTCCGTCCAGCGGAGGATCGGATACTCCCCTGCCGTCCGTTCTAAAAATCCTTTTTCAATCAGCGCGTCGATCGTATGGCGTAGGTCAGTCTCGGGACATTCCGGCATCAAATGAAAAGTGCTGAGCCTGTCATGCCCTTTTTCGAGAATCGTTTTGGTTTTCACCCCTCGCAGGACGTCCATGAGATGGCGAATGCCGAATTGCTGCTGGAGGCGGTAGACGCAAGAGAGGATTTTTTGGGCCGGAATCGTCGCATCGACCTGTTCGGTATCGTCCAAACACCGGTCGCAGCCATCGCACTGGGAAGCTTTATAAGTTTCTCCGAAATAGGAGAGCAAATTTTTCCTCCGGCAGAGAGAAGAGGTGCAGAGCCTGCGCATTGTCTCTGTTTTCTCTGCAGTTTTTGCCCTCGCCTCGGCGTCTGGAATCTGTTGGAGAAAAAGATCGTAGATTCTCAGTTCTTCATAAGAGTAGAACATGAGACACTCGGAGGGAAGCCCATCCCTGCCTGCGCGCCCCGCTTCCTGATAGTATTGCTCGATCGATCGGGGCATGTCCAAATGGATGATGAACCGGATATCGGGCTTATGGATCCCCATGCCGAATGCGACCGTCGCCACCATGATCGAGCACTCTCCATAGATGAACTCATGCTGCGATTTCATCCGTTCTGCATCGGAGAGGCCGGCGTGGTATTTCCCCGCTTTGAAACCCTTTTTCTGCAAAATCTCGTACGCTTCGTCCACCCCTTTCCTCGTAGCGGAATAGAGGATCCCCGATTCATTCGGGTGTTTAGCCAAAAAGGAGAGCCACTGATTCGAAGAGGAATCTTTAGGATAAATGCGAAACGTCAAATTGGGCCGATCAAAACTGGCCCGGACGGAAAAGGGATTTTTCATCGAAAGCTGGGCTGCGATATCGGTTTGGACATCCTCGGTTGCAGTCGCGGTAAGGGCCATGATCGGAGTTTTAGGGAAAGACTCTTTCAAGAGAGATAATTTCCGGTATTCAGGCCTAAACGAGTGCCCCCACTGAGAAATACAGTGCGCTTCATCGATGGCGAAGAGAGAAATCGGCACTTTCCGCAAGAGCTGGATGAACTCTTCATTCGCAAACCGTTCGGGAGCGACATAGAGCAGCTTGTAATCTTCGAGATGATTCATCACGAACCGCATTTCGTCATGCGGCAGGCTGCTGTTGAGAAAAGCGGCGTTCAGCCCGTTTTTAGACAGGGCGACGACCTGGTCTTGCATCAATGAGATCAATGGAGAGATGACCACAGAAAGTCCAGGCATCAGAAGAGCCGGCAATTGATAACAGATCGATTTACCCGAACCTGTGGGCAAAATAGCCAATACGTCCCTCCCCTCAAGACAAGCAGAGACGATCTCTCTCTGATTCGGGCGGAACTCGTTGTATCCAAATAGCTTTTTTAAGGGCTCTTCAAGATTATGGTTCATGGCAGTAGATTTAATGCCTCAAACCCAATTATTTGCTAGAATTTTCATTATTTTTTGAAGTCTGGCCGATCGTGACGTGGAATTTTTTCCCGTAGGGGAATTTCCTGAGCCCGAATTCTTTTCTTAAATCGACGATTTCTGAAGAGGGCTTCACGACTAAGACCCAAAGCCGTTTGCCCCGGGCTTTCACCTCTTCGCAATGCATCGGCCGGAACAAATATTTTTTGGCGATCCCTTCGATCCGTTTAGGGAGTCCTTTCCATTCATTATGGCGGATCACGCTGATGTGGGGTCCGATGCTTGAATAGAGAGGCTCGATTTCAGGAGCCTTGGCCCTGATTTTTTCAAAAATTCGATCGAGATAGCATTCATCCAATTTGAGATAGAGGTAACGCCCTTTTTTCAATAAGACACCCTCGTTCAGACAATGCTTGCGGGCAAACAAAGCGATCTCATCCGGTATTTTCTTTTTCTGAATCGTTGGAACCGCAAACTCTGTTTTTGGTATTTGCAAGATGAAATTCGCGGGATTGAATGGAGAAAGAGGCGCTCGGTTTATCAAAAATGGCATTCAGGAACCTTAATTTTTAAATAAGAATACCAGATAATTAGATTAAATTATCACAAATAATTAATTTAAATATATTGTATAATTATTTAATTTATTGCTTATTCAGCACTGTGGTATGTGCATTGATATCAATCTTCTTTAAAGGACATCTCAATTTCACTACTCTGTGAATGAGCCTCCGAAAAGTTGTGTTAAAAAAATTGGAAGATCCGTTCGAAGAGACATTCTTTTTTCCCTTAACCTTAAGACATATTTTGGCTATCCTTCCTCACTAAATTTTACAAGGATCCTATTATGTCAGCGATTCCAAAAGATTTTCCCCCAAAAACTGATCACTCTGGAAGCGCTCCTGAGCCGCTCGTTCCCTCTTTGTCCAAACTCTCTTCAAAAATCAATTAGGCAATTGGCCAACTTCCTAAAATAGAGATCCCCAATCGAGCCAGACCGGGCGACAATCGATACGTAGATAATTTCAAAACGACGTGATTTATCCACGCCCGCAGCCTATTTTTCCGACCCTGTTCAATCGAAGTTTGGGGTTGTTTTGGAAATTAAAAAACGGGGCGATAGCGACAAAGCCTCCCATGTTTTTACTGCATTTGTAAGAGACCCTAACTCCTGCTACCCGTCATATGGCACTTGCGAGAATAAGGATGATGGCTACAGTTTGTACAACGATCTATGCATCGGGCCGCCTTTGAATGTATCCTATCAAATCTTGAACGCGCTGCTAAACGATTCCCACGATACATATACTCTTGTATCCAAAGAACCTCCTAGCCCTGAACCTGAAGAACGAAGCAGTCATGAACTGGAAGAATCAAGGGAAAAACCTTCCGATTCTCCCGGGTTTTTTGATCAATACGAGACTTGCAACCTGTCCTAAGAGACCTCTAAGGCCGTCATTTTCTAAAAGATATTTAGGATTTATCGCATTCCTGCTATCCTTTGCAGGTTAACCAGCTAAAGAGACCCGTATGGATAAGCGCACCCTTTTGTTTATGATCTGCATCAGCCTAGCCTTTTTCGGCATCCAGGCTTGGTTTTCCCCCGGAAAAGGGCAAGAGATCGAAAAAAGGGTCGAGGCGCGAAAAAATAGCCAAGGAACGGGAAAAAGAGGCGCAAGTCTCAGCCAGGACCGCGAAGGCGGAAGACCTGCCGCTCGTGGAAATCTACTCAAACCCTAATTTGGAAGAAAAACTCGGCGCCGCAGTCTCTTGCGGAGGCCATTTTTTCGCTCTCGCTTGGAAAGAGGCCCTTCCCTCAAAAGTATATATCAAGGAAGGGGACGCCTCCAGAGCTCTCAATCTGTCGACTAGCGGCTACCGGATCCATGAACCGGTCCTTTATAGCCGGACCGGCGCGGCTCCTCTCGCGTTGCCGGCGATCCCGAACGACCATCCTGCGGACCTTCAACTAGTCTCTTTGAATGAAGAGATGAGGATCGCCCTGGGCGAGCAAAGAGGCGAGGATTTTTCATTGCCGTTCCATTATTTGGAGAGCGCCGCGATCGCCTTATTGAAAGACGGAAATGTCTATATGCCTGTCGGGATTTACGAGCCAGGCGCGAGAAAAATCAGGCCGATGCGCGATTTCGACCGTCTGAAATCCTTGGTCCAGCAATCGGACCAGCAATCAGAAAGAGTCTCTTTGAGCCCCGCTTCGAGCGACGAGCAATTTTATGTATTAGAAAATGAATACCAGCAGCTCGTCTTCTCTACGCGCGGCGGAAGCCTGGCCGAAATCAATCTGCCGATGAAAAGTTCCAAATACCCAAACAGCATCGTCAAAGAGATCGACATCGACCGGCAGATCTTGAACAAACTCCCCTCAAAACGCCCGATTTCCGCTCCATCCCTATTATTCACTCGGGACAATGTCCTAAACCAGGAAGGGGCTTTCGGCGGCTATTATCCTCTCTTCAGACGGTCGATCCTTAAGTCCGACGGAAGCGTAAAAACAGAAGTTTCTCCGCAATATTATGCTTTGAACATCGTGGGCGACGATCCTCTAATTGCAAATACGAACTATCAGATGACCCGGTTCGAGCCGAACTTGATCCAATTTGAAGTCTACGTCAGGACAAAGGAGGATCGTTAAAACTTATACGATCCCTCAAGAGCGAAATGGCCCCTATTGCTTCGAGCTCGAAATCCGGATCGACGGCGACGCAAGAGGCCTTTGGCTCGAGTTCCGGAGTGCCCGATGTGGAATTGGTCGGAGGCTCTTACAGCCCCCTTCTTGAAATACCAAGTGACTCGCGCCAAAGTTTCGGATGTCGAAACGATCGACTTGCCCAAGAAAGGTCCTGTCCAAGTGACGAGCATCAATACCGAATTGGATCAGCAATTGCAATGGCTTTTTAGGATTGATTCTCGACCCGTTGAATGAGATCGGACAGGGCTATAAAGCCGTCCCAAATCGAGGGGACCATGATCCCCACCCGCTTAAGCCTCATCGATCCAGCCTACAATCTCTATCCGCCCGCAAATTATCCTGGTTATGCGACCTATCTGCCTTTGAAAAGCGGCATCTCGATGCCTTTCCGGATTTTTGCCGGTCCGTTCGACGACAGCTTGTTGAAAAGCTGGACGACATCTACGAAGATCCCGACGCAAAACTACAATCCCGAATATGCGTCTGCACAAAGCATCCAGGGATGGTTCTCGTTCATCTCGCAGCCTTTCGCCAAATTTTTATTTCTTCTCATGCAGCTCTTCTATGCGGTCACACATTCTTGGGCGCCTCGATCATCCTGCTGACGATCGCGCTGAGAGCGATGATGTATCCGCTCAACGCCTGGTCGATCCGCTCTTCGATCCGAGATGCAGGAGATCGCCCCGAAAGTAAAAGCGGTGCAGGAAAAATATAAAAAAGATCCTAAAAAAGCGCAGATGGAAGTGATGAACCTCTACCGAGAATCGGGGATCAACCCGCTGACGGGCTGCTTCCCGGTCCTTTTGCAAATGCCCTTCTTGATCGGGATGTTTTACCTGTTGAAATCGAGCTTTCCCCTTCAGGGGCGCCGTCTTCATTCCCGGATGGATCGACGATCTGGCCGCTCCCGATGTCCTCTTTACTTGGGGCCAGCCGATCTGGTTCATCGGCAACGAATTCCATCTCCTCCCTATCTTGATGGGTCTTTCTATGTATCTGCAGCAGCGTCTCACATCCAAGCTGCCGAAAGATCCCAGCCAGCTCTCCGATACCCAGAAACAGCAAAAGATGATGGGGAATATGATGTCGGTCCTCTTCACGGTCATGTTCTATAACTTCCCATCGGGGCTGAACATCTATTTCATGTTCTCGACCCTACTCGGCATCCTGCAGCAGTGGTGGATGATGAAAAAAATGAAATCGGCGCCCAAAATGGTCGTGGTCCCGAAGAAAAAATAAGCGGTTTTCCTAAATGGAAGCGTGGCGCCAATTTTTGCTCCAAGTTGAAAAAGAATTGGGGCCAACTCCATTGAGCCTTGGCTCAAGGATATAAAAATACTCCGATTTGATGCGGCGAAATCTCTATCTGGAGGCCCGCGATTCTTTTCAAATCAGCTGGTTCGAGGAACATATCCGCCCTCGTTTAAAAAGGGGGCTGTTCAATAACAACCACGCCCGATCCGGGTCCATATCGCTCCTCTTTCAACGAAAAAGGATCTCCCCTCTAAGGGGCCAAGGAACGAAGAAACTCCGCGCTTTGCCATCGCAGCCGATCCGCTCGATCCAAGCCTGAGTCTTAGATCATTTCATCCCTGCCCCGCAAAATCTCATGGCATTCAAATTGATTCAAGAACTCACGTCAATCCGTCCCTTTCAATCCCGATTTATCTGTACGGTCCGAAATCAAGCGGGAAAACCCACCTTTTGATGGGCGCGGCCGACGAACTGCGAAAAAAAGGGAAGCGGGTGTTTTATGTCAGGGCTGAGACGTTTACCGAGCATGTCGTTCAAGCGATCCGGCTTGGACTATGCAGGAATTCCGGAAAATCTACCGCGATATCGATGCGCTGATCATCGACGATATCCATATTTTTTCGCGGAAGAACGCGACCCAGGAAGAATTTTTCCATACATTCAACACGCTGCATACTCTAGGCCGGCTAATCCTCCTCAGCGCCAATGCCCCGCCCACCTCAACTCAACGAGATCGAACCCCGCTTGATCAGCCGATTTGAATGGGGCATCTCGATTGGATTGGAAAAACCGGATTCCCGTGCGATCTTAGAAAAAAAAGCCTCCCTTTGGAATGTCCAACTCTCCCCCGAACTCATCCAGTTTCTTCACAAGTGGGTTCGCCGATCCTCTTTAGGCTCTTCAAGCCCTCGTTTTAAGAGCGAAAGGAGCTGCCGTTTTCACTGTCGAAATCGCAAAAAGGCTCCTCAGCGATCTTCTCGAAGAAGAACAAAAAAATGCCCTGACACCCGAAAAAATCGTCAAATCGATCGCGGCCCATTTCGGGATCCGGAGCGAAGATCTATTGGGCAAATCGCAAACAAGGGAATATGCCGTCCCCCGTCAAATGGCAATGTATCATCTGCCGCGAGCGCCTAAAACTGCCCTTACCAGAAAATCGGAGAACTCTTCGATAGAGACCACTCGACCGTCATCAGCAGCGTCAAGCTGGTCCAAAAAGCCATCGAAGAAAAAAATCCCGATGTTCTGAGTGCTCTAAGCATTCTTTAATTCAAACAGCCTTCACCCGAAAAAAGATGCGCCCAAATTTGAGCAAAATTACGCAGGCAAAGGATTGATTTTAGAGGGAATTTGAGGCGATCGGAAAGATCGCCCCATATGATATTTGTATGATTTTTGAGCGATCATAAGGATCGCCCGTGAAAAATTCTTTAGATTTTGATGTAGCGTTCGCCAGGTTTGCTGCCGCCGCCGAAAGCTGGTGCGGGCGCTTCGCCTGGAGGAACTGGGAATTGGAATGGTCCTGGATCTTCGCCGGCCATGATTTTGTTGACGATTTCACGCCATTTTTCGACTGTTTCGACGAATAGAGGGGCGAATCTGCGCAAAGCAGCCGCATCGACGCCAAGGCCCATGTCGATGACGCAGTGCATCAAGATCAATTCTTCTTTAGGAGCTACGCCAATACCGCCGCCAGCCATTTGGCCGCCGAGCATCGAACCTTCGAGAAGGCGCTCATAAAGTTTCAAACGAATTTTATCGTCTTTTGGAAGCCCGTCTAGAATGGGAGAATAAAGATAGAGACGATCTGAATTGGGTTCGTACGTAATATGTAGAGAGAAGGTATTATCGATCCCGAGAATACAGGTGTTGTTCTCGTCGAAATCGAGACCTTCTAAATTAAGTTCCTTGCCAAACTCCCGCAGGTTAGCCTTGGCATTTTCGTAGGACATTGGTTCCTCCTGACTGATTTTTTCTAAGTATCATAGCTTGTTTTAAGGGATTTACAAAAGCTCTAAAAAGTTATCGATTTGCTCAAAAATCTCAATTTAGCAGAAACTTTTATAAATCTTTGCACTAATGCTCGCAAGCAAAAATTCGCCTCGCCCTCTTCAAAGTGGGAAATACTCAATTCTCGCAGCGCTACTAATAATAATATTTTACTTGAATCAAAAATTAATTTCCATATTAAACAAAATTATATATAAACAGTTTTTTTGAGGAAGTCATGGTCGAGATGCGGGCCTTTGAGGGATCCCCTAATCCCTTAGGTTTTTCCATTCAAGGAGATAAGTCTAATTTTGCGGTCTATTCGAGCCATGCATCCCAGGTATTTCTCGGTCTATTTGCCCCTGGCTCTATTCATCCCGATAAAGAGATCCCCTTAAATAGAACGGGCGATGTCTGGCATGGGGCCCTATCTGGCATCCCTTCTGGCTGGGAGTATTCTTTCCGGTGCGAAGGGCCCTATGATGAGAAAAACGGGCTCCTCTTCAATCCGTCGGAATGGCTTGCGGACCCCTATTCAAAAACGTTGAATACCGAGAGAAAATGGGGAGATCGCTCCGGCGGACCCATCAAAAGACATGCCAGATCGTACATCATCGAAAAAAAAACCTTCGATTGGCAGGGAACCCGCTCGCCCCAAATCCCCTATCAGGACTTAGTCATTTATGAAATGCACGCGAGGGGTTTTACGCAGCATCCCTCGAGCAAAGTCTCCCATCCTGGCACCTTTCTGGGGATCATCGAAAAAATCCCCTATTTCAAAAAATTGGGAGTCAATGCGATCGAGCTCATGCCGATTTTCGAATTCGACGAGACGAATTGCAAGGATGTCCAACCAGACACAAAGGAGCCTTTGGTCAATTACTGGGGGTACCACACTCTCCATTATTTCATCCCTATGAGACGCTACGCGTCAGGAGAAAAGGCCCTTTCCCCGATTGAAGAAATCCAAACGCTCGTCCGCGAACTTCACAAAAACGGGATCGAGATCATCCTCGACGTCGTTTACAACCACACAGGAGAAGAGGACCTTAAGGAAAAATATTACAATTTTCGCGGATTGGACAATCCAGTCTATTACCAAGTCGACGAAAATGGAGAATATCGGAATTTTACCGGATGCGGAAACACAATTAATGCCAATCACCCCGCAGTCCAAAAGCTCATTCTCGACAGCCTCCGCTATTGGGTCGAAGAAATCAAGATCGACGGTTTCCGTTTCGATTTAGCGTCGATCCTCACGCGCGATACAAACGGAAGACCCATCGACAATCCTCCCCTTCTCAAAGCAATTGCCTCCGATCCCGCTTTCAAACAGGTAAAACTCATTGCCGAACCTTGGGATGCGGTGGGACTTTATCAAGTGGGCTTATTTCCCAAATTCGGGCCTTGGTCTGAATGGAATGGCAAATACCGCGATATTGCGCGCCGCTTCATCAAGGGGACAAATGGAAAGGCGGGCCCTTTCTCCAATGCCCTATGCGGAAGCGAATGGATCTATAAATCTTCAGGCACGCCCTTAAGCAGCATCAATTTTATCACCTCCCACGACGGATTTACTCTCCGCGATCTCGTGACCTATCAACAAAAGAACAATTGGGCAAACGGAGAAATGAACCGGGATGGGGAAAACCAAAACGACAATTGGAATTGCGGCGCCGAAGGCCCTTCCCAAGATCCAAAGATCGAAGCTCTGCGCGAACAGCAGATGAGAAACTTCCTTCTCGCGTTATTCCTTTCCCAAGGCATTCCGATGCTCCTTATGGGGGATGAATACGGCCATACCCGCCAGGGAAACAACAACCCGTATGTCCAAGACAACGAATTGAATTGGTTTTTGTGGGACCAGCTCGCTCAAAACAAAAAGATCTTCGACTATGTCTCGTCCCTCATCCGCTTCCGCAAAGAACACCCAGTTTTGCGCCAAGGCCATTTCCTCACAGACAGCGACCTAGATTGGCATGGCCTCAATCCAATGAACCCCGATTGGAGCGCTTCTTCCCGTTTCATCGCGTTTTCATACAAAGGGAAAGACCCCATCTATGCCGCCTTCAACGCCTCTTTCCAAACGGCTCAAATTGCATTGCCTCAAAATACAAAATGGCGCCACCTAATTCTTACGAGCGAAGACTGGGACCGCCACCACATGGCCGATCCATTAAAAGGTCCTCTTATAACACAACTTGAACTCCCTCCCTATTCAGCTCTCCTCGCTAAAGGCTTTGATCATTGACATCTGGTGTGCGACAGAGCGTTATCTCAGACGTATGGAAGAGCTATGCGCCTGTGTGATGAAAATGGGACAGGATAAACAAGATCGCGAGCGGCAAGATGCGCAGGATAAATTATTTTCGTATCTTGCATATCCTACCGCAAAGCGATCCTGTTTATCCTGTTCTATTTCTTCAAACAAACTCGCGATCAATTAAGGTTCATAACAGAGTATGCATCGGGGGCTTTGATCACTGACGTTTGGCGGACAGCCTGAGAGCATTATCTCAGAGCTATGCGCCTGTGTGATCAAAATAGGACAGGATAAGCAAGATCGCGAGCGGCAAAATGCACAGGATAAATCATTTTCATATCTTGCACATCCTACCGCAAAGCGATCCTGCTTATCCTGTTCTATTTCTTCTAACGAACTTGTGATTAAGGGATATAACAAAGCATGCAATGATCTGAGAGGGTGTTTAAGCCGGATCACAAGAGGGGGAGAACGAAAAATCGCAAAATTTTTGCAAAAGGATCGACCCTTGATTCGTGATCCCGGCTAACAGGGAATGCGGTACGGCTGTATCTTTGATCTCTTCTTCGATCGTGGGCGTCGCTTGATAGGGATTAAAAAAAGAGCCGACGACTTCTACAACGGGAATTTTCTTTGAGAATTCAAGGAGCAATTCTCTGATGAAAACACAATAGGAATCTCCGCACCCGCCTGCGAAAAAGAGTTCGATCTTTTCCCCGCTATAGTCCGGATGCCCTAAAAATTCCGCAATCAAATCGATCATTTTTTGCGGAGAAAAATGGTTGTTTCGGATGACTGTTTTCGGGATAAGGAATAAATCCTCTACTTCGGTACCGGGTGGATAGGCTTTTTCATCCAAATGAAAATCTCTATCAGAGTAATAATGGGCGACCCCGATCAGCATCGACTTTTCAGAGGTCTTGCTTTTTCCGATCACAGCTATGCATGGGCCTAGGCCATCGGTATAGAGAAAAAGAGGAGCTTCCGAAGCGTGCACTACTTTTGGAGGGTCTTCCATATCCACCTTGATCAAAGAGGTTCCTTCCGGAAGAGAAACCGTTTTTTGGAGTTCGAAAAGGGGGGAAGGTTTTTGCGGAACGCGGTCTGTAAAAAGAAACGTGTCTTTTACGCAGGAATAGGATGCATAGTCCGCCCAATTAAGAGGGCTCTCTCTATTCGGCAAAGGAGGGCAGATCAGCTTCTCAGGCTCGAAAGAGGGAATCAGTTCGGACAGAGGTTGCGCGGGCCTGAAATAGGCGTATAAACCGATCAAAGCGAAAAGGCCGATGGCTGCCTTTGCCGCCTTTGAAATCGAGACGGGACAGCTGAAAGGCCCTTCAAAAGAAGGGGGGCAAAGACGGGCAGAGATAGACTGAAGCATCGTTCTTAATTATACTGACATGCAAGATAAAAAATATATAAATATTATTTTAATAAATAACATATTTATTTAAACAGTGATTTTGTTATAATATATTAATTGAATTAAAAAAAGGCTATAGTGAGCTCGCAATCCGTTCTTTCCAGCGTCCGCCTTGATCGCAATTGGCCTAAGCCTAATTTAGCGCGCTTCGCTTCCCCTTACGCGGGCACTCTCGCGATCAACGAAGGGGCTAGAAAAGCGCAGAGAATCAACTTGGAAAGCTGGACGCCGATGTCCGCCACCGCACAAAAGCTCCCTGCCTCTTTGTCATTTGTGATTGAAGATCGGACAACAAACCCGGACCGAAAACGGACAAGCCTTGAAGAAACTTTCGCGGATAAGGCAATTGTCTATCCTTTAGTAAATTTTTCGATGGCATCGCATCGAGGGCATACAATTATTGAAGACTATTTGTCGCCGAACGAAACATCCCCCGTCCTTGCACGGGAACATCTTGAATTAGTAAAAGAACCAGGGCTTTTAGTATCGACGGGAACTGAAAGAAGTTTTTTCGATTTATCGCTATTTGATCCTAAAATTTGCAGAGGACTTGTTGTCCGTGACATCAACCCAAAAGTCAAAGCTTATGTCGACTTCAACATTTTTCTTTTGAGGGTATCTAAAGATCGGGAAGAGTACATCGGTCTTGTAAAATACACTGAGCAACTTTCCGAATTTAATAACGACACGTTCAAAAGGTTTTACGACAAGCTTGACGCTGATTCCACACTCTCGAACGCAATGAAGAATTATTATTCGTCAAACATCTTGCATTTAGCCAAAGTATTTTCAATAGAAAAAAAATGGAAAAGCGACCTTCGCAATTTCAGGGGGGTTGATTACTATAACGAGGATAGCCTTTTTAAAATCGTTCAAGAACATGCCCAATTGGGAAATATCATAGCGACAATCGGGGATATCAGCGATCTCCGTTTTTTGAAAGGGCATCCTATCGCTTTGATAGATGTATCAAATATACCCGATTATTCTCCCCTCGATTTTCAAGGGATCCGTATTTTCCCATTCCCCCGCATCGTTTGGACGGAGGCTATGGACATGCTGGAAACCTTTCATTCCTTTATTCCCACTCTTTTAAATTCTAAAGAAAGAAAAGCTTTCGATCGTTTTCTCGAAGAATTCATTGAATCTGGAACCTGGCCTCGTTCGAAGATCGCTCAGTCAATTTACGGAATCCACGCTCTCAAATTAATCAGTAGACGCGAAGGGAAAAGAATCAATCTTCCAGTTGGATATTTCAAAGAATGGTTCGAATTCCTAAGAGATTACAAAACAAAAAATCTTCTCGTAGTGCCAGGGATTGGGCGAGTCGATTTATGTGATCGCGGGGAAAAGTTGAACAAGGCCAGCGTCGAGGCTTTGAGAGCTTTGAGGAACCATCCTTTGGTTGTCGCAAACCTGCAGAATATCCTATCCAAATGGATGGATTTTGACAGAGAGAAGCTGTTGGCCTTATCAGGCGGTCCGGGATGGGGCGAAGCGTCAAAAAAACTACAAGAAGAAGATCCAGATTTTCAGGCCGCGTTTTTTCACGGCAACCCAACGAATTGATCGTCAAGTTAGTCTCGTTCATTAATAATCCTGCATCGTAGTTCCCGCAAAACACGCTTGTCTTGCCCGCTCTCGATTCATTCTTATCTTTTCAATAAAGAAATCGCTCTGATATATTTTGGATTTATTTCGGAGGAACCCCATGCGATTTTCACCTGAGCGATTTATCCCTGCACTGATGCCATTGATGATCAGTTTATTTGCCGCGAGCTGCAACCGATGCTGCGACGACACCACCCGCTTTCACGACGACGGAAGAGCCAAGCCTGTTGTTGCGATCACTTCGATGATCGATACGACATCATTTGATGCGCCTTGGAGCCTTTCCGAAGAATTTACTTCGATCATCTTCAACCAGATTGCTGCGGGCGGCGAAATCTACGTCCAATCCCATGAGGAATTTCCTCCTTCAGAGAATCCATTCAACGCCGATCTTTCTTGGATGAAGAAAGAGTTCGCGTCTCAAGAATTCGCCGTCTTCCTTGAACTTGTCGAGCACGACACGGTTCCAGCAACGAAGGGAAAAAAGAATTTCAACCCTTATGAAGTTTCGACAAATCTTGAAATGGCTGTCCGGATACGGGTCATAGATTTAAGAAGTTCTCAACCTAAAATCGTTTTGCAAGAAATAGTACGGGACAGCTACTTCATTCCTAAAACCATTCTGGCGACTGATTATTCAACTGCGGGATGGGGAACTGCCGAATATCGAAAAACCCCTATGGGAATCGCACACTCTCAACTCGCTCAGGAAATTGCCAATCGGATCAGCGACTATATCCTTTTGGCTAAAAGCCGATGAGCGGTGAAATCGGCGCCAGCCTTGTATTCGGCCTCCTTTCGGCCTTTATTGTCTACATTGGCTGGCGCAGAGGCTTTTTCATTTTCCCTAATACTTCTTGGGAAGTTCCGGTCCGCATTGCGCATGTAATTGCTGTTTTCGCCATTTATTTTTTTGTAACCTACGCCTCCTCCTATTTCTTTCTCTATCTTTCTCAGCAGAAAATTCTACCTGATACTGTTTCCCTGACCTCCTGGTTCAATTTCACGACCTCTTTAGCCATCGCAGCGTGTTTGGCTCTTTTGTTATTCATCCTGCCTAAAAAAATCCGATCGGGCATTTGGCATAGATCTTCGTCGGAACCCAAAAAGCCCGTTACAGAAGATCTCTGGTTCGCTCTTTTCGCCTGGGCGATTTCTTTTCCTTTGGTCCTCTTCTTAAGCCAAATGCTAGAATTGCTCGTCTCTGCGATCTTCCATATTTCACAGCTCCCCGATCAAGTTGCTGTACGATATCTCAAAATGACTTTCGAACATCCTTTTTATCTTTTAATGTCTGTCGGATCGATTGTTTTTTTGGCTCCTCTCATCGAAGAAACTCTATTCAGAGGGTTTCTTCAAACGTTCATACGGCAGCATCTCGGATCGAAACATGCCATTTTGATCACTTCTCTTTGCTTCTCTTTCTTCCATTACTCTTCAGAGCAAGGTCTCGGCAATATTCCGATCATCGGCTCCTTATTCATCCTCGCTCTTTTCCTTGGTTATCTCTATGAAAGACAAGGTTCGTTGATCGCACCGATGGCTTTGCATGCGACTTTCAACGCCATCAGCGTCATGAATATCTATTTCTTAGGAGGTTTCGCTGGTGGAATTTAAAATGCAGAGATCATTTTCATGATCCTTAAGTCGTTCGGTCTGTCTGATATCGGCTTGACGCGACCCAATAATGAAGATGTTTGGGTGGCCATTCCGGAAATCGGATTTTATGCCCTCGCCGATGGAATGGGAGGGCATCAAGCCGGAGAAATCGCTGCAAAGGAAGCTTTAGAAAGCCTTTGCCTATCCGCCCAAGAAATTAAAAGCACAGATTGCGTCGAACTGATCATCGAGCTGAGGCATGCGATTGAAAAAGCAAATCAGTGGGTCTACCGTTTAGGGAGAGAATCAGATGCCTTGAATGGGATGGGAACCACGCTTTGCTGCATGCTGTGGACTCAAGAAATTGTCGTTTACGCCCATGTCGGAGACAGCAGAATATACCGGCTCAGAGACCAAAAGCTCGAGCTTTTGACAAGAGACCATTCCTTGTTGGCAAAATGGCTTTCAACAGGGAAACTTGCGGAAGAATGCGAAACCCCCTTTCCCTATAAAAACGTAATTACCCGAGCCATCGGGACGGCGGTGCGAGCCAATCCGGAGATTGCGGTTTCCTCTCACAATAGAGGAGATCTTTATTTTCTTTGCACGGATGGATTATCCGATGTCCTCACCCTGGAAGAGATGGAAAAAATTTTAACCCGGTCGTCCGACTTGGAAATGGCCGCAAAACGGTTGATTCAAAAGGCGAAAATTAAAGGCAGTTCTGATAACATGACCATCCTCATGATTCATTCAGAGATTGAAAGTGGAACGGATCTATCTCGACAACAACGCGACGACAGTCCTCGACCCGAGGGTATTCAAGGCGATGCTCGCCGACCTGAGCGGGCCCCCAGCTAACCCATCGTCCGTCCATTGGTTCGGCCAGCAAGCCCGCAACCTGCTCATCCAATCCCGCCGAACTGCGGCAGCCTATTTCGGCGCTAAGCCTGAAGAAATCATTTTCACTTCGGGCGGAACGGAAGGGATCAATTTTTTATTGCGCGGCCTCGGAACCAAAGGGCATTTGATCACGACCGCCATTGAACATTCGGCTGTCTATAAAACCATCCAATCGCTCGAAGCGCAAGGTCTGTCCGTCACTTATGTTCCCGTAGGTCTTTGGGGCGCCCCCCTTCCGGAAGATGTCGAAGCCGCCATCCGACCTGACACAAAAGCCATCGCGCTTTCCGCCTCAAATGGAGAAACAGGAGTTAAGATCGATCTTGAGGCCATCGGCCGGATCGCGGAAAAGCGGTCGATCCCGCTTATTTTGGATACCGTTTCTTTCGCAGGAAAAGAGCCCATGGTCCTGCCCCGCTCCGTTTGGGCCGCGGCGATCAGCGGACATAAATTCCACGCCCCGAAAGGAATCGGCGCGGTGTTTCTCCGCAATTCTCTCAAAATCCCTCCCCTGCTCACCGGCGGCAACCAAGAATATATGAAGAGGGCAGGCACGGAAAACCTCTCAGGCATTCTCGCGCTATCTGAAGCCCTGCAAATCCTCATCCAAGACCAAACCGCCATTACACAGCACCTCAGCGACCTGCGCAACCACCTCGAAAATGGCCTCCTCGCAACCATTCCCGATATCGCGATCAACGGCGAGGGTCCCCGCGTCTCCAACACCTCGAATATCGCGTTTCTCGGCGTAGACGGGGAAACGCTCCTCATGCATCTCGACCTCGCCGGGATCGCCGTCAGCCACGGCTCAGCCTGCACCTCCGGCTCCCTCGAACCCTCCCGCGTCCTGACCCAAATGGGGATCGAACCCAAAATAGCCCGCTCCTCCCTCCGGATCTCCGTCGGCCGCTTCAATACCCGAGAAGAAATAGACCGGACCATCGATCTAACCTCTCAGATCGTGAAAAAGCTCCGCAAACTCGTTAAATAATTTTTCAATCTGCCCGATTTGAGTCACTACATGCTGTCAACGTTCGTTATTCGCGAACTTTTGATAGATTTGAGAGCTGGCGATAGCTAAGCCAATTCCAATTGCTGCATAGAAAACAAGTCTGAGTTTTAAAAACGCCAAAGCGATATCAATACGGCATTTAGAAATAGCTACTTTTGCATACGCTAATCGATCAGTATTTGAGATGAGATTATATTGAAGTAATGATTTTATTATATGAATTTTGTTGGATTGGATGGCCGACATTGCAAGGCTCTCTACGAAATGGGTATCGCGTGTCTCTGAAATCATTTCATTGAAGAGTAGACGTCCTCCTCTTTCTTGATCATTTGCCAGTTCAAACCAAAGACTCGCTGAAACGGGTCCGCTTTCCATCAGGCAACGCACGATATCAAAATGGCCTCTCTCTGAAGCCTCCCATCCCGCCAATTCCCTCATAGCGTCAGTAATAGGACCCTCTTGAAGTAGCGTCCTCGTTTCGTTCAGTCTGCCATTTCTCGCTGCCAAAACGACGCTTAGACCCCGTCTTAGATCTCGATTAGTTTCTGAAACAGGGCTGTTTTGGAGCAAAAACAACGCTATATCAAAACAGTGATGATCTAGATGTCCTCGATCTATAGCTTCTTTGGCTTCCCACGTGCAATCTGGAATGGGATTCGGACCCTTATCGAACAAAGCTTGTACCACATCAAATCTATTGGCTTTCAAAGCTGAACTAAGACTCGGTTTGAAGTTATTTTGGGAGACTCTTCCATGATGGAGTAAAAACAATACAACATCAAAATGGCCCTTTTTCGAAGCATATTCTATAGCTTGACTGAGATATATATTTTGCAAGGATGGCAATTGTTGACACAACATTTGAACTTGATTTAAATCCCCGTAATACGAAGCCTGTGCAATAACAACTGCAGCAAAGTCATAACCACGGCTTAATGATGGGGGCCGTGTATAACTACATTTGCGTAAGCCGAATTGAAACAAACTTTGAGCTGCGGTAAAATGGCCATTTTTTAAAGAAAAACCTATCGCCACTTCAAGTTCATAAATGCTGAGATCTCTATCTACACGACTTTTTCCAAGAAAGAAATTCAATATCGTCTGTTGGTTATTTTCGGAAGCTGCGTTTAGGGCTTTTGAAAAGGTTTCTTTGCCGAATGCATTCCAATAAGTGCTTTTTTCATTGTTGCGTCTATTTTTGTATATGGCTTTTACAAGACTAAGATCGCCCCTAGCGGAAGCCTCGCATAAGGCTTGCCTTATAAAATAATCAGGGACGTACATCTTCACTTCGTTTCCATGCAAGACTTGAACAAAGTTTGTAAATATAGCTTGGACAATATCAGATCGACCCGAGTCAGAAGCCCGCTTTAGCGCGTCCCCTTGACAACCCCATATCTCCAACTTTTCCTCATTAGACATAATTTTGGAACTAGTCGACATTGGCAGTAAAAGTTGCACAATATCCAGACGCCCAATTACAACGGACCCGATTAACGCTTCCCATATTTGCCTAGCATCAAAAGGAGTCTCTGCAAGAGCCTGTTTAATTATGTTCATATCGCCTGATTGAACTATTTCATTGAGAGATAGAGTCCTTCTACCGAAAGCAGCTGCAGCCGCCGCCGCTTCAGTACGATGGGCTATATCCCAGATTTGTCCATTTAGATTTAAACTAGTGATTTCAGACCGGCAATTTGGGCAATTTACTCTCGTACCCAGCCATCGGTTGATACAATACGCATCGAATTTATGTCGACAAGGACTTAGACTGAGCATGTTAAGCTGCTGTCTCCAATTTCTATCCTCTAAACAAACTCCACATTCTCTTACAGACATAAAATCCTCATATATAAATCACATTATTAATTTAATAAAATCATAGTTTATTATACTTTTTTATTTTTAATTTTTCAATTTAACACATTATTTTATAAATAATAATTTTTTACACGTCTTTCTAGGAAAAGATTTTTCAAGTGGAGCTTGTGCACGCCCGCACCAAAGAGACCGCCATACACAGCACCTCAGCGACCTGCGCAACCACTCCGAAAACGGCCGCTTCAATACCCGAGAAGAAATAGACCGGACGATCGATCTAACCACTCAGATCGTCAAGAAGTTGCGCCACTTTGTTAAATAATTATTTTAATCAGTGTAAATATTTTAATAATACTGTATAATTAAACTATTTAATAACGAGGCTAATATGACAGCAATCTTAAACTCAATATTTTCCGACAGGTTTATTCGCAAACAAGAATTCGTCGTAAAAAAACACACGGCAGAGAAGGCAATTCTCTCAGCAGAATTTCTCTCTGAAAAAATATTTAAAAACGGTTCGCCAATCCCTTCCGAAGAATTCTATGACTCTAATCCCATCATCGTGGAGAAACGGTTTAGAGATTCGGTTTCGCAAAGAGGAGATATAGAATACACCAAGACATTTTATACGGAAAAGTCTGTCCAATATAAGACCCCTTTTAATTTTCTCCCGCGCAATTATAGAAAATTCGCGTTCGATTCAGCCGTCTTTTTGACGAAGGCCGCAATGATCGTTCTGGCTTCCTACGCGATGCCGCCTATATCGCGGTCTTGGGTTCATTTAATTTACTAAGAATGGGAGAATTTTTGCAAAATTTCGTTGAGAAGCGCCTCGTCATGAGAAGCGATGCCTAATCCGCGTCCCTGAGGCAGGATGATTTTAGGGAAAGGCAATTCCCGGAAGAAGCGGCCCGCTTCATTGGGATTTGCGCTCAGGTCATTGATCCAAATCACTCCATTGGGATTCAGAAAGCGGATCCAATTTTCATAATGCTGTTTCACGCAAGAGTAGCTTTGCGCCGAATCGATATGCAGCAAGTCGATCTTTTTCTTCCACGTCATCGAAACATCGGAAAAAGGGCCGATGATCAAGTGGATATTTTTCACATAATTAAATCGGATAGCGTGAGAAATATTGTTCAAAGCGCTGTCAAGGGCGAAACTCTTTTCGGCATATCTTCCCGCTTCGAACCAATCGATCCCGAAAACATGTCCCCGGTTCCGGTACGCAAAAGAGAGAGTCGATAACCCTTTATCGAAACCGAGATCAACCGTCGTTTTGGGACTCATCCGATGGACGAGCCACATGGCGAACTCTTCATTCCCTTTCCAGCGGCTTTCGATCTTATCAAAAAAACCAAGAGCAGGTTTTTTGCCAAACTCGACTCGTTTTTTTATTTGCGAAGGGAGAGGGAGAGTAAGTTCTGCTGCCGCTGTCATTTTTCCTCAAACGGGAAAGACAGAATAACTTATACAAAAATTATTGTCCAGTGATGCTTATGAGACATGAGAGGGAATAAAGGCTGATGTAGTATCAGGCCTAGGATGTAAGCATCAGGTGACAGGATATGCAAGATACGCGCGAAGCGCACGACAGGATATGCAGGATAGAAAAATGGATGGGTGCATACAGGCTAAAGATGTAACAGGCCTGGGAAATTAACGTGAGTGTGAATACAGGCTAGAGTAGTACCAGTCTTAGGATGTGATCATCTGGTGACAGGATTTGTAGGGTAAAGATAGAGAATGCAAATCTTTCCAATTCATAGGACTGTTATATTTTAAGCCTGTATTTACCCATCTATTTTTTTATCCTGCGTATCCTGTCGTGCGTTTCGCCTGCTCCGCTTAAAAAAGGTTCCCCGAACCTTTTTTAAGTTTCCGCAGCCTGCATATCCTGTCACCTGATGCTCACGCCCTAGGCCTGATACCACTCTAGCTTGTATTCACCCATCTATTTTTTTATCCTGCATATCCTGTCGTGCGCCTCGCGCGTATCCTGCATATCCTGTCACCTGATGCTCACATCCTAGGCCTGTTACCACCCCAGCTTAGGCGGAGATGCTTTTTACGGAGAGGGTTTTGACGCCGCGCAGGGTGGGCTCGTCGATGGTGAATTCGAAATCGGCGATGCGTAAAACTTCCCCTTTGACGGGAGGGTGGCCTAGCTCGGAAAGGATCAGGTCGCTGAGGGTGTCGC
This sequence comes from uncultured Chlamydiae bacterium, assembly GCA_963713105.1. Lineage (GTDB taxonomy): Bacteria > Chlamydiota > Chlamydiia > Chlamydiales > SM23-39 > CAVQKJ01. The sequence continues at coordinate 417,708 of CAVQKJ010000004.1, forward strand.
CATTATTTTGAGGCAATTCAGCCTCGAATTGCTGATTGAATTCAGCGACGCTCATATCTCCCGAAAGCGTCCTTTCCACATAAAGCGGGGGTTCCTCTGCTTGAGCCGCTTTTTCTTCTTCTTCGCCGAAGATTTCGGCGAGGATTTGATCGAGGGTGAGGATTCCGCATGCTTTCCCTGAGGGGTCGAGAATGACGGCCGCGCTCTGGTTATTGCGCCTGAATTGTTCGAGAATCTGAAGGACCGATGTGTCGCGGATGACGAACCAGGGAGAGCGGGCTTGGTCCATCACATGCTTTTTTTCATCCAACCGAAGCAGATCGCGCAAATGGGCGATCGCGACGATATTATGGGGGTATCGGTGATAAACGGGAATGATCGGAGAATAGTGGACGCTCAAAAGATGGCGCACCTCCGCTAATGTGGCGTTTGATGGCGCCATTTGGACCTTCGCGAGAGGCTGCATCAGTTGACCGGCGGTCAAATTCTTGAGTTGGAAAATACGGCTGACGATTTCATTGAACTCATCCTCCCCTTCCTCTCTCTCCTGAAAAGCCATCCTCACCTCTTCTCGGGAAAGAAAGAGCGGAGTTTCCTTCGCTTGGCCCATGGCTTTGTGGACGAAATGGGAAATCGCGTCGAAGCACCAGGTTATCGGCGTTAAAATCCGCGCAATCAGGATCATCAAAGGAACGCAAAACATAGCGGCTTGTTCAGGATGGCGCCTTGCCGCGAATAAAGGAGCCAATTCGCCAAAAATGACTACGATCAAGATCTGCGTCAGAGGGGCTAAATCGGGATTCAAATGGATCGACTCGTAAAACTGGCGGGCGCATTCCGATCCGGCGAAAAGGGCGGCATTGACGCCGATCAGCGTGGTCCCAAATAACCGGGAAGGCCGTTTTAAAAGATAATTCAGCCAAAGGGCGCGGCGGTTGCCTAGGCTGACAAAATATTGGAGCCTCACTTTATTGAAAGAGACGCAGGCCATTTCGAAAAAGGCAAAAAAGCCCTGGATAGCCACGGCAAGCAGTGTGAACAATAAATAGCCGCTCATTTCTTTTTCCCGGGCTTTAGACGTCTTACGTAAATTCTTCGGATCCTATTCGGTTCTGCCGCAAGTACATAAAAGAGAAATTGATCGTTTGCATAATTCGTCCCTGTAAGGGGAATCTCGCCCAATTGTTCGATCAGCCACCCTCCCAGGGTCACGATGTTCTCTTTCGATTTCAGGGGGATCCCAAAAATCTCTTTGAATTCAGACAGTTCCAGTTTGCCGCTTGCAATGATCACATCTTCGCTCGATCGGGTATAGAGGCTTTTCGGGTCGCGCCGGTCGGTGATCTCGCCTACGACCGCCTCGATTAAATCCTCTTGGGTGATCAATCCGGAAATGGACCCATATTCATCCACCACCATGGCCAAGCTTTCCCCCCTCTCGCGCAAATTGCGGAGAAGCGTCCAAGCCTTTGTAGTCTCTGGGACAAAATAGGGCTTTTTTAGGATAGCGAGTAGATCGGCAGACTTTTTGATCTGGTCTCGATGGAAAAAAAAGCGCCGTGTGGAAAGAATCCCGAGAAGTTTTTCCAAATCCCCATCGTATATGGGGACTCGAGTCGTTTCCAGGTCTACAAATAGATGAGTGAGCTGAGATAGAGGCTCTTGGATGTCATACGATAAGATCTCTTCTCGCGGACGCATCCTTTCTTTGACCAGAGAATTCTGCAAATCGAGCATCCCCCCGATCAAATCGCATTCTTGCGGCAGCAAAACCCCGGTTTCCTCCGACGTTTTCAGAACGTGCCGCAATTCGTCGGCCGAAATCTCCTTCTCTTCTTTAAGGAAAAAGAAGAGGGCGCGGGAGATCCAGCCGGTAGCCCGCGTCAACGGCTCCCGGATCGGCTTCAATACCCGGGCGGCCCAACCGACCCAGGGTGCCGCTTTGTACGCGATGCGGGTATTGTTTGGCAGAGCCAGCGACTTGGGAAGAATCTCCCCGAAAATCAAAGTGATTGCCAGAGGAAACCCGACTTTCCATCCCCACCCCGCAGTTGGATCGAACAGGCTGGAAACTGTATTTTGGATCATGATGTTAACGATGATGTTCAACATCAAGATCGTGACGAGGAGCTCCCTCGGACGTTCCAATAAGCCGGCGATCATCCCAAGCGCCTATCCGACGAGCTCCGATACGATTTAAGAGTCAGCGGAGAAAGAGAAAAAAGGGCCGTTTCCGAAGCCGAAATAGAACCCGAAAGAACGACCAGTAAAAGGAGTACGAGTATCAAAAGATAGAGCATTTCCTCGCACCATAAAAGAGGTCAAGATTCGGGTTTCCTAAAGTGGACTTTGAGATACCCTTCGGGCACAACACCCAAATCGCGCATCAGGATCGTTTCGATCCATCCGGAATCGTTTTGCGATGCGATGCGCAAATGGAGTTCCTCTTTTTCCTGAAAAGCGAGAATTTTTTCTTTTTCCATCTCTTGAAGCCTAAAGGCCAATTCGCGGACTGCCGCGTTTTTTTCTTTCAAGGATTGAAAATAGACAAAACACGAGATAGAGCAAAAGGCAACGACCCACCAGGAGTGCGCCCAGATTGAGAAAGACCCTATCCTATTAAACATCCTATTCCTCTACAATTTTTTTATTATTCTATAGGATCAATTATCACCAGAATTAAATGCTCGGATAAGTAATTTCCATTTGTTTCATATATTTACCCTTTCTGTCGGCATAAGAGATTTCACAAACTTCTTCCGCGACGAAAAAGAGGACCTGGGCCAGCCCTTCTCCCGCATAAATTTTTGCAGGCAAAGGAGTTGTATTGGAAATCTCGAGCGTCACATACCCTTCCCATTCGGGCTCGAAAGGGGTCACGTTCACAATAATGCCGCATCGCGCATAGGTCGATTTGCCAATGCAAAGCGTCAACACATTCCTGGGAATGCGGAAATATTCGACGCTTCTGGCCAAAGCGAAAGAATTCGGAGGGATGATGCAGGTCTCGCCCCGGATATCGACAAAGGCGTCGGCCGTGAAATTTTTCGGGTCGACGATCGAATTGTAAACATTCGTGAATACTTTGAATTCTTGCGCCACGCGCAAATCGTATCCATAACTCGAAAGTCCGAAACTCACCAGTTTTCGCCCATTTTCTTCGCGCACTTGGCCGTCGGCAAAAGGTTCGATCATTTTATGCTCGATCGCCATCTTGCGGATCCAGCGGTCTGATCGCAGGCTCATAGTAAATCTACAGTTGTTGGTTTTTGGAGGTCATGTTAGGTATAGCTTTTCAAATGGTTTTCTTGCTACAGTTTTTCAATATGAGCGAAGCGTATATCGAATCTTCCTGGACAAAGCCCGATGGGACCTTCGAAATTCCCCTGCGCCCGCAGCGTCTATCCGATTTCGTCGGACAAGAATCGGTTCGCGCGCGGCTCGAAATTTTCATCGAAGCGGCCAAAAATCGGAGAGAGGCCCTTGGGCCATTGCCTTTTTTCCGGCCCTCCGGGACTTGGGAAAGACGACGCTGGCCCACATCATTTCCAAATCGATGGGTACGCAGCTCACTGTGACATCGGGCCCTGCCATCGAAAAACCGGGCGATCTGGCCGGCCTTCTGACCAACTTGAAACTGGGCGACGTCCTTTTCATCGATGAAATCCACCGCCTGCCGAAATCGGCTGAAGAATATCTCTATTCTGCCATGGAAGATTTCTCCCTGGATTTGATGATCGACACAGGACCGAATGCGCGCAGCGTCCAAGTCAAACTGAATCCCTTTACTCTTGATCGGGGCGACGACCCGTTCCGGACTGCTCAGCGCTCCGATGCGCTCCCGCTTTCTCATTTCTCTGCGCCTCGATTATTACGATCCCGCCTACTTTGAAAAAAATCGTCCAGCGCTCCCGTCCCTTTTGAATTTTCCATTTCGACGAAGAGGCCTCTTTGGAAATCGCGAAAAGATCGCGCGGAACGCCCCGCATCGCCAACAATTTGCTCCGATGGGTGCGCGATTTCGCCCAAATCCAAAAACAAAAAACGATCGATTCCCCATTTGCCCGAAAAGCCCTGGAAATGTTCGCGATCGATGAAATAGGCTTGGATGAAATGGACAAAAAAATCCTAGCCGTTATCATAGATCATCACCAAGGAGGTCCTGTCGGCCTCAATAATTTGGCCGCCGCAGTCGGCGAAGAAGCTCATACCGTGGAAGAAGTGTATGAGCCCTTTCTCATTTTGCAAGGGATGATCAAACGAACTCCCCGCGGACGGGAAGCGACGGCCCTTGCCTATGAACATATGGGACGAAAGCCAGAAAAATCACAGGCAGAAAAAGCCTGAAAAAGTAGACCGGACGTAGTCCAAACAGTCGCGAGAAAAAGTAGACCGGGCGGTACGCCCGAAAAAGTAGACTGGACGGTACGCCCAAAAAATAGACCGGGCGGTACGTCCGAAAAAATAGACTGGGCGATACGCCCAAAAAATAGACCGGACGGTACGTCCGAAAAAGTAGACTGGGCGGTACGCCCAAAAAAAGATGGAGTCAAAAGATGAAAGCTATTGCCGCGGCTGCGCTTTTCTGCAGCGTAATTGCCCTTCCCCTCTTTAACGAAACATTGCACGCTCAAGAAAGCAACCCTTATGAAAGGATCGCAGAGCCGATGGCTCCGCGCAATATCCAAATCCTCCTTGAAAAAGAAGCCATCGGAAGCTCTGCTCGAAGTGAAAGGCCCCTATTACATCTTCAATCCCCATGACGGATCGCAGGTCGCATCGGGGCTGCTCGGAAAACGGTTCATGATCCGCGAAATGGAGGACGGCCTCAAATGGGGCGAAGAGTTTCCCGGCATCCACCAGATTTACATCAAACCGCGATCTTCAGAAACATCGATTTTCATCAACGGCATCCAATATCAGCGGGGCGGTCGCCATTTACGGCGTTTCGGGTTCAATCAATGTCATCAATGAATCGACATCGAATCGTACGTAAAATCTCATTCTCTCTTCCCAATTCCCAGCTCGCCTGAGAACCGGAAGTGATGTCCTCCCTCGCCATTCTCGCCAGGACAGACGCCTATTATCACGCTACCCGCGCCACAGACAGTTTTTGGCACGTCTCCGCTAAAGATACAGGATATCAAGGATCGGCGCTCATCATCGGCAACTCGCCGATCGACCGGGCCGTCGACACCACGCGCCATTTGATCCTCGTCCATCCAGAAAATGGGAAAAGCCTCCCGTTCGCCACAGCCTGGACGGAAAACAGCGCCGGAAAAACTGCCCCCTACGGAACCATTTTCCGCAAAGAGGGATTGGCTCCTGAAAAAGGAGTGGACGCGCCTCACGCCGCGCTGTCCCGCCAGGAACAAAATGGTCCTATCAGATCGAAAAGAAGGCGCTCGCGCATCTTCTCGAACTGCCCCAGATCAAATCGGTCGAGCTTTTCATCGATCAATCGTCGAATAAAGTCTATGGAGTCCGCATAAAAGACGGCTCCGACACCTGCGATGTCGATTTTTTCTCTCTGCAAGAGAATGCTGGGCGACAACCATCTGCAAAGCTCTGAATTCACCGTCCTAGTCAAAGACGACGCGGTCATCTTCACCGGTTTCGGGAAAGGGCATGGCGCAGGCCTTTGCCTCTATTCTGCAGCCGCCATGGCCCAAAATGGAGAGAACGCCGTGAAAATCCTCTCGAAATTTTTCCCGGACACCTATCTTTACAATTTGAATGCCATACCGGAAATGAAGCCTGACGCAAGATAGAGATTGAAATAAGGCTTTGCAAAAGCGGGCCTGAATGGTACACTTTTTTATGCCGGGGACCTCGTGGAATAAGCAATCTGAACCAGGTCAGGGCCGGAAGGCAGCATCCTTAAGGAATCTGCCTTATGCCACGAGACCATCTCCGGTGTTTTTCTAATATTCTCTCCTATTTTTTCACCCTTTCTTCATGTGCTAGACACACTCTTCGGAGCGCGCTTTCGGCGTCGACGCCGGTTCGTTCGGCTTCTTGGACGAGGGCCCAAATGCGATGGCCGAGATCTGTCTCGGAGGGAGGATTTGTGAGAGTAAGGGTCGATTTTTCAGTTTGTGAATGATTTTTTGAGCTCTTGAAAGGGCAGGAAGCGTCGGGGGAATCCCATCGATAGGGCTTTTTTTCCCTTCCGATTTCTTTACAGCTTCCCAGTTTTTTACGATCTCATCGGTCGATTCAAATTTTTTTTCGCCAAAAACATGGGGATGGCGCCTGATCAATTTGTCGGAGACTTGGCGGAGAGCTTCGGCCAGTGTGAATTTCCCCTCTTTTTCTCCCAGTTTAGCAATAAAAATTAAAGCATATACGACATCGCCCAGCTCTTCAGCCATCTTGCTGCCGCTTTGCTGGTCGATCGCTTCGATCAACTCGTGAGTCTCTTCGAGGAGGTAAGGCTCTAAAGTAAAGAGTGTCTGTTCCCGGTCCCAAGGACAACCTTCGGGTGCCAGGAGACGGTCTGCTATCTGGAGAAGCGATTCAAATTCTTTCATATAGAACCTATCCAACTAAAAAGTTTGCTGTTTTTTCGGAAATAAAATAAAATTTCTCGATAAATTTTTCAACTAAAATTTAACCAACTTATTAAAGCAATTATTTTTGTTAATTTTTAAATAAAAAACGATTATAATATTATAACAATAACAAAAATAGTTTCATGACATTAAAAACCGATTCTTCCACTTCAGGATTTTTTTCCAGATGGCCCGCGATTGGCCAGAAAGTTTCATTAGGGGGCATGGCCAAAACCGTTGTTTCACCTGCGGTTTCACTGTTCCATAAAACGTCAAGTTTGTTCACCACGGCGTATGCTGGCGTTTCCCACGGTTTAAACGCAACAATGGAATTGGGGAGAGATCTTAGAAATAAACCTGTGCGGACAGTTGTCGAACTAGGCCAGAAAACCGCCCCGGTTTGGAATAAATTTCCCGGTTTTGCGAAATCAGTTGCCGGAGTGGCGGCTCTTTGGGCAGCTCCACAATTGTCTATGGCAGGACTGGCCGGCTATGTAGGCTGGAAGCTCCTCCCAGAAAAAGGAAAAAACGCGGTCCAACAATTTCCGCCGATCGCCGCGGCCCATAGTATGGCGAAGCCGCTTTTTGACGAGATAAACCAAATCAACGCCAAGTCTTCCATCGTTTTCGCAGGGCAAGACATCAATCCTCTTCCTCGATCCGCCGCCCGATCCGAGAATCCCTCTTGGGAAAATCATCAAAATAACGACGAAAATCTTGGAAAACGCAGCGAAGATGGGAGTTCGGCCCGAACAAATCAACGACCGGATTACTCCTGAACCCATTAAACCGCCTCCAAACATCGCTCCGGCAGAACCCAGCTATGGCACAACCCAAATATCTCCCGTCGAGAATGTTCCGTTGATCAACGTATCTCTTCACACTGTCCCCCTCGCGACCGACCCTAAGGACTCGACCGACCCCATCGACATGAAAGCGGAAACCGACCAGCAACTCGACAACCTGTGTAAAAAACTGAGTGATTTCAGCACTTTGAAATGCATGGCCATCGATATTTGCGGCATAAAGGAACCTGACTATTCTTCCCTCCTTCAATTGGCTGCCAGCGCATCCATCCCCGATAAAGAAGGAAAGCTTCCGTCGCTTTGGAAATTGTTCAAAAACAGATATAAACCGTCACTTTATGGCAAAAATTTAAGGCGGGCCTTTTCTATTTCTGGTTCTTTAGAGTCACTTCCCTGATTCCAAATACCGTTGACACCTACCTAAAACAAATCGTCAATCAGGTAAGGTCCGAGCTAACGGGCGATCATAGCAGCGAGAAATCCGATCAACATGCGCCCAAAATCATCCAACAAGCGATCGAGTTTTTAGAAAGCTACAAGTTGGCTGCCGATGATTTCAGAGCCAATACAATCCCCACTTTCTCCACGATCGAAGAATACAGGGCGAACCGGATCGCGATGCATTACGGAGGGTCTATCTGGGAAGACTCGAAACAACCGGGGCCGAACCTCGAAAAAGCTCTCGATGAAGCGCACGCGATCTTGGCTGAACCGGAAAAAGTCCCCTCTGATCAAGCCCGGCCTGGCAATGCCATGCTCGTTGAGCCCTACAGGATCAGGGCGAGAAGAATCCTATGCCAACAGTTCAGCATTAAAATCATCAACGCCTTTTCGCCTCATGTCGAATTTTTTAAAAATTGGAAAAATCACTCCTTCGGCAGACACTTCAGTTTTCTTTATAGTCCGATCGAAGGGCTTTTGAATAAATTCCTCCGCTACGTGATGAAGAAAAAGATCCTCCCTTCCGTCATGGCTTCAGCCATTGAGGAAGGGATCGATGCGACAGCCAAACACAATCTCCCCTTCTCCATTGCCTTGACCGACTTTGTCTCTTCTAAAATCTCCGAGCTGGACGACATGATCGATAAACCTGCTGCAAACACTTCCAACGTAACTTTGTTTCCCCCGCCATCGATCCCCAATCTCAATAAATTCGTAGAAGCACTGCTGCCAGTCCTCGATCAAGTCTCTCTCAAACCGGAAGATTTCAAATTAAAACAGAAACCAAAGGCCTTCAATCCAGATTTGCAGAAAGAAATTGAAGCTGCGATTGTGGACAATTCGAAACTCCTTTTCCAATATCTCGCGCAGCCCCAGAATGCCGAGGCCTTGTTTGCCCAGTTATTCCAAATTTCGAATTCAGCTTTCTCAAACAATGCCGAACGGATCGACTATAATAAACAGAAGATACAGTTGGAAAAGCGGATCAAAGAGTTGAAAAAGGACGCAAAGCACGTCTTCAAAAAGATGGTCTTGAAATCGGTGAACGATAAAATTAAAGGCCAACCGGAACAAGCGAAGGAAAAGGCCGAGCTTGCATTCCATGACGAGAAGCAAGAAGCGATCGAAGCGTTCTCCCAGCTCAAGGATTTGAGCCAATCTATGGTAGCGCGCCTGCGCGATGACAAAGAGGAAGAGGTCGATCTCTCGAGCCAATCTACGGTAGTGCGCCCGCTGCCCGATAACAAAGAGGTCGATCTCCAGGCAGAGATCGCTTCCTGTCGATCTCCAGGCAGAGATCGCTTCTATGGGGCAGATTCTGAAGTCTTTTGCCATCCAGGAAGATACCTTCCAAGAAGTAGAAGGTCTTGACGATGTGGACAGACAAGGCATTCCCCGTGTTTTAACTCCCCTTTATCATAGGGCGGGTATGATTGCGGAAGAACTCGCCTCCTTGCAGGAATCCCACAAACAATATTCCAATAACGCAAAAATGGATGCGGAATTAAGCGTTTTAGCAGAGGGCCTGAAAAAAGTTGAAAAATTCGAATTCAAGCTCGAAACAAGACTAGAGATGCGGCATTCGATCTCGGAAGTGAAAAAATATCTGAAAGACTATCCGGAGATACCTAAAAAATTGGAAATTTGTTTGGACAATCTTTCGAAATTATTCGACAGGTTGGTCTTAGAACATAAGCTTTTACGCGAATTCGACAAACTTTGCCCCGCCGACGGAACCCGGGGACTGATCGAACAGCTAGTCGCCTATCGGCGGGGAGAAGCGATGCCGGCCGGATTCAAGCCTAAAAATTGCGAGGGAGAAATAGAACGAGTCCTTTCCGCCCATTCGACCGATCTTTTCCCTGAAGCCAAAGACCTGTTAGCCCTAATTAAGCGAACCAAAAATCCTTCCGCGAAAGATTTTATGAAAACCTGGGAGCAATTGAGCGGAGCGCTGCAAAAAGTGCGTAAAACTCATGAAAGCAAGAAAAGGTCTTTGATCCGCCAATTGCAAAACTCCCGCGCCGAGTTCCATCTTTTCAATGAAGAAAAACGGGCAGGTTACACTCTCCGGAAAATCAAATCCCGTGAAGAAATGGCCCATAAAACGACCCATATTTCCGACCAACTCGCCCTGATGCAGGCCGATGCGGCGAAAATCGAAAAGTATCCCCAGTACCCTCTCACCGAATCGAGAATCGGAGCCGGCGCAGCTGTTGCGACAGCAGGAGCTGCTACGCTCGGCGCCCTTGCCGGCGGAATGTCTGGATGGTTCAATCCATTGACGGGCGCAACAGTGGCCGCATCAACGACTTCGGCATTCATTAACCGCTTCGCGAAAAAGAAAAACCTGAGCAAAGTCGTCGATAAAGACCTCAAAATCCCCGATCCTTTTGCTTGGAGCGCCGTAGCAGGAACCGTGTCCGCTGCCGTCCCGGCCGCTATGAGTTATCCGAATCATTGGTTCTTGAATGGAGCTGCGGAAGCCGCGAAGGCCGGCTTGCTGGCGGGATCGGCGTTTGTGGGCTACAAAGCGGGATCCGCGGCCACAAAACAACTCGTTGAAACGGTGGGCCAGGATAAACTTTTGCCCGAAGTGACCCGTTATTTCGAAAACGCGTTCGAACTTCTCACCGATTCGAAGAGGGAAGACCTTGTGCACGGGGCGATCACCCGATTCATGAAATCAACTATTCTTGCGCTTCATTAAGTCTTTTGATTATGATGCCGAACTATGGAACGGCACTTTACAGCGACTGTCTACATCTTTCATGAAAACAAGGTTTTGCTGCACCGCCACGCGAAACTCGGCAAATGGCTCCCTCCCGGGGGACATGTCGAGCCGAACGAAACGCCCCCCGAGGCGGCAAAACGAGAAGCGAAGGAAGAGACAGGCCTCGATATCGCCTTCATCGAACAGGAGAATTTAAAAGTCGACGCCTGGAACGCCGTCAGTTTCGAGCGGCCGTTTCTTTGTCTTCTTGAACACATCCCGCCCCATAAAGACAAGCCGGCCCATCAGCACATGGACCTCATATACCTAGCCCGTCCCTTGAAGAACGATTTTTCTGAAATGGATTTAAAAGATTTCCGCTGGTTTGCATGGGATGATCTGGAAGAGATCGAGCACGAATTATTTCCCGATGTTCAGCAGGTCTTGACTCTTTTAATTAAACAACCCGCTCACCAGCGCTCGTGATGTTTTTCCTGCTTTTCGGAGGCGCACTTTCTCGCGTGTTTGGATTTCTTGACTTGTTCATCGCAAGAGGAAACGGCAAAGGCGAAAGCGAGACCCAAAATTGCGAGAATCAACTTCTTCATTGCTATTACCCTCTAAAAATTCTCTCTACTTTTTTATTCATTTATTATTCAACAGTAATTTTAAAAAAATTTTCCGATTAAAAAATTAAATCATCTGATCACACACGATTTTTCAATGTTGAATAACTACATTTTCGTTCTTGCATTTTCTGAATAAACCAATTAATTTTATCATATGAAGAAAAAAGCGTTTTTTGTTGCGGCAACGGGACAAAATGTCGGGAAAACAACGACTTGTCTAGGACTGATCGCGGGGCTAAAAAAAAGGCACGGCTCAGTAGGGTTTTTAAAACCGGTCGGACAAGAACATATCGAAACTGAAGAAGGGAGTCACGTCGATAAAGACGTCGTCCTCTTTAAATCGTTTTTTAAGCTGAACGACTCTTACGAAGAAATGAGCCCCGTGCTTTTCCCGCGCGGTTTTACCCGTGATTATTTGGACGGGAAAGTCGACCATCGCCATTTGACGACGAAAATTTCCCACTCTTTCGAAGCGATCTCTTCCCGCAATGCGTTCACGGTCATCGAAGGGACGGGACATACGGGAGTCGGATCGATCGTCGATCTCAATAACGCGCAGGTGGCGGCGTTATTGAAATGCCCTGCGATCCTCGTCGCCTCCGGAGGGCTAGGTTCAAGCTTCGATGAACTGAGTTTGAATCTCACGCAATGCGAAAAATACGGCGTTCCTGTCGGCGGAGTGATCCTGAATCGCGTTTTCGATGAGAAACGGGAGATGGTTATCGAGTATATGACCAAAGCCCTCAGCAGATGGAATATCCCTCTTTTGGGCGCCATCCCCTTCAATTCATTCCTCAGCATGCCTACGATGCACGATTTCGAGCTTTTGTTCCAATCGACCCTTCTCACGGGACCTGAACATCGGCTCCGCCATTTCCAGCACATCCGCCTCGTCGCAACCTCTGTAGAAATGTACAGGACCCTCATCATCCCCAATCAATTGATCATCACACCAGCGGACCGAGAAGACATCATCTTAGCGACCCTCACACGCTATTGGGATTTGAAAATCGCCCATCCAGACGACGACCTGGAAGCCGGCATGATCCTCACCGGTAAAAATCCGCCCAAGGAAACGATCGTCGAACAAATCCGCCGCGCAGAAATCCCCATGCTCTACGCCCCGGTCAGCAGCTTCGTGGCAATGAAAATGATCAATACATATACGGCCAAGATCCGGAAAGAGGATACGGCTAAAATCGAAGAAGCGGTGAAAGTCGTCGAAAGCCATATCGACTTCGACGCGTTAGAGAGAATTTAAGAATTTTTGAAATTGTTGATAGATCTCGCCGACGCTTAAATTCTTGATGCAAGCGCCGCTCGGGCAAGTCCGCAGGACTGGACAAGTTTTTTCAAATGACCTGTTGTAAGGACACTGGCCTTGGATCGCTAAATGGCGGGAACCCGAGGGTTTGAAGATATTGGGATTCGTGGGACCAAAAATACTAAAGCTGGGGGTCGATGTAGTTCCGCAAAGATGAAGCGCGCTCGAATCGACGGCGATGACCAGATTTGATTCAGCCATGAGATTCTGCCAGGCAGGCAGCCGGAGTTTGTCGACGACGAGGCTGATTTCTGGAATTTGGGCTTGGATCCCTTCGCAGAACATCTTTTCAGGTTCCGATCCCCAAACTAAAAGAAAGGAAGCCTCAAATTCATTTCCGATTTTTTGAAGAAGTTTCACAAGTGTATCCAGCGGAAGCTGTTTGTTCGTCCACCTCGAACCGGGGCAAACCATAATCCTCCTTTTTGTCCTTAACTTAGGATCTGAGAGGATGTTGGAGAGGATTTGCTTTTCATCAGCAGAAATTTTGAAGCGGATCCCCCGATTTTCAAAAAAGGAACGATCTTTGAAATATTTTTGGACGAGCTGCAAGTAATGAAGCCGAATGTCCATTTGTTTGGATACTTCGAAGCGGACTTGAGTCGCTAGAACGTTCGGCCACTCCCGCGCTGACCGGATCCCGAAACCGACCTTTACTTGGCCGCGGGTAAAAAAAGTGAGTGCCCCCGACTTGCAATTCCCTTGCAAATCGAAGACCAGATCGTATTTTTCTTCGCGGAGCTGTCTAAAGGAACGAAGTAATTTTTTCCAAATAGGAGCTTTAAACCATCCTTTTTTTAAGCTATTCATATCGATCGGAACAGTCTTCCGGACATAAGGATGGGAAGCGATCACGGTTTGGAATTTTTCCTCGACCGCCCAATCGATGTTCGCGTCTGGGAAGCGGAAGCGGAGATAATCTAAAACATTAAATGTTTGGATAATATCCCCTAAAGCCGATGTCCGCACAATTAAGATATTCATTGAAGGGAATGATGCGTCTTTATACATATCAAGTTAAAGAGGTAAATATGTCCCATGAAGCATCTTGGTCTAAACATCCTAAAGAACTTTGGATATTGGGCTTGACCGAACTCTGCGAACGATTCGCGTTTTGGGGCGCGGGCAATCTGCTGGTCCTTTATCTCATCGAATATTACCAATTGTCGAATGAAAAATCCACCCACATTTACGGGGTTTTCACAGGGTTTGCCGCCTTTTTGCCATTGATCGGAGGATGGATTGCCGATCGATGGAATTACCAGTCCCCTCTGTTTTTGGGAGCGATCTTAAACGCCATAGGATGTTTCCTGCTCGCCACTGGAATCTCTTCTCTTTTGTACTTCGCTTTATTCATCATGGCGTTCGGATTTGGGATATTTACGCCCAGCATCCTGACCGTACTCGGCTATACATACCGCGATAAGCCCTCATTGAGGGAAGCGGGTTTTTCGATCTATTACGCCTCGATCAATGTCGGCGTTTTTCTCGCTTTGGCCTCTTTAGGAACAGTTGCTAAACTCGTCAATTGGCATATGGCTTTTATTTTAGCGGGCGTGGTCCAACTCATTGGATTGATCCCTCTGATCATATATTTAATGAAACACAAAAAGAAACGTACCGCTCTTTAAAAGCGATGCAGAAGAACCATCGAGCGGAACATGAAAAACTCACCCCGGTCGACAAAAGCCGCCTCTTCGTCATCGGCGTCTTTTGCTTAGTCTCGATCCTCTTTTGGGTCGCCTACAACCAGGCCTTTTCATCGATGGCGATCTTCGCCCACGACTTTATGCATAAAACGATCGGGACTGTCGAAATCCCTGAAGGGGTTTTCCTATCCAGCGAAAGCTTTTTCCTGATTATTTTAGCGCCTATTCTGGCCTTGATTTACGCCGGTTTGCAGAGGAAAGGAAAAGATCCTTCCCCTTCATTGAAAACGGCTTTCAGCCTCTTTTTTATCGCCGCATGTTTTTTTGTCATGATGCTCGGATCGAAAAACATCCCTGCAGGAGCCGAGACGGCCGATGTATCCTGGAACTATTTACTCGGAGCCTATTTCTTAATGGCTGTCGGCGAAATGCTTCTCGCGCCGATCGGACTTTCCATGGTCAGCAGACTTGCACCGGCGCGCTATACGGCTATGGCCATCGGCATTTGGTATGTCTGCGTGGGGATCGCTTTCTACAATGGGGGGATTCTCGCAGGACTCATGGACAAAATGGGAGGCTTGTTCAACTTCTTCAGCATCTTCGTCGCCATGACATTCATCCCGGGACTCGCCATGTTGATTTTCTCCGGAAAACTGACGAAGCTCAGCCACCTTCAGGCCCAGCTTAAGCAAACATTCACGGATATCGACCGGTAAGGGCGCAAAAACATCGATGGGCTTCTCGCCAAACGGATGGTCGAACTGGAGTCGGCTCGCATGAAGAAGAGGCCGCTGAATAAAAAGCGGACAATTGAAATTGCGGGCATATTGCCGGTCGACCAAAATGGGGTGTCCCATTTCAGACAAATGGACCCTGATCTGATGGGTCCGTCCCGTTTCCGGCATGCACTCGATCAAGGAGGCCCGATTCCCCATAAAGAGCAGCTTCCAGTGAGTGACTGCCGTCAACCCTTTTTGGCCCGATCCCCAGATCGTTTGCCCTTGGAAAGACCCTTTTTTAGCTAACAGGCTTTTGCGGACGCCCTCTTTCTCTTTGGGTATACCATCCACCACGGCGAGATAGGTTTTGAAAATCTTCCTCTGTTCGAAAAGTTCCATGAGGCGGTCTTTCGCCTCTGGACTTTTGGCGACAATCAACAGTCCGGTTGTATCTTTATCCAATCGATGGACCAGATAATGGCGGGGGCCGAAAGCGCGTAGAGCTTGCTTTTCCTCGCAAACCCAGCCGGCCGGCTTGTTCACGATCTTAAAATAACTATCTTCGTAAATCGTTTCAAAACCGGAGAGGTTGGGCGATAAAAGCGATTTCCAACTCGGGGCCAGTTCCACTTGGTCGCCCCGCTGCAAAAAAGCCGATCCGAAACGCTCAATGCGGCCATTGACGCGGCAGAGATTCGCATCCAACGCTTTTCGGAGCGATTTGCCTGAATATCCTTCTCCAAGCTGGAGCTGAAGAAAAGCGATGAGCTTTTGCGGCGCCGGAACGAGCCATCTCATTGAGAGACTCTCCGCTCGAGAAAATCGACCAGGAGCCGCAAACAAGCCCCTGTCCCTTTCACGGGATTGTAGTATTTGGGTTTTGTCACATAGCAAGGGCCTGCGAAATCGATATGGGCCCAAGAGATCTGATCGGAAGGGCCGATAAATTCTTGCAAAAAGAGCGCCGCTTTCGTGGCTCCCCCATCGCGGCCGCCTGAATTGAGCAGATCGCCCGTATCCGATCTAAGGGCTTCTTTGTAATCGGAATGCAAAGGCATGCGCCAAAGAAGTTCTCCCGTTTTATCCGAAGCTTCCATCAATTCCTTCGCCAACCCGTCGTCATTCGCGAATAATCCGGCGATCTCTTCGCCAAGGGCGATAACGATAGAACCGGTCAAGCTCGCGATATCGACGATGCACGTCGGTTTTAGATTTTTGACCGCGTAGGACAAGGCGTCGGCCAAAACGAGCCGCCCTTCGGCGTCGGTATTATTCACCTCGACCGTTTTTCCAGAATAGGAGCGATAGACGTCTCCTAATTTATAGCTTTTTGAACCGATGCAATTTTCAGCCGTCGGAACTAAAGCAGTCACATTCACTTCAAGTCCTAATGAAGCAGCGGTCAAGACCGCCCCTAAAACCGTCGCCGCTCCCGACATGTCGCATTTCATCGTGAGCATTGCCTCGGTTGGTTTTAGCGATAGTCCGCCGGTATCGTAAGTGATCCCTTTGCCAACGAAGATAATGTGTTCTTTTGAGTGAGGATTGCCCCTGTATGCCGTTTGGATCAAAAACGGTTCATTGGCCGATGCCCGCCCCACGGCGAGCAAGAGTCCCATCTTTTCCTGTTCGAGCTTTTTCTTGTCGAAGACGGTCGTCTTCAACCGCGATGAGGCTTTTTCGAGAGAAAGCGCCGTTTCCGCCAGCATCCGCGGCGTGATTTCATCGGCGTTTCCATTGACCAATTCCCGCACAAAATAAACACCTGAAGCAATCGTCTTCAGACGCTCTATCTTTTCCCCATCTTTCTTATCGAAGCCGACAAAACCGATCTTCTCCAATAACACAACCGGATTCTCGTTCAACGTATCGTGCTTCAGTCGGGTGAACGCGTAATTGGTCAGGAAAACTCCGTCCGCGATCCCGTGAAGGAATTCCTCTCTTTGAGCTCCCCTATGTTCGGGAAAGAGAAGGTTCAAGCTTTTGGCCTTTTTCCCTTGAGCGGCGCGGACCGCGTTCGCATAGGCCCTGCGCAAAGATTCCGCATTCGTTTTATCCCGTTTGCCCAGTCCCAAAAGCAAAACGCGAGGTTCTTTCTCTTTTTGCTCATTTTGGGTATAGACTATCGCCGTTTCTCCGTTTTTTCCTTTGAAATCTCCCGATTTCAACACGGCCTCGACGGCAGGCGTAGAGAAATGGCCCTCGCCCGCTTTAGACGGTCCTTCCCAAAAGGGAAGGACGAGCAGATCGGCAGACTCCCGCTTATCTAAACTGGGAAACAGGGAAACGATCAAAACGGAACCTCATCGTCGAAGGTCTGGCCCTGAGGCGCCGGAGATTTTCCCGCAGAGTTGCCAGCCCCTGAATAGCCGCCCATATAGGGGTTCGGCGCACCGCTTGCCGGCGCATTCCCATAAGAAGGTTGTCCTGCTTGCGCCGCCCCTTCCTGAGCCTGTCCTTGTCCGCCAGCTTGATTTCCGCCTGGCTTTCCGAATGGGCTGAATTGGATCTGGATAGCTGTGACTTCCATCGAAATTTGCGGCTTCCCTTCGCGGTCGTTGTAGATCTCCGGCTTTTGTATTTCTCCAATGACGACGATCGAGCTTCCCTTTTTAAAATAGGGCATGATTTTGTCGAATTGCTCTCCCCAAACCGTCACGCGCCACCAGATAGTGTCATCCGTTTGCCCTTTTCGCGTCCGAGTCGCCACTCTCAAAGTGGTCACTTTTTTTCCCGATGAAGTAAAACGCACTTCGGGATCAGCGCCCAAGTGCCCAGCGATATTGATGAAATTCACGGCCATCCTCCAATAAAGACTTTGTTGCCATTATCCGGTTACGCCCGAAAAAATGCAAAGTGATAAATGAGTCGGGACTTCATCCCCCTCATGATCTTGAATGTTGATGCAATCGACATATCTGAAAAATATGTCGAGAAATCGGAGAAATTTCGACATGTTTTTTCAAACATATTTATTCTAAACGACTTGCTTTCTGGATTGGAACAAATATTAATTGTTTTTTTATGACGTCGCTCAGAACAACGATGGGTCATATACATTTTAAATTTTAATAATAACAGCGTTCATCTTGTTTACTCTTATTTGCCCAGCGAGTTAACCTACTACCTCAAAATTTTCTGGATAGGAGGCTTCTTGAGAAAAATATTGTTTCTTCTCTTTGCCGCTGCATCACTATCAGCAGAGCCAACTCGCCAAGAATTAGAAAAAATACAACAACAACGAAGAGTCGCATTTGACATTGGTTCTGGACAAATCAAGATGCAGATATCCGATGTCGATCTCACGGCTAACAAGATCGTCAAAGTACTCTTTACCGATGCTGCCTATGTCGGGTTGAGAGAAAGTCTAGTAAAAAGCCTAGATGGAAAATTGAGTTCAGACATTCAAAATAAAACGGTTGAGACGATCTCGGAGCTAATGAAAAAGGCCGCTCCTTTTCATCCGGAAGCTTACCATGCAATCGCGACAGAAGCTCTTCGTCTGGCAAAAAATGGCGATGCATTAGTGCAGCGGATCAAAGAGGAAACAGGAGTGCCGGTAACTATTGTTTCTCAGGAAGAAGAAGGGATCTTGGGATTTATCAGCGCCGTGAATGAAGCGGATATTGATATCGATAATGCAGTTTCTTGGGATCTTGGAGGAGGAAGTTTTCAAATTACAACCAAATGCGGCGCTCATTACTTGGTATATCAAGGAAAGCTTGGAAAAACTCCCATGAAAAATGCTTTGTTAAAAATACAGGGGAAAGATGTGGATCAAACGTTGAGCCCTAATCCCATTTCAAAGTCGCAAGCTAAGGAAGCCATCCAATTCATCAAGGATAATATCAAAGACGTTCCTATCCAGATTCGACAAAAATTAAATGATTCTGATGTTGTTGTTTTAGAAGTTGGGATTAATCCTTTATGGGGCATGGAACAAAGTACGCATTTCGATAGTTCCCGAGTTTTACAAGAGCTCGATTACAGACTGAATCTAGATGATACCGCGATCAGGATCAAGGATTCTATTCCTCCGGACCGGAAAGAAGCTATTACTCACGTTGTTTCAAATCTCATTCTAGCTTACGGAATCATGCAAGCTTTAGATATCAATCAAGTCCACTATGTGGGAACGCAAGGCGCAAATGCAGTAGGTGCATTGCTGTCGCCTAAATACTGGGAAAAATGATCCAAAAACATTAAATAAAAGGAACTGGCAATGAGCACAACTATAGGCGTCCATCCTTCAATTTATGTTCTTCTAGGTTGTCCTGGTTCAGGCAAAGGAACTTTTGCGCAAGCTATTTCTCAAGAAGGATACGATCACTTATCTACTGGTGATCTCACAAGAGAAGAAGTCAAAAATGAAACAGAATTCGGCCTCAAATATAAAGAAGCCATTCTTGGCCACGTGATTGGAGGCATTCCTTCTAAAGAAATACAAAGACTCGTTGAGCAAAGATTAGAAAAAGTCGTCTCAGGTCAGAAAGGGATTATTCTCGATGGATATCCAAAAACTAAAGAGCAATGCGAACTCTTGGATAGTTTTGTTCAAAAAAATAATCTTAAAGACAAAGTTGTATGCGTTCTTCTCAATGTTAATGAAGAAGACGCGATGGATCGAATCCTTTACCGTCAAACATGTGATAAGTGCGGAAAAATATTTAATTCAAAATTTTCCCCTTCAAAAATTCCCGACGAGTGCGATGTATGCCATGGCGCATTATCTAAACGCATGGATGATAATGCCCAAGGGACAAAGAAAAGAGTCTATGAATTTAAGACCAAAATGCAACCTGTGATTGAATATTACAAGAATAGCAGCCGTCTCAACACACTGGATGCAAATGCAGCCCCTGAAGTTTGCTTAGAGAAATTTGCTAATTTTCATCTTCAGACAGCTTCTTTGTCAAAAAATTCTATCGATTGACCATGAATTAAAGTGCATGTTGCGAGAGATTGTGTGCATTTTTTTCAGCACAGAGGAGAGGGAGGATATACATTGTAAAAATTGCGGGCTTTGCCCGGAGGACGAGAGATAGAAAAAAGTTTGTTTTCAGAACAACACATAAAATCATCTCCCCAGCGATTGAAAGTCATCAAAAGTCGGATCCAACCGATCTTTAAGAAGATGTTGATTACCACCCAAACATGATTCTACCTCTCGTCCTCCGGGCAAAGCCCGCGATATATATCCTAATATTCCTCCCTCTCCTCTGTGCTGAAAAATTTTACACGAAACTTCATGTAAATTCGTCGATTGGCAGGATTGCTCAATGATGAACAAGGCACCCGTTCAGCCTTATTTATTCTAAGCTTTTCTTGACTTGGTCGCGGTACATTAAAGTTTCATTTTTGATGCTCTTCTCGTCGAGGGTGAGAAGGCTGCGGTTATCCATGACCCGCTTTCCGTTGATGATCACTGAATGGACATCGCCGGAGCCAGTCGCGTAAATGAGGGTCGAATAGATATTATAACTCGGGATTTGATGGAGGCCGTCCAGATCGACCAGGACGATGTCCCCTTTTTTGCCAGGTTCGATAGAGCCGATTTCAGAGTCCATGCCTAACGCGCGGGCGCCATTGATCGTAGCCATGGCAAAAGCTTCTTCGGCGCTGACGACCGTTGGGTCTTTGGATGCGACTTTGTGAAGCTTGGCCGCAATGTCCATCTCTTCCCAGAGACTTAGATTGTTGTTCGAGGCGGCGCCATCGGTGCCAAGACCCACGTCGATCTCAGAGTGGAGCAGGTCGGGGATCGGTGCGATCCCGGAGGAGAGTTTCATGTTCGATTGCGGATTATGGATGACGCCCACTCCCCTCTCTTTCAAAATCGATATTTCCTCAAGCTTTGGAAATACGATGTGGGCGGCAATAACGCGTCCGGCAAAAAAGCCCATTTGATCCAAATGTGCGATCGGGGGTTTGCCCCTAGCTTTTTCTATATCGGCCACTTCTTTTTCTGTTTCAGAAATATGGATGACGATCGGAACGCCTGTCTCTTTCGATAATTCGGCCACCCTTTTTAAATGTTCATCAGAGAGAGTGTAGACAGAGTGGGGAGCTAGAGCTGGACGAACGAGAGGGTGGCCTTTCCATTTTTCGATCAGCGTCATTGCATTTTTAATCCCATCATCGAAAGTGGGGCTATCAGGCGTTGGAAAATCTAAAAGCCCTTCCCCAAAAATGCCTCTCATTCCCGCTTTAGCCGCCTCTTCAGCGATCGCGTCCTCGAAAAAATACATATCGGCAACCGTCGTCGTCCCAGCCCGGAACATTTCGGCCAAGGCCAAACGGGTTCCCGCGCGTACGAACGCTTCATTCACATTTTTCGCCTCAGCAGGGAAAATGTAATTCATCAGCCAATCGTTTAAATTCAGATCATCGGCAAGTCCGCGGAACAGGGCCATCGGAAGATGAGTATGGCCATTGATAAGTCCCGGAACGATGGCTTTCCCATCGCCATTCAAGATTTGGTCGGATGTGTACTTTTTGCTCAATTCCTCTTTCGATCCGACAGCGACGATGATCCCTTGATCGACCGCCACAGCGCCGTCTTCGATGACGGACCTATCCTCATCCATCGAGACAACGGTTCCGCCGAGAATCAACAGATCGATTTTTTCGACTGCAAATGAAGAGTTTACACCCACCACGAAAACCAGAGGCAAAAACAGAACCAAAAGACGTTTTTTCATTTCCTTCCTCAAAAAAGAAAGGAAGGGTAATCTCTGGATAAATAAATCTCAATTCATAATTAATTTTTGAAACTCCATGAAAAAAGCCATATCTACGAACGAGGCGCCCCAAGCGCGAGGCCCCTATTCCCAAGCTATTTCCGCTGGAGATTTTGTCTTTGTCGCAGGTCAAATCCCCATCGACCTCGAAACAGGGAAAATCATCGAGGGCGATATAGGAACCCTCACGATGAAAGTCCTCGACCATATCGAAGCGATTTTAAAAGCTGCCGGTTTAGGATTGAAACATGTAGTGAAAGCAGACGTGTTTTTGAAAGATATGAACGACTTTTCTGAAATGAATGCCGCCTATGCCAAGCGCTTCGCCTCAGGCATTCTCCCGGCCCGCGTCACGATCCAAGCCGCGAAACTCCCCCTCGACTGCCGCATCGAAATCTCTTGCGTCGCCTACAAACATTAGGGATTTCCTAGAACTTCCCAATGAGCGAGTTCTTCAGCGGCTTTAGGGCCCCAAGTCCCCGCTTTATAATTGGGGAATTGTTTGGGAGAATGGGAGCTCCAATAGTTGATGGCGGGCGTCCAGAGCCGCCAGGAAGCCAACTGCTCGTCCGCTTGAACGAAAAAGCTCGCATCTCCGCGGATACAGTCTTCAAGAAGCTTTTCATAGGCCTCGGGCGATGCCTGTTCAGAAGGAGAATCCAAACGGACAAGAGGACGGGGCCCGTTGGGCTCTTTCGCGATTTTCCTGAGATAAATGCCAGGCTCAGGCTGGATGCGGATAAACAGGGCGTGGCCGTTTTCTTTTTGAAGCCCTTTGAAAAAGATAGCGATTTCCGTGGTTTTCGAAGGGAGCCGTTTTCCTGCGCGGAGATAAAAAGGAACTCCTTCCCAACGTTCGTTGTCGATGAAGATTTTCGCGGCGGCAAATGTTTCTATCGAAGAATCAGCAGGCACCCCATTTTCTTGACGGTAGCCTGGAACTGGCGCCCCTTTCATCTCTCCCGCGCCGTATTGACCCAAGACAGCCAGCCGTTCGATTTCTTCGGAAGAAAAGGAGCGGACTGCATTCAGGAGCTTGATTTTTTCCAAGTGGATCGCATCTGCGTTCATCGAAGAGGGAGTTTCCATCGCCGTCAAAGACAAGATCTGCATCATATGGTTTTGTAAAAGATCCCTCACGAGTCCCGTCTCTTCCCAAAAACGGGCGCGCGAACCGATCCCAATATCTTCGCTAATCGTAATTTGCACATGGTCGATATAACGGCGGTTCCAAAGGGGCTCGAACAGAGCTTCTTTAAATCGGAAAGAAAGAAGGTTTTGGATCCCCTCTTTACCGAGAAAATGATCGATCCGGTAGATTTGGCTTTCATCGAGAATTTCAGAAATCTGGTTTTGCAATGCGACAGCAGAATCCAGGTCGCGTCCGAAAGGTTTTTCAATGACCACTCGGGTCCATTGATCTTGCTTTTCAGGATCGGAGATCAGTGCGTGGTCGGACAATTTTTGGACAATGGGAGAAAAGTAACTCGGCTGCGTAGCCAGATAATAAATCCGGTTCTTTTGGCCTCTCAAATGTTCGCTTAAACTGTCGTATCCTTCATCCTGTCCAAAATCGACCTGCTGATAAGAGATCCTATTTTGTAAACTCTTCCAAAAATTTTCGTCGACTAGGGTTCGCGAATAGCGATTGACCGCATCATGAAAAATCTTCCGGAATTCTTCACTCGAATAATTTTTCCTCCCTACTCCTACAATTGCATCGCCCTTGGACAGCCTTCCCTCTAGAGCGAGATTGTAGAGCGCCGGAAAAAGCTTATGAGAAGCGAGATCGCCCGTCGCGCCGAAAATGACAATTGCAGTGGACGAAGGTTCGCTGGATTTCTCAGCGGCCGGACCTTCGGCCCAGCCAGTAAATGCGATCCCAAAAAAGGTGAAGAAAACAAGTAAATACTTAATTAACATAGCTTTTGCTTTATGATCATCATATCACAAAAAGCACTAATTAACGATTAAGTGCAGCTCGTCGTTAAGAGTTTTTTTCACCACAGCGTTATCAAGAGCTCCCGTTTCATAGGCGCGGGGGACGCTGACCTGTACAGAGACCACCTCGCCTCCGCAATCTTCAATGACCTGGCGCAGGTGGACGAGGGCGCTCGCTCCCCCTGATTTGCCGGCCGCAGCGCTCATGATTGCGAATTTTTTCCCTTTGAAAGCCTCTTTCGATCCTCCCCCTTTTTCATTCCGGGATGCCCAATCGAGGGAATTTTTAAGGACAGCGGGTATAGAGTGGTTGTATTCTGGAGTCGAGATCACGATCGCGTCGCTGGCAATCATCAGATCCCTCAGCCGCTTCGCATTTTTCGGCATCCCCTCTTTCGCTTCCAAATCGGCATCGTAAAAAGGCATGGAGAAATCTTTCAAGTCGATGACGGTAACGTCTGCGCCCATCTTGCTCGCAGTTTCGGCTGCATCTTTAGCGAGTTTTTTATTGTAGGAATCAGCTCTCAGGCTGCCTGCGAAAACCAATACATTCGGCTCAGCAAAGAGAGGCAAAGCTGCTAAACAAGCGACTAAAAAATACTTTTTCATAAATACTCCTCGAATCTGTTTCCAAAAGGGGCTGAATTCTACCACAAAGCCTTAATTATTCCGAAAACCGCAAACGCCAAAAGAATGATCCCTCCAATGACATTCAAAGATCTGACGATTTTTTGAGGGATCTTATGTCGCGTGTAATGAAGGAGGAAATTCAAAAAGAAGATCCAGCCGATCGAACCCGCTAAAACTCCGGCCGCCGCCTTGATCAGTCCCCCGCTAGCGCTGGAAATCAGAGCGATTTGGGCTGTAATCGAAGACCAAAACAGCACGTTGTAGGGACTGAAAAGGGTCATCGCGTACCCTGCGAAAATCTGTCGGAAAAACGAACGCTTGTGCGTTTCAGCCGGTCCTTCGATGGTTTTCGCCCTCAGCGCTTTGATTCCAAACCAGACGAGGACCAAAGATCCCGCAACGCCGAGGATGCGGAGGATTTGAGGATATTGGAGCAAAGTCAAAGCGCCGAATCCCAAAAGAACCAGATAAGTCACATCGGCCAGGCAAGGTCCCAGACCGAATGCGATTCCCGCTCTTGTTCCATAGTGGAGATTCCGCCGCGTGATCTCCATATTGATCGGACCGAAGGGGATCGCCGCGCCGAGTCCCATCAATACGCCATACAAAAAGAGGTTCATTCCTCTTTCCTCTTCCAAGAATAAAAAATTAAACCGGCTAGGATCGCTGGGATGCTTAAATATTGTCCCATCGTGAGATTGGAGGCCAAAGAGACGATATTGCTTTGCTCAGTTTTCAAAAATTCGATCAAAAACCGGAATCCGAAAACCAAGATGAGGAAAAGTCCCACGAGTTTGCCTCTTGCGAGGAGAAAAGCGGGACGGTAAGTAAGCTTCCAAAGGAGAAAAAAGACCCCCAAATAAAAGAGAGATTCATAGATTTGTACAGGATGGCGGGCGATAGGAATGCTATGGTCTGCCGGATGTCCAAAAACGACCGCCCAAGGTAAATTCGAAGGCGTCCCCAAAATCTCTTGATTGAAAAAATTGCCAAGCCGGATGAAACAAGCTGCCAAAGCGGTGGGCACAGACACGAAATCGAGAAGCCTAAGCCAGTCGAGGCCGTCGGTCTTCGAGCGGATCCGGTAGCTGAAAAGGAACATGGCCAGAATGATCGCGATCACAGCTCCGTGGCTGGCGAGGCCCCCTTCCCAAACGCGGAACAACTCAATTGGGTTGTTTAGATATTCGATCGGGCGTTCGTAAAAAATGAAATGGCCTAAGCGGGCGCCAATCACAGTGGCAACGACCATATAAATCGTCAAACGGTCGGTGATCAAAACAGATTTCCGCTTCAAACCGATCACAGCCGATCCCAGTTTTTTGTCTAAAGAAAGCCGGGCCAGGGCCCTTTCCGGATGCAGACAGTGGCTTTGCGTTACAAGCTTCTGGTCTTTTTCATCAGGGCTTTCCGCTTCCCCGCGATAGATTTTCTCATTAAATTCATCCGCCGCCGCTTTATGGTTTACATCTTTCGGAAGCATATCCGAGGGATGGTATTCGGGCCGGTTCAAGAAAAACCGAGTCAATAAATTTACGAAAATCGGGAATCCGATTGCAAAGCCCGCTGAAAATAAAATCCCGTACCAAAGGATCGGCCAATGTAAGTAGGGGACTGTGAAAATTTCCGGATTCGGGTCCCAATAAATCCAAGAGAGCGCTATCATATTCTTAAGTTTAGAAAAGCAATGTTTAAAGTCAAAGTTTTAACAATTGGCAAGTGCAAAGAAGCGTGGCTCGCCTCTGCGCTTTCCGAATATGAAAAACGTCTCCAGGGAAAAGTCAAGATCGAATGGACGATCGCTAAAGACGACGAGCAGCTCATCGAATGGGCGGATCAAGAACCGTTCTTTATCCCCCTCGATCCGAATGGAGAGCTTTTAGATAGCAATACACTCAGCCAAAAATTGATGCGCCTCTTTACCGAAAAAGGCTCGAGGCTCTGCTTTGTCATCGGAGGAGCCACAGGCCTCCCCTCGCCTATTTTGAACCGCTTCCCGTTCCGATTAAGCCTCTCCCCCCTCACCTTCACCCACCAAATCACGCGTCTGATTTTAGTAGAGCAGCTTTATCGAACTTTCGAAATTGAAAAAGGGAGCGGTTATCATAAATGAATCATCGAGAAGGAGAAAAAAATGAGCGCTATATTTAGATTATTTAGATGGTGTTCTTGCTCTTGCATAGAAGAAGACCGTCGATCGTCTGAGCCTGCCGCCCTTGTTAGTGAACGAGTCCGCAGACAAATGCCGATACTGAAGAATAAGGCTGATACCCTTAATAGCCGATTTGGATGGGGGCCAAGAGTTGTTTCTCAAAGAGTCGTATCCCAGGCGGATACTCAGACGTTATCCACGGGAAATTTGGAAAGCGCGGGCGGCGCGGAAGAAAAGCATGGCTCCATTGACCAAAGCCGAACCGATCGCGACATCGACAAGACCTCTCAGGTCTATCGGAATAGGCAGAAACCGGAAGCTCATTCCTAAAGCAATCATGGAAAGGATGAGGATCCAATAAGAACGGCTGTAGGCGTCGGCAAACCGGATCGGCGCCGTTAAAGAAGCGATGCGGGTGGAAACCCTGTTTACAGTTTTTGAGAGGACGAAACGCCCTTTGATAAACCCAAGCAGCAATCCAACGCCTATCAAAATTGTCGCTGTCTGCTGAGGCGATCCGAAAAACTCCTGCCAGCGGAAACACAGCGTATCAGCGCGCAGCGTCGCAGCGTTGATCAGATGGAGGCCTTTATAAAGGAGGAACCCTCCGCTGATGAACCAGAGAAATCCCGATAGAGCGATATAGCCGCGATGTTTCATAAAAAAGAGGTTAGCAAAATTTCGATTTATAAAAATCTTAAAATTTTTTTTAACTTTGTCGACAAAAATCGGCTCGGCCTCTACAATTCGCTATCTTATAATCTTAGGAGTGATTGCCTATGAATCTTGCCCTTGCTTTTACACGCATATTGTTCATGATCCTCTGCGTTTTCTTCATGACGACCTATATGATTTCCGGACCGAATGGATATACCGGATTCAATCTTATGTTAGGCGTCGGCTTGGGAGTGATTTTGGGAATCGTGTTGATGGGCTTCGACCTTCTGTTCCGCCGTTTCAATTTGCGCGCATTCAACATCGCGGTCGTCGGACTCTTCTTCGGATATTTAATGGGACAGGCGTTGAACCTGATTTTATCTGCAGTGCTCGATATCAGTTCCGCTTCGATCCATTTAAACGCCCAAGTCCTCGAAGTGATCAAAATCTCCCTCTTTTTATTCGGCATCTATATCGGCACCCTGATGACGCTCCGCGCCGCCGACGAACTCTATGTGAGCATCCCCTTCGTGAAATTCAATCCGACGACTCAAAAAAAGAAAGACCTGATCGTAGACAGTTCCGTCTTATCCGACGCCCGGATCATCGACCTCGCCGCGTCCGGAATTATCGACCACCATCTCGTCATTCCCCGCTTTTTGATTAAAGATCTCTATGCCCAAGCCGAAGTCATGGATGAAAACTCCAGATCGAAAGCGAAACGATCGCTCGAAGTCGTCAAAAAATTAGAAGCCCTCACTGAATTAGAGGTGCGATATAACGACACTGATTTCCCTGAAGTGAAAGACCCGATGAGCAAACTCGTGCGTCTCGCCCGGCTGATCGATGCAAATATCTTGACCGCGGACATCAGCCGCGTGCAAATGGCCGCGATCGAGGGAGTCAAGATCATCAATCTCCACGCCCTTTCCAACGCGCTGAAACCGCTCATGCAAGCGGGAGAGCATATCAAGATCAAAATCCAACGCTACGGCAAAGAGCCGCGCCAAGGGGTCGGCTATCTCGATGACGGCACCATGGTCGTAGTCAATGGCGGAGGCCAATTCATCGGCGAAATCGTCGACGCGCAAGTCCTCTCCGTCAAGCACACGACTTCAGGACGGATGATTTTCTGCAACGTTCTCGACGAAGAGGGAGTCTACCATCCCTATCACGACGAACAGGAAGAGCACCGCCACCGGAACCATCGGGAACGCGATGAATTCGAAGACCAATAAGTCCCCCGTTCTGGGACTCGGCAACGATATCGTTGAGATTTCCAGGGTGCGGCAGGGCATCGAAAGGCACGGCCAGCACTTCCTCAACCGTCTTTTCACCCACCGCGAACAGGACTATTGCTACAAATTCAAGGATCCTGTCCCCCACTTCGCCGGCAGGTTCGCCGCGAAAGAGGCCATCTCAAAAGCCCTGGGAACCGGATTCGGCGCCCAGCTTTCCTGGCACGACATCGAAATCCTCAATGACGACCACGGCAAGCCTGAGATTGTTCTCTCTGAATCCGTGAAAAAGAATTTCAACAACCCCCACCTCCACGTTTCGATCAGCCATTCCACCGACAACGCCACCGCAGTCGCCATCTGGACGGCTTGAGCGGCGTTGGATCCGGCCTATATAGATAAAACGGTTGAGTTCGGCGCGTTTCAAGCTTCTTGTTTGAGAGGACTCAAATTTAGCACAGAGGAAGAGAGATAGAGAGAAAGAGAGGGGCATCTTCTTGTGTCGCAAGCTAGGATATAGAAAGAAATTGCAGGGATGACAGGATGGGCAGGATAAAAAAAGAAAAAGTGTGCCGCGATGCGCTGCAAAAGGGGGAAATTAGGGCTGTCTAACGTAATATGCGGATAACGAGCTGATTGTTCCGAGTGCGGTTGCAATAGGCCATCCGCCTCCATTGATGAGAGAAGAAACCACAACGATTCCTGTCGTCGCAGCTCCTGCTGTGAAGAAATCTCTTCTTTGAGCTATTCGATTTGCTTGTACAGCGTCATCTTGCGCGGCTATCCCTGCTGCTGTGGCTGCTGCCGCAGCTTGAACTATTGCAAATGTTACTACTGTTCCAACCGCTACTGGGAGTCCCAATGCTGCTATTGGAGAGAGTCTTTCTCCTGCTGTTGCTACGGCTCTCGCTACTGCTCCTATCGCTCCTGAGGCTACTGCCGCTCCTACTATTCCTGCTATTCCTCTTGCTGTTCGTACTGCTAGCACTGTTCCTGTGGATGCTGCGACTACTGCGGCGCCTAAGGCTCCTACTACTGTTTGTGCTGCTACATTGATTCCTAGCATTGGAATGCCTACGGCCAAGATGCGAGCTGCTGTCTGGGTAGCGAAAAACTGGGCAACTTTGCGCATGGCTCGATCGCGTTGAGGAAGAAGATAGGTGATATCTTGTGTACATCCTGGATTCGGGCAAGTGTTTAGAGAACGAGTCCTGCACCATTCTCGTACGCAAGGGAGGCAGGCTGGCGCATGCGGGTTTCCCGAAAGACAATGGTAACGAGGATGGTCTCTATCGAATGGATGAAGACCGATCGAACATTCTGGAATTGTTGCCATGTGTTACATCCTTGTTGAATAATAAGTTGAAACGGCGCTCATCGCTCCAACCCCGACTGCAATACGATTCCGACCATTTTATAATAAATTATACAACAAAATAAATTATAACAAAACATATACCATTCAATAAGTTATATATAATTATTTTTAATTAAACCAGAAGTATAGTATTAATATTTTAAAAAACAAGAAATTAGGTCTTAAAGCTGTTAGACGGGGGGTGCGCTAGGCTCGGTTTTCTCGATTTCGTTGATTTTTTCGAGGATGAAATTGGCCCGTTCATCAGGAGACATTCCGCCAGGGACCTCGATGAAATGGCCGTGCCGGCAATAGAGGGCGTAGGCGGCGACCTCTAACTTTGCCGCTTCCTGCGTATTCGATTGGCGGATCTCAGTTTGAAGAGAGGAGAAATTTTCGCTGTGTGGCAATACAAAAAAGATGGCTTTATAGCGCTGATTGAGGTCGATTGGATTGAGGGCCTTATTGATCTGGGCCAGAGTCTCCGTCCCCGCCAACCGCTGCCGCATCGCAAAAGCATAGACGTCGAAAACGCCCCGGTCAATGAATGTCCGGTTATTTTCAGAAGCGCAAGACTTTTCCCTCTCGAGCTGCAGCTGGAGAATATCCCAAGTGAAGCTTTTTTCTTTCCAAGGTTGAGAGACTCCCGCCCGTATTTGGCTTGTGATCCAATCGGTTGCGGCCTCGCGGACCACAGGCTCCCCTCTTTTTTCCAGCGCATCGATAATCGAAGTTTTTCCTGAAGAAGGTCCTCCGGTAAGAGCATACATCTTTGGAGCTACGCAAACAGGGGAAGTCGTCATAATAAATCTCATTTTTTAATTTAAAATATAGTATTTTCAATTCGGATTAATTAACAAACTCACGAAATCATGCATTATAACAGTCTATTTTCATATTAAAAAAAGAGATTGTATATTTTTAAAAAGAAAATGGCAGAAGGTAGCCGAAAATGAAGGTATTGACGTTTTGGGGATAGGATTTTGCGAGGACGCGGCGCTGGTATTCGAAGCGGAGGGTCCCGTAGACCCCGACCCTGTAGCCGTATCGGAAGCAAAGGTCGATCGATTTCTCCCGGATTTTGGCGTAGCCGTGGAAATTGTCGATGAGGACGTGGGTATGGCGGCCATAGGCATTCGTGCCGTACGCATAGATGGCGAATTTATGGGCGTCGTTGTAATTGGTTTCTATGGAAGCGATGGCTTTGACCCAGGGGGAGCCTCGGTTCGCATGGCCGACCGCTCCGTAGCCCCAGAATCGGAAACGCCAGCAATCAGTGGCGTCGTATTCCTTGCCGATTGAAAAATTGAGCTCGAAATCGACGTTGCCGTAAGAAGGGCAGCTCACGTCTTTGAGACTGCGCGTATTGGTCAAACGGATGCTGGCTCCGGTAGCGAGGCTGACCCGGTCGCCGACAATATCGTCCAGCCATAGATAACGAGCTTGCGCTGCCGCTGTTCGGAAATTGAACGACTGCTTCGTCGTGTCGGCAAACTGCAAATCGGTATCGATGCTCCATTCAGGCGAAGGGGAAAAATCGAGTCCCAGATAGACGACATTCGCCTGAAAGGGGGAAGTGAGCTGAGGAGTGCCGTTTTGCACTTTGTTGAAACGGCTATACGAGTAATTCCCTAAAAAATGGAACTCATAAATGTCCCCGAACCAAGGCTGCATTTCCAAAGAACTGCCCAAAAGCGGTAGGAGCAATGCTGTGAAAAGCCACTTTTTCATTCCATTCCCATTTCGGTAAGCCATCTTTCCGCGTCGAGCGCCGCCATACAACCCGTTCCCGCAGCGGTCACCGCTTGTCTATAATGGGGGTCTTGGACATCGCCGGCGGCAAAGACTCCTTCGCAAGATGTCCGGGTCGATCCGGGCTTCACGAGGATGTAGCCCGTTTGATTGACTTCGAGCTGCCCATTGAGGAAACCCGTATTCGGCTGATGGCCGATCGCGAAAAATACCCCGCCGGCTTCCCGTTCTACCGCTTTCCCGTCGGTGAGATTTTTTAAAAGCACTTTTCGGACGATCTGATCGCCGGAGATTTTTTCGATCGCGCTATTCCAGAGGATTTCGATTTTCGGATGTTTCATCGCCCGCTCGGCCATGATTTTCGAAGCGCGGAGCTGGTCTCGTCTATGTACGATGTAAACACGGCTTCCGTATTTCGTCAGAAAGATCGCCTCTTCGACGGCGCTATCCCCTCCCCCGATGACGTACAAAGGACGGTTTTTAAAAATAGGAGCGGCCCCGTCGCAGACTGCGCAAGCCGTAACCCCTTTTTGCCAAAACTCTCCGTCTCCAGCCCCTGGAATTTCGAGCCTCTTAGCGGTGGCTCCAGTCGCAATAATGAGAGATTCCGCAAGGACGCGCGTATTGGATCCATTCACTAGAAACGGCCGTTTGGACAGATCGACCGATTCGACGTCTTCAGTCAAAATCACCGTGCCGAAGCGGGCCGCTTGGGCGCGGAAATTCAACATGAGCTCAGGCCCCAAAATTCCATCGGGAAACCCAGGGTAATTTTCCACCTCAGTGGTCGTCATCAATTGCCCGCCGGACGGGCCGGACATGAACCCCTCGAACAAAATCGGATGAAGGTTCGCCCTCGCGGCGTAAATGGCCGCTGTAAACGATGCGGGGCCAGATCCGACGATGGCTAGTTTTCTCTTCTCCATAAGCAAACACCCCGGTATGAAAAATTAGAAGGTTCCATCATTTCTACACGGAAAAAGAAAAAGATTAAATAAGAAAGAAGGAGGACTCTGAGAGACCGATTTAAATTTTCCATTCCAAGGCAAAAATGCGTCGAAGAGCTTCCGTTACAACTTTTCCTTCCCAAAAAAATTGAGGATTCCATCCCGCTTCTGCTTCAGGGTTGGCTTCCTTCGCTTGCATGAGAGAACCGACGACTTGACCATCAGAGCTCACTAAATGGTTCTCGGAAAGAGTACCTGACCATTCGCTCGACAAAGGGATGTTCTCTGAGCTGTCGAACCATTCAAAATCTCTCGTTTCTTCTAAGTTGCCGAGAGAAAGCAGCTCCGGCAATTCGGCAAAAAAAGCATCGGATAACAGAACTGTTTTTTCAAATGTCTCTCGATTTGAATTGGATTCGACGTACGGGCGCTGAATCGCCGATTTCCGATCGACGCCCCCTGGAGGATTAGCCATAAAATTAATTTCTGAAAAAAATTCTCAAAAAATCTACACGGAGAGAAAATAAAAAGATATTTTTTCCTTTTGGATTCGTTTCATTGAAAACACTAGCAAGCTTTCAGATCTCTGACGGTTGCGATCGCCCTCTACCGACCCGGACGCCCTGGACGACGATCCCCACCTCTTCCTGAAGGAGCCGCTGGGTTTCGAGTTTGTCGCATTTGAGCGTTGAAATCAGATAATTTATCTTGAGCTATTTTTAATTCAATTTGATTGATTTGAATTTGTGTATTTATAAGATCTCTTTTAGCGATTTCGATTCGGTCTACTAAAGAGAAAGCGGAATTAGAAGCTCCGGTATTTGCCAAATGAGGAAACATCTGGGATATTTGATGTTGCGTATTCAACAAGTCTCGATTCGCTAATTGGACGCGGAGAGACAAAGGAAGAGAGGGATTATCGGCAGTTAATACCGAAGAAGCTTCACTTTCAGATGATTGAATCAGATAATTTTCAAAAGTTGCATCAGCGGCTGGAGAGCCGAATCCATCTCGATAAATAGTTGTCATATCGATCCTAAATGCTTTATTTCAGAACAATTTGAAGGCCCTACTGGTTTGTTCTCAGCAGAAAACGCCTCTAGATGGAAAAAATAGGAATCGTTCCTTTTCCTCTAGTGCAAACCCTATTACAAAGGGTTGTCGTAAGAATAAAGGGAATGGACTTTCCCTTCGGTTTGGGCCGCCGCCGTCCGCCATTCGAACCGGAGCTTTCCGCCGTCCCTAAAAAATGCGAGCTGCTCTAGCGTTGAGGCTCCCACATCTTGCATGGAATGCCTCAAAGCTTCAGACAAAAAGGGGAGCAATGACTTGATCGATCCTTTGTCGACAACCGCTCCGGTTACGCCTTGGGGCACTTTGATCGCATTCTGGTCATTCAAATAGCGCTGCGCCGAATTCTTGAGCATCGCTTCGATCGATCCCATGCCGCGGTACTTTTTCATTCGCACGCCGTCTTTAAAGAAAAATTCCCCCGGGGCTTCTTCTGAACCCGCCAGCATCGATCCCATCATCACTGCGTCTGCGCCAAGGGCCAAAGCTCTAAAAATATGCCCGGAATTTCTGATTCCCCCATCGGCAATCACAGGGATGCCGTGGCGATGGGCAAATCGAGCGACTTGATAAACTCCCGTCGCCTGTCCCCGGCCTACTGCCATCATCTCCTGAGTGATGCAGATCGAACCCGATCCCATGCCAATCCTGAGGCCATCCACTCCCGCATCGATCAAACTCTTCGCCTGGCTGACCGTCACCACATTTCCTCCGACTAAATCGACCTGAGGAAAATGTTTCTTCAAATAGCGGACCATTTCGATTTGATAGATCGAATCCCCTTGTGAAGAATCGATTACGATCACATCGGCCCCGGCTTTTATCAAAGCTGCGGCACGGGCCTTGTCTTCGCTGCGCGTCCCCACTGCGGCGCCAACGAGAAGACGGAGATCTTGTCCCTTCGAGGCTAAAGGAAACATCTTCTTGCTCCGGATATCTTTTCTTGAAATCAGGCTGACCAGTTGATTCTGATCATTGGTAATAGGCAGCAAAGATTTTTTACATTTAATGAGGATTTCCTGAGCTTCGGGCAAGGAAACTCTTTCGTGGGCTGAAATGACGCTGCGAGTCATTACTTCGGAGACGGATATCGAAGGATCGGTTACGAAATCGATGTCCCGCTTTGTCACGATCCCAACTAACTTTCCATGGAGATGTCCCGTGTCAGTGACCGGAAATCCAGAAAAACCCATATCCTTTGCGATCATGGCTACTTCGCCGACCGTCTGCGTTTCGCTGACAACTACAGGATTGAGAATGAATCCATTTTCAAATCTCTTGACGGTCCGCACAATCTCAGCCTGCTCTTCAAGGGTATTATTGTAATGGATGATTCCGATCCCCCCGTTCAGGGCCATAGCTATCGCCATTTTCGATTCAGTCACGGTGTCCATCGGGGAACTGACAAAGGGGGCTTTGAGGCGGATATTCCGAGTCAATGAGGTTTCCAAAGAGACTTCATCGGCTGCGAAATCGATATGGCCGGGAAGAAGAATAAAATCATCATAGGTCAAACTGACTCCTCTCCCGAATAAATCGGAGGCCGACAAACCATCTTCAATGCTTGC
Organism: uncultured Chlamydiae bacterium; assembly: GCA_963713105.1. Taxonomy (GTDB): domain Bacteria; phylum Chlamydiota; class Chlamydiia; order Chlamydiales; family SM23-39; genus CAVQKJ01. Next base: position 452,596 of record CAVQKJ010000004.1, read on the forward strand.
CGGTTTTCCAGCTTGAGAGGATTCTAGTGGAAGGTATGGGGATGAAAAAACATGCGTCAAAGGGAGAATCGCAAAAAAGGAAAAACCAACGCATAACCCCCCAATTTTGTAGAAGGGTAAATGTTATCTAACCAAATTTGTTTTTGACAAGTTCTTTAATAAATATTATTGAATTTCTTCGGAAATTTCTTTTGATCGCTTGGCCGCGGCTTCGGCGACTTGCTGGAAATGGGAGTCGATTTGTGCTGCGGTCATCGCTTTGAAACCCGCTTCTGTTACACCGTTCGGGGTGGCGATCTGCTGGATCAGGAGATCCGGAGAGGCACCCTTGAGGATCAGGCGGGCTGCGCCGGCGAAAGATTGCGCGGCCATTTTGAGGGCCTTATCATAAGAAAGGCCGTGTTTCTCCCCTGTCCGGGCCATCGCTTCGATCAGCCGGAATACGAAACCCGGCCCGCTCCCCGCGATCCCGCAGGAGATGTCCATCTGCTCTTCGGGGATTTCGAGAATCGCTCCCATGGGTGAAAAAAGAAGATTAGCGGCGCTCTGAAACTCCCGGGTCGCTCCCTTGCCGAACGAAAACACGGTCATCCCTTCCCCGACCGAGGAGGCGATGTTCGGCATCACGCGAAGAAGTTGGGCCGATCCTAAATATTTTTGATAAAAGGCCAATTTTATGCCTGCGAGGACCGAAATCACAATTTTTCCCTCGACTCCGATCCTAGCCATCTCTTTTAAAACGGCTTCCGCCTGCGAGGGCCGGACGCAGAGTAGAAGAATATCGCTGTTTTGGACGAGATTTTCCAAGGAGGTCGAAGTAATCCCGAATTCCTGCTCGCTCTTTTTGATCTTAGAGGGATCTCGGCGGACAAAGGCCATTTGGGAGCGGGGGATCAGCTTGGAGCTGTCGATCGCTTTGCAGATGACTTGGGCCATGTGGCCGAAGCCGATAAAACCGATCCGGTATTCTGAAATCTTCATAAGTTTTAAAATATGTGGAAAAAATTTTTTGTTCCAGAGAAATTATGTCTAAAAATCTGCGTTGCCGTTTACAATAGGTGCGCTTGTTTTTTGCTTGAATATTTAATTTTTCTTTTATACGCGGTTTATTAGAGAGTTGCGGGGTTAATGCAGAAATTATTTCGCAGAGTTTTTGGGATTTATTCAGGGGAAGGGTCGCACGCCTTCCGGTTTGCCCGATTGGCGATTTTTTGGGCTTTCGGCAGCTAATGCTTAGAAACTCTATCCGATGGTTTATTCCTCGAAAATATCGGGGCCGAATTCCTTCCTCGGGTCTATCTTTCCATCGCCTTAGGGATGATCGGGGTCTCCTCCCTCGTCCTCTACAGTCTTGAAATTGACCAGTCCGTACCGCATCCTGACTGTTGCGATGGTCCTGGGCGCTTTGATCTGCATCAGGCGCCGCTTTCTGTCGTGGGCGCTTCCCCTCCCGATCTGGTTCTGGTATGCGATCAAGATCGCGTCCCGGATGTTTTTTGCCGTCATGATCGCCTGTTCCTGGACCTTTACCGACCAATACCACGACTTGCAAGACGCCAAACGGGTCTATTCGATCTATAGCGCAGCCTACTTTTTCGGCACCATCATTTCCGGAACGGCGATCAACCTATTTCTCGATAAGATCGGGTTTTCAGGCCTTTTGATCTGCGCCGCCGGATCGATTCTGGCCGGGATGGTCCAAGCGAGAGGGATCGCCCTGAAAGCGAAAGCGGTCCACGACGATACGATCGAAGGGGTTTTTTCGGGCAGCCGCGACTCCTTTTCTTCGGTCGTCCGGCTCATCATCCGCTCCCGCTTTACGATCGTGCTCCTCTTGCTCAGCCTGTTCATCCAGCTCCTGCTGACAGTGACCGAATTCAACTACATGGAATCGTTCGGCAATTTCTTCCAAGGCTCGAACGAGGCGATCGCGGAAGGGAAAATCGCCGAATTCCTCGGCAAATGCCGCGCTCTGATCTCCCTCTGCAATATCGTCATTCGGGTATCTTCTTCTACGGCCGTTTCGTCAGGAGGACGGGACTGAATAACGCCATCCTCATCACCCCTCTCTTTTTCTTCGCCGTCTATTCGGGATGGGTCTTTTACGACGCGATTGGCTCTGGCGGTCTTGGGCTTGATCGCCGTGCGACGGGGTCCTCTTTACGGTCGAAGACAACTGCTTCAACCTCCTTTCGAACGCCGTTCCGACCAAACTGAAATCAAAAGTCCGGATCATCAACGATTCCTTCTTCGAGCCGATCGGGATGCTCCTCAGCTCGCTCCTCCTGTTCTGCGATCCAATCGGGAAGCCGCTGGCTGGGATTGACCTTGACCATTATGCGCTCTCTGCTCGCACTCACCATCCGCGCGATCTATTCCAAAGCCATCCTGACCAACCTCAAAGACAACGCCATCCATTTCGAAAGAAAATTGAAAGATTGGCTCGCTTCGATGACGCGGCGCGATCAAAAAGAGGCGAAAAAAGACATCCTCGCAGTCGCTTCGCTCCCCTTCCGAAGAAACGCAGCTTGCTGGCCATCGAATGCGCTTCTGCAGACTGGGCGACGCGATCGTCTTCCCGAAATTCTCTCAGACGTGCGAAAGCGCTTCGGAACCCTTTCCAAAATCCATCTCCTGCGCCTTCTCGACGCAAGCCCTTTCGGCAGCGATTCCCGCGTGATCGAGACGATCGACAGATGGGTCGATGAAAGCGAATCCTCAGAACTCTCAAAATGGGCCAACTTTTATTTGGCCAAACGGGGCCTCCACCACCCCGAAAAAGCGGAAGAGGATCTCGACCATCCCGATCTTTTCTTGCGGGGCGCGGCGATTTTGACGATGAAAAAATCGCTCGCCAATCAATCGCTCGAATATGCCGCTCTGAACCGGACGATCGCTTCCAAAAAAATCGATCTGATGCTCAAATCGAGCCCGCATCGACGAAATCAGCATGGCGCTCGATATCCTCGCGGAAGACAACACACTCGAAGCCGCAGAAAAAGCCCTTCCCTTCCTCTCCCACGATTCGATCCTCGTCAAACGGGCTGCGGCCCGCTGCATCGCCCGCCTCGCCGATAAACAACTTAGCCGCCACGCCCCCCGGCTCATCGAAGAACTTGGAAGCCGCGCGCGACAATGCCTTCCGCCTCAGCCTTCTCGACGCTCTCGGCAAAATCGCCGACTCGACGACGATCAAAGAAATCCTCCTCGCCAGCGTCCATTTCCGCCCGAACGAACAGACGCCGCACCGAGGAGATCATCGTCCAAATGGGATTGAAAATCGTCCCTCTTCTTCTTGACGCTCACGAAAGATATCGCCCTTCCCGAAAGAGCCCGGATTTTGGCCGGCAAAATCTTGGGCCGCCTCGCGCTCGCCCCAGCTCCAGGCGAATTTGATCGACATCCTCGATATCGAGATCGAACGGGCCTATTTTTATTTCTATTTCGGCCATACGATCCAAAAGCAATACCCTCTTTACGATCTCGAAATGCTCCAAAACGCCCTTCTTTCCGGATACCAATCGGTCATCGACTTCATCATCCACCTTCTCGGAGCCGCAGGATCTCTCGAAGATCCAGAACTCCTCGTCCGCGCGCTGCATAGCCGGAACGCGAAGATCCATTCCCATGCGGTCGAAAGCCTGGAAAAAACATGCGATGCTCCGGATTTTCCGCCTCATCGCTCCCCTCGTCGACGATCTGCCCCTCGAAGAAAAAATGGCCGCTTGCCTCCGCTGGCAAGGCGATTATCCGAAACTCACCCTTTCCGAACTGCTCGGCAAACTCGAGCAATCCCCTTCCCTTTTCGACAAGATCGTAGCGGTCCGGCTGAAAGCGAAACTCCAAATGCCCAATTGGAAACAGCAACTGCGCGAGCAGATGAAACAATCCGATGAAACTTTCCACCAATTTGCCTATGAGTTATTGGAGACATGAAAAGCCTGATTGAAAAAGCCTTTTTTCTCAAAAAATTGCGCCTGTTCAGCGAGCTCGATTTGGAAATGCTCTTGGCGATCGCCGAAAAACTCCATGAGGACGACTACGACGCGAATGAAAAAGTGTTTACTCCCGGGCAAGTCGCCAACCGGATTTACTTCATCGTCGAGGGGACAGTCCAGATCTGTCGACGAACGGATGAAGCCTTACGCCGAATTGAACGCGGGCGATTATTTCGGCGACGAATCGATTTTCAACGAACAGCCGCGGGGCTATGCGGCCGTTTGCAAAACCGACACCCTTTTTCTGACCCTCTCCCGAAGCCACCTCCTCTCCATCATTTCAGAATGCCCTTCGGTCGCGGTCTCCCTTTTACAATCGTATTCCCAGCAGCTCCCTTGCCGGTACAAAGGAGCCTCGGCCGCCGTATGAAAATCCGCACCCGGCTGCTTCTTTTCCTCCTCCCCACTTTAGCGGGAAGCATCGCGCTTGTTTCCACGCTTCTCGCCTATAATTGGTATGGCGAGATTGTGGAGGGCTTTCGCACCCGCCTCAAATCAGCCGTCGTCAGCACCGCAGCCAAATCCGATTTCTCGCAAGAAGAATTAACGCTGATCAAAGACCAGCTCAACCTCTCCCATCTTTACATCATACCAGAAGATTCCCCAGCGATTGCCGCAATCCCAAAAGACGTCCATATCACACCGATCTACGCATCCCCGGACGGCCAGGGAAGGCTCATGACCGGATACGCGCCGATTTTCGATCGAACCGGCCGGCTTACAGGGATGATGGCAGCCGACATCAGCGTCAACCTCATCGATAAAAAATTCCAAGAAACTTTATTTCTCATCCTCCTTTGCGCGGGGTTTACCATCCTGGTCATGGTAGCCACTCTTTTTGTCATCGCGAATAAAATTTCCCGCCCCGTCCAAAAACTCAACAATACAGCCCTCGCCATCGCCGCAGGACAATACGGAGAATCGATCCAAGTCCAAGGACCCAAAGAGATCGCTGAGCTCGCCAATACCCTCAATACGATGAGCGAATGCCTCCATGAAAATATCAACCGCCTCAAAGAAAATTCGCTCCTGCGCGAACGGATGTACGGAGAGTATGAATGCGCCATGCTGCTCCAGCACATGATGCTCCAAAAAAACATCGACGATTGCAGATCCGACGCCGTCGCCGTAAAATCGATCACCCTTTTTTCAGAAAGCCCTAGAGGGCTTCTTCTCGACTTTCCGAAAACTGAAAACGCGGAGCTCTTTCAAATCCACCTTGCGGAGGCCATCGAAGACGGTTTCGAAGGGATGTACAAACTTCTGACCCAATATAAACTCTCCAAGCAAAGCCAAGCCCACACCTCCCTTCTTTTCGACCGATCGGCATCGACCCTTCAAGTCAAAGGACCCCACCTCCCCCTTTTCTGGTCCCTCGACGACGCCCGCTATCTCGAGCCTCTCCAGGGCACCCTCAAAGTCGATACGGGAGACTTTTTTTTCCTCTTCAACCAGGGGCTTCTCCGGTTCTATAAAAACCCCCAAAAAATCGCTGACCTCCTCTCTAAAGTCCTCAAAGTCTTCGCCTCCGACGGCCTCGAGACAACCGCAGCCATGCTCCATAAAGAGCTCGCCTTCGCCACCAAGCGCAAAGACCTGGAAGAAGACATCCACCTCCTCTGCTTCCAAATCTTAAACCCTTAACTTTCAAATTTGTTAAATTATATTTTTAAATTGATTTATAATATAATTTAAAATATAATATTAAAGAAAATAAAAACAATTAATAATAATTTAAAATTAAAGGTATATATATGGCCACTCAATCCCCAACTTCTAATAGGTCTTCTCCCATGAGCCTTGCTTCTCCTGTAGCGGAGACATCTGCCTGGCAAAAAGTAATGGAGCCCACAGTCCATCTCCTAGCGATTAAATTGAAATTTGCAGCCAGCGTCATTAAATGGACCTTCATCGGTTTGAATATTGAAAATGCGGCCCAGGAAGCTTCTCGCTATCTTGCAAAGTTAACGGAGTTAAGAAATCTACAGCCAGTTTTTAAGTCGATTGAAGGTCAAGAGATTGTTTCAGATAACGGCTTAGCTAAACGGAACCCAAAAAACGGAAAAGTCGATTTCAATAAAGAAATCCAACAAATCAAAAAATTGCAAAAATCATTTTCGCAAAGCATTGTTGAAGAAATCCAAACCCGAAATACAGACGATTTTCAACAAGCTGAAACAGAAGTTCTAAATGAGGTTAAGTTGTTTCTTGCTGATGTCGGTCTAGAAAAACTCAATATATTTGAACCTGAATACGACCGCAGCCAGCGGCAAAAAATCCGCGAATTTGCATATATGACGAAAGAGGAAATCGTACGGGGAAAATTGAATGAGGAAGATTCCCGTTTCATCACAGAAGCCTTCCGCAAGCAGCTTGCCTCAGCCGGAATTTACGTCACAGCAGCCCATTTTTCCAGACAAGTGCGATTAGTATCGGCAGAGGACATTGAAAAAGAACTGCAGCAGTAGATCCGTTTAAAGAGGGAAAAATGGCTTCAGTATCTCAAGTAGATAAATTTAGAGTTGAATTGACTCAACTCAACATTAAAAGCAAAAGACAATTCAATGAAGAGGAATTTGAGAAGCTACGGGCAAAAGCCCAAGAACTGACTCAAACATTTGAGAATATTAAATCTAAGCTTTCGCAAGCTGAAACCGTTAAGTATTCAAAGAGTTTGCAGACCGTTACAAGCAAATTCAATCCTCCGAGTCCCTCTCAAAGAACCGATCTCTATGATGCAAGCCCGAAGGCGGTCTCTCCAAAGCCGGCTCCTTCAAGTCCCGTTTTGCGTCCTGAACTCTTAGATGAGAGTCCGAAAAGCCCTGCTTCTTCGGTAGTTGAATCAGATAAAAAAGTAGATGACGATTCCGAAACTTGGGTTTGAGCGAAAGTTTCTTTTAAAGACAGCGCTTCAGCAATGCAATTCCCGTCGAGAAAATTCCGCTTCCGGTTGAGAAAGCGCCGGCTAAGAATTTTAATTGGGCTGATTGAATCGTGGTCTCTGAACAAAAATTCGAATAACAAGCGCCATAGGAAGATTGGACCGGAAGTCCGTCCGCTTCGGCAAAGCGGTTATACACCGCGACGCATTCGCCATATTGACCTAAACAGCTAGTTGGATCCCACTGGCCTGAAAATTTGATCAGCATGGCTCCGCAGACAATTGAGCTCGAAACAAGAATTTTTTCCCAATTTCTTTGGCAGAGATTCGACAAACCTGTAATAGCTCTTGAACCTGATGAATAAAGATAATTTGAAATACCGCTCATATAAACTCCAATAATTTATAATAATTATATTAAATTAATTAATATAAATCAATAATAAATTAATAAAAAGAAAAGGGCTGCTTTTTTTAAGAAGCAGCCCGGAATGGAATGAAAGGATTAGGCGCTGACTTTGCGCTTTTCGATGTAGTCGACGACGTCGCCTACCGTTTTGAGCTTTTCAGCGTCTTCTTCTGAGATTTCGAATCCGAAACGCTCTTCGAAGGTCATGATTAACTCAGTCAGGTCCAGGGAATCGGCGTTGAGGTCTTCAACGAACGATTTTTCGAGGGTTACATCTACGACGTCTACGCCGAGCTGTTCGACGATGATATCTATGACTTCTTGTTGTGTTTTCATACGTTGGTTTCCTTGTTTCTTTTCTTTACATGACCATTCCGCCGTCGACGGTGATCACCTGTCCGGTGATATAATTCGCAAGGTCGCTGGCCAAAAAGAGTGCGGCGTGAGCGATATCGCGAGGTTGTCCGATACGGCTTAAGGGAATTTTTGAAAGGATCGATTCTTTGATCTGATCCGAGAGGCCTTGCGTCATCTGGGTTTCAATATAACCAGGCGCCACGCAATTGATCCGGATGCCTCGGCTGGCCAATTCTTTCGCCAAAGACTTGGAGAACCCGATCATCCCCGATTTCGAGGCGGCGTAATTGGACTGTCCCGCGTTTCCGGTCAATCCGATCACTGAGGTGATATTGATGATTGCGCCAGACCTGGCCTTCATCATCGGCCGGGTCAAAACGCGGCAAGTGTTGTAGACCGATTTTAAATTCACATCGACCACAAGGTCCCAATCTTCTTCAGTCATCTTCATGAGAAGATTATCGCGGGTGATCCCTGCGTTATTGACGAGGATATCGATCTTGCCCCAAGTCTTCAGAACCTGGTCGACTGTTTGTTCGACTTCTTTCGACTTGGAGACGTCGACGAGAAAATACGCGCATTTCTGCTGCGGATCAGCCTTGGATGCCTCGATCTCTTTGAGGGCTTGTTCAGCCCGCTCTTTATTTGTGCCGAAAATCGCTACATCGGCTCCGTGCTCCGCGTAAAGGCAAGCAATCGCTTTGCCGATTCCGGCTGTGCCTCCTGTTATGAGAGCTGTTTTTCCTTTGAGCAGTTGCATCTTATACCTTCAGTAAGAGTTCAAGGTGCTTAGCCAATTCATCGAGATCGGCTGCTTTATCGATGGAAATCGTGGGAGCTGTCATCCCCATTTTCTTATTCAGTCCTGAAAGAGTCTTCCCACAGCCGATTTCGAGATAGAGTTCGATTCCGAAAGCATTCATCGCTTCGATCCCTTGTTCCCAACAGACCGATTGAGTGACCTGGCAAATGAGGTTTCGGCGTATCTCGGAAACGCTCTTCGCAAAACCGCCAGGGACATTCATGACAAATGCGACTTGGCTGTCAAGGATAGCCGCTTTTTCAATCGATGGGGCCAGTCCGTCTTGGGCCGACTGCATCAGGCCGCTATGGAAAGCGCCGTGTACGGTCAGGGGCAGCACTCGTTTTGCCCCTTTTTCTTTCAAGATCAAGGCAGCTTTTTCAATCCCTTCTTTTGTTCCGGAAATCACAGTCTGCCCAGGAGCATTGTAATTCGCGACCCAAACACCCTCTAATCCCTTGACTGCCGATTGAATGCCAGCGGCATCCAAACCCAAAACAGCGGCCATCGTCCCTGGATTTTTTTCACAGGCTTCATTCATGAGCCGCGCCCTTTCTCGGACGAGGCGAAGCGTTCCGGCGAAATCCAAACGGTTCGAGGCGCAGAGCGCCGTATATTCGCCTAAGCTCAATCCGGAACAGACTGCGGGTTCGAGTTCGGGAAACTGCAGCTGAATCGTCCTTAGGATCGCCATGCTAGCGACGAAAATCGCCGTCTGGCTATTTTTGGTCTGCGTCAAGAGGTCTGCAGGACCTTCGAAAATAATCTTGGAGAGGTTTTCGCTTAAGAGTTCGTCCGCTTCTTCAAAAGTATCTCTTGCGATAGGGTGGGAGTCGAAAAAATCTTTCCCCATTCCGGGGTACTGGGCCCCTTGCCCAGGAAATAAAAATGCGATTTTCTTATCGTTAGTTGGGTTCACGGCTGACCCGCCTTTAACACGGCCGCGCCCCAAGTAAAGCCGGAGCCGAATGCGGTCAACAAGATCTGTTCGCCGCTCTCGATTTTCTGCCCTTTGAGCAATTCATCCAGGGCGATCCCTACAGAGGAGGCGGAAGTATTGCCATACTTTTGAACCGTTTTGAAGATTCGCTCAGCCGGTAAATGTTCGAATCTCTTGGCCATCGCATCGATGATCCTCATATTGGCCTGATGAGGAATAACCCAACTGATCTCTTTTTCGTCGACGCCCAAAACGTCCAAACACTCTTTGCAAGCAGATTCCATCCGGCGGACGGCATGTTTGAATACTTCGTTTCCGGCCATTTTAATATAATGTTGTCCATTCGCTACGGTCTCGGCGGACGCGGGCTTCCGGCTTCCACCGGCAGGGAGGATGAGAAGTTCAGCCTGTTCGCCATCCGCGCCAAGACGGACGCATTCGATCGACAAACCTCTTTTTTCGCTCGATACGACGCAAGCCGCGGCTCCATCGCCGAAAAGGACGCAGGTCGACCTGTCTTTATAATTTACAATGGAGGAGAGTTTTTCGGCAGCAATGACAAGGATATTTTTGTAAATTCCCGTTTCAACAAACGCTTTGGCGATCGATAGGGCGTAAACATAGCCTGTACATGCGGCTTGGATGTCCACCCCTCCCGCCCGTTTGGCACCGATCGCCTGCTGGATCAAGCAAGCCGTGCTGGGGAATATATAGTCTGGAGTCAGAGTAGCGACTAAAATAAAATCGATTTCATCGGGCTGCAGCCCCGCATCGGCAATCGCAGATAAAGCGGCAGCGGCCCCCATATGAGAGGTGAATTCGTCCGCATGCGCGATCCGGCGCTCTTTCATTCCCGTCCGGGTCACGATCCACTCATCGGTGGTATCGACCATTTGTTCTAGATCGCGATTGGACAATACCCTCTGTGGAAGATAAGAGCCGGTCCCTATGATTTTTGCTTTTACAGCCATTTTTTGAAACACGCAGCCTGTTTTTGAATCAAAAATATTGGGCATGAGTATATCCGTACGCCCTTTAATTGAAAAGAAGGAGATTTTTCCTATTTAATAAAAATTTTTCCCACATAAACTTCGAAAAAAAATTTGAAAATTAGCTCGCCGGCTTTCTACATTCTCTCTTGAATGATTCAAAAACCGCACTCGGTATGTTTAATCGACATTCATTCCCTGTGACCGAAATATATTTTTTTAAATCCAAAAATCGGTCTTTACAACCGGGTAGAGTTTTGCTTTTAAATTTTTTTATGCACTTCAGGAGGTTTAGGGAGTCGCGCATTTTGGGTGTGTATTCGAGAGTACAGGACTTTCCTTTTACATTGAAACCCGAATAATCTTTCCCTCTCTGGAGAAGCGGCATGTCCTTATCTAAATGGGTCCTGAAGTCTTTTGTATAGTGCTCGACACACTCTTTTCGCTGATTGCATTGCCGCGATACCTCATCATTAGGAAATATGTGGCACTCCACAGAATCGGGTATTTCCTCGGAAACCTCAGGATCGATATGATCGAAATCGCCCCTTTTCAAAGAATTCGGATCCAATCCGCATTCTTCGGCAAATTCTTTAATACAAAGTTCCTTTAATTCTTCGATGCTCAGTTCCGGACATATTTTTTGGACCGTCGTGCCGCTGAGCAACCCAAAACGCTTGCGCTCCTGCAATAGATTGTTTACATGTACATTTTCTTCTTTCCTTTGCATGGCGCAAAGGGCTGCCGAAGCCTCGCCCATCATCATCCTGTCGGAAGGAAACCAAGCAAGCCATTGGTTTGAAAGGCCTGCAATCGCAGCCATAGCTCCGGCCGATCCTAACAAGACTCCGAGGGCTTTCATCCCTTTTTGTCCAAGAGCAACACCGGTTAAAACAAGAGCGGCGCCAACGGCTATACTGGCATTGGCGTATTCGGCGCTCATTGTCGGAAGAAACGTATCTAAAGCATTGGAAATCAAATTTACCTCTCATTTCAGCATTGCTTGAATTTAAGTCTGCAGTTTCTCTTTTAAAGGTTCGAAAGTTGAGAAACCTATCCCATTTTTAAAAGCGGGAAATAATAACTTCATCGCCCATTAATGATAAAGGGAGACCTTGTCGAAGAATTCCCGATTGGGCTAAATTAACCTATGCATGAGTCCAAAATTTCCAGAAGATCTTTCCGCGCTAATCGCCCATTTGAAGAAGCTGCCCGGAGTCGGAAGCCGCACGGCTGAGAGATTCGCTTTTGAACTTCTCTCCTGGCCCAGGCAAGACCTTTCCGATCTGGGTTCTTCGTTGGCGACGGTCCAAGAAAAAATCCCTCCCTGTTCGGAATGCGGGTGCCTCACGGATCGGGGAAAATGCCGTTTTTGCGACCTTTCCTTACGCGACCCTTCCTCCCTCTGCATCCTGGCATCGCCTAGAGACGCGTACGCAATCGAAGAGACCAAAAGCTATAAAGGGCTTTACCACGTTGTGGAACATCTCCTCTCTCCCCTCGACGGACGCCACGCCAGTTCGCTCCGCCTCGACAAAATCCAAAAACGGATCGATCTCCATTCGGTGCGGGAAATCATCATCGCATTCGATTCGACATTAGAAGGCGACGCCACCGCCCTTTATCTAAAAAACCAACTTTCGCGTCCCCAACTCTCCATTTCCCGCCTCGCTTTCGGCCTTCCCGTCGGCAGCAGCCTGGAATATATAGACGGCGGAACTCTGACAAGAGCTCTTGTCGGCCGCCGCGAAGCCTAAGAAGGGCTAAAGGCTAGGAGCTAAAAATGTCAGGACAAAAATCATGATCGAAAAAAATGGAAGTCTAAAAAACTCCACAATTTCTTCATCGTAATCAGTTAGCTTTTTAGCCCTTCTTACTGGCGCGGGGGCGTTTCGCCCCGACATTTTAGCCTTTAGCCCTTAGCCTTTAGCCTTCTCTCTCCTTCTCTTAAGGTTGCTTAAATTGTTGTCGGTTTCTATAATCTGACGGACTATGAAACCGACGGATAGTTAGGACAACGATGACAAAGCGCCGCGATCCCTTCTTAAAATCCCATCTGCTACTATCGATTCTTTTGGCGAGCGCGACGGCCCCTCTTTGCGGCGCTGAACTCTTTGACGATAAAAAAGTGTCCCATATTGAAATCGTCGTCGATTCGCCCGACGCGGAACCTTCATTCGATCCGAAGCCGATTTTATCTAAGCTGAAAACAAGGGAAGGAGACGATTTTTCCCAACTGATTTTCGACAACGACTTAAAAAACCTATCCGATGAATACGAACGGGTCGAACCGAGCATCGCGTTGAAAGATGGGCAGGTCTATATAACGATCCATGTAGCTCCCAAGCCGCTCATCCACCAAGTTCGTTGGGAAGGGAATACCCAATTCAAAACATCGACCTTGCAAAAAGAACTCGATATCAAGCCGAACACGATTTTCAACAGGCAGGAGTTCAACAAATCATTCAACAAAGTCAAAGAATACTATTTTAAAAAGGGCTATTTCGAATCGCAGCTCTCTTATTCAATTGTACCTATTCCAGGAAGCAATCAAATCGACATTCAAATCGAAGTGTTCGAGGGACGTCCCGGCTATATCAAGAAGATCGTTTTAAACGGCTTCACAAAGTCCGAACGGGATGAAATTGTTGAACAGATGCATTTGAAAAACTACAATTTCATAACGAGTTGGCTGACCGGCACCGGCATTTTTCGCGACGAGGCATTGGAACAAGACCGGATGACGATCTTGAATCTCCTTCATAATAAAGGATACGCTGATGCCCGCGTCGATATTCAATCGTATGAAGATCCGAATAGCGGAAAATTGATCGTAGACATTACGGCTCATCGAGGACAACTCTACCGCGTCGGAAGCATCGAATTTTCTGGAAATACGCTCATATCAAACGAAGATATCCAGAAAAAATCCATTCTTGCAAAAGACGAAATTTTTTCTCCCGACAAATTGAGGGACACATCCCAAGCGATCAAAGACCTTTACGGGCAGAAAGGATATATCGATGCGAGTGTTCAGTATGAAATGCTTCTCAAAGAAAACGAGCCTGTTTACGACGTCCAGTTCTTTATCGATGAAGGCCAGCAATATAAAATCGGTTTGATCCATATTTTCGGCAACTCCTCGACTCAGAACAACGTCATTCTCCGAGAATCGCTCTTAGTGCCAGGAGAAACTTTCGACTCGCGCAAGCTCAAAGCGACGCAGCAGAGGCTTGAAGCAGTAGGGTATTTCAAGAGCGTCAATGTCTATGCAGTGAGATCTGCGGACGATGCGTGCCTTGGGGAAAATTATCGAGACGTCTACATCGAAGTGGAAGAAACTTCCACAGGCAATGTCAGCCTATTTATGGGCTTCAGCTCCATAGATGATGTATTCGGCGGCCTTGATCTCACGGAGCGCAATTTCAACGTTGCCGGACTCTATAAATTCTTGGGCAAACCCTCTTCCTTGCGAGGCGGCGGCGAATTCTTCCACGCTCGAGGTACATTGGGCAAGAAACAAAACAATATCCTTCTCTCTTGGATGAATCCTTATGTGAATGACTCGCTTTGGCGGCTTGGAGTCGAAATCAGCCGCACCTTCAGCGAACTGCAAAAACATGTCGATGTCGTCACTTACGGCGGCTCGGTCTATACGAACTATCCGCTGAACAACTACTGGACTGCAGGAATGCGCCAGCGCGTACGCCATTCAAAAGACCACCTGAGCATAGACCCCGCGGGTAATTCTCCTGAAGCGCAAGCTTCTGTGAATAAAGTAAGAAGACAGCTCGATCAAAAGGGGCTCATTTCAGCCTTCAGCGGCAACCTCGGATACGATTCGGTCGACAATCCTTATAAGCCCCATCGCGGCTGGCGCTCCTATTTTGAAGCGGAATTCGCAGGGCTGGGAGGCAAGTATGACTTTTTCAAAGTCAGCTATCTGAATACGCTTTATTTCCCAGTATGGAAAAAGGGAACTTTGAAATTCCGCGGAGACTTTAAATATATCGTTCCCTTTGGCAGTAAAACGAACAACGTCCCTTATAGCGAGCGCTTCTTCCTCGGCGGCGAGACGACCGTCCGCGGCTATAAGCCATTCCTCTTAGGTCCTGTCGTCGAGTTATTGAACGATTCAGGCCAACTAGTCCAGACGGACACTCCTTTCGGAGGACTCTCCTCGTCCATGCTTTCCTTGGAATACAACCAGGAAATTTTTAGCATGCTGGATGTATTTGCCTTTTTCGATGTGGGAAGCGTAACTTTTGGAGAATTTTCTATCAATGAGATCCGACCCACCACAGGCATCGGAGTCCGGATCGATATTGGAAACCGGACGCCGATCATGGTCGGATGGGGAATACCTCTAGTCAAAAAGGACCGCCATGATAGAAAATGGCAAAAAGTGTTCTTCTCAATGGGCGGACAATTTTAAATCAAACTTTTGGAGCTAAATATGCGTAAACTCTTCTCTTACCGTAGCAACGGTTTTCGGAATGGCCGCAAGCACAGTTGTTGCCGATGAGCCATCCCTAATCGGCGTCGTCAATTTCACTACCTGCATTACCGACTCGAAGTCGGGTAAAAAAGAGCAGGAAAATATGGAAAATATCCGCAAACAGCTCTCTTCTTTGATGGAAGATACCGAAAAGGAAATGAGAGAAATTGCGGGTAAATTCGAAGATACCGAGTATCTCGACAGCTTATCTCCCAAAGCTGAAGAAGAATTGAAAGTCAAATTTCAGACTTTGCAGGAAGACTTAGGGCGCTATCAAAATCAATTCTACCAAGTCCTGCAATCATGCTAATTACCAGATGATTCAAAAAATGAATTCAAACATTTCAAAAGCTTCCGAAAAGGTTGCTAAACAGAAAAAACTCGATTACGTAATGAATAAAGAAGCTTGCTTCTTATATCCGTCCCGATCTCGATGTCACGACTCTTGTCATTTCTGAAATGGACAAAAACTACGAACTAGACGCCAATTCCAAAAAAATCTCTGATGGCTCTGATGAGGTCCCTCAGATCAACGCTGTCGATGAGTCCTTGTTCAACAAGGCCGGTTAATGGGCAATAGCTACTCCGTAGGCGAGCTGGCGGCGCGATGCGCCGCCCAGCTCATCGGCGACCCTTCTCGTTTAATCACAGGGGTCAATACTCTTGAAGACGCAGTTTCTACCGACGTTTCTTTTCTAGCCAATCCCCGCTATAGAGAAGCGATGAAACAGTCGAAAGCTGGACTGATCTGCGTCGATCCCCAAACACCTTTGATCGAGGGGAAAAATTTTCTAGTCTCTCCGGACCCTTCCCGCGATTTTCAAAATATCGTTGAATTGCTTTACAGGTCCGCACCCTCCGGTTTTTCTGGGATCCATCCCACGGCGGTCATTCACGGCTCGGCTCAAATCCACCCTTCTGCCAATATTGGGCCTCATGCCGTCATCGATCGGAATGTAAAAATCGGATCCAATAGCTGGATCGGTCCCAATGTCTCCATCGGATACGAAGCCGAAATTGGATCGGAATGCCAAATCCATGCTGGAAGCGTCATCCGCGAGCGATGCCGCCTGGGCCACCGGGTCATCTTGCAGCCGGGAGCCGTGATCGGTTCTTGCGGTTTTGGCTATACGACCGATAAAGAAGGGCGCCACGTCAAACTGGAGCAGATCGGGATCGTCATCCTTGAGGACGATGTAGAAATCGGCGCGAATTCCACCATCGATCGATCCCGCTTCAAAGCGACGATCGTCCGCAAAGGAACAAAAATCGATAACCTGGTTCAGATCGCCCATAATGTTGAAATCGGCGAACATAATATTATCGCGGCACAGACCGGGATTGCCGGATCTGCCAAAACCGGTAAATATGTAATGTTAGGGGGCCAGGTCGGCATTGTCGGCCATGTCGAACTTGAAGACGGAGTCCTGATCGCCACCCGCGGCGGGGTAAGTAAATCTTTAAAAAAAGGAAAATACCGCGGCAGCCCTGCAATGCCGATTACCGAATACCACAGGCAGGAGGTCCACGTCCGCAAGCTCGAAGAATACGTCGACCGCCTAAAAGACCTGGAAAGCAAAATAGCTCAGCTAGAAAAATCTTTCTCCTCTCCTTAAAATTCCTGGAACTAAATCCAAAACAACCTTATTCTATCGCAGCTTTTTAATTAGGAGATGGCCATGTTTGCTAAAATAATCCCCATTTTGATTGCTTCTGGAAGTTTGCTCGCAGTTGAACCTACGCCGCAAACTGCGACGCAAGGCTGGTATCAGGAAACTTTATATCCGTACTGGGGGCAGACGTTCGCCATCGACAAAATGATCCACCAGGAAAAAAGCGATTTTTGGGATCTCGCCATTTTTGAAAATTCCTTTTACGGACGTGTCCTCGCCATCGATGGGAATATCCAAACCACTGAAAAAGACGAAGCGATGTACCATGAAATGATGGTCCATGTACCGCTCCTTGCCCATGGAAGCGCGGCCTCGGTATTGGTCATCGGCGGCGGCGACGGCGGGATCATCCGCGAAGTGCTCCGGCACAACACCGTTCAAAAAGTGACTATGGTTGAAATCGACCGTTCAGTCATCGATCTCTCCAAAAAACACTTACCCTCTCTCTCCAATGGAGCTTTCGAAGATCCCCGTTTGAACCTCGTCATCCAAGACGCCGCCAAGTTTGTCAAAGAGACCGATGAAAAATTCGACGTGATCATTTCCGACGCACCGGATCCAGAAGGTGCCGCAGTCGTCCTCTTTTCCGGAGAATTCTATGCCGATTGCCACAAGCTTCTCAACCCAAACGGCATTTTCGTAAACCAAAATGGCGTCCCCTTACTGCAAACAGACGAACTCAAAACGAGCCAGCAAAACCGCTCTCCCCACTTTAAGCATGTTACTTTCTATGTCACCCCTGTTCCCACCTATGTAGGCGGATACATGACGCTTGGATGGGCGAGCGATAAAAAATTCCGCGTTTCTGAAAAAACCTTGACTGAGCGTCTTAAAAACGTAAAAGGCAAAATGAAATACTACACTCCAGCAGTGCATAAGGCTTCATTCGCCCTTCCTCAGTACATCCAAGACATGATTGAATAAGGTTGTGTTATAAGAACAACTTTCCCTGGCGTTTTTAAAAAAACCCAGGGAAAGCCATTTGTAAAAAAATATCTTCTTCTCTTTCTTGTTTATTCCGAAATCTCATCTTCGCCAATAATCCGATCTATATTCTCGGATGAGCTGCTCAATAGATATTTATCTTGTTTATCATGCCGACCTTGTCGATCTTGATTATCCTGTTCCTTTCTATGAATCATGCATGTCTAGATAGTTCTAACCGAAATCGCTTACACAAGTAAAAGCGCTGGATTTTCAAGATACTTTTGGACGGTCTTAATGAATTTAGCGGCCTCGGCGCCGTCGACGACGCGGTGGTCGGCGGAAAGGACCAGATTCAACCTTTTGCCGACGACTACAGCCCCATTTTTCACACGGGGGCATTCTTCGATGCCGCCGATCGCCAAGATACAGGCTTGGGGAGGATTGATGATCGCGGCGAAATCAGTGACGCCGAACATCCCCATATTGGAAATCGTGAACGAGCCCCCTTTATATTCTTCGGGCTTGAGCTTGCCTATGCGTGGCCCTTGCAGCCAGTTCTTTCACTTCGACGGAAATTTCCCCTAAATTTTTATAATCGGCATGCCGGACGATGGGAGTGATCAATCCCCCTTCGACGGTAACCGCGACCGAGATATCGATGGTTTTGAAAAAGATGATCGATTGATTGACCGAATCGAATCCGCTATTCGCAGTCGGATGTTCTCGAAGGGCCAAGGCGCACGCGCGGATCACAAAATCGTTGAAGGTGACTTTGAGGTTGCCGTTTTTCAGTTGCTCGCGCGCCTCAAAAAGAGGGTCCGCGTCGATTTCTTGCCGCACATAAATGTGAGGGATGAAACTTTTCGCCTGCTGCAGCCTTTGGGCAATCACTTTCCGCATAGGAGTCAAGCCCCTGTTCTTCAAAGGTGCCGGGAGCAATAGTGGGGGCTTCCCTCTCGCCGAAGGAGACAGTTTGATCGGGCTGGGCTAGATCGAGATCGCGGCTCGTGACTCTCCCTCCAGGACCTGATCCTTTTACGGACCTGAGATCGAGTCCTTTTTCTTTAGCGAGTTTTTTAGCTAAAGGGGAAGCGGGAGTACGTCCTTTGGCTGAACCTGTCGGGAATTCAAATTCATATTTTTCCAAAGGAGGTTCGGGCGCAAAAGCCGGTTGCTGCATCGCGATGGCCGCCGCGGCTTTGGAGGGAGCAGGCGCTTGCGAGGACTCTCCTTTTGCCGCCTCGGGTTTTTCCGCTTTTGGAGCAGCGGCTGCTGGCTGGAGCCTTCCGGCTTGTATCCCTCGATGCTCTCATTGGCTTTTTCGGTAAAAATAGCGATCGGCTGATTGACGATCGCAGCGCCCCCGTCGGGTATCAGGATCTTGCGCAGATACCCTTCGTCTAAGGCATTGTATTCGACAGTCGCTTTATCGGTCGCGACTTCGACCAATAAATCGCCAGACTTCACTTGATCCCCGACTTTTTTATGCCATTTGGCAATCGTCCCCTCTTCCATAGTGGGAGACAGTTTGGGCATCGTCACAGTAAACGGCATAAAAAAATCCTCCAATCAGTAATTCCATTATGGAGGAAAGCCGAATCTAAAAACAAGAATTCTTGCGAAGCGCAAAAATTTCTTTAAAGGAGGACTTCATTGAGGGCGGCGAGGATCCGCTCTTTATTGGGGAGGGTCTCTTTTTCGAGCTGCTTTGAATAGGGCAATGGGCGTTTCTCTTTGACAGACGCGGACGAGGGGGGCGTCGAGATCGTCGAAGCAATGCTCCATGATCTGAAAGCCAAGTTCGGCTGAGATGCCTGCAAAAATATGCCCTTCTTCGACGAGAACGCAGCGGTGGGTTTTCGGACCGAGGCGGCGACGGTGGCGATGTCGAGGGGCTTGATGGTCCTAAGATCGATGATTTCGACTGTAATCCCTTTTTTGGCCATTTCATCCGCCGCTTCGCGGCAGAATTTCAGCATCCGGCTATAGGAGACGAGGGTAATGTGCTTCCCCTCCCGGATCACTTTCGCCTTGCCGATGGGGACCAGAGTATTCTTCAGTGGGGATCTCCATTTTCTCGCCATAATCGAGTTCGTTTTCGAGAAAGATGACTGGATTGTTGGAGCGGATGGCGGACTTTAAAAGCCCTTTGGCATCATAGGCATTGCTGGGGGAGATGACGATAAAACCGGGCAGATTGCCATAAATCGCTTCGACGCAATGGGAATGCTGGCAGGAAACTTGCGCGGCAGCGCCGTTCGGCCCGCGGAAAACAATCGGGCACCTTAAACGCCCTCCCGACATGTAAGTAGGCTTTGCAGGCATTGGAAATGAGTTGGTCGGCGGCAACGAAAGAAAAATTCCAGCTCATGAATTCTACAATAGGGCGAAGTCCAGTCTGGGCGGCGCCGATCGCGAGCCCTGCGAACCCATTCTCGGCGATCGGAGTATCGATGACCCTTTCAGGCCCCCATTTCGCAAGCATCCCCTTCGTCACTTTATAAGCGCCATTATATTCGGCCACTTCTTCGCCCATGATGAAAACGGTCGGAGTCGCGCGTCATCTCCTCGTCCATAGCCTGGCGGAGAGCTTCCCGGATTTCGACGATTTGAGTGCCCATTATTCTCCTGCATCTTTTCGCTCTCAGGAGCAAAAACGCCTTGTTCGAGAGTAATCGGATCGGGCCAAGGGCTCTCTTCGGCAAATTTCATCGCGGCGAGGACGATCTCTTTTTGCTCCTTATCGATTTCTTCGAATTCATCTTCCGTCAAGATCTTATGCTCGATGAGGGCTTCTTTAAAAGAGATGATCGGATCCTGCTCCATGGTTCTTGGCCAGATCTTCTTTGGACCGATAGAGGCCTGGGTCGGAAATGGAATGGCCGCGGAAACGCTCGGTGACCGTTTCGATCAAGACGGGTCGGGATGTTTTAACCACTTCATGCAGAGCGTCTTTGAAAGCCGCATAGCAATTAAAAAAATCCATCCCATCGAACGGTGTAAGATTTGATCTCGTAGCCTTTGGCTAAGTTCTCAGCGATGGGCTCCATGCAAACGGCGCGAGACACGGCAGTCCCCATTCCCCATTGATTGTTTTCAATGACATAGATGCAGGGAAGATTCCAAAGGGAAGCGAGATTGAGCGATTCGTGAACAGCTCCTTGGACGACGGCTCCTTCTCCGAGAAAGCAAAACGAAGCCAATCCTTTTTCTTTAAGATATTTGATGTGAAAAAGCGGCTCCAGTTGCAATCGGAACATGGCCCCCGACGATGGCGAGACCTCCAAGCATCCGGTCGGCATACATATGCATCGACCCGCCTCTGCCTATAGCAATTCCGGTCGATTTGCCATAGAGCTCGGCCATCGCTCTCATTCGGGGTAGCTCCCAATAACAGGGCTAGGGCATGGCAGCGGTAGGTCGTTGTGAACCAATGGTGCAGTTCCCGCAGCGGCGATACAGCCGGTTTGGATGGCTTCCTGACCCATATAAGAATGGTAAAATCCCCCTACTTTTCCCTGCTGGTAGGCGGCCTCTCCCCGCATTTCAAAATTGCGGATGAGGAGCATCTTTTTCAGAATCTCTAAAAGAGGGCTTTTTCCGATCTCAGCAATCACTTTTTTGGGATCGCAATGGGAAAAAATGGTACTGGCTTCTTTTTCATCTTGGGTAGATCCGGACCTATCCTAAGCATTAGCTGATTTTACGAGGGTTGTCAATAGATTGCTCCTAACTCCAACGGGGGCCCTAACCGATCTAACCGATCCCCGGCATTCCGGAACCGCCAGTGCTCGGAACGACATAAGGATTGTTCGTAATGGGAATCGTCCTCAGATCGTCATCTTCATTATAGGTCTGAAAACAGCCCGTAAGCGCTATCAATGAGAGAAATAGCAGACGCTTCATAAGACAACTCCTTGAGAAATTCCATGCAGAATACCTTAAAATCGGAAAAATTAAAAGGAAAAGGCAAGCTTTTCTTGAGGAAAAAGCCAAAATTCGGTTTGATGAGCGTTATTTTCAGGTGATGTATAAGCAGGCCGATTTACTACGACACAGAAACGACGGGGACAAGGCCGGGTAAAGACAGGATGATAGAAATCGCCGCCTTCGACCCCGAGATGAACAAGAACCTCTGCACGTTCACCGATCCGGAATGCCCGATCCCGGCAGAATCGACGGCGATCACAGGCATCACCGACGAAATGGTCAAAGGGGCGCCCTCAATCAAAGAAGCCCTCATCCGCCTTTGTGGAATTTTGTTCCGGGGACGTCGTCCTCATCGCCCATAACAACGACGCCTTCGACAAGCCATTTTTAGAGGCCGAATTCAACAGGGCGGGGTTGAAGATGCCCGAATGGGTCTTTATGGATTCCTTGAAATGGTCCCGCAAATATCGGAGCGACCTTCCCCAGCCACAGCCTCCAATTCTTGCGGGAAGCCTATGGGATCGAGTCCAATCAAGCGCACCGCGCTTTGGACGACTGTCATCGTCCTCCACCAAGTCTTCAGCCGGATGGTAGACGATTTGCCCATACATAAAATCCTCGAGCTTATGGCTCAAACGTCCCAAGTAGTCCGGATGCCGTTTGGAAAACACGCAGGCAAGCCTCTCAGCGAAGTTCCGAAAGATTATGTAGAATGGCTTTCCAAGAATGGGGCTTTGGATAAAAAAGAAAATGCGCATTTTAAAAGAAAATTTCAACAAACTAGGCTATCTGGCAGGTATCGCGTGAGCAATATGGTCATTCTCGGATGCGGTTATATCGGATCCGAAGCGGCTTCGATCTGGAGCAAAAAAGGGCATCATGTAACGGCGACGACCCGAAGTCCGGAAAAACTCGACCAGCTCTCTAAAGTCGCTCAAAAAAGCCTGATTTTGAAAGGGAACGACGAAGATGAGCTCATCCCCTTGATTGCGAACAATGAACTCATCCTCGTTACGATCGCCGCCGACGGTGCGGAACATTACGAAAGCGCCTATCTCAACACGGCTCAAATGTTTCGCCATCTTGCCCTGGAAATGGACCTCCCGCGCCATCTCATCTACACCAGCAGCACTTCGGTCTATCGGGGACCATAACGGCCTTTGGGTCGACGAAGACAAGCGAACTTTTAGCCAAAGGCGAGCAAGGAAAAATCCTCATCGAATCGGAAAAAGCCTATTTATCTCTCCAAGAACTCGGCTGGCATGTCTGCATCCTCCGCCTTTCGGAAATCTATGGCCCAGGACGCGAGCTTTCCAAACGGGTCAAGCAGCTTGAAAACCACACCCTTCCGGGCACAGGAGACCATACACCAATATGATCCACAAAGCCGATTGCGCCGCCGCCATCGACTACGCCTTCCGCCACAATCTCGAAGGGATCTTTAACCTATCCGACGACGATCATCCCACGCGGCAAGAGCTCTATCATCAAATCTCCGAGAAATTCCGCCTTCCCAAAGTCAAATGGGACCCCTCCCACAAACCGCTTCACAACGGCAACAAGCGGGTCTCCAACCACAAGATCAAAGCCGAAGGCTTCATCTTCCGCCACCCCCACCGCGTCCTCGATTAAAACGAAATGCCGTACGTAAGAGATGGAATGGGAAATCCAATCATCAAATCGAAT
This sequence comes from uncultured Chlamydiae bacterium, assembly GCA_963713105.1. Taxonomy (GTDB): domain Bacteria; phylum Chlamydiota; class Chlamydiia; order Chlamydiales; family SM23-39; genus CAVQKJ01. Next base: position 475,686 of record CAVQKJ010000004.1, read on the forward strand.
CTTCCATGCTCCGATATAACAAGAGGGATATTCCCTTTTAATTCAACGAAATGAGTGTGTCTTTGTGTTTGAAATTGGTAACCCACTGAGCCCGTTCCAGATCCGATAAACGCCCCAATTTTGGAACCCAAAAATTGCGAACGGAAGTAATTGACGCCCGATCCCAGCCCGCAGTACCAGAACCTATCCAAATAAAAAAGCCTTGCGTATTGAATGCCTCCTCCAGCCACTAAAATTTCCCCCTCTAAGGGAAGGCAGGAATAAGATAGGGAGAAATCGTTACCTTGGCCGCCCTTCTTCGTCCTGAACCCTAGATTTACAGTTGGTACAATGACAAAAGCTCCTAAAGAGGCGTAACGGAATCCCTGCTTTTCCATTTGGACAGTCTCTTCGATTTTTGGAAAAGGATCGTTTTCGAATGCTTGGAGAGAAAAGAGATCCGCAATAAATAAAATTGCAAAACAAACTTTCTTTAACATGATTCTCCTCCTTGAAAGAGAATCAATTATCCTTTAGTGCGGCACTTCCGACAAACTTAAATGAATCTTTAAATTATAAGAAAATTTCGATGATTTCAAAGACAGGGCTAAGCGAGTTCACATTTCTCTTGCGTAATTGCGAAGCGTTTCAAGGTCTTCTTCAAGGGCGTTTTTGGCGTCGGGGTTTCCAGTGGAAATGAACTGTTTGTAGTCATTCTCCACCTTTACGTCTTGTTTATAAATGCCTGCCTGTTTGATTTCCTTGACTGCGGAATTGATCAGGGCGAGCTGCTGGTCCATGATCGCTTTGAGCTGAGCCTTTTGTTCTCCATCTCCTGCAAGAGTGTAGCTTTCCAGGGCGTTGAGGAATTTTACAGAGTTATTATCGATGCTGTTCCGATATTCCTGGATCGATGGTTGTTTTGGAAGTTCTTTCCCTTCTCCAATTTTGGTCATAAATCCCTCGTTTCTTGTTCCAACCTCAAGGCATGCTTTTTCAAAATTTCTGCAAAGCGAGGATTTTCAGGATGTTCGATAAAATTCGCGATGTCCAAGACGAGCTGCTTGGCCTCTTCGAGGATGGATCCCCCGATTTGGCTGGCTGTCAGGACTATTTGATCCATTTGAAGATGGATTTCCCTGCTTCGGCTAGAGTCAAAATCCTTAAGATCTTTGAATAAGGCTCTTAACTCTTTGCCAAGCGCAACATAAAGGTTCTTCTTCATATACCCTCCTTCTTCCACAAAGAAAGGTTTTTGACAAGTGCCTGTTTGACGCTGAGCGATCAGCAAATTGAATTCAAAGCTCTTTGGATCGATTTGACTGTCGTTAAGAACGACTGGGCTTGATTGGAAAAAAGGGCGAGCTGCTCTTCTTCCGCTTTCTCGATTTCGGGATGCTTTTTATGGCATAGGGATCTTCGGATGAGGTGGCAGAGGAAATCGTTGCAGGAACATTCGTCCGCGATGATCCGGTTCAACTTTTTAAAACCCGCCACTGTATCGGGGTCTTGCAGAGCGGCGCCGATCTCCAGGGCGATGGAGAGCCATTCTTCTTTTTCTTGGAAATAGGTTTCGTCGACCCACTCCCCTTCCGGGTCGGGGAGGTTATGCAGAAATGTTTTTCCGATGCCTCTAAACAACGTCAAGGCTCCGCGATGAGCCCCGATCCTGTTTTCCGCCAAAGCTAAAAGGTCTTTCACGAAATACCGCGCATGCTCCCGCCCGTCATAGAAAAAGACTTTGTTTGCCGATACAGCCTCGGAAAAGGATTGATCACCGCGTATGGCAGCGAATTCGCCGCTTAGAGAAAGGAGCGTTCGGAAATCTTTTTGCGAGAGAAGACCCGTGCAGAAAAGCCGAACTTTCTTGCCCGCAGTCCCTAATGAAATCGAATGGACTTGCCCTTCAAACCAAACTTCGAGCGTTTTTACGGCGAAGTGGCCTTGGATTACGGGAAGCCCCAATCGATTTTGCCGGTCCGCATGCTGGACGAACCAACCCAAATCGGGAACGCAGAGATCGATCCCTTTCGCATCGTGTTCCATCGATTTGAGAAGAGCGTGCAGATAGACCGCCCCTCCGGTCGGAGAGGTTAAATAAGCAGTATAAAATCTATTTGCGGATAAATAGTGTTCGATTTCCACAGGTCCGGGACAAGATGTATTGAACAGCCATTGAAGAAGCCGTTCATTTTTCACTTCTGCGAAACTCATGGAGCGGTTTTTGCGGATCAAAACGCCTTTTTCAAGAAAATGGAGGCCCATCGACCGGTTGCGAGTCCTGGGATGAAACCAGCTCGATTCGATATAGCCATACTCTCCGACCGCCTCCATTTTTGGCATGGGAAGCGCCGCGCTCATTTTTTTCAAATGGTCGGTCAATTGGGCAGTATGGGGATAGGATGTGGGAAGAAAGAGAATGAGATCGGACAAACGGAGTTCCAGCATCGCAGAGTGAGGGACAATAGCCGGGCTATCGTCGCTGCCATAATAGATCAGCGTGCATTTTTCAGGCGCCGAAGAGATGGCCATGTTCTCCGGCATCAAAACGATCGTCTGTAAATCGATGCTCGGAAACCGTTCACTCAATATTTCAGCCGTCTCGATCGCCGCCGTATAATCGCCATATCCATCTCCAATCACCCAGGTAAACAAACAGACTTTAGCGTCTGGCTCCAAAGCGAAGTTTTCGTAGAGGCTGAAGATGGCTTTTTCTGCCGCAGCCCGCTTGAGCGACGGCAAATGGGCGAAATTTTTCTTAATGTGGGACCTGGCTGGATGGGCGCTCTGGTAGAGACGAGGCAACCCCCTATAAATCTTTGGCAAATAGCGCAAAAGACCCAACTCTTGGAATTCTTTCTGGGAAAAGGCGTCCATCAGCCTCTTCTCTATATGGACCGGTCCATTCGAGGCAAAGAGGTGCTGATAGTGATCGATGATCTCCGAAACAGGCATGGCAGCATCAGCGGCAACGGGCCCCAAAGCCTTCCCCTTGGAATCATTCAAGGGTTCTTCGAATTGCCGGCCGAGTTCCCGCTGAAGAATTTCGATTAGCTCTGATTGAAAAGAAGGAGATGTCATCGTGTTTAGTAAATTATATTGAGCTAGCCCTCATAAACGATTTTCCAGCCCGAAGTCAACATATTTTTAGAACCTGCCAGACCTAACCCCCTAAAACTCTAATAATTATAATTATTAATATATAAATAAATAGTTTGAATTTTAATAAAATTAATATTATAATATACGAATGGCATTAGAATCTTTATTACAAACTTTTCAAGACGATCTCACGGCCCTGCCTAGGGATAGCAAAGGATTTGCGGCGCAAAATAGAGATGTCCAAACCTCCTCTCAATCCCTCATTGCGGCCTTGAGCGAATGCGATTCTGAAACTTTGCAAAAACACGCTGCAGTCATCGACGGGATTCGCGAGGAATATCTCGACATCCATAAAGGAGGCGGTTTCAAACGTCTCTGGGGATGGGGATCGAGCCGAACGAAAGCCGCCTCTTTTTCAGTCTTGAGAAATATCGATGCGATTGCTTTCAAAGAGGCGCGTAAAGACGAATCTTGGAAACTCCCTATCTTCGACCTCGTCAAACGGGGCCGCCTATCCGATACACGCGCAAGCCAATTGGTGGAACAAATTTTCGACCATTTCACTTTTGAAAAAATGGCAAACAATGGAAAAATAAAGCCTTTTGTCTTCGATACAGGGGATTCCAAACTTACTTTCGAATTCCTTCCAAACGGATCGATCCAAGTCCCTGGTTTTAATGAAAGGTCGATGAACCTTGCAGATGCAGCCGATCTTTCTTTTTCCGATTCGATCGCTGTTTTGCGTTTTATTGATCAAAACCGGCTCGGTTTCCTCACCGAAGCCCAAAACATGAAGCGAAATAAATTCGTCCGAAAAAGCCCAAATTGTCCCCGCTCCCTGCAATTCGATACAAGCGGCCGTATTTGGATCCTGCTTAACCGCACTTCAAGAGGCGACCGAGTTCTCGGCCTTGGAACGATCAAAACTGTAAAGACTGCCGTTCGTGCAGATAACGATTGCTTCGAAATATGCGCCCGTTCGACCGTCTCGTCATCTTGGATTGACGGCCTAAAGTATGCGGAAAAGGAAGTCAAATTCAGACTCATGTTCCTAGATAACACTCCCGGAGTTGTAAAAACCTATTCGATCACAAATGAATACAAGGGCAAAAAAGATGTTCATAAAATGGCGATCATTGATAAGAAATACGACAATGACCTTCGGACTAGCATCTACAGAAAACTTCTCGAGCCAAAAGACCGATTGTCAATTGCAAGGGATTTGTTTATTGGGCTCTCAAATATCCATGCGAAAGGAATTTTGCACCGGGATATCAAACCCGAAAATCTCCTTGTCTATAGAGATAATGATGGGCAATGGCGTGCCGATATCTCCGATTTCGATTTAGCTTGCTATCCTGAAGAAGTGGATGATCATTGCGGCACTCCGGATTTTTTTGCACCTGAATATATTGACTCAGAAACGTTCGGGCATATTACTAATAAAATAGATATATATTCAGCAGGGATCACCCTTTGCGAATTATTCAACAAAGATCCTTGGAAAATGAAGAAAAAGCAAAATTTGTCAAAGCTTGAACAGTTTCTATTGAGTATGGTCGACAAAGAACCTACAAAACGTCCCTCAGCAGAAGAGGCTTTGCGTCTCTTATCCTAAAACCGCTTCCGTTTGATGGTACGTTTCCCAGAGGATGCGGAACGGGAGGCAGGTTCGAGAAGTTCGTGAAGGGTCCCGTCGCCGAATTTGCGGCCCCGGTCGAAGAAAATGATCTTGTCCGCATGCTCGATGGTCGAGAGGCGGTGGGCGATGAGGATTTGGGTCACATCCCCTTGCAGCTCCCGCAATCGCTTGTTTGATATGGTTTTCTGAAATGGCGTCGAGAGAAGAGGTCGCTTCGTCCATGATGAGGATCGGCGCTTTTTTCACAAGCGCGCGGGCGATCGCAAGCCGCTGCTGCTGGCCGCCGGAGAGAGTTTTTCCCATTTCAGCGAGCAGAGTATCGTATTGCTTCGGCATTTCGGCGATGAATTCATGGGCATAGGCTTTGCGGGCGGCCTCTTCGATCTCTTCCTTTGAAAAACTGCGCCCGAAGGCGATATTTTCCGCGACCGTATCGAAAAAGAGAAAAGGCCTCTGCGGCACGAAAGGCGATCTGGTCGCGAAGCGATTTTTGCGTGATGGCGTTGAGACGGGATGCCATCGATCCGGATCTCCCCTTTCTGCATTTCATAGAGGCGCGGCAGGAGCTGCACGAGGGTCGATTTTCCCGCTCCCGTAGCCCCGACGAATGCGACAACCTCTCCCCGTCTTGATCGTAAAACTCAGATCTTTGAGGATACCCAATCGTCTTTATATTTGAACCAAACGTGGTCGAATTCGATCAGGTTTTTAAATCCTGTCAAATCGATCGCCCCATCCTGATCTGGCAATCTGCGGTTTGAGATGGAGCACCTCGAACATCCTCTCCGCGGCGACAACCCCTTTTTGGATATTGGCGTTTTCTTCGGCGAATTTTTTCACCGGTTCATAGAAAAGATGGAGAAGGCCGCAGAACATGAGGAGCTGTCCCACCGTCATCCGCAGAGAATAAAGGCCGAAAAGGACGACGACGGCAAGACAGCAGGTCGCGATCAGATGGAGAACAGGGCGGGTCAAAAGGCCGTATTTGGCGCTTTTGCTCTCAAGCACGGCCATCTGGTCGTTTTGCTCTTTATATTTGCGAAGAGAAAAAGCCTCCATGGCAAAGATCTTCACCGTTTGGATGCCTGCCAGAAAATCGAGCAGGACGGAAGTAAAGGTCTCTTGGTTTTTTTGGAGCTGGCGCGTGATCCGTTTCACTTGGCGGGTCAAGAAAACTCACAGGGAAAACGATGAGAGGAAGCCCGAAAAAAATGATCATCGAAAGCTGCCAGGAAAGATAAAAACAGGCGAAGAGGGTGGAGACGAGGGTAAAAGGGGTTTGCAGATAATTCGTCAGGCACGAATTGAGCGAAGAGGCGATCTGCCCTGCATCGCCGACCGCGCGCGAAGAAAGGCTTCCCAGATTTTGCTCTTGATAAAAACTCAAAGGGAGCGATTGGATATGCTCAAAATATTGCTGCCGCAAATCGCGCGTCACCCGGATCGAAAGGAGCTGCGTGACATATCGCGAGGCGAAGAGGGTGAGCGCCTTAAAAAGGGCGACGCGACCGAGAATCTCGATCAGCAAGAGAAAAATTTTGTTCGAAATCGAAATGCGAGGCGACTTTGTGCATGACCCAACTGAGAGGGTTGGTGTCTTTCCTTTGTGCGATGTAGAGGCCGCGTCTTGTTTGGTGATAACTCCATCGCCATTCGAATCGATCGCTTCCCAGCGCCTTTCCACATCGGCGAAGCTGATCTTATCTTTAACTTTTTTCCCGTCTGGGCTGAAGAGAGTAAAAAAATCGGCGCCCGTATTGGCCATCAGTCCGACCGAAAACATCTCGCATTGGTTTGCGATTGTTAGGAAAAGCAAGGGTGACAAAGGTAAGAACGGCTAGGGTGAAATGCCGGCTATTGCGAAGGGCTGCTTGAAGAAGAAGTTTCATGAGTCGCTGTCATCGCTGCTGATCGAGACTCAAATTTGCCCATTTTGCGGAATTTTTGGTAGCGATTTTCTAAAAGAAGATCGATTGGAACCGTTTTTAAGACGTCCCATTGTTCTTTAATGAACGATTTTACGTTTGAATAGGCTGTTTTCGGATCGAGATGGGCGCCGCCGAGCGGTTCCGCAATCATTTGGTCGACGATCCCGAGCTCCAAGAGATCTTCGACATGCATTTTGAGAGCGGCCGCTGCGATCGCATTTTTACTCGCGTCCTTCCAAAGGATCGAAGCGCACCCTTCTGGAGAAATCACCGAATAGTAGGAATGTTCGAGCATCCCGATGATATCTCCCACGCCGATGCCCAAAGCGCCGCCGGAACATCCTTCGCCGATCAGGATCACGATGATCGGAGTGGGCAAGCCGGGCCATTTCCCAAAGATTTTGCGCGATCGCCCAGCCCTGCCCCCTTTCTTCGGCCGAAAGTCCCGGATAAGCGCCTGGAGTGTCGATAAGGTAATCACCGGAATATCGAATTTCGCAGCGAGCCGCATGCAGCGCATCGCTTTCCGGTAACCCTCCGGATGGGGCATGCCGAAATTGCGGTAGATGCGGCTTTCGGTGTCTTTCCCTTTCTCCTGCCCGATGACCATGAATTTCTGGCCGTCGATTTTCGCCAAGCCCCGCAACGATCGCGCGGTCGTCTTGGAAGGTGCGGTCGCCGAAAAGCTCGACGAATTCTTCCGCGAGGTTTTGGATGTAGTCGAGCGCATGGGGCCTCTGCGGATGGCGGCAGATCGCGACCCGGTCCCAAGCTTTAAGCTGGGAATAGACGGTTTTTTTCAATTGGTCGAGCTTTTTTTCCATCTTGAGCAGCTCTTCCTGCGACCAAAGAGGATTGTTCTTGTTCTGCTCTTTGAGCTGTTGGATGCGTCTGCTGCACTTCCAGGATCTGTTTTTCATGGGGAAGGATCGTCGTGCTCACGAGGCCCTCCGGAGAGTTTCGGTTTCAGGCAGGACGATTTCATGCCCCGGCAGTTTCGCCTCATGGAAATCCTTCACCAGTTCTACAACGGTCGGTTTGGTGATCAAAATCGAAAAGAGCTCTTCCATGTCTTCCGTGGAAAGGAAGATGCAGCCGTCGGTCGCTTGTTTCCCGAGTTTGCTTAAGTCTTCGACGAGCTCGCCGGTTGCAGGATCGACCGTGCAAGGCGCCCCGTGAAGCCCCAGCCCTTTTACAGGCTCCTGGACAGTCACGGGGGAACCCTCATGCGCTTTTACGAAAGGGATCCATCGGGTCCCGAAAACTTGGATCATCTCCGTTTTCTTCTCTTGGTAATATCCCGAAGTTCCAGCTTTATAAATGGCGATCTTGTCCCCGATTTCATACTTGCCGGCCGGCGTCGCGAAACCCGACGCTTTTTGCGAATCGGCCTTTCCTACGGCTACGCGGTAGGTTTTGAGCAGCACCCGTTCGTTCGCCCCTTTGTCGATATAGTAAACCCACATCCTGCATCTTGAAAGATCGACGAGAAGATGGAAGGAAATCTCCTTCTCTTTTTTAAATACGTTGAAGCGGTCTCCGGGAGACACTTTTTGGCTGAAATAATCGGGCTTGCGGTTCAAGCTGCGGGCGATGAAATGGCGCGAGGTCTCATAGTGGGCCGCGTAATCGGCGATCCATGCGGGCCGCCCTTTCAACCAGGGAACGCGGCTCGTGAAGGAAACGGTTTCAACGATCGGCAATTTGGAGGCGTCGAGCGCGAATAGACGCGGGATCAGGTCGACGTCGGGCAGATCTTCATCTTTTTTCGCCACAGAAGGTGAAAGGTCGATCACCGTACTGGAAGCGATTTGGGAAGGGGCTGGCTTGGGAGATACAGGAGCGGGAGGAGCTAGCGGGATTTCCTGGGCTACCTCTTCTTGGACGGGCTTCGGCTCCCGTTTCATCAATCCTATAATCCCTAGAAATGCAAAGAGCGCGATCGTCCCAAAAATAAAATACTTCACACCTAATGCTCCAAATCAAAAACTTTAATACTGCCTTCCATTATCGAAAAGCCAGGACTATTTTGCAACAAGATCAGATGGAATTTGATTAAAAATAACAATTTATTACTAAATTAAAACAAAACTTAAATTAATTAAAACAAAACAAAATTAAATCAAAAAAACTTGAAAAACATTTCCAGGCATCCACACATAATCTTTAAATTCTGTTGATAGAAACACTGCATTTTCGTACAATTTCGGCCGCAAATAAAACGGAGTCGTTATGACAGCGCCAATCAGTGATATTTCAGTTCAAGCCTCTAACCCTGTACAGTCTAGCATTCGACCGACAGTCAAGAAAGACCAACTTTCCCATCTCCTCGATGATTTTATCAACGAGCCCTTCTTGAATTGGCCGCTTGGATTTTTAGACTCCCGTTGCACCTATCTAACCACAAGCGAATACAACCAAATCCGATCTCTGAGGAACGACACATTCTCAACACTCTTCGAAAATCATAATTTGAGCAAACTCCTTGCTGTATTGCCCAGAGAATTATTGAGACAAAAATTCAACGATGAATTCGGCGCCCTGTCCAATGAGGAACTCGTCAAAAAATTCGGTCTTAAGGATCTCGGCAAGCTCGACGCCAACCATATCTTTCCGACTGAACGGATAGACCAAATCAAGGGAGCTTTAAAATTTTCAGATCTCTTTCCTCAGCATACGATTCCCACTCTTCTCAAACTGTTCAGCCTCGAAGAATTGAAAGCAAAGTTCGATCAGGAATTCAGTCAGTTGGCCGATGCCGATCTCTTGGCGAAGTTCGATACTAATAACTGCGACGAACTGTTCCTTTGGGATTTACTGTCAGGAGAGCGGTTAAACAAGCTCTACAAGGCGCAGAAAGAATTAGTCCGTCAAGAAACAGGAACCTTCTCCGAATTATTGAAAAAGCACGGAGTCGCTGAACTCTCCGAATCATTCTCTGTTGCTGAATTGACTGAAAAATTCAACGCGGAATGGAGCGGAAAGACGGAGCGGGAAATCCTAGCCGGCATCGATCTCAATTTCTTCATGAGCAAAACAGGCAAGGAAGTCATCGGCGATCGTTTTAAAGATTTTTTCGCGCAAGGTCCTGTCAAGATTGAAAAAGAGGGAGTAGAGCGGACATTTGATTTCTCTTCCTCTCGTTATTCGGTTACAGAAAATATACAAAAACCCGATGGTTATTCTTATATTAGTTTATCTGGCTCAACAAACAAATAATTTTATTAACACCAAAATCAACAAGGAATTTAATTATGGCAGCAATAACTGAAGCACAAGGCATTCAACAAATAAACACAGCTCTTCCACAAGAGATTAATCAGGAAAATATTCCAGTTCTTCCTAATACAAACGAAGTATTATTTAAAGAGATTCCAACAGACAATACTGACTCTTTCTATGAGTCTACAAAAGCAGTCGCATTAGAAAGCGGCGAATTCAATGCGATCCGCGAAGATCAAGAACTCTCTTTTTCTCAACTGATCGACAAGCACGGTTTGGAGAAAACTTTATCCGTTCTCTCTGTCGACGTTTTGAGACAAAAATTCGAAGCCCAGTTCGGCGAAATGCCAGAAGCCGATGTCTTGGCAAATCTCGACATGGACAAACTCGCTACCCTCAACAAGGCGGGAATCCTTTCTGACGAGATGATGGGCAAAATTCAGGCCGCACGCGAAGCCTTGATCAACCCACCTGTAGAAGCATCCGCTCCTGTTGAAGCTGTAGCAGCTTCAGAAGTGGCAGCTGCAGAACCTGCACTCGCTTAATTCCATACAGGGATGGAGCTCGAAAGAGCTCCATCCCATTTCATCATAGATCCAACAATAAAAAGGAGTTGAAAAATGTCTACTATTTCTGAAACACCCGGTCTACCTCCCGGCATTCCCCAAATTCCCATCTCTTCGACTCCAGAGGTAAAGCAAGAAAATCCGCCTGCGCTCCCTAATCCAAATGCAGTCCTATTTAATAAATTTTCTACCGATTTTTCGGAACCATTTTATAAAGATTTGAAAGCAAAAAAGACTGTCGCAATTAGCCCATCCGAGATCGATGCGATTAAAGCTGATGTTGATCGAAAAGGGCTTAGTGAACTATTCGCTACTTACGGCGTTGAGAAAGTATTATTTGCCGCTTCCGATACTTTGCGATCCAAAATTGAAGATGGCTTTCGGGAAGAACTTAAGGAATATAAAAAATTAAACGACCTTCAGTTTATCTTGTTATACAACTATTACAGGCTTGGTCTTGTTTCCAATGAGATTATGGATCAATTGATCGTTATGATTCAGAAATCAAAACCTTGTTATATTTCATCAGCTTTACTTGAAAGATTGCGTCCCCATGCTGCAACAAAAATTGAACCTATGAAAGAACCGACTGACCTTGACCGAGACCTCTCTTTCCAGCAGTTGGCTGAGAAATATGATGACGATATCTTCCTTTTTTCTAATGATTTCTTAAGGCCAAAAGTGGAATTGTGGGTTGAAACAATGGTGGACAGCATCAAAAAAGAGTCAGGTGATGAACAATCAATTCCGATGCATATTCATCATTTGCTTATGTACCATCAAGTCGGTCTCATTTCCAACGAGACAATGAACCGATGCGTAGAGGCAATCAGGGAATCTGAAAATCCTTCTAACACCCTATTCAAAGATTACTTGAAAGTATTGTGGCCCGCTACAGCAAAAACTGCTGAACAAAAACCAGGGCATTGCAGTTTCTTTAGTCGGATAAATCGGTTTTTCTGTCCATTGAGACGATGACTTAAAGACGGCGTCGCCAAGCTGAGCATCAGAAACTGGTGAACAAAAAGCTGGCCGACGCAGTTACGGGATGGATTTCGAAAGAAATCAGAAATTCCGCATCCCAAAAACATCCTTCTCCCGCCAAAGGGATCACCTGAACTTTGTGGGAGAGGGCGCTTTCCAGTTTAAGTCCCCCCTCTTTTCCCTTCAGAACAAGTGCATTCGTCTCCCCTGCAAACCGGGACAGGCTTTTTGGTTTGAAAAGGGCGCTTCCAACTTGACAGCTTTGGCCTTTTGCGTAGAAAACCATCGCTAATGGTTTTTCAGGCATTAATCCGATGAATCGCAGATCGAGTCGGCAACCCGATTCTTCAGTGGCTGTTTTCATTTCGATCCAGACCTCTGGAAGGGCCGCGCAGCGGGTCCAGCCATTGGAGGGGCTGCCATCCGGAATCCGGCAGATCCCAAAATCTTTAGAGGATCCCAAAGGGACCGTTTGAGGGCCGATGGCCCTGATTTCGACATCCCCTGTTTGAATGGCTCCCATCGACGATTTCCATCCAGTCAAACTGAAAATGGAGATCATATTTTTGCTGCGGGCAAACTGCAAACCAAAATCGGGATCGAAATGGGTTTCCTCTTCAATTTCGATTTGTAGTTTTTGTCTTGCGAGAGCGATAAAGAAAGGATCGATCGGCTGGGCAGACTGGTTTTGCGCCCTGCGCAAAAATTCCGCCGATTTTTCATTATTCCCCGCAGCTCGAAACAAAAGAGATAGGGAAAGAAGCCCCTCTCTTTCGTCATATTCTTTTTCTGGACAGAGCAGGGAGAGGATCGCCTTTTCCTGCGCAAAGGCAAGAAGCCAACGGATAAGACGGGCGGCAGCCTCTTTTTCATTCGCGAGAAGCCAAAGCAGGGCAAGCTGGCACAGTTCTGCGATTCGGGGCAGCTTATTTTCTGCAGCGAGAGCCGAATCAAAGAGAGTCCCCCCGTTTGGATAGAGTCTGGGAGCTAGAGGCTGGGTTCGGCATCCCCATTTTTTTGCTAAAAGAAAAGCTAAGGCTTGAGAGGGTTCAAAGGCATGGACAAGCGGGTTCCTGATCCAGACAGGCATTGGAGGATGGGTATCTTGAGCCCAAATCGCGCGGAGCCAGCGATACACCTCTCTAAGATTTGCATCGGAGGGAAAAACAAGAGGCTGGACAGACCCAGCCTCTTGATGAGTCGTTCCGGACAAATTTTCGCAGCCTGACTGAAGCAGCCCGTCCCAGGGATCCTCTCCACTAACGCAATCCGCAGATGCTGAAGAGAGGGAGTCGAGCTGTTTATCCATAGAACCTGATAAAAGGTACTATTCAATAAGTTTGCGCATTTTCTTGCCAGGAGTAAATTTCACTGCTTTGCGCGCAGGAATGACAATCGGCACGGCGGCATTTTTTGGGTTGCGTCCGATTTTTTGTTTTCTTTCGACAACTTCGAAAACTCCGAAATCGCGGAATTCCAAACGATCTCCTTGCGATAAGGTATCGGTCATCGCATCGAGAAACGCTTGGATCACATTTCGCACATCGTTTGGATGCAATCCTTTGGATTGAGAAATTGTTTGGATCAGCTTCTTTTTTGTGACCGTAGCCATATCCGGGCTCCTTCTTTGACTTAGCGTCTTTGACTGTTGTTCGTTTTGATTTTCAGACAAGCTGTTTGTCTCCTTCATTTGAGATCGCCGAATCCCATGCTCGGCGTTGAACCATTCCCAAATTTTTTCCTTTTCACAGTACCGTAGAGGCTTACATGTAAGGGGTTCACGAGTTCAAAATAGCGATTGCCGATTATTTTTCAAATCAATTTGTTTACAATCATCTATTTGACGGGATGAACCCGGATCAGCATCCGCTTTTTTTTGCCTGCGCTGAACAGGAGATAGGTTCCGTCGATTAAATCGGAAGGAGAAATCGAAAAAGAGGGATCGGAGATTCGTTCATTATTCAAGTAGGCGCCCCCATTTTTCACAAGACGCGTCCCTTCTGATTTACTCGGCACTAATCCTGACTTTGCGGCGATATCGACAAATTTTTGCCCGACGACCTCATCATAGGTAAGAGAAGCGTTGGGCATATCGGCGGCTAATTCTTGAAGGACGGCCCCGCTCAATTTCGCGTCTGCGCCGGGAGCGATCTCCTTCCGTGACGCGCAAAGCGGCCTCCAATCCCTCATCGCCGTGAACAAACCGGGTGACTTCCTCGGCGAGACGTTTTTGCGCGTATTTGGAGTGTATCCAGGCTCGCTCATCGCCTTTTCGATAGCGCGTATTTCAGACATATCGAGAAAAGTGAGCATTTTCAACAGACGGATCACATCGGCATCGGGAACCCGGACAAATATTGATAGAACTGATAAGGGGAAAGCCTATCGCTTGCAAGCCAAACCGCCCCTTCTTCGCTTTTGCCGAATTTTTTTCCGTCGCTGCGCGTCAAAAGAGGAAATGTCAATCCATAAATCGGTCGCCGCCGAGCTTTCGGTTGAACTCGATTCCAGCCGTGATATTGCCCCATTGGTCGCTTCCGCCCATTTCCAAAGAGACCTCGATATTTTTGAGACAAATAATAGAAATCGTAAGCCTTGCAGAATCTGGTAGCTGAATTCGGTAAAACTCATCCCCTCTTCCGATTCGAACCGGGTGCGGACCATTTCTTTCGCCAGCATCGGCCCGATCCGGAAATGCTTTCCCACATCGCGCAAAAAATCGATCAAGGTAAAGGCGCCGAACCAATCGTTATTATTGAGGATGATCGGACTGGGCCCTGAAGGAAAATGGAGAATTTTATGAAAAAAGGCATCGAGGCGGCGGACGTTATCGCCAAGGACCTTATCGTCCAGATAGAGGCCTTTCCGAACTTTTGCCGGAAGGGTCGCCGATCCGTCCAGTCGCCCCTCCCAAAATCACAACAGGGGTATGGCCGAATTTTTGAAACCAGGCCAGGGCCATGATTCCGACCAAATTTCCGAGATGGAGGCTGTCGGCGGTCGGATCGAACCCGACATAGGCTTTAATCGGTTTTTTTACCCAATCGCGCAGATCGGGATGGGTCATCTGGTCGATAAACCCCCTCTCCGTTAGCGCATCTATGACATTTTCCATTGCAAATCAAGAGTTTGAAATGAAAATGTTACAGAAGAGGGGGTTTTCCATCAAATGTTTTACAGATTTTGCGGCTGTTCGAAGACTTTGCCGATCTGCTGCATATCTTGTTTGATTTTTTCAGCGAATTTTTGTACTTTTTCGCTCAATTTTGCAGCATTTTGGTTTTGATTGAAGAGTTCAATTTTTTCTTTGATGGGAACGCGGTGTTTGGCGTTATCGGCGATCCATTTGTGGATTTTATCGATCGCTTCTGCGATCGCCTTAGGGGTGATTTGCCGGTTTTCTTCTTCCCATTGCTTCAGCAGCTTTTCCCGCGCTCTTCTCGTTTTCAGACTTTCAGGCGCCAGCGGTCTTTCTTCTCTCTCACCGCTCATTTGTCGATCGTCGTAGGCTATCATTTCGAACCTCCTTTTTGGTCCCAAGCGGACTTAAAGATACAAAAAATTGATATAAAGATCTAGTAGAAAAGTTTGTTCGCTTGTTTTACGATAAAATCATATATGGATAAGCACCTAGACGCCAAAATAGCCGCTGGACGCAAAGCGGCAGAATGGATTGAGCCGGGAATGATTGTCGGGCTCGGCACCGGATCGACCGCGCAATGCTTCATCGACAGCCTTGTCGAAAGATGCAAGAAAGGTTTGCGCATCAGAGCAGTCGCCAGTTCGAGAGCCTCTGCAGAAAGGGCCAAAAAAGGGGGGATCGATGTCGAAGACATCAATTCAGTCCCCCGCATCCATCTGACCGTGGATGGCGCCGATGAAATCGATTTGCGCAAACGGATGATCAAAGGGGGCGGCGGGGCCCACGTGAGGGAAAAAATCCTCGCTTGCGCCAGCGACGAAATGGTCGTGATTGTCGACGAGAGCAAACTCGTAGACTCCGTAGGTACCTGCAAATTGCCCGTCGAAGTGATCTTTTTCGGCTCTCCCGCGACCCGCCTGAAAATCGAGACGCTCGGGTACAAGGGAAAATGGAGGATCAATCAAGACGGCACTTTATTCCTCACTGAAAATGGCAATTTGATTTTCGATATCTCTTTCGAATCCCCACCTCTCTCTCCCGAACAAGACCATGAAAGCCTCATACGGGTGCCAGGAGTCGTAGACACCGGTTTTTTCTTTAATTTGGCGGGAAGAGTCATCGTCGGGTTCAACGATGGAAGAGTAGAGGTCCGATGAGAAAAACGATCCACAGAATGCAGTCGGAAAATATTTTGCAGTGGATCGCGATCGGCCTGACGGCGCTCGGCCTCATCACGACCACCCACTATAACGTCAGAATCCTCGAAGCCACCCGGTTCGAAACAGAACTGTCCTATTATCTCAATCTGAATGAACGTTACCATAAGCTGCTCTTCACCCTCGTTAATAACGATCCCGAAATATTTAAAAAGGACGATGACCTCTCATTGGATAACAACAAGTACATCATTTATGAACTCTTCGAGCTCTTCGCAACGGTCAAATCGCTGGAGGGATACTACAAGGAACTCGATAAAGACATCTCGAGCATCTGGCAAAAAAGGGTCGATTTCCTCTTTTCAAAGCCCGCGGTCCGCCATGCTTGGCAAACCCATGAGACCGACGCGCAAGCGATCTACAAACCCGAATTTGTGAACTATATCCACAACGTCCTCGCGCAAAGCACCCCTCCCTCATTTTCTATCGAAAAACCCATTGAGCAGTGAAATATTCCGAATCCGATCGATGGCATCAACCATTTGAATTGGATCGCTGGATTGAAGAAAAAACGTATCCTGAAGACCTCTCTGATGGACAAGGTCGCGGTCTCCCGTCGCTTGAATATATTCGCCGGATCGATTCCAGAGCGATTCGATTATTTTCCTATAACGCGGATCGCTCCCCGCGCCGAAAAGTTGATCGAATGCGTCGTTTTTGATCCTCTCGGCGTCGAATGTAATGATTCTCCTCAAATCGAGGGTATGGGCAGTGTGGAGAATCCCCCTCAAATACTTGAGATCCTCATTGGCATTTTCATCCAACGTCCCCTTATTGGACCATAAAATCGCCTCTTCGAATACCTGGATTTCCGATGCGCTGGAAAAAATTCCAGATTCGAGAGCGGCTTTTCTAAAATTCACCGCGTCTTGCAGCTCGTATTTTTTATAGAGGGCAGGGATCACCGAGCTTCCGCCCTCCTGTTCCCGGCCAGATCTTTGAAAAGAGGAGGCCATCTCCAGTTTTTTCAAAAAATGAGGATCGGCGCTTTTCGTCCTTACCCATTTGAAAAGGGCTCCTTCATCCGGCATCTGCACTAAATAATCAAAAATATCCTTTGCTAAAGCCCCCTGCCGCAAACCATGCGCCAAACCGTGATTGAACCTCTCCACTTCGTACCAGACGCCTTGAATCGGCTTAATAGCCCGATCCCAATGAGTCCCCTCTCTATAAGCCGATAAGAAGTAAGGTTTGACAGCTTCCATAACCCTGAAAGTCCACTGTTTTTCAGATACATCAAATAGCGATATTGGAAATTTTTGAAAAAAACGATCTGAAATATAATTATTAACAGCAACCATAATATTGAATTATAAATAATCAGAAATTAAATAAGAATCCAGAATCAATATTTGATATTGAATCTGTTTTTGGCCAATTGAAGGATTGCGGCGACAGCTTGTTCTGCATCGTCTCCTTCCGCTTCGATCCCAATCTTGGCTCCCCTTTCAGCGGCCAGCATCAAGATCCCTAAAAGGGATTTAGCGTTGACGACGTAATTTCGATAAGAGAGCTGCACCTGCGCATCGTAATTGGACGCGCATTTGACGAGTTCGGTCGAGGGACGGGTGTGCAATCCTTTGTCGTTAAGGACGACAAAGACCGCCTTAGCTTTACGTTTCATTTTGCAGCCAAAATTATTCGACAGGTAAACGTAGGAGTTACTTCAAACGAAAATTTTTTGCAACCCTTTTCCTTCGACAAAAAGAGAGATGAGACTAGAGAAAGAGGATCCAGACACATTTTTTTCCGCCGAGCAGGATAAGAAAAGAAATGGCAGGGATAACAGGAAGGCAGGATAAAAAAGATTAAAAGATAAGAGAGTTATTCCCTTCCGTTTCTTTCTTATCCTTGTCCATCCTGTCATCCCTGCCATACTTTCTTCAGACGTCTTTCAATCCAAGCACTTCTTGAACTCGGTCAAGAGTTCGCCGAAATAGTCCAGGGCCGCGTCGACGGGCGCTGGCTGGCGCATATCGACTCCCGCTTTTTGCAAGAGGTCTAGCGGAAAATGGCTGCCTCCGGAAGAGAGGAACTGCAGATAGCGTTCGCGCATTTCCTGTTTTTGCACCGCTTTTTGAAAGAGGGCCAGGGCGGCGCTCAAACCGGTCGCATATTGATAGACGTAAAAATTGTAATAAAAATGGGGAATGCGGGCCCATTCGATCTCGAGTTCGGGATCGATCGACAAGATCGGGCCCATAATATTCGCGGTTGAGCTGCACATAGTATTCTTTCAAAAGGGCTGGCGTCAGCGGCGTCCCCTCTTCCGCCCATTTATGGATCTGCAATTCGAATTCGGCAAATAGCGTCTGACGGAAAATCGTGCGCCCGGATCCCCTCGATTTGATAGTTGATCAGGAAGGCGAGCTCTTTTTTCGTTTTCGCCTTTGATTTTAGGTGCTTCAAGAGGAGCTGTTCGTTGAATGTCGAGGCCACTTCGGCGACAAAAATGGGATATTGCGAATAGATATAAGGCTGGTTGCGGCGGCTCAGGAAGCTATGCATGCTATGCCCCGCTTCATGGGCCAAGGTCAAGACATCGTTGAGAGTGCCCTGATAATTCATCAGAATATAGGGCATGCTGTCATAGCATCCGCTGGAATAGGCCCCTGAACGTTTTCGCGCATTTTCATAAACGTCGACCCAACTCTCTTCCAAGAGCCCTTTTTTTAATGCATTTTGATAATCGGTCCCCAATGGCGCGACCGATTCGACGACCGCTTCGCACGCTTCGGGATAATTCAATTCGAAATCCATCTCTTCGACGAGAGGGACGTAAAGATCGTAATAATGGAGTCTCGGGAAGCTTTAAAAATTTTTTCCTAAAAGCGATGTACTCGTGCATCAAGGGGAGATGTTTCCGCACCGATGCGATCAAATTTTCATAAACCGAAGGATCGATCTGATGAGGAAAAAGGGCGGCATCCAGACAGCTGTCGAATTTTCGTGCGCTGGCGATTAAAAGAGATGGCTTTGCATTTGCCCTTGAATGCAGTTCGCAAAGAGTGTTTGCATGGGCCTCGAAAGTTTTATGCAGATTGACGAAAGCGCGATTTGCGTAACTCGCGGTCAGGGCTCCTCAAATAAGATAAATAAGTCCCATTCGTCAGCGGATGCTCTTTTCCCTTCGAATCGATGGCGGGCTGAAAAGTCAAATCGGCGTTATTCAAGGCGCCAAATGCGCGATACGAGGCATCGAGCGCTTTTCCGCTCAGCGCCATCAGCTCTTCCTGTTCGGGCGCAAAAGTATGGGGTCTCATCCGCCCATTTTCTCGAGGTAAAAACGATAGGGTTTCAAGATAGGATGGGCAGTGAGTTTTTTAAAATCGGCTTCGTTCAAACTGAGAATTCCGGCTCGATCCATGAAGTTTCCAATTGAAAATCGTGAATAAGCGTGGAAATCAAGCCGAAATCGCTTTTGAAAGCGTCGTTGCCGAAATCCTCGTCGATCCGAAGATGGGCATAGGTATGCGAGTTTTGCCAATTTGCGTCTAGATCTCGAGATAGGATCTCAAAAAGGGCGGCGACGTCCTGCCGGATTGGTCAAGACGGCCTTTATAAAGCCGCATATTCGGGCCATCTCGGTGCGCCTTCCTTCCCCTCGACCTCCTCCAATTCGACCGCTCCAGACTTGGGCATCGGGATAGAGGGCTTCGACATTCCATCTATCTTCGACGGGCACCTCGCTCCGGTTCTTAGCCATGGTCTTTTCCTTTCCTAAATAACTGATTTTTAATGATTTAGCGGTCTCCCCAGCGATAAAGCCCAGATGGAGAGCCCGACAGGATTAGCAATCCGCTCAATGATTCTGCTAAATTCGTGTTGCAAAAAATCTCATAGTTTCGCTATATTCCTTTGTAGATCAAATTGAAAAATCCGCTCTAAGGTTTGCGGTTCAGTAAAACAGGAGAAACAACCTATGGCCCAACAAACCGCAAAAAAATCACCCTAAAACCCTTGGAAACCGCGTTCTAGCCCAGAGATTGGAACCGCAAGAGACAATGAAAGGGCGGGATCATCCTTCCCGATTCAGCAAAGAAAAAACAAGAGACGGCAAAAGTCGTAGCAGTCGGACTCGGCAAACGGCTCGACGACGGCAAAGTACTTCCCGTCCCAGTAAAAGTCGGCGACGTCATCCTGATGGATAAATATTCTGGACAAGAAGTGACGATCGACGATGAAGAATACATGATTCTGAAAGCCGACGACATCATTGCAATCATTGAAGAATAATTTAAGGAGATAATCAGAACTATGGCACCAAAAAATATTAAGTTCAAGGAAGACGCCCGCCAGAAAATCTTAAAAGGCGTACGCACATTGGCATCTGCTGTAAAAGTCACTCTCGGTCCTAAAGGGCGCAACGTCGTAATCGACTCAAAATTCGGCCCTCCGAAAATCACAAAAGACGGCGTAACGGTCGCAAAAGAAATCGAGCTCGAAGACAAACACGAGAACATGGGCGCCCAAATGGTCAAAGAAGTGGCCAGCAAAACCGCTGATAAAGCCGGCGACGGCACCACTACCGCGACCGTTCTTGCCGAAGCGATCTATACGCGAAGGCCTCCGCAACGTCACTGCCGGCGCGAACCCGATGGAAATCAAAAAAGGGATCGAGCTCGCCGTCAACGACGGTTGTCGACGAGCTGAAAAAACTCAGCAAGCCGATCAAAGACACGAAAGAAATCGCCCAAGTCGCGACGATTTCCGCTAACGGCGATTCCGAAATCGGCTCCATCATCGCGAAAGCGATGGAGAGAGTCGGCAAAGACGGCACGATCACCGTCGAAGAAGCGAAAGGCTTTGAAACGACGCTCGAAGTCGTCGAAGGGATGAATTTCGACCGCGGCTATTCTTCTGCCTATTTCGTAACAAACGCCGAAACGCTCATTTGCGAATACGAAAACGCCTACGTTCTCATTTACGAGAAAAAGATCTCTTCGATGAAAGAGTTCCTCCCGATCCTTCAGGCTGTTGCCGAGTCGGGCAAACCGCTCGTCATCATCGCTGAAGATGTGGAAGGCGAAGCGCTGGCGACTCTCGTCGTCAACCGCCTCCGCGCAGGCCTCAAAGTCGTCGCAGTCAAAGCGCCTGGCTTCGGCGACCGCCGCAAAGCGATGCTCGAAGACATCGCGATCCTCACCGGCGGCCAATTCATCAGCGAAGAACTCGGCATCCAACTCGAGAAAGTCACGCTCGACATGCTCGGCCGCGTCAAAAAAGTCATCGTGAAGAAAGAAGATACGACCTTGATCGACGGCGCCGGCAGACAAAAAAGCGATCGCAAGACCGCATCGCTCTTCTCAAGCGGCAAATCCAGGAAGCTACTTCCGATTACGACCGAGAAAAACTCCAAGAGCGCCTTGCGAAACTCTCCGGCGGCGTCGGCAGTCATCCGCGTCGGAGCTGCGACTGAAGTCGAGATGAAAGAGAAAAAAGACCGCGTCGACGATGCGAAAGAAGCGACCAAAGCAGCTGTCGAAGAGGGGATCGTTCCCGGCGGCGGCGCAGCTCTGATCCGCTGCATGCCCGCCTTGGAAAAAATGCTCGCGAAACTCTCCGGCGACGTCAAAATCGGCGCAGAGATCATCCTCCGCTCTCTCTCCTATCCTCTTCGCCAAATCGCGGAAAACGCAGGCAAAGAAGGATCGATCGTCGTCCAGAAAGTCGCTTCTATGGGAGCATATGAAGGCTACGACGCGCGTGAAGACGTCTATGTCAACATGGTGGAAAAAGGGATCGTCGATCCGACGAAAGTCGTCCGCTGCGCACTCCAATTTGCGGCTTCGATCGCGGGACTTCTCCTCACCACAGAAGCGATCATCACCGAAGAAGAGCAAGAAAAACCAGCTCCAGCCCATGCCGGCGGAGAGATGGACTACTAAGAGAAGTATGAATGTTGAAGTATGAAGTATGAAAGTCGGGGGCAAAGCCCCCCGAACCCCAGAAAAGTACTTAACCGTTCGTAAATTTGGGCTCTCGGGAAACCGAGGGCCTTTTTTTTGAATGCTGATGACTAAATCCTTCTTGACCTTTTTGTGTTTCCGCAGCCTTCATAATTCATCATTCAGCATTCAACATTTCTTCGTTCTCGCTGCCGAAACTCTTTAATGGATTCAAGAATTGCTGGATGGCGTCTTGGGGTAGGTTGAATGCGTCTTGGACGTATTTTAAGAGGCCTGCGTTGCCGAATATTTTGGCGATGAGTTCTTTGGTGGGAAACCCGGTCCTGCTGTCGATTTCTTTAAATTCCATCCGGTCGAAATATTTCGTTTCCGGTTTTCCGAATAGCCCTAAACCGCGGATTTCCACGGTCATATTAGTAAGGACGAGGTCGTGGATGAGGACTTCATGGACTCGCTTGTCTTCTTTCGGCATTTTGGTTCCGATCGCAGACCAATTGTTCGAGGAACAGTCGGGATTAGAGCACTCGATGCTAAGGTAGACGCCGTCGATGAGAATTTGATCGATCTCCGATACTTCGCCGGTCAGCCGTTTGAAATTGTAATCGACTTCGGTATGGTCGGCCTTAAAAGCTGCAGGCGTTTTGAAGCCGTGAGGATTGTTGATTTTGAAATTGCGGATCGTGGTTTGCTTCGGCCACATGCTGATATTGCCGACAGATACAGGCACCTTCATTTTGTTCGAGAGGTAAGCCGACATAATCGGAGCCTTGATCAGCCAAAGAAATGCAATCGCGGCGATGATCAGCAATAGAATGATTTTCCAACCGTGTTTTTTCATGGGTCTTTCTCATCTCTTGGGTGTTGAAAGGGGAGGGTGGGTGGTTCCTATCAGCCGTTTTAAATAGGGGACCAGGGCAAAACTGATGCCGGCAAGCACCACCGAAATGGCTCCGTATATCAGAAAAGCGTGAGTATAAATCATCAATGAAGCGTTGCCTGTCGTTTCTTTAGGCACGTCGGAGAGAGTGGCAAGCCAGCCGCCGATCGCAAAGGCAGCGGAGAGCGTTAAAAACCAAACTCCCATCATCATCCCTACTAAATGCCTGGGCGTTAAACGGGTCACCATCGCAAGTCCGATCGGAGAAAGAAGCAATTCCCCGACTGTCTGAATGAAATAGCTGACGATCAGCCACCAGGGTGACGATTCTCCCGAAGAATGGAAGAAGTAAATACCGCCGCCTAAAAACAAAAAGCCGACTGCCATGCAAAGGACGCCTAAACTGAATTTCATGGGAGTCGATGGATCCCTCCCCTTCTTATCGAGCCGGACCCAAAGCCAGCTCAAGATCGGACTTAATAGAACGATGAAAAAGGGATTAAAAAACTGGGTGAACTCCGCATCGATGGTCATCCCCAGCCATTCCTTGGACATATTCCTGTCGGCGAAGAGCATCAGAGAAGTATAAGTCTGGTTGTAGAGAGCCCAAAATCCCACCGAAATCAAGATGAGGATCAAACAGGCGATCAGTTTGCGCCTTTGCTCTGGCTGTTCTCTAAATAGAAAATAGAGCACCGCGGCAATCGTCGCTAAAGAACCTAGAACCAAAACCACATCGGCTTCTTTCGGATAGATAAAAAGCAGGTGGAGGATCGCGATGGCGGCGAGAATCCCCAAAGCCAAACACAGGTAGAAAAGGATCTTCGTCGAAGCGCTTTTGTGAAGAGGGCTGATGCTTGGGATTCCGCCCGATCCTTGCAGATGTTTTTTGGCCTGAAAGGAACGTGATCAAGGCGACGACCATACCCGCTGAGGCGAGCAGAAACCCCGATCCCCAGGTATAGGCCGCGACAAGCGCGCCTGCAAACAAGGGAGGAATCAAAGATCCGATATTGATCCCCATATAAAAAAGGGTAAACCCGCCGTCGCGGCGCGGATCGTGTTCGTGATATAGCTCTCCGACAAGACACGATACGTTCGGCTTGAAAAAACCGTTGGCGATCACGACGATGCTAAGTCCCGAGAAAAAGGGCCCCTTCGCTTTGGATCGACATGACAGCATAGCCGATCAGGAAGAGAATCCCTCCTATGACGACCGATTGGCGAAAACCGATGAAACGGTCGGCGAGATAGCCTCCGACGACAGGGGTTAAAAATAGCATGGAACTGAATGCGCCATAGAGAAGATACGCCGAATTGTCGCTGTATTTGAGCCCCTTGCTCATGTAGAGGACGAGGATCGTCTGGACCATGTAGAAGCCGAAACGTTCCCATAACTCCGTAAAGAAAAGGAGAAAAAGGCCCTTAGGCTGCTTCTGCCAGACATGCTTCATAAGAAATCTTACTTATAAGAAATTTTAGGTTTCGTCAACCTCTCAAGAGACTCGTCGAAGGTTATATTCAGTGGGGATTTTAATTTTAATCCTTTACACTAAGACTTTTGTAAAAAGTATCTTTTTATGATTGAAAGGATTAAACTAAAGGCGCAAAAGTAAAGAAAGCGTTTATCTATATGAGACAGAGCACGACCAGGCTGTACAATTGGGCCATGGAAAAGGCCGGTTCGGAAAAAGCTCCCTTTTGGATCGCCCTATTATTCTTTCTTGGAATTATTCTTATTTATCCCCCTCGACGCAGTCCTTATGTTTTTCTGTCTGCAAAATCGGAAAAATATTTTTCTTTATGTTGCGATTGCAGCCATTGCCTCAACTCTAAGCGGACTCGTCGGCTATCTCTTGGGTCATTTTCTTTGGGATTTGATCGGCTCCTATATCGTCCCCCACCTCATTTCGACCTCTTATTTCAATAAACTCTCCCTTCATTTCCAACAATATGAAGTCTGGGCCGTCTTTTTCGGCTCACTCATCCCATTCCCATTAAAAGCGCTGAGTTTGACGGCGGGAGTCTTCCATCTCGGCGTATTGCCATTCATCACTTTCATGGTCCTGGCCCGCCTTCTCCGGTTTTCACTGATTGGAGTGGCGATGGCGATTTGGGGCGAAAGCGTGAAGAATTTCGTCGACCGCCACTTCCATAGGATCGTCATGGTCATCGGAGCGAAAGTCGCTATGGCGTTCCTCTTCTTCTGGGCGATCGCCCGCTAGGTTCCTATTAGAAATAAATCTTACGCGCTGTCCGATAAGGATAAGCCGATTGAGGATCGCCGCTCCATTCGAATTCGGAAAGTTTGCTGATCCTGAGATAAGGCCTATTTTCTTTCGCAGTAGCATGGATCATTTCACCATTTCCCAAAAAAAGCCCCACATGGCCGATTCTCCCTTCCATTTTGCCGAAAAAAACCAAATCGCCCGGTTCCAGTTTTTCTAAGGAAATCTCAACCAGCCTTGGATCTTTAACTTGGTCTATCGAGTCGCGGGGCAGAAGAATTCCCAAATGAGAGTAGAGCATCTGGACAAAACCGGAGCAGTCGAAACCAAAGCTCGATCTCCCTCCCCATGTATAGGGAAGACCGAGAAATCGTTTGCTGAAAGGGACTAAATCCTTTTTATCCAGTATCGGGGCCTCCGGAACGAGATCCCCTTTTTGGATATAACACTCTTCGCCGTCAGGCATTGCGATTCTCGCCCATCGGGGATCCGACCCCTCTAAAACTCTCAAAGTAGATCCATAGGGAAGAGTCTTTTTAGGACCGAATTCTAAGTCCGGCACTCCATAGACATGAGCAGCCAATCGGGAGATCTTTACGCATTCCCCTACCTTGTCTTCGGACGAATCTACAAGCGCTATGAAAAGGGACCAACCTCCATATCCATCCGGCGTTCTTATAAATGTCCACTCGCCTGAATATTTCTCGATCTCAATTTCTTCGCCAAACAGCGCTTGAGAGACGATTTTTGAGGCTGCCGCAGGCTCTTCCCTCATTGGCACAACAGGTTCGTTTACAAAATAAGCCATATCTTTCCTTCAAAATAATTAATTTATTTTTTAATTATCAATAATAAAGACGAACCGTTTATTATATTGTCAGTTTAAAAAGGAGAGAAAAGTGATAGAAACAACCGCTCAAATAAACCCTCATCTTAAATTCAGATTAGACGATCTCTCAATTTCTGAATATTCTTCTCATAAAGAACCGTCCTCCTCCAGCCCAGTTTCTTCTCGAGCCTCTATGCGGCGCATGTGCGCGGAAACGCCTCCATTTAATTGGAGCGAATCTACAACAGAGAGCGCCAGGTACTCGATGGATCAAAAAATAGACCGTCTCGCTGATGAATTGGCCCAAGCTATTTCAAAACGCGATTACGAAACTGCGCTCTCTCTCTACGATAAAATAGAGCCCCTGTTGCCAGACGATGAAATGTTCAAAACAGGATTATTGATTTCAAAAGCTTGCTGTTTCGCCCTCTTCGAGCAACCTAGCCAAGCCTTATCGATTTGCGAAGCGTTGAATCCCTCTTCCGCAGATCCGATGGCCGACTTATTATACTTTTACCGCGGATTCTTCCATCTCTTGGATGGAAATCTTGAAAAAGGAATTGCAGCATTTCAAAAGATCAAAAATCCCGAGCGCGAACAATTAGCCATCCTCTTGGTGCTTGAAAACAGGCTCGGGGTTTCTTGCATCAACCGCGAACAGACAGGAAGTTCAGATCCGCAATCGGATTTCGATTCCGAAGAATCCATGACAAAACTCATGGTCCAAGGCCGCTACGCTGAAGCCATCCACAACATAGATCCGCGATGGTATGAAGACGCGGCTTACGCTGGCTTTTGCCATGCGATGTTGGGAGAATGGGACCAAGCTTCTTTGAAACTGCAACAGGCCATGGACCTTTTCCCTAGCGGCGACGTCTATTTTGTCCAAGCCGCCATTTGCCTTCTGCGCGGGGATTTGGATAAAGCCATCGAAATGGAATCCCAGGGTCCAGTATCTAATTGGCCTTTTCCGATCCTAATGCTTGCGATCCAATATTTCGCGAAAAAGTAGTATCGGATGTAAAAAATTTCAACCACAGAGAACATGAACCTATCCAAATAAAGGCTTTCGGTGAGTTTTGAGATGATTTTTCTGCAGATTTTTGTGCGAAGGAGAGGGCATACCTGCCAAGGTAGACCTCGAACTGAGCAAAAAAATCTGCCAAAAATCGCTCAAAAGGCCCGAAATTGCTTTATTTGGATAGGTTCATAGAGGACACAGAGAAATAAACCTGAGTAATCATCTCTGTGATCTCTGTGGTTTTTTTATTTTTCCAAATGAGCCCCTACCGACATTCGTCAATTCATTGAAAATATTCTTCAGTCGTTTTATCTTGCTGCTATTCCAATCGAGAATATCATGCAAAGAAAGTTCCTGCTATTCCTCTCTTTTAGTTTTCTGAATGCGCTTCAAGCTCAGGCGGCCCCGTGTGCAACGCGGGAAGTTCAAACCTGTTTGGATGAGCAAAACTACAGGAATTTTTCTAAACTCGCATGCATGCCTTGCTGCAATTTGTATTTTGATGCGGAATTTCTCTGGTGGAAAGCTGAAAACCAGGGCTTCAGCTACGCATTCAACCAAACTGTGGACACAATTACATTTCCGAATGTCGGGAATGTGATCCGGATCCATCCCGATTGGGATCCAGGATTTCGTTTGGGATTCGGATGGAACACTTCCTACGACTCTTGGGAACTTCTCGCGAAATGGACCTGGTATAACAACCATTCCGAAAAAACCACGCAGCTCTCAAATGTCCCCGCTGCTGATTTAGGCCAGGGCCTTTATCCGATGTGGCCGGCAGCCTTGACTGTGACCGGAGGAACAGATTTAGGACCTTATACCGAAGTCGGAGCTCATTGGAATCTCCATTTCAATTCCATCGACCTGGAATTAGGAAGGCCCTTTTTCCCAACCCAGACTCTCCTTCTCAGACCCCATTTCGGAGGAAGGGGCGCATGGCTGCATCAATCCTTCGCGAATCACTTCCGCCATTCCATCAATCCAGCGCATATTGCAGAATTCAGATTCGATGGGAAGAACCGCTATTGGGGAGTCGGCCCGAGAATGGGCTTCGATGGAGAATGGCATTTAGGACGGGGCTTTAGCCTATTGGGCAAAATCGCTTCTTCTCTGCTCTATGGCCAAACAAAAGTGGAAAATTTAAGCCAAGGCCCATCCAGTGCGACAGGCCAGTGGGAAATCCACCATTTATTCAATGACCGATTCGACCAGTTAGTCCCCAATTTGCAAATGTTATTCGGAATTCAGTGGGGAACCTCTTTCCGTTGCGATACTTTATATTTTGGCATGAATGCAAGCTGGGAAACCAATTATTGGTGGAATCAGTTCAATATCCCCGTCAGTTTCGAAGGATACGCAGCCCCTATGCCCACAGTCGGCAACCAGCCTCTGACCATGGAAGGGCTCACCTTGAACTTCCAGTTGGATTTTTAAATTAAAAAATCTATTTTCACTTCGATTGAGGGCTTTGTTGCATAATAATTTTGCCTAACAGGCTCATTATTAGTTTTTACCACAGAGATCACAGAGACGCGAAACGCGCATTTTGCACTTTTTCTCTGTGTGCTCCTGCTTCTCATTTAAAACATTCCCCGAATGTTTTAAATGTATCCGCAGCTCTGTGGTTATAACTTTTTTTCGATCAGCTAGCTGAGAATGCGGTGAATTATGCAATAAAGCCTCGATTGAGCCGATTTTACAGTTCCAATTGATCGCTAATTTTTGTATCCTATTCGCATGACAGAAGAAAAATCAATTGAAGAAGCGGTTGCAAAACGGCGCACCTTTGCCATCATCAGCCACCCCGACGCGGGAAAAACGACCCTGACCGAAAAACTCCTCCTCTATTCGGGAGTGATCCATACCGCCGGCATGGTCAAAGGGCGAAAAGGGCGCAAAGCCGCCACCTCCGACTGGATGGCGATGGAGCAGGAACGAGGGATCTCGATCACCTCTTCCGCCATGCAGTTCACCTATAAAGACACGATCATCAACGTCCTCGACACCCCGGGCCACGAAGACTTTTCCGAAGACACCTACCGCACGCTACCGCCGCCGATTGCGCGATCATGGTGATCGACGCCTCGAAAGGGCGTGGAAAAACAAACCCGCAAACTCTTTGAAGTCTGCCGCCTCAGGCAAATCCCCGTCCTCACCTTCATCAATAAAATGGACATGCCTGGACGCGATCCGCTCGATCTGATGAACGAAGTGGAAAACGTCCTCCAGATCCATTCCTATGCGATGAACTGGCCGATCGGAACGGGCAAAGAATTTCAAGGCGTCGTCGACCGGTCAGCGCAACGAATGCGTCTTCTTCACGAAGACATCGCTTGGCGGCGCGCAAAAAGCCGACATCGCCCGCTGTCCCTTGAAGAGCGAGAATCAAAAGAAAAATCGGCAGCACACGCCGTATGCGCAATTGCTCGAAGAGTTGGATCTTTTGGAAATCGCGGGCAATCCTTTTCGCAGGAAGATTTTTTCGCCGGAAAAGTGACTCCTGTCTTTTTCGCCTCCGCTTTGACGAATTTCGGGGTGGAGCCGTTTTTCGACGCCTTCATCCATCTGGCCCCTTGCCCTCACGGCCGCATGGCCAACCGCGTCCGATGGCACAGAAATCGAGATCGATCCCGATCAAAACCCCCTTTAGCGGCTATGTTTTCAAACTCCAGGCCAACATGGACCGGCGCCACCGCGACAGCATGGCCTTTATCCGGATTTGCTCCGGCCGGTTTGAAAGGGACCTGATCGTCAAAAACCATCGCCTAGGAAAAGAGATCCGCCTCTCCCGCCCTCACGGCATGGTCGCAGGCGAAAGGACAACGCTCGACTTCGCCTATCCCGGAGATGTCATCGGCGTCATCAACCCGGGCCTCTTTGCGATCGGCGACACGATTTCATTGACCGGGGGCTTCAATTTCAAGCCCCTGCCCCAGTTCCAGCCCGAGATTTTCGCAAGGCTCTATCCGAAAGACGTCGGCAAACGAAAATCGTTCGATAAAGGGGTCCTGCAGCTCGTCGACGAAGGGGCGATCCAGATGCTCAAAGCCATCGACGCAGCGAAGGGGACCTCATTTTCGCCGCGGTCGGCCAACTGCAATTCGAAGTGATGCAATACCGCCTCAAAGACGAATACGGCGTCGAAACGGTCCTCACTCCCCTCCCCTACCAATGCAGCGCCTGGATCATCGGCGATATGAAAACCTTTGCCAAATCCACCAGCTCGGTCCTCGTCCAAGACCGGCAAGGCCGCCCCATGGCCCTATTCACCAGCCAATGGGAAAAGCAATACTGCATCAAACAAAACCCCAAACATCAGCTCGTCGACGTCCTAGTTTAAAACATTTTCACCGCTTAAGACTCATTTCATAAACATCTACCATACAACACGATAACATTCATTTTGCACAATAACATCGTCCATGTTATTGATGAAGGCATTAGAAATAAAAAATACAAAATTTGAA
Organism: uncultured Chlamydiae bacterium; assembly: GCA_963713105.1. Lineage (GTDB taxonomy): Bacteria > Chlamydiota > Chlamydiia > Chlamydiales > SM23-39 > CAVQKJ01. Next base: position 505,802 of record CAVQKJ010000004.1, read on the forward strand.
TAAATCGTGAACATTCTTGCCGCTATCTATTCGTTAAAACCCTAAATAAAAAATTGTTTAAACCGAAAAAAATATGTCATTAAGTATTTCACCCAAAACACGAGAAATATGGATCCTCGACGATCATCAAAAACAGGACTGCGAAAAAGTCCTTGCCCGGGATGGTTTAACCCTCGAATCGGCACAAAAAATATTGGAAAATCACCATTGCGCCACTCTAGTATTTGGAAATCCCTCGGTTACATTCGATTCCCATCCAATCCCATTCCAAACGGGAACTCCCCGGCTGATTCGCGATTTTGGCATTGCCACCGTCTATTATCCAGCAGAGCCGCGAGTCCGCAATCATCTTTGGATCGTCCTCAATCGCCCAGCCGATCGATTCACAGATGTTTCTTCCGAAGAAATGATCTCCTTGCGAAGAACCGTCAATACAGTAATGCAACTCCTTCGCGAACGGCTGAACCTCCCTCACGCTCTCATTGCTCAGTGGAGCCAGCCTCAAATCGGCCATTTTCCTCGAAAATTTGTGACTGAAGTCATTCCCTGCCGTGCAGAATCATCGGAAGTCCTAGACATGACTGATAAAGTCGATTGCACCGATTATCTTTTTTTCAGGGGAAAATATCCTCCTCACTTTCCTCCCCTGACAAGGAACGAGACAGAGGAAGATTTCATCTTCTGGAAACAAGCGTTGGAAAACGCGCCTCTTGCGGAATTCGACGGAAAGCCTGATCCCGACCCATTAAAGGATTGGGTGCAAGTTCAAAGCAAACGAAAACAAGCGGAAGAAAAAATCGCCGGGCGCATCTTTGCGACTTTATCCCGTGAAAATCTAAAAATTGAGAAAAAAATTCTCTCACGGCCAACTGAAAGCGAGGACTTGAAATTTGAAAAAAAGGGATGCCCTTTTTGCACCGAAAAAATTCTCTCTTCTGAAAAAATTGCCGAAACGCCCTACTCTTACGCGCTTTATAATTTCAAACCCGTAACGCCAAAAGGCCATTTCCTCATTTTTCCCAAACGGCATCTCTCCTTCTCTGAAAGGCTTTCGAAAGAAGAAATCGAGGATATGCACGCTCTTGCCGTCCGCGTGACAAAACTTTTTGAAGAAAAGGCCGACATCATTCTTTATACTCAGGATGGCCACTCCGTTGGACAATCTGTCGCCCATACCCATATGCATCTTCTCCTAGCCCCATCCCCGCTCCGGTTTTTCTTTTGCCAACTGAATTACAATCAGGAAAAACCGGTTACGCGCGAAGAGATGCAATCCGTCGTCCAGGATTTTTCAGAACGCCTCTCTAAAAAAGACGGCTCCCGTTCGGAACTTTAACGGTCGGAGAGCAAAGTACGACGTGCCCGTGTTCATCGGGCAAACCAAGGGTCAGCACCTCTGACATGAACTTGCCGATCTGCTTCGGAGGGAAATTGACCACCGCGATCACCTGCCTGCCGACCAATTCCTCTTTTCTATAATGATGCGTGATTTGAGCCGATGATCGCTTGATTCCCAAATCGCCAAAATCGATCTCGAGCTTATAAGCCGGCTTCCTCGCTTCAGGATAGTCCTCGACCTTGACAATCGTCCCAACCCGAACATCGACCTTTAAAAAATCACCAAATTGAATCGTTTCGCTAACACCCATTTTTTCCATGAACCCTCCATCAAAGATGAAATAAGATAAGAAATTGCGTATTTTCAAGATAGTAATTAGAGGCTGGATAAGTAACAGTCTTAGGAAGTGAGCATCAGGTGACAGGATATGCAAGATACGCGAAGCGCGACAGGATATGCAGGATAAAAAATGATAGGAGGATACAAACTCGGGAAATAACAGTCTTGGGAAGTAGACGTACAATCGCATGAAATATCGGGCTTGGAACTCAACGTTAATTTCCTAGGACTGTTAGGTCTTTGGCCTGTATTTACCTATCATTTTTTTATCCTGCATATCCTGTCGGTGCGCCGCGCGCCGTATCTTGCATATCCTGTCACCTGACGCTCACTTCCTAAGACTGTGATTTTCTAAGCCTGTATTCACCATATCCTGTCACCTGACGCTCACTTCCTAGGACTGTGATTTTCTAAGCCTGTATTCACCATATCCTGTCACCTGACGCTCACTTCCTAGGACTGTTACTACCCTAGCCTGTATTCACACATCCATGCTAAATGGACTCGATGGCCTGTGTTGGGACTCGTTTTTTGAGTAAGCGGTCCATGACTAGGGCGAATCCTCCGTTGCCGAGGACGTTTGCGCAAGTGATCACTGGATCGAAGAGGATGTAGAGGGCGGTCATGAGGGAAAGCATCGCAGGATCGAATCCCAAATACGTCTCTAAGATCGGCAGCATCACCAAGATGCCTCCGCCGGGAACGGCCGCGACGGAAAACTTTGCGAGGACGAAATAGGACGCGAAAATCAGATAGGTCAAAAACGCAGGTTCGGCCATTCCAAAACTTTTCATGACTGCGAAAGCGAAAATAGGGATCGCGAAACAATCGCCGATCAAATGGATATTGACCGTTGCCGGAATCACTGAACGCGCTAGATCGGGATTGCGGGCGTTTTTTTCGGTCCCGATTAAAGTCAAAGGCATCGTCGCCGCGCTCGACATGCTTCCGAATCCGGAAATCGCAGCCGGCATCATGTTCTTGAGGCTTTGCAAGAAGGAATTCCGGTTCGCGACGAAATAAATCAGGGCGACGTAAGTAAAGACCGCTCCGGCAATGAGGGCAAAAATCAATCCATAATTGCGGATCATCTGCCCCATCACTTGGTCGTGGTACATTTTGACGACGAAGCCGAGTATGAAAAACGGGATGACATACAGAAACTTTTTGAAAAAAGCCCCGATGATCCGTTCAATATGGGTTGAAAGTTTTCCTGCGAAGGCAGGCATCCACCGCCCCATGGCAATCCCTAAAACCAAACCGGAGAGCATCGCAATATCGTTTCCAATGAGCTTGGGAAAGGTGAAAGACCAGGCGGGCGCCAATTCAGCCCCTTCGGGAATCGAAGAAAGCGATAGATCGAAATGGTAAGCGAAAGAACCAACAGTATAACTGAGCATCGTGGAGAGGAAATTGGAAAGGCAGATCGCGGCGAGGATTAAGAGGACGATCTTAGATGCTTGCTTGGAGAGTTGCACGGCCGTTTTGAAGAGGAGGCCGAAAATCAGAAAGGGCAGGATAAAAATGATGATCGATTTTAGGCTTAGGCTGACCGCGTAAAACACGCTTTTCAGGGCAAGCGGCAGATAGGGATTCACTATGCCTGCCAATGCGATAAGGGCTAGAAGTAGGAAGGGCATTTTTTTAAACATTTTCTTCTCCGGGAACTTTTGTTTAGATGCGATGGATTTGGTTTGTTCAAAAAGGAGGTTTACCGGCGGCAGCCGGTGGTCGCAGTGGAGAAGGATGTAAATAATAGATTTTGAAGTTCCATGGCCTAGATTATGTCAAAGGGCCTCTTCAAAATCAAGGCCCTAAAATTTAAATAAAGACTAGAACTTAGAAATCAGTTTGCCAGTTGAAGAAAGGCGGAATGTGCGGGGCGTCATGGGAAACGGTTTGATATTGACGGCATTCCAATAGCTTTTTTCCCCTGCTTCGTAAGAGATCAAGAGCTGTTCGCCCGGATAGATGGTCTTCTTCGCGAAATAGACGATTTCGATCGGGGCGGGTCCGAGGCCGAAGGGATTGGACGGGATCGCCAGCATATCGGAATAGATATTCGGCTTTGAGGAATGGTTGATAAAACGGGTGAAATTCCCTTTTCTCAGGGCGTCGAGCTTCAAAGCGTAGATCCGCCTTGGATGAAAGGGATTTTTTTTATCCCATCGGAGCTGTTCTTCTTTGCTCAGGAGGAAATTTTCCAAAGGGGCAAAGGAGTAATCCCCATTGTCGTCGGGCTCGTTTTGGGCCACTACAGTGATCTCCCCTCCATAAGAAGCGATCACCTCTCCTTCGCAAATCGGTTCCGCATCGGGATGTAAAAAAATTCCATGCCCTAAATTATTGCTTAATTTCTTGCAGACGAGGTTTTTGGGGCATCCCCTTTCTTCGATCTCTTTGGACACCGCGGCCAGTTCCCTCAAATTTTGTTTATCCATTCGGTAAACGGGAATCTTCTGCCTTTTTATTTCGCGGCGGATAATGCCCAATAATTCTGGATCGAGACTAGGTCTAGAGAGTTTGTATTTTTTCATGAACCAATGATACCAATTAAAACAATTAAACAAAACGAATATAAAATTTTATTTAATTTTATTTTTTATGATCGAAACATATACTGCTAGAAAAATTAACTCTGGAGCTTTTTTATGCTTTTAAGTGAAAAATTATTATCTATTCCAGACAATACCGGAGTCGCCGAAATTTCCTCTTTGCTCGACAAGGCCCATCCGAAAATTAACTGGCTATGCCAGAGAACGGTGACGGTAGAGGGATATGAAGGCTCCGTCGGATTCGAACTTTTGGCGAAAAAATTTCTCGGTGCAAAACCAAATTACGTCCAGTTCCGGACTCTCCGTGAAAAGGTGTATGCGCTTTGGAACCTAGCTGTCGGGGAAAAACCTGAACCGATGAAAAAGCCAATTTTTGAAAAGTCCACCCTTCAAGAAAGGCTCGACACCGACTTGCTTTGGAAAAGGCTGGAAAAACTTTCCAGCGATAGTTTCAAATTGTACGGCAAGTTGAGAATTCTAGCCCATCTGATGGAATTCAGGCCTTGGTGCCGCGCCTGCTGCGAAGGGAACGCTGTGGCTCGTCTTGCATCGAGAGATTTCCATTCGACGGGATTGTTTGATTTCAGAAAAGAAGACTTCAAAAAGCTTTGGCCGGATGTTGAACCTATTTCTGAGAACTATGGCTTGTGTGAAGCTTCGGAAGAAATGATCAAAACGGCCCTCAAAAACAATCCGGAACTTGAAACCGTTTCTTTTGCTTAAAAAGGCTTTCGCTGATAGAGGGTATTTTATACCCTCTATTAGGAGAACCTATGCTCGCCGCAATTCTAATCGTCCTTTTGATTTTACTGCTTATCGGAGCGATCCCTACCTGGCCCTATAGCCGCGGATGGGGTTATTCGCCTGTGAGTATTTTGACAATTATTTTGATCATTATCTTGATTTTAGCGCTTCTCGGAAGAATTTAAGGCATCTATCCGGTTGAAACAATCGACGAGAGCGTCGATTTGGCTGGGATCGAGACCTAAGGTCACACGAACCGTGGAGCAGTATTGGCCGTAGAGCATCCCGAAATTGGGGTGGTAAAAACCGATGCTGCGGCGGGTAAAGATCGGAAGTCCAGCTTCAAGACAATTGACGAATAGGTTCCCGCAGACAAACGCCGAGCCTCTCATTTGATGGCAGGGGCCGAAGGTCCGGATGTCGATGAAGCCCGGATCGGCCGTATCATGGATCGGGACAACCCGGTAATCGGAGTTTTCGCTGTAAAGATTAGAGGGGATCCTATTTAAGACAGCCCTTGTGTTATCGAACACAGTTTTCCTGTACAGGTCAAGCTGAGGGGCCGCGTTTTTGTAAGCCAGGCAAAACCAATTGAGGCTGAGTCGGTCGGTCTGCAAAGCGGGATCGGTCAAAAGGGCATCGAAAGCCGACCATTTGGGATCTTTATTATGGATCATATAAAAAGGGGCTCCGGCAAAATTATCCATCCCGAACAGGTCGTACTTGAGGCCGCTCCTATAGCAGATAAGATTCAGATTTCCATCGAGAATCTCATTTTCAAACTCTTCGATCAGATGCTGCATGCGCGCAGAATAAATGAAATCGATCGTTGCGTCGATGGCAACAGTTAGCGGCCTGCCTTGCCGTTCATCCAAAGCTTTTCGGATGGTTTGCCCAACCTGTTCCACTTTGTATGCGACCGGATCTTCATCCACCCTCTTCAAAGCAGGATTGAACTGGGCCAAAATGAGATCGATCTGAGCCCAATCCCCCTCTTCGATGCTTTCGTCTGAAAAGGCCTTGGAAACCCAATTCGCTGCGATGATGTTTTCAAAATAGGCGTTTTCACCATAGAGAGCGCAAGGCCTCTTGCCGATCGATTTTTCCACGGCGTTGAACACGCCTGATGAGCTCGCCATAGCCGTCGAGTGGACTGTGCAAGAGAGTAGAGATTTTAATTTTTCAGGCATTGATTCAAGCAAGCCGCGATAAATCGGAAAAAAATCTTCGCGGTTATAGGGAAGAAAGATTTCAAGCAAAGAAGTAAAATTCAAATGGATCTGTTCTACTTGAGAGGCAAAATCAAAAAAGGAGATCCGATCTTTTTCCAAGGCCAGCCGTTCAAGGGTCTCTTTGATATTTGATAGGGAGAGTTTAATAATTCCGGACCGGGTCGGGCAGCTAGCGGCTTCATTCCACTGTTCTTGGGAAAGGGCATTGAAAAGCCCGTTGAGGACTTGAAGAGATCCTTGCAGAAGAAGATTCTTTTCCGGGGTTATAGTTTTCCAACTTCTCTCGAACCCGCCTAAATACGAGACGAACTCCTCTTTCGAGGGGCGCTGGATCACGCTGCCAAGCGCTGCAAATGCTTCCCTGACCTCGGATAGATTCGACTTCGGAGTCCATCGGTCCAATTCGACTTGGGTTGCCGAAAAACCTAGATGGGAAATCCATTTTAATAGAAATTCATGAACGCTTTCGATCTCTTGATCTCTCTTAAGAGAAAGCAGCCGCAGCCCTCCCAATTCCCCTTCGGCAAGTCTTTGGATGCAAAAAATCTGTGTTGGATTCAACCCCCTCCTTTCGCAGCGCTCCAATAATGAATTGCGGAATGAGTTCCATGCCGGTTCCCATTCATTTGCGTCGCAGGACAGAAAGGGGGTAATGTCGAGGATTGCCTTCGAGTCGGATTCGATTTTTGAAGCGGCTTCATCAAGAATTGTTTCTATCTCCTCCCCTTTTTTTATTCCAATGCATGAAGGGAGATATCCTCGAATATCGCAGGGCCGGGTCAAAATTAAGGGAAAATCCTTTGAAAGAGAGAGCGATTGTTTCCAAGCATCCACCCGGTCTGTATAAGTCTGGGAGCATTTCGTCCCGGGATCCCTGGCGTAGCAGCTCGTCGTGTCGGGATGCACCTGGATCGATACGCCGAAACAAGGCAGCACCCAATCGACCATAAAAGGGTAAAAGCCGTTCGCTTTGGCCAGCCACCTTTTTTCCAAAAATTGAATCTGCTGTTTCATATCCCTTGAGCAAACAGGGATCTGAGAGAGTTGTTTTTGATTGAGACGCCAAGAATTCAGGGAAAGAGGGCCATCTTTTGAGAAAGAAGAAGGTTTAAATAGCTGGGTCCAAGCTCTTTTTGCAGACAAATCGCAAAGATGGCTTAACATTGTCCATTCTTTTTCTCTAGCCTGCAATCCCGCAATCCGGCAAAAAACCGCTCCGATTCGGGCGCACGAAGAGGCCGAATAAAAAACAGTTCCCGTGCTTAAATAAACGGCGGCTTCCTTCCCATTTTGAAAAAACCCAGGGCAAAAAAAAGGACAAATAAGAAGGGAACAGACAAATAACGGAAGCCATATTCTTTTGCGAAAAACCCTAGGTAAGCAGGATCGAAACACAGCCGGCATAATAACCGGGTCTTAACCGATTGCCGTCCTATTGTCAATCTATCAGATGGCCGATTGCCTCTCCGGTCATTCTGAATACCGTCCATTCGGACATGGGGACCGCGCCGATTTTCTTATAGAAATTGATGGCCCTCTCGTTCCAATCGAGGACCCACCATTCGACCCGTCCGCAATTCCTTTCCTTAGCCAGCCGGCAAACCGCCTTCAGGATCGCCTCGCCGTAGCCTTTTCCGCGGCATTCTTGCCGGACATAAAGGTCTTCGATATAGATTCCTTTCCGTCCCAAAAAAGTGGAAAAGTTATGGAAAAAGAGGACGAAGCCGACGGGGTTGCCTTTTTCTTCGGCGATTAATACCTCAGGTCCTTTCGGGTCGAAAAATAGACTTTGCCGCAGCATCGATTCATCGGCGACCACCTGGTCTAAGAGCTGCTCGAACTCGGCCAGTTCCCGGATCATCTGAAGGATCAGGGCGGTATCTTCAACTTGGGCGCGGCGGATGGAAAAAACAGACATATAAATCCTCGAAATTAGATAATTTTATTAATTTAAAATGTATTTTTCAAGCATTTTTGTTTTTTTAATTAGATTTATCTGTGTTCGAAACCGATTACAAAAAACTGATAGTAATTTTATAAAGGAAATGGGACTTAGAAATTGACATACATTGCTATATTGGCCATAATGCCTGTCTTTTGGAAAGCGCCGAACCCTGAAATTGAAGATACTCTCTCATGATGAAAGCACTTTTATTCCTATCTATATTAATTACATCTTCTCTCTTTGGACTGGATGTCAAATTTTGCGCGATTTCGGATCAAGCGAAGCACGCATCGAACCAAAAAATCCTAAGCGCTATTTTGGATGAGGAGCTCGCATCGATCTCCGATCGGACGCCTCAAAACCAGGCTGCCCTGCTCAGCTCGAAGATTGCAGAGATTGCTAAAAAGCTTTTAAACAAGGGTTTTGCGCTGGATGCATACAGCAATCCAAAAGCGGATGAAAATTCCCTCCTCTCCTTTGATTGCTTCGCCTTGTGGGAAGGGGAAGGGCATGGGTCGATCCCCTTGACTTTTTTGGTCTACGTTTGGCCCGCTGAAGAATACGCGCTCCAGTATAATTCTTCTCATCCCCGCAACACCTATTACGGCTCGATCATCCATAGCCATCCAATTTCTTGCGCGCTTGCAGTTCTGGATGGGACAATGGTCCAAAAAAATTACGAGCTGGCCGCCTCCCAGCCCTTAGAGCGCGTAGTACGTCTTAAGGATGAAGAGGTTTTTCAAAAATGCGAAGGGGCCGTCGACGATTTAGCCTCCCCTTTCATCCATCAATTATACGCAAAAGGGAGTGGTTCAAAGCCCTCTCTCTCGCTACACGTTTATGGCCTGCCCTCCGAAGAAAAGGTAATGGCTTCTTTCACGGAAACCAAAGCCTCCCATTCCTATAACCGCGTCCTGAAAGAAGACGGAGCCGTGGTAGTCGTTCAATCTACAAAGGCAAAAGAATCAGCACTAGTCCATTGATGTTTTGACAGCGCTGCGGATGCCGGCGTGAAGTTTTTTGATGAAGAAGCTTCCCACCAGGATCAAAAACAGCCCTCCAAGCACGTAGGCCATCATTCCAAACGTATCGTTCAAACCGAGAGAAGTCGCTGCGGTGTCTAAAATGACATTGAGCTCTTCACTCGCTTGGTCAGGGGTCAGCCCAAAGATCTTTTCCGCGCTTTGAAAATAACTCTGGGTCAAGGGAGCGGAAGGGGTCAAAGCTTCCCCTAAACGCTCATGGAAAAATACTTGTCTTCTTTGCCAAAGGATGACGTAGAGCGCTGCGCCTAAGCTGCTACTGAGCGCACGGACCGTTTGAAAAAGAGTGAAGCCCGCTGAAGATTGCGCTACGGTGCAGGAACATTGGAAAAGATGGAAAAGAGGGATTAAGAACATGACGAGTCCAAAGCCGGCTAAAAACCGGGCGAGGGCGATCCGGAAAAAATTGATGTCGACGTTAAAGTGGGCTGAATAAATGCAAGAGATGAAAAATAAGAGGATAGCGATACCCAGCGGGATGCGGGCGTCGATGATCTTCATCCAGAGACGACTGAAAAAAAAGCCGAGCATGCCGGCGACCGCCATCGACCCTAAGAGGGCGGCGATCCAAAGAGGGGTATAATTGACATAGATATTGAGCCAAAGGGATATGAGGATGATCACGCCGAAATAGGCGGAAAAGAGCATTCCGAGATTGAAAAGCGTATAGGAAAAAGTAGGATTTTTCAGGAGCCTGAATTCAAACAATGGGAAAGGATGGTATAGCTGCCAGACGATGGAAAAAACCAACGCAGGGATTCCAAGGGTTAAGAGCCAAACAAAAAGGGAGGAGCGCATCCAATCGATTTGCTGAGACAGGGTCAATGCGATGACGATCGAGACGATTCCAAGAGAATAAAAGAGAAATCCGACCCAATCGAAAGGTTTTTTTATTGTTGGCAAAGGAGAAAGATGGCGGAATACTTGCCAAAAATAAATAGCGAGAAAAAGGGCCGCGGGCTCGTTTACATGGAAAATCCATCTCCAAAAATTTTCATAAGCCAGCCAAGCGCCGAAAGAAGCTCCGACGACGGGAGTCACTGCGTAAAGGAGCATCGAGATCGTTAAATACAGCTCTTTTTTTTCCAAGGGGGCGTATTTTACGATGATCCGATTGCAAAAAAGATAAAAAGGGCCGGCTCCGAGCCCAAGACCGAAGCGGCAAATATTAAATAGGAAGAAATTTCCGGCAAAACCGCAAAGAATGGAGAAAAAAGTATAGACGAGCAAGGAGGCGATAATCATCCGGGAGGGTCCGAAACAGTCTAGGAAGTATTTTGAAAGAGGGATCGAAACACAGTTTCCCAATCCATAAAAAACCATTGGATAAACAGAGATTTCCGGGCTTCCTCCTAAATCGGAGACGATATAAAGGCCTGCAATATTCGTAACCGTGAAATAGAAAATCCCTAAAAAGAGAGTCGAAAACCCTGCAAAGAAGAAAAAAGAAGAGGGCTCTTTCACCGGAGATGCTCTCGGTAAAGAAGATCGAATAAAGGCGATTTTGGATCTAATTGCATCGAAGTGTGGCCATGCTGGATCTGTTTTTGCAAGATTTCCTCTTCGAGAAACGCTTCCTGCACAAGAAGAGGCAGATTGACCGTGCGAGCCTGGAGAGGCAGAGGTTTAAGGGTATATTCGGATAGAGACGGATCGATGTTTTCTCCTATGATTTGATCAATCCACGCCGCGTCTCCCCATTCCTCCTTTTCGAATATCGGAGTTTGATAAAGAGGGGATCCTGCGATCGTATCAGGGACCATCCTGCCTCCATGATCGCGGGTGTCTACGATCGCCCTGCAAGTAAGGCCGATCCTTAAAGGATGCTTTTCGATCTCTTTCGGGTCGAGGGCAACGCGGACCGGCAGCCGCTGGACGATCTTGATCCAGTTTCCGGAGAGGTTTTGGGGCGGCAGCAAGGAAAAGGCGTTTCCCGCTCCCCCAGGAATTCCGACGATCTTGCCGTGGTAAACGACGTCTTCGCCCCAGAGATCGGCCGTGATCCTGATTTTCTGTCCGATCCGCATCCGTTTCGCCTGTGTTTCTTTATAATTGGCATTCACCCAAATCTGGTCGAGAGGGATGACGTTCAAAAGCGGCTGACCGGCAGGCGCCCACATCCCCACTTGGATCGTCCTTTGGGCAGCCAACCCCTCTACAGGAGAATAGAGGTTGCATCGATAAAGCTGCACCCAAGCGTCCCGGACCGCTTGCGCGGCGGCTGCGATTTCCGGGTGGTTGCGCAAAGTAGTCATTTGGACGGCGGAAAGCGATTTATTATAGAGCGCCGTCGAGAGTTTTAACGAGGCCGATTGCGCCCTGAGCTGGGCAATGGCATGTTCGAAATTTTCAAGAGAGACCCCTTTTTCCCGGAAAACACCGATGCGGTGCAAGTAATCCTGGGCGTCCCGGATCAGCTCCGCTGTCTTCAAATCGATTTCCGCGGCATATACAAAAACTTGATGAAATTGCTCGCAAACGTTCCTGACGGCCTGAGCCAGCCTGTCTTTGGCTAAACTAAGTGCGATTTTGGAATCGGTCTGGTCCAATTCGACCACGAGCTGTCCCCTTTTGACAAGGAATGTATCGTCGGTGTGGATCGCGGTGACGAAGCCTGGATGGAGCGGGGTGATCGAGACGGGGTTGCCTTGTACGTAAGCGTCGTCGGTGTATTCGATGAAACGGAGATAGAAAATCCAAAGGAGAAAAAAGATCAGAAGAAGAATAACGAAAGCGGCCCCGAAATAAAGGGCGAGAAGCTTTCTTTTTCGTTTCATCCGGGCAGCCGTTTTAGAGTCCATTCGGCCTCGCAGTGGAACAATCCGCTTCAGGGCCGTTGAAAAGATAGCCGCCGCCCAACGCTTTGACGAGCCTCACGCTGACTAAATATTGGGCATATAAGAGCTCGACATCTTCGAGCTGTTTTTGGATTTTTTCTTCGAGGAAGCGATAGACGGCCAGATCATCGTCGAGCCCGTTCCTTTGGCGCAAAAGGGTCACCTCGTAGCGTGAAGCGGCGTTCCGGACGATTTTGTCTTGCTGCTCTTTTTGTTTATAGACTGACCTGCCGATCGCGAGCAGGTCTGCGACTTCTTGAAAACTTTTCAAAATCAGATCGTTATATTGGTAAACGGCCTCATTATAAAGGGCGAGTTTTGCCCCTGCGTTCGCACTGATCGCTCCGGCGGTATAGACTGGAAGGCTCAAACCGGGCGTCGCTCCGATCGTTTTGCTGGCCCATTCGAATAATTTCGACCACGAGCCGCTCTGGTATCCGAGCAATCCCAGAACATTCACGTCGGGCCAAAATTCGGCTCTCGCGGCGCCGACTTCGCGGGCGAGCGCGTCAACCCTCCAAATCTGGGCCAAAAGGTCGGGACGCCTCGATAAAAGACCGGACGAGATCGATTCGGGAAGGGCCAATCTCTCTGGAAGAAGAGGCAAAGGTTCATTGAGCTCCAAAGGTTCGCCAGGTCCTTTGCCGGCTAAAATGTTCACGATATGTTGGTCGACCGCAATCTCCTCCTCGATCCCAAAGATCCATTGCTTGGCTTGGAAAACCGCCTCCTCGGAAAGAAGAGGGGGCAAAATGGAATCGAGCGAATGTTCGACCAGAGAAGTTTGGAGGTCGAAGTAGTTTTTCCTCACCTCGTAAAGCTCTTCATAAAGCTCCTTCCGGACGAGATTGGTCTTCAAAGCGAAGTAAGATTGGGCGAGCGCCGCCGCGGCGATCAATTCGGCTTGAGCCGTTTCAGCTTCAGCCGCTTTTTCCCGTCCCAACGCGGCGCGATAGAGGTTCCTGTATTTACCCCAAAAATCAAGCTCGAATGAAAACGACAAACTGAAATCGATCTGCTGATTATTTAGGGCTATGTGAGGATTCAAGGCCCTATAAAGGCCGTTTTGGCTCAAATACTGCCATTGATCGCTCGCATCGAAATAAATGATGGGGTACAAAGTAGAGCCGGCGATGATGGTGTTTTCTTTGGCGAACTCGATCCTCGACCGGACAGCTTCGATGGTCGGATTCTTTGCCAGAGCCTGCCGAATTAAGTCGTTGAGTTCGTTGGATCCATAGAGCTCCCACCAATTCGCTTCCGGCCAATCGCTTGTTTCAAAAACATCATCCGTTGCTGCGGCAAGGCTCGTTTCCAAAGACGGGGCCGATAGGATATTCTTGATCTGCTCTTCCCTAGACATCGAAATCATGCACCCCGACGCGATCGCAGCCAAACCAAAAAAATAGATCGACCTTTTTCGAAAAATCATGACCCGGCTTTTTTCTTCTTCTTAGGAGAAAAAGATTAAAGGGTCAAGAATCGATAGATAGAAATTAATCTTATTTTCGGATACGAAAGAAAATAAAAAGGAGAAATAATAAATGAATCTTAAAGGGAAAACCGCAATCGTGACCGGGGGCAACAGCGGAATCGGCGCGGCAATCGTGCTGGAGCTGGCGAAACAAGGGGCGAATGTCGTCATCGATTACCGGAGCCATCCTGAATCGACGAACGCGCTCGAAAAGAAAATCCAGGCGCTCGGCGACCAAGCGCTGGGTGTGGAAGCCGATGTGAGCCAAATCGCCGATTTGCAAAAACTGGTCGATGCGGCTGTGAAGCAGTTCGGCAAGCTCGATATATTAGTGAATAACGCAGGGATCGAAACGCGCACGTCCATACTCGATACGACCGAGGACCAGTATGAAAAAGTGATGAGGGTGAACTTAAAGAGCGCTTTTTTTGGGACGCAGATTGCCGCCAAACAAATGATCAAGCAAAAAACCGGCGGGCGGATCATCAACATCAGTTCGGTGCATGAAGATTGGCCGATGCCCGGCAATATCGCCTATTGCCTCTCAAAAGGCGGCGTCCGCATGCTGACGCGCACAGCGGCAATCGAACTGGCCAAACAAAATATCTTGATCGCAAATGTCGCTCCTGGCGCGGTAGCGACCCCGATCAACCTTTCGACAATGAAAGATCCGAATCTCCTGAAAAAATTAGATGCCGCGATCCCGCTTGGGCGGATGGCATCGCCTGAAGAAATCGCCTCTGTCGTCGCTTTTTTGGCAAGCAGCGCGGCCTCTTACATTACCGCCACCACGATCGTAGTCGACGGCGGCATCATGCAGCAAAGCCCTGGTTTATAAATGCAGACGGAAGAAGAAAAGAGGCTCGAAGAATCGCGGCAAAAGCACGGCGGCGGAGTTTGGCGCAAATGGGGCCCCTATTTAAGCGAGCGGCAATGGGGGACTGTGCGCGAAGACTACAGTGAAGACGAGCAGCCCTGGAGCTATTTCACCCACGAAGCAGCCCGTTCGCGCGCCTACCGTTGGGGCGAAGATGGGATCGCCGGTATTTCCGATGATAAGCAGCAGCTTTGTTTCGCTATCGCCCTTTGGAATGGGAAAGACCCGATCTTGAAAGAGAGGCTCTTTGGACTGACGGGGGATGAGGGCAACCATGGGGAAGACGTCAAAGAATATTACTTTTATCTCGACAACCTCCCCAGCCATGCCTACATGAAATATCTCTATAAATATCCGCAGGACGCTTACCCTTACGCGAATTGCTCGAAGTAAACGGGAAGCGGACCCGCCAGGATTTCGAATACGAGCTGCTCGATACGGGAATCTTCGATGAGAACCGCTATTTCGATGTCTTCGTCGAATATGCGAAGGCCTCCCCTAACGATCTTTTGGTCCAGATCAGCATCGCCAATCGAGGGCCCGATCCCGCTCCCCTGCATCTTTTGCCCACCCTCTGGTTCCGAAACACCTGGAATTGGCCTGGGAACAACCCGCTTGAACCGCAGGTCAAAAACATCAAACCCAATCTTTCTTTAAAAGGAAAAGCGGCGGCGGCCTCCCACCCGGATTTAGGCTCCTATTTTCTCTATGCCGATCAGCCGAAAGAATGGCTCTTTACCGAAAACGACACCAATAAAGAGCGCCTCTTTTCGGCGCACGAATGATACTCCCTATGTAAAAGACGGGATCGGAGAATTTCTGATCCATGGAAATCAAAGCGCGGTCAATCCTGCCCGCACTGGCACAAAATGCTCTTCCCATCATGTTTTGCAGATCGCTCCCGGCAAAACGGAAATTGTGCGGCTCCGCTTATGCCAGCAAGGGAATTTGCCAAACCCGTTCGATTCCTCCTTCGAGGCGCTTTTCAAAAAACGGATCGAAGAGGCCGACGCGTTTTACAAAAGGATCTCCCCATTCGAAATGTCCGACGACATGCGGTCCGTCCAACGGCAAGCGTTCGCAGGGATGCTTTGGAACAAGCAATATTACCACTACAACGTGAATCGCTGGCTGAATGGAGACCCGGGCCAGCCGCCTCCGCCTGAAGATCGGAAATCAGGGCGCAATTCTAAATGGAAAATGTTTGACGCCGCTGATATTTTCTCTATGCCGGACAAATGGGAATATCCCTGGTTCGCAGCCTGGGATTTGGCGTTCCACGCTGTAACTTTAGCCTTGATCGATCCCGATTTCGCCAAACACCAGCTCCTATTGCTTACGAAAGAATGGTACATGCACCCCAACGGGCAAATTCCAGCCTACGAATGGGACTTTGGAGACGTAAACCCTCCCGTCCACGCTTGGGCCGCCTTTGCAATTTACAAAACCGAACAAAAAATTTATGGGCGGAAAGACCGTCCTTTCCTGGAGAAGATCTTCCATAAACTTTCTTTGAACTTCACTTGGTGGGTCAACCGGAAAGATCATGGGGACCGCAATATTTTCGAAGGGGGCTTTTTAGGGCTCGACAATATCGGGGTCTTCGACAGAAGCAAAGGGGTTCCCGAAGGAGGTTTGCTTTCCCAAGTCGACGGGACAAGCTGGATGGGCATGTATTGCTTGAACCTTTTGCAAATCGCCCTCGAGCTTGCGATTGACGATCCCGTCTATGAAGATATGGCGGCGAAATTCTTCGAACATTTCGTCTTCATCGCCGATGCGATGAACAATCTGGGAGGCGTAGAGGGGCTTTGGGATGAAAAGGATGGTTTTTATCATGGCATTTTATCGCTGCCCCATGGCCGCAATATCAAAATGACAGGGGTCACTTTGATCGGAACTACACCTCTTTTTGCCGCGGATACAAACGAAACGGATCACCCATTTCCCGAATACCGGAAGAGATTTCAATGGATGATCGACCACCGTCCCGATCTCACCCAATGCATCATCAATGAAAAGAAAAGCGCAAAAGAGAGGTTGCTTTTATCTTTTGCAAGTCCCGGCAAAGTGCGTAGGATTTTAGAAAAAATCCTCGACGAATCGGAACTGCTCAGCCCCTTCGGGATCCGCTCGGTTTCCAAGAAATTAAGCGAAAACCCATCCTGCATATTCTTAGGAGGGGAAAAATTCTGCTTGAACTACGAACCCGCCGAATCGACGACCTCTCTATACGGCGGCAATTCGAATTGGCGCGGCCCCGTTTGGTTCCCCATCAACTACATGCTGATCGAAGCTCTCAAAAGATATGATGCCTATCTGGGAACTAGCTTCAAAGTCGAATGTCCCAAAAACTCCGGACATCAACTCTCGCTGAAAGAGGTCGCATTGGAACTGTCGCATCGTTTGATTAAAATCTTTTTGAAAGACGCAGACGGGCGCCGCCCTGTTTATGGGGGCATTGAAAAATTCCAGACCGATCCCCATTGGCGCGATTACATTTTGTTCCATGAATACTTCCACGGCGACAATGGAGCGGGACTCGGCGCCAGCAATCAAACAGGATGGACAGGCCTTGCAGCAAAATTAATCCAGGAAATAGGCGAAAATCAATGACCGATTTTTACGACGTCATCATCATCGGCTCAGGAGCTGGCGGGGGGACTTTGGCCCGCCATCTCGCCTCTTCGGGCAAGAAAATCCTCCTTCTCGAAAGAGGCGGCTGGCTGAGGCGCGAGGCCGCGAACTGGGACCCGAAATCGGTCTTCGTCGAAAACCGCTATATTTCTCCCGAACAATGGGTCGATGGGAGCGGGAAAACTTTCCAGCCCCAGGTCCATTATTTTGTCGGCGGGGCGACCAAAATGTACGGGGCCGCTTTGTACCGGCTGCGCGAAGAGGATTTCGGCGAACTTAAGCATGAGGGAGGCGTGTCACCCGCGTGGCCGATTTCTTACGACGAGATGGAGCCCTATTACACAAAGGCGGAAGAACTCTACCGAGTGCACGGCCAAGCAGGCGGCGATCCGACGGAACCCCGCCGGAGCAAACCCTACTTTTATCCTCCCGTTTCCCATGAACCGAGGATCCAAAAACTATCCGACCAACTAAAACAAGCCGGCTACCATCCCTTTGCCGCCCCTTGCGCAATCCTGCTCAACGAAAAAGACATGCCCCACAGCAGATGCGTCCGGTGCCAAACTTGCGATGGATTCCCCTGTCTAGTCCAAGCGAAGGCCGATGCGGAAATCATCGGAGTGAGAGAGGCTATCCAATCCAAGAATGTGCGGTTGATCATCCATGCGAATGTCATCAAATTAAATACGGATCCCCAAGGCACTGCGGTGACTGAGGTCGTCGCAGAAGTGGGCGGCGTCCCCACGGTATTCAAAGGCGGGATCGTCGTCGTTTCTTGCGGAGCGGCAAACTCGGCGAAACTTCTCCTCCAATCAGCCAACGGCCGCCATCCAAACGGCCTCGCCAACGGGTCGGATCAAGTCGGGCGCAATTACATGTTCCACAACAGCCAAGCGGTCCTCGCCCTGTCTTCAGAGCCGAACGAGACCCAATTCCAAAAAACGCTATCGATCAACGATTTTTATTTGGGATCGAAGGATTTTCCCTATCCGATGGGCAATATTCAAATGCTCGGCAAATCGCTCGGTCCCATGTTCCGGGGTGAAAAACCGATCGAAACCGCCCTCGTACCCCAAAAAATCCTCGATCAGATCGCCCGCCACTCCGTCGACTTCTGGCTCTCGACTGAAGATTTGCCCGATCCGAATAACCGGGTCACAGTCGATAAACAAGGAAGGATCTCTCTCGATTACACTCCGAATAACCAAACGGCCAAACAGCAGCTGTTCAAACATTTCAAAAAAATGCTCGGCTCGGTGGGCAGGCATTTCTTTCTTCCCCGCACCGCTTATCTCAGAACAACCGTTCCGATCGCCGGATGCGCCCACCAAGCCGGGACCTGCCGTTTCGGCAAAGACCCGAAGACCTCTGTTCTCGATCTCAATTGCAAAGCGCACGAACTCGACAATCTCTACGTCGTAGACACCAGTTTTTTCCCCAGCATCGGAGCAGTAAACCCCTCTCTCACAGCGATTGCAAATGCGCTGCGCGTCGGGGATCATTTATTGCAAAGAATCCTGTAACAATTGCGAACGGCTTTGTTGCGTAAATAAAACAGCCTCATGCCACTGATAATAAATGGTTTAAATAAACACCGAGGCACACCGAGAGCACCGAGAGGTTGAATGAAATATAGTTTTCACTCGGTGTTCTCGGTGAACTCGGTGGTTAATTTTTAAGTTTTTATGTACATACCGATTTATGCAACAAAGGCATTGCGAACTAAGAAGTTGAGACCATTGCATAAGTCATTCGCCGAATCTTTCCGCGTTTTTTGGCGAATTTTCAATTTTTTCGAACTCCTTAACTTTCTGCAAGTTGAGCTCGTTCAAAAAAATGGAAATTCGCAGAAAAACCATCGAAAATCTTCAGCAAAGCACTTATGCAACGGTCTCAAGTTGTCTGCGATCGTTTGATTTGAAAGGTAATTAGATTTTTCGATGATTTTTAATTTTGGAGAACGAAGACGACTTGAATAAAGTCGGCGAAGTTCGAAAAATTAAAAAGCGCGAAAAAGAAATTGCAAGGCAAATTAAAAAGATCGCAGACAGCTTCTAAGAGACTGACCACAAACCGAGCATCTGTCGATTTTTCGGTTCTTTTGAGCCAATTTTCGGCTCAAATCCTTGGGGGGCAATATCGACAAGGTATATAGCCCCCCAAGTTTGAGTCCGAAAATTGGCCAAAATAATCCAAAAACTCGACGAAGCCTCGGTTTGTGGTCAGTCTCTAAGAGTTCAAAGGATCGAAAATACGAGCCCCTGTCGAAGAAAAGTGTTTCGTGTTATGCGTCACAACGATTAGGTCATGTTTAATTGCCGTAGATGCAATCAACGCATCTCCCATAGGCAAGACGATCCCTTTTTGGGCAGCCTCTGCGCTCATATTCCCCCAAATCGAACAGATTTGCTGATCGATGGGGATAATTCGATGCTCGAAATTGGGAATCAGTTCACCAAGCAGCCAACTTCGCAAAGCATTTTTTACTTTTTCATTTTCCTTAAGTTTTGCGATTCCGAATTCCAATTCACCTACTGTCAATACGCTGATGAAATAGGAGAGGGGATCATGTCTTTCAAACCATTCTCTCAATTTCAACCCATCGACAGTTCCCTTTTTCCTCAACATTGAAACAATACAGGTATCAAGCAAGTAGGTCATGAACCTATCCCACTATCTCGGATCGTATCGGTACTTCTCTCTATATCCAAGTCGACAAAAGGATAAGGACATTCATCGAATACTTCGATAAAAGTTTTTTTGGGTTGCAGATATCGATCAAATTCATCTTTCGAAACAACATAAGCCACCGGTTCGCCATTTTTTGTAATGGTCTGATAACCAGACGTCATAGCTTCATTCAAAAGTTGGGAGAATTTAGCTTTTGCCTCCTGAACTTGCCATTTCTTATGCCTC
Source organism: uncultured Chlamydiae bacterium (assembly GCA_963713105.1). GTDB lineage: Bacteria > Chlamydiota > Chlamydiia > Chlamydiales > SM23-39 > CAVQKJ01. The sequence goes on from CAVQKJ010000004.1 coordinate 525,740, forward strand.
CGCGTATTCCGAAAAGACCGCTTTCGTTGATTTGACCTATTGACCATATTAGATAAACCTAGTCTGACTAGTCATGATTATACAGGCCTGTCGATTTTTCAATCAAGACCCTAAACTCAAGTATCTAAGAACCTAAAACATCGGCAGCTACGACCAATTCATTAAAATCGATCTTTCCGGTGTAGAGGGCCATTCCCAAGACACTGCCGATGTTTTCTTTTTCAAGGGCTTCTATATCCTGGATGCTCGAGATGCCGCCTGCTGCGGTGAAAGGGAGCTTTGTGAGGGGCCTCAGTTTTTTTAGGCGATCGAAATCGGGGCCTTTCATGAGGCCTTCCTTTTCGACTTGCGTATAGAGGAATTCGGAGCCATATGGCTCTAAGATCGAGATCATCTCTTCGGTCTTGAGTTTCGTCTTTTCCTTCCACCCTTGGATGACGATTTCGTCTTTGTAGGAATCAACGGCGATGATGATTTTTTCTTTTGGGACAAAGGATACAAGGTCTTTTAAAAATTCGAGATCCAAGGCCTTGCTGCCGATGATGATCTTTTCCGCTCCGGCATCGATGTACGCTTTTGCCCGTTCGATAGTGCGGATCCCTCCGCCGACGCGGATCCGGTATTTTTGCGCGAGCACGCAAATCAAATCGAGGTTGTCCCCGCGACCCAATGCAGCATCTAAATCGATCACATTGATCGGGCCTATTTTAGAAAATTTTTCCGCAAGCGCATAGACATTGGCGACTTCCAGCTTCTTGTTTTCCGGATTTCCTTGGACGAGCTGGACGGCTTTACCGTCCATTAAATCGATGCTGCAATAAATCATATCCTCACACAAATTCCTTCATTGGCTAATCGTTGTTTCAATTCGGAAATCGGACAGCGGCTGAAGTGGAAAAGCGAGGCGGCTAAAGCGGCGTCGGCCTTCCCTTTTACAAAAGCGTCCCGGATATCTTCCCATTTGCCCACGCCGCCGGAGGCGATGATGGGGATGGTAAGACGATTGCTGAGTTTTTCGATGAGCTCGAGATCGTACCCCTGTTGATTTCCGTCCCGGTCGATCGAGGTGACGAGCAGTTCTCCGGCGCCCAGCCTCTGGCCCTCGAGGGCCCATTCTAAAGCGTCTTTTCCCGTAGCTAAGGTTCCTGCATGAGAATAGACCTCCCAGCTAGCTCCTTTTCGTTTCACATCGATCGCTAAAATCACGCATTGCGATCCGAACGCTTCAGCGGCTTCACGGATCAGATCGGGCCGATTCAAAGCGGCGCTATTGAGCGAAACCTTGTCCGCGCCGGCGTTCAATAGACGGCGGATGTCGTCGAGAGACCGGATGCCGCCCCCAACGGAAAAGGGAATCGAAAGTTCTTTCGCCGTTTGCGCGACAATGTCGAGAAAAGTGTTCCTCCCTTCTAAAGTGGCCGCAATATCGAGAAGGACCAATTCGTCCGCTCCTTGCGCCTCGTACAATTTCGCTAAAGAAACCGGATCTCCGGCCTCTTGAAGGCCCATGAAACTTTTTCCTTTGACGACCTTACCCTCTTTTACATCGAGGCACGGAATGATTCGCTTGGTCAGCATACGCCGCCTCCTTTTGCAAACCGCTCGAGAATTTTCATCCCCGCGGGTCCCGATTTTTCCGGGTGGAATTGGACAGCGAGAAGGTTTCCTTTTTCCACTGCGGAAACAAAGCTCTCCCCATAAAAACTGGTCGCTGCGATGGAGTCCGCATCTTCCGGAAAACAGCAATAGCTGTTGGCGAAATAGTAAAACTCCCCACAAAAATCGGCCTGTCCCTCTGTTTTGTTCCATCCCATTTGAGGCAGCTTTTGCCCCTTTCCAAAAAGTTTCACCTCCCCTTTTAAAACGCCCAAACCGGCAATGCCGGGAGCTTCTTCGCTCCTTTCGAAGAGAAGCTGCATCCCAACGCAAATACCCAAAAATGGCTTTTTCATTGCCGCTTGCCGCACCACTTCGAACAGCCCTTTTTCTTGAAGCGCTTTTACGCACGCCCCAAAATGGCCCTGACCGGGGAAAATCACTTTGTCGGCGTTTAAAAGGTCATTCGGGTCGTCCGTGACAACCGATTCGATGCCAAGCCGATCCAAAGCATTTTTCACCGATTGGAGATTTCCCGCTCCATAGTCTACGATCGCGATCATAAAACACCTTTTGTGCCCGGAGTCATCATATGACTCCTTTTGTGAAAACTCGGAGTCATCATATGACTCCTCTTAGTACTAGGTATGATCCCTTTCATCGCCGGATCCAAAGAGCAGGCCATCCGCATCGCTTTGCCGAACGCTTTGAAACACCCCTCGACCTTGTGGTGCGGATCTTTTCCGTACGCCAACACGAGGTGGAGGTTCAGCCGGGCGCCGTTCACAAATCCAGCAGAAAAAATTCGGCAGATTGACCGTCTCGAAATCGCCGATCTTCCGAAATCCCAGTTTCATCCGGTATTCGAGAAACGGGCGATTGCTGAGGTCTGCCGCGCAAATGGACAACGACTCATCCATCGGAAACACGAAATAGCCAGTCCGGTTGATCCCTTTTTTATCGCCAAGAGCCTTCATAAAAGCCTCGCCTAAAGCGATCCCGACATCTTCCACCGTGTGGTGCTGGTCGACTTTAGATCGCCCTTTGCATCGATCTCTAAATCGAATCCGCCGTGTTTGGCAAAAAGTTCAAGCATGTGGTCGAAAAAACCGATCCCCGTTCCGATTTTGGAGATCCCTGTTCCATCCAAGCAAAGCTTGAGCGCAATTTGGGTCTCGTTCGTGATCCGCTGGATTTCCGCTGTCCGCTTCGTCATAAAAAATCCTCTAAGTCGTTGATGTTTTCAAGAATCGTAGACACTCCGATCTGACAAAGAGCCGCAGGGCTTCCTCCAGGAGCTACAACGCCTATGAATTCGACGGAAGCCCGCCTCGCCGCTTCCGCATCGTCTTTGCTATCGCCGATATAGACGGCCTTGAGCGCGCCCAGTTCTTTGAGTGCGGCGTATAGCCCCTCAGGACTCGGTTTTCTCTCTTTTACGTCATCGTCCGTGACAACGACGTCAAAAAGCGATTCCTTGCCAAATCGTTGGAGAGCATCCAGCGCGTCTTTTTTGGGCCGCCCGGTAAAGATCCCCAACCGGTATTTTTCTTTTAAATTTAGAAGAAGTTTTTCATCGATCAGCCAAGTTTCCGCTTTTTTGAAATCTTCGTAATAAGAGTCGAACCGGTCGATGATTTCCCTCCGCTCGGCCGAAGCTCCATTCAGCGCGAGGACCGCCTCGGTGCAATCGTAGTCGTTGTTATAGCCTCCCTTTGCTTTCAGCGATTCGATAACCGAGAGGTCGATTTTCTTCCCTAAAAATGACTCGGCCGTCTTCGCAATACAGGGGCGATACGAGGCGCTCTCGTCGACGAGCACTCCATCCATATCGAAAATCAAAGCTCTCTTCTCGCAAAGGGAACCCAAAATACCGAGGACTTCCTCATCTGTTCCCTGCTCCCGATCGAAATCCGCAAACAACCCTTAGCGTCGGATCTCTCCCTGACGAGAATGTTCCGGTAGGCTAAGGCTGATTTGATTCTTCCTGCCCACTGGCCAAACCGGACCAAAACGAAATTCGCCTGGCTTGGGACCGTTTGAAACCCCAATTGTTCGATCCCTTTGACGAATTCTCTCGCGGTGCGATGATCATTCATCCACATACGCGCTCCACATAAGCGTAATCTTCCATCGCCGCTATCGCCGCCGCCACAGCCAAGCAATCGACGCTATAGGCCGGAGAGAGGATTTTGGAGACCGTGTCGATATTTTCTTTTTCTGAAACAAGGATTCCGATCCGAAGTCCCGCCAACCCATGCCCTTTGGAAAACGTTTGGGTCACAAACACATTCGGATAGAGCGTGGCCAAATCGAGGTTCGTCGCCTTCGCATACAAAGCATAGGCCTCGTCGATCAAAACCGCCATTTTGGGATTTTTTTCGATAATTTTGACCAGAGCTTCCCTCGGGATCAGCGTGCCGGTCGGATTGTTCGGGTTCGCAATCGCGATCAAACGGGTGGAAGGGCCAATTTTTTTGAGGATTTCCGATATTGGAAACGAAAAATCGGGTCCATAAGGAATCCAGGCGATGTCAGCCCCCGCGATTTGAGCGTAGATCTCGTACATCGAATAGCTCGGAGTGAGAAGTATGACCTCGTCGCCTTTGTCTATGTAGGCATCGAAAAGGACCTTGATCGCCTCGTCGCTTCCGTTCGTCGCGATCACGCATTCCTCTGAGACCCCTAAAAATTTGGAGAGCGCTTGATTGAGGTCTTTATATTCGGGTAGCAGCCATACTCTTCCCTCGTGATTTTACCGATCGCCTCGATCACCTTTGGGCTCGCCCCAAGAAGGTTCTCGTTGAAATCGAGCCGTAGATTTCCCATTCTCCCCTCTCCGGGACCTGAATAGGGTTTCATTTTCTGTACAGATTCTTTTGGAGTGATCATTTTAACCTCGTTTTAATCGATTGTGCGTGTCCTGTCAGCCCTTCTGCTTCCGCGAGAGCGATAATTGTCGGTGCGATCTGTTCAAGCCCTTTTTTCGTGAGGCTTTGAACAGTCGGTGTTTTAATGAAATCTTTCACACTCAAGCCAGACTGCGCAGAGGCAAACCCTCCGGTCGGCAGAACGTGATTCGGCCCGCTTGCGTAATCGCTCGCAGCCACTGCGGCATATTCCCCCAAAAAAACGGAGCCGGCGTTATTTACAAAAGGGAGCCAGTTTGCTGGATCTTCGACCTGGAGCGCCAAATGTTCCGGACCGAGAAAATCGCTCACGGAAAACGCTTCCCTTAAATCGTCTACCAAAATGACCGCGCCTCTTTCTTCAAGGGCAATCCTCGCCGTCTCTGCGCGTGGGTAATTCTTCAAGCTGTTTTTCCACTTCTTTTACAACTTCCATTCCCAATTTCCGGGATGGCGTAATGCAAACAGACATCGAATCAGGGCCGTGTTCCGCTTGGGCCAGCAAATCGGCTGCGATGGATAGAGGATTCGCCCCATCGTCTGCGATGATAACGATTTCGCTTGGCCCAGCGATAAAATCGATCCCGGCATCCCCATAGACAATTTTTTTCGCCGCCGAGACGTAAGAGTTCCCGGGCCTATAATTTTGTTGACTTTCGGCACCGTTTCAGTCCCATAGGCCATTGCCGCAATCGCCATCGCCCCCCCGATTTCGAAAATCCGGTCCGCTCCGCAGAGCTCGCAGGCGAATAAAATTTCCGCAGATGCTTTCGGAGTGCAGACGACCACCTCTTTCACACCGGCGATTTTCGCAGGCAAAATCGCCATCAAGACCGTCGAGACAAGTGGATATCTCCCTCCTGGAATGTAGCATCCCACTCTTTCAAGGGCCGGACGAGCTGACCTGCCTCGATGCCGGGAAGGATCTCGATCCGCCACTCTTTAGGCATCTGGGCCGCGTGGAATTTTTCGATATTCTCTTTCGCCTGGATCAGAGCCTTTTTCAATATAGGATCGACTTCAAATCCCCTTTGCTTAATTTCTATCTCAATCAATTCCCGCTTATCGAATTGCAACGCATACCGCCGGATCGCCGTATCGCCCTGTTCTTTGACATCCCTGACGATCGGTTCGACTTTTTCGACAAAAGAGCGCAAATCGATTTTCCTCTCTTTCAAATTCTGCAACGCTTGCCGATCCGTCCACTCAATGATCTTCATTTTGCCCTCCTGGCCAGTTCGTTTTCGATTTCGTCCAAAGAAATGCCGTATTTGCGCAAAAATACGAGGAAATGAAAGAGAAGGTCGGCGCTCTCCATTAGAATCTCTTCCCTTTTGCCTTTAAAAGCGGCCTCGATCAGCCTCGTACGCTTCCTCGTTCAGCTTCCTTTCCGCTAAAGTCCCTTCCGTCAAAAGACGAAAAGTATAAGAGCCGTTTTTGTCCCCTTGCGCTCTTGCAGAAATGATTTTTTCCAGTTCTTTCAGCTCCATTCAGGGCACCATCTGTTCGATGTTGGTCACTAATATGCCGCTCGCCCCAAGCTGTTTCAGCTGGCCGATGATCCCGGTCATTTCCAGGCCGTTGACCACTACTTGGATCGCGCAAAGATCGTCTCTGCCTAAAATCGACATCACAGTCGGCCCGCTCAAACCCGGCGCGATGCGGCTTAAGTCGGCCAAACTCTTTTTCGGAAGGTTTGCGATCAGAAATTTTTGGTTTTTCGCTGCCAATACCGCCCTCAAAGCCATAAGGATAGGGTCGATGTTTTTGCCTCCCTCTTTTTTGGAAAATAGGCAAGCCTTAGTCTCCAAAAGGGTCTTCAACACGACGAGATCGTTCATCTTCAGGGTTTCTCCAGAAGAGGTGAGATCGGCGATCGCGTCGGCAAGCCCCAATTTCGGGGCCAGTTCCACAGCTCCCGACATATCGATGATGTCGGCTTGGATATTCTGTTTTTGACAAAATTCGCGCGTGATTTTCGGATAAGCCGTCGCGATTTTCACTCTTCCATTAAACAGTCTGGCCGTGATCGAAATCCTTAGGCGCGGCCAGCACCAGTTCCGCCTGGCCGAAATCCAATTCCAAGATCGAAGCGAGATCGATCCCTTTTTCTTCCACCAAGTCCTGTCCCGTGATCCCGAGATCGATGATCCCCTCTTGGATAAAACCGGGGATGTCATTGGCCCTCGCGAAAATCACCTCCATCGTGAAGTTTTCGCAAATCGCTGAAAGCTTCCTCTCTTTGGTCAAAATCTGGAATCCCGCCTGCGTCAGCAGCTCGAGGCTCTTGTCGCTTAACCGCCCTTTGTTGGGCAATCCGAGCTTAATCATACAATCTCCTTAAAACAGCTTTTCGTTCCCAGGTGGCAAACAGCCCCCTTCGCTTTAACTTCGATGAGCAGCGCATCTTTATCGCAATCGACCGCGATTGCGACGACCTGCAATGTACTGCCGCTCGTTTCTCCTTTCATCCAAAGACGCTTTTTGGAACGGCTGTAGAACCAAACCATTCCTTCTTTGCGCGTCTTTTCTAAAGCTTCCCGGTCCATGTATCCCAGCATGAGCACTCTTCCTTCTTCTTGAATGATCACGGGCACGAGTCCTTGTCCTTTTTCAAAATCGATTTCCATAAATCTCTTAGTGTTTAAATAGCCGTTTGCCTGTAAAAACCATCGCGATCCCATTGCGATTGCAAGCGTCGATGGCATCCTGATCCTTTTTGGACCCTCCAGGCTGGATGATCGCCGTAATCCCCGCCTCAGCAGCCGCCTCGATCGAATCGGGAAACGGGAAAAACCCGTCGCTCGACATCACAGCATCTTTTGCCTTGTCTTTTGCTTTACCAATCGCCAGCTGGACGCTGTCGATCCGGCTCATCTGTCCGGCCCCGACGCCGATCGCAACTCCATTCTTCGCGATGACCGTGCTATTGCTCTTCACTTCCTCGTTCACCTTCGCCGCGAAAAGGAGGTCTTCGATCTCCTCTTCCGTCGGCTGTTTTTCAGTGACGACTTTCCACTCCCCTTTTTGAATGGGGAAAGATTCTTCCGTTTGGACAAGGAGTCCTCCCGCTATTTCGCGAATCGCACTTTTTCGAGGCGAGGACAATCCCGATTTTAACACCCGCAAATTGCTTTTCCGCTGCAAACACTCGATCGCCTCTTCGCTGAAATCGGGAGCGATCGCCAAATCGAAAAATTTCTTTCCCATGGCCTCAGCCGTTTCCAAATCGACTCTGCCATTGAAAGCCACAACCCCTCCGAAAGCGCAAAGGGAATCGGCCTCGTAGGCGTCGATGAATGCCTGGGCAAGGCTCTCTTTGACGGCCATCCCGCAAGGGTTGTTGTGTTTGATGATTGCGCAAGCGGGCCTCTCGAACTTCATCGCCAGAGTCAAAGCAGAATCGGCGTCGAGGAGATTGTTGTAAGAAAGGGGCCTTCCCTGCAATTGAGTGGCCCCGATAGCCCCTTCTTTGAGATAGAGAGCAGCTTCCGTATATGGATTTTCCCCATAAGCCAGTTGACCTGCTTTTCTATATGAGAGGGTAAGCCGTTCAGGAAAAATCCCACTGTCCAAAGAGGCGGCGATCTCCGCGTCGTAACTGGCAGTCAGCCGAAACGCTTTTGCAGCCAGCGTTTTTCGAAACTCAAGATCCGCATCTCCGGCGGCAATTCTTCTAGCCGCCTCTTCGTAGTCGGCAGGATCGCAAAGGACGATCACATTTTCATAATTTTTGGCCGCGGCGCGAAGCAGCGCAGAGCCTCCGATATCGATCTCCCCTTTTCCGACCGGATAGAGATTAACGGCCACTAATCCGACCGAATCGGGATCATTGCCCAAAATGCCCGCGAAGATTTTCGGGTGGAGCGTTTTGACCTTGCCCCCGAGAAGTTCTGGAACACCGGTAAAGTCTTCGATTTTTTGAACGGGAACGCCCCCCTCTTTCAAAAGTCGATATGTTCCCGATGTCGACAAAATTTCGAAACGTCCTGCCAATACCCTGGCGAAATTCAATAAATCGGATTTATCCGAAACAGAAAAAATAGCTTTTTTCATACAGTCCTAATGAAATTAAAAAAAATATTTACAAAAAAATTAAAGCAAAAACTAAGTGGTTTTACTCGTTGCTGTAGAACAACGAATAAAGGAAATTAGGAATGATGATGATGGTGATGATGATGGGAAGGAGAAACGGAAAGAATGAATGAAGGAACGATAGAAGAGGACTCAGCCGCTGCGGCCTGGCCTGGCTCTATCCAGTAACTTAGGTTTGTGTCTTGTTTCATTTTCATATCTCTCTAAGGATATAGACTATCCTTTATGACCTAGATTATACAAAATTTATCAATTCTAAAACAACCTAATTCACAAAAAACTGGAAATTATAGGTTTACAAGTCCAGCAAACATTCTACCAAAGTCGATTAGAATGGCAGCTGCGGCCCCGGCCATCCTGAGCAGATTGTTTTGAGGTACAGGCAAAGCTTGGACGATTTCAGGGTGGTTGTGTTCCCGAGCGATCTGGATCGCCTCACGAAGGTCCTCGTCAGATAGGACAGCCCCATCCGCAAGCAAAAACTGCACGATAGGCAGGTGCCCTAGTCTTGCAGCAGACCTCACTCCCGTCGCGCGAAATTCATAGGGAAGATCCGCTAAACCATCAGGGTATAACCGTTGGAGAAAATCGACGCGGTTATTATATATGCCCGCATGGAAAATACGATGGAAGAGATGAATATCCTCGTTGAGATTCAAGCCCAAGAACAAACGGTCGATTACATCTGGACGGTTGCAGCAGGAAACTATATCGACAAAATAAGTATACAAAGCAGGATTGTAAAAACGGCCCGCGTTTAGAGGCAGCTGCATCATGAAATCGAAATCGCGATATTGAAAAGCGATGGTGAGGATTGGACCTAGCCACTGCTCAGGAATGTCTACCTGCAGAAAGGGACGGAGCAGATCTAAACAACCTCCAAAGGACCGATTTCTTTGAACGATCATTCCAATGGCCTGGTTAAGCCCGGCTTCAGAGAATCGGCGATTAGACAACACTCTTCGGATTCGGGCAGGATCGAGAGCTGTGACGGCATTTCTCAATTCCGCATCATCCATCCGCTGGATCACCTGCGCCGGATTCAATAGAGGAGCTGGGACATCTGGGACTTGCGGCAGCGGGATCGCTCGCCGGCATACCGGACATTTCGGATCAGCCATTAGTTTCACGCCTTGGATGCAGGATAGGCAAAATTTATGCACTTCTCCTTCAGCCTCAGATATTTTTACTAGAGGTCTCTTTTCTAGACAAACTCCGCAATCCTTTTCTGGATCGTATGCTACAACTGGGCCTAAGCCTGACGCCATAATTAACCTATTATTTAAATAATAATATTATAAACTAAATATTTATTAATTAAAACAAATAATTTTGAAAATTAATAACATTAATGATTAAATGAGGAAAGAAGAAGTAGGGATTGCTATGAAACCCAGATCGAAACCAGGAAAAATCGGGTCCGCTGGCCGGGCCGCCAGATCGGCCATCAGCCGAGCCAAACCGCTTAGCCCCAGTCAAATGGAGCGTCTTCGCATAGAGGATAATTCAGGAAAAGGGAAAGCAGGAAGGGGCGGGAAAAGGGCAGATTGGGACATCGATTACGAGCAGGGGATGCAATACGCGATGAAGAAAATGCCCGACAGGGACAACCAGTCTCTAACTATCGACGGGATCCGCAAAACCCCCAAAAACGGCCGTTAAACGTCTTTAAGCCGCTCAAGATAGAGCTGGGTGGGGTAATCGTCGGGGCAGCGCTCATGGATCTTTTCAAAGAGGTCTTTCGCTTCTTTTAGACGCTGGTTTTGATAATGCTCGAATGCCGCCGTAAATTGCTCCTGCAGGAAAATTTGGTCTGGGGCGGCGTTGGTTTTCAGGGTCATCAATTCGTAGATTTTTCTCTTATGGGTCAAGCCCCTTATGACAATATCGTCGAGTGGGCGGATGAGCAATTCCGATCCAGCCTCGTCTTTTGTCTCTTCAGTCATGATGATTGAAGTGTGATAGTCTTTATTCAATACTTGCAGCCTGGCTGCGATATTCACAGGACCGCCCATAACGGTATAATTGATCCTCTCCGGGGTGCCGATATTTCCTACGATGACGGTCCCAGTGTGGATGCCGAACCGAGTTGCGAATTGAGGTTTTCCATCTTTTTTGAATCTTTCATTGAGGTTCTTGATAAATTCCCTCGCATTCAGTGCAGCAAGACATGCTTTTTCCGAAGGGTCGAGAACTTCTTGTGGAGCTCCCCAAAACGCCATCAAACCGTCCCCGATGAATTTATCGATCGTCCCTTGCATTTCCAAAATAATGTGGGACATCCCATTGAAATATTCTGAAAGAAGTAAGATCAACTGTTCGGAATCGTAGGTTTCGGCAATAGGCGTAAAACCGGAAATATCGGTAAATAAGATCGCCAGTTTTTTCTTCTCGCCTCCGAGTTTGATGTCCTCCCCTTTTTGCATGAGTTGCTTGACGACTTCTTTCGGGATATAGCGGGCAAATGAATTCACGGCCACCCTCATCGCCGACATCGAATTGGACATCAGCGATATTTCCCGGATGCGGGAATCGATTTTCACATCGCTTTCCAATTCAAGCCGCCTGATCTTGTCCGCTTCTTTTGAGAGCAAAACGATCGGGTCGGAAATCCTTTTGGAAAAATAAAAAACGATGATTCCTGTGAATATCAAAATGGCGAGAGAAATGAACACGGTTTGTTCTTGGGAGACTAAAGCCTCATGAAAAAAATCATCCTCTGGAACCGCGATCAAAATCAGCCATTCGCTTTGCTTCGATAGGACAAAAGGATGGACCGAGCCTAAATAGGAGACTTTTCCAAGATCAAAGGTAAAATCTTTATTTTTTTCTTTCGAGTAATTTTTGAACGCGGTATCGGCAAGCGAGGAGTCCTTAACTTGAGGGACAATTACATTTCCAGATGAATTGAGAATGAAGGCCTTCCCTTTTTTTCCGATTTTGAGATTGAGGAGAAATTCTCCGAGGGAGTTCAAGGTCAAATCGGCTCCGGCAACAGCCAGCAATTTTCCAGACTCGTCGAAAATCGGATCGGTCACGGAAATCCCCTGAAAAGGAATGGGGGCGTAAGCGTAGAGGCCGGTCCAATGGATCCCTTTTTCTTGAACCGCCCCTTGATACCAAGGGCGGGTCCTCGGGTCGAAAGTAGGGGTATTGGAACTTTCCCGTCCCACCTCTTCCTTCTTATCGTTTAAGTAAATATAGGTTTCTACCGGCGCCGCTTGCGTCCGATCGACATATTGGACAGCGAACTCTGCATTGGCAGGAAGTAGTTTCGACCTGTCGAAAAAATAGCGGGTGAGCCCCTCGTTGATCAGGTTGATGATGCCGAAAAAATTCCCATTGGGCAGACCGAAATATAACGCGTAAACGGAGGTATAGTATCTCGACACGTCGATCATATCGGAGATCAATTCTTTGTTATTTAGACTGATATCGGGCGAATGGGTATAGAAATTAGCGATGATTTTGTCTAACTGCTCCATATCGGTCACTAAACGGTCGACCTTCTCGATGATGAATTGGCTGGAGCTTTCGACCGTCTCTGAAGCCGTATTCTGGATCGATTGGGATTCCCTGAAATAGCTAAACCAAATGATGCAAAAGCAAGCGAATGAAATCAGACACAGGAATACAGTGAGGATATGGATTTTAAAACTGCGTTCTTTAAATAGCATAATTCTATTCAATAAATGAATATTACGATCCTGTCAAACGCTTCTCCTGTCCCTGTCTATGCCATTGCCTTTGCCTTTGCCCAAAAACCCCCTCTTCTTTTAACCTATCCGCCATGAATTTAACCATCCAATCTAGAGACCCTTTACCTGTTTCTTGCAAATCCCCGCTTCTTTGGGTGAAGGACCGCGTTTCCGCCCTCTTCGAATGGCTTTTTAAAAAGATCATCGAACCCTTAGCTGGTTATTTATTAAAGATTTGCCTATTCCGATTGTCTGCGCTCCAAGACCGCTTTTCGAGATGGATCGTCGAACCTTTGGCAAGGGCCGTCGTCAATCTTTGGATGAAATGCCAAGGCATCCCAAACCGGTTTGAATCTTACGACCCGGTCCGGCTTGCCCAAAGCGCCGCATTCCTTTCCGAATTCGCAGAGATCCGGACAGCCGCGACCGAAGACGGTAAAACGATTCAATGGGCCCTCTATACGCCTGAGAAATTCGAAGAATGGATCGAAAAGAACGGCGGCGTCCGGGACGGAGAATGGATCCGGCCGCGCACGGAACAGGACTGGAGCTGTTTGCAGCGCCTCCGCCAATTCAAATGGTTTGAAGAGAAGAAGAACCATTCATTCCGCGTCCCGCCGCCCATTCCAGGAGCCTCCAACAAATGCATACTCCGTTGCAACGGATTCGGCCGAACGATCCCTATGGATAAAGCCTTCATTGGGCTGCATCTGGCCGCAGGCTTCAAATACGCGGTTTTCGATTGGCGGGATGAAATCTCTATAAAAGGATTTTTCCAAGACGCGGAGGCTATCTATCAAAAACTGCTTCAGGAGGGAATGGCGCCCCAGCAGATCAAAGCGATGGGCTCCTGCAGAGCCACTTTCCCCGCCGCCCGTCTCAAAGAGCTCCACCACAAAGAAGGTTTGGACGCCGTCTTGATCCATGCCCCTCCCTCTTTGCGGGCTGTCGTCGCCCATTCGCAATGGCCATCGAATAAGATCGGACTCATGGGCATAGGCGCGATTGAAAAGGACGGGGCCGATTTCGATACCCTTCGCCGCCTCCGATCTCTCGAGAAAGGAACGGCTGCGACTTGCTTGATCATGAACGAGGATGATCAAACCCTCCCTCCGACCGCGATTTCCGATCTCAAAGCAGCCGCTGAAAAAAGCGGCCCCTGCGACCTCATCATCGAACCCAAAAATGAAGGATCGTCCGATCCCCATTTCGAAGAACCCTTGCGCAACCCAATCGTCCTGCAGCGCTATTTCGCCTTTTTAGCCCGCTAAGAACCTAGCGGCTTTTATTCATAATCGAGAAATAGACTTTGTCTCGGCATTCGGGCCGGATGTATTTGTCTTGGTCTTCTTTCGAAAACGGTTCGATCCGCCCAGTGATTCCGTATCCTTGCCGCTCGTAAAATTTGATGAGAGGTTCTTGATAAAGAGGGATTACCTTCAAAATGATTTCGCGCGCCTTTTTGAACGCTTCATTTTCCACGCGCTTCAAAAATTGGGGAGCGATTTTCATTCCTTGAAAATCGGGATGGATGGAAAAAAGGCCCAATTCGGCCAGGTCCTCTTCCATCATCTGCATTAAAAGCGAACCGCAAATCTTCCCTTCGGGAGAAAGACAGAAATAGAGTCTTTTTTTAGGATCGTCAATATGGGCGCGAAGTTCTGCGGGAGAAACCCTTTGCGTCTCATCCTTCAAATACTTTACTTTTTTATAAGCTGCGTTGATCGTAGAAGCGGCTTGCTCCAAGTCATGCGCATAGGTCGCACGTTCGACTCGAAAAACTGTATTTGCAGATTCGATTCTCATTTTTCAGCCTGTAAAATAAGCCCGATAGGTTATACATCGGGAGCTTATTTCTCAATCAGATCTTAATTTTTCTGAGACGCAAAGAATTGGCTATGACCGAAACAGAACTAAACGCCATAGCGGCGCTGGCGATCACAGGACTGAGCAAAAGACCGAAGAAAGGATAAAAGATCCCTGCTGCGATAGGGACTCCGAGAGCGTTGTAAAGAAATGAGAACCAGAGATTTTGCTTGATATTCTTCAAGGTCGATTGGCTTAAGCGCCTGGCTCTTGCGATCCCTCTGAGATCGCCTTTGATTAAAGTGATGTCTGCGCTTTCCATTGCTATATCGGTCCCCGTTCCCATCGCAATGCCTACATCTGCCGCTGCGAGAGCGGGAGCGTCGTTGACCCCGTCGCCGGCCATGGCGACGATATGTCCTTCGCTTTTCAGCCGATTTACGACCCCGCTTTTGGCATCGGGGAGAATCTCCGCTTCGATTTCATCGATCCCAAGTGTTCGGGCAACTGCCTCGGCGGTGATCCGGCTATCGCCTGTCAGCATAAGGATGCGAATACCGTCTTGATGGAGACTTTCGATCGCTTCGAGAGTCGAGTCTTTGATTGGGTCCCCGACGGCGAGGAGTCCTAAACATTGACTGTTTTTCGCCAAATAAAAAACAGTGTTTGCGTCTCGCCGCAGCGATTGGGCTTTTTCTTCGATTCCCGACAGATCGATTTGCAATTCGTCAAAAAGCTGTTTGTTCCCAATTGCGATATCGCTCCCTTCGATCTTTCCTTGGATTCCTTTGCCTTTCAAATTTTGAAAGTTTTCCATTGGGAGCAAAGAGAGATTTTTTTCCCTGGCTTGTTCGAGGATCGATTTTGCCAGGGGATGCTCGCTCGCTATTTCTAAGCTCGCCGCGATTTGGAGAATTTCATTTTCATCTTTTGCGCCGATGTTGACGATTTTCGAAAGTTTCGGCTTTCCTTCCGTCAGCGTTCCGGTCTTGTCCACAACAACGAGATCCACTTTGGCCATCGTCTCGAGCGCCTCCGCGTTTTTAATCAAAAGCCCAGATAAAGCGCCCCTTCCAATCCCAACCATGATCGACATGGGAGTGGCAAGCCCTAGCGCACAGGGACAGGCAATGATCAAAACCGCAACAGCGTTAACTAACCCGTTGGCAAGCGCAGGAGGAGGGCCGAAAACTCCCCAAACGATAAATGTCAAAATTGCAATTAGGACTACCGCGGGGACAAAATAGGATGAGACAGTATCCGCCAAAGTTTGGATAGGAGCGCGGCTCCGCTGCGCTTCGCCTACCAAATGGACGATCCGAGAGAGGAGCGTTTCGCTGCCCACTTTTTCAGCTCGCATGACGAAGCTTCCGCTCTCATTTAAAGTCGATCCAGTGACAAAGTCGCTTTCCTTTTTCAAAACTGGAATCGGCTCGCCTGTGACCATCGATTCATCGACTGAACCGCTCCCTTCCAAAACTCTGCCATCGGTCGGGATCTTCTCTCCCGGCCTGACGCGCAGTCTGTCCCCCTTTTTCACCTCTTCCAGAGGGATCTCATTCTCGCTCCCATCTTCAAGGACGACCCGCGCAGAAACGGGCGCTAAATCGAGCAGCTCCTCAATCGCTCGGCTTGTTTTACTTCTCGCCTTCAATTCTAAAAGCTGTCCCAAAATCACAAGGAGCGTGATGAATGCGGCTGCTTCAAAATAGAGTTCCACCTGTCCGTTGTGCCGAAAAGAAAGAGGAAACAAAGAGGGTTTAATAAGCGCGGCGAGGCTGTAAAAATAGGCGGCCCCAACACCCAAGCTGATCAAGGAAAACATGTTTAAATGCCAGCTAGCGAAGGAGCGCGCACCTTTCACAAAAAAAGGCCATCCGCATCCAAATACGACGAAAGTGGCCAATCCAGCCTGGATCCAGGAATTTCCGCTCCAGAAAAAAAATTCATTCAGGACGATCAATCCTGTGAGAACAAGCCCGATCCAAAAGCGGAGGCTCATTGATTTCAATTCGGGATTCTCTTCTTTGCCTCCCGATTTGGGTTCCAGCGCCATGCCGCAAATGGGGCAAGACCCTGGATTGGGCCGCAAGATCTGCGGATGCATCGGACAAGTATATTCTCGGTTCATACTTGCCTCTATAGAGGTTTCTGAATAGAGGAGCAAGTCGAAGAAGCTGTCTGCTTCTAAGAAGGTTTAGGGAGAAATGCTTTTCCAGCTATCGACGAAAGCGTGGATATCTTCGTTGGTATGGGCGGCGGAAATTTGGACGCGGATCTCGTCGCGCCCTTTAGGGACGACGGGATAATTGATATTGGTGACTAAAATCCCTTTTTCAAACAACCCTTCTTTGTATTTGGCTGTTTTTGAGGCGTCTCCAAGAAGGACCGGTTGGATCGGATGGATCGACTGGGCCGCGAAGGTGCAGCCGGCTTTTTCCATCAGGTTCTTAAAGAGTTCTCTGTTATGCACGAGTTGCGCAAGGAGCTTTTCCCCTTCTTGAGTTTTCATCAATTCGAAAGCCGCTAACGCGGCGCCCGCTGTCCCTGGAGAAATCGAATTGGAGTAGATATACGTCGCGGCCGATTCGCGCAAATAATCGATCACTTTTTGCTCGGCGGTCACATATCCGCCATCGGCGCCGAAAGCCTTTCCGAGCGTCCCGATGAGGACATCGGCCTTTGCTTGAAAGGCCTCTTCGACGCCGCGGCCAGTTTTACCGAAAGCCCCGACTCCATGCGCATCGTCGACGACAAGCCAAACGCCCTCTTCGAAATGAGCGTCATGGGCATCGATCACTTGACGCATTTTTTTGATGTCCTGGGCTTCCCCAAGCATAGAAAAAATCCCGTCCGTGACGACGACGACCCGCTTGAACGCCCCTTTTTTCTCAGATAAAATCCGGTCGAGATCGTGAAGGTCGAGATGATTGAAGACCATCCTCTGCTCTTTAGGCAAATTCGCGACGCGGATTCCGTCGATGATGCTCCGGTGGTTCAAAGCATCTGAAATGACAAGCGTATTTCCGCCGACGACCGAATCGGCCGCTTGTCCTTTGATCAGGCAGAATAAAACTGCGAGATTAGTTGCGAAAGCGCTCGAAAATACAATGGCGTCATCGCGCCCATGGAAAGAAGCGATAGCTTTTTCTAAATCCCGATGAACCAACAAGGTGCCTGAAATAAATCGGACAGCCCCGGGCCCCGTACCGAAATCATCGGAAGCGGCGTGCTCGGACGCGCGAAGATAGGGATGAAAACGGAGTCCTAGATAATCGTTCGAATTGAAAACTCGGTATGGTTTTCCCCCGATGACAGCTTGAGGGGCGTGGGAAGAAGAATCTTTTGTGAACCCTTCGATCACTTTTTCAAAACGCTTCGCTGTTTTTGCCTGTCCAATACGGGCCAATTCTTGATTCAGCGTTTCCAAAAAGAGCTTTCGGGTCATGACAGTTTCTTCTTAATCTGTTCGTACATTACATCGGAGAGTTTTTTTAAATCGAAGGAGGGAGACCAGCCCCAGTCTTTCCGCGCCTGCGAATCATCGATCGTCCGCGGCCAGGAATCGGCGATCTTTTGGCGGCTGTCGGGCTGATATTCGCAAGTAAAACGGGGATTGTGCCGCTCAATCTCTTTGACGAGATCTTCCGGCGCGAATTGCACAGCGGAAACATTATAACTCGTCCGGATCGAAATTTTTTCTTTGGGCGCATGCATCAGGCCTAAAGTGGCCTTGATCGCGTCATCCATGTACATCATCGGAAGGACTGAACCTTTCCCAATGTAAGATACATAATGATTCTTTTGGATCGCCCCATAAAACATATGGATGGCGTATTCCGTCGTCCCATCCCCTGGCGGCGCTTTGTACCCCAACAGGCCGGGATAGCGGAGGCTCCTCACATCGACGCCGTACCTTTTAAAATAATACTGGCACAAAAGTTCCCCTGCGACTTTGTTCACCCCGTACATCGTCGTCGGCTCCAAAACAGTATGCTGCGGCACATGCTCTTTAGGGGTCGTAGGCCCGAATGCGGCGATGGAGCTCGGCCAAAAAACTTTTAATTGATGCTTTGAGGCCAAATCGAGAATGGTTCTCAGGCCGTTGACATTTACATCCCAAGCATAGTCTGGATCTTTTTCGCTCCCGGCAGAAAGCAGGGCGGCGAGATGGTAGACTTCGGTGATCTGATATTTTTTGATGATCGATTCGATGAGATCCCGGTCTCGGACATCGCCCCTTTCTGAAACGCCGTGGAAGGAGGAGGGAGCTTCATGCCTTTCGAAAGCGACTAGTCCCTCTTTGCCCACCTCTTTTTCGAGGGCAAGGCAAAGATCTGAACCGACCAGCCCCGAGGCTCCAGTAACCAAGATTTTTCTTTTCATGCCGGACAATTTAACCAGATCGGCCCTTTCCGCACAAGCCTCAAAACCGATCTAATTCCTTCCATTTTTCCCGAGGAAGCGCAGTCCCAACCACGCCTGCAATCGCACCCCCTAAACGGTTACCTATCCCGCCGCATTCTCTCAAAGATCGATTCTTAAAATAGCCATATAAAAAGCCGGCGGCAAAATAATCGCCCGCCCCAGTCGTATCAATCGCCTGAACTGGATGGGCAGAAACGGCCTCTACCGAGCCTTTAGATCCTACAAGACACCCTTTTTCTCCCAAAGTAACCACTCCGACTGGACACATTTGCTGCAAATGGAAACACCCCTCTTCCCTTTTGAGCCCTGTAAGGACGTAAATCTCATCTTCATTGCAAAAAACAAGTTCAGCGCTTCGAATCAACCGCGTCAGGCAATCTTTATACTCTTTGACGATTTCAACGCTCGACAAGTCGATCGAAAACGGGATCCCCAGTTCCCGAGCCAGCGTCAAAGCCTCCTCCACCGATTCCCGATCCCCCGTTAGGCTGCGCGCCTCCAAATGGATCCATTTCACCCCAAGCAAATCGTTTTTTGAAGCAAACCAACCTTCAATACTGGGATTATCGACCAAAAAAGTCCTTTCTCCATCGGGAGAGATCAAACAAAGGACGCGCGAGGTGAAAGGAGCTATTTTAAGACGGGCTTCCACTCCAAGCCCTACGAAATTCTCCCGGAATCTGTCCCCCCATTCATCCTGACCAACAGCCCCCAAAAAAGCGCACTGCACTCCTAAATGGGAAAGCGCGCGGATAGTATTAGCCGCACTCCCTCCAGGTACGACTTTCACACATCTTTCAAGAATCGATAAAACCCGATCCAATTCTTTCGATGTGCAATAGAGATCCCCGCCTCTGTGGCCTGCCGCATGCGTCTCTATAAACGAATCGTCGACCTGCGCCAATAAGTCCATCGTACAATCACCGATCCCCATCACAGCACATTTCATTTTGAGCCTAACCCAAATTAGAGCCTGCGGTCGATCCTCTCGCCAAAAACCCACAGCGGCCTTTGTTTAAAGTCCTATACCTTCATCAGCGCAGAGGCGCGCGAAGCGCACGCAGCAGAGGACGAGAGGACGCAGAGGCCGCGAAGCGCGGCGGAAAAATAATGCCGCGAAACGCGGAATGCAAAAGGTGGTCTTTATTCTTCCGCGTTTCGCGGGAGAACATGGCTTTTTTGCCTCAAAAAAGCCATTTTTTTCTTCGCCGCGCTGGTCCAATCGGTCACATAGGTAACACTTAGTTCACCCACATAGGTTACACTTTTCTTCTATATTTTTTTTAGTCTTCTCATCTCACAGAGAACTTCTTGGTCGTTGTTGTAACAGGGGCGAGGAAGCCCGCAAGGGCTTCGAGCCCACTCAAAAAGAAGAAGAGGATCCCCCCATGGGGGGATCGCGCGACTCAAAATATTTCTCATCTTCGCACCACGTATTTTCTTTTCAATTTCGGCTTCTTTATCCGTTTGTTCCCATTCTGTAGATTTCCTAAATACACTGATCCATAGCTCACTTTCAAACCCTCTTCATCTTCAGTCACGCCTACATGTTCTCCTGTCAACGTTTGGCTTACGTAATATTCAAATTGTTTTATCCAGATACACCCATTTTGCCCTACCTTTCTCACGAGCATTCTTTGAGTATCGTACTCGGGAGATCTCAAAATTCCATCCCACTGCCTTAAGGATTTGCAATAGCGATTAATCGGTGGTTCCATATTTAAAGATTCATGTGGCCTTTCGTAATTATATTCTTCTTGAAAGATAGCCATTCTTGTTATTTGTTCTTGCAGATTCGCTGCAGGTGGGATTGCTACTGATTGCTTTAAGGTCAGATGAAACCGTTCATGCCTCCCATTTTCTTCTGGATGGCCGGGATTAATCCACTCTGGCATTACTCCCGACTTAATAAATTTGATTGATAAATCAGTTAACCGACCTGCGCCTACAGACCCAAATGGTGATCCATTATCTGTTCTAATCCGGCTTGGCAATCCATATTCCCTAAAGGCTTCTGCGAAAATCGGCCAAACATATTCAGCAGATTTGTTATTAAGATGGACGCATTTAATTAAAAACCTTGAAAACCCGTCTGTAATTGTTAAGGGTTCACATTTTTGATTATCTCCCGTTAAGAACCATCCTTTGAAATCTGCCATCCATATGTCGTTGCTATCATTCAATTCTCCAAGTGGATGTGTCGCGGGGACTCGTCCTCTAAGTCTTTTAGGAACAACCAAGTTGTTTGCTTTGAAAATTTCATAGAGCCTTGTAGGAGAGGGCCATTCCATTCTTGGATGATCATGCCTTAATCGAGCCACAATTTTTTTAGGTCCCCACGTCCTTTTTTTGAGCTTGAGATCTAGGGCCATTTCTATTGTTTCGTTAGTATAGACTCTTGAAAGGTTCTGGCGAGCTTTTGACAAATCTATCAGTCCCTTTTCCCCTAAACGCTTGTAACGATTACACCACTTGTAGGCAGTTTTTCGACTGATTCCAAAATGCTTACATAACTCACTCATACTAGCAGTTCCTTTCCAATAGGCTTCTGCTAAATTTTTCCTTTGATCTTCCACTTTTTGTAACTCCCAGGCCATCGGATACTCCTATCTTTTTGGCCTATAATTATTCAGGTTTTCCTGAAAAGTGTTACCCATGTGGGTGAACCAGTTTGTTACTTCTAGGTGAATCAATCCACCCAAGAAGCCTCCAAAACTGTTACCCATGTGGGTGAATCAAAGTGTTACCTATGTGGGTGAACTGGACCCGCTTCGCGGCCTCTGCGTCCTCTCTACCTCTGTGTGCGCGCTTCGCGCCTCTGCGCTGATGAAGGTATAGGACTTAATACAAAAGCCCCTGTTATATCCTGGTCATGTAAATGCCCCTGTTATGTCCTTTCGTCTCTATTTTACGGCCACTTCAGTGTTCAAATCTTGCTCTCTAAGCAGTTGGAGGGTTTTTATTTCTTTTGTGGAGGTCGGATAGCGTCCTGTGATGCAGCCGAGG
The DNA here is from genome assembly GCA_963713105.1 of uncultured Chlamydiae bacterium. Classification (GTDB taxonomy): domain Bacteria; phylum Chlamydiota; class Chlamydiia; order Chlamydiales; family SM23-39; genus CAVQKJ01. Next base: position 547,278 of record CAVQKJ010000004.1, read on the forward strand.
CAAAGATCGTTGAGTCCGATCGCATGTTTCAAATCTTCCTCTTCCGTATAGACGACTGCGTCGGCTCCGATTTCCTCAGCGATTTCAGCGAGCGATTTATTAGCGGCGATCAATTGTTCGCGGCAGGGGAAATCGATTCCATAAACGCAAGGATAGGCAACGGGCGGAAAGGTCGAAGCGAAAAGGATTTTGTTGGCTCCCGCAGCTTTTGCCAGAGCGATCGTCCGTTTTGAAACGGTTCCTCGGACGATGCTGTCGTCCACTAAAAGGACATTCTTTCCTTCAAATACAGAGCGGACCGGCGATAGTTTTTGCACAGCCGCGGCCTGCCGCTTTCCACTGCCTGCTGTAATGAAAGTTCTTCCCGCTTGCTGTTGTCTGGAAAATCCTTCCGCATAGGGAATTTGAAGAAAGCGGGAGAGGGAGATCCCCGCTGGGTTGCCGGTATCAGGGACCGGTATGACGACATCGATCGGAAAAGGATTCAACTTGTGGATCTTCTCAGCAAGCCTACGCCCGAGTTCCACCCTGACGGAATAGACTTCTTTTCCTTCTAAGATCGTGGGCGTCCTAGCAAAATAATTGAATTCAAAAGCGCAATGGCTGTGTTTTTGGCGGGACAAAACCTTCCGTTGGATTTGGCCTTCAGCGTCTCTATACACGACCTCTCCAGGTGCGATATCCTGGATCTCCTTGCATCCGATCTGCGTTAAAGCGAGGCTTTCAGAAGCAAAGGCGAAAAGGCGGTCGTTTTTTCCATAGAGAAGAGGCCGAATGCCTTTTGGATCCCGAAAAGCGAATATCCCCAACCGGCTCGCGATACCGATGACAGAATAAGATCCATTGACTCGAAGGAACACGGTTTTAATCGCGTTGCAAAGGTTTTCAAAAAAGGGTCCCGTCATTGGGAGATTTTTTGCGAGAATGTGGAGGATCGATTCGCTGTCGCAATGGGTTTGAAAATCGATCCCTTCGTTTTCCAATTCGGTGCGGAGCTGCGTGTAATTAATGATATTGCCATTATGGGCGATGGCAAGGGTGCGCCCCCCCTTTTTTATCGCTAAAGGCTGTGCGTCTTCGATGAGTCCTTTTCCCGATGTGGAATAGCGGATATGCCCGAGCCCCCAACGGAGGAGCGGAGGGAATTCAGCTTCTTGGAATAGCTGATGGACCCACCCCAATTTTTTACGCAGGAAAGTCGTTTCGATGAAAGGATCTGAGAGAAACACTCCCGAAGCGTCTTGTCCGCGGTGCTGCAGTTGGATCATGCCCTGGCAGAGGGGCTCCAAAATCGGGTCAGAGCCCAATATTCCAATGATCCCGCACATGATGAGCCTCCCTATCATTCAATTCATAGCCGCAAGGCGGCAGTTTTTCTCCGTCCAAAAAAACGTCTCGAGAGGAACCGCCGAGTCTCAAACGCCCCTCTCCGATCAGTTGCAGTGCAGTCAGGCAAGCCGGCCAATCGCTGATCTCTTTTTGTTTGGCCTGATGCTTCGCCGCTTTTTCTTTATCGATCGGATGCCCTTCGCAATAAGAGGTCCATGGGCCCGAAACTAAGATCGGCCCCCCGTCGACTTTTTCATCGATCAAAATCGCAGAGGTCCTCGTTCTTTCCATGCCGCCTTGCAAGGCTTTGAAAACGGCGTTTTCCCCAATCCATTTCCGGTTCCCTTGCGCGTCTAAATCGTCCAAATCGGCCGGATGGATATTTAAAATTCGATAGGGAAACGCCTGGAGCCAAATTTTCGACATAAGGCGCATGTAGCCTGCGAGCAAGAGGAGATCGATGGGGCTTTTTTCTTCAAATTTTCTGAGCAGATCCAATCCCTTTTGGTCATACTCTTCTCTCGAAAATTGTTTATTCCAGGGATGGTAGAGAAGAGGGATCCGTTCCTCTTCGGCAATTTTTTGGAAATTGCATTCCCGGTCCGTAAAAAGAAGCTGGATGGAGAAAGGGGATTTTCCGTTTCTTTCAAGGCGTTTTTGGGCCTGGAGCATCGCGCGCAAAATGGTTCCTGCACCCGAACCGAATACGGCGATATGCATCGGCCTTTTAGACCGCGGTGGAAAGAGCGGCTCTTCCAATATCCCTCCTGAACTGTGCGCATGACCGTATCCACGGACAGGGGAGCGACTCGATCGCCTCATAGGCTTTTCCAAGAGCCTCTTCCAAATCGATGCCAAGCGCAGTCACTCCTGCAACTCTTCCCCCTGCAGCGACTAGCCTTCCTTGCTCATCGAGGGAAGTTCCTGCGTGGAAGAAGAAAAGATCCTCTTTTTCGGGCCATTCGCCGATGAGATCTCCTTTGGAAAAGATTCCTGGATAGCCCTTCGAGGCCAAAACGACGCAACAGCAGGCTTTCCGTTTCCAATGAATTTGAAGATCTTTTAGTTCTCCGCGCGCGGCCCGTGTCATCATCTCAGCCAAATCCGATTCTAAAAGCGGGAGGATAGCCTGTGTTTCGGGGTCTCCGAAACGGCAGTTGTATTCGAGGACCTTCGGCCCCTCTTTTGTGAGCATGAGCCCGAAATAGAGAATCCCTCGATAGAGAATCCCTTCCCGCTTCAAACCTTGGAGAGTGGGTTGAACGATCGTTCTTTCGACCTCAGCCTGCAATTCCGGATCGAAAAAGGGAAGGGGCGCGTAGGCTCCCATTCCTCCCGTATTCGGCCCTGCGTCGCCGTCCAACAATCGCTTATGGTCTTGCGCAGCTAAAAGGGGATAAATCCGCTCCCCGTCCGCAATCGCCTGCAAGGAGATTTCCGGCCCTGAAAGAAGCTCTTCGACCACCACCACAGATCCGGCGCTGCCGTAGATTTTTTGTTCGGCGATTTGACGGATGGCTTCTTCAGCCTCATCGTACGAGGCGCAGCAAACCACCCCTTTTCCTCCGGCCAGACCGCTGGCTTTGACGACCGCTTTTTTTCCATTGAGAAACAATTTCCGCGCAGCAAGCCGCGCGACTTGGGCTGAATCGCATATGGAGAACTCCGCGGTAGGAATCCGGTATTTTTTCATAAACGATTTGGCCCACGCCTTGCTGCTTTCCATCCGCGCGGCTAAACGCGACGGTCCGAAAAGCAACAAGCCTCGGGCCGAGAACGCATCCTGGATCCCATTTTCCAAATGCGTTTCGGATCCCACGACGGTCAAGTCCATTCCCTTTGCGGCTTCAGCGAGAAGAGAATAGTCCGAAAGCAAACTGGAGTTTGCCGAAAGGATCGGGGCTATTTTGTGAATCCCAGGATTGCCCGGATAGCTCCATACTTGATGGCCTTGCCTGTAAAAAGTATGGGCCAGGGCATGTTCCCTTCCGCCCGATCCGATCACCAATATTTTCAAGCGAGCGACTCCATCGTTTTGAGAATTCTCACTGCAGCGAGCGCCGCGTTTTGCGGATCGATTGCAGTCAAAACAGGGACTTTGCTAGGCATTTGCAAAGTGGAATGGATGTTGATCAGGTAATCCTGTCCATCCGCAAAAGGCGGACAAGCGATCACGGGCCATTTAAGATTGCAAGCTACGACGCCTGACAACGCATTGCTCCTCCCGGCGACAGTCAAACAGACGACCGGTTCGAGCGATTCATTGAACGCATCGAGAATCTCAAGAAGGGCTCTAGTATTTTTGTGCGCCGAGGCCACTTCGATCCGATACGGAATTTTCGCTTCTTGAAAGACGGCCGCCATCTTTTCAGCATGTCCTTTGTCCTTTTCGCTCCCCAAGATCATAAGGGCAAACGTCCCTTGGATCAGGTTTGCTTTTTTTAGATTGGACCACATTCGCTTGGGAAACATTTGGCTCTCCTTTTGCAACCCTGAGCCTGTGATCGCTTCAAATATTTCCGCGTAGCTTTTGTGGATCTTCTCTTGAATCTCCGCATCGAGAGCGGGTAGTTCTCCTTCTCCCGTAAACCCTTTCGATCTTCCCCACTCCCGGACGAACTCTTTGTCCGGAAAACGGACCTCTTTTTTCACGAGATCTTTCTGAAACCAGAACCGGGAAGAATCGGGAGTATGGATCTCATCGATCAGAGTCAATTGATGGTCCGCGTCCCATCCGAATTCGTACTTGGTATCGACGAGGATCATCCCCTGTTTTTTTAGTAGCTCGACGCCCCTTTGATAAAGGGCGATCGCCTTCTCTTCGATCTTCGCCCATTGGGAGGGATCGAGGATTTTCTGTTTGAAAATTTCCTCTTTCGTAATGTCTTCGTCATGGCCCACCTGGCTTTTAGTGGTGGGAGTCACAATCGGAAAAGGAAGCGGATCATTCTGCTTCAATCCTTCCGGCAGTTTGACGCCGCATTTTTCCCTGGCCCCCTTGGCATAATCCCGCCACATCGATCCAGCCATATAGCCCCGGACGATCACTTCGATAGGGATCAGCGTGCATTTTTTGACCACCATCACGTTTGGATCTGGATGGGAAAGGATATGGTTCGGAATGATGTCTTTTGTTTTATCGAACCAAAAAAGGGCAAGTTCCGTCAAAATCCTCCCTTTTTCGAAAATCGGCTCGCGCAAAATCCGGTCGAAAATCGAAATCCGGTCGCTGGCGACTAAAACCAACCGATCGCCTATCTCATAGATATCCCGCACTTTTCCTTGTCTTCTCGTTCCAAGTTCTGGAAGCATCATTGAAGGGTGCATATTTTCTCCTAATGGCTAAAGTAACGTTGTCCTGTGAAAATCATACAAAGGCCTCGTTTGTCGGCCTCCTGGATCACTTCTTCGTCCTTGACCGATCCTCCCGGCTGGATGAAGGTTTGGATCCCCGCGTCCGCGGCCGTTTGGATGCTATCTGCGAACGGGAAGAATCCATCGCTTGCGAGGACCAGTTCTCCTAAAGCGGAGCGCAAATCTTTTTCTTGCCGGAGGTTTTCAATCGCTTTCGGAAGCGCAAGCCGCTGCAGGCTGTCGATCCGGTTGGGCTGCCCTCCTCCAATCCCGACTGTCTCATAGAAATTCGGTTCATATTCTCTGGCCAAAACAATCGCGTTCGATTTGACCGACTGGACAGCGGCGAGGGCGAAACGGAATAATCCCCCTTGCTCTGGCTTCGGAAAGCGGCGGGTCGCCACTCCTGATTTGTCTGTTCCGGATTTGCTGCCAGAAAGAGGCTTTAAAAAGAAATCGTTCGACGCCAACTCTTTTTTCGGCGTTTGGACCAACATCCCGCCTGAAATCCCCCGATAGAGTTTGGACGGCCCCGCATTCCAATCAGCCAGAACCAGCCGCAGCGATGGCTTAGCGGCAGTTGCCCAATCGAGAAAAGCAGGGGAAAATGAGGGAGCCAAAACGACTTCGATGAAGCGCCCTTTGAGCGCTTCGCAAAATTCTTCTCCGACTTCCTGAGTCAATGCGACGATGCTTCCGAACGCAGATTTCGCATCGCTGTCCCAAGCTCTTTGAAACGCTTGCCGCAAATTTTTTCCTGTCGCAAAACCGCAGAGGCCTCCATGTTTCACAATGGCCGCAGCCGCTGTTTTGCCTCCGTCCGCGATCCTTTGGAGAGCGAAAAAGGCTTGGGAAACATCTTCATAGTTATTGTATGAAAGCGCTTTTCCCCCTAAAACTTTCGATGAGGCGATCCCTGTTTCTTTCGCAAAACTGTAGACCCATCCTTCCTGGTCTGGGTTTTCCCCATAGGGAAGCTTCCTCTCCTGTTCCAGTTCGAAAACTGCATTCTCTTTGGGTACCGAGAAAGCCCGCGCGATCCCCGCTTCATATTCCGCGCTCATTGCGATCGCTTTGGCCGCAAGCCGCCTCTTTATATTGATGGACAAAGCTTTTTCTTTGGAGAGTTCTTCCAAAACTGCAACGTAATCGCCCGGATCGACGACCACTCCGACAGAGGCGAAATTCTTCGCTGCGGCCCGGATCATCGTCGAACCTCCGATGTCCAACGAATCGATTTGTTTCTCGATGTCTAAATTCGGATCGAACCGATAAAGATTGCAAACGACTAAATCGATCGGGACGATGTTCAATTTTTTCGCCTCTTCGTCGTCGACTCCTCTCCGAAATAAGATCCCGCCTAAAATAGCTGGATGGAGCGTTTTTACACGCCCTCCAAAACATTCGGGGAACCGCGTCGCATCGGACACGGACAGATGGGGAATCTTCTCTTTTTCTAAAAGTTTTGCCGTTCCTCCCGAAGCGAGGATTTCCAGTTTCGGAAAGAGGCGGAGAAGTCCTTTCGCAAAGGCATCCAAACCCGTTTTATCAGTCACAGAAAAAAGAACCCGTTTCATTGTTGCCTCAAATATTCGACAGCATTTTTAAATAGCGCCAGCCCCGGGCCGTGAACAGGAATCGGCTCTTTAAGCCTCTTCAGCCTCTCTTTTTGACGCGTCCATTCGGGAATCTGGGTAAAGAAAAGGGCCGCTTCCGGATGAGGCATCATCCCCAGCACTCTTCCGGTCCCATCGCAAATCCCTGCGATCGATCCAAAAGATCCATTGGGATTCTCAGGATAATCAGTCGCAACAGCCCCGTCTTTGCCCGCGTATTGCAAAACGACCCGTTCCTTCAATTTCTCTGGCAACTTCTCCGGTTCAGAGATGACGAAATTCCCCTCCCCATGCCGGACAGGCAAATAGAGATCTTTCAAGCCAGAGGTAAAGACGCAATTTGAAGAGACCACTTTTTGATGGATCCATCTCGATTCGAACTTGCCCTTTTCATTGCGGATCAAGGACGCTTCTGTTCCGTTCTTAAACCCTGGCAAAATCCCCAGCTTTACTAAGATTTGAAATCCATTGCAGACGCCGAGAATGCAATTGCCCTTGTCGACGAAGGAGAATAGATCGTCCTTCCTTTGGGAAAACGCGACCCGGTTCGCAAACGCTTTCGCCGCCCCGAGTTCGTCGCCGAATGAGAACCCGCCCGGGAAAAGAAGGAAATCGTAATCCAAAAGGCGGATCTGCCCCGATAGCCACGCTTTTGCATGGACGATCTTTACCTCCGCACCCGCCAAAGCCGCCCCTTTCGCCATTTCGTTTTCGCAATTGATCCCATAACCGGACAAAACTAAAGCGCGGACCGCTCTTTTCATCCTTTCCTCCCTGAAAAGCTTAGGGGTTCTTGCCAGCTCTGCTTGAGCTGGGAAATATCGTCTTGGACCCTCACCGCGCCCGACACCCCTCGGATGACAAACTGCGCATCGCTGCGGACCGTTCCGATTTGCCGCACTGGCAGCCCCTTCATTGCCGACTCGAATTTCTTCTGATTTTGAGGATCGACCGTAATGACAAACCGCCCCCCTGTTTCTGAATAAAGGATCTCTTCATCGGAGAGACCGTTCTCCGCAGGCACTTTCTTCAATTCGATTTCAATCCCAAAACCACCGGCGAACGCGCTTTCCGCCAACGCGATCCCTAACCCCCCTTCCGAACAATCGTGGCAGGAGGCGATCCATTCTTGCTGCATCGCCTCAAAGAGCGCTTGATAGATCTTTTTTACCGCTGCAAAATCGATGCGCGGGGCTTTTCCCCCTTTGAGTTTTTTTAGCTGGAAATACTCCGATCCGCCCATTTCGTTTTTCGTCAAGCCCGCCGCGTACACCAAATCTCCCGGAGCTTTGACATCCATGGTGACCGCTTTTTCGACATTCGGGATCATTCCTACCGCCGTCATTAAAAGAGTCGGCGGGATCGAAATTTTCACATTTTTTATTTTGTAATCGTTTTTCATGCTGTCTTTGCCCGAAATCATCGGCGTTCCCAAGCTCCACACAGCCGCGATAGAGAGCCTTTGCCGCACGGACTAACTGGGCCAGTTTCCGCTTTCCGTCGGGCGTCTTCACCGGATCGTAAATGGGATCGGGCCAGCAGAAATTGTCCAGAACTGCAATCCTAGAGGGATCAGCTCCGACAGCCACTTGATTCGATACCGCTTCACAAAGCGCGTAAGAGGCCATCGCATCGGCATCGATCTCGCTGTAGCGCGGGCAAATGCCGTTGGAAATGACGATTCCGGTTTTTTTCTCTTGAAACTCGACAGGCAATACGATGCTCGCATCCGACGGGCCATCGGCCAACGCTCCGACGAACGGCTTTACGCAGCTGCCTCCCTGAACCTCGTGATCGTACCTGCGCACGATCGACTCTTTGCTGCAAATCGTATATCGGGAAAGGAGGGCGTGAAGATCTTTGCCAAGATCGGAGTGAGGAACAGATACGGAGGTTTCATCGGATCCATTCCATTCCGCTTCGAGATGGAGCTGAGGGACTCCCTGATGAAGGAAACTTAAATCGAGCAGCGCCACTGTATTGCCGGAATGCAGCACATGGAAAGATCCGCTCTGGTTAAAAGTCCCCAAATAAGCGAGATCGATCTCAAAAAAAGCGGCCAGTTCGGCGAGTTCATTTTTCGATTCTTCAGGTACGGCGAAAGTCATCCGCTCTTGCGATTCGCTCAGCAAGATCTCCCAGGGAAGCAAACTTTTATCTTTCAGAGGAACGCGGTCGAGATGGATTTCGCATCCTCCGCAAAGAGTCGCCATTTCGCCCACCGATGAAGAGAGTCCCCCTGCGCCATTGTCCGTCAAAGTCCGGTAGAGTCCCTTGTCCCGCGCAACAAGCAAGAAATCGAGAAGTTTTTTCTGCATGAACGGATCGCCGATTTGAACGGCTGACGTCGGGCTTTGATCGTGGATTTCTTCCGAAGAAAATGTGGCTCCGTGGATCCCATCCCTACCCGTTTTTCCTCCCGCCACCGCAATCAAATCTCCGTGGAAAATCTCTTTTTCTTCGGCCCGTCTGGATCCGATTTTCACTGGAATGAGACCGACGGTCCCGCAATAGACCAACGGTTTGCCTAAAAATTTCTCATCGAAAACGATCGCGCCATTTACCGTCGGGATCCCGCTTTTATTCCCTCCGTGCTCGATCCCCTTGCAAACACCCGTTAAAACCCGTTTCGGATGCTGGAGTTTTTCTGGAATGGGGCCTGAGTAATCGGGAGGCGCAAAACAAAGGACATCCATGTTCGCGATCGGCCTGGCTCCGAAACCCGTCCCCAAAATATCTCGGTTCACACCCAAAATTCCGGTCAATGCCCCGCCATAAGGATCCAAAGCGGAGGGGCTATTGTGGGTCTCCACTTTGCATACGAGATGGACCTCATCGTTAAAACGGACGATCCCCGCGTTGTCTTTAAACACGGAAACGAGCCAATCGATCCTCTTTCCAATTTCTTCTGTCGCCTTTTTGATATAGGTGGAAAAAATGCTGTCGATGACCGTTTTTTTCCCTCCTTCCCAATAGTCGATCCGAGCATGAAAGATTTTATGCTTGCAGTGTTCGCTCCAGGTTTGGGCGATCGCCTCCAGCTCCACATCGGTCGGCATCAGCGGCAGCCCCTGTTTTTTCCGGCTCTCTTGAATCTCCGCTTTTCGATAATAGGCTCGGACTGCCTCCATCTCGGCCAGGTTCAGCGCGAGGCCTCTTTTTCGGCTGATTTCCATTAGATCCGAAGACAGATCGATCGTCTCCACTCCAGAAATCTTTTGCGCCGACACAGGTTCTGCGATAATTTCTTCAATCAGCGCATTGGCCAAGAGCTCGCGGCCGATTCTCTCCACCATTTCGCGGCTGATCTGCCCCTTCAATAAATAGCGGACCGCGCTTTGGACCCTTTCGCCCTCTTGAAAACGGGAGCCTAAAAAATCTTCGATCGAAATTTGCGCGGTAATCCCTAAATTGTCCGTAAGCCCTTTCTTTAAGCGGATCTCCAAAGACCAGTCGTAATCTAAATCCTTTTCTTCCGCCTGCTCGACGATCGGATCGAGCAGCACCTTCTCCATCACCCGCTCAAGTTCGTCAGAGGACAATCGCTTGAAAATCCGATAGATTTGAACGATCTTCGCTTTCTCGGCTGGAATGCCGAGAAACCGGATCGCGCCGACCAAATCCTGGGCCCTCGGATCGGAAAACCGGGGCTGTAGAGAAATCGAAACCAAATGGGGAGATTCTACCGCCATATCAAACCCTCTCCTTCGACGACCTCGCCGATCGGATAACAATCGGACTCCTCATGACACAACCGCTTTGCTTCCATTGGAGACAAGACTAGAACAAATCCAATTCCTCGGTTGAACACGCGCCGCATCTCTTCCTCAGAAACCTTTCCCCATTTCTGCAAATACTTGAAAATTTCAAGCACGGGCCAGCTTCCGTCTTTGATCAGGGCCCCCATGCCTTTCGGGATCATCCTGGGAATATTTTTCTGAAACCCGCCGCCTGTGATATGCGCCATTCCCCGGATGTCAAACCTGGCCATCAGTTCCTGGATCCGCTTCACATAGATCCTCAGTTGGAGTCAATAAAATCTCTCCGAGGGTTTGATTTTCCCATGCATCGCCCAATTTCTCTTCGGGAACGATCTTGCGCACCAAGGAAAAACCGTTGCTGTGGACCCCGCTTGAAGGAAGGCCTACGATCCAATCCCCTTTTTGGATTTGACTTCCGTCGATCCGCTCTTTCCTTTTAACGATCCCTACGACAAAGCCTGCCATGTCGTATTCCCCTTCGCGATAGAGATCGGGCATTTGCGCAGTTTCTCCGCCAATCAGCGAGCAGCCCGCCTCTTCGCATCCCCTGTAGATACCGGACACAATTTTCTCCAACTTTTCAGGATCAAGTCGGGAAACGGCTAAATAATCGAGGAAAAAAAGAGGCTTTGCGCCGGAGGTGAGAATGTCGTTCACATTCATCGCCACAAGATCGATTCCGATCGTTTCGTGGCGGTTCAAAGAAAAGGCTAGTTTGAGTTTGGTCCCCACACCGTCAGTGCTGGAGACAAGATCGTCTTCGCCTAAAGGAAAAATGGCGCCGAATCCGCCGATGTGAGGGGCCGTTTTTTTCAACCTGCCGACCCACGCCGCTGCCGCTTCTAGATTGACTCCTGCATCTGCATAGGTTGGCATTTATCCCTCCTAAGTATCCGCCCGGCGGCAAAATGATAAAGGGAAAATACTAACAATTTAATGATATATGTATACAAGTTTTTTCTTGCCTGCCGTTCGCAGCATTCGTAAAAAACCCGAATTTGATAGTATCGCGGCATATGCTGAAATCTTTCCTAATCGCCCTGGCCGCTATCTTTAGTTCAGGCTTGCTCTATTATTATTCGGAGAATTTTCATTCCGTATGGCAGCTCATGTGGATTGCTCCGGTGCCCGTATTGATCTACGCCTGCAAACACCGTTTTTGGGAATCGGCGGCGGTGGCGTTTTTCGCGGGGCTCTTCCGCGGTTTCAATTTTCTGATCGGAGAACAAACTTTAGGTCCTCAAGGAGCTTTCGCCATCTATTCCCTAGAAGAAAGCCTGGAATGGACTTTGATCATCCTCCTGATCCGCTATTTGACGAGAAGACACAACACAGCCATTTTTCTCTACCCGTTCGCAATCGCCCTATGGGAATGGCTCAAATCGATCGGGCCGGTCGGAACCTTTACAACGATTTCCTACAGCCAGCTTCCCGTTTTGCCGATCGTCCAAATCGCATCGATCACCGGCCATACCGGCGTTTCTTTTATCGTCTCCCTTTTTGCATCCACCCTCTCCTACATCGTCCTGATCTATCAGCAAAAGAAAAAGAGACTCTGGATCGCGGGATGCAGTTTGGCCCTGATCGCTGGAAGCGTGATCTATGGCTTTTATCGGATCCATTCCTATGATGAGCGCTCCCTCCCTTCGATTCAAACAGGTCTCGCCTCGATTCAGTCCGATACAAAGAGGATTTTCGATCCGGCAAATGCCGAGTCGTTAGCCGATGAATATGTCCCTCTCATCCAAAATCTCGCCCAGCAAGGAGCTAAAGTCGTTTTGCTGCCGGAAGAGATGAGCAGCATCACTCAAGAATCCCGGCCTTCCCTACAAAACAAATGGTCCCAAATTGCGAAAGATGCGAATGCGATCGTGATCCTCGGCTTTCGGGAATACGCAGGATCGGACATTTATAATATCGCGTGGCTCTTCAGTGAAGAGGGGAATTTATTAGGCGAATATAAAAAAACACACTTAGTCCCCGGATTCGAAGACAAATTAACACCCGGAGACAACGAACTGCTCACATTTTCTGTGGATAAACACCCTGCCGGCATAGCCATATGCAGGGACCTGGATTATCCGAACCCCGCCAGACTCTACGGAGAGAAAAACACAGGCATATTATTTGTCCCCGCTTGGGATTTTATCATCGACGCTTACTATCATGCCCAAGGAGCTTTTATGCGGGGCATTGAAAATGGCTATACAATTGTCCGTTCCGCAAGAGATGGCCTTTTGACCGTGACTTCTCCTACCGGAAAAATTTTAGCCGAGGCCCCTGCCTTCCACACACCATCCGCCATCCTCTCCGCCGCGGCCCCGATCGCCCTCCATACAAGCGTCTATGCCAGACATCCCTCTGTCTTCATCGCGATCCTCGGAGTGTTGTTTCTTATCGGTTTTGCCGCTACCCTGTTTGCTAAGCGAACTTCAAAATGAGTGAATTCATGCAAACGAAAAAACCCTATAAAGGGATTGCGATGGAAGGCTTCATCGCAAAGTGGTACGACAAAATTCGGAAATCGTCTCCCGATCAAGACCGTCTCATCAAAAAAATAAGGGAAACACTGCCAGCGGGAGGCCGCATTCTCGAAGCGGCGCCTGGTCCGGGTTATCTAGCGATCGAACTGTCCAAAAACTATCGCGTCGCCGGCTTAGATATAAGCCGGACTTTTGTCCAAATCGCACAAGAAAACGCCAAAAAAGCAGGAGCTTCTGTCGATTTTCAGCACGGCAACGCCTCGGAAATGACTTTTGCATCCGAAACCTTCGATTTTCTCATTTGCGTAGCCGCATTTAAGAATTTTTCCGAACCTTTGAAAGCGTTGCATGAAATGCACCGCGTCCTCAAAAAAGGGGGCCATGCCCTCATCGTCGACTTGCGCAAGGATTGCTCTATGCAAACCATCGAGACCCACATTCAATCCGATTTAAAACTCCGAGGGTTGAATGCCCTACTGACAAAATGGACATTCAAACATATCTTGCTTAAAAACGCGCATACCAGACCTGCGATTGAGAATCTCGTTTCTCAGACCCGATTTGCAAAATGGGATATCCAGGAAGAAGGCCTCGGTCTAGATATCTATCTGACCAAATAAAGAAAAGAGGCCATCCGGTCGGATGGCCCTGATATCGATTAAACGACTTCGTGCCAAACTTTGGCTACGATCATGAAACGGCCCTCTGATTTGGCGAAACAGAGATGGTCGACGAAGACTTTGCCGTTGATGTTCAAACGGACCTTCGCAACCGCTGCGGTGTCTGAAAGAAAATCGACTGACATCAATTCATCTTCGCGAACCCGTCCCTGGCTTTGAGGGGAAACCCGTTTTTCGATGACTGCGCGGTAATCGGCGATCGGCATCGCTGTCATCGTTTGACCATCAGAATCAAACAAGCTGCAGCTCGGATGGAACACTTGGTCGAATTTGTCGAGATTGCATTCGTAGAGAGCTTGGAAATAGAGCTCCACTGCGTTGCCAAGATCGATCTTATTTTGTTCCGCCAGATCCACAGGTTTTGAATCGATTTTGGCCTCAGCCGCTACTCGACCGCAGGCTTCAGCCAGTTGATAAGCCACAGCCGCTGAATAGGCATTTGAATGAATTCCTTGAATTTCCATATATATCCTCAGATTGAAATCGCCAATAAAAATACAAAAAAATTCGAATTAAATGAATCATAAATAATTATTAATATTTTCACTAAAAACAATCTTCTGGATTTATCCTCTGAGATGATATTTAAAAATTTTATGAGAATATTCCTTTGGCCTTGCCTCCTATTTTTCTCCCTTTGCCTCACGGGTCTTAATTCAGAAGAATCGAGCTACGGGATCAGCGGTAACCCAGGCGCCGTCAATATTTTGATCGGCACTGGAGAACTGGGGAATTTATTGCAGATACCTAAAACCTCAGGATTCCGGCTTGGCGGGCTTTATATGGCCGACACCAATGCCCTCATGAGCGGAGGGAATGGCTCTCATGGAGGCAGGGTCTGGACCAGCAACAGCGTCTTAATTCTCGATCTGTCGATAGACATGGATAAGGCTTTTGGATGGAAGGGGGCTTTTTTCGGTTCGGAGTTCCTCCAATTCAACGGACAGTCGACGAACGCCGATGCGGGCGTCGTCCAAGGATACAACAGCCTCCCCGGCGACCCTCCGTTGAATCGATCTGAACTTTATCAACTCTGGATCCGCCAAGAATTGCTCGATAAAAAACTGAGCATCCGGATCGGGAAATCGGTCCCCACCTATCACTTCAATAACGTGTCCAAACCAGTGCCCACGGACAATCCGGCAGTCTCCATCCCCTCCGTGAGTGGATTGATCTATACCCCGATCTTCGTCAACACGACCTTGTTAGGAGCCATCGGAGGCTTTTATAACTCCGTCTATGGGATCGTAGCGACTATTGCCCCCATCAAAGAATCGTATATCAACATCGGTTTTTTCGACGGCAACGTCGCGAGAGGCATTCAGACCGGGATGAAAGGACCCCATTTCAACGGCTATTACTTTTCGATCGTCGAAACCGGATATGGCTGGTCGGGATCTAAACCGGGCATTGTCGCCATCGGAGGCTGGTACCAGAGCGGCGTGCTGCGGTCAGGTACGCAAAAAGAAAGAGGGACCGGAGGCCTTTACGCCTTCGGCTCGCAAGCCCTCTGGATTAAAGACACACGCACCCCGAACCAAGGGAACTTATCCGGATTTTTCCAATTCGGTTGGAACCATTCGAGAACTTTGGAGATGGATCTCTTTCTCGGCTTAGGGCTCACCGCTTTTTCGATCGTCCCAAAACGGCCGAACGACTCTTTTGGCGTCGGACTCGCTTGGTCCCGCTTAAATCCTCATAGCTTCATCCGCTCTTCGGAATTGATGATCCAAGGCTATTACCAAGCGCAAGTGTACGGCCCCATCTATTTCCAACCAGTATTCAGCTATATCCCGAATCCAGGGGCCCATCCCTTCCGATCCAACGTTTCAGCCTTCACAGCCCGCCTCACTACCTTATTTTAGCCTCATTTATTCTTGCAGTTTCGCCGAGGCTGTGAAAAAATTGATACCCAGCCGCTTTTGCGAGCTTTTTGGCCCTTTTTTTGCTTCAAGCCTTCGGACAACTCTCTTCGAGTTGCCCTCGTCTTGAATCAAAATAATTGCAGAAAAACCTCATCAAAATCGGTGGAAGTCTCCATTTTTTCACAGCCTCTCCGGCTCCCATGCCATTTGCCGCCTCGGCCTTGGATCAAGTTCTTGCTGCAGAACAATCCTGAGGGATTGTAATCACTAAAAATCCCTCGTGAGGCGCAGCATTCCTTCCTGGGTCCAGTATTGAGATCCGAATTCGCCGTTGTATTGGATACTTAGAGTGACTGGCTTGATTTGGCCCCAGCGCCAGAGGAATTCAAGCCCTGCGGAGCCGAGGTTTTGCGTGTCGCGGAAAGTTTCGAAGCTGAAGAAGGCAGGGGTGCCGACGATCGAGGCGGAGACGCCTCCGGTGCGGAAGGCTTTAAGGTTGACGTAGCTTAATTTTTCCATGACCATCCAAGAACCCCAGCATGTGTTTTTGGTTTGGAAGAAGCGGAAGCCTCCTTCGGAGCGAAGGAATTGGGAACAGTGGGATTCTTGGGACATGTTGAAAGCGCCGGCGCCTGATTCCTGGAAATTGTCTTGCCAATCTACAGCCAGGTCGAATTGGGCAAATGGATTGACGGTGAAAAAACTGCAGTTTTCATGATAACCGATCCCGAAGTGGGGAACGAGCTGCCAGCTATGGTAGTCGGCTTTAGCGGTCAAATCGGTGCCGGGAAAGAAAATATGCCTTTCGTTATGGATTTGGTTGTATGCGCCCCAGGCGGCAAATTCTAAATACAAAGGGATATCGCCTAGGCCATAAACAGTGTCGTAAAGGGTGGCAAAGAAATAGTCCAAATGGGCTGTTCCGGCTGCATCATGATCAGTTATACGCGTATAAGCGCCCCCTGCGCCAATGCCGAATAGGTTCCGCTCCCCATAGAAATCCCATCCCAGGATGCCGCCGCCCGACCAGAAATGGAAAGCGGGATTTTCATCCAACTCATCTTGATGGGCATATTCTGCCAAAACTCCAACCCAGAAAGAATGTTTCTCGCAAGTGGGCGGCAAGCACATCCGTCCTGAGGCGTCCGCTGTCAGCAGGTTTGTTTGCTCATCGAACAAAGAGGCGACTTCTGGCCTTGAACCTTTGGGCCCATGATAGAATCGCTGGTCGACCAAGTGGCCTGCCAGAAGATTGTTGAATGCGAATAACGTGTTTTGCTCAGCAAATGGGACAAAGGCGTTTCTCGAGGGAGATGCGCTCACCAAAGCGTTTGACAAAGTGCTGCCGGAAAGGTTTGCGAGAGCCAAAGTGGCGGAAGAAGTCGGTGCATTTAAATTCAGATAGCGGGCGAATTTCGCTGCTTGGCCTCTCAGGCCTGTTGTGTTGATGAGTAAGCTGGATGGATTGCTATTCATTACCCAGTTTAATAAAACATCGGTATTAGATTGGTAGGTTAAAGACAAAGTATATCCAGGTAGACTTCCCAATACAGTCGAATTGAATGTACCTGTATAAGGTGTCGTAGAATGAAGGATTAAGTTGCTGCCGGAAGTTCCATAATTGCCCGGATCGGCCACGACTTGCACGCTGCCGCCTAATGTGACAGTAGCTCCAACTCCAGTTACAGTCGATAAAATTTCAGATGATTGGGAGGGGGAGATTTCAATTTGGGTGATACTACCGTTATCTAAGATCAAATTCCCCGCGACCGTCAATGTCCCGATCGATGTTCCCGGAGCAATGGTCCCCCCAGAGGCGACCGTTACGGCTTGCACCGTTCCTGTCCCTTTCAGCGTGCCTCCGCTGTTGACCGTCGTGGCGCTGGAAGTTATAGAACCCGTCACGGACAAGATTCCCGCATTGACATTAGTTGCGCCGCTGTAGGAAGCAGTATTTGAATAAGTGAGCGTCCCTCCTCCAATTTTTTCCACAGTCGTGAAGGGAGGTCCCGCAGTTTCAGTAATCGTTCCGGACAAAGTCAATGCGGTCGTGGAGGCGATATCGAACGCAGCAACGGAATTTGTCTCATCAATTATTTGTACAGATTGAGAAATCGTAAAAGGAGTGCTTCCCGTAACTTGAAAGGTGCTTGTTCCATTCGCTCCTCCGATTTCTAACATATTTGTGAGCCCTATGTTGGCAAAAGAGGAAACAGAAACAGTTCCTAGCTCAATTACTAACTGTTCTATTGAATTGCTCGTTCCGGTTAGCGTTATAAATGCGGTGTTACCATTTGTTGCGAACTGAATTAAGTTATTAAGGGTCCCGCTAAAGGTTGTATTATTTGTAGTGAGGAGTAATACACCCTCCCCCCAAAACCCGTTACTTGGCCATTGCCGGTAAGGCCTCCTGCAATCATTTCTCCATCGATTTGAAAGATTCCAGGATTTACAACATTTAAATTCCCTGTATAAGCTGAAGAAGCAGCGCCAAAGTCGTTATATTCAACTGTTCCTGAAAGGATGTTCAAATCTCCAGCGCCAGAAAAAGTAGTGGGGGTGTTCTGTAGACCGATCGCAATATTATTTCCGGAAGTATTGGTCACATTGACTGGGCTTGAGAATACGAGAGTTGGGGGATCGAATGCCAAGCTGCCGCCTGTTGCGTTTATAGTCGCAATTCCCGAATTGCAATTCGTTGCAGAAAAAGTGAATGAGCCGCCAAGTATACCTATATCAACTGTTCCCCCTGTCATTTCCAAACTCCCCACTGTGATTCCTCCACCGGGCAGAGTGACAACATTTGCCGTATGGGCCGCAGTGAAGGTCGCATTGGCGTCGGTCGAATCGGGATAGCACCCTCCAGTCCAAAAGGAGGCATTGTCCCAATTATCATTGTCTGCTCCTATCCAGGTATTTGTCGGCGCGGGACATGTTGGCTGCGGACATGCTTGGGCAGCGAGGAATGAAGGTATCAACAACGCAATTGTCGAAAGAGATAAATGAAAAGACTTTTTCGTAGAAACCGATTCCGTTGGGTTAATACACCATTTTCGATAGGAACTTTTAGTAAATCAAAAATTTATTTCTTTGAGAATTTTTTTTTGTGAGAAGTATGGAAACAATTTGAAGACCTCTCTTAGAGGGTGTTTAAATATTAACTTTCGTCGAGTTTTTGGATTATTTTTATCAAATGAGAGAGCGCTGCATTATTATTAGGCATATCCAGTTCCGGATCGGCGTTCTGTACTTTATATTATTACTCCGCTAGGCAAACAAGCGACATATAGCTTGCTGCGGCTTTGCCATATTAATCCTCCTCCTCGGTCTAGCCTTTGGCTATGCCTCTCGTCGTTCGGATCAATCTGGCTTTGCCTCGCTGGCGCTCTCTGTCGCTTGTTTGCCTAGCGGAGTAATAGCCTCATTTTTTCTTGCATTTCCCAGCCGTTCTGGTTACAGAAAGAAAAAAGGGACAATTATGCTGAAGAAAATCCAAATGATCTCGTTGATTGCCGCCGCATTGCAAGCGTCCTCCTTAATGGGAGCCTCCTACAAAGTTCCGGCGACCAACGATACGACGACGCTCGGTCTTTTCACTCTGGATAAAAAGCCTGTGGTCAAAATCCGCTCCGGAGACATCGTTTCCATGGAAACATGGAATAGTTGCCTCCATGTCATGCAGTTCAATCAAACGACGCCCGCCGAGGTGGCCCAATTTTATACAGAGAACGACATCCAGCAAAGGCGCGGCATGCACACCGTGACAGGCCCTGTCTATATCGAAGGGGCCGAGCCGGGAGATGTGTTGGAAATCCGGGTCCTCGATATTAAATTGACCGACTGGGGCTATAATTTCTTAAGCCCTACCGCTGGCATTTTGACCGAATTCACCAAGCCGAGGATCAAATACTTCAAATACGATAAAGAGAATAACACGACTGAATTCGTCAAAGGCGTTTGTTTCCACTTAAAGCCTTTTCCCGGCGTACTCGCCGTCGCCCCTCCCCTTGATTGGCCCGATGGATGGCCTGTCGATCTCCAGACTAAAATGGGACAGCCTGTTAAGGGCGAATTCAATTCCGTTCCGCCAGGGCCATTCGGGGGCAATTTAGACATGCCCGAATTGCAGGCGGGGTCGGTCCTTTTCGTCCCCGTCTTCCAAAAAGGGGGCCTCGTCTGGACCGGAGACTCTCACGCGATGCAGAATAACGGCGAAATCGACGTCACCGCTTTGGAGACCGCCTATGAAGGGATCACCCTCCAATTTTTCGTGCGTAAAGACCTAAAAGCAGAGGGAGTCGCTGACAAAACAAAACGGAAAGGCGGCGACGTGTTCACTTGGCCGATCGTCGAAAATTCCACCCACTGGATGATCGTCGGTTTAAACACCGATCTTTTCGAGGCCATGAAACTCGCCTCGCTCAATGCGATCGATTTTTTAGTCCGGACGCAAGGGTTTACTCCAGAGGATAGTTACCAATTTTTGAGCATGATGAGCGATTACGAGATCGCAGAAGCTGTCAACGCCGTGAAAAACGTCACAGTCCACATTCCTAAGGACGCGTTCAAAGGAACCGGTAAAAAATCGACCCTTTGTTCGGAAGCGGTTTTCCCGCTGACCCCTCCTAAAATAAACATGGATGCTCCCTGCGTACCTCAAGAGGGAATCATTGTTCAATAATCAGAGGATCCAATGAAAAAATTTCTTCTTTTCTTCTTTTTTTTAGCTTCGACGTGTTTCGCCGAAAATCTCGTCCTCGACAACCAGACCTCCTTTCCCATAGCGAAATCGAAGATCGCGGTCCAATGGGCCTCTTCCGCCCGAGGAGTGGATGAAGCGAACAAGGCTTTGGTCCATGGACTGAAATTGAACCCAGCCTCTATGCAGCTCCTCTCGCAAACCGGCAAAATCGTCTTGAACATCCCCAAAAAAGCAGAGTATTTCAGAGTCCTCGCCTGGACGGGGAGCAATGGGAAACCCGATCTGCATACCAATTGGGTCCAGATCGTCCCCAACAAAACCTACACCTTGGAAGCGGACCATCTCGTCCCCACCGCGCTCCTGTCTGGCTCCGGCTGCTAAGGAGAGATTTTCAGGCGATTCAGTTAGCTGGAAAGGGCATTACGCTCGATACTCCAAGCACATGGCTTCCCGCATCCAACGCTTGCACCTGGAAATAAGGGCCGCTGCTGGATATTGGGATTGCGGTTTCGAAACCCGATTTCATAGCGCTTGCAACCATTGATAGATTCGTGGGGCTGCTTCCTGCGAATACCTGCCAGCTACTTGTTTCCGTCGAACCGTTCCAGGAAGCGTAAACGGTCAGCTGGCCGTTATCGGAAACAATAGCCATACTCGGCGGGTAGGAAGGAGTTCCCACCCAATCGAACTTATAAGCGCGGTAGGTGTAATTATTCGCAGGGAATGAAACATCGTAAATCAAATTTAAAGAAGGATCGCTTTCCGTATTTCCTGCGGCTAGGTATTCCGAATAATATTGCGATTGTCCCCAACCGATGAACTTATTCGTGTTCGCCAATGTTTGCACATTTCCTTGCGAGGCGACGTTGATGTTCGGATCATGATAATAGGAGGTCGACAAACTCGCGGTCATGTTCGTCAAATCCAATTCGAGCTCCAACCCATGCGCGGGAGGCGTTCCAGGGGGAATCGTCTCGCTTTCGCAGCAGTTGTCGTCGAAGAGGCTGACAGTATCGGTCGTCGCGGTATTGGATAGGAAACGGGCGTCGTGCTGCCACGAAAATTCCGCACCGCTTCCGAACATGAAGCTGCTTTGCTTGCCCCCGAGCTGCCAGACGATATTTCCGCTCGGCCTAGAGATCCGGTAAATCGTCCAAGTGTTGCGCGAAGAGACAATGATATCATTCGAGCCGTCAGTGACAAGTCCGATCGAATTCAGATGGTATGCATCCCAAATATTGTTGCTGCTCGTTGCCGTGGACGCCGGTTCAAAAGAATCGGTCAGGGGAATATTTTCCAGCGCGTCCCAAAAAAAGAGCAATTCATTCGTTTCCAGGTCAATTTCTTGCACCGCAAAATCGTTCACATATCCATTTTGCGGTCCGCCATAGGGAGTTAAATCCATCGCCACTGGTTTCGTAGAAAGCAACAAAGCGGTGTTATTTGGAGTGATCAGGAATTCGTGGATATCGGATGTAAAATCGTTTTGCGCCGAGACGGTTTGCAAGGTCGCATAAGTGCCGTCCAAAATATGATAACAAGAGCCCGGTTCAGAGGAAGCTGCGGGCAAATTCGTATAAGCCGGCGGGGTCGCCAGAGTCCCTTGCCAAAAGGTCAGAACAGGCTCGCCATTTAATGTCTGCACCCGGAAATCGGTATTCATTAAATTAGAACTTCCTGTCGGACTAAACCAGACTGGGTTGCCATCGCTATCGACAATGAGCGCGCCTTGCTGTCCAATGCATGAATCGAATGAAAACGCGTATGGGGCGAGCAAGATCAAACCCGGCGCAGTACCAGACAATGAGAGGTTCACAGCCACCTTCATCGGCTGCAAACTGGGTTCGCTGACAAAACTCCATACTTGAGATGAATCAAGCGTCGGTTCCAAAGTTAAATAACCGGTATTTGACGAATAAGGGACTGTTCCGCATCCGCAAGCGACCGTATTATCGGCCAACAACAAATTTTGGGGTAAGATCTGCAATGCAGCTCCGGTCGAGAACGTGATCAGCCAAGCCACATTAAATGTATTCGGGGGAAAATTCGGCGGAGAAGAAACCCCAAAAGCCGCGGCCAATGCTTGGATGCTGTCCGGACGCCAGCAGATCAAAATATTTTTTCCGCTGTATTTGGCATCGTTGAGGATGAATGAGGCGATCCCCGTATCTTGCAATTTGGAATAGCCGCTATGGATCGGTAAATTCAATATTTGCGCCGTAGGGCTCACCGTCTGGATACACGCTTGGGTATTGTCGGCAGGCAATGAAGAAGGACGAGCAGCGAAAATAGAAATGGGCTCTCCATAACTCGTAAAATTAGGGGTCAGGATAATGTAGTCCGCCAGCGCTCCGGCTCTTTCCAGCCCTTGCTGCGTCAAATTTCCGGAAGAATCTACTTCCCCGCTCGGCAAGATGATGACTTGCGCAGGGACTGTAAAAAGCGAAAAAGAAAAACACAAAGATAAACAAAAAGCAGTAACAAATCTCATATCCCTCAAAACTCTAAAGCGGCGCTGAACGTCACCCCTTGAAGAAACAAGTTCCGGTTTTTATGAAAAAAACCGAATGGGCCTCGATAGAATCTGTTCGCCCGCATAAAAGCTTGTCCTTCCCATGCTGCGCCGAAGATCGCGAACATCCAGTCGTCGATTACGGCCCCTCTCCAGCGAAACCCTGCTTCAGCATCGGCTGAGAGCAGGAAATGATGGTAACGGTTCGAACGGTCGAAGCGGGCGCTCTCCAAATACACTTCCCTTTGACTCCGATCAAACCGCCCGAATAACGGAGCGACTGCGGCGCGTGCGAAAAGGCTGATTCCATAAACCATGAAGTAATTCGCGTTCAATCCAACACGCGGCCCTCCGCCCCAAAAATCGCATTGGAGGGTATTTAGATCGACTCCGGAAAAGAAAGCGCCTCCTTCATAGCGGGCGCTCAATTTTTGATCCAAAATAGCCATCCTCGCCCCAAAAAAAGGCGTCAGGTCGACCTGGTTGAACCAGGGTCCTCGATTCGCCGTTTCTTCTTGGGCATCCTCGCATCTCTGATTCTTTTTTTTTCGATTTGCGAAAATCCTTTTTCGTTGAAGAGGGCTGATCGGCTTGCAGGGGATCCAGCGGCACTTTCCCAAGCAGAAAGTATATTGCGCATTTAGATCGAAGAGATTCAGAGTCAAATGCCAGGTGGATGAAGCGGAGGAAACGTAATCCCCTTCTAGAGTATCGGGACCCATGGACCAAACGGGAAAAATCCCTTCGAAATCAGGAGAGCCGGAATTAAAAGATTTTTGTCCATGAGCTTTCGACTTGAGATTCGTCCAAAACGCTTGATAGGACCAATTTCGCTTTTCTTGAATATAGCCGGCGCCGATGCGGAACCCCCATTCCCAATCAAACGAAGGTTTGAATAACCGGTTCCGTGTGAAATCATCCGTTTCAAGGACGTTTGCGGGTTTATTGGTGTATCCCAGCCCTTGTTCGTAAGCCCTCCAATAAAGAGCCTCTGCCGAAACAAAACCGCCTGCCTTGCTGGAATTGCCAAACGAAATTTGAGGAACCCAAAAAATGAAAACAAAAATCCAATAGAAATTCTTATGCATACTAGAAAGCAGTTAAAGTTTTTCCCAGATTTTTCACAAAGAAAAATTCATTCTACGGCGACTGGCAGGGAGTGCAAGTCGGCGGAGGCGTATAGGGCGGACAAGTCATGACCGACGGGTCGCAAGTCGTATTGGGGCAAAATCCGGGATCGCAGGGAACGGTGCAGGTGGCCGGATCTTGGCAGCAAGTGGGATCCGCGTAGAGCAATTGCTGGAAATAGGCCAAAGGATAGGGATTTGTCTGGGGAAATGTTAAAACGAATACGAAATCGAACCGGCAATCGGGATATTTAGACGTATTGAAGGGCCATAGATATCCAAACGCGCTCAACAAGTTGATAATCGAGCTGTGGTTCCAGCAAATGACGATGTTTTTCCCATTGTATTTCGGGCTATTCATAATAAAACTGGCCATTTCTTCGGTTTGATAGCCATTGAAGGGAGAGTGGATGGGCAATTGGAGAAACTCCGCGACAGGCATCATCGTTTCAATCGTGCGGGGAATGATCCGGTCCGATTGGTCGATTTGACGCGAGGAGAAAACGGCAGATATTGGCCCGAAATTTAAAAGATAGGGGGTCGAGGTCAAATAATACGCTAATGCAGCGGCCCTTTCGAGCCCTTGCGGATTCACAAGCTGAGCCGTCACCGGATCTTTTTCCGAGTGCCTCAAGATGATGATTTGAGCAGGGACCGCGGCGAGCTGCAGGACGCACAAAAGGAATAGACAAATCTTCATACCCATCTCTTAAAAATCAAACCTCGCAGAAAAAGCCCCCCCGTTCAAACTTAAGTCGTTATCCTCAGGAACCAAGCCAAATTGATCTTTTTGCAAAGCAAACTGGTCGAAGAAAATGAAATACTGCCATCCCAACTTAAAAGTAAGGGCAAACTGTTCTTTGACAATAAACGTTTCCCAGAGCAGCCCTCCTTCCGCATCCAAGATCCAACGGAAACGGACAGGATGGCTCCGTAGATTGAAACGAGTATGCATCAAATAGACTTCGTTTTGGACCAGGTGGTAATATCCCCCTTCGAATGATCCCGCCGCATTGCCATACAGGCGGAACCCTTTTCCCAAATTCAATTGCGGAGAGATCCCAAGCCGAGGTCCGAGGCCCCAATAATCATTTTCCATGTGGATGGAGTCGTAGCCTGCGTTGTTCGTCATCGCATACAAATCGGGGCCGTTCGCAAAGATCCCTCCCCCATAAAAGACGTTGAAATCCTGATCTATCCAAAATGTCCGGAGACCTGCGTAAGGCCTAAGAAAAAAACAGCCCCAATGGAAAGCTCTTCCGAACTCTAAATCGATTAAATTCAGATTCAATGACCAATGCATTTTTGCAAACGCGACCCAGTCATAGGGAATGATATCGTCGGATAGAGACCAAATAGGGAACATCCCTTCGGAAATTTCTCCGCGGGTGCTGCTTTTTTTCGTCGTATCGGAATTGTAAAAAGTCCAATCGAGGACTACGTCCCATAGACGATCGTCAAACGTGTGACCAAATCCGATCCGCGAGCCGAAATCCCATCTGAATTGGGTGTGCAGCGCCGGCTCCAAAGAGACATTGTTCACCCTGAAGAGATTGGTTTTGCGGTTCGTCAAAACAATCGGATCTTCGCTGGGGCGTAAGAAAAGGGCATCCGCATGGATCCAAAGATCGAGTCCGCATCGCAGCAGTGGATAATAAGTGTCGAGAATAGTGCAAAAAGGCTGGGTATGCGGCTCGTCACAGCATTCTTCGATTTCCCCGCTTAAAAGGCTGCTCGAGCAGCACAAAAAAAGAAGAATCATTTTTTTCATGTCAAAAACTCATAACACAAAAAAAATTTTACCGATACGAAGAAGACAGCGCCCAGGCATGGAACCTTTCGCTAAAAGACGCGTCCTTTTTGAGTTTATCTTGAATGGCGCGCACTTTGTCGAACCAGTAATCGGCGTAAAGCTTTTCGAGATTCCATTTTCGGCTTTTCAATTCTTCGAGCTTTCTCTCTAAAAACTCGTCCGTCGCCTCTTCCCAGCTCTCGATAACGACGACAGGCAGGCCTTCATACAGAGGATTCAATGTGGATCTCAAAACGATCGGATAGCAGCCCATCAATAGCGCTTCCCAGGTCCGATGGCAATCGAGGCCATTTCCTGGAGGGCTTGGAACAAAAAGCGTTTGAGAAAGGTCGGAGAGATATTCGCTGAACGATTTTTGCGGCTCAGCCCCAACACGTTTGAAATGATCCAAGCAAGGCTGCCTCGCTTTGGCGTTCGTCCATGCAGAAAAATTGATATAGAGAAACCGGTTCCGCTCCAAAGAACCTGCAGATGGAGCGCTTTTCGCTAACGGATCCAAAACCCAAACCTGTCCATGCGGCCACACTTGGTTGGCTAAGCCGATCGGGATCGGGATGAGCCTCTCGGTCGCTTCCCTGTCGATATTTTGAACGAACCACGCGGCGATTTTGTCCGATTTCAAAAGGAACTCGAACTCCCCTGGCTGAGGATTGTCGGTGCCGAATTCGCAATTGGGAGTGACGAGGATGAATCGATTGGATATTTTAGGCAAAATTTTCTTGGCGAAATGGGGCAATTTGCCATATTCGACGAAAATCACATCGCCCAATTTCACTTTCTTCGGATCGAATTTCTTCTCCTTTTCGGCCACCCTCCAATCGGCAAAAAAACGCCACGTGTCTCCGGAAAGGTACGGATAGCTAGAAGCTCGCTCATATCCAAAAAGAGAAAACGCGGCAAAAATCAAAACTAAAACAAATCTCAAGGCCCGCCTCTCAGCTTCGGATTGATATACAGCCTGTCCCTCCCCTTTGCGATCATCGAAACGTGCAGAGGGATATGTTCGCAGACCCAGGGAAGGGTCATGTTTTTCGTACAAGAAAACCAGACGACTTTTCCTCTAGGCATCCGCACGCCGATCCGGTCGGGCAGCTTGTCTCGATCCCTCAAAGGAAGATCGATCGGTTTCGTCTCAGCCAAAAATTCATCATATTCTTTCAAGAAAACCGCCGTCCCCTTCTCGCGGCTCTTTTCAAGCCACTTCGCTACAGACCTCTCCAGCTCTTCCGTCACGACACCCGAATAGCGGCACCCTTTCAGCGCCTCACGCTTGTAAATCGCCACCCCTCCAAACGCTGAGTAGACCTTTTTCCAAGGCCCCTCCCGATCCAAGACAAATTCCTTCCTGATCTTGTCTAAATGGTCTAAATAAAAATTCCCCAGCAGCTCGAAGCCGATCGGCCATTCTGCCGAACGGAGAGCGAAAAGATCGTATTCTCCATATGCGAAGACGGCGTCCCATTCTTCTTTCGGGTGACGGATCGTCTCCATCACTCCTTCCACATCCCAAGGCTCTAAAAAGTCGAGATCTACCCAAACGACGTATTTGAAATCGTCGAACTCTTTTTTCATCGCGATGTCGAGCACAATATTGCGCGCCCGCGCGATCTGCTCCGTCCGGTTCACGACTCCCATTGCCATCGCCCGCTTCAATTTCTTCGATGAAAGCTTTTCCGAACGGAAGATCACTTTAGGATTTTCTTTGGCCCAGGCCCTCAATAATTCGGGAGTCCGGTCGTTCGAATTGTTCTCATAAAGAATGACTCTGTAATCTGCGAAACGGGAACCCAATCCGGTCGCAGACCGGATCAAATTCGGCACTGCTTTTTCGATCTTGCGGCCTATGCCGCAAATCAATATTTTATCGGGAATTTGGATCTCGGCGCCGCATAGCGCCGAAGTAAAGAAGAAAATGAGCCACAAACACGCAAACACGCATCATTCATATCGCAAAAATCCCATTTCTGTCGACGAAAGAGCGGAGACTTAGACATATCCTGAGACCATTGCATATGTCATTCGCCGAATCTTTCCGCGTTTTTTGGCGAATTTTAATTTTTTTGAACTCCTTAACTTTCTGAAAGTTGAGCTCGTTCAAAAAATGGAAATTCGCAGAAAAACCATCGAAACTCTTCAGCAAAGCACTTATGCAACGGTCTCATCCTCTTAACAGCGTCTCCATTGAGCAAGGCTCAAGTATTTAACAGATCGATTAGGCTCGCTGGCTCATCAGAAGTTTTATCTTTAATCGACTGAAACTAATTCCGTTAATAGTCTCTTAGGGCAGCTTTCCAGAATGCTCCGATAAGTAAAGAGAGACGACTTCATGGAGCATTCTGTATTGCGCTTCGGAACAAACCATAGCGGGCCTCTGCATGCAGAGGCGATAGACTGTCTCTTGGACGGAAAGGCCGTTCACATCTCCCCGGTCAATCCGGTCCATCAATGCCCAAGCGGCGATGAAAGTCCCGGTCCGTCCGATCGAACTCGAACAATGGACAGCCACGGTCCCGGGATGGATCGCTTGAGCCGCTCTGACCGTTTTGACGAGAGTGATTAACTCCTTTGCTTCGATAGATTGTGTATCGTCCCAATGATCGATGGCAAAATAATCGAAGGGCACGGCCCTCTCTTTCCAATAGGCGTAAAAAGGTTCGCCGATCCGCGAGGTGCTTGCGAGCCGGACGAGCTGGGCAGTTTGGTTCTGTTTTAAGATGTCGAAAAATACGTCCGCATTTTCTGGCTTAGGGGCCTCTAAAGCGATGAATCGATTGCCGTAAATCTCAACAAAACTTCCGTTGTAATTCGGCGCCACGGCGTTGTATTCAAAAGCGACGTTTTGAAGGTGGCGGTAGTGATGGCCCTCGATAATCGACTGCGAACGGGCCAATTCTGGAGCGGTTAAGATTTCTTTCCGAGTTTGATAGAGCTCTTCCCATTCTTGGGTTAGATCTCTGTCTACATCCCAAGCTAGGAAAGAACGGGCCTTTGCAAATTGATCCCAAAGCGGCTCAACAGGAAGTGAAATCATAAGAACCTACCTCAATAAAATTTTTCGTCGAGTTTTTGGGCTTTGTTGCGTAAATTAAAACAGCCTCATGCCCTTGATAATAAATGGTTTAAACAAACACCGAGGCACACCGAGAGCACCGAGAAGTTGAATGAAATATAGTTTTCACTCGGTGTTCTCGGTGAACTCGGTGGTTAATTTTTAAGTTTTTATATACATACCGCTTTATGAACCTATCCAAATAAAGCAATTTCGGGCCTTTTGAGCGATTTTTGGCAGATTTTTTTGCTCAGTTCGAGGTCTACCTTGGCAGGTATGCCCTCTCCTTCGCACAAAAATCTGCAGAAAAATCATCTCAAAACTCACCGAAAGCCTTTATTTGGATAGGTTCATGCAACAAAGCCGAGTTTTTGAATTATTTTGGTAGCTTTAGACCTCAAATTTGCATCGAATAAGGTTCAAATACTCCGTAAATAATTTTCAAAAAATCTTATAAAGCAATCTGGTAAATGTCAAAGAGAAACGCATATTCAATAAAAAATTGATCACAAACAGAAGTTTGGCTAAAACTGTTGTAAAAAGATGTCTCAAAAAACTTACCTTTTTTTATTTTTCATGGCAGCCATACTCCCATTTACCGGATGGCCCCAAGAAACAGGCAAACCCCCGGCCACCATGGAATGGGAGTAACGCAGTTATGCAAGGCGTCATCGTCGGCTGCGATCGTAACCAAGAATGGCTCCTTTCCTGGTGGTGGGACCATTATTCGAAACACAATTCCTATCCGGTCGCATTTTTCGATTTCGGGATGTCGCAGCAGGCCGCGAATTGGTGCCGTCAACGAGGCCGTTGCATCGAGCTTGGCGCCGATTGCCCTCTAAAAACCCTTTCTCCAACAAGAAAAAAATCGTGGGAAAAAAGGGCGGGGCCGATTTGGCCCTTCCGCTCCGCTTGGTTTAAAAAACCGTTCGCTTTTTTAAGCTGTCCGTTCGATCTCGGATGCTGGATCGATCTCGACTGCGAGATCAAAGGCCCTTTGGATCCTCTGTTCAATTGTCTTGCATTCGGAACTGAAATCGCTCTTGTCCGCGAACCGGAGAATGTCCAGCAAAATGACCTCGCCCACAAACTCATCCTGCCTGGAGAGATCACCTACAATTCAGGAGTCATCGCATTTCGCCGAGGCGCCGGCATCCTCTCCCATTGGGCTGAACTCTCTCTCCATTCCAACGACCGATTCATGAGCGATCAAAACGCCCTTTCCCGCGCGATCTTCCTCCGCCGTCCCCAGCTCCTAGAACTGCCAGCCATCTATAACTGGAAAAAAGACCAGCCGATAAATCCCCAAGCCGTAATCCTTCATTACGTGTCCTCTTCTAAAGTAGAGATCTTAAAAACACTCTCTCATTAAAAAAATTCCTTTTAAAAAAGGTTCATAAGTACAAAAATGCTGACCGAAGCTTAAGACGGTATCCAATGTTTTACAAAAAATGGGCCTGCTCTTTTTTATGTCTCTTCGCCTCTTTACAAGCCTCGGATGTAGCGGATTACATTGTGATCGGGCTGGGCACTTCAGGCGCGGTACTGGCTAAGCAATTGACCGATGACAACGTCACATCGGTAATCGCGCTTCATAATGGAAAGAATCTGCAAAACGATCCCGATATAAAATTTACAGAAAATGTATTGTTCACCGTTGCATCCATTCTTCTCGATTCCCCATTCTATGAATCGGGGAGCACGACCAAACAGCCCTTTGCAAATAATCGAAAAATGCCTTGGGGGATCGCATTGCCGGAAGGCGGGGCCTCCTCCATCAATGCGGGCGCCTGGTGCTGGAATACACCGCAAGTGTCAGATCAATGGGAAGCTCTTGCAGGTCCCAATTGGTCTTCCGTTCGCATTGATGCCATTTACAAAAGTTTGGAGACCTATAACGGAGAGACCACGAATCCCCCTGCCAGAGGATCTTCGGGTCCTTTAAATGTGCGGCAAATTCCCCAGCCGGACGTGACTCCTCTGTCTAGGAAATTTGTCCAAGCGATCACTTCTGCGACAGGCTTCGCTCCCGTTCTCGATTACAACGATCCTCTGACTCCGATCGGACCCTCCGATCTGGTGCAATATACGCAAACAGGCAATGACGGGAAAATCAGAGTCAGCAGCGCCACGGCGTTTTTAAATCCCAGCATCGTCAACTCAAGCGGGAAGGGTGTAAATGGGCGCAAATTGAATATTAAGTTCAATACTATGGCCATGAGGACGATTTGGAAGGGAAATAAAGCGGTCGGCGTCGAATATTGGGACAACGGAAAAATCAAAAAAGCGTATGCGAATAAAGGGGTCATTGTTTGCGGAGGCTTAAGGAGCAGCGTCTTTCTGATGCAATCCGGAGTGGGACCCAAAAGCCAATTGGAATCATTGGGAATCCCTGTAATATTCGACAATCCGAATGTAGGTCAAGGGTTGACCGACCAGCCCCATGTGATCATCGGATTTCTTACCAACCCAGACGATACGCCTGACGCGGCCGCATGCGGAGGAGGGTCGTTCCCCAATGGCATCTCCGTCAGTGGAAGCAATGCATCCCTGCCTATAACCATCCCAGACCTCTCCGATCCTAGTGTAAAAAATCAGTTTCTGAACGCCATTTTCTGCAATGGATATGGATTTCCATCCAATAGTCCCTTCGCGCAAATCTCCTGGCTGCCTGACCCAACTGGGGATCAGTCGGTTCGACAAGTGAGGATTTCCACGATCAGTCCCTTCCCGGGATTTGCCGTTTGCATTGTCGACCTGGATCAATCGCAAAGCAGAGGAAGCGTCAGCATCAATAGCATAAATCCTTTCGATCCCCCCATCATCAATCCAGGCGAGTTGAATAATTCGATGGATTTATCATTATATGTACTTGCCTTCCAAATCTATGTAAAAAATATCGCAGATGCCCTGGAATCGATCGATCCGAAATACAAGCTGATCTTTCCTGATCCCGCTATATTGACCGGAGAGGATTCTGAACTGATTGCTTTTATCCAAGATCAAGTGGGCCCGAACCAACACTGGCAAAGCCACTGCCGCATGGCGCCGCTCGATCAAGGTGGGGTGGTGGATGGAAATGGCCGCGTCTACGGCGTTCAAAACCTCATCGTGGCGGATAACTCCATCAATCCCGTGGGCACCGATGGCAGCCCTATGGCGTCAGGCTATATGGTCGCTGCGAATATTGCACAAATATTACTCCAACAATAAAAGGGTCGTCATGAGATGGTTTTTGTTTCCTTTATTAATTGCTGCCAGCCTCTATGCTGAAACTGAAGTGGCGCTCAAACCTTATCCGGCTCGAAAAAAAAGCGCTCGCTGTCAAACTCCCAGCCCAAACCCTTGTCCAGAATCATGTCCAGAGCCTTGTCCCGCTCCCTGTCCAGAACTATGTCCAGAACCCTGTCAAGCCCCCTGTCCAAAACCTTGTTTCAACCCTTGCATTGACAATGGATATTTATATTTGGAAGCGTTTGGCGGCGCCAACTTTCTTTCCAACTTCACGCAAGATGGAGTTACGACCGCATTTGAAACTGGCTATGCGTTCTCAGGATCTTTAGGCTGCAGCTATTATTATGGATTTCGCTTAGAGGCTGAATTCGCCTACAGAAGAAATACCATAGATACCATTGAATTTTTCGGCAGGGCCTTTTCCATACCTGGACATTATCAATGCACCTCCTGGATGGGGAATCTTTTATGGGAGCTGCCTTTAGACAGATGGCTGTGCCGGCGCATCAGCCTCAAGCCCATCATTGGCGGCGGCCTTGGGTACGACGATCAGCATATTCATGGAGATCTCGGCATACTCACTTATACGGTCGTTGAAAAAGGGTTTGCTTGGCAGGTGATGGCAGGTCTAGTCTACCGCGCTCTGAATTGCGTCGATATTTCTGTAGACTACAAGTGCCACGAGGGAAGAATGGACAGCCTGTTTAACCATTCAATAGGCCTTGCCCTGAATTATCACTTCTATTCTTGGTAAAAGCTCATTATGTCACCCTTTATCAGCATCAGAGCCTTCTTTAATTCCCGGACCGGCTTCTCTTGCATTTTTCTGCTGCAAACCAAGCGTCATCGCTGTCATTCCGGTTAGACCTCCGAGCTGCATGGATTCAATCGCGGTGCTCGGAACAAGGACGATCGTAGAGTTTTTCTTCAGACCCTCGTAAAGCATATTCATGGCCCTTAAATGCAATGCGGTAGGATTATTGATGTAGGTTAGGGATGCTTGACCGAATTTTTCGGCAATCTGTCTTTCAGAATCCCCTAGAATCACCCGAGCCTGCCGCTCCCTTTCCGCTTGTGCTTGCATGGACATCGCATTTTCTAAATCCTGTGGAATTTTGACATCTTTGATTTCCACCGAAATCACATTGACGCCCCAAGGCTCGGTCCGGTCATCGATGATCTTTTGCAATTCTTTGCTGATTTTGTTCCTCCCCTCGAGCATGTCAGAAAGCATAGTGATGCCGATCACATCTCGCAGGGCTGTTTGAGAGGCCCAACCGATAGCGCTCCTGTAGTCCGCTATTTCAAGAGCCGCTTTTTTAGGGTCTACCACCTTCCAGAAAAGGACCGCATCAACATCTACGGGCACAGTATCCTTGGTCAAGGTTTTTTCCGCCTTGAAGGCGGTGGTGATGACGCGGATATCGATCCAGTGGGAGATGCGATCGAAGATCGGGATAATGAAAAAAATTCCAGGACCTTTAAGGGCTCGGAAAGAACCGAGCCGCAAAATCACGGCTCTATCCCATTGGTCCGCAATCTTAATTGCGGATGAAACAAAGCTGGCGATAATCAGAGCGCCCGCGAGAATCCAAAGAGCGTTTGCTACATCCGTCTTGTAGATTGGAAAGCTTAGGGCCAGTCCAATACAAACAATGAATACAAATATTAAGGTCACGATAGAGCTGTTGCTTTTCATTTGTCTCTCTTTAATTCTTCTTTGCTTTTTGCCAGATGGCCTGATTCTTCCGTCAGACTCTCAAAAAATTATTAAAAAGAATACAAGAATCGGCTTATAAAGTTGATTCCCTTAGGCCGATTCCTCACATCGGTTTCGAAATAAAGATAGCCAAACAGAAATAGATCCTTAGAAACAGAATAAAGGGCGCCAGGTCCGATGGCGAATACCCTTTCCAAACTTTTGGGCATTATGGCGCCGTTCAATTGATCTAATTTAAGCTGCTGTAAGAAATAACCCACGACCGCAAGCCAAAACTTTTCCACGGCTTCATATTGCAGGGAATAGTTAAAATGGATGGCATCTCCGGCTTGAATGTGGGTTTTGCTATTTTCGGCATTCCATAAATAGCGGAAACGCCAGGAAGCGGACCATTTGGGAGTAAAATACAAAGTAGCCGCCCAATAGGGATTGATAAAATAAATGCCATTTCCTGGATTGATGCTTTTTTTGGCCTCGAATTTGCCGCTTGGGAAAGAGGCGTCGAATGCAATCCTATGGGTTAAAATGGGGCGCTCATCGATTTTGATCGTTTCCCATTGCAAAGTCAGGCCTAAAAATAAATCTCCGAATCCGGCTCCGCTATCGGTAATTCCCAAATGATTTTTCTCTATATGCGAGTAAAAAGTGACAGGAAGAGTGGCTGAAAATCCCCATTTGCCATTAAACAGCACCGTTTGATTCGATTGATAAAAAAGCTCCACGACCATGTCGGAGATGTTTAATATAGGAGATGGAATTCCGCCCAAATTCCCCCCTTCGGAATTCAAAAATTTGTCTGCGCGATAATACTGAGGGAATCCTTCTAAATACCATCCAGAGGCAATTCTCAGCGGCCCCCCATCTAGAATATTATGATATCCCAGATCGACCAGCGGCTGATGGTATGCGGCTCCCTTTTGCAGACAAAAAAAGAGCGCAAATATGAATGAAAAAAAACCTTTCCCAATGTACATCGCTAGCCTTGCATGAAATAATCGAGCATCTGAACCTATCGCCAAAGATATTTAGCTTTGTACAAAAATCCAAAATCATCCCGAAGCGTCCAATTCTCCCCCACGAATGCTCAGTAAATATTAAAAAAAAGTCAAATTTTATCTGCTAATCATCGTTTTTACAATTCTGGATTTACCAATTTTTCAAGACATCTTCTCAGAAACTTGTGTTCAAAAAAAAGGACACGAAACAAAATGAAACAACCTATAAGCTCAGAGGGTGTCTAAAATGCAGAAATCTAAAAACTCCTTATTGGACAGCCTTCGCAGCTTACTCATGGGCAGAAAAGCGGACACGCAGGAATCTATTTGCGCAGCGCTTGAGAAGATGGGGTATGAAATCAATCAATCAAAAGTTTCCCGTCTGCTTCGCAAAGTGGGAGCGATCAAAGTGGTAAATACAACTGGAGAAGCGGTCTATTCGCTGCCTAGAGAGCCGGCCCCCCCTTCCACTAAAACTTCCCTTGGGGACATGATTATCAATATCGTTTGCAATGAAACGCTGGTGGTCATTTTTACAAGCCCAGGTTCCGCTTCCATGATTGCCCGAGTGCTGGATTACAACCAAATCAATACGGAAATCTTAGGAACCATTGCCGGCGACGACACGATCTTTGTCGCTCCAAAAACGATCAAAGACGTTCAGAAGCTGACCCAAGAAATCAAAAATCTATTGGGAAAATAGAGATTTTTGCACGGCTGCAAGCAGGGTTTCCTTCTCAAGAACCCACCCAGCCGTTTTCTGGAACGCCAAGGTAGCTGCCGATACCTGATTCTCTACCTGTTTTGAAGAGGTCCCCCCGAAACTGTCTCTCGTATCGACAATCCTTTTCAGATCGAGAATCGCTTCCATGTCCTCGGAGAAAAGAGGAGAAAAGCAATGCCACTCATCCAAAGTGAGATCTTCAAGCCTCTGATGACGATCTAGGCAGTGCTTAACGATTTTTCCAACCGTCGCATGGGCTTCTCGAAATGGAATCCCTTTTTGAACGAGATAATCGGCCAGTTCCGTCGCGTTCAAAAATCCTTGAGAGGCTGCATTCAGCATATCCGCTGAACGAACGCGGAGAGTTGCGATGAGTCCCTGATAGACGCATAGAGAAGATTCGACAGTTTTTATGGCGTCGAAAAGAGCCTCTTTATCTTCCTGCATGTCCTTGTTATAGGCGAGAGGAAGCCCTTTGAGCATCGTTAAAGTCCCGAGCAATGAGCCGTAAACTCTGCCCGTCTTTCCTCTCACAAGTTCTGGGACA
The DNA here is from genome assembly GCA_963713105.1 of uncultured Chlamydiae bacterium. Classification (GTDB taxonomy): domain Bacteria; phylum Chlamydiota; class Chlamydiia; order Chlamydiales; family SM23-39; genus CAVQKJ01. The sequence goes on from CAVQKJ010000004.1 coordinate 582,789, forward strand.
TCGGGATTTTTCTTTTGCGGCATGATGCTGCTGCCCGTGCAATAAGCATCGTCTAGTTCGATGAAAGCAAACTCTTGGCTGCACCATAAAACCAGCTCTTCGCTCAGTCGGGAAAGATGAGTCATGATCAGGGCTGCGTCGGCTAAAAATTCCACGCAGAAATCTCGATCGCTCACTGCATCGATGCTATTTACATAAAGGGAATCGAACTTCAGCAGATCTGCCACCTTGTGCCGATCGATCGGGTGCCCAGTGCCGGCTAAAGCGCACGCTCCAAGCGGAAGCTGATTGAGTCTAGGCCAAAATCCCTGAAGTCTCTCTACATCTCTCTGCAACATGGAAACATAGGCCAGCAAATGGTGGGCGAATAAAATCGGCTGCGCCCTCTGTAAATGGGTATAACCGGGCATGATTACAGATATATGAGCGTTGGCTTTGTCTAAAAGAGATTCCTGGAGCTCTTTTAGCAACCCGACAATACTCACTGTTTTGCTTCTCAAATAGAGATGAAGGTCGAGGGCTACCTGATCATTTCGGCTTCTAGCAGTATGGAGTTTGCCCGCCAAGGGCCCGATTAAACGCTTCAGTTCGCTTTCCACTTTCATATGAATGTCCTCATCCGCAGGAGAAAAAGAAATTTCTCCTTCGGACAAACGGCTTGCAAGCGTTAAAAGGCCGTTTCGAATTTTCTGCATCTCATCGGCGTTGAGAATTCCAACATTTTCAAGCATTTCGACGTGCGCAAGGCTGCCCAAAATATCTTCTTTCGCCATCACGTGATCGAAAGCAATCGAGGCGGTGAATGCTTCGACCTGAGAATCGACCGCTTTCGTAAATCTGCCATCCCATAATTTATCCATGATGCCCCATCAATCTAAGTGCGTTGAGTTTTATGAACCCCTTTGCGTCGGTCTGGTCGTATCCGCCAATCGCATCCATGCTTGCGACATGGGGCTGGTAAAGGGAATAGGGGGAGCTTCTTCCAGTGATCATCACATTGCCCTTATAGAGAGTAAGAAACACTTTACCCGTCACATTTTTTTGACTTTGCTGAACGGCCGCCATGAGAAAATCCATCTCCGGACTGAACCAAAAGCCGTTGTAGATGATCTGGGCGATTTTGGGAGCCAGGCTCTCTTTGAGCAGAATCACTTCCCGATCCAGGGCGACTCCCTCTAAGTCCAGGTGGGCTTTTAGCAAGATCGTCCCCGCAGGCGTTTCATAAACCCCTCGCGATTTCATCCCGACAAAGCGGCTTTCAACAAGGTCGGCCCTTCCAACGCCATGCTTTCCGCCCATCTCATTGAGGTATTTGAAAAGGTTTACGGAGCCCTCGATCTTTTTACCGGAGTGCATTTCTTCAACTGAAACAGGAATGCCCGCTTTGAATTCAACCGAGAGGCGGATCTCTTCGTCAGGGGCTTTTTTAGGGGAGCATGTTTTAATGAACATGTCCTCGGTCGGAGAACTCATCAAATTCTCTAACTTCCCCCCCTCGAAGCTCGTATGCATGAGATTTTCATCTATGCTATAGGGTTTTTCAAGCGTCGAAGTAACGGGAATCCCATGCTTATGCGCATAGTTTAATAGATCCGTCCTTCCTGAGAATTGCATTAAAAATTCGATCTCTTTCCAAGGGCTGATAATTTCGGCATGCGGAATGTGCTTTAAGATTGCGAGCTCAAAGCGGACTTGGTCGTTCCCCTTCCCTGTAGCTCCATGAGCAAAACAGATGCTGTTTTCCGCCTTTGCGATTTCAACGAGTTTTTTCGCGATGAGAGGCCTTGCGAGCGATGTGCCCAGCAGGTATTTCCCCTCATATACGGCGTGAGCTTGCAAAGAGGGAAAAATAAATTGCTCGACGAACTCTTGCTGCACGTCGGCAATGTGAACTTTTGAAGCGCCGATGGAAATCGCCTTTTGCTTGGCCTCTTCGAAGTTTTCCTTTTGACCCACGTCTGCGATAAAGCAGACGACATCGTGCCCTTTATTGATCAGCCATTTGAGTATGACGGATGTATCAAGCCCTCCGCTATAGGCTAAAATCACTTTTTTATTCATATCCCCTCAGAGTTTCCTAATAAATTCACGATACCAAAAAAGTGAATATTTATTCAACTTTTATGGTAATAGATCATATCTGGAACACAGCAAATATCTAAACATAAGCATATTACCTATAAAAACAAGAGGGGGCCGCTCAGATATATTTGACTATTTATTCATTTTGATGGTACTCTCATAATTAAAAAAGGAGAGTGTATGTTTAAAAAAATCTGCCAAGTTCTAATAGGGGTTGTCATTGTTTTGGGGTTGGGGCTAACCCTTTTTGGATGCAGCTCTTCCCAGGAGAACAATTCGTTAACTGTTGGATTGCAATCGGGCTACCCTCCTTACGAATACGTCGACGAACACGGGGCCGTTGTCGGATTTGACGTCGATATCGCTCAAAAAATCGCAGATTCGATGAACAAAAAGCTCGTGATCAAGGAAATGGGTTTCGATTCGCTAATTCTGGGCTTAAAAAATCACAAGATCGATCTCATACTCAGCGGAATGTCGATCACTCCGGAGCGCCTCAAAACCATCGATATGGTTCCCTATCACGGAGACAAAGTAACTGATCTGCAACTCCTATTTTGGAAAAAACCGGGAAGTCCTATCGAATCCCTCAATGGACAGACAGTCGTAGTGCAAACCGGCACTTTTCAAGAAAACATCCTTCGCCGCTATTCCCAAATAGAGCCCAAACTTTTAGAGAACACTCTAGAGCTAGTCATGGACATCAAATATGGGAAATCCATCGCCGCCCTCGTCGAACCGGCCGTTGGAAACGAGCTCAAACACAAATACCCCCAAATCCACTCTGTCAACCTCTTCCTGCCGCCAGCAGATCAGGTCATGGGCAATGGCATTGGCGTCGCTAAAGACAACCCAGACCTCAAAGCGGCTGTTGAAAAAGAAGTACAGAGACTGAAGGAAAACGGCCAAATGAGCGAACTTGTACAAAAGTGGTTCCATGATTGACCTATTGATCCAAGGAGCCCTCACAACGCTCAAAATCACTCTTGCTTCCATCGGAATCGGAACTGTAATTGGCACGTGTCTAGGCATGCTCAACTGCCAAAAACTCCAGATCCCCTTTTTGAGCCAAGCGATCCACGGTTTTGTTTCAGTGGTTCGTGGAACCCCTCTTTTTGTGCAGGTACTGATTTTTTACTTCGGCCTCCCGCAAGCTTTAGGGATTAATCTCTCCCCTTTTGCTGCCGGAGTGATCGCTCTCGGTTGCAATTCTTCCGCCTATATATCGGAAATCGTCCGCTGCGGAATCGATTCGATTCCGCTAGGCCAATGGGAAGCTTCTTTTGTCCTGGGATATACCCGCACGCAAACCCTCAGGTATGTGATCACCCCGCAGATGCTTCGCAACGTGCTGCCCGCCATCACGAATGAACTTACCGCGCTCATCAAGGAAACCAGCATCCTCATGGTGATTGGCGTCTCCGAACTGACGAAAGTAGGCAGAGACATTGTCGCGCGCGAGCTGGATCCTATGTCCATCTATCTTCTCGTGGCAGCGATTTATTTCTTCATGACGACCAGCGTTTCTTTAACCACCCGCTATTTTGAAAAAAGGTGGAAGAGATGATCCATGCAAAAAACATTTCCCTAACGGTCAAAGGAAAAAAAATCCTGCATGACATTTCTTTTGAGGTCCCGAAAGGCCGTCTGGTTTGTTTCATCGGCAAAAGCGGTGCTGGAAAGACCTCTCTATTAAAATGTTTAGGCGGTTTGCATTCTTTTGAGGGAGAACTCTCCTGTCATGGGAAAATAGGCTTCGTTTTTCAACAATTCTATCTTTTCCCTCACATGACCGTGCGCGAAAATTGCATGCATCCGCTTCAGAAAGTTTTAAAGCGCCCCTTGTCCGACGCGGAAGCAAAGACAACAGCCCTCCTTGAACGATTCGGTATTGCGAATCTGGAAAAAGCTTATCCTTCAGAGCTTTCTGGAGGCCAGCAACAACGCCTTGCGCTAGCTCGTGCGATGTGTATGGAACCTCAAGTGCTTATTTTCGACGAGCCGACTGCATCCCTTGACCCAGAAAATACGAATATCTTCTTGGGAATCCTCAAACATTTACAAAGCCAAGGAGTCACCATCGTTATTTCTACTCATGACTTAGGGCTGCTGAATCAGGTCTTGGACAAAGTCTATTTTGTCGAAAATGGAGAAATTGCAGAATCTTTTGACGCTCTATCGGATGCCCTTCAAACTAAACCAAAGATTAGCAGTTTCATTGGGAAGGACTAAACTTTTCCTTTTAAGAAGATGAAATCCAAAAAAGTTTATTATTGTTATTATAATAAAACTAAAATAAAATGGAATAAAACGAGGTAAAATAATGAATAGAATAGTAAAAACAAATTATTTAATTACATCCAACATCCCATTGACAAACCGCGCTATGGCTCAAGAGGAAACAGCGCCCATGCCATCTCCTTTTTTTTCAAAAAAAGCCGCTTTTCGAAAATTTGCCGCCGAAAGCGCTTTATTGATCACAGCCCAACAAAATCAGGCAGAGCGCAATTGGGATGAAATTTTGAAGGACTTTCAAGATTTATCTAAACCTTTGATGCTTTCTGACAAAGAAGCGGACCGTATTTTGGCCTTTTACGGAATCTCCGATATCAACGTCCGAGATCCCGATAAAGTGGTGGAAAAACTCCCCATTGTTGCTGATCAGGGCGGATTCCCCATAGATGAGATTGTTAGAGATGGACTCAACCCCTTAGAAAAAGCGGTTTTTGCCAACAATGCCCCTTTAGTCAGGCTGCTCCTCTCAAAAGGTGTTTCCCCTCTTATGGAAAGGAAGTTTTCCGGGAAAAACTTCATTCACCAAGTCGCAGGGTATACCACAGCGATCTGCGACGCGATCGAATTGCGAAATATGGCAGTGATCCAACAGTTTGTCGACGCTGGATTAGATCCGAGCGTCAACGTTTTTTCTCAAAAGGAATTTTTTTGGGGAGTACCTGGAGTTACCTGGCAGAGAAGAACGGCTCTCGAATTTGCAAAAGAATTTGGGAACGACTCGGTCGCGGCCATGATCCTCGGATCTCTTAAAAAAAATGGCTAAAACCTGTGAATCTATTATTTATGCTGGCGCTTGATATTCATTTCAATTTAAAATGAAACCATAATTTATCACAAAAAAAACTATATAATTTTATGTACATAGAAAATTCATATTATATTCAGAACCTTTCTCATTTGCCCGGCGCCTCTCAGCCCTCCGAGCTATGCTCAATGATTGCCGGGTTAGACGATCCCCATCTCGATGGGAATCCCAATCGCTGTTATTACTACTTAAAAGGCAATCGGTGTTTTGGGCTATTGATCAGTTACATTCCCAATGCGCCAGACGCATGTTATAAATTCAACGCCACAACCCAAGTTTGGGAAAAAACCGAAGCCTACTATTACAATCGCATCCATTATCATGGAGAAGGGCAAATCTTTCTCCCCGACGAACTGGACGTATGGAAAAAAGATGCGATAGCTGACGCAATCATCGATCCCCATCTTTTCGATGCGAATCCCAATCGCTCTTATTACTACTTAAAAGGCAAAGGGTGGTTTGGGCACTTGATCAGTTACATTCCCAGTGAATCAGGCCTATGCTATAGATTCAACGCCAAAACCCAGGTCTGGGAAAAGGCCGAAGAATGGTATTACCTTCGCATCCGTTTTTATGGAGAAGGGCAAATCTTTCCCCCCGATGAACTGGACGCATGGCAAAAAAGCGCAATTGAAGGAAGGGCGATCTACGCAGATTTAAAAGACCTCCATCCCGATCGGAATCCCGAGCTATATAATTATTATTACATAAAGGGTAATGGTTTTTTTGGGGACATCAACGCTTACATTCCAGATGAACCAGATTTCTGCTATCAATTCAATCCTGCAGCCCATGCCTGGAATAAAGCCAGTGTCGGCCGTTATAATCATCTTCAGATGTCTGGAGGAGGGCAGCTCGTGCCTTTCGAGGAATTAGAAACATGGAAAAAAAAGGCGATAGACGACTACGACCACGTTCATCAACCGATTGTGGGAGAACTCCATCCCGATAAATATCCATATGCTTTTAAATATTATCACTTATATGGATGGCTCCTCGCTGTTTATACAAAAGAAAAGGATCTCGTTGTTTATACCTACAATGCCCAAAACGACTCTTGGGGAAAAACGTCCAATCCTCATGCGTTCTATGGTGAACTGGGCTTTGGGAATGGTTGGCCTTTTCCGCTCGACGAACTGGAAAATTATAAAAAAGCTTTCAGGGAGCATATAGAAAAAAAAGAACTCTCCTGTGATTCACTGAGAGACCTTCTCTGATACAAGCGCATCTTTATTGACACAGTTATTACTCTTTAATATATGAGCAACTATAGGGCTTGCATGGCGCGCCTGACAAAATTCGTTTATCTTTCATATGAGGTAGCATATGATTCGCAATCGGATCGCCGCTGTCGATGGGCACAATATCTTCTATCGCGAAGCCGGAGATCCTAAAGCTCCCGCTCTTCTATTATTGCACGGCTTTCCCACCTCATCGCATATGTTCCGGAACTTGCTGCCTTTACTTGCGGATCGATATCACGTAATTGCGCCAGATCTGTTGGGTTTTGGATTCTCGGACTCTCCCGATCGCAGCCATTTCAAATACACTTTTGAAAACCTTGCAAAAATCATTGAACGCTTTACTCAAGCGATTCATTTGCCGCGATATGCACTCTATGTTTTCGACTATGGGGCGCCTGTCGGATTTCGATTAGCTCTCTCTGATCCGAAGAAGGTCACTGCGATCATCTCGCAGAATGGGAATGCCTATGAAGAGGGTTTAAGCCAAGGCTGGAATCCCATTCAAAAATATTGGAAAGAACACACGCAAGCGAATAGAGAGGCTCTTCGCGCATTCTTAAAACCGGAAGGAGTCAAGCAGCAATACTTGCACGGGGTATCCGACAGAACGTTAATTGGACCGGAATGTTATACTCTCGATTCCGCATTGCTAGCGCGCCCTGGCAACGAGGAAATTCAGCTCGATCTATTTCTTAATTATGCAAGCAATGTAGCGCTTTATCCTAAATTTCAAGAGTATTTACGCAAGCATCACCCCCCTTTGCTTGCGGTCTGGGGCAAAAACGACCCCTTCTTTTTACCGGCGGGCGCCGAGGCGTATAAGCGCGATGTTCCGAATGCTGAAGTGCATTTCTTTGATACAGGCCACTTCGCACTTGAGACGCATGTCCATGAGATAGCTGCCCGTATTCGCGACTTTCTAGCCCGCCGCCTGTTGAAGTTAGCCGCTTAAAATCGCTCTACATGCCGCAAAAACCTTCAGAAACTGGCGTCGTTCCAGATTGATCGATAGTGCCTGTATTGCCGGTCAAAGGCTCAACGCTGAACTGACCGCTCCCCATGTTATTTAGCGCGTAATCTGGCTCCGTAGCCTCCATGGTGGATTGATTGTTTTGCATGCGTAGACAGACACTCGCAGAATCTTCCGGAACTATTGTGACTGCGGATCCAGTATTCAAGTCCATCAGATTATTGCCCATGAAGGTATTGGCAAGAATCTCATACTTAGCATGACTATTGGTGTTAGGCTGAGCAAAAAAGCCGGCTCCGTTGTTGTTGGTCACTGTGTTCCCTTGCATGACAACATTTATTGAAGAATCATCTGAAGAATCTGCTTCCACCCCTCCATTATTATTATTGATTGTATTATTTAGAATGACGAGATTACTATTTGACGAAACAAATCCCTTCAGAAATAACCCAGCTTTACCTATTTCAAATATCTGATTTTCTTCAATGGATGCAGTCAACGATGAGGTGCCATAGGCAGCCGTTGCAATCCCTTGAGCATCCCCATAACGGGAAACCCTATTCGAAATAACGTTAAAGATCCCTGTTGCCGATTCAGATTGGGTTAGGAGGTTCGTATCGAGAACAATCCCACTCCCTAAAGGACCGTTCGATAGAACGTTATTTTGAATCAATCCCGTCATTGAAGAGACTCCCTCGGCTTGCGCGATGATGCCGAATACAAACTCATTCGTTCGGTTGTTCAACAGCTGAAATGTCGCTGTGGCATTGTCATCGGATAACAGAAAAGTTCCTACCCCTGTTAAAGGGACCCCTTCTAGTTGATTTTCTTGAACGATAGCCGAAAGAATGGGAGTTCCCGTGAATGCATGGAAGTCAATCCCGTGTCCCACACAATTCGAGATCTGATTCCCTGAGACAGAGGCGCTAGCAATGCTTTGATTTTGGACGAGAATTGCAATCCCCGATCCGCTGGGAACAGGAACATCAGGAGGGTTAAGGGTGTCATTTTGAAAATTAGAAATGATATTGTTCTCGATGGTATAGACGCCGTTTCCGCTCGTCTGAGAAAGATAGATTGCATAGGTTCCCTGGCCATCTCCAGATTGAAGAGTATTGCTGGTAATCGAAACCTGTCCAAACGGCTCATTTGGAATAATTCCTGCTGCCCCGTTATTCGCAGTCAGAATATTCTGAGAGACGGCAAGATCTCTCGTCGCACCCGATAACGACCCAATACAAAAACTTCCCTGGGCAGTCCCATTCGCATCAGAAGCAATTTGAAAACCAGAAATTGAATTATTGTTAGCGACCGTTACCACGGAAGTTCCCATGGGGGCTGTCAAACTAGGCAATCCCTTTGCTTGCGGCGGGATCGAAATCGATCCAATGGTCGTCAACAACGTGTGGCTTATTCCGGCTCCGAAAAGGCGCTGATTATCTTTGAGCACAATCCCTAAATCCATCCCTGCAGATGTTCCATCTCCAGGGAAAACGTAAATGACATCTCCGGATGCGGAGGCGTTTTGAGCGGCGATCAACGTGGGGAAGGGAGATTCGAACGTGCCTTTCGAATGGCTTGTATTATTGACAAACCAGAAGAAATAAGGCTTTCCTGTAGAAGGATCTATAGCCTTGACTGTGCTTTTTTTCCGATCGACGGGAATGATTTCAAATCGATTGATGGGTTGAACGGAGCGAGTTGCCAGAGCTACAGCTGTTGAACAAGATTGGCAGGCCTTCCTTTGGATTTCTCGTTTGCATCCAAAGGGAATCACAATGCTGAACTGTCCTTGTCCTGTCCAACGGAAGACTGAATCATAGGATGTAAAACCTTCCAATTTGCAATACTTGAAAAGATCGATCTCCACCCTTGCCTCGCCTCCCCAAGCTACGTCCCCGTGTCCGGCGAGATAATAGGGTCCAGCTGCAATCGCGATATCCACATTCTTCGCAGCATTTATATGCGCTGCCGCTTCCGCATTCGCGCCTCTTAGAGCAAATTCCTTTTTTCGAGAAAGAAGAGCGAAATGGCTTTGAAATCGATCAAAATGCGTTCCCCAAAAGGCGCTTCTTGTTTTTCCGACGGGAAGATAACCATTGATCCGGAAATCCCACACTTCGCCCAGAGATTCGAGACCGGCTGCAATTTGGTTGTAATGCTGTCTATGTGTTTTCCGATAGTCATAGTAAGTATTAGCGCCCCAAACCCGTGAAGAAGCGAGATATCGTACTCCAACTCCAGCATTTGCTGCCGGCCGCCCACTATTGAAAAGATGTCCCCGGAGATCGACGAAAGGGATCCAGGCATCGCCAAGAGGTCGGTTCGGAGAAAAAAAACCTTCCAGAGTCGTATACCCTTGGTTGTAGCCGATTCCTCCAGGTTCAATGTGTCGCGCCGCAACGCGCATGGGACGAGGGCTTTCTTGTTCAATTTCCTCTCCAAACACGGATACACAGAACAAACTACAAAGAAATAAAAGGGCAACCTTCGAATCTACTTTCATCTTGGACAACCGCCGTTATCTTTATCTTCCGAGAAGTTTGCATATCTTGTAAAATTTTACCAGACAATCCACGGATGCCATTTCGCTTCAAAGCTTCCGATGTATTCTGAATCGAATTTCTATTTATCCTTTATCATTTATCTTTTATCCTTTTTGTCATGAGATTCCTTCTATCGCTCTTTCTTCTCCTGAGTTTCCCCCTATTTTCCGACGAGATGATCGACATCTCTCAGATCATGGAAAAACGGACGAAGCAATATCCTTTAAAAGGGTACAATAAGATCTGTCTCTTCACTCCTCGCCGCACGGGCAGCACTCTAGTTTACAATGTGTTGCGTTTCTTATTCGAAAAAGGCGACAGGGAAAAAATTGTGAAAAAAACCCACTCGTTAAAAAAAGACAAACGGAATGTGGCCTACGTATTTACGATGCGGAATCCGGTGGATGCCTGTTTTTCCTTTTATCGGGCGAAGGGAAAAGAAACCCAAAAGATAGCCCCTTTGATCCACGATCAAATGCAGTGTTGGGAAACTTTAGGAAAGCTTATAGAAAAGAAACGGAAAACGGTCCTGCTCAAGTATGAAGAGTTCGTTAACGACATCGATTTTCTATTTGCCCAATTGGAAAAAGAGTTTTCGATCAAAATCGATGAAAAAGATAAAGCGTTGCTGAGAAATGCTTTGTCGAAAGAAAATGTACTAAAAAATATCGCCCAATTCAATGATTTTAAACAATTAGATAAGAAGCACCATTTTCATGGAAATCACATCGACCAGGGTGAAATCGATGAAGAAACTCGGCTTCGTTTGAAGAAAGAGATCGCCCAACAACTGATCCCCTATAAATCAAAAATCGAGAAATGGGGTTATAAAATATAATCCCTTGTTCCCTTGGATTTTAAAGGGTCAAAATTCTTTCCCCGCTTTTACAATGAATGTGTTGGACCAATAGACGCCGCTCCATTCCCCTTCGTAGTCCGCGGAGAGGAATCCTCCGTTATTCCATCGATAGAAAAATTCGATCCCAGGCGCGATCAGGTTCTGTGTTTGGGTCAGAGTTTCGACTGTAAATGTCCCGGCGGGCGCTCCGACGAGAGCCGCGCTGACGCGGCCATTGCCGCTCAATGGCTTTTTATTCACATAGGAGAGAGATTCTCTCACGATGAATAGACCATAGCCCGTTTCGGACTCGTTGTCGAAAAGAGTCTGATAACAGGAAAGCCCTACTTCGCTGCGGAGCAGGGACGAAGTGCGGGAGTCCTGGCGCATGTTGAGCGGGCTGGCCCCGCGTTCTGCAAAACCATCTTCGAAATTGACCGCACAATCGAATCTCGCAAAAGGTTCAAGCGCGACGCAGCCGAAGAAATAATCAAGACCCAACTCTGCGTGAGGCACGACTTGCCACCCATGTGTGCGGCTGGTGGCCGCCGCGCTAAACCCATTGAAGAAGATATTCCTCTTTCCATGCGTTTGATGATAACCGCCCCAAAGCGCGAGATCGAGATAGAAAGTCGAGCCGAAGTAACTGCCGTATAGTGAAGCGACATAATCGTTCAGCCGCGCCTCGCCGAACCCGTTGTCTTCGTCTAAATTGATATGTGCATATCCGAGAGAGAATCCGACAAGGAACCGTTCTAAATTAAAAGCGTCGAAACCGGCTAAGATGCCTCCGGCATTAAAATCGAATGCGGGCGTTTGCTTCTGTGCTTGCTCGCGGCCGAATTCTCCAAAAGGGGCGGCCCAAACGCTAAATCGCGCGCATCGCGGCTGCGGACATATATTTCCGCACGATTCTGTCCCGTTCATGGCAACCAACGATGCGACTTGCGGGGAAGAATAAATCCCCGCGCCGGACGCCCGGATGAAGCGGCGGTTGGATATCCGCGACTCGAGAATGTCATTGAAAGCAAAGGCGCTATTTTGAGATGCGAAAGTAGAAAAGGCATTTCTCGCTGGACTGATCAAATCCAACGCTTGATCGATTTGACTTGCGGAAAGGGAAACGAATTTATCGAAAATCGGAAACAGAGGAAGGAAATCCTGGTTGTTGAGCGAGTTTAGATAATTGGCAAGACTCAATCGATTACCGGTCAAATGGCCCGTGGGGATGGAATAGAAAACCTCGTTCGCGTCTATTGTTAAAAAGAGGATTTGTCCTGCCGCATTGAGGGAAAGGGAGAGCCGCGGCAGGAACGCTGGATCCATGCTTTGGATCGTAAATAAAGGGCCGGAAATCGTTCCCGACGGGGTTTCAAGAATAGAATAGGAAGTCCCGGAAAAATAGTCGCCCGGGTCTTCATCTACGAAAAGAATAGCGCCTGACGCGATGCTCGCGCCGCCCGTTGCGATGACCTTTGAAGAGGCGCTTGGGTCGATCTCTATTGCATAAGTCGAACCGCTATCGTAAGTAACCGCTCCATCCACAGTCAAAGTGCCGATCGAGTTGCCTGGATTTAGAGTGCCCCCGTTCAGTATTTCCGCCGATCCATGGATGATGCCTGTTCCGCCGAGCGTAGCGGTTGAATCGACTGTTACGTCGCTTTCCACCGATCCATCGAGCGTAAGACGTCCAGCCGCAACAGTTGTCGGCCCGGTGTAGGTATTGGCCCCGGATAAAGTCAAAATCCCCGCTCCTAACTTTTGGAGGGCGCCTGGCCCCGTGCCATCCGCGATGATGCTGCTGATCGTGGAATTAAAGCTTCCCACATCTATGATTCCTAAAATACCGCTATTGATGCCGATGGGAAGGTTGAAAGGATTGATCGCGGCCGAAAATTGCAACGTGCTATTGCTTTCAAACGTCACGCCTCCGCTTCCCAAGTTGCCGACAGAACCGATCGAAACTGTCCCTCCATCGATCTGCGTGCCTCCTGTGTAGGTATTGGATCCCGAGAGAATCACAGTTCCACTATTCATTTTAATCACTCCGCCCCCTGGACCTCCGCCGGCGCCTCCGCTAATTATGTCGGCTGCCAGCGTCACGGAGCCTGCATTGTCGCAGACGAAGGTGCCTCCGGACATAAGAAAAATATCCGGCCCAAAACTTTGCCCCCCAGATGCGCCTCCTCCGCCACCGCTTCCCGCAGCAACAGTATTCGCACTTGAATTCCCGAATTGAAGAGTATCCGTCAACGTAAAGGTTCCTCCCTGCCGGATAAAAATAGCGCCGCCTAAGCCCGCTCCTCCTCCGCCCCCGCCGCCGCCATTTCCACCAAAAGCGCCGCCCGTTCCTCCAGGCGATATGCTGCTACCCCCTCCGCCCGCGCCAAACCCGCCCGCTCCTCCCTGCATTGCGGCGTCGCTTCCATTTACGAAACCACCGCCGCCGCCTCCTCCTCCAAATCCCCCTCCTCCTCCTTGATTCGATGAAGTGATGACTCCGCAGCCTCCTCCTCCGCCGCCAAAATTATTCGATGAGGCAGCGCCCCCTGATCCCGCTCCAGGAGAACTGACCACTGAGTATCCGCCGCCGCCGCCGCCGCCGCCGATATCCCCGCCAACTCCACCATCCCCGCCCAGATCGAACGACATTCCTCCTCCGCCGCCTCCTCCAGTGCCGGTGGAGGGTAATCCATTTCCGCCATTTCCTCCTCCGCCGCTGCCTCCTCCTCCGCCTCCAGCAGCGTTTCCTGCAACGGCATCGCCTCCATTTGCACCGCTTGACATCCCACCCGCGCCTCCGCTGCTGCCTCCATTTCCTCCTACATCAGTGCCCTGGCCGTTCTGTCCATTTCCACCGAAAATTCCGCCGCCCCCTCCGCCGCCGGAATTCGTTCCTCCACTGTTTCCTCCAGTTCCAAAAAGTCCTCCTCCTCCGGAACCGCCGCCGCCCATCGTAGCTGCACGGCCCGCTCCAAATAATCCTCCTCCTCCACCGCCTCCTGCGGGATTGGGTCCCAAAACGCCTCCTCCGCCATTTGCATTCATCCCCCCGCCTCCGCCTCCTGAGGCAAAAAGTTGGCTCGGGGAACTTATTAATGCAGCCGCCCCATTTCCACCATTGGCAGCATTGCCATTGAACGCAGCAGCGGTTCCCATTGTAAGGCTCGCGTTCTGGTTAACGAAAAGAGCGCCTCCAGCCCCAAGCCCTCCGCTTCCTCTTCCTAATCCTCCAGCTCCTCCTTGAGCGGATAAATGAGCCATATTGATATTGTTGATCGTCACATCGCCTGAATAGACTAGGAGACCCCGGAATGTTGTGCCGGTTCCGTCCAAAGTGAGTCCCGCTACATGATTCGAGTTGATGATTAGACTATTTCCCGGTGCGATCATGATTGGAGGGAGATTCGCTGACTTCGTAGTCCAGACGAGAGAAGTGCCGGCCGTAACAGCTCCGCCAAATGTAATTGTATTCATAGGATCGGATGGCGCGGCATTAATTGCGTTGATAGCCGCCCGAAGCCCGTTTGTTCCGTCGTCGACGTTGGCGACAGTGACGTTGAAAGTATTTAACGGCCAGACTGAGGAAGAGAAAAGGGTAAGCAATAAAGTGCCGGCGAGTGTTTTTTTCATTTTTTTCCCATTTGGCATTCAAAAAAAATAATATTACTTTTTTCATTTTTTTTATTTCTTTTTTGAAGGGTGCTTCTAAATATGAATTTTCGATCTAAGAGAGTGGCTGCTGATGAAGCGAATCGACCAGAGGTCTCTTAGAGGTCTCTTATCTTTTTTTTCGAACAGTGTTTTTGAAATAAACTCTGAAAACGGGTTTTTACACTCTCAACTGCTTGAGGATACAATTTGCAAATCCGGTTTGCGTAAATTTTTTGCTTCTTTTCCTGAGGCATCCGCTCTACTTGATCCAGATCGCAAAGATCGCTTTTTTTTGTTTTGCAAGAACGATCCTCTTCAGGATGCTTGTCGCAATAGGCTTTTTGATAGAGATCGATCCAATCGCTGCGGTAGAAATCCGTATGGCAATCGATATCTTGAGTGAACAGAAGAATTTCTAGAGGCTCTGTAGAGAGTTCAAATGCGCTCGGAGCCAATTGAAATTCTGGACATTGCTGTTTCAACCGAGCGCGTGCGCGGTTGCTTCGATTTTCATTCGTTTCGGTATCTTTAGCAAATTGATCCATAGACAGATCGCCGGCTCGCGCTTTTTTTATCGTCGCGCCCTGCAATTTAACGTATTCGGTTCCGGCATTGAAAATTTCAAACACTAAGTCGGCCAATCCCTCGTTGCTGTGTAGATGGGTTTCAGGGATCAAAATCTTAATTTTCTTAGGTTTGTATGTTTTGTCGAAATCGGTAATTGTTTCCGCAAAACTTTGCTTCGTCGCCTCAATCGATAGAGGTTTTTCAACTTCACTGGAAGAGATCCATTTAGACGCTGCGGAACAAGAAAGAAATTGCGCTACGAGAGGCAAAGTTGAAGAGGCGGCGCTCACTCCTGTTATAGATGTAGAAATCATTTAAAATCCTTTTTTAGAGATCTTTCAATTGTTGGCGCGGTATGTTCCAGTCGCTGTCATAGGAGTGGCCCCGGCAGGGGCTAGTTGTGATCGATTGAATTTCTCCATAGCTGTAATCATCCCTCTCTCCCCAGCCCTCAGGAGAACCTACGAGGAAAGTTTCGGGATAGCGGCAGAAGGGAAGAATTTGAATCAGCTCTTGGCGCGTCTCACCGTTTTCAAGCTGATCGCGCGCTTCTATAAAGGGTGAAAACTTGCGGAAAGACTGCTGCGCAACCAGAAATCGAAGGGTATTAAAATCTTTTGCCTTTGCAATTTTCCAAATATCGACTTTAGATAGATGGGGACAGGCTCCATATCGGAGAGCGGAAGAGGCTGTTTGATGGTCCCCATGTTTTAAGGCATGAGTAAAACGATATTGTTGAAAAGCGAGAAAAATCCCTGCGGAAAACACGATAAGAGCAAAATTTCTCACTTTTTCAAAGAGCGTTAATTCAATTTTTTTAAAGACTTTCTGGTCGGTAGGTTCTTTCCCGAAAATATGATCGAAAATTTCACTTGCACTGCGCGATTCTGAATGCCAATGCCTGATGAGCAGATGGTCGTCAGAGGAATCATGGGTCGCATCTATTATTTTGTCCCGAGAAATAGAAGAAATAAGACGCTCGATTGTTGGGATCAGTAGGGTTAAAGCGGCGATCTTCCCGTCGTTCAATTCTATTTTTACATTTCGTTCGCACCCATATCTACGGTCGATCGTAATAGATTTTATTTTTTCTGAATAATTATCATTTGAACAAGAAACGTGAATCACAAATCCTCATTTTTCATTAAATAATACTAGAAATAGAAATTAAACGAACCATTATTTTACTTTTCAGAAAAACATATTAAATTAATAACTTGACAGACAAATAAGATAAAATTAAAAGAACGTATGAAGGAAAAAAGGAGTTCTTCCTATGGGTTTAATACTACTGATTGTCTTAATCTGTTTGATTGTGTTGGTTTTACCTACTTGGCCCTACAGCCAAGGATGGGGATACGGTCCAACAGGTCTTATCTCGATTGTTTTAATTGTAATTCTCGTTTTGATTCTCGCTAATATTATTGCATTCTGGACAGTTGAAGTGGAGTCAAACGATAACGGGACAACGATCAAGATCGAAAAGCAAGAATATTAAGACATTTAGAGTGTGGTCTTAACCCTCTTGTTAAAAAATAGTCCTATTTAGATAATGCCTTCTTTAAATGGCGCGGGGTGCCTGGAATACCAGGCTGAGAGAGTCCCGTGGAACCTGATCTAGGTAATGCTAGCGAAGGAAACGCCTCTATGAATTTAAGCATTTCCCGCGATCGTCTCGCGGGAACGGCCGGGAATTTTCTCGAGCCTCATGAATTAGATCTTCTTTCTCCCTTGCGAGTCTGCCAGCAGGGACTGACCCATTTTAGTCAAAGCGCGTCAAAGACAAATTCTCTAGAGCAAATCTTGCGGATCTTCCATAAGACAATCAAAATCATCTCGCTGCTTTTAGAAAAAGCGGGAGCGCTCTTAAATAAATGTTCTATCCAAATCGAGCAAAGCGTCGAAGTACTCGGGGTCGTTCAAGGAGTCCAGCTCATTCAAGAATTCTCCTGCCCCGACAGCCAAGGACTTTATCTCTTTCAAAGTGCAAGTTGGCAAAAATGCCTCGGACGAGGTTTTCTGTTCGGATACAATATCTTGTCGAATCTCAAGCTTGCAGAGAAACTAGAGCTCATTCATCTGCCCGAGATGACTCGAATCGCAATCGGGAGTTGTTCTATCCTTCGCCTGGCCACCGATGTTTCTTATCTTTTCTATCGCCTCTCGGCCCTCAGTGAAGGAATCCGAACGGGAAGACTCTGGCAAGCAGCCATCTCTGTAAGCAAGGTCTTTACGACAATCTTTTCATTGATCTTGAGGATTTTAAATGTCCGGGCCACCCTCTTAGTTCTCGCCTTGACGTGCGTCAGCGTTCTAACCGATGTAAGTAATTTAGCAAAAACGGAGAAATGGATATGAGAATACTTTGCCTCTGTCTCTTGTTCTGTTCTTTCCTTTGCGCGGATAGTCTTTCTGTCGACTACGAAAGGATGAACAAAGAAACATTTTATGAGAAGATCGCAGGCAATACTATCGTAGGGATCACGCGTCAAAGCCGAAGTCTTTACATGCTTTATTTTCTGGCGGATGGCACTTGTGAACTTTGGAAACAAAACCAAATTTATTCCGGCCGCTGGTGGATCGATCAGGGTCTAAACGGAGAAGATATTGTCCATGCCTTTTGGCCCAATTACATTTCTCAAGAGCCGAAATCTCTCTTTTCCCCTAAAAATCCCAACTATGGAAAGCCAACTTCCCTGCGTTACTATCTCAACCCGTCAACCGGCGGGATCTTTATCGCAGGCAAGTCTTTTCAAACAGCGGTTCTATTAGTTCCGGGATGCGCCTTCCCTTCTGCTGAATAGAATGCAGAATCGCTTCTTTTGTATACCCAAAGCGCCTCGCTAAATCGCTGCTCGCTCCCGATTCACCAAACCCGTTCAGGGAAATCGCAATTCCTTCCGCGCCGATATATTTGTGCCACCCTTGATCGACGCCCGCTTCGATGCTGATCTTGATCTGGCCCCGCAGAAGAGCTTTTTTGTATGAAATGGGTTGTTTTTCAAACAATTCCCAAGAAGGCATGGAGACCGCTCGAGCAGATGGGCCTAGCTCTTCGGCCGCTTCAAGGGCTAAATGCACCTCCGATCCCGTGGCAATGAGCAGATAGACCGCTTCTGCAGTAGTTTCTTGCCGCACGATATAGGCGCCCCGTCCCACCCCCTCCTCGAAAGAGCGGGCAGGAAGCTCCTTTAAAGGCTGTCGAGAAAGAATGAGTGCCGTAGGGCCCTCGTGCCGAAGAGCGGCGAGCCAGGACATTTTGACCTCATTGGCATCCGCTGGACGCAATACTAAAAGACCCGGAATGGCGCGAAGGGATGCAATCTGCTCGATGGGTTGATGCGTAGGGCCGTCAGGGCCGATAAAAATTGAATCGTGCGTCAGTTGATAAATCACTTTGAGCCGCATCAGGCATGTCATCCGGATGGCGCTGCGCATGTAGTCCACGAAACCAAGGAAAGTCCCTATGAATGGAAGAAGCGAACCCGTCTGCGCCATTCCAGCAGCAATGCAGGCCATGCCGAATTCCCGAACCCCGTATTTAATATTGCGCCCTTCAAACTGCCCCGCTTGAATGACCTCGTATTTTTCCAAATAAGTGCCATCCGAAGAAGAGAGGTCGGCAGAACCGCCTATCAATTGCGGAAGATGATCGGCCAGAACCTGAAGCGCTGCATGAGACGCCCATCGTCCAGCTATTGGAGAAGGGATCGAGATGTTTTGGAGGATCGATTCCAGATGACAGGACTCTGAAATCGCGGATGGAGAAGGACAACCTCTTGCGCCCTTCTGTCTAAAGAACTGATAGATTTCCGGATCCACATAGAAAGAAACATCCGGCAATCCTAAATCTTTCTTAGCTATTGCAATCTCTTCTTTTCCAAGCGGACGGCCGTGGGCGGCGGGCGTTCCTTGCTTGTTCGGCGCCCCGCAGCCGATGCGCGTATGGGCAATGACCAAAGTAGGTTTTGCTTGATGTATCTTAAGAGGCGCTAAAGCCGCTCTAATTTGATCCAAGTTATGGCCGTCTATCGCGACAACATTCCATCCTTGGGCTTGGAAACGCAAAGGGAAATTCTCTGAAAAGCTCTCCTGAACGTATCCATCCAAAGTCGTGGAATTGCTGTCGTAAATGAGAATTAAATTATCGAGGTTGAGGTGGCCTGCTAAGGAACAGGATTCCATAGCGACCCCTTCCATTAAATCCCCGTCCCCTGCTACGACTACGACTTTAGAATCGATTCCCAGATGCTTTAATCCGAGAGCCTGCCCTACCGCGTACCCAACTCCTTGCCCATCCACGCCGGTTGTCGCCTCTACCCCTTCTGTTTTAGTCAAGTCGGGATGACTGGGTGTTTTGGAATCGATTTGTCTAAAATTTCTCAAATCATCCAGCGTTAGAGGAAACCCAGCGAGATGCAAGCAGCTATAAAGCCAAAGAGACCCATGCCCAACAGAAAGAATTAAACGGTCTCGATGAGGCCATTTTGGATAAGAGGGATCAAAACTTAAAAATTCGCCAAATAGATAGGCCCCCAATTCAGCGCAGCCCATCGGCATTCCTGGATGGCCGGAACCTGCGAGCTCAACCGCATCCATCGTGAGATGCCGGATCGTGTTTGCGATTCTTTTCAACATGACTTATCTTCAAAAGACGAACGATTTTATATAATCCGTTCTCATTTTTCTAGGGTTTATGGAATTAACGATAGATCTCCATCTGGCTCATCGGTTGCTCGCTTCTCAATTTCCTCAATGGAAGGACCTGCCTATCCGTCCCATTCTACCCGGCGGATGGGACAATCGGACCTTCCGTCTGGGCGAAGAGATGCTCATACGCATGCCGAGCGCAGCCTGTTACGCAGGACAGGTGGAAAAAGAACACCATTGGCTCCCCCGCATCGCCCCTCTCCTTCCCCTTCGCATTCCTGAGCCTTTGGCCCTGGGAAAGCCTGCAGAGGGTTATCCGTGGAAATGGTCGATCTATCGGTGGATCGAGGGCGAAACGGCCGCGGCGATCGCCGATCAGATCGACTTGAACGATTTTGCAATCCGCCTGTCTCAATTTCTCAAAGCGTTGCATAGCATCGATCCTACCGGCGGCCCCTTGCCTGGGCCGCACAATTTCTTTCGCGGAGGAACTTTGATGACCTACAATACTGAGACGCGCCAATCTATTGCAGCTCTAAAGGACCGGATCGATGCCAATACCGCAACCGACATCTGGGAAAGCGCCTTAAATACCACATGGAGCAAAGCGCCTGTTTGGATCCACGGCGACATCAGCGCAGGCAACTTGCTCACCAGGCAAGGACGGCTCAACGCCGTCATTGATTTCGGACAATTAGGCATCGGAGATCCCGCCTGCGACCTATCGATCGCCTGGACATTCTTTAAAGGGGAAAGCCGGAAGCAATTCCGCAATCTCCTTTCCCTCGACAATGCGACCTGGTCGCGCGGACGCGCATGGACCCTATGGAAAGCTTTGATCTACCTCGCAAGCGATCTAGGAAACATGAATTTCGAAGCCGCGCGATCGCGGCAGACCCTTGGCGAAGTGATCGCAGACCACAAACACAACAGAACATCTTAATTTTGGACTATCCCATAGTCTCTTGTGGACTGGATTACACGAGAGGAAAGTCCGACAATTCCAATTAGATTGATGGTTAGCATGAGGGATACCGCGATATCGGCAAGATTCCAGATCATATCGACCTGCAGTAAACTCCCGATAGGGATCATGGCGATGTAGAGATAGCGAAATAAACGCGCCTTCTCTTCTCCTGCGATAAAGTGCAATGCTTTTTCTCCGCAATAACACCACGCCATGATGGTTGTGAATGCGAATAGGACAAGGGAGATCATGACGATAAAGCCGCCTATTGGATGATTGAGACCTTGAGAAAAGGCGTGGGTCACCATGTTCGTGCTTTGTAAATGAGGGTCTTGATAGGCGCCTGTGACAATTAACACAAGCCCGGTTGCAGTGCACGTGATCATTACGACAAGCGGGGCGATCAGGGAAGCAATGCCATCGACAACCGGGTGCTCCGATTTTGCACTCGCCTGCAGGATCGGCACAATGCCAAGGCCGGCATCGGTTGCAAAAAGCCCTCTATCAAATCCGGTTGTAATCGCCTTTAACATGCCAGCGCCGGCAATGCCCCCTGTAAAGGCTGATACGTCAAAAGCTTGCTGAAACATCAGTTTCAATGCAGGAATGATTCCTTCGAAGTGCATCACAAGAATAACAATCGCCGTTCCAAGATAGAGGAACGCCTTTAACGGAATAATGTAGGAGGCAAAATTAGAAATGCGCTGAATCCCCCCGAAAACTGTGATACCCAGAGCTGCAGCAATGACTAAACTGCAATAGAAGGGATTGAAGCCAAGCTTTTCAAGAGGGAGTACGACAGAGTTGATTTGAGCCAGATTTCCGATCGCGATGGCTCCAAAGATTGCCAATAAGGCAAATAAAATGGCTATTTTTCTGTAGCCAAGCCCTTGCTCAAGATAGTACATCGGACCTCCGACGTATTCGCCCGATTCTGATTTTTTCCTGTAAGAGACTCCCAGAACGCAGCTGACGAATTGAATGACTGAGCCGAAGAAGACCATGATCCACATCCAAACAAGAGCTCCAGGACCTCCCGTAGCAAGGGCAACAGCCATTCCTGAAATGTTGCCGGTGCCAAGGTTGCCGGCGAGGACGGAGCAGATAGCCCGAAATCGACTAATATTGCCAGCGCTGTTCGCATTGTTTTTCGTGAAACACAAAAAACTTTTTTTCAAATGCGTCAACTGGACAAAACGGAGTTTTAAAGTGAGGTAAAAACCGATGACAATGACTGCCGGGAAGACGATGAACAGCGTGAAAAGATGATTGGCATGAAATAAATGTGTAAAAAGATCCATAAACAACTCGCTCATTTTTGATTTTTAAAAGGAAAAAATATATACCGCGCCCGCTCATCTTGAGTGAATTTTGTTGAGTGTCTTTTGCGCCCCAGCGCATTGCTCGATCTTGCTATTACTCCGCTAGGCAAACAAGCGACAGAGAGCGCCAGCGAGGCAAAGCCAGATTGATCCGAACGACGAGAGGCATAGCCAAAGGCTAGACCGAGGAGGAGGATCAATATGGCAAAGCCGCAGCAAGCTATATGTCGCTTGTTTGCCTAGCGGAGTAATAACATACTGAAGTTTACGGCGATCTCCGCAATGCTACTGGAACGCAAAATCCACTGCCAAAATTCACACAACCTAAACGGGCGCGGTATAGGTAAAAAAATTAAATTACACCCCCGGAGGGGCCGAGCGGGACGAGGACGAAGATTGTGACAAAAACAGAAGACTTTCCATATCACTCAAAATAAACGAGCGGCATTATTCTTTGCAAGCAATCCCCCCAGAAGGTAGCGTCTCTGTTTGAAAATTAAAAAACCACAGAGAGCAAAGAGATCTCAAAGACGATCGTCTTTCTAGAACTTGAAGAGAAACCTGCAAGTTCCCCCCTGAAGGATCAATGCATTATTCAAGAGGCCTGAAAAGTGTTGAAAAAATTGCAGATGCTGCATCCAAACTTGCAATTCATATCCAAGTTTTAAGGTAAATTGGGCCCTCTTTCTAAAAGTATAGTCCCAAACAAATCCAGCCGCGCTTTGCAGTGTTAAGGATCCCATATTTCTATCGGGCTGAGTGTTGATTGTGTTTACGTTAATGGTCGTGTAAGCCACTTCATTGAAGGACCAGTGTCCCCACATAAAAACTTGCGATAAATCGTAATACATACTGAATGCATGCTTATGAACACACCCAATATTCCACTGACTGTTTAATCCGGCAACAGGACCTACTCCCCAAAAATGGTGTTTCAACATTTCCTCAGCGTTGTAAGGAATAATCGTATTGGAGTTCATCCAATCGGCTTGAATGTTTTGATGGATCCATCCCCCTTGGACTCCCAAAAATGGACGCAGAGACAAAAATGGACTTACCCAACAAACTCTGCCGATATCCCAGTTGAACATGTTGAACAAAACATGCCACTTGATCTTTGCTTCGTTAAATGACAATGAGAATGCTGGCAAAGTCAAGAGAAAATCGGTTGCTATAAACTGACTTTGTATGACCAAGTCAGGAGTGGAAAAGACATGGCTTGAGCCGCTTGTATGATACCAGGTGTAATAAAGTTGGGTATTCCAAAGATCGTGATCTAAAGTATAGGAGATTCCCGTTCTCGCACCAGTGCTCCAATCGAAGACGACCGCTTCTAGCGAGTCAGAAAACGCTCCGCTAAATGCGCCTGAAGCTGGGGTAACAAATCTGGGATTTACGAGAAATGCCCATTGGGTGTTCGTTTCTTGAAGATTCCAATAGAGAATGTCAGCAAAAAGGTCCCATTTTTTCGTTTCATTTTCACACACATCTATCGAATTGCATGAGGGAGGGATAGAGTCATCTGTATTAGAGTATCCCTTTGCTGTCATGAGTGATAACAGGATGGCAAAGACCCTCCCAATTTTTCTGATTCTCATCACTTCAAAAACTCTTCTTTAATAATCAAAATGCACATCCAACATCCCTCCTTGCAGTACGAGCGCTGCATGAAGAGTCCCTTCTAAGAAAGTAAATACTTTGAGCTGATCAAACCAATATTGCAACTCATACCCAACTTGGGCTCCGATAGTGGTTTGATTCTTGAGCTTGGCATCCCATCCGAGTCCCATAAGACCTTGAAACATAAATGTCCCAGACCAAGTTGTGGGATTGATGGATACGATGGAACTATTCATAGAGGTTCGTTGGATATCTTTGAAAGTCCAGCATCCCCCGAGTAGCGCAAGCGAGGCCTCTGTGAACAAATGGAATGAGTGATTCTTTATTGCACCGATCCTCCACTTGCTATCCACCCCTCCCTTAGGACCAAGACCCCAGAAATCATTTTTGATGTTTTCAGTGGCCGTGACGAGAGAAGTTGCGACCCAGTGAGAATGGATCGTTTGGAGAATCCATCCTGCTTTGATGCCAAAATGGGGCCTATATATGAGTCCTTTTCCAGGATCGCAATTGCGTCCTATTTCCCAGTCGATTGAATTGAGTAGAATACTCCAATCGATACGTCCCGCATCCGATGCAAATCCAAAAGTCAACCATTCTCCAAGTAAGGCCGAGGAGACAGCCGAAGTGGAATTTTGTTTAGAACCGCTATCTTTTCCAGAGGTGCGAAACCATGTGTAACTCAATTGAGTATCCCATCGATCTCTTTCAAAATAATAAGAGAATCCTGCCCTGACTCCGAAATCCCAATCAAAAAGCACCATCTTCTGATTTTGATCAAAATTTACAGCAGAGGCCCCTCCGCTTGTGGTGTAGGGAAAAAAGTTATTTTCTAACGCCCAGGTGGCGATTTCATCGGCTTTCCAGATGAGCATATCAGCAAAAAAATCCCATTTAGCCTCTTCTGGGCAAACAGGTTGCGAGATGGGCGGACAAACTGCATAGGATGCCTCGCCAGAGTAAGAAAACCCCGCAAGAGCCATCGAGAAAAACAGAGATGTCCAAACAGGCGCTTTAGGATTTTTTAAAAAGTTAAAAATTGCAGCGAAGATCAAAGGTTCCTCCCTGCAAGGTTAAAGCGTTGTGCTGTCTGCCGTTATAAGCCAGAAATATTTGCAAATTGTCGAACCAGAATTGGGCTTCGTATCCACATCGTAAAGAAATGGATGCTCCTTGAGAATTCAGTTTGAAGCTCCATTCTAGCCCTAGCAAATCTTGCAGCATGAAGGATCCGGCATATCTCGACTTCATATTCAGATTTGCGGCAACGGTAGTGCCAAGAACTAGAAAATCAGAAAGCGTCCAATGGCCCCACAGGAACGAAGTAGAAAAGTCTCCAAAAAGATAAAAAGAATGGCGTTTCACGCAACCCAGCCACCATTGGCTGCTGAGTCCGCACCGGGGCCCCGCTCCCCAAAAATGGTTTTGGAGCTTCTCTCTAGAGAGTACCGCCGTATCGTCAGCTAAGGGGTCGACATAGGTTGAATGAACACCGATATCTTGATAAATCCAGCCGCCTCTGATTCCAAGGTAAGGCCGAAACGACAAGGCTTTGCTCGCTGAATATTCATGATCTACTTCAAGATCAAAAATATTATACAACAAGTCCCACCGAGCTTCATAGCTTTTGGCTGCGAACAGCCAGAAAAGGCTGAGAAAGTCAGAGTCCGTCAGCGTGCTGGTCAACTGAAATGCTGTGGGGATTCCAACATACCCTGGGTATGAGCCGCTTTTTTTCGTCTCTGTTCTATACCAGGTGTAGGTTAAAGAAATCCCCCATTGGTTGAGACCGATATCGGAATATCTCCCCCCAACTCTATAGCCGAAATCCCATCCAAAATTGAAATTATTTAGATTTAACGCAGTTGTAATAATATCATCGCTAGCGGTAACGGCAATAGTTGAATTGGGCAGAGTTCCAACTTCTCCCATATGCCAGTAAAGTAAATCAGCAAAAAGGTTCCAATTTTTTTCGCACGGCTCGTTCAAATAGATCGGATCATTTGAGATTTCGGGCGATTGCTGTCTGCAGGAACTGAGAGAAGCCTCCGATCTAATGACAGAAGCCAAAAGCAGAAAAAAAACCAGAATAGTGCGTTGTGCCATGTGATAAATAATTTTGAAAAAAAGAACTGTACGAAGAAAAATCTTTTAAGGTCAAGACCTAAGAAACAGAAACTCTGGATGTTTGATTCAAACAGAACAACACATGGATTTCCCGTTACACAAAACAGCATGTATGAATTTCGAAAACAAGTATGCTGACGAGAAACAGACACCGGTTTATTTAAGAGAAGATCCAGGCAATATTGATGTATTTGAATTAATTAAGTAAATAATCAACAAAACACCAACAAAGAAAACAAAAAACGCCAGAAATGCATCAAGATAATTAGACATTTTGTTAGTTTGATTATCAATTTGCTTTCCTGTTAATTTAAACTTGATAAAGGCAAAAATACAAAGCAGGGCTCCAATAGCCACTAGAGAAATGCCAAAAATAGAAGAATACCCTTGAAGAGTTGCGCGATTAGAACTCGCTTCCGGCAAGCCTGCATGACCCAGAAAGGCTGCGATTTCTTGTAAGAAAAAGGAAAATTTTTCGACGACAAATCCAAAAGCCATGATTCCAAGATTGGTTCTGATCCAAGCCAAGAACGTTCTCTCATTGGCTAGATGATCCCTGTACCTGAAACCATTTGCACTTTTTTCAATGTTCTTTTCTATTTCCAACAACTACCTTTAGAAAATATCTGGGTGTTTGATTTGAACAAACGACCTATGGATTAACAGTTTTGGGGAGCCGCCTCCGCCAAACATCTCTAAATCACTCTGGCTAACTCAAGTCTATAGGGGGATTCAGATTTTTAGTAAATATTGGTAAGCGAAGTCTTGAAAAAATTTAGCTCTTTCAACGTTACTAACCCGGCATTCAAACAAGTGACATTGGATCTCTGGCTAACAGAATTGACAAAATATTGAAAATATTAGATTTAAATTTTAAGAACAGATTCCGGAAACAAATACAGCACAAGAGGGTTATGGACAAAAGAAAAGGCCAGTCGAATAAAAAGAGCCGCCAACTTCCGAGCGAAAAGAATCGTTCTGATCTTTTAGCTCATGAAGACAAAGATCCTACTTACCCTTTTGATCCTGTAAAAGACGAAAGAGGAAATACCCTATACGAGAAGCAAGATTCTTGGAAATCGGATCGCAAGAATAAACACAAAAAAAACTGAGTCTCAAAATATCTAAGTTACGAATAAAACTGCGCTGATAATGAATTGAAGGCGTGCAGATATGGGAAGCGCGGGAACGGCGATCACATCGTAACCTAGGTTTGTATATGCTTTGCGGAGTCCTTCATGAATTTGGGCTGCTTGTAGTTCGTCCTCGGTTCTTGCATAATCGCTTTCATAAATCGGGAGCCTGTCGAGAAGAAAGATTCCCTTGTAACGTCTTTGAATGGCTTGCCTGGCTATATCAGAATCACCCTCGCATTGTTCTAAATAGGCAATACTATCGGGAATTCCACGCTCCCAAAATATGAGTTCATTGGGATTGGCAGCGGCTTCTACATCGATCTTCATTTGCAGGACAAGGAGCTGAAATGTGTGTTCATCTTCACGAATTTGCGACAGAACCTGCCCTTGGCTCATTTGTTCATCAATCAGAATCCGCGCTGCCTCGGGTCTGACGGCAAAGCCTTCGAAAGCAAGCGCGTCCATGAGCTTAGACTTTCCAGAAGAAGGCCCTCCAGTAATCACATACCAATTCGTTCCTAATGAAATATTATTAGTAGAACAATCCAAAAATATCTCATCTTTTACACTCATAGTCCAACAACCTGCTATTCATGGCAACTCCTGCTATCATGCACATTCACTGCTGTCATTTTCAATCTTCGAACGAACTTGTCCCTTGATTGACCAAAAACTACCCATCAGCTACGAAACCTTTGGATAATATCCATTTCTGTCGATCTGTCCATTGCATTAAATCTGGAAAAAATATTATAATATTATTACAAAAAAATATTTTGTTATTACAGGAAAAACAAATGAGATTATTTTCTCAATATGCTCATAGAGACCGCCCCCCGATTGAAAGTGAGCAAAAAGAGGAAAAGAAGTTGCAACGAAATTATAAATTCGATGGCATAGTAAAAAAAGCGAAGCAAATCAATAAAGCCTTATCGAATCAATTAAACTCTCTTTCCAAAACGAAACCTCTCGGATCATTGAAAGGAATGGCTGACGCGATTTCCGATTCTCAAAAATTCCAAAATAGCGCCGATTTCTTATCCCTTCCCATAAAGAAACAGCGACTGATGAACTTAAAATACCGCCATGCCGAAAACGAGTTGTTCGAAGCGAGAACAGCGGCCTCCCGCCAGAGAGTCGTTTACTTCGTATAGTCTGAGACTGGTGCATAACTGCTTCTGAGGGTGAAAAAAGAGAACCGGATTAGCCCCTTTAGTTGGATAGGTTCTAGGTCCAAGGAATCTCGATTTGCACTATCTATTTTTCTAATAGCCTGATAGCCTTCAAAGACAATTTCTTTCGAAGCCATTATGATGAAATGCTTTACCGCTGTTTGGACATTCATGCTTGCGGCTTTATGCGCATCCGATGAGGCCATCGACCAGCTCGCTCTAAAAAATAGCCAAGAACTAACGACGATTTATAAGTTTCATTCGCTGGATCAAAATGTATCGTATTCCGATCAAGGTTTGACTGAATACAGCCTCTTTCCCGAACAAGCAGGCCAAACTTGGAAAATGGAACTTTATGATTTTTCCCGCGCTGTTGACGCCAGCTACCATCGCTTACAAAATGAATGGGTCATTGTTCTAGAAGGAAATCTGAAGGTCTGTATCGATGATAAAGAAGTATCCCTTTTGCCAGGACAATTCGGCATCATTCCCGCAGGCTCCATTCATTCTTTGTTTGCAGAGAAAGAAGGCTCCCGGTTTTTACTAGTTCATATGCCCGGATATAATTTTCCAAAAGATCGGTTCTACGATATTCCTCAACCAGACGCGGTAAAAAAAATAAAACCCGCTCAAATAACATCTCCATTCTTTATCGACCGCACAATAAACCTGCCAACAGACGTTCTAAAGACGCTCGAACGGACAATCCCGTTAGATCCAAATTCCTATCATTCGAAGATTGAAGCAGAGGGCTTGACCGTTTATTCGATCATCCCAGCAGATACTGCTGGAAATCGCTGGAGTATCGACATTTTAGAACTGGATCGCAAAAATATTCTTGTTGGTGTTGGAAAATCATCGCGATTTATTGTTTTGAACGGTGCGGCATCCATCGAAATTCAAGGAGAAAAATTTCAATTGATCCCAGGACAATCTGTGAGAACTTCTGAGACTCAGCTATCTCTCTCCCCTGATGGATTGCCAGTCCGTTTATTAAGGATATCTCACTTTTAGAGACCGACCTTGCCCCCTCCGAGCGAAATCTTCAAATGCAGCTCGCCCCATTAATGTCTCTTATCAAAAAAAAATTGACTGACGGATGAATCTTCGATAAAATGAATTCCCATTTCATCGATTTACACAAAAGGAATCGCTTTATGAAAAAGTCGTTGCCTCCACTCACTGCGAATAGAGGCAAAAGAGATGAATTCCATCGGTTGATGAAAGTCTGCTTGTTCTTAAACACCATTCTTCTCGGCTCTCAAATCTACGGCCAAGCCACATTTTTTGGAGGGATTGTCGGAGGAAGCGACCCATCAGGAGCGGCTTATGCTGCTTTGGTGTCCCCATCCGGAACCATCACTCAGCTTCAGGCGATTACAAATCTGACAACCTCCGGACAGATCAACTCGGTTTCGATCAATAAATTTGGATTCGCATTAGTTGGAGGCGAAGATTTTAATTCCGGTAATCCAATTGCCGCCGTCGTTTCGCCGAGCGGAGGGGTTGCAATTCTGGACAGCATTTTTATCAATTCTGGTTCGGTGAATAGCGTTTCGGTCAACAATTCTGGACTAGGAGTCATCGGGGGTTCCTATTCAGACAATACTCCCATAGCCTTTGTTGTTGATTTATCGAACGATTCGGCAAATCCCATTTCTTCGACTCCTACCCCTTTCTTGATTAATGGCATTGCGATCAATGACTCGAATCAAGGGATTATGGGAGGCACGACAATCTCGAGCACACCCGAGGCGGCGATTTTTACGGCGACTCCATCGGGAGGAACTGCCCAAACGGTTACTGTTCCTGCTGGTGTTCAAGGCGTGTTAGACGTTGCAATCAACAATCAAGGGTTTAGCATCCTTGGGGGACAAAAAGATGTTGTTATTGTTTCCCCGAACGGAACTCCTGGTTCTACCTTAGTGAATAATACACACGCATTCGAAATGTCAGTTGCAATAAATAATAATGATACTGCCATTGCGACCTATTTTCTCGAGCCCGCTCCTATAACAGGCTCGAATCAAGCAACCTATTTATCTCCTGTATCTTCATTGAATCCAACGGCCAATCCTTTTAGTATGCAGGGTAGCGGATTTGTCGATAGCGTCTCTCTCAATAATTCTGGGAATGCGACTGCCAGCTCGGGTAATGGTGATCTCTGGCAACTAACCCCTCTTACCAATGTGACGACCTTTCCTTTAAGTCCACAGGGAGGAGTGAATTCCGTATCCATCAATAACGCAGGGAGTACGCTCCTTGGAGGAAACAATTTTACTGGCATTCTTTCCCCTTCCCACAATGGCAGTTTTGGAACCCTCACGGCCCTTGACGCAACCAATCTTATCTTCTCCGTCTCAGCAATCTATACCCCGCGCCTGATTCCAAC
The DNA here is from genome assembly GCA_963713105.1 of uncultured Chlamydiae bacterium. GTDB lineage: Bacteria > Chlamydiota > Chlamydiia > Chlamydiales > SM23-39 > CAVQKJ01. Next base: position 613,176 of record CAVQKJ010000004.1, read on the forward strand.
CAGAGGCCTTACCGGAAACAACGCCAAGTTCGCCAATTATCTGAACCGAAACGTCCCCCTATCAGAGGCCACGCAGCTCCTCGCCGCCCTTTCAGGGACGGTTCTCAAAAATGCCCTGCAAAGCGCCTCATTCACCCGCAACGCCTTCGGCACATTCATTACGCAAAATGTGATGTTCGGCCTCAGCCAGTTGATCAGTTCCCATTTAGTCGACCAGCGCTTTTTCCATACGCAAACGAACAGCCAACCCGCGGTCGCTTCCCTTTTCAATGAACAAGACCCCACTCGCTTGACTGCGGATCTGTCAGACCGGATGCAACGTTCCAATCCCTGTAACAAATATTCATTTTGGATCGATGGGTTTGGTGAATACAACCACTTGAAATCCCAAGATCAAACCCCCTCGTTCAACGCCTATTCCGGCGCTGCCTTGATAGGCTTCGATATCTATAGTCCCCGCAACCTTTTTGGCGTCGGAGCCGGTTATGCCTATACCCATCTCATCGAGAATGACGATGCCGGAGTGGAAAAAATCAACTATTATTTAGCCAGTCTCTACGACACCGTTTTTTTCCCCAGAGGATATGTGGAATTCGGCGCTTGGGGGGCCTATGACCAGATCCACAATTACCGGCATATCTCATTTCCCGGTTTTGACGAAACGGCCAGCGCGACGATTAAATGTTGGCAGCTCGTCCCCCATTTTGGGTTTGGAGTTCATAGAGAATTCTGCTGGGGCGAATTCGAACCGTTTGGCCAGCTCGACTGCGCGATCAATTGGCAGCAAAGTTTCCGGGAACATGGGGCAGGCCCTTTCGACATGAGGCAAAAATCTCAAACCTCAGAGCTGCTCCGCGCAGAAGGGGGCATCCGCTTCTACCAAAGCAAAGAAACGTCTTGGGGCGCTTGGATGATTATGGAAAGGCTCAGCTATGTCTATCTAAAGACGTTCAACACAGGCCGAGTGACCGCAGCGATCGCCGGAACGCCCGCTTTACTCACCCTGACCACCTTCCGCGGGGCTCAAAACCTCGGCTCTGCCGGCCTCGAACTCCTCTGGCGCTGGGGCTGCCGCAATCCGGTGACCCTCTCTTTCACCTACGACGGAGAATGGGGCAGCAAATACATGTCTCAGGAAGGAATGGTCAACCTCATGAAAGATTTTTAATTTTATAAAACAAATCGCCAAGTAATAAAAATCTTGAAAAAGAGGAAGCAGTTTTAAACTAGGAAAAGAGTTTATTCAATGAATCGGCAAATCGCTTAAGATCTTTTGGTCCATAGGCTGCTGGACCGCCTACAATTGAGCCAGCATCGTAAAATTCTTTCATAAAATCGCGCATCGATAAAATTGAGCCAATCGTATTTTCATTATAAATTTCGCCTCGTGGATTGAGAGCTATAGCCTTTTTTTTTAAGACTTTCGCTGCTAACGGAATATCAGCTGTGATGACAATATCGTGAATTTGGACCAAATCGATAATGTGTTGATCGGCCGCATCGAATCCTTTATTTACAACAATCAATTTTATCAGATTACTCTCCGGAATCATTTGATAAGAGTTTGCCACTAGAATGATGCTAATATTCAAGCGACGGCTTAATTTAAAAACTAATTCCTTAACTGCTTTCGGACAAGCATCCGCGTCAATCCAGATGGTATTAGGCTTGTGTTTTGGCATTTTATCTCACTATTTAAATTTAGATTTGTGGCCGAATATCGAGTTCTTCGACGAATTTGAGCGAGAGGTATTTTGCAAGCGAAACGCGGACAGTTAATTTTCCTTACTTTCTTCTTTTATGTCGGAAAATACTGGCTCGTATGGTTTATAAGTCTGGGCTGTTTCCTCTTGTGGAGTTTTAGGACTCGGCATAGGACTGATTCTCTGCCTGACTGCGCCACATGAGCTTTGAAAGAGTTTGGAACCGGAAGGATCTCTCCGCAATTTAGCGGAAGCTTCAATGACTCTACGTCTTGAAGCCATGCTCAAGAGTTTCGCTTGATTGTCACCAGAATCCTCATCACCTGCGGATTGAACGAGTATACCCGAAGGATGTCTCCGCAATTCAGAGGAAACTTCATCGACACTTTTTCTTGAATCCGTGCGAACGATTGATACAGAAAACCCAACGGCAATCATAAATATCCTTTTATTTAACGATTTGCTTTATTTTTTCTATATTAACGAAAATACATTATGAAGGGCGATTGATTCCTGATCCAAATGCAATTGCGTGTTCAATCAAAGTTTTGGCAAACTCATAACAAGATTCCGGTTAATATCGCTGCAAACCTCTAACTTAAATGCATAATATTCCAAATCTGCTTTGCGGCTTTTGAGATAGGCATCTTGATTAGACGATTTGGAGCTTGCTATCTGGATCCCGTCATAAGAAGATTGTACAGCTGCCATGATCGCGCTTAGTTCTGCCGAAACAATGTGTTGCCAACCCGCTGGGTGAAATTTGAGCTCTTGAGTTTGTCGATTATAAGCATGAAATGTGCTTTCTTGTATCGGTAATAAATCGATTATTTCACCGATGATCCTAACTCGGTCTTTATTGGATAAAATCGAACTCATGGCAGCTCTACATTAGCGAATATTTAGAACGACGGAAAACCACAGGACAGTCTGCCTGCGATAAAGAAACTCCGGGTGTTTGATTCGAACAAACGACCAATGGATTAACAGTCCACTGCTCTACCACTGAGCTAACCCGGAACAGAAATTGAAGGACTCATTATAGTGGCTGAAAACAATTTCATGCAAGAATTTCTCCTTGAGGGAGAAGCGGATAACTGTTAGCTTGGAGTCAAAAAAATAGATTATTTCTATGGTAGATCAGCTCGACGGCCACATCGAAGCCATTGTTTATACGCAGCCGGAAAATGGATTTACGGTGGCGCGGCTGAAGGAAAATCGAAAAAAAGATTACACGGTCATTGTGGGCTATTTGCCGGGACTGCAGCCTGGGGAAAGCGTGGCCTGCAAGGGGGAATGGAAAAACCATCCGGCTCATGGAAGGCAGTTCGAGGTGGCCGAGTATACCGTGGAATCGCCGTCCGATGTTGTGGGGATCCAGAAATATTTAGAGTCGGGATTAGTCAAAGGGATCGGGCCCGTCTACGCGAAGAAGATCGTCGACCGGTTCGGGGTGGACACTTTGGAGGTGATCGACAAGGCGCCGAGGCGGCTTTTGGAGATCGCGGGGCTGGGTGAAAAGAAGATTGAAAAGTTAAAAGAGTGTTGGCAGCAGCAGCGGGCGATCCGCGAGGTGATGATCTTTTTGAGGGCGCATGGGGCAAGTCCTGGATTCGCGCAAAAGATCTATAAGGCCTATGGCGACCAGAGCATCGAAAAGGTGAAGGAAAATCCCTATCAGTTGGCCAAGGAGGTCATGGGGATCGGCTTCAAGATCGCGGACGGGATCGCGCTGAAGCTGGGCTTTGCTCTCCATTCTGCGGAAAGGCTGGCCGCCGGGATCGAATTCGTCTTGTGGGAGCTGGCGGGAGATGGGAATACCTGCTATCCGGCGGCCGATTTCCTGCCGATCGCAAAGGAGATGCTGCAGGTCGAGGAAGCGCTGGTTGAAGCGCGGCTGAAATCACTGGTCGAAAAGCAATTTTTAGTCCAGCAAGAGGGGATGATTTGGCTAAAGCCCTATTTTGCGTATGAGCAGGGCATCTCTCGCGATTTGATGAGGATCCTCTCAAGTCCTCAAGCGATCCGGCCCATTGATGCGGAAAAAGCGGCCATGTGGGTCCAAGGGCAGCAATCGATCCAGTTCGCCGAACAGCAAAAAGCGGCGGTCGTCAAGGCGCTGACTGATAAAGTGCATATCATTACCGGCGGGCCGGGAACTGGAAAAAGCACGATCACGAATGCGATCCTCGAGATTACAGGAAAACTGACAGATAAAATCCTTCTCGCTGCGCCGACGGGCCGGGCCGCGAAGCGGATGACGCAGATCACCCGGAAAATGGCCTTTACGATCCATGCCTTGTTGGAAATGGATTTTGCGTCTGGGGGTTTTAAACGGGGCAAAGAAAACCCGCTCGATTGCGATCTATTGATCGTAGACGAGGCAAGCATGATCGACACTCCCCTTCTCTTTTCTTTGCTAAAGGCAGTGCCGAGCCATGCGCGGTTCCTTTTTGTAGGAGATATCGATCAATTGCCGAGCGTCGGCGCGGGGACGGTGCTTAAGGATTTGATCGGATCAGGTTTGATCGGGGTAACGCGGCTCACCGAAATTTTTAGGCAAGCGAAAGGATCGAAGATCATCACCAACGCGCACCGGATCAATCAGGGGGAATTTCCTGAAATTTTCACCCATGAGCGGAGCGATTTTCATTTCATCGAAGCCGAAACGCCTGAGGCGATCCAGCAAGTGATCCTGCAATTGGTGGCCACCGAGATCCCTAAATTATGGCGGTTTAACCGGATCGATGAAATCCAAGTCCTCTCCCCGATGAAACGAGGCCTCATCGGAGCGGAAATGCTCAACGACGCTTTGCAAAATCTCCTGAATCCGAGCGATAAGCCGCTCTATCGCACAGGACGGCGCTTCCACGAATCGGACAAAGTGATGCAGATCAAGAATAACTACGATAAGAAAGTCTACAACGGGGATATCGGGCGGATCGTGGAAATCGATGCGGGAGAGCAGATCGTCATCGTTTCATTCGACGGCAAAGAGGTCGAATACGATTTTGCTGATCTAGACGAGTTGGTTTTAGCTTACGCGACCTCGATCCATAAATATCAAGGGAGCGAATGTCCCTGTGTCGTGATTCCCGTACATACTTCCCATTTCAAACTACTCCACCGCAATTTGCTCTATACAGGCGTGACGAGAGGCAAAAAGCAGGTCTATCTCGTGGGAACGAAAAAAGCGATCGGCATCGCGGTGAACAACGACCAGGTGCAAAAACGCTACACTGGTTTAGAGAAAGCGCTTAAGGAAATGGCGAAGACCTATCGCCCGAGCGCCACCCATCAACAGCTTGAACTTCTCAAAATTAAATAGAATTTAAAAAAGTCGTTAAAGCGCTGGTATTTGGATTGCTCATCATTGCGCCAAAATAGCCGGCATTTACCGCCCCGTACTGCTTATAAAAAAGATTTTAAAATATAAAAAGGTAGCTAAAGTTAAAAAATTTATTTTTTTGAATTAATTATTATACATTAATAAAGTAAATTTACCAGTTTAAATATAAATGATTATTTGTTATAATAATTTTATTTATAATATGGTGAATTAATGGCTGTCCGTACAAATTCTATTACTCGCGAAATCGCAACAATCGCAGATTTGGAAAGCAATGCAGATTGTATTCTCTACGGGTACGGCTCTGCAGGGGGGCGCCAACATCAAGAGTCTCCACCATATATGCTCGAACTCGCGTCGCGAAACCCTCGAAAAAATTACGAGATGATCCATTGCGATGGCTCTTTTTTTAATAATATTGAACTCTCTCGACATCCAGATCCCAAATTGCGTAATCTACCAGGAAGAATGCCTCCTCACTGCCTTAATTCTCCTGACTGGATTGCTGAGAGATTACCCGTCGAAATTAGGGCTAGGCATACTCGATTTTCAAATTTGACGATCCGATTGATCAACAAACTTCTTCCGAGAGATGTTAGTAATGCTTTTACTGACCAATTTTTCAAGTTTTTAGAAAAAAAACTCTCTCGTTCTGTGGAAATTTTTCTTGCCTCCCATGCTTCATCCTGGTACGACCAAGGCGTTTTTGGTCACGTTTTTAACTTACTTTATAAAATGAACCCAAATATTCATTTTTATGTTCAGGCGGGCGCGACATTCCCTGTTCTCGTTTACAAAGGACCTTATCTCGATGCGTTTGGGTATTTTGCAATGAACGCATTCTGGTCCCATAGTCCAGATGGACAAGTGAAAGAGCCTTTTAAATGGCTTTGTTGCGCAATCCCTGCCTCAGCAGCATAGCTGCCTAGTGGCTGCCTGATTTAATCGGCCACCTTGTAGCTTTTGGGCATCCCGAGTTCCGTCATTCGATTCAATACATCCAGTTTTATCGCCACTTCTGTAGCTTGAGTTGATTCCTTGCGAGCAGCAAGTCTGATCTCCCAATATCGTTTTATACCGGAACATCAAGGTTTCCACTCGAGATCTTCGATGATACCCAATTTCTTGTTTCCAGTGTGCTCTGCCTTCTTCGCCAAGTTCTTGGATTCTTCGGATTGCCTCGATCTCTTTCCTGTAATGCTGGTAATGGCTTCCCTTTCTGCGATTTTGCATTCTTATCCGGTGGAATGATCTGTTTTCCTCCCCGGTCATGCACAGCTTCACGACAGTCGATGGTGTCATATGCGCCATCGCCAAGAACGTCCCCAAGAGGGATCCTCTCCTAGTGCCTCCATCATATGTACCATCGCTTCATCATCGCTAACGTTATTCGAGGTCATAGCACTAACCACCACCTGTCCAGAATCCGCACACATCCCAACATGGATCTTGCGCCATGTCCTTCGCTTCGAATATCCATGCTTTCTGACCTTCCATTCACCCTCGCCAAAAACTTTGACCCCCGTCGAGTCAAAAATCACATTTAGTTTTTCGCCAGGTTTAAGGAGTTTTCTCAATGGAATCTGAAGACCCTTTTGCTCGACGAGAAAATACTGAATAATGAGGACATACAAGATCAGTCCCTAAGAATCTTGATCGAGCGATTTAATAAACCCCTGAAGAGCACGGAGGGCTGTGCGAAATACGGCCTTGATCATCAACCCACATCGAATCGCATCATCCGAATAGGTATCTGGTCGGCCGGGCTTTGTCTGTCCGCTCGATAGAGTACCATTTCTCAATAGCATTTTCATCAAACCAAAAAGTGATGCTTCCCCGATTCACCAAGGATTGGTTATATTCTTTCCAGTTGCGGATACGGTATTTGTCTTTCTTCTTAGGAGTCATGTGAGCCTAAGATTTTTGTGTAAGCAACAAAAAATTTATAGACTCTCGGATCTAAGGCAAGAAAATTCTTATCCGTAGCTATTTGAAGATTGCTGAGTTGATTCTCCTGACGGAGAACCAGCATCGACGTGGTGAGGGGGGCGGCCGGTTTCGGCGGCCCCCCTCTCTCACGGTCATTTTATGCTGCGTCAAGCAGCAAGAAAGGATCGGAACTCGCGAAGCGAGGAATTGTGCAACAACGCCCTTTTAAATTACCATCTACTTTATGGCCCTCTTTACAGTGCGCCTATTCGACAAAAACTGCGTCTCCATTAGATATTGAAGGGATCCGTGCAAGCATGAAACAGGCGATCCGCAATGGCTTGTCGAATTTATCGCTTGATGATGGGAGGATAAGAGGAGAGCCTCTCATTCCCCTTCTTGGGGCTCCCGAAAAATTCGGGATGATTATGGTTCCTCTTGAATCTCTCAATCTCTCTGTTTGGAGAGACAATTCCGCCAATCGATCTTCACTCAAAAACCGGATCTCGGAGCTAAAAAATATTCCAATCAAAAATCTGACATGCCTGTTCGCAATCGGGCTCATCGGATATCTTTTGTGCCGATGGAGCGCAAGTACATCGCTATTCTGATTTTATGGAACGATTGGAATTTGCAGTACCGGCCAAATGCAAAAGCGCTATACCGGCTTAGAGAAGGCGCTGAAACAGATCGCGAAGACTTATAAGCCTTCCGCGATCCATCAACAGTTAGATTTTAGCCAAATGGTGACTGTAAAAAAGTAGTCAATGCGCTGGTGCTTGGGTTGTTGGTAGAATTAGGCACACTGAATGAAGAGGGAGAACCTGTGATCGTAATAGTCATAGTTCCGTCCCCATTACTAGCGATTTTGATGGTTTCACCATTGAAGGTACAAGTCTGCGGACCTTGGTCATCGGCATAAGAAAGAGGCAAGCTAAAATCATCGGAGTAATTTCCAGTACCATCATTCCATTCGACCCGATCATTAGAGTTTGCTTGTGGGAGCCAGCTTAAATTTTGCACTCCATTTAAATAGCATCCTCCGCCTGTGTTATTATGGCTAAAAGGAGCTGTAAAGGATACTGTTACTGTACCATCGGAATTATATTGTACAGGGATTGTAGGTTGGTTAGAATTTTTTGGGTAGTCAGGATTCGGAACCTCAGCGCCTATATTCCCGAATGTTTGCAATGTCGATTGCCAAGCTGTATTCAAATTCCCTGCCACTTTCGCAAAAAGCGGATTGTTGCTTGAAATATCCGCATACTGGGTCGATAATCCACCGACAAAGTCGTTCATCGTTTTAATGAGAGGGGCCGATTCCGATTGAAACTGATCCATGGTAATAGTCTTATTCTGGTAATCAGTAATTAGAGTGTTAAGCTGATTCTGCGTATCGGTTGTCTGTTTATTAATACTATTTACAAAATTATAGCCATCATTCAGATCTTTGCTCCAAGAACTCCATGCATTATTTTGTACTGTCATATTAAATCTCTATGTTGTTGTTAATAAAAAACTACTAGCCAATCCCGTCCGTTCATCAATTTACTTAGTTCGAAGGCGCAGCGAAAGGATTAGAAGCGAAAGAACTTAACGAGCTTACGCTAGGATTCATCGAGGCGTTAAAAGGATTCGGATCGTTTTCTGTCGGTGTAATAGTAATCGTAACAGTAACAATTTTATTACTGTCGGACGTAACTACGACCGTTTCAGGAGGGGTGCAGTTCCAATTGAATTGCTGAGGTACACCTGGGTATGCAACTGCCGCAAGGACAAAATATCCAAACATACTTCCAGGACCATTGCCCTCATCATCCTCTTCTCCAGGGACGTAAGGAAATTCTGAATTTCTAGATCCAAAACCAGTCAAATAGTACATCTGATCATACCCGTTGCCCGGGTCGTAAACAACGCTGCTCGTAAAAGTAACGCTCTCGGAGCCATCGGAATTTGTCGTAATGGTAATATTTCCTTGGCCAGTCGGATTCAAGGTAACTCCTGTATTTGTAATAGTTTGGAGAGTCCCTTGCCATGATGCATTTAAATTCGAAAGCACTTGTTGATAGACAGGGCTTGCTGCGATACCGGAGTATTGTGAATTGAGACCGTTGATATAGTTATTCATGGACGAGACGATAGGAGCCACATCGGTTTGGAACTGGCCCATTGTAATCGTTTTGTTATTCAATTTATCGATCAGGCTCTGTATTTGGTTCGCGATAGTGGAAGATTGGTTAACAACGTCTTTTTCAAATTGAAATCCTGAATTCAAGTCTTGAGACCAACTGCTCCACGGATTATTTTGTATAGCCATATTAAAACCCCTTATCATTCCTTAATACTATTTTAACATAGAATTAATTTGAAATAAAGAATAATAAATTGATTAAATCGCTGATAAACTAAAAAAGACTGAGTATAAGAGACTTATGAAACTACACTGCCAGGAGGGAGATGCTGGATTTGAGGCAACTCCAGGCCAGTATCTGTATGGGCGGCCAGGACCATCCCCTGGCTTTCGATTCCCATGATAGTTGCGGGTGCAGGTTCGCTACGATGACGAGTTTTTTACCGACAAGGGCTTCTGGTTCATAAGAGAGGGCGATGCCAGAAACGATCGTCCTCTTTTCAAAGCCGAGGTCGACGAGAAGCTTAAGGAGTTTTTTCGACTTGGGAACTTTGACCGCTTCGAGGACCTGGCCAACCCTGAGATCGATCTGTCCAAATTGGTCGAAAGCGATCGGCTTTTTCAGCGGCTCAAAGGTCGTTTGGATGGTCATTGGGGACTCCTTAGAAGAGGCTTTTTCGTTTTTCCGAGATTTGCGATCTGTTCTTCGATTTCCGCATCTTCCACCTTGCGGAATAGGGTCTGGGGTTCGTTGAGCTTTTGGCCCGCAGGAATGGGTTTAGAATGAATGGAGGGCCAATGTTGTTTTGCCAATTCGGAATGAAACCCGAGCATATTCCAAATTTTTTGGGCGGAATCGGGAATGATCGGAGATGCGGCAAAGCGAGGTTTTTGATGCATTCGACACTGCAGGCAATGAGTCGTATTGAGCGAGTCCCTCTTCGATGGGTCTTTGACGAGCTGCCAGGGTTTTTTCGAGTCGAAGTAGGTATTGCCGAGCTGGGCCAACTCCATCAAGAACTTGAGAGGCTTTACGCAAATGGAACGTTTCATAATAGGTCGGCTGCCGAATTCGACGAGGACTTTGATCTGTTCGAGGAAAGCTTGATCTTCGCGGAATGCAGTTCTCCAGAGGAGGGCACTTTGGCCCAGATTGTGCTCTAGTAAAAACCAGGACCCGGTTGACGAAATTGCCGAATTTTCCAAGCAGTTCCGCATTGCATCGCTTCTGAAAATCCTTCCAGCAAAATTCAGAATCGGCCGTTTCAGGAGCATTGGCCGCAATGGCATAGCGGGCTTGATCCGGGGTATAGTGGTTGAAAAAAATCTTCCAGGTCGATAGTCCAACCTTCCGATTTAGAAAATTGGCGTCCTTCCAACATGTAGAAATTCATTCGCAGGGATCTCGTCGGGCAATTTGTAGGAAGGTCCTGGCCCATGAACATCGCGGGGAAAAATACGGCATGGAACGGGATATTGTCTTTGCCGATAAATTGGACGAGTTTGGTTTTCGGATCGCACCAATAGTCTTTCCATTGATCCGGATGGCCGCTCTTTTGCGCCCATTCCTTCGTTGCGGAGATATAGCCGATCGGAGCATCGAACCAGACGTAAAAAACTTTGCCCGGATATCCAGGAACGGGAACCCCCCAATCGGAATCGCGGGTGATGGCGCGGGGTTTCAAATCATCGATATAATGCATCGCGAAATGGACGACGTTCTCTTTCCAATTCTTCTCTTTGATCCAAGCTGCCAGCCGATCTTTAAAACGATCGAAACGCAAATAGAGGTGGTTGCTCGGTTTCAAAACCAGTGGGGATCCGGTGATTTTAGAACGGGGGTTTTTCAAATCGGTGGCCTCGAAGGATGCTGGCGCAGCGCTGACATTCATCCCCTCTCGCCTCCTCATAGCCGCATTTCGGACAGGTGCCCACTACGTAGCGGTCAGCTAAAAATCGTTTTTCTTGCTCTGAATAGAGATGATTTTCGGTCTTTTCTTCGATCAATCCCTTTTCATTCAGGGCCCGAAAAAAGTCTTGAGTCGTGGGAATATGTCCCGGCCAGGTCGTCCGGCTATAATGATCGAAAGAAAAATGGAGCTGGTCGAAAAACCCTTTGATGATCCCGTTATAGAGATCGACATGTTCTTTTGGAGTGCGATGGGCTAAATCGGCACTCAGGGTGATCGCAACCCCATGTTCGTCCGAGCCGCAGATGTAGAGAACGTCTTTTCCCATCAAACGCTGGAAACGGGCGTAGCAGTCCCCTGGAAGATAGGCGCCTGCAATATGGCCAAAATGGAGCGGCCCATTAGCGTAGGGCAAAGCGGAAGTAATTAAAATTTTTTCAGCCATTTAATTAGATCCGGAAATCCATCAGTCTTTGGGACGCTCATCGGCCCGAGCTTCAATCGCGATAAGAAGCTGCTCAAGCGTCGCAGGAGTTCCGCTTAAAATGATGTTGCGGGCGATATTAATCGCAAAATTGCATAGGTCGAAATTATTCTTGAATTTCTTCCTAATTCTTTCGGTCGTCAAACTCTCTAATGTCATACTTTGTAACCAAACCCTTTTCAGCAAATAGATTGTGCTAAAGACGTCTTTATTTCAACGATTTTTATGCTCTTCGGCTATAAGAATCGAACGGAGGACGTCGTAAGCGGTTTTCAAATGATCGTTTACAATGTGGTAGTCGTAATTCTTGGCCAAAGCGATCTCTTTCTCCGCCCAGGAAAGGCGGTGCTGGATCGCTTCATCGGTCTCCGATTTGCGGGAATGGAGGCGGAATTTGAGTTCCTCCAAATTGGGCGGGCTGATAAAAATAAATACAGCTTCGATTTTTCCTTTAAGCTGCAGGGCTCCCTGAGTATCGATCACCAGGATGACATGCTTCCCCTTTTCTTGCTGCCCCTCCACGAATTTGCGCGAGGTGCCATAAAAATTGCCGAAGACTTGCGCGTATTCGAGAAACTCCCCTTCGGCGATCTTTTCTTTGAATTCCTCAGGACTGATAAATGAGTAGTCGCGGCCCGGGATTTCATTGACCCTTGGGCTTCGGGTGGTGGAAGAGACGCTCTCCACTATGCAATGGAATTCTTCGCGGAGCATGCGCACTAGGGTAGTTTTTCCGGTCCCTGCGGGAGCGCTGATGACGAAAACTAATCCCCTCTTCAATCCGCCTAAAACCGTCATCTCATTCAATATTTTGGATTTGTTCGCGCATTTTTTCGAGTTCGCTCTTCATGTCGACGACGAGATGGGAGATTTTCGAATCGGAAGATTTCGATCCGATCGTATTCACTTCCCGGCCCATTTCTTGAATGAGGAAATCCATCTTCCTGCCTGTGGCTCCTGCTTTAGAGGCCAGCAGTTCATGAAATTGCTCCAAATGGGAGCGGAACCGGGTGATCTCTTCTGAAATATCGACCCGTTCGGCAAAAATTGCGACTTCCCGTAAGAGCCTCTCTTCGGTTTCCGTCCCTTTTCCTACCTGCTGCAGAACCTCTTCCATTTTCTCGAAAAGCTTCTGCCGCATCTTTTTTGCCGCGTCGGGGGAGAGTTCTTCTATCGCATCAACCCTCTGCGCCAATTCTTTCAGCCGTTTTTCAATATCTGCGGCCAGAGACTTCCCTTCCGCCCGTTTCATCTTCAGCATCCCTAGCAGCGCTTCATCGACGCAGCGGTGAAGGGCGGGCATATCTTCATCGCGGGCCAATTCCACCTTTTGCTGCGAGGGCAAATACTGCATTAAAAAAGAGAGCGTGATTTCCTTCGGGTCCATCCGCAGCTCTAAAGCGAGCCGTTCCCACCCTTTTTTCAATTCGCGCAAAAATTCGGCGTCAGGGAGCAGTTTTTCGATTGCGGCAGCGGTCGGGATCAGAAAAATGCGCACAGAAACTTGTCCTCGGGACAAAGCTTCTCCCACCCATTTCCTCACCTCGTGCTCAAACCTTCCGAATTCCTTCGGCAACGAGACGAAAACTTCCAAGTATTTTCTGTTGACCGACTGGATTTCGGCAATGAGCCTTCCAAAAGGGGCGTCGAATACCGCCCTTCCAAAACCAGTCATACTGACAAGCATAATATGCGCCTTTTGATCGATTTTAGGGACTCCTCTCTCTCTAGTCAATCCTAAAAGAATCTGATCTTGTTTAGCATCGCAGCCAATGTTAAAATGGATGAAAAAAAGGCGAACATGGTTTCACTCGTTAAAGATGTTTTATCAGCGGCTGACCGATGCTTAGAAATGGGATATGTTGGCGCTAACCCTGCAGCGCATTCGGATTCTGTCCAGGCCTATTTGGACCACCAAGAATTGGAATTGCGGGTTTTTACGGCTTTTACCGCTGCTTTTTTGACGCTAGCTATGATAGTGCGAATTATCTCCTCCTGCCCAAACTGGCGGCGCGATTGCGGTCCCCCTCTATTTTTGCGCCTTCTCTCTGTCGGCGCCAATATAATGATTGTACTGAGTTGCTATCGTCTATTTCCCAAATTCGTATTGATCAATAAAGGCATTCAAAACGGCTGCTTGAGAACTCCCTAAAATAAAGCGGGTTGAGTAGGATTTAGTAGCGATTTGACCGGCTCGAACGAGCGGCGGTGGATCGGGCAGGGCCCCCATTTGCGGATCGCATCTAAATGCTGCTCCGTCGCATAACCCTTATGCTGTTTGAATCCGTACTCAGGCCATTTCTCATCTAACCCGGCCATAATCCGATCGCGGGTGACTTTTGCTAGGATCGACGCTGCGGCGATCGAGACCGATCTGCCGTCCCCTTTGATTATCCCCTCAATAGGAACTTCGAAATAGGGAAGCTGATTGCCGTCGATTAGAATGTAATCGGGACGGACGGACATCGCTGCTTCCGCGCGGCGCATCGCAAGGAGCGTCGCTTGCAGTATATTGACGCGGTCGATTTCTTCAACGGATGCGATGCCGATGCCGTAAATCAGGCCTGGGCAGGCTGTGATCGATTGAAAGAGCGTTTCTCTCTCGTCTGCGGTGAGTTGTTTACTATCGTTCAGATTTTCAAAGAGGGTGTTTTTGGGGAGGATGCAAGCGGCTGCGACAACAGGCCCAGCTAAAGGCCCGCGGCCTGCTTCGTCGATTCCAGCGATCCGTTGAAAGCCTTTCGCTTCGAGTTGTTCTTCGAAAACAGACATCGCTTTTAAACGAGAAAGCTCTGCTGCAGATATTTTGCGTTGCATGTTAAATCTAAAGATTTAACAGCACACATTAAGCAGTCAGAGCTTTTTGAAAAAGAAAAATTTATGCGCCGTTCGCAGATTCAGGATTCATCGCTGGTTCAACGGGAGCTGCCGCTTCGCTTTCGACGGCTACGTATTGCTCTTTGATTTTCGCCGATTTGCCTGAGCGTCCGCGGAGGTAGTAGAGCTTCGCTCTGCGCACTTTTCCTGGGCGGATCACTTCGATGCTCGCGATGCGAGGGCTATGGAGAAGAAACACGCGGTCCATGCTGGAACCGTAGGCATTGCGGTAAATGGTGAAGGTCTCGGAAAGGCCTGTTCCTTTTTTGGCAATGACTGTGCCGGAAAAGGCTTGAAGGCGTTCTTTCTCTCCTTCGATGATGCGTGTATTGACTTTCACGGTATCCCCGATATTGAATACAGGGACTTCTTTTTTCAAATAGGAAGCTTCAAGCTCCATGATTTCTGGTTGGCGGCTCACTGGTTTATCTCCTTCTAAATTGCGCCAGTCGTTTCGACGGCATTATTTCTGCACAAATCGGGTCTTACCCGGCGTGTTTTTTTTAAAGCTTTTGTTTCGCGCCATTTGCGGATCTTTTCGTGATGCCCTTCCCGCAAAATAGCCGGCACTTCCATTTCCTCGAACACCTCGGGCCTCGTATAATGAGGTGCGTCGAAGATCCCATTTTGGAACGAATCTTCCCAAACTGCGTCTGGATGGCCAATGACGCCGGGTATAAATCGAGCCACTGCATCGATGAGGACGATCGCCGCGGCACATCCATTCGTTAGGACGTAGTCGCCGATGCTGATCTCCTCGTGGATCTCTTTTTGCAAGACCCTTTCGTCGACCCCTTCGTAATGTCCGCAAAGGAGCACCAAATGCTCCATCTTGGCCAGCTCTTGGCATTTAGCCGCTGTCAAAAGCGAACCTTGCGGTGAAAGATAGACCACATGGGCTTTTTCTTTTTTCACGCTCCGGATCGCTCTGGCCACAGGCCCGGGACAAAGGACCATTCCTGGCCCTCCCCCAAAGGGGCGCTCATCCACTCTTCCGTGCTTATTCTCGGCAAATTCGCGTATGTCGGTATGCCGGATTTCAAGGATTCCGTTTTCTCGAGCCCGTTTTAACATGCTCACATCGAAAGGGCCCCGGAAATATTCAGGAAAGAGCGAAAGAATATCGACTAGCATTCTACGCTTTCTTGCGCTTCTCTCTCTTCTTCGCGACTTTAGCGACTTGTTTCGCGACCATTTGCTTCACGACATCAGGTGCGAACCGCTTCACTAAAGATTTTACGCGATCACTGATCTGCGCGCCGTTTTCCAGCCAAAACTGTACACGGGGCACATCGATGAAATAATTCTTGTCGGTCTCTCCAAACGGATTGTACCAACCGATCATTTCAATATATTTTCCATCGCGGGGATATCTTGTGTTGGTCACAACCAAACGGAATCTCTGCCGGCTATTGGCCCCTTGTTGTCTCATGCGAATGACTAATGCCATTTTTTACCTTCGAATTGTTTTTTCAGTTCCTTTAAATCCGACAAGCCCATCTTCTTCGCTTGGGCTTTCATATCGGGCATATTCTTAAAAAGTTGTTTCACGCGCTTAAAACCCTTCACCATCCGGTTCACGTCGTCTACATTTACGCCGCTGCCTTTAGCGATCCTTTTGCGCCGACCGTGCGAAAGTTCGTCCTTTTCGATCCGTTCCGCCGGAGTCATCGAAAGGATCATCGCTTCCATCTTATTGAACTCGGAATCGGAAAAGTCGAAATCTCCGAGAGAACTCATGCCGGGAAGCATTTTCAAAAGGCTTTTGAAAGAGCCCATCTTTTTGACCATTCCCATCTGCTTGAGATAGTCTTCGTAGGTAAAGCTCGCCTTCTTCAGCTTCTTTTCGAGTTCGCGGCTTTCCTCTTCATCAAAATTTTCTTGGGCCTTCTTCACCAAGTTGATCACATCGCCCATGCCGAGAATCCGGTCGGACATCGATCGGGGATTGAAAATCTGCAGGTCGCCGATCTTTTCGCCGACCCCCTCGAACTTGAGCGGTTTTTGGGTCACTTCGCGGATCGAGATCGCGGCGCCCGCGCGCGCATTCCCGTCGAGCATAGTGAGGATCGTGCCAGTAATGGCAACCCGTTTATCGAATTCCGCGGCCGTTTTCACCGCGTCTTGTCCCGTTGTGGCGTTCGCGACGAAAAGCACTTCGCGAGGCTCTAGGAACTTTTTCAGCTCCTCGAGCTCTTGCATCAACTCTTCGTCGAGATGGAGCCGGCCTGCCGTATCTACGATCAGCACATCGAAATGTTCCGCTTGCGCTTTTTCATAAGCCTTTTTAGCTACTTTGAGCGGATTTTTTTCCCCTTCCGATGTAAAAACAGGGATTCCGATCTCGGCGCCTAATTTTTTCAATTGCTCGATGGCGGCCGGGCGCTGCAAATCGCAGGCGGCCATGAGGATCCGTTTATGCTTTTCTGTCTTTCCAATATAGGCGGCGAGTTTCGCGCAGCTCGTCGTTTTGCCCGAACCTTGCAATCCGCAAAGCATGATCACGGAAATCTTCCCTTTCAAGTCCAATGGGGATTCGATGCTTCCCATCAGCTCGATCAGCTCGTCATGTACGAGTTTGATGAACTGCTGTCCCGGAGACACCGATTTCAAAATCGCGTCGCCGATCGCTTTTTCTTTGACCCGCTTTACGAATGCGCTTACGACCGTGTAATTGACATCGGCATCAAGCAGCGCCAACCGGACTTGTCTGACGGCGTCGGCAATATTTTCCTCCGTAAAGGATTTTTTACCGGCAAGGCCAGAAAAGAGATTTTGAAGTTTTTCGGTGAGGGAACCAAACATGTTTCTTTACACTAGAATTTAAGCAGATAGAATACTGGAGAAAGTTATTGCTTTTCAAGGAAAAAGAAGCGCGGATGCCCAGCCCAGTCTTTCAAAATCTCAGAAGAGCGCCAAACTGCATTGGAAAAAATTTCTTTCACAGCCTCCCCTTGCGTCGATCCAAGTTCAAAAAAAACCGATGCGCCTGGGTTTAAGAACTTAGGCAATTCGCGGCTGAGCCGCTCATATACCTCCGTTCCCCTCTCTCCTCCGACCAAAGCCATCTTCGGCTCATAATCGCGAACGGATGGATCTAAATTTAAAAATTCACTTTGCGAAACATAAGGAGGATTGCAAACAATGAAATCGGCGGACTTTCCCCGAAAAGGCTCCAACAAATCCCCTTCCTTGAAATCTACTTCAGCCTGGTTCCATTTCGCGTTTTCCCTGGCTAGCTCTAAAGCCTCGCCAGAAATGTCGGAAAGGGCAACGTTAAGGCTGGGCAGAGATTTTTTAATAGAGATCCCGAGACACCCCGAGCCGGTGCAAAGGTCCCATAAATTCAGGCCCGACAGGTCGCGCCCCTTCAGTCGTTTTACGATTAGGTCAGCGAGGATCTCAGTTTCCGGACGGGGAATCAAAACCCTCCGATCGATTTTGAACTTGCACCCCAGAAACTCCACAGCGCCCAAAATATATTCGAGGGGCTCTCCGCGGCTTCTTTTTTTCAACATTTCCCGCAGCAGGACGAGCTCCTTTTCAAGGACAGGCCTGTCGAACTGCATATAAAGGTCCATCCTCTTGAAATCGAGGACGGCAGAAATGAGTTCCTCGGCGGACCTCCGAGGCCGGTCGATCTTTTTATCCTCTAGAAATGAGGTGGACAGCTTTAAGACTTCCCCGATCGTTTTCATGCTTGCAATTTTTCTTGATAAAAGTGGTTGACCAAGGGGATCGTAAGATCGTCGAGATCTCCTTCCATGACGCGGTCGAGCTTATAAAGGGTGAGTTCGATCCGGTGGTCGGTGATGCGGTTTTGAGGGAAGTTATAGGTGCGGATCCTCTCTGAACGGTCCCCGGAACCGACTTGGCTCGATCGGATCGCAGACATCTCTTCGTGCGCTTTTCGCGTTTGCTCTTCCGCGATGCGAGACGACAGAAGACGCATCGCTTTCTCTTTGTTTTTATGCTGGCTCCGCTCTTCTTGGCAAGCGACGACAGTCCCCGTTGGGATGTGCGTAATCCGTACAGCGGAATCGGTCCGGTTGACGTGCTGTCCGCCTGCGCCCGACGCCCGGTAGGTATCGATTTTTAAATCTTTTTCATCGATGTGGAATTCTTCTTGGTCCGGCTCGATGAGCACAGCGACTGTGATAGCGGAAGTGTGGACCCGCCCCTGCGTTTCGGTCGCAGGCACCCGCTGGACCCGGTGCGTACCCGCTTCGAATTGCATCAGCCGGAAAACATTATGCCCCGAAACGGACATAATATATTCTTTATAGCCACCAATTTCGGATGGAGAAGTGGAAAGGATTTCCGTTTTCCACCCTTTTTTCTCCGCGTAGTACTGGTACATCCGGATGCAATCTCCGACAAAAAGGGCCGCTTCATCGCCTCCGGTTCCGGCGCGCAGCTCTAAAACAATATTGCGGCTGTCGCGGGGATCCGGGGGGACAAGCAGATTTTCGATCTGTTTGCGGAGCCCCTCAAATTCGAATTCAAGGCGGCCGATCTCTTCTCGGAGCATGACGACCATTTCCAGGTCTTGCTCTGTAGCGAGAAGCGAGCGGTTTTCATCGAGCTGTTTTTGGATCGATTGAAACCGCTCCCAGGCATCTTTTAATTGGGATAGCTGGGAGTGCTCCTGAGATAGTTCCCGATAAAGTTTTTTATCGGAAAGCGTTTCGGGCACTCCAAGTAAATCTTCGACTTCCTGCAGTCTTTGCAATAACCGCTGGACCTTTGAGAACAAAGGGTCGATCATTTTTTCTTAACAGCTTTGACTTTGGCCTTTTTCGCTTCTTCCTGCTTCACCTGGTCTTGTTTCACTTGCTCGGTTTTGCGCTGATATTTCTTAGTGAATTTATCAACGCGGCCTTCAGTGTCCATAAACTGGGTGGCTTTGGTGAAGAAAGGATGGGAAGCGGAAGAAACAGGCACCCGGTAATGGGGATATTCTTTTCCTTCGTGCTTGATCTTTTCTTTTGGCTGCAAAGTGCTGCCGATAATAAATTTTGTTCCTGTTGATGAGTCCTCGAAAAGGACTTCTTGGTATTGAGGATGCTTTTTTTCTTTCATAGAACCCTTGAGATTTTCCCATCAAAAATAATAGCATTCGATGAAAATTTCAAGTTTTTTGATTCTCGGAGAAAACCTTCTTGTGATAAAAAAATTTTCATGACTTATCGAACGCATGCCCATTTCGGTCCGGAATCGACCCCGAGATCCCTTAAAATCCTGATCCTCATCACGATCGCGTTTTCCCTGATTTCGGCATTTTTCCCAGTAGTGCGAATTTTATTTTCACTTTCCCCGTCCGGAGTGAGCCATCTCTATCTGTGGCAATTCCTGACTTACGTATTTATAGCCCCTTCGGGAATCTCATTTTCCTTTTTTGTGATCCTCGCCTTCAATATGTACCTGCTCTGGGCGTTCGGCGCTTCTCTCATCCACCGCTCCCGGCCCTTCCTTTTTTTCAGCCTTTATTTCGGGTCGGCGGTTTTTGCCGGACTTTTAGCGATCCTGCCTATGGCCCTGGGACTTCAACTCCATTCTTTTTTAGCAGGGACCTCCCCCGCCCTTTACGCCGTTTTGATCGCCTGGGTGATGCTGAATCCTGAATCGGAACTCCTTTTGTTCTTTTCTCTCCCCCTCAAAGCCAAATGGCTGGTGCTCGGACTGCTCGGTGCGAATCTTCTCCTCGATCTTTCCAACGGCGATTGGATCGGTTTTTTGAGCAACGCCGGAAGCGCCGTTTTCGGATATTTCTTTACTCTAGCCGCTTGGCGCGAGCCAAGCCCGTTCTCTTTTCTTAGATCTTTTGAGCGGATGATCTTCCGCACTTTGGACCGGGCTCAAGAAAGATGGCGCAAGATCGGTAAAAAAAAGCCGCCAAAGGAATATAGACATTCGAAGATTTACGATATCCATTCCGGAGAGCCCTTGATCGGGGACGAACAGTTCATGGACGCGATGCTCGCACGCATTTCCCTTTACGGGGAAGATTCCTTGACGCCCGAAGAAAAAAGACGCATGCAGGCAATCTCAGCCAAAAAAAACACCAAAAAGAAATGACATAGACCGCCGAGGCAGGGGCTTGAGGCTTCAGACAGAAACTCACAGCGGCTTGTGTTTAAACTCCTATACCTTCATCAGCGCAGAGGCGCGAGGCGCGCACACAGAGGTAGAGAGGACGCAGAGGCGAGAGAAGCTCTCGCGCTCTCATAAAAAATAAAGCCGCGAAACGCGGAAATGGAATGCAGAATTATTTTCTTCCGCGCTTCGCGGGAGAACATGGTTTTTTCGCCTCGAAAAAGCCATTTTTTCTTCGCCGCGCTTCGCGGCCTCTGCGTCCTCTCTACCTCTGCTGCGCGCTTCGCGCCTCTGCGCTGATGAAGGTATAGGCGTTTAAACACAGGCCGCTGTTAATTCTCGCCTGAAGCTCAGGCCGCTGTTAATTCTTGTCTGAAGTTCATGCCCCTGTTACATCCCGCTAAGACGATATGGGCATTAGTTATCTGAGGCCAGGAGGGCGGTTTTTGCGACTTGGAGGCCGTCCAGGATCCCCTCTTCGTAGCGGAAATGGGGATGGAGTTCCAATGCGGGAAAATCATTGGGCTGCATGAGGTCGTCTGCGGTCACATGAGGAACGATCCGCTGGGCGGTTTTCAAGAGCTTGGCCTTTTGGCCTTCGATGATCTCTTCCAATAAAGATAGATCACGCTTCATAAAGGCTCTTTTTCTTTCTCTTTTTTTGGAAAAACGTCCTCATCAGGTCAGCCGCTTCGGCTTCCAACACCCGGGAAGTGATTTCCAGGGTGTGCATCGGGTGCTTTTGCGCAAAAAGATCGATCCAGCTTCCGTTCGCCCCGAGACGCACATCGGGCGCGCCCCAAACGAGTCTTCCGACTCGGGCAGACAAGATCGCGCCGGCGCACATGCAGCAAGGCTCCAAGGTACAATATAAGGTGGTATCGGCAAGGCGCCAATTACCTAAGACGGATGCGCCCGAGGTCATGCAGAGCATTTCCGCGTGGGCCGTAGCATCCTGTAAAAGTTCGACTTGGTTGTGGCCGCGGGCGATGATCTTATTTTTTAGCACTAAGACCGATCCGACCGGAACTTCATCGGCCTCAAAGGCCTTTTTCGCCTCTTTCAGCGCCTCGCGCATGAAATGGACGTCCCTTTCGGAGGCGCTCATTTTTGCAGGATCGGCTAAAATACTCATGCTTTCGCTTGGAGTTTTTGCTGCAAAGCTCGGATTTGTTTCTTCAGAGCTTCAGTGTCGGTTTCATATTTTTTCTGGACTCCCGCGAGACGGCTCTCATATTTTTCATTGAGACGGGCCATTTCTCTTTGAAGGCGCGCAATGACCTGCTCGAAATTCTGTTTTTCCGAATCGCTTTTCTGTTCGGAAACTTGTGTTGATTTTTCGACGTCCGCCATTTGGCGGAGCCGCTGCCTTACTGAATCTGGAAATACCACTCCGTTCAATACGGAAAATAGAAAAACGGGAATTGCGCCAAACGATTCGACAGCCCCTTTTAGCATCTGGTTGCTTTGTTCTTCGGTCAGCGTCTGGATCTCTTCGAAATCAGGATTGACGCGGCTTAAACCTTCGGCAAAGTGGCGATAGACGTCGCCATGTTTGAACACCCAGCGGTTCACGACCCAATCGCCCAGGTCCTGATTTCCTTTCAAAAGCTCTTTTTCGTAAGCCGCGAATATTTCATCCGCGGTCAACCGGTTCTGCGGCCGATTGCCGAAATAGGTCCGGTAGAATACTGGATCGCTCGAAAGATGGTCCGTTTTGATGTCTTTTTTAATCGCTGTGAGCACTTCCGGGATCCAGCCCTGTAAAGATTGAAATTGATTTTCCATAGCACCGATTGGGTTGATAAAATTGACTGAAGCATAGCAGCGGCCCGAGCTAAAAATCAAGGCCGCCCAGCTCGCTCTTCAATAAAATTTTCGAATTGCCTTTAGGGGAATGAGCCCAGCATAATATCCCTTTCTCAACTCGGATTTTGATATTATGGATAAACCTTCAGGCTTGTGCTTTTCCTCTTTACCCCGGTATTACGAGGCCCTCCCCCCGCTCCAAGAATTTCAAGCGAGGGACGGAGAAAAATTGAGCTTTCGATTTTACGATAGCGATGAAAAAGAGAAAGTCGCGATCCTGTTTCACGGCTCGAGCGCCCATGGAGAATATTTGCATCCGCTCGCGGAGCGGCTCCGATCGGCCGCCCAAGTCTTCGTTCCAAATCTACGAGGGCATTATGGTTCAGGATCGAAGCGAGGCGATTGCAATTATATCGGCCAGCTTGAAGACGATGTCGCCGACCTGATTGAGCGCCACGGACTGAGGGGCAAAAAAATATATATTGTCGGACACTCGAGCGGCGGAGGTTTAGCGATCCGGCTGGCAGGAGGGCTTTACGGAAACTGGATCCAGCGTTTTATCCTTTTATCTCCCGCAATTCCAACCGCTCCTACCATGCGTCAAGGCACGGCGGGCGGATGGGCGAAAATCTCGCTTTGGAAAATCATCTGTCTATCTCTTTTAAACTCCTTCAAGATGCGATTCTTGAATCATGCGAAGGTCATTTCATTCAATAGGCCGAAAGAAACATGCGACGGCACGGAGACGCTCTCCTATTCATTCAATTTGAATCTCTCGTATCATCCCCGTCTGCCTTATAAAACTGATATCGCTGCTCTGAAAAACAGGTCCATTACAATCATAGGATCCGATGATGAAGCAAACGATCCCCTTCAATATCCCAAAGTCATGGACGATCCCGAATCCCTATCGATCCGGGTGATCCCATCCGTCAAACACTTGGAAATCGCGAATCATCCCGCTGCATTGGAGACAGTTTTACAGGAGATCGTCTGAAAATTGTTCGATAATGCGGCGACGTGAGCTTTCACCGATGAGGCGAGCGCGTCTAAATTGTATCCGCCCTCAAGCAAAGATACGATCTTGCCTCCCGCATACCGGTCGGCGATCTCCTTAACAATATAGGTCAATTCAGAAAAATCGCTCTCTTTGAGGTTCAGGCCGCCCAAAGGGTCCGATTCATGGGCATCGAATCCGGCCGAGATCAAGACCAGCTCGGGCTGGTACGTCTCCATCGCCTTTCGGAGAGCGCCATTGAATGCCTCTTTGATCTTCTCTCGGGGGTTTTGCCAAGGAGAAACGGGGCAATTCAAGGTCGACCCGCGGCCGAGCCCTTCTCCTGTTTCCTCGCCGTCGCCTGTATAAGGATAATTATGCCCGTTGTGCGTGCTGAAATAGAAGACGCTGGGATCGGAGTAGAAAATCTCCTGGGTTCCGTTTCCGTGATGCGCATCCCAATCGACGATCAAAACCTTGTTTATGCCGTATTCTTTTTGGGCGTAGCGGGCGGCGATGGCCGCATTATTAAATAGACAGAACCCGCTCCCCTTTTCTTCAAAAGCGTGATGGCCTGGAGGCCGGATCAAGCAAAAGACATTGGCGGCAGTCCCCTTCATCACGAGATCGACGCCAGTGATCGCCGCCCCGGCCGCGTAGAGTGCGGCTTCAAACGATTTTGTGCCTATTTGCGTGTCCCCAGTGCTTAATGTGGCGCCATTGCCCGCGTTCAATGATTCCCGCTTGGCTTTTTCCAAATATTCCTTCGCATGGCAAAGACAGACTGCTGTCTCATCTGCTTTTTTCGTTAATACGGTGTTTTTTTCCGTCATCAAGCCAGCTTTTTCAAGAGCATGAATGGCAGCGTCGATCCTAGCAGGCGCCTCCGGATGGCCGGTTCCTGTTTGATGTTCTTTGCAATATGGATGGGTAACTATATAGGTAGTATTTTGAATTTCAGACATAAAATTCCTCAAAAATCGACATTATGTTAAACTATTTCCAAAATAAAAAAAAGCAAATCACAAGGTTAAACATAAATTTTAATGCATGCGTTTTTTGGAAGGTAAAAGATTCGATTTGAAGGGAAAATCCAAAGAGGGATTGCCCCTTTAATCAAAATCAGGTACAATCCCCTATCAGAAACGTCTAATTAAACCATTGAACTATGAGAGCTTTCCTCCATGTCTTTAGATAAAGGTACCAAGGAAGAAATCACCAAAAAATTTCAGTTACATGAAAAGGACACCGGCTCAGCCGACGTCCAGATCGCTATCCTAACTGAAAGAATCGCTGAACTTACAGAGCATCTCAAATTGGCTCCAAAAGATCACAGCTCCAGACTGGCGCTTTTGAAACTCGTCGGCCAAAGACGCAAGTTGCTCGACTATCTCAATTCAACGGATACCAAGCGCTACCAGAACTTGATCGTCCGCCTGAACCTGAGAAAATAACGTATAAGGGGGTTTTTACCCCCTTTTTTTTGAGGGTAAAAGGAGCTGAGCTAAAGGCACCCGCCTAGAGGCACGGCTGCGATAGAGAACAGAAATCAGCTTTGGGAGCCGGTTCCTAAGTCTAATTTCTGATTTCTATCCACCTTGTTTCAAGTCGATCTAAGCCTATCCGAGGCCGTTAAAAACAAAAATTTGTATTTTATGCGGACCTGATATAAGCTCGAGCCATTTTCTACCTTCCTATTTTTAATCGATCTTGAATAGGAGATCAATCAATGCTACACCGCGAAACAATCACCATTCCCAGTTGGGAACAAAACATTAAAATTCGAAACAGGCAAAATTGCCCGGCAAGCCAATGGCTCTGTCCTGGTCCATTGCGGCGAGACCGTTGTCTTTGCCTCCGCCTGCGCCGCTCCAACAGCGAGCGAGGAGATCGATTTCTTCCCTTTGCGAGTCGACTACCAGGAAAAATATTCCTCCGTCGGACGCACCGCAGGCGGATTCATCAAGCGGGAAGGACGCCCTGCGGAACGGGAAATTCTCGCCTGTCGCCTGATCGACCGCCCTTTGCGCCCGATGTTCGAAGAAGGCTACTATAATGAAGTCCAGCTTCTCTCTTATGTTTTCTCTTACGACGGAGCCCATCTCCCCGATGTCCTCGCCATTTGCGCCTGTTCGGCAGCCCTTGTTATTTCCGATATCCCTCTCGTAAAACCGATCGGCGCTGTCCGGATGGGATTGATCGAAGGCGAATTCGTCGTCAATCCCACAGCAGAAGAGATGAAAAAATCGCGCCTCGACCTCATCCTGGCAGGCACGGAAGACGCGATCCTGATGATCGAAGGCTTTTGCGATTTCCTGACTGAAGAACAAGTGATCGAAGCGATTGAAACAGGGCAAAAAGCGATCCGCGACATCTGCCATCAGCTCAACGCATGGCGCGAAAAAATCGGCAAACCGAAAAAACTCGATACGCTCCGCAAAATCCCTCATGAAGTCAATGCAGCGGTGCACAGCGCGGCTGCAGCGCTTCTCGAATCGGCTCTTCGGATCTCCTCTAAACAGGAGAGGGAAAAAACTCTCCACGAAATCCAAGAGACCTTGATTAAAACATTCTTTCCTGAAGACAGAAGAAGACAGTCCGAAATATAAGAAAGTCGACGTGCTGCTCGCCTATAAAAACCTCCAATCGTCCCTTATGAGAAAAATGATCCTCGACGAGAAAAAGACGGATCGACGGCCGAGGGCTCAAAGAGATCCGCGCCGATCGACATCGAACAATCGATCTTGCCGCGCACGCACGGAAGCTCCCTTTTCACCCGCGGAGAAACCCAAGCCTTGGCCGTCTGTACACTCGGCGGAGAAACATCCGCCCAGCGCTACGAAGATCTCCATGGCGAAGGACTCGCCAGCGTTTCTATCTGCAATATTTCTTCCCTCCTTTCTCTGTTGGAGAAGTGGGCCGCATGGGAGCTCCCGGACGCCGAGAAATCGGCCACGGCAAACTTGCAGAAAGAGCCCTTGCTGCCATTCTTCCGCCTCAAGAAGAATTCCCTTACGTGATCCGCATCGAATCGAATATCACCGAATCCAACGGCTCCTCTTCGATGGCCTCCGTCTGCGGCGGCTGTCTCGCCATGATGGATGCAGGCGTTCCTATCAAACGTCCCGTTTCAGGAATTGCCATGGGCTTGATCCTCGAAGGGGACAAGCATGCCATCCTCTCCGATATCCTCGGCGCTGAAGATGCTCTCGGCGACATGGATTTCAAAGTCACCGGCGATGAACACGGGATCACCGCCTTCCAAATGGACATCAAAGTGGAAGGGATCACCCATAAGATCATGCAGGACGCTCTTGCGCAAGCAAAAGAAGGGCGTACCCACATCCTCCACAAAATGCTCGCCGTCTGCCCAACGCCCAAAGCAGAAATGTCGCTCTACGCGCCCCGCATCGAGACGATCTCAGATCAAGCCGAGCAAGATCGGCATCGTCATCGGCCCTGGCGGCAAACAGATCCGCGCGATCATCGAAGAGACAGGCGTCCAGATCGATATCAACGATAGCGGCCTGGTCAGCATCGCATCCAACTAATGCCGAAGCGATGGCACGAGCGAAAGCAGATCATCCACAACCTCACAGCCGAAGTCGAAATCGGCAAAATCTACACGCGGCCGGATCACTTCGATTAATGCCATTTGGCTATTTCGTCGAGATCTTTGGCAAAGAAGGGCTCTGCCACATTTCAGAAATCTCTACAACAACGGCTGCAGAACATCCACGATGCGCCTTTCCGCGAAGGCGATAGATCGAAGTGAAAGTGCTCGACGTCAATGATCGCGGCCAAATCAAACTGAGCCATCGAGCAGTACTCGAACAGCAACAAGCCACAGTGCATCGCTAGACAATCGTGAGTGACTGGCCATGCAGCGAATCTTGGCTCGAGAACTACCGAATTGCATCGACAAGAAAGTCCTTGTGCGCGGATGGTTGAACAACCTCCGCTCATTCGGCAAAGCTGAATTTTTTCCTTCTCCGCGACCGGAGCGGCCTTGCGCAGATCGTCATTGAAAATAAAGAAGAACTGCGCAAAATCTCCGATCTGCAGCCGGGATCGATTCTTATCGATCGAAGGAAAGGCCGTCGCTTCCCGCGATGCCGCCCTTAAAGTCGAAATCGTCGACCCTGACGATCACAGTCGAAAATCCGATCCGCGAAGTGCCTCCGATCGAGTATTATAAACCAGAGATCCACTCCGATCTCGAATTCATCCTCGACCATCGTCCCATCGCCTTCCGCAACCGGCAAATTCAAGCCGTCTTCAAGATCCAAGCGAAATCGCCCATGCCTATCGACTCTACATGCACGATACGGTCCAGGCGGTCGAATATTTCGCTCCGAATATCATCGGCGCCTCTTCTGAAGGGGGAGCTGAATTTTTCAATGTCGATTATTTTGGATATACCGCAACTCTGGCTCAAAGCAGCCAGCTTTATAAGCAAATCATGGTCGGCGTCAACGAACGGGTTTTTGCTCTCATGCCCTTTTTCCGCGCAGAACCTTCCCAAACATCCCGCCATCTTTCAGAAGGAAAACAATTCGAATTTGAGATGGGATTTTTCAACCATTGGCATGAAATCCTCGATATCCAGGAAGGATGCATCAAATTCATCGTCTCCATATCTGCACCGCCACTGCAAAGCGGAAATCGAAACGCTTGGAAGATCAGATCATCAAAGCCCCTGCCGATGTCCCTTTCCCCGCCTCACCTTCGCCGAGGCGCAGGAGATCTATTTCGAAAGAACGGGCATCGACGAGAGGCATGAGCCCGACTTAAGCCCTGCCGCAGAACGGGAACTTTGCGCCTGGGCGGCGGAAAAATATGGCACAGATCTCGTCTTTGTCACCGATTGGAAGACCGCCAAACGCCCCTTTTACGCCTATCCCAAAGAAGACAATCCCGAACTGACCAACACATTCGACCTTCTTTGCGCCGGCACGGAAATCACTTCAGGCGGCCAAAGGCGCCATACCTATGAATCGATGATCGAAGGGCATCCGCATGAAAGGGATGGACCCCGCGAATTTTGAAGATTATTTGAGCATTTTCAAATATGGCATGCCTCCTCATGGCGGATTTCGGCATGGGGCTGGAGCGGCTCACGATGACCCTCCTCAAGCTAAAAAATATCCGCGAAGCCTCTCTTTTCCCCTCCGATACAAAACGGATCGCCGGCAACCGGATCAAAGCCCACATCTTTTTCGGCGGAGAAAACATCCGCAATGAAATCATCCGCCATGCTTCAGCAAAAGGAAATCGCATTTCAACATCTCGTCCATGAGCCAACGCCCACTTCCCAAGATTCGGCCCGCGTCCGCGGAACGCAGCTGGAAGAAGGGGTCAAATCGCTCATCCTGCGAGGAAAAAACACCAAGAAAAATTACCAATTCAACATCCCCTCCCATCTGAAACTCGATATGAAAGCCGCTTCAGAAGCGTCGGGGAAAAATGCGAATTCGAAGATCCTGCGATCATCCAAGAGCGCTTCGGCCTGATCATTGGCGGCGTCCCTCCTTTCGGCAATCTTCTCAATCTCGATAACTATTTCGACGAGCAAGTATCCGTCCATAAGAACGCTCCGCTTTCAACTGCGGCCTGCCCACCGAATCGATCGTCATGGAATCGAAAGATCTCATCGCCCTCGCCGACCCGAAAATCGGCAAATTCGCTAAATAAATTTCTTGAAAAATTGCCAATCCTCCTGTTTGATCTTTTGGTTAAGGTTTTTTAAGGAGTTTACATGGCTAACCCCACTACAGAATACGGATCTTATCCTCGCGCGCTAGGCGACAGCCCGCCGACCTCTCCCATTGAAGTAAAGGAGCAGAAAAGGAAAGGATCGGATAATTCGCTCATTTCTTCAATCGATCAATCGACCGAAATCGTCGATCCGAATCGAGGCACTGTTAAAGTCGACCTCGGCTGCACCGATCCCTCGAGTGATACCGTTGTCTTTCCATTCGGCGCAACGACTGTTACCGCCGGAGCCTATCCTGGGGAAGATTACGCAGCTCATGGGTTCATATACAAAAATGGCAGTTGGCGTTTTCCCGATTCAGCACTCCCCACTCGCCTAGAACCGGCCTCGCCAAGAAGACCAAGAAGCCCGGTTCCCCGCCTGAAAACAAAACCCGTTGACTCAGTCCCGCAAAGCAAAACAGAGGGAGGATCCTCTGTATCCAAATTCTTCAACCGCATTTTTAATCGGTCTTGACGGTAGGGCTGTATTGAATTAGACTCTCTGCCGTTCACCAGGGGTGCCATTTTTGGCTGAAAGAACGCGAAAGCGTTAAACCCTTACTACCCGATCTAGGTAATACTAGCGTGGGGAGTGTGGCTCATCTCTTTCCTTTTCTAGTGAACACAGAAAGGAAAACACAAGTGTGTTTTTCTCCGATTTTTACAATCATTTGGAGGAAAAAATATGTCTTCTATACCCAACGCAACTTCAAATCCAAACGGCAATTCCAATCCCGTAGGCAATAATGGCGGGTGCAAATTTTCGCCCTTTAAACTTTATCACGACATGTTGCAGCAATCGGCGAAAACGATTGTCGATTCGTGTTTTAAGACTTGTTCAGAATTAAAGGATTGGGAAATTGCCCGCTGTGAAAAGCAGTTGCAGAACGATCCGTCCGAAAAAGCGGCAGAAAGATTTAGGCAATGCGTCAAAAAGCACAACGATCTGAATCCCTGTATGCAGTGGTGCTTCAAAGAGAAGGCCTATTCTATGCGCAACTAATCATCTTAAACCGCGCGCGGGATCACCGCGCGCGCCGATGGTTTACAAATTCAAAAAATCGTTTTATTGTCTTCCTCAATCAAACCGGAAAGAGCCTCTATGGAAGCGATTCGCGGAATCGGTCACTCCTTCATCTACAATCTCCCTTCTCGCATCATCGATGTGAGAGTCCATGACGGAAAAATCATTCCAGTGATCGATGAAATCCGGCTACCTGAAGATGAAAGGGATTTTGTATTGATCGATGAGATTCAGTACACAGCCTGCGAAGGGGTCGATTACAAGGGCTTGGGTTTTTGCAAGCTG
Source organism: uncultured Chlamydiae bacterium (assembly GCA_963713105.1). Classification (GTDB taxonomy): domain Bacteria; phylum Chlamydiota; class Chlamydiia; order Chlamydiales; family SM23-39; genus CAVQKJ01. The sequence continues at coordinate 643,527 of CAVQKJ010000004.1, forward strand.
GGCGATACGTGGGTTTATCCCGAAGAAGAGCCTGTCCGCTGGAACAGGGAATCGATCTCTTTGGATGGCTAAATGACCCATCCCTTTATTTCCCAAGTCTTTAATAACTAATTAACTGCAATTGTAGTATTATTAAATATTTAAATATGTTATAATATTTAAAATAAAAACAAATAATCGGAGCCCAATGAGAACAGAATTAGATCTTTCACAAGTATTATATTTAGAAGAAATGGCTGGCAATAAGGCCAAAGAATTCGAAAAAAATTACGGAAACGCACACAAAGAAATTCGATATAAAATTTGTAAAGCGGCAGGGACTTTAGCAGACGCAATCGCCAAATGCAGCGAATCGATAGATAGATACAAGAAGAATGTAACAAATTTAGAGGACGTTAAAAAAGAATTGGACAATTTCATTACGTTTTCTAAAGTATATGCAGAAGAATTCGTAAAAATTATTGATCCAGATAAGGATCTGAAAACGATGAATGAAATGATCCAAGATCTAAATACGGTCGTCAACAACCAATTCAAGGTTCATGTAGTCGACGCTATTCTCCGTATTTGAATACCCATTTTGAAGAGAAGTGATAAAAGGCCTCCTTTTTAAAGGAGGCCCAATTGATTCCCCGCCATCCTGGGGGGAGAGAGAATTTTGCTTAAGCTCCTTTGACGGCGATTTTGACAGGCCTGGAAGCGCGGGTTTTAGGCAAGACGACCTTTAGGACGCCATCTTTGCAAATCGCTTCCGGAGTCGCCGATTCGTCGATCCGCCCTCCTGGGAGGGGTACCCAGTAGGAATAGCCGGTGGATGAGCGGAAATGGTGTTTCACTTCTTTTTTCTCCTCCGTCTTCTTGGTCTCTATTGAAATCCCGCCTTTATCAAAAAATATTTTGATATCGTCAGGCTTGATGCCTGGCACATCGGCCTCTAGGATGAACGATTCTTCGTCTTCGTAAAGGTTTACGCCTGAACAACATTTTCCTTGGCTGCAAGAAGAGTTCGAGAATTTTCCAAAGAGGCTTGGGAAAGTTTCCTCGTCAAGGATGGCATCGAATACTGTTGGAATGAAGGCTCTAGTCATATATTTCTCCTGTTGACCGACTGCGATTTTTTTCATTTCGCAATCTATTTCCGATTGTAAAACAAGAGATCGAATTTGTCTAGCACTCTCGTATCGAGAGTGCTAGATTTTGATTTATTTGACTGACCATCAGGAATTTAGGCCTGGCTGCATTCCTGGTAAATCCTTTTGCGTCCCCGGTGCTGAACGGATCGTCACTGGCACAGGAGGAGGCGGAGGGGGATTTTTCATCTGGAGATCTTCAGCGTCTTTCAAGCGGCCCCGTTTGCGGTCCGCATCCCAGGTCCCATCCATGATTTCTTTGATATCGGTGGCGTCGAGGGTTTCGAATTCCATCAGCATATCGGCCATGAGCTGGACTTTATCGCGGTGCTCTTCGAGGATTTCAACGGCCCGCTTATGGGCGTCGTCGATGAGCTTTGCGCACTTCGATGTCGATTTGTTGGGCAGTTTCGTCGGAATAGTTCTTTTCATGGTAGTCGTGCATGCCGAGATATTGGCCGGCTTCGGTCCTTTCATCATAAGAGACAGTGCCGAGCTCGTCGCTCATTCCCCATTCGCAAACCATGCTGCGGGCGATTTTCGTCGCCTGCATGATGTCGTGCTGGGCTCCGGAAGACATGTCTTCGACAAAAATTTCTTCCGCAGCGCGGCCGCCCATCAGAACGACGAGCTGGTCGAGCACTTCTTTTTTCCAGTAGCTCAAGCGGTTTTTCTTCGGCATAAAATGGGTTGCGCCAAGAGAAAATCCGCGAGGAATGATCGTCACTTTATCGACAGGATCGCTGTGTTTGACGATCGAGGCCGGCAATCGCATGGCCCGATTCGTGGATAAGCGGTCGTCCTTTTTTCATTCTCATCCATTTCAAGGCTGCGCCGCTCTTTGCCGTAGCGGACTTTGTCGCAAGCTTCTTTCACTTCAGCTGAAGTGACGGCGGAGCGGCCTTTGCGCGCTGCGAGAAGCGCGGCTTCGTTCAGAATATTTTCCAGATCGGCGCCGGATGCTCCAGGAGTGCTGCGGGCGATGTCATTCAGATCGACGGAGGCGTCGATTTTGATTTTGCGGGCATGGACTTTCAGGATCTCAAAACGCCCTTTGATATCGGGTAGATCGAGCACGACGCGGCGGTCGAAACGGCCCGGGCGGAGAAGGGCGCGGTCGAGGATATCGGGGCGGTTGGTCGCAGCCATCAAGATGACCCCTTCCTTCGTATCGAAACCATCCATTTCGACGAGGAGCTGGTTGAGAGTCTGCTCCCTTTCATCATGGCCGCCGCCGATGCCTGCGCCGCGATGGCGGCCGACAGCATCGATCTCATCCATGAAAATGATGCAAGGGGCGTTTTTCTTCGCCTTGATCGAACATGTCGCGGATACGGCTTGCGCCGACCCCGACGAACATCTCGACGAAATCGGATCCGGAAATCGAGAAGAAGGGCCGGTCCGCTTCTCCGGCAACCGCTTTGGCGATCAGAGTTTTACCCGTTCCTGGCGGGCCTACAAGGAGGACCCCTTTCGGAATCCGGGCGCCAAGAGCGGTAAATTTCTGCGGATCTTTCAAAAAGTCGACGATCTCTTTGAGCTCTTCTTTGGCTTCATCGGCTCCAGCGACATCTTTGAAGGTCACTTTATTTGTCTCTTTGGTCATGAGCCTGAGCGGGAGATTTGCCGAAATTCATGGCGGAAGACCCGACCCCTTTCATCTGGCGGGAGAAGATAAAATAGAGGAAAAGAATGACCAGCATCACGGGAAGAATCGTCAAGAGATAGCTGAAATAATTGGGCGAGGGCTCTTGGCTTTTAAATGTTTTTTCAAGAACGGTATTGCGGGGCTGATCGGGAGCGCGATAAGCAAGGCCCTTGTTTGCGTTGAAACTTTCCCATTCTTGTTTGGCTTGGGCAAACCAATGGCTAAAGACTTCAGGATCTTGTTTTTCGAGAGCGCGGGTCGAGAGTTCTTGGTTGTTGAAATACCAAATGACATAGGCGATTTTCTGCCGGGATTTATCGAGAAGAGCTTCATTTTTTTCTAAATCTTGGAAGACTTGAGCATATTGCTTCAGCTCTTCGACATATCTGCGCACGCTGCGGAGAACTCCCAGTCGTACTCCATCGAAATCGCGGCCTAAATCGCCGATGAGGCCCGTTAACTGATTGATTCCGTTCCGATAGGTCCTGATTTGTTGTTCGGGAGACTGTTCGATCGCTGCCGTAATTTGCGAATCCAAAGTTTTCAATTCGAGTTTGATCGACTCGCTGCCAATCCCCAATTGCGGAGAACGGAGGATCGAGATCAAATTATGGATTTCCTTGCCTGCGGCATCAAGGCTCTCCAAAGTCTGCGATTGCTGCGCAAGGCTCAACGATCGCTGTACAAAGGGAAGGCTGACGATATTCCGGTCGCTCAAATTTTTGATCACGACTGAACTGTCCCGATCAGGGGTATCGTAAACGCTCCCGACAACTACATAACCGCCGCGCGGCAGCGTTTGGCCGCTGATATGTAAATAGAGGTCGGCTGCTTCCTGAACATTTTTTTGTAAGTTGTCGAGCTCGGCGTTTAAACGGACGCTTCTCGTTTTTCAATTCGTGGTTGCGGTTGAGGAATTCTAAATAGCGGAACCGTTCTGCGCTCTCTTCTGGAAGCCGGTCGCGGAAACGGCCGCTGAACGTGACGAGATTCTCGTTCTGGGCGATTTTCCGGTTCTCTTCAGGAACGGTTAGATTCAAATTCGTCAAGTGCTCGACTTGATGGCTGAAAGAAACCCTTGCCGAACGATCGGAAGTAAACGTTTGGATTCCAATGATGATCAATATCGCGGCTAGAAGAAAAAGGAGGAAGCCGCCTGGGAAGCCTTTTTTCTGATCGGGTCTCATTTTGGCCATAAACGCCTTGCTTTGTTTACGTTACATAATAGATAAAACAGGACAATTAAACCATCTTTAAACGATAAAGTAAAGAGCCAGCGGCCCCTGATAGACACCCCTGGAATCGTTCTCATAGCAAAAATTTATTAAATTGTCTGTCCTCCGATTCGAGAACAGTCTCTATTCGCTTGATCCTGAAAGTTTTGAAGCGAAAGAAAAAGAAAATTCCAACCCCCCTTGTTCTCCCATTTTTTCCTTTTCTGATAAAAATTTATTGATTCCGGCTATCTCTTTCTTAAAGAAAGAAGGGACTCTATTTTTGTGTCTTTGACGATTATTTGGAAAAAACCATGTGAAGCTTCCTTTCCATACCTCTTTCCAATCGGGGAAAGAAAGATGCGCTATAGGCGCGTCTGCAAAGACAGACTTTATATGCCAATCTTCAACCGAAGGAAAACGCTCGGCAAGAAAAAAAACCATTCCCTGGTCGATGAGTATTTCCCTCGTCCGAATTTTGAACCGGCGATTGGAGAGCCGATTCTCTAATCCATCCAAAAGGGACTCTAAAATTGTCCTCGGTAAGGAGAGCGACTCTGTTGCAGCAGCTTTTTGAACGAGATGTCTCTTTTCGATCCTCTCCAAACCGTCCGTCTCGATCAGGAGACCCCAGGGTCCCCTCAAAGCCCTTTCCCATGCAGGCTCCACTTTTCGATCCAGATATTCCTTCAGCTCGGCCCCTCTTTGCGAAATCAAGGCGAGGTTTTCATCGATCTCCTTGCCGAAAGCCTCGTTCAGATAAGGAAAAATCTCTTTTCTCATACGCGCGCGCAAAAATTTCGGATCGAGATTCGTCGGATCGTGGATCGGGATCAGTTCCCTCTTTTCTAAAAATCCCTCGATCTCCCTCTTCTTTACAGAAAGAAGAGGCCTCCAGATGGCCATCCCTTGATGAGAGCCGACCGGTTCCATTCCACTCAAAAAAGGGAGATGGGCCCCTTCGAAAATCCTTTTGAGGACCGTCTCCGCTAAATCTTTCTCATGATGGGCCAACAAAAGGGCTTGAAAAGGGATCTGAGAAAAAAGGGAATGGAAAAATTGAAGTCTGGCTCGACGGGCCGCATCCTCTTTATTTCCATCTATAGGAAGGGAGAGCCGGATTGAATGAAAGGGGCAATGGAGATTCTCCGCCTCTTTTCTCAATTCGTCCGCTTCGCTGCGGCTCGTTTCCCTCCATCCATGGTCGATATGGGCCAAATGCAAATTCCCGATTCCGCATTCAATCAAAGCGTAAAGGAGCGCCTTGGAGTCGGGCCCGCCTGAATAGCCCAGCAGAAGCGGGCTTTTCCCATCGTAATAGGCCTGCAAAAATTCGTATACGCGCTGCACCGGTTGAGCTAATATATTCAGCATGTGGCCTATTTTGTGGCGTTATGCCATTCAAAGCTATTTAAGAGTTTTTTTTCTATCCGTCTGCACGTTTATCGGCGTCCTTTTTATTTCCCGGTTCAAGGAGATCGCCCGTTTCGCCGCCCTAAGCTCCGATTGGGTAAAAACCGGACTTTTCGTAGTTTATCAATTCCCTTTCATTTTGCCGATGGCGATCCCGATCTCGGCCCTCATCGCGTCCCTTCTTTTATTCCAGCGAATGAGCCGTTCCCATGAACTGACGGCCCTCAGGGCCTCGGGATTGAGCTTTCCTACCCTTCTCGCGCCGCTGCTGTGCATGTCGGTTTGCCTCTCCATTCTAAATTTCTCAATTTGCGCTGAAGTCTCTCCTTATTGCAGAAGGGAATCGAGAAACCTCCTTTATCGGGAGACCTCTCAGAATCCCCTCATTCTGCTCCAAAGACAGCGTCTCATCAATTTCAAAGACGCCTACATCAATATGAAAGTCAAAAACGAATCGACGACGGCGAAGGAACTCACTCTTATCGCATACAATGAAAGCACGCAGCGTCTCACCCTTTTTTCCGCCCGGCGGCTGCACCTCGATGGACCTGATCTTAAAGGAGAACACATCTCTCTCATCTCTCATTTGCAGCAGGATGAAGACGGCTTCGATACGCTCGTCCTTGAAAATCAATCTTCCATGTCTACTTCAGCTCCCGCTGTTTCGACGGTATTGAAAAAAAACCGGCCACGCCTTGAAAAAGGGGCGCTGGATCTTAAAATGCTCCGCCTCCAAACCATGAAAGGGAAAAAAAACGCCCGCACCTCGAAGATCGAAATTTTCAGAAGGGTTTCTTTATCCCTCTCTGTAATCACATTTACCCTCATTGGCTGTGCATTCGGCATCGAAGAGGGAAGAAATCCTTCGAAAAAAAATCTGGTCGCCGCCCTTCTTTTGGCCTTATTCGCCCTGCTCAGCTATTTGCTCGGCAAAGAATTAAAAAGTTTTGCGATTTATGCCTTTTTGCTGCCTCACGTTTTCATCCTATTCGCCTGCGCGCTGAGACTGAGGAAAATCGCTAGAGGATTTACATGAAGAGGATTCACATGAGGAGCTTTGCGTGAGAGGATTTGAATGAGCTTATGGTTCCGCCTTCTTTTTTTCCGGATTTCCAAAACCTTTTTCTTTCTCTTATTTTGTATTTTTTCCATCTTTGTCGCAGTCGATCTTTCGGTCAACAGCGTCCGCTTCTTCTCATCGGGAAAGACATTAGTCGAAGAAATCGCCCTTTATTATTTGCAAAATTTCGCCAAACACCTCGAATTGTTTTTTCCCTTAAGCTTCCTGATGGCCTCTATGAAAGTCCTTTTAGACCTCAATTCCCATCGGGAACTCGTCGCCCTTCAAATGGCCGGCCTTTCTAAGAAAAAGCTCCTCGCCCCCTTTTTTCTATTCGCCGCTTTTCTTTCCATAGCTTGTTATGCCAATTCAGAATGGATCGCCCCTGACGCCCAAGACGCCGCCTGTAAATTCAAGACCGCCCACATGAAAAAGCAGAAAAAGAAGCGGGAACATGTATTCAACCTAACTCTTGAAGACGGGACCGAGTTGGTCTATCAGAAATTCGACCCGTTGGAAAAAGAGTTTTTCGATGTTTTTTGGCTTCGCGCCCCAGACGATGTTTGGCATATGAAGCATCTTAAAATCGAGACAGCCCCTCCTCTCGGCAGATTTGTCGACCATTTATCCAGGACAGAAGAAAAGCGGTTTGAAAAAAAAAGAGAGCTTTGATGAAAGACCCTTTCCCGAGCTCGTTTGGGACGGTGAGAGCATTGAGTCTCTGCAGCAATTCACCCCTTTCGAAAACCGTCCTCTTTCAATTCTCTTTCAGCAAGCTCTTATAGACGGCGGCGAGCGGAATGGGGCTTCTTCCCATTTCCAGTATAAAGCCGCTATCCCTCTCCTCCCATTTCTCATCCTCTTTGCGATCAGCCCATTTACCATGCGCTTTTCCCGCTCCTTGCCCTCCTTTCTCTTCGCCGCCGGAGCCCTCTTTGCATTCGTAGCCTTTGCCACCGTCCTCGACGGGATGCTGATCCTCGGCGAAAATAGCGTCCTCTCCCCTTATTTAGCTATCTGGGGTCCTCTTATCCTCTCTTTTACTTACGCAATCCGCTCATTCTTAAAGATTTGAAAAATATAATTATATAGAATTTAAATTATATAATTGATATAATAGATAAAACTAAAAAGGATTATTTATGTCATCAGCTTCAGCTTCAATAGTAACCATTCCAAATAAACCAAAATTATTTATAGATACAAGTATAGCACGCCAGACCGCTCCTATCGTCCAAGTGCCCCTCCCTCCTTCAATTGCAGGATCCCAACCGCTCCAAAGACAGGTTGAGCGCCTTTCTATCGCTGGAACCGAGAGAAAATCTGATGAAGAAGACGCAGCCAGCGCCAGTTCTTCCGATGAAGAGAACCAAACCCAATCGAGCTTTGATCTCTTCGACGTCAAAAGATTGGAAAGAGGAATCAACCAAGCCGTAAAGAGCCGTTTCTCTGCGCAATCCGATCAAGAAATCTTCGATCTCATCGGCTCTTCTAAAACATTGCTGAAAACAGCCATCAAACTGGCGGCGAAATCATCCGAATCTCTTCCCCTTCTCCGTACCCTGCTTCTGTCCACAGATCCGAACGACCGAAGGTTCGACAAATATAGATGGATCGTCGCAACCACCTTCGATGATTCTGAATTACTCACCCATCTTCTTTCAAGAAATCACGAAATCTTATTTCTGAAATCCATCTTCCATTCGTGCGTCGAGATGGACTATTTAGTCTGTTCTCAAAAAATTCTGGATGCAATGGGAGATCGAGGACCTGGAATCTTGTTGGAAGAGTTGGAAAATGGATGTAAAGAATTCAATTCTTTCCGATTGGGACATTTGCTCGATTTGATTGATCCTAATGACAACAGTTTCGATTCATACAGATTATTCCACTCCGCGCTTGTCGGCGATGCCCAAAACACTCTCGCGATCGTTAGAAAAAATAATTTTCCGAAAAGGATTCTGAAAAACGCTCTCCAAGCTTCAGTCTGGGCGGATTTTCCTGATTGTTCCCTTGCCATATTGTCCAGAATGAGCACAGAGGATCGGCGTTCAATATTGAAAAAAAATCTGCAGTGGGCTGAAGAGACCGATTCATTGGCCAAGATGAACCATTTGCTCGATTTCACCGATCCGAATGATCCGGCTTTCTTTAGATTTAGACTGCTTGCCGCTGCAGGAAACGGCGATCTTGAAAAACTCAGCTTGCTGTTCGATGACGCCTCTCAGTTCGATCTAGAAGATCTTGAACTCGCTTTGCTTTCGTCGATTGACAACGGCAAGGAAGAATGTTCTAAATTTTTAGTCGGAATGTTGACAGCCGCGACCGGCAGCGCCGAATTTTTAATGGAACTGATCAAAGAATCCGCCCATAGCTCCGAAACAGACCTCCGTTTATCGCGGCTTCTTTCTTTCACCGATGCAAAAGATCAAAAAACGCAAGTCTATCGTCTCTTGGCCGCAGCAGAAACCCTCGATTTAGAACAACTCGAATCTCTTCTTAGCTCCAAAGAGAATTTTCCCCAAAAAGATCTGCAAACCGCTTTCCTAAAGGCCGTAGGCAAAGATTTTTCTGCCGGCGCGTTCCTTTTGGCCAGCCGGGAAGAATTGGACAAACCTTTTCTGGAAAAGGGAATCAAACTCGCCGCGAAACTAGGCAGTCGAGAAACACTGGATCGCTTAAAAACACATCCGAAGCTCGCGATCCCGCTGGATAAAGTCCAAACTTCGGCGAGCCGATCGATCCCGAATTTGACCTAGGTAAGGGTACTAGCGGGCAAAGGTCCAATTTTGTATGATGCGGCGAATGAAAACGCCGCAACCCTATACAGATCTTTGGGAATTATCGAAGAAGATCCACAATTACGGATCGATCCTTACTCTTTTGCATTGGGATCAAGAGACCTACATGCCGGCCGGCGGAATTACCGCCAGGAGCCACCAGATCGCCCAACTTTCGGCCTTGATCCACGAAGAAAAATCGAGCCATAAATTTAAAGCCTGTCTCGAAAAACTCGTCCATTTGCCCTCCGGCAAACCCCGGATCAAAGGACTCTCTAATGCCCAGCTTGCCGCCGTGCGGGAATGGCATAGAGACTACATTAGAGCGACAAAACTTCCCACGTCCTTAGTCAAAGAGTTTTCTCAAACGACTGCCGAGGCAAGCCAAGTTTGGTCGGTTGCAAAAAAAGAGAACAATTTCAAGCTGTTCGCCCCATTCTTAGAAAAAATCATCGGACTTTGCAGGGAAAAAGCCCAGATCATGGGTTTCGAAGAACACCCTTACGATGCCCTTTTAGAGACTACGAACCCTGCATGACGACCGCCCGTGTCGGAACCATTTTCTCCAGCCTTCAAAAAGAGCTGAAGCAGCTTTTAAATAAAATCAGAGGCTGCCGGCAGGTCGACGACCGCTTCCTCCATACGACCGTGGACGAGGCCAAGCAAATGGAAATCGTCCATTCGCTCCTTTCGAAACTTCCCATGGACATGGGATACACCCGAATCGATCTTTCGGCCCATCCATTTTCCTTGGCGCTCCATCCTCACGATAGCCGCATCACGACAAGGGTCCTTCCCAAAGCTTTTATGAGCAATATCTTTTCCGTCCTCCATGAAGCTGGACATTCTTTTTATGAAATGGGACTCCCTTTAGAAACTTGGGGAAGCCCATTGAGCGAACCCGTTTCTTTAAGCATCCATGAAAGCCAATCGCGCTGGTGGGAATGTCTGATCGGGAGGAGCCGCCCCTTCTGGGAATTCTATTATCCTTCCCTCCAAAAAGCTTTGCCTTCGCAATTAAAAAAAGTCTCTTTAGATAGGTTCTACCGCTCCATCAACCGCGTTTCTCCTTCTTTGATTCGGGTGGAAGCCGACGAAGTGACCTATTGCCTCCATGTCATCCTCCGATTCGAAATCGAAAAAGAGCTGATCAAAGGATCTCTTCAAGTGACCGATCTGCCCGACGCATGGAATGAGAAAATGAAAGACACTCTGGGAATCGTTCCTCCCAATAATTCCCAAGGATGTTTGCAAGACATCCATTGGTCTCTTGGCGATTTCGGCTATTTCCCGACTTACGCATTGGGCAATCTTTTTTCCGCCCATTTTTTTGCATCGTTTGCCAAAGAACATTCCGATTGGAAAGAAAAAATCGCAGACGGCGATCTAGCGTTTGTCCGCAATTGGCTCAAAACGAATATCCATTCCCGGGGCCGCACATATGATGCGGAAGAACTGGCTAAAAAAGTCACTGGAAAGCCATTAAGCGAAGCGGCTTACAGCTCCTATTTGAAGAAAAAATACAGCGAAATCTATTCGTTTTGAAAGATCCCGAAAAGATCTTCGTTCTCAGCGGAAATGAATTTTCAAACACTTTCTAAGTGTGGGTCAAACGGTATTGGCGGCGGCGCTCGGCCTCGTCAAACCGCTTTTGCTGTTCTGGGGTCTCTGGAATGACCGGTATGACTTCCACCGGTTTATTGTCGTCGTCGACTGCGACGAATGTGAAATAGGCGGAAAGGATATCTTTCTGTTCTAAAGTCCTGAAATCTTCAGCGATGACTTTGATTCCGATCTCCATCGATGTACGCCAAGTTTTATTCACCGATGCCATGCAGACGAGAATATCCCCCCTTCTCGCCGGATTCTGAAAACGGACTGAATCGATTCCCAAAGTGACGCAGACTTTCCCGCTATGCCGTTTGGCCACGATGGCGGCCAGAGTATCGACGATCTGCATGACCCTTCCCCCAAATAATGTCCCATGAGGATTCAAGTCGTTCGGAAAGACCTCGACGACTTGGTCGATGATCGCGGATGCGGATACGGGTTTGCCTTCCATGAATCCCCTAATATCAAGAAATGACTTAATAGACAAATGGGGACTGAAGGCAGCTTGTTGCATCATTCAGCGCATTCTCAATTAGTTGATCGTAAAAAAGTTAATACCCAGCACAAATGCGCGTTTCGCGTCTCTGTGTCCTCCTGCTTCTCATTTAAAACATTCCCCGGATGTTTTAAAAGTATCCGCAGCTCTGTGGTAAAAACTAATAATGAGTATGTTAGACAAATGAATTAAGCAAAAAAAAAGCCTTTTGGAAATAATCCCAAAAGGCTTCTGGATATAAGAAGGGAAATTTTTTTAACGTTTGGAGAACTGGAAGCGCTTACGGGCACCTTTGCGGCCGTATTTTTTGCGCTCTTTCTTGCGAGGATCGCGAGTCAGATAGCCCAGTTCTTTTAAATCGGCGCGGTTTTGCTCGTTTTCTATGACGAGAGCCCTGCTGATCCCGAGACGGGTCGCAACAGCTTGAGCTTCAAGTCCGCCGCCTTTAACGCGGATCACTAAATCGATTTTTTCTGGATTGGAAAACTTTTGGAGAGGGGCCAGAATCAATTCGCGCTGCAAGGGGAGCGGAAAATATTCTTCGAAAGCGCGTCCATTTACATCGATAATTCCCGTGCCGCGTCTCAGACGGACTGAGGAGACTGCTGTTTTTCTGACGTCCGATTCCAATCGTTTCTTCTTGCTGTGCCATTTCTCTGATCCTTTAAATGTTTACGGGGATGGGCTTCTGGGCTTTCATACTGTGGTCGGCCCCTTTATAAATACGCAGTTTTTTCACTTGCTGGCCGCCAAGGCGGGTCTTCGGCATCATTCCTTTAATGGCATGCATGAGAATATATTCAGGTTTGCGGGCCATCAAAATTTCGTAAGGGACTTCGCGCAATCCGCCGATGAAGCCGGTATAGCTGCGGTAGATTTTACGGGCTTCTTTCATCCCGGTGACTTCAATTTTTTCAGCATTGATAATGACGACGCCATCGCCGCAATCGACATGAGGGGTAAAATCGGGTCGGTGTTTCCCGCGAAGGATTTTCGCTACCTCTGCAGCAAAACGGCCGAGAGTTTTCCCTGAGGCGTCGAACAAATACCATTTACGGGAATTGAGAGCCTCTTGCTTAGTCAAGAGAGTGGTCTTATGTTTATGGTTCATGATCTGAAGATCCTAATGTCAAATGAAAAACGATATAATATCTCCTAAGCCGATTTTTTGAAAAGATAAGAATGAATACCTACGATAAATTCCTGCCCGCGCCCCTGTCTTCTCTTAGTCTTCTCTTAATTTTTTTTTGAAACCGATCTCTGCTGTTTCGGGTATAGGAAAGGGCTTTTTTCTTTAACCCATCTGAAATTCTTGCAAAAACGGGCTTTTCTGGGTTAACATAAATGGCTTATGAAAGATCCAAAGACTTATTTTATCCGAACCTATGGCTGCCAGATGAATGAGCTCGACACCGAGATCATGGCCGGCCAGCTCCAAAAACGGGGTCTTACGCCCGTCGCCGATGAGGAACAGGCCGACCTCCTGATTTTCAATACCTGCTCTATCCGCGACCTGGCCGAGACGGAAAGTGATGGGCAAGCTGGGCAAATGGGCCGGACGCAGAAAAGGGATACAATCATCGGGGTCACTGGCTGCATGGCGATGGCTAAAAAAGACTCTTTATTCCGCAAATTCCCCCACCTCGATTTCGTCGTCGGGACCAATAATATCACCGATCTCGGCACCGTCTTCGACGAAGTGCTCTATACAAAGCGGCCACGTCTTCAAAACCGACGATCAGTTCGAAGAAAATCTCGATTATCTGGTCGCCAAGCGGGACAACAAGATCAAAGCCTATGTCTCGATCATCCGCGGCTGCGATAAATTCTGCACCTATTGCGTCGTCCCCTATACGCGCGGCCAAGAGGTTCCCGCCCCCCCGAAAGCATCGTCGAAGAATGCCGCGAAACTCGTCGAACAGGGGTATAAAGAGATCACTCTCCTCGGCCAAAATGTCAATAGCTACGGCAAAGACAAACCTGAATGGAACTGCCTCTTCCACGACCTCCTCTACCGGCTGGATAAAATTCCTGGCATGGAGCGGATCCGCTTCATGACTTCCCATCCGATCGATATCACCGTCGAACTGATGCAGGCGATCCGCGACCTTCCCTCCCTTTGCGAATTCGTCCATTTCCCCATTCAGGCAGGCTCGAGCCGCATCTTGAAAAAGATGCACCGGATCTACACCAAGGAGCAGTATCTTGAAAAAGTCGCTCTTCTGTCAGACAAATCGTCCCCAACGTCTCTCTCGGCACCGATATCATCGTCGGATTCCCCACGGAAACGGAGGAAGAATTCCAAGAGACCTACGATGTGCTGAAAGCAGATCCGCTATTCTCTCGCCTTCATTTTCGCCTACAGCCCGCGCAAAGGGACTCCCGCCATGCGCTGGAAAGACGACATCCCGGAAGAGGTCAAGCTCGACCGGCTGCAACGACTCATGGATCTGCAAAATGAGATCAGCAATGAAGAGCGGCAGCAGATGCTAGGCAATACCTATGAAGTGCTCGTCGAACGGTTCAACAAAGACGGCCGGATGCTGAAAGGGCGGACCCGCTGCTGGAAAAAGGTGATTTTCGAGGGGGACGAGACTCTCATCGGCACGCTGCAGCCGATCAAAGTCCACAGCTACAGCCATCAAACCCTGATCGGCGACCGCGTTAAATCGGAAAACAATTCACTTAAAGTGATATAAATTAATTTAATTTACTTTTATTTAAATATAGTATAAAATTTCCTCACAATTGTGTGGGAAATGAACTCGCTATTATTATCAAGAATTGCAAAAGATTATTTGAATCAGGACCCTGATTTAGTCCCTCCCAAGCAGATGTACCGTCTGGGCTGGGGGCGCTCCACTTTAGGACCTCATCCCCGTTCGAGGACCCTTCCTGCGAAACGCCAATTAACCCTCCGCACTCTGGCCGGGGTCCTATCCGCCTTGAGGGAAAGAGTCTCCGACCTTTTTGATTTAGATGAATCTGATTCCCCGGTCTTCCTATCCAATTCCCCTCGCTTGGCCTTGCCCCGCTATCTTCCCCCTGGATCCTACAACCCCCCCCGCTATTTCTCAAAAGGAGCACTGGATCTGGACAAAAGGAAAAACCCGGCCCCCATCCCCTATCTCTTGACTGAGACCCATGAGATGGCCAAATCGCGGCCTGTGCCAAACAACTCTCTTCTCCTCCGCTCCCTATGCAAAGGGAAGGGTGTTTTAAAACAAAACAAGCAAGGCCTTGTCTATCTCGACATCGACAACCGATTCATATCCAGCATGGTCCCCTATTTAAAAGCGTACGGGCTCGTAAAGCCTCCTTATTTCAACCTCTTCGGATCCCCCGATGGAGCCCATATCCCCGTAATTCCCGCCCGGGAAGCGGCGTTCCAGTACATCGACAAAGTCCCTGAAGCAGGGTCTGAATTTTCTTTTGAAATCGAAGGTCTTTATTCGATCGAACCTGCGGTCTGGCCTGAAGTCGAGCAAGTCTGGTTTTTTAAATTGAAGTCCCCTGAATTGGAGAAATTGCGCAGGCGGTATTTCCTCCCGTCTATCCCAGGGGGCCATTCGTTCCATATCGCAGTCGCAGTCAAACCGCGGGCCACAGTCTCAGATCAGCCCCGCCCTCTTCCTATTATGCGGATCAATATCGGTTTTTTAGCAGCATAATAAAAATAATTAAAATAAAAACTACAAATTAAAATTTAAATTAAAAGAATTAAGTTTTTAGTTCTGACTTTCAAGATTGAATTAAATAAACTGATCCTTAATACTATTGGCACGAAAGCAAGGGTTGTCATGATTGTAACAGAGAGCTTGAAATGGGGAGCCGGATTAGGGGCAGCGGTAGGATTTGTGGCCAACCGATTCACAACAGGGGATACTGCACCCTACCTAACAACGGAAATTTGGACGGCTTCGCTCGTTGGAGCGATTTTCAGGTATAAATTAGATAATGTTCTCAATCAACCAAAAGATATGCCCCTTTGGGTGCGCAATGGGATAACGCTTGCAGCTCCCACATTTACCCGAATTGCAGGGGGGCAAATAGGACTCGAATTGTTCAGCGAGACTGTCAATAACTGCATCTATTACATTCCCCATGTAGCTGCATCGCTTTTTACCTTATTTCTTGTATCGCAATGCAAATGCAAAGCCAGTGCAACAAGAGTGGCTAGAAAAATCTTGCTTGACCCCAATCGGAGCTTAAATCAAAAAGCAAACAGTCTAGGCGAGATAGCCAAGAATGCTGCAATATCGAGATTCGAAAACGACAAATCGCTGACAAAACATCAAATAGATACAACAGCTGAAGAAATTGAAAGGCAAGTTAAAGAAGTAGTTCTAGACAAGGCCGTTGGAGATCAAGCGACCATTGATCGCATTAGAGAAATTGAAGAAATGGATCCGCTTGAGACGCCCGCTGCGCCTCCAAGCCCATTGGATGAATTAGATATGGGCGAAGAGGAAAAGAAAGACCCGCCGGAAGAAAAATACGGCGCAAACGCCAATTTGAACAATGCTTCCGAAGCAGCAGCAAGTGGAGATTCCTCTTCAACACCCTCCTCGTCGCCGCCTCCGGAGCGGAGACCCCATCACTACGAAAGCTTTTTAAGGCATAAATTTCACCCTCGTGCGCAAGCGCTAACTTGATTATTCATCCAAGCATTTTGCGGAATTGATCTTCGGAAATAATCTTAATTCCGAGTTCTTTGGCTTTGTCATACTTCGATCCTGGATCTTCCCCTACAAGGACATAATCAGTATTCTTACTGACTGAACCGGCGACTTTCCCGCCGCGCTCTTTGATGAGGGCCGCTGCCTCATCGCGCGTATACTCCTGCAAAGCTCCAGTCAGGACGAATGTTTTGCCTGAAAAGGAATGGCCGCTGATTTTTTTTTGTTTCGCTTTTTGCGGGCGGACGCCATGGGCCAAAAGGAGTTTGATCTCTTCGCGATTGTCAGAATCCTTGAAAAAATCGGCGATCGCTTTCGCCGTCTTTTCCCCAATCCCCTCGATGGCCGACAAATCTTCTTCTTTCATTTTCATCAGATGGTCTAAATCGGAGGCCTCTTCGGCCAGAAGTTCCGCGGTCTCAGTTCCCACATATTTGATCCCAAGCCCCATGATGAAACGGGAAAGGGGGCAATTCCGGGAAGCGTCGATGCTCTCCAAAAGATTGCGGATCGATTTTTCTTTAAAACCCTCCAATTTGGCCAATGCTTTTTCATCGAGAAGATAAATATCGGAAAGGCGGCTCACAAGCCCTTTTTCTACGAGCTGCTCTACCACTTTTTCTCCCATGTGCTCGATATCCATCGCGTGTTTGGAGGCAAAATACCAAATCCGCCGCATCCTTTGCCCCGCGCACTTAGGGTTTGGACAGCGGACAGCGACCTCCCCTTTCACATGGACGGCAGGCGTTTTGCAAACGGGGCAATGCTTCGGCATGTGCCAAGGCTTCGAATCTCTCGGGCCGTTTTTTGAGATCCGACTTCCACGACCTTCGGGATGACGTCCCCCCCTTTTTCGATCACCACCCAATCTCCAATGCGGATGTCTTTGCGGGCCACCTCGTCTTGGTTATGGAGAGTCGCCCGGGAAATCGTGCTTCCTGCGAGAAAAACGGGCTCCAGTTCTGCGACAGGAGTCAAAACTCCCGAACGGCCGACTTGGACGGCGATATCGAGCACCCGTGTCGAGGCTTGTTCGGGAGCGAATTTATAGGCGACGGCGTAACGGGGCGCTTTTCCCGTAGCTCCCAATAGCTCATGATATTTCAGTTCATCGACTTTGATTACAATGCCGTCGATTTCGAATGGCAAATGGGCCCGCTCCTTATGAATTTTTTCGGCGAATTTCATGATTTCGTCCAAATTCCGGCAAACCTCAATGTGTTCCTGTTTGGCGACAGGAAGCCCCTCTTTCTTTAGAAAATGGATCAGTTCATGCTGGGTTGAGACGGGTGATTGCCCTTCCCCGACTCCGTATGCAACAAGATTGAATTTTCGCTTCGCCACTTCGCGCGGATCGAGAAGTTTGAGAGAACCGGCCGCCGCATTTCGCGGATTGGCAAACGTCTCCAATCCCTCTTCTTCTCTCTGTGCGTTCAATGCCCGGAATGTCGCCAAGCTCATATAAACCTCGCCTCGCACTTCGATGACATCGGGAACGTGGGATCCGGAAAGTTTTAGGGGAACGGATTAGATCGTTTTGATATTCGCGGTGACATCGTCCCCAATCCGGCCGTTGCCTCGTGTCAAGGCATGGACCAGCTTTCCTTTTTCATAGCGCAGCGATATCGATGTGCCGTCCATCTTCAACTCGGTGCAAAAAGCCACTTCTTTTTTTTCGAGAAGCTTGTGGACCCGCTTGATAAAATCCTCCACTTCATCTTTCGAATAGGTATTGTTCAAAGACATCATCGGGACTAGATGGGGCCTTTGCTTAAAACCCTCCGTCGGCCCCTCGCTGAGCCGGAGGGAGGGAGAATTCGGGAGAATGTCGCTGGGATGCGCTTTTTCATAATGGATCAGAGCGTGCATCTTCTGGTCGTACTCAAAATCTGAAATGACCGGCTTGGCCTCGTCGAAATAACTCTTGTCGTGTTCGATCAGCTCTTCGGCAAGCTCTACATATTCTTTATGGCTATGCACGGCGTATTTAGACAAACTCTACCTCGAAGAGCATGGCGGCCAGGGGGGCGAGAGAAATCGTGAACCCATCGGGTGCAATCCGGATTTCATGGTTCAACTGATTTGATCCGCCATATTCTGCAGCGTCTGTATTGAAGGCTTCTTTAATTACTTTCACATTGCCCAGCTTGATCCAATAATCGGGCAAGAATTCGGGAGTGAAATTGAAAACGCAGGCGAGATAGCACCCTTCCCCCTTCCTTAAAAACGAGATCACGCTCTTTTCGACATCGGAAAAATCGATCCATTCATAGCCTTGCCAGTCGAAATCGTTCTCCCAAAGGGCGGGATGGCTATGGTAAAAACGGTTGAGGTCGCCGACCATATCATAAAGGCCTTCATGGAGCGGATATTGGAGCAGGTGCCAATCGATCTAGGCCTTGCAATCCCATTCGTTCCATTGCCCGAGCTCTCCCCCCATAAAGAAGAGTTTTTTTCCGGGATGGCAGATGAGATAGCTATAGAGCAGTCGGACATTGGCGAATTTTTGCCAATCGGGTCCCGGCATTTTATCGATGAAGGCTTCTCTTTCCGTGAACGACCTCATCATGCGAAAGGACCGACATGAATTTTTCGGAAAAGGCATAGAGAAGACCGAAGGTCAAATCGTTTTGATGGAATTTCCGGTAAATGGGATCTTTCGAAAAATAGCGAAGCGTATCGTTCATCCACCCCATATTCCATTTGAGATCGAACCCCAGCCCTCCTTGGTCGGCGGATGGGTCACTCCTGCGTAAGACGACGATTCTTCTGCGATCATCAAGACGCCCGGGAAACGCTCGATGGACGACCGAATTGAGATGCTTGAGAAACTCGATCGCCTCGATATTGTAATTGCTGCCATCGGGATTAGGGATCCATTCCCCCGCTTTGCTTCCATAATCGAGATAGAGCATCGAGGCGACTGCGTCGACGCGAAGGCCATCGACGTGCATTTTGTCGAACCAAAAAAGGGCGCTGGCGATGAGGAAATTCGTACACTTCTTTCCGCCCATAGTTGAAAATCGCCGTCTGCCAATGGGGATGGATCCCTTTGCGCGGATCTTCGTGTTCATAAAGCGCCGTCCCATCGAAGCGGTTGAGGGAAAAATCGTCGGTGGGAAAATGGGCGGGCACCCAATCGAGAATCACGCCAATGCCGTGTTGGTGCAGATGATCGACGAAAAATTGGAAATCGGCAGACCGTCCCATAGCGGCTTGTCACCGCAAAAAATCCGGTCACCTGATAGCCCCACGACTCATCCAGAGGATGTTCCATGATCGGGAAGCAGCTCGACATGGGTAAAGCCCATCTCTTTGCAATATTTGGCCAGATCGGCGGCGATTTCCCTGTAATTGGGGAATTCTTTGCCATAATTGCGCCAGGATCCGAGATGGACCTCATAGACGTTCATGGGACCATGCAACGGCTGGCGCAACCGCTTATCCATCCAGGTCCGGTCCATCCATTGATGCGATTCGACATTGGCTACGATCGAGGCTGTTCTAGGCCTCATTTCAGAATAAAAAGCGACGGGTCGCTTTGACCCTGCATACCCTTCTTTCGTATGGATCTCGAACTTGTATTTCTCTCCCTCTCCGATTCCCGGAACAAAAAGCTCCCAGACTCCTGAACCTCCCATACTCCTCATCGGATATAGCCGTCCGTCCCAGTAATTGAAATCGGAAGTGAGATAAACGCTTCTCGCATTCGGCGCCCAAACAGCGAATTGCACCCCTTCAATGCCTTGGACCCGTTTGATGTTCGCTCCCAGCATCGAATAGAGTTCGTAATGGCACCCTTTATTGAATAAAAACGTGTCGATTTCCCCGATTCCCGGAAAAAAAGCGTATGGGTCGTGCGCCAAAAGGCCGTTTTGATGATAGATTCTGTAGTCGGCAAACCCGATCTTTTCTGGGGGGATATATTCAAAGAGCCCCTTTTCATCCGCTTTCGCAGCCTCTTCGATCTTACCCTTCACTTCGAGATAAATGCGATCGGCTCCAGGACGCCAAATCCGAATGACTTGTTTCCCTTCTTTCTCATGAAGGCCTAAAAAGCGATGCGGGTCGTAAAGACGCTTTTCAGCCAATAACGCCAAATCTGGAAAAGAGGAATCGGTTGCCATAGTCGTCATGGCAAAAAGGTAGCGAAAAGGGATTAATTTGGAAAGACAAAGGCTCCAGCGGATGCCGGAGCCCAATGGGAAAATTATTCAGAAACAGGATCGAGCCAAAGCTTCTGGATCCAATAGTTCGTATCGGCATCATCAAGAAGCCGGATTAAGATGGAGTTTTGTCCCTCGCGCAGTTCGACAGGGAAATAATCTTCTCTCCATGCATCCACGAAAGGCAAGAAATGGGGTTCGATCATTGTTCCATTGACTTCGATGGAAACGGGAGAGTTCCCTGGCAAAGAAGAGAGGTGGCTAAGGCCGAGATTCCATTTCTTTCCCGCTTCTTCCGCTGTCAAAGTAGGTTGGACTTCGATGAAGCTGCTCCCCCTCACATTCATGAGCCAATTCCATGGATAGGCGCGATTAAAACCAACCCCTGGACCCACTAACGCTCGGATCTCTCCAGTCGTCGGTATGTTCCTATATGCGAAATCGACAAAAAAAGCGTGCTCGCCTTCCCAGGGCAAAAGCTTTCTCTGCTCCGCGACCGGTGCAGACGAGTTTTCAATCGCTTCGCTATTCACAGGATTGATGATTGCAAGCAATGCGGCCATTAGTAACATAAAAACCTCCGTTTTAAAAAAATTATTTGCATTCATTGCAAATAACGTAAATTAGAAACGAGGAATATAACTTTAAGAAAACATTTCCCGAAATAAAAATCAGTCGCGCCACAAAAAGGGCAGCGCCGTTGCGCGATATTCTCTGAGTTGCACAATTTTTCCGCTCTTCACTTTTGCAATGGTGATTCCTTCGAACTCTTCGTGCATTTCCTCATTTTTATAAGCAAACGCCCATTCAGAAACAAAAATTGCCCCGCAATTGAAGAACGATGTCATTTCCCATTTTTCGATTCGATTTCCTTTTCCAAACCAATTTGCAATCCATTCTTTCACGCTTTCTTTTCCTTTATATGTCGGACCGTGCGATTCGATAATCAAGCAATCATCTGCAAGCACATCGAGAATTTCTTCCGCACTCCCCTTTTTCCAACCCTCGATATACCTCTGGATCAAAACTTTATCTTTCATGAAAATCCTTTTTTTAAAATTTTCTCTAAATACAAAATAATGATAAAATTGCCCTCCCAGAAATTAAAGAACTATACTATGGTATTAAGTAAAAATCGCAAAGCCGCAGTCTCGGCGGAACTCGAAACCGAAGTCGCAAATAGCCCATTGTCCATTGAAGGCAGGGTGCCGAAGTGGCTGTCGGGAAGTTTACTCCGAAACGGCCCGATCAAAGTCACAGTCGACGGAAAAAGCAATCTCCACTGGTTCGACGGCCTCGCCATGCTCCATCTTTTCTCATTTAAAAATGGAGAAGTGCATTATACCAATCGATTCCTGAGATCGAACGCCTACGATACGGTTTTTCGCGAAGGCTCTCTCAAATACGGCGGGTTTGCTTCCGATCCTTGCCGCTCCTTGTTCAAACGGCTTTTCACTCTATTCTCCGCTCCTTCCAAAGCGAATAACGCGAACGTCAATGTCGCAAAACTCTCTGAGCAATATGTCGCTCTCACGGAGAATCCGTTACCCGTCAAATTCGATCCCCAAACGCTCGAAACCCTTGGGGTGTTTGATTATGAGGATGAATTGCCCAAAGATAAATGCTGGGAGTCGGCACACCCGCACTATGATGTAAAAAGCAAAGAAACGTTCAACTATCTGATCGAATTTGGCAGAAACAGCTATTACGTTTTCTACAAACTCGCCGATGATTCCACAGAAAGGAAGGTTATTGCCCGGATTCCCGTTAAAGAACCCGCTTATATGCATAGTTTCGCTCTGACCGAAAACTATGTGGTTTTTACTGAGTTTCCCTTAGTGATCAAACCGTTGGATTTAATTACAAAAGGAAAACCGTTCATCCAAAATTTTACCTGGCAGCCGCAAAGAGGGACCCGCTTCATTGTCGTCGACCGGCACAGCGGAAAACAGGTCCTCGAATCATTTACCAAGCCATTTTTCGGATTCCACCATGCGAACGCATATGAAAAAGAGGGGAAAATCGAAATCGATATCGTGACCTACAACGACGCAAACATCATCACTTCTGACAGTTTGCATATCGGATCCGACGAAATATTAGAATCCTACTCTTCCCCGCTTGAAAGGTTTTCCCTTTCGTTGAAAACTGGAGAGATCTACTTTGATGTCCTCTCTTCTGAAAATCTCGAATTCCCCAGAATAAATGAAATTTTTGACGGGCGTCCCCATAGATACATTTATGCCGCCGGATTCAAGGGGAGCGCCCCCAATAAAGAAGAACTATTGGACAGTGAAAGTCTCTGGAAAATCGATGTGGAAACGAAAAAAACGGGAAAATGGGCCGAAAAGAACTGTTCCCCTGGAGAGCCGGTTTTCGTCCCTGCGCCTCAAGCAAATGGCGAAGATGACGGCGTCGTCCTCTCCGTCGTCATAGATCGGGGGCAAAAAGATTCATTCCTTCTTATCCTGGATGGTAAAACTTTCAAGGAAATCGGAAGAGCCAGAACCCCGCATCTCATCCCGCAGGGCTTCCACGGACAATATTTTCAAAGCTGAATCCCATCGACTTTCAATAGAATTATTCTGTTCAATCGACCGATTTAGTACGATGGGAAAAAAAAGGATAATCCCATGAAAGCAATTTCGTTTCTCATTCTTGCTGCCCTGATTTCCGGATGCGGAGAACAGCAAGAAAGGCTGCCTTGTCCTTCAGACACTTCTTGTCTCGAAGATCCAAATTGTAAATGTTGGTGTTCGCAAATTTGCAAGTTTAGAGACAAAAAACCAGAGGACCGTCCCATTTACATTCAAGACGATCCTAATGAGAAATATTGCTATTGCAAACAATGGGATTATGACCACTATGAAGACAATTGCATTGAAGGAAAAAAAATCAAAGAACCTCCAAATGCACAGTAGAAATTATCCCTGAAATAGATCAAGGAAGTAGGTTTTGCCTGCTTGCAATAGGAGCGGCTCTGTTTTTTTCTGGCGATGCCCCTTTTTCTTTGAGGCTGGAGCGGACCCTGAAAGACTTCAGCTCGTTTTGCAGCTCGAGGATCACATCGCCTGCAAAAGCCGCTCGGATCACGACGCACCGCAAGAGTTTTTTCGACCATTCAAAATCGAGCTCTCCGACTCCCTTTGCCTTCACATGGATCATGCGGCCGCAGTCCAAAGAGATGGGAAGAAAGGGAAGGAATTTAAGGCGCCGGTCGGTCTGGTCGAAAAACAAATTCCGCACAGTTTTCGCCCCTTCTTGGATTAAGAAAAAACGGTTTCCTTCCGACGGTTCTTCTGGCGCCAGCCCCTGATATTGGTCGTCGAAAAGGCGAGGGATGAAGATTTTCGTGAAGGAGGCTTTCAAGAACGACTCGAGGCCTAAGTCGGCATTGTTTCTATCCGAAGGAATTTGTAAAAGCCGCGCTGTCCCTTTCAGGGGCTGAGAGGGTATGGCGGGAATTTTTTGTCCCAAAAAGAAAAGGACTGGGAGCATCTCTTTGAGATCGCACCGTTTTTGCACGGCGTCCCACTCCTGGCTCCTATGGTTGCCCAGCGAAAGTCTTTCGTGTGATTGAGAGAGGAAAAAGGGCACTTCAGCGGGAAGGTCTATTTTTTCTTTCGCTTTTAAAATCCCATGAGCGGATCCGTCGTATTCCATTCCTTTGGAAGGAACTCTCTCGGCAAAAAGATGGAATCCCGCATCGCTTCCCATTATTTTCAGCCGGTAAAACCCTTCCTTCGCTTTTCCAAAAACGTACACGCAATTCTTTTCTAAATCCTGCAGCAAAGTGAATTCCTCGACAGGCCCGTTAATCTTAAATTTCAACTCGATTTTTTTTCCGATCCGGATGCGCGTAGGAAAAGCTTCGATCTCCCAGCAAGTCCCGGGAATCAAACAAGCGGCTCCGGGCGTATGGGAATAAGGTTTCAAACGCTCTGCGATCTTTATCTTCATATTTTTCCTATCAACCCGTCGGGTTCGTTGCCGGTCAGTTCCACATCGATCAATTCGTTGGCTTTATATGTACCTTTTGGAACCCAAACGCGCAAGAAATTTGAGGTATGTCCTGAGATCCATCCATCGTCCCTCTCTTCGTTTTCCAAAAGGACTTCCATCCGCCGGCCGACGAATCTCTGCCTCAATTCGAATCCGGTCTTCTCAGCCAAACGCAACAGTTCCTGCTTTCTTCTCCGGATCGTCTCTTGCGGCACTTTGTTTGGATAAAGCGCGGCGCGGGTCCTTTTGCGAGGGCTGTAAGGAAACATGTGGACTTTCGCGAATTTTACTCTCTCGACGAGCTCCAATGTTTCGGCAAAATCGGTCTCGGTTTCTCCGGGAAACCCGACGATGATGTCGGTCGTCGCCGTGAAATCGGGCTCCTTCGCAACCATCCGTTCCACAGTCTCGATGAAAATCTGTTTCGTGTATTTCCGGTTCATCCGTTTCAAGACGACATTGGATCCCGCCTGAAGGACGATATGCATGCTGGGACAGGTCGTTTTTCCATTCAAGACGGCGTCAGCCAGATCTTCATCCACCTCGTCGGGATCGATCGAGGAGATCCTGAGTCGCTTCAACCCTTCCACGCCGTCTACCGCGCGGACGAGATCGGCCAGCCTCCCCCCTCCATCGAAATCGCCCACATTGATCCCGGTCAAAACGACTTCTTTATACCCATTCGCGACAAGCCCTTCCACTTCCCGCACGACCTCGGCGATCTGCCTAGATCGCGACCTTCCGCGGACATAAGGGATGATGCAGTAGGTGCACCACGAATTGCATCCATCCTGCACTTTTACGAAAGCTCTCGTGTGGGCGTCGAAGTTGCGGATATTGAACTCGGGGAGGTTTTCCTCTTCGGGAAATACGAGCTCGACAAGCCGCTCTTTTTCTAAATTGGGAATGATTTGGATCCGGCTGTCCAATTGCAGAAGGGCCTCCGGCGCGCTTTCAGCCATACAGCCGGTGACCGCGACTTTGGCGTTCGGATGGTCTCTCAAAAAATTCCTGACCTGATGGCGCGAGGAGCTATCGGCCCCCTCCGTCACCGTACAAGTATTGACGATGCAGAGATCGGCCTCTTCCCCTTCTTCGGCCAAGACGTATCCCATTTGCCGGAGCTGGTCCGCATATCCTTGAGACTCATACTGATTCGTGCGGCAGCCGAGTGTCGCCACCTTAAATTTTTTCATGAGGGAAAAGCCTTAAAATCAGCCATCCAGTATGCCAAAAAACCCCCTCGGCAGCAAGACCTTATCAAAGATCGAGGAAGCTTTTCTATTTTGTTTTCTTATCCTGCCCATCCTGTCATCCCTGCCTTTTTTTGCTTAAAGATCCTATGACTGAAGAAGAAAGAATAGCAGGGATAACAGGATGGGCAGGATAGGCGCGAAGCGCGTCCATTGCAAAATTTGGGGGGATTGAATAGGATCCGGATTTATAGGAGTCCGCCCATGGACGTCTCGGCCCAAATCTCTTTCTTTACGATCATGATGGCCATTTTCTTTGTTTTAAACGCGACAGGACAGATCCCGTTATTTCTTGGCCTCCTCGCCCATTTTGAACATAAAAGGCAGCTTAAAATCATCACGAGAGAACTCTTGATCGCACTAGCGATTCTGTTGATGTTCACTTTCTTCGGGGACAAAATTTTGGAGATTTTAGGAATCTCGCGGCCAATTATAGGAATCGCAGGCGGCATCTTGCTCTTCCTCATTTCACTGACGATGATTTTTCCGAAAACCGTCAAGGATGAGGACAATAAAATGTTGACCCAAGAACCGATGATCATCCCCTTGGCGATCCCAATCATTACCGGCCCTGGGGCAATCGCCACCGTCATGCTCTATTCCCACGAGACGGGCAACTCCATGCTTGTCGCTGCAGCGGCCGTATGCGCCTGGATCCCCTCCCTCATCATCCTACTTCTAGGCTCCTACATTAAAAAAATCCTGGGCGAAAAGGGGTTGGTTGCGGTGGAGAGGCTAGGAGGTATGCTCGTCTGCCTCATTGGCATCCAAATGCTTACCAGCGGTATACTACTCCTGGTAAAAGAATATTTTAATATTTCTATTTAATAGATGGGTCGAAAATTTAAGAGACCTTTTTGAAAAAAAGAGACGTATCTATTTTGTCCTATGATCAGATGGTCGGAAAGTTCGATCCCTACGATTTTCCCAGCGGAAACTAAAAGCTGAGTCATTTCTAGATCGCGCGCGGATGGCGTGGGATCTCCGGAAGGATGGTTATGGGCGATAATCAGGGTATGCGCGCGGTGGCGGATCGCCTCGTGGAAAATTTCGCGGGGATGCATCAAAAGTTCGGTAAGAGTTCCCTTGGAAATGATTTCGCGGTGCAGGCAATGGCGCCGCACGTCGCGGAGGGCGATCATCAACATTTCAATTTTTTGGCCGGATAATTCCAGGCGGATTAACTCATAGACTTTCTCTGGAGTATCGAGAAGCAAACCTTGTTGTTTGTACTCGATGCGGCCTAAAAGAGCGAAAACCGCTTTGAGCTGGACCGCTTTGGCCTGGCCGATCCCCTTCACTCCTTTCAATTCGGCAAGCGTAGCCTCGGAAAGGGCGGCGAGAGTTCCGAAATGAGCTAACAGTTCCGCCGCAAGCTGCAATACGGAGCGGCTTTGGGTGCCGCTTCCGAGAAGGATCGCCAGCAATTCGATAGAGGACAAGGAATCGGGGCCGTAGTGGGCCAATCGCTCGCGGGGCCGCTCTTCGGAGGGCAGTTCTTTAATACTCATAAAACGATAAAATGAGAAACTTTGTGTTCGAGATGGTGGGGGATTTCCACCTCGAGGAGGATGTCGTTTTCCTCATATTCGCAGGAAAGGACTTTTCCCTGTCCCGCATCAGGTCGCTGACCAAAGCGTAATGGCTTTGAGGGACGCGGAGCTTGACCGTTTTTCTCAATAGGGAGATTTCGCGGATCATGGCATCGGTCAACGCGTCGAAACCGGTCCTGTTCAAGGCGGAAATTTCCACTGTTTTCGGATATTTGAACTTCATCCGGAGGACTGCGGCTTTATTTTCGCATTGGTCGATTTTATTGAGGACTGTGACGATCGGCTTTTTTTCCGCCTCAAGTTCTTTTAAAACATCGAAAGTGGCCTCAGCCTGCATTTCAGCCGTGGGACTGCTCACGTCGATCAAATGCAGAAGGATGTCTGCCTGGACGGCCTCTTCCAGCGTGCTTTTGAACGAGGCGACGAGCTGATGGGGAATTTTCCGGATGAAGCCGACCGTGTCGATCAGCAAAACGCCTTGCTTATTTGGGAGCATGAATTTGCGGGTTGTCGGATCGAGCGTGGCAAAGAGCTTGTCTTCCACAAGGACGTCGGCGTCGGTCAAGGCATTCAAAAGCGTCGACTTGCCCACGTTCGTATAGCCGATAATGGCGAACGTCGGAATGCCGGTCCTCTCCCTGAGCCTTCTTTGGGTTTTCCTCTGCTTTTTGACCTCTTCGAGCTCGTCCTGCAGCCGGTCGATCTGGCGGCGCACGATCCGCCGGTCGATTTCGATCTGCTTCTCCCCTTCCCCTTTGACAAAGCCCCCTCCCGCTCCGCCGGAACGCTGGCGGCTCAGGTGAGTCCACATTCTCCGCAGTCGCGGCATCTGGTAGCGGAATGTCGCAAGTTCGATCTGGATCCGCGCTTCCCGCGTATGGGCCCTTTGCGCGAAAACCCCCAATATCAATTCGGTCCGGTCGATCACGACCCTTTCCAAAAGCTTTTCCAAATTCCTTTGCTGCTGGGCTGAAATCTCTTCGTCAAAAATCACGACATCGCAACTGTGCTCTATAGCCAAAGCTTTGATTTCCTCGACTTTACCGCTCCCCACAAAAGTCGCCGGATCGATGGTTCGGATCGGGCAAGGCAGTTGCAAAACCGTTTCGAGGCCGTAAGTATCCCCAAGGCTCTTCAATTCTGCGAGCTGCTCTTCGCATTGAGGTTTTTCTTTAGCGCTCGAATAGGTCCCGACCAATAGGGCTTTTTTTTGATGCGGAGTTAAATCGTGCAGCCTTCCATGCCCAGGTTTTGGGGCAACCACCAGCTTCGGGTCATTCATGAGCTTATCCACAATGTAGAATGAAAAAGATGAGAAGAGATTTTGAGATGATTTTTGCGATTTTCGACGAGGGGATATTCGTGGATATTTCCGAGGAGAAAAGTGCGAAAAGCGCTCAAAAGATCCTCAGATTTTTTCTTCATCCATTGCGGATAGGCTCATAGGTCGAACTCCAATTCCAAACCGTCGTATCCTAACTGCACATCTTTCGGCAAAAGGGCGTTGCCCGCTTCGTGATCCACCGAATGGCTTAAATGGGTCAGCCAAGTCTTTTCAGCGCCTGCTTTTTTCGAAAATTCGATAGCTTCGGCAAAAGAAAGATGGAAAGGCGTTGGATCTGGCATCAATGCGCTCAAGACCATCGTTCGGACTCCATTCAAAAAGGTAAAGATCGACGGATCGTATTTCCGGATATCTGAAATATAAGCAAAATCTCCTACCCGATAGCCGACCACTTTCATGCTGCCTTGATAAAAAGAGCAATAGCCGACGGGAATGCCGCAAAACTCAACCGTTCCATTATCTTCCGGCAGAATTTGATATTCGAACTGTGCGCTGAGGGCGGTAGTGGGAGTTTTCCTCTCGAAGAGATAATAGTACCGCTTTTTCAATTCGTCGAATGAATCTTGGGAAAGCAAGCAAGGAAACGCTTTTTTTGTCCGCACATAAAAGACGCGCAGCTCGTCGATCCCCGCTATGTGGTCGAAATGGGTGTGAGTCAACAGCAGCCCATCCGGATGGTCGATGCCATATTTCAAACACTGCTGTCTCAAATCGGGTCCTGCGTCGATCAATAGCGACTTCCCTCCAACCCTAACTAAACCGGCGGGCCTCAGCCGTTTATTTTTTGGATTCGAAGAGGCGCAGACAGCGCACTTGCATCCGATGGCCGGTATACCCGTCGACCCGCTCGTGCCTAAAAACAGAAATGAACCCCTCACAAACCCTCAAAAAAGGAAGATTTTAATCGAACCGCTTTTATAGCGATAGTATTCCTCGATAGATCTCCGCAGCAAGCTCCTTTCCTAGAAGGGCGTGATAGAGCATGCCTCTAGAACCCAGGCCAGTAAAGACCCATGCCTTGGGCGATACTTTCTGGACGATCGGTTTATAGCCCACGGTCGGAGAAATTCGGACTCCTGAGCGGATCTCAAGAACCTCGAAGTTTCGCGCCGGAGGATAGAAAGCAGCCGCCTTTTCCAGCAAAGGCAATGCCGCAGCCGGATCTGGGGCCGTGGTGGAATATTGCCGTTCGTATGTAGAGCCGATTTGGCAGACGGAAGGGTCGAAAGTGGGAGTCAAATGGCCGAGTGAGAGAAGCGCGCGCGTTAAAGGACCCATCTCTTTTTCTGGCCATCGGCAAATAAGAGCCTGCCCTTTCGTGGTTTTCAATGGGAGATGGCGGCATTCAGGGAAATTGAGCGTCTCCGAGCCAGTAGCTAATACGATAGCGTCGTAAGACTCCAATTCCTCTAAAGAACGGACGGCCGCCGCTTCCCATTTCGCCCCTTTCTTCTCAGCATGGCGCCATAGACCTTCCAGATAAAGCTGCGAGTAGACAGTAGTTCCTTCGGGGATCCAAAGAGCGGGGGCATTCACTGCATATGGCGCAAGGACAGAACTCTCTTCCATCCAAATCGCCTCGACGTCATTTTCCGCTCGCAACCGGAAGTCTATTTTTTGTTTTTCGGTGATTGCGATTTTTAAAATTCCGCTCGGTTGGCAAACAGTCCGGCCTAAAGCAATTTCTGCGACGGCCAATAAGCCTTTTGCCTCTTTCATCCCCTCGTCGGCCCTCCAGGAACGCAAGGCGTCTCGCGCGGGAAAAGGGTGCAACAGTCCTGTGGAGACTCCCGATGCTCCGCCCCCGATCCCTTTCGGATCGAAAAGAGTAGCTTCAACATTCGGATATTCCAATAGATGGCACAGGACTCCGAGACCGGCAATTCCCGCTCCCACTATAGCGACGCGGAAAGTCATCTCTTTTCCGAATGGGACGCTGCGGCCCCGAAAGAGGAAAATGGGTTTGTAGGTTGCGCTTTGGGAATGAGGAGATGATGGCTTTCGGCCGCGAAATTAAAGAAGAAAATCACCGCTGGAGTCGATAGGGCGCAAAAGGGAATCATGATGAAGAACCACTCAAGGGCGACCGATAACGATCTTTCAGCGATGAGAAAACTCCCGTTCGTAAGCAGTGCCGCCAAACTCAAAAGGCCGGTCAAAAGGAGAATCGGAGCGAGCGCGACTCCTAAAAGCGCCAAACTGGTCAAAAGACGTGTTTGAAGGACGCTAAGCATCCTTTTAGCTAAGGAAATTCTTTTCAAAGGTTCGAGAGCGCAAGCAGGAGATGCGAAGAACAGCAGCCCTAAATTGAAAAGGCAAAGGCATAGAGAACTGAAAATCAGCAAAAAGGGACAAAAAGAGAAGACGATGCTGAAAAAATCTCCGATCACCGGGATCTCTTTGAAGAGGAAAAAGATCCCCATCAGGATCCAAAGGCACAAATAGATCAACACCGTAGGAATGGACAAATAGGCCGTTCCCAAAACTAGATCGAGAGATCCCGTTACGAGCCTCTCCAAACTCAAAGAAAGCTTCCTCGTTTCATGGTCGTGAACCCGGATCAGCAAAACTCCCAAGGCCAACAAAATCCCGGATGAAAGGAGGATCGGCAAAAATGCCAAACTCATCGCGATCCAATCGCTTGCATCGAAAGCCACCGCCCTGCAAAAAACGATTAAAACGCCGCAGAGGATCAAGGCAGGGAACGCCAGCATCATTTTCTTTTTGGAAAACGAGTGGAATACAGCCCTATTAAAAGATTTTTCTAATTCATCCCAAGTCATAGAGCCATCATATTCCGAACCGCTTCAAAAAACAAGCAGCTGATTAAAGCTTCTTTAACTTAGATGGCATGTACAATTTTCAGCGCAGAGGAAAGAATGAGGTTTGCCCATCAAAAAAGGCGGGCCCCCCCGGAGGACGAGAGATTTATTTAAAGGCCCTGGAATCACAGGCTTTAATCCACCTCTCTCCCTCCGGGCAGGGCCCGCGTTTTTTAGAAATAATCCCTCTGCCTTCCCTCTGCGCTGAAAAAATGCACGTGCCGCTGAGCAAAAAAACCTGAATTAGGTACTTAAGTCTGAAAGAAGGGGTTTTTCTCAGTAATAGATCCCGCTGTAAGTTTGGGCAGCGGGATCAAAGGCATCAGATAGCTAGGTCGAAATCAAGAATGGACAGGGTCTGGACACTTAAATTGGGAAAGGATTTCTTCTCCATAAGCCGAATCATGGCGTCTGAACTCTTGGGTCGTTGCTTCAGAGCAAAAAAGTTTTTGAAGGATTCTATTGGCTTCAGGATCTTTTGCTCCAATCCTCTGCAAAATAGGAGCGTGCACAGAAATAAAATATTCGCCTTTGAGGCTGCCATTATCGATTGCATCCTCGACAACTTGGTATCTTTTATTCTGCAACAGAGAAGATACAATGGGTAAATAACTTTGCGATGACCATCTTCTTGATTGAAAAAGTATTGCCAACGCTTCGTCGCTCGCGTCCCAAACTTTCACGCCGTCGATCTCTACCCACTGCATTCCGGCTGCTTCCTTAAGGATCGTATCTTCATCGTTATAAGGATCGCTGCAATCGCCGCAGGGTTTACCCAAAAAATCGCCGTCGGCGACGAGGCCCCAGTTTTGCAGCATATGGCCGAAGTTTTGAACCTGGCTTAGGACAGGCGGGTTCGCCATCATTGCATAAATATTACCTCTTGAGAAAGTAGGGGCGAGGGAGGCGAGCAATATGGGCAGGTTCGAGTTGTATAGGGACCACGCCGAATACGCCGCTATCCCCGCTAAACCTAATTTCCAAAGCGAGGGGATCGCAGGCCATCTCGATACTGTTTTTTCTTTCTGAGGGCTTGGCGCAGGTTTTACCGGGGCGGGAGTTTCTGTCTTCCGTTCCAAAAGTTTTCGGTAGGCTTGCTCGGCCTTTGTCAATGCAGCTTCCATCTTGAGCAGATCTTCCGGAGATGCATTCATCAAGCTTTTTTTGATTCGCAATTGAGGGAGCACGATTTTCATGGCCTCAACGCGTTCCTTTTCCGGAAAGCGATCTAAGTTTTGAATCGTTTTTATATATTTCGCAGCAGATGCAATTACAACCATAAAACCCCCGCTTTTTAACCAAAAGTATAACAAAAGTTTGCAAAGATATCAATGCATACAAATTTTAACAAAATATATTGTCAATTCATTCTTTACAATATCTATAAATTATTTTAAAAAAATATTTTGTTTGATAATCGAATCCTCATTATCATGTTTCGGCTTATGGTTCATGCAATCGCGCCGATGAGTTCCAAAGAACTCTACACATACGTTGTGCAACCTTTTCTCGAGGGAGCGGAAAGGCTGAATCGGGCTTGGCAAGGAGTCGATTTCCACTCTCTGTCCCATGCAACCTTTTCTTTGAAAGAAAGAATTGTTTTTCTCCTAACCGGGATCTGTCTCGTCTTTTTCCCTTTAATTAATTCGGTCGTCTGGCTCGCTTGGAGGACCTTTGGAAATCCGGAAATTCTCAGCGATCCTTTCATTCCCGCTTCCCCCTCTCCCGTTCCTCTTCCCGCTGTCGAGCAGCCAAGAGTATCGGCCGACTCCTCAGTTGTATCCCCTGTCGACCTTTGCATCGTGCAAAAAGAGGACGAAAAATGCGATTCTCCAAGCCTTAAGGCGATCGAAATACAGCCGGCCTGTTCGCCCCTATGCGTGGAAGCCATCGTAGAAAATCGGCCCAGCGTCGAGACTTTCGCTTTTTTTGAAACATCGAAAGGCTATCAAGGGAAAGCAGATTGGAAGATAGAATTTTTTCCCAATGAGATTCGCGTTCATATCCATTCACCTCAGGAAAATACCTTTTCCCGCTACAACAAAGACTGGCAAATCCAAGAGTACGACTGTAAGGAAAAGGACAGCGAGCTGCATATAGTCCTAACAGAAGATCGGAGGCTGAAGATCAATGCCTATAGAGGAAAAAGGATCGAAGAAAGAGAGTATAAATTAGAGCGCAATCTTCTTTGGCTGCAGCAAGCCACGCTTGGGCTGAAAACTTTCATCCTGGCTGACGATCAAAAAGAATCCCGTTATTACAGCATCCGCCCCGACAATCTCGATCTGGTCGAAGTGATCGCCAGAAAGAAAGGGGAAGAGAATCTGCCTGGGTATGGGAATTCGATCCGCGCCGACTTAAAAATGGATCACTGCTTTTACCGCTATCTGCGGGAAGGCGAATTATGGTTCGACCCGAAAACAGGAATGCTCCGTAAACTGATCGACTCGGGCCGCTTTATGGATACAGTAACTACAGAATTTATTCAGGGGTAAGACTAACCCTTAAACGTTTCCCCATAGAAATCTGTTGCGCGGATGAGCGCGTCGATAATGCCCGGCTCGCTGGCCGCGTGGCCCGCATCTTTCACCACTTCGAACTCGGCTGACGGCCAAGCTTTGTGGAGTTCCCAAGCGCTTTCCATCGGACAGATGATGTCATAGCGGCCTTGGATGATCGAGGCCGGGATATTCTTTAAAGCCCCGACATTCTCCAATAGCCAATTGTCGGTCTTGAAAAAGCAGTGGTTGACGAAATAATGGCATTCGATCCGGGCGACCGCGTCGGCATGGTCGTCTTGAGTAAATTGCATGAATTGCAAGGGATCGAAAATCAATTTTAATGTCGCCCCTTCCCAGCTCGCCCACGCGGAAGCGGCCCTTTTCCGTACACTTGGATCGGGGGATATAAGCCGTTTATAATAGGCGTGCAGAAGGTCTCTCCGTTCATTTTCTGGAATCGGATCGATGTATTTTTCCCATTCATCTGGAAAAATATGGTGCGCTCCGAACTGATAAAACCAGTGGATTTCTTTTTTGCGCCCAAGAAAAATGCCGCGTAAGACGAGAGCTAAGACACAGTCTGGATGCGTTTCCGAGTAGGCCAGAGAGAGAGTGCTTCCCCAAGAGCCTCCGAAAACTAGCCATTTTTCGATGTGCAGATGATGCCTCAATTTTTCGATATCGGCGACAAGATGCCAAGTCGTATTGTCGATCAGGCTCGAGTGAGGCTGGCTTTTTCCG
Source organism: uncultured Chlamydiae bacterium (assembly GCA_963713105.1). Lineage (GTDB taxonomy): Bacteria > Chlamydiota > Chlamydiia > Chlamydiales > SM23-39 > CAVQKJ01. The sequence goes on from CAVQKJ010000004.1 coordinate 677,941, forward strand.
CATCCTCTTTGATCCATCAAGACGATCCGATAGATTTTCGGATCGAAATAGCAGCGGTGGCCCGGCATCGGTTCCCGATCCGGGCCCTCCGTGGAGGAAAATGGCGGGAATCCCTTTCGGATTGCCGCTCTCTTCCCAATAGATCCGATGGCCGGATCCTACATCGAGAAATCCTGACCGGTAGGGTTCGATCGGAGGGTATTTGGCTTTCATTTTCGGGACTTGTAGAGGTAAAGAGGCCGGATGATCGGAGTCCCTTTTCCGCCTCGTGCTTCCATCCTTTCATAGACGATTTGGATCGCGATGCCGACGCAGCGGGAAAGGCCGAAAAGGATGGTGAAATAATCGGGATAGGGAAATCCGGCAGCGGTGAGCATCGAGCCTGTGATTGCATCGATATTGGGGTAGGGATCGGAGATTTTTGGATTCTCTTTCAAAACTTCGGCTCCCTTCCGTGCGGAGAAGAAGGCGATTTTCACGAGAGGATGATTCGGAAAATGTTTTTGGCAATATTGATAGCAAACGGTAGCGCGGGGGTCTTCAACGCGCAAAACGGCATGGCCAAATCCAAAGACAAGTTCGTTATTTTCCAATTTGCGCCGGATCAGCTGCTCGACATCGGAAGGTTTTGCGTTTTCCCCCACTTCTTCAAGCACCGATTGGACGAATTCCAGACAATCTTGGTTGGCTCTGCCGTGCCGCGGTCCCGCTAGGGCGGTCATGGCGGCAGCGAGGGACCCGTACATGTGTTCTAAGCCCGAAGCGACGGCTTTGCCGACAAAAGTGGAGAGATTTCCGCCGCAATGATCGAAATGGATCACGTTGAAAAGCCGCATCACCTCGATCAATTCGTGTGTTTTCTTGTAGAGCCAGGCATTTGAAGCATATGGACAAAATTTTCCATATAGCCCAATTCGGGCTTCGAAGGAGGAGTGTTCCCCCATCCTGCATGGACGTTGATGACAGCGGCGGCGATTTGGGGGATTTTAGCGATCACATTGAGGCAATCTTCCCCGTAATTCTCCGTCCCTTCGCACATTCCAGCGATCAGATAGCGCCGCGGCGAAACCATCCATCGGATGGCCGGCTCGGGGCAAGGATTCGATCGCCCGGAGCGTTTCGCTTTTGCAATGGGCCCGTTTTTCAATCTTCCTGGAATTTGGCGACCTGTTCTTTGCTCCCCATTTCTCCATAATAAAGAAGATAGATCACCTCAATCGGGTCGCGGTGCGCCAGTTCGGCGATCGGCCGGCCTACATAGGTGAGCCCTTTCATGGGGATCGACATAGGATGTCATGCAATATCCAACCGGCACTCCCCTCAAGCCCGTTTCCAATGAATCTTTGGTGATCTCGAAAAGAACCCCTTCGCGCACTTTATCCCCCTCGCAGCAAATGAGCGACTAAATCGCGCTCTTCCATGAGCTCCTTTTGCGTCAAAGCGATTTTTTCTTTCAAGAACGGATCGATTTTTAAGTCCGGAAACGATTTCAAAATCTCCTTTTCCTTTGGACCTGCAAGGGAATGAAAAGACGAGATCTTCTGCGATGCCATAAGGGTTCCCATTCGAATAGACCCCCGAAGAAAACCAATCGCCGGCAGGAGTCGGAAATAAGATCGAACGCATTCCTCCAATCGCTGCATTGGCGGCGGAAGCTGCGGATGATTTTCCCCTCGCGGCGATCACTTCGGCTCCCCGTTTCTGGATTTTGGAAATAAATTCGGTCTTCGAGCCATTTCCTGTCTTGGATGACCTCCGCAGCGGGTCGGCCGTGGATTTTCGCATTGACAAAATCGGGCACTTGCGTCGAAGAGTGGTTGCCCCAAATCGCCATGTGCGATCACTTCTTGGATGTCCGTATTCGCTTTAGCGGCCAAGTTGAAAAACGGCCCGGTTCTGATCGAGCCGCGTCATCGCATGGAAATGGTTTCTTGGCAAATCGGGCGCATGGTGCATCGCGATCAGGCAATTCGTATTGCAAGGATTGCCGACGACAAACACCCGGACATCTTTCGACGCGGCGCTGTTCAAAGCTCTCCCTTGCTCGACAAATATTTTCCCGTTATCGGCCAACAGATCCTTCCTCTCCATGCCTGGGCCTCGCGGTTTGGCTCCCACGAAAAGGGCATAATGGACGCCTCCGAAAACCTCTTCCGGATCGCTTCCGATTTTCACCTCTTTCAAAAGGGGAAAAACACAATCGTCCAATTCCATGGAGACCCCTTTCAGAGCCTCCAAACCTACAGGCAAATCCAAAAGATGAAGCGCGACAGGTTGGTCGGGCCCTAATAAATCGCCATTTGCAATCCGGAACAACAAGCTGTAGGCGATTTGCCCCGCGCTTCCTGTCACGGCCACTTTCTTGATTGTCTTATTCATTGCCGCAAAACTTATCCATTAAAGCGCCTTTGCAAAGAAGCTGAAAGCAATTTTCAGCGACGTCGTGGGCCTCATCCAGCCAAGGGATGAACGCGTCTGTCTCGGAGGGAACCATTTCCCCGAAGGATTGGATCACCGTCTGCAAAAGATAGGCGGGTTTGTTTTCGAATTGTCCTAAGTTGAGGCTCAATCCCAAATTGCCCATCGGTTTTTGCAATGCGTAACCGATATTGAGCCCCACAGCATTCGGCCGGTCGCTCATTTGGTTCTGCTCGAAAAGTTCTGGGTCCAATTCGATTTTCGTATGGAGTTTTTCGCTTAAGAATCCGAGTGGATTTTCTCTCGACGCGTCAAAGCGGACGCCGTTTACATAGCGGATCTCGCTCTTGTTCAAATTAGAGCGGGGGCTCCATCGGGATATAACTCAATGACCGAGTCGATGATCCGCAAAATCAACGTCTTGAACGCGCTCCAAGAATATCCTTTCGCGTCATTCACCGTTACGATTCCGGGCCCAACTTGGATCAGGGGATACGAATTCATATCTTTGCGGAGACGGTGGCGCGGAATATACGGAGTCGCTTCAGGATGCGCTTGGGTGCTCGGAAGATCTTCGATGAACGAAAAATCTTTTTTCAGCCTTTCATACATCCGTCCATACATCATCGGATAAGAAGGGTCTCTCATCCGTCCCGTCTGCGGGTCGGTTTGCAATTCCCATCTCAATTCGTAAATCGCCTCGACAAGAGGGGGATGGAGCAAAATCGGCATTTGAGGATTTCTTTTTCTCAGACTTGAAAGTCGGCATAGGAACTCCTTATTTTTAGAAAAAAAGATCCTAAGTTACCAGATTTTCCCAAAAACGCAAGCAACGTGTGCGAGCATTTGAGATTTTCTATTGGCGGTTTCAAAGTATCGGCCGCAATTGCGGCCGATCTTGAATTATACTTTTAAGAAGAACTTGGGAATCGATTGGTTTTCAAATTCTGGTTCCAGCGAGACTTTTTCACAGTCGTTACTGTTCTGTGTCTTTCGCTTGAATTGCTTGCTTCTTTTTGAACTTTGTCTTTTGGAATTTTCATTTCATCTTTAGACGCGACTTTATGCAAGACCTCCAGCGCTTTCAAGCCTGGCGCCACAGTCTGATTCAGACGCGCCAATTCAGGATCCTCGGCTTCTAATTCGCAAAATGGACAATGATCCCAGCCTTCTGAATACAACTCTGGTTTATTCGGATGAATAACGTGTTTGCAAGGACCAACTGCTGTAGTAGACATATCTCTCTCTCCTTTTTTTCGTTAAGAGGGGCAGAGAGACTGCATAAAAAATTCTTAAAAAGCAAGGTTATACCGAAATGGTCTGAAGAATCGGGATTATGCCAAGGAGGCTCCTCAGAATTTCGATTCGGAGCGAGTGACCATTGCCCGAGGGCAAGGCACGAGTGAGAATCGAAATTTCTGAGGTAAAGCCGACGCCGGCAGAAACCGATTCTTCAGATTATTTCGGTATATGATAGCGCTCGTACAGGAAAAGAAATAGCCGGCCGGATTCTAGGACCCTAGCTCTAGGGAGGCTGGCTCCAGCTTTAAATTCGATCTAAAATTGAACTGTATCATAAACAAAATAAGGCACTTACGATTTATTAATGATTATCGGGATCGAAATTGGGAAGTTCTTTAAGAACCCTAAATATTTAGTTGATAGAATGGTGTTAAGATAATTATAATAATAACAAATTCAAAGGGTTTTTATGACAACCAATGTAAATGGCAATAGTTGGTCCAGTTGGAACAACGACTTAGATACTACAATGAGCGCGGTTAACACTATTGATCAAGAGCTCAAGGACATGCAAAATGGGAGTATGACGGTTGCGCAATATGGCGCCGCTTTGACGCTCATTCAAAACGCTATCAATAGTATGGCGAAGGTTGGCAATTCTCCTCTGGTCTCTCAATTTGTCACTGGAGCGCAAACCGCTTTTAATCAGATCACTTGTACTCAGGGATCAATTAAAGACCCATGACGGGAATTGGTCTAATGTGAATATCGATTCGGACGGCCAAAACGTTAATTTCAACTTCACTTCTTATGACGTTCCGGGCTACGGCAGTAAGTGCCCCTGGCTGCCCCAATTTAATGAGACAGGAAGTGCAAATGGCGGTTCGGAGACTTGGAAACAATTTACTCAAAGTTTGCAGAATTCGCCTGGAACTCCACAAACGTTTACTTATGAAGTGAACGGCTTGCCGGTTAGTGTGACTTGTACATATAACGTCGGTAAAGGTGGAGATGGTTCATTTTCTGTATCAGTAAGTGGCAATATGGGTGTTTTTGACAATTCCATAATGGCAGATCCGGACACATCTTCGATGAAGAATTTCATGGCAAACTATTAATGAAAAAAACGGCCTTCCGGATGACTTTCGTCTTCCGCCCTGTTACTCGATAGGTGAGGAAATCTCCTCGAAGGCCGGTCCAATAACCTGCCCCAGCCCGATTAAAAATTGGCTTGAATCACTCGATCTGGATTTTCATGGACGCCCGTAATCGTCTCGAAACAAAGGCCGTTGGTTCCCATCGCAGTGTAGTTTTCTTCTGTGGTAGGTCCATGTCCTAGGTTGTTGACGTATTCCCCAACGTGATTGCCTAAAGTCACATCAGGATCCGAAGCGTTGAATAAAGAAATCATCTTGTCTGGATAGTGCTTTTTGAGCTGGTGCGCCAACTGGACGACGTCAGTTTTTTTCTCATATAAATCGACGATCTTCGAAAGGTTGGCGGAAGCAACGGGATCGCTCTTATATTTCATCCGGTATTCTTTTAATAGCGGTGCGAACTCTTCTCCTCTGTATCCGGCATATTTGCCTCTCGGAGTTTTCTGGTGTCCCGGATTTACGAAAATCTTATCCAAGTCTGATCCTGAAACCGCCACGGCTTCCAAAAAGGAGCGCCAATAGAGATTGGGATCGCCGCCCCAAACGCCCATTCCGACGGCAGGGAAGACGACAAAGTCCCTTTCAGCGGCAATCAATGCGGTGCGGAACGTCGACTTCACGATTTCAGAGTTGGTGATTTTTGTTGGGCCTGCAACGCCTCGGATACCGCATGCGTTGATGAGCCGGATAGCGTCTCGTTCTCCAGGGGTCCTTTCGATGAGTTTTCCATTCGGGTCTAACAAGATCCGGAAATCCTCGGATTTAACGACAAGCGAGCCTAGTTGATAAAGAGACAACTCGAGGATGTTTTGACATTCCTCTTTCGCCGAAAAGTATTCTTCTGCCCTTTGAATAACAGCCGCGCAATGAGGGGTATTCAATTCGCAAACTTTTACAGGCCAATAAGCGCTTTCTGGAAGAACCACGATTCCGTCTTTCAACATGGCCTCTTTCAAGTCTTTATAAAATGAGATAGGGAGAAGAGGAGAAACAAAGATTTTCTGACTTGCGAGCGTCTCTTGGATCTCGCCGTACGAGATCCGGTAGGTCGCTTTTCCTAATACGTGGGATAAATCCATGTCGTACCGCGTCTGCTGCGCGTTGCATTTTAAAGGAGCGCGGACGCCTAATGCCGAAAAGGAGACGATTTCATCGGGATTTTTCGAAGCGATCTGGTTCCGGATTTCTTCGTGCGGTCGTGTGAAAGCAAAAAGTTCGCCCGATCCAGGCAGCGTAACAGCATTCGGGCCAAAAAGGGCATCGAAAAATAGATTCGCCGGGCGTACAGGCAGATCGGTCAACGTTCCGTAAAACCGGGTTCCTTGCCCGATTTTATATCCAGCGAACTGAGGAGCGCGGTCGACGATTTTTTGCAGCTCGTCACGGATTTTTGGAGGTGAATAAGTAGATTGCTGTCCCAAAGCAGCAATCGTCCCTTGCGCCCAATCGAACTTTTTTCTTATTGCCGATCCGGCCGAGGCCACTGCCTGGCCAACGCTGGATGTAAGAAAATTATTTGTTATCCCCTGAACCATAAAAACCCCGCTTTAATGAAAATTAATTATAAAACCATAGACTATTAAACTAAATCTAAATAAATTAATTTTCTATACTTGCGCATTAATTCGACCATAAAATAAAGATTATGGACAGTGGCCAATGTATAGGCGGTCAATTCCCGGGCTTTGAACAGATGGTGCAGATAAGCCAGGGTGAAATGCTGGCACGTCCAGCAGCCGCAGTCCTGTTCAATAGGCGCGAAATGGTTGGCGTTCTCGGCTTTTTCAGCTTTCAGCCCCCCTTCCTTCGTGAGCAAAAGGCCGTGCCTTGCGGCTCGAGTCGGATAAGAGCTGTCAAAAGTGTCGACGCCAAGAGGAACGCATTGTTCTAGCGATTCCAGATCGCCGATCCCAAGCAAATGATTGGGTTTTTCTTCGGGAAGCCGGGGGAAAACCTCTCTCAGCATCTCGATCATTTCAGGCCTCGTTTTTCCGAGCGAACCGCCGATAGCGAACCCGTCGAAAGGAAGCGCCGTCAAGCAATCGCAGCTTTGCTTTCGCAATTCGGGATCGACGCCGCCATGAATTACAGCATACATCGCTTGGTCCTGCGGGTTTTTCAAATGCTCTTCTAAAGAGCGCTTCTCCCACCGGTGCGTCCGCTCTAAAGAGCGTCTCAGCTTCTCCGGCCCAATATGATACGGGGGCAGCTCGTCCAGCGGGATGATGATATCGGCTCCAAACGCTTTTTGCGCCTGAATCGAAGTCTCCGGCGTGAGCAGCACCTTGGCTCCATCGCGGTAAGAGCGGAAATGAACCCCCTCTTCGCTGATTTTCAAGACATGCCCGTCCCGCTTCTTCGCCCCGCGGCTCTTCAATTCATCAGCTGACCGATCCGTAAGCGAGAGAAAAAACCTGGAAGCCTCCCGAATCGGTGATGATCGGCATTTTTCTATTGATGAACTTGTGAAGCCCTCCGGCCCTGCGCACTACATCCGGTCCCGGTTGCAGCATCAAATGATAGGTGTTGCAAAACATGAGCTGCAGCCCAATCGAATCGACCATCAGGCTATCGAGCGCTTTCAAAGTCCCATTCGTCCCCACAGCTACGAAATTCGGCGTGTCGATGATCCCGTGCGGAGTCGTAATCCGCCCGACTCTCGCCCTCGATTTTTTCGATTTGTGGAGCACTTCGAATTTCATGCAGCCTCCTTCGCAAATCTTTTCGAAAACCCGACGAGCGCGCTATTGCAGGCGATGACCAGGCACTTCACGGCGAAACTCACGACAATAATATCGGCGACGGAATCCACGATCCCATAGAGCCCAGCAAAACTAAACAAGACAGTATCGATCAACTGGGAAATAAATAACGAAACCCCCATTCTCCAAGGCAGTTTTCGCCCTTCGAAAAAATTCTTCAGCCAGCCGAATAAACGGATATCGATTTTCTGCACTAAATAAAACACCGCGATAGAAGCCAATACGATCCGCGGCGTCGATGAAAAAATCGTTTCGAAAGCCCCCTGCGTGCCATCGCCGGCTGCAGGTGCGTAAAGTAAATGGGCCTGAGCCATACAGACGAAAAAAATCAGGCCGAAAACAGAAATCTTGATCGCCCTTCCAGCCGCCTCTTTTCCGTAATATTCCTGCAGCAAGTTCAGGCACAAAATGCCTCCTACCGCAAACACATCGCTGCAGGTCACCGTGAATCCGAACAAGACCATTTGCTTGACGACGAAAAGGTTTGCCAAAACCGCAAGCAGCACCGCGAACGCAATAAGCGCTCCCTTGCCTAACCGAAGAGCCGCCAAAGCAAAGGCGATCACCGTCAAAATGTGAAATCCAAAAAGTAGTTCATTCATAAAAAATTCAACAAATCATAAGCGATTTCCGACTAGCTTCAAAGCATCAAAAAATTTCTACCGATTGAATGGAGATTTAGGGAAAATCGAACAGTTCGAAAGAGTTTTTTTCAAAAACTGCGCCATCCACAAATTTCTTTAAGACAAACAGACTGAAAGCCTGTCTTTGCGTCGCTTCTTAAAAATAGTAAATAATTTCTATCGGTTGTCAGAAATGAGTCTCTTATCCATACTTCGTGTCAATGAAACACTAAATAGAAGGAAAACTAAATGAGAATCGAAAATTTTTTAGTCCCATTCGCCTTAGCCGGGCAATCGATGAACTCCGATGGACTCCCTTATCAGGAATCTGAACCTGTCGCCATCTATTTAGTGCGGCACGGGGAAACCTACTGGAATGAAAACACTGAGATGGAAGATCCTTACGGAGAAAAGGTCATGGGGCCTTTGATCCAGGGTTCTTCGAATATCGAATTGAACGAAAAAGGGCTCCTGCAAGCGGGGCAAGCGGCCGAAATGATCTCTGGACTCGGCTTACCGATCGACGCTATCTATTCTTCCCCTTTGAAACGGGCCTCTAAAACCGCCGAAATCATCGCATCGAAAATCGGCTTGATTCCCATACAAGAACCCGCCTTCGCCGCCTGCTCGTGGGGCGTTGTGGAAGGGAGAAACCGCGATTATAGGCTAAAAACTTATGCAATCGACAACGACGCGAATTATCGGGGCTCGAATTGGGAAGCGATGCCGACAAGGGAGCGCTGGAGCTTCCAACCGATCGAGGGGGCGGAGAGCCTCGATGCAGTCGCGCAAAGGATGAAGGCCGCTTTCGCCCAGATCGCCGCCGGCGTGAAGTCGGGTTCCTCATTGCTGGTCGTCACCCATCAAGAAAACATGCGGGACTTAGCGCTTGATTGCCAGGAAAAAGCCGTTGAAACCGCCCGTTTGAACGGCGATTTAAAGACGATTGATAAAATTGAAAGCTTGGCCCCCAAAAATTGCACCGTCCATAAATTCCTCTATGACAAACGGACAAACAGCTTTTCTTATTGCGGAGAGGTCCAGCCAAAGGCGGCCGGCGCTCCAGTTACAAGAGCGGTTTTCGACGTCGGTTCCGGCAGCTTGAAAGTGATCGTCGCCGATGTGGATCCCGTTTCCAATAAAATCCTCCGCATCCATCACTCGGAAGAGCAGTGGGTCCCCTTTAAGCGCGACCTCGTCCTGAGCGGACAGCCCCGTTTCAGCCAGCAAGTGCAAGACAAAGGGATGCAGACGTTCGCCGATATGAAAGCGAGATTGGAAAAATACCATCCAACCGAATGGATCGGCGTGGCCACCTCAGCCGCCAGAAACGCGGAAAATGCCTCTGAATACTTCGAAAAAGTGAACCGCGAATTAGGGATCAAAGTCTCCGTCATTCCCGCTTCTGAAGAAGGGAGATTGGGCTTTTTGACGGCCGTAGCGTCCTCAGGACTCCCCAAAGAAAACGTCGTCTCGCTCGATTGCGGTTCGGGGAGTTTTCAGCTCGCCGGAGAAATCGATGGAAAATTCAATGTAGTTGAAGGCCTCTTTGCCTATGTAACGGCGCACGAAAAGCTTTTGTCTCAATTAAGAGGACTTCAGAAAGACGCTCTCGAAACGGAAATCGATGGCAAAAAGATGGCCTCATCCCCAAATCCGATCTCGATCGAAGAAGCAAAAACCCTCATCCCCGAATTGCAAAAGCTCCTCCCCGAGGTCTCGGATGATTTCGCTGCAAAAATCAAAGACCCGAATTCCGAGATCGTATCGATCGGCGGCCCTATCACAATATTCGGCTATGCGGAATATGCCCTCGGGAAAAGCACCTTCACCAAGGAAGAACTCTGGAACGCTATTGAGGCCCATTGCGGCAGAACCGACGGCGAGCTGAAAGGATTCCCTGATTATCGGGAAGCTGTATTAGGGATGATCCTTCTGTATTCCCTTATGGATGGGCTCGGCATCGATCAATTGACCAACGCTCCATCAAGAGGAAGCTGCGAAGGGCTGGCCATCGCAGAAAATTACTGGGCATCTGAAAACCGGGTCACCCGCGCGATTTTCGACGTGGGATCTGGAAGTTTGAAAGTCGTCGTCGCCGATGTGGATCCGGTTTCCCAGAAAATTTTGCAAATCCACCATTCGGAAGAACAATGGGTCCCTTTCTATCGCGATATGCAAGTGAGCGGACAGCAGAGATTTAGCCAGGAAGTGCAAGACAATGGGATGGGGGTGTTTGCCGACATGAAAAAAAGACTTGCGAAATTCAGTCCCTCTGAATGGATTGGGGTCGCTACCTCAGCGGGCAGAAAAGCGCAAAACGCCGAAGAATTTTTCGATAAAGTAAAAAGAGAATTGGGAATCAAGGTATCGGTTATTTCGGTTTCTGAAGAGGGAAAATTGGGCTTCTTGACTGCCGTTGGGTCCAGCGGATTTCCCAAAGAAAACGTGATTTCCTTCGATTGCGGAGGGGGAAGTTTTCAGATTGCGGGAGAAATCGAAGGGAACCTCGAAGTAGTAGAGGGCGCTTTCGCTCGCGCCAATACGCTTGAAATTCTCTTAACCGAGATCCGTGGACTTCCGAAAGAAAAACTGGAAATGGAAGTCGAAGGGAAAAAAGTGTCCGCATCTCCCAATCCCGTCTCTATGGAAGAAGTAGAAAAGCTCATCCCTCTATTGCAAAAACGTCTGCCTCATATCTCTGAAGAATTCATAAAAAAATTGAAAGACCCAAAATCTTCTATCGTTGGGATCGGGGGGGACATCACGCCATTCGCCTATGCGGAATATGCCATAGGGAAAAAAACCTTTACGAAAGAGGAACTCTGGAAAGCGATTCAAACCCATTGCGGCAAGACAGATGGCGAGCTGCAAGGATTCCCGCTTGCAAAACAAGCGGTTACAGGGATGGTCCTTCTCTACGCCATTATGGACGGAATCGGAATGGACAAACTGACAAACGCTCCATCTCTGGGGAGCTGCGAAGGGTTGGCTATCGCGGAGAATTACTGGAAATCCCCAAGCCGAGTCACCCGAGCGATTTTCGACGTGGGATCAGCGGGTTTAAAAGTCGTCATCGCCGATGTGGATCCTATTTCCCAAAAAATTTTACAGATCCATCATACAGAAGAACAATGGGTCTCCTTCAACCGCGACATGGTTGTGAGCGGACAGCCCCGTTTTAGCCAGGAAGTGCAAGACAACGGGATGCGGGCATTCGCCGACATGAAAAAGAGGCTTGCGAAGTACGACCCCTCCGAATGGGTCGGGATCGCCACCTCAGCCGGAAGAAAAGCGCAAAACGCAGCCGAATTTTTCGATAAAGTGAAGGACGAATTGGGAATCAAGGTTTCCGTCGTTCCCGCTTCCGAAGAGGGAAAATTGGGCTTCCTGACTGCCGTTGCGGCCAGCGGACTGCCTAAAGAAAACGTGATTTCCTTCGATTGCGGAGGGGGAAGTTTTCAACTGGCTGGAGAAGAAAAGGACGGGAAATTGGAAGTGGTCGAAGGGCCATTCGCAAGCACCCATGCGCATGAACTTCTGTTTACCGAGATCCGCGGACTCTCGAAAGAAAAAATAGAAATAGAGGTCGACGGGAAAAAAGTATCCGCGACGCCTAATCCCATGTCTGTAGAAGAAGCGGAAAAGCTAGTCGCTCTACTGCAAAAGCGTCTTCCTCCACTTTCTGAAGAATTCATAAAAAAATTGAAAGACCCTAAATCCTCTGTCGTCGGGATCGGAGGGGCCATCACCCCATTCGGATTCGCGGGACATGCCCTAGGGAAAAAAACCTTTATGAAAGAAGAGCTCTGGAAAGCGATTGAGGCCCATTGCGGCAAGCCAGACAGCGAGCTGCGAGGATTCCCTTATTCAAAACAAGCGGTTTTAGGCATGGTCCTTCTGTATGCCATTATGGATGGGTTCGGAATCGACAAACTGACCCACGCTCCCTCCACGGGGAGCTGCGAAGGGCTGGCCATTGACAATGCTTATTGGACCTCTCAAAAGCAAAACTAAAGTTTAATTTACCGCGCCCCATTGCTTGATTAAATGGGGCGCACTTGCTATCCTTTCGTAAACCGAAGGGATTCTAGTTCATGTCAATTCTGATCGTCGTCCTAATGTACGCCATGTGGTCCAGCGTCTTTTCACTGGGAAAACTGGCTCTTGCCCATTCCCCTCCCCTATTCTTGACCTCGGCTAGGATGCTTTTAGCCGGAATCCTTCTGGTTGGCTTTATCGCCCTGACGAAGCGGACCCTTTTGAAACTGAACCTCAAACAATTCCTTTCCATTTGCCTTTTGGCCGTTTTCAGCATCTACCTTTCGAACGCGTTTGAGTTCTGGAGCCTTCAGCATATGACGGCCGCCAAGACCTGCTTCCTCTATAGCCTCTCCCCGTTCTTCGCCGCATTCTTCTCCTACCTCCATTTCGGGGAGAAAATGAACGGCCGCAAATGGATCGGGATGGCCATCGGCTTTGCCGGCATCATTCCCGTATTAGCGATGCAGAAAGGGGCGGATGAGCTCCTTTCCAGTTTTGCCTACCTCTCCTGGCCCGAACTCAGCATGATGGCCGCGGCCCTTTGCTCCGTTTACGGATGGGTTCTCCTCCGCCTCATCGTCAAAGACACCACGGTATCTCCCTTGGTCGCCAATGGCGTCAGCATGTTCGTAGGAGGCCTCTTAGCGCTGTTCCATTCTTACCTGGTCGAAAGCTGGAATCCACTTCCTGTAGCCTCCGCCAATTTTGCCCCATTCGCTCAAGGGATCCTGGTGATGACCCTCATCTCGAACATCATCTGCTATAATCTCTACGGCATGATGCTCAAGCGATTTACAGCCACCTTCCTCTCTTTCATGGGACTCCTCAGCCCCATTTTCGCCTCCATCAATAGCTGGTTCTTCCTCGGCGAACCTCTCTCTCCCGTGATCTTCCTCTCGACGGGAATCGTCTGCATCGGCCTCTGGATGGTCTATAGCGCAGAACTGCGCCAAGGCTATATCAAGACAGCTGAAGAAAGGCTAAAGGCTAAGGGCTAAGGGCTAAAATTGTCGGGGCAAAGCCCCCGCCCCCAAAAAATCATTTTTTCGCTTAAATATTAGTTCTTGAAAAAACACATGTGGCAATATTTTTAGCCCTTTGCCTTGGGGTGTGGGGGGCTTTGCCCCCGACAATTTTAGCCCTTAGCCTTTAGCCTTCCGATTTAGCCTTATCCCGTAACAGAATGTGCCGAAGAGAATCAAAGCTCCGAAAATCATTTTTTCGCTTAAATATTAGTTCTTGAAAAAACACATGTGGCAATATTTTTAGCCCTTTGCCTTGGGTGCGGGGGGCTTTGCCCCCGACAATTTTAGCCCTTAGCCTTTAGCCCTTAGCCTTCCGTTTTAGCCGCATCCCGAAACAGAATGTGCCGAAGAGTATCAAAGCTCCAATCAACATGGGGACGATCGTCTCGTTTGATGCGAGCAAGCCGCTGCAAAGAGGGGCGATAAAAAGGGCTAGGGAACAGAGCGACTGTCCGATTCCGAACACTTTGCCCTGGTTGTCTTTGCCGGCGAGATTGGAAATAACCGCCAATGTGTTGATCCAGCAGGCGGCCCCGCAGAGGGTCAGTACCGGAAGCGTGATCAACCACCAGTCTACATTGGGAAGAAATGTTGTGATGACGATCAGGAGCGCCGCTATCGGAAGAGAGCAAAGAATGTACTTCGCCGGACTCATTTTTTCAGCGAATCCCCGATTCAGCAAAATAGATCCGACCAGCCAAAACAGCGACATATATCCTGAAACGAATCCAATCTTTTCTTGGTTGAAGTCGAATTTTATGACGAGCAAGGTCGGATAATAGAGGCCGAAGAAAAACCATCCCAAATAAAACAGGAAGGTGACTGCAAGCCAGCCGCTCATCTGAGGGATTTTAGAAAGTTTGGCCAGATCCTTGATCTCTTGTTTCCAATCGTGCTTTTCTTTTTTTTCCCGCGTTTCTTCATAACTTACGAGGATCCAGATCAAATTAATGAAAAACAGAATCCCTAAAAACCAAAACGGGGTCGCAAAATCGAACCAGGACACCCATGTCGGCGTAGATAAAAAACCGCCAAGCGGCGGACCGACGATCCAAGAGATTCCCCCTACGATGCCGCTTAAGGATAGATTTTTGGCTTTTGTCTGTTCCGTGCTCATGTCGGCAATGGAAGCTTGCGCTGTCCCCGCGTTACCAGAAAAGAGCCCAGCCAGAAGGCGGGACGCGAAAAGAAGAATCAGATTTTTAATCCAAATTGCGTAAGCCGAAAGAATAAAGCTAAGCATGGCGCCGACAAGCGTCCAAGCCAAAATTTTCTTGCGGCCAAAATGATCTGAAAGGGATCCTATGAGCGGCATCGAAACAAATTGGGTGACCGCATAAGACCCGATTAAAAATCCGAGGAGGATATTCCGGAACCCCTCGGATGTATCGGTCGGTAAAAACGCGCCTGAAGATTCAAACACGAGAGGCGCAAAAAGAGTGAGAACGATTCCCCAGCCGATCGAATCGTTGAAAATCGTAAATAAGAGAGAACATAACGAACTTTTCCGGTGCATGTTCCCTCTTTAAAAAGAGCCTTATGAACTTTATTCGGTCTTTGTTCTTCCAGTGCGTATATTCTCAATCCAGATGGCAACCCGATAAACCCCGGCCAATCCAATGAGAATATCGATCAATCGCATGGTAAAGGACATTTCGCCGAAAACCGAAGCGATTACATCCCACCCAAACAATCCGTAAAAACCCCAATTGAGTCCGCCGATTGCGATGAGAACGAAGGCCAATGAATGTAAAAAATGATGTTTCATAAAGGACTAGCTCCTTCCTATTAGTGCTTGTATCCTCCTCATATAAGCCCTCCTCAATTTTGTAAAACAAAATTTTATCACTATAAAATTCCTTGCGCTTACCAATTCCCTGCGGCTTATGGGAAAAAACCCCAGGCAACTAAAAATAAACATCAAATAATATTAAAAAAACTGAACTACGAAGGTTCTTGATTTTATAATTTCTTTATGATATATTTAACACATACTGATCATTCGGAGCTTAAATATGGCAGTTCAAGTTCAAGCATATCTTCACCTTGCTTATCATAACAGATGTGGAGAGTATCAAAGAGAAATAGAAAATTTAGATAACAAGTCTACCTGGAATTTTAGTATCGGTGGTTACGATCATAAACAGAAGCCTTCATCTTATAATGTCGTTAATTACGACATCAAAGACAATAGTGGAATTGTAAAAGGGGGCCCTTCAGTAAAAACCCCTAAAAAATATACCAATTGTGTCTTTGAGTGTAGATCCGACGGCAAAATCACTGAGGTCTCGCGCAAAAATCTAGCCCAGCAAAATCACAAATGCCAAGCTCGTCCCTGCACGATTCTTTAAAAAAAACCCGATTAACTTTCGTTAATCGGGGGCTAAATAAACACGTCGATTCTCTCAATCTCAATGTAATTGGTGCAAACTTGGGACCCAACAGATTCGACAGAACATCATCTGGAAGTTTATTTAAAGTCATATGCAAATGTCAAACCTTTAACAGCGAAGAGAACTCTGTTCAAGGCGCTTGATTTCTCTTTTCATTAGGCCTTGCTTAACTTTTCCATCTTTTCCGGCCTTGCCACTTGCGAGATGGGCAGTTAACTTTTCGATCTTTCGTCGGGTTCGATCCTGGCTTCTGTCATTGGTTTCGCAAACATCGCCCTTTTCTACGGACGGCGAATCGATCTTTCCTTCAAGTTTTTCTTCAACAGGGCTTTTGTCGACCGGATACTGCCATTGGATGCGCCCGTATTCGAACACATCGCGTAAATAGCAAATCTGATTCAGACCGCGCGGATAACATTGCTTTTGCTGTGCACCCCACTCGCCTTTCATCCATCTACCTTGTCCCAAATATTGCCACCCTTCTTCTCCTCTAGGCGGCGTCAAGCTGGGTGTAAATAAAATTCGTGAATCGATCTGTCCCATAAAACCTTCTCAACCGTTTCTCACATTTCGTTTAGACAAAAAAAAGCCCCGGTTAATTTCGCTAATCGGGGCGAAGAAAAAATCTGGCGGCTACCTACTCTCCCATACTCTTGCGCATAGTACCATCGGCGACGAGAGGCTTAACTGCTGAGTTCGGGATGGGATCAGGTGTTTCCCTCTCTCTATGGCCACCAGAAAAAATATCGTTCGAATTACAGGCATTTGTTCACTTCATTAACTTGAATCGGCTCTTGAAGAAAGCTTGAAAAAAAGTGTTAAGTCGTTGGACCGATTAGTATTGGTTAGCTAAATGCATCACTGCACTTACACACCCAACCTATCAACCATGTGATCTTCATGGGGTCTCATTGGGAATTTTTATCTTGAGGGAGGCTTGGCGTTTAGATGCTTTCAACGCTTATCCTTTCCGAACATAGCTACCCGGCTATGCATCTGGCGATACAACCGGCACACCATTGGTTCGTTCACTTCGGTCCTCTCGTACTAGAAGCAACTCCTCTCAAAATTCCTGCGCCCGCAACAGATAGGGACCAAACTGTCTCACGACGTTTTGAACCCAACTCGCGTACCACTTTAATTGGCGAACAGCCAAACCCTTGGGACCTTCTCCAGCCCCAGGATGCGATGAGTCGACATCGAGGTGCCAAACCGCCACGTCGATATGAACTCTTGGTTGCGATAAGCCTGTTATCCCCGGAGTACCTTTTATCCGTTGAGCGACGGCGATTCCACTTTCTACCGCCGGATCACTAAACCCTACTTTCGTACCTGCTCGACTTGTTGGTCTCGCAGTCAACCTGCCTTATACTTTTACGCTCGATTCGTGATTACCAACCACGATGAGGCAAGCTTTGGACTCCTCCGTTACTCTTTAGGAGGATACCGCCCCAGTAAAACTGCCCGTCTGACACTGTCCTCCCTCCAGCTTCATGGGGTGGAGTTAGATTCTCAACTTGTTTAGACCAGTATTTCACTATTGGCTCCACCATGCCTGACGACACAACTTCAAAGCCTCCTGGCTATCCTACACAAAACAAGTCAAGAGCCCATATCAGAGTACAGTAAAGGTTCACGGGGTCTTTCCGTCTTATTGCGGGTAAACAGCATCTTCACTGCTACTACAATTTCACCGAGTCTCTCGTTGAGACAGCGCCCAGATCGTTACACCATTCGTGCAGGTCGGAACTTACCCGACAAGGAATTTCGCTACCTTAGGACCGTTATAGTTACGGCCGCCATTCACCGGGGCTTTAATTCAACGCTTTGCCCTTGCGGGCTGACGTCTCCTTTTGACCTTTCGGCATTGGGCAGGTATCACACCCTATACGTCTTCTTAGACGAATTAGCAGAGTGCTGTGTTTTTGTTAAACAGTCGCCTGGGCCATTTCACTGCGGCTAAAAGACGCTCTAATTGTTCACTATCACGTCTTCTAGCGCCACTTCTCCCGAAGTTACGAGGCTAATTTGCAGAGTTCCTTAACGTGAGTTCTCTCGCGCGCCTGAGAATATTCTTCTCACCCACCTGTGTCGGTTTTGGTACGGTCGCCATCAGCGACTAGAGGTTATTTCTTGAAAGCTTCGCGCTACGCCATCGGTTCCCTTGCGTTCCCCTTGTCAGTACCCCAGCGTTACGCCGGCGGATTTGCCTACCGGCCGGCCGCGATACCGAACGGACATCCAATCGTCCGCGCGCTTAACTTACTTTGTCACCCCATTGTCATTGCTTTAGGCGGCACAGGAATATTTAACCTGTTTCCCATCGCTTACGTGTTTCCACCTCGGCTTAGGGGCCGGCTAACCCAGGGAAGACGAACTTTACCCTGGAAACCTTAGGTTTTCGGCGAGGAGGATTTTCACCTCCTTTATCGTTTACTTATGCCATGCATATTCACTAGTATGCGCTCCAGCACTCCTCTCGGTATACCTTCGCTGCACATACTACGCTCTCCTACCGCTCATAACTTGCGTTATGAACCCGTGATTTCGGCTCTAGTTTTGAGTCCCGGATATTATCGGCGCAGAGTCTCTCGATTGGTGAGCTGTTACGCACTCTTTAAATGATGGCTGCCTCTAAGCCAACATCCCAACTGTTTTAGAAACTCTACTTCCTTTCCCACTTAAACTAGAATTTGGGGCCTTAATCGACGGTCTGGGCTGTTCCCCTTTTGACTATGAAGCTTATCCCCCACAGTCTATTTCCCGGCTGCTTCTTAAGTATTCGGAGTTTGATTCCCGTTGGTAGGCCGGTAGGCCCCCGCGGAGATTCAGTGCTCTACCCCCTAAGAAGTATTGCCAAGACTAACCCTAAAGTTATTTCGGAGAGAACAAGATATCTCCAAGTTTGATTGGCCTTTCACCCCTATCCACAGCTCATCCAAAACTTTTTCAACAGTTACCAGTTCGGTCCTCCACAGGGTTTTACCCCTGCTTCAACCTGGCCATGGATAGATCACTTGGTTTCGTGTCTAGACCTTATGACTTATTCGCGCTATTCACGCTCGCTTTCGCTACGGCTCCGCAACGGAAGTTGCTTAACCTTGCCATAAAACCTAACTCGCTGGCTCATCATGCAAAAGGCACGCCGTCAGCCATTCCCCTAAAAGGGGCATAGGCCTCCGACCGTTTGTAAGCTGCTGGTTTCAGGTTCTATTTCACTCCTCTAACAGAGGTTCTTTTCACCTTTCCTTCGCAGTACTGGTTTACTATCGGTTATCGATGAGTATTTAGCCTTGGAGGGCGGGCCCCCCTGATTCAGACCGGGTTTCACGTGTCCGGCCCTACTTAGGTACCAATCTAACTGCTTCTTCTTTTCGCGTACGGGGCTATCACCCTGTGTCGCGCCGCTTTCCAGAGGCTTCCGCTAAGATTCCGCAGCCGTTATGACTGGCCCTGCAACCCCCGAAAATAAATTTTCGGGTTTGGGCTATTCCCGTTTCGCTCGCCGCTACTAAGGGAATCTCTATTTGATTTCTTTTCCTCCGCTTACTGAGATGTTTCACTTCAGCGGGTCTCGCTTCCAAAACCTATGTATTCAGTTTTGGATACTGGGTGTTTAATCCAGTGGGTTTCCCCATTCGGATACTTCCGGGTCAAAGCCTTTTTCCGGCTCGCCGAAACTTTTCGCAGGTTAACGCGTCCTTCTTCGCCTTTCGATACCAAGGCATCCACCAGCAGCCCTTAATAACTTAACGTACAATATTTCAAAGAAACCGCTCCTTTCACGCTATTGCTAGCTTCCATTTGCCGCATTTCTTTTCGCCTTCTTCAAGCGCCGATTCAAATTAATGAATTGTAATTCAATTTGCTATGCTCGTATCATTGCTAAAAATTAATATGCTTCAAGACTTGAACTTGGACCTCGACATTATCAGTGTCGCGCTCTAACAACTGAGCTATAACCGCTAATGGAGACTAGGAGACTTGAACTCCTGACCCTCTGAATGCAAATCAGATGCTCTACAATGAGCTAGAGCTCAATGCCCTCGATGCAATTCAAATGTCTATCAACTAGTAATCAACGTATCTCATGCTTTGACAGCGGAAGAGAGAGAAGAATATCCGAACTGACTTGCTCAACCTAAGACTAGCGAACCTAAGGTTCGCCGTTTTGTCTTTAAAGGAGGTGATCCAGCCCCACCTTCCGATAGGGCTACCTTGTTACGACTTCATCCCAGTCATCGGCCTTACCTTAGGCACCTCCCTCCTTGCGGTCGGGTCAGTGACTTCGGGTAAAACCAACTCCCATGATGTGACGGGCGGTGTGTACAAGGCCCGGGAACGTATTCACGGCGTTGTTGCTGACACGCCATTACTAGCAATTCCAACTTCATGTAGCCGAGTTGCAGACTACAATCTGAACTGAGATCGGTTTTATAGGATTTGCTCCGCCTTGCGGTTTCGCTGCCTTCTGTACCGACCATTGTAGCACGTGTGTAGCCCTGGACATAAAGGCCATGCGGACTTGACGTCATCCTCACCTTCCTCCTGGTTAACCCAGGCAGTCTCGTTAGAGTTCCCGCCTTTACGCGTTGGCAACTAACGATAAGGGTTGCGCTCGTTGCTGGACTTAACCAAACACCTCACGGCACGAGCTGACGACAGCCATGCAGCACCTATATAGAGACCCTTTCGAGAAATATCATCTCTGATATCGTCCTCTACATTTCGAGCCCAGGTAAGGTTCTTCGCGTTGCATCGAATTAAACCACATGCTCCACTGCTTGTGCGGGCCCCCGTCAATTCTTTTGAGTTTCACCCTTGCGAGCGTACTCCCCAGGCGGCATACTTAATGCGTTAGCTCCGGTACAGAAAGGGTTGAGCCCTCCTACACCTAGTATGCATCGTTTAAGGCAAGGACTACCAGGGTATCTAATCCTGTTTGCTCCCCTTGCTTTCGCGCCTCAGCGTCAGTATCAGCCCAGAAAACCGTCTTCACCACCGGTGTTCTTCCACATATCTACGCATTTCACCGCTACACGTGGAATTCCGTTTTCCCTAACTGAACTCTAGTTAGGAAGTTTCAAATGCAGCTCCGGGGTTGAGCCCCGGAATTTCACATCTGACTTTCCTGACCGCCTACGCGCCCTTTACGCCCAGTAATTCCGATCAATGCTTGCACCCTCCGTATTACCGCAGCTGCTGGCACGGAGTTAGCCGGTGCTTCTTTACCAAGTACCATCAAATCGACGGAGTGTTATCCTGTCTTTCTTGTTCCCTAGCGAAAGAGCTTTACAACCCGAAGGCCTTCTTCGCTCACACGGCGTCGCTTCGTCAGGCTTGCGCCCATTGCGAAAGATTCTCGACTGCAGCCTCCCGTAGGAGTCTGGGCAGTGTCTCAGTCCCAGTGTTGGCGGTCAATCTCTCAATCCGCCTAGACGTCTTAGCCTTGGTGAGCCATTACCTCACCAACTAGCTGATATCCCATGGGCTCTTCTCTAACCACGAGGTCTTTCGATCCCCCGCATTGATAGTCTCAGGATGCCCTAAGACACCTCATTCGGTATTAGCGGCCGTTTCCAGCCGTTATTCCCAGGTCAGAGGTAGATTATCCATGTATTACTAACCCTTGCGCCACTATATGGAGTTGCCCCCATATCGTGCGACTTGCATGCCTCATCCACGCCGTCAGCATTCGATCTGAACCAAGATCAAATTCTCAAAAAAAAATAAATTACTTATTGACGAGTGAAATCTGCTTTGCGGCAAACTCCGCACAAGCTCAGTTCTTTTATTCTTCTCTTCTTCCACTGTCAAAACAACTTTTGGGTCGTCTTACGACAACCTCTTGAATCGAGATAGATTCCTGAACAGTCTTTGCTGTTCTATTTCTTTTCACCATTTCGTTAAAAAGAACATAGAGTAACATACAAAAACTGTGGGATTTCCCGCAACGGATTTTCAAAAATTCGGTCGTTTCCTCTATGGAAAACACGAAAATAAATAGGGAAAAATTCTATTTTTCGATGCGCAGCGACTCGATAAAATGGAGATGATTCGCAGAGTCGGGTTCAGGTCCGACCGTTTGCAAAATGAAGAGATGATAGGGGGTTTCGACCAGATGCTCCTGGATCCATTTTCCGCTCAATTGATAGAGCAGATCGATCTGAAGTTCGCTTTTCCGGTCCAGACCGACCATCACGGCCCCCGGGAGCGCAAGAATTTCTTCGATCCTGCCGCTTATTTTCCCCTTTTCTTGGGCTTTTAATTGAAATAATTCCTCATCTTTCGAAGAAGAAACCTCAAATTGGCCCGTTGCATATTGATAAGTAGGATCGTCGGGCAAGCGGACAACCACTTTCTCTTCTTCGAATTGTTTGGAAAAAAGGACCCAAATCGAAGGGTCCGCATCATCCCCATCCAAAGGCTGGGAAGTATGATGCTCTACAGGAAACCAACCATCGGCAGACTCCTCGGCAACTAGCGACCCGGAAAGCATTACAGAAGCAATTAAATATTTAAAAAATTTCAAATTTAATCTTATGTTTGTTTCAATTAATTATACCATTAATATGTATTGAAAATAAGCATTTTGTTTAATTGAAGAAAACACAATTGCACTGTAAGCTCAAAGCAATCAAACCAACTCTAGGAGAACCCATGTCGGATTCAAAAATTTCTGCCCTTTTGGCCCTATCTATGGCCGTCTCTCCCATCGCACTGGCAGCAGGCCCTACGCCTCTGAATCAAACGATGTCCGCTTCCAATGCAATTTCGGCTGAATCCTCCCCTTCTCCTCGCTTATCGGTTCGCAGAATGAAGCACCTCTTAGCGGAGGCTCCCCGGTTAAAAACGGAACCGATGGGCACTTTCGTAGGCGAGCTGCAGGAAAAATGGCGATTTCCCTCCGATCACTTGCCGATCGGTATGACCTTCGAAAATCTCAATATTGCTTCTTGGAACGTGCTTGACGCCCAATATATGAACTGGGTGACTGAAAACTCACAAGGATTAAGCCGCTCGATGATTATCGAAGAACACTATTATTCCAATGATTCTGACAGAAAAGCTAAGCTCACAGTCCGGGATAGACACGTTGCCAAAATGATCGTCGACATGTACAAAAATTATCAGCCCTTCAGCATCATTGCTCTTCAAGAATGCAGCCAACCGCTCCTTGAAGAACTCCGTTCAATGCAAAAAGACAAAAGGTTTCATGATGATATGCGTCCTCTCAATTTTGAGATCATTTCAAATAAGGGTGAAACAATCCTTTTGGATCGGAGCCGTTTTGATCTGATCAAAGTGAAAGAAGTGACCGGTATTTTTTCCGCCGAACCTCATCGAACCGTCCAAGAGATCCTAGTCCGCCGTTTGGATAATGGCGAATTATTGCGCCTCATAAATGTCCATCTCCCCGGAGATCCTTCAAAACCAGGCCCCTCTGATTTCGCTGCGTATTTAAAACGGACATTCGATCCAACTCTTCCTGCAGTTGTTATGGGAGATATGAATTTCAATGAACTCGAAATGGCGGACGCGATGGCAGGCGCATTCCGAAATCAATCCCCTTTTTCCATCTATTCCCCCTACTGCACAAATATCTCTCCTTACACCTTCAAATCGAAAGCCATCGACCATTTTTTCGTTTATTCGCCCAGCTCTTCTTCTGTCACCTTAAAAAATCCAGACCAGGTGATCGATGGATTGGCTCCTATAGTGTCTCTTCTTCAGAGAAGCGACTTCGATCCAAATTTGAACCCACACTCGTTAGTGACTCTGGAGCATTAGGGTTCCTATAGACATCCTGAGCTAAGAAAGTGTTTGCAAATTGCTTTCCCAAGGAAATCAAGAAGAAAAGGCTTGAAAAAGTCCAATCCTCATCCCCTTCATCCCCCCAAAACGAAGAGCCGCTCTCATCTTCTATTGAACTTTGAAATCTATTGAATATCAGGACGATCGATCTCTTTTTCGCTAGGAAAAATCATCTGTAAAGGCCGCCTCAAATAATTAATTGAAGCGGAAATAAGCTCTTTTGTGATAAAGAGAGACATAGAGGTTATCATGAACCAGGAGCAATCTCTATGTGCATTTCTTTATTTTTCGCCCAAGTCATTGGCGTTTATTTATTTTTAATGAGTTTGGCCATGCTGATTCATTCAGCTCGCTATAAAAAAACGATGAATGAATTTTTAGGCCACTCGGCTTTGATGGCATTTGCAGGCGGAGTTAGCCTGATTTTAGGTCTTGTCATCGTGATCTCCCATAACATTTGGGTCACAGAATGGCCGATCCTGATCACAATCATCGGCTGGATATTGATTGTGCAGGGCGTAATGCGGATCATGTTCCCAGATGCGACCGTAAGAATCTGGAAAGACCTGATGGTATCGAGCGCCTTCACTTTGCTCAGCTGGGTTTGCCTGTTAGTCAGCGTTTACCTTCTTTGGGCTGGATTTGCTAGCTAAAAAACAAGCGGGCGAAAAATACACCCTCTTATTCCGTTAATTGTTTTTAACGGATTAAGAGGGTTTTTTTTATTTGAAAAAGAGATATTCATGTTCAAAAAAACTCTGTTGTTTTCTTCGATTTCATCCGTTCTTCTTTTTGCTGGGAATGCGACTGAAGAAAGCCCATCCGCAGTGAACGGAGAAAGGGCCAGCGCTATTGACTCGTCTCAACAAAGCCCTGCAGAGGCTGGCGACTTGGCCATGTCTATCAGAGCGAAGAAAGCTGAAAAGACCTGCCCTGAGAGTCAGCCGGAACCTAATTGCTGCCCAAAACCGCAAGTTCAGTGTGCTCCAGCCTTTTTCTGTCCGACATCTTTAGACCGATTGGGACCGATTACCATGTCGGCGCGCCCCTCTAATTCGAGCGGTTTTTATGCAACTGCAGATTTCCTTTGGTGGCAGGCGCAAGAAGGGGCGACTGAATGGTCCTTTATCGATAACAATCAGGAGCTGCCCGATATCGGCGGACCCGTTGAGAATGCCAACATGTTCAATAACGACATCGTATTCTCCTGGGATCCCGGTTTTCGCGTTGGAATCGGATATAATTTCGATTACGATGAATGGGACGCTGAAGTCTATTACACTTGGTATTTTACCTCTCAAAGTCAAAGCGCGAGCTCCCCATTTTTTCAAAATGGGGCCTCTGATGGCTATTCATTGACGGCTGTAATTCCTCTTCATACCGATATCAATACTTCCACCCAAGCCAATATCAATTGGGGAATTCATTATTCAGTGATCGATGGTGAGCTGGGGCGGAATTTTTTCATCAGCAGGCATCTTGCCCTGAGGCCCCATATTGGATTGAAAACAGGCTGGATCAACCAAAAAGTCAATGTGCAAATGAATGCCCATGCTTCTTCGACAAATTTTTCAGGCCCGGTAAAAAACCAGAAAGAAAATGACTTTTGGGGAATCGGCCCAAGCGGGGGGATAAATACCCGGTGGTATTTAGCGACCTTTGGCTGCGGGAGCCAGCATTTAAGCTTGTTCGGGGATTTCAGCGGAGCTCTCATGTGGGGCCGTTTTCATGTGAAAGAGAGTGAAATCGAACCGGGTTTTGCCTTAGGGGCCACGAATCACATCAAAATAGGCGGCATCAACAAACACCTGATCGTCCCAATGATGCAAACGCAGATCGGCCTCGGATGGGACGCAGGGTTTTCCAACAATTGTTATCATCTGTCTCTCAATGTCGGATACGAACTTCTCTACTGGTTCCGGCAAAATCAAATGTTGAATATCTTGCCGAATTTCTTCTTCGGCCAAATCTATTATATTTATCAAAGGCAATCTGAAGACCTGAGACTGCATGGCTTAACTGCCGACCTCAGATTCGATTTTTAACAATTCTGAAGAAAAGAGGGTGTTTTTTTGAACGCCCTCTTTCTACGACGATCAGCCTTTGATCACTAGAGAGGGTTTGAGCCTCGCGACCCGTTTGGCAAGCCCCGCTTCTTCGGTCGCTTCTACGACCGCGTCGACATCCTTGTAAGCATCAGGCATTTCTTCCGCTACAGTCCTTTTCGAACTGGCTAATACTTTGACTCCTTGCGTGCGCATATAGGCGAACAAATCCTTCCCCTTCCATGCGTCCATCGATTTGATCCGGCTCCGCGCTCTGCCAGCGCCATGGCAAGCGCTGCACCAGGTCATTGGATTGCCAAGCCCCGCCATCAGATGGCTTGCCCGTCCCATATCGCCCGGAACGAGGACTGGCTGGCCGGTTCCTTGAAAAGAGGGGATAGCTCCTTGGCCCCTTTCCCATAGGCTCTTGTAGCCCCTTGCGATGGACGCAAAGTTTTTTCTTCCGCCCTTCGAATTCGTGCTCTTCGAATTTAGCGATATTATGGCAAACATCGTAAAGGAGCCTGACATCCCTCGGCGCGGTTCCGCAAACGGCATGGAAAGCGTCCCTGACCCCGGCTAAAATCTGCTGTCGGTTATTGAATGCGAAATTGGCTGCTGCGGCCATAGCCTGGAAATAGGTCTCTCCTTCCGGACTTTTGATTGGAGCGGCGACGAGTTGTTTATCAGGAAGTCCCTCCGCAAAGCCCTTTTTCAAAAAAACGTCGAGAGTATCTTGGCAAATCTGATGGCCGAACCCTCTCGAGCCGGAGTGGATCAAAACATAGGTCTGTCCTTCGAAAACGCTCCAATCCTTTGCAATATCCGGTAAAAAAATCTTCTGGACTGCCCCGATTTCAACAAAGTGGTTCCCGGAACCGATGGTGCCCAATTGACTCCGTCCCCTGATCTCGTGCCATCCGTCGAAACGGCGTCGAGGTTCGCCCCTTCGATGCAGCCCCGGCTTTCCATGTGTTCCAAATCCTCTTGGAAACCATATCCCTGTTCGATCGACCAGCGGGCCCCTTTTTCCAAAAGATCGCGATAATCGCTATCCGTAAGCTTCCTTTCGACTCTTTGTGTTCGTGACCGACACCTGTAGGGATCCGGTCGAAAATCGCCTGGATCAACTCCCCTTTCACCCTTTCGTCGAATTGGGAAAAAGGTATCGGGCAAAAGGGCTAGCCGAACGCCGCAATTGATATCGTAGCCGACTCCTCCCGGACTGATGACGCCCGTTTCTACGTCCATCGCCAGCGACTCCGCCGATCGGAAATCCATAGCCCCAATGAATATCCGGCATAGCGATGCTGTATCCGACAATTCCAGGCAGATACGCGACATTGCCCACTTGCTCGAGAGGACGGTCGATCTCGATTTCTTTGAAAAGCTCTTCCGTAGCGATGATGAGTCCAGGAACTCTCATGCCTCCTTTCTGAGGAAGAAGATAGTAGCCGGCCCCAATTTTTTTAATTCAGACATCGACGATCATCTCCCATTCCAAGATTTGTTCTTCGCTCGATTTTAATTCGCCGTGGAAACTGACCGCCTTGAAAGGGCACCCCCCCTCCATATCGGCCCTTGCGATCACGCCGTTTAAAGCACTGACGATTTTTTCCAAGTCTTCCGCTTCACTCAAATCGAAATAATGGATCATTGGAGGGAAATAAAAACTGAGAGCAAGCTGTGCGTGAAGATGCAATTGAAACAGATTTTTTCCTCTTACAAGAAATGCGAGATCAGCCGTATGCTCAATCGCATCGAACGGAGCTAAAATCGGATGGCTCCAATGCACTTGATATTTAGAATATCCCAAACTTTCGCAAAGTTGGATATTCTTCACGTAGAGCGGCAATTGTTGGAACGATTTTTTCCATTCCCTGATGATGAAAGGTTTCCGTGCGAGAGTCACATGCGGGAGAAATTCTTCCTTGTCATTCCGACCCTCTTTAAGGGAAAACCCTTGGTTTTTCAGCCAAAGAACCAGCGATTTTTGAAATGCGAGGAATTCGGTTTTCTGTTCAAGCCAATTGATATGCCACGCTGCGACGCGCGGGGATCTATGCGGCAGAAAAAGGGGCTTATCGAAAACCGCTGCTAATCCGATCGAAAAGGAAGGTTTTGGAAAATCGTCTAAGAGTTGCTGGAGACGGGATAAATCTGCATCGCCAAGGAAAACTAAAGTCAGATGGCGGTCCGCCTCTAAAAGGACGCGTCCCGGCGGAAAGTCTTCCTGCCAGGGAGAAATCGCTTCCATGCAAAAAAACAACCTCTTGGGTTCCATGAACGTGAATTTACAGGAAAAGCCATTATGTCTAAACCAATTTGGGCGACCGCAATCACAGTCGAAGAGATCAACCGCCGCTGCCGCGACACTCTTTCCGATCATTTAGGGATCGAATTCGTAGAGATTGGAGACGAACATTTATCGGCGCGAATGCCTATCGACAGACGTACGATCCAGCCGATGGGAATCCTGCATGGGGGTGCATCTTGCGTTCTTGCAGAAACAGTCGGGAGCGCAGCCGCCAACTATTGCGTCGATCAAAAACTGAAAGTCTGCGTCGGACTCGATATCAATATCAATCATATCCGCTCCGTCGGGATAGGAAATGTGCTCGGAATCGCCCGGCCTTTCCATCTTGGAAAAACGACGCAAGTTTGGGAAATTAAAATCTACGATGAACAAAAACAGCTTGTCGCTGTCTCAAGATTGACGATGGCAGTATTAGATAAAAAATAGAACCTGCGGGAGAAAATCCCGCAGGTAAGAAACAGATTAACGGTTGTAGAAACCACCGCTGCGGTCGCCGCCGCGGGATTCTCTGCGTTCGCCGCGATCGCCGCCACGGTCGTTGCCTCTATCGCCCCATTCGCGGCGAGGACGGAATTCTCCGGCTCCACCGGCTGGACGCTCGCGTCGCTCTGCGCCGCCGCCCATAGGACGGTCGCGCTGTTCGGTGCGTGCCCAATCGATAACAAGAGCTTTGCCTTGAAATGGCTGGCCATTGAGAGCGTCTTTCGCTTTGCCAGCGGAATCAGCTGATTCCATCCGGACGAAAGCAAATCCGCGGGATCTGCCTGAAAAACGGTCCATCACAATTTTAACTTCTACTACTTCGCCAAAGCTGCCAAACAGCTCGCGCACTTGATCTTCGTTCGCATCGAAGTTAAGATTTCCAACGTACAGTTTTTGATTCTGTTGATTCATTTAAATACTCCAAAAGATATAAAGGACCCTAAGAGTCAGTGTGCTACGGCCAAATTTTTCAGGATTTTTGTTTCTGGAAAAGACCAAGACAAGAATTCAGGGCTAAGTTCTGTTATTCTAAGAGAAGCCAGCCTGTGCCAACTATTCTCTTAGACATTCAATCTTATCATTTCCCGCCCATGAAGTCAAAAGGGATTTTTTAGAAATAGGGCGGAAAATCTGTCTAAAAATTCAAATAATTACTACTGCACCGCTGATTGCGCAATAGAGCGGTTCGCACAAGCCAAGACGTCCCTTAATTCGGTTTTGGAATAAATTTCGAGGATCCTGCAGCGACTCCTACACTCCCTGCCATTCCGCCTCCGACGCCGGCTGCGAGGCCTTTAGTAAGTCCAATGACACCCGCAATCCCCCCAACAACGCACGAGGCTGTAAGAAATCCAGAAAGAAAAGCTACGGCGCACTTATTTAATTTTTGCAATTCGGTTCTCATTGCAGGGTTTTTCATGACGGCAAGTCCAGCGACTCCAGCGAGTGCCAATCCAGAGGATCCGGCTACCGTTGAAATCAACACAGCTTTTGCCGCAACTTCCGCGCCAGCCAATAAAGCAGCCGCTGATCCCACAGCCGCAGATGCAAGAGATATTCCAACAACGCCGCCAAATAAAACAGCCCCTGAATAAGTCTTAGGGCAGCAAATCGAGTCTAAATTAAAATTATTCCACATATTTCACCACAAGTATTAGTATTAAACTTTATATTATATCTAATATTAGCTTTGATATCAATAAACAATATTAAAACCTAAGTATTTAATCATCAGTATATTAAATCGCTATGTATACCGAAATGGTCTGAAGAATCGGGATTATGCCAAGGAGGCTCCTCAGAATTTCGATTCGGAGCGAGTGACCATTGCCCGAGGGCAAGGCACGAGCGAGAATCGAAATTTCTGAGGTAAAGCCGACGCCGGCAGAAACCGATTCTTCAGATTATTTCGGTATAGCGTCTATTCAAGAAAACTGGTTTAATTCGTAATTATGGCTCCATTAAAAGACACCCAAGACGCTTTGGCAAAAAGGATGGTACGGCTCGGCATCCGGGAAGAAGACCTACTGGAAAAATTCATCCTGGGCTCAGGCAGCGGAGGGCAAAAAATCAATAAAACCTCTTCCTGCGTCTATCTGAAGCATCTGCCGACTGGCATTGAGATCAAATGCCAGAGGGAAAGGTCGAGGGAAATGAACCGGTTTCTCGCCCGGCGAGAGCTGTGCGAAAAGCTGGAAGAGAAGATCTTTCAAGAAAAAAGTAAGAGACAGCAAGAAATCGAAAAAATCCGCCGCCAAAAAAGACGCCGATCCCGCCGCTCTAAAGAAAAAATGTTAGAGGGAAAAAGGCTCCATTCCGGCAAAAAAGAGATGAGAAAGCCCCCTTCTGGACAATAAGTCTTGATTACCCCCATTTTCCAGCCTATAATACCTCCAAAAAAGATATTGTAATCCATGGAATATACCCTTCCCCTCCCTATGAAAGCGATCGACGCCCTGCGTCAGATCTATCCAGACAGCTCGCGCCGCACTTTGCAATCGTGGCTAAAAAATGGACGGTTCACGGTAGACGGCGATTCGCTGCAAAGGGAAGATATTCTCCTGGATGCCGGACAAACCATCCGGTCGAAAGAAACCTTTAGGAAAGAAAAAGTCCCCGGCTTACGGATCCTTTTCGAGGACCGCTATATCATCGTCATAGACAAACCGGTCGGTCTTTTGAGCGTCCCTCTCGACGATGGACGGTTGAAAAAAAACGCATTGGACCTTCTCAATCGATATTTCGACACCGATCAAATCTATGCCGTCCACCGAATTGACCAAGAGACTTCCGGAGTTCTCCTTTTTGCAAGAGGAAAACAATCGGAGGAGCGGTTCGATGAGATGTTCGAGAAGCACGATTTGCAAAGGGAATACTTCGCCATCGTCGAAGGAAGGCTCAAAGACAATTCAGGCACCTGGGAAAGCAATCTCGTAGAACTCCCCTCTTACCGCGTGATCCAGTCGGAAGAAGGGAAAAACGCCATCACGCACTACACCGTGATGCGCCGCTCGGCGAAATACACCTATTTAAAGCTCCGACTAGAAACCGGCCGCAAACACCAGATCCGCGTCCATTGCCAAATGGCGGGCCATCCTGTCGTTGGAGATGTCCGTTACGGTTCGGTCGAAGATCCCTTAAAACGGCTCTGTCTCCACGCGTGCGCCCTAGAGTTTAAACACCCTTTCACGAATAAACAAGTTTCTTTCTCTTCCCCTCTGCCTCGCGTTTTCACAGCGCTCGGGGCCAGTTTATAATTTCAAGGATCAGACAATGTTCGTAGTTTACGATTTAGGATGCCAAAATCTGCACGTAAACTCTGCCTATGAAGAGGCCGCGCAATTCGCCATACCCGCAACCCTGTTTTCTATTGCCATATTTGCTGCATCGCGGTATTCAACCAATTTAGATGCTCAAAGCGCCAAAATCGCTCTCTACGGCTATGGAGCGGCTGGACTGATGATGGCCGCGACGCTCCCCTCAATCCAACTCATTGCGAAACACGCTTTATGCGCGGCAATGAATCAACTTTGATAGATCCGGCATGTATTCAAGAAAAAGACAAGATGATGAAGATCGACAAAGCCGGCATGATGTACAAGATCTTGCGCATCTTGCCCAATCCTCCCGCGAAGCGGATCTTGTTTTTCTTTTCGAACCATTGATCCTGCAATTTTACAAAAAAACTTTTTTCCCGTTTTTCCAATCTTTTGCAAATCGGGCTGAGGTCTTTATTGTTTCTGGATGGTCTTCGATAAAAGTATGAAATATTTCTGCATCGAGGGTCACCGCATGGACCCCGATTTCGGAACACTGCTTCGCTTGTTCCGCGCCTTTGATTGAGGCCCCGATCAGCTTAGAGGGATATCGATAGCGCTCGAGCAGGCAAAGCATTTCCTTCAATTGTTCGATCCCATTGATATCCTCATCGCATATAGCGGAAAAATAGGGTGCGATATAGTGCGCCCCTGCGCGGGCAGCCAGCAGCGATTGGTTCGTTTCGAAAATCGCAGTTGCCATCACGGGGATTTTGTCTTTCGATAAAGCATAAATCGCTTTTAACCCTTCTTTTGTGACCGGAACTTTCACGACCATCCGATTGGAAAAACCAAAAAGCGCTTTTCCTTGTTTGATCATTCCTGTTGCGTCGCCCGCGATGACTTGCGCGGCCACAGGGCCGTCTTGAAGCTGTAAAATCTGACTTAAAAGCTCTTCCAAACTCAATTTCGATTTAGACACAATTGAGGGATTCGTCGTCACACCATGCAAAATTCCCATGTTCTTCGCCTCTTCGATCGATGCCAAATCCGCTGTATCGAGCCAAATTTCCATAGGACCTCTTGTTGTATTTGAAACGGAGAACTATAATCGAACTATATCATCAAATAGAGTTTTTTCCGTGGACTTCGGACAATTCGTCAATCATTTCATCGCGCTTCTCGTCATCGCCAACCCGCTATCAGCGCTTCCCGCGGTTCTCCGGATTACGCGCAACCAATCGTTCGCTGAAAAAAGGCGCACAGGATTGACCTCCGCTTTCGCCGTCGGCGTCATCCTTCTCGTCAGCACATGGATCGGGACCCCGCTTCTCATGATCCTGGGAATCAAAATTCCAGCTTTCCAAGTCGCCGGAGGCATCGTCCTTTTCCTGTTGGCCCTTTCGATGTTGAACGCCGAAGAAAGCACAATTAAACAAACACCTGATGAACTGAAAGAAAAAAGGACCGATTCGGGAGCGATCGTCCCTCTCGCCATTCCCATCATCGCAGGCCCCGGAGCGATCAGCACGATCATCGTCAGCGTCAACCAATATCCCGGCATGCTCAATCAGCTTTCCATCAGTTGTTCCGCCCTTCTTGTCGCCATCGTTATGGGCGCAATCCTCTATTTTGCAGCAAGCCTAGAAAAAATCTTCGGCACATCGGGTATCAACATCATCAACCGACTCGGAGGTTTGATCCTGGCGGCCATCTCCATTCAAACACTCGCAACCGGCCTCTTAGCTCTCTTCCCAGGCCTCGGATTCATCAAAGGATCGCCATGAACGATAAAGTAGACATAAGCGACGAAGATTGGAAAAAACGGCTCCCTACCGAGTGCTACCGCGTATGCCGGCAAAAAGGGACCGAACAGCCCTTTAAGAATAAATATTGGGATTGCCGCGACCCAGGCGTCTACCACTGCGCCGCCTGCGGGCTGCCTCTCTTCCGCTCGGAGGACAAATACGATTCAGGCTCAGGCTGGCCCAGCTACGTCCGCCCCATATCGGAAAAAAACATCGAAATCGCCTCCGACACCAGCCTAGGAATGGAGAGGGACGAGGTCCTCTGCAGCCGCTGCGGCTCCCACCTCGGCCACGTCTTCGACGACGGCCCCCCTCCCACCGGCAAGCGATTCTGCATGAACTCCGCCGCGCTAGATCTTAAAAAGACCTAACCATTTTCTCCCTGGTCTCCTTGGTCGCCTCGAGTCGTGGCAACAGGCGCATGGAACTGGAGCTGGAATTGAGCAGGCCCCACCTTTTTTTGCTCCATCTGTTTATAAATGACATCGACCTGCATCGAATAGTTCTGGCTGATCACCAAATACCCATTATCCATCTTGACGATCTCCAAGATCGGCTCCCCGCTTCCCAAATCTTGGATATGCGAGTCAGCCAATAGAGCCTGCAGCTCCTTGACGCTTTGCGCCAGCGGAGGCAACGCTCCAAATAAAGTTGTAGAAAGGAATAAAAAGAAAGGCAAGCCTTTTTCATCAGATCTCCTGATTTTGACTTGCCTAAATTTGTAGCAAAAAATGAATTATCTAGATACTGGAGTTGAAGCTAACATATCGTCATCTTCAGCAAGAAGTTCTAGTTTAAATTTCTCGTTTCTCTCGGCTTCCCGTTTGGCCTTCAATTCTGATTCATTTGAATGAACAGGGAAATAGTCTTTTCTAATAGGTAGCCAAGAACTGTTTTCATATTCTTCCTTGCTCGCGCGAACCCAATGTGTAAGGGATGTCTTATCTCCCCTAATCGCTACTTCACCTTTATAGGCATCAACACGAGTATCTACCACAGGCGCTTTAAATTGACTGTGGTCCTTGGTCACACCATCTCCTTTCTTAAGGTTGTGCGAATCCAGGAATTCAGCGGCGGCGATCTTCAATTTAGCTGGATCAAATTCTTCCTCTGTATCGCTATCTTTCATGGATTTTCCACTATTAGGGGAAGAGGAACCCACAGATGAAGGAGTTCTAGACCCATTTTGCCTTGTTACTGAAGAACTTGATGAACGAGAAACGGATCTTCCGCTATCAGGGGAAGAGGAAACAGATGAAGAAGTTCTCGATTCATTTCGAGCTGAAGAACTTGAATGCGGCGCGCTTGGCCAACTGTCAATCAGATTATCCTGTTTTTTAGAAGATTTAGAAGCTTGCAAAGGCTCTCTATCGACTCTTTCAAAGCCGGAAGGAAGAGAAACCGGTACTACAGCAGGAGCTAAAGGAGAGAATGGCGCAGGTGCAGGCACAGGCACAAATACCCCGATGTTAAATTCACCGTCAAAATCACCCCTTTCAATTTGTCTATCTATTTTCCTTACTTTTTGTTTTTCAGTTATTTTAAGATGTCTAGAAGCTTTCTTGAGAGCTTTTCTTGCAGCTTTTATTCCTTCCTCACAGTCGGAGTAAACGCTCGTACCATCAAATTCGATAACTTTACTAACTTTTCCTTGTTCTCGGCTCCAAAAACCTTTAAGATTTTTGCTAATTCTTTTCAGAAGATCTTTATTCTCATCAACGGCTTCACTTCTTAGCGCTTTTCTTTGAATTATTTCTAATTTTTTAATAAATTGCGGAGTGATATCACTTTATTATCCTCTCGATAAATATGTGTAATTTATCTGCACTATAGTTCTTACACCAATAAATAAGACGAGCAAATAAATTCCAACGACTAACAGCTACAAGAGAGGATCCCTTTACAAGCAATAAATGACCTTTTTCAACAGCATCATTTAAAGCTTTGATCACTTCCCCATTAGTTTTGAAATCTGCCAAATCATTATTCCACTCTCTCAACTCTAGAATTATCAGAACTGAGGGCATTCATATTCATCAATAGGTCTAAAATCTAAATCTATATTTGCCATAATTAATCTCTATTTATATAAAACTCCATTACTATGTTAATATTTACTAATTATATTGCCAACTCAAAAGTTAACGTTAATTTTTTAATGTACTTGATTGTTAACAACTTAGATACAAATCAAGAAATTTTCTGAAATACTCGAAATATGCGCCTAGCCCCTCTCGGACGGGGATGACAGGCCTGAGGGGCCGGTTAGGAGGGGGCTGAAGGGCCAGAAGAGGAGCCTCCAGGTCGAGGGCAAAACAATTGGTCGCGCGAATTGCGAAGAAGGTGGATTTACTGCAGCGCGCAGGAATCAGCTTTTCAGGGTTCGAGAATACTGCGGCGGACGCAGCAAATTTTAGGGATCAGAACAATCTGCTTGAAAAGTGATAAAATTTTGTCTAATTTGGTTCCAACCAGGAACTGTCATGAAATGGATACTTTTGTGCGCCGCTTCGATTTCTCTCCCGCTATTCGCCTACGATGGTAATTTTTCCTACGATCCGATCGCAGTGGAGGAAGAAACGCAATCTCAGCCGAAAGAGGTCGTGAAAAAAAAGGAACCTCCCCCTTTTGACGCCGATCTGTTCCGCCGCGACGTTCAAGTCTACACGATAGACGTGGAAGCTTTGTATTGGATGATTGCGGAAGGAGATCTCGATTATTCCCTCGTCATGCGCAATCCAGCTTGGGGACCGACTCCTTCTTACGCGCAGGGCGACTATCATTCCGCCCGTTTCAATTGGGAGCCTGGATTCCGGATCGGACTCTCCTATTTTAGAGCTCCGCGTTATTGGGAAATGAAAGTCTTTTACACCCGTCTTGCTGCGACAGGAAACAATAGCAGCGGGAAACCGGAAGGCGATTCTGTTTTTTTAACGGGTACTTGGCCTCAAATTACTTCCAATCCTTTGACGGGAGCGAAAAGCTATATTCACATGAACTATAACGTGTTCGACCTGCTTATCGACCGATACTTCAATCCAAACCCCCATTTGCGGCTCCGCTTGATCGGAGGCATGTCTGTCGCTTGGATGAATCAAAATTGGCAAGTGAGTTACTTCGACGCTAGCAGAGATGGCACTACGCTTCGCAATAAATGGAGATACCTCGGGGCTGGGCTTAAAACTGGCACGATGATCGACTGGTATTGGGGCAATAATATCTATGTGACCGGGACTGGTGTGATCGGGGCCTTCATGGGGGCATACTGGAATAAGAGCACGCAAACGGCCAACTTTCAGCCGAGCCCCCTTGACAATCCCAAAACTCCAATCCGCAATTTCCATTTCTTCGACCCGCGTCCAGCGCTTACGATGCAAGTGAGTTTCGGACCCTCCTGGCAGAAAAATTTTGATTGCAACCGGATGGAGATTTTCGCCGGATACGAACTCAATATCTGGGCGAATCTTCAGGAAATCTATCATTCGACCGCAGGGGCTCCCATGGCGACAAAGGAAACCTGGGTCAACAGCAGCCTGATCGCCCTGCAAGGCCTCACAGCCCGTTTAACTTTCGACTTCTGAGCAGTTGCGCAATTAACAGCGGCCTCTGCTTAAAGCGTGGTTCATCAGCGGCTTTTGCATACAGTCCTATACCTTCATCAGCGCAGAGGCGCGCGAAGCGCACGCAGCAGAGGTAGAGAGGACGCAGAGGCCGCGAAGCGCGGCGAAGAAAAAAAAATGGCTTTTTCGCTAAGGCAAAAAAGCCATGTTCTCCCGCGAAGCGCGGAAGAAAATAATCCTCGGTTTCTTTTTCCGCGTTTCGCGGCAATCATTTTCCGCCGCGCTTCGCGGCCTCTGCGTCCTCTCTACCTCTGTGTGCGCGCTTCGCGCCTCTGCGCTGATGAAGGTATATGCGTTTAAATACAGGCCGCTGTGAATTTCTGTCTGAAGCCTCACGCCCTCCTGCCTCATCCGAACACAGGCCGCTGTGAGTTTCCGTCTCAACCTCACACCCCCTGCCTCGTTCGAATACAGGCCGTTGTGAGGTTCTGTGGAGCGCGAAGGGGTGGCCCTTGCGCTCCAAGAATAGTCAACGCTTGGGTGTGGCTGTGAAGGCGCCGTAGGGTTGAATCAGCAAAACTTCCGCGACGCGGTTGCTTTCATCCATGATGAAGCGGACGGTAGAGCTGGTGAGGGACTTGACCGTAAACTCGTTTTCAGAGCTGGGGACCAGTTCATAAATGGGCTGTCCCGGGATGACTGCGCAGAGCGTTTGCTCCCGCACAATGATTTCGACCGTATAGCCATAGATTTCATAAGGTCCGGTAAACTGGCGTAGATACGAAAGCGTCGACAGTTTATTTGTCGGTCTTTTCTTGAAAACGATCGGAGGCGATTGGGGCTCGTAAGGAATAGCAACATGGTCGATGTCCCCGCTGAGATTATTGCCAAAGGTCACTTTCGACCCTTCGAGAGAGACAATCACATCGTCGATTTCATCAAAGATCGCAAACACGTCATAATGCCAATGATCGAGGATGGAAGTAATGCCGTTGTAGGTCGAATGGAGCTTTCCGTCCACGAGTTCCATAGATAGTTTTCCATAGCCTGGATGTTCGTATTCTCCCACGTATTCTTCTAGAGGATGGGAAGGGGAAGTTCCTTTCTTCCGATTCAAATCTTCGTTCATCTTTTTGTTTTTCATCGCCTCTTTGCCTTTGCGTATTCCCTCCAAACCTTCATCGAGCCAATGGTGCTCCGGCAGTTCGAGGATCTTATCGATCAATTGGAAAGAGAGGTAACGGGGCAGGGATGTCATGTTTTTATTGCAAAGGATCACCAGTCCGATCCCTTCTCGTGGCAAAAGACCAACGACGGACGTGTAACCATCGCGGGCGCCGTCATGGCTTAAGTAGTAATGGGAACGGTAAGAGAGGACAGACCAGCCGATGCCATAAGCGTAGATGGGCGTCTCTTTCGACTCGGGTGCTCCAGGAATGATCACTTGAGGAGCATGCATTTCTTGAAGGGTAGCGGGACTGATCAGCGCTTGGTCTTCATAAACGCCTCCGTTGAGCTGCAGCTTGACCCAGTGGTTCATCTCTTCGACGGTGGAGTTCATCGATCCGCCAGGCCCAATGAGCGATATATTGCGCAGCGCCATCCTTTTCAAAGTATCCTTTTTTTCCATGTAGGGATAAGCGAAATTATCCGATTTTTGCATCTCTTCTACGGAAAAATTGGTCTGGTCCATTTTCAGGGGTTTTAAGATTTTCTCCCTAACGAGCACTTCCCAATTTTTTCCCGAGGCCCGCTCCATCGCGCAGCCCGCGGTAAAATACATTAAACTCCCATACTGGAACCGTTCCCGGATATCGGACGAAGGTTCAAGATAGCGGATCCGCCGAAGCAGCTCAGAGGGGGTCATCTGGGAATTGAACCACATCCAATCGTGCCTGGGCATTCCGGAGCGGTGGGTGAGAATATCCCTGACTGTCAGGTTCTGCGTTGCGTATTGGTCCCATAATCGGAATTCCGGAAGAAGATCGACAATGTACTGGTCCCAAGACATCAATCCTTCGTCGACCAAATTCCCAATGACAAAAGTCGAGAAAGCCTTGGTGCACGAGCCGATCCCAAAAAGAGTAGATGGCGTTACAGGCAATTTTTTCTCCATATCGCGCGTTCCGAATCCTTTCGAATAGACCACATGTCCATCGACGACGACGCCGATTGCAAGGCCTGGAACTTGGTAGTCTTTCAAGGCTTTTTCAACGATAGGGTCGAAGTTTTCCAATAGATTTTTCGCCCGTTGAGCTTTCGGGGAAGTCTTGTCGAACCAATCGAAGATCGACGCTTCTATTTTAAGCGGAAGCGCGAACCAAAGAATCGCGAAATACAATGCAAAATAAACAGACTGTTTCTTAGAGAGAAAATCACCGCATTTTTTAAACATATAAACACCCTATTTTGTTTGGGAGGGCGGTCATCTTACCGATCGGACTTGAAATTGACAATCCTTTCTTTAAAATTGTTTAACTTGAACATCCCGCATTCTTTGAATCAGGCATTCCTCCAATTCGCGAACTTCATTTACGGGATTGACTTTTCATCTCAACCCTCTCTATAATTCGCCAAAAAAGGTGGGTTATGAAATTTCGTTTGTTTTTTGCTTGCTTTTCTACAGTGGTATTTTTCTTTCAAAATCCTGTGTGCGCCCAATCTGCAATTCAAGAATCTGCGGTTGCTGAAACAGCCGTAGAAGCGAAGAAGCCGGACGCAGCTATATCGAAAGCTCGAATTGATGATTTGAAGTGCATTCTGCAAAAAATGTTTTTGGCAGAAAATTGCGATCCGCTCCTCACCATGATGGCCAGCGAAGCGATCACAGAAAGCCAAAAGACGATGGACTCTCAAGAATTGATTCAGAAATTCCGACAATCTTTTAACGAGGAAAAAGTGCTGTCCCGATTCTGCGCGCCTTACGACGGTGTCTTTTCGGATCAG
Organism: uncultured Chlamydiae bacterium; assembly: GCA_963713105.1. Taxonomy (GTDB): domain Bacteria; phylum Chlamydiota; class Chlamydiia; order Chlamydiales; family SM23-39; genus CAVQKJ01. Next base: position 717,335 of record CAVQKJ010000004.1, read on the forward strand.
GAAATCCATCAATTAAAAGAAATCCATGAATCGCCCGTTTATGAGAAATTCTCCAAGCAAGGCGTCAAAATTTTCCAATCGAATTTCGCGACGATGAGAGAAACTTTTAAAGAACTCGTCGCCGCCAATAGCCAAGAAATCGCTGCAAACAAAACCGTTGCAACTAGCCAAGAGACCATTGCAAACAATCAAGTGGTCCAAATCAATTCAGGCAATTATCAGCAGAGCATCAAAGATTCTGGAAAACCGGTCATCCTCGAAGTCTATGCGACTTGGTGCGGGGCCTGCAGAGGAGTCGAACCCACATTTAGGGAATTGAGCGTCCAATACAAAGACAAAGTCGTTTTTGCTAAGGTCAACTACGACGAAGAGGCCGAAATCGTTCAAAAATACAACGTGACCCTTTTGCCTACTTTCCTATTCATCCGTCCGGGAGAAAGCAAGCCAGCGATGAAGCTTACCGGCGGAATGGCGAAGGCCGAATTTGAAACCCAAATCGACCAATTTCTAAGTAAGAAATAATCCCTGAATCAATAATTGGCGATGAGTCCGAGGATCCCGATCAAAATCAAATAGATCGCAACGACGTAGTTGAGGATCCTCGGATAGACCAAGATTAATATTCCTGCGATCAGGGCTAAGATTGGCGTGAGAGTCAAAGTCATAAGCAACCTCCTTTTCTAATTTTCATATCTATTCCTTCATCCTTTTTTTTAAAAGACATTAAATAGTTGCATAACTATTGATGAATTCCTATTTTGCGTTTTAAGATGAGAAAGTATGCGCTGCCATTTATTGCCCTGATCGGAGTCTTGATCGGTGTTGTGGGTGTGATTTGGACGGCAAGGAAAATCCCTCCCTCTCCGATCCCCTTCCCGCCTCCCTCTCCTCCCTATGAATATTACATCGGCGGCGAAGGGGTGATCGAAGCTTCGTCCGATAATATTTCTGTTGGGACTCCTTATAACGAAGTGGTCACCGATATCTACGTAGATAGAGGCCAATTCGTAAAAGAGGGCGATCCTCTTTTCAAGCTCGATGTGGAAACTTTAGAGGCGCAGCTCTATCAGGCCGAGACGAACAGGGATTATGCGGCGGTCGAATACGAGAACCAGAAAGCGCAGCTCGCCTTATACGACAGCTTGACCGACAGACGAGCGATCAGCGAATTGAATTATCTCCAAGTCTATTATGCAGCGGAAGAGGCGAGAGTTGCGATCGAGCAGGCTGAAGCGCAGATTATGACGGCGCAAACCTTTATTTACCGCTCTACGATCCGCGCGCCGATGGATGGCGTCGTATTGCAAATCAATATCCATTTGGGAGAAATCGCCAACTTAAACCCTTTCAATAATCTGGCCTTGATCGTTTTCGGACCCGTGTGCCCGCTGCACCTCCGGGTCAATATCGACGAAGACGATGCCTGGAGATATCAAAAAGGGGCTCCCGGAGTGGCCTATGTCCGGGGCAATAGTTCGATTTGCTTTCCGCTCAAGTTCGTCCGATTGGAGCCCTTGCTGATTCCAAAATCTTCTCTAACAGGAGAGCCGACCGAACGGGTCGACACTCGGGTTATGCAGGTCATTTATTCTTTCGATCGGAAAGACCTCCCCATCTACGCGGGCCAGCTGGTAGACGTTTACATCGAATCAATCCCTGCAGACACAAGGTACGGCGATGCGAAAAACCATTGCCGATAGAAGCTGGCTTCTCAGTCTTATTTTTTTCACCGGCTGCATGGTGGGGCCGAATTATCAACGCCCTGAAACTGAGTTCTCCTCGGAGTATTCCGAACCCGATGACACTGCAGGCTCCGAGGTGGACCTTAGGGAATGGTGGAACCAATTCAACGATCCCATATTAAATGAAATGATCGATGAGGCCATCGTCAATAACTACGACTTGAGGATCGCCGGCGAAAGGATCGCAGAGGTGCGCGCCCAATATCAATTGGCAGCGGATAACCTCTGGCCCCAAATCGATTTGAACGGGACGATAATCCGTCAGCGGATCAGTCAAAACATCGTCAATAACTCGTTTAATAAAACCTCTGCGGTTTTTACCAATGTTCCCTCTTCGGCCGGCACTCCGGTCGAAGATCTTTTTATCATCGGCTTCGACGCGTCCTGGGAACTCGACCTGTTCGGACAATTGAGAAGGCTCAAAGAATCGGCCTACGACGAACTGGAAGCCTCTTGGGAAAACTTTCGGAACGTCTACATCACTTTATTGGCCGAAGTGGCGACGAATTACGCGAATTACCGCTCTTTGCAACAGCTCATCGAAAATATCTGGGATCAAATCCAGATTGGCGAGGAGGAGTTGAACCTTTCTAAAGTCCGCTATTCCGCAGGAATCCAATCCGAAATAGAACCCTTGCAAAACGAAGCCCTCCTCGATTCATTAAAATCCACCCTTCCTCCTTTGGAAGCCCAGATGCGGCAATCGCTCTACAGCATTGCGGTTTTACTCGGCCGGCAGCCGGAGCAAATTCCAGATAAGTGGGCCGAACCGCAGCCGATCCCGCAAGCGAAAGGAAAAATTCCTGTAGGGCTTCCTTCGGACCTGCTCCGGCGCAGGCCCGACATCCGGCAAGCCGAGAGGAATTTAGCATCGGCCACGGCGCAAGTCGGAGCCGCCATCGCCCAACTTTATCCCTCTTTTTCTTTGACCGGTTCTTTTGGATTCGAATCGATCCATTCGAACAATTGGTTCACGAAAAATAGCTCTTTTTGGACGATCGGTCCCAGCGTTTATTGGCCTGTTATCGATTTTGGCAGGATTCGCGACCAAATCGATTACCAAAACGCGTTCCAAAGGGAAATGCTCCTCATTTATGAACAAACGATATTAACTGCCTTGCAAGATGTCGAAGACGCTCTCGTCGCCTATACAAAAGAAGAGGCCAGGCTCAAGCAGCTTGCGGCGCAAGTGTCCGAGCTGCAGCAAAGCCGCGATTTGACCTCCGCCCTCTATCAAGCGGGGCTCTCCTCGCTCAGCGATCTTCTCTCCGCCGACCAGCAAGTGCTGCAAGCGCAGCAAATTTTGATCAGCAGCGAACAATCCTTAAGCGCCGATTTGATGGCTGTCTACAAATCTTTAGGCGGCGAGTGGTCTGAAAAACCAGAAGGAAACGGGACATGCTTGAATACGCGTTGAAAATGTTGATTGGGGACAAGGCCAAATATATCGGCATCATCCTAGGCCTGAGCTTCGCATCGTTCATCATCACCCAGCAAATGGGAATTTTCGTGGGACTCATGACACGGACCTACGGATTCATCACGGACACGTCCCAGCCGAATATCTGGGTCATGGACCAGAAAGTCCTTTATATTGATGACATCAAACCGCTCCGAGATACCGAAGTTTACCGCATTCAAAGCATCGCGGGCGTAGAATGGGCTGTGCCGATGTATAAAGGGACCATACGGACAAGGTTGAGGGACGGTAATTATCAAACTTGCATCCTCGTCGGAATCGACGACGCGACGATGATCGGCGCCCCTCCAGTCATGCTTAAAGGGAAAGTGGAAAATTTAAGATGGGCCGATGCAATCATCGTCAACGATGTGGGGGCCTACGACAAGCTCGCCCATGATTTTCCGATAGATGAACATCCCTTGCGCATCGGCGACCGTCTTGAATTGAACGACAACCGCGCCTCCGTAGTGGGGATTTGCAAAGTCACTCGGACATTTCAATCGCAGCCGGTCATTTACACAACTTACGACCAGGCGCTTCTTTGGTCCCCTTTCGAACAAAAGCTTATGAGCTTCGTTCTCGCTCATTCGAAACCGGGCGTCGATCCCGCGCAACTTTGCCGGAAAATCACATCTATCACAGGTCTCGCCGCCTATACATCCGAAGAATTTAAATGGAAAACGATCGCCTATTACATGAAATACACCGGGATTCCGATCAATTTCGGAGTCGCGGTATTGCTTGGGTTTATCATCGGTACGGCGATCGCGGGGCAGACATTTTACAATTTCACCATCGACAATCTCCGGTATTTCGCAACCTTTAAGGCCATGGGCGCCAGCACGAAACTTTTGACCCGGATGATCCTCGTCCAATCATTTTGGGTCGCGGCCATTGGCTGGGGAATCGGAATGGGAATCGCCTGCCTTGTAGGGACGCTTTCTTTGACAACCGAGCTTTCCTTCGCAATGCCTTGGCAGCTGTTTATCGGTTCGATCCTCTCGATCGGACTGATCAGCATGTTCTCTTCCTGGATTAGCTTGCGGACAATCCGCAATATAGACCCCGCAATCGTATTCAAGAGCTAAAAATGACGACCGCCGTAATCTGCAAAAATTTGAAAAAAAGCTATGGGACCGGAACTTCCCGCGTCGAGGCCTTGCGCGGCATCGACCTCGAAGTCAATACGGGAGAACTGCTTCTCGTGATGGGTCCTTCCGGCTGCGGCAAAACGACCTTGATTTCCGTCATTGCAGGCGTCTTGACCCAAGATGAAGGGACATGCCTGGTATTCGGCGAGAACCTCAATGGCATGCAGAACGGGGAAAAAACAGCTTTTCGGGGGAAGAATATCGGCTTTGTGTTCCAGTCTTTCAACCTGGTTCCCATGCTTACCTCTTGCGAAAACGTCGCAGTCCCTCTGCTTTTGAATGGCGTTCCAAAAGTTCAGGCGGAACAAAAAGCAATCGATCTATTAACCAAACTCGGGATGCCTGAAAAAGTCCACATTTCGCCTTTGGAACTCTCAGGCGGCCAGCAGCAGCGCGTCGCGATCGCCCGCGGCTGCGTCCACCAACCCAAACTGATCGTCTGCGACGAACCCACAGCGTATCTCGACCATGAAACCGGTCAAAAAGTCATGGAAATTCTCAAAGAGACCGCGCTCAAAGAAAACAGGGCGATCATCGTCGTCACCCACGACCCGCGCATCGTTTCCTTCGCCGACCGGATCGTCAACATGGAAGACGGCAGAATCATTCATTAGCCATTCTTAAAAATTCTCGTTTCGATTAACATCTCTTGTTTATTTTTTTGAATAAATCAGGAAATGTTAATTATGAAATATAAAATTTTAATGTTATGCACTCTTTCCGTTTTCATTTGCGGATGCAGCCGCAATTTCGAAAGGCATTGGACGGAAATCCGCACTAAACAAAAAGGAGGATTCAACACTCTTCGAGACGCTTGGATCGTGGAAGACGGAATTCCTACCGATTCTTTTTCATTGGCACTACAGCCCTCCGATCCATTGACCACTCCGAAAGGGACCTTTCCCCTCGCTCTGCTCAAAGGCGACCAGATCCCCATCGAGGAGACGTTTATTTTTGCTGTCATCGACCCTTTAAGCGGGAAAATCGACGCCCGGTTCGAATTCGAAATGCAGGAAGACGGGAAACTAAAAATCTTCGATGCTAAAGGAACTCGCATCGAAGGCGAAATTCCCTTCGTCGCCGCCGAGGGACTCATTACCGCAAAGCCCATCGTTTATGCCGTCGCTTCTAAAGAAAAAGGGACGGTCGCGACTGCCGAATTCATCCCTTATCCGCTCGAGACAAAAACGGAAAGCGGCGCCCGAGCCTCGCTCGTCGTGACCCATCCGATGCTCACCCGGTTCGACGTCCGCGCAGAGGGCTTCAACCCAAATGAAACGATCCTGGCGATCCACCGCACCGGAGAGAAAGAAGAGAAGCTCGAACTTTCCGCCGATGAAAATGGGGCTTTTAACCTCCCCCTGAATCCAGCAATCCTCGGCCGCATGGGCGGAGAGGCGAGCCTTGTCTTAATCCGTGAGAACGAAGAGCTTTGCCTCGATTACCCCTGGGGAACCCGCCTGGAGAAGAAGACGTTCGAGGAGCGCTCAGTCTTTCCGGTCCTTTTTGTAGTGAACCGCGATCTGGAAGAAATCGACTCCCCTCTAGTCCAGAACAGTTTTAAAAATATTCATATATATTAAAAAACTAATTTAACTTTAAATAAAATTAATATTTCTGTATAATAAACAAAATATTAAAAACAGGAATAATAATGACTTCTGTTATCAACTCTATTTCATGGGCTCAAGGAGTAGTTCTAATTGGAGCCACGATTTTGGCCGCAAAGCGATACTGCCCACATTTGTATCAAAAAATCGACTCTCTTTTGAATGATGCTAAACTTTCTTTGATGAAATACTTTTATAGCGACATTAAACAAGACCAAACATCCGCCCTCATCGTTAGTTTAGATAGAGCGTGGTATCGAGCGCGAAACGCGAGTATCCATATAATTTACGATCCTTCAAGAGATGATTTAATAATTCCTCCTCAATATGTCAACAATCCTTATGCTAGAGCCACCCAAAGAGAACTCGACCGTTTGAGAGAAAGGCTAATGCTCTCGCCCAGGTTTACGTAAAACAAATCAGCCGCTGATTTCTCTCTGGATCTTTTTGAAATTTTAGATATTCTATCCGCATGGAAAAAAATTGCCCATGCTGCAGCGGCAAAACCTATGCCGAATGCTGTAAACCTTATCACGACGGAGCGCTGCCCCCGACGGCTTTAGCTTTGATGCGGTCCCGCTATTCGGCTTACGCGATGAATAAAGCCGACTACATCATCCATACGACCCACCCGCAAAGCCCCTATTTCGAAAAAGACCCGATCAAATGGAAAAAAGCGATCGAGCAATTTTCCCAGACGACTGAGTTCGTTAAACTGGAAATTTTAGAATCTGCGGAAGACACAGTGAAGTTCGCTGCCCATTTGAGGCAAAGCGGCCGCTCCTTCATTCTCGAAGAAAAGAGCCAATTCCAGAAAATCAACGGGAAATGGCTCTATCTCAGCGGCCTGGTCATTACAAAATACTAACCCGGCATTCAAACAAGTGACAAATGGCTTGCTGCGGCTTTGCCATATCGATTCTCCCTCCTCGGCCTAGCCTATCGGCTATGGTCCTCGTCGTTCGGACCGCTTCGCTTCGATCTGGCTTTGCCTCGCTAGCGCCATTTGTTGCCACCTGTTTGAATGCCGGGTTAGTAATTACATCATTTTAGTATAGCAGAGCGCGGCAAAAGCGATAGCCAGAGTCAGAAAAACGGGCGCTTTGACAGGCTCGACTCTATATACCGAATGGGCGATATTCAGGACGCAAAGCACGATTAGCGACGGGTAAAGGACGTCCAAAATTGGCCCCCAAAGCCGGACGATGCCCGAAAATCCTAAAGTCGCTACGGCCGCGGTCCCCGCAAGAGTAAGGGCCAGCGCGAAAGAATTCCCCCCTCGGCCAGCAAATACGTCTTTGTGCAGATAATTGGCAAATACGACAGCTAAAGACATCGCGGTCGTCATGCAAGCGAGAAGGGTCGTCGCAGCCGCGATCATTCCCCCAGTAGACCCCAGGACTTTTACAGCGATTCCTTGCAGCAGTTCTTCAGGGGGCAGGTCGGCCGGCAAAGTCCAGCTATGATGGGCGGAAATCCAGCAAAGGCCGATGTAAGAGACCATGAGAAGCCCCGCGGCGATCAAACTGGCCAGGCCCATGCGCCGGTAGGTGATCCGTTTGATTTCCTCTTTCGGAAGATTTTCCGTTCCTTTCGTTAAATGGGGCAGAACAATCGTCGCGAAGAGAAGCGCGCAGATCAAATCCATCGTTTGGTATCCCAATTTGAGTCCTTGCCCGAAATAATAGGCGCTGCTAGAGGAAACAGGCTGGGTATCGGGAGCGTCGATCATTCCGAAAACAATTAATGCTCCCATAATCAAGAGAAAGAGAGGAGTCAGGATAACGCCCAATAAATTCACAATTTTTTGCGGCCGGAAGGTCAAAGAAAAAATCACGGCGCAAGCCAAAATGCTGAAAAGGCCAAGAGACAACTCGGGAAAATAAGATTTTATGCTTGCATGCATCAATGTAATGAGTCTTGGGAGGCAGCCCAATGGCCCCATGCTCATTTGCAGAGCAAAAAGGAGAATTAAGGCGGGCCATTTTCCCAACCTGTGCAAAAAGGAGTGGATGTCTCCGGCGAAAAACATCATTGCCAAAAGCCCAAGCAACGGGAATGCCACCGCGGAGATTCCCAACCCGGCAATGGCGTATGGGGTTTCGTGGCCCGACATCCGCCCTATAATCAGTGGGAAAATTAAATTGCCGGCCCCAAAAAACATCGAAAATAAAGCCATGCCTGTAGAAAAAGCGCCTGCGGTGGCTCTAAATTGTTTTTGTTGAGGTCTAGAAATCGCATCGGTTGACATGTTTTCCTCCAAAAAGAATTTTAACCCCTGTCCGCCGGAGCTTCTTCTTTTGGATTTTTTGATTTTTTGAAGAGGGTTTCAGGCGGATCAAGGGCGATTAGCGCAGCGCGGCGGCGCACGCGGCGGACATGCCGGACATACTACCGGCTCCAGATCGGGAACACGAAGAGTGTGAGGATCTGTTCGTCGCTTTGTGCATCGTTTTACTGCGAATGCCTTTGTATCGGCGGACTCCAAATGATGGAAGCCTGCCTGAAATTCAAGGAATGCCAGCGCCATCGCCAGCAATGCGGAATATTATACGAAAGGGTCGAATATCGGGCGACTCAAAAAATTTTGATGGAAAAAAAGCAATCGCCCCCTATATTTCAAAGTTTTGAACCAGGAAGAAAAAAATGACAGAATCAACTCTGCGCATCCCCGTTTGGATTCACCGATCCTTAGTTCCGATCCTCCTTTTAACCCTTTGCCCTCCAGCCATTTTTGTATTCTGGTATATAAATACTTCTTTAGGGGGCTCCTTCGAAGCCTTTTGGCATCTTGCGATGCAAAAAGGACTCATTGCGACGGTCGTCTCTATCAGTCAGCCTATTTTTTTTGGTTCCGCCACCGCTTGGAAAATTCTCGCCTGTTTTGCCGCTTTTCAGTTGACACTGATGAAAATCATCCCTGGAAAACCCTTTTTAGGACCGATCACTCCAAAAGGCAACATTCCGGTATATAAAGCCAATGGCGTTCCCTGTTTTTTGATCACTCTCACCGCATTTTTGCTCGGGGCGTTCGTTTTCCATTGGTTCCCTGCAACTATAATATACGACAACCTCGGGCCTCTTTTCGGCGCCCTCAATTTCTTCAGCCTTCTTTTCTGTCTATTTCTCTACGCGAAAGGAATTTTTGCTCCCTCCAGCAGCGACTCCGGCGTGTCTGGCTATCCTCTTTTCGATTATTATTGGGGGACAGAGCTTTACCCACGGATTTTCGGATGGGACGTGAAAATGTTCACGAATTGTCGAATCGGGATGATGAGCTGGTCCTTGATCCTGATCTCCTATGCGGCTAAACAATCGGAACTCTACGGTCTCAGCGATTCGATGATCGTCGCCGTCGCCTTGCAGCTCATCTACGTTGGAAAATTTTTCTTGTGGGAAACCGGCTATCTCCGGTCTCTCGATATCATGCATGATAGAGCGGGTTTCATGATCTGCTGGGGGTGCCTTGTATGGGTTCCTTGCATCTACACGTCTCCAACGATGTATCTCGTGAACCATCCCGTTCACCTTGGCGCCTTTTGGGCGTCTGCCATCTTTTTAGCTGGAGCGGCCAGCATCATCATCAATTACTTGGCTGACCGTCAAAGACAGCAAGTGCGGGCGACGAACGGCGCATGCCTCGTTTGGAAGCGCCCTCCTCATTTGATCCAGGCCAACTACCAGACCCAAAATGGAGAAACGAAACAAACGCTCCTTCTAGCTTCAGGCTGGTGGGGTATCTCCCGCCATTTCCATTATGTTCCCGAAATAGCAGGAGCCTTTTTCTGGAGCGTTCCTGCCCTTTTCGACAACTTTATCCCCTATTTTTACGTCGTTTTTCTCACCATCCTTCTCGTCGATAGAGCTTACCGCCACGACAAGCGATGCGCGGACAAATACGGCCCCTCCTGGGACCTCTACTGTAAAAAAGTCCCCTATAAAATTATTCCATATATGTTCTAGCGGTTTCGTAAGAAAAACAGAACAAGATATGCAGGATCGCATCCGGCAGGATAGACAAGCTACAATTGTTTATCCTGCGCATCTTGCCGCTTGCGACCTTGATTATCCTGTTCCATTGCCATCCTACTGGCCTATCTAATAATCGATTTTTGCATTTATTTAATTATCAGCAATTTAAGCTTTAATTTACTTTCTGCATTGAATTAAAAATTAAATAATAGTATAATTTATAGGAAATGTTATTATTATGAACGAAATAATTAGATCAGCAATTAATTACACTGTTAATGCGACATTTTCGTACGGCCTAGAGGCCGCTTTTCGATCCTTAAACCCGAATAAAGTTGAGAACGCCGTATTGGGCCTGGGATTTATCGGGGCAGGATTCGCCCTCATTAAGTCGAGCGGTGTTTTGAAACCTCTTCAATCATGGATATGGAATACCCCCAATCCCTATTCTCAAGAAAGTTGGTCGAAAACCACAATGAGATGGAGCGCTGCGGCAGTCGGGGCTGTTGGGATCTCCTTGGGCATTTTTCATCTTCTAAAAGAATATATCATATCTGAAAGCTACCCCTTGCCTCCAGAATATCCTTTAGATGATTATCCTTTAGATGATCAAATTCCCAAACCTCTCGCATCTTCTTCTATAACACCACAACAGAGATGCGAAAGATCTGTGGCGCGTTTTCGATCCTGTCGGGCTGCCAATCAATTATGGGAAGAAGTAGAGAAAGACGGCCCTTTTACTGTGAAGTGCGTTTCAAATGCGAGCGGTCATTTCAATGCTAAAGTTGAGCATAGCAGCAGAACTATTTATATCCCAGAATCAGATGAAAGCATTGGACATTCCCTTGCATTTGAATTAGAAAATTTAAAAAACGTAAATTTATTGAACAAAATTTCAGAAAATGGATGTTCTTTTCTATCTGCCGATGTTTTTGCCAAAAAAATAGAAATGGTAGAAAATGATTCTTGGCATAAAAGCAATGAAATTCGCAGGACCTGTCCCCCTCTTTTCTGGAAGGAAGAAAGAAGCGGTACCGAAATTCTTGAAGAATTTCTGCGTATTTTGAACATAAATCCCAAAGACTCTTGCAGGCTCAGAAATGATGAATTATTAGAAATCGCTGAGGATATCTTACACACTGACGAATATCGTCTTGAATGGTATTTACATTGCTCAAATTGGAATGGATTACTGCAGTGGATGTCTAGGAATGAAGATAAATGGAAATCGAGAGAAACATCTCAAAACCCAGCAACCGTTGAATTCATGAATCGAATCAAATGGGTAAATTGCATCAGTTAGAGAAGCCTTAAATCGACGACAGTCTCTTAGGCCGAAGAATCTCACCCAAATCCCAATTATTCGCAGGCAAGTTCTAAAGCTGCTCTTTAAAGAATTGGACCGCGAATGTTCCCACCTTATGATGGATGGAGAGACGGTCGCAGCCTGGGGGATCGATCACAGAATTTTTATGGAAGACCTTTTTTCCCAATTCCGAGACGCGGTTAAGAAACGTGTAATGGGAAGCGTTTTTATTCATCAGCTGCATTTTTACAGATGTTAGATGGCGGATGATTTGAAGCGCATGTTCCTTATGGGGCAGAACCTTGTCTTCGACCGCGGCGACCAGCGCAGTGGGGGTTTTGATACATTTGAGGGTTTTTGCAGGATAAACAAAAGTTGCGGGACAAATCAAAAGCATCGCTTTAATGCGGGGCTCGCTAAAATTTTTGCCTGCCTCAGTAAAATCGACTTGCTCGATCATTTCAGGGGTCACTTCCTTATTTCTCTTTTGCTCGAGAAGGACGATTTCTTTCACATTTTGCGCGATCGCTCCGCCGAGCGCCAATCCAGTCATTCCCCCCAAAGAATACCCGACAAAACCCACTTTGGAAGGGTCGATCCGGTTTTGAAGAAAGGACTCGGCGAATAACCGGTCTATAGCGAACGAAATATCCTTGGGCCTTTCCCAGAAGCGAAGGCTGATGAAAGGATTGTAATTGGCAAACGTGTTTCCGAAATGCTCAACCGCAGCAACGGCGAAACCATTCTTGGCCAAGTGTTCGGCCAGCCAGCTCCTCTCGCGCCTATCGCCTCGATGGCCGTGGGACATGACGATCAGAGGATACTTCGCCGACAGATTGGAAAGAGAGGCGTTCCTGATTTCTTTAGGATGGACCCAGACGCTGTCTTCTTCTTGAAGGGTTCCTTCGAATGCTTGATCGGTGGGATACCATAGCTCGACAAGAACCGGCCTTTCTCTTGCCGCATCGAAAAATTCCAAAGTCCGCACTCCAATGTTTGGAGCCGGGAATTGGGCCGAAGTAGGCGCTTTCGACATGGCCTCTAAGGAACACCCAAAGCCAGCTAGCGCGCAAAGAAGGAAAACAAAAAAACGAAATCTTATCGTCTTCATTGGCCATTACTTTAACAAAAAAGGGGTTTGTCTGGAAGCCGTCTTCTTTTCAAATGATGGATCCATTAGTCTATTTTATTTGAGGTGTGCATGAATCGATTGGGAAATGTGATTTACTATGTGCAGGATGTCGAAAAAACGATCTCTTTTTTTGAAAGAGCGTTTGGGCTGGCGAGATCATTCATCGATCCTACGGGTCAGTACGGGCAGTTGGACACGGGCTCTACAGCCCTCGGGTTTGCTTCATTAGAATTGGCAAAACAAAACTTGCCCAACGGGTTTCGGGCGGTTTCCTCAAAAGAGCTTCCAGGTTGCGAAATCGCCTTCATCTCGCAAGATATCCATAGGTCTCTGGGTTCAGCTCTAAAAGCGGGTGCGGAACTGATCGCCTCAGCGGAAGAAAAGCCATGGGGGCAAACCGTCGCCTATGTGCGCGATTTCAATGGGATTTTAATCGAAATCGCAAGCGACATGGCGGTCGAAGATCATTTTTCGGGAGAATGCCAGGATTGCAGCTGCAATCAGGAGTGAAAGGATGAGACCGTTGCATAACCGCTAAGACCCCGGCCCACATCAGTTTTTAACCTGATTACATATTCGGCGGAAGCAGAACAGGATAAGCAGGATCGCTTCGCTGCCATGTATGCAAGATACAGGAATCCTTTATCCTGTGCATCCTGCCGCTTGGATCTTGCCTATCCTGTCCCATTTTCATACTTAAGGCGCATAGCTTTTCCATACGTCTTAGATAGTTATGCAAGGGCCTCAGGATTGCAGCTGCAATCACGAGTGACCCGTTGCGGCTATAACTAACAGGGAATCAGTCCTGCGAGACGGATCGCCGACTCAGTGGCGTTTTCCATTTTTAATGGAAATGCAATGGCAAATGCGCCCTGCGGCGGCATTCGGCCTAAATTTGCCGCGTTTTCGATGATGTATTTTTTCGCGCCGAGAATCCGTTCGTGGACAGGGAACCCTTCGTTCGTTCCATCGGGAGAAAGGGTATCGATCCCGATTCCGGCTACGTTTCTTTCTATAAGCAGGGACACTGCCTCATCGCGAAAATCCAGGAAAATGCATCTTTCCAGACGAATCTGGATTTCGATACCTGAGAGGCTCGTTCCAAAATCGGTCCCAGCCTGTGTGGAGCAGGACCAAACTTTCTTCCGGGATGGTTCCGTACAATGCTTCAAACCGCTCGATGTCTTCTCGAGAGAGAAGAAAATCTGGATCCGCCTTCTCTTTCAAATCGATCACTACTGCAGGTACGATCAGACTTTCTAAGGGGAGGTCAGCGGCGGTCCATGAACCCCGTATGAAGTGGGAAGGGGCGTCCAAGTGAGTGCCTATCCCTGCGTGGCATTGGAGTTTCTGAACGCGAAGCCCCTCTTCGTAATCCATCTTAATTTTGAGTTGGAAGCCGCAGCCGCCGGACCAGGTAGGCACCCCTTCATTTAAAGAGTGGGTCAGGTCGACAGCCTCAAACCGTTCGAGGACGCGCCTCTTCATTCGACTCCTAAATTTTCCAATAGGGCGGAAACAATTAAATCGACGCTGTTTTCAGGGATTTCCATAAGATCGAAAAACCCGCTGACAGGCGTTTGCATCGCAAGGCGGACTGCGTCTTTAAAATCCTCCGTGCGGCTGACTTTTTTGGCGAGTCCCTGTTGCAGAGGCAAGCTGTCGAATTTTTGATGGGGTGGGATCACATGCAAAACAGGCTTGCCGATTGCGAGAGCTTGAAAAGCGACCGTCGATTGATGGCAGAGAACTAAATCGGCTAAAGCAACTGCTTCGATCGTCGACAGTTCTCCATTTAACATCCTGCAATTTGGGTTTGGGGACGAGAAGGCTGCGCCTTTTGTTTTCGGATGCGGCTGAATCAGAAATTGAACATCGTCGATTCCAGCAATCCCTTTTAAAAATAGACTCAAAGCCTCTTCAAAATCGGTTCCATATCCTCCGATAAAAAGGGCGGTTTTGCGATCGGCCCCGATTCCCAGTTTCCGGCGCAATTCCCCGCAATCAATCGCATCGATCTCCGTTTTCCACTGCTGCAATGTAGGCTGGCCGACGACCGCTTTCCCCTCTCGATTTTCAAAGGCCTTTTCAAGGATATAAGAGGGCAGCAAAAGGGTTTCGGCCTTTTTTTCCACCGAATGGGCTGTCAGGAAATAGGGATTCTCCCCGTCGGAATTGAAATTGTCCCAATAAGCGAAAGTGGGAATTCCTTTTTTTGAATAGAGGTCTAATATTTGTCCTTGCAATTCAAAAGCTACCCCCGCGACCACTTCTTTCGTTTCAATCTCATCAACTACGACGCGGATCTCTGAGTCGGGCAGTTTTTGCGAACGGCCCCAACTGCGATCGATTGGCGTCGCCACTTTGAAATCAGAAAATTGCCGGAACCTTGCGGCGGGCACTCCGCTTTGCCCAGCAGTGTCTTCAGCAACTCCTGCTATTAATACGAGAGTATCGATCCCTTTTTCCTCGAGTTTTCGGATCACAGGCAATAAGGCGTATGTCTCTCCAGCATCTTGCAAATAAAACAGAATATCGGTCTTTTCCTTGCCGAATAATCCGATTGAGAAAGAGAGAAACAAAATCCATATTTTATTCATGGAAATTTTCTATGACTACAGGTTCTATTTTATCCGCTAAGGAAAAACCGAATATTTTGGAATAGAAATAGGCGGCAGATTCGATCGACCGTTTGATATTCGGCGCTTTTCTAAACCCGTGCTGCTCCCCCTCGAAAAGAATATAAGCGGTCGGAATTCCTCGCTTCAAAAGGCTCTGGTACATTTTTTCCGATTGGTCCGGAGGGACGATCGCGTCTTCTGCGCCTTGCAACAAAAGGATGGGACGATGGATCCCTTCGATGTGGTAGATCGGGGAGCGCGCGATATAAAGATCCCTTGCAGCGGGATAAGGCCCGATGAGCGTGTCCCAATAGCGAAGCTCGTATTTATGTGTAAATTTAGCTAAAGCTTCAAGATCGCTCACTCCAAAAAGGGAAACCCCGGCTCCGAAAACATCGCGGAAGGCAAGAGCTGCCAAAGTCGTATACCCTCCTGCGCTTCCCCCTTGAATCGCGAGCCGTTTTTTGTCGGCCAATTTCTCTTTCACACAATATTTGGCCGCATTCACGCAATCGTCTATATCGACAATTCCCCAGTTTCCGTTCAACCGGTCGCGATACGCGCGGCCATAGCCGGAACTGCCCCCATAATTCACATCGATGACCGCCAGGCCGCGCGAGGTCAGATATTGGATTGACAAATTCAACTGGGGGGACGCTTGCGAAGTGGGTCCGCCGTGAGCCGCCACGATCAGAGGAGGCAATTCTTTAGCAGAAGCCTTGAATTTCGGATTTTTCGGAGCGTAATAAAATGCATGGGCCTTTACGCCTCCTTCCGTGGGAAAATCGATGGGCACCGCCTCAGAAATATAGGCAGGATCAATAGATATCTCGCGCGACTTCTTTATCGTCTTCGATTTTCCCGATTTTAAATCATACTGGATCAAAGCTGCTGGATGGGTTGGGCCTGCCCCGATGAAGCAAAGAGTGTCCCCCTCGATCGAAAGATTATCGATTGTCTGATAAGGAATTTTGATGGGCTTCGCTTTTCCTCCGTTGATTGGGATTTCGGCCAAATGATCGAAGCAGTGCTGCGAATAGATGCATACGATCCGGCTATCTCCCCAAAAACAGTAGCTCGTCTCTCCAAACGTCCATTGAGGGGAACTAAACTCGGCTTCCATGGGGCAGAGAGCTTCGACTTTTCCCTGCTTTTCACGATATAAATTCCACCAACCCGACCGGTCCGAAATAAAATATAAAAGCCCGTCAGGCCCCCAAGAGGGCTGCGCCACAGATTCGTTTTTTCCTCCAGCGACGACGCGGTCGTTCGACAAGCTTCCGTCCCCATTTAATTCGGCGATATGAAGCTTCGATTCCTCCCAGGGAAGAAAGGGAAGGTTCCAATCGAAATAGGCGAGATAGCGGCCATCTGGACTCACTCTTGGACTTGAATAGAAATCGGCTCCTTCCGCGATGCGGACCACGTTCCCGTTTTTGAGGTCGATGGCGGCCAAGCAATTCACAACGTTTGCTGGGTTATCTCCGTGGATTTCTAAGACATAATAAAGAAGATTTCGAAAAGGGTCGTAAGTTCCGTCGGCGAAACGGCTATTTTTCTCCTGAGTCAACGGAGAAATGCTTCCATCTGTATTGATTTTATAGAGCTGCTGATCGGCGTCGTTGGAAAAATAAATCGCCTGGTTGGCAATCAGCGCGCTTCCGCCTCCATATTCGTGGACCCTCGATCTCGCGTTATATTGAATCGGCAAAAGGTCTTCGAATTGGTCGCCTTTCATTCGGACGATAGCCGTCCTCCCCTTCTCTTGGGGACGCTGTTCGAGAAAATAAATGGCGCCTCTAGACTCCTGCACCCCTAGGAACTTGACCGTATCGGTGACGATCAAATCGGCTGTGATCGGAGATTCCCAGGATCCATAGGGTTTCGTTTCTATCGCTGACATAGGCCTCTGAAAGAGTGTTACGGTCGCTATAAGAAGAAAGCAAATGAAAAACTTCATTCGACTCCCAAGATTTTAAAGATTTTAAACGACCTTTTCAATAAGAAGAATCAATCCTTCTTTTTTTCCTGCCGAGAAGATCTCCTCTCTATAATTGATCGAAGGGTCGACGATGATCTCGTCGGAAAAAAGAGGATCTTCAGACATAGATGTGGAAGAGGAGGAAAAACAAGAAAAACGGCTCCCTTTCCGCATATGAGTCCTGAGACATTCCTTGAGAAAAAGGAGCATCGGATCGAGAGCCATTCCCAAATGCAACGGGCTCTTAGAGTTTTTTTTACTCTCAGGAAGCTTGTACTTGCGGATCATTTTCTCTTTTTGTTCCGAGGTAATCTGCCCATTTTGTTCAAGGTCTGCCAAAAAACGGGATATTTGAGCTTTCGCAGAAGAGCCAAGACTTTGACAAAACTCTTCCAGTTCGTGATCTTTGTAACGGATTCTCGTCAATTCAGGAAGCTGCTGGCCGATCTCTTCCAACAATCGATGTCCCTCTTTTACGACCTCGCTTGTAAAGAGGTTGTCTTTCACAGCCATTTGGATTTGCGGGTCGAATTCATTGAAAAAAACCGCATCGAAAACCCCAAGCTCCCGGAGCGCGCTTTCCCATGTGTCTTCAATCACTCTGACACCAGAGCGGCCCTTGGCCCACTTTTCTGCCCGTCCGGCCTTTTCAACATCGCGCTCTAAAATCACATGGCTCGAAGGATGAAAGAGCTGTATTTGCTCCGCGGCATAGCCGTTGCCATAACCCACTTGCAAAACAGCCCCGCCCGGCCTCAATGCATTGATCAAAGCCTCGATGTATTTTTTTTCCCATTCCATGAATTCCATTAAAATCGCAAAGGGAATTAAAAGGTAAGAAAATTTCCCTCCTCTCCGTCCTCCCCTTGCAGGCAGGACGCTTGCATGAAGAATGACTCGACATGCATGATTCACGGAAAAGGACAAGATAATCAAGATCGACAAGGTCGGCATGATGAACAAGATAATAGATGATACATCTTGCGTATCTTGCCCAATCCTCCCGCAAAGCGGATCTTGTTTTTCTTTTCTAGCAATCCCTTTCCCCCTCTATTGGCAATCAGGACGGGTTGCATGAAGAATGACTCGACATGCATGATTCACGGAAAAGGACAAGATAATCAAGATCGACAAGGTCGGCATGATGAACAAGATAATAGATGATACATCTTGCGCATCTTGCCCAATCCTCCCGCAAAGCGGATCTTGTTTTTCTTTTCTAGCAATCCCTTTCCCCCTCTATTGGCAATCAGGACGGGTTGCATGAAGAATGCCTTGACATGCGTGATTCACGGAAAAGGACAAGATAATCAAGATCGACAAGGTCGGCATGATGAACAAGATAATAGATGAAAGATCTTGCGTATCTTGCCCAATCCTCCCGCAAAGCGGATCTTGTTTTTCTTTTCTAGCAATCCCTTTCCCCCTCTATTGGCAATCAGGACGGGTTGCATGAAGAATGCCTTGACATGCGTGATTCACGGAAAAGGACAAGATAATCAAGATCGACAGAGTCGGCATGATGAACAAGATAATAGATGAAAGATCTTGCGTATCTTGCCCAATCCTCCCGCAAATCGGATCTTGTTTTTCTTTTCTAGCAATCCTCCTCCGCTTCTATTGGAAATTGGAAATATTGACTCACATTCGTTAGTATACAAATGGGAGTTCAAATGGAACTGTTGATCGAAATTTTCAAACAGACCCCCTGGTGGGTCTTTCTCCTCTTCGTGGGTTTAACGCTCATTGGATTGAGAGCGACGCAGCAGCGCGTCATCACGGTAAAAAAGATTTGGCTTCTGCCTCTTGTTTTCACCGTTTGGAATTTGGCCTGGCTCAATGAACGGGTCCAAGGCCATTATTCGCTCATTGTATTCTGGCTGATCGGGCTTACCGTAGGAGGGTTTTTCGGATGGCTGATGGTCCGTAGGTGGAAGATTAAAGCAGTACCGAGCGACTCCATTGCTATTCCTGGCACTTGGTCGACCCTGATCTTGATCCTTCTTGTTTTCGCAGTCCGCTATTTCTTCATTTTCAATTATGAAACCCATCCTGAAGCCGCTTCCCATCTTTTTCTTTCAGATGCCCTCATCTCTGGCACGATCACGGGAATCTTTATCGGAAGGGCGATCGAATTGATCCTCAAATACCGCAAGGCGAGATGAAAATCATCAGCGGAGGACAGACAGGAGTGGACCGAGCGGCGCTCGACGCGGCTCTCCAGCTTGGAATCGAACAGGGAGGCTGGTGTCCAAAGGGCCGCAAAGCGGAAGACGGAACGATTCCTCCCCTATATCGGCTGCAGGAGACGCCGACAGCCGAATACAGGGAACGGACCGAATGGAATGTACGGGATGGGGACGCCACCCTCATTCTTGTCCGGAAACTTCCTTTGACCGGAGGCACTTCCTTTACAGCCGATTTGGCGAAAACCCATAAAAAACCTTGCCTGATCGCCAACATGAACGATCCTGACAGTATGAGCCGCGCCCGCGAATGGCTGCAATCGCAGCGCCCAAACATCCTCAATGTCGCAGGCCCTAGAGAAAGCCTAGAGCCTGGCATTCATCGCCAAGCCCTAGAATTTCTGAAAAAATTACTGAATGAAATTACGCTCTGATGTGATTTTCGATGAACTCATTAATGAATTCCTTGGAATCGCTGATTCCGCTCATTTTTTTGACATCCGCGGAAGGGACCACCTCTCCGCCTAAATCGATGACGGAGTTCAAACTAAAGCGCGAATGGATCAACGATTCTAAATAATCATTTGGATCAAGCCCTTTCCTGTGAATCAGGGCTACAGGGAGGAAAAGAAAATAAAAACGATGCAGTTCAAAATAGGTTCTTTTGCTTTGGATGGCCATTCTTGGAAGATATTTTTCAAGATCTCGTTTTTCAACGAGCTGAATTAAAAGATAAGGCGCATGATCCGGATCGAAATCATGACTAAATACAAAACTCCAATAATCGACGAATGAACGAGATTCCCTTCTCGTGACGCCGATCTTCTCAAGAACCTTCTCTAAAAAGATTTCCAAGTCCGCTCTTCTTACGCATGCTGCATAATTGACATCGATTTTTGCTGGAGGATCTTTCCGGATCGCTTCCCACCAGATCATCCTGACTCTATCCTTGGTTCCTCCCACTAAAAGGGCGCCTCCTTCTTCCGTATGGAGATCCCAAGTATAAGAAAATGGGATTCCTTTGATTTCCGTTGGCTCTGGCACGATCGATTCATTCGGCTCCATTTTCAGTAAATCGAAGAAAATCGAAATTGCCAACTGCGAAGGTTTCGCGGACCGCACCAAAGTAAGCGGAGCCCGCAATAAAGGATACTCAGGCCGCGGACTGGAAGCGGAGATCGAAAGAACAATACAGACTCGCCGCCTCTTCTGGAAGAAAACCCTCCCCTTCCACTCCCTCGAAGGAAAGGGTGGCGAATTCAGGGTAAGCAGCCAATTCAAAATTAAGATTGGGGATCCGAAAAATTTCCTTTTGCAAAAGAATCATTTGAAAAAAGAGCGTAGGTTCCTACCAAATGGCTTTTCCAGAGACGTTTTTCAGCAAAACACTTCACTCCCCTGATTTCTCGGCCGTCTTCCGAATAGACGAATTGATCGAGTAAAAAATATTGCCAATTCTTGCCCCCGTCGCTCGTAAATTTAACCACTTTCCCAAGATAAGGTTCTAATTCTTCAAGAGATGCAATTCTTGCAGCAGGGAGTGGATAAATGGAAATTGGATAGGTTTGCTTAGCAGAAATTATTTGACTCATCTTTAAAAACACCTAAACTTTCTCAACCTAAACTCTTAACGCAACGTTTATATTAAATACAAATAAATAACACAAGCGAGGCCTTCCATGTGTAATAAAACAGGGAGTTATGGTATCCAGAAATTATGACACCCCTCTCATGGCCTCAGACTGAATTTACCAAGCGGCTTAGCGTCGCTATCCCTTTGATTCAAGCGCCGATGGCCGGCGGGGCGACATCCCCGGAACTGGTCGCAGCTGTCTCTAACACGGGCGCCGTCGGCTCATTGGCTGCCGGAATGATGCCGCCCGATGAATTAAAGATGGCGATCCGGAAAATCCGAGAGCTGACCCGCCGTCCCTTCAATGTCAATTTGCAAATCTTCCCCCACTCCCGGGAGCCCATCTCCATCGCCTATGTCGAGAAATTAAAAGAATACGAACGAAAAACCGGATTTGCACTTTCCATGGAAGTGGAACCCTTGCCTTCCTTAGAAAAACAAGCCGAAATCCTATTGGAAGAGAAAATTCCCATCGTCAGTTTCGTATATGGAATCCTTCCTCTTTCTATCCTAAAAGAATTCCATAAGAAACATGCGGTGGTCCTTGGCATGGCCACCCATCCGGCGGAAGCGTTGGCCCTTCAAGAAGCGGGGGCCGATTTTATTGTTTGCCAAGGCAAAGAAGCGGGAGGGCACCGAGGAACATTTATCGGAGGCGTCGGCGAAGGGCTGTCCCCTACAATGGAACTCATCAAGACGGTTCAGTCCCAGGTCAAGAAGCCTTTGATTGCGGCAGGCGGCATCATGAACGGAGCGCACATTCGATCGGCTTTCGACGCCGGCGCCTCTGCGGTTCAAATGGGGACTGCTTTTTTATGCTGTGTTGAATGCGGTGTGGATCCGGCTTACAAACACGCACTATTAAGGGAAAAGACAAAAAAAACCGTGTTGAGCCGCGCCTACTCTGGAAAATGGGCCCGCTGCATTGAGAATCAATTCATCCGGGAAATGGCATCGATTGAGAATGAAATCCCCGCTTACCCGATCGCCCAGTTCCTCACCCGATCTTTACGCAATGCGGCGTCCGCTTCAAATAACCCGGAATTCATGTGCCTTTTTGCAGGCGAGCATTTCCGCGAATGCGAATCTCTCACCGCGCAAGAGTTGATCGCCCGCCTGACCCTCGAACTCCAAAACTGAATTCTTCATAAAAATTCGTTGAATAGCATAAGATCCTGCGCTTAAAAAAAGGATCTCTATGCGATTCATCCTCTCTTTTTTGCTTTTACTCCAAATCGCCTTTGCTTCCGACTATGATTGCATCGTCGTAGGCACGAGTCCATTTTCGCTTTTTGAAGCCCTTTATCAATCCCATTCCGGAAAAAAGGTTCTCATCTTGGAAGAGGCGAACGAATGCGGCGGAGCCTGGAAAGCCATCAACGTTTGCGGAATCCCCCACGTCGATTTAGGGTGCCATCAAATCGGCCACGATATGAATTTAAAAGCCTTTTTGGAAACGTATGCGGGATGCCATATCGTCTCTATGGACAATCCCTCCCTCCCTTTCGAATCTTCCAACAGTCCAAACGGCTTTTATTTTTCTCAAGGCTGCTTCGAACTGATCGATCACCTGACCCGTCTTGTAGAAGCAGCCAACATTGAGCTGCTTCTCAATCACAAAGTAGAAAGCGTATCCCTCGATCGATCGAAAAAAAGGGCGTTGGTCAAAACAAAAAAAGGGTTGTTTACTACATCTAAATTAATTGTCACTCCGATGAGCGGCATCCAAATCGAAAACGGATCGATCCCCGCTCCAGCGAATTCTAGATCGAAATATTACCATCTTTATCTTCTGATCCAAGATCCCACGCCTCCCCGTTTTACATATAATGGAGGAGGGGTTGTAGGGGGAATTTCCCGGATTATGAATCTCACCCAATTTGCCGGGATGGCGGATACGGGACGGCAGATATTAGTTTTTCAAACCCACAACGAACAAAATTTATCGAATGGGCAAGTTTTTCTCGATGCGTTGAAGAGCCGCAATCTGATCGACAAAAGCGCGTATATCCTGAAGGAAGAGGCCCGTATTTACGAATCCTACTATTTAAACCAATCGATGATCCATCAAATGAATGCCGGAGAATTTTTTGAAGTGCTCAACACAGGCCATTTCCAAAGCCTTTCGACCTATATCGCCAAATGGAAACAGGTTTTGAAGCCTTACGCCGAAGCGGTCTCCCGATAATCTTGAGACTTTTCATCCAAGAAGCAGGACGCTTCGCGGCAT
This sequence comes from uncultured Chlamydiae bacterium, assembly GCA_963713105.1. Lineage (GTDB taxonomy): Bacteria > Chlamydiota > Chlamydiia > Chlamydiales > SM23-39 > CAVQKJ01. The sequence goes on from CAVQKJ010000004.1 coordinate 740,361, forward strand.
GATCTGCAGGAAACTAAACTTCTCTATCCTGCGCATCTTAGAGACTGACCACAAACCGAGGCTTCGTCGAGTTTTTGGATTATTTTGGCCAATTTTCGGACTCAAACTTGGGGGGGGCTATATACCTTGTCGATATTGCCCCCCAAGGATTTGAGCCGAAAATTGGCTCAAAAGAACCGAAAAATCGACTGAAACTTTTTATTGAGATAGGTTCCTGTCCATTCCTATCTCAAAGATTGTTAAAGAACCTTTTTCAGAATTTCGTAGATAAGCTGACGGGTTTTATTGTTTGGATCTCTTTCGGGGTTGTATTCCACCATTTCAAAACCCAAAAGCCGCGGATCTTTCCCTAAAAACGGAAGAACGGAAAGAAGTTCGTCTGCAGAGATGCCTCCGGGTTCAGGGCTTCCCACTCCAGGAGCCTCCTCCGGATCGATCGCATCGAGATCGAGACTCACACCGAAACCCGCCGTCTTTTTAGAGATCCGTTCAATCGCTTCCCTTACGACCGTCTCGAGGCCCCTCTCTTTCACCTCGTCCATGAAATAAATTTTTACTTTCAGCCTTTCGAGCAGCTCCGCTTCTCCTTCTTCATAAGAGCGGACTCCAATATAAACGAGATTTTCAGGCAGGACGACCGGCTCCTTTTGAATGAGCTGGGAGAGCTGTTTTTCGCCATACCCGAGAAGATTGGCGACCGGCATCCCGTGCCAGGCTCCGGAGGGAGTTGTTTCAGGGATATGGCCATCCATATGCGCGTCGATCCAGATGAGGCCCATGGGAAGGGAATTTTTTTTCAAAAGGGCTCGCCTAACCCCATTCCACATTCCCACCGCGTTCGAATGGTCGCCGCCTATCGCGACCGGAAACCGCCCTTTTTCCATCGATTGGGCGACCGCCCCAGCCAAACGGAGATTGAATTCATGGATTAAGGGCAGCGAGCGGGGCAGGGAAATCTGTTCGTCTTTCGCCATTTTCATAGGAAAAAGCATCTCGACCTCGTCGATCGGGATTCCCTCGAACTTAAGGTTCTCGAAAACCTGTGCATCCAAAAGAGCCTGGGGGCCTTGCTCGCACGAGCGGATTTGGGCGCCCCAACCCGAACAAACTCCAAGCAACCGGTAAAGACGCTTCATCAAATGCTCCTCTACTATCTTTTTTGGCCATTTATTCTATGCGATAGGCGGATTTTTCAACGATAGTTCATGTTGAAAAAAAGTAAATTTGATTAATATTAAAATTTTCCTCTTAGGGTTCCTTTTGAAAAAATTGTTTCGGTATATATTGGTTTTATTCCCCCTTGCGCTCTCGGCGCAAATCAACCGGAATGGGGATTTCCAAATTTGGTGCTGGAATTTTGCGGCCAAACAATTCAGTCCTGAGTGGATGCTGCTTTCCCTATTCGAATTCAGGGTTGGGGATGAAGCATCGAAATTCTATCGCGCATCCTTTTCGATCGAACCGATTTACACCCCTGTAAAATGGCTGGGCCTCGCTCCGGGATATCGGCAAGTTGGACTCCGCTTTCCCATCAATTCCAATCATTGGAAACCGGAATATACCCCTTTTGCGGACGTTTTCTTTTTTCTCTTTCCATCCAAATGGCAGCTCATCGACCGAAACCGGGTCGAATATAGGATCCTGGACAGCGACCCGGTCCATTGGGTCTACCGGAACCGGATCCGGATCGTCCCTCCTCGGACATTCACTTCATTTCAAATCAATCCTTACCTAGAGAACGAAATCTTCATCCGTCAAAGAAGAGGACTCAACGAAGATCGGTTAACGGTTGGATTGATGAGCCATATCTATAAAAATCTTTCTGGAGAGCTCTCCTACATGGCCCGCTTCCAAAAACAACATCTTTCCAGAGACTGGATCCACCAGAACATCCTCAATATCGTTTTCTTCCTCGCTTTTTGAAAGACGAAACCTGTATTCACTGAGAGACCTTCTATGAGAAAGCTGCGCGAGGACCAAAAGGTACAAAAAGCGTTGCTTGATGAAATTAGGGAACACGCCCTAGACTGAAAAAAATCCTTGCAAGAGAAAAATATGTCCCAGTTACCCAATCCTTTCAATACCCTCCGCTCTCTCCATAACGACAAGAAGCGCTATTACTACTCCCTTCCCGCCCTGGAAGAGAAAGGCGTCGGCAAAATTTCAAGATTGCCGATCTCGATCCGGATCATGCTCGAATCGCTCTTACGCAATTGCGATGGGAAGCGGGTGAGGGAAGAAGATGTGGCTCTTCTCGCGAAATGGAATCCGCAAAAACCCAATCCGGGAGATGTTCCCTTCATCGTATCGAGGGTCATTTTGCAAGATTTTACCGGTGTGCCGCTTTTGGTCGATTTGGCGGCGATGCGGGATGCCGTCGCGGAAAGAGACCGGGATCCTAAACTCATCGAACCCGAAGTTCCCGTCGACCTCGTCATCGACCATTCGGTCCAAGTCGACCGCTCGGGAACGGTGGACGCATTTCTTTTTAACCTGGAGATCGAATTCGAGAGAAACCGGGAGAGATATGAATTTCTTAAATGGGGCCAGGAAGCCTTCCATACATTCAAAGTCGTCCCCCCTGGGATCGGCATCGTGCACCAGGTCAACTTGGAGAACATCGCAACAGTCGTCACAGAAAATAAAGAAAAAGAGGCCGTCCTTCTCATTCCCGATACTTTGGTCGGGACCGATTCCCACACGACGATGATCAACGGCCTTGGAATTGTCGGATGGGGCGTGGGTGGCATCGAAGCGGAGGCCGCAATGCTCGGACAGCCGGTTTCCATGCAAACGCCGGAGGTCATCGGGGTGCATTTAAAAGGAGAGCTTCCTGAAGGGGTCACTGCGACCGATCTCACCCTTCGCGTCACGGAAATGCTCCGAAAAGAAAAGGTCGTAGGTAAATTCGTTGAATTTTTTGGCGAGGGGACCGCGAGCTTGACGGTCGCGGACAGGGCGACCATCGGAAACATGGCCCCTGAATACGGCGCTACTATGGGATTTTTTCCGGTCGATGAAAAAACCCTCGACTATCTCCGCATGACCGGACGCGATAGGGAAAAAGTCTCTCAAATCGAAGAGTATTTGAAAGCGCAAAAGTTATTTGGAATCCCAAAACAAGGAGAGATCGATTACACCAAAGTTTTGGAATTGGACCTCGCGTCTATCTCGCCTTGCGTTGCTGGCCCGAAACGGCCGCAAGACAGGATCCCATTAAACGATTTGAAACGAAAATTCAAAGAGCTCCTCTCCGCGCCGAGCGCTTCGGGAGGATACGAAAAATCTCCAGCCGATTTGAACAAAACCGTCTATCTCCATTCAGACGGATCTTTCAAGGTAGACGCTCCCCACGATACAGGCGGGACATCAAAGCCAGCCTCTTCCACTGCGATTTGGAGCGAAACCGAAATGGTAACCAACCGTCCTATGAATCATCCGGTCGTAGCTCCTGGCTATCAAGAATCGGTTCCTTATCACGGGAAATTAGCGAACGGCTCGGTCGTCATCGCAGCGATCACCAGCTGCACGAACACGAGCAACCCGTACGTCATGATCGGGGCAGGGCTATTAGCCAAAAAAGCCGTGGAGAAAGGATTGACCGTCAATCCGATGGTTAAAACCAGTTTGGCTCCTGGATCGCGCGTCGTGACCGATTATTTGAAAAAAGCCGACCTTCAGAAATATTTAGACCGGCTCGGGTTTCAACTCGTAGCTTATGGCTGTACGACTTGCATCGGCAATAGCGGTCCCTTAGAAGCGAAGATCGAAGACGCGATCAAAGAAAGCGATTTGATCGCGGCGAGCGTGCTCAGCGGCAACCGCAATTTCGAAGCGAGGATCCATAGCTCAGTCAAAGCGAATTTCCTGATGTCCCCGCCTCTCGTCGTCGCCTTTGCGATCGCTGGGAGAGTGGATATCGATCTGGAAAAAGAGCCGCTCGGACACGACAAGGCAGGCCATCCTGTCTATCTCAAAGACATTTGGCCCTCGTCCCATGAGATCCACAAAACGATTTCAAATGCGATCGAACCGAAAATGTTTACGGAAAGATATGCCCATATCCGGAATGACAATCCGGTCTGGGAAAAAATTCCCGTTAAGAAAAGCGCCCGTTATCATTGGGACGAAAAAAGCACCTATATCCGCAAGCCTCCCTATTTCGATGACTTTTCATTGAACCTGCCCAAAAGAAAAAAATTCGAGCGGATGCGCCCTCTTGCCCTCTTCGGCGATTCAGTGACGACCGACCATATTTCTCCGGCCGGCGCTTTCAAAGCGAACTCTCCCGCCGGCCAATATCTTCTCGCCCAAGGTGTCAAAGAAGACGACTTCAACAGTTACGGAAGCCGGAGGGGAAATCACGAAGTGATGATACGCGGCACTTTCGCCAATGTCCGGATCGCGAACAGAATGGCGCAAGGAAAAGAAGGCGGCTTTACCCGCCTCATGCCTGAAGGGACTGTTATGTCCATTTTCGACGCCTGCCAGAAATATGCGGAAAAAAATATTCCTCTGATCCTTTTCGCCGGTAAAGATTATGGGATGGGAAGCTCCCGCGACTGGGCTGCGAAGGGAACGGCGCTTCTTGGAGTCCGCGCAGTGGTCGCCCAAAGCTTCGAAAGGATCCATCGGAGCAATCTTATTGGAATGGGGGTCCTCCCCCTTCAATTCCAAGAAGGGGAAAGCTGGGAAAGTTTAGGGATTACAGGCGATGAGGAGTTCACTCTCCTCGGTTTAGATGGGAAATTGACTCCTAGGCAAGAAGTCACCCTAGAGATCGAGCGAGGCCCAACCAAGAAGAAAGCGAAGCTCGCAACCTGCATCGACACCCCGATGGAAGCGGAATATTACGAACATGGGGGGATTTTACCCTATGTATTGAGACAGCTGATTCATAAATAACTAAAAAACAGCAACTTACAATTTAAACAATATCTTCTACATTATTTAAATATCTGTTATAATAAATGGATATTTTTAATTTATTTAGAGGATAATATGAGTAGCCTTGCAATTCAAGAAGGACATAAAAGACAAAAAGTTACAATCGACCCTTCGCCTGAAGAAGGAATGATCGATATAGGCGGGCCAGAACATGTAGGCGTTAGATGGGTGTCTGGTTTAGCTCCGGCGAATGGAAATGTCTCTCAAGCTTTCAAAAACGGGTTAAAGAGTGTCTCCTCCAAGCACCCTGCATCCTGCAAACAACTTGACAGACCGCTTTTCTCAAAAAAAGAAAAACCAAGTAAGCGATTTAAAAAAGCCCAGAAATACTTTTTAAAAGCATTAAACGCAGGGCTGGCAAATAAAGACCTCGGCTTTCCTAAAGTTGGAAAATGGCTAGATAAAGCGGAAAATTCGCTCCGAAGCCCTAGCTGCCCCCCAAGCCCAGAAACGATTCTGTTGAATGACGGTGTTAGAAAAACCAGAGACCACGTCGTCAATTTGGACAAGGCCCTTACAACTCAAAAATTCCATGAAATCGCGTCCGAATCGCTAATGGCGTTCGAAGCTTTGGAAAGACCGGCAGAAGAACCTGTTTCTTCAAGTTCCTCAAGCAGTCCCACCTCAACAGATTCATCAGACCTAGATTTTCCTGCGAAAAAAAAAACTAAAAAAAGAAAAAACTGGACTCCGGTAGTTTTATCCAACTCTTCAAGCACCTCGAGATCCCCCTCTGTGGATTCCTCAGAAACAGATACAGCTTTGTCTTCACGAGATACTCCGCCGAAAAAGAAGTATGATAAAACAACAAAAGTACCTCTTCTCGTCTCAAAAACTCAGAAAATGCTAAAAAATATAGCCATTATGAAAGACGATAAAGTTAAAAAGAGTGAGATTCAAAAGACCCTCGATGTTTTAGATGAAGGATTTAGAATTCCTTGTGTTTTATCAAAACCTTCATATACTACCATCAATCTATATCTACTGCATGCTTATGCCTTAATGCATAAATCTGCAAGACTTGCTTCGATGAAGGACGGGACTGCAAATGAGGACATCAATACTAGCCTAAGTCTTGCAGAAGATTGTATCGGAAAAATTGATACATTAAGGAACTCAGGAAATAGATTATCTATTCCTAAAAAAATTGAAAAAGCTTTTTCTAGCGAAATTGATTCCGTGAGAAAAAAAGTTGCAGATTTGAAAAAAAATCACTCTGCCCAAATCGATTTGAGTACACCTTTGCCCTATTTCAACCGTTATAAAAAAATCGTTCTTCCTTCCTAAAAACAAAAGAATTAAATCTTTCGATTTGAGAAACTAACTGCATGGCCTCCAGTCATGCAGTTCCTTATTCCGATCAAGGCGTTTCTTTAGAAGGATTCGCCGTCTCTCCAAATCCAGGAAAACATCCCGCGATCATCCTTTGCCACGCTTGGAAAGGACGCGATCCATTTATCTGCGAAAGAGCGGAATTGATGGCGAAATGGGGCTATGTCGGCTTTGCCCTCGACATGTATGGCAAAGGCATTTTAGGGAAATCTAAAGAAGAATGCGCCGCCTTGAAAAAACCGTTTTTAGAAGACCGGAGACTGCTGCAAAGGCGTCTTCTGAAAGGATATGAAGCAGCGCTCTCTCTGCCTCAAGTAGACAGCAGCCGCATCGCCGTCATCGGCTACGGATTCGGCGGGCTTTGCGCTTTAGATCTCGCGCGGAGCGGGGTAGAATTAAAAGGAGCTGTCAGCCTCTACGGCCATTTCGAACCTCCCTCCCAAGTGCAGACAAAACCGATCCGGGCAAAAGTCCTGATCCTTCAAGGGTATAACGATCCGGTCGCCACGCAAAACGATCTGCGCGCCTTCGAAAAAGAAATGAACGAATCCCAAGTCGACTGGCAAGCACACATCTACGGCGGCACATACCATGCTTTTGCGACGCCGGGGGTCAACGATCCCGCATCCGGCCTTGCCTACAATCCTCTTAGCGCCGAACGGGCCCTCCGTTCCATCCGCGATTTTCTCGCCGAACTTTTCGCTTAAGCGAGAGCCAGTTCTTTCGTGCTGTCTATCAGCCTCGTCAAAAGCTGGCGCGGCGGGATCGGGGGCGTTTCGCTTAAGCCTTGATGGTATAGCACGGTCGATGGCGTGAGGGCTGGGAGGGAATTCGCTTCAATGATGCGAATCCTGCCTGTAGCCAATTCGACGAAAACATCGAAGCGGGCATAATTTTGAATCCCTAGCGCTTTCGCCGCTTTGCAAATCCCTTCTTGGACTTTTTTACGGCTTGCGGGAGAGAGCAATTCAACGGGAGGAGGCGTGATGTTGACTCCTGTGCCGCTTTGGAATTTCTCTTCCACGGAAAGGACATCGCTCTCGGCTGCAGTAATGCTGGGATTGAGAGCCATATATTCCCCCCCTCTTTCAAATATTCCGACCGTCATCTCGCACCATCCGCTCACGGGTTTGTGGATGAATTCGGTTTTGAGGATCTGGATTTTATCCGTGTGGATGAAAGTCTCCAGCAAAAAGGTCTGCTCTTCCGAAAAAACAGGCATTTCGATGATCGAGTTTTGACCGTTGAGCATCCCCTTCGGAATTTGGGTCGCCCCTTTTTTTAAACACTCGATATAGATCGAAAACTCTTTTGCTGAGCGGATCCGGATCACGCCTGTCGAACAGCCGTCGCATTGGGGTTTGATAAGGAGGTCGTCTGTTCCGAATTGTTTTACGGCGCCATCCCAAATTTTTCCGATTTCGCTTGCCGATTTCTGAAAGATATTCTTCGCTTCAAAAGAGATCTGATTCATAGGAAGGACGTCGGGGTCATTCAATTTCCGTATGCAGTCAGCCGTAAGCCGTTTGTCCATGCAAATCCGCGAGGCTCCAGATCCCGACCCGTTGAAAAGAACGCCGGCTTCTTCCAATTGTTTTTGCAGAGTGCCGTCTTCTCCCATTCCTCCGTGCAAGGCGATGAATACGAAAGCGCTCTCTTTCTTCACTTTCTCAAGGAAGCCGTCCAAATCCAAGGAACGGGGCGCATCGAGGGCGTTTATCGGCGGAAGATCTAAAGCTTTCCGGATCTCCTTGACGAAGGGAATCGTCCGGGCGAGCAAAGCATCGGCCCTTTCGCAATGCTCCACCATCTCCGCAACGGTATGATGAAGGGTAAATCCATAGGGCAATTCCCAAATTTTTTGGTCCAATAAAAAGGGAACGGGCTCGAATTTGTCGGAATGGATCAATTTGAGCCACACGTTCGTGCCGCTCATCAAAGAAACCTGTCTTTCGGATGTCAAACCTCCCATGAGAACGAAGACTTTTTGCAAATTCTTGCCCCTGGCAAGCGTCCTGCGGACCGTCTGAGGTTTGCCAATCCGCCTCAGTGCCGCCTCCAAAATATAGGCGATCAAATCTGTATGGGATATGCCTACTCGTGTCGATTGCTGGAAGATAAAGCTGTTTTGCTCCATGCCGCTATAGGGATTGAGGTCGGAAAAACGGACTTTTCCCTCTTTTGAGATCCATCCGTCGATCCGCGCGTAATCGCGAAGCCCTAAAACCTTGAAAAACCGCTCCGCTTCGCTCCGGATCGTCCGGATTGCCGCATCGTCGAAACGGGGCGGGCAGAAATAGCGCTTTTGGTCTGAGGGGAGGTATTTTTTCCGGTAATCGAAAATCCCGCTTTTTCCGATATCGATCTCGGATGGGATCAAACTAACGGGAAGTCCCTTCTGGTTTTCAAGGACGCAAATCGTGAATTCCGCGTCTTCGCAAAAGGGTTCGATCATAAGTTCATGAAATCCCTCGTCCCAAAGTTCGGCGATGACTATTTTGGCGCTCTCCACAGTGTCGGCATTTTTGACTCCGATGCTCGATCCCGAGGAGGTCGGCTTGATAACGGCTCTTTTGATGCCGTTTTGCTTCCAAAAAGTTGCGATTTCCGCCTCTTTCGATTGGATAAGAAGGCAAGGGAGAGTGGGGAAATTGTTTTTCTTTAAAAATTCCTGGGCGCGGTATTTATTGAATCCCCTGCGGCAGACATCGCTGGGGCTGCCGACAAAAGGAATTGCGTGTTTTTCGAAAAAACTTTGAAGCGTCCCATCTTCTCCGTAAATACCGTGGATCAACGGAAAAACTAAGTCCTGTTTCTTCAAAATTTCGACCAGACTCCGTTCATCGAGTTGAATCGTGGTTTGCGCGAGTTTAAAATCGAAATCGGAAGGAGTATTGGAGTAGAGCTGCGCAGGGGTGAGTCTGCAAAAGGCGCCTTTTGGATCCATGTAGATCACAGTGAGTTCCACATCCAAAGGATAAGTGTGGTCCAAAAAGGATCGGGCAGAATTTAAAGAGACCCCTCTTTCTCCGGAGGGTCCGCCGCAAAGAATCGCCAATTTCAACATATGATGCCTCACGCTCAAAAAATGCCCTCTTTCTACTGCAAAAAATGAACCGTGTCAATAAAGAGTTCTTGCAGAGTCTCCTTTTTTTTCGATATAGGAAGACCTATGAACCACAAATTCGATCTAGAAAAAAACGGCGTGAAACGGATCTGTCCTGCGGGCAATCGGATCCTGATTCATGGCGGCCGCTTTCCCGCTTTGAAAAACATGGCCCTCGCAACGATCTCATTAAAAAAAGGGGGCATCCGCGAGCCGCACTGGCATCCGAACGCGAACGAAATGACCTATTGTTTGAAAGGAAAAGCGCTCATCACGGTTTTCAGCCCGAAGAACATTCGTGAGACCTTTATTCTGAATCAGGGCGAGGTCGTCTATTTTCCCAAAGGCTACATCCATCATATCGAAAATATCCATAAGGGCGAAAGCCGCTTCATCCTCGCCTATGACAACGGCAAACCGGAAGATCTCGATCTTTCCGAATCGGCCTCCTCGATGACGGCTGAAATCCTGGGCGCTGTATTCTCCGGAAAAGAAAAGGAGTTTGAGAGCTTACTGGTGAAGGATGTATTCATTTCTCGTAGGAAAACGGCCGCAGCCCCGAAAACCGCGCCCCTCTCCAACCGCCATAAATTCAACATCGAGAAGATCAAGCCTCAAATTAAAACCAAAGGAGGCTTGGCCCGGATCGCGAACCACAATAATTTCCCTCTTCTCGACCGTTTGGCCCTCTTTAGTTTGCGGATCGCTAAAAAAGGGATCCGGGAGCCCCATTGGCATCCGAACGCAACGGAACTGAATTTCGTCGTTTCAGGCAAAGCTAAGCTCATTATTTTTAGTCCTGGTGGAGAAAAGGACGAATTTACTTTGCGCGAAGGGCAAGGAAGCGTAATTCCGGCCGGCTATTTCCATTATATTGAAAACATCGGCTCATCCGAGCTGCACATGACCGTCTATTTCAACAACCCGCTTCCCGACGATATCGGTCTATCGGGAGCTCTAAGCGCTTTTTCCAACGAAGCGCTCGCCTCGCTTTTCTCTATCGATCCCGAGTTTTTTGAGAAAATGCATAAATTCCGCAAAGACCGGATGATCGTCTCTGGCGGAGGTTAGGACTTAGAATATTTTACCCGATAAGAAAAGGGAAGAGGCTGCACTGTAGATTTATAAAACGAGTTCCTTTGCAAAGTGTCAGCAGCACTGAAAGAAGCCTTATAAATAAATTTGTTGTTCAATTCCCTATTGAGTGGTGCCGCGGATGGTTCATCTTTACCGACCAAGGCATAAAGACGGTTGCATCCCATGTAAGGATCTTTCACAATCCGGCCATCCTCATCTTGGCGATAGTTTTCCCAAACTTCTACGACTTTAAAAGGACCTTTGTGATCAGCGGGAAGATTCTCGTGCTCGAACTCGATCACGTCCCCTTTGACTAAGGAATAGGGATCGGCATAATCCTTTGCCACTGCTTTTGCTGCCATAAATACCTCCAAAAAGCGGCGAAGCTTATCCTACTTTTGCTTTTCTGGCGATCACAAAAAACCTTGCGCTGCGATGGGCCGATCTGATACGGGTTGAAATATGCTGAAACAGTATTCCGACTGGGTATCGAAAATTTCTTCCCATTTCCGTCCCGCTCAGCTTTTAGTTTTCGGCTACCTCTTCTATTTACTCCTCGCGTGGATCATCCTTTTGTTTCCCGTCTGCCACACCGACCATGTCGCGGCCATCGACAGTTTTTTCACCTCCGTGTCCGCCATTTCCACGACCGGGCTGACCACAGTGGATATCGGGAAAGAGTATTCTCTGATTGGTCAGATCGTCATCTTAATCCAGATCCAGATGGGCGGTCTCGGATATATGACATTTACATCATTTGTGACCCTATCGATCTCCAAATCATTGCCGAAATTCCGGGAAGAGGTCTCCTTGCAAACCTATTCCCTGCCGAAAGATATTTCGGTCCCCGAATTCATCAAACACGCTGTTATTTTTTCGTTTGTTTGCGAATTGATTGGAGCGGCCGTCCTCTATTTTGCGTTTAGAGACAATCAGGTCGAAAATCCCCTCTGGCAAGGGATTTTTCATAGCATCTCCGCTTTTTGCACAGCGGGTTTTAGCCTTTTCAATAATAACTTAGCTTCATTCCGGACGAATATATGGGTCAATTTCACGATTTCCGTATTATGTCTTTTGGGGTCGATCGGGTTTATCGCCTGGATCGAAATCTATAAAAAAATCAGAGGGCAAAAGCCCTTCGTGTCTTTCGCAACCAAACTGATCTTATCGATGACTTTCTGCTTCCTCTTGTTCGGTTCGATCCTGTTTTTTTTCGTATCGGAGTCGATCCGCGATTTGCCCGTTTCCGAGAGGATTTTCCTCTCTTTTTTCCAGACGATGAGCGCCTGCACGACCGCCGGTTTCAGCACGCTCGAAATCCCCACTTTATTCCCCGCAACCCTCCTTCTTCTCCTTTTTCTCTTTACCTTCGGGGCCTCCCCTTCCGGAACAGGGGGCGGATTGAAAAACACGACCTTTTCGACGCTCGCGGGACTTGTGAATAGCACGCTAAGGGGAAGATCTTCGATCCGTTTCTGGAATCGGGAAATCCCCGAGAAAATCATTCAAATCGCAACCTCGAGCTTTGCATATTACATGTTCTTGATCATTGCCTCAGCCTTCGTCTTGGAATGGTTGGAAGGGCTTCCTCTCGTCTCGATTTTATTCGAAACGGCGTCCGCTTTGTCGACGGTGGGTTTGAGCATGGGGATCGATAGCGATCTTTCGGACGCTGGAAAACTCCTCATCAGCCTCTTGATGTTCATGGGTAGGGTGGGCATTTTGACCTTTGGCTTCGCGATCGCCGTCAAAGAAGCTTCGGTCCCCGCCGAACCGGACAACGAACTGATTTTATAATTCAAAATAATCCGTTTTCGTGTAAGCTCTCCGGCCTTTCGAATTTTTTTAAAAATGGAGAGTATTATGTTTATAGAAGCACGCAGCTACGCTGATGTTGCAAAAGATAAAGATAGAACCCTTGAGCAAGAATATTTCATCCACACTGCCAAATCCGAGTCCAATTTGGGCCGGTATAACGTTACTGAAGATTCTTTGAAAACTGTTCCCATTAAAGATCTTCAGCTAGCGAACCACAACTTATCTCTCATGTGGCCTAAAAAGGGTGTTTCGAACGAGGCTCATCTCGATCTAATTGCAACTAAAATGGTCGCAGAGAAACACGATAAAAAAGAAATCACGCAAGTACTCAACGCGGTCTCAAAAATTTTGAACCATGTCGATCGATCTTTAAATGATGAAAATGAGAATGCCGATTTATATTCTCAAAATGAGAATGCCCGTTTTGAATAAGATTAATCTTTTGATTTCGATGAACCTTTTGAATCCGAAAGACCGGATGACGAAGTAAAAAAATCCGAAGACCTAGATGATGTTCCAACCTGATACAGTCGATGCAGACAAATTGGTCTGAAATCAATAGAGACGATTGGCCGAATTTTTTTCGGCCAACACTCTTCATATGTATAATCGTATTCGTCTTCAAATCCCATCCCCTCTTTAGAAAAACGGGTCCGCTGTCCAGACCTTGCCCTTTGATCTATTTCTTCCATTTCTTGCTGGGACAATGAAAAATCGAACACGCCACTATTTTCGGCTATGTGTTTCGGAAGTTTGCTCTTAGGCAAAGGGACGCACCCATGCTGCAGGATCCATCGGAGAGCGACTTGCGAGGGGGTTTTCCCATATTTTTTCCCAATAGTCCGGAGCATCAAATCTTCGGCGATCGAGCCAGTCCCGAGAGGCGCCCAGGCTTGTATGGCAATCTCCTTTTCCTGGCAGAACTTTAAAAGCTCGAAATCGCAGAAAAACGGATTCATCTCGACTTGGACCCAATCGATCTTCACACCTGCCATCAATGCCCTTTTCACATGGTTTACACTCACATTGCTGAGTCCGATGTGGCGGATTTTCTTCGCCTGCCTCAAGCTCTCCATCGCTCCGAGCGTCTCCTCGATGGGAATGCGGCTATTCGGCCAATGGATGAAATAGGCGTCCAAATAATCGGTTTGAAGCTCCTTCAAGGCCGCGTTTATATCCTGATCGACGCCACCCGCGGTTTGCCGGTCGTGCCAAACTTTTGAAATGAGATAGAATGAACCCCGATCCCTGTTTTTCAGGGCTTTCGCGACATCATTGAAGTTTCCATAGCAGGTAGCGGTATCGATGATGCTATACCCTTTCTCAAGGGCCTCTTGAAGAGCGGCCGTGCATTGTTTCCCCGTCATTCGGGCCGTCCCGAATCCAACCATAGAATGAGAGCTCCCTCCGATATGGGCGATCCCATTGTTGAGAACGATCTCCATTGGCAGGTCAGCAAAACCTGCCGCCGCAAACATCAAAAAAAGGACAAAAAACCGATTCATGACCTACCTCTCGCTATCGCTTTTGCAAGACCTCTGAAAATCAGATAATGAAAAGGAAACAATACATACCAATAGACCCGCCCCCAAACACCGCGAGGTCGAAACGTTGCCGTTTGATGCAACGTTTTCTCGATGATTTTGAATTCAAGCCACGCTTCTCCGGGCAGCTTCATCTCCGCGTAAAGGAGGAGACGCCTGTTTTTTTCATCGACAACCAGAACCCGCCAAAAATCCAAAGCTTCTCCCGGTTTTAACCGCTTTTCGTTTTTCCTGCCGCGCCTTAACCCCACTCCTCCTACTATACGATCGATCCATCCCCTTAACCTCCAGGCCCAATCCATGTAGAGCCATCCATTTTTCCCTCCAATGGACCAAATTCGCTCTTGGACGACATCCGGAGAAACGGAAAACGGGACGGCCTGCTCGTCCAAGAGGGTCCCGAAACGGGGCACCTTCAGATACAGGGAAAAATCGGGTCGCACAGTGGCCGAATCGCCAATGGCATCGGTCCAGCTCGAAGGGACGATATCCTCCTCCAATTTTTGGAATGCTCTTTGGACGGCTGTTTCAAAATCGAACAGGGTTTTCGGGAAGATGGCTTGGATCCGATGTTCTTTGCAGACCGCGTTGTTTTTTAAACTGTCTACTAACGAACGTGCGAGAGGGTAGCTCGCCGACGTGATAAAATAGAGCCAGTACGAGGATAGGTTTGGAGTCAACAAAGGGACGGGGATGATCCACCTTTTTAGGCCGCGGATCGAAGCGAATTTCAAAAGAAGGTCTCTGTAAGTATAAATATCGGGCCCTCCGATTTCAAACTCCTCCCCGATGCATTGGGGATGTCCCAAGACCAGAACCAAATAATCGAGGACATCGCGAACCGCGATCGGCTGGACTTTATTTTGCGTCCATTTTGGAGCGATCATAACAGGGAGTTTCTCGACCAGGTCCCGGATAATCTCAAATGAGGCGCTTCCAGACCCGATGATAATTCCCGCCATTAGCGTCGTTACAGGAACTTTTCCTTCTCTCAGGATGCCATCTACATTTTTGCGGGAAGCCAAATGGAGGGAAAGACGCTTTTCATTGGCAAGTCCGCTGAGGTAGATGATCTGTTTCGCTTTTGTCCGAGAGATCTTTTCCGTGAAATTTCGGGCGGACTTTTCTTCCAAAAGGCTGAATTGATCTGCCGAGGTGCTCATCGAATGGACGAGATAATAGGCAGCGTCGATTTCATCCGGTATCGCCTCTAGCAAAATCGGGTTCAATAGATCCCCGACGATGATTTTTACTTGGGTTTCGAATGCGGGTGGGATTTCTATTCGGACGGCGCTCCGGACGAAAGGATAGACGAAATGGCCCTCTTCGAGAAGACGCAGCAACAAACGGGACCCGATGTACCCATTTGCCCCTGTCAGCAGAATTTTCATTTTTCAATTGTTCCCAGATGCAGACGACATGATATACCATTTTGATATGTCGAAAAAATGTTTATTTATTTTCCATAGAGACCTTCGGTTAGAGGATAATCGAGGGCTTATTTTCGCTCTTAAACATTCAGAATCGGTCATCCCGTGTTTTAACTTCACTTCCGAACAAATCGAAACCAACCCGTATCGCAGCGACCATTGCTTGCAGTTCATGATCGAGTCGCTCGAAGACCTGGATAGACAGCTCAAAGAAAAAGGAGGGAAGTTGTTTTTATTTTTCGCCTCTCCGGAAGAGGCCGTCTCTCAATGCATCCAAAAACTCGGTGTAGACCATGTGGTTGCCAATCGGGATTACACTCCCTATAGTCTTGAGAGAGACCGGAAGATCGCCGCTGTTTGCAAAAAAAACAAAATCCCCTTCACGGTCGTCGACGACGCCCTCCTCCACCCTCCCGAAGAAACCCTCAAAGCCGATGGAAAGCCCTATACGATCTTCACTCCCTACTTTCGGAACGCATCGCGATTAAAAATAGAGGCCCCTCAGCGCAATGCAGCCAAAAACTACTGGGCGGAAAAGATCGAATTCGCAGAAACTCCAGCCATTTACAAAAAAATCCTCCCACGTAGGAATTCCCAACCATTGATTCTCGGCGGCAGGAAATCGGCCCTGAAACACCTAAACCATATCGAATCTTTCAAAGCTTACGAAAAGATTAAAGACTTTCCAGCGAAAAACGGAACTACACATCTTTCGGCCTACTTGAAATTCACAGTTATTTCTCCTCGGGAAGCCTATCATAAAATCGCCGGCGCCTTAGGCCGCTCCCACGGCCTGGTCCGCTCTTTATTCTGGAGGGATTTTTTTACCCATATCGCCTTTTTCTTCCCTCATGTTTTTGAAGGGTCTTTCCATAAGAAATACGACAAGCTCGCATGGAGCTACGACAAAAAAGCCTTTAAAAAATGGTGCGAGGGAAAGACCGGTTTCCCCATCGTCGACGCGGGGATGAGGGAAATGAATGAAACCGGATTTATGCACAATCGAGTCCGGATGGTCGCCGCCTCATTTTTAACTAAAGACCTCCATATCGATTGGCGCTGGGGAGAAAAGTATTTTGCCCAGCAGCTCATCGATTACGACCCTGCGGTCAACAATGGCAATTGG
The DNA here is from genome assembly GCA_963713105.1 of uncultured Chlamydiae bacterium. Lineage (GTDB taxonomy): Bacteria > Chlamydiota > Chlamydiia > Chlamydiales > SM23-39 > CAVQKJ01. The sequence goes on from CAVQKJ010000004.1 coordinate 756,741, forward strand.
CAATGGGCGGCCAGCACCGGATGCGACGCCCAGCCCTATTTCCGCATTTTCAATCCCTGGAACCAGCAGAAGAAATTCGATCCCGATTGCGAGTACATCAAGCGGTGGATTCCCGAACTGAAAGATTTCACGCCCAAATCCATCCATGAGGGCGCAGCCTCTTCCCCGATGATCAACCATGCTGAGGAAGCCCAAATCGCTCTAAAAGCCTTCCGGAAAATCAAACCCACATAAGGGGCATTTTCCAAAAAGAGAGAGATCGGTAATCTAGCTTCATGAATCAGCACCGTTTATCCTTTTTTCAAAAAAAAGCCAGATCGTTCATCAAGCGGTGCCTTTGCGGATTTGTCAATGGAAGCGATTCCTACATCCTTCAGCATCTTCCAGAGTCGATAGGCCGCAGCGGGAGATCTTTCTCAAAACTCAGGTCGATTTGGACGGGCGAGCAGAATCAGAACAATCGCGTCGACCTGGTCCGCCTCCTCTTTCTGATGGATGCAATCGAAGAGATATTGGAACATTCGATCCCCGGCGCTTTCGCGGAACTAGGCGTTTACAAGGGCAACAGCGCTAAGTTATTCCACGAATTGGCCCCGCAAAGAAAGCTCTATCTCTTTGATACATTTTCCGGTTTCCATCAAAAGGATCTGCAAGCCGATCCTAAAAAAATCATCGGTAAATCTTCGTTTTTAGACACATCTCTGGACCGTGTCAAAGCGTTTATCGGAACCTCGGATCAAATTGTCTATTGTCCCGGATATTTCCCTGATACGGCAGCTTGCGTTTCTGAAAATGAACGGTTTGCCTTTGTTCATTTGGATGCCGATCTCTATCAACCCACTCGGGCCGCTTTGGAATTTTTCTATCCCAAGCTCTCTCCAGGCGGATACGTCATTGTCCACGATTATTCCAGCGGCGCCTGGCCCGGCGTCAAACAAGCCGTTGATGAATTTTTAAAGGACAAGCCGCAGAGATTGATCCGCATCCCCGATAAATCGGGAACCGTCGTTTTTCGTACTTGTATTTAACCGCGGCCAAAAAAGATTTTTCTCATTTTTTCCACACCGATCACCCGGGTCAAGTCTCTAGATGTCGTGAAGAACAAAAACTGTAAGGCACCAGGCCTGCCCTTTCGAAAAGAAATTTTTCGGTCCAATTGATCACGGTGAAAGCGATGTCGAAAAACAAAAATACGGGCAGTATTACTCCGCTAGGCAAACAAGCGACAGAGAGCGCCAGCGAGGCAAAGCCAGATTGATCCGAACGACGAGAGGCATAGCCGAAGGCTAGACCGAGGAGGAGGATCAATATGGCAAAGCCGCAGCAAGCTATATGTCGCTTGTTTGCCTAGCGGAGTAATAAGTGGAGGATCTCTTGCTTAATCCAAAGGAGAAGGCGCATATCCCTTTATATACAAAAAGGAACAGAAGAATTGAAGAACTCTTTGAGTGAAACAATCGCTTCGCAAGCCCCATGGCTAAGTAAAATTCCGTGCGTCTCTTTGGGGCCAAGGCCGATGGTTTTCCCAATGCCGGCCTCAGCAGCGGCTTGAATGCCCGCCTTCGAATCTTCAATCGCGATACATTCCTTAGGGGTTAAGTTTAGATTTTTTGCAGCTTGTATGTACATCTCCAATTTGCTGGGAAATGTGCCGTCGTCATAGACAATTTTCGATCGATCGAACCATCTCTCTAAATGCAGATGTTCTATGAAAAAATCTAAATTTTCCTTTTCTGAGGCTGTCGCAATCGTATGGGGAATGCGTTGATCGACCAGGAAATCGAATAGGTCGACCGCTCCAGGAGAGAGCTGAAATTCTTCCGGATGTTGCAAACAGAGGTTGCGATAAGCCGATTCCTTTAAACAAGACAGCTCTTTGACCTCCTCTACCTTTACAGGACGGTTCAGCAGATATTCGATAATAGAGCCATTTTTCTTTCCATGAACATGGTCGTAAATCTGAGCTTGAGAAAAGGGAAACCCGCGAATTTTTTTTGAAACGTCGATCCAGGCTCTCTCGTGAAAATGGGTGTCCCAAAGGAGGACTCCATTGAAATCAAAAATAATCCCTTTAATTTCCATTCAATGATTTTACAGAATAAAGAGAATAGGATCTAGTGTGAATTCAAAGGCTATTGAACTTCCGAAGGTAAATCAGAGTCATCTTCATCAACATCGATGATCGTAAAACGGCTTGAAGGGCTCTCATCGCCTCCTTTAGAAGAAACTGCAGAACTTTCGCTTGAAACCGGGCTGAGATCAGCCGATTCATCTTCCACATCAGACATCTGAAAACGGCTTGAAGGGCTCTTATCGCTTCCCTCGGAAGAAACTACCGAACTCTCGCTTGAAACTTCGTCTAGTTTTGCAGAGTTTTGTGGCCTATCTTCCTTAAACGCCTGAAGATCATCCCAAAATTTTCTATAACGTTCCGCATGTTCAAAATTCTTAATTTTTTCCCAAACCATATTGAAATCTACATCAGGTCCATAATCAAAGAATTCATCGATTGATTTAGGCCATCCCATTTCTTTAATCGCTTTGGCGACTATTGAGTGATGGGTTTGACAGGTTTTAAATTCGACACGCTCCATTTCCTTCGCAAAATCTTCTCTTTTTATTTTTCCTCTTATCGCCGACATTTCCAATTCATTAAAGCGAGTCATTTGTGATATATTAATCAATTCAAAAAGAAGATCGGAAAGATTGTTCATTTCAGATGATGAAGGATTTAATCGGATTGTTCTTTCGTTTGGTTTAACTGAAGAATGGAAAGTATCTTCTTTGAATTGGATTTTCCAAGGTCCATTTTTTCTGAAGAGGGTTCCAACGTGAAATGCTAATTCATAAAGCTCTTCACCTTCTCGAAATGACTGTATTTTTTTGATCAACCGCTCGGTCCTTTCCGAGTAATCGACCGATGGAAGATTAAGACTTGATTCAGCTCTAATTTCGTTCATAATATACACTTATACACTTGTTTATATATAATTATAACATATAATAATTTATTTATAAACAATTATTGTATAACTATTTTTTCAAACAATTAAACTATAAACAGCTAATTACAAATAACTTGCGATTCTTTGACTTGCGCTAGATTAGCGAATTACGATCGGGGACTCTGTAATATATTTAAAATCAGAAACTTAGAATTTTTTTCTCTCAACGATCCAAAAGCAATTATCGGCATCGGCATCGGAGATCGATTTTGTGCCTACAGTTGGGTTCCAAAGACCGCAAGAGTTTACACAGAGTCGGGCTGGGACGTATGTCAGAGGGTCTATATAGACGTGGGATTCCAGATAAATCCGGTCCCCTTCCTGAATTGGGTATCCAAGATAGGGATGATCGACGCTCTTTACAGTCCACCATTGTCCCGGCGTATGGCAATTATAGGTATAAGAGCAATCCCCGATCAGAGAAGCGGAGTCCAGGACGCATTCGCCAGAACTCTGGGGATCGTTCCATTTGACTAGGGCAAAGGACCCGTGGGTGATTTTGCCTCCAGTAGGGGAAAATTGCACGAGAATGCTTTCATCGATCGCTCCTACAGAGGCATAAGATCCAATGGAGACAGAAAGGTAATTTCCATTTGGGTCTTTCAAAAGTATCGACTCTCCCATGTCGACTCCCGCATCCGGTTCTTTGGATAGATCGGAATTGCCAATGATTGAGTCCTTTCTAGCTAGGGATTCGGTAATTACAGTTTCAAACGTTGGGGCAGCGTCCGTCCTTTTACCCAGGTTCCATTTTAGAGGATCGATCTGTTTCCATTTTAATAAGGTTGCAATGAGGGATGTGTGGTCGAAGGGATAGCCAGATGGATCGGCCCGGACTACAGTCCCTTTTTTGATGCGTGGGGAAATAAAGAGCGCGGGGGTCCTGACTCCATATCTGTCGAACGTAAAACCGTTTTCAAAAGAGTCGTCGGGAGCCAAAGATGCGGGAGGGGCGATATGGTCGAAAATCCCCCCGTGCTCATCGAAAAGCACGACGAGCAATGTTTTTTCCCAGGCAGTTTTGTTAGCGGTCAAACTCGTATAGATATTTGCTAAAAAATTTTCCGCCGTCCTCACGTCTCCAGGCGGATGGAGATCGTTTCCCTGAAGGCCTGCGATAAATTGTGAATCGGGACAGGCTTCTTGCAGCTGCTCCACTTCGATCCCCTCGCAAAAAGTCCATTGCGGTTCGATCAAACTGAAATCGGGCAGCTCCCCTTTCCGCGCCAATTCGTGGAAGGCGTCGATCTTTTGATAATGGCTATCGAGATTGGAAATGGAATTCAAAGCCGTGAACATCCTGGCACTGTGATAGGGGCCGGGAAAAATGACAGGCAGCATATCGGTCTGCCAAAAGATCGTCCAAGAGGAATTTGGAGTTTCCTCTTCGAACCGGTTCCAGATCGTATCGGAATTGAAGACGCTGCTCCCGAGCCATCCATTTACGATTTGCCCCTCCGAGGTCCCGCAAACCGAAAAGGCGCGGTTGGGATTCGTCTGCGTTGGCACGGAAGAAAACCAAAGGTCGCTGACGGCGTAATGGCGCGCTAATCCCAGAAATACGGGAAGCTGCTCTGCAGTGTAACTCTCCATCACCGAGCAAATATTCAGCTCATTCCCTGCCCAATCGTCCTCATCCCAAAGCGAGGCGTAATCTTGGACAAACCCTAGCATCGTCGGAATCATCCCCCCTTCGAATCCGAAGATCTGGTTTGTCACATTGGGAAAAGGTTCGTTCGGATCGAATGCAGGCGAGTTGATCCACTTCGATCCGCTGGTAGAGGGAACCCCCTGAACAGGGAGGCAAGAATAGAGGATATTTCCCGCTGAATTTTTCAGTGGATTTGCAAAATCTCCCGTCAATTCTTCCGTCAGGCCTTGGAATGGAAGAGATAAATTGGATGGGATAAAATGATGGGGTGCGTCCTCGCTGTAAAGCCACCCGAGGAGATTGTCGAAGGATCGGTTTTCCATCATCACAACGACGATATGCTTGATCTCTTGCTGCATTAAATCGGCTGGAGCCTCTTCAGTTGCGGTCAAATTCGTAAATAAGTGCAGAGAAACAAATATCGGCAAAAATCGTTGAGACATAAAAAACCCGAGTTTTTTCCCGAGCAGGATAGAGAATCAATAATTTTTTTGAAATAAAAAATTAAGGATCCACATAGAAATTGTTGAAACAAATATTCATCATCTGTAAAACCGTTGCGCTTTTCATTTTTGGAGGAAATGCATGAAAAATGGGACTGTCCTAGTGCGCGCTTTAAGCGGTTGGATTTTCGGTTTTGGTTTGATCTTTTCAAGCCAAATGTCCGCCGCGGATACACAGCCGGATTATCCGAGCCGAAAAGTTGCGATTGTAGGTGGAAGCATAGCTGCCGCTTTGGAATCGTATTACGCTTATTTGGACTCAGTAAAAACAGGGGTTAAAACGAGGATCGCAATCTACGAAAAAAGCGATTCGCTGGCAAGAGCGTCCCGGTTCAGCGAAAGAAACGATTCGACGACTACCGCTTATAATATTACCGCAAGTTTTACCCCTGACGAAATCCTCTCTGTCGTTCCCCGCGGGACTGAATTAGTGGAAAAATTGGCGGTCTTATTCAGCGAACCAGGAGGCATCCGAGTGGACGATGTAACTGGCGCGAACGATTCCGAGATAGCCATCTGTTTTAAAGAAGCGGTGGAACTCTACGGCAAAGATCCCAAACACGACGATAGGACCCAAAATCTATTAAGACTTGGGAAATTGAGCATGGATTTATGGCAAAACATCTATGACACGGCCGATGAGGAGCTGAAAAGCATTCTGACCGAGGCCAATTATAATCCTTGCCGCAACCCTAGCAATAGAGAGCAAAAAGTGCTTCATGACGGCTTCCGAATCGATTTGCTCTATGGCATTCCCGATGCCCCAGTCCGTGCGGAAAAAATGAAAGACACTTACTTGCAGTTGGGGTATAGCGATTGCAAAATCCTCACGCCTGGCGAAGTCCAGGAAATCGATCCTTATCTTCGCGATTATTGTTTAGCCCATTCAGAAATAGAGACGCAAGTAGAGACAGGAGTCTTGGTCTGGAAAAAGGACTCTTCGGCCCTTTGGCGTCCGGGCGGGTGCATCAGTCCGCGCGTTTTTTTGCCCAAACTTTATGACTATCTCAAAAAAGCTATGGGAACGTTTGTAGATTCTTCAGGGAAGGTCCAAGATTATTTCACTATCGAATTCAATAAAGAAGTGACTGGAGTCGAGTGGGAAGATCGTCTCGGCCTGAGAGTCAAAGGTTTGAAATTCAGCGACGGAACCACGGAACAAGACGATGCAGGTGCAGCCTATGCCGATTCCAGATACGTGTTTTGTCCTGGCGAAGCGATCGGGACCTTGCGCAAGTGTGGATTCGAAGAGCCAACGTATGCAGGCTTTGCCGGAGCCTCTTTGCTTCTCGATATTCCTCTCTCCGCTTTCGACTTAGACAAATTCAGGAATTTCAGCCATTGCATGGAAGTCCATAAAGTAGGGATTGTCTTGGCCTGGCAGGCCCGATTTAAAGAAAACCGCCTCCTTATCGGCGTAGCAGGGACAAAATCGTTTTACGCGGACCAAATCCCCAACCTCGATCAGGAATTTGCCAAGAACAGGCACTGGGTCCAATTGAATATGATCAATGACGTATTGCCTGAAATGGTCTCGATCGGCTGCGGTTTCGATACCAAAGGGCTTAAGCTCGAGCCTGAACATCTCGATCTATTGGAAAAAAAAGGGATCCTCGAACGGTGGGTAGGCAGACGCGCTGTCGCATATGACGGGTTCCCCACTCTTGGATCTCTCTATTGCAACGGCCGCAAAGTCCTGAACGCACGCTGCACGACTCATTTGGGCTCAGGCGGAGTGTCGTTTTCTCCAGCCGCGGCCTATATCAGCCGCTGCTCTGAACAGGATTCCTCCGACGAATTTGTTGAAAAAATTTTAATGTACGCCGATTCAAGGCGCACTGCAAAATAAATCCACTTGCCCAGCTTCGGCCGGGCTTTCCAAAATTCAAATCCAATAAAATTTTGTCTTAAATAATTCTGCTGCGATGCTAAGCTCCTTATTCTTGAGGCACATGAATAAACCTCTAGCCGTTTGCCTGACTCTGCACAGATTCCAGATCGGAGGGTGCGAATTGCAGCTGATCAATTTATGCAAATCGCTTCAAGAATTCCCGATCGATCTGATCATCCTTCACAGTTCCATCGATTCTACATTGCCCCCTCCCAAAGGCGATCGGATCCAAAGTTTCAAAATCCCCGAATTTTTCTATAGATACAGGCTGATTCCCCTTTACCTCAGATGGCTTTTTCGCTGGAAACTCAAACGAACTCCTTCCCTCTTCCATTGCCATGCGATTTGTTATTACACAGAACAGGTCCTTTGGTACGCACAGAACAACAAGATCCCCGCTCTTGTCAAAATCACGACCGAAGGACACATGGATTCTCTGAAGGAGCAAATTAGGAGCCGTCTCTCTCTGCTCCGATTGATTCCGGCGATGCTCAAGAGAAAGCCATGGAGAGAAAAGCGCTTCTTCCTTGAAAAAACGCTATTCGGGAAGAGGAGATTCGAATCTTACTCGAACGTATCAGGCTATCTCAGCATCAGCCCGAACATCAGTTTGGAACTAGAGCGGTTCCCCATCGAAAGAAACAAAATTGTCCCGATCCATAATGGTGTAGATGTACATCGGTTTAGACCTGTTTCAGAAAATGAGAAAAAGCGCCTAAAGGCAAATATCGGCGTCTCCGAAGAGACCCATTTAATCACCCTAGCCGCCCGTTTCGCTGATAGAAAGCGGTTCCCTGACCTGATCCAAGCTTGGTCGTTTTTGGCTAGCCGATTTCCTCGGCATCTCCTTCTTTTAGCCGGAGACGGCCCTGAGAGATCGCCATGCGAACGGTTGGCCGTCCAGCTCGGCCTCGAGTCGAGGATCCGATTTCTCGGATTCCGCTATCCAATGGAAGAGATTCTCCAGGCAAGCGACCTGTTCGCGTTTCCTTCGGAACGGGAAGGACTTCCCAATGCGGTCTTAGAAGCGATGTCGTGCCAGTTGCCGATCGTTGCGAGCGCGATCGGGGGGATCAAAGAGATGATTGAACCGATGGAAAGCGGCCTTTTATTCCCGCCGAAAAACATTGAAGCTTTGACTCAGGCGCTCCTCTATATGCTGGAACATCCCGAAGAAGCGAGAAGGATGGGCGTTAAAGCAAGAGAAGAGATCCTTCGTAAATATAGTTTTGAAATTACGGCCCCGAAGTATTTCGATGCCTATCTAAAGATCGCCGAAACTGTCAAGGAACGCTCTCAAAGAGGGCCAGCAGACGGGCTCTGAGCGCTTCCCGCATCTCAGGGGAAGCCTTTTCCGGAGAGCCTGAATGAAAAGGAGGCTCGGGATCGTATTCAATTCCAAGCTGCATTGTTTCTGCAAATTCCCGCCCTGCGATCTTCGCTGCCAAAGACAAAGCCATATCGATTCCTGCCGACACCCCTGCTGCGGTGATGACCTTCCCATCTTCCACGACACGCTCGTTCACAGGAATCGCCCCCCAAATGGGCAATCGATCGAGAACCGCCCAATGCGATGTGGCGTTCAGTCCAGATAAAATGCCGGCAGCCCCTAAGATTAAGCTGCCTGTGCAGACAGAAGCCGTCCAGGTGGTTGTCGCATGGATGGAGCGGATCCAATCGAGGATTTCTGGATCGTTGCGCAAAGTGGTCGCGCTGCTCGCTCCCGGCACAACCAGCACATCGGCCCGAACCACGTCGGACAACGCGCATTCTGCAATCAATTGAAGCCCGGAATCTGTAGTTACAGGTCCAGGGCGTTTCGCGGCGTGCACGACTTTCGCATTAGGCAAATCGCAAAGGATGTCATGCGGCCCCACGACGTCGAGAGCGTTCATCCCTTCGTAGAATAAAAACACGATCTGCATAGACTCAGCCAGCAACGGAGAAAACAATGGGGCGATGATGAACCAAAAAGAGATCCAATTCAAGGGAACCGAAAAAGCAATCTTATATCAATTCTATAGCTTCTTTGGACTTGCGATCAACTAGATCTAGGCTATGTGCGTCAAAGGCATGCGATGCGCGAATTTCGGGCAAAAGCCTGTTTAATTTTTCATAAGCTTTTCGGATCGAGTGCGCCTCTAAACGAGTAAATAGGTCTGGATGCAACTTTGTTTTCAGGTAGCTGCGTATGGAATCGAAGGTGCAAGTCCCCCATGATTGCAGCTCATGTCTGGGGAGACGCGTTTGTTCCGCTTGATGATCGTCGACGCAATGCTTTTTTATAATTGAAAAGAGACGGTCCATGGGATCGGAATCGCACGGGGAATTCCGGGTTGTTAAGAAGCGGAGGATGTTCATGAGGAAGTCTTGATCGGATACAGTCTCTTTTTTTAAATTTTGGAAGGCAATTGGTTCACCGCCCCAGTTCCAGACCATTTTAATGATTCCCCAAAGCCCATAACCCAGATGAGACCCGTTGCCAGTGTTGTATATCGCAAATTGAAAATTGCTCTCATCCATCCGCAGAATTTCAAAAACAACCGCGTGGCCGCCCTTATCTTTATTGATATATCCACCTGGGAGAAGAAGACTTTGCCCTATCTCCAGTCGTTCGATTTGTTTTTCGATTTTGAATCCGAGATCGGCTAATTTCTCTTCCGCCGTCTCTTGGCTATCGAAGTCGCCTGATATCCGCATCGCCATTTGATCGAGGGAAATTTCCGCTCCGAATTTTAATTGTCTAAGAAGTTCGCGGATCTCTCCAGCCTGTCCTGGCTGGAGCTGAGGGCCGCATTCTTTGAGAAACTGCTCTAAATCCTTCTGGACGCTCCAATAGGGCAAAGTAGGAGGAGCTCCTTGCAATTTAGGATCTAATTGGATCCCTTCAAGAAATCCTAAATTCTTCACTGTGCGGAAAGCGCATTCCTGGAATTGATATTCAGGACTGCTAGAATAGAGCCAAAGTCCCGCCTTGCAGAACAATTGTACACATCGATCCCAAATCGCTTGCGCTAAATGAATCAGAAAAAAACGAGATCGTTTCTTTTTGCAAGCTTCTACTTGGGTTATCTGAGTCCGTAAAAAAATTTCAGGTTGACTGATGCCTAGACCTGCGCAAGCTAGCGCTCTTTGGGTCCAGCTTCTCTTCCGTCCAACCTGTCTAGTTAAGCCTTTTAAGGCCGATGAGAGATCCTCAAGAATCTCTGTGTGTCTCTGAGGGCTTTTTTCAAATCGGTCATAGATCTCTAGAGCTTCAAAAACTGTTCGGCAAACAGTAGAGATTGCCGCCTCTTTCCCTTTGAAAGAAACGAACTCCTCGTTATCTCCCAGAAAAGCCGCAGCCTTAATATCTTGAGTAATCGCCTTAATTTGATTGGTGATTTCCATATAATTTACAATAAATATACAACACAAACTAATTCAAATCAAACAAAACAATAAATAGATTAAAATAACTTTTATTTGATTAAAAATTTAATTGTCCAAATCAAACAAATCAGTTATGATTTTTTTCAAAAAAACGGAAACGATATTATGTTAAGCAGTACAGAATCCTCTCAACCTGCAGCGTATCATATTGAAGAACGGTACCGAGAGGGGCAGAAAAATTGGATGATGGCGAAAGGCTGCCCAGGATTTGAACCTTGCAACCGGGTCTCAAATACAGCGGAAAGCCGCGCTGCCACAACAGATTCTTCGATCGCCAGCAGCATCCATTATCCTCATCTGATTTTACATTTCGATATCAATCAAACGCTCCTTGTGGGAGATTCCGTCCAAGACAAAAGCCCAGAGATGGCCATCATCGACGCTTTAACGGATCGATTCATCGATCAGTGGGACGAGAATCTACCAAAGGCGATCGATTACAATACTTATGTAAAAGAGTATCTCTATCCGAATCCTCACAAGGATAGAAAAATTAAAAGTCTTCAGAAGGAAGCCGTTTGCTCCTTTCTTGCATTCCTCAAAGAGAGCGATCACCGTTTCTATCCGGAAGCGCAAGCGATGTACGATCAAGCAATCGCATCTTGCAAAAAAAGAAAAACAGTTATTTTTACTTCCTTCTACAAATTACTCGATTATTTAAAAAGAAACGAAATTTCCTACACTTTAATCTTCCGCACTTTTGGAACCGATGTGAATGTGGTTTTCCAGGAACTAAACAACTTGCTAGGAGATCGTTTTTTGACAGATTTTGTGAAATATAAAGAAAAAGAATTTACCGATCAGGCTGACTTTTATCGGTATCTTAAAACAGTAAAGCGCGCCATCGTAATTCAGGATGACTGGGCAACCTGGTATCAGCACGAAGAAAATGGAGCTTATGGAAAAGCGTTTCCCATGGATTTTGAAGATCGAAACACACTCTCTCTTTTTTTTGACGACAATGCCCGTTTGAATACGGAACATCCGGAAAAGAACGCGATAGCACCCTTCGATTTAAGGAGCGGAAAAACATTAACTCCGTCCGAGGCGATAAAAGCGGGAAATCTTTTCCCCGTCGATACTCTTGAGGCTCTCAATGATTCCGAATATTTTATCAAACTCCTCAACATTGCATTAGATGCAAACATCCCGCAGTCAAATTGACTGCGGGATGCATCGAAACTTATCTTGTTGCCTGCGAAGAGCTCGTTAAGCTTGCAAACAAATTGGCGCCGTTAAAAGAACCCCATCCCGAAGCATTATCATAACCCGTGCCAGCGGAATAATGTAAATTGTTACCCGTCTGTGATATCATGAAAATTTGCTGTATACGATGATCCAACTCCAATCGCATAAAGTGAAGGATTCGCAAAGCCTAATACCGGCTTTTGACTGGCCACACGCGCTTGGTTTACACATGCGGTAAAAGCTGCCCAAAGAGGGGCTGCACAACTCGTGCCGCCATATATCGTCCATTGCCCATTATAGTAAATGGAATAGCCTGTATCTTGGATCTGCATTGAGTGCAACATCAGGAACGTTTCGATGGGTCTTTGAAGATACGGTAGATACATTTTTTTGCCACGAAGGGATTGGCCAAACAGTACTAACACCGCCTCCGCCAGCTCCGTTACCTATGCCATCATTCCAGACCGATTCACTTCCGTAGGCGCCGCTTCCTGAATTCACTGTAAGTCTAGTCCCTCCTACGCCAACGACATAAGGTTGAGAAGCTGGATCATCCACCACAAGAGTACGTTGTTGGGATAATCATCATAAGCGCCGCTATCGCCAGCAGCGGCATAAATTGTCTGCCCATGTGCTGCCATCTGCAGGAAAATAGCATTTTCAGCTTGAAGATATTGAGCAGTCGACAAATTTTCACCCATTCCCCAGGAAGTACTCACTTGTTTAGCAAGGTTGTCTGTAGCAATCCGATTATATGTATCCAGAACTCCTTGATCCGAGTTAGGACCTTCGTAAACATAAATCTGACTTTGCTGGTGCAAGGGCAAGTGCAAGCTCGATGTCAAGCGTGACTTCAGGATCGATACCGCTAGCGGAACCGCCATCGACCAAAATATTTTTCAACTTAGGGGCAGGCAAACCAAAATACTTGGCATATGCATTGATATCGCTTGCCTGATATCCCCCAAGCTCAAATAGAGCAATGATCTGATTCGATCCATTTGCTGACACTCCAGCTCAGATTATAAGCAGTCAAGAGATCATTAGGAGAGTAACCGCCATCCAGGACCTGAAGGATGGGCATGAGATGCGGCGTCGAGATTAAAGCTCTTCCGCTATTTCTTTTCGTCGGTTGTACGTATGCCGTACCGCATGGTTATCCAGACCCACTATCCCGTGAATGATAGAGGCAATAGAGGCTGGAACTTCAGGGTTGTTATCCGGAGCATAAAATGTCCGGCCATTGCGATTCTGATATTGGTGAAGGTGAAGATTAAAAGCCGTTTCAATGGACTCTGTCGGACCTGAAACATTCAAGAGAGTTCGATTAGAATGCGTTCCTTAACGGTCAGACCTAAACTTTTTGCATAGGCAATAACATGATCGATAATCTTCCTCAGTAGGAGCAAACCGTTCGGCAAATTCTTCAGTGCGTAAGATACATCCCATAATGTTCTTCATCAGTCGGATCATAGATACGTTGAATCAATTCCTCCAATGCCTCCTTATTGCGCAGCGGCAAAACGAAAGTCAAAGGAACATGGGCAGCGGCATCAAGATGATGTAAAACTTCCGCATCCGACACTGCTGTACATGGAACATGGCCAGATAGTCTTACAGAATCGCAGGGCGACGCGCTGGCTTGGAGTGAGAGCGCCAACATGGGTAGCGTTATATATCTAAGGTAGTTTTTCATACTGGTTTTTTCCTGTTTTTTGCTTTTAAAAAATAGGTACCGTCCACAAGGACGCCAAAGACCCTAAAAAATTAAATTTTATTTTTCAACATATTCTTTTTTGCAAAGTGCGAAAAATCCTCTCGGGTCTTATCGTTACGTTTAGAGGGATAGGTGAAATGAAGAGCTATATAAAAAAAGATTTCCCCGTATCTAATGTGCGAAGGTTTCTTGAGCCAGGTCCCATCGTCTTATTGAGTTCAGCATGGAAAGGCGAGAAGAACATAATGACTATGGGATGGCATATGATCATGGAGTTCGAACCCTCTTTGATCGGCTGCTATATCTGGACCGCCAACCACAGCTTCAACATGATCAAAAAAAGCAAAGAGTGCGTAATCAATATCCCGACAGTTGATATTGCAGCGAGCGTCGCGAAAATTGGCAACTGTTCAGGCCGAGATGTGGACAAATTTGAAGAATTTAAACTGACGCCGCAGCCGGGAATCAAGGTCGACGCCCCTTTAATTAAAGAATGTTATGCCAATTTTGAGTGCAAACTAATCGATTCGACCCTAATTAAGAAATACAGTCTTTTCGTTTTGAAGGTTGTAAAAGCCCGTGTAGCCGTATCTCCAAAATTCCCAAAGACCATCCATTATCGTGGAGATGGGCTATTTATGATTTCAGGTCCAACAGTCCAAAAGTATCGCAAGTTCTTCAAGCCTCAGAATTTGTGACTCTTGTCATTTCCAGATCTTTTGTTTTGTAAAAATTAAAAATTCCCCTAGACTGGCACCCCTATTATTGGGGTGTATATGAAACGGTTTGTTGCCTGCATTTGCTCGCTTCTTTTGATCCCAGCGTTTATTTGTGCGGAGAATTCCTACCGTCCCACCGAACAAAACCTTCAAGCGAGACAATGGTTTCAAGACAGCAAGTTTGGATTATTTATCCACTGGGGACCTTATAGCGTGCTGGAAAATGGCGAATGGGTTTTGGAAAAATCTAAAATGCTTCTTGAGGATTATAGAAATCTAGCCGCGTCCAAATTTAATCCAATAAAATTTGATCCTGCCGCCTGGGTAGCCCTGGCAAAAGACGCCGGCATGAAATATATTACAATCACAAGCAGGCATCATGACGGATTTGCGATGTGGGGCACAAAGCAAAATGACTGGAATATTGTGGATGGGTCTCCCTGCGGATCTGACCTCTTGAAATCGCTTGCTGATGAATGCCGCCGCCAAGATATAAAACTGTTCCTCTATTACTCCCAATTGGATTGGCATCACCCTGATTATTTTCCTTACGGAGAGACGGGGCGCTATTCGGGAAGGTCTTTGGAGGGAAATTTTAATAAATATCTGGATTACATGGATGCGCAACTCGCTGAATTGTTAACCGGATATGGAGAAATCGCAGGCATCTGGTTTGACGGCATGTGGGATAAACCCACAGCAGAATGGCGTCTTAAGCAAACCTACTCGTTCATTCATCAGTTTCAGCCTGCTGCTCTTATTGGAAGCAATCATCATTTGACTCCATTTGATGGAGAAGATATTCAAATGTTTGAAAAAGATCTGCCGGGTCAATCTACGCAAGGATTCAATACTGAATCTACAAAAATTAGTTCCTTGCCTTTAGAAACGTGTGAAACCATAAACAATTCCTGGGGCTATAACAGAAACGACAAAAGTTTTAAAAGCACAAAAGATTTAATTCATTATCTTGTGAAAGCCGCCGGACATAATGCGAATTTTCTACTCAATATCGGACCTTGTCCAGATGGCACTATACAACCAGAATTTGTAGAACGTCTGCAGGCGCTAGGCGTCTGGCTAAGAAAACATGGCGCCTCTATCTACGGGACGCGCGGAGGGCCGATTGAACCAAAGTCTTGGGGTGTTTCCACACAAAAAGGGAATAAGATTTATCTACATATCCTTAACTGGGAAAAGGAACCCATATCCATCCCTTGTTTAGGAACTCTTGTACGGGCGAATCTCTGGCCTAGCGGATCGCAAGCCGCAGTAGTTCAGGAAGACAATAGGCTTATTTTTGACCTTTCTGAAAATGAGATCGATGAGATCGATACAATTCTCGAGATAGAATTCTCTTTGGGCATTTAATTTTTGCGATTGGGATTAAGAAGCTGTCAGCGATCTTTTTAATTTGCCTTGCCTTTCAAATCAAACGATCGCAGACAACTTCTAAGAGGCTGTCGATAAGAATATACTTTTCCCGTTTTTTGAAAAGTATTGCTGCTATCAGAAGTTAAACTAAAGTTTCGTTTCGATAAAATTGGGTCGAAAGTATGTAAATTCCGCGTATTGCTTTTTCTATAAAGTTCATTCAAGCGAGATTCTTGAGTCGATCCTTTCGCGAACAATTTATCGTAGTTGTTGTAAAGAGTTCCAAAAGCTACTGAACCTGCAACTTGCATCAGTCGGTAGACAACACTCATGCATCCCTCTTTTTAAAAAGTCGTATTGATCAAATGTTGATCGATGCGAACTTAAATATAAAAAGAATTTTAATATGAGGATGCAGCGTCCAGGTTCATTATTTCATCCGAAGAGAGTCTGATTTGAGTCGCTTTGGCCAGTTCCGTCAGTTGCTTTACGCTTGTCGCGCTTGCAATAGGGGCCGTAACGCCTTTGCGCTGCAATAACCAGGCTAACGCAACAGCGGCAGGAACTACCTGATGCGCTTTCGAGATAGCGTCAAGAGTAGCAATGATCCTCATCCCGCGGTCATCTAGATAACGCTCAATGCTCTTTCCTCGAGGGCTTTGATTGAGGTCTTCTTTGGATCGATACTTTCCCGTCAAAAATCCTTTAGCCAACGAAAAATAGGGAAGAATCCCCAGATGTTTCTCTATGCACAAGGATTGCAGCCTCTTCTCAAACCGCTCTCTGTCATATAAATTGTAATAAGGCTGCAAAGAAACATAGGAAGAGATCCCCAGGGATTGACTGATCGAAAGGGATTGATCCAGTCTTTCTTTGTCGTAATTGGACGCGCCGATGGCCCGAACCTTGCCCTGTCTAATGAGCTGATCAAATGCGCTTAGGGTTTCTTCTAAAGGCGTTTCAGGATCATCTTCATGGGCTTGGTACAAATCTATTGTGTCCGTTTGCAATCGCGTAAGAGAGGCTTCTACCGACCGAAAGATTTGGTCTTTTTTCAATCCTTTAAATCCGGCCATCTCCATTCCAACTTTCGTTGCGATAAGAACCCGATCTCTTTTTCCTGTTTTTTTAATCCATTCTCCAATGATCTTTTCCGACTCTCCGCCTTGATTGCCTAAGACCCAGGCCGAATATATATTGGCTGTATCAATCAGGTTAAAACCTAAATCGACGAAGGCATCCAATACCTCGAAAGAGGCCTTTTTGTCTGCCGTCCAGCCAAAAACGTTTCCTCCTAAGGCCAAAGGAGCCACTCGAAGATTGCTGAGCCCTAAACGACGCTTTTCCGATTCGAAAAATCCCATACGCATCCAGTCCATTTCAAATAATGGCAAATATGTTTGCAGGCAGTCTAGATTTTATCAATCTTGAACCAGAGACCTTCTCCCCGGGCTATACTTTTGATTGGAAGGGATTTATGCGCTTCTGTATGCTGTTTTTCCAAAAATTAATTTATCGATTGATTTAATAACAAAAACAATTATAATAATAACAAAAAAGAAAAAACAATGGAAAATGTTAATATATTTATTCGTTTTTCGAATCTAAATGTTCAACTCGAACAAATCGGCACTCTCTCCAAAGAAGACTCGCTCATTTTTAACGATGAAGGGGGCTCTCTTAAGGCTCACCTCAAAACTTCGGTCAAATTCGCGCTTCTCACTGCGGGATCTCCTTTAATTACCCTGGCCCGCCTCGTCCGTTCCGCGGTTTTTCTGTTTGCGGGACAATTCAATGATGCCGGACGCGAGTTCATCGGGTCTTTAGCCACCCCGTTCGTAGCAGCCGGTTGTTTGATTGGAGCTCTGCTAGCTTCCGCCGTTTACGCGATTTCTTCGGGAAATCACTCTTTCTTCATCTCCACCAGAAGAACTTATGCTTATTTTGAAGCTTGGGTCAATCGAATCGACTTTGCGAATCTTTCAAGCTATTCCAACCGTGTCAGCGACCCCTTCGATGCCTTCAAAGGCCGGATCTGGACAACGGCTCCGTGCATGCAGCCTTTGCTTGAAAATGGGCTTTCCATTCGAGGGGGTGTTTTAGATGCGCATCGGATGCAAAAAATATTCCCCTTTGTCAACATCAAGGACGTCCGGATGGAGCAAGATCAAGTTGTCATCCAGAGCGAATATGAAAACGAAGCGGTCGTTTACACTGCATGCAATGGCGCCTATCAACACGGAAAACTCTCGACAACGTTCTGCTGCTGCTTCCGGATCGAAGCGGTTTACGACAGACTCCTCTGCTGCGAAGTCGCCCAGGGCAGCTGTACATCCATCATGAATCCAGGCGACTCTTGCGGAATCGTAAGCGCCGGATGCTGCGGGGTCGAAGCGTGCTGTTGCTACGTAAAAGAAAACAATAGTGTGACCGCCATCAATACCGGCTGCTTGGGCAATGAGGGGATTAGCTGCTTAACCTCTTTGTCTAAGAGAGAAATTCGGGCATAAAAATAAAGAGACCTTCTCTAAAAGCGTCAGATTTCAAGTTGATTATGAACTTCATTGATCTCGCAAATCTTATAATTTGAGTCAAAGCGGAGAATGACAAACACCAACAAATCCCCTTCCTTCTCTGTGCTCAGTTTATAACGAATGATCGCAGAGCGCTCCTCGGCCGCTATAAGGATTTCACGCTCTTCAATCGACCAAGCGCCAAGCCACTCTTTCCCAGAATCAAGCTGCCCTGCAAAAAGATCTCGACTTTCAAAAAGGAGTTTTCCGTTGCGAACCTTCCGGCAGTTTTTTGTGCACAAAGAGGCGATCTCTTCCGATCGGCACCCATTTTTTGCAGCTCCGATTTTATTGATGATTGCCAAATAATGATTGGCTGCATTTGTTAAAGCCTCTTTTTCTGATAGCGACATGTTCTTCCCCTCTGGCCAACACTCTTCATAAGCGAAATCAAACTCATCTACATAACCCAGTTTTTGATCCGCAACAATGCGATTGCGTTTTCCATTCTTTGCACGAGTATTGATCTCTTCCATTTCATCTTGAGTCAACTCAAAATCGTAAACAGCAAGGTTCTCAGCCATATGTTTAGGATTTCTGCTTCCAGGAAGAGGCAAAACATGGTGCTGAAGAATCCAGCGCAAAGCAACCTGCGCAGGGGTTTTTCCGTATTTTGACCCAATACGTATAAGCAGGGGATCATTAATTAGGTCTCCCCTGCCAAGTGGGCTATAAGCCTGGACGCCAATCCTATGTTTTTGGCAGAAAGCGAGCAGTTCCGGATCATAAAATTGAGGGCTTATCTCGATCTGGTTCCAAGAGATAGGAATATTCAACGCTAAGATCTTTTTGAGATGATTGATGGTAAAATTGCTAACGCCTATTTCACGGATCATCCCAGCCTTTCGAAGCTCTTCCATAGCTTGGAGCGTCTCTGCAATTGGAATCGCGCTATTAGGCCAATGAAGGAGATAGATATCAATGTAGGGAGTATTCAGCCTTTGAAGTGTAGTTTCGAGATCTCTCTTCAAATCAGAGGGCGATTGATCGATAGGCCATACTTTCGAGATCAAAGTCAACTCCTCTCGGTTTTTATCTCTAATGGCTTTTCCAATCCCATCAAAATTATTGTAAAAGGTAGCCGTGTCGAAAATCGTATAACCCATCTCTAGAGCTTCTTCGACGGTTTTTTTACACTCCTCGCCTTTATAGGGCCAAGTTCCATAACCGATTGGAGGCAACGAATTTGTATTCAGCATGAACAGAAGTCCTAAAAATAACATAACGCCTTTTTCACCTAAGGGATATCCGCATTCGATGTTTCACTTTTTTGGCTTTTCGGACTCTTCGCTTTTACGCCAATTCCGATCCAAATAAATACAATGGCGAAAACGAAGTTGAACCACATATCTTCTTTATTATTGGGTATGAACCCTAAAATATTTTGCTCCCAATAGACAAATCCTAGAATGGAGAGAAAGAAGAAAATAAGGCCGAGTGTTTGAAAATACCGTTTTGCGGCAAATGGTCCCTTGAGTCCGCAAACTATCGCAATGATACCGGCTAGCAAACTGACAATATCCTCTATTAAACCGAAAGTGCTATGCGGGCCATCCACAGGAAAAATGCCAAGAAACATGTTCCCTGGCGCGGCAGCGGGTATAAACCCAAGAATCCCTAAGATAATAAAAATAATCCCAGAAACAAACGCTAGCGATTTTAACATATTGGATCTCCTTTGTGACTATATGACATCATCAAACCTCTAATTCTCTTTCTCCATCGACCACGACCTCGCCCCCGCATTCTACTTTTTCAATTGTCCGTTCATGCGTATTCAGATGAACATAAATATCAGAGGGAGCGTTTAAACTTTCCCCCTGCCTGAAAAGGAGCCTATGTTCAGAACCCGGCGGAAGCATTCCTGTCTCAAATAAATAACACGCAAGGGCTCCATTAGAGGACCCTGTGGCAGATTCCTCATCAATACCATACAGCGGGGCGAAATTGCGGCAATGGGCGGTAATCTCGCTTCCCCGAGGCTCTAAAGAAAAAACGTGCATACCAATCGAATGTGTCTTTTCGTTGAGTATGGACATGAGTTTAAGATCGGGTTTTAACGATCGAAGGCATTTCTCATCCTGCACACGAACAAAAATATCGCGAAGCCCTGTTGAGACAATACGAGGACGGGGCTCATCCGGACTCACAAAATCTCCCAGAATAGGTGCGATTTCAGTTCGATCGATTTCCTCTTCAAAAGCAGGCAGGAGTTGACTCAAAAAGATCAAATGGTCTTTTAGAGTTACCTCGCATTTTCCCGCCTGGGTATCGAGTGGATAGATTTTAATTTTATCATCTACCAATCCGAGGTGCTTTAACACTCCAAATGCCGCCAATGTCGCATGGCCGCAAAAATCGATAGAGGAAGTGGGTGTAAAATAGAGAGCTTGATAGGAATGAGGCCCCGTAGATGATATAAAAACTGTTTCGGAAAAATTAAGTTGCTTTGCAATCGATTGCATTTGAGCTGAGGTTAATGGGTGCTCTCGGTCTACAATGACGACGCCGGCGGGATTTCCCCCTTGGGAAACGTGGCAAAAGGCTCGGGCAATATAGGCTGTAACAGGAATACTCATACTTTTCACATTGAATAAGAATTAGTAAGAAAAGGATCTCCTAAATTTGGGGTCGGGCGACTTCTGCCGGTCGCGCGGTGTATGAAGCTTTGCTGCTAGTCAGCCGTGCGAGGATCCGCGCTCATTTGGGGGGAAAGAGAATCCCTTTCCCCCCAAGCCCCCCCTATCCCACAGGTGTGCGCTTCGCCACACCTTGGACGCCCTCACGGCGAACCGCTTTTCGCGGTTCGTCCTGCCGGGCCGGCGGTCTCAGTCGGTTTTGCTTTGCAAAACATCGACTGAGACTCGAGTCCGCCACGGAAGCCACGCAGGTGGCTTCCTCGCCCAGCAAAAAAAAACCCGGCGAAAAGCCGGGTTTTGTTTTTGGGGGCGGGCGGACTCGAACCGCCGAAACCCGAAGGTGAGGGATTTACAGTCCCTTGCAATTGCCGCTATGCGACACCCCCAGAAATGGGAAAAAATGATGGATGAGCTTATCAAAAAATCGCCTTTAGTCTCAATAGGATTATGTGAGGCAAAGATTTGGTTGCATATATTTTTAAGGAAGCATTAATCTTCCTGCTCATTTTCTAAAAAGGAGGTTATTATGCCTATGTCTTGTTCAAAAATATCTATGCCTACATGTCCTAAAATATCTCAATTCTGTGGAAAAATCGCCGAGGTTCCTTCTCAGATACAAAATTCCAGAGTCGGGTCGGCTATCAGTAAATATATTAATTTTCCTTTGAATTTAGTTAACCGTTTGACAACTCCCCTCTCCCAAAAATTGGTCAGTTTGGGAATCCGTATCGGAGGAGAGAGATATGAAAGACATTGCCAAAACTTAGCTCTCAACCACGCAAATGGCGCCATTGAAGCGATGAATGAAATGTCCGATCTGCCCGCTATCGTATTCATCGATGCGGAAACAGGAGCGGAACAAACTAAAGGATGCCGAGGAAAGCTGAGCGGTTTCGGAGATGGAATCTATTCCCTTTCAAATAGAATCCATAGCAAAGGAGAAGATCTCGAAGCATCCTCTTGGATGGCAGTCCGCGGAGCAGGAAAAGCGGTAAAATTGATGAGTTACCCAGTGGCAGCAGGCTCTTACGTCCCTTCTGCAATGGGGAAGGTTGGACAAAAAGTGCCAGAAGCTCCTTGGGCGAAAATGGATGTCAACGACCCACGCCGTTTGATCGCTGAAAACATCTATGCCCCATTGATCGCGAACATCGATCGAGCAGTCATGGAAAAAGAAGTGAGGCTCGGAGCCAATACCCTTGCCGCAGGCGCAGCATATGCGGGTCTTTCCACCGCTTGCTCTTATGCGCAGAACTACCTGCAATCCGGCGTCAAAGCCGAACAAGATGCAGTTCATGTGCCGAATGCAGCCAGCACATGGATGCATCGAGCGCTTGCCGCAAACGGTTTCGCATGGGTAGCTGGACCTGTCCTCTCAAAAGGAAAAGATCTCCTTACGAATGACAACCAGGCTCAAATCGCTCAATTGAAAGATGCGATCATTGCAAAAAATCCTCAGTTGTCGGCCACCCTGCAGAAAATGGATGGAATGGACGAAGAAAATGCAAAAGATGTTTTGGATTTCGTAGTTACCCATGTTCTCGAGCGCCATGCGACTCGGCTGAATTTCCTGGGTTCCGATCAAAAAACCATTGACGCGCTTTCTAAATTCCCAGCCGTTTAAATCGTTCTCGAATATTTTTTAAAGCAGATGCCCCTCTTGGACTCATTGGACAAGGGGGGTTTTCCTTTTGAAGGAAGTTCATTTTTTAGAAGATGCTGGCGAAAGGAATTGAACCCTCAACCGTCCGATTACAAGTCGGGCGCTCTACCATTGAGCTACACCAGCATAAGAATTGTGTAATTACTTTAGCAAATCTTGCCCTTTGATCTCAATCATTGGATTCTCTTCAACCGGATTTTTTGATTCTTCTGATTGAGGAGCCGAGGCAGTTTCGGCTGGAATAGAGGGCAAAGTTTTTTTTGGGGTCTCTGCTAAACGCGCTTGGAATAAAGAGGTCAAACCCACTGCTTTGCGGATCTGAGTTGCACTCGCAGCATCGACCTTAGCGGCCATAAAACGGCCGGAGATCATCTTGCTTTCGCAGCACTTTTTAAATTTTTTGCCCGAGCCGCAGGGGCAGGGGTCGTTGCGTCCAGCTTTTTTCATAATTGATGATTTTCATTTTTAATGAGTTATATTTTACCACAGAACCCTATCAAAAGTCTATTGGTTATTGACTAGCCCCTACAGAGGAGAGTAAACTAGTTCCATAAAGAGTAAACTAGCTCCACAAATTGAGAGGGTTATGAATATTGCGATCCCCATTGCGCGGCCCCCGTGGACCGCCCTGGGAAAAGAGCTGGAGAGCTGCCTGAGAAAGGCCCTTTTCGATTTTTCTATGCTGGATGCGAATGTGGAAAAGGTGGCCATCGCCTTAAGCGGAGGGAAGGATTCCTTAGGGCTCCTTTATCTGCTCCATGCGATCCGGGGACGGGGATTTCCCCTCTTTGAGATCCACGCGATCCATGTGGGAGGTGAATTTTCTTGCGGGGCGGGAATCGACGGCGGTTTCTTAGGGGCGATTTGCCGCGAGCTGGGGGTGAATTTCATCCGGCGCGAGTCGACCCAAAAAAGGGAAGATTTGGAATGCTACCGCTGTTCCAGGGAAAGGCGCCGTTTGATCTTCGAGGCGGCTAAAGAAGTTGGCGCGACGACTGTCGCGTTCGGCCATCACCGCGACGATAGTGCGCAAACTCTTCTTTTGAATCTTTTTCATAAGGCGGAATTCGCTGCGAATCTGCCTAAAGTTCATATGCAAGATTACGGAGTGACGATTATCCGGCCCCTCATTTATATAGACGAAGAATCGATGCGGTCTTTTGCAAAGCAGTACGGATTTGCCAGGATCACCTGCCAATGCCCTGTCGGACAGAATTCGAAAAGAAAAGCGGTCGATCAACTTTTAAAGGAAATCGAAATGCATTTTCCCCATGTAAGAAGCAACCTCGCCAGGGCCGGCCTCCTTTATGGCTCCGACAAGGCCGCGCGGCCTTGAGATTATTGAACAGTCATGATATTTTGAACGACTATGGAATTGCCTGTAGCAAAATCATACGCTTTGCTGGAACTAGCCACGTTTTTTGGCTATTTCGCCATAATTCTTTTAATCGCGCTTTTTTCTTATAGAAAACAAAAATCCGATACCGATTTTTTAATCGGCAACCGCTCATTGAATTTTTGGCTGACCGCATTATCGGCCCATGCGAGCGATATGAGCAGCTGGCTTTTCCTCGCCTATCCTGCATTGATATTCACGACAGGTGCTTTTTTCGGCTTGGGCGGCCATCGGACTGACGGTTTTCATGTTCCTGAATTGGCAATTCGTCGCTCCGAGGATCCGCATCGTCACGGAACAATTGGGAAGCCTGACTTTGAGTTCTTATTTTGAATCTCGTTTTGGGGATACTTCGGGAAGCATCCGGTTGGTCTCCGCTTTCATGTCGGTCCTATTTTTCATTTTTTATATCTCCTCAGGTCTTTTGGGCCTCGGGATCTTGGTCGAATCGCTCTTTAACCTGAGTTACTATGTCGGCATTTCGATCGGGCTTTTGATCGTTGTCATCTATGTTTTTATGGGCGGCTATAGAACTGTGGCCTGGATCGATTTATTCCAAGGATTTTTTCTCCTCGGGGTGATTGTTTTCATTCCCGTGTATTTGATCTATCACGCAGGCGGGCTTCAGCCCATCATGCAAGCCGTCGCCGCAAAAAATCTCTCCACTTCCCTCTTACCCGATTTTTCTCCCAAGACAATGGTGCAGATATTTTTGACCGCGGTAGGCTGGGGGCTCGGATATTTCGGCCAGCCGCACATCATTACGAAATTCATGGGGATCCGCCGTGTGAGCGATATGTACAAGGCGAAATATCTTGGGATCAGTTGGCAGGCGATCGCTTTGACGGCAGCAACTCTTGTCGGTCTTTTGGGGATTTTTCTTTTTCCACAAGGCCTGGCCGATCCGGAATATACGATTCTCGATATCGTCAAGTCGACATTGGCCCCATTTTTTGCAGGACTGGTCCTTTGCGCGATTTTGGCGGCTACGACCAATGTAATGGCTGCCCAGATCCTCGTCGTCGCTTCCAATTTTTCCGAGGATTTTTATAAGCGGCTTTTCCGGAAACACGCCTCTCCTGATGAAATGCTCTGGGTTTCCCGTTTCAGCGTCGTTTTGATTGCATTGATTGGGTTTGGGATCGCTTTTTTCAAGATTTCCAGCATCTACAAACTCGTTCTTTATTCGTGGTCTGGTTTGGGCGCTTCGTTCGGACCCCTTCTGATCCTTTCGCTGTATCTCAAGAATATCAATAAATTCGGGGCTTTCGCCGGAATTTTAGTAGGCGGATTGACAGCGGCGATCTGGCCTTATTTCGATAGTCTGTACCAGTGGGGCATCCCTTCCGTCATCTCTGGATTTATCTTTGGAGCAATCGCTATTCAAGCTGTTTCTTATTTTACTCGCAGAGCTGCCTCTCAAGAAGAAATAGTTTAAAATGACTCAAAAATGAGTCTTTAGTAAATAATGGATTTAATAACTGAGAAAAAAAATGTCTTCACGCCCTCTGATATTAATAACAAACGACGATGGGATCCATGCTCCGGGTATCAAACATTTGTATGAGGCCCTTTACGAGCACGCCGACCTTGCAATTGTCGCTCCCGAGTCTGAAAGATCGGGCTGCGGGGCTGGGATCACCTGGACAAAGCCGCTGAGGATTCAACCGGTAGCCTGGGAGAATAATACCCCTGCTTGGTGTTTGAATGGGACCCCCGCTGATTGCGTGAAGATGGGGATGAGCATTTTGCTTCAGAAAAAGCCTGATATGATCGTCTCCGGAATCAACCGCGGATCCAATTCAGGCCGCACGGTCCTCTATAGCGGGACAGTCGGCGGGGTGATCGAGGGAGCTCTGAAAGGGATTCCTGGAATCGCTTTTTCCTTTTCCGATTTGGAAACACCGCCTCTCTCCGCAACGAAAAATTACATCTTCCCCCTGATCAAATATCTTTTGGAAAATCCACTCCCATCAGGGACTTTTTTGAATGTAAACTTCCCCTATAATTGCAAGGAAGGAGTCAAAGGTTTGAGATTTGCAAGACAAGGAAAAGGATTTTGGATCGAGTCTCCCGACCGCAGGCTGCACCCCGAGGGCCTCCCCTATTACTGGCTTGGAGGCAAGTGGGCGCATATGGAAGAAGAGGCCGATAGCGATGTCCACTATTTAAACCAAGGATATATCACTGCCGTTCCCCTGCACATCGCTCACCTTACGGACCATGAGGCCTTGGCCAAACACAAGCCGCTGGTCGAAGAAATTTTTAGATCGATCGAATCCAATACTTCTAAATCGTCTTCCTAGATCTTCTTTTGTCCAATTTGCGGACCGCCTCGGCTTGGCAGTTCTCGATTAATTCCCTGCTTCCGGGAATCTCATAGATGCGTGCAATCTCCACAAAAAGTTCTTCGCTGGCCAAAGAAGGTTCCCTCTCATTGTCTGTAAGAGGGATTTTTTTTGGAAATCGCCGATTTTGATCAGCAGATCCGCCATTTTATTAAATCTTTTTTTTATTTTCGGAAGGGACTTTTGCAAATCTTCTTTGCTCTCGATCTGTTTCAATTCCGCTGCGAATTTGCGTATTTCGGCCTCCCCTTCAAATCGGATCTCCTCCCAGGTAGCGGGAGAACAGGAGGCCAGCCAAAAAAGCGATAAATAAACAAAAATTCTCATCCCCGCAGCATACCAGGTTCAAGAAAACCTCTCCAATTTCATATTCTTCCTTGAGAAAAATCTCCTTGCTCTCGTATGATGTATGTTCCTTTTGGTGAGTATGAGGTTCGCTTCGAGCGAATAAGACTTTGCCTTACCTTAAGGGCGTATAGCTCAGTTGGTAGAGCGCCTGTCTTACACACAGGTGGTCATAGGTTCGAGTCCTGTTGCGCCCAAAGTTTGTCTAAGTTGCCAATTGCGGGAGTAGTTCAATTGGTTAGAGCACCGCCCTGTCACGGCGGAAGTTGCGGGTTCGAGCCCCGTCTCCCGCGCATTTTTTGCGCTGTACAAACATCGCTTTTCTTATTATCCTCCAACCAAAAGTTCAAATGTTATGGGACAGTCAATACCCCTCTCAAAAAAAATCATAGACCCACTTGGTCAGCTATTTGGGGATGGCCGTAGGGGCATTTTTTGCCGCAATGGCGATCCGGATATTCCTCATACCGAATGAATTGATTGACGGAGGCGTGATCGGCATTTCCCTGATCCTCGCGCGCCTCTATGGAAGTTCCTACCTTTCTTATTTTCTGCTTATTTTGAACATTCCGTTTATTTATCTGGCTTAGCAGGTACATCCGGCGCTCTTTCGTCATCCACATGTTCGCTGCGATCGTTCTTTTCGCCATTTTCCTTTTTCTACTGGAGAAACTCCCCTCTTTCGAGCCGATCCTCTCGAAGCGATCGTCATCGGCGGCGCGATGCTGGGTGCCGGAGCCGGATTTATCATCCGTCACGGCGGCTGCACCGACGGCACAGAAATTTTAGCGATTCTCATCAACAGAAAAAAGGGCTTCACAGTCGGACAAGTATCTTCTTCATCAATATTTTCATTTTCGCTGCCTATGGCTGGATCTTCAACGACTGGCATATCGCTCTCCGTTCACTGATGACCTATATTGTCGCCTTCAAGATGATGGATATCGTGATTGCGGGCCTCGAAGAGTTGAAATCGGTGCTGATCATGTGCTCCAAGCCCGACAAATTGAGCAAGATCATCACTCATGAATTGGGCCTCGGCCTGACTTTTATCAAAGGCAAAGGGGGATATTCGGGAGAAGACCGCGATATTCTCTTCATTATCGTCGAGCGCCTGGATCTGGCGGAACTCAAAGAGATCGTTTTAAGAGAAGATCCGAGCGCCTTCATTGCGATTGAAAACTTCCACGAAGTCGCTTATGGACGGACAGCAAAAATCGCCATGCGCCGAAAAGCGCGGCGGGGCTTTGCAAAAGGATTTTTATGACCACCGAAGGACACTATTCAGACCCGATGCTGAAACCCCACAAACAAGTGCATAGCTTGGATTCTTGGCGGATTTTCCGCATCATGGCGGAGTTCGTCGATGGTTTTGAAACGATGACTTTTCTCGGCCCTTCTGTGGCTATTTTCGGCTCCACGAACGCGAATCCGAAAGACCGGAAATATTACGATCTGGCTGAAACAATCGCCGCGAAAATCGTCCAGAGAGGATTCGGGATCATTACCGGAGGCGGCCCCGGCATCATGGAGTGCGGGAACAAGGGCGCCCAAAAAGCAGGGGGGCAATCCTGCGGCCTTTGCATCAACCTCCGTTTAATGAACCCCCCAATCCCTTCATCGATCCAAAATACGAACTCAATTTCCGCTATTTCTTTGTGCGAAAAGTGATGTTCGTCCGATATGCGCAA
This sequence comes from uncultured Chlamydiae bacterium, assembly GCA_963713105.1. Lineage (GTDB taxonomy): Bacteria > Chlamydiota > Chlamydiia > Chlamydiales > SM23-39 > CAVQKJ01. The sequence continues at coordinate 784,876 of CAVQKJ010000004.1, forward strand.
GCCTTCGTCGTCCTTCCGGGCGGATTCGGCACCCTGGACGAGCTTTTCGAAGCGTTGACTCTCATCCAAACAAAAAAAATCAAACCTTTCCCCGTCTATATGGTCGGGAAAGAATATTGGAAAGGGATGCTCGATTGGCTGAAAAACACCGTGCTGGCCTGCGGAAATATCAAACCGGAACATCTCGATTTGATCCGCCTTACTGACGACCCGGATGAAATCGCCGACGGGATCGAAAAACACTACAGGCTCTCCAAGTCGCTCGAAAATTTCTAGCGTTTCGACAACGCTTCAACGTCATTGGAGCGGAGAAACTTCAAATGGCTCTTCAGAGTTGACAAATCCCAATCCCACCATTTGATTCGCAAGAGCTTCTCGATCTGTTCATCCGAAAACCGCTTTTTGATCAAACGCGCGGGATTTCCTCCCCAAACTTCATAAGAGACAATCTCTGAATTAACGTTTCGTCGAGTTTTTGGATTATTTTGGCCGCTTTTCGACTTCAAATTTGGGGGGCTATATACAATTGTCAATATTGCCCCCCAAAGGTTTGAATCGAAAATCGGCTCAAAAGAACCGAAAAATCGACTGAAATTTAATTCAGAGATTGTCTCCAAGGGCCTACATTTTTTGACACGACCGAGCGCGCGGCGATGACAGCGCCGTCGCCTATCTGGACTCCGGGCAAAATCAGACTTTCGAAACCGATCCAGACGTCATTCCCAATAACGGTATCGCCTTTCCATTTGTGCCCTTTATATCCCTCAAACTTTTCATCGAATGAATCGAGCGGATAAGAAGCGATCCATTCGTAATTATGGCCGTGCGTCCCACCCAGCATGAATTTCACGCCGGATGCGATAGAACAGAATTTGCCGAGGATCAATCGGTCGGTAGATGTATCGCGATCCAACTCATCTAAGTAGAGAACGCACTCTTCAAATCCATGGCCATGATAGTAGCCCGCGTAATAGGAATAATCCCCCACGACAATGTGAGAGGTTTTTGACATGGTCTTTGATAATGATTGAATCTCGATAATTCTTCATCGAATCGAACTTTGAGGGATGCGAGCCAATCGGGAGAGAAGGGTATCGCAAGAAGAGACGATCTTCTTCATCTGCTCGTCCTTCGCATATTGGGTATCTTTATAATAAGCTCATCGCCCCATGGACAAATTCCATCCCTTTTTTTGGATGGGCGGGATCGAACAGCTTTTCTTTGATCCAGCGGGCTCCCTCCTGCAGATCGGAAACGATCCCGTCGCTGAGCGACTCGACGAAGGGATGAACCCAATTCTGAACGGGCACTCCTAAAAGCATGGTGCTTGTCTTATTGTAATGGGAATCTTTAGGAGACAAAGTGAGCACGGGGATCCGGTTGTGTTTCGCCCACATCATTTCCGCGCCAACGCCTAGACCGCGCCGGTCGCGCGCGTCGACGAAAACGAGATCGCTTGAGTAAATCTGCAGCATGTCTCTGCCGAATACAGAGCGTTGGTCGGATAAATCGTCGGTCCGGAGATCGGGGTTCAAAAACGAGATTTTGAATTCGGGCAGAAGCTTTTGCAAAAGCTGGCGGTCGCCTTCCGTCCAACGCGATTCGTTCGGTTTTCTCATGTCCTTTTTGAATGCTTCCGGCTAAATAAATGGCAATTTTTTTCATTTTAACCTCTCAATGACAGATGGATGAAACGTAACTTTTTTTTCTTCGGGGCAAGAAATAGATTTCAAAAAATCCATAAGAGATTGGTAAATATTGATTGGAAAGGAAGTGATTGTACATCGGGATCCTTTATTGAAAAATGTGACTCTAGGGGCCAGTTTTTGAATTGCATCCCATTTTTCGCCGGTCTTTTCCCAAAAAGCATCGGCTTTTTTTTGGGTTTCAAAATGAATCTCATGAACGTAAATCTTTTTCCTTAAATTCAAATGGCAAAGATATTCATGCCTTGCAAAAACATGTTCGTGATCGTAAAGAGTTCCATTTTTAACTGCTGCAGACATTTGATTCCGTTTTCGATGGTTCTTCTTGGGCAACCTGGCGAAGGTATTCCCCATATTCGTTTTTACTGAAGCGATCTGCGAGATGCAGGAGTTGATCGCGGTCGATATAGCCCATCCGGTAAGCTGCCTCCTCGATGCAGGAGATTTTGATCCCTTGCCTCTCTTGGATTGCCTGGACGAAAGAAGACGCCTTTTGAAAATCGTCGAAAGTCCCCGTATCGAGCCAAGCATGGCCGCGTCCCAATAGCCGAACAGTCAGCCTTTTTTCTTCCAGATACCTCTTATTCACGTCGGTGATTTCAAGCTCTCCGCGTGGAGACGGTTTGAGCGATTTCGCGATATCTACTACGTCAGGCCCATAAAAATATAGGCCGGGGACTGCATAAGGGGATTTCGGATAGAGGGGTTTCTCTTCGATCCCAAGCGCGCGCATTTCAGGGTCGAAATGGACGACTCCGTATCTTTTAGGATCTTTGACCCGGTAGCCGAAAATCAGTCCGCCATCGGTCAATTCGACCCCTTCTTGGAGCAAAGCAGGGAGATCGTGTCCATAAAAAATATTATCTCCGAGAATCAGAGCGACGGGATTATTGGCGATAAACGATTCGCCGACGATAAAGGCTTGGGCCAATCCTTTGGGCTGGGGTTGGACCGCATACTGGATCTTGAGCCCTAAATGGGACCCATTTCCAAAAAGCCTTTCAAAACGGGGAGTATCGTCTGGAGTGGAAATGATCAAAATATCGCGCAGTCCGGCCAACATCAGGACGGAGAGCGGATAATAGATCATCGGCTTGTCATAGATGGGAAGCAGCTGCTTGCAAACCGCGAGCGTCGCCGGATAGAGCCTCGTTCCGCTGCCTCCCGCTAAAATAATCCCTTTCATCGAACCCTTGTAAGTTCGGGGGTTAGTTCGGAGAATAGACGTAAACGCCAGTAAGGCCTCTGTAGCGTTCCTTGAAATCGAGTCCGTAGCCGACGACGAAGAGATTTTCAATATCGAAAAGGACGTACTCAGGCCGGTAATCGGTCACATGGGGCACGTCTTTAGCGAGTAAGACCATGCTTTTGATGGAACGGGGCTGCTTTTCCCCCAGCTTATCGATTAGGACATTCATCGTATGGCCTGAATCGAAAATATCGTCGACAATCAGAACATCGCGGTTATGAATGTTGAGCCGGTCGAGTCCGAAAACAGAAAGTTCCCCTCTTTGCGTCCCACGGGCTCCATAGCTTGAACATTGGACGACTTGGACATCCAAAGGAAGATCGAGTTCGCGGATGAGGTCGGCCACCAAACAAAGGGAACCTTTGAGGACCATGACGACGACTAAATCTTTATTTGCGTAATCGCTCTTGATTTGAAGAGCGGTTTCGTGCAATTTCTCCGAAATCTGTTCTTTTGAAATCAGAGGTTTGAGATGGGAATCCATGCTTTCAGCGGGTAAAAGTGCAGCCTTCAGCAAGAAGCTGGTCAATATAAGTGATCGTATAATCATTGTTTAAAAACCTTTTGTCTTCAAGCATATATTGATGGAAAGGAATCGTCGTGTGGACGCCTGCGATATGGAATTCGCGCAAGGCCCTTTTCGACATGGGCGATCGCCTCTTCCCGCGTGCGTCCTTTAACGATCAGTTTTGCAATCATCGAATCGTAGTTCGGGGGAATCCTATAGCCGCCATAGCAGGCGCTATCGACGCGGACATGGGGTCCGCCGGGAGGGATATAATGCTCGAGAAGGCCCGGCGACGGAGCAAATTGCTGGGCAGGATTTTCGGCATTGATCCGAAATTCGAAAACGTGGCCTTTAAATTCGATTTCTTTTTGCTTAAAGGGTAATTTTTCTCCTCGTGCAATGCGAATTTGCTGCTGCACAAGATCGATTCCCGTGAGTTCTTCGGTGACAGTATGCTCGACTTGAATGCGGGTATTGACTTCCATGAAATAGAAGTTCCCTTTTCATCGAGGAGGAATTCGACCGTGCCGACCGAATGATATTTTGCCGCCCGGACGATGTCGACAGCGCATTGGCCTATTTTTTTCCGCATCGATTCATCGATTTTCGGACTCGGGCACTCTTCAATCAGTTTTTGGCGGCGCCGCTGGATCGTGCAATCGCGCTCCCCTAAATAGACATAGTTGCCGTGTTTGTCGCCCATCACCTGCACTTCGACATGGCGGGGATTGACGATCATCTTTTCGAGATAGACATCCGGGTTGTTGAAACTCACTTCAGCCTCCGTTCGGGCCGCGATGAATTTTTTCACAAAATCTTCTTCGCTGAATAGGCAATCCGGATCCCTTTTCCTCCGCCGCCCGCTACAGCCTTGATAAAAATGGGGAACCCGAACTTGCGGGCTTCCTTGAGTCCTGCGTCTACGTCCTGACACGACTCCTTCGGATCCAGGGATGACAGGGCATTTCACGCTTTTGCTGTGGCTTTGGCCTCTGCTTTATCTCCGAGAAGAGCGATGGCTTTAGATGGAGGCCCGATGAAATTCAGTCCGCAGCTTTCGCAGATCGAGGCGAAATTAGCGTTTTCGCTTAAAAAGCCATATCCGGGATGGACTGCGTCGGCGCCGGTGATTTCACAGGCTGCAATGAAATTGGGAATTTTGAGGTAGGATTTAGCCGAAGGGGGCTCTCCAATGCAGATCGCTTCATCGGCATGATGGACATGCAGCGCTTCGGCATCGGCTTCGGAATAGACGGCTACCGTCTGCAAGCCCGAGATCGTGGCAGGCGCGGATGATCCGGACTGCGATTTCCCCGCGATTGGCGATCAAAACTTTTTGCATGGCTGGCTTACGTTATACGGAAGAAGGCGGGTTCCAAATTCGACAGGCTGCGCATTGTCGGCGAGAATTTCCGCGACAATGCCGCTGACGCCGGCTTTTACTTCATTCATCACTTTCATCGCTTCGATAATGCAGACAATGGTATTTTCATCGACCTTGTCGCCCACTTTCACAAAGACAGGCTGATCAGGAGCAGGAGGAGGAGTAAAAAGTCCCGACCATCGGCGAGGTGACAAAAGTGCCTGGAGCTGAGCCGCTGGCGCTTCGTGGCGGATCGCTCCCCCCGTTCTCCTTGTTGAGGGAACTTCAGATTGGAATGCGGATTCCCGCATCGGTTCTGCAGCTACTCGTTGAGGACGATCGGGAATATTAGCTGCCTCTCTTTTTCGAGGTGGAGCTCGAAATCCCCTTTTTTGAAGACGAGCTTTTCAAGTTTGCTTTCCTCGAGATGACGCCATTAATTCTTTAATCTGCTCGATATCCATGTTATACCCTTTGAATGTATTCATTCGACTTGCGTATCGACTTTGATCACATCGCCGCTTTCGATAAAAAGAGGCACTTCGATCTTCGCTCCCGTTTCCAGAACGGCTTTTTTCGTGGAACTCCGTCTTGCGCCTTCTCCGCCTTCTGTCTTGACGACCATAATTTCAAGGAATTGAGGCAATTCGATGGCGAAAATCGTTTCGCCATAAAACATCGCTTTGACTTGGATGCCTTCCTTGAGATAATGGACTTTTTCACCCAGGATCGATGCGGGAACGACCACTTGCTCCAAATTGCCGATATCGAGAAACAGATATTCCTTTCCTTCCGGATAAAGAAATTCGAGCAGTCCTTTCAATAAGGGAAACTTCTTGAACGGTTTGGTCGAGCTTAAAGTTCTTCTCGATCGTTTCTTCGGTAATCAGATTGCGCAGTTTCGTTTTGACGAATGGGGTCCCTTTCGCCACCGTCACTTTCACGCTCGATTCGACGCGGAAAATCTTACCGTCGATATTGAGCGTCATTCCAGGAGTAATTTGATTCGCTGTGGTCATTTCGTTATAATCCGTTTTAATTCACTTAGGTCGGAGATCGAATAATCGATCCATTTCTCAGTCTTTATCCTCGCACCGCGCCCCCATCTCATATGGACGGTTTGAAACCCGAGCTCATGAGCCGGGACAAGATCCATCGCGATCCGGTCTCCGCAAACCCAAACCTGCCGCGGATCCAATGAAAATTCTCTTACTAAACCCTCGTAAAAAGGTTTCTTAATAGAATCCTCCGGGATGGCTATCTTACTAAAAATCGAAGTATCTATTCCAGCTTTTTCCAGCTTCTCCTGTTGAAAGGGGGGATGCCCCCCCGTCACCAGAGCGAGCGTGTGGGAAAGCTTGCAATACTCTAAAATTTCTTTGGCATTAGGAGTCGTAGGAATCTCAAAATCGGGGGGCAATGGGGTGAAAAGCTCTCGAATGGCCAATTCGGCTAAAGAAGGATCGCATCCATATTGTTCGACAAAACGGGCAAGAGTCTCTTTGGACTTAGCGCACCGCTCGTTCAATTCGAGCAATTCGGCATAGGATTTTGAAAAATCGCGGACAGGAAGTCCAGCCGCGATTAGACACTTTAGGCATTCTTTCATTTTGAATGGAGTCACCGAGCCTGAAGTATCGATCAGAGTGTCGTCAAGATCAAAGATGATCAACAATTTTCATCAACTCCTGTGCGAGTTTTTTCGAATCGTGCCGAATCAAATTCCGCTTCATCAGATCCCGTTTCGACTCTTCTGCAAGCCTGCCCAGCAGATCGGCGAATACAAGCCTTTCGTCGTCCAAGTCGTTTTCCACTAAATCCCCTTCTCCAGCATAAACATCGATCAGGGCCTTCGGGGGTTTTTGCACGTTGATCAAAATATGGTCGAAAACATCTTTCCCCAAGAAACGGATCAATTCCTTTAAATAATGGGAGGTTTTGAATCCCGTCGTCTGTCCTTTCCGATTCATCAAATTGACGACAAAAACCTTACGGGCATCGCTTTCCCGAATCGCCTCGCAAACGCCTTCAACGAGAAGGTTTGGGATCAATGAAGTATGCAACCCTCCAGGTCCAATGACGAGAAGATCGGCGTTGATGATCTCATCGATGACGCGTGGGTTGACTTTCGGAAACGGCTCGAGATAGATCGTTTTGTAGCCTTGGTCGATCTCTTGGGAGAAGTAGATCTCTTTTTCTCCCTCGAGCACTTTCCGGTTGTTCAGCACCATCTTCAAGCGCACTTGATGCGTAGTGACTGGAATGACCTTGCCTTTAATGAAAAGGATTTTTCCCGCCTCTTCGACGGCTTTTTCAAAACTGCCTGTCACTTTTTCCAAAGCGGAAAGGAGCAAGTTGCCGAAAGAATGGCCTCCCAACCCCCCATTTTCAAACCGGTAATTCATCAGCGAGCGCATCAAACGGCTCGAATTCGAGAGGGCGACGAGGCATTGGCGGACATCGCCCGGCGGCAAAACCCCCAGCTCATCTCGCAAAATCCCGGTGCTGCCTCCGTCGTCCGCCATCGAAACGATCGCGGTCAGATCGAGCGGAAATTTCTTCAATCCTTTCAAAACGACGAAATTGCCTGTCCCTCCGCCGATCACGACTACTTTTTTTGAAGCGGCTCTTATCATATGCAGTGTCGCAAGGCCTTTAATTCCAGTCGCTAAATCGGGATTGCCCAAAAAGATAATTGCCGCTGACAAGGACATTGGCTCCGGCTTTGACGCATTCCTGGCCGTCTCGAGATTGATCCCGCCATCCACTTGGATATCGAAAGGGGGCAGCGATTCCAGAGGGAGCCCTTGCTTGGAGACAATTCCACCCTGTCGAATGGCATTCCGGTCGCAATATTCGCGGGTCAGCTTCGATCTTTTCGATCACTTCAGGCATGAATTTCTGCCCTCCGAAACCGGGACTTACCGTCATCAAGAGGATCATATCGCATTGATCGAGATATTTCGGGACCATTGCGAAAGAAGTTTCAGGGCGGAAGGCCAGCCCGGCTTTTTTTCCGCATCTGCGGATAAAGGCCAGAGTATCTTCGACATCTTCGGTCGCCTCGAAATGGAACGTGATCCGGTCGGCGCCAGCCTCTACAAAAGCTTCGATATAATCGAACGGGTTGTAAATCATGATATGGACGTCGAGGAAAATCGGCGTCGCCTTATTGATCGCGGCGACCGCCTTTGGCCCTAAAGTCAGATTGGGGACGAAATGGCCATCCATAATATCGATATGGATCCCGTCGGCGCCGGCCTGTTCCAGCCGTTTCGCCTCATCGGCCAAACGGCCGAAATCCCCTGAGAGAATCGAAGGGAAAATTTGAATCGGAAAAGAGTTCTTAGCCATAGCCTTTTTAATCTAGATTAAGATATTATCTTAGTCCAAATTTTACGTTCTGCACAAGCACAGACAAGCAAAAAAGGATTTTATGTCCTGCGTTACTCGATGTTCGCGGAGATGCTGCGGGGAGAAAAACTCTAGTAATCCCCCTTCCTTTTCCGATCATTCCCATACTTGGATTTGCCTGCAGACTAAAGAATTAATACATAAGAGACTTCGATGGTGACTAAGGTAGATTCTAATTTTTTTTGCAAGTTGCAAGGCGCAATCTGCTTTTGCGAATGGAACGGAAAGATTTTAATGCTCAAACGAAGCCTCAATTCCCATCAAGGGGGGTTATGGACAGCAGCTCCCGGCGGGAAATTGGAACCCGGCGAAACGCCGCTTGAGGCGGTCGTCCGCGAAGTGCGAGAGGAAACCGGCATCGAACTTGACCCGGGTAAGCTCGTATCGAAAGGAAGCTACTTTTGTTCTTTCGGCGACATCGAATATCTCCTTCATCTCTTTTTTGTCCGCCTTTCCGCTCTGCCGTCTTTGACCATCGACCCGAAAGAGCATACCGAATCTCTCTGGGCGACAGTTGAAGAAGCCCACCGAATGCCTTTAATGCGAGGCGGAACGGAGTGCCTGCACGCTGTGTTTCCTTGAGAAAGACAGCCCTATAAACAAGACGAGGCCTAATGAGCACTGTCTCTGAAATCATAGGAAGGACGACCCAGCCGGTCCATCGGGAATTTCAAACCGATCCAGACGCAAGCCTGCCTGTCGCTCAGATGTTCCAAAACTTGAGCGCTATGGCAGCTTTCCATCGATCGTTTTGCAAGAGGAAAGAGGAAGGCGTTGTTCGCAATCAATATAAATGGAGTCCGAGCACCCCTTTTACAGCCTCGGTCCGAATGCCTGGGAAAACTTCTTCTTCAGAGTCCCTCCGCAATAGTGAATTGCCTAACGCCCCTCTTAGCCAAAGCATGCCTCAGAAACCAGACACAGAATGGACATTAGTAAATCCCAGCTCGCCAAAAGAAAAGAGCCCTGAAGGCTTCCCTGACTGGAATTGGGTCGATGGGACCGACTCTCAGCTCCAGAAAGAGGTTTTATGAACGCAGTGTTTCCATAAAAGATTCAAATCATGTAGCCTATCTGCGATTTTTTTGGGAAAAGGCATGAAATGCGTAATCAATTTATTTAAATTTACCGTAGGAGATTGGGTTAAAATCTCAGATCCCCAAAAACCTGGGAAAATGAAACTTTTCAAGGTAGTAGCGGAGAATCATTTTCATAAACCCCATCAACCTTCTTCTTTTGATTGCGGATGCAATTATAAACTCGCTTCCAAAACAAATCTTATTTCAGGAAAGAAAGATCGTTTTACTCTATCTAGCCATCCAGTAAAGACGATCCAATGGAGAGTCCATCTGGATTCTGAAAACCCCAATCAGAGGTTGGGCAATTGCAAAGTTAAAGTCCTAAAGCCAGATCAAGCAGATCTTATAGATGAAGCCGTCCTATCGAAAAAAACTAAATAACTGGATCAATGAAATCCATTCTCGAGAGCCGAAAGGAACGCTTTTTGCTGATCGGGTTCTTCTGTGAGGAATAAATAACCGGCGTAAGAGGACTCGTGTACTTCCAAAGAAAAAGAGACGAGTCTATGGGCCGGAATAGAGAGTGATGCAAAAGCTTGGGAGATTTTTTTCTTTTGAAGAGAGTCGGCAAAAGGCAGGACAGCGTAAACCCGTTTGGCGTCCTGTTTAAACAGCCAATCCCCCTCTTTTCTCTTCTGCTCTGTTTTCATCGCTTGCAAAAGGAGCTGGAAGAATTGTTTGAGGGGCTCTGTTTCCAGCGAGCTTCTCATTTCTATCGGTGAGAGAGAATAGAAGAATTTTTCCAAAAGGATATTGTGCTGCTCCGCGATCCGGCCAAGCGATGCTTTCAAGGCATTGAGCGTTTCGCTTTGTTTATAAATCATGCCGCCGTTGTAATCGCGCACTTCGCCTAAGATGCGGCTGATTTCTTTTAAGACATATTCGCGGGCTTTATAGAAATCGACGGTATGGTCGGGCCGAAGGAACGGCTGTCCAGGTACGAGAGTGCGGAAAACGGTCGCTTCCTTAATATACTTCCTTCGGAGTTGGCCGACATGGCGCACCCGGTCGGGAATGTATTTCATATTCGTCCGTTTGGTAGAGAAAAGTTCTTGAACATTGGGATCTGTCTCTCCTTTGACCCGCAGCAAAATCACCGTAAAACTCAGCTCGTTGCCGGACTGTTCGTCTAAAGATATAACTACCTGGGGAATATCGTTGACGAATCGGAGCTGCCGGGAAAGGGCCATGATATTGCGGAGAACTTCTTCTTCATTGCGGGGCATGAAGATCGGGTGGGTCAGCTGTTCAATATTCCCTTTGATTTTTTCAGGAAGGGCGGCTCGGATAAGATTGACCTCTTCGAGACCGAAATCGGAACCGTCTGTCTTTTCGATTTCTAGATAAATGGTATGACAGGAAGTTTCAACCCTGTCGACAAAAGCCGAACCGTCGACGAGGCGGACATAAGGAAGAGATTCTTGGATGGCCTTTATCAAATGGGCTGTATCGAACCGCTCGTGTTCACGGAGAAAATTGAGTCCTGCGACAACTCCTAGAACAGACCTTTCCTTTTGGGCGGGAGGAGTCAATCTCGTCTTCAAGAATTTGACATTGATGTGCCGTTTGGTCGGAAACACTTGGATATTTTGTTTCAGGAGTTTCCTCACGGAATACAAGTTCGATATGACGCGGCTGATATGATGATAGTCCCGGGGGATTTTGAAGTCTTCGCGGCAGGTCACGAGAAAATGTTGCATCTGGGAGAAAATCCCCTGATCGAAATCCTTCGAATGGCTCTGGATCAAAGAACCGATTTTCTCTTGGATCATCGCCGTTTTTCCATCGGCAGACAACCCTTTGAATTCAAGGATCCGGCGCGCATGGTAGTTCGAAACCACTCCTAAACGGATCTCTGTCTCGACCGCATGGAGATTGCGCCTCGCCTCTTCGACATCTTGAGCGCTTTTCAAATGGACGACGACCTCGGCTACGCTTAACAGTTCTTCGGAAAGGTTTGGCAATCGGACGTCGGACGCAAAGAAGAGCTCTACGTTAACCCGCTTTTGAGGCAAAAGCCAACGGCTTACCATATCGTAGAAGAAATTACACGCATTGAGCCGGTATTTGCAAAGAAGAAGCACCGATAAAGCGCAAGGGGCTTTATTCAAGTCGGACCAGCAAATCAGCGGCAACATATCGGCGAATCGAGCCCTCTGAGCCGCAAGGTTGATCCCGTTCGCTTCCAAAAGGTCGGAAGGGACGAGCCTCTTGATCAAGTCCTGAGCCCCATCGCGGTAATATTCCGCCTCGATATAAGGGCAGCTGAACTCAAAATCAAACTGCAATTGTTCTTCTAACTGCGCGAACATGGTTCATCCTCGTAATAATTTTCCGAGCCTCTCTTTGCGGAAGCACCGACTAAAGTCCCTCCTACAGAGGGGTTATCAAACGAGAGAACAGAGAGCTGCACTCCGTTTTTCATAGCCAATTCAATACAGCGTTGATGAAGGACTTTTCCTCCCTTTTCCGCGATTTGAAGGGCCTCTTGATAAGTCATTTCTTTAAATAGAGTTGCATTCGGATCCTTTTTGGGATCCTCATTGAAAATTCCTGGGACATCCTTATAGAACTCGACTTTGGGAGCCCCCAATGCCACTCCTAGCGCGACAGCCGTCGTATCCGACCCGCCCCGTCCTAAAGTCGTAATTTCCCCTTGTCGGCTCACACCTTGGAATCCAGCGACAATGGCGATCTGCCCTTTATTTAACACTGGGTGCAGACGATTCGGACGCACGTCGACAATTTTTGCATTCGAATGGTCGCTGCAAGTCAAAATCCCCGATTGACTGCCGGTAAAACTGACCGCTTCCTTATGTTTCAGAGAAAGGGCCATAGCCAGCAAAGAAATACTAATCCTTTCGCCAACTGAAACGAGCATATCCTGTTCGCGGGCGGGAGGGTTCGGGTGGACTTGTTTGGCTAAATCCAGCAATTGATCTGTCGTATTCCCCATTGCGCTCACAACAACTGCGATTTTTTTGTGCAGTTTAGATTTTTCTATAATCAGATCGGCAATTTTGAGGAAGCTTTCTGTTTTCGAAACGCTCGCTCCGCCAAATTTCATCACTAGCATATTTTCCCTCGTTTGGAGCGAAAATCATAAATCATGGCTTTCGCTTACACAAACAAATATTTTTTTAATCGCTAGAAATTTTCAATCTATCTAATGAACTTAGAAAAAATAAAGCGAAAATTTAATTTTTAAAAAAAATCCAGATCAATTTTTCTAATTTGAAAGTGAAACGCATTCAAATAAATATTTTCAAACGTTCTAAATGCAAAAGGGATACGCAGAGAAAACGTCTATGGCAGAAAAATGAGTTAAACACTAATTTTTTTTAAAAAAATTTTTGATTGCGAGTTTAGAAAAAACTCTTACGATTCGAAAAAAATTTCTTTCATAATCAACAGAAAAAAATGAAACTTGATGAATTCAAATGTTTATAAAGGAACTAAACTGCCTGGGGGGCTGAGCGAATGCCTCTTGCTTTTATTGATGAAAATTCGTTAATCTTTTTCCTTTAACCTTATGTAACCGCATGGGCAAAGCAATTTTGTCAAATGCGATAGACCATTTTTATAAACAGGAGAAACCCTTTAACATGTCATCCAAACACCCAACCCCACACGACTGGAATAGCAGCAATGTCCTCGACGATGTCGATTTCCAGGAACACGAAGCGCGTCAATTCCGCGACCTCTTATACGGCAAAGAACAGCCAGGTACGGAAAGCTCACTTTCCTTATTAAATGTCGGTCAAATCCTGAAAGGGAGATTGTCGAAATTTCAAAAGATTACGTAGTGGTCGATGTTGGATTGAAATCCGAAGGACTCGTTCCTGTATCTGAATTCACCGAACCGGAAGAGCTCGTATTAGGCGGCAATGTAGAAGTATATCTGGATGCTGCCGAAGGCGACGATGGCCAAATCGTCCTTTCTAAAGAAAAAGCGCGCAAATTCCGCCAATGGGAATACATCGTCAACAATTGCCGCGAAGGATCGATTGTTAAAGGAAAAGTCATCCGCAAAGTCAAAGGCGGTCTTATGGTCGATATCGGCATGGAGGCATTCCTGCCAGGTTCCCAGATCGACAATAAGCGGATTAAGAACCTCGATGATTTCATCGGCCGGTCTTATGACTTTAAGATCCTCAAAATCAATATCGAACGCAAAAATATTGTCGTATCTCGCCGCGAGTTGCTCGAAGAAGAGCGTGTATCGCGCAAAGCCGAGCTGCTTGAAAATATCCGCGAAGGCGCGACGCGCAAAGGGATTGTAAAAAACATCACAGATTTCGGCGTATTCTTCGATCTGGACGGCATCGATGGCCTGCTCCATATCACCGACATGACTTGGAAGAGAATCAAACATCCGTCCGAGCTGGTCCACTTAGGCCAAGAACTCGAAGTCATCATCCTCCACATCGATCGAGAAAAAGGGCGTGTCGCTCTCGGGTTGAAGCAAAAAGAGAGCAATCCATGGGAAGAAATCGAGAAAAGATATCCCCCAGGCACCCGCGTCCGCGGCAAAATTGTCAATTTGGTCTCTTACGGCGCGTTCATCGAAATCGAACCCGGTATCGAAGGTTTGATCCACGTCTCTGAAATGTCGTGGACGAAAAACATCACTGATCCGAGCGAAGTCGTCCATGTCGGCGATGAAGTCGAAGCGATCGTCCTTTCCGTTCAAAAAGAAGAAGGCAAGATTTCTTTCGGAATTAAGCAGACCGAGCGCAATCCTTGGGAAGATGTCGAGAGAAAATATCCTGTCGGCAGCAGCGTTGTAGCAGAGATCCGCAACCTCACCAATTACGGCGCTTTCGTCGAATTAGAGCCCGGCGTAGACGGATTGATTCACATTTCCGATTTAAGCTGGATTAAAAAAGTTTCCCACCCTTCCGAAGTGCTGAAAAAAGGGGACAAAGTCGAAGCGGTCATTCTTTCTGTCGATAAAGAAAGCAAAAAAATCACGCTCGGCGTGAAACAATTGAGCAGCAATCCATGGGAAACGATCGAAAAAACTCTCCCTGTTGGATCTTTGGTTCACGGAGTCGTAACAAAGACAACCGCTTTCGGCGCGTTCGTCCAACTTGACAATGGAATCGAGGCCCTGATCCATGTAACGGAACTCTCCGATCAGCCTTTTGGCAAAGTGGAAGACGTCGTCCAGAAAGGCGATAAAGTCACTGCTAAGGTCATCAAGCTCGATCCAGAACATAAAAAAATTGCCCTTTCTATCAAAGAATACCTGATTGAGAAAAACCAGATGAACCGGGACGATATTATCGTCGGGTCCAAAAGGGAAAAAAGGCAAAAAGAAATCATCGAAAGATAAGTCTGATGAAGAAGGAATGGAATGGATGAATAAAGACCTCATTGCTATCTTTGAATATCTCGAGCGCGAGAAGGGGATCAAGCGGGAGATCGTGATCAACGCGATCACCGAATCTTTGCGCGCGGCTGCCCGCAAAAGCGTAAAGGGACTTGGCGAAAAGGTAAGCGTTGAGATTCATCCTAAAACGGGTGAAATCGAAGTGTACACCCAGAAAAAAATCGTCGAAAAAGTAGTGAATCCTACCGATGAGATTTCGATCGAAGAGGCGCGCACCCTGGAACCTGAATGCCAAGTAGGCCAGTGGCTCGAAATTTCGATCACTCCGCAAGATTTCGGACGGATCGCAGCTCAAGCTGCCCGCCAAATCATCACCCAAAAGCTGAAAGGAGCTGAACGGGATGTGATTTATGAAGAATATCGGCATCGGGCCGGAGAGATCATTTCAGGAACGGTAAAGCGATTCATCCGCGGCAGGACGATTGTCGTCGACCTTGGAAAAGTGGAGGCGATACTCCCTGAAAGAAACTATCCAAAGCTTGAGCGATATAATGTGGGCGAAAAAGTTCAAGCGCTCCTGTTGGAAGTGCGCGATACGGAAGGCGGCGGCGCTGAAGTGATCTTCACACGAAGCCATCCTGAATTCGTTTCCCAGCTCTTTCATACAAGAAGTTCCAGAACTGCATGACAAGACGGTCGCGATCGAAAAAATCGTTCGCGATCCCGGTTATCGGACTAAACTCGCCGTCCGTTCTTACGATCCAAAAGTAGATCCGGTAGGAACTTGCGTCGGCGTTCGAGGCACCCGAATCAAGAACATCATTCGAGAACTGAACAATGAAAAAATCGATGTGGTCCCCTTTTCAGATGATCCGATCCAGCTTCTTCAGAATCTTTTAGCGCCATGCAGAAATCAAAAAGCTCAAAGTCTTACGAAGATCGAATTTGGATGGTCGTCAACGATGAAGATTATCCGACCGTCATCGGTAAAAAGGGAATGAATGCACGGCTGATCGGCCAAATGATCGGCAAAGAGATCGACGTGCAGAAATTGAGCGAGTACCAAAAAATTCTCACCATCCAGATGGCTGAACTCTCCGATTCCGCAGAGCCTTCCTATGATGATCGGCTGAAAATCGAAGGGGTCAGCGGCCTGATCATGGAAAGCTTGATCGGAGCTGGATTTGAGACCTTCCGCAAATTCATGCAGGCTCAGCCTGCTGAGATACCGGCCAAAGTTCCGGGCGTCAATTATTACGACCTCGCAGATAAAATTCTGGAACAAACGCGTAAAAAAAAGGGTTAACCGTTGGGTAAAAATCTCAAGTTGAATATTAAAAACACCCAGCTTGCCGAAGCTTTCAAGATCAAGAAAGCTCCATCCGCTGAGGCAGAACCTGCGAAAACCCAGACGTCTGCGGAAAGAAGCCGCTGCCCGAGGGCGAGCCGAAAAAGCGATTGACCCGTCTGAAAGAAGACGCGGCCATCGCGACGGCGATTAAACAGGCTGAAAAAACTTTAGCGGCCCGTGAAAAAGAGCCGGAACCGGCTTTAATTAAAAAGCGAAAAGCGCGCATTGTTCAAGGACCTGAAGAAGGCAGAGAAGAAGCTCCGACCCAAACTCCTACCCATGGTTTACACCCCGCGGCGTCTGCCGGATCGCCAGTTGCTGAAGAGTCAACTGTTTCACCCGAAGAAGAATAGATGCGGCGGCCTCCGGAAAAGCGGCGCCAAAAACAACGCCATCGACAGCCGTTCATCCTGAAAAGCCTCACGAAAAACCCCATGAGCATCACGGAGCAGAATCCGCTAAAGGGGAACAAAAACCCGCTGCCAAACCATCTGTCCCAGTTTCCCATCCTGCTCCTATGCCTGCTGTAGAGCCAAAACGAGAAGCTCCCGGCAAAGAATTGCGCCTTCCTAAAAAGAAAGAAGAGATTCGATTCGATGCCCGAGACCGTCAAGGGCTTACGCGACATCGATAACGAGGCATGGCGCAAGCGCAGAGCACATAAGCCGCGCAAGATCGTCCAAGAAGAGATCATCCGCCCAAAACACTTGACAGTCCGTCTTCCGATCACGATCAAAGATCTCGCCCAAGAAATGAAACTAAAGGCTTCCCAACTCATCGCTAAATTATTCATGCAGGGGATGACTCTCACATTAAACGATTATCTCGACGATGAAACAGTCGTTCAACTCCTAGGCCATGAATTTGATTGCGAAATTAAAATCGACACAGCTGAACAAGAAAGGATTCGGATCACTGATCAGACGATCCGCCAGGAAATCGATGCGTCGTCTCCTGATGATCTCATCCTCCGTTCTCCTGTCGTCACTTTCATGGGCCACGTCGATCATGGCAAGACGAGCCTGATCGATACGATCCGCAAATCGAATCGAGCCGCTGGCGAAGCGGGCGCTATCACGCAGCACATCGGCGCCTTTCAAGGTGAAAACAACAGCTGGAGATGTAACGATTCTCGATACTCCCGGCCACGAAGCTTTTTCCGAAATGCGCTCTCGAGGCGCGAACGTAACCGATATCGTCATCCTGGTCATTGCAGGCGATGAAGGAATCCGAGCGCAAACAGAAGAAGCGATCCGCCAAGCGCGAGAAGCCAACGTGCCGATTCTAGTCGCCCTCAATAAATGCGACAAACCGACTTTCGATGCCCAAAAAGTCTATCGCGAATTGGCCGACCGGGATCTTTTGCCCGAATCCTGGGGAGGAACCACGATCACCGTCAATTGCTCCGCTGTCTCTGGACAAGGAATCACCGAGCTTTTCGAAATGATTGCACTGCAAGCGGAAATCCTCGAACTAAGGGCCAATCCGGAACGCTAGAGCCCGAGGAACTGTCCTCGAATCGGAAATGCACAAAGGCCTTGGCGCCGTGGCTACGGTCTTGGTCCAAAACGGAACGCTGCGAAAAGGAGACGCCATCGTCTTCGGCCATTTTTCCGGACGCATCAAGACCATGCAAGACGATCATGGCCGCAATATCGAAGAAGCAGGCCCTTCTACCCCTGTAAAAATCACAGGGCTTTCCGAATTGCCCTGGCCGGACATGAGTTCATCGTCGTGAAAAACGAAAAAGAAGCGCGAGAGCTCGCTGCAGCCCGTGCGGAAGGGATTCAGCGCGACCTGCAATCGAAGCCGAAGCTGGGCAGCATGGAAAAAATGATGGCAAAAAAAGAGAGCGGGGAGAAGAAAATCCTCCCTCTGATTTTGCGTGCCGACGTGCAAGGTTCTTTGGAAGCGCTCAGAAATTCGCTTCTTAAAATCCAATCGAACAAAGTGCGCCTCGAGATCGTCAGCGCAGATGTTGGCGAGATCTCTGAATCGGACATTTCATCTGGCAGCGGCATCCAAAGCGACCATCGTCGGCTTCCATACAAGCATCGAAAGCCATGCGGACGACATGATCAAGCAAAAGAAAGTCGCGGTCTATACGCAAGACGTCATCTATCACCTGATCGACGAAGTTAAAGAACAGGATGCGCTCCCTCCTCGATAAACTCGAGCAGGAAACCGATGTAGGCGCAGCAGTTATTAAAGCCGTCTTTAAATCTTCGCAACTCGGCCAAATCGCAGGCTGCCAGGTCACTGAAGGGACTATCAAACGGCAGAATTTCATCCGTCAAATCCGCGGCAAAGAAGTGATTTGGAAAGGAAAGATCGGCTCTCTCAAACGCCTCAAAGAAGACGTCAAAGAAGTGCAAAAAGGATTTGAATGCGGAATTCTCCTCGAAGGACAGAACGATTATAAAGAAGGGGACATTCTTCAAGCCTACGAAATCACTTATCTAGAGCAAGATCTATAAGATGAAAAAAAATCGTCTCGCACGGGTTAATTCCTTGCTCAAAGAAGTCATTTCCGAAGTGATCCAGAAAGAAGTGAAAAACCCTCATGTAACGACTTTTGTATCGGTTACAAATGTCGACACTTCAGCCGATCTCCATCATGCGAAGGTCTACATCAGCATGATCGGAACAGATGTGGAAAAAGAAAAAGTCATTGCCGCCCTTCAATCGGCGGCAGGTTTTATCGCCGTGCATTCCGCAAAAAAGGCGCAGCTTCGCTATTTTCCCAATCTCATCTTCAAGCTCGATACATCCCTTGATGAGCATATGCGCATTCAAAAAATACTTGGAGATATCGAAATAGAGCGCATCTCACGGGCTGAACACGAAGAACAGCCAAACGGCTCATCTGATGAAAAATCCAGTTAAATCGAATGGGATTTTATTGGTAGACAAGTCGGCCGGCTCGACTTCCTTCCAAATTGTCCATTTATTGCGAAGGCTCACTGGCGTTGAGAAAATCGGCCACGCAGGGACGCTAGACCCTTTTGCGACCGGCGTGATGGTCATGCTGATTGGACGAGAATATACATGCCGTTCTGATGAATTCCTCTTTGCCGATAAGGAATACCGCGCTGTAGCCACCCTTGGCCTTGCCACCGACACCTACGATATAGAAGGGCAGCCCACTTTCCGCAGCGAACTCATCCCGACGCAAAAACAAGTGGAATTGGCGATTTCGGTATTTCAAGGAGAGGTCCTTCAAGTGCCTCCCATGTATTCAGCCAAAAAAATCGAAGGAAAAAAACTCTGCGATTTAGCCAGAAAAGGAATCGTCATCGAGCGGCAGCCCGTAAAAGTGACAATGAAAACAGAGTTGATCCGCTACGAATATCCCCATCTTGAAATTGCGGTTTCTTGCAGCAAAGGAACCTATATCCGTTCTTTGGCCGAAGATTTAGGCAAAATGCTCGGATGCGGGGCCCATCTCTCTTCACTCTGCAGAACTCGTTCGGGCCATTTCCCTCTTAAAGATTGCGTACCTCAAGCCCAATTAAAAAACCCAGAATTCGACATCTCGCCTTACCTGATCCACAATTGGCAGGCGTGCCGCGCATGAAAATTTTCACCTCGATCCCTTCGTCTCTTCCCCGCACAGCATTGTCCATCGGCTTTTTCGACGGAATGCATCTCGGACACCAAGCCCTTTTGCGCCAATTGAAGCAATCGGGATCGGAAACGGCTGTTTTAACTTTTATCAATCATCCGCTAAAAGTTCTGAGGCCAGGATCCGCTCAACCTCCTCTCTTGACTCCTTGGCCTTTGAAACTAGCTTTGATGGAACAATCGGGAATCGATACCGCCATCCTCATCCCCTTCAACCTTGAATTTGCATCCACCTCTTACGACGCGCTCCTTTCCCAATTCAATTTATCCCATTTGATACTCGGCCATGGATCGGCTTTCGGCAAAAACCGCGAAGGCCATGAAAAAAACATCCTTGCGCATGCCGAAAAAATGAAATTCACCGCGCAATATGTCCCCAAATCTCTCCTCAATGGTGAAACGATCTCTTCCAGCGCCGTAAGAAAAGCGATCGTTTCAGGGAATCTCTCTCTCGCTGCCCAGCTTCTTGGGCGCCCGCACGCCATCTATTTTCCTGCTAAAGAAACCGAGATCAACGCCTTTGATGCCTGCTTGCCTCCTGACGGCGCTTATTCAGTCAGAGCGGGAGAAATCAAGATCGAATTGACCATTCGCCAATCCCGGCTGACCCTGTCCCATCCCCTCCCCACACAAACCCTTTTAAGCTTTGATCCTGAGGTAATTCATGTCTAGCGCCACTAACCTGTCTTGCGGAATCGTCGGCCTCCCAAACGTCGGCAAATCGACTCTCTTCAACGCCCTGACCCGCAAACAAATTCCTTCCGAAAATTACCCCTTTTGCACGATCGATCCCAATGTCGGTGTTGTGATCCTCAGCGATCCCCGTTTGCAAAAATTATCCGATCAATCGGGCAGCAAAAAAATCATTTATGCCACTGTCACTTTCGTCGACATCGCCGGCCTTGTCAAAGGGGCTTCCAAAGGCGAGGGTCTGGGGAACCAGTTTCTCTCGCACATCCGGGAAACCGACGCGATCGTCCAAGTGGTGCGCTGTTTTGAAAACGACGATGTCATCCACGTCGCAGGAAGGGTCGATCCGATCGAAGACATCGATGTAATCACACTCGAACTGATCCTTGCCGATCTTCAAATGGTCGAAAATACCGTTAGCCGCCTTGAAAAACAGGCCAAATCTAAAAAAGAGATCCTTCCCACTATCGACGTCCTCAAAAAGGCCGCGGCGCACCTCAACCAGAACCTCCCCATGCGCTATTTAAAATTGACCCCTGAGGAAGAAGCCCATATTCATCCCTATCCTTTCCTCACGCGGAAAAAAGCCCTCTACGTTTGCAATGTCGGAGAAAACGACGTTCCAGCGCTAGACAATGCCAATGTGCAAAGGGTCCGCGAATATGCCGCCAAAGAAGGGAGCCGGGTCGTACCGATCTGCGCCAGGATCGAAGAGGAAATTTCCCGTCTCGATGAAAACGACGCCAAAGAATTCCTCCAAAGCCTAGGTCTAACTGAATCGGGCCTCGACCGCCTGAGCAAAGAGGCGTTTTCCCTTCTCGGACTCATCACCTATATCACTACAGGGGAAATCGAAACCCGCGCATGGACCATTACAAAAGGCACCACGGCCGCAGCCGCAGCAGGCAAAATCCACAGCGACATCGAAAAAGGGTTTATCCGCGCAGAGGTCGTCAGCTTCGACGATATGATGAAATATGACGGCAGAGTGGGCGCCCGCGAAGCAGGCAAAGCCCGTTCAGAGGGCCGCGATTACATCGTCCAAGACGGCGACGTCATCCTCTTCTTTCACAATTGAGGTTGATACTTTGCCATAAGCTCGACGAGTTCATATTCTCCATACGTAGGAGAGAAATACTCGATCCAAGTGGAATCGTCTTCGAGCCACAGAGGAATAGCAAAGAATGATCCGAGAGGTTCGTAAAGGTTAAAACCTTGTGCTACTTGCCGTTCAAGACCTTCAAATGTCATGGCTTCGGCAATCAGACGGCAACCTCTTTCTAATTCCGGATCCCCGATAAAATGAAAGCCTTTTGCGCGCAGCAGATCCATTTCATCCTGCACACAGTCGAAATCAATCTTTGGATGATGCTCCATTTTGTGAAGGATCTGTTCTATTTGATCCGATAGATGAATCACTTCCTCTTTTGCTTTTTCTACATCTTTCCAATCCAAATCGCTTTCATTAATTAAATTAAAATTTTCTTCATTGATTGAATTCGCAATCAGTTGATAAACAAAAATTCGCCCAGCGAAAATTTTCATATGTGTATATGGACGGATTGTCATATGTTCGTCATTCCTAACTAGACAATTTAAATCTAAGCTTGGAATTTCCTTCTCAAGGAAAAACTCAATCCATTTGAAATATCCCTGCCTCAATGAGCTCTCATAATCGGCTTCAAATGGATAATGGAATTTTTCCAAATCGAGCAGCAATTCTTCTACACGCTCGATTTGTTCCCCATTTTCGCTGATTGTAATAGTATCCCAAGGAAGTTCTGTATCTTGAGGAAGAAGTGAAAGTATTTCCTTGAACTGAGAAGGTTCTAAATACTGAAAACAATAA
This sequence comes from uncultured Chlamydiae bacterium, assembly GCA_963713105.1. GTDB lineage: Bacteria > Chlamydiota > Chlamydiia > Chlamydiales > SM23-39 > CAVQKJ01. The sequence goes on from CAVQKJ010000004.1 coordinate 807,044, forward strand.
CAAGCTAGGCTCGGGTTATAGGAACTGCGATCTGTTATTGAACCGCCTTCGCGTAAATATTCGATCACAGCATGGTGGTTTCCTTTCTGGATTTCTTCGATCAGATTTTCCACACCGGTTCTTGGAGCGTTAAAAGAAGCTTCATAGTAAGAATTTTGTGTCGATTGCGTTTCTAAAGAAATCATTTTCACACCAATTTAATTTCATTTAATTAAAACAACAATATTAATATAATTCAACACTAAAAAAGGATTTTAAAATGATAGATGCTTTTACTTTTTCTCCATGTCAAACCGAATCGTCTTCTCATGGAACATTTTTTTTGCTGGAAGACTTGAAAAAAGCGCTCGATGCAAGAGATTTCCCATCCATCCTTGAATTGAAACTGCAGAAGGCTCATTGGGATTGGGAGGATTTAATCGGCGTATACAACGATTGTTTAGATCCTTTGATTGATAAAAACGAAGCAGATTCCAATGCCTTTGTGATTGGAGCCTCTCAAATTCTTTTCAGCGATCTTTCTTGCAGAGATCTTTTTTTAGATTGCCTGCTTCAAGGAGCTTGCAGTTCGGGCAATATCGAGTTGGCGCTTCGTGTGAAAGACCTTTTCCCAGAATGGTGGGGAAATTTGCGGACGGAAGAGCTCGCTTTTGCCATGGACTATTTATTTCATTCGATGCCAGAAGACAATTTCCAGATGAGGCAAGCTGGGAAAAAAGAAGTTTATTACCTCTTGACTTCCCATTCCAAGTGGGCTCCAGATTCGGACACTTTACCTGATCTATTTCCTTATTTATTGAACCCAAACAAAATGTCGGTGGAAAAAAACGAACTCAATCAATTGGCCTGCTCATTCCTTAAAGTCCAAAGCTTGGAGAATGTCAACGTGGGATTGTTGGCTGAAGTCGTGAAAGTAGTCATCAGGAAAGAGAATGGCGATTTTTTAAAAGTTCTCACTGCTTTACCGAATTGGAATAAAATTCCCCCTTATTCTTATGCATCCATCCTTGAACAGACATTTGAACATTGCAGCCAAAATGAACTAGATTTTTTTCTAGCACACCCGAGTTGGCATAAGATCCCTCCCAACGCTCTACGAAAACTCGCGATTCACTTTATAGATTGCGGCTGGGTCATAAACCTCCTGGCCCAAAACTCTCGCTGGAGAGAACTTTCCTCAAATGATTTAATCCGACTCGCTACTCACAACTTTATTTCTCCCGAAGCCATCGATTTAATCACTTCTCATCCCGCCTGGGATCTAATCAGCCGCGAAGATCTTGCCGATCTTATTGGTTCTATTGGAAACCATATCTCAGAAAACACCTGGAATTTATTTTTAAAAGCGCTAGAGCACCCGTGCTGGAAAGAGCTCACCTCCAAAGAACTTTCTGAGATCAAGTATTGGCTCCTACCTTATGGCAATCTCAGAGAACCATTTTTGGAGCGGCTCAAAGAACATAAAAACTGGAAGGACTAAAAACCAAAGACAGGCTCTGTTAAATCCGCTCCGAAGAGGAGCGGGATTATCGGATTTTTTATTCTTCCTCAGTCACATTCCATTTAAAATGTTTGAGGCTCAGGTTCTCCCTGTTTATCCACTGAACGCATGTGTTTGACGTCGCCATAGGATGTTCATCCATGACGACCACCTTAGCGCATACTTTTTTGCATTTATCCATTGCTTCCAATAATTTCGGTCTGCATTCGTGGACCGATACTGGATATTGATCTGGCCGAGCCACTTGCTTAATCAATTTGCATTGTTCAAAGGGTCCACGCACCCCGCATGAAGCGGCTGTGGCTATCCCCTCGTTTGCTTCTACTGCTGCTGCTTTTACTGACATATTTACCTCCTGGTTTGTGAGTGATGCCGATCATCATGAAGGAGAATCTACATCCATTCAAGGCGACGAACAGCCCTGATCAAACTAAGATATAGGTAAAAACACACACCATCCCCAGATAACGCTAAAAGATCTAGAGGTTTTAAAAACTCAAAATGAGGTTTTTATTTTTCAATGAAGAGATACCCCAATCAGGCGATCGGGGTTAAGAGCAGGTTTCTAAGGATTATAATCCGGAAGTATAAATGAGAAAATGAGGATCGGCGACAAAGGGTTGAGCAGGCTTATCATTTCGCTGGACTGACTGATTACCTGTATTAGAAGAGATGAGTTTTGCGAAAGCTGCTTTCACCTTTGACGTATTTAAGTCCGATTTTGGTGCATCGGAACGGCTAGACCTTGCACTGCTCCACAAAGCAGGCATCCCGTGAACAGTAGAAGATGACATAAAAATCCTATTTTTAAAAAAATTTTCTTTTAAAACCATCTTGTTTTAAACAAAAACAAGAACATAACGTAATTAGTTTAATTAAAGAAATAATTAAAATAAATAAAAATATGTGTAAATAATTATTTTAATAATAAAAACGAGGAATGCGGTCATTCAAAAGGCAGAGGATTTCGTAGGGAATGGTATCGGAAAGGCGGGCGATTTCTTCGAGACTGACCTCTTCCTGGCCTTGCTTGCCGATCAAAACCGCTTCATCCCCTACATAGACCTCTTGATCCCCCGCATCCACCATGAATTGGTCCATGCAAATCGCGCCAGCGATGGGCAGCCTGCGTCCTCGGATCAAGACAGAACCGCGGTTGGACAAAGAACGCCTGAATCCATCCCCATATCCGATCGGGATCGTGACAATCCGAGTCTGTTTGCTCGTAATATAGGTATGTCCATATCCAATCCCTTCCCCTTTCTCAACTACCTTGAAATAGGAAACCTTCGCCTTCAATGAAAAACAAGGGGCGATTCCTTGAAATTGGGAGGGGGTGCCTTCCGGCAGATATCCGAAGGCGGCAAGGCCCGGCCGGACCATGTCTAAATGGGCTTCTGGTGAAAAAAGAGTCCCTCCGGAATTGGCAATATGTCTGCAAAAGATGTGTCCTGCAAATATCGGATGGTCGAATAAATTTTTAAAAGACTCGACCTGTCTCGCGGCGATCGGGTCGCCAGACCTCTCTGAGGAAGCCAAATGGGAATAGACTCCAACGACCTCGAAACATTCGAGCCTCTTCATATGTTCAAATAACTGGATGGCCGTCGAACAGCGGACGCCCGTTCTTTGCATCCCCGTATCGACCTCGAGATGGACGCGGCATTTGACCTTCCTCGTTACCCATTTTTTAGCCACGAGATCGGCCTTGAATTTCGAACTGATCGAAAACTCTAGATTGAAATGGATTAAATCGTCCAACTGGTCTTCATGAATGGCTCCCAACACGAGGATCGGGATCTCAATGCCGGCTTTTCTCAGCATGACCCCTTCCTGCAAACAGGAGACGCCCAAGCAGTCCACGCCTGCCTCGACAGCCGCTTTGCCCATAGGGCAAAGCCCATGGCCATAAGCATTCGCTTTTACAGGAAGACAAAATGAACTCTTCCCGATATTTCGCTTAATGATTTGTATGTTTTTTTTGAATTGGCTTAAATCGATTTCGATCCAAGCGGGATGGGGATATCTTTTGTCGGAGGGAATCATAAGCGTGAGCCTGAGCTCATGCCATCTTGCTATAAAAAATGCAGGTATTCAATTAAAAAATACCTGCAATAGCCAGTTACAATTAAACCGGATGGACTTCAGCCGCTTCAGGTCCTTTACGGCCTGTTCTTTCAACGTACTCGACTTTTTGTCCTTCGCGCAGAGATCTTGGGTCTCCTACAACATTTGTCGCATGAACAAAAAGCTCTTTGCCGCCAGCGTCAGGGGTAATGAAACCAAACCCTTTTTGAATGTTGAAAAACTTAATTGTCCCTTTAGCTTTTTTTTCCTGATGCACTTAAACTTCTCCGTTTGTTTTGTTCTATTTATGATTCCCATTTTGAGAATCACCACACTCCTAGGGTTTTGGCAATTGCTGAACCGCCAGGAGGTGAAAATGCGCCAATTATACATACTTCTCAGTTTTTGTAATCGTTTTTTTTCTATTACCCCTTTGTTTGTCGTTGCTCTCTTGATTTAAAGATTTGCTAATCATATACTTTCTGCGTTTTCAAAACGGAGACAACTAAAATGAAAAAAATATTTACATTCCTCGCCTTAGTTTGCGCTTTCGCATTCGCACCCGGTTTATGGTCTCAAGAAGAACCGAAACCAGAGACTTCAGCCATACATCTCGAAGCCTATCAAGGGAAAGACATCCTCCCTCTCCTTCCCCTTCTCAACACATGGGTCGCCGATGCGTTCGGACCGTTTCCTTATTTATACGCAACTCCAGAAGACCAAGTGGTAAGCATTGCCGATTTTGTCTACTTGAACGATAAAAACGCGCGGGTCTTCACTGTCAAGAAAGAGGGAAAAGTGATCGCTGTAGCGGGAGGCACCCCCCTCGATTCCAAATTTGTCGCCGAGTTTTATTTGGCTCCGGAATTTGCACTTAGCATGCAGGAAAAAGGGCACGAAATCTCTGATTACCTCTATGTGAACTACTTTCTCATCGCTCCTGAATACCGCGGCGATTTGACCGTGATCGAACCCATCTATGACGCCCTGGTCGATTTAGCCCATAAAACCGGCAAACACCATTTGACCTACATCGACGTCCAACTAGCAGAAAACCATCCCCTGAAACCCGATGTCTATGCATCGCCAGAACCCTGGGGCACGGCCATCACCGGCTTTACTCCTATGGATCTATATACAGAACAGGAATGGCTGACTTACCAAGCGGACGGCTCCATCGTCAATCAGCCCCACACTCTCCGCTTCTACCATAAATCGATCTAAATTTCCCGCCCGCTGCTCCCCGCAGCGGGCAAATTTCTCCCGACAGAATTTCACAGCGGCCTCTGCTCATAAGCCCAGTATATACGACAGAAATTCACAGCGGCCTGTACTTAAGAGCCTATACCTTCATCAGCGCAGAGGCGCGAAGCGCGCACACAGAGGACGAGAGGACGCAGAGGCGAGAGAAGCTCTCGCGCTCTCAGAAAAAAAATCTTTCCGCGCTTTCGCGGCCTTTTTTCCCCCTCTCTTCTCTTCGCTCCATTCGTGCCCGTTTACCTCATGCACTCGATGTGTCGTGCCCTCGACCGTTTTATCCCCACAGCCCAGCTCCTCCCCCTCTTTCTCCTTGACGCGCGGGGAAATTCTCAGCTAGATTCTTGACAGGAGACATGCGATGGCGGAAAAAACCGAAAAGGCGACCCCGAAGAAGCTGAAGGATGCGCGCAAAAAGGGGCAGGTCGCAAAAATCCAGGATTTGCCCGCGGCCTTGACGTTCGTCGTATCGATCGTCGGCACCCTGGCTTCCGTCAATTATCTCTATGAGCAGATCGTCTCGTTTTTTTTGCAGATGTTTTACGCTGTCGCGAATTCCGCTGAAGACTTTGAAACCAAAGCTCCGGGATATTTCACTTTGGCGATGCAGACGATCTTGAATTGCAGCTTGCCGATCATGATCATTGTCTGTTTCGTCGGAGTGCTCGTGAGTTTTTTAGTCGTCGGGCCCGTTTTTTCCTTCGAAGCGATGAAATTCGATTTTAAAAAACTCAATCCCGATCGAAGGGATCAAGCAGAAATTCAAATTGAAAGTGCTTGTCGAGCTGCATCAAATCGATCGCGAAGATCACTCGGAGCCGCGATCATCATCTATCTCGTCATCTGGCAGAGCCTTCCGCAAATCATCTCTACCGTATTGATGCCTGCGGCAGGGAGCGCATCGGTCGTCAACGACTTTCTCGTTTACGGCGGCGATCCGCGTCGGGATTTTCTTTCTCTTGGTCGCGTCTATTCGACCTGGCGTTCCAAAAGAAAGAATTTCGCCAAAGAGATGAAGATGGAAAAATTCGAGGTCAAGCAGGAATACAAAGATACGGAAGGCGACCCGCAGATCAAAGGTAAGCGACGCGAAATGTTCCGAGAAATCGCCTACCAGGAAGGGCCAGGCGCTGCAAGGCGGGCCCGCGCGATCATCACGAATCCGACCCACATCGCCGTCGCGCTGAAATACAATCCCGAAGAAGAACCGGCCCCGATCATCCTGACGATGGGAGCGGGAGTCATGGCCGACCGGATCATCAAAATAGGTGTCGAAAACAAAATCCCGATCATGCGAAATGTAGAATTAGCGAGGGAGCTATACAGTAAAGGGAAAATCTCCGAATATATACCTGAGGATACTCTACCAGGCCGTGGCAGAAATCCTCAAATGGATCGAATCTCTGGAAGAAAATCCAGATATCAATATGGAACTGTTGCAGATGAATAAATTTTTAGATAAGCTGACCCGACTTCTAGGCGGCGACAGGGCATGCTATGCTTCGATCTCCGGATCGAGCGATTTGATCTTGGCCGGGATCATCATCGCCATCATCATGATGCTGATCTTCCCCGTCTCCCCGCATGTGATCGACGTTTTGATTTCCGATCAACTTGGCCGTCTCCATCTCGCTCCTCTTCGTCGCCCTCTATATCCAAAAAGCGGTCCAGCTCTCGATGTTCCCCTCGCTTCTTCTGATCACGACGCTCTACCGCCTCGGCGTCAACATCTCCTCGACCCGCCAGATCCTGCTCCATGCCAATGCGGGAAAAATCATCTTCGCTTTCGGGAATTTCGTCGTCGGGGGCAACTACGTGGTCGGCGGCGTCATCTTCCTGATCATCACGATCGTCCAGTTCATCGTCGTCGTTAAAGGGCGCCGAGAGGGTCGCAGAGGTCGCAGCCCGCTTCACTTTGGACGCGATGCCCGGCAAACAGATGTCGATCGACGCCGACCTTAGCGTCCGGGATCATCGACCAGCAGCAGGCGCGGGAACTGCGCTTGGGCCTGACCAAAGAGAGCCAGCTCTATGGAGCCATGGACGGCGCGATGAAATTCGTCAAAGGGGACGCGATCGCCGGCATCGTGATCGCTGCTGATCAACATCATCGGGGGCTTGATCATCGGGGTGATGATGCATGGGATGACGCTGGCCCAATCGGCAAAAATCTATTCCCTCCTCTCCATCGGCGACGGTCTGGTGTCCCAAATCCCCGCTCTGATGATCGCGATTACAGCAGGTATCGTCACGACCCGCGTCTCGAGCGAAAAGAAAGACGCCCACCTGGGTAAAGAGATCTCCGAACAGTTGCTAAAACAGCCGAAAGCCCTCATGATCGCAGCCGGCGTCCTCTTCCTCATGGCGTGGATTCCCGGTTTCCCAGCATGCCCTTTTTCGATCTTGCGCTATCATCATCGGGATTATCGGCTACGTTTTCTGGAACAACACCCGCAGCGTCGCGGCCAAAGCGGCCGCAGGCATCGGCGCCGATGGACACCGACGTGCCCGGCCATGCAGTCGCAGGCGGCGCTGCGGAAGACTACGCTCTGACCCTCCCCGTCGTCTTGGAAGTGGGCTCCGCCATCTCCCATCTTGATCCGCAAAGATAAGCAGGGACTGACTTTCATCGACCAGATGATCCCGAAAATGCGCCATGCGCTCTATCAAGACCTCGGCGTCCGATTCCCCGGCGTCCATGTCCGGACCGATTCCCCGACTTTGGAGCCGAGCGAATATGCCGATCCATTTCAACGAAGTGCCGATCGTCCGCGGCGAAACTCATCTTGAAACATGTGTTGACCAATGAAACGGAAGAGACTCTCCGCCGCTACAATATCCCCTTCATCGCCTCAAAAGGACTCCTCGGCATGCCGGCGCTTTGGGTCGATGAGAAATATCAGGAGATTCTCCAGCGCGCAGGCATCCGTTTCTGGACCGGCATGGAAGTGATGATCCTCCACCTTTCCAAATTCTACCGCCAATACGCGAGCGAGTTCATCGGCATCCAAGAAGTGCGGGCGCATCCTCGAATTCATCGAAAAATCGTTCCCCGATCTCATCAAAGAGGTCACCCGCCTCGTCCCCCTGCAAAAGCTCACCGAAATCCTCCGGCGCCTCGTGCAGGAACAAGTTTCGATCAAAGACCTCCGCACGATCCTCGAAGCGCTCAGCGAATGGGCCCAGACCGAAAAAGACACCGTCCTTCTCACCGAATATGTCCGCTCATCGCTGAAACGCTACATCAGCTACAAATATTCGCTCGGCCAATCGGTCCTCTCCGTTTATCTCCTCGATCCCGAAATCGAAGATATGGTCCGCGGAGCGATCAAGCAGACCTCCGCCGGCTCCTATCTGGCCCTCGATCCCGATTCGGTCCAGTTGATCCTCCATTCGATGCGCAACACCATCCAGCCCACGCCGCCGGGAGGCCAGCCGCCCGTCCTCCTCACCGCTATCGATGTTCGCCGGTTTGTCCGCAAGCTGATCGAAGGGGAATTCCCCGAACTCGCCGTCGTTTCCTATCAAGAAATCGTTCCGGAAATCCGGATTCAGCCGCTGGGCCGCGTTCAATTGACATAAGAGAGTTTTGAAAGAATGGCTGATCCTCATATTTCTCCATCCATTCCCGTGAGCAGCCAAGCCGTCCGGATGATCCAGCAGGAAGTCGCGTCCGAAAACGCCATGCAAGTCGAAAGCGACGAGGATTTAAGCCAATATATGGAAACTGCGGTTTTCAACCCGTTGACGCAGGCGCAGCGCTTCAGGCCGCTCCGGGAACTTCAATCTTCTCTCTCCCACAAAATGGAAGAAACGGAAACGCCGGAAGAAAAAATCATCCTGGCCGTCGAAAAGATCGACGAAGCGGCCGCCCGCTTCCAAAAAAATAACTACGAGCTCAACGCAAAAACCCTCCGCATCCTCCGCGAACAAATTCTCTCCGATCCGACCGACATATTGAACAAAGTCCTCGCGATGTACTCCGATCCCGCTTTGGCCGACGAAGCGCTCGACTTCCTGATCGAAACGTCCGATCCAGATATGCAAGAGCTGCTGCGGCAGGCAAAAAAAGAGCTCAACGATACAAGAGGCCGGGAAATCAAGGCGGGCCGCAACATGGGCGCCCAGGCGCGGGAATTCGCCAACGAAGGGCTCGGCTCTCCGACCAGTTTGCGAGATCTGTATCGGGACATGACTCTCAATCCGAGAGAGCCGCTTAAACTTTTCGAAGAACTGACAGAAAAATTTCCCTACCCGAAATTGAAATCGGCCATCACTTTCATGCTCCATTCCCTCGGCAGCGATCTAAAATCGAAAGGTCCATCGATCGACCGGGGAGAATTGAAAAGACTCATGGACGAAACGCGCTCCCTTCAAGGGATTTTGGGCATTTTCCGGTTTTTCCAGTCCCGCATGAAAATGATCCTCAGGGAATTTTTGTCATACGAACTCACCCCCCCTCCGAAGCTCGATTTTGAAACGCTTTCCCGCATATTCGTCAAAATTTTAGCGGAAAGGTACATCAACCCGGATAAAATTTTTCAACTTTCTAAACTCCTCGGCATCTCCGAAGAGGCTGCGGCCCAATTGATCGTTTATACCCAAATGAGAGACGCCTTAAAACAAATCGCTCCCCGCTACTTCCGGAATCCTCAGCACCGCGATGAACTCATGAAAACTTTCATCGATACCCTCGACAAATTGGAAGACCAGCTCGAGGAAGAGGCGGAAGAAGAAGAAAAGAAAGAAAAGGATAAGGAGAAAGATAAGGAATGAGCGATCAGTTTCAAGAGCTTCTCAACGAACTTGGCAAGGTTTTCCATCTCTCGCTGGCCGTTGACAAACACCACGCTTGCTCAATCCAAATCCAAGAGCATTTGACGATCCAGCTCCAGCTCGATATGGCTCAAGAAAACCTCTGTTTATTTTCGAAAATCATCGAAATCCCGCCGGGAAAGTTCCGGGAAAATGTGCTGCGGGAAGCCCTGAAAGCGAACGCTCTGCCCGATCCGCGCATTGGAATTTTTGCCTACATGGCCGCGTCAAACCACCTGGCCCTCTTCCAGAGCTATCCAATCGAGATGCTGAATGGAGAGAGACTCTCTGGATTTCTTGGAGCGTTTATCGAATATGGGGACTCCTGGCACAAAGCTATCTTGAACGGACAATCGGCGCCTCCCAGTAGCGCCGCTTCATCGCTCCCGAATCCTTTTGGGCTAAGGTAAGAGTTCATTGAGAACCGAAGAACATTGGAAAAAAATTGGCCTTCATCCCCATCACGGGATCTGCCTTCCCCTGTCGGCCTTAAGAACGAATAAAAGCTGCGGCGTCGGGGAATTTTTGGACCTGATCCCTCTCATCGACTGGTGCAGCGAATTAAGACTTGATTGCATCCAGCTTCTCCCCCTGAACGATACTGGGGACGACCCGAGTCCTTATAACGCCCTCTCTTCCTGCGCCCTCGATCCCATTTTTTTAAGCCTCGCCGATTTACCGGATCTAGGCCCTCTGCAACAAGAGCTGCAGATTTTTCTCCCTTTCAATCAAGAGCAGCGCGTTCCTATCCTCGAAATCAAACGGCAAAAATCCAAGTGGCTGCGCAAATATTTCCACTCAATTTTCCCCCACTATTCCAAAACCGCAGCGTATCAGGATTTCGTCAAACAACACCCATGGCTTGAAACTTACGCCCTCTTCAAAACTTTAAAGGAAGAAAATGGCTGGGAGGGATGGAAAGATTGGCCTCTGGAATTCAGAGCTCCGAAATCGGAACATTTTCATATGAAACGGGAATCGGTCGACTTCCATTGTTTTGTCCAATACCATTGTTTTGCCCAACTCTTGAAAGTGCGCACTCATGCGACAGAGAAAAAAATATTCATCAAAGGCGATATCCCCATTCTCCTCAGCCCAGATAGCGCCGACGTTTGGTCCCAGCCTTCCCTATTCGAACTCGATCTCGCCGCAGGCGCCCCTCCCGATTATTACAATCCCTTGGGGCAAAAATGGGGATTCCCTCTCTACAATTGGGATGCGATGCGCCACTCTGGATTCACTTGGTGGAAAAGGAGGATGCAGGTTGCCGCTCATTTTTTTCATATCTACCGGATCGACCATGTCGTGGGACTTTTCCGCATTTGGGCCATCCCTGAAGGAAAAAAACCGACGGAGGGGTTTTTTGTCCCTGCAGACACCTCTCTTTGGCCAGGTCAAGGGAGAGAAATTTTAGAAATGCTGATCGACGCATCCCCTCTTCTTCCGATCGCAGAAGACCTCGGCATCATCCCGCCGTTTGTCCGTCCCATGCTGCAAGAATTGGGGATCTGCGCCACGAAAGTCCTCCGCTGGCAAAGGGATTGGCACGGAGACAAGAACTATCTCCCCTTCAACGAATATGAACCGTTTAGCATGACGACCGTCTCCACCCCCGATATGGACACCTTGCGCTCTTGGTGGAAGAAATTCCCTGATGAATCGATCCCGTTCGCCCATTTCAAACATTGGACGTACGAGCCGGACTTAACCCCTGAAAAACATCTCGAAATCCTCAGAGATGCCCACCATACGTCGAGCTATTTCCATATCAATCTGTTTCAGGAATACCTCTCTCTCTTTCCCGAACTGGCCCATCCCGATCCAAATGATGAAAGAATCAATATTCCAGGAACCCTTCTCCCGGCCAACTGGACCTACCGTTTCAAGCCCTCTCTCGAAGAAATCATCGAACATAAACCGTTAAGAGATGCATTCAGGAACATTCTACGCCGGTGAATGCGATCCTTTAAGAGTACTAGGTGATGGGCAAAGGGACAGGATGAGCAAGATCGCAAACGGCAGGATGCGCAGGATAAACAATTGTATCTTGCATATCCTGGCGCGTGCGATCCTGTTTATCCTGTTCTGCTTCTTCCGCCGAACTCGCGATCAAAATACTGATTGAGGTTTGGGCGCGATCAGATGTTATACAACGGTCTCAGTGTCTTACGCTTCATCTGGATGCGGCTGAGATCGATTTGCGGCGCGGGCATTCCATCGCATCGCCGTATGGATAGCTCTTACATCGCCATGAATAGTTGCAATTTGTTGTCTGTCAATTTTGTGATGATAGGCATTTTCCCGGCTAACCTGGGCGCGAAGACCTTCGAATTGGTTCCGAAATTCTTGACGCAGGTCATCGTGCAGCTCTTGACGTGTAGGAGCCCTGGGGGTTTTACAGCAGCATTTGCAGACGGTCATAAAGATTCCAGCTCCGATCATGACTGTGAACGCGGAAACGCCGACCACCGCTGCTGCGCATTTCGTAAAATCTAAAATGGACTTCGGCCCAAGGCCTTCCAAGAAAAGAACAGCCGATCCGCAAAGGGGGACCGCCGGTATCAGAGCCGCTGCAGCCGCAGCGCAGCCTAACAAAGATAAATTTGAGCAGGATGGAATTCTCATAATAATATCACGAATCAATTCTAGATTATTATAAACGAATAACTATTTAAACAAAAATGAAAATTAAAAGAAAGCGAGGCGGAAGAGATTCCGCCACACGTTAATATTAAAAATTATTCGCCTAAAGAATTATATACTTTTCCCGCAGCGGCGAACGAGGTTTTTTCGCTGAGTGGTTTTACATTTTGAGCTTTCGGAGAATTGATTTTTTCAACAGGTACTTTTGGGCTTGAGATTTCTTCATCTCTATCTTTTTTTGCCGCAGGTTTACTATTTCCGAAAATACTAAAAACGCTTGGTTTACTATCAAAATAACCATAGTCTACGAGGCGATTCATTAGGGAGCCTAATTTGAATGATCCTTCGTTATTTGTAATGGCTTTTGGGCCGCCTAATAAAGGCATAGTTTCTAAAACTGACATTTTTTACTCCATTTTTTAAATTTATTTTACTATTTATATTAAAAATTATAACATAATTAATTATATAATTAAATAAATAGTATTAATGGGATGAAAATAAAAAATTGATTTCCGAGATTGACTCTCCTTGGCGAATCCTACTATGATGACAAAAAAGGAGCCAAAGCGTGACCCGACTCAGGATCCTCTGCCTGGCAGTTCTCATCCCGATATTGGGCTTTAGCGCTTCTTCTTCCCTATCAGCCCTTTATTCGACTTTAGACCCCACTTCGGTCTCCCAGCACTTCGCCTTTTACGAGCTGTATCCCAATTCGGCCGAAGGGAGGATGGCTTTGAAACACGCCTGGGAGCTATTGAGCGGAGGGTGCGCCGATTGCGATCCGGAGCTGATCTTCCCCTCGATCGACCCTCAGCCCCTCATTTCCTTCGTCAACCGGACCTCCGACGAGAACGCTCCCCTATTGGAAGAGGAGCAGCTCGCCGTCATTGAGAAGCTCTCCCGCCACCTCGGAAACCGGAAGCTCAAAGGGTTCGGGATCTGGGATCACGACGTTTTATTAAAATTGCCCTTAGAAGAAATCGACCTGGGCCGCGGGCTTTTGATCGCAGAGCTCGGATCGAAATCGGAAGACAAGATAAAAATCAGAAGCTATGAAGCGAACATCGATTTGATGGCGCTCCAAATTTCTGCGCGTTTGAGAGAAAATGCGACCCCTCTCGAAAAAATCAGGGCGATGAACGACTATATTTTTTCTGAACTCCGGTTCCGGTTCCCTCCTCATTCGCTCTACGCAAAAGAGATCGACGTTTATACATTCCTCCCTTCGGTCCTAGACAGCCGGCGAGGCGTCTGCCTTGGCGTGTCGATCCTCTATCTTTGCCTGGCGCAAAGGCTCGAATTGAATCTCGAGGCGATCACCCCGCCGGGCCACATCTATGTCCGCTACGCGGGGCCTGACGGAGAGATCGTCAATATAGAGACGACTGCGCGAGGGATCGACGTCCCCTCTGAAATGTATTTAGGGCTCGAGACGAGGAAATTGCAGAAAAGGACGATCCGGGAAGTGATCGGTCTCGCTTTCATGAACCAAGCCGCCGTAAGTTGGCACAAAAAAGATCCGCAAACCGCTGTGCAGCTCTATGAAAAAGCCAAGCCCTTTCTCGGAGACGACGACTATCTGTTGAACATGTTTTTGGGATTTAACTATCTCTTCGTCGGAAAAGAAAAGGAGGGGCGAGACCTCCTTAAAAAAATCCGGGGAATCGTCCCCGATCACGCGATCACCGGAGACACCGTTTCGGAAGATTATTTGGCCGGTTTGACCGATCCGGAAGCAATCCTCTCCATGTTTTCCGAGGTCGATGAAACGAGAAATTCGATCCTTGAAAAACAAAAAAAATTAGAAGGGGTCGTCACCAAATATCCCCAATTCCGGCAAGGGCTATTCCATCTTGCGACCACCTGGCTGCAGCTCGGCAGAGAAAAAGAAGCTCTTCCTCTACTTGAAAAATATATCCAAATGCACCCTCGCGACCCGACAGTCAATTACTATCTCTCCGCGATTCACTTTCAACGCCATAATTTCAATCAGGCTTGGAAATATTTGCGGGAATCGGAGAAACTTGTCCAGGCCAAAGACCACTCTCCTCGCGCTTTAAAAGAATTGCGGCGGGAAATCGAGCGGGTCTGTCCAGAACCCAAAAAATAGGTAAAACGATGTTTGCCATATTCCTTGCATCCGCGCTTGTCGCCGCTGCCGCAATCGATTTCGATATGAACGCCGATGAAAAAAAACAAACGGGCCTTTATAAGCTCAACGACAAAGAAAAAACCGCCCTCCAGAGTTGGATCGACAACCATTACACAAAAAGAAGCCAACCGGTACAACAGGCCATCCAAGAAAAAGGGACCCTGCAAGAAAACTTAAAAAGCGGCAGCGTGATCCGCCTCAGCGACGGTTCTCTCTGGAATATCCATCCGAAAGACACCCCCATCACCCAAAGCTGGATCACTCCCGCAGAGATTGTCGTCTCCCAAAGCGGCGATCCGACCTATCCTTACAAACTCACCAATTCCTTAACCGGCTCTTCCGTCCGGGCGCAGAAAGCGCAAGGTCAATGATTTTCCCAAGGGAACGGCCGTTTGGCCGCGGGAATATTTTGAGCATCCGAGGCAGGGATCCAATTCTTGACCCATTTTCCGAAAACCCCTTCTCCCGACAACCGGTTTGCAGCTAAGGATGCGAGCTGAATTCCCGCCTGGGTCTTATCAATTTGGGGGTTTTCTGTTGAGCCGCTGATAGAGATCGGCAAGACATAATCTGGAGAAAGGTTTTCCATCCCTAACCATTTCTCAAGCATATCGGAAGGGATGCCCGCCTGCATTTCGATCTTGTCTCTCAATAGATCCATCGACCCCCAAGTGGACACATGGATGGAACCGGCCAAAAGCGCCTCCATCCGGCTCATTTGGACCAAGCCGTTTTTTGCGCTGAATTCAAAGGGAGCGCAATGGACTGCGATCTGATTTAGATCCAATAAGCGATCTGATTTCAAAAATTGAGAGAGGGTCGTGATCAATCTGTTGGGTTTGCAAGAGATTTGCCCTAAATCTAGGACGGCTTTTTCAATTTGCACTGTTTCATAGGGAGTGGGAGTCAAAGGATAGGAAAATCCTTTTGGAGAAAGTGTCAGGGAAACGGGTTTTTGCAATTGGATTCCTTCAAAAAATAGAGGATTGAGATTTTTTATCGCGATGGCGCTGCTGGGCAGCAACGATATTTGAAGCGGTTCGCTCAAAGTCAAAGCCTCCTGGGATAAAACGCCGGCAGCCCTTTCCACTTTTCCATTCCCATAAGAGGGAGAAGAAAAAGAGCTGTTTTGCACTTGGAACGATTTTTTCGAGGAGGAAAAAAGAGAGTAGAAAGGAGCGTCGATCTGCAGTTGGTCGATCGATAGTTCCCCTTTCGGATTCCCGATCGTAATTCCTTTTAATCTTTGAGGGCCGAACATGGAAAAAGAGTAGCTGTCGATCTGTACATCGGCCTGCAAACGGGACCCTAACGATTGAGCCAGCCATTTTTTTGCTACGCATTCGGAAAGTCGCAGAGGAATATAAGCGATCGCTTCAAAAATTTTCTTAGGGATCTTTTGACAAAAAGATTTTTCATCTCGGCTTTCTGGAACGACTCCAGAAACCATTTCCCTATTTTGATTGCCTGTAGATACTAATAATCCCATTTAACCCCATACCTTTTTCATTAATTATAATAATAACAACACAAACAAGTAAACAAAAGTAATTAATTTAAAATTGTTTTTATTATACAAAATCCTTTAACGCCTCTTCATGTAAGAGACTGACCACAAACCGAGGCTTCGTCGAGTTTTTGGATTATTTTGGCCAATTTTCGGACTCAAACTTGGGGGGCTATATACCTTGTCGATATTGCCCCCCAAGGATTTGAGCCGAAAATTGGCTCAAAAGAACCGAAAAATCGACAGATGCTCGGTTTGTGGTCAGTCTCTAAGACATTGCTGAAATATCGCTTGTGTTGCTATAGTGGAGATCCATTTTCAAAACCTGAGTAGAATTATGCCTAGAACATGCGCACTGACTGGAAAAAGATCGAGTTTCGGCCGTAAATACGCCCTTCGCGGGATCGCGAAAAAGAAAAAAGGGATCGGCTTGAAAATCACCGGCTGCACAAACCGCCGCTTCCTCCCCAATTTAAAGACAAAACGGCTTTGGATCCCCGAAGAGAGTCGTTTCGTCACTCTCCGCCTTTCTGTCGCCGCCATACGGACGATCGATAAGAAAGGGATCGGCGCAGTGATCCATAAAATGCGCAAAAACGGAAAAAGAGTTTAAATTCTTTTAACTTTTGTTTATAAAAGGCAGTTTCAAACTGCCTTTTATGTTTTTTAAAAAACCAAAGAAACCTCCCTCTCCGCCTCCCAAACCGCAAAAACAGCCTCTTAAAAAAAAATTTTACCAAAGATTTCCATGGGGTTTGTTGGCCGTCCTCGCCTTTTGCGCTTGGTTCGTCGCCTATTCTCTCGCTCCTAATTTACCAAAGCATACCGATCCGATCCGCCTCTATTCAAACCAATGCCAGCAGGACCTCCGGGCAACGCTCCTCAACGCAATACGGAATGCCCATTCCTCCGTTTATTTAGTCATGTTCGGTTTAAGCGACCGGGCCGTTTTGTCAGCCCTGATCCAAAAGATCCGGCACGACATTCCGACGACTGTCTACTACGATTCGACAGGCTCTCCGAAACTCGGAAAAATCTTGGATGGAGGGGATGTCCATCCGGTGAAAAGCGCCGGCTTGATGCACCAAAAAATACTCATCCTCGACGATGAGACGGTATTTATCGGCTCGGCGAATATGACCTCCGCCTCGCTCCGGATGCATGACAACTTAGTGGTAGGCCTCATCAGCCGAAAAATCGCCCAGTTTTTAAAAGAACACGAACCCTATTCCACGGGCTATCTTCAGACGACCGTAGGAGGCCAGGAAGTCGAAATTTGGCTTCTTCCCGATCCCCGGGGCCATGCCCTCCACGACCTGAAGAAAAAGATCCGGGCCGCCGCCCGCTCGATCCGGATCGCCCTATTCACTTTCACCCATCCTGGCCTCATCGACGAAGTCATCGACGCCCATCAGAGGGGGATCAACGTTGCGGTCGTGGTCGACATGCACTCGGGTCTCGGCGCCAGCGCCAGCGCGATCGAGAGACTCAAAAAGGCTGGGGTGCGCGTCTTGCTGAGCCAAGGGACACAGCTTCTCCATCATAAATTTATTTATATAGATGAACAGACCCTTTTGACCGGATCGGCCAATTGGACCAAAGCCGCCTTTTACAAAAACAGCGATTGCTTCCTTGTCCTCCACAACCTCAATCCCGATCAAAAATCTTTTATGAACCGGTTATGGAACCAAATCGAAACAAACGCTAAAAATTAATTTACACTTCAAAACAAATATAATTCCTGATATTATATTTAGATATGGCAATACAATTTACAACATTTATTCCTACAACACCCCTAGAACAAAAAGATTCTACTTTATCAAATTCTTCGACAGGATCGAATTTGAGCCGTACCTCAATGGATACGGGAATCAGCGAAGATGATCCTTATAACGGGTTTCAAGAGCCGGAAACTGTAAGCCATTCCCTGATCCAAGATCGCGAGCGGGTCAGATTCTGCATGGGAGAAGTTAAAGAATTTATAAAAGAAACGGCAAATCTATTTACAAAAACAATTACAAACGAAATATTCCGAATCAACAAAATATTATGCAAAATTGAAATAAAAAAAAGTCCCTATTGGACGCTGCAGCTTAATGAGGCAAAAGATCAGTGCAGGCTAGCGAGAAATGTCGTTTCCCATCTCGCCCGATCGGAAACTTTACAATCGCGCAGATACGAGACGGCCGAAGACTATTTAGCCGATTTAGAAAATGTCCATTCCGCCTCTAAAAAAATTCTCGAAGCCAATACGGTCTTCGAAGAGCGCTTTCAATTCGAAGAACCTTAAACATTCTTTGCGGATAATCTTTCTTGTTGCGATATTGAAGAAAAAGGCCGTAGAGCTATGCTTCTCAGCATTTTCTATATCGCGTTTTCCCTCTTTCTCCTGATGGATCCCATCGGGAATATCCCTTTCTATATCAGTTTTTTAAAAGGGGTCGAACCGAGACGTCAGCGGGTCGTCATTTGCCGGGAAATGCTCATCGCCCTGATCATCATCATCCTTTTTAATTTCATCGGGGACGCCCTGATGAAATTCCTGCACATCCAAAACGATACGGTCCAGATCGCAGGCGGCGTCATCCTTTTCATCCTCTGCCTGAAAATGATTTTTCCCCCTCCCCATGATTCCAACGAAAGCCTCCCCCATGACATGGAGCCATTCATTGTGCCGCTGGCCGTACCTCTTGTCGCAGGACCTGCCGTCTTGGCGGCGGTCATGATTTATGCAAAGCAAGAAAACAACAGCTGGGTTATGCTAGGGGCCATTTTCATCGCATGGGCGGCATCCTTGATCATTCTACTAGCCTCGTCTTATCTGAAAAAAATCCTTGGCTGGAGAGGGATCTTGGCCATGGAAAGGCTGATGGGCCTGGTCCTGATCCTGATCGCGGTCCAAATGTTTATGAGCGGCCTTAGCACTTTCATGCAGCGGCAAAATCTCCCCACATGAGCTTCAAAGCAACTCTCTCCTACGACGGCACCGGATATTTCGGATGGCAGAAGACCCGCATGGGTCCAAGCATCCAGGAGAAAATCGCCGATGCCATTTTGCGGATCACAGGCGAAAGCCCCATGCCTGAAGCCGCCAGCCGCACCGACCGCGGCGTCCATGCGGAGGGCCAGACCATTCAATTTTCACTGTCTCAAGAAAGCGATCCGCGCCGCTTGCAGCGAAGCCTTAATGCGGTCTTGCCTCACGATATCCGCATTGTAAAGCTCGAAAATGCGAAAAAAGGATTTCACCCCACGCTAGACGCGGTTGGCAAAGAATACCATTACCGCCTTTCCTTAGGCCCCGTCCAAGATCCAACCCATCGCCTCTATGCCTGGCATTTTCACTCTCCCCTCGATCTTCAAATCATGGAAAAAGCAGCCTCGGATTTTCTCGGAACGCATGATTTTACGGCATTTGCCAACGAACCGGAAAAAGACCCCTGCTGCGAATTAAAACAAATTGAAATGGGATTTCTCGACGACGGCCGGTTTCAAATCAAAATCGCCGGCAACCGGTTCCTCTATAAAATGGTCAGAAATATCGTAGGAACGCTCATCTACATCGGCTGCGGCAAACTCACTCCCGATTGCATCCCCGCTCTCCTCTCCTCCCGCGACAGAAAAATGGCGGGCGTTACCGCCCCCGCCCGCGGCCTCTATCTCCACAAAGTGTTGTACTGATTCATCCCAAGAAAGTAAAATTGACGCATGATGATCACAAGAAACGATCCCTGTTGGTGCGGAAGCGGCCAAAAATGGAAGAAATGCCATTACCCCCAGCTTCCAACTGCCCTCTCTTTAACAAAACGGTATTTGGACGAATATGGGATCATCCTAAAAAACGACGAGCAAATCGAAAAAATCCGCATTGCTTGCCGCACCACGGCGCAAATCCTCGACTCCCTTTGCCGCCATGCGAAAGCCGGTGTGACGACGCTCGAATTGGATGAACTCTCCCGCAAACTCCACAAAGAAGCGGGCGCGATCCCCGCTCCTTTAGGCTATGGCCAGCCCCCTTTCCCCAAATCGATCTGCACCTCGCTCAATGAAGTGATCTGCCATGGGATTCCCGACAAACGCCCTCTTCAAGAAGGGGATTTTTTAAACATCGACGTCTCCTGCATTGTAGATGGCTACTTCGGCGACTGCAGCCGGATGGTCGCGATCGGTCCGATTTCCGAAGAAAAAAAACACGTGATGGAAGTCTCTTTGGAATGTTTAAAACGGGCGATCGCCATTTGCAAACCCGGGAATGAAGTTTGGATGATCGGAAAAGCGATCGAAGACTACGCCCGGAGCCAGAAATGCGCGGTGGTGAATCAATTCGTAGGCCACGGCACCGGCCTTTCCTTTCACGAGCCCCCCGAAATCCCCCATCATTACAATGACAACGCGATTCCCCTAGCCCCAGGGATGGTCTTTACGATCGAGCCGATGATCAACGCAGGCGTGCGTGAAGGAATCGTCGATCCCCACGACCATTGGACCGTGCGCACCGCCGACGGAAAACCGTCCGCCCAATGGGAGCATACAATCCTGATCACGGAAAACGGCCGCGAGATTTTGACTCGGTTCGATTAAAGGTTCAATCGATATCGGGTATGGCGGAGTTCGCCAGTTTTTATTAAAGCTCCTTTTTCGACTAAATCAGTTAAATCGCGCGTAGCTGTCGCTCGTGTGGTTTTTGTGATCGAGATATAATTTTCAGCACTCAGCCCTCCTTTAAAGCCCTCCGGCCCCTCTGCAAACATTCTCAGCAAAACTTTCGTTTGCCGAGGGTTGATCTGATCAGAAAGAGAGTTCATCATTTTTGATTTACCGATGATAAAATGAAGCCATTTCATCGATTCTTCCTGCGCTTGCAGGACGACGCCAGCAAAAAATGCCGCCCAATCGTTCGCGTTCAAACTCCGGTTGCATGTTTCTAGAGCCGAATAATACTCTTTTTTCCGCTTTTCCAATAATTTCGAGATGGCGATTAAAACAGGACGGCCCACGCTTTGCGAAAGGATCTTTTCAGCAAGTACACGGCCGATTCGTCCATTTCCATCTTCAAAAGGATGGATGCTTTCAAAATAAACATGAGCCATGGCAGCTCGTCCCAATACCGATCCCTGCTTACTTGCGGAATTAAACCAATCGATGAAATGATCCATTTCGCTAAAAACTCGGCTTGACGGAGGCGCTTCAAAAAAAACGATTGGCGAACCGTATCGGTTACTCACTATTTGCATGGGCTCGGAATGGGTGCGGTATTTCCCGCGGTCGGAAATTTTCGTTGAGTGGCCGAATAGCAAGGAGTGCCACCGCCAGAGCATTTCATGAGTCAGAGGCTTATCGAATGTTTCAAATAAATCGCAAAGAACCTCAGCCATCCGCGCTTCATGATCTTTCTCTGGCTTAGTTTCTGTTAATCCGAAATGCCGCTTAATAGACGATTGCAGACTTTCCCTATCGAGAATTTCCCCTTCGATCTTGGAGCTCTCTACGCCCTCCGTGCTAAGGATCTCGACGATGAAACGTTTATAGTCCTGTTCATCGATCATTTTTAAATAAGCGAACGAGCTGCCCGATCCCAACAGAAATTGTTTTTCCGAATCTAAGAGTCGGTCGGGATCATAAGAAAATTTTGGCCAATCGGGAAGTTCCCAGTTCCAAGGCATGAGTTATACAACGTTGTTCTATAACTCAAATTTATAGCAAAAAATGAGTTATAGAACAAGGCTCTATCGCTCATTATGAGTTAAATAGTTAAGAATCAGCGACCTAAAAGAAACGCCTTAACGTTTCTTTCGAAGGCTTCGCTAGACCTTTGGATCGATTGGGCTTGTTGAAATAAGGCGTGTGCCTTCAGAAGCTCGTCAGGAGTGAATTCTTTGCGTTCGAGAGTGGCTTTGGCAAATAGACGGAACTTATCCGATTCCATCGCTTCTTTGCACGCCTCATAGTCTTTGACTTTTTGCTCTCTGTGATTTCTCTCGCGCCGGGCCATACATTCGACAGGCACCGAAATCGCCAGATAGCCGGGAAATAAAACGGCAGGAAGAAGCCATGGGGCGATCAGAATGCTCGCAGCGATCGCTCCGGCCACCACCACAACGAAAGCGACGAGAACAGCTATGCTTAACATTGTGCTGCCCTCAGGCGTTTCAGAATATTTGCGGATGAACGGATCAAGAGCCTCAGGATCGTCGATCCGGATCTTCTCGATCTCTCTTTGGCCCCCAAATTGGCCCAAAGAACCAGTGTTTGGTTTTGGAGCCTCGGAAAGAGGCGATTTTTCAATGGATTCCAGAGTTTGTATTTGAAGGCTCATGTCCTATCCTTATCTATAAAACCCAGCGACAACTCCCGCAAAAGGAAGAAGGTAAAAATTCAAAAACAGCGCAAATAGAAACAATGTACAGAGAATGACTGCAGCGGCTATGTAACGGAAATTTTCACATTTTTTTGAATCTGCGGCCTCTTTGCCCTTTCCTGTCCCTTGACAAGCTTTGCATTCCGTTAAATCTACGATATCCCTTTCGCGGCCATTCATTTGAACCGGATTGGATCCCGTTCCGAATTCTTGTTTTGCTGAAATTTCAGAAACTGTTTTTAGTTGAATTGCCACTTTATACCAAAGTAAAATTTATAATTAAACTACGTTTAATTCAACAATACTTATATTGTTTATAAATTAAAAAACCAAGAATTAAAAAAGAGAATCTTGTTCAGATGCTTGGAGCGTCTTCACTTTTTTTTTTCGCCTGGCTGGCGGAGCGGAAGACTCAGAAGAACTGAGAGACGTAATAATTTCTTGAAGATGGCTATTTTCTTCTTCTAGCTGTTGAAGGTGAGCATCTAGCGACTCCATCTGCTCGCCGACTTCTTTGGGAATGGGATTGAATTGCAGACCGGCCTGGGATTTTTCCATACTTAATCGCTGCAATTCGGTATCGGTTTTGAAAAGCTCGGAGCGGGTCTGATGAAGGATCTGATTTTTCTCTTCAAATTGTTTTTTAAGCTGCTTGAAAAGAGTTTCGGTTTGAGATAAGGATTGGATTTTTTCCAATGCGCGGGAGAGCTGTTCGGTAAGCTGCTGCCGCTCCTGGTGAAGCGAATCGATTTTTTCCGAGGATCGAGGGTCGCTTTGCGGCTGGCTGGCCTTTTGTTTCAATAAAGAGATCTCTTCTTCCGCTAAACGGAGTCGCTCCTGCAGAAAATTTTTCTGGTCGTTCACTCCGCTTAATTCTTTGAGAGTTGCGCGAACTCTTTCCAATTCGCGGGACGCCTGTTCGTGAGTATCTGAGAAAATCTTCGATTCGGACTTCGATGCGGTCAACTCGGTCAAAAGCCGTCTTTCCATTTCCTTTTTCTCTGCCGCGAGAGCATCTATTTTTTCCGCGGCTTCCCTGGCTTTCAGATTTTCTCTCGCATGTAAGCGTGCCAAGGTCTCATTGATCAGATGGGTCTGTTCTTTTTCATAGCGGACCGCATTGAGCTCTTTCATCAATTTTTGATTTTCGATGACAAGAGCGTCGCTCCCCTTAACTCTCGCAAGCTCCTTTTGCGATTGCTGAAGTTCATTTTGCAAAACGGCAATCCGATGTTCCAGATCTAACGCAAGATGGGCGATTTTCCCATTTTCTTCCCCATGCTTTGCAGCTGTTTTCCGCAGCACTTCATTCAAAATCAAAATGGAGGAATGTTCCGACTGGATCTCTTCGAATTCTTTTTGCAATGAATCGATTTTTTCCTGCAAAGCCACCTGGTTAGCGACAGCCGATTCCCGTTCTTTGGATAATTCTTCTTCGATATTTTGCAAGGAGGCTTTGCCGGTTTCGATGTGGTCCGCCAGCGATTGCGTCTTTGATTTAGTTTGTTCAAAAGCAAGGGCAGTAATGAAAAAAGCGCAAGCCAAAGAACCTTCGATTCCAAGAGACCAAAGATGGTCGGAGACTTCGAATAGATGTCTAAGAGGAGCGCCGACGCCAAGAAGGACCAACGTATAAGCGAAACCCCTCATTTGCAAGCGTGCGCACAAATAATAACCGCCGAGGGCCATAGCGAGAAGATCCAGGGGGGCTTTAACCGAAGCGAGCGCGATCGTGCAAAGAAGAAAAACGGGTCCCCACAAATGAAGGGGGATCCGCCAAAACGCTCCCGAGTCTTCTCTATCCAATGCCTTATCTGTGCTCATAATAATTCAAACGCTCTGGCTACCGTCAAAAACCCTTTCTCAAAGCGGCCCATGTCGAAAGATTCGTTCGGCGCATGGATATTGTCTTCGGCAAGACCGTATCCCATGCCGACCACCTCCGCTCCAGCCGCCTCGGCCAGTTTTGCGATGATCGGTATCGAACCTCCAGATAATGTATTTTCGCATTTCTTTGAACAAACTTCTGTCGCGGCGAGCGATACGGCCTTAGCGAGCGGCGAATCGGGATTCCCTCTGAACGCCGGTTCTCCATCATGCAAAACGATTTTTATTTTCATTCCAGGCACTACATTCTTTTTGAGAAATTCAGAAATCTCCCGTCCGATTCTTTTGGGATCTTGGTTAGGTACGAGGCGGCATGTGAGTTTTGCCGTTGCATGCGCTGGAATCACCGTCTTCACGCCTGCGCCGGTATACCCTCCGAACATCCCGTTGATTTCGACCGTCGGCCTGAAACAATTCGCCTCGAAGGGCGTCCGGTCCCTTTCGCCTCCGAAAGCCTCGATGCCGAACTCTTTGCCATAATCTTTTTTATCGAAGCGGAATGCGAATTTCTTTAAATCTTCCGGCGTCGTTTCTACGACATCGTCATAAAATCCATGCACCTGGACGCGCCCATTCGAGTCCCAAAGTTTCGACAGAAGTTCTGCGAGCGCCCTGTTGGGATTGTAAGCCAGGCCTCCATGAAGTCCAGAATGAAGGTCGCTGTTCGATCCAGTCAATGTGACCTCTAGCGCGAGCATTCCCCTGCAGCCCAATGATAGGGCGGGGGTCTGTTTATCCAATTGTCCGAAGTCGACGACGAGAAGATAATCGGCTTTGAGCCGGTCTTTTAATTTCGGAAGCGACTTGGCAAGGCCTATGCTCGAGGACTCTTCTTCCCCTTCGATGCAAAATTTGAGATTGACGGGCAATTCGCGCCCTAATTCTTTCCAGCATCTCGCCGCGGCCACCGCATAAAAAATTTGCCCCTTGTCATCGACCGCCCCTCGGGCATAAACGAGTCCGTTCCGCTCGGTAGGAACAAACGGATCGCTTTTCCAAAGCTCCAAAGGATCGACCGGCTGTACATCGTAATGTCCGTAAACGAGAAGAGTCGGCGCCTCTTTCCCAGCACGCATATCTTCAGCGTAAACAAGCGGATACCCTTCCGTCTCGAGGCATTCAGCTTTCATTCCAGTATATCTTTCGATATATCCCCGCAGCCATTCGGCGCACCGGATCGTCTCTTTCGAATAGGCAGGATCGGTGCTGATCGAAGGAAACCTGAGAAAATGAAAATAATCTTCGCGGACCTGATCTCGGTGTTTTTCGAACCATTTTTTCAATGCTTCAAGAGAGGATGCCATAATAAAAAGACTCGTGAATTGTCCCGATCATAGTGCGATGAAAAATTGGAATCAAGAGAACGTTGCAGAGTGTGTGGATAAAACGGCTGACGGCATGGCTTATCAAGAGCGCGTGCTGAACCGGCGCGATTTTAACACAGAGAAAAGGAGCAAGAGAGGAAGAGAGAAAAATAGAATCCGCTAAACGCGGAAAAAAAATTGGTAACCGCGCTTCGCGGCGATTCTTCTTCTCTCTTTCTCTCTACCTCTCTTCCTCTGTGCTAAATTCATGCCGGCTTGCATCCAAAACTCGAATGACGGCGAACCCAACCGTTTTATCTAGATTGGCCTATCTTATATGTCGAAACAATCTTGTATTCACTCATAATTAAGGAGAAAGGAATCGTATTGAATTAATAATAAATATTATATAAAATAGTTAATATATTATCCTTATTTTTAATGTATTTAAAGTAATTATGGCATCGCCTTCAAAACCAATTAGTACAAGTTCTATCCAGATTGACAACCCACTCACGCATCGATCAGCGCACAATTGGGACGATCGGCAAAAGATAGAAGCTGTTTTTAGAATGAAATCGATCGAAATCCAGTATGTGAATACTTACAAAGCGCTTCATTTAGGCGAAGGCTCTGCTGAGAGCAGGATGATTCGGTCTGCTGCCGTCGCCGCCTACTCTTTTCCTACCCACAATGAATCAGAAATGAGTCAACGATTGTCCAAATACGATCGAATCAAACCGATCCTCAACCGATTGACCGACGATCAGCTTTCTAGACTGCTGGCATCAGCGAAGCTTCTTGGCAAAAGCGCAGCGGGAAAAATTCACCTTGCAAATGGAAGGGGTGACAATTTTTGTGAAAAAAATCCCTCTTTCCGACCTTGAACATCGAAAACTAAGATCTACGCAAAATCATTTTAAGCTTCCTCCTCAGTACCAATATGGCGCAGGTTCGATGGGTTTCGGCGTATGGCGCGAGCTCGCCGCCCATCAAATAACAACGCAATGGGTTCTCAACGAGGAGTGCCAAAATTTCCCTTTGATGTATCACTCTCGAGTACTGTCTCGCAACTTTCCACCAAAACCCCTTACGGCGCAAGAGTTGGAGGAAAGACACGCCTATGTTGAAAGCTGGGGAGGTTCGCCTGCCGTATACAACAGAGCCGAAGCCGCGGATACCGCTGCATCCGATGTCGTCATATTCATGGAATTTATTCCTTCTACGCTATCGGTCAAGCTGAGCACTGAAACCGACAGAGGCAACCTAACCGAATCGAACCTTTCAAAATTGGAAAAAGAGTTGAATTTGGTAGCAGCCTTCATGAAATCCCGAGGATTCCTTCATTTCGATTCTCATTTTGGCAATATTCTCGCAAACCGCGACCATGTATATTTTGCCGATTTCGGCCTCGCAATCAGCCGGCGTTTCGACCTATCGCCTGAAGAGAGGGCTTTTTTTGATGCTCATGGCGATTACGACCGCTCATGCATTGCAGCGGAACTATTCGAGAATACAATCATCGCAGGGCTTAGGGATAAAAATGGAATCGAGCCAATGCGGGATCAAAAAGGAAATGAAGCTCTAGATCAGTACTTCAAGTCGGGAAACATGAAAGACCTGGAAAAAATTCTTCCTGCAGATATAAAACCGATCACAAATCGCTATGGCCGAATTGCCGCATTAATGCGGAACTTTATTTCGGAACTCAGGCGGGATCCTTCTAAAACTACCCCCTATCCAAAATCCCAATTAGCCCTCGAATGGTCTAAACTTTAAGAGACTGAGACCGTTGCAGGGCACGTGGATAAAACGGCTGACGGCATGGCTTATCAAGCGCGCGTGCTGAATCGGCGCGATTTTAACACAGAGATAAGGAGCAAGAGAGGAAGAGAGAAAAATAGAATCCGCTAAACGCGGAAAAAAAATTGGTAACCGCGCTTCGCGGCGATTCTTCTTCTCTCTTTCTCTCTACCTCTCTTCCTCTGTGCTAAATTCATGCCGGCTTGCATCCAAAACTCGAATGACGGCGAACTCAACCGTTTTATCTACATGGGTCTGTGTTATAGGCCTGAATGATCGCAGTTATTTCGATTCGCGCTGGTTGATCCGGTCGTCGAACACCTGTCCCGCATTTTCGACAAGGAAGGCGGCTAAACTCTCCTCTCCTTCATAATGCATTTCCACTTCCATTTTTCCATCAGTGGCCGGCTGCGTGCAGGTAATCAAGACAAAGCACGCGCAGTTTCCGCCTACGGCATTTTTGATTTTGTCTAACTGGATCATCTTTGGATTCTTCTTCGACTTTGATAACTTTTTTGCCCATTTTATCCTGAGAAGTGTGGAGAAAATTTTTTAAAAATCCCTTTGTCAGATACTTCTGGAAGGGTTTTTTGCTGCATTTCCCCGAATACATGACAGAAATAAAATTTTCGCGCAATCGAAACTTAGAGAAAAAAATCTCTTTAGGATCCCCATAAAAAATCGAATCGAGTAAAATGAAGGGAAATGTAATGAGAGATTCATTTATGGGCTTCGGCAAGCGAATTTTTCTTTTTCTTGTTTTGAACTTTCTCGTGATCTTCATGATCACGATCGTTCTCAACATCTTCAATATCCGCCCTTATTTGAGCGCTTATGGAATCGATTACACGAGTCTGCTCATTTTCTGTGTGATTTGGGGTATGGGAGGCGCGTTTATTTCTCTCGCGCTCTCCCGAAAAATGGCCAAATGGATGATGGGCGTGAAAACGATCGATCCCGATACCCGCGATCCCCGTTTGCGCGATCTCGTCCACACTGTGCACCGGCTCGCGCAAAACGCCGGCCTTCCCGCGTTGCCTGAAGTCGGCATCTATCCTTCTAATGAAGTGAATGCTTTTGCGACGGGGCCGACCCGCAGCCGCGCCCTGGTCGCCGTCTCGACAGGATTGTTGAACCGGATGAAAGAGAAAGAAATCGAAGCCGTGCTCGCACACGAAATTTCCCACGTCGCCAACGGAGACATGGTGACCATGACCCTCCTTCAAGGAACGGTCAACGCGTTCGTCATGTTTTTGGCCCGCGTCCTCGCTTATGTCTTATCGGGGCTCGGACGGAACCGGCAAAGCGGATCTGGCGGCGGATACATGAGCTACATGCTCTTTGTCTATCTATTCGAAGTCGTCTTTATGATTCTCGGCTCGCTCGTCGTCGCGGCCTATTCCCGCTACCGCGAATTCCGCGCCGATGCCGGAGGAGCGCGGCTGGCTGGGAAAGAGTCGATGATCGCAGCCCTTCAAGCCCTGCAAAATGTCCAGCAGGTCCGCGATCCGCATGAAAATCCAGCGATGGCGGCTTTCAAAATCTCCCATCCGTCGAAAAGAGGACTCCTCCGCCTTTTCGCCTCCCATCCTCCACTCGAAGAGAGGATCGAGCGTTTGAGAAAAAGATGAGTGGCTCTCACCAGGAAAAATCGGGTTTGTGTGTAAGAATCAAGACGGCTCGCTGAGCTAGACGAAACCCTAAAAATCCGTTGTAGCATACTAGGGATCCTAAACAGGTTTCTGCGATTGCCCCTTGCCATTTTTTCAAAGTGCCGCGCTCCAACATGGGGTTATCGTAAAGTTCAATCTTTTCGATGAAACGGGATCCAAGTCTTTTGCAAACCTTTAAATAAAGAAAAGAAGTCGAGGGAAGCAATGAAAAGATCTGAGGGACAGAATAGATCGCGCTCTTTGATAGAGCGCTTAAAGCCCCCATCGAGCAACTCAGAGAAATAGATCCTTTTGCCGCTTCCTCATTGAGTCTTTTTAATTGATTCGGCGTAACGGTAAAAAGAAAGCGGTAAAAGGGTTTTCCTTTTGCCCGAGCCTGTAGAATTAAATCAGACAAGAATCTTGGCTGAAGATTTTTTTTCAAAACCAAGGCCGTGCCGTCGATTTCGATTTTAGCATGTCCATAACCTGTTCCGGTCGGATAGTAAATATACGAGACCAATCCCTTGATTTTCGCTTGACTGTTGAACTCTTCATTGAGCTTTGTCTTTAAACTATGAAATTCAGGAGGCGGTCTATCGGCAGGGTTTAAATAAATCATTTGGAAGCCACTTCTCTATATAATGAAACAGCGTCAACCGCCGCTGCCGCGAGATAAGCAAAATAGATGTGGGTTTCAAAATACATTCCCACAGTGCATTTAATGACGTTTAAAAATTCATTCTCATTTCCATGGAGATCAATTTTCCAGATCCGCTTAGACCCCAAACTTTTGGCCGCCGCAAGATAATAGAATGACATAGCGGGAGAAATATTGAACAAACCAGGGACGGAATAGATCCCTTGGTTCGCAAGCGCAGTCAAAGCGCCGTGAGAGCAAGTGATTCCCTTGGTTCTAGAGACGCTCTCTCTGAGGTTTTTTAATTCGTTCGGCGTCACACTAAAATAAATCCTATAAAAGGGGAAAAAGCCCCTCTTTTTTTGCGTGCGGATCATAGGCGCTAAAGATCGATCGGCAGCCCCTAGGGCGACTAGGGTCCAGGCTCTGCCCTCCAGCTCGATTTCCGAATGTCCGCCGACAATTGCATAAGAGGTTGGATAATAGATGTAGGAGACAAGTCCGTTGATTTTGGCCTTATCATTAAATTCTTGATTTAACTTCATTTTTAAATCGTGAATCTCGGCAGGAGGGCGATCGGCAGGATTTAAATAAATCATTTGTTTCAAAAAACCATTTTTATTTAAATTTAACCCAATTTTTATTATTATAATATAATAACAAAGAGATAAAAATGAAAGCTAAAAACCATCTATTCCATAAGAAGGCCATTTTTTCCGTAAATCGCGAGATAGCCCAGCGGCCTGCAAAAAACGGGGATTTCTGTCGATCAAGCGACCCGATCGAAATACCAAAAGAAGGCTTGCAAAAAAGATTTTTGGGATTGGCTCGATTGGGATGTGGAAACCGAGATTAGAGGCCAGAGGCCGCTCTTGTAGAATTCCCGCAGATCTCCCAAAAACCATCTGTTTGTCTTGCGGGAGTTTAAAGTTGGGAAGTTTTGGCTCTAAAAGGAGACTTTGCTAACGGAAATCCCAAAGACGCCTGTTTCCAGGCGCCTTTCGAATTCGAGAATCTCAATAATGACGAAGATATTGTAATGGCATATTATGAATTATATACGCCAAATAAACAGTAGCTGCAGTAGCAACGGTTCCAACAGTACTCAAAGCACCAACCGGTGAAGTGATAAATTCGTAGGTCCTATCGCGTACGTTCGCACAGGCTTCCGCCAGCCCGATAGATGGCTGGAGAGCTGTATTGGCAGCTGCGTAAAGCGCAACTGCGCCCTTAAGAGCGTAGACTCCTTTATCTGGAATGGGAATTTTACCCAGATCTGGAATCCACTCCACTGCCTTTTTAGTAGACAAGCCTACTATCTTGTAACAGGCAAAAGTTACTGCGCCTAAGTTGGGAATGTCTTTCACCGACAACGCAGGAATGTCTTCATAAAACAGACTCGCAACTCCGCGGATCCCAGCGGCTGGAATTCCCGCTACAGTAGCCACAGTATTATAACCAGCTTTCGCACCTTCGACTAGATCTCTTCCCGTGTGTAAGGCAGCGCGGCCTTCCTTAGCAAGATAAGCAAGGTCCCTGTAGGTTTCTCCCGCAGTTACGACGATACCTTTTCCCGTTGAGACTGTATCTGAAACGAAATCAGAAACCACCGGCATTTCCTCGTTGAAGGCCTGAATCGCGTAAGCAGTCTCCTGTTTAGCGCCTTGAAGCGCTGCTGAAGACCAATTGATGGCTGTATCTTTCAAAGAAGCCAGGCCGGTTTGGCCCTGAACGAGCGCATTCTGGGTGAAATTTTTAACGGATTCCGGGATAACGGCTGCGGTCTGGTTATACAGGGAAGAACCCAAGTTGGCAGCCTGGTTATACAGAGAAGCACCCCAGTTGATCGTGCCTTGAGTCATATTTTTTACAGATTCTGGCACAGCGTCTAGGCCTCTGTTCAATGCAGTGGAAGATAGATCTACGCATCTGTTCAAGGCCCTCATAGAAAGATTTTGAACTTTTGTGAGAGCGCTTTGCGCTTCTTCCGGATAGTAATAAACTAGAGCGGCTACCCCGGCTGCGGCCAAGGCATGATAGAAATATCTACGGTAGAAAGGAGCGGATTCTTTCTTTTCTTCTTTCGGCATTTTCTCCGCGATCGACTTCAGGGTATCTGCAACGCCTTTGAAGGAACTAAGGATTTCTGCGGGGATTTCAATCGATATACTTTGCTTGATTTCTGCAGGCGGGATTGCTGGAGTTTGGACAGGTTGGACATTGGGTTGGATAGCTTCTACCATAATCTATCTCCTTTTTAATTATTTTGTGCCTAGATTTTACTCTTTCAGAACCATTTATTACAATGACAATGCGAATCTGTGACTGGCCTCTCGATGACTTCGAGCGTATTTAGATTCAACAACATGCATTTCCTGCGGTTAAAGAAATGAAAAATTTCCGAGAAGGTCTTATTGACTAAAAATTTAAATTTAAAAAATAATTTTTTTAAATACAGGGTTCAATATCTTTTTTTTCCAGGCCACGTTTATAATGGGCAGCCAATCCTATGGAAAAGAAAACAGTCGTAGTAGGGATGTCGGGCGGAGTTGATTCGTCTGTCTCGGCGCTTCTTCTCAAAAATCAAGGCTACCGGGTCATCGGCCTCTTCATGAAAAATTGGGAAGAGACCGACGAGAGCGGCGTATGCAACTCAGCGAAAGAATACGAAGATGTCGCCCGGGTCTGCGAGCGGCTCGAAATCCCCTATTACAGCGTCAATTTCGTCCAGGAATACCGCGAATCGGTATTCGAACAATTCCTTGCCGACTATCGAGCGGGACTGACTCCCAATCCAGATGTTTTGTGCAACCGCGAAATAAAATTTAAAGTTTTTTTAGAAAAAGCCTTTGCCCTCGGAGCCGATTTTCTGGCGACAGGACACTATTGCCGGCTCGATGGACGAAACCGCCTTTTGAAAGGGTCCGACCCTGAAAAAGACCAGAGTTATTTTCTCCACGCAGTAGGCCAAAAATCGTTCGAAAAAGTCCTCTTTCCCGTAGGCCACCTGACGAAAAAAGAGGTCCGGGAAATCGCCCGTCAAAACGGATTGGCCACCTCGGAAAAAAAAGACAGCACGGGCATTTGCTTCATAGGAAAACGGGACTTTAAACCTTTCCTTTCCCAATACATCGGAATCCAGCCCGGAAATTTTGAAACGCTGGATCGGCAAATCGTAGGCAGCCATGATGGAACCGCCTTTTATACGATTGGCCAGCGCAAAGGGATGGGCCTCGGAGGAGAGGGGGACGCCTGGTATGTAGTGGGAAAAGACATCCCTCGCAATGTCGTTTATGTGGAAAGAGGGGCTCTTCATCCGGCCCTGTATGCGGACGATTTAACCGCGGACTCTTTCACTTGGATCTCCGAGCCGCCTCCTTCCTATCCCTATCGCTGCCGGGCGAAAATCCGCTATCGCCAGCAAGATCAAGCCTGCCTCTTGCATACGCCAATAAACGGAAAGGCCTGGATCGAGTTCGACGAGCCCCAAAGGGCCGCGACGCCGGGACAATCGATCGTTTTCTATGAGGGAGACCTCTGTCTTGGAGGAGGGATGATTCGTTCTATTGGACCCTCTTATTACAACAAAAAGAAAGAAATGTATTTAAAAGATAATTAATTTGTTATTTTAGACGAAATTAATTAAAATACATTTATCAAAACCAAACAAAGAAAAATAATGACATCTCCTGTTCAAAATAAAACATTCACTTGTCAAAGAGGATGCGCTTGGGTATCGGATCGATTGTTTAAGGCAGGGTCAAGCCTTATCGGCCATATTTTCGATCGTTCTTACAATATCGGCCTCTTTAAACTTAAATTTATCGATCGCACACCGCTGAACCAGGGAAGCCGTCAAGAAAGGACTCCGCTCCATTGGGCTGTCCTCACAGGGCAGACAGAGATCGCCAAATGTTTGATCGCGGCCAATAGGTCTATTTCTAAACCGGACAGCAAAGGCGCCACTCCTCTCCATTTAGCCGTGAAACACAACGACGAGGAACTCGCTCGATCGCTGATCCAAGCGAAAGCCGATCCATTTGCTGAAGACAATAAAGGCAGATCCCCTCTGGATTTGGCAAAAGACAATATGGCAATGATCCGGATTTTGACAGGAACCGACAAAATCGAAGCCTTCGATTCTTGCGAAAACGCCCATGATTTTTTCGCCGTCCTCTTTCCTTCCGATCCCGTTTCTCCCCCTGCCAATTGGCAGGAACTCGCAACCGAATTTGCCCCATCCGATGCGATGAAAAGCATTGAAGCGAAAAGTCAGTATTACGGCATGGGATTTCCGCGGAAAAAAATCTTAGCCAAACTTCACAAAATAGGCGATTCCCTCCCCATCCAAACGATCTGCAAAATCATGAAAAAGGAGGTTCCCTCCTTCGCGTTCGCTTGGTCGCAGGCAAACCAGACTAAAACAGTGTTGCTGCGCGATAAGCCCGACTCGCATTTTTCGAAAGAAGCGAGAATGCATAAGACAGGTACTGGAGCTGAATACGATTCAGAGATGCACGCGATCACCGTGAACGCAGATGAATCCAATAAAACGAAGATTTACAGTTTATTTTTTGAAACGATCAATGCCGTTCAAAAAAAAGATTTTGGAAAGACGCTAAAAATGGCTGGAGAGGGCAAATTAGACCGGGAAGAATTCGCGTTTTGCAAGGAAATTATAGAATGCCGTTCTTTCAATTGGGCTGAGCGGATGCATTCCCGTTCCGGCAACGAGATTTTAGAAAATTGGAAATTTACAAACAGATCCGAAGAGACTGGCCTGATCTCCCATACAGAAGAGATCCGCCGTACTTGGGATACCGATTTCGGATGGAGCTATTTGCAAATGCATCCCGACCTCTTCCAAAATAGATTGAAATCGCTTAGCTAGTTGGGCGGAAAAGCAGATCAAGACAAAGAGGACGCTTCGCGGTAGGATATGCAAGATACTAAAATTCTTTATCCTGTGCATCCTGCCGCTTGAGATCTTGCTTATCCTGTCCCATTTCTATCGCGCAGGCGCATCTTTTATTGTATTAACTCTATATTCCAAAATAGCTAGGGACCTTGATCAAAGAATCGAGCAGATCTTTCGCCTGGCTCAACTCGATGATTTCTTCCCCTTCCAAAAGAAAAACCTCATGGGGATGGATCGCCTCGCATAAGTGTTTCAGACTTTCCGTCTGTAAGATGATATATGAAACTTCCTGCAAAGAGGAAAGGAGATGGACGAATTCATCGTTGGGACGCGAGTCGCGGACGTAGATCACCAATTCTTCTCTATTTCGCGCAGAAAGGGTGCGCAGGGTGCGGAACAAAGAGGTTGTCATTTCCTGTCCTTTATTGAGGACGAGCAATGAATACCGTTTGTTTTTAAGGATCTGATGCAAAGCGTAAGTATGATCCTCGTCGAAGATCTTCGTTTCAGAATCGATTTGCAGAAGGCGCTGCGCGAGCTCTGAAAGAGTCACTTGGACGCATCCGAGCCTCTCGATCGCAATTCCCGCCGCGATATTGGCCAGCTGCACGGCATGATCCATTTCAAGACGATTGGCAAGGCCTAGACAAATCATTGCAAGGACCGTATCGCCCGCTCCAGTCACATCTTTCACCTCGCGCGAACGGACTGGAAAATCGCTCCGTTTTCCTTCTCGATCGAACAGAGACATCCCCGCCTCGGAACGGGTGATCAACAACAACTCGGCAGAAGAGAGTTTGAGCAGCTGCTGGGCCACTTCGTCGAGGGAAGTGTGAGGAGGCAATTTAGCCGCCGCGAATGCTTCGGAAAGATTGGGTTTCAAGACCGTCGCGCCTTGATATTTTGTAAACTCGATCCCTTTAGGATCCACGATCGCTGGAACACGGTTCAATTTAGAAATTTCGATTGCGGCAGCGATGAGCCGGTTCGTTAAAAACCCTTTGCCGTAATCGGAAAGGGCCACCACTTGCATTTGAGGAATCAAAACTTTCAACTGATCGATGATCGCCTCTTCGAGTTTCGGATCAAGAGGCGAGATGGTTTCGAAATCGACCCGCAAGAGTTGTTGGCTGTCGGCGATCAAGCGGTTCTTCACCGGGGTCTTATAATTCGGCTCGACCCAAAGACCCTCCGTATCCGCGCCCTCTTCGCTGAGGCGCCGTTTGAGATCGCTCCCTTCTCCGTCCGGCCCGATCCGCCCTACGGCAAAAACCTTGGCTCCGAGAGCTGTAAGATTGAGGACGACGTTCCCGGCCCCGCCAGGACGCGATTCCCGCTTCAAGACTTCCATGACGGGTACAGGCGCTTCAGGAGAAATTCTCTTCACGCGGCCTGTTGTATAGGCGTCCAGCATGAAATCGCCAAGGACAAGAGCCCGAAATGGCTGGAATTGGCTGAATGCCCCGGCGAGTTTCATCGCTTTACCCTTTACCATCGGTTTCCATCGATTAGATACTCTTGGACATACTCGCGCACAGCTTCTTCGACAGGGGTTTGCTGAGCGTCGCCCGAAAAGATCTTATGGAATTTCGACATGTCGGCGCAAGTGTAATTCTGGTATTGCCGGCTCAGCTCAAAGGGCATTTCGATATATTCGATCTGGCTCTTTTTTTTCAGAGATTTAAACAAAGCGTCGGCCAGCTCATTCCAAGTCGTCGGACGTCCTTGGCCGATATTGTAAATTCCCGTAACGCCGCGGTATTTCGGCTCGAGCAGCGAGCAGGTCATCCGGACCGCGTCTTTCACATAAATGAAATCGCGCATTTGCCCGCCATGCGCAAATTTGGGATCGTTGGACTTAAATAATTGGATAGTCCCTTCTTTTTTGGCCTTGTCCATCATTTTGAGGACCATCGAAGCCATCCGCCCTTTGTGATATTCGTTCGGACCGAATACGTTGAAATACTTCAGCCCCACGACCTTGTTCAATATCCCTTCTCTCTTCATCCAGAGATCGGCGAGCTGTTTGGAAAAGGCGTACATATTGAGAGGCTTTAGCGTCTCTATAGACGACTCGTCATCGGAAAAACCCTGCGCTCCGTCCCCATACGTCGCAGCGGAAGAGGCGTAAATGAATCGCTTTTCCCTTTCGATGGCCCACTGAGCTAGACGGACTGTGAAACGGAAATTATTTTCCAGTAAGTAATCGGCGTTCGTCTCGACTGTATCGGAGCAAGCTCCCAAATGGATGATCGCGTCGACCTCGCTATCCTTGCCCTCCAGCCAATCGAAAATCTTATGTCGGGATATGAGATCGACGAACTGTTTTCCAATGAGGTTTTTCCATTTATCGCTCTGCTTCAAATCATCGACCAGAAGCAAATTCGTGTTGCCGAGGTCATTGAGGCGGCGTACCACGCCCGACCCGATCATCCCCGCAGCGCCCGTCACAATAATTATGGGTTCTTTCTTCATCTTTTTCCTCTCAAAGAGAGCCATCTTA
Source organism: uncultured Chlamydiae bacterium (assembly GCA_963713105.1). Taxonomy (GTDB): domain Bacteria; phylum Chlamydiota; class Chlamydiia; order Chlamydiales; family SM23-39; genus CAVQKJ01. Next base: position 844,057 of record CAVQKJ010000004.1, read on the forward strand.
ACAGAACGATTTCCCCAATGCAACTGGACGGCGCGTCCTTTTATAATTTCTAGCTTCCAGGGCCAATGCGATGAAAATGGAACAGGATAAGCAAGATCGCAAGCGGCAAGATATACAGGATAATCAATTATATTTCTTGCCTATCCTACCGCGAGCGATCCTGTTTATCTTGTTCTGCTTCTTCCTCCGAACTTGCGATCAGGGGATTGAGGCCAGAGTCTTTATAATTTCTATCTTCCAGGGGCCGATGTAATGGACGATGATGGCGTCGGGATTCGGACCTCGGTTTTTTGGCCAATTGTAGTTTGCCGGAAGTTCGATGAAGGGAGGACGATGCTGGGCGATCGCTTCCGAAAGGACATCTTGATCTCCCATGAATGCATCGTTCCGTTCAAGAGCCGCCTCAGCCCACCTTTGCAAAATCTCCGCATCCTTTCTAAATGCGATCACTCCCGAATTGTAAGTCTCCCGTTCATCTTTGCACAATCCGATCTCAATACCGAAAGCGAGATAGTGAAATAAAGAATCTAAGCACCCTTTAATTTCGCAATCGAGATCGATCCAGATCGTCTTAGAAAAAGGAGAAGCGAGGCAGGCGATCGGTTTTTTAAACCACGCGGGGCGCATCGGCCAAATTCCGCTCCCTGCGCGCGACTCCCACTCGTCCATTTTTTGTTTGGGTACCGCTTTTAAATCGTGGATGACGTTCGGCAAGGAAATGAGAACCCCTTTTTCTTTGCACCAGGCGCGCGCGCCCTCCGACATCCCGAAATCGGCGAAAGCGACAGGATGCCCATTCGAGTTTGCGTAATGCTCCCACCACCAGGACAGGAGCCACTCTTGATTCCTGTCGCATCCGACCAGGATCCCCTCTTTCATGCCCCTAAAATACCTCTTTCGCGATCAGCAGCGCATTGACAGCCGCTGGAAAACCGGCGTAAATCGACATCATGACGATCATTTCAACGATCTCTTCGCCCGAATGCCCGCCATGCAGCTTTTTGAGCAATTCCATCCCTTTCTCATACGATGAATTCATAGAGCTCCTCGTTTTTATGGATGATAGAAACCTCCAGAAGATGTTGTCAAATTCTAAACGACAGATATAAGTAAGAAGAACCTATCTTAATAAAAAGTTTCAGTCGATTTTTCGGTTCTTTTGAGTCGAAAAGCGGCCAAAATAATCCAAAAACTCGACGAAAAATTTTATTAGGATAAGTTCAATATGGGGGTTAAAATGAAAGCGATTGTAATCGAAGAATTCGGCGGGTCGGAAAAAATCCATTTCAAAGATGTTCCCAAACCTAAAATCAGTGAGCATGAAGTGTTGATCCAATGCGCTTGCGCGGGAGTCAACCCCTCTGATTGGATGATCCGGGAAGGGCTTTTGAAAGATTACATCCCCCATGAATTCCCCTTAATCCTCGGAATGGACGTCTCCGGGACAGTCGTGGATGCGGGGAAGAGCGTCAAAGAACTAAAAATCGGAGACGAGGTGTTTTGCTATTCGAAAAAGCCGATCGTAAAATGGGGGACCTTTGCCGAATATACGGCCGTCGACGCAAAATTCGCTGCAAAAAAACCAAAGAACCTCACGTTCGCAGAAGCTGCGGCTCTCCCCATGGTCAGCCTCACCGCTTGGCAGAGCCTCTTCAACGCAGGGCATATTAAAAAAGGAGAAACAATCTTCATCCAGGGCGCAAGCGGAGGGGTCGGTTCGATGGCCGTCCAATTGGCAAAATACACCCAGGCTGAAGTGATCGCTACCGCCAGTTTGAAAAAGCATCATTATGTGAAACAAATGGGGGCGGACCTTGTGATCGATTACAGGGATAACGTGAAAGAAAAAGTCAGAGCGGTGGCGCCAAACGGTGTCGATCTCGTTTTCGATTGCGTGGGGGGAGCTGTTTTTAGAGAAAGCCTCTCTTTGCTCAAAAAAGGGGGACGGATCGTCAGCGTTTTAGAACAATTAGACCCGGAAGAGGCCAAAAAATTAGGGATTCACGCAAAGATCGTCTTCACAGCGCCGAATGGACAGGAACTTTCTCAAATCGCCCATTTAGTCGAAGAGAAGAAACTCAGGCCCCCTCATATCGAAGAGATGTCTTGGAAAGAGGCGGCCCAGGCGCTGGACAAGATCCGCTCCGGGGCTGTCTTAGGAAAAATCGTCCTTCAAATTGAGAAATTATAAACCACTAACAATCAATAACATTCAAAACTTTTTTCATCGCGAAGTTTTCAAATTTTTATTTCACATTCCAGACTACAGTTTTATTTAAAACATAAGGAAAAAGAAACCCAGTTCATGTACAATTGAAGGATAAAAACCAGCAAATGAGCAACATGTCCTTCAAAACCTTTAATTTATCCGATGAATTGCTTCGGGCTATAGCCGAAGAAGATTACCACGAACCGACCCCCGTCCAAATGCAAGCGATCCCCATCGTCCTGGAAGGCCATGATATGTTGGTCGGCTCTCAAACAGGCAGCGGAAAGACCGCCGCCTTCACTCTTCCCCTTTTGCATCGTTTAATCGCGAAGCCTCGCGTTAGAGGCGCTGTCAGGGCCCTCATTTTGACCCCTACTCGCGAATTGGCGGCCCAGGTCGGCGAAAGCGTAAACACTTACGGGAAATACTTGCCCCTAAAATCGGCGATTGTCTTTGGAGGGGTGAATGTCAACCCTCAAATCAAAGCCCTCCGGAACGGCGTAGATATCCTCATCGCAACGCCAGGCCGCTTATTGGATCTCGTCTCCCAGCGCGCCGTCGATCTTTCCAAAGTAGAAATTCTGGTCCTCGACGAAGCCGACAGGATGTTGGACATGGGCTTTATTCACGATATCCGCAAAGTTCTCACCCTCTTGCCAAAAGATCGGCAGAACCTATTATTCTCAGCTACATTTTCCGATGAGATCAAGCGGCTTGCCGCCGGTTTTATCCGATCCCCGAAAACAGTCCAAGTCACTCCTCCGAATAGCACTGTAGAAGCCATCTCCCAGACCATCCATTTGGTGGACAATAAAAAGAAACGGGCTCTCCTCTCTTTTTTGATCAAATCGAAAAATTGGAAACAAGTGCTGGTTTTCACCCGGACAAAGCACGGCGCAAACCGCCTTTCCGAACAATTGACAACGGATGGCATCCTTGCCGCAGCGATTCACGGCAACAAAAGCCAATCGGCCCGGACAAAAGCTTTGGCCGATTTCAAACAGGGGACTGTACGCGTCTTGGTCGCCACCGACATCGCAGCCCGAGGTCTTGACATCGATCTTTTGCCTCACGTCGTCAATTTCGAATTGCCTAACGTGCCCGAAGACTACGTCCATCGGATCGGACGCACCGGCCGCGCGGGCAGAGAAGGAGAGGCTGTCTCCCTGGTTTGCATCGATGAACATTCCTTGCTTAAAGACATCGAACGGCTCCTGAAAACCAACCTTGAAAAAATCATTATTCCCGGATTCGAACCCGATCCTTCCATCAAAGCCCAACCTATTCCAAATGGGCGCTCCACTCCCCGGTCTTCTCCTAGACATTCCAATCAGCGCCATTCCCATTTTTCCAGAACGCAAGGGAATCGTTAAAAGTTTATGACTGATCCATTGGATCTTCCGTCTATTGCCGATGGGGAAGATAAAAGTTCCCCCTTGAAAAACAAAATCCGGAAAAACTACCGCCATGTCCGGAAATGGGCGAAACGGACGAATACCAACTGCTTTCGCATCTACGACCGGGAAATCAAAGAATACCCCTTGGCCATCGATTACTACGACGGCCGTTTTTGCATTCACTATTTTTCCACCTCGCGGGAAAACGACGAACCCCGCCCAGACTTAGTTGAGGCCGCCGAAGAGGCCCTCCGTTCTTTATTCGGCGCTGCGCCCGATGCAATATACGCCCGCACCCGCATCAAACGGGAACGGACCGAGCAGTATGAAAAAGCCGGAGAAGAGAGAGAATTTTTCACAGTCCTCGAGTATGGAGTCCAATTCAAAGTCAACCTCGCCGACTATCTCGATACCGGCCTCTTCCTCGACCACCGCGAAACGCGCCGCTATGTGGCGTCGATCGCGAAGGGCAAACGGCTCCTCAACCTCTTCGCCTATACAAGCTCATTCAGCGTCCACGCCGCCTCTGCTGGAGCTTCCTTCACCAAAAGCGTCGATATGTCCAATACCTACTGCGCATGGGGAAAAGAGAATTTCATCCTCAATTCGATCCCTATTGGCAACCATCCGATCATCCGGGCCGACTGCCTCAAATTCCTCGATGAAGAAATTCTCACCGGACTAAAATACGATCTGATCGTCATCGACCCGCCCACCCTTTCCCGCTCCAAAAAAATGGACCAGATGTTCGATATCCAAGAGGATTATATCGGCCTCATTGAAAAATCGCTGAAACTCCTCGCTCCAAGCGGGACGATTTACTTCAGCACCAATTCGCGAAAATTCTCATTCGACGCGTCCTGTTTTCCTTCTTGCTCGATTCTCGATGTTTCGAGCAAAACAATCCCGCTCGATTTCCACAGCCCGAAAATCCACCGCTGCTGGAAAATCGAATCTTTAAAACAAATCTAGCGGACCTGATTGCGATTTGTTAATGTGATGCGCAAACACATTACAGGGTCCTATGTTAGAAAATCTATTCCATCTGCCTCTTGCTGAATGCGCGAACGTCGTAGTTCCCGAAGCCACAGAGCAAGCGATGCGCTATTACCGGAGCGGGAATATCCTCTGGATCATCCAAGAGCTTTGGGCTTTGGCGATCCCTTTGCTTTTTCTCTTCACAGGTTTTTCAGGGAAACTGGGGGCATTCTCGGCAAAACTGGGTCGGAACTGGTTTTTTACGATTGCGGTCTATCTGATTCTGTTCATTGCCATTTATCAACTCTTGGAATTGCCTCTGAGCTATTATTCGGGATATGTCCGGCAGCATGAATATGGCCTCTCCGCCCAAACGCTCTCAAGATGGTTTACCCATTACGGAACAGGGATTCTCGTCGCTTTAGCCGGAGCGGTCCTTTTTGTTTGGATCTTTTATCTCTTATTGAAGAAAAGCCCCCGAAGATGGTGGTTTTATTGCAGCTTGGTGAGCATAGGAATCTTATTTCTCGGTATGCTCGTCCAACCGATTTGGATCGATCCGTTGTTCAACAAGTTCGGACCGATGAAAAACAAGGAATTGGAAACAGAGATCTTAAATTTGGCGTCCCAGGCTGGGATCGAAAAAGGGCGCGTCTACGAGGTCGACAAAAGCCAAGATACAAATATGCTCAACGCATACGTCGTTGGTTTCGGCTCAACCAATCGGATCGTTTTATGGGACACGACTATCGCGAAGCTGACTCCCGACGAAATCCTTTTCGTGATGGGCCATGAAATGGGCCATTACGTCTTGCACCATATTTGGTGGGGCCTGTTGTTTTCATCGATCCTGATTTTCGCAGTTTTTTATTTGACCTACAGATCGGCGAATTTCTTGATGCGGCGATACCACAATCGTTTCGGCTTTGCCCATCTCTACAATATCGCCTCTTTGCCCCTGCTGATTTTTCTCCTTGGATTTTTTAACCTTCTTTTGACTCCTCTCGACAATTTTATTTCGCGGCAAGTTGAACATCACGCCGATATATTCGGACTCGAAATCACCCAAAAAAATCAAGCGGCTGGGGAAGCCTTTATTGCCTTGCAGATGCAGAATTTAGCCAATCCCCGTCCCGGCCCGCTCTTTAAATTTTGGAGGAGCACGCACCCCCCTTTAGGAGAGCGGATCGATTTCACCAATGTTTATTGTCCCTGGCAGGAAGGGCTCCCTCTCAAATATGGGAGGTTTTTCAAAAAAGAAGAGCTTTAAAAAGGGTCAGCCCCCAATTTCAAACCTCGAAAGAAGGCTCTTTGACATGCGTGAGTAACGCTGTTTTCAGCGCATCTTTTGTAAAGGGCTTCTTCAATGATGCCGTCATGTTCATAGGCTCTTCATCATCATTCGCAGAGGTGGCCAAAATTGCGATGTTTGATTTTTGATTATCGTTCTCATATTTTCGGATCGCTTCCGAAGCTTGATTTCCATTCATCACTGGCATATTGACGTCCATTAGGATGACATCGAATTCATCCTTGACATATTTTTCCAAAGCCTCTTTTCCATTGTCCGCAAACTCGACTTTAGAAATGCCCAAGTTCCCCAGCATGCGTCCTAATAACTTTTGATTCATCTTGTTGTCTTCAGCAACTAAGACACGAAGCGAAGAAAAAAATTCGACATCGTCCTCTTTCTTGACTGAAGCGATTTCGGAAACTAATGTAAAAGGGGCTTCGAACCAGAATGTCGATCCCTGGCCGAGCTCGCTAACGACGCCGATATGGGAGCTGGAATCGCCGGGATTCATTTTATTCACTTCATCGATGCAACCGCCGAGCCCCTGCCCTGTTCCGCCCCGATCTTTCGCCCCGACCTGAACAGCCTCGCCAGATTTTCTCAAAGGCGAAAATAATTTAGCCTGATCATCGGTCGACATCCCAATCCCAGTATCTTTAACAGAGAAACGGACCCTGATATCCGATCCCATCCGCCCCGTTATTTCCATGCCGATCTCAACCGTACCGCCATCCTTGGAGAACCGGATCGCATTCAATACAAAATTGCTGAGCACTTTGTTGATCCAATAAGGATTGGGCCCCTTAAATCGATCGGGGATCGGAGAATAACAAGTAAATTTTAAATCGATTTTTTTCTTTCTCGCCTCAGGTTCAGCCATCGGTCTAACGACATTCCAAATTTCAACAGACTCGTAGGTGTCTAGATTGTTCCCACCAAGAGAGGTCTTCGTTACACTGAACAAATATCTAGATGCGGCCAGAAGCTCTTGGAGGTCTCGATTCAAAGCGGCAAAATTTCCATGAGGAATCTGCTTTTCCATTGAAGCAAGAGTATTTTGCAATTGCTCTCCTTGTCCTAGCACTCCAAAAGCAGCATTTTTAATATCGTGGATTTCATTCTTCAAATTGGCTTCGGATTCCGAAAAATCTATTCGAGAACCGGACATTGGACTGGGCAGCGGAGAGATCGCTCTCGATAAAGAACTTGGCGAAGAAGAACTGGATCTCGAAGTTGGAGAGAAAGGCAAATCGAGGGAAACTCCCGATAATTTCGAACTAAGGGAAGATTCATCAGGGGAAGATGGAGATGGAAGCGAAAAATCCGAAATTAAGCGGGATTTTCTTTCTCTAACACCATCTGAATTGAATACTGTAGCCATACAAAACCTAATTTTTATCTATTAATTATACAAAAAAACAAAATATATATCAATTATAAATTATATTATTACTTTAAATTTATTTTTTACATAAACCAACCCAACTATAAATTCAGCTACTTATATGAATTTTTTGAGTTCGGATAGATAAGGTGTTGAGTTTCTTGACTTTGAAGGCTTTAATCAATTTCAGAGGCAATTAAAGGCGGCCGTGAACCGGCCGCCAAAAAAAGGCTTATTCGGGCTTTTCAGATTCTTTTTCCTCAACGGGAAGAGGAGCCACGACATTCTCGATTCCAGCGACGTTCACCCCTTCTGGGATGATCGTCAGTTGGGCAGTCAGTGTAATTCCTTCTTTTAATTTCAAAGGAATTTTATGAATGCCTGTTTCCTTGATGGGACGGGTGAGCTGGACGTATTTCTTCTCAACCGGAAGTCCCCTTTCTTGGAAGAGCTGGGCGATATCGGCAGCCGATACGGAGCCATACATATGGCCTTCTGGATCGACTTTGACTTTCGTTTCGACTGGAGTGGCTTCGATTTGTCTAGCGAGCTCTTCAGATTCTTGCCGGTCGACGACCGCTTGTTTCGCCCTTTCCGCTCGCAAGCGCTCTTGTTTGCGGAGGGTGTTTGGGCTCGCGATAACAGCCAGTCCTTGCGGCAGGAGAAAATTGCGAACGTAGCCTGGCTTTGCAGATACGATTTCCCCTTTTTTACCAAGGGCATCGACATCTTGGAGCAAAAGCAATTGTTGTTTCATGATCGACTCCTCTTACTCTTCAGCCACAAAGGGGAGCAGCGCCATATGACGGGACTGCTTGATCGCCTTTTTGAGCAATTTTTGATAATAATAAGATACACCTGTGATCCGGCGAGGCAAAATCTTGCCCCGCTCAGTGATGAACTGTTTGAGGGTTTCCATATCTTTGTAGTCGATCGTTTCGACTTTGGCAGCAGTAAATGGACAGCTTTTCTTCTTTCTCGCAAAAGGCGATTCGCTATCTGCCGCTGGCAGTGCGGAGCCGTGCTGCCGATGCTTTTATTGTGGGATACATGATTAACCTTGCGTTTTAAGGGGTTTGAATTCCAAAGTTTCGAGAACTTTCTCAGTGCGCATCGTCATGAAGCGGATCAGGTCTTCGTGCAAGTGATACTCTTTCCAAAGTTCAATGATCGCTTGGGTCGGCGCAGTGAAGTAGAGAACGTAGTAATAGCCTTCTCGTTTGCCGTCGATTTCATAGGCGAGCTTGCGCCGGCCTTGTTCGTGGATTTTATGGATCTCGCCCCCTTTCTGGGTGATTCCATCGGTGATTTTATCAAAGGCTTTCTTGCGGGATTCGTCGCTGAGCGTTGCGCTCAGGATATACATCCCCTCGTAGAGCCCTTTTCTTGTCTTTTTTCATATTTAATCTCCAATGCTCGGAGTCGATGGACCCTCTCCGGCCGTCCGTCGGATATTCGCAAAATCCATCGCACTGGTTAATCCTTTATCCAGCCATATTTCGATAGCTTGGACGGCCCGTTCCAGAACGCCTGGAACGAGTTTTTCTTCTTCCTCAGAGAATCGGCCCAGCACATGGTCTGCCAGATCTCCTTCCTTCCGATCGCCGACGCCGATCCGGAGCCGGGCATACCGGTTGGTCTGCAGATGCTCTTCAATGCTTTTCAGGCCGTTATGGCCGCCTGGCCCGCTATTGATCCTCATCCGCAATTGCCCCAACGGAAGATCGCCACATCGTCAGTGACGATGAGCAGGCGGGACAAATCAATCTGCAAATAGCGCAAAACCAGCGCTACTGCTTCGCCGCTATGGTTCATAAAGGTCAGCGGTTCTAATAAAACGACTGGGTCGCCGCCAATCTTACCTTCAGCAACGGCGCCTTTAAATTTTAGCTGCTTCCGGAACTCAAGCCCGTATTTTTGAGCCAACCCTTCAACAGCGGCAAAACCGATATTATGGCGAGTCCGTTCATACGATTTGCCGGGATTGCCGAGGCCAACGATCAGCGCTCGCTCCGCCACATCTATCCTTATTGTTTACGCCGTTCCGGCTTTCTTGCCGACAACGACAGCTACTTCATTCATTTTCGCTCAAGGGGCGCACATGCTCAGGCATAGCGATATCGGAAAGGCGTTTTCGATTGAGCGATATTCAAATCGCGCACATCGAAAGTAAATTCTTGCGGAATATGCTTTGGAAGACAAGAGACTTTCAAAGAGCGGATCACTTGGCGCAAAAATCCGCCGAGCTTAACGCCTGCGCAATCGGCCGTCCCGACAAGTTGGATCGGCACATTGACGCGTAATCGGTCTCTCATCGGAAAGAAGAGCGAAATCGATGTGCAAGACTGCATAAGAAACGGCGATGATATTGGATTTCTTTGATGATCGCCTTATGCTTATTTTGCCCATCGTGCAATTCAAAGACTGTCGTAGACAGCAGGCCTGATTTCATATTGCGCAAAATCGTCTGGACATCCTCTCCTTTAATATAGACCGGCTCGCCAGCTGTTCTGAAAGCCATATAAAATAGCAGGGAATGCTTCCTTCGCGGCGGATCCGGTTTGTCTCGCCTTTTTTACCCGAGTTCGTTTTTGTATTGAAAACTTCATAATTCCTCAAAAATTATATCATCTTAAACAGCGAAGAAATCGACTTCGCTGAAACCACGCAATCGATCGCCTGGGCAAACAAAGGCGCGATCGAGACCACCTGGACTTTCGGGTCGGACTCTTCAAATGGAGCGATCGAATCGGTAATCAACAGTTTATCGATCCCCGCTAAACGCGGCCTCTCCCATCAATAGCGCATGCGAAACCACGGCAAAAACGCTTTCGCGCCCTCTTTTCTGCATACTTTCGCTGCGACTTCCAACGTTTTTCCCGTCGAACAAATATCGTCGACAAGAATCGCCTGCTTGCCCTTCACATCGCCGATCAGGGCATTCACTTCTACTTTCTGAGCATTGATCCGCCGTTTGTCGACAATCGCGAGATCTGACGTTCAAATCTTCGGCGAACTTTCTCGCCATCTTGTTGCTCCCCACATCGGGAGAAACAACCACGGGATCCTTCATTCCCATCGCCTTCAATGTTTTCACAAAGAGGCCTGGCATAGAGATGATCCACCGGAATATTAAAAAAGCCCTGGATCTGCTCAGTATGCAAATCCATCGTCAGAACCCGCGTAACCCCGGCTTTTTCCAGCAAATCGGCCACCAATTTGGCCGTAATCGGCACCCGTCCCTTATCTTTCCGATCCTGCCTTGCATAAGGATAATAAGGCATGACCGCGACAATGCTCCGGGCCGATGCGCGCTTCAACGCATCGACCAAAATCAGCAGCTCCATGAGATAGTGATTGGGATGACTGGCCGCTGATTGCAGCACAAACACATCTTTCCCTCTCACATTCTCCAGGATCTGCACGCCGATTTCCCCATCAGGAAACGACTCTATGAGAACTTCGCCCAAATGAACGTTCAAATCGCTCAGCTAATTTTCTCGCCAAGCGCCGGATGGGAGGAACCGGCAAACAACATAGGCTTCCGCTTGTTTCATCGAAGGCAGCTCTCAGTAAGTTTGGGGCGGAAGGATTCGAACCTCCGAATGGCGGTACCAAAAACCGCTGCCTTACCACTTGGCGACACCCCATCAATCAAAATGGCATCAAATTAGCTTTATACTCTAAAGCAGTTCCCCATAAAGAGCAAACCGCACTATCTTAGATCACTTATGCCAAGGCGTATTTTAGCCCGATGAGAAAATCAAAAACAGCGGCCATAGTAGCTAAGAGCGTAAATATTTTGCAAGAATCGCTTTAGAGTTAAATCAATCTCCTAAGAAGGATCCCTCTTTCGCCATCGCGACAGATAATATAACCTATTTAAAATAAGCATCTTAAAATATTTCTCTCCTCCCGTTCCTGCGCATTGCCCCTTCCTCTCCGTCTCAAATAAAATGTTTTTATTTATCCACCGTACCCCTATAGAAAAAAATAAGAGGTGATTCATGCGGATCGTTCATTTGGCAGCGGAATTCGCCCCCATCGCGAAAGCGGGAGGCTTAGGCGAGGTCATCGTGGGCTTGGCACGGGAAGTTTCTCGGGGCAGCGAGCAGGTTGACGTCATCATTCCCAAGTATGATTTCATCTCAAACGATAAACTTCTTCAATTAAAGTTGGAAATCCCTGACTTCAAGTGTTATGAAAAAGGGACGCTCCATGGAAATGCAATGTGGTCGGCAGAAAATGAGCAATGCCGCCTCCATTTATTGGAATCGCGCCATCCCGCCGGATACTTCCATAGAGGAAAGATCTACGCGTGCGAAGACGACATTGCCCGCTTTATCTATTTCTCGCGCGCAGCTCTCGAGTACCTAAAATTAAAGAAAGAGCCGATTGACATTCTCCATCTTCACGATTGGCACGTCTCGTTATGCGCGCCTCTTGTAAGGGATCTTTTTGCAAAAGAGCTCCAGGTCAAAAAGATCGTCCTGACGATCCATAACATAGAATATCAAGGGAAATGCGCCGTTTCCGATCTCGATGCGATTGGACTCAAAGGAAGCGGTTATCTGACTCCGGAGAAAATGCAAGACAGTCATCCCGCCTATCCAAAAACGATCAATCTGCTCAAAGGGGGCATTGTCTATTCCGATGCGATCGTCGCCGTTTCTCCCACATACGCCAAAGAAATCCTCACCCCGGAAATGGGATTCGGATTGGACGGCATTCTCCTCAAGCACAAATCGAAATTGACTGGAATTCTAAATGGCATCGATCAGAAATTATGGGATCCCTCGCGCGATCCCTATCTCGCAGCCCATTACGATCCCGATAGCCCGCCGCAGGCGATCCTTTCTGCCAAAAATGCGAACAAAGAAGCTCTTTCAAAACGATTTAATACCGATTTAACAAAAAGACCCTGGTTCGGATCGGTGACCCGGTTAGTCCCTCAAAAGGGTCCCGAACTCCTTGAAGAAGCCTTGAAACAGACGCTGAAAAAAGACGGGGTTTTTATCCTGCTCGGCTCTTCTCCTTTTCCCTTAATGCAGGCCCATTTTGAAAAACTCAAAGCCCACTACGCAGGAAATAGGCAGCTGATCCTCGAATTCGATTACAACGAAAGTTTGGCCCATTTAATTTATGCAGCTCTCGATTTCATCCTAGTCCCTTCCCATTTCGAGCCTTGCGGACTCACCCAACTCATCGCCATGCGCTATGGGGCCGTCCCTATCGTCCGTTCTACGGGAGGATTGAAAGACACTGTTTTCGACTGCGAAGATCCCGCCGTGCCATTTAAAATGCGGAACGGCTTCGTATTTGAAAAGCCGACAACGGCTTCAATGAACGAGACTCTCCAACGGGCAATCCATTTTTTCCGGACAGATCCAAATATGTTTCAATCTTTGATCCGACACGGAACGAAACTCTGATTCGAGCTGGACCAAACCCGCTCAAGAATATTTAAAACTTTACCGCACGTTGCTGAACGAAAAAAACCACTCCTTCCCAGCGAGAGAAAAGATCGCAGGGTGATGCTTATCGCTGCAGTTTGGAAGGAATTTCCAATTGGTTCTTTTTGTACCAGGCAATTGGATCGGCCTTGAGTTCCTGGATCATCATCGGCAACGTCTCTTCGAGACTACGCTTCGGCTGCCAGCCCAACACTTCTTTAGCGCGGGAGATATCGAGTTCGTAATGGTCGTCAGCCAAATCGATCATCCAAGGTTTGATGAACGGCTTTGGCAGGAAAGGGATATGCCCTTGGACCCAAGCGCCTAATTTGGCGATCAGTTTAGGCACGCGCCATGTTTTGAATTCTGTTCCAAAGAGAAGGCGGGAGATTAGCCGCTGCAATTCATCATAGCTCAAAGTCTTAGGCTCCCCTAAAAGCAATACGAGTTCGGAAGGAAGCTCTTTTCTTTTTCTCACAGCCAGGTCGATCGCGTCGATGAGATCGGCCATGTGGAGGAAAGAAGCGCCGTGAGTGATATTCCCCGAAAAAAGGCGGCTTTCGAGCTGTTTTTCATAGATCCGCTGAATTTGATGGCTGATTGGGATCGAATGGCAGTCGTCGTCGTAGACTCCGGCTATCCGCAAAATGACCGTCGAGGCTTTTCCATGCAATTCATGGATGATCTTTTCGGTATGCACTTTTGAAAGCGGATAATCCCATTTCGGGTCGACAAGAGAATCTTCGTTAATGGGATGACCAGGACTCGTGGGAGCATGGACGAGCATCGTGCTGGAAAAGATGAATTGATCCAGCTCAAAATTTTGCAATGCTTTCAGAAGCCGCTCAGTGCCCCTAACTGTCACTTTATCGTACAGCTCGGAGTGCTGCTGATCGAAGCTGTAATAGGCGGCCAGATGGATGACGGAAGCGATCCGATTCCCATAGAAATTGCGGATATGCATGAAGGCTTGGTGGACGCTCTCGTCTGAAGTAAGATCCACGGGGACCAACTCCTCGTTTTTCGAAGCGTAGATGGCTTTCAAAAGCTCGAACCCGACGATTTGGAACTCATCACCGAGTTTCCTCACCACGTTCGATCCGATCCGCCCAGCGCTTCCAGTAACGATAACGATATCTTTCGCCATACAACCCTCTTTGAATACTTATTACAAAAAGCGTTCTTTTCTAAGCAAATTAAAACGGCCGCTTAAAAACAGGACTAAAAGGTTAGAGAAAGGGTTAAAAAGCCCGTTTAATATAGGAGCGGTTGGCCCAGACGTAATCTCCCATGGAGATAATGGTGTAGATGGCGGCGGCCAAAGTGGCGAAAAGGCTGATTTGCTGGAAAAGGGCCAGGGAAATCAAACCGGATGTATAGGGAATCATCAAACAAATGATCAGAAAGGCGACGCTGGCTTGCAGGATCGCTTTCATCTTGCCGCTGATGCGGGCAGCCAATGCCACCCCTTTCAAGGCGCAGAGAGTCCTCAAAGTACTGATAAAAATATCTCGATAGAGAAAGACGAGAACTAAAAGCAGCGGCAATCCGACAATCCCCTGGGTGAAAGAAAGGAAAAGGGAAATATGGGTAATGCTATCGGCCATCGGGTCGAGAACCTTGCCCAAATCGGTCACCTCGTTTCGGCTCCTGGCCAAAATTCCGTCGAAAACATCGGAAAATTCCGAAATGATCAACAGCCCGATCAGTATGTAAGGAACAATCGCTAAATCGATGCCGAACGCATCGTGTTGGAGATATAAAATAGGGAAAAGAGGACTGATGAAGATCCTGAGGAGAGTAAAGCAATGAGCTAAGTTCATAATCGAAATGGTTATTTCAGCAGCCTAAAATACTATTCAAAATAAATCAATCCTTCTCCAGCAAATCCCAGGGAGGCCCAGCCGTCAGCCTTTATTTCTGCATCGCCAATTGTCCGCATGCGGCGGCGATATCTTTTCCTTTGGTGTAGCGCCAGGTCGTATTGATGCCTGCGGATTCCAGCGTTTCGCGGAAGAGCTCGATATTTTCTTTTTCGGGACGCCTTAAATTCAACCCGAGGACAGGGTTGTAGGGGATCAGATTCACGGTGCACTGTTTCCCCGACAGCAGCTGGGCGAGTTCTTTCGCATGCTCTACATGGTCGTTGATGCCTGCCAAAAGGGTATATTCGTACGTAATATCGCGCTTCGTCTCCCGGGAATAGTTATCCATGGCCATCAAAATCTCTTCGAGAGGATATTTGCGCGCATAGGGGATGATCTTCTTCCGGATGTGCTGGGTCGGAGCATGGAGGGAAAGGACGAGGTTGACCGTAAGCTCTTCTTTGGCCAAACGATGGATCCCTTCGACGACTCCCACAGTCGATACAGTGATCCGCCGCTGCGAAATATTGAACGCTTCATAGAGGTTGAAAATCTGGATCGATTTGACGACGGAATCGTAATTTTCTAAAGGTTCGCCCATCCCCATGAAAACAAGGTGGGAGACCCGCTCCCCTTTTTGCTTGAGAAACCGATTGATATGGAGGACCTGCTCGACGATTTCCCCAGGGCTCAAATTGCGAATCAACCCTTCTCTTCCTGAAGCGCAGAAAGCACAGCGGGCCGGGCAGCCCACCTGGCAAGAGATGCAAACCGTGCGTCGATCTCCTGACATAATGAGGACCGACTCCACCTTTTTCTGGTCGGGCAGCTCCCAAAGAAATTTAATCGTCTCAAGATCTTCCGATTCCTGAGTACGGATCAACTTAAGAGCCGGAAACGCAAAAGAGGAGGACAGCTTAGAACGGAGCTCTTTGCTTACATTCGTCATTGATTCGAACGACAAGGCGTCTTTCGCATAGATCCAATCAAAAATCTGGGCGGCTCGGAACGGCTTTTCGCCATTTTGCCCCATCCAGTTTTTGAGATCTTCGATAGAAAGTGAACAAATTTCTTGCATAATGCGGAAAAGTATATCAGATCCCCTCTTGTTTTAAAAACGTTTCCGAGCGATTGTAAAAAAAAGATAGATGAGGTTGACCGTTTATGCTCCGAAGCCCCTTTCTCCATTGGATCGACATCCTGTATAGTTTTATTATTAAAATCGGAAGCAACCTCCAGAGCCTCTTCCTCCTCTACATGAGGGTCGTATGGGGGCATCAATTCTTTATTACAGGCCTTGGCAAACTGGAAAACATCCAAAAAGTAGTCGATTTTTTCACTTCTCTCAACATCCCTTTCCCCCTTTTCAACGCCTATCTCGTAGGTACCATCGAAATGGTCGGGGGATTCCTCCTCTTCATCGGATTCGCGTCCCGCCTGACCGCCATCCCTTTAATCATCATTATGCTGACAGCTCTCAGTACCGCCCACGTCCCTGAAATCTCCAATTTCCGATTCCTCCTCGAACCCTTATCTCTTGTAAAACAAACGCCATACCCCTTCCTTATCACCTGCATCCTCGTCTTTGTCTTCGGCCCAGGCCGCGTCTCGATCGACGCCTGGCTGAAACGGTGGGTGGAACGCCAGCCCAGATATTGATTGATCGTTTTTCGTAAAATACTGCATATTATAGCCGGTAAATCCATATTCATCCGCGAACCGCTCGCTTTATGAACGCTTAAATTCCAAAAGAGACCGCGATCCCGGTTTATCAAAACGAGTTGAGGTTTTACGAAATAATCACAGGAATGGAGAGGAGGTATCGTGTATCGATCCCTTGTTCATTCTCCACAATACGCCTGTCAAAGCTTCTGTAAGGCCGGTCCGCCGCCAGATTCCACCTGTAACTTCGCCTAATCTTGTAGCTAGACGAGAGCAGAACCGTCCACCCGTTGCTGCAAATCCAGCGGTAACAATTGACATCTCCTCTTTACCTCCTTCACGAGTAAGAAGAGGGCTGATTGAAAGTCGAGTCAAAAAAGCCGCCCGTGCCTTATCTTTAGGCGCTGCTCTAGGGGCAATTGGGTGGTATGTCTCCTTCTTAATTAACCAAAAAGCTTAAGACGGTATTTAGCCTACCTTTAGAGACCTCTTAGCTTGTCTCTTAATGCCTAAGAAGCTATTCTCTTTGCTTATGTCACAAACGAAAAACTCTATCCAAGAAACCCTTAAACCGATCGTCGCCCTTTGCAAGCGGCGCGGGTTCATCTATCCGGGTTCTGAAATCTACGGCGGATTCGCCAATACCTACTCTTTCGGCCCCTATGGAGCCGAACTCAAAAAAAATATTAAAGATCTCTGGTGGTCGACCTTTGTCCAAAAACGGCGCGACATGGTGGGATTGGACGGCCCGATCCTCCTGCATCCGAAAGCCTGGGCGGCCTCCGGACATTTGGAAGGGTTCAACGACGCCCTCATCGACTGCAAGAATTGCAAAGGAAGGTTCCGCTGCGACCACTTGATCGAGGAGGCCCTGCATCAAAACGCCGACGGGTTGACGCTCCCTCAAATGACCGACCTGATCCAAAAGCAAAAAGTGAAATGCCCCAAATGCGGCGCTCAAGACTTTACTGAAGCGAGGAACTTCAACTTGATGTTCCATACCCACATGAGCAAAACCGGCTCCGATGGGGATGTCGCCTACCTTCGCCCTGAGACCGCTCAAGCGATCTTCCTCGATTATAAAAACATCGTCGACACGATGCGGGTCAAAATCCCCTTCGGCGTCGCCCAAATCGGAAAAGCGTTCCGCAACGAGATCACGCCTGGCAATTTCGTCTTCCGCGTCATCGAATTCGAGCAAATGGAGATCGAATATTTCATCCGGGAAGCCGCTTGGGAAAAAACTTTTGCAGATTGGCTGGCCTCCATGCACCAATGGTGCAAGCTCATCGGTTTCAATCCGGCCCGCGTCCACGAGAAAGAGCATCCCAAAGAGCAGCTCTCCCACTACTCCAAGCGCACCGTCGATCTCGTCTATGATTTCCCCTTTGGGACAAGCGAACTCTACGGCCTTGCCTACCGAACCGACTTCGATTTGTAGCGCCATGCCGAATTTTCAGGGCAAAAACTCGAATACACCGATCCGGAAACCCGTGAAAAATTCGTCCCCCACGTCATCGAACCGACCTTCGGCGTGGAGAGGACCCTACTCGCCCTTCTCTGCGACGCATATGAAGAGGAACAACTCGAAAACGGCGAAATGCGAACCGTTCTCCATTTCAGCCCCCGCATCGCGCCTGTCAAAGCCGCTATCTTCCCGCTCATGAAAAAAGAGCCCCTCGCCGAGAAAGCGCGAGCAAGTTTTCGAACTGCTCCAACCTTTTATGCAATGCGAATACGATGAGTCAGGCGCGATCGGCAAGCGGTACCGCCGCCAAGACGAACTGGGAACTCCTTTCTGCATTACAATCGATTTCGACACGCTCGAAAATGACACGGTCACTGTGCGCGACCGCGATTCTATGAAGCAGGAGAGGATCCCTATCGCTGAACTCCTCTCCCTTTTGCTTGCGAAAATCAAATAGACCTATGATCTCCGGCTCGTCCTGCCCCATTGAGACGCTTGCCATGCGACATTTTCATAAAGTTGATTTGTGATCACTTTTTCTCGGTTAATTAGCCGACACCAGGGTAAAGCCGTTGTATCGTAGGCCACATATGCTTGTCTTTCCCAAAAAATATTGTGGGACCATAGAGAATGAGCGAGCCGGCATATATTTTTTCTCGTCGATGCGAGATCGCCAAGATCGTTTCTAAAAAGCTTCGAGCTTTCTCTGTCAAGAGAATCTTGAATGCGCCGATATTCCCGATGAACGGGACCAAAGACAGCGCTCGCGCAATACACGGGTATAGTTGATTTAGGGCACGGATTGACCATTGAAACACCTTTGTTATTTTTATGGTAAAAAACGCTCTTGAGGACCAAGAGTTTCGGAAACTTGAAGTTTGAATTGGTGCCGGTGGGCGGCGACCCAATTATAGAAAAAATCGCCGATCCATCCGGGTAAAAATGAGAGGATCCCCACGAGGCCCCAACCATCTCCCGCCAGCCAGTAGATGCGTAAAATCGCGCGGGATTTGATCCAGAACTTTCGGTCTGTGGACCGATACATCTCGGCCAATACTAAACTATTGGCCCGCGTCAAATCTTCTTGGGGGCCTGTCAACACTTCCCGCGCCGTCTCTCCATTCAAAGGGGCGAAGGAAAACCGTTTATTGACGTCGATCTCGAGGATATGTTTCACCGCCCTTCTGCAAAGAGGGCAATCGGAATCAAAAAAAACGATGTGTTCCCTTTCCATTGCTTTAGGGCGCGTTATCATTGGCTTTGACTCCTTCTGGAATGATTGCCTGAGGACGGATCTTTTTGATTTGGTCGAACTGCCGCGCCAAATCCAAAACCTCAGCCTCGCTGCACTTTCCACTATAAATCTTCAGCTTGATTTCTTCACGCTGGTTCATCCAATGCCTCTCCAGCATCCTTTGGACCGTTTCGACAAAACAGCTTAAAGCCTTTTCCCTGTTCACCCTTTTTTGCAGCACTTCGGCAAGAAAGAGCTGTTGTTCCGCCTGTTCCAGATCGATCGCCAGGGTCAGTAAATCGCGCGGTTTATTTTCTTTTGCAGCCGCCAGATATTTTTCAAATAGGCTCCGCCCCGCGGCAACCTTGAAATGTTCCGGCTTGAGATTCGCCTCGGCCACTGCGATGAGTGCCGGACAGCTCTCTCCGATCAAAAAAAGCCAGCGGAGCAAATCGGCCTCTAAAATCCGGTCTGGGTCGATGTCGGTAAAAGTGACGCTCGCGGTCCGTTTTATATGAATTTGGGGGATATTGGCCTCGCCCGCTCCGATCATCGATTCCGGAGTTTGTGTAAGCCGGGCCAGTTTTCTCAAACTTTCGTGGACCATGAGAGGATGGTCCCATTCCCGGATCCGCTTCGCGATCGATTGGACCAGCTCGTTTTTTCCCGCCGGAGATTGGACATTGATCGTTTTGGATAAGTGGCCGACCAAAAAAGTCAGGTAATCGATGGCAGCGTCAAGCCTTTTTTGCCACTCTTCAGGTCCTTTTTCCTGCAGCATCAAATCGGGATCGCTTTTTTCAGGAAGCTGGACAACGAGCACCTCGACGCCTTCTTTTTGGAAAATATTCCCGATTTTGACCGCGGCTTCCTGCCCTGCCGTATCGCCGTCCAAAGCCAAATAAGCTTGCCGCACCCCTAAATGGATCAATTCCTTCGCATGATCTTCGCCAAAGGCAGTCCCTTGCCCAGCTACCGTCCAATCGAAGCCGAAATAAATCAACCGGAGAGCATCGATCTGCCCCTCGACGATCAAGGCTTTTTTCTCTTTGACGATTTTTTTTCTTGAATGGCTGAGGCCGAATAACACTTTCGATTTTTTAAAAAGAGGCGTCTCGGGAGTATTGATGTATTTCCCGCCGAAAGTATCGGTCTTGAATTTCCGTGCGGAAAACCCGATCACCGCCCCTGTCGCGTCCAAAATGGGGATCGTGATCCTATCGGAGAAAAATTCACGTCCTTTCGACATCAGTCCCGCTTCTTCCAAGACCGCATTTGAAATTTTCTGCTCCCACATCGTCTTCAAAAACAACTGCGGCGCCTTCGGGGCAAGCCCGAACTGAAACGTTTTGATAAAGTTTAAATCGATTCCTCTCGAATACAGATAATCGAGGGCCGCGTGCCCCTCTAACGTATGGAGAAGCATGAATTGATAAAAGACGCAGGCCCGCTCCAGCGCGTCCTTCAAAACGACTTTAGACGGCCCCTTCGGCCGGTTGTCCCCTTCCGTCTCCTCAAGCTGGACGTGGAATTTTTCAGCTAAACTCTCCACTGCCTCGAGAAAGCTCATCCGGAGGTGGGTCATCAAAAACTGGATCGCATCCCCATGCGCCCCGCAGCCAAAGCAATGGTAGTGGCTATCCCCTCTCTGCACCACGAACGATGGGGTCTTCTCCTCATGAAAAGGGCATAGCCCCTTATGCGCCGCCCCAGCCCTCTGCAGCTTCAAATAGGGCGACAGCACCTCGATCAAATCGATCCGCGACCGCAGCAGCTCAAGACTTTCCCTGGAAAACGTACCCATTCAAACCTCTCTTATCAGGCTACCATAAATGGGGAAGCGCGACAACCCATCAACAAATTAATTTTTACAGATGTTTAATATTTATAAATATTCAGTAAAGAAATACAATCTATTGCAAAACAAGAGAGGATTTATGTCATTAAATATTTTACCAGTAGATCAAGCTGTTCAAAGTCTCCAAAGATTCTATCCAGTCAATAGCAACAAAGAAAAAGAGAATATCGTGCGAGATTTAATCATCCGAATCCGTATTGAGAATCCCGATCTGGGGAATACCTCATTCTCTTTAAAAAAAGGGAACGAAACCGTCGAAGCCCGATTCAAAAACTGTGAGTTGACCTATTTTAATAGACACGGCAATCCGAATTCAACCGAACTTTTCACCACCCTCTCTCCAGAACTCATAAAGGAAGAGCCTGCTTCGAAATATCAATGGTCTGTAGAATCAAAAAACTCCGAGCTCGATAAGAAGGCCGTAGCGGCTTTCGTTTTCACTGTGTCTGCAGCTGCTTGTTTCATATACCAAATCAACCCCTTGAATGTAGCTTATGGCGCCACTGCTGAGACCGCATCCCTGATCGGTCGTTGCGCGTCTGCCGCGGGATCCGCGATGATCAGCACCGCAGGACTCATGATCGGCACAGCCGTTTGTACAGCCTTTGCGACTGTTGCATGTATAACTAGGCAATTCAGAATCCATTTTTAAACACCCTCTTAGATTTTTAAATCAGGGATTTTCATGGATAGTCAAACCATTTCGGCTGTGCTGGGAGTTTCCTTGCTGGCATCGCCCCTTCAATCGCCTGCAGCCGCGGATTCTTTGCCGTCGGTGGTTTCGGAATCTCCTTCTTTACGCACGTCGGTCCGTCGGATGCAGCAACAATTGACCGCAATGCCGCTAGCTGACCTCCCTGCTCCTATTGTAAAGCATGTAGACCCATTGAAGGAGCGGCAGTGGAGATTTCCGTCGGATCATTTGCCGATTGGAATGACTTTTGACTCGATCCACTATGTATCTTGGAATGTCCTAGATCCCGCCTCTGTCGAAGAGGCAATTAAAAATAAACCGGAAGTGAAATTTTCGTTGATCGGCTCTGAACATATAGCCTTGGGCGATGCGCCGCTGACGCTCCGCGAAAAACATGTTGTCGATTTGATCTTAGAAATGATTTCCGATCCGGTCCGACCCCGAAGCCTTCTTTCCTTGCAAGAATGCAGCAAACCGTTCCTCGAAGAACTCCGCGCGAAACTTCCCAATCCTTTTGAGATTCTCTCAAATGGGGCAGAGGCCCTCGTTTTAGACCGCCGCTATTTTGATCCGATCGAAGTGAAAGAAGAATCGGGAATCTTTTCCGCCGAACCGACTAAAACCCTCCAAAATATCCTCGTCCGCCGCTTGGATACTGGTGAAACGATGAGGATCGTGAATGTGCAGATCCCCAAAGATCCTCCCTATGAAAATAAGAGCCCTGTCGAGTTCGCTCAATATTTAAGCCGCACTTTCGACCCGTCTCAAACGACTCTTGTTATGGGAGATATGAATTGCAATGCTAAGCAAATCAGCGAGGCGATGGCCAAAAGTCCTTTTGCTAAGTCTACTACCCGTTCCCCTGAGACTACGGATTATTTTTTCACCTATGCGCCCAGGCCTATTGCCATGGAAACGCAGCTGCCGGATGAAGTGCTCCGAGATATAGCCCCTCATGCCGCCCTTTTGGATACGTTTCCCCATCCTGACACGCATCCAAACAGTTTTATTTATATGGAGCTTTACTCGCACCTCATCTGCCACAATGGGAAAAAGTTTTATATTTTCAGCCAAAAAGACGGCGTTTGGATCAAAGACGACAAGATACAATTCATCATGGGCTGGAACGGCTATCCGATCCGTCTTTCTGTGGCGGAAGAATGGAAGCAAGATATTTGGGATAAAATGAAACAGAGGGCGGTTGAGAATCCGCCTGGATAGTCGATCCTTCACACGTTTTCGTGAATATACGATCCATGGCGATAGGTGATCCTCTCCCAGCCGCGGTTTTTCATATAGCTGAACACGCGCTTTTCGAAGACATCGCCGCGGGGATAATGGGCGCTATCCACCCTGATCTCTCCATAAATAGCCTGGCGGAAATCGGACCTTTTGACCAAGAAGAGCTGATCTGAAAAGCCTTGACGGGCCGCAAAAAAATCCCCTTCCCTCTTATACGACTCTTTCTTTGCTTCCACGTAATTTTCATTCCAAGTCAAATTGGCCACTTTATAGCGGGGCTGCTTTTCCATTTTATTCAATGCTTTGCCGATCCAATCGATTTTTCCATCCAACCGTACATCGCCAGTCAAATAAAGAAGATAATCGCTTTTACAAGCATAAATAGCGGTCAGAGGCGCAATGGCGTTGTAATAAACCCAATCGGAATTGACATTGAATGCATCTTTCACAGGTCGGAAATCGATTCGTTTCAGCCGAAAAAAAGAGAGGGCCTCAAGAGACATCTCTTCAGCGATCGCATAGCGGCTCAATACGCCCTCATCGATTTTCGCTTGCGCCGCCTTCTTGACCGCCTCAAGATCCTTCACATTGTTGATCACCAACAACCTTTCGGCGAAGGGGAACGCGTGATTTTCAATCTGCTTGACCCGCAGATATTCGGGATCGAGCAAGATCAGCCGCCAATCTTTTTCCCAACAGGCGGTAGCAAAAGTGACAGTCGGATAAACAACACGGGAACGTTGCCAGAACATACCCAGGAATGATAGCATAACGAGAGTTTGATGGCTCGCAGATCGAAGCAAAGTGAATATAGGCTTAAGTAGTAACAGGCCTGGGATCTGAGCATCAGGTGACAGGATATGCAAGCTGCGGAAACACGAGAAAGTCCGGGGGGCTTTCGCAGTGCGGAGCAGGCGTGATGCACGCCGACAGGATATGCAGGATAAAAAAAATGATAGGGAATACTAGCTTAGGTAGTAACAGTCCTGGGCATGAAAGAATGGATATTAAAGCTTTAGCAGGTGATCTGCATTTAGGTTTGACACACGACATTTTAAAGTGTTGTTTTGAAGTGATGAATGAACTGGGTTCTGGTTTTTTGGAATCGGTATATCAGAATGCTCTCCTCGTCTCGCTGAACAATCAGGGGATCAAAGCTTGCTCGGAAAAACCATTCGATGTGTATTTTAAGAACCAAAAAGTGGGTTGCTTTGTTCCCGATATTATAGTAGAAAATACAGTCATAATCGAATTAAAATACGTCTCCGTTTTACTTCCCGAACATCAAGCTCAACTGATTAATTATTTGAAAACGACCCACCTGCCAATCGGACTTTTAATTAATTTCGGCAACCGTAAACTTCAATACAAAAGACTCCTTCATCCTCTCATTCATGAGGAAACAAACTCATGAATAACATCTTTTTTTTATCCTGTATATCCTGCCGGCGTAATTCACGACTGCTCCGCACTGCGAAAGCCCCCCGGACTTTCCCGAGTTTCCGCAGCCTGCATATCCTGTCACCTGATGCTCACATCGCAGGACTGTTACTTTTCAAGCTTGTATTTCCTATCATTTTTTTATCCTGCATATCCTGTCGGTGCGCCGCGCGCCTGCTCCGCACTACGAAAGTCCCCCAGACTTTCTCGTGTTTCCGCAGCTTGCATATCCTGTCACCTGATGCTCACATCCCAGGACTGTTACTACCTAAGCCTTTATCCCCTATCTCGTTTAATCTCGGAGTTTATCTATGACGACCACGACCCCTACAGCAGCAACGCCCACTCCGATGATGGCTCAATGGCAGGAGTGCAAATCTCAGGCCCCGGATGCCCTGCTGCTGTTCCGCTGCGGCGATTTTTACGAAGCGTTTTACGACGACGCGCAGACCATTTCTAAGCAGATCGGTCTTACTCTGACTGGGCGCCAAGGCATACCGATGTGCGGCGTGCCTTTCCATACCGCAGATCTGTATATCGACAAATTGATTGCGAAAGGGTTCAAGATCGCAGTTGCGGAACAAACCGAGGACCCAAAATCCGCAAAAGGGATTATCAAACGGGAAATCGTCCGGATCGTCACTCCGGGGACGATCGTCAATTCTCAACTCCTTTCCGATAAAAAGAATAATTTCTTTGCTTCGATTGCGCAAATCGGTTCGGTTTTCGGCCTTAGCGTCCTCGATCTAACGACCGCAGAATTCCGCGCAATGGAACTGGAATCGGAGCAAGAGCTGATCGACGAGATTTTTCGTCTCAGGCCCGCCGAATTTCTGGTTTCCCGAAAATTCAAAGAAGCCCATCCCCTATTTTTTAAAGAGCTCTCCCACGCCTTTGCTTTTGTCGTGAATGAGAAAGAGGGCCTGAATGTCAAAATTGCGCAAGAATCGCTCCTTTTTCATTTCGACGTCAAAAACCTCGATGGGTTCGGACTCAAAGGGCAGACCGCCGCCATTGCAGCAGCCGGCGCCCTCATGCTCCATCTCAAAGAAGATTTGAACCTTGCGCTCGAACATGTCGCAGCGATCCAAACGGAATCTCTTTCCCAAACGATGTCTCTCGACCGGGCCTCTTTGCGCAATTTGGAATTGACCGAATCGATGAGCGACGGCAGCTCGAAATTCACCCTCCTCGATCTTTTGGACCATACTTGCACGCCTATGGGAGGGCGCCTTTTGAGGCATTGGATCAAACATCCCCTCCTCTCCTGTCCTGAAATCGAAAGACGGCAAGACGCCGTCGCTGCCTTCTTATCCGGCGATACAAAGCCTCTGCGGGGATTATTGGACCGCGTCCGCGACTTAGAAAGATTGATGATGAAGATCGCAGCCCGTTATGCGACGCCCCGCGACCTGCTCGCTTTAGGCCTCTCCCTTTTGCAGATCCCAGCGATCAAAGAAACGCTCACCTCTTTTGCCTCTGATGAAATCCAAACTCAGGCGCTTGCCCTTTTCGATGCTTCCCCTTTTGGCGAAAAAATACGGGCGGCCTTAAACGAAAATCCTCCCTTGCGCATTGGAGAAGGGGAGATTTTTCAAAACGGCTATCATCCCGAGCTCGACCGTCTGCGGCAGCTTAGCAAAGATTCGATCAGTTGGATGGCCCGCTATCAAGCTTCTTTACGCGAACAAACGGGCATTAAGACGTTAAAGGTCGGATTTACAAAAGCCTTTGGATACTACATCGAAGTCACCCGTGCGCAATCGGAGAAAATCCCCTCTTCTTTCCAAAGGCGGCAGACCCTTGTCAATTGCGAGCGGTTTATTACTGAAGAGCTGAAACAATTCGAACATCAGGTTTTGACTGCCGAAGAGCGGTCGAAAGCTTTGGAAACGGAACTTTACGAAGAACTCAGGCTCGAGGCCGCCGCCCAATCGCAAGCGATCCATGCTGCAGCGAAAGCCATCGCCCGCATCGACGCTCTTCTCTCCCTCTCTCAGGCAGCCTCGGAAGGACGATTTATCCGTCCTACTGTGGATACTTCCGATCAAATGGAAATCGAGGAAGGGCGCCATCCGATCATTGAAAAAGCGATCGGCGCTTCCTCTTTCATCCCCAATGACACTCTTTTGAACCGCGAACGGCAGCTCATGCTGATCACCGGGCCGAATATGGCCGGCAAGTCGACCTATATCCGGCAAGTCGCCCTCATCGCCATCCTCGCCCAAATCGGCTCTTATGTCCCCGCGAAATCGGCCCGGATCGGACTCATCGACAAAATCTTCTCCCGCATCGGGGCGAGCGACGATCTGGCCCGCGGACAATCGACCTTTATGGTCGAAATGAGCGAAACGGCCAATATCCTCAACAACGCCACTTCCCGATCCCTCGTCCTTCTCGATGAAATCGGACGCGGCACCAGCACTTACGATGGGATCTCTATCGCTTGGGCCGTCGCCGAATACCTCCTCACCGCGTCCAATAAACAGGCCAAGACCCTTTTCGCCACCCACTATTGGGAATTGACCCGGCTTGAAGACGGAATTTCCCCACGCCCTCAATTTTCAAATCGCCGTCCAAGAAATTCCCTCAGGCATTGTTTTTCTCAGGAAAATCATCCGCGGAGGCACGGATAAAAGCTATGGGATCCATGTCGCTAAACTCGCAGGTCTCCCTGCGAAGGCCATTAAACGGGCAGAGGAAATGCTCCTGCAACTCGAGACGAAATCTCCTCGCAAAAAAGAGAAACTCGATGAACAGCTCCCTCTTTTTGCTCCTCCCGAATCTCCCATCCTGGAAGAAATCCGCCAGCTCGATTTGAACAATCTCACGCCTCTCCAAGTGCATCGCAGGCTTTGCGAGATCAAAGAAAAACTTTGAAAAAGATCGCTCGTTCTGAACAATGAGAGAAAATGAGGGAATCGCCTTGCAGCATCGCGATGGAATTTGGGGTTTTGTCAAGAGATATCCGATCCCGGTTTTCACGTTTTTGTGTTTGATCGTCGGAGCGGTGTTTCATTTTGCATGGCCGAAATCGAGCGCCGCCTTTTGGGTCTGGTTTTCAGCCCTCGTCCTTGGGGGCCTGCCCATCGCCTATAAAACATTCAAAGGAATGTTGAAGGGGCAGTTCGCAGCCGATGTCGTCGCTATGCTTGCCATCCTCACGGCAATTATAATGGAGCAGTCCTTCGCCGGAGCCGTCGTCGTTTTGATGCAATCTGGCGGGGAAGCTCTGGAAGATTACGGATTCCGGAGGGCGACTTTCAGCCTCGCCGCCTTGATTGCCCGGGCTCCTAAATATGCCCTTCGAAAAACAGCCGATCGGATTGAAAAAATAACCGTCCAAGAAATCCGCGTCGGAGACGTTTTGGTCGTTCGCACGGGGGACCTTATCCCTGCTGACGGGACGATCCTCTCGGGTAACTGCGAAATCGACGAATCGGCTTTGACGGGAGAGCCTCTCGCCCGCAGCAAAAAAGCGGAAGACAGCGTATTGAGCGGCAGCATCGATGTGAACGGCACATTCGAAATGAGAGCTGACAAGCCTTCCCAACAAAGCCATTACGCGAAGATCGTAGAGCTGGTGAAAAAGGCCCAAGAGGAAAAAGCGCCGATCCAACGCCTCGCAGACAAATACGCGGTCTATTTCACTCCGTTGACCCTGGCGATGGCGGCCTTAGGTTTTTGGATCACCGGTTCTCCGGAAACGATATTGTCTGTCCTCGTTGTCGCCACCCCCTGCCCTTTGATTTTGGCCACCCCTTTGGCCGTCTTCAGCGGGATCAACAAAGCGGCGGAAGAGAGGATCATCGTCAAAGGGGGGACTCCGATGGAGCAGGTCGGTTCGGCGCGCGCGGCTCTTTTCGATAAAACCGGCACGATCACTTATGGGACCCCTTTTGTCGAGGAGATCGTGCAATTGGGAGAGGAAAATCCCGACGATCTCCTTTATCAATCCGCGGTCATCGAACAGCTCTCGTCCCATACGATTGCAAAAGCGATCGTCGATAAAGCCCTTGAAAAATTCCCCCACCTCCCTCTTCCTCCCTCTTCAAAGGAAGATCCAGGAAGAGGGGTGAAAGGCAGCTTCAATAATGATCAGTTTGTAATTGGCTCCGCCCTCTATCTGGAACAAGAGATCGGAAAGGAATGTTTGAAAAATTTTCAATCGACGATCGATCGATTTTACAAAAAAGAAAAAATCCTGAATTTCATCGCCAAAAACGGAAAATGCATCGGTTTTTTCGTTCTCAGCGACCGGATCCGCCCCGCCATTCCTAAAATGGTCCATGATCTCCATGACTTGGGCGTGAAAGAAATTGTTATGCTTACAGGCGATGGGAATCAGAACGCGGAAATCATCGCCAGACAGGCTGGCATTAAAAATTTCAAAGGGGAACTCAGCCCTGAACAAAAAGTCGAAACGGTCCGCAAGCTCGAGAGTCAATTCTCTCCCGTGATCATGGTTGGAGATGGGATCAACGACGCTCCAGCGCTTGCCGCTGCTACGATCGGCATCGCGATGGGAGCTTATGGAAGCGCGATTTCCGCAGAAACGGCCGACATTGTTCTTCTCGAAGACGATCCGACAAAAGTGGTCGATGCGATCTTGATCAGCAGGCGGATGCTCTATATAGCTAAACAAGGGATTTTGATCGGAATCGGGCTGAGTTTTCTCCTCATGGCGATTGCCATATTCGGAAAAATCCAGCCCGCGATCGGCGCCCTCTTGCAAGAGATCATCGACGTCGCCGTCATCCTGAACGCCCTCCGCGCGCGCTGAACCTTGCGATAAAAAACGAGAAGATGGAAAATCGATCCCTTCAACGAGGCATCCCATGTATATTTCCTCAGAAGTTTATTCAGAACTGAACAATTATAAACTCCTGACTCAAGAAGAAAGAAGGCAAGTCGTTTATTATATCAGCGACTGTACGGAAAACGGCCGCTATGAACGGGTGAAAAAAACTTTCGACTCAGCGATCCTAGATCCCAACAACAGAATCGGTTTGACGAATGGACTCACGCATCGAATGAATGCGCTGATCTCTTCTCAGGCGGAAGTTTTTTCAGGCAGTCCAACCGGCCAGGGACCCGACGTACTGGAAGAACTCATCCGGATGAATTCCGAATCGTTCGAAAACTACAGCCTTCGCATTGGGAATTTGAACTGAAAACCAATTACTTACAAAGAATCAGCAGGTTTGAATCATACGGCGTGGATGAGAAAACTCTTTGCGCCCTTCATTACGCGCATATACAAAATATCCCTTTCGAAACGCTCGATCTCTTTCTGAAACGCCCCTTTAAACTGACCTTTGAGGAACTCTACGCCAAAATCGTCTCCCGCCAACGCGGCGGATATTGTTACGAGCTAAGCGGTCTTTTTTCCTTTTTATTGGACAACTTAGGTTTTGATGTTTCGATCCACAACGCACAATTATTTGATCTCCAAGGCAATTGCCTGCCGAAGAGCCAGCATATGGTGCTGATCGTAAAACTTGAAAAGCGCTGGATCGCAGATGTAGGATATGGGAACGGTTTTCTCGAACCCCTTTTGCTCGACCATCCCCATCCTCAAATTCAAGGACATAGAACTTTTCGCTGCATTCATTCGGATTCTAGCTATATCGTTCAAGAACAAATCGGTATGATTTGGCATCCGCTCTATATTTTTACTCTGCAAGAAAAGAATTTGAGCGACTTTGAAGAAAGGAATCAATTCCATCAAACGAATCCCTCCTCAGTTTTTTTCGGGAAAAGGATCTGCATGGTTGCAAATTCAAATGAATCGCTTGAACTCGTGGGAAACAAATTCATTCGAACGATCGGCGCTCAATCAGAGACCGAGACCCATTTTATTCCTGAACAAGAAATCGCCGATTTATTAAAATCCGCTTTTGGAATTGTTTTATGATTTTTAAGAAAACGGAAGGAAGCGGAGAAGACGTAGTCCTTCTTCATGGTTGGACCTCCGACCATGCTTATATGTCGCCTGTGGCAGAGCAGTTAACCCCCCGCTTCAAAGTAACCAGTTTCGATTTGCCCGGATGCGGAAAAAGCAATTGGGATCCTCGCTGTAAATCCATCCACGATGTGGCCGATCTCCTGATCCCTCACCTTCCCAAAAAGGCCATTTATATCGGCTGGTCGTACGGAGGCGCTACAGCCATTTCGATCGCGGCGAGATATCCTGAACGGGCCGCACGGTTTATTGGGATCGGAACAACGCCGAAGTTCGTCGAAGACAAAGATTGGCCAGGCATTCCTCGTCCCGGTTTTCAATCCGGCTATTCAAAAGCGAAAGAAATCGGCCTCAAAGAATACATGCGCAGATACTTCGATTCCGAATTTGCCCGCATCGATCCAAAACCTGAAAAATATCATCAGCTAATGGCTTTGCTCGACTCCCAACCGGAAATGGACATCGAGATCTGGATTGCCGGACTGCGTATCATCGACTCTGCCGATCTAAGGAATGAATTCCACTCTCTCCGCTGTCCCGTCGATTTAATCCTCGGCGGCCATGACAAAAGCGTCCCTCAGACAGCCAAGGGACCTTTGAAAACCCTGAATCCCCATTGCAACATCCATTTGGTTCCCAAAGCCGGCCATCTCCCGCTTTGGACCGATCCGGATGAATTCAATAAATGCCTCGAAAATTCTATCCAAAAGTAAAGCTGTAAATATGCACCGGATCTATCTTTCCCTTTCTTTCCTTTTTTGTTTTCAAATTTGCGCAGAAAATCCCGAATTTTCTGTCGGCCGAAATGACTGCGAAAAACACAAGATCGTATTCTTAATTTCTCCTCCGAGATCGCTTTCAGTCGGTTTTTTGCGCATGATCGAAACCCGCGGCGATTTTAAAATTTTCCACGAACCTTCGATCAGCGTTTTCGATTTCGTTCATTTCACCGAGCTGACCAAAGATTGGTTTCAAGAAGGAGCCTATGAGAATTTTAAGGATGTGAAGAGAGATCTTTTCAACGAAGCGGCGCATTCCCATGTATTCATCAAAGAAATGAGTTTCTCGTTGAAAGAATTTCTGATCGAGGATTTGGGTTTGATGAAAAAATCGAATGTCTATTTTGTTTTTTTATTAAGAAACCCTCATCACTCAATAATATCCTTTTATCATAAATTCAATAGGATCTTCGAGGGATTTGAAAATGTAATCGGCTATCGGCAAGCCTATGAACTCTTTGATGCTATTTCGGCCCAAGCCCACAATCGGCCTTTGATTCTTTTTTCTGAAGACCTTGCCGCCAAGCCTAAGGAAACTATCGAAAAATTCTGCCGGCATATTGAAATTCCTTTTATCGAAACAGCTCTCTCATGGAAAGATTTGGGAAGAGATTTTGACGCCTCGGAATGGAATGAAAGCAAAGTCCCCGAACTTGTGCACCATTGGCATGGGGAAGCGATACGGAGCACGGGTTTTGGAAACCTAAAAGGGTACGACACCGACCTAAACGGCAATCCCACTTTTGCGGAAATTAAAAATTGGGAAGACCGGGAATTCTGCAAAAAAGCCTATGAACTGAATCTTCCCTATTATTTGAAATTTAAGAATGCCGTCTTTTCGCCTTTCTAGCGGCTTTCCTTACGGTCCGGCGCGTTTTAACACGCTTTCTTTTAGCCGCGTGTTTGACCTTCGCGGCCTTTCTGGCGATCCGGCGCGCCTCGGCCCGAATCATCTTTGCCGCGCGTTTGACTTTCGGGGCATTTTTGTGAACCGTTTTTTCGAGTTTTTCACGGAGATGGTCAGCTTTGTGTTTGAGTTTGTGATATTGGTGGAGAAGATCTTTTTGCAGCCTTTTCCCTTTTTTTGTCCCGAACAGGAAAGTCGACATCGCAACCAGGGAGCCGCCGATCAGGATTCCTTCAAATAGATCGATATAGGAATGCTGCGGTTTTTTTTGGAACATCATAAATATCCTCAAGGTTTAAATCTTTTCCACAAATGGATCCCTGTCGCGATCCAATCCACCACTTCGCCCAAAGTATTCTCGTTTTTGCGCAATTTTTTCTCGAAATTCTTAACCGGACCCGGCTCTTCAATTTGGTTGCTTTGCAGGATCTCGCCGATCTGGGCGATCGTTTCGCCGATCGTATTCAACGGAGCTTCCTTTTCCCTCCGCATCGCTAAAAAAAGGGTGAGAGCGCCAACGCCTACGATTCCGCCGATTAAAGTCCATGTCAGGATCTGGGTTTCTTTCTCTGGCTTCGTCATTTGATATCTTCCTTAATCACGCTGAAAAGGCGCACCCCTTCCGCCACAAATTCCATCACTTCGGAGACTTTCTCATACCGGTTTTTCGGTTCATGTCTTTCTCGTTTAACTCCGTAAAGAGGGCGGAAAAGGACATCGAGGGCTTCCGATTTCTTCCTCACGTCGACAACGAGTTTATTCGTGTTTTGCAGAAGATCCTGCCCTGGCCCTGAAAACGCCTCTAAAGCTTTCTGGGCTTCCATGAGAGTCCGATCGGCTCTCTTCAGTGTTTTGCTCACATTTTGCAAGGCGATAATGGCAAAGACAACAAGGACGATAAAAGCTCCGGCAATCGCGCCTACAATAATCTCCATAGCCATAATTCAATCTTCTCTATTTCTAAATTTAATTATTGATATTAATAATTAATTTGTAAACAACATAATTAATTATGTTTAATTTGCTAAGAAACAGAACTATACAAAATTAAAAAATCAAAATACGGCGGGTCTCAAATTCAGTTTCTGATATATTTGTTCTCTTATGTCGTTTGACCCGCAAACTTTAGCCCTCTATCCCGATCAGCCTGGCGTCTATCTGATGAAGGACGAGTCCGGGGTGTGTCCTCTATGTCGGCAAGGCGAAGAATTTGCGCGCCCGGCTCAAGCAATACTTCGCCGCGAGCGGCGATCAGAGGGAAATGGTCCCCTATCTCACGGCCCAGGTAGAGGCGATCGACACGATCGTCGCCCTGACGGAAAAAGACGCACTCATCTTAGAAAACAACCTGATCAAACGGCACCGGCCGAAATACAACGTCCTTTTGAAGGACGACAAGACATTCATCAGCCTCGTCGTCACACGGCATAAATGGCCGATGATCCGGCTGGTCCGCTACAAAGGCAAACCCCCAAAAGACGGCGGGACCTATCTTCGGACCCTATACAAATGCCCTGGCCGCCCGGCAGACCTTCGATCTGATTTCCCGGCTTTTCCCTTTAAGGCAGTGTTCCGACGCCGAGCTGGCTACCCGAGAAAGGCCTTGCCTTCTTTACGATATCAAGAGATGCATCGCGCCTTGCGTCGACAAATGCACGGAGGAAGAATATGAGCAATCACGTCGAATCGGCGATGCGCCTTCTAAAAGGACAAGACAAAGAGGTGCGTGCGGGAACTGCAAGCGCAGGATGGAATCGGCATCCGAGAGCCTCGAATTCGAAAAGGCCGACGGCTTTTTGCAAATGATCCACCAGATCGAACATGTGACCCAGGTGCAGCATGTCGACAACCCCGCAGCCAAAGATTGCGATGTGGTCGGGCTGTACCGCGAAGCCGATGCGGTGATGATCGCCCTACTTATTTTTCCGAGAAGGAAAGATCATCGGCTCGGAGCATTTCAGCTTCCACCTCATCGCCTCCAACGATGCGGAAATCCTCGAGTCATTCCTCTTGCAGCACTACAAAAATCTTACCGCACTTCCCTCCGAAATTTTCATCCCGTGCGAATTGCCCCAGCAAACGGCTCTCGAAGAGATTCTCTCCGAGAGCTGCCGGGAAGAAAGTGGCCGTCCTTACGCCGCAAAAAGGGAAAAAACAGCGACCTGGTCGAAATGGGGCTGCGCAATGCGAAAGCTCTGTTCGTCAGAGAACAAGACGCCCGCTCTCTGAAAGAAAAAATGCTTCTCGATCTGCAGGAAACGCTGCAGCTCACCCGCTTTCCCCGACGGATCGAATGTTTCGATACGTCGAATATCTCCGGGACCGATCCCGTCGCGAGCCTCGCCTGCTTCGTCCATGGGGAAAAAGACAAATCGCCGCACGCGCCTCTTCAAGATCAAAGGGATCGAAAAAGCCGACGATTACACAGCGATGCGGCAGGTGCTTGGGCCGCCATTTCGCCCGAGAAAAAGAAAAAGGAGATTTTTGCGATCTCCTGATCGTCGACGGGGGTAAAGGGCATCTCAATCTCGCCCTCGAAGTGTTCAAAGAACTCGACATCGCCTCCGTCGATGTCGATCGCCGTAACAAAAGAAGAAGCGCGCCACGACAAAGGGCTCACCCAGGAGAAAATCTATGTCCCCCACCGGAAAGATCCGCTCCTCATCGATCCCCGCTCCCCTCTCCTCTTTCTCCTCCAGAAGATCCGCGACGAGGCGCACCGCCAAGCCATCGAATTCCACCGGAAACGGCGCTCCAAGAGGACGATCTCCAGCTCCCTGGACGAAATCCCCGGCATCGGCCCCATCAAGAAAAAGAGGCTTCTGCAGCGCTTCGGCAGCGTCAAAGCGATCCAAGCCGCGAGCCGCGAAGAATTGGAACAAATAAAAGGAATTACAAAGCGGGATATAGAGATTCTTTTAAAGCTGAAGCTTTAAAATTATTTGAACCTGCCCTCATTCGTGCAGGTTCATGAGAAATTAAAGAATGTCTATTATGACATCTCTATCTGCGTCGCACAAAACATCCCAAGGCTCCAAAGTCTGATCCATGGGAATGCCCGCTGGATGAATGACAGGGACGTCATCGGTCATGTCCATTGGAATGCCTGCTAGCGGCAGAGCGGCTGCGGGAGCTTCTTGAGGAGCGATTGCCAAAGCGGCTACAGGAGCGATTACAGGAGCGACTACAGGCGCTTGAATAGGTGCAGGAACCGGAATCTGGACAGTGGCTGGCACTGTGACCGGGGACACTCGATTTTGCAAAACAGGCTCGCCTTGTTCTTCACGGCAAATAGGACAACAGACAGGTTTTGGCAGGTTTTTCAAACAATCGGCGCATAATAGATGGATTAAATCCAAATTTTTATTGGCATTATGATTGTTAGTCTTATGATTGAAAGATACTAAAATTTTATCTTCCAAACAGACGGAACATTCTGCAACGGAACCTAGGGCTGACATGAAATACCTATTATTAATTAATAAACAGAAACAAGTTTAATTAAACTAAAACATTAAATCTACTAAATAATAAAGTTAGTTTGTAATAAATATATAATTATTGTTCCGTATAAATTTTTGATTTCAGAAAATTTCCTGTATGCTTTAATGGATCGTCAATTTGGTTTTTTCATGCCTGCTTCTTGCGCTATCATTATTCCTGCCCGTATGGCATCGACCCGTTATCCTAAAAAACCTATGGCCCTGATCTCTGGTCGGACAATGATCGAACGGGTCTGGAGCATCGCCAAAGCGGTTGACTGCCGCCAAAACGTTTTTATCGCGACCGACGATCCCAGTCTCAAACAGTTTGCTGAAAGTTTCGGCGCGGATGTTTTGATGACAAGCCCAGAATGCATCACTGGCACCGACCGGGTTGCCGAAGCGTCGCTAAGCCTTCCCGAACAGGATCTGTTTTTCAGCCTTCAGGGCGATGCGGTCCTCACGCCTCCTTGGGTCATCGAAGAAGTGCTTCGAGCCATGCTTTCCGATCCATCCATCCAAATGGCGACGCCTGCGGTCCGTTTGACTGGCAAAGCCTTGGCCGATTTTGCCGAGAGTAAGAAAGGGGGTAGTTCCAGCGGTACGACGGTCGTATTCGATAAAAAATGGGATGCGCTCTATTTTTCCAAAACCCTTCTCCCCTATCATCGCGATCCGTTCAATCAGGAGAGGCCGGTTTATCGGCACATTGGACTCTACGCTTACAGGAAGAAAACTCTGCAGCTATTGAGCCGCCTGTCCGAAGGTCCATTGGAAAAATCGGAGAAACTCGAGCAGCTCCGCGCTTTAGAAAACGGCATTCCGATCCGAGTCGTTCCTGTCGATTATAAAGGGAGGACGCACGGATCTGTGGATCGGCCCGAGGACGTCGCCTATGTGGAATCGATCATCGCCAGGGAAGGAGAGCTCCTTTGAACCCCATCCGCCTTATTTTAGTCCGCCATGGGAATACGTTTGAGACAGGGCAAACGGCGACCCAGGTAGGATCCCGCACCGATTTGCCTCTCACCGAAAAAGGACGGATGCAAGCTGAACAGCTAGCCCGCTTTTTGGAAAAAGAAAAAATCCACCCCTCCGCGATTTATCGGGGCCCTCTCAAAAGACAGATTCAAACCGCCCAGATCTTAGCCGGACATTTTCAAATACCGGATCTGTTAGAGCCCGTTTTAACGGAAATCGATTACGGCCCTTGGGAAGGGTTGACTCAAGAAGAAATTCAAATGAAATGGCCTGAAAAATATGCCGATTGGACCGAAGAGGCGCGTTGGGCTGAAGGAGTTTTCGGCGGCGTTTCCCCTCTGCCTAAAATCGAACGGTGGCTGGACCATCTAAAAAAAACGCATCAAGCGCAAGAGACGATCATCGCCGTAAGCAGCAATGGGCTGATCCGTTATTTCTATGCGTTTTTAAAAATGGACTGGGAAAAATTGGAGCGAAATCGGCAAATGGAAAAACTCAAAGTCAAAACAGGACACTTTTGCGACCTGCTTCTGTTCGAAGACAGAATCGAAGTCAGCTGTTGGAACGCATCTCCACAATTAAATCAAAGGACTTAAGATAACCAAACCGGCTGCGCAAGAGAGGAATCAACTCTTTTTCCACGGGCTCTACTAACTCCTCGCCAGACTTATCCAGGCTTCTCAAAATCGCGATTGAAATGATCATTTTTGCGCCGCGGACGATTTCGACATCGATGATGCGGACTCTATTCGAAAACCGGCTTTTAAAATGTTCCTCAATGGTTTGCCGGATCACATTGGAGTCGATCTCAGTCAGATTTTTCCCCATTTTAATGCGGAAATACCGACCTCGGTTGAGTCCATAAAATCCGATCGTAAGGAGAAAAGCCGCGATGAAAAAACCCAATCCGATTGAAGAGCAGACAGAATAGTGGTTTAAAAGAAGATTCTCAGTGCAAATTCGGACCCGGGGCAGATAAGCCAGACAAATGAAAAATAAAGAAGCTGAGAAAAACGCAAAAATGACGAACAGTTGAAGAATGGATGCGATCGCCTGGCGTACCGACATATTTTTTCTTAAAACGCTTCTTCAAATTCCTTAGCGGACGGACTATCAGGAACCGGATCGCCCGGACTTTGAGGAGGGATCAGTTCCTTGAAAATCACATGGACGGAAGCGACATGCAGGCCAGTCCAACGGCTGATTTCCTCAGCTAGGCGCATTTGAACCTCTTCCGCTTTTTCAGGAATGGAAATGCCATACAGGACGTTGATTTCGACCCTGATGTCCACAGACTGTTTTTTTTGATCTTGCTCGACGTGGATCCCCTTGACTCTTTCCAACTCTCTCCCCAAAAGGCTATCGAACAAATTTCCTTCTATAAGAGCGATCCCTTCGATTTTGGCCAAACATTGAAGGGCGATCCCTTGAAAAACGCGGGACTCAATGTCGCGAATGAAAACGGTTTCCGGGAGTTCGATCTCCCTGGCATCCATATTTTTTAATTGATCGTACATAGGCTATTCTCCCGTCCTGTCGCTCGTCCTGGGTCCATTATATCAAAAATAGACATGCATGGAAACTTTTTCTGAATTCGTGTAACCTATCTAATAAAGTCACAGCGATTAAATTTTTCTTTTAACCCTCAGTTCTAGCAGGTCCAGCATGGCATTCCCATTGAGCACGGCTGCATTGATCAGCGCGTTTCTGATCGGCATCCTTTCAGCTTATATCGCATACCGCAGAGGAAGAAATCCTTATATTTGGTTTTTTGTCGGATTCGTTTTTGGAATTTTTGGGATTATGGCCATTTTTTTCGCCCCTTCGGGCAAGAAAAAGGCCGCTTCAACCGTCCCAATAGCCATACAGCCTGAACCGACCATCCAAGGTCCTAAAGACAAATTTTGGTATTATCTGGACCCTTCAAACCAGCAGCAGGGCCCTATGAGCCACGACGCCTTGACTTCAGCTTGGAAACAAGGAATAGTCACTCCAGCCACTTACGTCTGGAATGAAGAGTTAACCGAATGGAAATTGCTTAAAGATATGATGTAACACGAATTCTGAAGGCCGGGGGTTCCCCCGAGGCCTTCAGTATTTGATTTTACCAGCTGGCTTTGACAATGCCTGGGATCAGGCCTTGAAGAGCCATCTCTCGGAAACAAAGGCGCGATAATTTAAATTTGCTCAAAACACCACGAGCGCGTCCTGTGAATTGGCAGCGGTTGCGAAGCCGGGTGGGGGAAGAATTCTTCGGCAGTTTATTGAGAGCATCTACTGCAGCGAGCCGCTCTTCAATATTTTTATTCATATCGCGGACAATTTCTTTCAGCTCTTGCCGTTTTTCCCATTTGTTTTTTACCATTCGTTCGCGCTTTTTCTGCTTTGCGATTGAAGATTTTTTTGCCATTGTTCCTCTGTTTATTTCTTACGGGCAGGCCCTTTTTGGCGCTGCTTTCGATTGGGGTCTTTCTTATTGACTACATAGACGCGTCCTCGACGGCGGACAATCTTATCCCCTTTCGACGGATCGGCCTTGATGGAAGCTCCGACTTTCATGAAATTCCTCACATAACAAAGCTTAACTTTATACCTCCCCAGCGACAAAAAAGCAAGAATGAAAGAAGTATGAAGTATGAATGATGAAGTATGAAGGCCGGGGGCAAGGCCCCAGCACCCCCAAAAAAATCGACTCTAATTTTTTTTGATAGGGGAAAAACTCCTTAAGGGGTGCGGGGGCGTTTCGCCCCGACCTTCATCATTCATAATTCATACTTCATCCTTCTCTCCTCATACTTCCTCTTGCCTGATTTCCCCCTAATCGTTTATCTTGTTGGGTGAATTTTATTTTAAAAAATTGGAATGAAACATGAAACGCACCTATCAGCCAAGCAAACTCCGCCGCAAAAAAACGATCGGGTTCCGCGCCCGGATGAAAACGGCCGGCGGCCGGAAAGTGATCAATCGCCGACGCCGCGCAGGACGCAAGACTCTCTCGGCTTGAAACACTCCCCTTTTCCAAAAGAGCTGCGCCTCCGCACTAGGCGCGAATTCCAACGCGTCTCCAAAGAGGGAAGCCGGCGCGTAGGCAGGTATCTTTGCGTCGACGTCCGTCCTGGAGAAAAGTTGAGACTGGGAATCACTGCTTCCGGACGATATGGAGCCTCCCATGAGCGGAACCGTTTTAAACGGCTCGTTCGGGAAGCCTTTCGAAAAAATTATGCATCGCTCCCACCGCGCCTCGAATTGAATATCATACCCAGGCAAATTGCAAAAAATGCCTGCGTCCGGGATATTGCAGCCGAACTCATTCGATTGCTCAATGCATGTTGAATCCGAATCAAGAAAAAGCTGTTCGAACCGTAGAAGGACGGGTGTTGGTTCTAGCCGGGGCTGGAAGCGGCAAGACGCGGGTGATTGTCCATCGGATCGCCCATCTCATTCAAAACCGCGGGGTCAATCCCCAGTCCGTCCTAGGCTTGACATTCACCAATAAAGCGGCGGCCGAAATGCGCCACCGCCTCGAATCGCTCATCGGACCCCTATCCCGCCAAGTTACGCTCTCCACTTTCCATAGCTTTTGCATGCAGGTGCTGCGGAAAGAGATCGAACGCCTCGGCTATACGCGCGATTTCAGTTTGTACGATGAGAAAGATTTGCAGCGTTTGATCGGGCAATTGACCCGGGAGATGTTGAACCACGATGGAGAACTCCCTTCTTTGGCGCCTACAATGGCTGCCTTGGCCGAAGCGTCGAACAAAGGGCTCTCCGCCCAAGAGGCCCTCGAAGGAAACCAGACTTGGCACGATTCTTTTTCCAAGGATCTCTACATCCGTCTCCACTCTACTTTGCGCGCATATAATGCGGTCAGTTTCGACAGCCTGATCACATTGGCTATCCGCCTCTTCGAAGAACATCCTGAAACCCTGGGCCGCTATCAGGAGCGTTTCCGCTATTTGATGATCGACGAATACCAAGACACGAACCCCGCCCAATTCCGGCTTGCGGAGCTATTGGCTGCGAAATATCAAAATCTCTGCGTCGTCGGCGACGACGATCAATCGATTTACGGCTGGCGGGGCGCCGAAGTGAAAAATATTCTCAATTTTAAGGCGGACCATGTCGTCAAATTGGAACAGAACTACCGCTCCACTTCCAATATCTTGGAAGCTGCGAACGCTGTGATCCGCAACAATAAAAACCGCCATGATAAAAATCTGTGGAGCCAAGATACAAATTCGGAATCGATCGAAGTTTTCAATGCCCCATCGGATGCGGACGAGGCGAATGCCGTCGTCTCGCGATTACTCAGGCTGAAGGAAAAAGAAGGTCTAAAATGGCGCGATATGGCCATCCTCTACCGCTCCAACGCCCTATCCAGGCAATTCGAGATGGCGCTCATGCAGGCATCGTGGAAAGGGAAGGACGGCCATTGGATGCGCGGCATTCCTTATGAAGTTTTCGGCGGGCTTGAATTTTCCGAAAGAAGCGAAATCAAAGACCTTCTCGCCTATTTGCGGGCGATCGCAAACCCATTCGATCAAGAAGCCCTTCTTCGCATCATCAACGTTCCCCGCAGAGGCGTCTCCGACGCCTTCCTCGACGTCCTGACGCAGCAAAACCGTTCGGGCAACATCCCCCTTTGGACCCTTCTCGAAGAAATTGCCGATGGGAAAAAATCGTTCCCCAACCATCCGCGGGCAGGCCAAGGCGTCCGCACATTTGTAGAGCTGTTTAAAACCGCCCAAAAGCGTTTTGCAAACCGCCCTTTAGCCGATTCTCTCGCTTGGCTGATCGAACAAATCGATTACAAAAAAGCGATCGAAGAAGAGGTGAAGAGCGAAAAAATGCGCGAATTCAAATGGGAAAACGTCCAAGAATGCGTCAGCGCGTTAGCCCAATACGAACAGGACATGGAAAAAACAGGGGCGATTGAAGAGATTACATTGCAGCATTTCGTTTCGAATACGACGTTGGCCCGCCAAACGATCCAAACCCATTCGAAACAGACGCATGAAGACAAAGTCCATTTGATGACTTTCCACAGCGCGAAAGGATTGGAATTTCCAGCCTGTTTTCTCGTCGGGTTGGAAGACGGAATCCTGCCCCATGAAAAAAGCATGGCGCAAACAGGGATCGAAGAAGAGAGGCGTCTGTTTTACGTAGGGATCACGCGGGCCCGGAAATTCCTCACCTTGAGCATGTCCCGCTCCCGCATGAGAATGGGAAAGCCCTATCCGACGAACCCTTCCCGTTTCTTATTCGAAATACCGAAACATTTGCTGAAAGCCGTAGACCACAAGATTTTTCCATGAAACCTACTGTCATTCTCCGCCATAGACGGGAAAACCTGAAAAAGTGCTCATTGCGAGGACTCGAGAATCGGCCTGAGTTCGCATTCTATACCTATCCGGTCGACCCTTTGCCCGACCTGACAGGGTATCTCTTATTGAAAGTAGGGGCGCCTCCCCTCACAGAAAAGGACGTTGACAGAGGGCTTTTTTTAATCGATGGGACCTGGCGCCTGGCGCAGCTCATGGAAAAACAGATGACTCAAAAATTAGAGGCGAGAAGTCTGCCTCAAGGGTATAAAACCGCCTACCCTCGCAAGCAAACCGACTGCCCCGATCCAGAAAGCGGCCTCTCTTCTTTGGAAGCGATTTACATTGCGCACCTCATTTTAGGAAGGGCAGAGGAAAGACTTTTGGACGGTTATTATTGGAAAGAGCAGTTTCTACGAAATAATTTTAATAATGTATAAATTCTTGCTCAAAAAGGCGGGGATCTCCATCATCCTTATCCTTTTGGAGATATGCATATTCAAATCTTTACTTATTTAGAAGCCTTCAACGATTTCATCTGGGGCCATATCGCCTTCCTTTTGATTCTGGGGCTCGGGGGCTATTTTTCGATCAGTTCCGGGTTCTTCCAGATCCGCCGCTTTCCCGCGATCTTCGGCTCGTTTTTCTCTTTTTTCAGGGAAAAGCACGATAGTTCGGCGGTAGGGCTCCATCCGTTGAAAACCTTTTTCGCCGCGATCGGCGGATGCATAGGAATCAGCAATATCGTGGGGATTTGCACAGCCGTCCAGATCGGGGGTCCAGGAGCCCTTTTTTGGACCTGGATCGGAGGCGGGGCAGGGATGCTGATCCAATATTCCGAGGCCTATCTCGGCATGAAATACAGGGTGAAAAACGAAGCGGGAAGCTACGATGGAGGCCCCATGTATTTTCTCCCCGTTGCGTATAAAATCCGGTGGATTTCAATCGTGGTCAGCTTGCTCCTTTGCGTTTACGGCGTCGAGCTTTTCGTATTCAATGTCACTGCAGAGAGCCTTTCTTCGAATTGGAATCTGAACGAATACGCGGTTGTGGCTTTCCTTTTGATCGCGATTCTGGCTGTAGGAAGCGGGGGCGTCAGAAGAGTGGGAGAGGTCTGCAGCGGGCTCATTCCCCTTTTTTTCGTTCTCTATTTATTTATGGCGTCTTGGGTTCTCTTCCAACATTTGAATGAAATTCCCGGAATTTTCAAATCGATTTTCAAAGGAGCGTTTACTGCCCAGGCTGCCCAAGGCGGATTCGCAGGCAGTTCCATGATGCTGGCCTTATCGATGGGACTTTCGAGAGGGGCCTATTCTTGCGATATCGGGACTGGGTATACTTCCGTCATTTTTGCCGAAAGCCGCACCGAGCAGATCAAACGTCAATCGGCTTTGACGATCATCGGCATTTTTCTCGATGTTTTTATCATCTGCACGCTCAGCGTTTTCCTCGTTCTAGCTACGGGTCACTGGCACTCAGGCATCAGCGTCACGCTGATGGTGCAAGAAGCCCTTGGACTGTTTTTTCCTTACATGCATATTTTTATGCCCCTCTTCTTTTTCCTTCTGGGATACACCTCTTTGCTTGCCTACTTCGTAGTGGGAATCAAATGCGCAAAATTCATTTCCCCGAAATGGGGACCTAAAGTCTACTATCTCTACGCAAGCGCGACTCTTCCGGCGTTTGCGTTTTTCGATGCAAGGCGCGCTTTCCTCATGATGTCCCTTTCGGGAGCTTTTTTACTGATTTTGAATCTCCTCGGGATCTTTATCTTGAGAAAGGAAATCCGGTTCGGACTCGAACCGGATTGATCATTATTAACCCAACAGTCAAATAAGTGACAAAGAGCGTCAGCGAGGCAAAGCCAAATCAAAGGTGGCGAAGCCCCCGTTCTGATCGAGGAGCACCATTGCCAAATAGGCAAGGGCGACGAGGAAGATTGATTTGGCAAAGCCGCAGCAAGCTATTTGTCACTTATTTGACTAGCGGGTTAATAAGTGCAGCAGGATGTTTGAATTTTTTTGAGGTTGGCCTTGTCAATCTCTTTCCGATAGCATTTATAGCACGCAGGGAGATACTTTTCTTCGGCTCCTAATTCGACCGAAGGTCCAACATCCACGGCCAATCCATTCACAAATTTGAGATTCATGATCGATTTGCGATTGCAGTAATGGCAGGTAGCCTTTACTTCTTCGATCGAATCGGCCAATTCCATGAGTCTTGCGGACCCCTCGAAAAGATGCGACTTGAAATCGGTCCGAAGGCCGTAACAAATGATCGGAATGTCGCAAACGAAAGAAAGCCGACGGAATTCTTCGATTACTTTTGCACTTAGAAACTGCGCCTCGTCGACCAGAACGCAGCTGACCCCTGAATAATCGATCCCTTCCAATGAATGTGCATCTGCGATCAAAACATCGGCCTGTGTCTCAAGTCCTGCCCGAGATTTGATCTGCTCTTTTCCAAAACGGGTATCAAGCCCGGGTTTCATCAGAAGGACTTTTTTCCCCTGCTGCCGGTAATTATAAGCGACCGCCAGTAAATTGAGTGTTTTTGCGCTCCCTACAGTCCCATGCCGAAAATAGAGCTTAGCCATAGATCCCCCCACAACAAAAAAGAATACAGTATCTTGCGGACGATTTTTTCAGAAAAAAATTATTTTTTTCGAGCGTAAATTAGAAGGAGAGCGATCAAAATGAATCCGAGAGCGCTCAACAAGGGGAAACTGATGATTCCGAAGAGGGAAAAAATCGAGGCGCCGCATTCCTGGTTGGGTCCGCAGATGGAGCTGTTCAATAAAACCGGATAGCGCTCCCCGAGTGTTTGATAGATGGCGAAGAGACCGCCGAGCACTGCCAGCGGCAATGCGTAAATGACGATTTTCGAATCGTTCCTGAAAGCGGCGATGCCTAAAATCAGAACAAGAGGAAATAGGGCAGCCCTTTGATACCAGCAAAGCCTGCAAGGTTCAATTTGCAAAACCTCCCCGAAGTAAAAGCTGATCACCAATCCAACGAGGGAGACAGTCCATGCGAAGTAAAGAGCGTAATCGCGAAACCACTTCTTTCTATCGTATTTCATTCAATACCTGGTCGATTCTTTGCTGGACGGCGTGGAACGATCGAGTCGAAGTCGGCTTGCCGTTCACGTAAAGCGCTGGGGTGCCAAAATTTTTTCCCATCACAGCTTGCGCCCATTCTAAATTTTTATCGAGTTCCCAATAATGGCAATCGCTCAAGAT
Organism: uncultured Chlamydiae bacterium; assembly: GCA_963713105.1. Lineage (GTDB taxonomy): Bacteria > Chlamydiota > Chlamydiia > Chlamydiales > SM23-39 > CAVQKJ01. The sequence goes on from CAVQKJ010000004.1 coordinate 888,911, forward strand.
GCAGTTTTCCAATTGGGCCAGATCGATCCCCCCTATCTTTTCGGCGATTCGAAGCAGGTCGTTCGCGCTGATTTCGCTCGATTCGCAGAGAGGTAAGATTTGTTCGATATAAGCAAAAAAATGATCGGGTGAAATGCGATACACTTCCAAGGCGGCGTTCGCAAGCGGCTTCGATCCTGAAATGAAAGCGACCGGCACTATGGTGAACCGGACATCCCCCGAAGCGATATACCGATCTTGAATATGCGGAAACACCTGAGAAGTAAATTCTTTGCAATTGCAGCAGCGTAAATCTTCGATGACCACCACTTCGATCTTCGCCTTGCTGCTTCCGATGGAAGGGAATCCCACGGTTTCCAAAACGATCGCATCCGGTTCCCGGAAATACTGATACACGCTCCCCAAACACATTACAGCCAATGCAGCGGCCGCAGTAGAAAGTACAAGAATCTTTTTTCTCTCCATAGATACTCAAATACTACATATATTAATTGCTGAAAATCTTTTTATCATAGGTCGCATAGATGAAAACTTCCGTCTCTGGATCCTTGACTTTTTACGGGGAGTTGCCTATCCTTAGGTTTTTACAGCTAAATGCCCTCCGCATGGACGCGAAATGCTTTAACTTATTTTTGACAGTTCCTTAGTGCAACCAAAAGTCTACGATCTCGAACATCATAGAATTCCCCCCGATAAAATGGACCAGCATGCTTCTTATGTCATACAGAAGCTGCGGCAGGCGGGCCATATTGCTTATCTAGTCGGCGGAGGGGTCCGCGATTTACTCCTCAATCAGAGGCCCAAAGACTTCGATGTATCTACGTCGGCCAAACCCGAAGAGATCCGAAGCCTTTTCCGCAACGCCATCCTGATCGGCCGAAGATTCCGCCTCGCCCATATCCGGTTCGGGCGAAAAATCATTGAAGTTTCCACTTTCCGCTCCGGCGATACCGAAACAGCCGGGTTGATCGTCCGCGATAATGAATGGGGCTCCGAAGAGCAAGACGTGCTCAGGCGCGATTTTACGATCAACGGCCTTTTCTACGATCCGGAAAAACAGACCGTGATCGACTACGTAGGAGGCTATCCAGACCTGGAGAAAAGAGTCTTGCGCGCCATCGGACAGCCCGATATCCGTTTTCTCCAAGATCCCGTAAGGATGATCCGGCTGATCAAATTCTGCGCCCGGTTTAATTTCGATATCGACCAGCCGACGTTCGAGGCCCTATTGAACTGCAAGGCCGAAATCGTCAAAAGTTCGTCGGCCCGGATTTTCGAAGAGCTGCTCCGGATGCTGGAATCGGGAGCTTCCCGTTCTTTTTTCCATCTGCTGCACCAATACGGCCTGTTGCAGCTTTTGACGCCCCCTCTCGCCCGGTCTATGGAAAAAGAAGAAAACCTGATTTTTCAATTGCTCGGGGAAATCGATTCGGAAATCAAAAAAAATCCTCCGGAACCGTTAGACCGCTCCCTTCTCCTTTCCGCTCTAGTCTATCCCCTTTTCGCAGACCATTTAGCGGAGAAGTCTAAAACGCACGAAAGACCTCTCCATCTGGGTCAAATCGCCGAGCAGGCGCATCGAGTGATCGGCCAAATTTTCACCCCATTTTTCAAAATACCCCGCAGGATGAGCGGAATTTTGTCGTTTATCTTAACCTCTCAATCCCGCCTCGTCCCGAATGATGGCCGTTCCTTGCGAAAGCCCAGGGCGCCTCGGGACCCATTGTTTCCCTTGGCTCTCCATCTGCTCAAATGGCGCGCCTCCTGCCAGACAGAATTGCTTCCGACCTATACTCTTTGGACCGAAGCGGCTTTCGCCTCCCACGAACAGCATGGAGACCAGCCGGAGCCTCAAGAACATCCAGGCGGTCCCGGCAGTACTGGACGACGTAAAAGACGGCGCAGAAGACGCCGCCGCGGTCCCCGCACAGAAAAAGGTCCCGGAGAAGAAACAAGCGAAGCCCCCCCTTCTTCATGAAAACGCAAATTCACTGCGCCGCTTTAACTGCCGCTCCCGACATCGCGCTTTACCATACAGGACCTGCTCTCGACCACGGCCCCCTCCCTTCTTTCTTTTATTTTGCCCTTTCCGGTCCAGATAGTCTTTGTTTGGATCCTTTCAACCAGCCTGTCCAATTTTTGCGCGGAAAAATGATCCGCATCTTTTCTATGACTCTGCCAGGGCATGAAAACGACCTTCCTCCCACTCAAGCTCTCTCCCTGTGGGCCGAGGACATTTCCCGAGGAATCGACTGCATCGGCAATTTTTTGGACCAGGCGCAAATAGCCATCGATTTTGCAATCCGGGAGCAATTCGCAGATCCCGCAAAAATGGCGGCTGGCGGACTTTCCCGGGGAGGGTTTATCGCCGCGCACGTCGCCGCCCGCGATCCCAGATTCCGCTTCCTGCTCGGCTTCGCGCCGCTTACAAAATTGCATCAGGCGAAAGAATTTTCCCAAATGCAAGACAATCCCCTCGCCCGCTCTTACGCTCTCGATTCTTTGGCCGAACCGCTCTCTGACCGCCACGTCCGCCTCTACATCGGCAATTCCGATGCCCGCGTAGGGACGCGCTCCTGTTTCGATTTCGCAATGGCCCTCACTGAAAAAGCGCATGAAAAAAGAATCCGTTCTCCCCAAATCGAAATGCTCATCAGCCCCTCCGTCGGACAGATGGGGCACGGAACCTCTCCCGAAATTTTCCAGCAAGGCGCCGACTGGATCGCGAATTGTTTATCCTTAAATTAGTTTTATATAATTTATAATATTAAATGACGTTTACTATTAATCAATAGCAAACTAAAATCTGCATCAAATCAAAAAGAAAAGACATGATTGCAGTAGAGCCAGCACCCCAAATAAATCCTTCCTATTCGCCGCAAATTGAACGGGCTAAGAAAATTAAGTCTATCGCAGGGAAAATCGCTGAAATTAGTTTAAAATGCCTTGCAGCCGTAGCGATCGCGACGGCGGTGTTTTATGCGTCGCCCGTGGTACCCATGACTCTGGTCATCGCGATTCCTATCCTCCTCTTTTTTGGAATGATGTTCAATGCGACGGGTGGAGGCGGCCTGCCAAATCCCCCCTCCCCTGGAGCGCAAGAGGTCGGAGGTTCGATCTTCAGCGGTTTTCTCAAAGTGAGCATCGGAGCGGGCGTCGAGTGGGGAAAAATCATTTATACCGCGAAAATCGCGGTCTTAGCCGGCTTAGTCAACGCTGCGGCCGCAGCTCTTTGCCTCCCCGTCGCCGCAGTCAGCGGAGGAATTTACCTTTACCAGCATAAACAAATCGAAAATTTGTCTAAAGCCCTGTAAAAGAAATATAATGGGTCTATACGCCCATAGATCATGATTTTAAAAATTTCAAGATCGCACCGGATGCGCCCTGATGCGCTTTTAGCGACCGGCCGAGAACGAAATCCATGTGGCCAACAGCCGCAATCTTTATTTTTTGTGAATGAGGGGAATTGCGGACCAGAGCTTCCCAATCTTCCACCATCGGCTGGTATTCTTTTGTTTTCCAATTTTGGAATTCTTTTTGTTCCTCAGGAGGAATTGTTGGCTCGTCTTTCAGATGATCGGCCAATAACATCAGAAACGGCATGTTCAAACCTTTTGTCCGAACGTCTAAGCCCCCTTTAAGTCCGCCATCTAAATTAATGCAGCCTGCAATTTCTGGATCTTCCCGGGACGCTAAAACGGAGGCAGCGCCTCCCATCGAATGTCCAGCCAAGACAATTTTTCCGGAAACGCCCAAACTTGCGAACTCTCCGCTTCTGATTCGATCGATCACGAATCGGAGATTAGCGGCTTGAATCGACGTTCTCTCTTCGAAGAATTCTTTCTCGGATGCAATGGGATAAGGATAAGGCTCCGAACTGGAAGGATGGCCCACATTAATAATCACATAGCCGTGGCTTGCCAACTCTTTCAACAAGGGTTCATACGCTTCAGGCCTTGTTTCCCACCCGTGGGAAAAGACAATGCAGGGTCTATTTTTATCCATTTTGGAAGGCGTATAAATCTCGATTTCGACTGAAGGATCCGTCTTTAATGAAGAGGCGGGAATTTTGAGTGTCGTACGTGATTTTTCCACACTGCAAGAGCCGGTCAACGGAAATGGATCTAAATCGCTTTTCGTTGCGGCAGCGGTTCCGGCAAGGCCTGCTGCTGCCGCTGCTATTTTTCTGCTTATTTTGCACTGCGCGACTTTTCGTCCCGCCATCGTGAATCCAGCGAGTTTCGGCCTGAATAAAAAAGGAGGCTTCTTTGCTTTTTGAGCTGCAGAACGAATTTTACAAGGAAACGAACGAAACAAAGATTGAAATACACACTTAATAGACATAAAATAACACATAAAAAATATAAATAATTATAACAAAACCTTGAATAACAAATCAACAAAACATAAGTCACTCATTTACAAGGAAAGTACCAAAATAACATATACGTTAAAATGGTCTTGACCAAAATAACACATGTGTTAAAATGGTCTTATGATTCCCCGTATCTATCTAAAAGTGATCCAAGACCATTTCGTCCGCAATCGGCAGATGCTGTTTTTATCAGGTCCGCGACAAGTTGGAAAAACGACCTCTTCTTTGACTGCGGCAACCCCTGAAAACTACTTAAATTGGGATAATGAAGCCCACAGGGCTGTCATTTTAGCTGGTCCAGAGGCCGTTGCCAAACATTTCGGTCTTTTCGATTTGGCCGTATCCTTGCCGATCGTCGTCTTTGACGAATTTCATAAATACCGCCATTGGAAGAGATTTTTAAAAGGTTTTTTTGACACTTACGAAAAAAAACTCCGCATCATTGTTACGGGCAGCGCTAGGCTCGATGTCTATAAGAGGGGCGGCGATAGTTTGATGGGACGTTATTTCCTTTACCGTCTTCATCCGTTATCAGTCCGGGAACTGGCGGATTGCGCTTTGCGGAATACCGAAATCGGACAGCCGATAGACTCCCCAGATTTCGATATCCTTCTTCAATACGGCGGCTTTCCTGAGCCATTCATTCAAAGAAACGACCGATTCATGCATCAATGGCAACGGCTCAGATTCGAACTTTTGTTTAAAGAAGATCTTCGCGAACTTACCCGAATTCAAGACATCGGGCAAATTGAAATTTTAGCCCAAATGCTTGCAAAACAAACAGGCCAATTAGTCGATTACACGAGTTTGGCAAATTCCATCAAAGTTTCCAGTCCGACGGTTCAAAGATGGGTCCGTGCTCTTTCGAGTCTTTATTATTGCTTTACGATTCAACCTTGGTCCAAAAACGTCTCGAAATCGTTGATTAAGCAACCGAAAATCTATCTTTGGGATTGGTCGATGGCAAAAGACGCGGGAGCCAGAAATGAAAACTTCATTGCCTCTCATCTTCTGAAAGCCGTCCAATTCTGGACCGATGCGGGCTTCGGCGACTACGGCCTCTATTATCTTAGAGATAAATTGAAAAGAGAAGTCGATTTTCTTGTTTCTAAAAATGGAGAGCCATGGTTTCTCGTTGAAACAAAAACATCGGAAAAAGGAATATCGCCCTCCCTTCATTATTTTCAGAAAGAGACGAAAGCCCCTCATGCTTTCCAGGTGATTCTTGAGCGTCCTTACATTGACCAGGATTGTTTTTCGAGAAACGATCCTGTTCTCGTCCCCGCTCGCACTTTTCTCTCACAGCTTATATAATCTTCTTTTATGGATTTGTTCATCATTGCCGGAGAGGCGAGCGGAGACGCGCAGGGCGCTAAAGTCATCGAAGAGCTGTTGAGGCAGCGGCCCGGTTTAAAAATCGGGGCGGTGGCAGGTCCCCGCATGCGGGCCTTTCCGATCGAGTGCTTTTTTCCGATGGAAAATCTCCAGGTGATGGGATTCATCGACGTCTTCTTCGCACTTCCGAAAATCGTCCGGCAATTTAGGGCGATTCCGAAAAAAAATCATCGAGCTGCAGCCGAAAGCCGTCCTTTTCATCGATTATCCGGGATTCAATTTGCGGCTGCAAAAATCGCTGAGAAAACAAGGATTCGGGGGAAAGCTGATCCATTTCGTATGTCCGAGCGTTTGGGCCTGGGGCAAAAAAAGGATCCCGATGATGGCAAAAAACCTGGATCTGCTTTTGACGCTGTTTCCTTTTGAAGCGGCCTGTTTCAAAGAAACCCGGCTTCCTGTCCGCTTTGTGGGACATCCCTTAGCCGCTTCCATCGCTTCTTTCATTCCAAAGGATGGATTTAGGAAAAAATATGGAATCGAAGAGGGACTAAAAATTTTAGGGATTTTTCCTGGGAGCCGGAAAAAGGAGATCGAGATGAATTTGCCCATTCAGCTCGAAGCGGCGAGAAAACTCTCTGCCCTTCATCCGGATCTTAAGATGGCGGTTTCGATTGCAAATGTTGGTTTAGCGGACGAAATCCGCAGATTCACACGCTGTGCGTCCGCGCTATTGATCCCGCCGGAAGAAAGCTATGAATTGATGAGAGCCTCCCATCTTGCGTTGGCCACATCGGGGACCGTCACTTTGGAATTGGCGCTGCATGGGACACCCGCGGCGGTGAATTTCGCGATCAAGCCTCTCGATTGTTTTATCGCCCAAAAAATCCTTCGCATCCGCCTTCCTTTCTACTGCATCGTCAATATTATTCTTTCTAAATCGGTCTTTCCCGAATTGTTCGGACCCAACCTGACTGAGAGACAACTCTTTTTTTGGGCTGAAAAATTGTGGTCCGATCTCAATGTCCGGAAGGGCTGCCTAAATGGGTGTTCGGATCTACGCAAGTCATTGGGGCTAAGGAATGCGGCGCAAGAAGCTGCTAACTCTATATTCTCAACGATGGATTTTTAACTCTAGGTGAGTTAAATTAGCCCGTATTTGCAGGAATTCTATGCTCGAACCCTTTAAAATCTTCATTGACCGATTGAAAGGCGGGCAAACGCATAAGATCGACGAGGCCGTCGACCCCCTTTTTCTGGCTGTAGATGAAAAGGAGCTTGGCTTCCCATCGAAAGTCGATGTGAAGGGAGAGGCCTATTTGGCCGACGATCATTTGATTATCCGGTTGAAAGTGAAAACCGTCGCTTTAATGCCCTGCGCCATTTGCAATGAAATGATCGAAAAGGAATTGAAAGTCGACAACTTTTACCATACGCAGCCCATCGAAGAAATCCCCAGTGCGATTTTCGATTTTACCGAACTGCTGAGGGAAGCGCTGCTCTTGGATTTGCCGAAATATATCGAATGCAACCAGGGAAATTGTCCCGAACGGACTACGATCGCCCCTTTTCTCCGCCCCCAGGCGCGGATTGAGAAAACGACGTATTTCCCTTTTGCCGATATGGACGATTTAAAATAAATATAGACTTACTTTGGAGAAATGAATCATGGCTGTACCACGCAACCGCGTATCGAATGCGAAAAAGAATTCGCGCCGATCGCATCACGCAAAAAAACCGAAAAACGTATCGAACTGCCCGAATTGCGGAAAGCTCCGCCTCCCCCACCGGGTTTGTTCTTCCTGCGGACATTACAACGCCCGCGCAATTGAGGCAAGTGAAGCGTAATCTTAGGATAGGCGTCGATTTAATGGGAGGCGACAACCCTCCCGATGTCCTGCTGAATGAAATTTTGTCCATGTCCCCTACCTTGCCAAATGGGGTGGAACTTCTTTTAATCGGCGCGCCTGAATACGAAAAAAAAGCCCAGCCGCTCCCCTATCACGCCGCTAAAGAAGCGATAGGGATGGAAGAGCACCCTCTTCAGGCCCTGCGCCGCAAAAAAGGGGCCTCTCTTTGCGTAGGAATGCGCCTGATGAAAGAGGGAAGGCTGGACGCGCTCGTGTCGGCTGGCAACACCGGGGCCCTGGTCTCCGCCGCAAAAATGATCCTTTCCACGCTCCCGGGTATATTGCGCCCGTCCCTTTTAGCCCTAATCCCTACGAAAAAAAATCCTGTCGCGGTCCTCGATGTCGGAGCAGGCGTTCAAGCCAAAGCCGCCCACCTCGTCCAATTCGCTTTGATCGGTGCGGCATACCAAAAGGCTCTCGGCATAGAAAACCCTTCGATCGGCATTCTCAATATCGGTTCCGAACCTCTGAAGGGAACATCTGAGATTCGCCAGGCCTATCATTTATTGCAGAACTCGAAAACGCCCCGTTCCGATTCGCGGGCAACATCGAAGGGAAAATCCGTATTCGACGGCGACGTGGACGTTCTCGTGACGGACGGGTTTACGGGAAATGTTTTTTTGAAAACAGCCGAGGGGATTGCGAGCCTCATTCTAGACCGTTTGCATGCGCATATCCCACTAGCCGACTCAAAAAATTCCAGCCGCAGCTCGACGATTTGCAAAGGCACCTCCATTATGCCGAATATCCCGGAGCTCTTTTAGCGGGTGTCAAGGGAATCGTAATCAAATGCCATGGCTATTCCACCCCCAGGGCTTTTGCGAACGGGATCCGCGGAGCGATCCGGCTCGCTTCTGAAAATTTTATTCAAGTCCTTCAAAATAAATTAGATCAATTTAAAGCCAGGAAACTGAAGCGACTATAAATTTTTGATGGAAAAAGAATCTTGGCTGGTCTATCCTATTTTCTTTGCAGAAAATGGATTTCTATGCATGAAATTTTACTAAACATCGAATCGAAAGAGATCCGCTACGCCTACTTAAAGCACGGCCAACTTCACGATCTGATCATCGACCGGAAAAAATCGCGCCAGATCACAGGCAATATCTACCGCGGCCGGGTGACGAATATCCTCCACAATATCCAATCGGCCTTCATCGACATCAATGAAGGGGAAAACGGCTTCATCCATATCAGCGACATCCTCGAGAACACGAAAAAATTCGAAGAGATGTTCGATATGGATTTCGATCTCGATTACGACATCACGCAAAATGGATGCGACGCCGAAAGCGAAAGACATCTCCCAGCTGCTGAAAATCGACCAGCCCGTTTTGGTCCAGGTCGTCAAAGAGCCGATCGGGACGAAGGGGGCGCGCCTCACTTCGAATATTTCGATCGCAGGACGCTATCTCGTCATGCTGCCGAACAACCCGCATCGCGGCGTATCGCGCAAAATCGAAGACAAAGGAAGCGCGCGAAAGGCTGAAAAAACTGATCCGCTCATTTGAAATGCCCCAGGATATGGGACTTGATCTGCCGCACGGCGAGCGCGAACGCCACGACCGAAATGCTGATCGAAGAGGCGACCGATCTCCTCCACACCTGGCAGAACGATCGTCGAAAAATTCAACAAGTCGACCGGCCCGACCCTCCTTTATGAAGAATCGGACCTGATCAAGCGGGCAGTCACCCTCTGCGTCGACAAAAAATTCGACCGGCTTCTCATCGACGATTATGCGACTTATCAGCGATGCAAGCAACTCTATCAGAAATACGCCGCCGAACATCCGTTGAAAATCGAATTTTATCGCGATAAAGTCCCGATGTTCGAGCGGTTCAACGTCGAACGGGAAATCGACCGGGCCGTGCGCCGCAAAATTTGGCTCGGCTCCGGCGGCTATCTCTTTTTCGACCGGACCGAAGCGATGCACACAATCGACGTCAACTCAGGCCGCAGCTCGATGAACCACTGGCGGCGATGTCGAAGAAACGCTCGTCCGGATCAACCTGGAAGCGGCGGAAGAGATCGCACGGCAACTGCGCATCCGCAATATCGGGGGCTTGATCATCTGCGATTTCATCGATATGCGCTCGCGTAAAAACCAGCGCCGCGTCCTGGAGCGGCTTAAAGAGTGCATGAAAGAGGATTCGGCGAAATGCACGATCTTAGGGATGAGCGAATTCGGCCTCGTTGAAATGACTCGGCAAAGAAGCCGCGAATCTCTCTCTCAAACGATCTATACTAACTGCCCCTATTGCGCCGGGAGCGGCCTCGTGAAAAGCCATGAGAGCATTTCCGTCGAAATCGAGCGGTCGTTGAAAAAACTCATCCACTGCCAAAACCAATTCGCCCTTAAACTGGTCACTCCATCCCGAACTGAACCGATATCTCGACAGCGGCGATAAGGATTATTATCAAAAACTCGCCGGCAAATCGAACGCCCAAATTGAATTTGCCGTCAACGATAATCTTCATCTGAACGAATTTCTATTTTACTCGACGCTCAATGGACAAAAAATCGACGCATGACGATTCTCCTAAAACGGTTTCAGGCATTGCAAGAAAAGATCCCTGCTAAAATACTGAGGCGATCCTTGTCCAATTTTTCGAATGTTATAGGCAAGCCGTGACCCGCGACGGTCAATCGATGGACGCATGCGTTCCCGTTTTTCTGCTGTTCCTCCAGCTTGCTTGAAGAACAATTCCTCCACCCTTACATTTTTCGAGCCCTACCATCAAAAAATCCGCCATCCGATCGATTACTACCGTTTCGGCCTCGATTTCATCCGCCCTCTCGTCGATTTGCCCCATTCCAGCATTCTAGGCAAAGCACATCTCGACGCGATCGCCTCGCAGCTAGCTCAAAGGAGAAAACGTCGTTTTCCTGGCCAACCATCAAACCGAAACCGATCCGCAGGCCATCGCCATCCTTCTTGAAAAAACCCATCCTCAGATCGCAGAAAAAATCATCTATGTCGCAGGAGAAAGGGTCGTCACCGATCCGCTCGCCATCCCTTTCAGCATGGGCTGCGACCTTCTTTGCATTTATTCCAAACGATACATCGACAATCCGCCTGAACTGAAAGCGAAAAAACAGCTCCACAACAAAAACACGATGGAGCAGATGAGCCGCCTCCTCCAGGAAGGGGGGAAAGTCATCTACGTAGCGCCCAGCGGAGGAAGGGACCGGCGCAACGCAGAAGGGAAAATCGAGGTCGCGCCATTCGATCCTCAGAGCATCGAAATGTTTTATCTCATGGCCAAAAAAGCCAAAACACCCACCCACTTTTATCCCTTTGCCCTCGCTACCTACGATCTTCTTCCTCCTCCCGAAACGATCCAAAAAGAACTCGGCGAAGTGCGGTACGCCAAGCGATGTCCGATCCATTTAGCTCTCGCCCCGCCCTTTGACATGGAAAAATTTCCCGGTTCCGATCAAAATGATAAAATCGCCCGACGCCAAAGCAGAGCCGACGCGATTTGGAAAATAGTCAAAACAAACTACGAAAAAATGATGAATGCTGAAGTATGAATGCTGAATGTGTCGGGGCAAAGCCCTCGCACCCAGAATAGCTGAACGCTTAATGAATTAGGTTGATATGAAAACGTTAATTTCCTCCTTTACACTTCTTTCTTCACTCTTTGGGATGATTGGGGATACTCCAAATGAATTAAGCGTGTCTTTGGGGGCGCAGGGGGCTTCCCCGACGCATTCAGCATTCATACTTCATCATTCAGCATTATCGAAGATCTTTCCTCCCTTCCCCTTCTGAATCCTGATTTAGCTGGGAGGAAAACCGCCAAGCTGCGTCTTTCGAATGGTTTGGAGGCATTGCTTATTTCCGATCCGAACGCAGACCAGTCGGCCGCGGCTATCTCCGTGAAGGCGGGTTCATGGGACGATCCCGACGAATATGCAGGGATGGCCCATTTCTGCGAACACATGCTCTTCATGGGCACGGAAAAATATCCGAGCGAAAATGAATTCTTCTCCCTTGTCTCCGATTACGGCGGTATGACCAACGCCTTCACCGCCCCGAACCGGACGGTCTATATGTTTTCATCAGAAACCGAGGGGTTTCAAAATTTGCTCGACCGCTTCGCCCATTTTTTCATCGACCCTCTTTTCAATCCCTCGGGGATCTCCAGGGAAATGCACGCGGTCGACCAAGAATTCGCGAAAAATGTAGAAAACGATTCTTGGCGCGAATACATGGTATTCAAAGAAACCGGCAATCCCGGACATCCCAATAAAATGTTCTCCACGGGCAACTCGCAGACTTTAGCTAAAATTCCACAAAGCGCGCTGAAAGAGTGGCATGCGAAACACTATGGGTCCGATCGGATGCATTTGGCTATTTATTCCTCTCTGCCATTGGAAGCGCTCAAAGAAGCGGCGAACCAGATATTCACCGCAATTCCCCAGAGCTTGGCTCCCCTTGCCGATCACAGCCAACCCTTATCCTCCGCTCAGCAGAAAGGGCAAATCGCCTATATCAAACCGATCAAAAATAGACGCCTTTTGACCTTGAGCTGGGAGCTTCCTGAGAGCCTCGCCAACGACGACACGAAATCCGCCGATCTGCTGGCCTACGCGATTCAAAGAGGGCAAAAATTCAGCCTTTCCGAAAAACTGAATCGGGAGCACTTCATCGATGGGATGTCGGTCCGAGTCAGCGAACTCGGCGGCAAGGATCACCGCTTTTTTCAAATTGCCCTGGAACTGACCCAAAAAGGGATCGAACAGATCGACACGGTCGGCCTCCGCTGTTTTGAAGCGATTTCAGGTCTTAAAGCAACTGGGATCCCCGCCTATTTATTTCAGGAACAAAATGCAATCGCCCAGCTCAATTATCAATATCAAAGCCGCAAAGACGCCTTTGACTACATTATGAAACTGGGAGACAGCCTTCCCGATGAGCCTTTGGATACCTATCCGCGCAAAACGCTCCTGGCTTCAGATTACGAAGCTGAAAAAATCGCAATGGCCGCTTCATTTTTAACCCCTGAATCTTGTTCCATGACATTGATGGCCTCTCCTGAAATCACCCAAGTCCAACCCGACCGACGGGAAAAATGGTTCGGCACTGAATATGCGCTCCGCCCGATCCCAAACCAATGGATCGCTCGCTGGTCTAAGGCCGATCCAAATCCTGAAATCCGCCTGGCCGAGCCAAACCCTTTCTTGCCGACCCGGATGGAACTCGTCGCGGATCCGGAACTTGGGGCTACCCCTATTCCGATCGCAGATTCAGATTTGGGGAGGGCTTTTTATGTAAGATCCGCTGAATTCGCAACGCCCGACTCGGTCTATTTCATCCATATCCTCTCTCCGGAAATCAATCCGAGCGCAAAAAGCACTGTGTTGGCTTCTCTCTATTTAGATCATTTGACAGATCTGATGCAGCCTACGCTATCCGCAGCTGGCAGCGCAGGACTCGGCTGCCGCTTTTCTCTCGATCGTTCCAGGATCAATGTGACCGTGTCAGGTTTCAGCGAAAAAGCCCCTCTCCTCCTCCAAGAAATCGTCAAACAGATGCCGATCGACCCGCCGTCGCTTGAACAATTCGAACTGTATTATGCCCGGCATGAAAAAGATTATACGAACGCGCAAAAGGACCTCTCCGCGCGCCAAGCTAAGGAATTGCTCGATTCGGTGGTCAATCAAGATAAAACGACCTCTAAAGAAAAACTCGCGGCTTTGAAGAGGCTCCGCTACGAAGATTTTCTCAATTTCCATAAAAAACTGTTCGAAAGGACCTATATCGAGGCCTTGTTCGCCGGAAATCTAGAGTTGAAAGAAGCGGAATCTTCTTGGCTCGATGTGATCCACGTTCTCGGCAGATCCCCATTCCAGAAAGAAGAACATCCGCAGACAAAGATCCTCCGCCTTCCTGAAACCGGCGGGCCGTTTTGCATCGTCCAAAACGCTGAGGTGCAAGGAAACGCTTCCCTGCTTCTCTTAGACCAAGGATCTTTCAGCATGGAAAAAAGGGCCGCCCAAGAAATCCTCTCCTCCGCGCTTAAAGAAGCTTTCTTCAACGAGCTGCGCACAAAGCAGAAAACGGGATACATCGCACAGAGCGACGGATCCGAAGTGGAAGGGCAGCTCTTCCAGTATTTCCTCGTCCAATCCAATTCCCACCAGCCTGACGATCTCCTTTTCCGCTTTGAATTTTTCATCGAAGGGTTCAACGAGGCGCTTGCGGACAATATATCCATAGAAAGATTCGAAACTGTGAAAACGAGCCTCATCTCCTCTCTCAAGAACCGCTATCGGAGCCAAAAAGACAAAAGCGCCCTTTGGGACCTTCTCACCTTCCAACGCGACGGAGACTTCGCTTTTGTGGAAAAGAGGATCGAAGCCCTTTCAACCCTCGCCTATGACCAGTTCCTTCTTTTGTCCCATGGTTTCCTTTCAAGGGAAAACCATAAGCGGATAGCTATTCTGGTAGAGGGAAAAATCGCCTCTCCCTTTGCCTACAGCCAGATCGGAGTGCCTCAGATCGCCGACATCGCGACCTACGCGCCCCGTCAGGAAAAACAGGTCGCAATGGAGAGCGAAGCCCTCGTGCCAGTGGGTGTGGAATAGTTATTTTTTAGGATTTCGGGTGAAGAGCAAGACGTAAGAATGGTCTTTGTTTTGGGCAAATTCTCTAGCTGACTGAGAATATATTCGGTCGTCATTGAGCAGCCAATGGAGTCCGCTCTCTTTGTCTTTAATGTAAGAAACATAATGGCCGCCGCCTATTCCTCCCATATGACGGATAAAGCCCTGTAATTCAAAGTCGGCTTTATCTTGGGTCTCAGCTCCATTCTGGGGCCACGTCAAAGTATTAGGAACGGAAATTGGATCGGCAATAGCTCCAGCTATTGTCTTAGGGACCTCGTCTGTGATTTCCACAGGCTTCCCATCGACCTCTATGACCGACTTCTTTTGAACCGTGAATGTTCTGTATTCTTGCCGCACCAAATTGATAAATAAGACATCGGGGACTCTGTCAAAGTAGTTTTCCTCAGAAACCAATGCGCCGCTTTTGCCGTTAGCATAAGGCAGCCTGTAAGGCTCTGCTTTAACGGGAGTATGATGAAAATATTCCTTTTGAAGAAGGTCTTGAAGAGGAAGAACGCGCTTTGTTTTCGGATCCCGTTTCAGGTTTACAGTTAAGATCGGAATTTCAATCGAATGCATTTTAGAGATTGCCGTCGTAGCATCGACCCGTTCCAATGTGGTGCCTGCGAGCGATGCGCCCTCCGGGACCCTAACGGTTTTTTTCACTGTTTTTAAATGGACGAGCGGGTTGTTCAAAAGTTCCCGATGTTCTTCAAGCTGTTCGCCTAAATCTCGTTCTTGCCTGATATTCCTAGAAATAGAACTGGAAATCCCCATGAATAATTCATGCGCGTCTTGTTGGGCGACTGCCCCATTATTCCCTTGGGATTGAGGGAAGAAAATGCGTAAATCCTGAATCTTAATCGAAGATTCGTAAACGCCTCGTTCTTTTTCACTCTTATAAGTGGCCAGAACATTCGCCAACAGTTTTTGGTTTGCTTGATCTTCTTCAGTATCTGTGCGCACTAAATGGGGAAGGTGATCTGCCAGCGGCGAATTCGCGATCAATTGCAAGGTGCTCGCAGCGAAACAGGTATTGCCCTTGTTGGGGATGCCCGGAGGGCGCCCTGGCATATCCGGTTCGGGTTTGCGGGCAAATGAAAAAAGATTAGAAAGCCAACTTTTCGACTTTTTCGCCGGTGGTACAACTTGTGCTGCCGCTTTCTTGCCTTTCGATAAATCGGGTACGCTTCTAGCGACAGATTTTTGCGCCGTTCGACTCTGGCTGCTAGAGAAAGACGAGCTACTCAAATAAGCGGCGAGATCAAGCCTCTCGTCAATCTCTGCCTGCGAACTAAAAGTTCTTCTCCCTGAAGCGGAATGATATGCTTCTGAATAAGGAGCCGTTTTCGAAGAGGAGACAGTTGAGTTCGGCACAACAGCTGGAGCCGCTGGTTCTGGCTTTACCGCTGGTTCTAGCTTTACTAGAGGCGCATCTGTTTTTAAAACTGGCGATGGAGCACGCTGCGGAGCGGATTCCGGTTTTTGGTCATTCGGCGCGTCGGTCTTAGAAATCGCAGGCGGTACAACGGGTGTCGGCGGCATTGTTGGTTCCGACTTTGCTGCAGGTGACAAAACCGGAGAAGATTCTGACTGAACGTCTGATTTCGCAGGACTCGGTTCGATGTTTAAAACTGGCATAGGAGCAACAGGCGCCGGAGGCTTTGCAACGCTAGGCTCATTCTTCAAAATTGGTGTAGGAGGCGCTGTTTGCGGCCTTGTTTGTAGCTGCGGGATGCTCAGATCGGCCTTTGCGACTGACGATCGCGCTTTTGGTTCTGCTAGAGGCATTGCGTCTTGTTTTACTACGGCAGGGACATCTTGACGAACATCAGCATCGGGTTTTGGGTTCGGATCGGATGGAACTCTATTCGCGTCACCTGCCGATTTGGGAATTGGACTTGAGGGAGGCTCTGAAATGCTTAGCGTTTCATTGGAAGGATGGGGCGAGTTTAGCTTTTCGCGGACTTTATAACTAAATGCAAACGCAAGGCCTGCAGGCAGCCCAAAAAGAACCGATGTAGCTAAAGTGCCTATTACCAGTGTTTTATCAAATGGTTTCTGCAAAGAAACGTCTTCAGAGAAGATGTCCTGTAGATATGTTTTAAAACTATTTAGATTGATTTTACTCGCCATAGTTACCAATTATAACATAATTTATATATATTGTAATTTATAAATATTATTTTAATTATTGAATTTTATTAAATTAAATTTATAATATACAGAACTTATTAAAGAGATTAAATATGAGCTACTGTTGGGATCGGGCTCTTTTCTTTCGCTCTCCAACAAATCTTTACCCGCTATTTCCAATGATCGATCATCCGATTTTCATGTTGTGATAGACGGCGTCTGCGCCGTCTTAATTCTCAAACGACTTCACATGTTTAGTCCTAGTTGAGTTCAAGCTCTGAAAGCCCCCTAGTAGAGGGGCGATAGGGAGTGCGGCTAGATCAGATCGCTACGTCAATGAAAAAAAAGAGTTGAGCAAAACTCTTCACTTTGTGATAAAAAATCCTACTTCACAAAAGAGTTTATATGATTTCTAAAATCCCTTTCCTTTTTTTTCTTTGCATTGCAGGTGCGATCGCTGTCCATAGCGATGAATTTGGAAATTCGTGTTGTCCAACAATTCCAGCTCCTCCTGTATGCTGTTCGGATCAAGTGATCGTCCGAGCCGATTTTCTTTGGTGGAAAGCGAATGTGGAAGGGACCGGAGTGGCCGAGTTCCAGTATGCCGTGAGCGGAAGCCTTCCATTCGGCCCTATCGTATCTCAATACAAAGAATTGGCTCCGGAAGGAAAATGGGAACCTGGAGCGAGGGTTGAATTGGGATACCAATTCAATCGCTTCGACAACTGGAAGCTCTCCCTCCTTTGGACCTATCTATTCACAAATTCTGAAATCATTTCTCAAAGCGCCACCGGCACCGGCCAAGCCCTTTATCCTTTAACGGCCAACATCGTCGGACCGAGGGCTTTGAACGTAAATGCCCATTGGAACCTGAAAACGAACCTCGTCGATTTGGAACTATCCAATGAATTTTACCCTACTGCAAAGCTATCTTTGACGCCCCACATCGGCGGAAGGGGCGCCTTTTTCAATTTCCATTTCTATCAATCGTTCGAAGGATTATGGCTGTCTTTTATCATGACTCCTCCATTGATTCCGCAAGTCGAACCCACATCTGATCACAGTTCGTTTTCTTTTGATGGCGGGGGATTAAAAATGGGACTCGACGGAAACTGGCATTTCTCCGACAGCTGGTCTCTTTTGGCGTGCCTCTCTGGTTCGCTGATTTATGGAAAATACGATATTACCCATAAAATCATCGGATTCGGCCCCGATCCTGTATTGGATGGAGGACCCGCGCTATTTCCCTTGAGCGAAACATTCTTCACCGACATGTGGAGAGTGAGAACTAATCTGGAAGCCTTTTTAGGGCTCAAATGGGATACTTGTTGGTGCAATGGCAAATATCAGTTCTCTTTAGCCGCCGGTTACGAAATATCCCAATGGTTTCAGCTCAACTCCATTCCGGGTATAATCGATGAAGCTTTGATCTACAACCAATTCAACGGAATGACACCAGAAACCGCGTTCGACGTGTCGATTTTCGAGAACACCAATTTCGCCAATATCAGCTATCAGGGGTTGACTGCGAGGGCTTCTTTTGATTTTTAAACCATCGATCTTTCTACACCCGCTATTTCCAATGATCGATCATCCGATTTTCATGTTGTGATAGACGGCGTCTACGTCGTCTAAATTCTCGAGCCATTCGATGAGGGCGATGTTGGCGTCGGCGTCCGTGTCGTTCACTTCGACCCAGGTTTTGGGAACCATAGCCAGTTCCGCCTCCTCGCATTTAATGCCGGCTTTTTCCACAGCTTCTTTGACCTTTAGGAAGGCGTCTACGGGCGTCGTCACGACATAGAGGTCGTCCTCATTGGAAAAATCGTCGGCGCCGTTTTCGCTGACGAGAAGGAAGAGATCGTCTTCGTTGGCTGCGGTTTTCGCGATGCGGAGAATCCCTTTTCGATCGAAATTATAGGCGACGGCGCCGGGAGTCGCGATCGTCCCGCCGCATTTGTTCGTTGCGATCCGGATATCGGAGGAGATCCGGTTCTTATTATCGGTCATGATATCGACGATCAATCCCGACGCCGCCGTAGCCATAGAGTTCATAAGCCATCGAAATATAATCTTGCTGATCGGATAGACGACGCTTTCTTGATGTTCCGTTCGATATTATCCGTCGGAAGGTTGGCGTCTTTGGCTTTTTGGATCGCGATGCGGAGTTTGCTGTTCGTCTTCGGGTCGGGGCCGCCTTGTTTCACCGCGCTGATGATTTCTTTCATCACGCGGCTGAAGATTTTTCCCTTCTTTTTATCGGAACGCTCTTTGCGGTGCTTGATATTGGCCCACTTGCTATGCCCTGCCATGTGGACTTCCTTTTCTTAAAAAATTTTAAACTGGTTTTTTCCCATTCTTTGGCGGCTCCGAAATGGGGAAATTGCTTTTCTTTTTCCTTAAATTCCCGCGTATGGACGCGGCAGCGGCCCGCCGAATCGAATTGGGGATGGCAGACCGCGTGAAGCATTTCATGATACACGATGAATTCGAGAAAATAGAGAGGCACTTCGGGATCGTCGAGCAGCCGGTTGATCAGGATCTGGTGTCTATGCCGGTCGTAGGTTCCAAACGTCACGAAGCGGAATTTACCTCTCTGCGAGCGGACAGACCAGCCGATGGAAGCGTCGTATTCCGGCGAAAAGTATGATTCTTTAAGCCGGCCGTAGATCTCCTTCAGGTCATAGGCCGAGCCGGCGGCCGTGAGGGATTCGGGAGCTGCGCGGTTTTGGTGGAAATAGAGATAGGCCATTCTTTTTACGATGGCGAAGGCGGCCGGATCTTTTTTCAACGCGATGCGGACCAAGGCTTCCAATACTGGAGTGGGAGCCTGATAAAAAAGACGGTGGAGCCGCAGAGTGAGGCCCCTCTTTTCTTTCCGCGCTGAAAAATAGGTCGTCCGGTTCTCATGCCAAACAAGGGTCAGAGGAATAGGACATAAGGCGTGCAGGCGATGATCCATAGAAACTAAAGATATTTTTGCATGAGAATTTTACCGAAGTAGCGGACTTGCCCCTCTTCCTTGTCTTTGATGAAGTGGCGTTGAAACCCATATTCTTTAAATCCGAGCCTCCGGTAGAGGTTGATCGCCGGATTCCCTTCATAAACCTCGAGATGGACGAATTCCAAATGAAACCGCTCTTTTCCGAGCGCCATCAATTCTTCCATCAATTTGGCGCCGACGCCTTTGCCTCGGAGCTTTTCATCGACAATGATGGCGAACAAGCATTGATGGGCCAATTTTTGATAGGGCTGGATATATAAGATTCGCGATTCCGCAGGGAACGCCATCCCAAAGCGCGGTCAAGACAGCATCGTATTTCGAATAGCCGACCCAAATCCGCGCGGCGTCTTCGATTTCTCGCAAGTCGGTCAAAGGGAATCCCTGTAAAACGCCAGGCTGCAAAAGCCACTCGATCAGATATTTCTGGTCGCCTTCTTCTGCAAAACGGAATGTCAGTTCTTCTTTCTTCATCTACTTTTAAAAAAAATGTTCCAGCAATATGACGAGCGCGGCTGCACCCATCGATTTTCACAAAATTTTCCTGTCTGGCGAAAGGCTCGAAATTCAATTTTTCCAAAATCGGCAAAAGGGCGCTGGGTTCAAAAACCTCCACATGGACGCTCTCGAGACGAAACCGGGTTTTTGCGAGATGGAGAAGATTGCGGACCATCGAGGTGCCAATCCCTTTGCGCCGGTGAGCTGGATCGACGATCGAGATAAAAAGAGCAGTGGTGGGCGACTTTCCGATAGGGCATCAGAAAAAGAGTGCCGATGGCGGCAGGGACTTCTCTCTGATCAATCCGGTCAGGCTCGCTTTGAATTTGGAAAATCCGATCCAATTTTTCAGAGCTTCCTCCCTTTCTTTAATATCCGAAAGGATAAGCGTCGCACGCCTCGGGCTGTGAAAACCACTCGCTCATGAAGGGCGAGATCTTCTAAGAGTCGAAAAGCGGATATCGAAATCAGGAATTTCAAGCATTTATCCGAATTCTTTTAAATAGGCGTTGACAAATTCATCGATTTCCCCATCCATGACGGCCTGGACATTCCCCACTTCGACCTTCGTGCGGGTATCTTTGACCAGAGTATAGGGTTGAAACACATAATTGCGGATCTGGCTGCCCCACGCAATCTCTTTTTTCTCCCCTCCCATCGCCGAAATTTTCTGCTGTCTTTCGTTGTACTCTTTTTCATAGAGTTTGGAGCGGAGCATTTTCATACAGGTTTCCCTGTTTTGAGATCTGGCTCCGCTCGCTCTGGCAGGAGACGACGATCCCGGTCGGGATATGGGTCATCCGAACAGCGGAATCGGTCTTATTGACGTGCTGGCCTCCCGCGCCGGACGCCCGGTAGGTATCGACCTTGATGTCTTCGGGGCGGACCTCAACCTGGAGGTCATCGATGATCGGAGTGACGTCGACCGAAACAAAGCTCGTATGGCGGCGGGCGTTCGCATCGAAAGGAGAAATCCGGACGAGGCGGTGGACCCCTTTTTCCGATTTGCAATATCCATAAGCAAATGGCCCAGAAATCCGGAAAGTGATGTTCTTGATCCCGGCCACTTCCCCTTCTAGCCGATCGATCACTTCGACTTTCCAGCCGCGCCTTTGCGTCCATCTTTGATACATGCGGGAAAGCATGGCGGCCCAGTCGCACGATTCGGTCCCTCCTGCGCCGGCATTGATCTCTAAATAACAATCTTTCGAATCGAGTTCGCCCGAAAGCATCTTCCGCACTTCGAGATCTCCGAGCTTTTTTTCAATATCGCTTAAACGCTTGGACAAGCTCGTGAATGAGCTCCGCATCGCCCAGGGATTCAGCTTCGGGGAGAAGCTCTTTGACATCCTCAAAACGGCTCTTCATCTCCCTGTAAGGGAACGGTCCAGAGTTTGAGGGCATTGCATTCTTCAATGATTTTTTGAGCGGCATCTTGGTCGTCCCAGAAATTGGGAACAGCCATTTTTTCTTCGAGTTCTCGGACTTCTATCTTCTTTGACCGCTAAGTCAAAGATACCTCCACATTGCGGATAGACGCTCTTCGATTGCTTTTAGTTTTTCTTGAGTCTCGAAATTCATTGATTCACCTATGTAATTATTACAAGAATCTAACTCAAAAACTGCTAAAAGTCAAAAATTTAAAAAATGTCTAAGACAGAGATAGCCAATACGCTTTTCTTATCTCTGTGGTCTCTGTGCGCCATTTGCTTTTTCTTTACATTTATCTAAAGGACCATATAATGGCCCGTCTATTTTGAGGATGAGTTCCTCATAATCGATATTTAAATAACACAGTAGGAGGATTTTCCATGCAAACCGCGAAATTACAGAATATGGCAGGAAGCTGTTCGACTTTTTGCAGCTCAAGCACAGCCGCCGCCAATTGGGTTGGCCAAAATCTAAAAGTTGCTGGGACGGCAGTTTGGGACAGCCTTAAGAAAGCCGCCTTTTTCGTATCCTGCTTTTTCGCAAAGATGGGAAAATATCTCTATCAAGGCGCTCTATTAATCAAAGGCGCAGCTGTGCAAGGCTATTCCATCGTTAGATCCTATATGGCCAACCATCCGAGAGAAATCAAACTCGCCGCTGCAGGAATAGGCGTGGGTATCGCGATCGGAGCGCTGATCTGCCATCTTTGCTGTAGATCTTCATCCTCAGGCCAGCAAGCCGCCATGCATCAATCTGCGGTTCATGCTGAAGAAGTCATTCTCCCGAGCCACCTATCCGCTACGGCACTTGCATAATAAAAAATGGACGATGGACAGGATGTTCCTGTCCATCTCAATTGGGCAATGGGATTTTTTCGACGATTGTCTTTCCCATTTTTTCGGATATTCTCATTTCAAATCCGTCTTCAACCACAAAAGTGCGATCGCCTTCCAACTGGACATTTTTGGCTGAGAAAAGAGATCGGCCTTTTAAATGGATTTTTACCGTTTCGCGCCGCTTCAAATTCATTTTCCAAAAAGGTTCCGACCTTGCCCAATCGACTCCCAAATTTCGGATCGATACATTTTCCAAAACACATCTGCCGACTGCTTTTGAATAGCGGAGGATTCCCTCTGAATCGAGGGGCCCGAGGATTTGTTCCGCGACCACTTGAAGACTTCCTTCGATGTCCAGATCGACGGCGCTGATTTCAGCGATTTCCAAAAGAAGTTCGGAACCGAGGGCGAGTTTTCCCCTGCGGAGCTTTTGCCCGATCAGGGAATAAAGAGGTCCTAATGCAGGATGATAGAGAAAAACAAAATCGGGACCCAGTTTTAAATACTCTTCGACAGTTCTTTGGGCGGGCAATGAATACTGACAATATTCTTTGAGCAATTCCCGATGGGCCGACAATAGATCGAAAAAACAATTTTCGGGAGTCTCTTGAAGCGGTTTTCCAGGAAGGCACGCTTTTTTAGCTGTGGAAATGGTTTTATGGCGATGATTGTAGGTGACAAAAGTCCGGTTCGTCACGAGGGGATCGCCGGGAGACTTCCGTTCTACAAAAACGTCTGCGAGGTTCTGCATCGTCGATTCCAGACGGGCGATCGGCTCTTCGATTTTGATTCCCGACTCTGTCTGATAACAGGTCTTCTTCAAGTTGATCAAAAGTCCTGGGAAAGGACAGGCATCGATGGCTTTGACGACGGCTTGAATATCGAAAAAAAGGATATTGGTATTCGAAGAAAATCGGGAAAAAGGCTCTCCCTCTTTCAATGGAAGATCGCAAATCCCGAATTTTTTAAAATCGCAATATTCGATATTGGTGAGAACCAAGTCCGTTCCATCGGGCAGCTTCCGTTCGATCACTACGTTGATCCCTTCGGCAGCCTGCAGCAATCGGGGGCACGAAGCGAATCCGAAAATCATTTCCCTTTTCCAGCCATATCCAATAAAAGCCAAAAGACCGTAATCAAGGCCTGCTATCGGATTGTTGATTTGCCGGATCAAAGCTTTTTTTCTGCCGAGCTTTTCAAACCAGGAAAAAATCCCTAAATCGCGGGCCAATTTCCAAATCGCACCATGGCCGCCGGGCTTCAAAATCGGCTTCAGAGGTCCGAGAACACACCAATCCCCCTGCTCATTTACCGCGGGAACAAGCGGCTGGGTGAAAAAACGGAACGATTCCTTCGGTCGCCGGAACCAATGTGAATCTTTGCAGATTTGAAAGACATGAGAGTGATTGTCTTTCTCCTGCGACGTCATGACGGCGACAGGAGTCGTCAATTGTTTGCCGTGCTTTTGGAAATAAAGATATTCGCGAGCTTGGAGATCTCGAATGAGATTTTCTAAAAGAGTCCTTCCTGCAAACCGCAACTTTGCCGCAGGCAGCTCGAGTCCCGTTTTTTCTTCTACGAGATGAAGTCTATCGGCCGCGCCTCCTAACGGATACATTTCGGCCATTTCCGGCATCGATTCGATTCCCCAGGAAATGGTTTCGCGCACGCTCTGTGTTTCTTCTGAAATATTCTGAAAGAGTGGAGAATGGAATACAACGGAGCCGGAATTTTCTGGTTCTTTAGCAGGATTTAAAAGACTTTGGATTTTCACCTGATAGCCAATAATCCCGCCCAGTTCACGATAAAAATGATCGATGGGAATCAATTTATCGATCAATTCGCGCAACAGGTTTGCCCTTAAATTCGATGCGTCGATTCCGGAAAAAAGGCGATCCGCCTGCCCTATGGCTGCGAGTTGCTTCAAAACGAGTTCGCACTCGGGAGCAAGACCCGCCCAAAATGCGGAGAGAAATTTGAATCGCCCGATGAATTTCTGGACGGCTGGATGTTCGTTGAGAATTTCGAGTTTCTCATGAGATGATGAAGCCGCATCGAGTTTGCGCTGCAAACGTTCCAAAGCTTCTGATTCAACGATCATTGTCAAAAACTCGCTCTCTCCTAAGAGACAATCTCTGAGAAACGTTAATTCCGAGATCGTCTCTATCTCTGGAATTTGCCAGGAAGAGATCAAAAAAACAAGGCGAAGTTTTGAGGTGGATTAAATTGTGATATCCGCTACTATTTCAAACTCTTAAATGCATTTCTCTCATCTAGGCAAATGAAAAAATATTTGCGTTGGGAGAAAAAGCTATGCGATTTTTTTTGACTATTAAATCCTCGCCCAGATAAAAGATTTCTTTGAGGTTAACACTTAGTCTTTAAAAGATATCGAGACTTTTCAAAGGAGAATTGAACTATGGCAACGAAGCAAAAAAATTCTAAATTCATGCAGCCTATGAAACCCAGCAAAGAGTTGGCTGCTGTCGTCGGCGAAGGCCCAATGCCGCGCACCGAAGTGACAAAAAAACTTTGGGCTTATATCAAGAAAAACAACTTGCAAGACCCAAAAAACAAACGGAACATCAATCCAGACGAAAAACTGCAGAAAGTGTTTGGCGGCAAAAAAGCTGCCGTCAACATGTTTGAAATGACCAAACTGGTCAACAAACACCTCTCTTAAAAAAAAGAGTTGGCGATCTATGCCCAATCCTTCACAGGATTGGGCTTCTTTAATTATTTAGACAAAAGCAGTATGATTACTGCCATGTCTTTCAAATCTGACCAAATAAAGCGTTACAAGTTAACAATTTCTTATGACGGCGCCCGCTATTGCGGGTGGCAAGTCCAAGGAACCGGCGATTCCATTCAATCCCTCGTTCAAAAGGCGCTGCAGACCGCCCTCCGCCATCCTCTTGGACTGACGGGCTCTGGGCGCACAGACGCAGGAGTGCACGCCCGCGGCCAAACGGCCCATTTCGACAGTCCAATCCCCTTCGACCGGACTCGTTTACTGATCTCCCTCAACGCTTTGCTGCCCGATGACATCCGGATTTTGGCAACAGAACCAGTCGCTCCTGATTTCCACGCCCGCTACAGCGCGATCGGCAAAATCTATCATTACCATCTCCATTTAGACCCTGTCTTGGATCCGTTTACAAGGCATTACAGAACACAAGTTTTTTCCCCGGTCGATCTCAACAAACTTAAAAAAGGGGCGGGCTTCTTTCTCGGGACCCACGATTTCACCTCTTTTGCCAACCATAAAGAAACCGCCATGCAGGATTCTATCCGCGCCCTCAAACGGCTGGATGTCGTCGAGCAAAAAGGGGGCGTGCGGCTCGAATTCGAAGGGAACGGTTTTCTCTACAAAATGGTCCGGAACATCACCGGCACCCTCCTCGACGTAGGCAGCGGAAAGATCGATCCAGAATCAATCCCCGCAATAATTGCCGCCCGAGACAGACGCAAAGCAGGCCCCGCAGCCCCTCCTCAAGGGCTCTTTTTGATGGAAGTACTCTACGCAAGACTGTGAATATAGTCTTGGGGAGTAACAGTCTTAGAGTCTGAGCATCAGGTGACAGGATCACGCCGAAGCGGCTAAAGATGACGCCGCGAAGCGCAGCTACAGGATATGCAGGATAAAAAATGATAGGTAGATACATTCTTAATTAATATCAGTCTTCGGAATTGAAAATCAGAGAAAAAGCAGCTAAAGACAGGCAATGCCCCATCTTATTTTTTAACGTTTAATTTCACAGACTGTCACCAGCTAAGAGTGTATCCACCTATCATTTTTTATCCTGCATATCCTGCCGATGCGCCGCGCATCGTATCCTACATATCCTGTCACCTGATGCTCAGATCCTAAGACTGTTACTCTCCAAGACTGTATTCACATATCATTTTTTATCCTGCATATCCTGTAGCTGCGCTTCGCGGCGTCATCCTTAGCCGCTTCGGCGTGATCCTGTCACCTGATGCTCAGATCCTAAGACTGTTATTACTCAAGACTGTATCTACTTATCTTGATGAAGCAGTCTTAAGGCAGGAGCTTTTCTGGGGGGAGTTGGTCTAGGGATTCGAAATGGACGACTTTCCCTTCTAGGGCGATTTCGAGGAGGGGGTGGTGGGAAGGGCAGATCAATACAGGCAAAGCTGGCGTTTTCCTGAGTGCCTCGAGGCCTCGCAAGCTATCTTCGAAACCGATGATTCGGTCCCCTTTTTTTCCGTAGAGCTGGATCGCCTTGAGATAACATTCGGGATCGGGTTTCGATTTCTCATATTCCTCCCGAGTGACCCATTTCGGGATTGTATTGAGCAAGGGAATCTGGGAACGGAGCAATACGGTCTGATCTAAAAGGGCATTGGTGACCACGCAGCGCCGGATTTTGGCATCGTCGAGAGCCTTTAAAAGACGGGCGGCGCCAGGCATCAATTCCACCTTGCCCGAGCGGAGCAATGCAAAATATTCCTCTTTCTTTTCTGCGTAGACAATCTCCCAATTCGGCTCAAGATCGGGAAATTGGGCATAGATCGCCTCTTTGACGGCGGACGCGTTCAAATGGGCCAGCTCGCAAAAACGGGCGAAACTCCATCCTAGATCGCATCCCCGTTTCGCCAGTATATTTGTATACGCTTGCAGATGCAGATGCTCGGTATTTACCAGCAACCCATCGAAATCGAAGAGGAAAAGATCAAAATCGGAAATCCATTTCATACAAAGTGTTCGGTATTCAGCTCGACGAATTTTTCTCTCGCTATCCCATTCACATGAGTGATTCTGCCTCCGCAAAAAGCCTTTGCATTAGGTATAAACCGATGCAGCTTGCCTAAGGGCAATGGCTTAAATTCATAAGCAGGGCAATTGATCGAAGGATCATCTAATTCAGCAGCACAATGTAAATGGAATGGATGTTCTGTCTTTGCACCGTCTTTTGTCTGACAAGTTGCGGTGATTATTTTATACTCTGGATTATCGTCTAACGCAGGGCATCCCCCTACAATAGCACATGCAACGCAAGGCCGTGGGACGTCATAGGTTCCAACTGCACTCATACCTTCTCCATTTTAAATGACTCCAATTTTATTATTTCTTTATAATTCAGACAAGCAAAACGTATCTTTACCATTGATTTTAAACTTTTCAAAGATATAGTGCGAATTATGAAACTCGGATTGAAAAAACCGCCCCCGGTCGAATTTAACTATCTCTATTTCGGCGCTTTTTTCGCTCTCCTCTTGTTATTTTCTTCGAGCGCCATTTACACCAAGGAAAACTTGGGCAACTCGCGGATTTTTTTCTTTTTATATTCTTTAGGCCAAGTGACTTTGGAAACTTCCCTTTTAGTGTTTACCGCTTGGATGGTCCGCCGGTTCCTGAATAAAACTTGTTTTTATTTTTTCATCGGAGCGACGTTCGCCTTGCTGATCGTCCATCTCCTCGACTTTATGATGAACCGGATCCTCGATTTATCGGTTTGGGCAGCGTTCGATATCTTCGTATTAAATGAAACGTTCAGTAATTTCCTCTTATTGCTCGAGGCGTCGGGCATCCCTTATTGGGCTTGGATGTGCATTACAGCCGCCGTCGCAGCGGTTCCCTTATTAGGCATCTATCTTTATAAAATCACCGAGGCGCTGACACAAAAGAAACCTTTTTCTCTCCAGACGGAGTGGCTCCTCCAAAGCTTCCTCTGCATCCCTTGCGCCCTCTTTTTATGGGATTTTTCCGCATCGAACATCATCAATCCAGACGCTTACACGACCCTGATCAAGTCGCTGCCCTGGAAATTCACATTCATTGAACCGAAAAACGTGTTCGTCTCTTTCAACGGTTCCATCAAGGAGCCTAGAACCGAAAAAGAGGTCGCGGCCGCCATCGAGGAAGACCAGACCGTGCTCGCTGCCAAGCCGAACATCTATCTTTTCATCGTCGAAAGCCTGCGCGAGGATTTCATCACCCCCGAATCCGCTCCTCACCTTTCGCAATTTAAACAAGCGAATCCCCATTTCGATCTGACCCTTTCGAATGCCAACGGAACCCATCTCTCCTGGTTTTCGATTTTCCATTCCCAGTATCCCTTTTATTGGCACAGCGTGCAAAAAGAGGGATGGAAAATGGGGAGCCCAACTCTGAACCTCCTCAAAAAATGGGGATATCAAATCCGTCTCTATAGCTCTGCCCATTTGAGCTACTACGGGATGGAAGAGCTCATCTTTGGAAAAGATCTCCATTTGGTCGATTCCCGTCAGTTCTTTCCCCATGTTCCGCCCATCGAGCCTTGGGAGGCCGATACCATCGCCTTGGATCATTTGCAAAAAGACATCCAGGCTAATCCCTCTCTTGAGCAAGGACAGGTCTTTATCATTTTCTGGGATGGGACCCACTTCGATTATAGCTGGCCTAAAAACTCGCCCGCGAAATTCATCCCATTCGCAAAAGACTTCGCTTATTTCAGGGCGTTTAATACCGAAAAAAACGTCAAACTTATAAAAAACCGCTATAGCAACGCAGTCCATTTTATGGACAGCCTATTCGGCCGTTTTATAGAGCGGCTTCCGCGTAAAGACGAAGCGATCGTCGTCTTCACCGGCGACCACGGCGAAGAATTCTTTGAAAACGGACATCTGTTCCACGGCTCCCAGCTTTCCCATCAACAAATGAATGTGCCGATCTATTTTAAATTCGGAAATAACGAAAGAGCTCTGCCTGACACGAAACTCGTCTCGCAAGTCGATATTTTCCCAAGCATCGCGGACTACTTAAAGGGAAGCCCCGTTTCGTTTCTGGAGGGCCGCTCGATCTTTCAAGAAGACCGTCTGCCGTATGTGATTGTGTCGCGTTTCAACGCAGGAGTCGCGCCCTATGAGTTCTGCATCCACAATGGTCGGAATAAACTCATCGCCCAGTTTGTGAACCGCCGCAGCGTCCTCGATTCGAAAACTCTGCAAATCCTATCTCTGAGAAACTGTAGGGACAAAAGCTTGCCGGAATGTAAGAAAGAAACGATGGAATGGGTCTATGAAGAATTCGGCCCAGCCCTCCACAACCTATTCCCTTCTCCTTGACAACAGCATCGTCTTCGCAAGATGTGAACTACCTAGGACAGGCCATAACAGGGGCTTCTACCTAAAGTCCTATACCTTCATCAGCGCAGAGGCGCGCGAAGCGCACGCACACAGAGGACGAGAGGACGCAGAGGCGAGAGAAGCTCTCGCGCTCTCAGAAAAATAATGCTGCGAAACGCGGAAAGAGGAGTTTTTTCTTCCGCGCTTCGCGGGAGAACATGGCTTTTCTGCGCTTCGCGGAAAAGTCATTTTTTTTTCGCCGCGCTTCGCGGCCTCTGCGTCCTCTCGTCCTCTGTGTGCGCGCCTCGCGCCTCTGCGCTGATGAAGGTATAGGCGTTTAAACACAGGCCGCTGTGGATTTCTGTCTAGTCTATGGGCCTCTCGTCTATCAACAGGGCTAGTGTAAGCTTGCTTCCAGTTGTTTGAGGAGGTCGGAGATTTCTTTCGTCCCTACTTTGCGGTCCGAAACCTTTCCAGAAGGGTCGAGGACGAGGACTGTCGGCATCGCCCGGATGTTGTAGGTCGTGCTGAGATCCGAGAGTTGATCGACGTTTACTTTCAGAAATTTCACTTTCCCGACGAGTTGATTCGCCGAAGATTCGATCATCGGAGAGATCCGTTTGCAAGGTCCGCACCAAGTCGCGTAAAAGTCGACGACGACCGGAACATCGCTCGATTGCAATTCTTTGTCGAATTGTTCTTGAGATGCGATTTCGATCACTTGATTCAGCGAATCCGCAGCTTGGGATAAAAGAGGCAAATTCTGGCTTTCCGCGGCTCTGATTGGCTTAAGATGTTTATTGGCCAGTAAGTTTTCAGCTGCATCATTCACGTTTTGATTTTGTGGGCGCGGTTTGTTTTTGCCGGCTAAACGGTTCGCTCTATCCGAAATGTACTGCTGGGCTTGAAGAGCCGCCTTGGCCCCATCCCCTGCTGCGGAGATCGCTTGCTTATAGACAGGATCTACGATATCGCCGATCGCATAAACGCCCTCAATAGAAGTCTGTTGGTCTTTCTTCAGGAGGATATATCCTTTTTGATCGAGTTCGAGGGATTTTTTAAAGATGCCGCTGTTCGGAGTAGACCCGATAGCAAGGAAAAGTCCGTCGAGGGAAAAATTATAAGGGGTTCGAGTTTCTTCTTTCAGGACGACGTGGGAGAGTTTTTCCCCGTCCCCTTTGATTTCAATAACAGATGTTTTGTAGTGGATTTTCACATTCGGTTTATTGACTAGAGTCTCGGCTCTCTTCTCTTCGATCGCTTTGAAAGAATCCTTCCTTACGAAAACATGGACTTCTTTAGCGATGTTCGATAGGTACAAAGCTTCGAGGACTGCTGCATCGCCGCCTCCGACAACTCCGACGATTTTATCTCGGTAAAGCGAACCATCGCAAATGGCGCAGTTCGTGACTCCTTTCCCCCAATAGCCGTCTTTTCCAGTCTCTCCCGGAACACCGAGGAAATTAGGCTGCGTACCCATCGCGATAATGACCGATTCGCTTTTGATTTCCCTTTCCTTTCCATCCAGTAATGAGCGGGTATTGATCGTAAAGGGGCGTTTCGAAAAATCGACCGCCGTTACTTCCTCTTCGAGCAGAACGGTTCCATTCGCTGCGGCCTGCGAGCGCATCTTCTCGGTCAGAGAAATCCCATCGATTTCCATTTCGCCGGGCCAGTTTTGCACGCTATGGGATTGGGTCAGAAGGCCTCCAGGAGTGGGCCCTTGAATCACGAAAGGCTCTATCCCAGCGCGGGAGAGATATAGTGCGGAAGTCAGAGCTCCAACTCCCCCTCCCAGAATGACCGCGGGCCGCACCTGTTCCCCCTGATTCGCTTCTCTTTGAGAAGGTATTCCTTCCAAAGAAGCTGCCTGAGCTGCTATAGGAGAAAGAGGAATAATAAACGAAAACAAAGATAAAAAAATTGAAAAAACGAAATCTTTCACAGTTACATCCGCTTATATTAATTAGTTATTAAAACTTAAAATCACTATATTGTCAAGAAAGGGATCGTTCAGATTATATGTTCGGTTTAGCAAGGGGAAAATGAAAAGAAAATTCAAAAAATTCCTGCGCTGGCTCCAGAAAGAGCGCCCTCTGAAAAATGAAATTAATTATTTATATTTCATCTCCCTTCTCGTTTTTCTCACCCTGCTGAGTCTTTCCCACTTTCTTTCTTTCGAAACCCCGTTAGTCGGAATCCCTCTGTTTTTTCTTCTTCAAGCTTTCGGCCAGGCCATTCTCGAGGTTGGACTTTTCGTCCTTATCGCTTATTTGCTCAAGCGATGGGCCCCGCGCTGGACGCACCTAGTTTTTATCTCTCTCTGCTTTGTTCTTCTATTGCTGCACTTCACTGACTTTACGCTCGGAAGGCTGATGGATACTTCGATCGCCTACCCGATCCAATTTTTTTTCGGCAGCGGCATCGACCATATCTTAACGGCCTTCCAAGCTCTCAATATGAATTTCACGATGATGCTGATCATGGCAGCAACGATCGTTTTCATTCCTGTTTTAGGCCTTTTTTTCTATTGGCTGACCTATTTGGTCGCGAATCGAAAACCTCTCTCCCTTTCCTTGAATCAGATCGCCATGGGGCTCGGCTCCATATTCGCCCTTTTGTTCGTTCTCGATCTCCTCGTGCATCCATTCCTGAATTGTCCGACCTATGCAAAATATCAAAAAGCCCTTCCTTTCAAGACCACTTTCATCTCCCCCACTCCTCTATGCATCCAGCTTCCCGATTCATTGGCTTCTTTCAGGGACGAAACACAAACAATAGACAATATTCCTAAGCTCTCCCTTTCACGAAAACCGAATATTTACTTTTTTGTCATTGAGACGCTCCGAAGGGACTTCGTGAATCAAGAAACTGCCCCCCATCTGACAGCATTTGCAAATGAACACATCCAATTTCCCGAATCTTATTCGAATGCGAATTCGACCCATCTTTCTTGGTTTGCCATCTTTCATTCAGATATCCCCTATCATTGGACAGGGGTGCGCGATGTTTGGAAAATGGGCAGCATCCCTCTTCAATTCTTAAAACGGCTGGGTTATAAGATCCGTGTCTATTCTTCAGCCGATTTGCGCTATTTCAACATGGACAAGGTGATCTTCGGACAAAAAAGGGAACTGCTCGATCAAGTCGAAGAATATACTTCGGACCGGACCCTGGAGCCGTGCGGAAGAGATGCCCGGGCGATCGAATCTTTCGAGAAGGACATTCAATCAGAGGATGCAAAACAGGGAAATGTGTTTATTTTCTTTCTCGATTCGACCCATTCGGAATATAGCTTTCCTTCCGATTTTCCGATCCAATTCGCCCCCATATCCAAAGAGATCGATTACTTGACGATCGGACCGAAAAGCCAAGAGCTTGAATTCATCAAAAACCGCTATCGGAATTCAATCCATTACGTCGACCATTTGATGGGCCGCTTTTTTCAGATTCTTCAACAACGAAAACTCTACGACAAAGGGATCATCGCCATCACCGGCGACCATGGGGAGGAGTTTTTCGAGGAAGGGGCTCTTTTTCACGGCACGCATCTCAACCGCTATCAAACCAGCGTTCCGCTCTATTTAAAATTTCCGGGGAAAAAGCAAAAAATTTATGCTCAAACCGCAACGCATCTAGATCTGTTCCCCTCTATTCTCCATCATTTGACAGGCTTAAGCGATTTCTCTGCCCTCTTCGACGGCCAGTCGATTTTCGCCCAAGGAAGATGGCCCTATCATGTCGCCGTCCTCCATAACGGCCCCGATACGCCTTGTGAATTCACGATCGAGGGAATTGGGAAAAAACTCCATGTCCGGTTTCCTCCGGGGAATAATATCTACACGCAATCCACACTTGAAATCATCGATGTCAAAACAGCGCCCGAGAACGAAACGCTCGACGCATTTATCGAAACCCATTTCCCCGACGCCCTTCCAAATCTTCTAGAAAGACGTTAACGCTTAGAGGCTCTCCAGAGGAGATCTTTGGCGAAAAGGCGGTTAAGGACATTCGGAAGAGCCTGCGAAACAGGCAAAAACGGCAGCACTTTCCCTTGCAAAGGGACGATTTCGACTTCGGCAAAAAGAGAATTTAGTGTTTTTTCAAGCTTTTGAAAAGAAAATTGCCGGACATGAGTCGGATCGTTTTCGTATTCTTTCCCGAATAGGAATTTCATCCGGTTCCGCATTCGGAAAGCGTTCGGCACCGATCCGATAAAAAGCCCTCCGGGTTTTAATGCCGCAAAGACGTTTTTCAAAAAGCCGTCGAGAAAATAAAGATGCTCCATGATCTCGCACGCCACGATGCAGTCGAAAGATTCTTTTCCAAAAGGCCATTCGGCGTTCAAGTCAAGCCATCTCGTTTCGATGCCTAGCCGTTTTTGAATCAACTCCAGAGCTTTTTTATCGATGTCGACCCCAACAACCTCATTCTCTTTAGCGTAGCTTTGAGTGAGCATGCCGTCCCGGCATCCTAAATCGAGCACTTTTTTTCCGCGCCCGATCCATTCCTTCAAAAAGGGGGACCTAGCCCCATGGCAATACAAATAGCCGTACCGGTTCCCTCGTTCATGATGCTTCCGATAGACTTCTTCAAGCGTCTCTTTTTCCATAATCCCTGCAAAAAACCCAAATCATATTGAGAAAGAATAATAAGAAAAAGAGCAAAAATTCCCGTTCCGCGGGAGTCGATTGGACCGACACCCATTTTTCACAGAAAGGGACAAGATATTCAATATCGACAAGGCCGGCATGATAAACAAGATAAAAATCTTGCGCATCTTGCCCAACTTCTTTTCAAACAATTGATCTTGCAATTTCCTTTTTCCGCGTTTCGCGGCAACTTTTAATCGCCGCGCTTCGCGGCCTCTGCGTCCTCTCTACCTCTGTGTGCGCGTCCAGTTCGCCTTCGCTCA
The DNA here is from genome assembly GCA_963713105.1 of uncultured Chlamydiae bacterium. Classification (GTDB taxonomy): domain Bacteria; phylum Chlamydiota; class Chlamydiia; order Chlamydiales; family SM23-39; genus CAVQKJ01. The sequence continues at coordinate 923,033 of CAVQKJ010000004.1, forward strand.
CCTGCTCCGCTTAAAAAAGATCCCCCGGATCTTTTTTAAGTTTCCGCAGCCTCTGCGCTGATGAAGGTATAGGACTTTAGGTAAAGGCCCCTGTTATGTCCTGTCAGGCAAAGGCCGCTGCTCCATTGCGTGAAGGCAATCTTGCGGATCTTGATCTTCTTTTCAGGCGATGCTTTCTGCGGTAAATATTTTTTGGGAAAAAAAAGGCGCAGTTTGTGACTGCGCCCTCGAAGGAGAGAATATTAGGATTATTATGAATGATGAGGAGGAAGAGGAATAGAGGACAATCTGCGGAAATCGGTGACTACCGACTGCGACACTCTTGAGTTCGACTTGATGAAGTCGTTCAAGAAAGATTCTGCCCATTCTCTCATCATGCCAAAGTTGGCATTGTTGTCTTGGCCCAAAGATTTGAGCTTCACGATGAATTCCTTCAGAAGAAGAATTCCGTCTTGGATCGGCTCAATCTCGTTTGCGTAGGTCGCTGCGATATAGCCTTGGAGCAACTCGTTTGTTCTCAGGTGATTCGAATTATCTCTGATCATCCTGTTATTATCGGTTTCCCGATCTTTTCTCTGCATTTCGTATTTGTTCGCGTTCGCCTTATATTCGCCGGAAAGATTGGCCGCCTCGCCATTGCAAAGTTCTTCAACGCAAGGATTTTTCGAATCGATTTCTGTTCCGTCTGGATTTTTCAAACAGTATTTTTTGATGAGCCAAGCCCAGTCGCCTTGACGGGAAGCCGATAGAGCGTTTTCAAGGTCGAGATCGACCTGCTCAGAGCGGTTGATCCAATAATCTCTGTTTTTTTTGTCGTAGATGATGTCTGCATTGTTTAGTTTAATCACATTCAGGTTTTTCTGGATCGAAGCTTTATTTTTTTCAATCTTGTCTTCCCAAGTCGCGATTTTTCTTTGCAGTTTTTGAACATGGTTTACTTCTTCTTGGATCAGCATTCCAGTTTCTTCCAAGAGTGTTTCGACCCTGTTTGTAGAACCGATCAGCCGATCTGAGTTCAAAGGCAAATATGCCTCTGGATCGCACTGAAAGCTCTGAGGCACTTCCCCTAGGAAGTAGCTCTGGCTGTCGAGAGAATCTTCGATCTCTCTGAGATTCTGTGTTTTGATTTCAATTTTTCCTGTGCCTTCAGCTGGTAAAACAGCCATAGGTTCGGACCGGTTTTCTTGATTTGGATTTTCTTCAGAGGGATTCTCTGAAAAATCTTGCATTTCGGACATTGATTCCTCCTTAATTCGCCTCGCGAGCGATGTTTATCAGTCGGCTGAATCCATAAATAGATTGCGCCCCTAGGCTTATTTTATAAATTAAACATTTTAATTACAAATTAATATAAGAGGAACTCTTAAATCACTTCTAATAAAACAAGTATGAAACAAAAATGATTTAATTTAATTTAAGAGCTTTTTGAGACAATAGTTCTATCGGTTTAAATATCAGCGCATTGAAAATTGAAAAGAGTAGATAAGCGCAAAGTATGGGAATGAAAGCGAGAACGCATCCGAGAAAAAAGTGGAGAGCGGTAAGGAGCTTTCTCGGAAAACGGCTGTTTTCATAAGCTGGATCGCTTTTTAAAAGAGTGACTTGATCATTTCCAGAGTACGCAACCGCGTGCGCTTTCAAAGCATTCTGTCTCTCTTCCAGGACGGGCCGAATAATCCTGACTTTATCTCCTTCAGGGAAAGCGCCTAAAGTTCCGACAAGGTCGTTTTCATTATATACGATATGGATATCGATCGAATCGTTGAATTTCTCTTTCCACTGCCAAGGATGCAATCCAGGAGGATTGTAGACATCTACTTGGGCTATTTTTTCTTTGTGTTCTCGCAAGACATGAAAAGCCAAAGCTCCGCCCAGACTGGCGCCGCAAAGCCGGACTCCGCTTTTATCTTTCAGCCATTCCTCGATTTGTTGTTTCCCATAAAGATAAGGAGCATGCCCCACAGACATAAAAGGGGTTACATCGGATAGAAGAGTAGCCCAATATCCTTCTCCAGCGGGAAAAGTCGTCCCGAGGAATGTGATCAAGGGAGGTCCCTCTTCAGATGTCAATCCGTAAGCTGCGATCGGACTCGAAAACCATTTCGGGGAAAGTTCGATTTTCCGGTCCACCACATAGGGGACATTCTTCCACTCTCCATTCACTTTCTGGGGGATTGAAAAGGTTTCCCCTTCTTGAGGATAGGCGTAAGGAAGAAGCGCGACAATATTCCCGACAAACGTTTCAAACAGAACTTCTTCTTTAGAACAAAGAGAAGGAGGATTCTCTCCGCAGGATTTCAAAACCGCCCTGAATTCATCTCTCATCGCCTTCATCAGTTCAGGATCTTTTCTAAGCAAGATCCCCTTCGCATTCCTTACAGTCAACCATTCCCTTGAAGCGGCTCCCTTCCCCAAAAGAAATTGAAAAATCTCATGGACCTGGGGATTCGGACCTTGGCCTCGAACTTCAATCCCTTTTCCATGGTAGATCAAAGTATCCTTAAGTATGGTTTCGATCTTCTCTAAATCAAACCGGCCCTCAGAATGAATTCTATGGATAGACTGATCCCAGACTTTTTTAAAGATCCGGTCGCTCTGAATGCCAAGCTTTTCTTTAAAAATACTTCTGGCGATTTGATAACTCTCCGAAGGAGCGCCGAATCCGCTTAAGCAAAACCCTGAATTGCAGTTCTTTTGATCTACAGAAGCAATCGACCCCATTCAATCCTCTTTTTCACCCCCTATTTTAAATAAAGATCTAATAAACCTCTATTGAACAATTTCATTGAATCATCTTTGGGGGGTGCGGGTGCGCTTCGCCCCGACCTTCATACTTCATACTTCTAATCCCACCCCTCGGCGGGAGCTTCGGGGAATCTGTGGGCAGATTTTCTGTGATAGAGTACGAACACGAAAAAGAAGGAAACGATCAGGGCGAACCCAAGAATTATATGGGAATAATAAAACCCCTCCAACTTTGCGAGTTGAAGAGCTGCGGCGGCCTTTTGAGACAAGTCTGAGGGGAGGCTTTGCAGAGCTTCTCGTCCGGCGGCTCCCCCAGCGATGATCTCTTTGATTTCCTCCGGCTGCAAAGATCCGCCGCGCAAATTCCGTTTGAAAGAGGAGAATTGAACGTTATAGATGAACGATCCGATCATCGCTACCCCGATGGCTGAACCTAGAGTGCGCACGGTTGAAATCGTCCCGAAAGCGGCTCCCGCTTTTGTTGGCGGAACGGCTCCCATCGCCGATGCATAAGACGGCGTTAAGATCAAAGGGATCCCAAACCCCATAGCGCAAAGTCCCAAAAGAACCATCCCTATTTGGCTTTGGATGAAAATCGAGAGCCAGAAAAAAGAAAAAATCAGGCATGCATACCCGATCGCGATCGGGAGCTTGGGCCCATATCGATCCGATAAAAATCCGCCTATGAGAGACATAAAAAGGACCGGCAAACAGGATAGAAAAGTGATAAATCCTGTCTTCATTGGCGACCAATCGAGGGCCTCTTGAAAGAAAATCGCCCGAAACACTGTGATCATGAGGATAAATTGCGTCGCAAACACACTGATATTCACAGCCTTGTAAACTGGATGCTTAAATAAGGAAAGATCGAGGAAGGGATGATCCGCCTTTTTCTCTCTCCAAAAAAGAAAAATCCCGCTTAAAGCGCAAATCCCAAATAAACTAAGGATCGGTGCCGATGCCCATCCCCACTCCCCACCTTGCATGAACGCGGTCACGAAGCAGGTTGAACTGATAGCGAAGGAAATAAATCCCAACAGATCGATTTTTCCCTTCCCTTTGCTAGACACGGGGATGAAAAGATAGACGAGAAGAACACCTAGAACAGCCAAAGGAAGATTCACCCAGAAAATCCATCTCCAGGAATAATTCTCAACAAAATACCCTCCAATTAAAGGCCCTAGGATCAAAAATAAAGAACTGACGCTGACATTGATGCCCGCCGCCTTTCCTCTTTCATTTGCAGGAAAAAGGGTCATCAGTAACGCGGTCGATGCGGGGAACATCAAAGCAGCCCCCACCCCCTGTATCGCTCTGGCTCCAATGAGCCAATGGATGTTGGGGCTGAATCCGCAAAGAGCTGAGGCGGCGGCGAAAAGAATCATCCCTAACGTAAAGATCCGCCGATAGCCAAAGAGGTCGCCGATTTTTCCTCCCGCAAGCACCAGAACGGCAATGACCAATAAATAGGCGTTAACGGTCCACTGAAGAGCCACTTCTCCGGCGCTCAAAACCACTCGAATGTTAGGGAGGGCGACAGGGAGGATCGTTTGGTCGGTAAAGATCATGGCCACTGCTGGAACCAGAGCGGCAAGGCCCCACCATTTCCGATTTCTTTCGGTGACAAATTTCATAAATTTTTAACCCGCCGTTCAATTAGGCGGCAATTGGCTTGCTGCGACTTTGCCATATCGATCCTCTCGAACTGGTTCAAGCTAATGCGAGATTGAATGCTCTTTCCGGATTTTGCTATGGCGGATCCCATAAGAGAAGTAAATCAGGAGTCCGACCGCAAACCAACCGCCGAGCTGCATCCAAGTGACAAGCGGAAGAAAACACATTTGGGCCACGCAGACGATGATCCCTACTAAAGGAAGATAGGGAACAAAAGGGACTTTGAAGGGGCGTTTGAATTCTGGATGCGTGTATCTGAGAATCAACACTCCCAAACAAACGATTGCGAAAAGGAACAAAGTCGCCATAGAAACAAGCTGTCCTAATATTTCGACAGAGAAAAATCCAGAAATCGTTAGAGCGATCAATCCGGTAATGATCGAAGAAAAAACAGGAGTTCTCGTCTTTTTATGAATCTCGGAAAACCTATGGGGAAGCAGTCCGTCTTTGCTGGCCGCTAAAAAAATCCGCGTCTGTCCTAATAATTGAACCAATGTGACCGAAGCAAGTCCGGCGAGGATCGCGACCTTAACGATAAAGCCGATCCAGAATAGTTTAGGTCCGAGTGCATTTAAAGCTACAGACATTGGGTCGGGCACATTAAGCAGCATATAACTCACAAGTCCAGTCAAGACTAAAGCGATCAGAATATAGGCTATCGTGCAAATCCCCAAGGAACCGAGAATCCCTTTCGGGAGATCTTTTTGCGGATTGATAGAATCTTGTGCGAGAGTCGCGACCGTATCGAAGCCTACGTAGGCGAAGAACACCAACCCCGATGCGCGCAGAATCCCGCTCCACCCGAATTCACCGAATACCCCGGTATTTTCCGGAATAAACGGAACCCAATTTTCGATATGGATGTTGGGGATGCCGACTAAGATAATAATGGCGACCGTGGCGAGTTTAATCACGACCATGACATTATTAAAATGAGCGGCGGCTTTAATTCCGATTGTAATCAGCAGTCCGATCAAAGCGACTAAAACAACTGCGGGCACATTAAGAAAAGCTCCACTGAGCCTCCATCCCGTTTGAATATCATATAAAAAAGGGGCTTTAGTAAATGTGTCGGAAAGGACGATTCCCCAGTCTTTTAAAAAACTGACAAAATAACCCGACCAACCGACGGCGACGGTAGAGGCGGAAAATAAATATTGAGCCGTAATCGCCCATCCGACGATCCAAGCGGGGAATTCCCCCATTGCAACATAGGCGTAAGAGTAGGAGCCTCCAGAAATGGGAATCAACGAGGACAGTTCAGCGTAACAGAGGCCTGCGAACATGCAGATGATCGAAGCGATTACAAAAGAAAGGACGATCGCGGGGCCTGCATATTGTGCGGCAGCCTGTCCAGTGATGACGAATATCCCTGCGCCGATGATGGCCCCGATCCCGATCGAAGTCAGTTGAACCGACCCTAAGTGGCGCCTAAGGCCATGAGGCTCTTCTCCTGCATCGATGAATTCCGCTTTCATCGGCTTTCTTAAAAAGAGCCCCTTTCTCATACTTCCTGCCTATCGATTAAAACTTATAATAATATACAGGATTCTTGTTTGGCTTCAAGGATTAAAGAGTCTCTAGAACTATAACGACCCTATCGGATAAAATAACCGGATGAGCCTCTTTTTTAGCTGCAAGTCCGTATCGAAGTCCTTCGGCCCACGGATTCTTTTCCGCGATTTATCGCTCAGTATTTTTCAAGGCGACCGGATCGGTCTAATCGGACCTAACGGCTCCGGAAAATCGACCTTGCTGAAAATTATTGCTGGGATCGAAACGGCCGATGAAGGAGTCCTTTCTCCGAGACGCGGACTCAGAATCGGTTATTTACCTCAAACTTGCGAATTTCCCGATCGGCCCCCTGAAAAGGTCTTGATTGAGGCGATTAAGGAAAATCTTCCCGATTATGAAAAAGAAAGGCTGGCCCAAACTTGGCTGAGCAAACTCGGATTTACAGGCGAAGAAACATCGGCAAACCTCCTTTCAGGAGGATGGAAAAAGAGGCTGGGACTTGCTGCCGAATTGATCTCTTCTCCCGACCTGATCCTCCTCGACGAGCCGACTAACCATCTCGATCTGGAAGGGATCTTATGGCTGGAGAAATTCCTCGCACGCGAATCTCCGACATATCTTCTTGTCAGCCACGATCGCTTTTTTCTTCAAAACACAACGCAAAAGATCATTGAAATCGATGCGGCCTATCCGACTGGGATGTTTTCTATCGAAGGTTCGTATTCCAATTTTCTAGCGAAAAAAGAAGAATTTTTATTAGGCCAGATTCAACAAGAGCGGTCCATGGCTACAAAAGCCAGAAGGGAAACCGAATGGCTGAGGCAAGGAGTCAAAGCGAGGACAACGAAATCCCAATCGCGGATCGACGAGGCGCATGAAATTCTCAAAGAACATTCAAACCTCCAAAGCAGAAACCGATCCAAAAGGGCAAAAATCGATTTTGCCGCTACTGAAAGAGAGACGCGGAAATTATTAGTCGCAAAAAATTTATCGAAGGAGATCGGAGGGAAACCCCTTTTCCGACATCTCGACTTCCTCCTTTCTCCAGGGACTCGAATCGGTTTGATGGGACCCAATGGATCGGGTAAAACGACTTTGCTGCGCCTTCTCGCCGGCGAAATCGAACCCGATCAAGGGACTCTTAAAAAAGCGGATGCCTTGCAAGTGGTTTATTTCGACCAGCATCGGACGCAGCTTCCCTCGCACATCACTTTACGCGATGCCCTTTCCCCCAATGGAGAGTATGTATTATTCAGGGGACACCCGATCCACGTCAATGGATGGTGCAAACGGTTTTTATTTTCTCCGGATCTCCTCGATATGCAAATTGGCAAGCTGTCAGGCGGGGAAAGAGCCCGCATCGCAATCGCCCATCTGATGCTGCAGCCCGCCGATTTGCTGCTCTTGGACGAACCGACGAACGATCTAGATATTCCTACCTTAGAAACGCTTGAAGAGAGCCTCGTTGATTTCCCGGGCGCCCTCGTCTTGATTACTCACGACCGCTGCATGTTGGACCGCATTTGCAATTCCTTGCTTGCCTTCGGAGATCCGGAAAAGACCCACATTTACTCCGATTATGTCCAATGGGAAGCGGCCCAGAAGCCATCCGCTCCTTCCAAACCCAAAGAAAAGAAAGCCGATCTACCATCCCCTACCAAAGGAAAACTCTCCTATATGGAGAAGAAAGAATTCGAGGAAATGGAAGGGAAGATCTTCAAGCTCGAAGAGGAGATTTGCAATCTCAATCATTTGCTTGAAAAACCAGAAATCGCTGAAAATCCACAAAAACTAGCAGAACTTTGTCGTGCGATCGGCATTGCTGAAACGCAAATGGAGCAGTTCTACATCCGCTGGGACGAACTCGATAAAAAACTCAAAGGTGTTGATTGAAAAGCAATATTGGCACTCCTGGCCGCCTCTTCCGGTTCGCGATAGCGGCCATACTCCTATATTTTGCCTATCAGGAGAGGAGCTGGATTGCGCTCCTAGGCTCATTATTCGTTTTCTTTGAAGCAGCCATGAGTTGGTGCATCGTTTACCATTTTCTTGGAAAAAACAGCTGCCCCATAGATAAAAAATAATAGTATTACCAACTGTCGTCGGTTTCATAACCCAAAGAGACCAGAGCATAGCCGAGTTTTTTCTTAAAAGCGGCCTTATGCTCTTCTTTAAAAGCATTTTTCCATGAACCGATTTTTCCGCTGTGAAAAGTGCTTTTAAAATTAGTGAGTGCTTCTGTTTTGCCAAAAGGATTTACCAAATCCCCATAAAGTTTCCATGCGATTTCATACAGGTCCGTCCGAGATATCGGAATTTCAAGGAATGCCGCAATGCGCGATAGCTCTTCGATCTGCGCCTCGTCCGAACCGCCTCCCATAGCTCCAACTAAATTTTCATATCTGCAGACGAGACACTTCCCGTCCTGCGAAAATCGGATCGCCTGTTCAGCGATTTTGATAAGAGATGTCTGCAACGAATTCGGAGCGTCTTTCGCGACTTCTTGCGGATCGTAATCGAAATCGATCACAAAAAGGAGCTGTTCATCGTAAGACAATTTCAGAAAGCTCTCTCTTTGCTTTGCGCTCATCCCCGGCCAGGGAGCTTTTCGAATTTGATAGACGATGGAAACGCATACATCCCTTAAATCGCGGATATTGATGATTTTCTTAAGTTTTGGGAGTTGGGAATAATCTCTTTCCAGCACAGGAGAAATGCAAAGATGGGTATAAAGAAATCCCTCATTAGATGGAATGTAATACAAAGAGGGAAATTTCGTATGCCATACAGGGACGCCGCCCGTCATTAGGTGGAGGGCTTTCATAATCATGTGGGAGCCCGATTTAGGGACCGTCAGCAAAGCAAAAGAGGGAATTTGTCCATCGTCATTTGCATAAGCGGGCGCCGCTTGACCCATGATGCAGGCGCAGGCGAGAATTTTTACTATTTTTTTGCAAACCGATTTACCGAATAGCATGTCTTAACTCCAACTTAGGCAACTGATTAATTTTTTGAGTATATTGATTTTTAGAAGCGCATTTCACCCAACTCATGTTCCAGTAATGGATGGCTACAGTTTCGGGAAAAATTGGCAATGTATGTTGAGAGTTAGTTAAGTAGTCTTCCACTTCGATGGCAGAAAAGGGATAAAAAATAGTCGATGGAAAGCACATGTTCCTAAGAGTGTCCACATTACTTTCCAAATATTCGCAAATGATCCTTGTTATGTAGCTAGGCCCTGTTGTTCCGATAGGACCGGTATGAGGGCGATAAGCCAAAAAGTTCGCTCTCATATTGTCGACCAGATCATGAATTAAAGGATGTTCGGGAATCGCTGCAATGATTGCATTGCACATTTTGAACATGTTGAATTTGGTACTGCCGTGCTCGAGCGGTTCGAATCCAATATAGAAATCGAAATATCTATGCAATTCATCGAATATTTCTGGCTGTATGCATTCGAAGTCGGTGTCGACATACAACCCACCGTATTTATAGAGGATTTCAAGGCGCAGGATATCCGATTTTTCGCCGAAATTATCAGATCGCTCGTAAAGATCTCGGTTTTTCATCTTAAATTTCTTGACCTCTTCATCTGTCCAAAGCTTATATTCCCATCCTCTCATATTCATCCATGATTCAATCCAGTGACGGTATTTCTCAGGGACTTTGCTTCCAAGCCAAATTTGATGGACGATGCGGGGGATCCGATAAAAGTCATTGGGTTCGCTCTGAACAACCTGGATCATCTTTTTGTAATTGGCCTCAAACAGCTGCACGTATTTCTGATTAGACGACTCATAGATCCGTTGTCTATTTATGTAATGCTCATTGTTACCCGTATCTCTCATCATCGAAGTTTTAAAATCGGGAAACATCAGATTTTCTCCATAGCCTTTTATCACAAAAAAAATGGAGAATAAAAACAACACGCAAAATGTATTGACCTTAGTATTAAACCCTTTCATCGCTGTACACCTTATCCAAAAGGTTGACGATTTTAGAGTAAATTTTTTTGCTGTCAACGGTAAAATCGGCTCTATTCAGGGAAAGAGCGGGAAAAATTGAATAGAAGATGCTGCACTGCAGATGAGCCGAATCCCGCGTAAAGCGCAAAACTATTGGCGACAACGCGGAACATCCGCGCGGAAAGACTTTTGTAAATCCATTCCGGGCTGTGTTTAATCAACGAATGGCTCTTTGTCGGACAAACTGCGCTTAAGCCATAAACCGCGCTATCTTCAGCGATCAAAAACGGTATGGCGATTCGAGTCGGAAGACATGTAAATGCGATTTCGCGAAACACCGCCCAAAGGAATCCAAGCTGATTGTCTCGAGTGATTTTTGCCGGAGATATTTTTATCACGGCTCTTGCGGCTGTCGCGCCCAGCACTAATGAAACGGCAAACCGAGGGATCGTCCCCCATCGGCCCGGCGTGAGTAAAATTCCTGAATAAAGCCCCTCCTCGATCAAGGCAGAGGCCGCTCCTTTCAGGATCGGCTCTTCTTTTATCTCTATTTTTTTTAGCAACATCCGGCGCAAAGCCCTGTCGGCGAGATTTGCCAGCGCAAAGCCTCTGATTCCCTGGATGAAAAAATTTCCGCTCCACGAAAAAGGAAGAAAAAAAGATCCGGCTGCTAGCGCTGTCAATGCAGAATCGATGTTTGGGGAGGTAAGAACCTGCGCGCATTTAGAGACTGATGGAAGCCAACCCATTGAAGGAGGCGAAGAGAACTCTTCAGATTTTTTTGGGTAAGAAACAATCGCCATTTATTTTAGTTATAGACGCAGTATTGGTTGTTCGGAAATTCATGGCTTACCCGCTCCACGATATTAAAAAAGAGCTCTTTCAGATTTTCATCATTCGCCTCATTCTCTGGATCCATTCTGTAATATCGAGTGCAAGGGTTCTTTTTTCCCCATTGGAGGGCCTCAGTTGGAAACGATCCATCTCTCGACTCCAAGGCTTCGACTTGCGCGATCAAATGTCCGATGCGGGATCGAGGCGTGATGAAAAGAGTTCTTCTTGCAGAAGAGAGGACGGTATCGCTATCCTTTTTCCATCCGCTTCTTTCCCGCACTATTCGCCGCACCTTGAATTCCATCGATTTCGTAGAAAGCTTTGACCAAAGCCCCAAGCCATTTCCGTTGCGATGGACGATCGTCCTCGAAGCGATTCCGTGAACAGTCTGATAAGCGGAGCTATCCAAGGAAAGCGAAGAGAGTTCGCGCTGAGAGAGATACTCCGCCACGTCTTTCAAGGAAAACCGGCAATGGGCCAATTTACCGAGTCCGAAATAGCTTTTGAATATCTCCCAGCAAGTGGCATCTCTTGTTGAGATACGATCAAGATAAGAACTTCCATTGGGATCCTGGCGAACGCAAAGTAAATAGGGATTTTCTTTCCGATTCCGCCCTAATTTTAAAAGCTCGCCTCCGACAAAACGATACTCCCCAAGGATTTTGATCTCATTCTCAGAAAACTGAACCACTATTTTTTCCCTGCAGCAGGTTCGATCCATGTTGTGACATACAGCATATTATCTTCAGAGGCGGAAAAGCTGCTCAATGCTTTTTCGGCTTTCCGATACCATTCCACTTTAAAACGGAATTCCTTATTTTCGGGCTGAAGAGCCAAACTACCCAATTGCCGATTGACCGTTGCAGCAATCCGGCGCCCTATTTTCGCCATTTGCTCGTGAAAATAATTCGAGTCTTTCTTCGCATCGCTTTGGGGAATAGAGAGCCAAGAACTCAAAGCGCTATCATCGTATTCGTCTTCGAAATCCCTCTTCTTATTGAATTCACCCTGATTTTTTTCAACCGCGTTGAAAACGGAAAACCATTCTTTAAACGGTTCTAAATCAGCCTTCTCTTGAGCCAACGCCTGAATCAAAGACGCTTTTTTGGGACGGCAAATATCTAAGGAAAATGTCGATTCCAAAGGAAGGGAAGAAGAAGGGATCCGCTTGAATGGGTTGGATAAATGTTCGCGGAATCTATTTAAAACACTGGAAACGATCGTTTCTGAAACTCGATCTGCTAAAGGCGCGCAATTGGCCTCAAAATCTTGATTCCATTTCTGACGGCGGATATCCCTTTGCGTTACATGGTTCGCAACATTAAATTGCTTATAATCGACGTTTTCTTGAATTTTAATTTGATTGGTAATTATTGACATTTATCTCTCCAAAAATAAGATTTGCGCAAGAAATATACAATATTATTCATTGATTATCAAGATCGTCGTCAGAAAATTTTTATAGAATTTTTTGTAATTAAAAATTAACATGCCTGTTTTTTTAAGAGGCGGCTATGTTGCATGTTCTTATCTCTTTATATTTCATGATTTCAAAAATTTATGCAGTGGCCGATACCCATGAACCTCGGGAGCTATCTTATTTGGAGCCGCTTGAATGCACCGCGATCCGATACGATCAAGGCAGTCTCACCGTTCTCGATCAGCAAAAATTGCCTCAAGAAGAAGTATGGATTCCCGTCCAATCGCCCGAAGAAATGTCTGCCATCATCGTTTCCCTGAAAGTCCGGGGCGCCCCGATGATAGGGATTGCGGCTGTCTGCTCTTTAGCCCAAATGGCCGAACAGGGAGAGACGCGAGAATCGATCATCCAAGGGGCCTCTCTTCTTAGAAAATCGCGTCCCACAGCTGTGAATCTTTCCATCTACATCGACCGCATCTTAAAAGCTATGGGAGAAACGGATGACTATCGAACAGCCGTCCTCGCCCAGGCTAAAGAGATCTTTCATGAAGATTTAGCCCTTTGCCAAAAAATGGGAGAAGCGGGGGCCGCCTTGATCGAAACCGGAGAGAGGATCTTGACCTATTGCAATACAGGAAGCCTTGCCACGGCTGGCATTGGGACTGCCCTCGGAGTCATTAAAACGGCGCATGCCCAAGGGAAAAAAATCCATGTCTACGCTTGCGAGACGCGGCCCCTTCTGCAAGGCGGCAGGCTCACAGCTTGGGAATTAGAGAAAAACGAAATCCCCTATACGCTGATCTGCGATAACATGGCAGCGACTCTCATGCGGCAAGGAAAAATCGACCGCGTGCTTGTCGGCGCAGACAGGATTGCAGCAAACGGAGATTTCGCGAATAAAATCGGGACTTACGCCATGGCTGTTTTAGCCAATCACCACCAGATTCCATTCCATGTAGTGGCCCCCTATACTACTGTTGATCCCCGCTGCCCGAGCGGAAATGCGATTAAAATTGAAGAGCGTTCTCCCGAAGAGGTGCGCGGAGCATCGGGAAGTTTCGGAAAAATTTGTTGGAGTCCAGCAAACGCCCCTGTTTACAACCCTGCTTTTGATGTTACCCCTGCGAGTCTCGTATCCAGCTACATCCTCGATGCCGGTAGCCTCTCGCTGCAGGATTTTTTGATTCAGCTGAAATATTTAGAGTAATTCCAGCTTTTCCAAAGTTTGGGCGACAATAAAAAGATCTCTTTTCGTGGGGCAATTCAGTTTCTGTTTTATTTTTTCGTAATAGGATTCAACAGTCCTGTATGAAAGTTTATAGAGAATTGCAGTTTCCTTGGCCGTTTTCCCTTCTAGAAGGCACTGCAAGCATTGCCGTTCCCGCTCGGTCAGAAAAGGAACCCCCTCTACATATTTTTTCATTCCAAGGCTTTTGAGAATATCGAGATAATAGCCAGGCTCGATCGGATCCCGGTGAACGCGGACCTCCCCCATTTGTTCAAGAAGGCCTAGCCGGTCCCAATACTGCCAAATTTCAGCGATCTTCCCTTTTTCGATGCGATAGATGCTCAATCCCGAGATCCCAAAAATTGGTTTTTTAGGACGAATTCCTTTGATTTCATCTTTGTAGAGCCCTTTGCATATCCAACGGACAAAGACTCTATCGCTTTGTTCGAAAATTTCTTCGATGATGAATTTCTTCTTGGGATACGCGCGGCAATAAGAGACATCGATTTTTTCGACGGTTGAAATCCCCTCGATTTTCTGATCGCTCCCAGGACCATGGACGACTACATTTTTGGAAACGAATTCCGCATACTGCGAAGTGTCTTCCCGATTGACCTGCTCTTCAAAAAAACGGAGAATCAGTTTTATATTTTCCTTCATGGCGCCCTAGATTTTTTTAAATACGATGGGTTTCGCAGAATGGCAATGCTCGAAGGGCACGTGCAGCTCCTCATTGAAGAACAGAAATTCTACTACCGGATTGATGCCATAAATAAGAAGAGAGGGATACTCCGCTTCGAAAACAGGGCCTCTTTTTAGATTGAGGGCCGCATCCATTTTTCCAAGCCGTGCGGTTAGATGACCGCCTTCCCTTTGGATCTGAATGGCGCCATAAGCGGGATGAACATATTTTCCCTCGTACTTTTTCAGCTCTTCCGGATTGGTAAACATCCGATTTTCTCTTTTTTTCATTGCATCCTTCGATTGTCGTCGCTCCTCCTGGATTATTTTCATCCAGTCGGTCTCTTCAAAACCCAGCAGACGGTCGAAAAGCGTGTTGCGAATATAGGAAACCGCATAACGGCCATCGGTACTGCTGTTCGTCAACACGACAAGCCCGATCCGACGGTTTGGAAGTAAGGAAACTTCCGAAAAAAATCCATCTATGACTCCCCCATGGTTAATCCAGCTATGGTCTCGGAAAGTCCCGACGAACCAACCTAATCCATATCCCAATTCAAACGGAATTTGACCCTCTTTCGGCGGATTTGAAAAAGGCATATGAATCGAGTGCATTTCTCGCAAAGTGGTTTCTGACTTGCCCTGATCGGAAGGAATTTGCGCCAGAATCCATTTTGCCATATCCAACACGTTGGAATTTAAAGCGCTGGCTGATCCATGCAAATGAAGATCGCGAAACGGGACTTCTTGAATCTCCCCATCGATTTCAGCGTAGGGAAGCGAAAAATCATCGCATCTCTGCAACTCCTCTATGGAGAGATCCGAATCGTTCATTCCTAACGGGATTAAAATCCGGACCGTCATTTCCTCTTCCCAGGTCCTATGAGTGACCCTTTCGATCACAGCCCCCGCGACTATGTACATGAAATTGTTGTATTCGAATTTCTCGCGCAATCCGCTGGAGGGCTCTAGCTTGGAGATCAGGTCTAACACGTCCGATCGGGAAAGATCCATAACGCTATGCCAAATTACATCGTGGCGGGCGAGACCCGTTCGATGTGCAATTAAATCCCGGATTGTCACTTGTGAAGAAAGCTTTGAATCTCCAAACCGAAACTCAGGGATATATCTGACAACTGGATCGTCCCAGCTTATTTTCCCCTCTTCGACAAGCTGGCTTAAAAGGAAACTGGTAAACGATTTAGTACATGAAGCTACAGGGAATACCGTCTTTTCCGTCGCTGGCAAGCCGCGATGCGCATCGCGCAAGCCATACCCTTTGGCAAAAACGATTTCCCCATCGACGACAAGCCCGACCGCAATCCCTGGCACATGAAACGCCTCTAAAGCTTCTCTCACAACCGCATCTATTCCAAGATCATTTTTCATCGATTCTTTCTCCTTTTCCCAAGCTTCGCTACGAATACATCCCAAAAGGGCCCAAAAAGCCAACATCAAATAAACATGCATATCGATACTCATTAAGTTCGATTAGATTATAAAAATTAGAGGGAATTAAATGATAACCGTATTAACTACGGTACAAAAAAGAAGCTAAATTAAATGAAATATTTTACAGTTATTGAATCCGTCTGAAACGGGGCTGCTCTATTCCATTTATAACGATATTCTCCAAAAACATCCCCAAAGGGCGGACCCAAACATCGCGGTCTCCATACAAAGCTTGATAAACCACGCATTCTTCAAGGTTTTCGCTATTTCGGCCCACGGCTAAAACCTTATACCGTTTTCCCTTATAGTGTTCGAAAATTTCCCCTCCGGCAAACGACTTGGCCACAGCGGAGAAAGGTTTTAATTCCTCGTTCGGCAAAATAGGTGCGTTTTTCATTAGCTTTTCCTCGTTATTATTTGATGCGAACAATGAACAGGCAGAAAAAAGAACGGCCATAAACGATTTTTTAAGATACATACGACCTCGTTTTTTGAAAAAAAGAGTACCCCATACGATTCAGGAATTTCAAGTCAATTTTCAATGCGCCGCACCACCATTTGCCTCGCTTCGCAATAGCGAGGGAAGAGAGACGGGTCCCTTTCCATTTCTTCAAGGAGGGATATCGTTTCTGCGAGCTCGGCAGCTGAAGCGAAGCCTGCTTTTAAAAGCCTGTCCCGCAGCGATCGGACTCCTAAGGCCAGGATCGATTTTTCCCGCTCATTTTGCAATATCGGCTGATTTGAATGGGCGGTGAATAAATAACCCATTCGCTGGAGAAAACCAACCATTTTTTCTCCGGGAGAATAATCCGAATTTTGAGCGGCGAACTGTTTTTCGAAGATGTCCACCCATTTTTCATACCCTGCGTTTTTCGGCACGCAAACGAGCGTTCCTAAAGTCGAGATTTCCTCCAGAACAAGCAGCCCGTCCGGCGCCAGCAAATTGTAAAGGATCGGGATGATCTTTTCTGCATTTTCTATAGGCATATGGGATAAGACAAACCGGCAATGGATCCGGTCGAAACGCTGTTGGACCTGGGCGGCTTCTGCGGCATCTGACGCGCTTAGCTGCAGAAATTTGATGTTTTCTGCCTTAGCTGCCTGTGCGTATTGTTCGGCGATCTTCAATTGGTCCAAGCTGTTGTCTGTTGCAAGCACCTGTCCCGAAGATCCTACTTTTGCAGCCATCTCGATCTCTAGAAGGCCGATCCCGCAACCGATTGTTAACACCCGAAGTCCAGGTTCGAGCTCCAAAAGGGAAAGCGAAGAAGGGTTGTAAAGTTCGTTGAGGATATGCAGCCGCTCCCGGTCCCTGTCGCCAGTTGCGACTATATATTGAGAAAAAACATCCAATGGAGCCAGCCAAATGGCAAAAAGGATCAGAAATTTCATACCGCCTCTTAATCATCGTCAGTAATAGATTTATTAAAACAGTTCGCGCCTTGCACAACCATTTGCTTCGTCTCGCAATATCGAGGGAAGATCGATGGATCTTTCTCCATTTCTTCAAGACGATCGATTGTGTCTTCGATCTCAGCCTCAGAAATCCAACCCATTTTTAAAAGCCTCTCCTTCACAGATCGGACGCCTAAGGAGAGGATCGACTTTTCCCTCTCCGTCCGTAGAATCGGCTGAAGAGAATGGGATGCGAACGAATATCCTTGTTTTTGCAGAAAACTAGCTATTTTTTCTCCTGGAGAGTCGTCCGATTGCTGAGCGGCGAACTGTTTTTCGTTGATACGTACCCATTTTTCATATGCTCCATTCGGCGGATCGCAAGCAAATGAACGCAAAGTGGCGATTTCCTCCAGGACAAGCCTCCCATTCGGCGCCAGCAAATTGTAAAGGATCGGAATAATCCGTTCCGTTTTTTCCATAGGGATATGGGATAAAACAAACCGGCAATGGATCCGGTCGAATCGGCCTTGGATTTGGTCAATGTCTTCCACTTTGAGCTGCAAAAACTCAAGGTTTTCCGCTTTCGCACCCGTTGCATAGTCCTCAGCGATCTTCAATTGCTCCAAACTGACATCCGTCCCAAGCACTTTTCCGGAAGAACCCACTTTTTTAGCCATCTCAATCTCAAGAAGGCCGATCCCGCACCCGATAGTTAAAACCCGAAGGCCAGGTTCGAGCTCCAAAAGGGAAAGCGAAGAAGCATTGTAAAGTTCATTGAGGATGTGCAGCCGCTCCCGATCCCGGTCGCCGGTTGCAATCGCATAATGAGAAAAGCCAACCGCCGGAGCCAGCCAAATGGCAAAAAGGATCAGAAATTTCATGTTCAACCTCCAAGAAAAAGGAGATTTGATAGCAAAAAACCCGTTTTTGAAGAAAGAAAATCATTTACAATAAAAGACTTACGTTAATTAAATAATTAATATAATTATAATAAATAATGTTGTATAATATATAATTAATTAAAATGATTTTTATGACAAATAATTGCAACTTTTATGGCGTTGGATGCGACCAATGCACCCCAGACCTAACTTGCCGGGACTACCTGCCTGGCGTCGCCGGATTCTGCTACCGCTACTCGGAATCTATCGCATCTATCGTTCAAAATCTTCTCCCGATCGCCGCGGGCGCCTACGGACTTTCCTTGATCGCAAAAAAAGTGCTCCCAACGAAGGACTCAACCGAATCCTTGCGGGAATACGCCAAAAAAATTGGCTCTTCGGTCTGCTCTACAGTGGGATCGTATGTTATAAAAGCGAAAGAAGCTCTTGCGCCGAGAACTGACGAAAACCGCTGTCAGCAAATCGCAAGGGTTGCTTCTCAAAGTCTTCAATCAATAAAAAACAATCCAGGGAAAGTCGTCGCAGCGGCAGCTTCTCTCCTCGTTCCTCAACTCGTTCCAGCCCTCCTTCAAATGCCAGCCTTAACGGCTCTCGCATTGGGGTCTATAGCTACAATTAAAAATGGAAATGAGTGGTTCGCAAATTTGAAGGATCTCGTAACGCAGCGACCGGACGAACCCGATGAAGCGTTTAAAAAACGGATGCAGAGCAATGGGATGAAAGCGATCGCTTCGATCGGCTTATTGGCCGGTGTGGGAGCCGCTGCAGGAATCCTCATACCTGAGATCATCCAAAAATCGACGACATACAATGTTTGGCTCCCCTTTCAAACGCCAGCGACCGCTTTTATTGAATATAATCCCCTCGTTTTGGCCCACGGACTGCTTGCGCTCCGAGATGGAACTAATGGGAAAAAAATCAGCGCTCTCTACCACACCCTCTCCTCGCTCTCAACCCTGGCTTTTCCTCTCTATATCGTCGGGACCCATCAGCCGCTCCGTCTGCACCATTTTTGGATCGGCCAATTCTTCCAGGCCCTCCCTTCCCTGTCCGCAAAATTATTCGGCCTTTTTCTCTCCATCGACGGCTGGGTCCAAATCACGACCCCAACCGGTTACTTGAATTACGACTGGGGAAACTGGGATTATTCGAGCTACGGATGCGATAACGTCACTATGGATCATTTCGACAGCATCCTTTTCGCCGGAAGCCTGGCTCTTCTATTGGACGGCGTTTCCAAGATCCTCTTCTCCCACAATCGACCCGAAGATCTTTCCATTTGGCAATCGGCAAAATCACTCGCTCAGCGAGTTTGCTGTTGCAGACGCACTACGGATGAATTCACCCGCTTGTTGGACGCTTCGTCCGAGAGGGATTACATGGGTGCAACAGATTCTGAAATAGACGTTTAATCCAACTATCCCTTGTGCAGATTTGAAACCTGATCTATATCCCAGGTTAGGTCTCTATGAAAATGGCAAATCGAATCGTGTTGGTTACTGGCGCTGCGAGCGGGATCGGAAAAAAAATCGCCGAGAGATTTTTGCGCGAAGGGGCGATCGCAATCATGGCAGATTTAGACGGCAATCGAGCGAAAACCGCAGCGGAAGAGATGAAACATGTTGGAGGGAAAGCGATCCCTTTGGCCATGGATGTAACGCAAGAGGCGCAAGTCGACCGGGGAATCGAAGAGATCATAAGCAAACATGGCCCGATCGACGTTTTGGTCAGCAATGCGGGGATCCAGCACATCGCCCCTGTCGATAAACTCCATTACAGCGATTGGAAAAAAATGATGGCGGTCCATTTGGACGGGGCGTTCCTCACGACGCGCGCTTGCCTGAGGTCTATGTACTCAAGCAAAAAGGGAGGTTCGATCATCTACATCGGCTCCGTCCATTCGAAAGAAGCCTCTCTCCTCAAAGCGCCCTACGTCACCGCAAAACATGGATTGGAAGGGCTTTGCAAAGTCGTAGCAAAAGAAGGCGCCGCCCATAAAGTGCGCGCCAATCTCATCTGCCCAGGATTCGTCCGGACGCCGCTGGTCGATGAACAAATCCCTCAGCAGGCGAAAACGCTTGGAATCAGCGAAGAGCGAGTCATCAAAGAGGTCATGCTCAAAGAAACGGTCGACGGCGAATTTACAACCCTCGACGATGTCGCCGAAGCTGTCCTTTTCTTCGCATCCTTCGATTCAAACGCATTGACAGGGCAATCGCTCGTCGTCAGCCACGGCTGGCATATGCAATGAGGATTTATGGATAAAAAAGAGATTAAAAAACGGGCGTTTGCGATGCCTTTTTGCAACCCCACTTATCCTCCAGGCCCTTACCGGTTCATCAACCGCGAATATCTGATCATCACTTATGAAACGGACCTCCGCAAGCTGAAAGCAGTGGTCCCCGAGCCTCTCGAAGTTGTCGAGCCCTGGGTCAAATACGAATTCATCCGGATGCCCGATTCCAGCGGCTTCGGCGATTACACCGAATCGGGACAAGTCATCCCCATCGAATACAAAGGCAAACCGGGCAACTATGTCCACTCTATGTATTTGGATTGCGAACCGCCGATCGCAGCTGGACGGGAAATTTGGGGATTTCCCAAAACGCTTGCACAGCCATCATTACGGGTAGACAGCGATGTCCTCGTTGGAGAGCTGCACTATCAAGGGGTCAGGGTGGCCTTGGGCACAATGGGCTATAAATACAAAGCCTCGAATTTAAAGGCTGTTGAAAAAAGCTTTTCGGAGACGCCGAACTTCCTACTAAAGATCATTCCACATGTCGATGGGAAAGCCCGCATTTGCGAACTCGTTTCCCATCCTCTCACCGAAGTTAAAATCAAGGAAGCCTGGTCAGGTCCCGCAAAGCTCGATTTGGTGCCCCACGTGATGGCCCCCGTCGCCGACCTGCCTGTCCGTAAGATTGTCTCGGCCATCCACATCATAGCCGATCTCACCCTCCCCTATGGCCGAGTCGTTCACGACTATCTTAAATAATTATTAAAATTCAGAGAAGGCTCTTAGAGGTTTTTGATCCCTATATAGAAATCCAAAACGATCTTTTGGTGGTCTTTGGCCCTCTCATCGTAAATTTCGAAATCGGCCAAATAGCCCCGCTCGCCACCCAGTTCCTTTGGAGACATCCGCCAAATCTGGTTCCAGGGCTTCTTGACCACATCCGGCATAGAATCTGGACCGTTTGTAAATTTAGCGTACTTTTGGGCTGGAATCGTTAGAACTTCAAAACCATCCGGAATAGGGGCATTCGAATGGACCTCTTCCCCGATGAAGTATGTATAGTCGCCCAAATGGCCATTCTCGTAATCGGTATAGATACAAAAAGTGGTGCCGGGTTTGGCTCGATTCGGAATGCGGGCGGCAAGGTTTTCGTGAAAATATTTTTTCACACAGGGAAAAATTCTCCCTTTCAGGGAATCAGCTTCGGCCGCGTTATTCGTGCGTACTTTGATTCCAACAATTATTTTTTCATTTTGATTGATCAACTCTTTTTTCATTTGAATCAATTCCGGTTAATGACCCTCATATTCTATAACAACATTTAAATTTCATACATTAGTTTTTTATATCCTATAATTTTTGTCTGTTGTAAATTGTTCGCCCTTGTTGAATGAGGTTTCTGTTATGCGATTCGTATTCTTTCTTCTTTTTGCCGCTTGCCTTCATGCTAATACGAGTCGCGAAATGATCATTCTTATTGATTCTAAGGGCGTTGAAGAAAATATCGGAAGACCTCTAAGACGCTATCTCATGAATAAACTGCAATCGGCCCTTCAGGAACAGGCCTGTCCTATTTTAGTCAGCGCCTCTTTATGGGAAGCCTTTCTTGAAAAACGGGAAAGCATGCGTCAAATGGGGGCGGTTCCAAGTACTGCTGAAAACCACACTCTCGAGATCTACGGCAAGATCAATGAACGGCTGAACTTTTGGTATCGTTTTTATCGAGAGCAGTCCTTGGATCCTATTCAAAGCCAACAATTGATGCTGGCCAGCATCAACGATGAATTTTATGCCAATGAAGAGTTCCTGAATGAAACATCGAATCAGGTCTCCGACGATATGAATGCGGCCTTTATGAGCTACGCCACTCCCTTCCATTCAGAAGAATGGGAAGGATATACCAACAACCATTCATTTGTGCTCTTAGTGCCTAAAAAATATGGAGAAGAAGAAGAGCGTCTCTCCGCCGAATGCGCAACCGGTTTCACAAATCGAGAAATCCATTTAGGATTGAAAGTGGATCATCTCGCCCGCATCGACGATCTCGAAAATCCAGCCCGGTTCTATTTATACAATCCCTGGGTGAGCATTGGAATGGCAGATAGCCTCAGTGATTTTTTTGTGACGCGCGAGGAAGATCGCCATCCCCATTCTTGGAATATCGTGCTTTCAGGACATGGAAGACATGCATCTCCCGACTCGCAAACTCCTCAGACGGAAGTCCTCATTGCAGATCTTACTTTGCAGGATTTTCGGAAAACGCTCAATTTTTTCGAGCACAATATTTCGACGAAGTGTTTGTACTATGCCACTTGTTATGGCGCAGGCAACCACCTTAAGTTGATTTTCGATCAGGCGGGCTCTTCCGACTATTCGTATGCGATGATTTCCGATTGTTTTTCGGATAGTTGGAGCTACACGTTTTGGCATTTGCTTCATTTTCCGAATTCCAAGGATGATTTGCTAACTTCCGATGAAATCTCTTACGACGTAGAAAAGGGTTGGTTTTTGCCGCTGGATTACAAATATCGATGGAAGGACTTTTTTCAAGAGGTTGCCCAAAATTCCTTCTCCAGCGATTCGTTATCGTGGCTTGCACAGTCTCTTTCACATATTACACCCTCCCTCTTGTGCAACACCCCTTCCGTCCGCTTGCCGCACTCAGATAAATGGATGATTATTTTACCCGATACCTATTTCCGAATCACCGACCTTGTCCTGCGAGTGAACAAGAAAGATACGCTTATTTTGAATGAAAATACTGAGGCCGTATTGCTGGAAGCGCCTCAAATCGCAGTTCCGGTGACAATCAAAAATACCCGTCGAGTCCCCAGAATGGTTTCGGCTCTGCCTGGATCGAGCCGCCATTTCATAAAACAGCTCACTTTGAAAACCAACTATTGCATTTTAGGCGCCTTTTGGCCTTTGGAGGGGGATTTCTTCAATAGGGAAATTCTCATCGAGCAATTGGATTTTCCCGCTAAGGACTTTTCACTGAAGGATCAATTACACTATGAGGGCGATACAATCACCTTGAAAAATGTGTTGATCGCTTCAGAAAAATCGATGCTCCGGATCTTTTTCCAAACCGAGGAGGGAATTTCTTATATGGCGGTTGCCAACAAAGTGAATGAATTGGCTCGCGACGCTTCCCTAAAGGGGCTTTATCCATTGAACGATGAATGCGCCGAACTCTATTTACAGCGGTATTACAAAAGCAAAAAAGATGGATCATAGAGAAATCCTCCTCTTTTTCTTTTTTGCGAAATCAGAATTTTTGACTGGCAAAAGATAGAGAAAACAATCAAAATATTTCTTTCCGAAAGCAATAGCTGCTGAAGTCGCAAGGAGATACGATGAAGTTTAAAAATGCATTCTTTTGTGCGCTGCTCTGTAACTTATATTCGATTTCGTGTTGCGCCGTCGACGTCTGGACTCCCCCGCAACTCATTTCACAGACCTATTCTTTCACGTATGATAGCGTTTTCAATTCCTGCGATACTATAACAGGGCAATTCCTTGCCACGTGGGTCGATCAGAACAATAATCAATATCCGACTTATTCTTTCTACTCATCTGGAACGGGATGGAGTGCAATTGACACGATCTCAACCTCTTCCCAGGCCTTATTTAATAGCAATGCTTTTACCTCTTTCGATTCAGCTTCGGGAAAATTTCTCGCTACTTGGACAGACATGGGATCCAAAAATCCAACTACCTCCATTTACACTCCGGGCGTGGGATGGAGTCCTGCTGATTTATTGACGACTTCTCTTGCTGCGGAGAATACGGTCAATTCTTGCAATTCTGATTCACAGTTTCTTGTCACTTGGGCTGATCGTAGCACAAACCTTCCAAAATACTCATTTTACGACATCAATTCAGGTTGGGGTACGGCTGCGACAATCACTATGGAATCCATTGCAGACAATGTGTATACCGCTTTTAATCCTGCAGCTAACCAATTTCTTGCTGTGTGGACCGATATAGGGACAGGCGTCCCGATGTATTCATTGTATACTTCAGGCGCATGGAGCGCTGCCGCTCCTATTGCGGCGGCAGCTTCAGTCGATAACGACGTGTATTGTTGCTTTAATCCTGTCACAGGTCAATTCCTGGCTGCTTGGTCAGATATCAATCAGAATCTCTATCCCTTTTATTCATTTTACACTGAAGAAGAAGGATGGACCCCGTCGGAGACCATCACAATCACCTCCGGAGTGACCGACAATGTCGCTGTTTCTTGCAATCTCGCGACAGGGGCGTTTCTCGCGACATGGAGCAACGTCTCAAATGGAAATCCAACTTACTCCTTCTATACGCCCGGCACCGGTTGGGAATCCCCATCGGTCATTTCTTCTACTGCAATCACAGGAAGCGACGTCATAACTAGTTTTAATCCATTGCTAGGTCAGTTTTTGGCTACTTGGGCAGATAGAAGCAACGCGGATCTAATATTCGACCCGACTTATTCATTCTTCGGAAACATCCCTTCGCCCCCTTCAAAATTTAATGGGACCGTGCTTTATAATCGGTTCTTAAACCAAACTGACATTATTCATCAGTTATTTTGGACTCCCTCTTCCGATCCTTCTATAGTCTCGTATCAAATCAGCCGAAATGGGATCGTTATCGCTGTGGTACCCGCTTCCAGTCCAAATGTTTATTACGACCATAATCGAAGCAATAAAGTGAAAGATGTCTACACGATCGTTTCCCAGGATAGCGATGGGAATCAAAGCGCTTCTGTGTCAATAACTCTATGATAAATTCGGAGTTGATTGTATACATTTGTAAAAGCTAATAGGATCTAATCTGTGAAAAAATACATTAATCTATTGTTCCTTGCCGTGTCGTTTTTCCTCTCTAGCTTAGAAGGGACAGAGGTCCTTTTAGAATTTGAAGGCGCCTACTATGGTCCGACAGGCCACCTGTTTCGCAGAGATTTTGCAGAAACCTATCAAGCGGGCATTGAAACCAGCGTCCAAGCTTGGCGAGGGCTCTATCCTTTTGTATCTGGAAGCCTCTCCACGAAATGGGGCAATACAGCTCTCGGCAATAAAACAAGAGTCAAATTCATCCCAATCGGGGTGGGGCTGAAATACCTTTGGAAATTTAATTTTGGCGATGTTTACCTTGGAGCCGGAGCTCTTCCCACCCATGTGAATCTATTCAATGATTCTCCCTATGTTACACAACATGTGTCAAAATGGGGGTGCGGCGCAGTGGGCAAGGCGGGATTCCTCTTTGATTTGGCCAGCTCATTTTTTCTAGATCTATTCGGCGCCTATTCCTATATCAGGATTCCTTATCACAATTCGCGGGGAGGGACAGTCGTTCCAACAACGATCGATCTCAGCGGATATTCCTTAGGGATAGGCCTCGGGTATCGGTTCAACTCTGATTCTTGTCCCAGGGTTTGCGAACGAGACACCGGGTCTAAGAAGGAGGACAAAAGTTGGAAATGGAATAAAATCCGCTGTCCTTGGAAATAAACCCGAAGCAGCCAGAAGCCCGCCAATTCTACAATTGACCCATCGGAGTGAAGAAAAACGGCATTACGAACCTATCCAAATCGAAAATCGGCAAAAAAACCGAAAAATCGACTGAAATTTTTTATTACTCCGCTAGGCAAACAAGCGACAGAGAGCGCCAGCGAGGTAAAGCCAGATTGATCCGAACGACGAGAGGCATAGCCAAAGGCTAGACCGAGGAGGAGGATCAATATGGCAAAGCCGCAGCAAGCTATATGTCGCTTGTTTGCCTAGCGGAGTAATACTTGGATAGGTTCATCGGCAAGAGCTAGAATTTGTTCTGTTTATTCTGTTTTTTCTCTTGCTTCTTCGCTTTCTTTTCTTTGGGGGTCAGAGTGGGCTTTTTCTTTTCATCTTTTCGATGTTTTACTACTTCTTTAGTCATATCAACACCCTCTTGTTTGAGAAATTACTTTCTTTCCAGTTTTGCAGTACAAGACAAAAAAAGATAGGGAAACAGTTTGGTCTGCACATAGACCTCGGACCTAACGGGGAGCGCGATATGATCCCTGGCCAATGGCTGATCGACTAAAACGGTCGATAGCCCACGACGTGGCCTGATTTCTGTTTGCTCATCTGCTCAACCAAGAAATATATTTTTATAAAAGTCCAGATGACCCTATCCGGTTAGGCCCCTGTCAGTTTTGAATGCTATATCCACTACCCCTTGAGGTTCAAACATGCCTATAAACTGTCTGTACATCTCTGGCCTGTCCTTGCCTCCAGTTGTCGTCAAAAGCAACTCTGACCGTAGATGGCAATATCTTCCACGATTCGTTCATGCCGGTAATAGGCCAGGATGGTCGAATTAATTTCAGTCTTTCCATAGCCTTTATAAAAAAGTTTTTCCTCATGCGGCTTATTCCAAACATTTCCGACGCCGCCGCCAATAAACATGAGGTCGCGTTCCTTTGGCGCCATGATAGGATCATCCCAATCCACTATGTAGATAGTGTCATTTCCATCCATCAATACATTGCCGCCATGAATGTCGGAATGGCACAGCACGAATTTAGGCGATTGGTCCTGGAGCTTTTGGCTCAAGCTGTTCAGCGCGATCTACCAATCGGCGAATTGCCAGCATATTTTTCTTCATAAACTTCAATAGTTTTAAGGCAATTTCATCGACGCGGTTCAGCTCCAATATGAGTATAGAGCGACCGAACAGCCTCTCGCCATTTAGGTGAATAGACTTCCCGTCGGATTTGGGTTTTGATGGATGAGGGCACATTCAATTTCGTGAACTTGCCTCAACGCCTTGCCGAGTTTAATCCATTGATCATCCGTTAGATCACGGCTAAATCCATCCTGTCCCTCGACAAATGGATACACAATGAGGGTAAAATCTTCAATACGTTGAGTTGGCCTGCCATGGATTGTTTTAATAGGCGGAATAATCTGTTGAATCCCGGCATCATGTAACAGCTCCACGATCTACAACGCTGATATCATGATGATGGCCACGTCTTTAGCTTTACGAAATAAGATGTCTGGTCTGTCGTTTGAGCTTTATATACTGATGCATTCATATCCGCGCCAAGGGGGAGAAATGTAAGTGTAGCAACTTCAATAGCCGTAATCGGTATTTAGGCAGTTAATAATGAGCGGGTCTGGAAGAGATTGTTTTTCTAGCATTGCGGAAGTACATCGCTGAAGTATCTAAGACTCTAAACAAGATATCATTTCTTCTCATTGATAAACAACTGTTCAGCAAGCTTTATCCGATCCATAGAAAAATAGGCTTTGTTGCGTAAATCAAACGGACTCATGCTCATGTTAATAAACGAATTAAATCACCACCGAGCCCACCGAGAGCACCGAGAAGTTAAAAGAAATATAGTTTTCTCTCGGTGTTCTCGGTGGGCTCGGCGGTTAATTTTTAAGTCTTTATGCACATACCGGTATGCAACAAAGCCAGAAAAATATGTGAATCCCATAATTTTTACTGAGAGACAATCTCTGTATCTTTTTCCTTCAATCCCTTATTTTTTCTACTCTTTGGAGGAATCATGAAACAAATCGTTCGATGTTTAATCTTATTTTGGGGATTGACTGCCATGGCAGATACAATTGAATACGTCCAACTCGATAATGGATACAAGGTTTGGACAAAGAGAGTCGGACACGGCCCAATCAAAATTCTCACCTTGCATGGGGGGCCTGGCTGTTCCGATGAATACATTGAAGCTGCTTTTGAAAAAGTTTTTTCTCCTGAGGAATTTGAAATCATCTATTACGATCAATTGGGTTCATTCCGTTCCGATCAACCCGACGATCTCTCTTTATGGACCGTGGAGCGATTCCGTGAAGAAGTGGAACTCGTCCGCAGGGCGCTAAATTTAACTGATTTTTATCTCTATGGCCAATCCTGGGGAGGAATGCTCGCCATAGAATATGCTTTGAAATATCAGCGCCATTTGAAAGGGCTCATTCTCTCAAATAGCCCAGGGAGCATCGCTTCTTACGAGGTTTATATACAGCAGCTTTATTCAGAGCTTCCTTTAGAAATCCAACATCAAATGCAGACCTACGAAGAAAACAAAGAATATACTCACCCCGCCTATCAAAAACTACTCTTCGACCACTTTTATTCCCGCCACATTTGTCGATTGCAACCCTGGCCTGAAGGGGCGGCTTCGGCATTCGACCACATTAATTTGGCCGTCTATCACACAATGGGAGGGCCGAGTGAAATGACGATCCTTGGCAACTATCGCAACTGGGATCGTTGGGATGATTTGTCTAAGATCAAAGTTCCAACCCTCGTGATTTCCGGCCGCTACGATACCATCAATCCAGCAGACACTTTAAAAATTGCCGCTTTGATTCCAAACGCGACGCCGAAGATTTGTGAAAATGGGAGCCATCTTGCCCTCTACGATGATCCCGATGCTTATTTTAAGGCGATTTTTGCATTTCTTAGAAAAGCTTCCTAACCCAGCAAAAAATGATGCATTTTTGGGGACCCCGGAGGGCTTCACTCTTCAGGGGCTATAAATAAGTCTAAGAAATATCTTAAAACCTAAAATTTGAGGATTCAACACGTTTAATCATGAGTCGAATCAAGGAAAAGCTGCTGGTGTTTGCGAACACTTACCAAAGAGGGGTCGCATTTTTTGGTCGTTTAAATCCGCCTCAAAACATAAGTCACTAATTACAAGATATTTATGATTTTAATGTCTGTATTAATTAATATTTGATATTAAAGTAATGTTTATATATAATTAATATATAATTAAAATATAAAAAGAGGTTTTATGACAACAAATTTATCTTTAACATCAAGTCAAATGACATCTCAACCATCATATAAAGCAATTAGTTATGTTGGTTTAATACCCGGCCAGTGGATTGTTTTTAGTAATACTGACGAACCTAAGTCAAAGGAATGCCTACGCGGCCCCTATAAAGTGATTTCGCGTGATGATCATTATGCCTTATTCGGTGATCCTTGTGATTGTTTTCTTATGGATGCTGTAGGTAATTTGACTCGTTATAAGGCTAGCCAGTATTCGCTCGATCTTCAAACCCTTCATTGCAAAAGTAGGATACAAGTTGTTAGTAAGAAGGAAATCGAAAAAATTTTTGGAAAAAATTTGGAAAAATTGCAAACCTTGGCTCTCGAGCATCTTAAAAAATTAGCTCAGACCTCTGACTTGGATGTAAAAGTTTTTAATCCTATGGACGAAAGCAAAATATTATTCATTAAAGATTTGAAAGAAAAATACAGCGCTAAAAGTGATCCATCAAAAAATAAGTGAACTAACATTTTTAAATCACTGATAGAATGGCAGCCCCTATTTTAAAGTGAAATCGTTCCCTTTAAAATGAGCTCTGGACAATGCGAAGCCGAAGTCCTGGGAAAAAGGATATCCGAATATGCACACCCGAAACGGTGTGCAGGAATCTCGTTCAACACGTTTAATCATATATCATGGAAAAATAGCACCAATTCTGAGTTGTGCGGGTGAATTCTTACGCTCAGAACAGTTGCTCATATCATTCACGAATCGATGGGTTAAGGATCATCAAGAGATTGAAAGCGACTCAGCATGAGACCGTTGCATAAGTGCTTTGCTGAAGATTTTCGATGGTTTTTCTGCGAATTTCCATTTTTTTGAACGAGCTCAACTTGCAGAAAGTTAAGGAGTTCGAAAAAATTGAAAATTCGCCAAAAAACGCGGAAAGATTCGGCGAATGACTTATGCAATGGTCTCAGCATGGCTTAGAACTCGATCCAATAGATGTAAAGCAGTTCGCTAAAGCTAGTTCTTCACGATCTCTTCCTATCCCAAAGAACGAAGCTTTCTTCGGGGCCCCTGGCGGGCATCCTACAGCGAAAAAAAAGAGAGGCCTCTGCTTCTCGCTCATCTACAATGGCCAGTTTGGGAAATGGTACAGAAATAACGAACTCGATGCCAAACTAGGTTTTAATTTCTATGAGACCTCTAAAAGAGCAGCCACCGAAGGCATTATTCTATAATCTCTTCAAAAATTCTTCTTTTCCTGTTAAGATTTCCCTCTTGAAAAAGGGAACTCTTATGACATCTAAGCTCAGCACCGAAGTCCTTCAAGACAGGAAGCTAGACAAAATAGGCGATTTTCAGACAGCGTTACAGCAGGTCAGCAACCTTCGCTATTCATTGATCGACGAAAGAAACAATCGGATTCCCAACCTGCCAGAGCCACTTCCTCGCGAACTCCAAAAACAGCAAGAGCTTTACACTAAGGTGATCAGAGAATGTCAAGGATGGGAATGGACCTGCCAAGGTCATCTGAGCAATCCGAAATCAGACCGGTGTTTTCGGGAGACGGCCATTTCCGGCTTTCCCAGCATCCAAAAACAAGTGAAAAGTTTCTATCAAAAGAGAAAAATGATCTCGCCGGAAGACCCTTTTCCAAGGCTGGGCCGTGCAGATCCTCCGCCCGCGCTCCCAAGCGCGACTGAACACAAAAGCAGAAAAACACCCTCTCCTGAAATAAGGATTCCAAAACCCAAACCTCAGGAACAGAGACCGTACGAGCCAGTCTACAGTGAACCCGAAATATCGATCATTTTCAGTGAAATCGATTTTACAAGCGCCTCAGCTCCTTCATAATAAAGTGTTTGAAAATTATGTTAATATTTAAACACCTTCTAAGAGTGATCACCGCAGGCATTTCAGCAGTCAATAAGGGGTGTTTTTCTTACCGCAAAAAATGAAACAGGAGAGGCGAAGGCCTCTCTTTGGTTTTTTTTTGCAGATGGTCGGACGTAATTGAACCTATCCCAGTAAAAAGTTTCAGTCGATTTTCGGGTTCTTTTGAGCCGATTTTCGATCCAATTTTTGGGGGCAATATCGACAAAAGTATATAGCCCCTCAAATTGGAATCGAAAATCGGCCAAAATAATCCCGAAAATCGACGAAAAATTTTACTGGGATAGGTTCTTAGAACTTTTGACTGAAAAAACTCAAGGAAAAGCTAGAGGCCTATCAAAGCATTGAAAGAGGAATTACACCTCCAAAATTCATAATCTTTGCGCCTTAAGATCTGAACGCAGAAAATAAAGAGGGGCCTAACGATTCACCATTGAGCAGCCGTGCGATTCGCTTCCCTCCAGCAACTGCATGAACAATCCCTATACCATTGCATCCTAGATTGTACCAAAGATGGGAGTTTTCGCTATCCTGGCCTACCCAACGGAGACCATTTTCTGTGTAACCCTGGATACCGAACCATTGGTAGCTAAAAGAGGGATTTAGACCGTAAGTTTTTTGGAAAAATTGACTGAGTTGCAAAAAGCTTTGGTTCCATTCGTTCCGATCAAGAGCGGGACGTGTGTAGTCTGGCCCTGCAATAACTGTTAGAGAATCGCGATTTGTTACGTGCCAATAAGGGACTGACGGATCGGCAAGAGTGATGAATCCCGCCGAATAGCCTTCAGGTAACGAAGTGGAGGCTGCTGCTGCATACGCTGCTCGCGGGGTCACTTTGCTGCTATAGCCATTTGTACATAAAACCTGATCAGCAGCAATGATTGTACCCAAAGAATGATGCAAGGAGTTCTTATCAATGTGCGTGATTTCGGTTTGCTCATATACTTCAAACCGATCGGGGAAGCGATGCTTGAGATATTCCAAAAGACGTTGGCAAAACAAATAGGTGTTCGTCCGAGCTCTGTCAACTGTGTCATAGAGAAGACCAATATAAGAGGGGTCGATCGTTTGGAGTTTTTCTAAAAGGATTTCTCGAGGAACACGGTGAATCCCTTCACCTACCGCCTCGATTTCTTCAGAGACGAAAAATTCCCAGTTATTTCGACCCATCTTTCGAAAAATAGCTCCATCTAGCATTGAACGCTGTAACGTTGCTATATCGGTAAAGGCAAATCCTGCGTTGTCTAAAAGTTCTACATTGCTCTCAAGGCCGATGAGCTTGTTGAGCTTGACATACTCATCCCATCCCTGATCCAGCTCTAAAAAGGCCTCTTTTACCAGCTCAAATCCGAATTCTTCCACAAGTTCACTAACTGGCCGCTCGATATGTGCCCACATGAATCCGGCATTATTCCCGGTTGCACCACATGCAATCGTCCCCTTCTCTACAAGGACAACGCGCTTATTTGTTTCAGTCATCAAGTAATAAAGCGTTGCAATCCCCGATATTCCCCCGCCCACAATCGCCACATCACAGGTAATGTCATCCATCAAAACAGGCCACTGAATCTTATCGACTTGTTGCCAGGGAGAGCGGACTTCTTGCGAAAAATTAACCATTGACAATACAGGTATCAAAAAAATCATTTAGAGCAGGTGAGCCCAGGAAGAAGGATATCTATCCTTTGAGCCATAAGAATCACCTTTTTTTCCGGACGATCTCTTCGAGATCGACGTCTGGCAGAGGAAAACTTCCGCCGCCTAGCAGGCTAGATGCTCGATTCTCGCCCTAAAAAACGGCAATGCTTAATTTGCTATCTTTGCTGTTTTTTTCACCAGCAAAAACAAAAAAGGCCCCTAGAAGGGGTTTTGTTTTTGCCGGTGACCGGACCCCCTCTCGGCGAGCGAGGCGCTCGTCCTGCCTCCTCCCCTGCGGGGTGCACCCTGGGCGGCGGCTCAAATCCTCCTTTTTCGAAAAAAAAGAGCAAGCCAACAGTTTGGCTTGCGTGAGGATTTGAGGCTGCGGAATCACAAAAAAGATCCGGGGGATCTTTTTTGTGCGAAGCAGGCTCAGCGACGAACCGGACGGATTCGGTTTTGCGCGGCGCAAAACATCGAATGGGACTCTAGTCCGGACGGAAGCCAACTCTACCCCAAAAATGATGCATTTTCGGGAACCCCGGAGGGCTTCCTTCACCGGAAAAAGCGATTTCCGTAATCAAGACTTTCGATTGGAAGCACATGTGTCAAAAAAATAAATTGAATATTGCATTAGGTGCCTGATATACTGTACAGTATGATTTCGATCAAAAAAGACCTGAATTTACAAATTGGCTTGCCAATCTAACTTGGAAGGAACAAGGCCAAATTAATGCTCGATTAGAGAGGATTCAAAATTCAGACCATTTTGGCGATGCCAAAAATTTGGGAAGCGGTTTAGCAGAATTGCGCTGGAAAAATGGCTGGCGTATCTATTTTTTTAAGGAAGGTAGAGACATGATTGTCCTACTAGTTGGAGGACACAAAAATGCTCAAGAGAAAGACATCCAAAAAGCGCGGCTTCTCCTTAGAAGATATGCCGATAATGAAAGTGACTAAAAAAATCAAACTCGAAAAACATAATCCTGATCGCTTTTTCAAAGACTTTGATAAAGTAAGCGCTGCTCTTTTAGAAAGTCTGATTCAAAATGATACAGAAGCATTTATCGAAATCCTCGATGCGTATCTCCAAGTAAACAGAGCTCAAGTAGCCAAAAAGGCAAAGATGTCTAGATCTACAGTTCAACATGCTTTATCTAAAAAAGGAAATCCTACCCTGAAGACGATCGCGAGGATCGTCCACGAATCGGTAGCTTAGGCTTTGTAACGCGACAGAGCCAAGCACTGCGCTCTCTTTAAAAGATTAAAAGGAGAAGCGAAGGCCTCTCAATTTTTTTTGCAGGCAATCGGACGTAAACCTCTAATCTCTGGCGGACTAGTTTTCGGGGGTCAGGTCAGAAACAACTTTATTTGCAGCGAATCGACTCCCGCATTTCCAACCAGCCGCTGCGCCCAATGCACCACTTGCTATTGTAGTAACCCCCTGCATAAACACACTATTCGCAGCCCACACAACAGGATGGCCGCCAGTCCCTAAAGTTCTTGCCGTTAGCTTCAGCATTAGGTTAGGCTTTCGTCTACAAAATACCGCCGCCGCCACACCCCCTCCTACAGCTCCTAGGAGTGATCCTGCTGGTTTACTTGCATTTTGTGTAAATTCTTGAGCAGTTATTTTCATTTTTTAATCTCCTCTAGGTTCGAAGGTTTTTCATCGGAGAAAATTTGAGCAGGGTTAAAATCGGTTAGTTAAATGCGAAACTCGTCTTCGACTCTCGCCCCATAGCGCTTATGTGGGGGAAAGAGCTTCGCCCTTTCCCCCACACCCCCTATCCCGCGAGTGTGCGCTTCGCCACACTCTGGACCCCCCTCACGGCGGGCGTAGCGCCCGTCCTGCCGGGGCGGCGGTCGGCGGCGGTTTTGCTTTCGCAAAACATCGCAGCCGACTCGAGTCCGGACGGAAGCCAAATGTTGGCTTCCTTCACCGGCAAAAAAAAAGCTCCCGAAAAGGGGCTTTATTTTTGCCGATGACCGGACTCGAACCAGCACCCTATTGCTAGGAGTAGATTTTGAGTCTACCGCGTCTACCAATTTCGCCACACCGGCATAGAATTTAGACGCTTATGATAGTAAGGATTCCCATTTCTAGAAAGAAAATATTGAAGAGGCGTCACCCTCTGGGATAGTCCTTGGTTGGCCTTGGCCCATTCGTAGAGGACCCGCTCCTTTGGTTTCTCTGTCGAAGCGGACCTGGAGGGTGATATAGGCATGGGGATGGCGGTTGTCCGCGTCGCGTCCTTCATCTTTCTGGTAGATCTTGATAAAAATTTCTTTATTCACCAGGGCTGGATGGCGGATGGTCCGGCTTGTCATAGCGCTTGAATTCAAGGTATTCCTTATCGTTTTTATAGACAGGGGTTTCTTGATAGTACTGCATGAGAAGGCCGGCGATCTCTTGCGGGGCCTGTCTTCCATCCCTTGGACATAAAAATCGACCTCGGCCCCGATCTGGTGTTTCGAGATGCGGTTTTCCTTAGCAGGGATCGGAGTAGGTGTTATGGACGGGACACCGGTGCCCGCAGGTGACGATCGACCCGTTTGCCGGTCTTTTTTTGGATGTAGTTGAGGAGATCGATCAGGATCGGATAAACGCCTTCCTTGCCGGCGATGATGGGCAGGCCATGGCGGCTGCCCCCTTCGCAATCGGCAGGAGTGGGCTTCTTGGATCGCTGGCATCGACGATGGGAGGATTGAGGGAGTTGCCTTTGCAGCGGAAAAATTCTTTCGTGATGCGGGGGAGGTTGGCCTCCGATTCCCAAGGATAGGCGGAGCGGGGCGTATGGATGGGGGCGGCGATAGGATAGAAAAAATCGTCGCTGGTTGCGGTAGATGTATTCCGCCTTTGCAGTTGCGCCGGCGGAGTTTCTCCCTCTCCGACTGCTCCAGCCGGGAGCAGCCGAAGAAGAAGAGTCAACAATAATACCGTTTTCCTTATAGTCCGGTTTAGGACCTGAGGGTAGAAAACATGTCTGACAACATTCTCCAGCAGCTACAGCAATCGGCCGACTTGGCTCTGAAAAGCGAGAGCGTCCAAGAGGGAGTGCATCATTTATCGAGAGCTTTTGCCTTTTTTCGGAAGAGGCTCATCGTCTAAAAAACTGCATACACTAAGTTACAAGAGCGCTTTCAGGCTGTCAACCAAGAACTTGGGACTCAAAATCGCAGAATTGAGCCGCCTTGCTCTGTTATTTGGGCCATATTCTAAAATATCTCCGACGCGGTTCTGTTCATCGACCTGTCAGGGACCTTGGTCCTATGTGAACGATGCGGCCCAGAAATTCCTGAAAATGAAATCCGAGACCGTTCTCTTTCAGACGGTATTGGGACCATTTCGCCGACGATTATTTTGGTTTTTCGATGCGGGAGGCGCTGAAATTCGGGCATCTCGCATAAACTCCTTTATAAAACTTTTCCGAGCGATCAGAAGGAGATGGAAATCTCTACCTCATTTGTTTACGACGGACCAAAACTCTACCATGGCATGATCTTGTTGCTGAGGGATATCGGCGAAAAACAAAAACTGCAAAACATCGCCGGCCGCAATGACCGGATGAAAGAACTGGGAGAGCTGGCCGCGACAGTGGCCCATGAGATCCGCAACCCGCTGGGAGGGATCCGCGGATATGCGTCGCTTTTGATGCGAGATCTTGAAGAGAGCCCCCATTTGCAGGAGATGGCGGGTTACATCATCGAAGGGACAAAAGCTTTGGAAAAAATGGTGAGCGCAGTCCTCCACTATCTCGAAACCGATCCAAATCCAGCCGCAAACGGTCGAGATCGGGCAATATCTAAAGCAGATCGGGAAATTCATCAAAGTCGATCCGGCGTTTCCTGAAAACGTAAAGTGGCGATGCATATCCCCGATGCTCCTCTGCTCGCTCCCGATCGATCCCGAAGCGCTTAAATCGGCTCTGCTCAATTTGATCTTCAATGCGTTCCAGGCGATGCCCGACGGAGGGCTGCTTACGTATTTCCCTCTTAAAATGGAAGATGCTTGCCAAATCTCCAGTTTCCGACACAGGGATCGGCATGGAAGAAGAGCAGCTCAAAAATCTTTTTCTCCATTTTTCACGACGAAACAGAAAGGCAACGGCCTCGGACTTGTCGAGACCCAAAAAATCGTCCAGGCCCACTATGGAACATCGATGTCCGCTCCCAGCCAGGCAAAGGGGCGACTTTCACCATTTCTTTGCCGTTGAAAAGGTAGACCATGATTGAAAAAGTGCTTGTTGCCGACGATGAACCTCTGATGCTCCGCTTCATTGCCGAAACGCTCAGACGCCAGGGAAAAGAAGTCTCCCTGCCAGAAAACGGCATCGGATGCGATCCGAAAGCTCGAAGAGGAGCGCTTTCGATCTCGTCATCAGCGATATCAAAATGCCTTTGAAAAGCGGCCTCGAAGTTTTGGCCGCGGCGAAAACCCTCCATCCCTCCCCGCTCGTGATCTTGCGACGGCCCACGGCAGCATCGAATCGGCGGTCGAAGCGATGAAACTCGGCGCCTTCAATTACTTGATCAAGCCGTTTTCTCCCGAAGCGCTCGAAAGCGCTCTGGAAAAAGCGGAGGATCATCTCCGCCTACGTCAAAGAAAATCGGTTTTACCGAGAAGAGAATTCCCAGACGAAGCGGGCCTATTTGACAGCGAATAGCCCGGCGATGCAAAGAGATACTGCAGGATTTAGAAAAAATCGCCAAAAGCCAGGCCAGCGTTTTCATTACGGGAGAATCGGGAACAGGAAAAGAGGTCATCGCAGGGGCGATCCATCGACCTTTCGTCGCGCGCACAGCATCCTTTCATCAAAGTCAATTGCGCTGCGATTCCTGAAACGCTATTCGAATCGGAATTTTTTGGACATGAACAGGGAGCTTTTACAGGGGCCCATACAAGAAAAATCGGGCCGGTTTGAACTGGCTGACAAAGGGACTCTTCTTCTGGATGAAGTGACCGAAATCCCTCTCGTGCTTGCAGCCGAAACTTCTCCGGGCAATCCAGGAGCAGGAATTCGAAAGGGTGGGAGGAACAAGGCCGATCAAGGTAAACCTCCGTTTTCTGGCCACATCCAACAGGAACATGCAAGAGGCGATCGAGACGAAGGCTGTTCCGCGAAGATCTTTTCTACCGGCTCAACGTGGTTCCGATCCATATTCCCCCCTTGCGAGAAAGGCACGAGGATATTTTGCCTTTGGCGAATCATTTCTTAGAGCAGTTTCTGCGCGTGAAAACCATAAACCTTTGAAAAAATTTACCGAACGGGCCGTGCAAAAGCTCCTCGATTATTCTTGGCCGGGAAATGTCCGTGAATTGGCCAATATCATAGAAAGGACAGTCGTTCTCGATTTCGATCCGGTAATCGACAGCGAGCATCTCTATCTCGATTCCACTATTCAGAGCAAGGCTCCCCCCGATTCCAAAAACAACGCCCCGCCAATTGGACTTCAGGTCTCTCTCTTCACGAACTGGAAAAAAGGGCGATCTTAGAAACGCTTGAAGCGCAGCACCAGAACCGAACGAAAACCGCTTCGATCCTCGGAATCAGCGTCCGGACGCTGCGCAACAAACTGCATGAATACGAGCTAAACCAAACGGAATAGCTAGTAAGGCCGAATTGTCGGTTGAGCGGCCATCACCGGTTCTTTGCCATTCACTTTCGGCAAAACATTCACAAGATTCGGATTTTCCTGCTCCGCCGGCCTATCTGTTGCTAAACTGACGCCCGGTGAGGCAGGGGCTTTTGATATCTCTGGAACACTTGTTGTCGAAGCGGGCTCTAAAAGTACAATAGTTGGAGAACCAGCATCCGCTTGAGATGCAGTGCTGCCGATTTGATTCGCATTCGGATTCATCGGTTTCAAGGGTTCTTCTGTTTGTTCAAAAGCAAGACCCGGTGGAATAGACCCTTGAACAGGAGGAAGATTCTCCTTAGCATCAGCATCTGTTCTTGGAGGAACTAATGGATTATTGTCCCCAGAAAATCTAGAGGGCAGATAATTTTTCAAATTAGAAAACGTGGCTGGGATGCCATACAAATAATATCCGATTCCAAGACCGACTAAAGTCACGGCGCCAGCGACTTTTAAAATTGTAGAGCGAGTTGGGAAATGGAAAGAGAGTTTGTTATGAGCGCGAGAGACAGGAGCTGCAGGCTTGGAGTCAATCACAGGTTCGAGCACGATTTCGACGAACTCTTTCGGAGTCTTAACGAAAACAGAAAATTCGGTGTTGGGATCGATTTTGGACGTCAAAAATTCGTTGACTTGTTCAAAATTCTTGTATTTTTCCGCCTTTTTATTGACACGATCATCGACCATTGCTTTTGCTTCTTTCAAAAGAGGCTGCAGATTGCTTGGCTCAATATCAGTCAACTCACCTATCAAACGGTTCAAGTTTTCAGAGCTGAAGTTCTCGCTTTGTTTCAATCCTTGATGAACTTCAGTAAGAAATTGATACGCAACGTCTTCGGAGGTTACTTTGCTTTTAGAAGACTTTTCATAAACGATGCCGGTCAATTTTGCGAAAGCTTTGTCTTCTGCTGTAAAAGGCTGATCGGGATTCCAACCGGTTTCCAATTTAAAACGGGCTACCGAAAATTGGCTCGCGTTCTCAACCCCTTCCGGAAGGGTTTTAGAAATCTTCTGCGGTGAAGCAGCTGCCATAGAAGCCATAGATGAAGAGGAAAAAGATTGTGTGTCAGGAAGAGACTCGATACGAACCATAAAACGATTCCTTTGTTAATTTTTTATACAAAATTATTATCACACTCGCACAAAAAACACCAAACGAAAACAATCCTAACAAAAAAATTTACTGTTAAGTATTTTTTTGAAACAAGGATTGATATAGAAGGGACAGATCGAGGAGTCTTGTCCATTTTTCTTGAGAACGGAGCTGGGAGCGCTTTTCCATTTCGACGCCGCTTTCATCGGGCATCCAATCGCGGAAGGTGCGTCTTAAAGAGGTTTCCAGGACGCCATCCATATCGTAAAACAGATAGAGAAAAGCGATCTCATCTTTGAGTTCCATTTCCGCTAGGACAGTAGATCCTTTTTTGCGGCCCGTTAAAATTTGCAGATGATCGATCAGCCGGTCTAGGCTTTCTTTTAATTCATCGATTTTTTCATCGATCCTCTCTTTCGCAAAAACCGGCATGGAAGCTATCGCAATTTCTCGATGGATCAGAGAACGGAGATCGTATTCTTTTTGCAAAAATCGCGATGAAGCATCAGCAAGAGGCATGTAATCGATTCCTTGGAACCCTATCCCCCCTTCAGTGGTGTTGATGAAGCGGACTTCAGGATGCTTTTTCGCAAAATAAGAAAAACTGGCCGATTCCATGATCCATCGGATAGCGGTATAAATGGGCTTGCCCAATCGATCTTTCCTTTTCACGATCCGATCGGCGGCCGATTTTTCAGCGTCGATTTCGGCAAATAAAACTTCCCCCTCTTCGGCTACGCCGTTGGCATACCTTTTTTTCCCCGTATAGGCGAGATCGACGCCGTTTAGAAGGATCGGATTGCATCCCAGAAACTGGGCCCAAGCCAGACAGATCGCGGTTACAGAGATCGATTCCGGGGATAAAAAATCGCCGAGCAGGGGACCCAAGAGTCCGAGCTGTTCTTCGATCCAAAGTTCCGGCACTCCGCCAATTCCGCTCCGCATATAGCCGAAGGGGCCGTTGCAGGTCTGAAAAATGGCAGGAAAGACGCGAGTCGAATAAAGAAGAGGGACTTCGAAAGCGAAATTGTTCTTGAGCCTTCTGTATTCTTCGAGATTGGGATCGACCGCCATTCCGAAATGAGGGGAAACGCCCTGCGAGCTTAAGGCGGCAAGAGTGGATCCTCCTGCGATGATCAAAGCGCGGTTTTCCAAGTTTCGCAGCAAATCCATCGATTGCTGCAGAGAAGGACCTGCGCCGCAGACGATTGCAGGAATGCCCTGAAATGTATCTTTAAGGGCATTTGCGTAAAAAGATTGCGGTAGATGTTTGAGATTCTTCAAAAAATTTTCAAATGCTTGATAACCGTGGCACCGATCGAGATGCAAGGCATGGGACAAGGTCGTTTTGCGCAGCAATTTCAACCGGAGGTTTTGAAAACGGCGCCCTGAATAGGAGGGCAAGGCGGCCACTTCAATTCTTCTTTCGGGAAGGCGCTCGGCCAGAGTTCCCAATTCTTGTTCGATCTGTTTATTTTTGGACAAGAGAGCTAAATGGATTTGGGGATCGGAAAGGATGTCCGCTGATTCTGGACGCAGTAAGAAAGAGGCGATCGCGCCGGGGTTGTCTTCAAGAAAAATCAGTTCCCTTTCCTTTTTTGCGTGCAGCCAATTTTTCACCTGAAAATAAATAGATCCGTTGCCGATTCCATAAAAATACAGGGCTTCCACTTTTTCAAGCTGCAAAGAAGGAAGAGGCTCATCCCGTATTTCTTGAATGGGCCAGGAGGATGACAATAGGCCTAAATGAGGAAACCGCTCCATGAAGAGAGCGTCAGAAGTATTGCAGTTGTTTCCCATTCCATCGCCCTTTCTTTTCAATCCAGATATTTTGGAAACGGTCCCAGACTTTTTCCCGGTAGTTTTCGGAATCGGTCCATTCGGCATCCACTCGAAGCTGCCCTTGTTCATCCCATTGCTTCATATTGAAACGGGGAGGAGATAGATAAACGAGCTCTTCCAAAAGCTGTCCAGATCCGCTCCATCGTCGATGGCAGCCGACCGGTTTGCCCATTTCATAATTCCCCTCGTCGACAAGCCGTCCTTCTTCATTCCACATTTGGTCGATGCCGCTTCGGGCTCCTTGAGTAAATGTGCATTTTCTCTTCAATTTGCCGTTCGGCCAATAGAGAAGAGATTCTCCATGGAGAATTCCTTCATGGGTATTTTCCAAGGTTTTCAGGGCGCCGTCTTCGTAATAAAATTCTTGCCTTCCTTCTTTGCGCCCTTGATCGAACCGTTCGATGGAATAAAGGGCGCCGCTTAAATAATATCGTTTGGCGTCTCCTGTTCTCTTCCCGTCAAAAAAATTTTCCGACAGAAGCTGCCCTTCGGGGCCGAAAAATTTGGAGTTATTATCCGGATTAGTATCCATGAATCTGTTCCTGCAATACTTGTTGGAAAAAGAGGATTTGATTGAGTTTTAATTTTTGCTGAAGAGCCATCGTCTGAGAGTCGAGTTCCAGCTCTCTCTCGAAAACAGACCTCCAAATTTCCCAGAGAGGCTGCAAAAGTTTCCGATAGACGATCTCGCTCTCTAGCTGCTCCCATTGGATATTTGATAGATCTTCGCAGAACTTTTCGCACCTTTGCGAACTCGCATCCCATTCCTTCCACCGATTGGAAGGCGCACAGGGCAGACATTGGATAGCGGCGTGCGCCTGACCTCGCAAATCTGTCTGATGGAACATATATTTCTCAATGACAGACTCGAGAGAATGGGAGAGGATGGGTGCCTGAAAGCCCAAGCCCCCTTCCGTCGCATTGATGAAGACCCTGTCCTGATTCCTCAAGGCAAACTGTTCGGTCCAACGGGCCGCCATCAACCAATCTTTCTGGGTCCAAACAGCCTTTCCATCCCGATCCAGACATTCGATCAGTCCTTCGGGGACCGACGCGTCGAGGCGGGCATATTTTTGCCCTTTCTTGTAACAGAGGTCCATTCCGACGAAAATAATAGGATTGCACCCCATCATACACGCGGCGGCCGTCAGAAAATTCGCCACCGTCCATCCTCCGTCGAAAAGCTCCTCTTCTCCTTGGATCCAATTGATCGCCGGGAAATTTCCATCGGGCAACAAAAGAGCCTCCCCATGGACAAGGGAAAAATTTTCCTTATTCATCCTCGACTGAAAGAAGAATGGGGTTTGAGAAAAGGGATGGGTTTTAAATTGGCGGTAAGGAGCCTCTTTATCGATCGAGGCGGCAAAATGGGGCTCCGCTTCCAATGCATTCAGCGCGCTTCCGCCTGCGAAAATCAAAGCTTTGTTTTCCAATGAAGAAAGAAGATGTCCATTCTTTTCCAAAGAAGGGCCGGCGCCGACAATCACGGCAGGGACATTTTTAAATTTTCCTTCGAGTCCTTTTCCTAACCGACAAGAGCGGAGATTGGAACGGGCGTTTTTCATCGCCGAACACCCCCAATCGGAGACGTCGGAGAGGAGGAGATCCGCCGCAACATGGGACTTTTTCAATTCTTCCCGAAATTCAGTCGCCCAATCGCATTCTTTGATCAGTAAGAACGACATTTTTTGAAACACGGCTGCCCAAGCGATCTTTTTAGCCGTAAGGGCAATTTGGAGCGCTGTTTCAAGAAAATAAATTTTCACCCGCAGGTCGTTCAGCAAAAGGATTGCGTCATCATCTTGGAGAAGATGAAACAAAGCGCTTCCCTCGTCTTCGACGAAAACTAGACGGCGTCCCCGCTCTTCGTCTAGCCAAGGGCGGGCAAGACCGTAAAGGGCTGCGCTTAAGCCATACACGCAAATCAAGCGAGATTCATCGAGAGCGGCTTCGTTCCAAACATCAACTGCTCGTTGAACGGAATAGCCGTCGGAAGAGTCGGCCCCTTCCAAGAGAAGTTTCGCCGAAGGGATCTGTTTTTCCAGGGCTTTCAGCAACATAGGCTCATAGGTTTTTTACGAGTTCTGAGTAGTGGGGCAGAAAAGGGACTGAAACGATCCGCCCCTTCTCGATCCAGAGGGTTTTGATTTCAGATTCCCCGGCGATGCACACAAATAGGGCCTTTAGCGCCTCATTATAGCCGAACGCTTGCCGAATCGCAGCCTCGCTCAATGGAACCGACTTGCATTCCGCAATGAGAAGAGGAACGAGGCCTTTAATCGATTTAGCGTAGCAGACCAAATCGAAACGCCTTTTGGGATCGGAGGAAATGTTGGGAAGGGAACCGATTTCTTTTTCCACGGCGATTAAATTTTTTGGAAAGGCTAATTCAGAAACCATCTTCTGAACGAGCTTTTGCCGGACGAATTCTTCAGGGGTAGCGACAACCCATTTTTTGCGGATGGGACAATGGATTCGGCCGGAACTCATGAAGGTTATTGGATTTGCACGAGGCCGTAATTGCGGTCTTCCCGTCGGTAAATCACTTTGATCTTATGATCTTCTTCCGACCGGAAAATCAGGAAAGGGTCGTCTGTGATTTCCATTTTCATGATCGCTTCGTCTTGAGTCAAAGTCTTCATCTGCATCGTCTCTTTTGCGACGACTTGGTGCAGCAGGTAACGCTCTTCTTCGATCCGGGCTGTCTCGGCTTCGATTTCGTCGTTGACTTCTTTGAGGTCGTCTTTCAATGCTTGGATGACGTTGACATGGATATCTATAGTGCTGATATCTTTGTTCCGGTACGATTGCAATTTCGTCTTGTACCTACGGATCAATTTCGTAAGCTTGTCGACAGAGCGGTCGATCGAGGCATATAAATTATCGGTGCTCGCATGAACCTTAACATGGAAACGGATGAAATTCATGAGGATAGAACAAGACTTTTCGAGTTTTTGCGTGTCGAGCGTCACTGTCACATCGATGATTTGATCCGCGATCCTCTCGATTCGGGAAAGTTTTTCGAAAACATAATTCCGGATCGCATCGGTGATTTCGATATTTTTACCGATGACGTAAATCGTGTATCCCTCATTCGCGAATTTATTCGGTTTTGTCATAATATCCCAAGTTTAGTTTCATTTTATCAGGAACCCTTTCGTATGCCAAGCGATTTTTAAGAGAAAACATATGACCGCTGTTTCAGTCGTACCCCATGATCCTGAATGGAACTCTCTTTTCGACCGAGCGGCAGAAGAGATCCGGCGCGCCTTCCCGACGACCCCTCTTTTGCTTTTCCATATGGGAAGCACATCGGTTCCAGGAATAGCTGCCAAACCGGTCATCGATATCCTCGGCGAAGTGGAAGATTTAGACGACATTGACGCCTGTGCTGGTTCTCTCATCGCCATTGGTTTTGAAGCGCTCGGAGAATTCGGGATGGTCCAAAGGCGTTTTTTCCGCCGCCCTCCCCTCTCTGTGTTTCCCTGCGCCATCCATTTGCACGTTTATGCAGCTGGCGATCCGCAAATCGAAAGGCATCTCCGTTTCCGCGATTATCTCAGGGCCCATCCAGCGGAGGCGAAGAAATATGAAGAGCTCAAACAAAACTTGGCAAAGACCTTTGCGAACGACCGGGAAGGCTACAACGAAGGG
This sequence comes from uncultured Chlamydiae bacterium, assembly GCA_963713105.1. Classification (GTDB taxonomy): domain Bacteria; phylum Chlamydiota; class Chlamydiia; order Chlamydiales; family SM23-39; genus CAVQKJ01. The sequence goes on from CAVQKJ010000004.1 coordinate 967,628, forward strand.
AAAGAGAAATACGCCCAGGAATTGAACCGCAAAGCGCTGCTTTGGACATCCCCACCTCTGCATCGCCATCTCAATGCGGCGCCGCGGCCAAAAAAATGGACGCAGGACAAGCTTTTGAAGGCGCTGGAGGGGAATCTCTATTTCCACATGACCCATCTCCTCCGTTATACTCCCGGAGCCGAATATATCGGCCGCAATACCGTATCTTGGGTCAGCACGCCCGTTGCAGACGACGAGTTCAATTATGCGATCCAAACTCATTTGCAGCCCCGAGATCTCGACCTTTGGATCGATCGGACGATCGCCTATTTCCAATCGAAAACCCTCCCTTTTTTCTGGTGGGTCGGCCCTTCCGACGAGCCGAAAAATTTGGGTGAAAAATTAAAGGAGAGGGGCTTTCGCCTGGCTCAGGTTTATAAAGGGATGGCCGCAGAGGTCAAAGATTTTCCTCTTCTCGCCAATTCCCCGCGCATCGAGCGGATCGCGGATCCCGAACGGCTGGCCGATTTCTGCTCGATCTGGGAACAATCGGGTTTTTCCAAAGAGCTCTATCCTCATGTCTGGAAGCAAATCCCATCCTGTCTCTATGGAAATAACGCGCCGATTGAAATCTATGTGGGCTATATAGGCAAAACCCCTGTCGTCTCGGGGTTTCTCTCCTTTTACGCCCGGATCGCAGGGATTTATTGGGTCGCGACGATCCCTTCGGAAAGACGCAAAGGGCATGCGTCGGCGATGATGCGCCATCTTCTCTGGAGGGCGTCTCAAGAAAAATACCAGATCGCAGCGCTCCTCACGCCGCATAACGCCTCAAATTCCTTTTACCAAAAATTCGGCTTCGCCGAGCTCGCCGATTTTTATGAATATTCATACAAAGGCTGACGATGGAAGAAAAAAGCGCCGGCGTCCTCCTTCAGGCGATTCCCTGTTTGGGCCGGCAAAAAATCCTGAAAGTGTTTATGCCGGAAAACGGCCTCGTCTCGTTGATGGCGAAAGCGGCTGTCAGCGCGCTGACTTCACCTTTCTGCATCGGCGAATGGGTCTATAAAAAAGGGCAAAAAGAGATCCATACTCTCAAAGACGGCTCTCTTCTAGACAGCCTTTTGGAGCTGCGGCAAAATTTCGACTGCCTCGCAGCCGCAGGCTCGATGGCGCAAGACCTGCTCCTCACCCAATTGCCGGCTAAAAGCGCGCCGCAGCTCTACGACCTTTTTTGCGCCTATTTAAAAAAAATCCCCTTTTTTCTAAAACCCGCTATCCTCGCCGCCAGCTTCAGATTGAAACTGCTTCAACAAGAGGGGCTCCTCTCCTTGCAAACCCATTGCTGCCTCTGCGCCTCTTCCGCATTCCATCTCCATCAAGGAGAGAGTTATTGCTCTTCCCACGCACCTTTTCCAGGGATCTCTTTTACCTCAGATGAATGGGAAACGCTCCGTTTGCTCGCCTTCGCGCGCCAATTCTCCCTTTTCCAGACGTTGACCCAAGCTCCGGTCGCGAAAATCAACCTTCTTTTCGGAGAAAGGATTCGGAATTGATTTCCCCCATAGCTTATACTGCTTGTTATGAAAGAAGAAACAGGAAAAGGGATTCTTTTGATGGCCCTCGCATGGGCCCTTTTCGGCTTGATGGCCGCCTGCGGAAAATACGCGTATCAATATACAACGCCGAAAGTCACCTTTTTCTTTCAAAATTTCGGAGCCTTCGTTTTCCTCTCCCTCCTGTTCTTGCGTCCGGGATTTTCCCTATTTTCCAGCGAACGATGGCCTCTTTTAATCGCAAGGGGAGTTTTCGGGGCTTTCGCTTTCTATTGCTTCTTCCTCTCTATTTCCTTCATTCCTTTGACTGACGGAACTTTGCTGAACACAACAGCGCCGCTTTTCCTTCCGCTCGTTTTGCTTCTCTGGCGAAAGCAAAAAAGTTCTGCTTGGGTTTGGTCCAGCGCGGCCATCGGTTTTTTCGGAGTGCTTTTGATTTTGAAACCGAGCCGAGAGATCTTCCAATTGGGCTCGATTCCCGGCCTTTTATCCGGCATTGGATCGGCCATCGTGATCGTTCTGATCCGGCTGCTGGCCTTGGAAAACCCAAAAAGGGTCGTGCTCATCTATCTATTGATCGCAAGCGCAGCCGTATTCCCTTTTGCCGCTCCAGCCCTTCCCCATTTGCCTGCCGCTGCTTGGCCGGCGCTGCTTCTCATGGGACTTCTCTTCGGGGCCGGCCAATTCGCCTATACTCGCGCCCTCGCTTACGGGGAACCTACCTTATTGGCCCCTTTCATATATACGTTCGTGCTTGTAGCCAGTTTGCTGGATTGGGCGATGTGGGATCGCATCCCCACTTTTTGGACATTTATTGGAATGATGCTGATTATTTCGGGAGGAATCCTATCGATCCTCTGGAGCCGCGCCAAAGAACCCGTCAAAGAAATTTAAAAATATATATTTTAAAGCGCACCGAAAGGGATTCGAACCCCTAACCCCTTGGTCCGAAGCCAAGTGCTCTATCCGTTGAGCTATCGGTGCAAATCGCAGGTTTGGAGAATGCGAAAGGGGGGACTCGAACCCCCACGAGTGTGACCCCGCTACCACCTCAAGGTAGTGCGTCTGCCAATTTCGCCACTTTCGCATAGAAATGAAGGGGATAATATACTCCGTAAAGAACTTCCTCACAAGAAAAAACAAGCGACCGAAGATTAAAAAAATTCTACTCTTTCGCGAATTCCTTCAGCCATGCGTCTGGAGCCAAGGGGTGTCCAGTGACATGCTTCACAAGCTCGCTCCAGCTCATGCGGTTGCCGGGAGAAAATAATTTCTCTTGGAGGAAATGCCCCGCTTTCTCTCCGCTGAGCGATGCGGCGCCGCATTCTTTAAGCAAGGATTCTTGGATCGAAGAGGCGAACATCTCGCCGAGCAGATAGCTGAAATAATAGACGGGGGCGAGCCCGATATGGTATTTCGCCGCCCAATCCCATTTCCCTTCCCGGTTTTTCGGAGTGCGGATTTTTTGGTATTTCTCAACGCAGTTCCACCAGAGGCGGTTCAGATCTTGAGAAGGGTCGCGGTATAGTTCGCTTTCAAAAGCTGTCATCACGAGAACCCAGCGGCTGAAAATGAGCTGTCTACGGCGGAGGCTTACGTCCGCTTTTTTGCGCAACGGCTCTTTTTCCTGAGACGCGCCGATGAGGCGTCCCAAAGCGTCATACCGGTACGCTTGGCGTCCGGCGATCAAAGCCATGGCCTCCGTCGGGATCATGTGGGGAGGCTCTCTGAGCAGCCAAGGAAGTTTTGCGTCGAAACCGAGTTCATAGATCGCGTGGCCTAATTCATGGAGGACCGTTTCGAGCCATTTGATCGAAGCGGTTACATTATTGAGAGTCCGTACATCGCCTGTCCTATCCAGGTTCATGCAAAAAGCGTGTTGGTTTTTCCCTGGCCTCTCGTACATATCGCTTCGTTCGAGAATGGAAGAAACATCGATTCCCATCTTTTGGTAAAATTCTTTGCTTGCTTTCTCTATATCGACGCCTTCGACGAGCCGGTCGAGTTCATGGGTGTCCAAAGGGTCTTCCTGGCCGAACGGATCGCTCCAGGCCCAGGGGCCTAAATCAGATACTGGGACTTTGAATCTCTCCGCCTGTCTCTTTTCGATTTCAGATAAAACCGATTCGTAGGCTTTCGCAGACTTTTCGGAAAGTTCGTCGAGTGTTTTCAGAAGCCATTTCGAGTCCACTTCCTGTAAATCGAGCTGCATTTGGAAATAGTCGCTGTAGCCGAGTGACTGAGCGGATTTATTGCGCAAATGGACCAAAGCGAGAATCTGGGGAGCCAGCACTTCCCCGATCTGTTTGGACGCCTCCCAGGCTCTCTTCCGCTTTTCTGGGTTATTTTCAGACTTCAGGATTTCCCGGATTTCGTTTTCAGAGAGTTTTTTACCATCTAAATCGGGACGGAATGAAGCGTAGGATTGGGAAAGGCCGGCCTCTTTGCGGGCGATTTCCTCAAGTAAATTTTTAGGGACCTGGTTTTGTTTGAAGGAGCGGATCAAAACGTTCAATTGTCTTGTTAAAATCGGATCGGAAAGCGTTTGATCCTTTTCCCACTCAAGAAGTTTTTTATAAGCTTTCGCGTCGTTGAAAAGAAATCTCAACTCGGTGTCGAGATCGGCCTTCAAATCGGCCGCGTCCGACGATCCAGTCGTCTCTAAAATCCAATAGGCTTTGTTGAGCTGCCTGGATTTGCGCGCTACTTCAGGGATAAAATCTTCTAAAAATTGCTCGAAAGGATGTTTTTTATTCATATCGCCTTTTATCCTATAGGTATGAAAAGGATTTTAACATTTCTGATTCGCCTTTATCAAGCGGCATTAAGCCCTTTCGTAGGGCATTGCTGCCGCTTTTTCCCCACTTGCTCCGAATACGCCTGCGAAGCCGTCGAAAAGCACGGAGCTCTCCGAGGCCTTTGGCTGACATTGCGCAGGCTGTGCAAATGCCATCCGTTTCACCGCGGCGGCTCAGATCCGGTCCCTTGATTTTGAGGGATTTTTAAGGTCATTCCAGGAAAAAGGCGGTCTTTTTCCAATTGGTTCGAACTGGCCAATTCATCTACCTTGACTTTGTACTGGCGCGCGATCTTCCAAAGATTTTCCCCTTCTTTGACTATATGAAACAGCGTGGCTGGATTGGAAATGGGCGCGGGCTGCTGAATTGCAGCCGTCTGGACTGGAGCCGGGGTTTTTGCCGTTTCCTCAGGAAGCGGGCTCGCTCCAAATCGGGCAAGGGCCTCTTTGGGATCCAGCGGAGCAGAAAGAGACTCTCCCACAAATCCATAGAGCCGGATAGCGGCAGCTTGCCAAATCGCATCGCTGCGAGGGGAGCGGAGCAGTTCGACGCAAAAACGCTCCGATTCTTCCGTCTTATTTTTCAAAAGGGAGATCAAGTCGAGAATTCCCTTATCCTCCAATTTTTTAAGGGCGAAAATAAAATCGGTCCGCAAAAGAAGCTGTGCCGCAGTGGGAGAATGGAGAGCGAGAAAGCTTAAAAGGAGACGGCGCCTTTTTTCTACCGAGAGATCGAGCATTTGCGATTGTTCGCGGGAGAAACGCTCTAAAAGGTCCCAATTTCCCTCGCACACAAGATCGAGCAGAATGTGGGGAGCTTGCTGAGCCTCGGTCTTTTGGAAAAGCACTTGCACACTGTAAAATTCTGGAGTGACTAGAAAGGCTTGTTCCAAGCTTTCTTCCCGCGACTCTGTTGCATTCTTCGACCTCGAATTTTGCAAAAGGCAGAAAAGGCCTTTCGCAGTCAAAGGCCATTTTTCTTGGTAAGCATAGCGGATGATGGCTTCGAATTGGTCGTCGTTCAATCCGGGAAAGATTTCCACTTTTTCACTATCGGATATTTCAAAAGTTCTTCTTTGCGCAGGAGGGGAAGAAAGAGCTTTTTCCAAATTGAAATGATGGAAAGCGACGAGGGCGGCGACCGCAAGGTCTCTTTTTGTATACCCCTCCTCTGCCAAATCTTTATTCGTCAAGAAACTGACCAATTCCCTGAACGAGAGTTTTTCCATAGAAGCGAAAAGCTGGGCATTGGTCGAATCGCCGCTTCCTTTAACGCCCTTGGCAAAAGCCGGACGAGATACGGAAAGCGATACTTGCCTCTCTTGCAGCATGAAGAAAATAAACGCGGCCAAAAGGCCGATGTTTAGCGCCCCGCTAAAAATAAGGCCCAGGGTCATCATTCGAAATTTTTTGACCCATTGAATGTTATTCTGGCTGGTTTCCATGAAAATCCACCTCTTGCAATTACTGACAATCTCTGAGAGGGTGTATAAAAATTAAATTTCGGTCGATCAAAATGATCCAAAAACTCAACGAAACGTGAATCCAGAGATTGTCTCTTAGAAAAATATATTTTTTTCGAAAATTTGGAAAGTTGATTTCCTTTTTCTCCTATGCTTTAATGCTTTTTTGCTTTCATAAGGTAGCGGTTCTATGAAACTTCCCCTTTCTATGATTAAGTCTTTGATTCAGATAGACTTGCCTATCGCAAAAATCAGCGAGACGCTCACCCTGCTCGGGATCGAGGTGGATGGGATTTTGAATGAACAGCCCCCTTTTGCAAAGGTGGTTGTCGGGGAAGTGATCTCCGCGAAGCGGCATCCGAACGGAGAAAAACTCCAAGTGGCTGAAGTGAGCGACGGCTCCCGAATTTATCAAATCGTTTGCGCAGCCCCCAATTGCCGCGCTGGAATCAAAACGGCTTTTGCGCCAGAAGGGGCTGTATTGACCGATTCCGACGGCATGCTGCGGAGAATCGAAAAAAGCTCGATCCGGGGTGTTGAATCGATGGGAATGCTCTGCTCCGCCTCAGAGTTGAGGATCTCGGAAGAAAGCGACGGACATATCATCGAGCTGCCCGAAGAGATGTTGCCGGGACAAGATCTCTCAGGTCTTCTTTGGGATCCAATTTTTGAGCTTTCGTTAACACCCAATCTCGGCCACTGCATGTCCGCTCTTGGGATCGCGCGGGAACTTTCAGCGGCCACCCAAAAGCCTGTTACCCGCCCCAAAAATGAGCTGTTAGAAAATAATCACAGCCCAATCGAGAAAAAAATCAAAGTCCATGTAGAAGAAGATCGTCTCGCCCCCCGCTATATGTGCCGGCTGATCGAAGGTGTGAAAATCGGCCCTTCCCCATTTTGGCTCCGCCGCCAGATCGAGGCCTGCGGCATGAAGCCGATCCATAATGCCGTAGACATCGCAAATTACATCATGATGAAATTCGGACAGCCTTTGCACGCTTTCGACTATGGTCTTCTCGAAGGGAAAACGCTTTCTGTCAGCGCTGCGAAAAAAACGGTTTCTTTCAAAGGCCTCGATGGAGTCGATAGAGAAGTTCCTGCCGGCGCCATTCTGATCTCTGATGGTGTGAAACCTGTTGCAATCGCCGGAATTTTGGGAAGCGGCGACAGCGCCGTCTCATCTGGCACTGTCGACATTCTTCTGGAGGCTGCCTTTTTCGACCCGATGTCGATCCGGATCGCCTCTAAAAAAATGGGGTTGCGGACCGAGAGTTCTCAACGATTCGAAAAAGGGATCGATCCAGTAGGCGTTGAAGAAGCGCTCGATGCGGCTTGCCAGCTGATTCTGGTACTTTGCGGAGGGAAACTTGCGAAAGGGAAAATCGATCTGAAAAAAAGCTCCTTCCCGCCCAAAGAATTGACCTGCCGCACGGATCGAGTCAATCAAATCCTCGGCTCGAAACTCTCTTTCACCGAAATCGATGAAATCTTCCATCGCCTATCTTTCAAAACCCAAGCCTTGAAAGGCGATTTGCAGGTATCGGTCCCTTATTACCGATTCGATATCGCCGAAGAAATCGATCTCATCGAGGAAGTCGCACGCATTTATGGTTATAACAATCTCGAAAAAACCTCTCCCCGCTGCACCATTTCCCAGATTCCCCACGATCCCGCCTATCTTTTCGAAAAAGAATTCCGCTCCCGCCTATTAAGGCTCGGCCTTCAGGAATTTTTGAATTGCGATTTGATCAGCCCGCAAATGTCCGATCTATTCAAAGAAATCGCCTCTCCTTCGATTTCCACTTTGCAATCGATCTATTCCAAATCGGAAGAATATTCGGTCCTCCGCACTTCCCTGCTGCCCGGACTCTTGCAAACCGTGAAAAGGAATATCGATCAGAAAAATCCTACCTTCTCCGCCTTCGAGATTGGCAGAATCCATTTCCTACAGCAGGGAAAACCGGTGGAAATCCCAATGGGCGCCATCCTATGGACTGGCAAGTCCGATCCAAACCATTGGGGCCAAAAAGCGCGTGACGCCGACTTCTTCGATTTGAAGGGGTTGCTTGAAAGCTTGTTTCAATCGCTGCATATAAGCGATTATTCCTTCAACCCCAGCCAGCATCTCAGTTTCCATCCGGGAAGGCAAACCGACATCCATATGAACGGACTTGTAATCGGGTCTTTAGGAGAAGTGCATCCTGCGCTGCTCGAAAAATTCGATATTAAACAACGCGTCTACTATGCCGAACTGAATATGGAACAGTTAGCGTCCCAGAAAAAAAGCCAGAGGAAAATGTCCCAGCTTTCCCAGTTTCCCTCTTCGGAACGAGACTGGACGATCCCTCTCGATATTGAGACACCGATAGATAAGATTTTCAAATCAGTCCATTCGGTCCAATCCCCGCTTTTGGAACAGGTCGATCTCATCGATCTCTATATCCCTGATGGCAGCCTTAAAAAGAACGCCACATTCCGGTTCACTTATCGAGACCGCCTAAAAACAGTCTCGTTCGAAGAGGTCGAAGCGGAACACGCCAAAATTATGCAGAAGGTTCAAAAACTCGACGAAAATAAATCCGTTAACAGTCTCTAAGAGGAAATCCTCATCTTTTTTGGTCTTTTAAATTAGGAGCGACTACGCCGTCTTGTCCTCGGTATTGTTTTTGGGTGCCTTGCTCAATTTCCGTAGTGAGTTGAGTAAAGGACAGCATAGCCAAAGCTGTTTTATGGCGAAGAACGATATCAAAAGGTCCCTGATTCTTAATTTCTAAGACGATGGTTCTCGCTTCTTCAAAATTCCCATCGATGATTCCGGATGTGCAATGAATCGCAAGGCCGACTCTAGCCACTGTGCTGCGTCCGTCTACATGGCACACCACATCTCTCGGAACTTGAAATTTTTCATAAGTGCTCCCCAGGACAAATTGATTCGGGCGCAGTACATACCCTTCTTCGGAAAGTTTCAACCGTTCGAATTTTATGTCGCCATTTGAAAGAAAATCGACTTTTTGCCCTTCGATAGGGATCAAAAGCTCATTGCCGAGATGGAGACGGATTCCAGCAGGCCGAACATCATTGAGATCGAATTCGGGAAATATCTTAATTTTCCCATTTTTGATAAATTCCTTAATTGTTCTATCGGAAAACATCATTTTTACACCCAAATGAAAACAGAGTGTACCAGATTCGGGAATTCCGATTCAGAGTCCGCAAAAAAGGATGCGCATGAATCTGCTTGCAAAATGAATTGCCTGCCGTTTAAGATCATTTTATCATTTTCTTTAGAGGTTCCCGCCTATGAATCGGATTCATTTGACTCTCTTCGGATGCGCCGGCATTCTTCTCAGCTCTTGCCAAAACAACGATTCCCTCGATCAAATCGTCTCTCAGAAATACGTTCATAAATATGGTTTCAATTTGTCTGAACGCGAATGGGAGGAAATGGAGAAAGAGGGCCAGGTCGTTTCGATGCTGAAAAACGGAGTGACTGTCGCCTCGTCCTACGAGAATGGACAATTGCACGGACTGGTCACGTATACTTTCCCATACAGCGCAATCATCGAAAAAAGCCTGACTTACGATCAAGGAACTTTGCTGAAAGAAACTCATTACGACGCAGCGGGCCTGCCTGTGCGCGAAGAAGTGTATGAATTCGACGACCGGACAATTATTACTCTCTGGAATGAAAAAGGAAGCCCTCTCAGTATTGAAGAATACGACGATGAATTACTCATCGATGGGAAATATTATACGCCGGAACACGAACTTGAAGCGCAAGTCGACCGGGGGTTTGGAGAGAGAATCAAACGGAATCGAAGCGGAGCGCTCCTTTCGCGCGACTCGATCGAAAATGGGCTGATCGCCGCCCGGACTACGTATCACCCGAACGGACAGATTCACACGACCTCCCATTATCACGATTACCAGCTCCATGGTGAACAATTCAAATATTCTGCTGCCGGCAGACCCTTGATGAGACTCAATTGGAATCACGGCGTCATAGACGGTCCAAAAATCGTCTATCGCAATGGGATCAAGATCTCTGAAATCCCCTTTATTAGCGGACAAAAACACGGGACCGAAAAGCATTACGATGATTTAGGCAACCTGATTGCAGAAATCGCATGGCGCAATGACAAAAAGCATGGCTCCTGCCAGTTTTATTCCGAAGAATCAGATGAAGTCGAATGGTTTTTCAATGGCCAATCTGTGAGCGCCGAACGGTTCGAAGTGCTGGAAAACAGAGAAAAAATCATCGCCGATTTCAACAGATAAACTAGTTATTTCTATTTAGATAGATCGATAGGCAAGCTTTTCAGCTTGCCTATGATTGACCGGATTATTTTTGAGCTGTTTGAGCTGCAGAGCTTTCAGCTGCTGGCGCTGAGGCTTGCACTTGAGGAACCGCGGCAGGTTCTGCTTTCGGCTCAGATTTAATTTCTAATTTCGCTTCAATGCTTTCAGCTTTCGCGGCTGCTGGCGCGCTATTTTCTGCAGTTGGAGCGGGATTTGCTGCTTTCGCATCCTGAGTTGACGAAGCGGAAGCCTTTTCATTTGTTTCTGTAGAGGCTTTTTCATCATTTTCAGAGCAGCAAGGCTTCTTTTCTTCGCAGCAAGGCTTTTTTTCGCAAGGTTTTGGAGGAGGAGGGCAGGGAGTCGGAGCCGGACAGCAAGGTTTGGGAGGAGGAGGCGGCGCACAAGGTTTGGGCGCGCAGGAATCCTTATTGCAAGAAGAGCCGCACGAACTTTTGGGTGGGCTTTGATTGCTTGAAGATCCTTGATTGCCATTAGATTGGCCTTGGCATCCAAAAGCGAACATTAGAACGCTTCCCGCCGCAAGCCATTTACTCATTGATAATTTTGTCATATTTAAACCTCTGGGTTTTTTCGGAAATGCAATTTTGGTGCATTATATCCTGATTGAAAGATTTTCAGCACGATCGACAGTTCCAAATTCTCATGCTGGTGATTTTTTCGCAATCAAGAAATTTTTACTCAATCTATAAATTCCTAAAGAACGACCGGCAAGGGCGCTGACAGGGGCAGGAAGAGATTGCCTGCCCCCAATTGGTGGCACGGTTTTTGCATGTAGGATAGATGCCAACAACTATAAAAGCGGGGTATCTATGAAAAATAAAGACCTCTTAAAAAAGATTGCGAAAATGGAATCGATCAACGATCAGCTGGCCGCCGAACTCAATTATCTGGAGCATTTAGCTCGGGCTTTGGGATTTGCGGAAGGGTTGAAGACTTTGAAGGCGGCGGCTTTAGAGATGCTCGAGACGGATCATAAAAGACAGGTAAAGGCGGACGGCGGCGAAGGAAAGAACAACGACGGATTAATTTAGGTTAGCAGATAATAGATATCGTCGGCTGTCAGTTGGGCAAAATCCTCTTGGAAATCAAGGATTTGAGCGGCAGCCGACCGTTTCTTCTCTTTGAGCCGCTGCATTTTTTCTTCGATGGATCCTGGAATGAGATACCGTTTCGCAACAACGGTTTTTTTCTGTCCGATCCGGTGGGCGCGGTCGATCGCTTGGTTTTCAACGGCTTCATTCCACCAAGGATCGAAAAGAATCACCGTTTCCGCTGCTGTTAAATTCAGGCCGACGCCTCCCGCTTTGAGACTTAAGAGAAAAAGAGGGCGTTTCGGATCTTCTTGGAAAGTTCGGACAAGCTCTCCCCTTTTTTCCGGCGGGGTAGAACCATCGAGATAAAGAGGCTCTTGTTTTAGCTCTTTAGCGATGATCTGCAACATGGATGTGAACTGGCTGTAGATCAAGACTTTTCGGTTTTCCAGCACAGCTTCTTCCAATTCCGCGATCAAATGCTGCAGCTTGGACCCTTCCGCCTCATCTCCAACGAGGCGTGGAGAACAGCAGATCTGCCTGAGACGCAAAATCGCCTCGAGCGCTTCCATCCGATGGGCTTGCAACCCCTCTTTGTCGATCTTTTTTAAAAGGCCGGAACGGAGATTCGCCCTATAAGACTCATAGACTTTGGCCTGCGCTTCATCCATTTCGATCCAAACGGTTTGCTCAATTTTTTCCGGCAGATCGATCTGCACCTCTTCTTTGCGCCTCCGCAGGATAAAGGGGCGCAATTTGCGCCGAACCGATTCGAGATCATTCATTTGGATCTTCAAGTCCGGCATCAGGAACTTAAACTGCGATCCGATTTCCTCGGGCCGGTTTTCTATGGGCGTTCCGCTCATCGCTACTTTAAACCGCCCCTTTAAACGATATGCGGCCTTAGCCGTTTGGGTTGCAGCGGTTTTGATCGCGTTCGATTCATCGAGAGCGATCGCTTCGAATTCCATTTTGGAGAATAGATCCTCATCGAGCCGCAAAAGGGCATAGGAGGTGACGATCCACGGAAACTTTTGCAATTCAGCCGCTTCTTTGATCCGGTCCGGTCCGTTATGCAAATAAACTTCTGCCTCGGGAAGGAACCGGCCGATTTCCGCGCGCCAGTTGAAAAGGAGGGAAGTCGGGGCGACGATCAAAATCGGCAATTGCGTCTTAGTCAGACGAGAAAAAAATGCCAGTACCTGGACAGTTTTTCCTAGTCCCATCTCGTCCGCCAAGAGTCCTGAGAAGTTCCAGCGGTAAAGAAAGTCGAGCCAATCGACCCCTTTTTGCTGGTACGGGAGAAGCGTTCCTTTGAAGGCCGGGCCAGGAATTGCGGAGGCCAATCCACCTCCTTGCCTGAGCCCTTCCGCCATCCGCCTCAAATTTTCTTCCCATTTCACCGACGGAACATCGAGCAACGGAAGGAGAGCGGCTGTTTCTGTTTTGCGCAAATAGAGCGTCCCCTCTTTCCACTCCCCTTCGATGACAGCGATCGCTTTTCGATCGAGAAGCCCGACGCTATCCGTTTCCAATTCGACCCACATCCGGCTCTTCGCTGCACTCTCCATCGCCGATTTCAAAGATCCTGAGACCGGGCCGAAATGAACCTTCCCGCGCACGGCGATTCCTCCATTTTCTTCGCTTAACTCAAGATCGATCTTTCCTTGCTTAAAAACCGATCTCCCTTTCGCGTCTTTGATTTTCCAACCTAAGTCTAAAAGAAGAAGAAGAGTCTCTCTCGCTTTTTCGCTTCCCGCATAATAATTCGAATCGCCGACTTTTTTCCGGATGAATCCAGCCTCAAGAAGATCTTTTTCCCAATCGGCCTCTTCTTTTTTCAGTCTCGCCCGTCCACACACAGTTGGAGCCAAATCCTCGAATGCCACTCTTCCAACTCCAGGGTATTCCATCCAGAGATCTGCAAAACATCCTGTCCCATCCTTCAACACAAGCACTGGAAAAACTTCGAGTTTCTTTTCAGGCGGAGATTCTTTCCAAACAATGGGCGGCTCTTCCTCTAGGAATTTTTTCTTTTGCATTCCCTCAAGCAATGCAGGTCCTTTTAGGAACAGCTCAATCCATTTCCAAGGGACTGCACTAGAAAACGATCCAATCGCAGATTCATGCATAAACCAAAACGGCGTTCCCGGAAAAATTTTCAGACCTTTTTCTAAAGGAATTTCAACCCCGCCTACTTGCATGAAAGCGGCCAGAGCGCAGGCTTTTTCAGAATGTTTTTCCCCTTTCCAATAGATTTTGCCGATCGAATCGGTCAAAGAGATCTGTTTTCCTTGGCAAAAGAGTCTTCCCGTCTTCGCTACCGCTCGCAATACGTCGTAAGATTGGGCCGCGCTTACCTCGATTTGCTGGAAAGAGAGAGTGTCCGCGCCCCGCGAGGCGTTCGGAGAGCGGAGATGAATTTTTGAAAGAAGAGCGAGCGCGTCTTTGTCTGTTTCTTTAGCGAGAGATTTGAGCGTATCGAGATAGAGGATCCTTTTCGAATTCCTCTCCTCGAGCCGGACGATCAGAATATGAGGTTCTTTGAACTCAATTTTGTAAAGAAGATCCATTCCGCCATGCCAACTTTTCTTGATGGTCCCATTTGCGGAAGGGTTTTGCGGTTTCCTGATAGGGGCGGATCCGGTCTTCTTGCAGACACTCGGTGCAACAGCAGCCTTGATGTTTTTTCAAGCAGTCGGGACAGCAAAGGAACAGTTCGTTGCAATCCATATTTGCGCAGTTGTAGTACACGTCGTTCGGCGTCGCGCAATGAGCACAAGCGCTAATAGGCGCCGCCGCTTCTTCTCCGAGCGGCACGACAAGCCTGTCGTCGAAGACAAACAGCTTTCCTTTCCAATGCTCGGAACCCTTTTCAAGGCCGTATTGAATCACACCGCCCTCGAGCTGGTAGACATTTTCAAACCCCTCGTTTTTCATGAGGGCGGAATAGAATTCGCACCGGATCCCGCCAGTGCAATACATCATCACGACGGTGTCTTTCGGATCCCGCTCTTCTTTCAGCTTCTTCGCATATTCGGGGAATTCCCTGAACGTTTCGAGCTTAGGCAGCTCCGACCCTTCGAAGTGGCCGATTTTCCATTCGTAATCGTTCCGGACATCGAGAACAATGGTTTGTCCGTTCCGCTCTTCAAGCATTTGCTTCCAGCGCTCTGGAGACACCGCTTCTCCCCGCTTCGAAAAATCGACCTCGCAATCTATAGCGACAAGCTGTTTGCGGTATTTAACAGTCATTTTTGGAAAGGCGTGTTCTTTCACCTCATGCACTTTAAACGGCATACGGGCGAAACGGGGATCTGCTTGCATCCATTCCATATATTCTTCGGCATGCTCTTTGGATGCGCTGGCCTGCCCGTTGATCCCCTGCTCGGAAATGTAAATTCTTCCTTTGAAATCGCGGGTCTTAAAAAATTCTTGGTGCCGGACAACCTCTGCATGAGGATCTTCCAATCCATCGACCGAATAATAAGCTAAAACTCTGTATTCCATGGGGGGAGATTATACTGGATCTAAGAAATCCCTGCAATTAGCAGAAAAGAAAAACGGCTCCAGGAAAAGGAGCCGTCTTATTGTGCATACTAATTAGGACCGGATCAAACGGCAGCGCTTTGCGCAAGACACAGCTTTATCAGATGCAGCGGAAATCCCAGAATTGACTTTTTCTGCGGCTGCATTGAAAAACTTGTCCGCCTTAGACACGGCTGAATCGAACATAGCGGCTCCTTTTTCAGCAAAAGGGGCGATCGCTTTGATTGGGCGATCTACAATCTGGCTTGCTTTTTGGGCGATTCGACTTGCACCTTCAACAGCTCGATTGGCTGCAGTTGTAGCCGCAGGCAACACTTTCTCTATGAAGATTTTTTTTGAAGCCGCTGCTGCATTCTGAACGCCAGGCATACGAACTAAAAGCTCGCTGCCAAGTCCTAGGCCCACCGCAACTGGCGCGCTGGCTCCCGCTACCCAAGCGGAGCCGCCGACTGTCAGAGCTGTTTCAAAGCGAATTTTATCATTCCCCAAGATCCCGCTCTTCTGGATCAAAGCACCCGCTGCCAAACCGGTCAGGAAAATACTAGTGCGGAACGGCGGAGGATTGTAAAATTGGTAGTAGGGGTCATGCAGGGGTCCGTAGACATTATATCTGCACGGCACTTGTTCAAAATTTTGGTTCTCGTAACTGTTTAAAGCGCAAGCGGTATACTTGCAAAAATCAACTAAGGTCTTTGCTGCTAAGGAAGCCAAAGCCGGCGCCGCTAAGCGGACTGCGTTCATCGCATAAATTTTTGAAGAAGAACCCGCTTTTGCAGGAACTGAATTTTGAATAGAATCTTGAATCTGAACTGGATTCACAGAATTTATTGAATTACTTTCCATAATAAATCTCTCTTTTTTCAACGAAAACAGATTAACATCTCGATGTAATAAACCCAAATAGAATGAGATTATTAAGGAATTAAAAAAATAAATTTAACCTGTTATTCTTTCCCTCCTATTTTTCTCCCTTGTTCAAAAATTCGATCCTGAGCTACACTTCCATCCTTTCAATTGAATTAGTTTCGGAGAAACAATGGCTCGTTATAGAGGACCTAAAAACCGCATCGCCCGCAAATTCGCCGCCAACATTTTTGGCAAAGCGCGAAATCCAATGCTTCATAAACAGCATCCTCCTGGAATGCACGGCGCGAAACGGAAAAAGAAATCAGATTTCGGACTGCAGCTCGAAGAGAGGCAAAAACTGAAAGCCGTTTACGGCATGATCAGCCAAAAGCAGCTCGTGAACTCTTATCGGAAAGCTCTCGAGAAAAAAGGCAATACAGCCCACCTTTTCCTTGAAATGCTCGAATGCCGTCTTGACAACGTCGTTTACCGCCTCCGGCTTGCCTCCTCGATTTTCGGGGCCCAGCAGTTGGTCTCCCACGGACACATCCAAGTCAACGGCAAGAAAGTCGACCGCCGCTCCTTCTTCGTAAGGCCAGGCATGGTCGTATCGGTCCGACCCTCTTCCCGCCAAATGAAAGCGATCATCATGGCGCAAGAGAACGTCAACCGGGAAGTCCCAGGATATCTTTCTCTCGAAGGAGATAAATTCTCAGGCACGCTCCTCTCCTCCCCGCAGATGGATCAAGTTCCGCTTCCCATTCCGATCAACATCCCTCTCGTCTGCGAATTCATTTCGCACACATCGTAAGTTAAGCTCAAATCTCCTCCCTTCTTGGGGAGGAGATATTTTAATGCACTCATTCTATGATAGACTGCAGCAACGTACCCCCTTTTGTATCAAGCGCCCAATATAGCGATGCGGAAGAGATTGCCGAACTGGTCAACACGGCTTACAAAAGAGATGATTGCCGCGGCGGCGACGCTCCCCCTCGAACGACTCTTGAAAAAGTAAGAGATTTATTTTCAAATCCCAACGCGATCTGGTATGTCGTGCGCAGCGGAGAGCCGAAGCGGATTCTCTGCACGGGTCTTTATACTTCGCATAAAGTGCCTGAAACTGCGACTACTGGCAATATCCATATGCTTGCGGCCCACCCCTCTGTTTGGGGAAAGAAAATCAGCAGACTTCTTCTCGACGCAATGGAGAACCAAGTCAAAAAGGATGGCCAGTCCCAAATCCGCCTCGTCGTCCTAAACACAAGCCCGCGCCTCATCAAATACTATCAAAGCCTGGGATATCGGCTGACAGGCAAAGAAAACGCCATTCCAGAAAACCGGTTCCGATCTGAATGCCAGGGCAACGGCCCCGACGGCAAGCCCAAAATCTTCGCCCTGCTCATGGAGAAAGATTTAATTTAATCAACATATTTATTAAATTAAAAACAAACAGAAAGTGATATAATATTCAAATTATCAATAATTAATAATCACTCTCCTCAACTGGATTGGGAACGAATGACAATTCAAATTTCCGCTCTTTTTCTTATAAGAGCGGAAAACTCTTCAATCTTAAGCCGCCAGGCTAAAATCCAAACTCCCCCCAAATAAACACCGCTCAAAACCGCTGCTTGCGCCGCTTGCAAAACAAACGAGCGAGGGAATTCTCCATGCATCCACAAAAGGCCTAACTCATAACAAAGAGCCGCGGGAAGCGCGCAGCATATCGCCGTTTTTAGAAAAAAACGCCAAAATGAGGAGGTAAATATTTCTCCTACTTTTTCTTGCAGCCCGCGCGTTAAAAGCGCCGCATTGAGAAAAGCCGCGATCGAAGTGGAAAGGGCAATGCTGACAGCGCCCAGGTTAAATGCGAAGACGAACAGAGCGTTGAGCAAAATATGCAACCCAACCGATGCGAGCGCGGCGATTGTGGGCCGGCGGTATGATTTCTGCGCATAAAAACCGGCCGCCAAAAGGAGGACGAAAACCGAGGGGATTAGTCCTAAACCGTATGCCCAAAGGCAATAGAGGGTCGACCGCACATCGTCCGCGCTGAAATCGCCGTGGCCGTAAAGAATATTGATTCCGACTCCCCCCAACGCCAAAATTCCGAACGTGCAGACTAGCATGAGAACTGAGCTATGGCGCAAAGACGATTGAAGAAGCTGGAGATACCGTCCGAAATCCCCGCTTTTTATCGCCCTGGACAACGGAGGCAGCAAAGCGCCCGACAGCGCAATCCCGAAAAGGGCGAGCGGCAATTGTTCGATCCGGATCGCATACCAGAGGAATGCGGGTCCTTCCGGATCGGCCATTCTCGCGAAAATGGCATCGAGCGCGCTATTGAATTGCACAGCTCCGATCCCTACGATCCCTAAAGAGAGCGGCTTCAAAAGCTGTTTCCAATCTTCGGAAAAAAGCTTCGGTTTCCCCAAAGGCTTCCCAAGCAGCCTCCTTCCTTCGACCGCAGTCGCCAGCCACTGGGCCCCGAAAGCTCCGGTTACGGCTACAGCGAGCCAGCGGACTCCCTCCTCTTTCGGCAAATGCCAGACGGAAACCGCAGCCAATATCCAAACGAAATTGAATGCCACAGGCGCCGCGCCGGGGAGAAAATATTTTTTTTCGCATTGCAGCAAAGAACTATTTAGGGCGGACTGACAGATAAAAAACAGGCCGGGCACCATCCACATCGCCAATTCCACAATCCCTTTCCAATCTGGCGATACCCACAATAAACAAGTCCAAAGGAGCCCTTCCAAAACCGCGATCAACCCAAGCAAAAGGATCCCGAGAGAAAAAGAGACATCGCGATAAAACCGGACGGCCCTTTCCCTTCCCTCTGTTTTGAAAGATTCGAATTGGGGGACGAAACCGGCTTGCAAATTCCCCTCGCCCAATAAGCGGCGGAATAAATTCGCAAGGCGGTAGGAGACCATGAACGCGGCGATTTCAGGAGAACTGCCAAAGCAAAACGCCATCGCCACATCCCGCGCCATGCCGCTGAGGCGGCTCAAAAAAGTGCCCGCTAAAAAATGTTTGGCCGACCGGAGGATCGAATGCGATGTGTCCATCATTTTTGCCATTCCCCTTTCCACTCGGTGATCGACGGCAGCTGCGCGATCGGTTTTCCAGTCAAAAGCGCATCGACTGCTTTCGCCCGGGCGTTGACCTCGTCTAACTTTTCTTGGGCGAGAGTCAAATCCGACCCATCCGGCAGAAATACAGGATCGAATCCGAAGCCTTCTTTGCCTCTCGGCTCGACAATCCGCCCATCGATCCTTCCCTCAAAAATATAGACCCAGGTCCCTTCCCGATAGGCCAGCAAGACGCGCCAATGGGCTCTCCGACCCGCGAACTCAGGCAAATGATGAAGGAGCCACCGGACATCGATGCCCACATCCGCCCCCTCTATATCCAAAGAAGTATCGTCGACAAGGACCCGGTCCCCTACCTGGCTCGCCTTGTGAACGACCACAGTCATCGGATCGGCCTTGATCTCTTTCAAGTCAATCTCCGTCGCAGTCAATTTGGCGCCATGCTTGGAAAAAAGACGCTGGAACTCCCGCAGCTTCCCCTGATTGCTCGTATTCAGCGCAAACGTCTTCATGCCCAAAACAATAACAAATTTCCCCATTTCGACAGTGTGCAAAAGCCACAGTCCGAGGAAATCAGGACAGTGAATACAAGCTTAGGGAATAACAATCCTGGGATGTGAACATCAGGTGACAGGATATGCAAGATACGCGCGAAACGCACGACAGGATATGCAGGATAAAAAAATGATTGGGAATTAAAGTTTCGGAAAATATCAGTATCGATCAAAAAAAGTCTAACCCCCCAACGTTAATTCTCTGGGACTGTTTCTAATCTGGCCTGTATTACCATCCATTTTTTTATCCTGCACATCCTGTCGGTGCGCCGCGCGCCGTATCCTGCATATCCTGTCACCTGATGTTCACATCCCGGGACTGATACTCTCTAGGCTTTTATTTACTATCCAGCTTCGCTTGGCTTGCCAGAATCGGGTGGAATGGATAAAATCCGAGGGATTTTTCGATGGATGCCATGACAAAAGAAAAAATTTGGATCGGAGCTCATACTTCTGCGGCCGGCGGCTCGCCGAATGCCCTTTACGAGGGGAAAGAGATCGGCGCGACTTCGATCCAATTGTTTACGAGCAACCAGAAGCAATGGCAGGGGCGTAAGATTTCTGAAGAGGAGGTCGCTCTTTGGGAAAAAGCCCTTGAGGAGACCGGCATCGGCGAGATCATGAGCCACGACAGCTACTTGATCAACCTCGGCTCGCCCGACCCGGAAATGCTGGCCAAAAGCCGCAAAGCCTTCAGGGAAGAATTAGAGCGGTGCCATTTGCTGAAAATCCCTTACCTCAATTTCCATCCAGGCGCCGCGACGAGCGGAACCGTCGAAGAATGTTTAGAGAGGATTTCAGAAAGCCTATTGGGGATGGAAGACCTAGTGCATCAGGGCAAAACCCGTCTGCTTTTGGAAACGACCGCTGGACAAGGAACCAGCGTCGGCCACCGCTTCGAGCACATCGCCGCGATTTTCAATGGCGTGCATAAAAAAATTCCGGTCGGCGTCTGCATCGACACCTGCCATATTTTCGTCGCAGGCTACGATGTGCGCACCGAAGAAGGGTGGCAGAAAACCTTGAAAGAGTTCGATGAGATCATCGGTTTAAATCATCTATATGCTTTTCATTTGAACGATTCGCAAAAAGATCTCGGATCGCGCGTCGACCGGCATGCAGCGATCGGACAAGGGAAAATCGGCCTTGAGTGTTTCAAGTTCTTGATGACCTCTCCCAAAACCCGCTCCCTTCCCAAATATTTAGAAACGCCCGACGGCCCTCCCGGTTGGACACAAGAAATCGCACTTCTACGCAAATTTGCAGGTGAACCTCTATGAGAACCCGAATCAAAGAAATCCTTCAAGCCAAAGACCCCGGCCAGCTCATCGGCAAAAAAGTAACGGTCAGCGGATGGATCCGCACAGTGCGCGACCAAAAATCGTTCGCCTTCATCGAAATCAACGACGGTTCCACACTGGCCAACCTCCAAGCCATCGCCGATGCCACGATTCAAGGCTATGAAGAAGCGATTAAAAAACTCTCCACAGGAGCTTCGTCTTCTGTCACAGGCCATCTCGTCGAAAGCCCCGGCAAAAACCAAGCTCTTGAACTCCGCGCCGAAGAAATCCGGATCATCGGCGAATGCGACCCCGCGAAATACCCTCTCCAAAAAAAGCGGCATACGTTTGAATACTTGCGGACGATCGCCCATTTGCGGCCCCGGACGAATACCCAAGGCGCCGTCATGCGCGTGCGCAGCGCCCTCGCGTTTGCCACCCATCTCTTTTTCCACCAAAGAGGCTTCCTTTACATCCAGACGCCGATCATAGCCGGATCCGACTGCGAAGGAGGCGGCGACATGTTCCGCGTAACGACGCTCGATCCCACTGCTTCTGGAGCAAAAGCCGACTTTACTAAGGATTTTTTCGGCAAACCCGCCTATCTCACCGTCTCTGGACAGCTCGAAGGAGAGATCATGGCCTGCGCCCTATCCGACATTTACACATTCGGCCCCACGTTCCGCGCCGAAAATTCCAACACCTCACGCCATCTCGCCGAATTTTGGATGATCGAGCCTGAAATGGCTTTCGCCGATCTTAAAGACGAACATGGAATGCGCCGAGAGCTATCTCAAATTCTGCATCTGATTATGTGTCTGGAACACTGCAAACAAGACCTCGAGTTTTTCGACAAATATCATCGAAAACGGACTACTCGCCCGACTCCAGCATGTTTCCTCTTCCCCCTTCGCCCATATCCCTTACACGAAGGCCATTGAAATCCTCAAAAAAGCGCCTAAAAAATTCGAATTCCCCGTTGAATGGGGCGCCGATCTCCAATCCGAACACGAGCGGTATTTCGCGGAAGAACACTGCAAAAAACCGGTCATCGTCACCGACTATCCCGCCGAGATCAAATCCTTCTATATGCGCGGAAATCCCGATGGCAAAACAGTTGCCGCCATGGACATCCTCGTCCCCAAAATCGGCGAAATCATCGGCGGCTCCCAGCGCGAAGAAAGGCTCGACGTCCTCGAAAAGAAAATCACCGAATTCGGCCTTAAACGGGAAGATTACTGGTGGTATCTCGAACTCCGCGAATACGGCACCGTCCCCCACGCCGGTTTCGGGCTCGGCTTCGAGCGGCTCGTCCTCTTTACGACCGGCATGGAAAACATCCGCGACGTAATCCCCTTCCCTCGTTTTCCAGGACATGCCGAGTTTTAAAGAAGGATGAATGCTCATAATTCATATTTTTTGAGCATTCTTCCTTCCGCTTTCTGCTTGTAGATGCGCGCTAGGCGGACTACATTTTCCCATACAAGCGCTTCGCATTTTTCAAGATAGTCGTTTTGCTCGCGCCGCTGCTGTTCGATCCTCTGGTCGACTTGCTCGATATTAAATAGTTGGACGGAGAGGGAATTCCCCACTGCAGGGTCTACAGTGCGGGGGACGCTCAGATCGAAGATTAAATGTTCTTTTGCGCTGCTTCCTTGGATCAAATAACCGTCCGCGCGGCTTGCGCAAACGATAAAGTCATACTCGCGCCACCGGTTGAGTTCAGAACGGCCGTGGACAAAGGCGTGTTCAAAACTAACAGCGGAAGGATTAGTCGTGACGAAAGAAAAGCCTTTGATTTTTTTATGGAGTAGAAAGGAGGCAAAGCCGCGGTTGGTCTCCGAATACCCGACGAGCAAAATGCGCTTTGAGGAAAGATGTTCGAAAAAAGACTCTCCGATTTGCCAAAGGGTTCCGTATAGAGTAGGAGCCCCCCTTTCCAATTCCATCTGGCTCCGGACCGACTTACCGACTTTCAGCGCTTTTTGAAAAATATAATGAAGGGAACCCGGCAAAGAAAAAGTAGAAGATTTGAGGTAGGCTACTTTGACTTGCCGCTGGATTTCCGTTTCAGCCAAAATCGCGCTGTCGAGCCCAGATGCCACACGGCAAAGGTGCGCGAAACAATCGATCCCAAAATAGGAGTAGAGGCGATGGTCGAACGATTCATCCGTCGATACGCGGAGGAGGGCCAATAAATCGCTGTGCGCTTGGGCAAGATCCTCAGCGTGGAAATAGATTTCGGTCCGGTTGCAAGTGGAAAGAAGCACAGTAGGATGTTGAAAGAACAAACCTTTTTCCCCTGCAAGCTTCTGAGCGCACCGAGCAAGGGTTTCCCTCAACGGCAAATCGGCAGTTTTGAAATTCATTCCGATCACTCCGACCCGCAAAACACAGGGACCGTGGCTGACGCATAACATGAAACACTCGGGTAAAAACCCCGACTTTATGCCTGTAAAGAGAAAAATTCAATAATGAGGTGCGAGTCGAATCCCCGCCGTTGCAAATTGCGGGCTGCTTTTTGCATTTCTGATCTCTGGTTATGCGATGGGAATTTTGGAAGGAATCTCCGGATCTGCTCTCTTTGCATTTCATCAGTGATCATTTCCCGGACCTTTTGCCCGTTCAATCCTTGAGAGCGCAATTTCATTTCGATATACCGGGGGCCGTATCCCCGTTTGAGTTCTCTCAATATGGAGCCTTCGGCGACCTCTTCGTCTTTCAAATAGCCATTCTTTTGCAATTCTTCGATCAGCCGATTGCAAACGGAAGAAGAAAAACGTTTCTGTTCCAACTTTCGGATCATTTGAACTGTAGAATAATTGCGCATCGCCAACAGACGATAGGCCGCAAAACGGGCCGATTTCCATTCCCTCTCTTGGAGCCATCGTTTGACGGTATCCAACGAATCGAAAGAAGAGGGAAATTTCCGGATCGCAAAACGGACGGGAATTTCTTCGATCATTTCCCCGTTGCGCCAAACTTCGATCAGATCGGGATCGATATTGCTTTTTCGGATCGTGTGAGACATATGTCAAAACAATAGCACATTTGATTGAAAAGAGAAGCCCCGTCTACAATTGAGTAAGAGGTGAACATATGGTAAGCAACGTACCTGGAGATGCGACTCCCCCGCCGACGGGAAGCGGACCGAGCCCTGCGCCGCAAGGGACCCCGCCGTCCGGCCCTGCAGGCCCTAGCGGATTGCCGCAGCATGTACCCACCGCCGGAGGTGGGGGTTCAGGCAAGGGAATGACTTGGCTGGGCATGTATTTTGACCCGGAACAGACAAAACAGCTCAATAATATCATGATCCAAAATATAGGCCAGGCCATTCAAAAATATAATGATAAAGGGGTCAAAGCCATTAAAAATTATCAAAAAATCTCTGAAGGGCAAGATCCCGACGAATAAGCCAAAAACCCCCGTCGTAAATATCTAATAAACAGATAGTTACGGATTTAATTAACCTCTTGATTATTAAATTTTTATTTGATATAATTAAGATGTGATAAACAAGGGGTTAATATTATGGTAGGGTCAATATCTAACAATCCAGCAACAGTACTATTATATAATAATATGAGTAGTGCTTTAAACGCTGATGAACAGCAGCAGCAACAGAATGCTAAAGAAGCTGCTGAACAAGCCGAAGATCAAGCCAACGGTGTTACTACTTGAGGCCATTCTTTTTTTAAGTTATGATTATGGCCGGTTTTTATGGATCGGCCTTTTTCTTTAAATGAAGATCCCGAATTTCTCTTTATAGCTGCAGAGGAAGAGGGAACCCGCATCGACAAGCTCCTCACGGAGCGATATCCCCAATATTCAAGAACTTATTTTCAATCTCTCATCGAAATGGGCTGCGTTCTGCTCAACGGCGAACCCGTTAAAAAGCGGATTGTCCCTGAGGAAGGGGATGAGATCGAGATCTGCTTCCAAGCGATTCCAGGAGCCTCTTCTACACTCGTCCCGGAAAATATCCCTCTGGAAATCCTCTTCGAAGACGACCATTTATTGGCTGTCAATAAACCCCCGGGACTCGTGACCCATCCGGCCCCAGGCCATTGGACGGGGACGTTCGTTCATGCTTTGCTTTGGCACTGCAAAGAAATCGCCCCTGGCCAAGACCCTCTCCGCCCTGGAATCGTCCATCGTTTAGACAAAGATACTTCCGGCGTCCTTCTCGCTGCCAAAACGTTGACCGCCCACCAGCGGCTGATCGAGCTTTTCAGCGCCCGCAAAATGGAAAAGCTCTATTTGGCCGTCTGCTGGGGCAGACCCCAGAATGGGATCATCAATGCCCCGATCGCCCGCCATCCCGTGCATAGAAAAGAAATGGCGGTCCTCCCGGACGGCAGGGAAGCCTCAACGGAGATCAAAGTAGCCGCCTTTAACGAGAAGACCAGCCTTGTCCTCTTAAAGCCCCGAACGGGCAGAACCCACCAGATCCGGATCCATTTAAAACATATCGGCTGCCCGATCCTCGGCGACCCCGTCTATGGCAAAAAAAATCTTCAAGAAGGACCCGACCGGCAACTCCTTCATGCTTACCGCCTTGAATTCGACCATCCAATCACAGGCACATCATTACGGCTCACAGCCCCCATCCCAGAAGATATGAAGCTCTGGATGCGGCGCCTTTGCGGCCCCACCCTTTGCGCCCCTTTAATTAACACTTGATTTTTTAATTACACGTAATTATAATATTACTAATACATTAAACAAGAAATTGCCATGTCTCAACCAATTAAAGAAAGTAATACTTCTTCGAATAGAACTCGTTCCCCAAGCGGCGATTCAGAGAATCGCTTAAAGGCCGCTTCTCAAAATTCTTCGAACAAATATAAGTGCTTTCCTGAAACAATATTGAAAACTTTTGAATCTAATCCTGCATTCAGAGAACAGAGCAAAATTAATTTATCCGATTTTTACACCCGTCTTTCTGTTTTCGTCGATTCTGGAATTCAAATCGATGACTTGCCCTTCGATCCAAATTCTGAAACGATTACAGGAGACCTCAATACGATCGCAGAAAAATTGAAAGAGTTGGCTCTCCTCTATTCCGATCTAAAAATTCCAGACGACTTAAGCCCTCTTCAACAGATCGATCATTTCTATACTTTTTTGATGAGCAAATTTCATCCCGAACAATCGCTAGATCAAATCAAGAAGAATTATGATTTTTTAGCTCTTGACCCACTTCAGAAAACCACCGCGCCAGTTTTTGAACTACCTTCGCTTTCCATTAATATTTCGAATCCGGAAGAACCACCCACTGATTTCAAGCCGAATACAGTATGGCAGGAATTGATTGCGATGGTAAAAAACCCGAAAAACTGGCTGAAATTTTTAGTTCTTTTGGCAATCTGTGTTTTCACTTTCCATCCAGCAATTTTTATCCCCGTTATAATTATCATTTTTACCATTGCCGTAACCATCAATCACTTTGTCGGTGTGGAGGAAACAAACAGGAAATGGCGCGCGTTGAAAAAATTAAAAGACGTCGCAAAGCAGCTCGTTGAAACACGGCAATCACAGCCAGTTCCCCAAGCGGAGCCAGTCCAGCAAGAACAAACGATTCCTATTCAGCTAGTAAGAGCCGCGGATCAACCAGTCTCTTCCACAGCATCTCCAGAACGAGAGCCTCAGAGCCCCGTCTCCGCACAGAGTTTCTCCTCCGATGAAGAGGAATATGCGCATCCTCATATTGATATTCCCGTATATGCTCCTCCTGTACCTGAAACGGATGCATCTTCTGCTTTGAATACTGAGCCTCAGAGCCCCTTCTCCGTACAAAGCGATGCCTCTATTTCGTCTGAGGAAGAAGAAGCGCATCCTCTTGTTGTAATTAACGAAATTGCGCCTCCTGTACGTGAAACACACCCGTCTTCTCCTTCGAATTTAGGACTCCAAATTACCAGCGAAACCCCACCCTCTCCCCAGTCCAAATCTTTTCAAGAGTCGACTGCTTCTCCTAAATCGCCAGTTTCTAGCGCGCCTGTGTCGCCATCTGCAAGTTCAGAGTTCTCGGATTCGGATGATACTAAATCGCTCATGAGCCTCGCATCGTCGACAGCTTCTACCGGATCAGAAGCCTTGAGGCAAACCCCCTCATATCAAGCCGCCCTCGATGATTCCGATTCAATTGATCCGAAGCCAGATAAAACCATTTTGAAGCGGTTAGCTGGCAGGGTCAAAGGGATGATGCCGACTAAGATCAAAAACGGCGCAACAAATACACTTACGTGGATCCGTTCGAAGCTTCCACGAAACCCCTTCCAAAGCTCACCCGCTGGTATTTAATGAGTAAATGTTGTATAATTTATTGTCAGAGGGTACGGTTTTTTGGATTTCGAAAGATCTGTAATCGATCTATAACTGAATCTCAACCACCTGAAACCACCTGAAACCCCTGAAAAAGGTACGCTGCTATGAAAGAATTTGTTGAATACATCGTAAAGAACTTAGTCGATCATCCGGACAAAGTCCGCATCAATGAAATCGGGGGCACTCATACCCTCATTATCGAACTAGGCGTCGAAAAGTCGGACATCGGTAAAATCATCGGGAAGAAAGGGAAAACGATCAACGCGATCCGCACTCTTCTCATGTCGGTCGCAAGCCGAAACGGCCTCCGCGTCAATCTCGAAATCATCGAAGACGAAAACGAAAGCGCGCCAAGCGAACAAGAATAATAGACTTAAGCGATAAGGAGCGATTCATCGCTCCTTTTCTAAACCAAGTCTAAACCAAGTCTAAATTAGACTCGGCAGGAAGGGCGATACCATTGCTTTCCGCGAGTTGAGGGATCCCGCCTTATATCGAAGCACAGCAACGGGAATATCCTTCTTTTGCCGATGGCGGGGGATTTCAAAAAAGCTCTCTTTAAAGATCTGTTCCAATTCAGTCGCATTCGATCCCCAAAACTCTACTTCAAGCGGATTATTTTTTAAGCCGGGAGATGATTGGAATGCACCTAAGAACCGCTTCAAGTGTTCCACAGCGGCATCTTTAGCAGGGATCCAAATCCATAGCTCGTCTTTATGGCCGTATTTTCCTGAACGCCCCTCATAAACCTCATCCGCATGGACAATCGTGCTGATCATGTGGATATGGAGGTCGATTTCGGGTTTTTCCCGATTCACATGCTGAGCGCTCTCAAGCCAATTGAGTAGAATCGCTGCGGCGTGTTTTTCAAAGTGGGGGAAATTATTTGCGAATAATTTTGTTTGCCCGATCCGGCAGCATCCGTTCTGTTCTTTCGTGTCTGCGAATAAATTTGAGGGTTTTCCCTTTGAAGCGAGCAAGAGATTGCGCTCAATTTCTTTTTCGCGATAGGCATAAACTTTGCTGTAAAGCGAGTACATATCCTCGTTCCGGAGGATCCTTTCAGCGGCCTTTTTAGGAAAGTTTTTATCCCGCGGCAAATCGTCGAGGGAAATAATCTCAACTTGCCTGCCTGAACTCAGCGTTTTCAAGCGGTTTAACAACTCAGCCACGCACTCGATATCGAAAGCGCTCATTTTGGTTAACAGGTCGGTGTCGTCAATGATCCCATAAATAAAATGGAGGTTTTCGATGAATTCCCGATCGGGATGGATAAATAAATGACTCTTTTTATGGGCGATCGCGCGCATTTTCAAAAGGCGCCGCAAAATCCGGTCCGATGCGGACGAATGGCGCTCGCTTTGCAGTTCTTTGATCTGTTTTTCGATTTTTGCGAGATCTTGTCCGAACAGTGTATAGTTATCGTTGATTTGAAAAGTCCGGTCGGCGACCAGGGTATTGCTCGATTGGACATCTGCAATCACCGCCAAGGGAGGAGAAAACGTATTGAGGGTTGATTTATGATGGTCGATGACGCTGATCACATCGATATAAGACGGAATGGTCATTTCATCGCGGTTGCAAAAATCGCGCAAAGAAACGGTCGCCGAGGATATTCTTTCTTAAATCGGCGGCTTGAATGATCCCCACTGGGTACATTCGGTTTTTATCCGGATGGGTGACGGTAAGATAGGGGTAGGAGTCCATTTTGTTGCGGATCTCCTCTACATCGGAGCGGATGCTGACGGAAGTGGGAGTATGGCCGAAAACTTCATATTTAGTTTTCAGTGCGATATCGAGCCTTTCGAGGCGCGCTCTTATTTTAACGATCCCTTCGTGAAGGCTGCGCACCTCTTTTTCCAAGAAATGGAAAAGGCGTGGACGGGCGTCGACAAGGCTGTCCTTGGAGTCGAACAGCTTGGCTTTTCTCATGGTTTCAATAATTTTTCCGGGCCCGTTGAAAGGCACTTTTCCCAATTCGGACAATTGTTTAATTAGCAGTTCGAAAGAACATTCCAGCCCTTTTTTCAGCCCTAGGACCAAGATGGCAAAATCGTGGACCTTCTTTCTCTGAGCGGGCGAAAATTCGTGCGCAGGCTCGCAATCTTTGAGTTTCATCTCGAAAAGCTTTTGAAGGATCGGCCCGATCTCATCGAAATGCAACTTTTCCTTGGCGAAAAGGGCGATCAAGTGAAGGTGGAGGCTATTCTCGAACCAGCGAAGGCAGCTGCTGAGCATGATGATGACTTGCCTGACCCCTTCGACATCGAAATGGCGCCAGTCCCCGAGATAGAACCCCTCTTCGTCGACAACAACTGTTGCCGTATTGTCTCGCTCATGGTCGATCTCGGTGATCGAATCGGAAGGGAGCTTTGGCTGAAACCCTTTCCGGGTCATCAAATCGTTGCCGGTCAAAGTCAACGCAGTCCGCGTTTTTCGGCAAGTGGCTGAAAACGGCAGGGCCGAACAGATCTCTGAAAATCAAATCGATTTCGATCTGAGAGGAGGGCGGGCCTCCCGGCAGATTCCAAACATGAAGTCCATCTGCTGACCCGGGCGGCAAAAGCATCGAGCCATCCCCAAAAAGATGCGATCGTCGTATCGAGATCGGGAGATTTATGGGCGGTGACGAAGTGGGTCCCTTCATAGACCTTTCCCATGCCAATTGGGAAAAAGACTTGATAGTCGCTCCTCTCAACCCATTTTCCGGCGATTTTCGCCCGGACGCGGTAGTTTTCCTCATAAGTCAAGCCCGATATTTGATTCAGCCAGAGCTCAAAACTGGAAAAGTTATAAGGCTCTAGAATCTTTTCCCGGTCGATTTTCTCCACAAAATCGAGAACTGCAGAAAGGAGAAAACAAGGTTCCGGTTCGCTCTGGATCAGCTTCAACAGAGCTTGATTGACCCTTTCGCTCTTGAGTTGGTCGGAGAGGGTTTTAAATTCTTTTTTTTCAAATTCTTTTAAAACGGCATCCAGATGGGGGAATCTTTTTTTTGGAATCGAATATTCGCCTAATAAGCCGTGGAAGATTTTTTTTTCGTGGACATACGCCTCAAGGGAAAAAAACGGATTGAGCAGGACTCGAACCTGCGACCACCCGCTTAGAAGGCGGGTGCTCTATCCACTGAGCTATCAATCCATGAATTACCTATCCAGGTTATCCGCTCGCCGTAGTATTTGGCAAGCCTCCTCGAAATTAAAAACCGCTTGCATTTAACCGTTTGCTCATTTAGCGTTCTACCTTTCTTAAAAAAAAGGATAGGTTTTATGAAACTTCTTTTGGGCCTTCTGGTTTGCACCTGCGCTCTCTTTGCGGAAAATAAAACCACCACGCATTTAATCGAGCTGGAAAACGGACCTTTGGTCTACACGGCAACCGTCGGATCGCTCCCTGTCCGAGACAAAGAAGATAAAATCAAAGGCGATATCGGATTCATCTCTTATATCAAAGAAGGAGCCTCTTCTCCCCGGCCTCTTACCTTTGCATTCAATGGAGGCCCCGGATCCTCGTCCATTTGGCTTCACGCAGCGGCTTTCGGCCCCCGCCGCATCATATCTACAGAAGAGGGGCAAAAAATCGTGCCGCCTTACCGGATGATCGATAATCTCGAAACCCTTCTCGATCTCACCGATCTGGTCTTTATCGATCCAATCGGGACGGGATTCAGCCAAGCCGTATCCCCTGAAGAGGCCAAAAATTTTTACGATACGATATCCGATATTCGCTAC
Organism: uncultured Chlamydiae bacterium; assembly: GCA_963713105.1. Lineage (GTDB taxonomy): Bacteria > Chlamydiota > Chlamydiia > Chlamydiales > SM23-39 > CAVQKJ01. The sequence continues at coordinate 998,159 of CAVQKJ010000004.1, forward strand.
ATTGGAGACTTCATCCGCGATTACCTGACGGCGAACAACCGTTGGAATTCGCCTAAATACATTGCAGGGGAAAGCTACGGAACTCTCAGAGCGTGCGGCCTCGCAGACTATCTCCATGATTTCCATTCCATTTATTTGAATGGGCTGGTCCTGATTTCTCCAGCCATCGACTACCAGACATTCCTGTTCAATACCGACAACCCGCTTCCCAATTTCCTCTATTTGCCGACTTATGCAGCAACCGCATGGCATCACGGACGTCTTCTGCCTGGTTCTTCAATCGAAGAGACTGCTGAGGCGGCTCGCAAATTCGCTTATGAAATTTATGCCCCGCTGATGCTGAAAAGCTACTCGCTGACCCCTTACGAAAAATCGACGCTTTACGATCAGTTGGCCCATTTCACCGGTCTTTCTGTGGAGACGGTGAGGCGGAATAAGGGCCGGATCCCGGACCGCGTCTTCCAGGTCGAATTCTTCGGCGCTGAGGGGAAAGCCCTTGGAATGTACGACACGCGCCTTGTTGGAGATTACACCGATCCATTCCAGGTATTGTTTTCTCAAGATCCAAGCGTGACGACGATTTCGGGGATCCTCGTAGGAGCCTTTCACGACTATCTGCAAAACGAGTTGTCCTATCCCTTCTCTTACCGCTCGGTTTCACTAGAGGTCAATTCTCAATGGAATTATTCTACGCACCCATTGGCCGCCTATCCAAATTTTATGAATGCTTTGAGACATTCTCTCGTGATCAATCCTTCCCTTAAAGTTTTCACCGCATGCGGGTATTTCGATTGCGTCACGCCTTTTGCCGCTGCGGAATATTGCATCAACCACCTCGATTTGCCCGATTCTTATAAAGAGAACTGCCGGCTTGAACATTACGACGGAGGGCATATGTTCTATTTAAACCCTTCAGCTCGAGTCAAATTCAAACACGATTTAATTGGGTTTTATCAGGAATGAGAATAAAAATTTTCATTCTAATTTTGATTGGCTCGTTCTTGTCTGCAGAAGAAGATGGGTTCAACACGACCCATCATGAAATCAAGATTGAAGAGGCAATTTTATCCTACAAGGCAATTACCGGAACTTTGCCCCTGTTCGATGGAGATAAAAAAATTGCCGACCTTTTTTTTATCGCTTACGTTAAGGACGATGGGGCAGATAGACCGATTACATTTGTGTTTCCCGGAGGCCCAGGCGCCGCCGGAACTCTAGAAGCTTTGATTGCCTTAGGGCCCCGCCGACTCTTAACGGCCGGCGAGGGGAGATCGATTCTCCCTCCTTATTCCTTTATCGACAACCCTCAGACGATCCTCGACATGACAGATCTCGTTTTCGTCGATCCTGTCAATTGCGGCTTCAGCAGAGCAGATGGCGATGACTACCTCTCTTATTTCTATAGCGTCGAGGGAGATATCCAAACATTAGGCGAATTCGTCCATGCATACGTTTCCCATTTCGAAAGATGGAATTCACCAAAATATCTCGCGGGAAGCAGCTACGGAACCCTCCGCTGCTGCGGACTGGCCCTGAATCTTCTTCAATACGACATTTTGATCAACGGGATCTTGCTCGATGGCTGCGCGATCGAATGGACCACCATTCAATCTGAAAGAGACCGCTTTTTTCCCGATTGCTTCTTGCTCCCTACCTTCGCCGCCACAGCCTGGCATCATGGCCGGCTTTGGCCCGATAAACCCCTTGTTGAAATCGTCGATTATGCCCGCCGGTTCGCCTACGAATCGTACGCCCCCGCAATGTTGCAGCCCTCCCGTCTCGGCTCAAGTGAACAAACTGCGCTGTACCAACAGTTAGCCGAGCTGACCGGACTTCCTCTAGACACAATCCGCCGCTACAAAGGAAGGATCAACGAAGATATTTTCACTTCTGAATTTTTTGCCTCTGAGAGAAAAGTACTGGGCGGGCTCGACACCCGCTATTCCGGAGACATCGATTCGATTTATCCGGTGGGACAGGACCCCAGCTACAAAGATTCTTCAGGCATCGCAGCGGCTTTCCATTCCTATTTGCAAAAAGAGCTGCAAACCAGCATGCCTTATATCCATTACGTCATATTTTCTTGGAATGTGATTTACAATTGGCAGATCGGCACTTACGACTCGAAAGGAGAGCCCGATTTCCTGCAAAGACTGCGGCGCACAATGATCTATAACCCTGAAATGAAGATCTTTGTGGGATCGGGATATTACGATTGCAGGACTCCTTTTGCAGCTACCGAATACAGTTTCGACCAGATTGATTTGCCCCACTCATATAAAAAGAACATCCAATTCGAGTATTATGAAGCGGGGCACGGATTTTTTTTGGACTATCCTTCGTTGCAAAAAATGAAAAACGACCTCGTCCGATTTTTTAAAAGGCATACCGCGCCCGCTCATCTTGAGTGAATTTTGTTGAGTGTCTTTTGCGCCTTAAGCAGCATTGCTCGATCTTGCTAACATACTGAAGTTTACGGCTCCGGTTTCACTGCGTTTCACCTGTCTCGCAGGGAAAAGATCCCCCGGATCTTTTCCGTCTTCGACAGCCGCAATGCCTGCGGAATCTTAAAAAAGATCCGGGGGATCTTTTTTAAGGGAAGCAGGGAACGCAAAATCCACTGCCAAAATTCACACAACCTAAACGGGCGCGGTATAGCTTGTACAAAAAGCTGTCAGCGGTCATGCTTCTATCTCTATGGAATCTGTAAAAATTAAGAACTTGATCATCGGCGAGGGCCAGCCTCTCACTGTGATCTGCGGCCCTTGCATCATCGAGAGCGAGGATTTTGCCCTGCAGGCTGCGGAAAGCTTGCAAGAGATCTTCAAAGACTTTCCTCTGCAATTCATTTTCAAAGCGAGCTATGACAAGGCCAACCGCTCTTCGATCCATTCGTTCCGGGGGCCTGGAATCGATGAAGGGCTGAAGATTTTACAGCGGATTCAAAAAGAGATCGGCCTGCCGGTGATCACGGACGTCCATTCCCCTGAAGAGGCGAAAATCGCAGGCTCGGTCTGCGACATGATCCAAATCCCCGCATTCCTATGCCGCCAAACCGATTTAATCCTCGCCGCGGGGAATACGCAAGCCGCCGTTAATGTGAAAAAAGGACAGTTTTTGTCTCCTTGGGATATGAAAAACGTCGTCGAAAAACTGCTTGAGACAGGCAATCGGCGCATCCTTTTGACCGACCGGGGAACCTCGTTCGGTTATAATAATCTAGTCAGCGACATGCGATCCATTCCGATCATGCAAACTTTCGGATTCCCTGTCTGCTTCGACGCGACCCATTCCGCCCAACTACCCGGAGGGCTTGGCCACGCAACAGGCGGACAAAGGGAATTCATCCCCACTTTGGCAAAAGCGGCCGTTGCCGCGGGTTGCAATGCGCTATTTATCGAAGCCCATCCCAATCCTTCTTCGGCGAAAAGCGATGCTGCGACCGTCCTCCCGTTCGATACCTTAAAAACTTTGCTTAAAGCAGCCTCTAGGCTTTATGATGCGATATCATGTTTGGACGAGCCGTTGTCAGTTTCATTGCGTTGATTGCCGTATTGGCGGGCGCGGCCTATTTCTTTCATGTCCGCATCGGTCCCAGGGACGTCGCCTCTTTTCGCAAGCTTTGCAATGAAAAAAAGACCCAGCACTCCCGCCAAGCCTACGAGAGACAGCCAACCGTCCAATTTCGCGAAAACGTGCAAAAAGACATCTGGTTTTCCGATGGCGGAGAGCGGCTCCATTTCTTTCTTAAAAGCAGCCAATCGGAACTCATTTTGACCCAAAGAAAAGACAAAGTCGAAGCGATTGAAAAACTGAAACAAGTCGATTCTTGGATCCAAGAAGAGATCGACAAAGAGGCCTCAGTTCAACAAGTCCGGAGAATCTCTGCCGATACCGGAGTCTATTCTTTGCCTGACTATCGATTCGAGGCCCAATCCGTCAAAATCGCATTCTACCGTCTTCCCGGAACCGACCTTCCGACACACACGGACCTTCCCCCTTTTTTCTTCGGAACTGCCGATGGAGCGAGTTTTGCCGCGAACGAAAAGCTCCCTACCTTCAAAGCCTACCATCTTAAAGCGAGACTCGTTGCCAAACCCCCGCAAAGGAGCGTTCCTTGATCCCTTTGCTCCTTTCATTGCACCTAACCATTTACGATTTAACCGCCGATGTGGCCGATTACGACGGGAAAAACCTGTGCCTCACTGGAAATTTTCAGATCGATCATCCGATGGGACATCTTTTTGCTGAAAAGGCGGTAGTGGAAAACCTCGATCTGCGCCAATCGTTAAAAAAAGCTCACCATCTCTATCTGGAAAACGAAGTAATAATCGAAGTTCTCGAAGGTAAAACCCCCTTTGCCCTATCGTCCAAAAAAGCCGTTTGCGACCTGCTTCCCCCTTTTTCTCTCTTCCAACAGGATGAGCTCTATTTCGATGAACAAGTTGAAATCCGAAGCCTTGGGGAATCGAACTTCCTCGCAAAAGGGGGATCGGCCCTATATAAAAACGACACGTTGACCCTCTATCCATCGATCCCTTCGATCCATTGCCAAATCTTTTTGAACGGCGACCGGATTGACGCACGTAAAATCGTTTCCGATCTCTCCAAGGAGACGATCGTCTGCGAAGAACCGGAAGGATTTCTCTCCTCGAATGCGCTTCGCTTTTCCGCGCGCAAACTCGTTTACCATAAAGAGGAAGGGAAAATCCATTTGGAAAAAGATGTTAGAATTTGGCAAGACAATCTGTTTTTCATCGAAGCCAAACGCGGCTCTGTCGCGCTCAATAATGAATCTAAGCCCGAGCGAATCCATCTCTATGAAGATATCCGGCTCGTATCGAACCAGGTTTCCGAAAAAAGGAGTTTCGCAGCAGCAGATACCCTTGTGTATAATCTTCTCGATGAAACCTTGACTCTCTCTTCCGCAGCCCCAAAAAGAGTCCTTTTTTGGCAGGAGGGACTCCGTTTAAGCGCTCCCGAAGTGAAGATCGGCCAAACGACAAACGGCGGAATTGGAAAAATCGAAGGATGCGGGGATGTCCATTTCAATCTCGACCTCGAAGAGCAAAATACGATTGAAACCCTCATCTCCAAATATACGGGATTAAAATGAGTCTGCTCGTCGTGAAAAACCTGGTGAAGAATTACGGAGGGAAAGCCGTCGTGAACGGACTATCGTTCGAAGTGCGCGCAGGGGAGGTCGTCGGGTTGCTCGGTCCGAACGGAGCCGGAAAAACCACCGCGTTTTACATGACGGTAGGCCTCATCCATCCCGACCAGGGAGAAGTCTTTTTTAAAGGACAAAACGTCACCGCGATTCCCATCCACAAAAGAGCGAAAATGGGCCTCGGCTACCTCGCCCAAGAGCCCTCGGTGTTCCGCTCCCTTACTGTAGAAGAGAATATCCTCTGCATCCTTGAAACGCTCGGCCTGCCCAAAACGGAAAAATTCAAGCGTCTCTCCGAACTGCTTCAAGAACTGCGCCTCGAGCATCTCGCCAAGAAAAAAGCCAGCACCCTCTCCGGAGGCGAACGCCGCCGTCTTGAGATCACGCGCGCCCTCGTCACCCAGCCCTCGCTCCTCCTCCTCGACGAACCCTTCGCCAATATCGATCCTCTCGCAGTCGCCGACGTCAAGCACCTGATCCGGATCCTGAAGCAAAAACAAATCAGCGTCCTCATCACCGACCACAACGCACGGGAGATCTTCTCCATCGTGGACCGCAGCTACCTCGTCCAGCACGGCAAAGTCCTCCTCTCCGGCACTGTCGACCAGCTCCTGGCCGATCCAGAAGCGCGCAGATCCTACTTCGGCGAAGACTTTAGGATTTGAGGAAACTCCCGTTTTCCCTACACTGGTTCTACTGATTTAGGTTCCCATGAAAAACAAATTAATCGCGATTTTAATTCTATTCGCCGGTTTCGGCTGCTCCCATGAAGAGTGCAAGATGAAATTAGACAAGCAGACCCAAGAGCTTTTGGACCAGTTGAACCAATCCCCGGTTGAAATGACCCAAATCCCCATTCCCGAACTGCGGAAAATGTTCCCCCCGCCCCCATCTCCCCAGTTGTCCGGCATACAAAAAATCGAAAATCTCTCTATTCCCCAATCTACAACGGGCCTCCGCATTTACACTCCCCAAAAAGCAGGCCCCCTCCCCACCTTTATTTTTATCCATGGCGGCGGTTGGGCTTTGGGCAGTTTGGACGACTACGACAGCCTCTGCCAGGAAATCTGCTCTCAAGCAGGATGCCTCCTCATCGCTATAGATTATCCATTGGCCCCCGAACATCCTTTCCCCGAGCCAGTCGATGAGTGCTACAAGGCCGCGAAATGGATTGAAGAACACATCTCCGATCTGGGAGGAATCCCGGGTAAAATTGCGATCGGCGGCGACAGCGCCGGAGCTAACCTTTCCGCGGCCGTCACATTAATGGCCCGAGAAAAACAAGGCCCTCAGTTCATGTACCAGATGCTGATTTGCCCCGCCCTCAACTACAATTTCGAGACGCTCTCTTACTTTGAATTTGCGGAAGGGTATTTTTTAACCAAAAGCAATATGGAATTTTTCTATAACCTCTATTTGCAAAACCCGGAAGACGGCCAAAATCCCCTAGCCTCTCCTTTGAGAGCCAAAAGCCTCAAAAATCTTCCGCCCGCCTGTCTTCTCGTAACCCACTTCGATCCCTTAAGAGACGACGGCCTCTCCTACGCCGCCCGACTAACGCAAGAAGGCGTCCCGGTAACACTGCGGCAACTCAACACGATCCATGGCTTTTATCGGTTCGCGCAACTCGACATCACTCAAGAATCGGTCGCATTCATCGCAAAACAATTGAAAGCGGCTTTTGCGAAGTGAGCTGCAAGCTCTCCACCGCTCTCAATACCTGATCTACCGGCAGCGTATGGAGACAATCGCTCATTTTGCTCCCCCCGCATCCATCTTGATAACAAGGCCTGCAGCTGAAATTCTGCGCCACTATGCGTGCGTGCGTATTGCGCCAAGGCCCCCAAGTCACATCCGAGGTCGGCCCGAAAATCGCCACCACCGGTTTTTTCAAAGCGCTCGCCATATGAAGCGGCACCGAATCGACGCAAATCAAAAGCTCGCTCATCTGGATCAAGGCCGCCAGCTCTTTCAGGGAAATCTGCCCCCCTAAATTCACCGCGTCAAGCCCGCCCGCGATTTCCGCAAGCATCGCCCTCTCTTCAGCATCGGGCCCCGACGTGAAAACAAGCCGTTTCCCTCTCTGGATCAATTCCTCAGCCAGCCTTCTCATTTTGTCCACAGGCCAGCATTTAAAACGCCAACGCGAAGTCGGGTGGATCACGATAAACGGCTCATCCCCCAACTTGTTTCGCATCGCTTCAATCGCCTCGTCCGGAACATGCAAAAACAAATCCCTCTCATCCTCTTTCGGGAAAATCCCGATCCGTCTCAGCGCATCTAAGTTCCTCTCCACCGTGTGCCGCAAACCCGGACAATGCTTCACAACATGCGTATAGGTTTTCTTCTGCCATTTTCCCTTCGGCTCGAAACCCACTCGGATCCTCGCCCTCGCCATTTTCGCAGCCAGCACACCCCTATCCCCTTCCGTCAGATTGATCACCAAATCGTATCCCTCTTTCCGGATCCTCCGCAAAATCTCCCACTCTTTTTTCAAACGGCCGAAAAAGCCCAATTTCTTCCATTTCCGGTCATACCCAATAATCCCATCCACACCCGGATGCCCTTCCAACATCGGCGCCGCCTCAGAATACACATACGCATCCACCATCGCCTCGGGCAAAGCCCTCTTCAACGCAGAAAAAACCGCGCCAGTCAAAAGCACATCGCCCAGATGGCGCAGCTTCACGATTAAAATTTTTTTAACCCCATTAAGGTCGGGGTAGTCGCCGTATGTCATTTTCCCTCACGAAAAATAAAGATTTTAAATATTTTGCCACATTTTCGATAGAACTTCGTGAGATTTATTACCTCCTGGATTACAATGTCATTGCAAATTTACATTATTGGAGAACCTCATGGCCCATACAACCACGCAAACTTTGGAGCAAACGCTTTCGATCATTAAACCCGATGCAGTCGGTCAAAATATGATTGGGAATATCATCGAATATTTTGAAAGAGACGGCCTCAGCGTTGTAGCCGCGAAAATGGTCCACATGACTCCCGACCAAGCAAAAGCTTTCTATGCCGTTCATAAAGAGCGCCCTTTCTACTCCGACCTCGTGGAATTCATGATCTCCGGCCCTGTCCTTGTTATGGTCCTCGAAGGGGAAAACGCGATCGCTAAGAACCGCCAAATCATGGGCGCCACCGATCCTTCGCAAGCCGGCCCCGGCACCATCCGCGCCGACTTCGCCACCAGCATCGAGCGCAACGCCGTCCACGGCTCCGACAGCGCCTCCACCGCCAAATCCGAAATCTCCTTCTTCTTCAAACCCAACGAAATCTTCCCCAGATCCTAATATCCCTTAAAGGGGGCTTGGCCGATCTGAGCCAAGCCCTCTTATTACTCTTTTACATCTCAAGAATTGTTTTTCTCTTTATTTGAGACACTGCAAACTGTTCCCATTTCTGAGTAAGTTCCTGGGACTTCAAAATGCATATCCTCTTATTCCTGATACGCTTAATCGTCATTCAAATAAATTTATAAAGCAAAATAAAAAATAATACGCGTACGTTGAAAGATCAGATCTTGTAAAAAAATGCAATAATACCTAAAATGCAAGCAATTAATTTTAGTTACATCGCAATAAACACTTATTCATATCAAAACCGAGGTTTAATTTGACTAAAAGAAATCAGCCAAATAAAAACAAAAAAGCCTCTCCGATTCAACTCACTCTCGATGGCAACTCTCTCTCCACCTTTGACGTTTTTTCTGCAGCCTATGACTTCGAACGAAAAGTGATCATTACAAAAGAAAGCGCAGAACGTATACGCGCCTCTCGTCGGTTATTAAATCAACTAGTATCGAGCGATCGAGTGATTTATGGCGTGAATACAAGCGTAGGAGGATTCGTCAATTGTCTCGTTGCAACAAAGCATGCTAAACAACTCCAAGAGAACCTGATTTCGGCAGTTGCAACGAATGTAGGACCATACCTAGATGATCAATTCTAAGAGCTGCTATGCTTGTACGTTTAAATTCCCTGGCCGAGGTTGTTCAGGAATTAGTGAGGAGAATTTCAATAAATTATTAAAAATTTATAATGCTGGCATTATTCCCTGTATCCCATCTAAAGGATCGTTAGGTGCTAGTGGAGATTTGGGTCCTTTGGCTTGTATTGCACTTGTAGCCACTGGAAAATGGAAAGCGAAATATAAAGGTGAAATCCTCTCTGGCAATAGAGCATTAAAAAAAGCTGGACTCGAACCAATGAAGCTGGGTTTTAAAGAAGGTTTGAGTTTAATCAATGGCACGTCAGCGATGACTGGCTTTGCCTTCTTGGTCGAACAGCTCATTTCTTTAGTCAAGACATATGATATTATTTCTTGCCTAACTTTTGAAGGCCTCAAAGTTAAGAAAAAACCTTTCAACCCTATCGTTCATCGCCAAAAACCACATCGAGGACAACTCCAAACAGCTGAAAACATTTGGTCTTTCTTGAGGATAGCCAAATGATTGTCGATGAACAAGACGTTGAAAAACAATTGCAATCTTATTAAAACAAAGCAGTCACCTTCGACAGATTCTCCTATAGAAGATGCCTATTCTATTCGTTGCACACCCCATATTATAGGCCCGATCCGAGAGAGCCTTAAATGGATAAAATCTATTATTACGAATGAAATAAATTCCAGCAATGATAACCCTTTGATCCTTTCTGAATACCAAGAAGTTTTCCATAATGGCCATTTTCATGGTCAATATATCTCTATGGCAATGGACTATCTAGGAATCTGCCTCACACACTTTATCCAATCTGTCCGATCGTCGAATTGATCGTTTTATGGATAAACACCATAACAACAATCTGCCCGCCATTTCTTTGCGATGAAAATCCAGGATTACGGTTAGGGTCTAATGGGCGGCCAATTTATGGCGACCTCTTTAACTGCTGAAAATCGTTCTTTATGTCATCCTGTCTCTACTCAATCTCTTACTTCTACAGGTGATTTTCAAGATCATCGTTTCCTTAGGATTAGTGGCTGCTCGGCGAGCAAAAGAACTCTATGAAAATACTGCTTATGTCTTAGCATTTGAACTTCTCTGCGGCGCTCAAGCGGCTGAGATCCGAAATGCAGACCTCTTAAGTACTCCAACCAAACGAACGTTTTCGCTTGTTCGCGAAATTGTGCCATATTTATCTGAAGATAGTGTTTAACAGATGATCTGGAAAAACTTGCGATCTTCTTAAATCAGGTCTTCTCCTAAAAGAAGTAGAAGATTCCATTGGCAAAAAAATAAGTTTTTATTAAACAATAATTGCATTTGTAACAGACTGAAGAGAAAATTTTATGAATTCGATTTTGGATCTTATCAATGAAAATTCCCAAAATGATAAAAGCAATATCGCAATCATCTTTGGTAGCACTGAAATCAATTATTCAGATCTAGAAAAGCGATCGGATAGATTGGCTAAATGCATAATCAGTAAGGGTGTAGCACCAGGCAGTATAGTAGCTTTAGGACTCTTTAATGATATAGATCTCATTCCTGCATTACTAGCGATTTGGAAAGCAAATTGCGTCTTTCAGCCCATTGATCCAAACTATCCACTTGGGCGAATGGAGATGATGCTAGAAGATGCTCGTCCAAAGTTGTTAATTACTAAAAAAGCACTTCAGCCCAATTTTTCATTTTTTAAAGGGAAAATTTATTTCATTGATGAAGAAGACGATGCTCCAAATATTGACCTAAGAAAACCTGAATTAGTTGACCTAGCCTATTTAATGTATACATCTGGTTCTACAGGAATGCCAAAAGGAATTATTGTCGATCATTCTGCTTTAAAGCATGCTGCTGTTGCCTATAACGAACTCCATCCCGAAAAATACGTTGCATTAGTTGCGGGAAGCATCAGTTTTGATCCCAGCCTTCTAACAATTGTTTCTACTTTAGCAAAAGGGGGGACGCTTTGCTTGTACGATAACAGAGAAGGCATTGATATATCTCGATTACAAGATATTGTAGATCTGATAGATAAAAACTCAGTAAACTTTATTTTATCTACACCTTCTTTTTACACAAAGTTGATTCAACAGAATGAGGTTCTTTCCTCTCTTAAAAATGTCGATCTTTGCGGCGAAGCTATTTCAAGAAGTTTAATTGATTTACATGTAAAAATCTCCCCGAATGCGACTTTATATAACGCTTATGGTCCCACCGAATATGCTATGGGGGTTACAGCTGGCGTTATCTATGAGCCTAAAGGAAAAAAAATATCCCATGTTACTATAGGTAAACCATTCTCATGCAATAAAATTTACATCCTCGATCCCAGTTTGAACCGGGTAAAATCTGGAGAAAAAGGTGAAATTTATGTAGGAGGACCTGGATTAGCTAAAGGGTATTTTAAACAAGAGATGCTCACAAAAGAAAAATTTCTTCTAGTTGATCATCTTGAGAGTCATCCGATAAGACTTTACCGTACCGGAGATATTGGGTATTTTTTACCTAACGGAGAAATTGTATTCATAGGTAGAGCAGACCTGCAAGTTAAAATTAATGGTCATAGGGTTGAGCTTGAGGAAGTCGAAAAATTCATCGGCAAATACCCGAAGATTGAAAAAGCAGTTGCTTTGCTCGTTCAGAAGAAAACAAAAATCAACTGGTAGCTTTTATCTCTGGCCAAGAGAGAGGTATCCCCTAATCTATTGAGAGATTTTCTTTCTCAAGAGCTCCCTCCCTATATGATCCCATCTACATTTATTCAGATTCACGATTGGCCTCTCACGAATAATGGAAAAGTCGATAAAAAGGCTTTGGAAAGTATTTTATAGATTTAGGTTAAGAACTCTCTCTTTAGAGAGTTCTCTTCTCCGGTGAGGGGCTGCATTTTTTGATTTCAAAAGGTCTTTACTGACTTGGAACTTAGTCCTAGAGCAAAAAACTCTAACCGAGCTGCCCTTTCATTTTAGATGCTTGGATCGAAATGGTTTGATGAGGAATTTCCATGGTTGAAAAGCCTTGTTTTATTCGGAATTTTTTGCTCTCTTCGAGCAGCCTATCTAAGAAAGTTTCTTGTTGGTTGGGATTTAAAGGTGCATAACATAAAGCCATCCCAAAACGTAATCTTGAAATCGAGTTCACTTTCATATTTAAAACTCACATCTTCTACTTTGAAGACGTTTAATGCCATATGATTTTTAGTCAGAATCTCCGAGTGCAGATCTGTTGGCAACATAGTATTTACAGCAGAAGCTTTTTTTAATTCAGGAAAGTTTTTTTCCAAAACCTCTTCAAAGAGTTGAACATACGGTGTGTCTTTCGAGTAGCTAAATAAAATAAAATGACCGTTTGGTTTTAGGAATTTAGAAATGAGTGTCAGTGCTTTACGAGGATTTTTTATCCACATAAATGCATTTGTACAAAGAATAAGATCAAAGCTTTCAGGAAAAACTCCATGTCTTCAGCTTTCAATTGATGAAATTCTAAGTTATTAAACTCTCTTTCCGGAAACATTTCGGAAGCTAAAGAAAATCATATTTGGAGATGGGTCAATCCCAACAGATCTTCCTAAAGGGGCTAATTTGGAGAGTTCTCCAATAATATGGCCGTGGCCACAGCCAATATCTAAAATCGATGCCTCAGGGGATATCTTTATGCCTTCCAATAACTTATACGCCTGGGAGTACTGAGATTTAGAATTTTGTTTATAATGTAGTGCATCCAAATCTGTAAAATTTGACGTCATTGACAACCCTTTTGTTTTATAATGTTTATATTAGACATTTTCGTTTGATTTGTAAATATCTTTCTCAAGCATCTTAATCAACGGAAAGTAAACCCAAGAAATCGAAAAAGAAATAAAAGAAAATACTACTAACGCTGAAACCGGCCATTTGTAGGTCTAAAACCATAACAAATGGTAGCTAGTAGAAATGCAGTCGCATCAGCAGATTCGACTAATCCTAAAATTTTTCCTTGATCATGGTTGATCTTTTTGTCGCCAGAATTGAAAGGATGGTAGGCGACAAGAAGGCATTGCCTAGTGCATGCAAGGTATAACATATTGCTATTAGCAAATTTTGTGAATGAATAAAGGGCGTAAGCAAAAAATAAGGGACGAATGATAAGAAAGATAAAACGTAACCAAAATTGATCATTTTTCTGTCACTAACCTTAGTGCAAGGCCGGATTTGTAATATTAATGCTCCAGCCAGATAGCCGAACATCATTGCTAGAGTAATGTGTTGTGAAGATCCCTGGTTTAGATTTACTTGAGAGATAATAACACTATACATCGAAACTTCCCAAAGTAGATATGCAGAAAGCCCATACTTTGTTAAAGGCCTTCTTAGTTCTTTTATAATTAAACCAATCTCTCGGGTTCCTAGTTTCCAGAATTTAGGAGGATAACGTTTCGAGAATACTCTACTGAAGTTGCATTATGTGGAAGATGCGCAGTTTTGTCTTGAGTGTCCTTCAAAAACAAACATACAAGTGATTAAAGAAATCAGCAAAATGGCTGTCGAAATCGACATATGCACAACACTATATGTCGAGAAAAAATCAATTATTATTAAAGTAATAAAAGCTAGAGAATAAGTGCTAGATGCTAACGCAAAAGATCTTCTGTAATTTTTTCCTGTGTGTCTGCAATTGCTGCAAAGGAAATTGGGATTGTATTTCCCAAAAGCGCTTTGCCTGCCAATGCAAGAATTTAAGAAAAGCCCATAGTGAAAGGAATAACGGGTATAGAGATAAGCACATAAAATGCAGAATATTGAGACTGAGAACGATAAAATTAAGCTTTTTCTCCTACCAAAAAAGTCAGAAAGGCCTGATTGGATCGAAGCAAAAAAAACTTGAAGAATCAAAAATCCAAATAAGAAAGCTGTTGCGATGACATAAGACTGTTGGTCATTAACGATTACTAAGACATTTTCACAAATGATATCAGCATAAACGAAAAGACTGATGATAAGGAGTATTGTGAGGCGGGATCCCTTGGGGATTAACATATACCCTCAATGCTTCTAAAGCATCTTTTGCCATTTCTCCAATATTATTCCAAGCAGGCGTTCTAGGATACCCTTTTGAAAAAATCCACTCCAATCGCGCGGACGATCCTTTTTCGCAATCCATCGATCCCGCAGTTGGCGGGCTTCAGAAGATCGTTGAAAATAGGGCGTTCAAAGCAAGCAGAAAACACCCTGACTTTTCCAACTAACTAACAAACTAGAAGCGAATGACTCTGTATAAAGCGTCTTTTGTAAGGAATTTCATCATGAAATCGGAGACCACCGCCTCCGGTCTCACAAAAAACACTTATGTTAGGAAGAACCTTTTAATAAGGGGTGGTAGAGCGCTACTTATGCAAAAAATTGCAAATGCCCTCTTCCAAATAGTTCTTGTTCATGAAAATGCTAATTCCGCGCTCGAGTAAAATAGAGCAAATAACCACGGATAACAACGACACTATAAGTGGAATAATCCTATTAAAAAGTTCTCGGTTCTGACATCATAAAATACTCATTTAGCTATAAACCAGCACATGGCATAGCAAATCAATTTTGCCAACTCATGCGCATCTCGACCATTTCTATCGCAAGCATTTATACAGTCTGCAAAGGATCTGCAGCTGCCATGATAATCATTGAAAGTCCAGCTAAAGCAATTGCAGGAACAGCAATTCTTGATAGGTTATTAAGCATCTGTTCTGGCGATGCGATTTTAACCGTTGGAACGTAATTTGATATACGAGAAACTAGCATCTTAAACACCCTTTCTTTTGAGTTAATTTATCCACAGAGTTGGTCTGAAGGTTTTGATCCAGTTGCGTACTCTACCATCTCCTAACCTATTTCCATCTTAAGTTGCATACATTCAGCGTCGCTTGGGAAAAATCATTCCCTATGATCAAAGAATTGCGCAGCTTTCTTCGCCTCTCAAAACCCTGACAGTTTTTCCTCCTGTTTTAAGACCAAAGGGATCATCGGAACTAATTTCATCCTTAACATATTCCTACGGAGTTGTAAGCTCGCGCTGTTTTTCCACCAGTGTAAAGTCCAAATGGGTCATCACTAGCAACCTCTTTTGAAACATATTTGCAAGCCTCTCCTAAAATATATGATCCAACAGCTCCCGCCGCACCTTGACAAAAACCTATCTTTATTGCACTGCCTACTGTATTTGCCATAAATACCTCTATGTTTTTTGTAGATTTCAAATGTATAAATATTGTCGCGAATTTAACACAATCCAAATTCAGTCTTAAAAAAAAATCTCATACCTCCGTCAGAATTTTATATTTTCAGATTCACCAAGAGAACCTGCATCAAGTTGGAAAGTTCGTCTTTATATATGGGAAAAAGATACCCAGCAACCCCGACTGCGCCGCCAGCAAAGAACATAAGCGTAATGCTATTCATAGGAATCAAAAACACAAAAAGGCTGGCAATGATTGTTACAATTAGCGCGGAAATGATTTTTACACGAAAATTTTTTGCATCCGAACCTTCAACAGGTTGCGGCTTTATGTTGGGATTTTGGATTGATGAAACTGCAGCCATAAATAACCTCCTTTCGTCGAATATGTAAAGGGGTGCCATGATAAGGAATGGAATTTTTATGTCGATTTAAAATGTCGGGATTTCAGATGAATTTACACAAGAGCATCTCGCGGGCTTTGCAGAAATCATTTTTCATATGTTTTACCCTGTGTTTTCCCATCGGAATTGCAAAAAAAAAATTCTCGAAACTCGCAGTGCGAATTTCTCTTTACAAATTGCTATCTCATGGATACGTTTTGGGATAGAGAGTGCTTATGCCCCCAAGGAAAAAGAACCCAAATCTCACGCTCGATAAGCTTTATAGACAATTCAATCAAGCAATAAAGGAAATGGCCGGATATCCTGCCTGCCATTTTTTTGACTATTCTAAGTTATTTCGCTTTTTGAAATTTCACATCAATAACATTGGAGATCCATTTTTAAAAAGCGGCTACTACAGAATCAATACGCTCGCAATAGAAAGAAGAGGTAGTCGCTGGATTTGCCGAATTGTTCCATGCTCCGAAAAATAGCTATTGGGGATATGTGACCAATGGAGGCACCGAAGGGAATCTATATGGTCTATTTGTGGCTAGAGAATTGCATCCCGAAGGTGTCGTTTTCTATTCCGAAGACACACACTACAGCGTTCCTAAAAATCTAAGATTGCTAAAAATGAATATGCGTTAAAATTAAATCCCAGCCCATGCGGAGAAATCGATTACCAAGCGCTTGCAGAGTGCGATAGTCGCTGAAAAACAAACTCCGATTATTTTTGCCAATATTGGTACGACCATGAAGGGTGCTGTGGATGATGTCGTCCGGATCAAAGAGATTCTCAAAGATTTAAAAATCAAAAGTTATTACATTCATTGCGATGCAGCTTTTTTCGGAGCCATTCTCCCTTTTCTGCCCGAATTTGAATCGCAGCATTTCGATTTCAGACTGGATGTCGACAGCATCGCAATCAGTGGACATAAAATGATCGGGACCCCATTCCCATGCGGGTGCATTTTGACCAAGAATACTCATCTGAATGAAACCGGTACGACATGTCGAATACATCGGATCGGCCGACAACACGATTTCCGGATCTCGCAACGGGGTTTCTCCTCTTTTCTTATGGTATGAATTAAAATTCGTAGAAAGAGGGAAAGATGCAAAAATTGGTCGAAAATTGCATCGAAAGAGCAGGATATGCAGTGAAAAAATTCAATGAAAATGGGATCAGCTGCTTGGAGAAATAAAAATTCTATCATTGTCGTTTTTCCCCGACCTTCAGAAAAAGTTTGCAGAAAATGGCAGCTCGCTTGTGAAGGAGAGATTGCCCACATGATCACACTGCCCCATGTGCCGAATAAATTAATCGATAAAATTATAATTGATGTAGCGTCTGATATTAAAAAACAAAATGAACGAAAAAAGCGGGTACCGGTTTCCCATGTTCCGTGACATATTACATACCAGGAATCAAGCTGTATCTAGATTTCTCTAAAAAAAGAAAAAGCAACGGTAATTTTCGCAGTCACATTCGGAAATCTTCTCGAATGGTATGAAATCTATTTATTCGTCTATTGGGCGCCTATCATCTCTAAGATTTTTTTCAAGCCTAATTCAGAACTGGTCAATCTCACAAATACCTTTTTAGTTTTTGCAATAGGATTCTTAGCTCGACCTATCGGAGGGATTTTCTTTGGCAGGCTAGGCGATCGAATAGGTAGAAGAAAAGCTTTGATTTTGTCGTTGATCATGATGACAGTTCCTACTTTTGTAACCGGCCTATTACCCTCTTATGCTCAGATAGGCATCTTTGCTCCGATGATTTTGGTAGTTATGCGAATCCTCCAATCATTTCCTGCTGGAGGAGAGCTGCCAGGAGCTAGCTGCTATCTTTATGAAAGCAGTCAATTTTCAAGTCGAAGGCTGATGTGCTGTTGGTCCTCATTGGGATTCCAATTGGGGATTTTGATTAGTACTCTGGAATGCTTTTTTCTTGAGAAATTTTTGTCTTTTGAAGACTTGAATTCTTGGGGTTGGAGGATGTCTTTTTTGATCGGCGGACTTTTGGGACTTGGCGGCTTATTCTTGAGATCTAAACTCCATGAAACCCCGCTCTATAAAGAAATGACGACCCACGAAAGAGTCCTTAAAGAACCATTAAAAGATGTATTTAAAAAATACAAAACAAAATTAATCATGTCAACTTTGTTTTGTTTCTTGAACTCTTCAGGTTTTTATTTACTGACGATTAATTTCCCATTCTATTTGGGCAGCAGATTAGGGACCAGCTACGGAAATACCTTAATTTATACTTCTATTCTTTTGATTTGTATCACGATTCCCCTTCCTTTCTTTGGCATGCTGGGAGACAAGTTTAGCAATAAAAAAATGTTGATTGGTTCAACTTTAGGAATTATGGCTATCTTGATCCCTCTATGTTATTCAACATCAATTACATTATTGATAATCCTCATTTTATTGTTTTGTCTTTTTATTACCTGCCTATCGGCCTTACTCCCTTTCGCCCAGGCTGATCTATTCCCCACTCACGCACGTTACACATGCTTAGGAATCAGTTTCAATATAGCGGATGCAGTGATTGGGGGATTTACTCCAGTAGTAGTTCTGTTATTGCTCAATTTAAGGGGGAATCAGGGGGATTTTTGTTGGTTCTTGTTAGCCTGCGCTATCATTTCTCTATCCTCTTATTTTATGATGAAGGAAAAGCACCCGCCTCATTGATTGAAGTATCGATATAAATTGGCAAAAATCCATTCGACCTTTTTGATTTCTTAATGTAGAGTGGATGCTTTTTTGAGTTTGGGGATATGAGCGGGACGATTGTAAAGCCGAGGGCTTATGCGGCGGAGGAATTTGTGAGGTATGAGATCGTGGGGCCGATCCATGCATCCAGCTTCTTGAATTCGCTGGTGGTCCCTAGGCCGATCGCGTTTGTGACGTCGATGGGGCCTGGAGGGGTGATCAACGCGGCCCCGTTTTCCTATTTCAATATCGTTTGCACGAATCCCCCGATGCTCTCGATTGCGATCGAGAGGAGGAAGGGGGTGAGGAAAGACACTTCGAGGAATATTGCGGCGGTGGGCGAGTTTGCCGTGAATATCTGCTCGATTGAGATGGCGAAGGCCATTAGTGTCGCTGGCGGCGACTTTCCTCCGGATGTGAGTGAAATCGAACTGACGGGACTGTCGCTGATCCCATCGGAGGAGATCTCTGTTCCGAGAGTGGCCAATTCGTTGGCCCAGATCGAGTGCAAGCTGTTCAAGATCGAAGAACTGGGGGAAGATCCTACGGATCTTATTCTGGGAAGGATCGTTAAAGTGCATGTCCATAAAAGCGCAATCAACGCCCAAGGGAAGATCGATATTGAAAAGCTCAATCCTCTGGCCCGCCTGGCAGGATCGACTTACGCCAAGCTGAGCGATTACTTCAATATTCCTAGAGGGCTTTAGCAACAAAAAGCGCTTTTGAACCAGCAGACGAATCTTTCCCATCTTCCGGGACCTACGCCCGGGGGCTGGAAGTAAGCGATTTGGTTGTGGAAATCGAGAGCGATTGCATGTTCATTAAAAAAATCGATTCCTAATATCCCATCGCATGCGAAGAGATCGCTGAATTCAAAAAGGACGAAAGGCCAAGCTCCAAAATCTTGACCGGAAGCCATGAGTTGACAAGTGTGCAGCCAGCGGCCAGGCGCGAATTGGGCTGCTTTCATTTTGTCAACCTGAGACTCTCGCAAAGCCGAATGGGTTGCTCCCGTGTCTAACAGAAATCTTTTTGTTCCTAACTCGGTTTCAAGGGAAAGAACGATTCCATAATTTTCAATCGAAAATGGGATTTTAACGAATCCATCAAGGGAACAGCCAGCTTCGTTGATTAATGTAGACATGTCTTGCCCAAGAAAAAAAACCGAACGAGGAAAATCAAAAAAACAATCGAAATTTTTGAAAACACCCCAACCGATTCTCCCATCTGTGCAATACATATTTATTTTCTTCTTTAATTTTGCAGAAAGAGTGTTTAGCGGCCAAATCAATCCGCCGGTAGCTAAGAATTCAATGCTTTCTTCATTGAGAACAGCATCGCATATATTGAGATTAGGGAATTTTATTTTGGAAACACGAAAACTATGCAAACTGTAATCTTTCCCCTTGATATCATAACTTGTTGCATTCCCAGTGAATTGTTTGTTTTTTATTTTTTCCACACATGATTTTTTTAAATCAAAATGACTCCCAGAGCCCAAATCTACAAGAAGGGAATAACTGCTATTTTCAATCTCAATCTTTATATGTGGTATATTGAGCAAAGGGAAAAATCGAACAGGTATCCGGGTGTACGACTTACTGGCCGTTATAGATGTCTGCATGGAACAAGAGATCCAAGTTACAAAAATCCCAATAAAAAGAATCAAGAACCAGAATCTCTTGCTTTTGAACATGATTAATTCCCTTTTCGATCACAATCTTTATCAAAATCTCGATCGAGGGAATCGGGAGGATCGCATTCTTTTGGAGCATTTGAAGATTCATTTTTGTCTTCAGGGCCAAATTTGAAAGAAAACTCTAAATTTCCGTATGGCTTCCCATCGGGACCGACCATCACCTTTCCATTAACTTCGGCATCTCTGATCGAAACTTTGCTCATCATTCTTTTCGCTTCTATTGTTCTGCCGGACAATGATTTTTCTCCATTTTGGAAGAACAGTTTTTCCCAGAAGGGAGTCGAATGGGATTTTTCTATACAGGCTGATTTGGTTTCGCCTAGATCGTCAACGTCGCTGTAATCCATTCCTGATACTGCGCCAATTTCCATTCTGCACCTCAAAGTGTAAAGGTTTGTAAAATGGCAGAGTCGTATAACGAAATAGGTGAATTGGAGCAATTCTGAAAGATTTTTTGAGAATCGCATTGAGGATGAATTGAAGACCCAATCAAGAATCAGATAATTTTTCTGTAAGTTTCCATTGGAATTTATTTTTCGTTTTAGGCATACATTTTGGGTGCACATTTGTCGAATTTGTTATGGCTAGTCAACTTGAATTGATTTTTGGTGAAAAGGGAGAAGAGTTCTGCCGGCGGGTTTTCTCTTTGAAGAGACGCTTTGGCGGTCTGATTCCGAATTCGGTGTTTGGCGAAATCGGCTCCTTTCTCTCGAATTGCTCAGAGTTGTTTCTGAAAAACCGCGATGTGGCGACATTGGGCCGAATTCTGTTCTGCGATGTGCCGTTTGGAGAAGGACGCGCAAAAGATTCGGTTGAAGATCTTAGAGCTGAGTCCCGCCGTTTATGGAATTGCGATCGCGCTCGGTTCCTCAAAAGATGAGGAGGCATTCGGAGAGAGGCACATTATTAAAGGGGTTCAATCCCTGATTCCTGGAATCAAACCGATTCCCCATTCCTTTTTCTCAAGGCTGCACAAAAAGACTCATTTTTTTTACTTAGAAATCAAAAAGATGAGAGGAGGGGTTTTTTCTAAAGGGGAAAAGGAGAAATTGGCCTCGGAGCTTTCTTCGGAAATTTTGCAGGGGATCGAGCGGGGATGCCGCTCGTTGTTCCTTCCTGGAAAAGAAGAGGAATTGTTCAAGAATATCAGCCACTTGAGCAAAGAGATCAAATACGTAAACGACCTGCCCCAGGCGATGATCAGTTTCGTCGAGTACTATCAGGATACGCTGAAATTCCTGGTGATCGTGCTGAGGCTGGTCAAGCCGGGCACCCCTTCGATGCTGTCGCAAAGCGCGCATCTTCCTTCGATCGTCAATTTTTCCTTAGAAAACGTCCTTTATATTGAGAAACTGAAGAAAAAATATCCCAAGGAAGCCTCTATTTTCACGCTCGAGGTGAACAGCTCCCCTTTTCTGCAGACGAACAACGCGATCAATTTAAGGGCGGCAAGGCAGTATATGTCGAGGGCCTTGGAAGGAATGATCGGCCCGTTCCGCGATTACAACGGGGGGCTGCTGATCCAAGAAAACGAGCAGTTGACCAAAATCAAAGGGGCGTTCGCAAAACACGGGGTTTTTTCTCCCTTTTTCGACGATCTTTTCTATGCGATCAAACCGATCCCGATGCGCTCGCTCATCACGACCGAGACGGCCATCCAATTGGCTCTTCTGCATCGCAAAGCATCGGCTTATCCCTTAGAAAGCCATCGGGGATATATCTGCGAGTTCCATTCGACTGAAACGACGAATATCGCGGTCATCAAAACACAAAGAAAAAGATTGGAAAACGTTCCTGCCTCAGAAGATCTTATCCAAGTCGTCCCATATCGGATACTCTTGTTTTGATATAGAGGGCTACCTCTATCTCTGCTTTTTCCACCAAGTTCCCGGCAGCCCATTTTTGCGCGAAGCGATCGAAAAAGAACTGTCCCGTCCCCATCCCCCTTTTTACGAGCAAAAGAAAGCGATTTTAAAAATCAATTTCCAAGGAGGCGATCCCCCATCGCTCAATCCCCGTTTAGCTGCCGATATGCAGTGCCATATCCTCTCCAATTTTCTTTTCGAGGGGCTGACGCGGATCAACCGTTTCGGGGAGATCGAACTGGCTGCGGCTGAAAAATTAGATATCTCCCCTTCCGGGACCCGGTACACTTTTACTCTTAGATCCTCCTACTGGTCCAATGGGGAAGAAGTGACGGCTTACCACTTTGAAAGGACGCTGAAAAAGGCTCTGATGGCAAATCCCGCCGGAGGGATGTGCCTCGATTTTTTCTCCCAAATCAGGAATGCGAAAAAAGCGAGGGAGTACATCGTTTCTCTAGACCAGGTCGGCATTACGGCTAAGAGCGGAAAAAAACTTTGCATCGAGCTCCAATCGCCCTGTCCCTATTTCTTGAACCTTTTAGCGACGCCTCCCTTTTTTCCCCTCTTTGGCGATATAGAAGAGCCCCGTGTCTTCAATGGCCCATTCGTTTTAACGGAATGGATGAAAGACTGCAGGCTGGAATTATCCCAAAACCCATTCTATTGGGACGCTCGGAAGATGAAGATCGGCGGGATTTCCATCTCGATGATTCCCGATCCGCAGATCGCCTATGATCTATTCAAGGGGGGAGAATTGGACTTGATCGGGGATCCGATCAGCCCTCTGCCGCCCGAAATGCTGAAGTCCCAAGAGATCAAAGAGGATCTCCACCATCATCAAATCTCCCGTGTTTTTTGGATCCACTGCAATTTCAAAACATTTCCTCTTCATTCCGCTCATTTGCGCAGGGCCCTTAGTTTGGCGATCGATAGAAAACGGCTGACGGAGCGGGTTTTTATTGAGCAGATCCCCCATATTTCCCCTCTGCCTCCAAAATATTCTTCCTTTGAGGGGCCTCTTTCAGGCAATCCAGAAATGGCACGGTCCTTCTTCGAAAAATCCCTTGAAGAACTGGGGATCGAAAGAAAAGCGTTTCCCAAGCTGGTCATCACCCATTCTGACCTTTCTTTCGAAAAAAAATTGATGGAGGAGCTGATCGGCCAATGGAAAGAGACTCTAGGGATTTCGATCGAACCTCGGCAATTGCAGTGGAGCGAGTTTTCCTCCTCTCTCGAGAAAAGGGGATTTTCAATTGAGCGGGCTTTTCCGCAGAGATGTATTCAACAACCCGATGTCCTATTTGAGCTTTTTTAAAAAATCGCCAAGCAATTTCCACAGCTGGGATGACAAAGAATACGAAAAGCTCCTGAATGAGTTGAGCAAAGAAAAAAACAATGCAGAAAACCTCAAAAAAATCGAGCGCCTCCTGATCGAAAAAGCTCCGGTGATTCCCTTGGTGAACCAAAACTATCTAATCTTAAAAAGCCAAAGGATTAAGGGGATATATTGGAACGAGAATGGATGCATCGATTTGCGCGAAACGGAAATCAATGAAAATGAATTGGATTCGAATAGCGGCGTTTGCTTTCCTTGCGCTTCTTGCTGCTTGCCGTGAAGAAGATCAAGAATCGCTGAAGGCCATTTCGATCAATTTGCAAGAAGGGGACCCTCCTTCTCTCAATCCTTATGTAGGCGTCGACTTGCGTTCGAGATGCCTCTATTTAGCCCTTTTCGAGCCCCTGATGCGCAAAAACGCAGATGGGGGATTGGAATTCGCCTCGGCGGAAACAGTGGAGATCGACCCGACGCAAACGGTTTACACCTTCCATCTCCGTCCGAACCTGTGGTCCAATGGCGAACCGGTGTCGTCCCATCATTTTGCGGCTGCTTGGAAATATGCGCTGACCCCGGGCACTTGCTGCATCCGCGCAGATCTTTTTTATCCGATTAAAAACGCAGAGAAAGTCAAAAAAGGCCAATTGCCGCTCTCCGAGCTGAAACTCTTCACTCCAGACGAAAACACCTTGGTCGTGGAACTGGAACATCCCGTAGCCTACTTTCTCGACTTGACCGCAACCTCGTTTTTTTCTCCGCTGCTCGATCCGAACGATAAAGAACCCACCTGTTTTAACGGCCCTTTTCTCGTAAAAGAGAGAGTCCACGACCAGAAATTGATCCTGGGCAAGAACTCCTTTTATTGGGATTCAGGATCGGTCGATCTCGACGAAATCCGCTTTTCGATGGTGAAAGACCCGATGACTGCATTGTCCATGTACGAACGGGGCGAGCTCGATGTGGTAGGGGATCCGTACAGCTCTCTTCCTTTCGATGTCATCCCCACCCTGGATACGGCTGGAAAATTGCACTCGAAAGTGATTTCCCGGATTTTCTATCTGCTGCTGAATGCCGATTGTCCGCCCTTCCAAAACAAGTCGTTCCGAAAAGCTCTCGGA
Organism: uncultured Chlamydiae bacterium; assembly: GCA_963713105.1. Taxonomy (GTDB): domain Bacteria; phylum Chlamydiota; class Chlamydiia; order Chlamydiales; family SM23-39; genus CAVQKJ01. The sequence continues at coordinate 1,022,610 of CAVQKJ010000004.1, forward strand.
TTCAGCATCGACAGGGAGCAATTGACGCGCCATCTTTTCTTTCGAGAACTGCCCACTTTTTCTTCTTTGCCAAAACCATTGGCCCTTTTGGATGAGGGGGAATTCCAAAAAGAAGACGCCGCGGCTCTTTTCGAGCAAGCGCTCACAGAGCTGAATCTGACGCGGGAGACTTTCCCGAAAATCACATTTTCTTACGCAGAACTATCGGGACAAAAAAGGCTCGCCGAGTTCCTTCAAGACCAATGGAAGCAAAAACTGGGCATCGAAATCGAAATCGTCTCTTCTCAATGGAATACCCATATCGCCAACATTAGAACGAGAAATTATCAAATTGGGACGCTTCATCTGACTACTCTTTATCCCGATCCGATGTTTTATTTTGATTTGTTCAGGGATAGTCAATCGCTTTCGAATTATTCAGGTTGGGAAAATCCCTTCTTCCGCAGCCTTTTAGAAAAGACCGATTGGATTCTGGATCCTGAAGAGCGGCGCAAACACCTTGAAACGGCAGAAAGAGAGCTTTTCGATCAGATGCCTGTGATCCCGTTGTTTACCCAAAACCTTCAGTATTTGGTCCGCGACCATTTAGATTTGGCAATCACCGATCTTGGGATTTACGATTTTAAAAAAATAAAAATCTATCGCTAAAAAGTCTTCATCAAGTGTAAAAATGCCTTCAATTCATTCTTAATGTGAAATGATTCAAACGATCCGAGAAGCCCCTTTTTCTCCCGATGCGATGGAACTGAGATCCGCTCTGGCGAGGGACGTTTTAAAAGAAATCGGCCGCTTTCCCAAGGTTTTCGATCTTCGTCTGTTCAAAGGGTTGGAGCGTCTTCTCGGCAATACAGCCGACGATTTCCTCGAAAAACGAAATTTCAGACATCTTCGCAAAATCCTCCTCGTCCAATTCTTCTTGCAAAAAGAAATGGAAGAAGCTTTAGAAAACAACGGAGAACAAAAATTTCTATTCTTGAAGTTATTTTCTAAAAATTCCCGAATCGGATTGGCCATGGTCCTGACCTCTTCCTACGGAGTTCAGCCGGAGCAAGCGATCCGCGCCTTTCAAAGCCTGCTCCCTGGGATTCAGGAAATACCCGGTTCATTTTACCTGTGGCGCCACCCCGAACTGCCTTATATTTTCTGCTATCGGGAAGTCAGTAAAATTCGAGGAAAAGAGCTGAATCGGCGGGAGTTGAGGGAGATTGGGGACGCCTTGCAAGAGCAACTTCACTTGATTCCTCCTCTCACGCCTGGATTATTTTGGCCCTACAACAAAGAAGATGCCTACAGGCAAATCCAGATCCTCCAAAGGGAAATTAAACGAGGGGAAGACTTGCCTCATGTTTCGGTCCATTTCCGGGAACAGACTTCTACCTCGCTCGAATTTTTGATCTATCTCGTCCGTCCCCGATCTCCCGATTCTCTCGACCATGTTTTTAAGCATTTGCCCGATTCGCTCCATTTTTTTTGCCGTTTCCATTATGAAAATAAGTCCCCTTTGCGGATCCAAGCAGGCGTCTTCTCCGTGAAAGCCCCTTCCCGCACTTTCGAGGTCTGCGGCTCGATCAATCTCCTTTATGCCAGAAGATACCTGATCAAATTGATTGAAGCCGCTATCGGTCCTTTCAGAGACTACAATGGAGGGCTGTTCGAAATGCAGCAGCAGCATTTCGAAGCGATCCGGATGAGGTTGCAAGACAAGATCCCCCATTTCGATCTCTTTGCGGAAAAAGTATTTTACGCTCTCCATCCCGTAGAGACCTGGCTTTCCCTCTCGCTCAACGAGGCTGAAGTTCTGTTTCGGACTTTTTCCGAATTGATCGAAGAGAAGAAAAATTTTGCAGTGCGAAGCCAAGGCGATATCTTTACGATCATTAAAACAGGAAACAATAGAGATCTTCTCAAACTGAGGCGGATCAGTGCGGAAGACACGGAAATGGATTCCCATGTCCACATCACCTTTGGGGATTCCCATTATCTTTGCCTCTTGGGGCCGCAAAACGAACTGGTCCGTTCCATTTTAAAAGAAAATTGTTTTCCCAATGAAAAAACCAACTGTTTCCATCTCGTGCTTCAAGAGGGGATCCCGCCCTCGCTCAATCCCCATTATTCCTCCGGGGATATGAGATGCCGCATTTTGAACAAGCTCCTCTTCGAAGGCCTCACCCGCCTGAATGCCCAAGGAGAGCCGGAATTGGGCGCTGCCATCAAAATGGCCGTGTCTAAAGGAGGCCTCCTTTACACGTTTAAACTCCGCCCCTTTTGCTGGTCCAATGGAGAAAAGGTCACGGCTGCCGATTACGCTGCAAGCTGGCAGTCGGCGCTTAGCGACCCGGTCAGCCACCCTGAACTTCTCTACATCGTAAAAAATGCCAGGAAATTCAAAGAGAAGAAATCTTCTGTCCAAGACCTCGGCGTCCGCGCATTGGATGCAGACACCTTGCAAGTGGAACTTGAGAGGCCGGACCCCGCTTTCTTGAGCAAATTGGCGCAGCCTTTCTTTTTTCCTCTTTTCGGCTCTTTAAGAGAGCCAAAATGGTTCAACGGACCCTATCTCCTGCGCGAAGAAAATAAAGAGGGGATTCTACTGGAACGCAATCCTTATTTTTGGGATGCGAAACGCTCCTCTTTCGAGCAAATTCAAATCCGTTGGATCAATGATATCGATTTCATTTTCGATCAGTTCGAAAAGGGAAATGCCGATTGGATTGGAGATCCCTTAAGCATCCTTTCCCCTTTGCAAATCAAACAATTGGAAAAAAAGGGAAAAATCCATAAATGGGAAGCCCCGCGCCGGTTCCTCATCCATTTCAATACAAAACATCCCATCCTTTCTTGCCCTTGGATCCGCAAAGCCCTGAGCGCGTCGCTGGACCGCATGCTGATTTGCGAAACCTTTTTTCCCAGCAGCCTCCCTTTGCCTCCCCATCAACCCGACGCTTCTGCAGCGGTCCGCTATTTTGAAAAAGGGCTGGAAATGCTGGGATTGACCCGCGAAACATTTCCCTCTTTAACGTTTAGCTTCTCTCTCCAAACAAGGCGTAAAGAACTCGCTTCTTACCTGCGGACGGCTTGGGCGAAAACGTTGGGGATCGAAGTAAAATTGGACGGGAATGAATGGAACGCTTTCCGCAGCAAACTGGAAAAAAGGGAATTTGAAATCTGCGGAACGATCGTCGGCACACTCAACGAAGATTCTCCCGAGTTTTTAGACAAATGGGAAGGGCCCAGTTCTTGGAATTTTTCAGGATGGACTCATTCCCTCTATCGCGAAAAAGTCGAGCAGGCGAAAAAAGTGCCTCGCATAGACTTGCTGGACGAGGCGAAAAAGATCTTGGAAGAGGAATGCCCCTTTTCGCCTCTTTTTAATTACACCCATCTCTATGCGCATTCTCAAGGACTCGAGGGGTTTATCTTCGATTCCGAAGGGTGCGTCGATTTTAGCGGAGTTAAAAAATGATAAACTTCTGGAAAGAAAAAATCTGTCTGATTATCCTACTTCTCTCAATTTTCATAATTAGTTGTCAAAAAGACTCAGGTAAAATAGTGGATTCTTTAAAAATCGATTTCCAAGAAGGGGATCTCCCTTCTATCCATCCGCACGATTTGATGATCTATCTGCGCGGCATCTCCATTGCGAAAAACCTTTATGAAGGATTGACCCGCATCGATGAAAAAGGAAAACCGTCTCTCGCCGGGGCCAAATCGGTCGATATTTCAAACGATGGACTCCGCTATACGTTTCATTTGCGCGATAACAAATGGTCCGATGGCAGCCCCGTAACTGCATTCCAATACGAAGCGGCGTGGAAAGAAGCTCTATCTCCGATTTCTCCTTGCTCGCGCGCCCATTTACTCTACATGCTCAAAAACGGTGAATCAGCGAAGAAAGGGAAGACTCCCCTTTCCTCCGTCGGCGTCAAGGCGGCCGACGAAAAGACTCTCGTCGTCGAATTGGCCTACCCTTCCCCGTATTTCTTAGAACTCCTCGCCCAGCCGATTTGCGTCCCTCTTTACGATGTTAAAGAAAGACAACCCACCCGTTTCAATGGCCCATTTACCCTCGCCGCTTGGGAAAGAAACGATTCGATCTGCCTCAAGCAAAATCCTTATTTTTGGAACCGCAAAAACGTCTCTTTGAAACAAATCGATATCTTGATGGTCCAAGATGTGTCGACAGCCTTTTCTTTGTATGAAAAAGGGAAGCTCGATTGGGTCGGCCTCCCTCTTTGCCCGCTCACAACGGAATTGATCCACCATCTAAAGAAGGGCAATCATTTGAAAGCGCAGCCTGTCGAACGGGCTTTTTGGCTTTTTTTAAATACCAAATATCCCTCTCTCGCTTCCTCATCCATCCGGCAGGCGCTGAGTCTGGCGATCGACCGAGCCAAAATCACCGAGCACATCCTCATCGGAGGAGAGCCCTTGAAGAAACCTCTTCCGCCAAGCCTTCTTCCAGTCCCCTCTCCAACCGCTTTGAGAGAGAATATCGCTGAAGCGAATCAACGCCTAGAGGAAGGTTTGAAGGAATTAGGATTCACCAGAGAGACCCTGCCCCCGCTTGTCATCACCTATTCCCAGCAAGCGAACCGCAAGCAACTCGCCGAATACGTGAAAGAGGCTTGGACGAAAGGTTTGGGAATCAACGTCCAGCTCGAACCGCAAGAATGGAATCTGCTCCGGACCAATCTGGAAAAAGGACAGTACGTGGTCAGCGGCTGCTTCGAAGCTGCGTTTTACAAAGATCCCATGGAACTTTTAGAAAGGATGGTCACGGTCAACCCCTCCAACTTTTCCCAGTGGACCCATCCTGCGTTTGGGACCAAAATCGGAACGGCGGTCCAGGAAAAAAATCCTGAAAAGCGGATGCACTTGATGGCAGAGGCCGAACATCTCTTAATGGAACACATGCCGTTCATCCCCATCTGCAGCGACCGGCTCCTCTTTACCCATACCCCAGGCCTGAAGGGCTACGTGTTCGACTATGTAGGCGCCATCGATTTCAGCTACGCTTCTTTCCACTAAGAAAAAAGCCCAAGTCAGCCGGGTATTTCTGTAGTGAATTTCTCAATTTTTAAATATGATTTGCGTTTTTTTCTAAACCTTGCAACCGGGAGCGGGAATGTATTGGAAATGGGTGATTCTATTCGCTGTATGGATCGTTAATTTGCCTGCTGTCGATTTTGTTTTGTTTACTCAACCGAAAACAGGAACGCACTTGTTAAAGCCTATTTTAGCTGAGCTGACAGAAAAAAATCCCTATTGCCCAAGAGAATATATGAAGCAAAACGCTTGGAAACAAGGGAACGATTCAAATTGCATGATTTTAGAGCGGGGGTGCTGCTGCCCCGATATGATTGTAGAAGAAATATGGCATACCAATGAGATCCAAGGGTCGTTTTTGCACTTCCATACTCCTTATACGCAAAAACTAGAAAACTATTTAAAGACCAAAGGGACTGTTGTTTTTTTCGTTTTAAGAGACCCGAGAGACCAGATCGTTTCTTTATTAAATCACTATAAGAAATTCGGATTTCTCGATCCTCTTGTGGAAGAAATCAAAACCGATGATGCCAGGCTAATGTTCATGATCCGCAATTACATGAAAAGCAGCCTAACTCAATTTAAAGGATGGTTTTCTTCTCCTATTTGCTGCGTCTTGGATTTTAACAAACTGATGGGCAGTCATGGAGGAATGGCAACAGATGAAGACGCTCTTAATGAAATGCGAAAGATCGCATTATTTCTCAATTTAAATTTGGCCGATCAGGATCTCCAGGAGGTCTATAATAAACATTTCGGTAAAGGCGGCGCATTTTTTAGAGGAAAGGTAGGTTCTTGGCGGGACTATTTTTCAAGGAAGCATAAAGAGGCTGTAAAAAAAGAGATTGGGCATTTGTTGATTGAATTAGGTTTTGAAAAAGATTTCAACTGGTAAGAACCTAACTCAATACCTCGCGATTTTTGAGCGTGCATTGAAATCATAAATTTATTACCTTGGCCAATCTTTTTCTGAAGCCGCAGCCCGAACAAAAGAGTTCTGCGGGGACATATTCAAACGGTTAAAAAACCATGCAAGCCGCACAAATGAATCAAAAAAAATCAAAGATAAAAATGTATTTTGTTTTAAAACTTTTATCCATCCTTTCCATTTTTTTTGCGCAAGAAATTCAGGCGAAGACTCGGATCGGAATTGTGAGCGATTACAACTATTGCGGAGAACGGGAGGTTGGCTGGAGAATTAAAAAGGCGGCGAAATCTCTCGGGTGGGACGCCTTTCTAGATGAATATAATGGGCGTTATCTTAAAAAAATCGAAAATCTCGATTTTGTTATTTGTTTAATCCCAAATAATAAATTCTTGCATCCAGACTGTCCTAATTACACAACTATTTTTCATCCTTTTAACTATTTAGAACCCAATGGAAATCTGCGCTCTTTTTACAATCGGTACGATGGCTATTTGATGACCATTGTTCCCTCTAAGCAACTGCAAGATTCGATTGGAAATAAGAAATTGATTTGTCCTTTCTTTCCCACAATTCAGGATATCCCCTATAAAAAAGTGCCCTTGAACAACCTCATGACCATGATTGCTGTATGGAGCAATCGATTTTCGGATGAAAAATTTCAAAATCTTTACGGTCTTTTAAGCCAAAGCGGTTTCACCAAATTCTACGGCCTAAACCATCACGAGAGCCTTATTTCTTCTGGATATATGGGGAAAATTCCTTTCGACGGACAATCTGTAATCGATATATTGCAACAAAATGGAATCATTCTGATCCTGCATTCCGATGTCCATAACAGGGAAAAAATCCCCTCATCGAGAATTTTTGAAGCCGCAGCCGCATCCGCCGTCATCATTTCAGATGAAAATGAATTTATTAAAAATCACTTCGGCGATTCGGTTTTTTATATCGACACATCCCGCTCGTCGATCGAAATTTTCAATCAAATCAAATCCTACATGGATTTAATCATTCAAAAACCCGAAGAGGCCTGGGAGAAAGCAAGAAAGGCGCACGAAATTTTCGAAGAAAAGTTCAGAATGACAGACCAATTGCTGAAATTAGAATCCTTAAACAGAAAAGCCAAAAAAGCAAAAACGAGACAAAAAAATGAAATACAATCGCATTAATTATTGTTTGCTAGTCATATTGATTCTCAGTCCGATTTTTTCATTTTCGAAAAATTTTGTTCTTTTCACAGAACCTAAGACTGGAACACATTTGCTAACACCCATTTTAAAGGCGTTTACCCACAAAAGGGTATATTGGGCTGAAGAGTATACAATCAGCCAAGAAAATTGGGAATTCGATCCTGATCGCCCAGATCTTTTTTATCCCTATGTCAACACTCTGCCCTGGGACAGACAAAAAATGGACCTGGTTTGGGCGGTCTCAAAACAGCAAAATTCGTTTTTGCATTTACATGCCCCCTTTACTCAAACCATGGAAAAATACCTATCTGAAAATAACTGCGTCAATTTCTTCATCAAAAGAGATCCAAGGGATCAGCTTGTATCGCAGTTGAATCACTACAAATATATTCATTTAGATATCAATTCTCCTTTAAACTCTATTTCCTCCGATGATGAAAGACTTCTTCATATGATCAAAAATGAATTAAGAAGGAATGTGCTTCTTTATAAAGGTTGGTTGAAATCCCCTGTCTGTTGCGTATTGGATTTTCAAAAACTAATGGGAAATCATGGGGGGGCTGCTACCGATCAAGATGCTCTAGAAGAAGTGAGGAAAATTGCAAAGGCCTTAAAATTTAAAATATCTGATCGTCATTTGAAAAGGATTTATCTCGATAGTTTTGGTAAAGGATGGAGTTTCTTTAAGGGGAAAGTCGGATCTTGGAAGGATTATTTTAATGAAGAACATAAAGCGGCAGCCAAAGAAGAAATCGGTGACTTACTGATCGAGCTTGGATACGAAACCGACAAAAATTGGTAACTTCAAAAGAAAATCTCCTTGAAGATATCTTCAAGGAGATGGATTCCTTAAATTTTCGATTCTATATAGAGAAATCCAAGTCCCAGAGCAATAGCCGCGCAGCAAACAGCGATCGATGTAGATAACAGGATTGGGGAGCATGTGTTCTTAGAACGACTCGAAGCGCGGGAAGAAAATTGGGTTGAATCAACTTGTCCCACTTCCTCTCCCGGATCTTCTTCTTTTGACTCTTGTCTTTTTGTCTCTGACTCTGCAGGTTTTTTTCTAAAACAGCCTCTGATTGCTTCCCGCAAATCGAAGTTTACGTGCTTTCCCTGCGTCATATCTTGAACATCGGTGGGCCTATTTTTAGCGCGCGAGTCTTTCATAGCAGAGTATCTTCCATATACCAAAGGATCTACTTGCGTTTCCCAATCATTGCCATATTGGCTCGATAATTCTTTTTCAAAGCTCGTCACCGAAGTGTATACACCCTTTGGCTTAGTTCCATCCAATCCTGAGAATTTAGCCGCTTTTGTCTGAAACAAATCCTTCACGGCTTTGTAACCCGAATCACTTGCGTTAATGCTTTTGGGGGTTGTTCTTACTTTTTGGCTTTCCCAAAAGGTATTATTACCTTCAAAGGGTTTTAATTTGACTGCCATCTCAATCTCCTGTTTTTTGAGGCGGATATTTTATGATTAGTAAGAATAAAATAACAGATCGAAAAGAATTCTTTATTTTCTTAGCCAAGCTTCGAGCATCGCGATGTCGCGCAAATCTTTTTCTCTGCCCATTTTCCGTTTGAAGAGAAGAGTGTTTTCCAACGACTCGAAAGGAAGATCCTCGATGATCTCAGCCTGGGCGATCCGTTCTGCGATGGAGGGAATTTCTGGATCCGGAGATTCTAAATAGAACGACCCTTCCCAAAACGCTTCAATATCATCATTTGGAAATTCGATCTTTCTGACTTTTTCTGTTTCAGTGACGCCGAACTGTTTCGCTAGAGACTCCCAAAGCTCCGTCGTTACAATAAGGTCGACGTCTCCGATTTGTCTCAGATTCCGGATGCCAAGCGGCCCGCTCGCAGTAATCGCATATTGACCGATTGGCAAATTGTACTTTCTCAAAGCGTCGAACTTTTCTCGATTCAAGCAATCTGATGGAGTCATTGGGTTCATCAAAAACAAAGAGCAAATTAAAAATAACATTATAACCCACTGACTTTCAGGATGATTTTACTCAACATGCCAGAATGCAACTTTTGTGGGGAGGAAGATCCCAATTACCAGAATCAAATAATTAATATACATTATTTTAATTATAATTATATTATTTAATTTGTTATAATATATAGTAAATCTAAATAATGGCATATAAAATGACAAATATAAGCTCTTCTTCTGAAACATTCTTTTCAACCCCAAATTCATGCTCATTTTCTGAAACAGAAGAGGCGTGGCGCTCTTTTCCCTATTTGTCGTTTTTATCTCAAAACCCCGATCCGCAAAATAAAATGACTGCAGAATTCGCCAAATTTCAAAACGAGACAATGCCAAAACTAGAGGCGTTTTTGCTTCGAACAAAGGAAACATCGTACGATTCTCGCAAAGTCTTATTGAGAAGAGAATTTAATATATCTTTGTTTGGCCAGGTTGTCAGATTCTCTGTAGCAGGCCCGCTCAAAGAATTATTGGAACTCCATCTCCCTGACGAAGATCAACTGATCCTCGCATTCGCAGAGACTGTGAAAAATGGATCGACCGAATACGGAAGGTTGATATTGCAGAAATTAAAACCTGCCCAGGCCATTAAAATCGCGCATAAATACCAGTCTTGGGATCTTCTAATGGAATTGCTGGAAACCCATTCGTCGATCAGAGAAACCAAAGATGCTTTATTGTGGTTAGACGCAACTCTTGGATGCAACAATGATGGCCAGCTCAGAACTTTGCTCCGCTTACACCCTTTTCATGAAAAATATATCATGGCAGCTCTCGAATCATGCAGAGAGAAGGCATCTCTTAATGGCGCTTGGCTATTGGTAGCCGAACTACGCGATTCGCCAAAATTCGATGGATACCGATTAATGGTTGCGGCTGGTAGCAACAACGATGAACTTCTCGCTTACCTCTTAACCACTGGCCATTTTGACCTAGATCAATTGGTAAAAGCCCTTGAATGGTCGTTGGAGAAAGATCATGCGTATTGTTGCTCTATCTTATCAAATGAAGCCAAAATTACTGACACGGTTTTCCATGGGCTATTATTAGCCGCAACACTAAAATTCAAAACATATTCTTTATATTATCTTTCCCAGAACCCCAGAATCATGCTCGAAGATGCGCAGCAAATTTACGATCTATTCCAATCTACGAAAGAAGAATGGACGCAAGAAAATGGGACTCTCCCGGAAAAATGGACCGATATAAATGTGATTCTCGAACAGATGTTAACGAGATTGAAAGAACCACCCGCCTCATTCATACAGTCCGAAGATACAGATACAGAGATACAACACTCCCAATAATTGCGACTCCCGCAAGCAAAGGCGCATGACAAGGGATCTTTGCAATACGATCTGACATAGACCTCGATAAACTATATCCTGACGGCCCAGATCTAGGTTTGATTCCGTCCATTCGTTTATCGGACGCCGATGTGCGGTTTGGCGTTGTTCCACAGTTAAAGCACGGACAGATTTTAGAAATCCTACACATGATTGCACCCCTGTTTTTTCAAGGCGCAGAGTCTAAAAAAATTTCGAATTTAAAAATAGAGTTATGTTTTTGAGTCGATGAGGAAGGTGATCGGGCCGTCGTTGACTAGGGAAACTTGCATGTAGGCGCCGAAGACGCCGGTCGCGGCGGGTAGACCCGATTTCTTCACTTCGGCGATAAACGATTCATAAAGGGGCTTGGCAATCTCTGGCAGAGCGGCGGCAGTGAAAGAAGGGCGCCGCCCCTCCGAACAATCGCCATATAGCGTGAACTGGGAAACGATCAAAACCTCGCCCTTAGTATCGATTAGGGACAGGTTCATTTTCCCCTGCTCATCCCCAAACATCCGCAAATTCACTAATTTGGAAGCCAGCCAATCGCACTTGCTTTTATCATCGCCGTGCGTCACTCCTAAAAATACCAGCGCGCCAGGCCCGATCGCTCCGACCGTCTTCCCGTCCACGTCGACCTTGGCGTGCTTGACTCTTTGAATAAGAAGTCTCATATCATTTGGGTTTCTAAGAAGATTTCCTTGTTGCAGCTTGAGAGGCTCTGAAGATTCCTTTCATGCTTCTGACAAAGGCAGAAGGAATGCTTTTATCCGTCCACTGAATTTCACTAACTGCCAAACTTGCCTGGTCGTCCAATTCTTTTTCCTTCTCGACTCTTTCTTCTTCAGGCATCGTTGAAGTAGCGGGCAATGACTCTATTCTTTCGACAAAAGCGGATATAGAATCGGGCCCAGCCTCTCGAAGTTCTTGCTCTGCCGAATCCCAATTAATGTGTTTCCGCCAATTGTCTCCGAATTTATTTTTCATCATGCTCGACAAGATCTCATGACTCACTAACTGTATTTTTTTAAACGGTGGAAATTGATTCAGTTGATCCCGTATTTTTGGATGTATTTTCGTCTGCCAATTTTCTCCAAATTCGGCTCCCATTTCTAAATCAAGACGTTCCATACAATAAGGATCATTTTTTGGCTGCCACTCACTGCCCTTAAGTAACTGTATTTCTCTCGCACGCCTCTCATCAGTCGCTTGATTATAGATCCCTTTTGCCGATGCGAAGTCGACTGTGTCATCCACTCCTCTTTCCAACTGGGACGATGAAGGCACTTCTTTTTGCCATTTTGGACCGAATTGATTTTGCATGTGGATAGAGAAGTCTTCCCAAGACATCCGCCCTTCTCCGACTCGACTTGACATATTCTTATCCTCGAATTTTTTTAGCCCGCCATCCTAAAATAAATATATTTTCCGCATCAACAAAAAATTAAGATTTTTTTAACCTGTCTTTCAGAGCTGCCAGTTCGTCCAAGAGTCCTTGGGGCATGTGGGCGCCGAAGAGTTTGAAATAGGTAGCGAGCTCTTCCGTTTCATGGAGCCAGGCGGACAGGTCCACATGCAAGAGCTTTTCTAATTGGGCCTCGCTGAGATTGAGCTGAGATAAATCGAGATGGGAAGGGATCCAGCCGATCGGGGTTTTCTTCGCGGAAGAAGCTCCGGAGGTGCGCTCGAAGATCCATTTTAAGACGCGGGAGTTCTCTCCGAAACCGGGCCAGATGAATTGCCCTTTTTCATCTTTCCGGAACCAATTGACGTAATAGATGCGGGGCAATTTATCGGGCGAGGTCTTTTTGCCCATTTCGAGCCAATGGGCGAAATAGTCGCCCATATTGTACCCGCAAAACGGGAGCATGGCGAATGGGTCGTGGCGCAATTTTCCGGTCTCGCCCTTCGCGGCAGCCGTCGTTTCAGAAGAGACGCTGGCGCCGAGAAAGACGCCGTGCTGCCAACTAAACGATTCGAAAATAAGAGGCACGACGGAGTTGCGCCGCCCGCCGAAAATGATCGCTGAAATGGGGACTCCTTTCGGGTCGTCGGCCTCAGGTGCGTAAATAGGGCACTGCTTAGCCGGGACGGTGAAGCGGGAATTGGGATGGGCTGCCGGTTTGCCCGACTTCGGATCCCATTCTTCTCCGAGCCAGGAAATGAGTCCAGGAGGAGGCCCGCCGTTCATCCCCTCCCACCAAACATCTTTGTCTGGAGTGAGAGCGACATTGGTAAAGATCGCATTCTTCGTCAGCGTAAGGATCGCGTTTGGATTCGTTTTCATCGAAGTGCCAGGCGCCACGCCGAAATAGCCCGCTTCTGGATTGACCGCGTAAAGCCTTCCATCGGAGCCGATCCGCATCCATGCGATATCGTCGCCTACCGTTTCCACTTTCCAGCCGGGCAAAGTGGGCGTCAGCATAGCGAGGTTCGTTTTGCCGCAGGAACTGGGGAAAGCGGCGGCGATATATTTTTTTTCGCCTTTTGGATTCGTAAGCCCCAAAATCAGCATATGTTCCGCAAGCCACCCTTCGTCCCGTCCTAAAACAGAGGCGATCCGGAGGGCTAAACACTTTTTGCCAAGAAGGGCATTTCCGCCATAACCGCTTCCGAATGACCAGATCTCTCGATCTTCAGGAAAATGGACAATGTACCGATTCGCCGGATTGCATGGCCACGGAACATCTTTTTGTCCTTCTTCGAGCGGCACGCCAACGGAATGGACGCCCGGCACAAAATCCCCTTGGCCCAAATGCTCCAAAGCGCTCTTGCCCATCCGCGCCATGATCTGCATATTCAATACGACATAGGGGGAATCGGAAAATTCGACGCCGATTTTGGAATGTTTCGATCCCAAAGGACCCATGCAATAAGGGATGACATACATCGTCCTTCCTTTCATGCACCCATTAAAAAGGTCCTGAAGCCTTTTTTTCATTTCTTCCGGTTCCATCCAATTGTTCGTAGGACCGGCATCTTCTTTGCTTTTCGAACAAATGAACGTGTTTTCTTCGACCCGCGCGACATCATCGGGATGAGAATGGCACCAAAAACTATGAGGCCTGAGCTTCGGATTCAAAGGGACGAGCGTCCCGGCCCGCACCATCTCGGCGGCAATCCGGTCGTATTCTTCCTTGGATCCCTCGCAAAGGTGCACTCTCTCGGGCTTAGCTAAAGCCGCGATTTTTTCAATCCACTCGATTAAACGGCTATGGTTAGTCCATAGCCGCAAAGGTACATTCGTTTGCATGCAATAAATTATACTGCACGCAGGGGAAATTGTATACCGCCCCCGTTTAGGTTGTGTGAATTTTAGCAGAGGATTTTGAGTTCCCTGCTTCGCTAAAAAAAGATCCCCCGGATCTTTTTTAAGATTCCGCAGGCATTGCGGCTGTCGAAGACGGGAAAAGATCCGGGGGATCTTTTCCCTGCGAGACAGGTGAAACGCAGTGAAACCGGAGCCGTAAACTTTAGTATGTTAGCAAGATCGAGCAATGCGCTGGGGCCCAAAAGACGCTCAATAAAATTCACTCAAGATGAGCGCGCGTGGTATAATTTCAGCCTGTTCTTCCTGGTTTCCAGCTTCGGAAAGCGGTCAAAGCGCTGACTTGAATCGACTGGCCGCCCATCAAGTTGCCGACATACAGCATCGTGGTGCCGACCGCCAGGACTCCGATTGCTTTTGCGATGTCCATCACGTCAGTTGCTAGAGTGCGGAGGGCCCTTTTCTCCAATCCTTCGCCGATTTTGTCTTGGGCTTTCTCTTTCGCTTCATTAGACGCGATCGCTTTCCCTTGCATGTAAGAGGTGCTGGCCAATGCTACGCTTGTGACCGATTGCAATGTTTTAAGCATTGCCATTCCAATCACTCCATCCGCAACTGTGCTGATCACCACTCCAGGAAGAGCTGTCAAAGCGGCCAAATTGCTGGGAGGCGCTAAGTTGAAAGATTTCGCGATTTCCTCCTGCATGTAGGTGCCGCCCATATAATCCATTAAAAACATCGGGACTCCAGCGCCAATGCACGTCAAAGCCGCTTTGCCGAGGTCTTCCACATCTTGGAGGCCGATTCGGTGAGCGCGCTCCATGATCTTTTCGCCCAAACTCAATTTCGGCTCGATCTTCCCTTCAGTCTCTATATCGATGATCACGTCTTGAGCCGGTTTTTCATTTTCGGACAATTGAATCTGCTGGATCTCTTTTCCTTCCAACTTGGATTCTTTTGTTTCATTCGAATGCACTCCCAGTCCTTGCAAATAGGAAAAGAAAGCTAATGACGATCCCAACAACGAATGCAAGGCTTTCGTGCCGCCCATTCCCATTAAACCGCCGGTCCCTGATTCCACCGCGGAAAAAACAAGCTTGCCCATAGGCCTTACTGAATCTAAAATTGACATAATCCCCTCAAATTTTCACACATTTCTAAAACATCCAAAATTATAGCTAAAAAAAATAAAATGTAAAGAAATAGTAAAGGCGCGGCATTTATTCAACGCAAAGGAAGCAGGGACATGGCCAGCGGGCATGGCTTAACCAGCTTCTTTGGTTTTTATTTAACGCAAAGAAACGCAAAGGCGCAAAGACCGCAAAGGAGAGAAAAATTTAAGAGACTGCAGGAATTAGATGATTTGCAATTCGAGTAATCCCATCTTTCACACGCGTCTTTCCGAAGTTGATAAGCAAACCCAGTTTCATATCGGTTAACCTCAAATAGGTAAGCAATTGTGCTTGGCAAATGAGAGAATCGTTTTCCGTCGCTTTAACCTCAACAATTAATTTATTTTCCACTAATATATCAATAAACAAAGGATCTCGAATCACAACACCCTTATATTTGATTGGGACTGGTAATTGTCTTTGTATTTTCAAACCCCGTAAAGACAATTCATGACACAATGCAGCTTCATAAATGCTTTCAAGAAGCCCGGGCCCTCCTAGAATTCGATGCACTTCAATCGCTGCCCCAATTACTTCACGATGAAAGTAATTTTCCATATTCTCTCCCCATTTGCGTTTCTTTTCGTAAATAAAAACCACAGACGCCCGCTCCGTCACACTCGCTCATTCCCTTTTTTCTCTTCCTTTGCGGTCTTTGCGCCTTTGCGCTTCTTTGCGTTAAATAAAAGCCAAAGAAGCTGGCTCCATCATACCCGCTCAAACCACATTTTTCTCTTCCTTTGCGCCTCCGCGTCTTTGCGTCCTTTGCGTTGAATAAAAGCCAAAGAAGCCTGCTCAGCAGTACTCGCTGACCACGACATCTAACTACAATAATCTTCGTGTCTTATTTTTTAATTAGAGAGGCTTGCGTTTCTTGAACTTGTCTAGATACTCGAGTGCCTTGCCTGTACCTAAGCAGACGGCCAGCAAGGGATTTGGGGCGACGAAGACGGGGCAGGCCCGTTTCTTTGATGAGGGCTTTGTCGAGCCCTTTCATGAGGGCGCCGACGCCGGCAGAAACCGATTCTTCAGATTATTTCGGTATAGTAGTCCATTTATGATGAGAAGATGCGCTTTCATGTAGGCGCCTCTGGCAAAAAGCCGCCGACTTGCATATTCCACATTCTGGCATACAAGCCGTTTTTGCTCATCAGAGCGGCATGGGTCCCTTCTTCTACAATCTTTCCCTTGTCGAAGACCAAGATGCGATCCATGCGGGAAAGCGTTGAAAGGCGGTGGGCGATCACAATGGTTGTGCGATTCTGCATGAGCTTTTCTAGACTGTCTTGAATGTATTTTTCCGTCACAGAATCCAGAGAAGAGGTCGCCTCATCCAAAATGAGAATAGGAGCATCTACCAGAATCGCTCGAGCAATGGCAATTCTTTGCTTTTCCCCTCCAGAGAGCTTGGTTCCTCTTTCTCCCACTTTTGCCTCATAGCCATCAGGAATATTGCGAATGAACTCATCGCAATGGGCCAGCTTGGCCGCGCGGATGATTTCCGCTTCCGTCGCTTCGGGCTTTCCATAGGATATATTTTCCCGCAGAGTCCTGTGAAACAGCACAGGATCTTGAGGGATCAATGCGATCTGGCTGCCGCAAAGACTTCAAGAGTGACATTTGCAATTTCCTGACCATCGATGAGGATTTTGCCGCTTATGCAGAGGGAAAAAGCGCAAAATCAGGTTGATGAAAGTCGATTTTCCCGCTCCTGTAAAGCCGACAAGCCCCACTTTTTCTCCTCCGCGGATGTGGGCATGTTTGTTCTCGAATAGTTTCTTTTCTCCGTAGTGGAAATGAGACATTGTCAAAGACAATTTCTCCCGATGGGATCTTCAGATCTTTGCCTCTGGCTTATCTCCCATATCTTGAGGATCGCGCATCACCGAATAGGCCTGTTTGGCAGTCCCAAAAGATTGGAAAAGAATGGGCAAAGCACGAGCCGACAGTCCACAAGATTATGGTGATGCTCCACATCGTAGTGAAAACCTGGACCGCTTGGCCGGTGGTGATTTGATCGTGGAGCCATAAATAGAGAAGCAGAGCCGATTGATCCCCAGAAACAACTCCGATGAAATAAAAGAACAGATAAAAAGCATCGCATCTTTTCGACATACCGCTTGGCTTAACATTTGTCTCTTGTTCCTCTTTCTGGAAAGGGAGCAATGATATTTTTTTCATATTGAAAGCGGTAGAAGAGATTGACTGCAAAGTTATTGGTGAAACTATCGACAATTTTTCCGAGCAACGTGCTGCGCGCTTCTCCATGCCGATGTTCATAAACATCGACAGGACGGGTGAACTGTGAGAGCAAACTCCCAAATGGATCACGATCCAAGTCAAACAAAATCCATGCGAAAATGGGATTGACAAACCAAAGAAAAACCGCTCCTAAAATCCATGTCGCAATCGCAGGAACAATCGGCCAAAACAATTGCTGAATGATCGATTCCACTTGGGTCGTCATGTCGGTGATTTTATTGGCAAGGCTTCCGGCAAACCGTTCATTGAAATAGTGCGGGGAATGGTGCTGGACATGATCGAACATCGCCATGCGGATATCCGCTTGGAGCTTCGGGATGGCCTTTGCCATCAAAAAGCCCATCGTGCGAGAGGCCGTCTCGACATAGATGACCAAACAGATCCCTCCGATGATCGGCGCTTTTAAGACCTCCCATGCGGCCATGCGATCCCCTTCATAGCGGGTAAAAATATCGATCACCACGTGCAAAATATAAGGCCATAGCAAAGCATCGAGCGACCAGGCGAAAGAATCGATGAAGAAAGATAGCAAAAGAAAACCCATTTTTGAAGCCTCATGAACTGCCAAATAAAACTGATCAACTCTTTATAAGAAACCATGGTAGATCATCTCTCTATGATTTCAGCGGCAGCTTGTTCATGATATTGATTATAACCAATCCAGCGGGATTTTAGACCTTTTCTAGCTAGGAATTCTTGGAAGGCTTTGAATTCATGTTCGCGGGCGTTGGAGTAATTATAGATTCATCGAAAAGAATGACAGTCCCTGGAATGATGCGGTCGCCGAGGGCCAGAAAAATATCGTTGGTTGAGGAATAGAGTTCGCAATCGATGTGCATGAATGCGACGGGTTGATCCTTAAGGATTTCTTGTTTGAAGAGTGGCAAAGTATCGGCAAAAAGTCCTTTGATTAAAGAAACATTTAGAAGAACAATAGGAATCCAGCCGTTTTTAGAAGCAAATGTCCCTTTTGGAATATGGATATCGCTGCGGTTTAAATATCCGAAGCCCCTCGAATGAGTCGAACCCGTAGATTTTTTGGTCGCATTTCAAGCCCGCGATGAAATTGAGAGTCCGTCCTGTGCAAATGCCCATATCTAAAAAAGCCCCTGTTAACTTAGTGCTTTCCACTGCATATTTGAGGAGGGCCGCATCGACATCGAAAACTTTGGCTTCTTGGAAATGTTCAGCCACGAAGGCTCTCGCCTCATCGCTTTGCCGGTAGTCTTTATCTTTGGGGTAAAAATGGAGAACTTGACGTCCTTGATTCCATAAGCTTTGGTTACCGACTTTAGGAATTTCGACGCAGTCAGCCCAACTCGTATTCTGAATGATATCTAGATTCGCAAGCATGGCTATTCCCCCAATAAGATGAGTAATCATCATTTCTCCAAATTAAAATTTAAAGCGACAACTTCTTCAGAAGCGTTTCAATCAGGTTTGCTGAAGAAAGCTTAGACCTTTTTCCCCTTTCGATCTACTGCGCCTTGCATAGATTGCCGCGCCTTCCAGCTCCCATTTGCTCCAAGATTGATCCACGTACAAGATTTTCTCGATGAAAGCATATCTCTAAACGTATTTATCGGATCGCCTACTCGGCGCTTTAAGATTATCAGAAATAAGAGATGATGGATTACGTCGGAATTACGTCGGAATTACGTTCAAATCCGGTCCTATAGGCCCTAAAAACCAAAGACTTGCCTTGGTTTTGCCCCTGACATGAATAGATTCTTTACGTTTTAATTCTTTTAGAAGGGTTTGAACTTGGTTCTCAGAAAGAGAAGGAAGCACTTGACATAACTCGGACAATCGAGCTCCTTGAGAGTTAGCTCGAATATGCCTGAGAAGCAGTTCTTTATTCGTATTTCGATCAAGACCTCGCTTTCGTGTATATACTCCACTTTTGCCAGCGTGAAGATAATATTTTTGGCAGAGCATATGTTGGGTTGCTCTCCCTCTTCCAATAGATTCAACTACTCCTAAATCAACCAGATATTTAAGCCGTATTTTCAACTCAGGAGGCTCGGCGGGAAGAGGTTGCTCTTTATGCACATAGTCCAAAACCAGGAAATCAATTGTAGTAAAAGAGGCTAGAGTTCTTTTGTCAAGTTTTGCTAAAAACCGTAAAAATCCTTCATCCTGAACTTGACCATCCAATGTCAAAGCAACCTGGTATTCGTCAGTATGAGTGAAATCAGGCAATGATTTTGCCTGTCTGATGCTCTCTTCAAAAATGCGATCCGCACCTTGACCGGACCGTTCTACAAGTCCGCACTTGCCAAATACTTCAGCAACTCTCCGGTTACGTGGCTGTTGCCTCCAAAGCATATTTTCTGGTGTGATTCCAGGAGGGAAACCACCAGGGCTGACAATGGTAATGCGACGAGGATATTGTTTCACCCAAACAGAACCGGCGGCTTTATAATCGCGATGGCTGATCGCATTGAGAACCGTTTCCCGAATGGCTTTTTCATTGAAAGTCGGGATGTCAAAAATAAACAAACCATCCTGGAAATGTTGATTATCATTGCGCAAATTGATTTTTTCCCACAGCTCGTTAAAGAAAATAAAAAAACCCTGTCGATATTCAATTCTCTGTTGAGCCGGTCCTGTGACATCGCTGGAGCGATACTCAAAAATCACCTCTGCCTGGGCCAGGTACTTGCCAAGAGCTTTATGAGTTCCAAAAAGAATTAAAGCAGCATAGGTGATTCCTTCATCTGTCCATACTTCGATATCCCTCAGTAATTGCTTATCTGAAATATTTTGCAGCGCTGAATTCCCTGATTTCCGGATCCATGCTTCTCGAAAATTGCTGATCGCCAAAAGATCTAAGTCTTCAAATACAGCGCCAGAGCAGGTTTGAGCTGAAAAATCAGGAACACCTTCTTCAAAAATGCGCTTCAACATATCTGGGGTCATTGCTACCAGTTCCTCGCCTCTTCTCATCCAATATATCCCATTGTACTGAATAGGAACTCCAATAGGCCTAGAGGGCACAGTGAACACCACAACCCGGAGTCCCTCTTCATACACATCCTCTACTTCGATTCTAAGAGGGAGCCTAACCATCAGATCAGACTTTATTTTTTCCAAATTCTCAAACGCTTGAGTGCCTACAACAGTTCTTGGCAACTTATCTGTGACGCCCAAGATGAAATACCCTCCGCCTTCGTTGGAAAGAGCGCAGCAATACTGAACGGTTTTGTCAGTGCTGTAGGTATTTTTAGCTTCTTTAAATTCCAAACGAGAACTTTCTCGGGCCTTTAACCAAACGTGCAGCTGATCTGACAAACTATGCATGAATCTTCGATGCTTTTGAAAAGCACCGAATGTAGCAAGAGCCGAAACATCGCGTCAATTCTTTCCTTTGCGTTGAATAAAAGCCAAAGGAGCCTGCTCCATCACACCCGCTAATCATCTCTTCTCCTTTCCTTTGCGCCTCCGCGTCTTTGCGTCCTTTGCGTTAAATAAAAACCAAAGAAGCCTGCTCAGCCATACCGGCTGGCCACATCTAACTACAATAATCTTCGTGTCTTATTTTTTAATTATAGAGGCTTGCGCTTCTTGAATTTGTCGAGGTACTCGAGCGCTTTGCCGGTGCCGAGGCAGACGGCGAGAAGGGATTTGGGGCGACGAAGACGGGAAGGCCCGTTTCTTTGATGAGGGCTTTGTCGAGCCCTTTCATGAGGGCGCCGCCGCCGGCGAGGACCATGCCCCGCTCGACGAGGTCGGCGGCAAGTTCGGGAGGGCATTTTTCGAGAGTGAGTTTGACGCTTTCGATGATTTGCTGGATCGGTTCGGCGAGGCATTCGCGGATTTCGACCGAATTGATCCGTTTGGTGATCGGAAGGCCGGCGACTTGGTCGCGGCCGCGCACTTCCATTTCGAGTTCGTTATTGCCGAGCGGATAGGCGGAGCCGATGGTGATTTTGATCTCTTCCGCCGTTCTCGGGCCGATCATCAGGTTGTAGGTGCGGCGCATGTAATTCATGATGCAATCGTCGAACTCATCCCCTGCGATCCGGAGAGAGCGGGATTCGACAATGCCGCCGAGAGAAATGATGGCGATTTCCGTCGTACCGCCGCCGATGTCGATGATCATGTTGCCGGAGGGCTCATGGACGGGCAGATCGACGCCGATCGCAGCAGCCATCGGCTCTTCGATCAGGATCACTTCTTGCGCGCCTGCATGGAGGGCAGAATCTTCGACCGCCCGCTTTTCAACGCCGGTGATGCCGGATGGGACGGCGATGAGGATGCGGGGGCGGAACAGGCTGCGGGAAGGGGTGACTCGCTTGATGAGGGCTTTGATCATCCCTTCGGCGATTTCAAAATCGGCGATCACGCCGTCTTTCATGGGGCGGACGGCATGGATTTTGCGCGGGCGTTTTGCCAAGCATCGCTTTGGCTTTATGGCCGACGGCGAGCACTTCGTTGGTGAGAGAATCGACGGCGACGACAGAAGGCTCGGCGAGAACGATCCCTTTGCCGCGGACGTAGACAAGAGTGTTGGCCGTTCCAAAGTCGATGCCGATATCGCTCGAAAAAATGCCCGGAAATGCGATTGAATTTCTTATTCAGCGAGCGATTTGAGATCTGCAGAGTTTACGAAAGATCTGATCGGAGGTCGATTGTTCCATATATCTTTTTCAGGTTTGTAATAGTTCAAGTACATCTTCCCAAGTCAATTTGGCAATTGCCTCATCATCGCAGCTCACCACTTTCTTGACCAATCCTTTTTTCCGCCTCTGCATTTCGACGATTTTTTCTTCGATCGTATTCAAGGTGATCAGTTTGTAGGAAGAGACAGAATTTTTCTGTCCGATGCGGTGGACGCGGTCGGTCGCTTGGTTTTCCACAGCCGGGTTCCACCACATGTCGTAATGGATGACCGTATCGGCGCCGACGAGATTGAGTCCCGTGCCTCCCGCTTTCAGCGAAACGAGGAAGACGGGGATTTTGGGATTTTCATTGAATTCTTTGACGATTTCAAGGCGGTTTTTCGTCGAGCCGTCGAGATAGGAGAACGAAATGCCGCGCTGCTCGAAATCTTCGCGCATGATCTGGAGCATGCGGGTATATTGGCTGAAAATGACCGTCTTGTGGTTGCTTTCGACAAGCGTCTGTAGAAGCTCCAGGAGCATGTCGTATTTGGCCGAATCGCCCATTTCCGCTTTTTCTTTGGCGAAAATCGCTGGGTGGCAGCAGATCTGCTTCAGGCGGGTCAGAGTCGCGAGAACGTGGATCTGCACTTTGTCGAAGCCATCCCGCTCGACCAATTTGACCAGTTCGTCGCGGGCCGACGCGGCATAGGATTTGTAAAGCTCCATGCTGCATATCGGAGAGCTGGCAATGGTAGACGATTTCGGAGACAGGCGGCAGATCTTGCAGCACATCGCTCTTCATGCGGCGCAAAATAAAGGGAGAGACTTTTTTCCGCAGATATTCGATATTCTGCGCATGCTGCTCGCCGGTAACGCGGATATATTTTTCGACGAACCGGTCGTAGGTGCTCAAGAAGCCCGGCATCAAGAAATCCATCAGGCTCCAAAGCTCGTCGAGAGAGTTTTCGATCGGCGTGCCGGTCAGAATCAGCCGGTGGGCCGCCTGGATCATCTTCACCGATTTCGCGTTGCGCGTGCCGCGGTTCTTGATATGCTGCGCTTCGTCGAGAATCGCGTAGGAGAAGGGCATCTGGCTGTAGGTCTCGATATCTTTTTGCAGCAGAGTATAGGAGGTGATGATCACATCGTAATCGCCCATCTTCGACAAGCAGTTTTTTCCTCTGGCTCGGGATGCCGTCGACGACGATAGCGCTTGCAATTTCGGATTGAATTTATGGAGCTCTTCTTTCCAGTTGTAGAGAAGCGATGTGGGGCAGACGATGAGGGAGCGAGCTCCTTTGTTCTTGATTGTGGTTCTGCGTGATCGCGGCGATCGCCTGCAGCGTTTTGCCAAGGCCCATATCGTCGGCGAGAATCCCGTTCAAATACATCAGGCGCAGACGCTCCAGCCAGATGGACCCCTTCGCTCTGATAGGGCCTTAGATCCGCGTTGACCTCTTTCGGGATCGGCGAGGGGGTCAGATCGCTGTCTCCCCGAGCATTTGGCTCGCGGATTTCGAGCAGCTTTTCCGACATTTTGAAAGTCGACGGGCAGTCCGTCGAATGCTTTCGGATCGATCGTCGCCAGATTCCAAAGCGGCTTTTGCTCTTTGTGGTCGTCGAGTTTTTTGATCCCCAGCTCATCGAATAGCTGGACCAGTTTCGCAAATCCGGTCCAGATCGAGGACGAGGATTTTAGAAAAGCGGGAGGCTGGCGTCTTTGCTGCGGACTTTATCGCATCGAGTTCGAGATAAGATCGTTTCGAGGCGAAGCATTCCCAAAGGAGCTCGAGCTTCACCCCTTTGAGCGCGCCGTTGACTTTGAGATCGATCTCGTAGTAGCCGACTGTATCGCTCGCGTCGAGATGGAGTTTGAACGTCGTCTCATCGTAGATGAATTGGTCTAGCAGATTTTGCGGACATTCGAACTGGACCCGGTGCTGGTTGCGCGGGAATCACGCCAGTCATGAATTCGACGATTTTCTTCTCGGTTTTGGCGTGATAGGTCGCAGTCTGCGGATTGAAGACGAAATCTTGGAACAGCTCGTCGACGATTTGCCGCTCTTCGACCAGGTTGCGGGCCAAAATCCCCTGTTCTGTGACGAATGTCTTGATATGGTCGTAGGTCAATTTCGAGGCGATCGAAGGGACTTCCTGCCCATCGTAAGAGAAGAACAGGGACGCTTCCAACTCTCCGTCTAGATAGGAGAGGTGGCAGCGGGCTCCGAGTTTTCCCGCGAACGGCAGCGTGACGAACCGCTCGATGATTTTCCGCATTGGCGACTTCCGCAAACCGCTTGAGCTCAGGCAGGGCGTTTTCCACGAAACGTGCCGAATAGCGGCTCCGGCATCGTCATCTCGCGGATCGGAGGCCAAATTCGATGAGATGGGTCCGTTTAATATGCGGAGGGAAACGGTAGATAAGTATCTTGATAGATCATCCCCGGCTGCGCGCATTCGAAAAGGATCGCCTCTTCCGATATTCAAGATCGCTCTCCCCGATCACAAGTTTCGGTTTGAACAAAATTTTTGCGGCGGGCGGCTCGATGTATTCGAGATGAAAGCGGAAGCATGACGGGATGGGGCGCATAGCGAAGCGGCGTTTCCAAAGTCCCTAAATAAAGACAAGGCAGTGCGGGCAACTCGTCGTCCAGATCTTTGAATCCCCGCGGTCCTGCGTGGCGCATCGCGATTTCATGCGTTTTGGCCAAAAGGAGACCGAACACTTCGGGATCGAATTGAGCGATTCGTTGCGCCCTTTCGTTCTGCGGTCGTTTCTTGAATCCGCGCATGATCCAGGATCAATTGCAAAAGCGAGCTTCCGAGCTCGTCGAAACTCTTGAGTGAAAAGAAAAGGCGCCGGCCGCCTACGAATAGAGGCTCTTCATAGCGGAGAGCCTCGAGAAAGCCTTTCAGTTGAGAAATCTGAAGCGGTTTAGAGCGGAAAGGGAGCCGCAAGCGCCAATTGGAATTCGATTTTCCCCTTCTTTTCCCCTTGCTGGAAAGATTGCGGATTAAAAATCACCGCCAGTTCGGCGCTGCGCAAGAGAGCTCTCTTCCTGCGGCAAGAAGAAAGGCGATTGGGACAGGACATCTGAAGAGGCCACATATTCTTGCAGCACTTGTTTTTGGTAGCGGGCGTCTTGTTTGACAACCTCTTTCGTCTCCGCTTCTTTGATCGCCTCGATCAATTCTTGTTTTTCTTGGCTGTTGAACTGGTCATCTTTCGAAATATCGGATTCTTTGGAGTATTCGATTAAAAGAGAATCGATCTTTTCTTCTAAAAAGAAAATCAGCGCGGCCAAATGCTGGCAATCGAACCGGCTCGGACAATCGCAATTCGTATGGACCGCTTGCGATTCGAACCGGTCCACTTCGATCTCGCTCTCATAAGTGCTGTCGAAATTGCTCAAAATCCGGCTGCTGAAACGGATCGCCTCGTTATCGAGCCGGATGATTTTCGCCGACACGATCTTATTTTTCTCGAAGAGCTGGCGCCCCTCTTTTAAGATCGCCGAGGAGAAATCTTGTTTCAGTTTGCGAAAATTCAACATATGCTTTTCCAAGACAGTTTAGCACGAAGTCTTGGTTTTACAGATTTTCTTTAACAAGCGCAACCAAAAAATATCTAACTATTTTAAAACATGAATTACGCAGCGAGGACGAACGCAGGAGTTGCTTGATGAATTAGGGAGCAACTAGACATGGCTCCAATGTTCCGCAAACACTCCTTTCGATAAGGGAAGATTTTCTTTGCGAAGATTGAGCAAAGCCATTTTCTCAACAGGAAAATCGCTCTTGAATTGCACGAGCGAACGGGCCATATCTGGAGCGGGAGTGGAAGAAAATTTAATTTCGTAAGCATCGAAAGTTCCCCCCTTATCGATCAACAGGTCGATTTCAAGTCCCGAGCTTGTGCGGAAAAAGTAGCAAGGAGCCCTTTCTCCATCCTCCGCAAACCGCTTGACTTTCTCCATAACGACCATGTTTTCGAAGATATGGCCGCCGAATGGGGAATGGATCAACTGTTCCGCCGATTCGATCCGCAGCAAATAGCATAGTAGCCCTGTATCGGCAAAAAACAATTTCGGTGATTTAACTACTCTTTTAGTGACGTTCCTCGAATAAGGTTCGAGAAGATAGACAATCGAACTCGCCTGAAGAAGCGTCAGCCAATCTTTAGCCGTAGTTTGGGAAATCCCGCACTCTTTTCCAATTTCATTCAAATTCAAGAGCTGTCCCGCACGCGCAGCCAATAAAACGAGATATCTTTGAAATTGTCCTAAATCGTGGATATTGCGCATCGACCGGAGATCTCTTTCTAAATAGGTCGACAGATAGGCGCTATGCCAAAATTTTGGTTTCAAATCGGGCTGGATGAGAAATTCAGGATAGAATCCCTTCAGCATTTGCTCCACAACCTGAATTTCATCGAACACATCCACGTTGTGGATTTCTTTCCAACTCAAAGGATAGAGCTGGAAA
Source organism: uncultured Chlamydiae bacterium (assembly GCA_963713105.1). GTDB lineage: Bacteria > Chlamydiota > Chlamydiia > Chlamydiales > SM23-39 > CAVQKJ01. The sequence continues at coordinate 1,048,900 of CAVQKJ010000004.1, forward strand.
ATGGCGATCCGCCCTGCCAAAGACTCCGAAACTCCTTTCATCAAAGGAAAGATTTGAGATCCAGTCAAAGCGTACTGTCCATATTTGCTCCTGTCCGCATCGATTCTCATCTTGATATAGGGTAGAAGGGAAGGAACGTACTGGATTTCATCTAAAATAACAGGCGGTTCATAAGTTTTTAAAAAAAGCGCTGGATCCGATTCGGCGAGGTTGCGGAGAAGCACATCGTCAAAAGTCACATACGTAAAATTTTTTAGCACGTGTTGCAAAAGCGTCGATTTACCGGCTTGGCGCGGCCCGGTGATGAGAGCCGCGGGAAACTGTCCCAAAGCCTCTTTTAAAGGCTTTTCTAATTTGCGATGGAAATACATATCCTTATTAAACCCCTATCATACCTTGCATTTTCAAGAAAAAATCTTGAAAATGCAATAGCTCAATGCAAACATCTCATCTTTAGTGTATTATGAATTAGATTATATCCATCTAATAGTTATCGACCGGAATCCACGGTTCGCAAATGTTTGATGAGATCGTGAAAAAATGAAGGGGACCATATGTCTAACTTTCGTTTATCCTCGATGAAAACACCTACGTCATCCTTAGCCAGTTTCCAATCAATTTCGTCGATTCGCTTCTGCAATCGTAGATGCAACTCTTTCTCATTCAATTTTTCACCGGGTTGGAGATGCTTGGTTTGGATCATTTTTTCTCGTAAGTGCTCTAAATTGACCGGAATTCCATTTTGAATATACCAAATTAAATCGTACCAATCGCGCCCTTTTATCCGTTTTTGCCAGGCCCGGCAAAGCACCGCATGCATCTTTCCCGCAAAAAGATCGATGATCCGATAAGTAGCGATGTAAAAGGGAACAGGATTTTTCACTAATTTGCTCTCGAGCGGCAAAATTGAAGGAGGATCGACATCAATTTCTAATTTGACCTGAATTTTCTGGTCAGGATGAATTCCTTTTCCTTTATTTTTCTCATCGATTACTAGCAGTAAAGCATACGTATTCGCCTTTAAAAACGCAGACCAGATTCCACTCTCATGATTTTTTTTCTGCTCCGTGACATGAAGCTGAAATCCCATTCCTTCTAATTCACGATGCATCCCTTCTAAAAAGGGTTCGAAGTTAAAATCGGGATTTGGTTTTATCAATGAAAAATCGAGATCTTCGCTGTACCGATCCAATCCATACAAAATCCGCAGCGCCGTTCCCCCGTAAAACGCCGCGTGTTCAAAAAACTGATGGCGAGCGAGCCCAAGAAGTGCGGTCTGTTGCAAAATTTCGCGCAACTTATCGATTTGCGGCATCGCGTCCGGATAATTTTCCAACATTTTTTTAATGCTCAAACTCATACAAATCCGATTAAATGATTAATTCTCTCTAAATCATAATTTTTCGCTATTTCTAAAATCAGATTCTTATCAAATTTACCAAGCGCTTCCCTATCTATTCTTCTCGACTCAAAAAGGTCCGCTTCCAATTGATCTCGATTCAATCCCCTGCATTTTAAAAACACGAGATCGGCCAAAGCTTTTTCAGGAGAAGCGATCAAAAATCCACCGATAAATCCCGCGGCTTGCTTTTGTTCGATCCCGACTGAATAATAGGAGGAACGCATTGGATAATAAGCAAAATGACCGACGGGTGTGCGATATTCTTTGGCCCTTCCTAAAGTCATGCTAGTGATCGTATGCACCCGTTCAGGAATCAGCCCATAAAACGACAATGCCCATTCAAGGCTGACATAAGAAGGGCCATAGAGTAAATTAGCTATCTGTTCATAAGGTATGACCCTTTTCGCCCCTTGTCCGATTTTGTCCGAAATCAAGTAAAAACCGTTTTTTAACCGGATCAACTCCCCATTTTTCACCATCCGATGAATCCATTCCCGAGGCTTTTGATAGTCGGCCAAATGGGTTAAAAGGGTCTGCGCGTCAACATAGGGCGTTTCGATTTGTCTAAAAATCTCTTTCATAATTCTAAAATTACCAGAATTCCCATTTTTTGTAGGTATTTTAGTCGAAATTTAAAAAAAATCCTCCAAAATACCCATAAAAAACAGGTATTTCGGAGGAATATTTCAACAATTTGAAGCTTTACCTCAACCCTTTTTCTTTATATAATGTTAACAATTTAACGGAGGGTGATTATGTCTATTGAAGGAATTTCTTTTACAAATCGTATTGCAAATTGCAACATCATTCGCAATCCAACGCAGAATCTCGTCAAAACGATCGAGAATCCCGATTTGAATCCGATGATAGGCAGCAATGAGCCCGCCTCTCACCCATGCACGATCAAGTCGGCGAACTTCGACCGCGAAACCTACCGATTAACCCTCGAAATCGAGCACGAAGGCCCCGCTGATGCTTCAGCCGTGTTCTATCCTTGTTATTGGATGAACCAACGTCCCTCTCCAAAAGGCGTCGTCTTTATCTTAGTCCCGCAAGAAGAAGATTCTTCGTCATCCGATAAGAAACAGATCAAAGCGACGTTCGATTTGACCGATCCAAAATACGCTTCTTTCTTAAATCGATTCACAACCGATGATTTCAAAATCAGATTTATCGACTCAACCGATAGATTTCTCGACCAAACTCTCGCAAAACCGCCCGGATCGCACCGCGAGCCAGCTAGATATACAACAGCGGCCATTGGAGAAGAAGGACAAGACGGCGGTATATTCCCGCCAAGACGCGGCGCGGAATTCACCACAGCCGCCATCGGCGAAGAGGGACAAGATAATTCAGTTCAGCCGGGTAAATCGGTAGCTACGACTCTCGCTCTCGGCGAAGAAGGGCAGGATTCGGGTATCTCACGCCCAAGACGCGGCGCGGATTTCACCACAGCCGCCATCGGCGAAGAGGGGCAGGACAATTCAGTTCAGCCAGGTGAATCGGTAGCTACGACTTTCGCTATCGGCGAAGAAGGGCAGGACAGCGGATCTTCGTATCGTCGCCTGCATCCGATTAGGCGCAATCCGGAAGACGGAATGACTACTTTAGCTCTTGGCGAAGAAGGACAAGACGGCCCGCCCTCATTGATTAGCAAAGCGTTCGACAAGGTATTGGACGCTGCTGGCCATGTCATCGATCGACTGATCCCTGAAAAGTCAGACCCTGAAAACCAGAAAATATCCACGTGCGCACTCGGCGAAGAGGGACAAGACAGCAGTCTGATTCCCCCCTTTATGTCCGATGCATTCGAAAAAGCCTCTGAGGCTGTTCACAAAGTCGTCGAGCAATTGACCGATTGTTTAACAACGGAGAAAAAAGGGTATACGACCCTGGCAATTGGCGAAGAAGGCCAAGACAGCTCCATTCAACCTAATAAAGGAGAATAACGATGACGATTTCTTCAATCCAGAATTCGCAGCCCCTTTTCGATCCGGCAAATAACCGCCCTCGCCTTGAGATGATTGCAAAATTGCCGTCCGATCCGGGAAGATGCAATTTCGTCCCCCGCTTCATCAAGGACGCGGCGGCTCTCGTGCGTCAAGCAATCTCCAAACCGACACCTGCCGAAACGCCCCGAATGATCCAGATGAATCCCGATCTCGTAATCACACAGGAAGACCTCGGACCGAACTGGAACCATTCGATCCAGAATTTCAAGACAATCGGCAACACCCTCTTTCTCGAAATCGAACACGATGGACCGGGAAACGCCCCCGTCATTTTAACGACCGACGGCGGCGTCAAAGAATCAAATCCGCCTCAAAGAGATCTCAAATTCCGAGTCATTAAAGAAGAGGGAGCCGTAGAATCTGGGCAAAAAACCCGACTCGCAATGATCGTCGATTTAAATGACCCAAAATACAAGCCCTTGACTCAAGATTTCAAAAAAGTCGCACTCAATTTTTGGGAAACCGATATTCCTGTTATTTGGAAAAAAGCAGTCGAAAGAGAAATCTCGAATCCCGATTTGCTTCAGGTTGAAAACTGGGCTGATTCTCCTTCTTCATGGAGCTCCAGCATCGAAGATATCGAATATGATAGGAAAACCCGAATAGCCACGATTGATATTGAGCACAATGGCCCTAAAGACGCAAAAATCGTTTTAAAGCACGACCGCATGTGGTTGAAATCCAATCCGCCGCAGAAATGCGTCGCGATTCATATCTCTAAAACTTCGGATGAAGAATCAGCGGTTTTGCGCCGCGTGCGCATTAAAATCGACTTTAATGATCGAAAATACACTCCGATCCTCTCTGAATGCCCGTATAAGATGCATTTCTCGACAGCACCATTTATCCCGCACTTCTCGACTTCCAATCTCCCCTCTTCGTTGAGCTACAGAAAAAATTCTATCAAATTATACGATCCATGGGAGTAATAACCACGATGATGAAATTCGGGATTTTTGGATCGGAATACGACGCGCAGTGCCAAGCCTTGCGCGCCATCTTGGAAAAAAAGGGGGCGAAAGTGGTGATCGTCGAAAGCCAGGGATTGAACCTGGGCGCTGACGCCGCGTTCGACGGCGAGAAATTTTTCTATAACGGACAAGATCTCTCCGACGTCAAATGCTGGTATCTCCGCTATATTATGTCCCCCCTTCCGCCCGCTTTCGAAATGAATGACGAATACTACCTTTTCTCCGACTGGTTCAACGAATATATGCACCGCAGAGAGCGGTTCAGCTTCCAGCTCTCCTGGCTCTTATCCCTCGGCTTCGAATCGGTCCCCGTCGTAAATCCTCCTGAACACGGAAGCGTAGCCCAGCTCAAAACTTTTCAACTGCAAGCCGCACGCAAAGCCGGCCTCGCCATCCCGAAAACCCTCATCACCAACAATCCCGCGCGCGTCCGAAAATTCGCCCAAGAAACCCCTGCCGTTATCTATAAACCCGCCATGGGCGGAGGCCTTTGCCGCCTTCTCGACGCCGAGGCCCTCGCCCGCATCGACGCGATCGTTGCAGCTCCTGTCATTTTCCAAGAAAAAATTGAGGGGCGCTCCGTCCGCCTCACGATCATTGGGGACGAACTCGTCTCCGCAGTCGCCATTCCCACCGATGCGATGGATTACCGCTCTGATCCTGTCTATTCCAGCGGCCGCCAAACCTACGACCCCGTCGAAATCCCCCCTGCCCTCTTCAACCAATGCCTCGCCCTCATGCGCTCCTGCGGACTCGTCTTCTCCGGCATCGACTTCATCCAAAAAGCCGACGGTTCCTTCACCTTCCTCGAGGCCAATTCCTCCCCAATCTACCTCGACATCGAGCAAAAAACCAAAACCCCGATCACAGCCAAACTCGCCGAATACATGTTCCGTGCAGCCCACGAACCGGATAAATACATGGTTCGGCCCAAGGGATTTGTAGAGTATGCGATCCCCTTCAAGAAAGGCTGAATGATGAAGGCCGGGGGCTGTTCTAACCGGACCCGCGCCCCGATTTTCATAATTTAACCTTTATGCTTCCCATTCTCTGTTTGCCTAAAAAAATAAGACCCCTTATACTGATCACCTTTGTAATTTGCGGGCGTAGCTCAGTGGTAGAGCATCACGTTGCCAACGTGAGGGTCGTGAGTTCGAACCTCATCGCCCGCTATCTTAAAAAGTCAAATTTTTTCTCCGGAGTCAATTGTGACAGTAGCCACCCCACCATACGAAGAGTTAATCGGCGAAGAAGTCCGAGTCATTGTCCATCGCATGCCCGCCTGCCGCATCGAATACGGCGTAAAAACATCTCCCGCAATCGTGGCTAAAGCGCGAAAGAACGCCGTCAAATCGGTCAGCAAAGAAATCACTCTGCCCGGGTTTCCGCAAAGGGCGCGCTCCAGAGGAGATGATCCTCAAAAAATTTCCAACCGACATCGAAAGACAGATGCATAAGGAGATCGCGGACCTCGCCTTCGTCGAATGCCCAAAAGTTGGCCAAAATCCCTGTATTGAACAACAATGCATCCGTCTCCTTCGATTTGAAAAAGCACACCGACGAAGGGGCCGAATTGACTTTTTCTTTCGAGACGGAACCGAAAATACCCGCAGTCGAGCCTAGAAAGTTCCAACCCAAGTCTGTGAAGCGGGCGGAAGTGGGGGAAAAAGAGATCGACGAGGCCATCCGCCAAATGCTTTTCTTCTATGCCCAATGGAAACCGATCCTGGACCGTCCCGTTCAAGACGGCGACTACATCATGATCGATCTCGATACCTTCGAGCCGGGTCAGAACGGAGAAGAAATCGCCCAGAGAGTTTTCCACCACATCCGTTTCGAAGTGTCGTCTGCGAGGATGGCTTCCTGGATGCAAAGATTGGTCCGGGGCGCAAAAATGGGCGATGTCCTCGAAGGGATGAGCGAACCCGATGATACGTGCGACCGAAGAAGAAAAAAACAATTCAAACCCAAGAAAGTGCGGGTGACGCTATTAAAAGTCGAAGAGGCCACGCTACCCGAGCTAAACGACGAATTCGCAAAAAAAGTCGGGGCCGCTGATATAGCGCAAATGCGCGAATCGATCGCCAATATTTTGAATGCCCAGGCCGATGAAAAAGCTCAAAACGAGCTCCGCGAACAGGTGAATGAATTTTTGACGGAGCACTATCCATTCGACCTTCCGCAATCCCTGGTCGATACGGAGAGAAAACACCGCCATAACCAGCAATTGCAAGATCCCAAGTTCAAAGCGAACTGGAATAAGATGTCGCAGGAAGAAAGAAGGAATTTCGAAAACCAATTGGCCGTTGAATCGGGCCAGGCTGTCCGCCTCTTTTATCTCTCGCGGCAGATTGTCAACGAAGCGAAAATCCCAGTGACCCATAAAGAAGTCCAGGATGAAGCGATAGCGGTGCTGGAATCGCATGGAAATCGAAATATCCAAATCGACCAGATCCCCAAGGAAGTATATGCTCTCGCTTTGTCGAAAGTGATTTTGGCAAAATCGCAAGATTATATCATAGCGACAGCAAAAAGCTTGATAAAGCTGTTGAAGACAACTATAAAAGAGTAAAGTCAACTGAAGGGAGGATTATGTCTTTAACTCCATATGTCATTGAAGATACCGGCCGCGGCGAGCGCTCGATGGATATTTATTCCCGATTGCTCAAAGACCGGATTATTTTCATCGGAACCGATATTGGCGACCAGGTTGCCAACGTCGTCGTCGCGCAGCTTCTCTTCCTCAAAATGGAAGATCCGAAAAAAGACATCAATCTCTACATCAATTCAGGCGGCGGCCACATCACTGCCGGCCTCGCGATCCTCGACACGATGCAGTTTTTGGGCTGCGATATCAACACCTATTGCATCGGCCAAGCCGTTTCGATGGCTGCCCTTCTTCTTGGCCGCCGGCACGAAAGGAAAACGGTTTGCCCTCCCCCATAGCCGCATCATGCTCCACCAGCCTTATGGCGGAGTCATGGGGCACCTCCGAAGATATCGCGCTGCAAGCCAAAGAGATCCTCGAGCTGAAAAAAATCACCGCCTCTTTGATGGCCCGTTTTACCGGACAGCCGATTGGAAAAAGTCTATGAAGACTCCGAGCGCGATTTTTATATGAATCCCGAAGCCGCTTTAAAATATGGCATCGTAGACCATATCGCTAAACCCGCTCAATTAAATGCGGCTGCCGAAGCGCGGAAGCCCGAATTGAACGCAAGCATACCCTGATAGCAACCTATGACCAAAAAAACTACACCCCCGAAATGGCCAGCTGTTCCTTTTGCGGAAGGACCGAAGACATCGTAGAAAAACTCATCTCCGGACCTAACGCCTACATCTGCGATAAATGCGTTGGCCTCTGCGTAGACATCATCCAGAAAAAGCCAGTTTCCTATGAGATGAAACTTCTCAAGCCCAAAGAAATCAAAGCCCATCTCGACGAATACATCATTGGCCAGGAAGCTGCAAAAAAAACGATTTCCGTAGCCGTTTACAACCATTATAAGCGGATCCGCTCCCTTTCGAAAAAAAACGGAGATCGAGTACAGCAAATCAAACGTCATGCTCATCGGGCCAACGGGATCGGGGAAAACATTGATCGCCCGCACCCTCGCCTTGATTTTGGACGTCCCCTTCGCCATTTCGGACGCGACTACCTTGACCGAAGCCGGTTATGTCGGCGAAGACGTGGAAAATATCATTCTGCGGCTTTTCCAAGCCGCCGATTACGACGTCGCCAAAGCGGAACACGGCATCATCTATGTCGATGAAATCGATAAAATCCGAAAAACGACCTCCAACGTCTCGATTACCCGCGATGTATCCGGCGAAGGGGTCCAGCAAGCCCTTCTCAAAATCGTAGAAGGGACCGTCGCCAACGTGCCCCCGAAAGGCGGCCGGAAACACCCCAACCAAGAGTATATCAAGGTCAACACCCAAAATATCCTCTTTATCGTCGGGGGCGCTTTCGTCCATCTCGATAAGATCGATCGCCAAAAGACTTGGGAAAAGCACGATCGGTTTCGACGCGGCCACCAAGAGGGCGATCGATACCCACGAGACGAACTACCTCCTTTCCAAAGTCGAACCTGAAGACCTCATCTCCTTTGGGATGATTCCAGAGTTCGTCGGGCGGTTCAACAGCATCGCCAACTGCAATGAATTGACCGTCCAAGACCTCGTCGAGATCCTGGTCAAGCCCAAAAACGCCATCATCAAGCAATACGAGCACCTGTTCGCAGAAGAGAATGTGAAGCTCGAATTCACCGAAGAGGCCCTCGAGGCCATGGCCAAAAAAGCCAAAGAAACGGGCACCGGCGCCCGAGCCCTGCGGATGATCGCCGAAAGCACCCTCCGCGACCTGATGTTCGAGGTCCCCTCCGACCCTACAATCAAGGAAATCGTCGTCGAAAAAGAGTCCATCGAAGACTCCCGTCCTCCACGGATTATCCGCGACCGGTCGGCCTAAAAGGGGCTAAAAACGCCCCTATTTTCAGGCTAAACTTTATAAGTCCTTGATAATCAGCCGTTCTTTAAGTCTCTTATAATCAATCTCTATCGATTTTTCCCTTTTTTCTAAAATATATTTTATTTTACGATTTTAATTACATAAGTAACTAATTACCAGTAATTAATGGCTATATTTAGTTAATTTTTGTTAAATAAAGTGTTTACAAATAAATAATATTGGGATAAACTAGAAGAAAGGAGAAATAAATCTATGTCTAGTCAGTTAGAAAAACAAATCCAGGAAGCTTTTAGCGACCTGCAGAACCTGTCCCCAGACAAGCTTCAGGGCTTGATCCATGAGACGATGAAAGTTTTGATGACCTTGCAGCAGAAGGCCAAATCGGAAAATCCGGCTGACCGCGATGAGGCGATCAAAGCCGCATTTTCTTTAAAAGAGACCCTTCAAGCGCAAGCGGAAATCGTTTGCAAGAAGTTAGGGATGGACCCTTCGCAGCTCACCTTATTCGCGGAAACCGCGTCGAACTTTTCGGGCGAAGAATGGGACCAACTGAGTGGCGTAAAAAAAGAGCTGGACGAATTTAAGAAAGAATTCGCACCTCAGCAAAAAACCGCTCCAATTATTAAAAAAACTAAAAAAGCAACTAAAACTTGGCTGGTAGGATAATTATGACAATCAATTCTTCAAACAACATGTTTTCAGCTCTTCAGATGAGCCGTGATTATGAGATGCAGACAATCATGGAGATTATCAATGCGAGATCAGCCGCATCCAGCACATCGAATCGCGGCGGACTCAATCCAGCGGATAGCGCAGGTTCAGTCAACGGTCCAAAAAGCGTAGGCGACAGTTCGGGCAATTCAGAGACCGATAATACGATCCAAGCTTATGGTTTAATGGCCCAGATCTCGATGCTTAGCGAAGAATATCAAAAAAATCCTTCGACTGCTCTCGGACAGCAAATCATGAATGACGTCACTCAATTGCAATCGTTAGTTGGACCAGGCATGAATCCCAACATCGATCCAACTTGCTTGCAAAACGCGCTGATGGCGCTCGGATGTTTCACAAACGGCGATCCGGTGAATAACCCGTCCGGTTTTACGACGGATGTGTCAAACTTTATGACATTTTGGAACAATCCATCGGTCCCTGGCAGCGGCACCGCGCCTTTTAACCCGATGTCTGATGCGTTCGCTTGGCTAGTTTCAGCCAATCCTAGTTTGAATAACTTAAGTGCAGCTGACGGTTTTGGCTTAATGATGCTGTTCCTTTCAATCGATGGAAATAAAACGGAAGGTACAGGTCTTGAGGGAAATCTCAATAATTACCTTACGAACCAAAAGGGCGGACTTCAAGACATGTTGTCCACGGTTCAAAATTTTGTATACACGTACGCGGCCTCTATCGGTATTTCGCCGGAAGATCTTTTCAACATGCTTCCCGCTCCCCTTGACGCTACCGATGGCTACGGCCAGCTATACGCTCTGATGAAAAGCGATAACGCGACATTTGCAGAAAATATGTTTCCTAGCCCGACCGATCCTAACTATCAGGAAGAGATGGAAGCTTTGGCTGCAAGTGCCTGGGTTAATTTAAAGGGATGCCCGTTAAACCCATCACCGCAATAAAAATTAATAAATAAGAGAGAGATAAAACATTATGGATATCAGTACAATCATCTTGCTTCAAGAAGAACAACAGCTTGTTGCAGCCAATTTAGACCAAAACGGCGCACAGCAAGGCGCAAACCACCCTCATCATGTAGGAGCCATCTCCCTTGATTACTTGTCGACTGCGGCAAAGAGCGCTCATTCAGTCGCTTCGGTTTCGCATGAGAAAACAAATCCGAAGCCATCGGCGAACCCAGCTTCTACTCCTTCGCACAAGCTCGCGGATGCGAGCGGCGGCGGCGCCAGCGGCGGCTCTCCAGCGGGCAATTACCCAGCTCCTAGTGGGAGACATGGATTCTCCGACAATCTCGAATGCCAACGTTCCCCCTGATGCAAATACCGAAAGCGGTACTGGCTTCGTAGATAAGCTAGCCGCGTTCATCGACGCTATGAAAAACGATCCGGACGATATGGCCGAAGGTCAATTGTTCATGCAATATTTGCAAAACCTCTCAGCAGACGGGCTCTTACAGCCTGGCAGCCAGTGCGAACAGTTGCTGCAAGGATTGGGAAATAGTGGATTGCAAACTCTCCTCAACACGCTCGTCATGCAGAACGCAGCCGCTTCTTATTTTGGCCTGTATAATGGAACGATGGGCAATGCGGGAGCCATGGCTTGGATCAACTCTCAAATGACGACGATCGAAAGCCTCCAGAATCAAGGACACGGCAACCCAGTCCTCAGCGATATGTTTACCGCGTTCTTAACTGCTAAGCAGAACTTCGCGCCTATCTATCCAGGAACTCCTCCAACATCTGAATTCGATTCCAAGCACTTCAACAGCAAGACGAATCAGTACTACTGGGCATCATCTTCAGTAACCGACCCCTTCATTTGGACTCCGGGTTCTACTTTGACCGGCGATGACTTCACGATTTACACCCAGTTCGCGAGTAGCGGCATATCCCAAACGCCAGGTCCTTTCTGGGATAATTTGAATATCAACGAATTCGACAGATCCTACAGATTGCAGATGTTCGACTTGATCTGCAAAAAATATCCGAACGATCCGTCGATCATTTTGACTCTCTTCATGTTGATGATCAGCAACAACGAATTCAACGGCGACTTGTCAGGATATACGGACCAAACGGACCGTCAGACCTACGTCACGAACCAGATGTCTCCGATCACGAACTTGGCCAGCGAAATCGGCAAATTGGATCAAAATGATCCTGCCGGCAGCAATCCAAGCGCCCAAGCGGATGAATTAGCGCATGAAATCGACCAGATCACGGCGATCGTCAATTCGATGCACAGTACGGAAGGATACGCATCCACATTTACCCAGAACGTTTACGACACTTTCTGGAATATGTCGGTTACGTTTACTCCGAAAGGTGCAAGCGCTCCGGTCACAGCAACCTTGCAGCAGGTTTATTTGAACGAACCTGTAGCCGGAGGAGCTCCAGGCACAGGTCCGTTTACCGACCCGTCTGACTTCTCACTTGCGGTGAACTCGATCAACCCGCCTCCAACACCAAATTCGAATGGCATTAATCCGACAAACGAAGGGTTGCAGACGATCGACAACGCCATGCAGCAGGCGAACGCCTTGGTATCGCAGCAGTCGAAAACGATCTCCACTTTGGCGGCATCGGATTCGAACACGCTCGACCAGATCTTGAAGATCATGAACTTCGCGACCAATACAAGCGCAGCGGGCGGCGGCGGTTTCGTCTCACTCGAGGGCCAGTTGGTCTCTAACCAGATTTCCCACTAACGGATAGGAGAGGCAAATATGAAACATTTTCATCCGCTTACCGACCTGCAGTGGCAGCTTCTGGAACCCCTCTTCCCCTCTTTAGAAAAGAGAGGGAGGGGCAAACCCCACACCCCTTGGAGGGCTGTCGTAAATACAGTCCTCTACGTCCACTTCACGGATTCGAAATGGGCAAATACCCCAATCGGTCCCGAATGGGCCTCCAAATCATCCGCGCACAGATGGATGATCCAATGGAAGAAAAACGGCCTCTTCGAACAGGTCCTCGCATCCATGAAAAGCATGGAGCAGATGGCCTCGGAAATCCACTGCGAAAGCAGAGTCCGCGCGCATCAGGAAATGATCCCGGCGCAGCTTCACGCAGAAGAAAACACAAATTAAATTCTCCAACGCGGGCGCGAAAACTCTCTCTTTCGCGCCCTTTTTATTAAAACGAATTATCGGGATAGAAATATAGGCAATAAATCATCAATTAATTTACAAATTAAAATTATTATAATATAATTACGTATAGGCAGAAATAGTAAATAATAAAAAAGGTAAATAAAATGTCAAACGCTACAAATAAAATTGACTCGCACCCTAATACGTCTCATGCGTCCAATGCGACGGACAATGCTCCCCAGCCACTCTATATGAAGCAGGCGCCTGTCGGTTATCTAGCCCTCCTGATATCGATGGTGAACAACGCCGAATCGACGCAAGATTTGATCTCGCAAGGGATGATGAATCTTTCCGAGGCGATCAGCGCCCAGACAGAGGCCTATTCGAATGCATGGACTCTGATCATGAACAACCCGACTGGAGACGGCAAAGCCGACCCAACCTATAAGAATACTTCGGACAAAATCCAGGCGATACTTGGATTCTGAACTACTGTAATGCTCAAATAACGGAAGTTTTCCTCCGAATCCCCCCGGCATTACCACTCAGAATTATTGGTATGGCCAATTGAGCGACTTGGGAAAAATGCAATATGACGAGGCGAATGGCGGCAGCACCAACGGCAAGATCACCGTCGATTCATCGACTTTCAACTTGCACAACACGCTCTATAACCAAGCGACGACGTTCTTCGGCGGCATTAGCAGCGGCTTGAACGACACGACAAATAACATGACCAACCAGGTTTCATTGGACTACCAGCAGATTCAGATGAATACGCTCGCGATCCAGCAAACATTGGTCAGCTCACTGTAATAATAGAAATAATAAAAAGGAATATTATGGCCACTGCACAAACTATCAACTTCGCAACAATGGCGAGCCTCCAATCGCCTCAGTTAGCGCGCAAGCTTACGGAAAATAAGACGCAAGATTCTGACAAAATCGTCGAGATCGGCGCGAATGCAGGATCGAGAAGAAAATCGATGCTTACGACAAGCGCTCCCCGCTTGAAGCAAGAGCCCGCTTCGCCTCCCGCATCGCCAGCAACCTCTGACGCTCAGCCTTCTGAAACTCAGAAAGCGCTCACTTTCTTGTCGCTTCTCGCTATCTACATGTCTTCGATGAATGCCGTGCAGCTCGCTTTATCGACGAACCAGTCGAGCGTCAACCAAGCGCAGTTCACTTTGCAAAATGGCCTTGTCACGATGGCGCAAAACCAAGTGACCCAAGCGACAAAAGCGTATAATCAATACGAGCAAGAGCTCTATGACGAGCAGCACCAGAGTTTCTGGTCGAAGATTTGCAGCTACGTAGTAGCGGCTATTTGCGTGATCGCGGCAGGACTCACCGGCGGTTTGACCGCATTTATCGGCGCAGCGATCGTCACTTCCATGATGGTTTCCGGCGCGATGCAAAAACTCGATACAGCCATTCTTGGACCGAACGCCCCTTCATGGGCGACCGGCCTCTTGAATCTAGGCGTTGCAATCGTCGGCACGGCGCTCACATGCGGCGCGGCTGGCGCGCTCACCGCGGCCACTTCTTCCGCTGCAAGTTCCGGCGCCGAAGCAGCGACTGTGGCTGCTGAATCGGCACTCGATGACGCCGTCAGCGATGAAGTCAATGCAATCTCTGAAGACGCAGACGCGGCGGTTTCAAATGCAGTGAAGAGCAACGAAAAGAGCTACCTCTCAAAAGTGAAAGAATTCGGTTTTAGCAAATCTTCAGTACTCATGAACGGAATTCAGTTCATGGGCGCGCTCAATCCGCTGGGAGACCTCTTTACAGCAGCCTTGAAAAAATGGGGCGCGAGCGAAGAGTGGGCTGAGATCGGCGGACAAATCCTCGGCACGGTGCTCATCATCGGCGCAGGCGTATACGCCGGGTACTCCACATTCCAATCAGCAACAGCGGAAGATGTGGAAGATCCTCTTCTCAAGGCTCTTGTCGATAAATTAGGCGCGGGCAAACTGGCCGCTCTCCAAACTGGTTTTAGTATGGTTGGCTTGGGCTTCTCGGGAGCCTCAGGAGCCTTCGAGATAGAGACCGGATTCACCAAACTGAGAGAAGCCGCCACTCAAAAAGATTCAGGCGTTGCACAAGGGCTATTGGCCCTTTACCAAGGTTTGCTCGAAGTGGCAGGCACGCAAGCCCAGAATCAGATTAAAGGTTTTTCGAACCTGATGAGCGTTTATGCGCAAATGGCGAGCAATTTCGATGCATTCGTCAATCCAGGCGCAGTCGCTGCAGAGATTTTATAATAATAAAAATATTTAACGATAAAGGAAAAAATTATGGCATCACTCACTAAAGCAGATCCTCCAGCATGGGCAGCCAATTTGGGCATATCCCTCAAAAATATGGCCTTCGAAAACCAAACTTTGCAGCAGATCCTTCAATTGGCCGCCACAAACTGCCAATTGCAAGGAACCGCGGCGCAAGCTCAAGCGAACGCAGCGGAAGACATCGCAGAAAACCAAGCGGCCCAGACCACTCAAGATGCAAACTCGGCGTTTGCGGAAGGTGCTTTCGGTCTTGGATCGTCTATTATTTCTCTCGGTATCGAAAAGTGGTATAAAACACCCGATATCAACGAAGCGAGCGGCAAAGCGAAGTATTTGCAAGGATACGAAGATGCAATCGCTAAGGCGCAAGAGCCACAAGAAGTAGTAGTACTGGAAGAGGAGAAGGGGTCAGATTCAATTGAAATGAAAGATTTGAATATAACGAAAAAACAAGTAGATGAAGAAAAGCAGAAAGATATCACGGAAGCCAGGACGCTCTTGACTCATCCCGTCGAAAATAAACCGATCACTAGGACGGAAGAGATAAAAATTGGGATTCTGAGTAAAGAAGACCCAGATGGTTTTGCAGAGTTCAAGAAAATGGTTGAAAGCAAGAGCAAGACTTATGAGAAAAGGATCCAAACTTTAAATTCCAAGAAGCAGCAAAGAGAACAGCTTATACAAGGATTCCTCGGGGCTATCCCAAAAATCCTTACAGGAAAGTTATTCAACGCGCAGAAGGCGAACGAACAGTCGGCGAGCGCCGCTATGCAAGCCGCTCAAGCGATTGCGCAGTACTTGACACAATCGTTGAACGCGTCCAACCAGGCGATCATGGGTCAAAAAGACCAGATGTTCAACCTGATGATGTCTACAGATCAAGCATTGATCGGTGGAATGGCTCAAGCGAACCAAATCCGCTAATTGCCAGTCAGTTCGAGCGCCTAAGGCTGCCCCTTCAAAAAGGGCAGCCTTTTTTATTTTATAAATCCTTTAAAACCAATGAATTAAAGAACAAATCTATTATTAATAAATAATTGATATTAACTGTTTTTTATAGTATAATTGTAGTTATAAGAATAACAAAAGTAGGGAAATTAGAATGAGTATTCGGCCATTTTCATCTCATAGAGCTTTAGAAGCAAGCTATAGACCTAGCGAACGCAGCAGCACCTCGACTCCCGCCGCTTCATCATCTGCATTCGTCTCGCCAGCAACTCCCCCCTCACAAGCCACCGTCACCCATAATGGTCCAGCAGCAAATCGATTCCCTACCGTCACTATCACGAGAAACGGCAAAGTTTACGTCCCGCGAATGTTTCTAGTTTTGCCAGGAGGACGGCAAGAGACTCCTTTAACCAGAATCCAGCAAGCTGCGCTTAAAACAAAAATCGACGCCCTATTAGCACGAGCTGACCTGCAGCCTGAAATCGCCGGAAAAGAAGTGACCTCGATCAACTTGCACACCCTTTGTATAAACGTCAAAGGGGGAGAGCGGCCTGTTTACATCTATTCCGATATGAAAGAAGTGATGGAGATACGGGATTACTGGAGAAATTGCAAGGATCCAAACCATAAACATCAATATTTATGGACCGAAAGGCTCTTTGGCCAGCGCAGTCTTTTCAAACCAGGCAAGACACAACCGGCTTACCAAGTTCCGACCCATCATTTGCAGAATCTCGATATGAACGACATTAGAGAAGCCAAAATATTGGGACAATTCGATCCAGCCGTTCAAGTCAAAGGATTGAAAAGGCGCCATGCAGCCAACCGTCTGAGAGACCGATGGGATGAGATTTTAGAAGATCTCAAAGCAAGAGTTCCTGCGGATCAGGCAGAGCGAATTCAAACGATCGAAAAAGCGCAGTCGAAAATGAAAGGAATGTCCGATTTTGCCCTCCGCTTTGAAATGGCTTACCCTATCGACGCAAATGATCGCAAATCTTTGACAGATAAACGCGATGCGGCTTTTGAGATGATCACTGACCCCTCTACAGTAAACAATCCTAGTCTATGGAATCGTTTTAAGAATAAGGTCCAACCTTCATGGGTCCAAACTCCTTGGGGAGAAGCCAAAGAAAAAATCAATCAAGAAGCTGCAGCCAAATTAGCGAACGATATAGCTCTCCAGCATCTGGAACTTCTCGATCCTAAGAATGGCAGCAAAGTTCCTATGAGGGGCAGCAAAGTTCTTGAGTTTAGCGAGGGTTGCAAAGTTCTTGGAGTGCCGGAGACAATGGATTCGTTCCAAGCAGAATTCACCAAACTTGCGAAAGCAGTTGGCGACGGCAACGCACCCGAAATCGATACAGCGGTCAATCCAGTGTTCGCTGGCCTTTTACACTCTTTAACCGCCGCAGATCGAGCGAGAGTCGAAGCGGAATTCAGAGATTCGATAAACGAAATTCAGGCCGATTTTGCCAATGCCGATCTCGAGACCCGTAAACTTAATGGCATCCCTCTTCCAGTCGTTGCGACCGACACGAAAGCCGATACGAACCTCATGGTCCAAGACTTTAATGGCCGTATGCGCACCCCCGAATATGAACGCCTGCGTGTTTTGAATTTGCAGAACCAACGCAATGTCCGCGATTTAAACAAACTGATTGCCCATTACCCTCGTCCGTTCAACCAAGGCCAGGTTCATCTTATTAAGTTTGCCGAACAATTCCAAAAAGTTAGAAATGAACTAACTGAACTAAATCACAAAGTCATTGCGGTCCCAAATACGCTATCCCCTCAAGAACTCAAAGACGCAAGATCCAAGGAGTTCGAAATCCAACGAAACCTTGAAGTATTGAAAGTTCAACTGGCAGCTATTAGTCCAAATATAGAGAGATTCGATCGGCTGGTCAAAAAACTAGCAGATAACCAGAAGCTCGTAGATTCATTAAACAAAAAAATCGGCAAATTCGATGGAATGGCCGTTATCGAACACCAAGACGACCTGAATAATCTAAAACTTGCTCAGGATGCGCTAGGAGATCCGAATCTGCAAATTCATGTAGGCTCGACGACTCACGAATTGGACGTTGCAGAACCGCAAGCCGAAGCCATACGCCTACGACTCTTGGCAGTCCAAAGCCACCTTTAAGAGGTGGTTTCCCAATATTTTTAGTTCTATGAAATAAAATTCCAGACTTCTCCTATTTTTTCCCACGTTTCACTGATGAAGGTATAGGCGTTCAAATACAGGCCGCCGAGAACTTTTGTGTAAGGAATAAGACTCACTCTAACCGTCTTTTTCCAAAAACCGACCCTTATCTAATCTATTCCCTTGTAAATTTTTTCCCCTCCATAGAATAATGAAGCAGAGGGTGCAGCCCAATGCTTCTTCGAGATTATTTAGAACAGCTTTATCAAGAGCTTGAAATCAAGCAGAAACCAAAATTAAACGAAAAAAAATTTTTTTCATTTAATTTCAGCGAGGCTATTCAAGTCGCCATGAAAGATCTCGATCCAGGCGTTGCCATGCACGCGAAAATTTGCCCTTGTCCAGAGAAAAAAAGAGAAGATTTGTTTATTTTTTTGATGCGGGCAAACCTTCTGGGGCAAGGAACGGGAGGATCGCGCATCGGACTTGATCCGGAAGAGAAATTCTTGACACTGTCTCTCGGATTGCCGTATGAAATGAACTATCAGTCGTTCAAGGACAAGGTTGAGGATTTCGTTAATTATTTGATTTATTGGCGCGACGAAGTCGCAAAAATCGAGCAGGAAGAAACCCTGCTCTAAAAGGACAATTCGCGACGAAGTTGCGAACCGAGTAAAAGAATGCCAGCGCATCTGATTGCAGAAGAAGGGCCTCATCGGGGGCTGCTTCTTAATTTGGAAGAAGGGAAAGAGTGGATCATCGGCCGCGATCCGGACGGTGCTGATTTCATTATTGAAGACAGCACGGTTTCACGGAAAGCCGCCCGTTTGACGAAATCGCCGGAAGGGATTCTTCTCAAAAATTTGAGCCGCGTCAATCCTGTCTTGGTCAATGACGAGGAGCACGAAGAGAGCGTCCTTTTGAAAGAGGGCGACCGCGTGCAGATTGGAAATTCCGTCTTCCTTTATTCGGAAGCGGCTTTCCCGGATACCGGCATCGCTCCTCAAAAACCGAAAAAAAAGAAAAAGGGGGGATACGACGATATCTTCGGCGACTTGAAGGAAGAGTCCCCTTTAGAAAAGCCGGAACCCAAGAAACCTCCAGCACCAGAGCCCATCGAAGAGAAAGCCGAAGAGACGCCCGCTGAAATGCCTGCGGAAGAGGTCCCTCCTTCTCCACCCGAGCCTGAGCCGACGGCTTACGATACGATTTTCGAAAGCGGAGAAGAAAACCTCCCTTTCAATCTCATTTCCGAGACGCCTCTTTTATTGAAAGTCATTTCAGGTCCGAATGCCGGTGCTGAAATCGGGCTTGAAAAGGGGCGGGTTTTCACGATCGGAAAAGATCCGAATGTTTGCGACATCGTCTTTCAAGACTTGAGCGTTTCGCGCACCCATGCGCGCCTTTCCATCAGCGCTGATGGGGCGATGGAGATCGAAGACCTGGGGTCGAAAAACGGCACAGTGGTCAATGGGTCCCCGATCACCGACAAAAGAACGATTACTCCTCAAGA
Source organism: uncultured Chlamydiae bacterium (assembly GCA_963713105.1). GTDB lineage: Bacteria > Chlamydiota > Chlamydiia > Chlamydiales > SM23-39 > CAVQKJ01. The sequence continues at coordinate 1,068,435 of CAVQKJ010000004.1, forward strand.
CTTGATCGCTTTGGGCACGACCGCGTTCATGATCATCGACCGCGAGGCTCCTCAAGAGACGATCTATTCACCGATGATGCCGAGCTATGAAGCGCCGAAAATGCCTTCTGAAACAGTGGAAGAGGCCGCAGCGGCCGTCGAAGAAGAGAAAAAGGCAAGAAATTGGAAGCAGGAAAAAATCCCGGGCAAGCATTTGATTGCGGCCGCCTCGTTCATCGTTATCTTCTTAGTGATCTTTTTAAGCTTTTTCTCTCTTTTCAAGTCGAAAGGGATCGAGGTGGCCCGCAAAGAGCCCATCTCCGAGATCAATGATGCGCTTGAAAAATTCAAAGAGGTCCAATTTTCTTATAATCCAGGAAGCGGAAAGCTGTTTCTGGCAGGCCATGTCCTCACTGCGGTCGATGCCCAGGAAATGAGATATCGGATCAGCCAGATCCCATTCATCGTAACCACGGAAGACAATGTCGTCATCGACGAGTATGTCGTGAAAATGATGAACGACGTCATCAGCGAAAACGCAGGATGGCGCGGAGTGAGCATCGGCGCTCCGGCGCCCGGCAAATTCGTCGTCAATGGATACATCCTTACGAATGACGAGGCGGCGAAACTCGCGGAATATCTGACCATCAATTTCCCTTATATGGACCGCCTCGAAAATAAGGTGGTCGTCGAAGAGACTCTCAATACGCAGCTGCAGAGCATTTTGCTGGCCCATAATTTTGGAGCTGTCGCTTTTCAACTATCGAACGGCGATGTCGTCCTGTCGGGCAGATATAGCGACAAGATGGCCGATGCTTACGCAGAAATGCTGAAACAGATCAAAACAGCCCCCGGCGTCTCATCCCTGAAAAACTTCGCCATCGCGACCCATCCGGATTTGGCGAGCATCGATCTGACGCAGCAATATCAAGTCTCCGGTTCATCGATGTACGATGGAAGGGGATACAGCATCGTTCTCAATGGAAAAATCTACACATTGGGCGATAGTGTCGATGGAATGAAAATTACATCCATCCAAGCAAGTACGATTCTTCTTGAAAAAGATGGATTAAAATATAAAATCGATTACACCCGGTGAAACGAGGAGGGAGTTTTATGTTTGGTTTAGAAAAAGAAGACAGAGAAAGATTTGCCTTCGATCTAGAAAAAGAGATCAAAGAAAAGCCTAATCGCGGAAAAGAGATTTTAGATAAAGCTGAAAAACGGATCCATGAAATAAAAAAACTTCTTCGCGAAGGGCAGAATGAAAAAGATTTCGATCGGCTCGGAATCCTGTTGCATGGATATACCGCATTGCAGAAAGTCGTACGGAAAGTAGCAAAATAGGAGCTTCAAAATGGTCACGTTACCGGGTGTAACCCTCTCATTCCATTCCTTGATTTCGGCTTATAAAAGGCTGCAATCAGGCTTGGTCCAACAAGTCCGCGCGCTGGCGAGTAAAATCAGTACCGCGAATCCTGGATCGTTTATCTTGCTGCAATTCCAGATGAGCCAAGTGACGCAGATCGGCGAATCGATCTCCAACTTGATCTCTCAGGTCAATTCAGTAATCAACCAGCCGTGAGGAACCAGAAACCGCAATAATAGCTTTTTTATTTTGTGTGTTTTTTTGATTAGATTTTTTAAGAGGAAGAACAATGACTACTTTAAAAAATACAAAGAAGATTTCATCCTGCTGGTGGAATCTGGCTTTATCGCAGTCAACCAGGCCGACGAAGATGCGGCCTTAAAGCTCTTCCGCGCCGCGGAGATGCTGAATCCAGAAAATGTCTTGCCGCAAAGTCGGGTTCGGATATCTGCATCTGCATAAGTTGGAGTTGAAGCAAGCCGTCAAAGCGTTCGAAGAAGTTCTGGAAAAAGACCCCAACAACGAGATGGCGAAAGCGTTTTTGGGCCTTTGCATGAGCATGATGCCGAATTCGATCGAAAAAGGGGAAAAGATCCTCGAGCAAACCATGAAATCGAAAGATCCGATGATCAAACGGTTCGCTGGAACAGCGATCGATTTCGTCGAAAAATTCATCAAAAAAGCCATCCGGTCCTGCAGGAAAAAGTAAATGACAATACCAACAACCCCTCCGCCCGATAAGAGCCCAGACAAGATCTCTCCCGGCAAAGCCATGGAGCCCGTCGAAAAATCCGCCGTGTCTCAGCAGCCGGCCGGTTTCCAATCCTACATGGAAGGGCCATCCGAAAGCTCCTCCGGGAACTGGCGGCGCGCCCAGCGGACCGACTCCAATGGAGCTGTCGCGCGGCGCGGCTACCCAATCCGGCACCCCCACATTCAATTCGCTTCAAAATCAAGCGAAGACAATGCAGGACAGTCTCGGAAACGTCGGACAGCAGCTCAACGAACCAAACCTCAAGTTGAAACGCTCCCAAAGCCATCTGCTCAGCAATAAATTGTCCGATGCCAATGGCTATATACGCACTGCGGGCGCAAAACTCGGTGTAGAAACCCCTCCGATGAAAATGCCTCAGGGCGCTACCGGAGTCGACCGCTTTTTAGCCTATGTCAACGACGGACAAGACCAGCTTTTAGCAGTGCAGCAAAAACTCAAAGACATGAGCGCTTCGGGAGCGAAATCAATCCCGGAGATATGATGATCGGTGCAAGTGAAAATGGGATTGGCGCAGCAAGAGATCGAATATTCCTCGACCCTGCTCGGCAAAGTCATCGACTCGATTAAAACCATCATGAACATCCAGCTATAGTGATCAATGGACCTGCCTCCTTCGTTCGATAAACTTGATCAGCCATCTCGAAGACGTCGAACTCACCACGGTCCATGGCCGGATCACCGAAGTGGTCGGCATGCTGATCCGCGCGGTCATCCCCCAAGTCAAAATGGGAGAAGTATGCCTGATCAAAAGAGAAGGAGAGCCGCTCGCCGCCGAAGTCGTCGGTTTTACCAAAGATGAAGTGATTCTTTCCCCTCTCGGCGATATGAAGGGGATCGGCCCTTCTTCCGAAGTGATCCCGATGCGGATGCCGATGCACATCAAAGTCGGCCCGCAGCTTTTGGGCCGCGTCTTAAACGGCCTCGGCCAGCCTCTCGACGAAGATACGAAAGGCCCCCTCAAAGTCGAAGAATCCTATCCCGTCATCAATCCTCCTCCCGATCCTTTGAAACGAGAATCCTGATCAATAAGCCGATTTCTGTCGGGGTCCGCTGCCATCGACGGCGTCCTCACCTGCGGAAGAGGACAAAGGGTAGGGATTTTTTCAGCCGCCGGCGTTGGAAAATCGACCCTTCTCGGCATGATCGCCCGCAACGCGGTCGCCGACGTCAACGTGATTTCCCTCATCGGCGAGAGGGGCCGCGAGGTGCGCGAATTCCTGCATCAACGATCTTGGCCCCGAAGGGATGAAGCGCTCCGTCATCATCGTTTCCACCTCGGATCAAGCCGCCCAAATGCGCCTCAACGCCGCCTATGTCGGGACCGCGATCGCCGAATATTTCCGCGAACAGGGCAAATCGGTCATCCTGATGATGGATTCGGTCACCCGCTTTGCCCGCGCTCTGCGCGAAATCGGCCTGGCTGCGGGAGAGCCTCCCGCACGCGCCGGATACACCCCTTCCGTCTTTGCCATCCTGCCCCGCCTTCTCGAGCGCTCCGGAAACTCCGAAAAAGGGTCGATCACCGCATTTTACACCATCCTCGTCGCCGGCGACGACCTCAACGAACCAGTCGCCGACGAGGTCCGCTCGATCCTCGACGGCCACATCATCCTCTCTTCCGAACTGGCCCGCCAATACCATTACCCTGCGATCGACGTCCTTGCCTCGGTCAGCCGTATCTTGACCCACATCGTCGACAAGCCGCATCTCGAACTCATCGGAAAAGTCCGCGAAGTGCTCGCCAACTATAAGAAAAACGAACTTCTGATCCGGATCGGCGAATATAAGCCCGGATCAGACAAAAACGCCGACTTCGCTCTCAAATACATCGACAAAGTCAATCGCTTCCTCAAACAACACATCGAAGAAAAATCAACCTTCGAAGACACCGCCCGCCTCCTCAAGAGCCTATTTACATAATCCGCTGAATAAAACGGCTGACGACTAAATCCTCCGATTCGCTGGATAAAACGGCTGACGACTAAATCCTCCGATTCGCTGGATAAAACGGTTGACGACTAAATCCTCCGATTCGCTGGATAAAACGGCTGACGATTAAATCCTCCGAATCGCTGGATAAAACGGTTGACGACTAAATCCTCCGATTCGCTGGATAAAACGGCTGACGACTAAATCCTCCGATTCGCTGGATAAAACGGTTGACGGCACGGCGCAAAAACAGTCCGTATTAAACCGTCCCTCATTTAGCACAGAGAAAAGGAGAAAGAGAGGAAGAGAGAAAAAAAATTCAATTTTTCGCTTGAGGCGAAAAACTGAACCATTCTCCGCGTTTCGCGGCCTAAACCCTTCCTCTCTACCTCCCTTTCTCTGTGTTAAAATTCATGCCCGTCTACACCCCAAGCCCGCTCCCAAATTGTCCAACCGTTTTATCCACGCACCACCGCGCCCTCTCTTCCCGCGCTTCGCGGCCTATCCCTTCTCTCTTCCTCTCTACCTCCCTTTCTCTGTGTTAAAATTCATGCCCGTCTACACCCCAAGCCCGCTCCCAAATTTGTCCAACCGTTTTATCCACGCACCACCGCGCCCTCTCTTCCCGCGCTTCGCGGCCTATCCCTTCTCTCTTCCTCTCTACCTCCCTTTCTCTGTGTTAAAATTCATGCCCATCTACACCCCAAGCCCGCTCCCAAACCCGCCCAAACGTTTTATCCACGCACCACCGCGCCCTCTCTTCCCGCGCTTCGCGGCCTATCCCTTCTCTCTTCCTCTCTACCTCCCTTTCTCTGTGTTAAAATTCATGCCCATCTATACCCCAAGCCCGCTCCCAAATTTGTCCAACCGTTTTATCCACGCACCACCGCGCCCTCTCTTCCCGCGCTTCGCGGCATTTTCGCCTCGGCGAAAACCTACCTACCTCTCTCTTTTCCCTGTAAATTCATGTCCGTCTACACCCCAAGCCCGCTCCCAAATTTGTCCAACCGTTTTATCCACGCACCACCGCGCCCTCTCTTCCCGCGCTTCGCGGCATTTTCGCCTCAGCGAAAACCTACCTACCTCTCTCTTTTCCCTGTAAATTCATGCCCGTCTACACCCCAAGCCCGCTCCCAAACCCGCCCAAACGTTTTATCCACACACCCCTGCTCCCCCTTCTCCTTCGGCCTCTCTCCCTCTAAAGAAGCGAATTGCGTGCAAACGCCCTCTCAGGTAAAGTTTGATTAGGAGCCTCTATGTCCAATCCTCCATTGAATTATCCTCTCGAGCAATTGATGACGATCAAGAAAAACCGTTTTGATCAGGCAGTCAAGACGCTCGCGGAGAAAAAAGCGCTATTGGAAAAAGCATTTGAAAAATTAAACGAGTTGTCCAAAGAAAGGGATAAGGCGCTCCAGCATCGAATAGAAAAATTGACCCAGTTCCGCGAAGAGCTCGACGCTGGGACGACAACGGACAAAATCCAGCAGATGAAAGCTTATCTCAAAATTGTTGAAGAAAAGCTCGCTGAAAAACAAAAAAAAGTAAACGATCAGCAAAAGCAAGTCGATCTTGCCCAAAAACAAGTAGACGCGGCCACGAACGAACTGTTCCAAAGGAAAAAGGATCTCGAGAAACTGGAAATGCATAAAAAGGAATGGGAAAAAGAAGTCCGCTATTGGACCGAACAAAAATCGGCGGTCGAACACGACGAACAAGGGTCCGCCACTCACGAGGTCCGCAAAAGGGAAGCTGAGAAAAGAGAGAAAAAACGGGAAAACTATGACGACTGAACGGACTGGAGCATTGCCCCCGGACCATGGCCGCGGAGCAACGGATACAAAAGCTGCCCGCGAAGAAAAGCAAAAAGTAGAAAAAGTGCGGGAAATAGACGCCGATGAAGAAACGCAAAGGCGCAGAAAAAAATTCCAAATGATGATGGGCGACGAAGACCTGCCTGTCGATTTGCAGCCGCGCGCGCCTAGCCCTTTCGAAACGGAATTTTACGCAACCGCAACGCCTGCTGTCGAACCTGGCAGTTCGGCTGCGGCCGGAAGTATGTATAGCGGAACGCCGAGCTTGGGCGACGATTTAGGAGATGTTGAAGATTCCATTGTGCCCAGCCCTTCTTATTCGACCCCTCCCGATGTTTCTTCTCTATCTTCGCAAGCCGCCCCTGAAGATGAGTCGGAAAGCGACGACCTTCCCCAATCGAGCGATTTTTGGGAAGACATCGACTTGCCTCCTGACCAACCGCTTCAACAGCCTCAGATGCAAGAAACTCCCCAATCCCAAGCCCGCACACAGCCCGCAATACAGCAAACTGAGGAAAAGGTTCAACCCGCTGCGAAACAACAAAAGGTTCAACCTGCAGCGAAACAACAAAAAGGGCAGCAGCAGAAAGCAAGCCCCCCCTCCCCTTTAGGCCCTCCTGGCAAACCCACTCCGAAAGCTCCTGCTTTTGCTGGACCGCCTGGAAAAAAACCGGTAGATCAGCCTGCTCCTTCGGAAAAACCGCCATTCTTTGCGCCAAAAGGTGAAAAAAAAGGAATCGAGCCTGCCAAAAAAGAAACATTTCCATCTTTCGAAGAAAAGACGGCGCTCCCTCCTCAAAAAGGCGCAATTGCGCCCTCTTTGAAAGGGGCTCAAATTCCCAAAAAAGATGAGGAGGAAGAGATGCCTACCTCTTCTTATGCGGGGTCTTTGGAGTCTCCTCAACAAATCCCTTCTCTGCCTCCGGGTAGAAAGGAATCTGTCAAAGGGAAAGGAAAACAAGAAGAGCCCGAGGTTCCAGTTACTGGAGGAATCGTTAAAGAAGGAGCGGCGCCTTATACAGCCAAGGAACCGGAAACGGGGGGAGAAGGACGAGGCCAGCGCCAAGGGCGCGAATCCACCCACGGAGTGGAAATCGTCTCTCCCTCTTTGCCGACGCTGCCTCCGGATATCCAGCCGGCCGCGCAGACTGCAGCGACGCAAGCCGCTCCTTATCTGCGGCCAGAAACCATGTCTTTGTTTTACCAGATGGTCGGGACAGTTTATGTGATGACTGGGCCCGCCGCCACAGTGACCCGAACAGAGATCCAGTTGAATAATCCGGCTTTCGCGGATTCAAAATTTTATGGCGCGACGATTACGATTGAAAAATATGCGGCAGCCCCCGATTCTTTTAATATCCGTTTGACGGGAAACGACGCGGCTGTAACCGCATTTAAAGACAACATACCGAGTTTGATGACAGCTTTTCAAAATGGAAAATTCAACTTCAAGATCAATCGCGTAGAGGCCGAGTATTCCACCATCAAGCCTGTCTTCCGCCGCAGAGAAAAAGGGGAAGAAGGGGGATTCGGAGGGGATTCAAGAGATAGGAGAAAATAATCATGTCTAAACCTCCATTCGCTTGGCTGAGAAAAATCTCGCCAGAATTGCCCCCTCTCGATGCGATTCCCCTTTTTGGGAAAAGCCCTCCTTTCGATTGGGAGCGGCTTTCCTCATTGCTCGCAACCCGTTTTGGAGTGACTAAGCTCTCCATCAATAAGGGCGAACAAGCTTGGCGGACCGAACAAGAGCTGCGCAAAGATCTCGGACCCAATCCGACCGTGATGCCGATCGCTCTCTCTCCGATCGGAGGCGGCCTGTTTTGGATCATGTCCCGAGGGGACATCGCCAAACTCACATCCTGGATGTTGAATGGAAAAGCGCGCGTCCGTTCCGTTTCTTCAGAGTTATTGCAAGAGGGTTTTTATCGTTATCTTCTCCTTGAAAGCCTCGACGCCTTGCAAGGAATGCAGCCCATCCAAGATCTGACGCCTCAAATGGGAGAAGAGTCCCAACTTCCCGAAACTGATGCATTTTGCATAGATGTCGAAATCGTTTTCGACCAGAGTTCCTGCTGGGGGCGCCTTGCGGTCACACCCGATTTCCGAAAATCCTGGGTCCAACATTTTGCAAAATTTCCTCACGAATACGTTCCCACCGAACTGGCGCGGCAAACGATGTTGACGATCGGAATTAAAACGGGTTCCGTTCTCCTTCATCAAAATGAATGGAAAAAAATCAAAAAAGGGGATTTCGTCCTCCTTGACAAAGGAAGCTATGACGCGAGAAAGGGGACGGGCGCAGCGACGATCATGCTCGGCCAGACGCCTCTTTTCAATACCCGAATCAAGCAGAATAAAATTGAGCTTCTCGATTACGCTTTTTACTACGAGGAAAATATGGAACAGAAATCTCCCGGCCAAAATCCCAAGCCCGCGAACGAACCTTCGGAAAACCCAATAGAGGAATCGCAGCCTGCGGAAGGGGAAGTCGTATCGTTGAAAGAGATGCCTCTCTATGTGACCGTGGAGTTGGCCCGCCTCCGGATTACTCTTGAAAAACTCATGCAATTGAATCCGGGAAACATGCTCGATCTTCCCTTATCTCCCGATCAGTCGGTATCGCTCACTGTAAATGGACAGACCGTCGGCAAGGCGGAACTCGTTTATCTGGGCGAAGCATTGGGATTGAGGATTCTGGAAATAGGGTAGAAACTCTCATTTTTTCTTGAAAAGACTCAACCCGCTATCAAACGAGCTATTTAACAGGCAAAAATCCTTAACCGTAGGAGAATCCCTTTTCAAAAGGAAGGAGTTCTTCAAATTGTTTTTTCGATGTTCGATGACTTTCATAAACAAACCACCATTCCAGATTTGCACGCCGATTTGCATGCAAGGCCGTCCCGCCCTTATCCCCTGCCTCAAAAAATCGGGCCTTATCGAATTGAAAGTCTTTTAAATAAAGGAGGAATGAGCCTTCTTTACCTGGGAGTCCATCCTCAAACAGCCCATCCGATCGTTATCAAAGTGCTTCTCCCTAAATTTCTCAAAAATAAAGAGATCGCGAACCGCTTTTTGAAAGAAGCGCAGATCATCGGGATGACCAACCATCCGAATATCATCAAGCTATACGGACAGGGCCAATGGGAAAAAGGGCTTTATATTGCGATGGAATTCATCCAGGGCATCTCGCTGCGCCAATTCATCCAGCAAAAATCCCTATCGCATAAAAGGGCCCTCGAAATCATCCTGCAAGTCGCTTACGCCCTTTGCCATCTCCACACTCATGGCGTCATCCACAGAGACCTTAAACCGGAAAATATCCTCATCACTGAAACAGGCGAAATCAAAGTGATCGATTTCGGGATTGCCCAGCTTGAAGGAGAAATCAAAGATGAGAGGATTACCAAATCTGGCCGATTCATGGGAACGCCGGTTTACATGAGTCCCGAGCAAAAAGAAAATCCCCTCCATGTCACCTATGGCTCTGATATTTTTTCTCTCGGGATCATTGCCTATGAATTGGTTTTAGGCCGTTTAAGCCATGGCGTAATCCACTTGGCCCTTCTTCCCAAATCGTTGAGAAAAATCATCGAAACCGCATTAAAAATAGACGTCAAAGAGCGCTACCGGGACATCGTCGATTTCATCACAGACATTTCCCAATATATCAAAAACCTCTCGGAAAAAGACGGAGATGAGAGAGAAGAGGAGATCTCAGACGAAGTTCTCGATATGATCCAGCAAACCCGTTCGATCTTGATCCCTAAAAATAGGCCTCGCTGGCAGCAAGTGGAAATGGGGATCGCGATCCACGAGGGAATGTCGCTCAGCGGCCTATATCTCGATTTTTTCCGTCTTGCCGAAAACCAGTTCTGCATCATCTTGGCAGAACCAGCGGAATCGGAAGAATCGGCTGCGGCCCCTCTGTTGCAAGTTTCCTCATTCCGAGGGATGGTCAGAATGGCGGCGGCATTATTTTTTCAAAATGGCAAAAAAGACCAGCACCCCATCAAAATGCTCAATGCAATCAGCCGCACTCTCCACGAAGACCCGGCGGGTCATAAATTCCGACTTTGTCTTTTGCTGCTCAATCCTGAAAAAGACCTGCTCACTTTTATTTCGTGCAATTACAGCAGCCTTTGGCATGTAGCCGAAGGCAGCGCTAAAGTGCGCACCCTTTCAACGCCCAATCCTTCTCTTGGGTTGGACCCGAATGCAACCTTTTTCGAAACGGCAGACAACTGGAATTCAGGCGATTCACTGATCCTCCATTCGCTTTTCATAACAGTTCCAAAAAAAGAACCGGGACCCTGGATTTCCGAATATTTGTCTCTTTCTCCGCAGCACCAAGCGGAAAAAATCCTCCGGCACATGACCTCTCAGAGCCCCTCGATTCCAAAAAGGGCATCTGCCGTTCTCAGCATCCAAAGAATTTTTTAATCAGGTTTTTAAACATTTCGTTCTGGATTTTTTAAGCGAAACATTGATATTTAGACACTCTGTAGCTAAACTCATTCGTGCCGGCTGTGAAAAAATCGCCGATTGCCGCACAGTGAAGTTGTTGCAATAATTTGCAGGGTATTTTACGATTCAAAAGAGGTACATTACCTGGGTCGACTAGATCGGATTGTCTCTAATGAGCGTAAAAAGCTGAACATAATAAAAATGGGTTGGATGAAAGCCAATCTCTTTCCAATTTCTCTTTTATTCCCATTGATCGCGGCTCCCCTCTGCTCGGATGAATCTGCGAAGCCAGATGCTGCGCTTGAAGCTGCATTGGAATCCATTTCCGTTCTTCCCTCCCGCGGCGAGGAAGCTCCGCCCCTGACCTCTTTGCCGATCTTTCCTCCGGATCCTATCGCTAAAAACGAAGAAATCGCTCTATGGGGCTTTGGCCCGAAAAAAGACAGCGCCGAAGAGAAACCGGAAGGGTACACGATCAATTACAAAACGGTCTCGATTCTCGAATACATCCGGTTTGCCAGCAAAATTTGCAAAGTCAATTTTATCTACGATGACGCGGAACTCAACTTCACGATCACTGTCGTTTCCGACGATCCGATCACCCCTGATAATGTGATGGCGACTTTGCTCCAAGTTTTGCGCATCCATGGCCTGCAGCTCTTGGAACAAGACAACAACCTCGTGATCCATAGAGCGGCCGATGTGAAGCAAATCGCCACGATCGTCTCCGATAACGGAAAAAAAAGCAGCGCTCCCATCGTGACCCGCATCTTCCGCGTCAAAAATGTCAAACCCGACTCGATGGCCGCCATTATCCGTCCCATGATCTCCGCTGGATCGATCCTCGAAGTGTCTCCTGAGACCCGGCAATTGATTTTGACCGATGTCACCGCAAATGTGGACAAGGTCGCCTCGCTGATCGAAAATCTCGATTCCCCTCATAGCCTCCTCGAGATCAAAAGTTATGAGGTGCAGAACAATAAACCCGATTACCTGATCACGCTCGCCACTCAGATCATGACTCCGATTGCGCAGGGGAACCCATTTATCCTCGTGCCGCAAGACCTGGCAAATGTGATTTTCATCGTTTCGACCCCCGATTTGGTCAGTAAAGCGATCGATGTGTTTGGGACGATCGACGTGCCTCCAAAAAAAGGAATCGAGACAGAGCGGAAACTGAAGTCGGAAAATATCTTCGTATATAAAGCGCTCAACACTTCAGCGGATAACATCATCAAAGGGCTTGAGAACATCGGGACCGGCCTGCAAAAATCGGGAATTCCCGAATCCGATTTGATCGCGACGATCGACACTGCGAAACCGATGCGCGAAACCAATTCGATCATGTTCATCGGATCGAAAGACTCGATCGACAAAGTGAAAGAATTTTTAGCCGCTTTGGACGTCCCCTCCAAAGAATCCTTGGAGAAACCCTCTTTTTTCGTCTTCAAACCGCAACATAGGTCCGTCCAGGAAGTAGAAAAAGCGATCCGTGAGATGTCCGACAACCTCAAATCCTCTGGAGGGGCGGATGAAAATTTAATCCATGCGATCGAGAGCGTAAAAGTCAACGCATCCACTCACACTCTTGTTTTTTCGGGAGAAGAAAAAACATTTCCCCAGATCAAAGAACTTCTCGCGACGATCGACGCATCTCCAGGCAAAGGGGCCAAGCAAAAAAACACCTTTTTTCTCTACAAGATCCAGCAATCCCCAGAAGAAGAAATTGAATCTTCGCTAAAAAATTTCGGGAAAAATCTCGATAAATCAAACGTCGCCGATGATGGTTTGAGCGAAGCGATTTCCAACATGAAATATATTAAGGAAACGAATTCGATCCTTTTCACAGGGCCCGACCCCGCTTTGAAGCGCCTCCAAGAAATCGTTCCCACTTTCGACAAAGGGATTATCCCTGCGAGCAGCCAGTTCTATATTTACAAACCGGTCCAATTAAGGGGCGAGAGGCTCGCCAATCTTCTCAAAGACGTCACCGACCAGCTCAAGCATGACCAGCTCGCCGATCCGGCGCTCATCCGCGCCCTCGATAGCATGAAATGGGTCAAATCGACCAATTCAATCATTTTTACTGGGGATCCAGAGTCCCTGAAGAAAGTCGACGCCCTTATTGCAACTCTCGATGTCCCGACAGCGAAACCCGGAAGCGAAAAAGGCTTCTTCCTCTACCATCCGCAATATTCCAACCGGGAAAAGACCGAAGCCTATTTGCGCCAAGTCGCCGATAATCTGAATAAAAAACAGGAAGAAGACCTGATCGATACCATCCGCTCTTCGAAATGGATCGATTCTTCCCAATCGTTCATGTTCAGCGGTTCCGAAAATTCCCTGAACCGGATCAAGGAACTCTTAAGCACCTATGACGCCTCCTCGACCGTAAAACCGGGAAGCGAAAAAGGCTTTTTTCTTTACCATCCGCAATATTCCAACCGGGACAAGACCGAAGCCTATTTGCGCCAAGTCGCCGATAATCTGAATAAAAAACAGGAAGAAGACCTGATCGATACCATCCGCTCTGCACAATGGATCGATTCTTCCCAGTCGTTCATGTTCAGCGGCTCTGAAAATTCCCTGAACCGGATCAAGGAACTCTTAAGCACGTATGACGCCACATCGACCATAAAACCGGGAAGCGAAAAAGACTTCTATATTTTCACTCCCCAATATGCAAACCGGGAAAGAACGGAATCGTACCTAAAGCAAATCGGGGATAATTTAAGCAAAAAACACGAAGATGAATTGGTGGATACGATCCGTTCCGGAAAATGGATCGACTCGTCCCATTCCTTTATTTTCCACGGCAGCGAAACTTCGTTAAACCGGTTAAAAGAGCTTTTGAGCAATTTCGACAATCCGGGAGCGGCTCAAGGGGCAAAACCGGGATATTTTATCTATAAAGTGCAAAATACGACAGGCGATCAGATCGAAGACGATCTCGACAGCCTCGCTAAAAATTTCAAAAATTCTGGAGTCGATCCGAAGCTGGTCGACGTGATTGATAAGATCCGCTATGTAAAAGAAACGAATTCCCTTCTTTTGACAGGCGATCCGCAAGCGATCGAGGAGGCGAAAAAAATGATCGCCGACCTCGATTATCAAAGGCAGCCGCTGGCTCCTGCGAAGAGCAATTTTTACATGTACAAGCCGCAGCATTTGCAGGCTGCCCAAATTTTGAAATCGCTCCAGGATGTCGGAAATAATTTGAAGAAGGCGAATCTCGCCGACCCAAGCCTCCTCTCGACCATCGATTCGGCGAAATATGTCGAATCGACCAATTCGATCATCTTCACAGGCCCCTCTGACGCCTTGCAAAAAATTCAAGGTTTGATAGCAGACATCGACATCCCGCCCGCCACCCATGCCCCGATCCAGCATGTAGGCAAAACGACTTTCCTTCTCTACAAGTTGAAAAACGCGAGCGGATCGAACATCGTCAACTCTTTGCAGAGCGATGGCCTCCAACCTGAAAAAATCGGGACACGGCAGATAAAGATTTCCTCGCCGCGCTGAACAGCATGAAATATGTGAAAGAGACCAATTCCCTCTTCTTTACTGGGACGGAAGAAGCGCTTGGAAAAGTGCAATCTCTAGTGGAAAAATTCGACGTCACAAGCCTGCGCCCCTCCCCCAAAAGTCGAAGCGCCTCCCGCAGGCCCATCGAATTTCTTCGTCTACAAACCGCTGTCCCTCGGCGGGCCGGAACTTGAAAAAATCATGACGCGACTTCGCAGAAAACTTGAAAATGAGCGGCCTGGCCGATCCCGACTTGTTCAATGCGATCACTTCCATGCGCTGGATTGACAAGACCCAATCGCTCGTGTTTACCGGAACACCAAAGGCCCTCGACCAAGTCAAAGAATTGCTCAAGACCTTTGATATTCCATCTAACCTTCCGGAAGGGACACCAAGGCCCTCTTGAATCTTCGATCCAGGCTATCGACAATACGAGTTTCCTCGTCTATAAACTCCAATTCCATAAAGGAGATGAGATCCAAGGCGCGCTGAGGCAGATCGCGAAAGATCTGATTCTTTCCAACGCTCCCGTGAACCAAAACCTCCTCAACTCGATCAACTCGATCCAATGGCTCGAAGTGACGAACTCGCTCCTCTCCTCGGGAGACCAGGAGACTTTGACCCGCCTGAGGGAATTGATCAAAAACCTCGACATCCCCTCAAACAAGTGTTCATCGAGATGCTGGTCATTGCAGACAAGCTTGGCCAACGCCCTGACATTCGGCCTCGAATGGGGCGGCAACTACAAATACCGGAACAAATTCGCGACCGTCATGAACAATACGGCGCCCGCCTCTCACAGGTAATTACATTTCCGATACGCTTTTCAACAGCTTGCAATCTACGCTTGTTCCACCGAATAATACCGTTCCAATGGTCAACGCCCCAACCCCTCAGTTGATCCCCGCATCCGGTTCCGGGGCGTTCGATCTTGGCATCATCGGCGAGGTGATCCGGCATAATGGGCAAACCTTCTTGACCCTCGGCTCGCTCCTGCAAGCGCGTCCAGACTGACGACTGAGACCTCGATCATCACTCACTCCGAAAATCTTGACACAGGACGGACGCACTTCGTCGATCTTCGTAGGGAACAACATCCCATTCGTCGGATCTTTTGTCCAAAACAGCGGCCAGAATACCACGATCAATACATCGAACCTTGAATACCGCGATATCGGACTAAACCTCACGATCACGCCTGTCCTCGGCAATTCCGATATCGTGACCCTCGACATCAGCCTCGACCAGTCGCAGACGATCGGCGACGATCACGGGAGCCTCGATCAACTTTCCAGCCAGACGGCAAACGGGATCGTCACCAGCAAAACGACCATGCAAACGACCGTCCACGTCCCAGACAATAATTTCTTGATTTTGAGCGGCATGGTCAATAGTTCCGACGCCAAAATTCAAAGCCGCGATCCCCTGTCTTGGGAGGGCTCCCGATCATCGGCGCCGCGTTTTCTCAGATCCACTGAGACGATCGCCAACCAGAACCTCGTCATTTTCCTCCGCCCCCATATCATCAATTCGCTTCAAGATATGCGCGAGATCACGGCCAAAGAAGAAGAATTTTTCCGCGACCAGACCGGCACTCCGTTCCTCGAAAAGAATTACAACGAGGCCATGGAACTGATCAAGACCGTCGACGATGAATAAATATCTGTTCTTTATCTTGGCCCTTTTTGCGGCCTCTTGCTATCGCGTCCAAGACAGGATCACTCCCTATGTCAACTACCAATTGCAAGATGAGCATTTAAAAAAATTAGGCGGGGCCTTTCCGCCTCTATCAAATGCCGAAAAGTCTTCAGATTGGGGACGGGAATACAAGATCGCACATGCTTTCGTCGATGAACTGGATCTCTACCGAGCGGTATCTACTTTCAAAAGGGCCCTTATCCTTCTTCCCCCCGATGAAACGCAGCGGAAACTGGAAATCCAGTACGATATCGTCCTTTGTTTCTTTCTCGGAAAAAAATACGACGAGGCCGTCGAATCGTTCGAAAGAAGCGACTTGCCGAACGTCGACAAATCGTTTCCCGCTTATCACGACCTTTTGCTCGTCCTTTTTGAATGCTATCGGGAAATGGACAACCCCGAAAAACAAGAAAGGGTGCTGGAACTCATCGACAAAACCTTTCCCGAAACCGGGGAAAAACTAAAGGTCTCCATAGCTATCCGCGAAGGGGATATCCCAAAGATCGAAGAATTCGCATGCGGTTTCCAACACCCCTCCTATCTCGACTACCTCCTCGATTGTTACAACTCGAATAAGAAATCGGTCGCCGGAGCGCAGCTCCTCAACGCCCTGATCCCCGGAGCCGGTTATCTCTACATTGGGCAACGAAAATCGGCCCTCACCGCCTTCCTCCTCAACGGCCTTTTCATTGCCGCGGCCTATGAATTTTTCAGCCACGGCCATGTCGCAGGCGGCATCATCACCACCTGCTTCGAAGCCGGTTGGTACTTCGGAGGCATTTATGGAGCCGGAGAAGAGGCGAAATATTACAACGAACGGCTCTACGAGCGGAACGCGTCGTGCGTGCTGAACGAATATAAACTGTTTCCCGTGCTGATGCTGAAACACGACTTTTAGAGAATGATGAACGCTGAATAAGTCGGGGACAAAGCCCCCCGCGCCCCAGAAAAAAATGTTGAATAGAGCGATTTTTCTTTGTTTTGTGTGCCTTTCCATGAGTGGGTTTGGGCATCCGGGGTATTTTGAACCTTGGGGAAAGGACTGCGATTTGAAGAAGCCTCAGCATGCGATAGAGGCGCCTAAACACTCGATCGCTACGCGAATTGCGGAAAGAGTGATCCGATTCCATCAAGAAGTCATCTCCCCCGTCGATGGGCCGCGGAGCCATTTCCGCCCTTCTTCTTCTCAATACATGAAGCTCGCCATGTATAAATACGGTTTCCTAAAAGGCTTCATCATGGGCTGCGACCGCCTCCTCAGAGAAAACAATGAAGAGTGGGTCTACCGTAAAATCGAGTGCGATGGAAAAATCTTCAAATACGATCCTGCTGTAGAAGACAAATATTATTAGTTTAGATAAATTTTTTTATCTAAACACACCATCGGAATTGCATGAAATCTCTGACTTTCCTTTCACTCGCCGCTTCATTGCCTCTATGGAGCACAACCTTCCTCGTTACAACGAACAATGATAGCGGAACTGGATCTTTGCGCGCTGCATTAACAAGCGCTATGTCGGGAGACACGATCAACATCGATCCTTCTTTAGGAACGATCACGCTGTTAAGTCCTCTGCCCAACATTACTCAAACGAATCTGATCATCCTGGGTCCGGCAGGAGCGCAGACGATCAGCGGCGGCGGGAATTTCCGAGGCTTTTTCATCGATGCAACCGGAGTGCAGATTAGCAATATTGCGCTTCAAAATGTCACGGCGCAAGGCGGAGCTGGAGGCAGTGGGGACTGTGGGGGTGGAGGAGGGGGAGGATTCGGCGGAGCCGTTTATGTCACTGGAAATGCTAATGCTCAGTTGGCGAATACAATTTTTACAAATTGCCAAGCGGCAGGCGGTAATGGGGCAGCGGCTAATTATATAATGTTCAATGGCGCTGGCGGGGGTGGAGGTTTAGGAGGAAATGGAGGAACTGGAGGTCTATATCCTTCACAATTCGGCGGCGGCGGGGGTGGAGGAAGTTTACCTGGACAAACTGGAGAAAGCCCTTCTACCCCTGCATCGGGTGGGAATGGCGGCGGGGGCGGCGGGATGGGTGGGCTCGGCAGTTGCGGCGGTACTTGCGGAGGAGGAGGGGGTGGAGGAGCTTCAGGGGGTGCCGCTGGTGGATCTGGAGGAACAGGAGGGGCAGGCGGAGCAGGCGGAAACTATGGCGGAGGAGGCGGAGGAGGCTCCGGGAGCGGAATCATGTCAGGGGCAGGGGGGAATGGAGGTTTTGCTGGAGGAGGAGGAGGCGCGGCAGGTGCTACGCCATCTACTGCAGGAAATGGTAATTTTGGAGGAGGAGGGGGTGGAGGAAGATCATACGCAGGGATCCAGCGTTTTCGGAGGAGGAAATGGCGGTGGAGATATTGGCTTAGGGGGCGGTGGAGGAGGGGCAGGCCTTGGCGGTGCGATTTTTATTGAACCTGGAGGTTCATTAACACTCGTAGATCCTTCTTCTTTTTCTGGAAATTCGGTGACCGGGGGAAACGGGGGAGCATCGTCCCAAGGCGCCCCTGGAGGAAACGGCTCGGCTTTTGGAACAGACATTTTTCTGTCCTCAAGCGCTTCTTTAATATTCAATATCAGCACTTCTCTCAGCATTCCTAATCCGATTCAAGCGGATAGCCTTTTGACAACTGGCGGAATCACCAAAAATGGAAGTGGAATATTGACCCTTCCAACGGGCAGCGATTATGTCGGAGGGACCACGGTCAATGCAGGAACGGTTCAAATTTCTGCCGATTCTAGTTTGGGAAATACAGCGGGCGCTCTTTCTTTGAACGGAACGAGTACTCTAGAAGCTACTGCTTCGTTTACATCAGCCAGCCGCTCTGTGGTTTTGACAGGGACGCCTGCATTTCAAGTCGATCCCACTTTCACAGCCGCGTTTGATGGAATCCTGAGCGGAACAGGCTCCTTGACGAAAACCGGGACAGGAAAATTGCTTTTAGGGAGCGTTGAAAGCTATACCGGGGAAACGGTCGTCGATGTTGGCACTTTGCAAATGGGCATTGCCAACGCCATCCCGGATTCCTCTTCGCTCCTGATTATGAGCGGCGCCACTTATGACCTGAATGATTTCAATCAAACCGTTCAAGATCTCACTGGAGCTGGAGCTGTTACTTTAGAAACTGCAACTCTCACTGTCAATCAAGCATCCGCCTCCACGAACTTTTCAGGAGTGATTTCCGGATCCGGTTCGCTGATCAAAGAAGGGAGTTTCTCTCTCGTTTTATCAGGAATGAATACCTATACAGGGGAAACCAGCATCAATGACGGCACTTTGCAAATGGGCGTTGCCAACGCTATCCAGGATTCCTCTTCTCTTGTTATAAATAGCGGCGCAACTTATGACCTGAACGATTTCTTTCAAAATGTTCAAGACCTTACCGGAGCTGGATCTGTCGCTTTAGGAGATGCCACTTTCATTATCAATCAAGTGTCCGCCTCTACGAACTTTTCAGGGGTGATTTCAGGATCCGGAACGGTGACTAAACAAGGGAGTTTCTCTCTTGTTTTATCAGGAATGAATACCTATACAGGGCCAACCGGCGTCAATGACGGCACTTTGCAAATGGGCATTGCCAACGCCATCCCGGATTCCTCTTCGCTCCTTGATTATGAGCGGCGCCACTTATGATCTGAACGATTTCAATCAAACCGTTCAAGATCTCACCGGAGCGGGAGCTGTAACTTTAGGGACCGCCACCCTCGCTGTAAATCAAGCCTCTGCCTCCACGAACTTTTCAGGAGTGATTTCCGGATCCGGATCGCTGATCAAAGAAGGGAGCTTCTCTCTTATTTTATCAGGAATGAATACCTATACCGGAGAGACAAGCATCAATGACGGCACATTGCAAATGGGCGTTGCCAACGCCATCCAGGATTCCACCTCGCTTCTAATAATGAGCGGAGGAACCTTTGATTTGAATGATTTCGATCAAACAATCCAGGATCTTTCCGGATCGGGGCAAATCACTTTAGAAGCCGCAACCCTGACTGTAAATCCAGTCTCTTTTTTGGGCACTACTTTTTCAGGAGTCATTTCAGGCTCAGGAGGCCTTATTAAAGGCGGCACTGAATTGACCTTGTCCGGAACGAATACGTATACAGGTCCCACAACCCTTACGGAAGGAACGCTCCTTGTCAATGGATCTCTAACGAGCCCTGTGACAGCCCAGGCATTTACCTCTCTCGCAGGCACAGGGACGATTCACGATCTAGTAACAATGGCAAGCGATAGCAGCCTTATTCCTGGGATTCCGTTAGCCGCGCCGCCGCAAACGATCACCGTCGATTCGATTATTTTCGAAAGCGGATCGCAATACCTAATCGGCATAACGCCGACCGATTCTTCGGAAGTCGAGGTTACGGGAGCCGCAGGCGCTACCGTTTCAACTGGAACAAGCCTATTCGTCTTTCCAGGACCTGGCATTTATAATACAGGAAGCTCTTATGCCATTATGCACACGGAAACAGGATCGATTTCAGGGGGTACAAACTTTGCTATTTTTAGCCCTTCGGCCTTTCAATTCTCACTTTCTGTCGACCCAAACAATACCCTCTTTTTAAATCTCCATTCAAACGTAGCCATGTTTTCAATCCCTACCGGCCCATTATCTGGCAATCGATTGGCACTGGCGAAATATCTCAACTCGGTCAATGCCACAAATTACCAGCCTTTCTTTCCGATTTTTAGCGAACTCAGCCAGCTCTCCCCGAGTCAACTCGACGAGGCGCTCGATTTTATCAGTCCCGCTAGAAACGCCTTTGCGACTTACGCCTCGCAGTGGACGGCTTTCGTCTTTAACGAGGTTCTCGAATCGCGGCTTTCCAATCGCCGTTTGACGCGGCCGAACTTCAGAACGCCGCAAAATTCGGGCCTGACCGCAATGGCAATGCCCATTAAAAAGAATAAAATGGGACCCGAATGCGTTCTTGTCCCTCCCAAACCTTTGACTTGCGAAAAATATTGCGCATGGGTCGCGCCGTTTGGCGAATTCGCCCATGAAAAAGCGCAAAAGCAAACACCCGAGTTCCACCTCAATGCCGGAGGCGTTGTAGCGGGCTTCGACGCTTTTGATTTCGAGCACGTCCTTCTTGGCTTTGCTTTGGGATACGCTTACATTCAATTAGATGAAGAGCATCATTTCGGCACAGAGAGGCTGAACGATTACACCGCTTCCCTATACAGTAGCTTCTTTGCCTCCCAATTCTACCTCGATGTCGCCCTTTGGGGAGGGTATCACCAAACGCATGGAGAAAGAAATATCGATTTCCCTGGGTTCAGCGCCACGGCGGCAAGCCATACCCACGGTTGGCAAGTAGTCCCCCATTTCGATTTCGGCTATGATTGTTTCTTTGGTTGGTTCACATTCGAACCTTACGCAGCATTCGATTGGGCGATCAACATCGAAGACGGTTTTGCCGAAACAGGCGCCGCTCCCCTCAATATGCGGCAAAAATCCCTGACATCCACCTTAATGCGCACAGAATTGGGCTTCTCTTTATACCAAGCCCATCGATTCTATAGCGGGGCCCTTTTCATTGCCAGGGAATCGGCTTCCTACGTCTACAAAAAACCGTTCGACGGCAATGGACAGGTCGCCGCCGCGATCGTTGGAGCACCGGGCGGCATTTTCACTGTAGAAACCCTAACGGTCTCCCAAGATCTCTTTGCGCCTGGACTGGAACTCTTCTACCGCACCCGAGGCGGAACGTTCGGCTCCCTCACCTACGAAGGGGAATTCGGCAGCGGCTTTTGGTCGAATACGGTCATCGCAAAAGCAGGAAAAGAATTCTGAATTAAGAGTAGCTAAGATTCACTTGCAAAAAGAAAAATTTAGCATTTCTCAGGGTGCGGGGACGCCTCGTCCAGACAGACTTCAAAATTCAGAATTCTCTCTCCTTGACGCGCATCTCTTTTTTATATAATTTTTTTAAGTCAAAGATGAGAGTCTCCATGTCACTTCGTATGAAATCATTTGTTCTAGTTTCTTTTTTCGCTCTTCCTTTGTGGAGCACAACGTTCACTGTCACTACTTCGGCCGACAGCGGAACGGGATCGCTGCGCGCCGCTCTTACGAGCGCAATGGCTGGCGACACGATCGATTTCATGTCGGGCCTTGCAACGATTACCCTTGCGAGTCCATTGCCTACGATCGGTCAAACAAATTTGCAGATCATTGGACCAACAGGAGGACAGACAATCAGCGGCAATAGCCAATTCCGAGGATTTTTCATCGATGCTGCCGGTGTGCAGATCAGCAATATAAGCTTCCAAAACACGACAGCCCAAGGTGGAAACGGAGGAACTGGGACTTCCGGCGCCGGCGGGGGCGGCGGACTCGGGGGAGCTATTTATGTGACTGGAAGCGCCAACGCGCATTTGACGAATACGACTTTTACCAATGGCAATGCGACGGGCGGCAATGGAGGAGCAGCCATCTTTTCAATGAGATCGACTAGCGGCGGCGGGGGTTTAGGAGGAAATGGAGGAAATGGAGGAAACGGAAGTGAAAGCGAAGGAGGAGGAGGAGGAGGAGGGAGTTTGCCGGGACAAAATGGAGAAACTCCCTCATCGTCAATGGGAGGAAATGGCGGAGGCGGGGGCGGTATGGGAGGGACTGGAGACAGTAACGGAGGAGGAGGAGGGGGAGGAGGAGCATTAGGAGGGAGTAATGGAGCCTCGGGATCTGCAGGCGGGGCAGGAGGAACAGGAGGAATGTATGGAGGAGGAGGAGGAGGAGGATCTGTAATTGCCGGAATGTCATCAGGTGGAAGGGGGGGATTTGGAGGAGGAGGAGGAGCAGCAGGAGCATCAAACAATCAACAATCCGGCGGCGATGGAGGTTTTGGAGGAGGAGGAGGGGGAGGAGAAAATGATGGGCCCGGCGGAGTCAGCGTTTTTGGAGGAGGTAGTGGTGGTAGCGATGTTGGTTTCGGAGGAGGAGGAGGGGGAGCTGGTCTCGGCGGTGCAATATTTATTGAACCTGGAGGTTCATTAACACTCATAGATCCTTCTTCTTTTTCTGGAAATTCGGTGACCGGGGGAAACGGGGGAGCATCGTCCCAAGGCGCCCCTGGAGGAAACGGCTCGGCTTTTGGAACAGACATTTTTCTGTCCTCAAGCGCTTCTTTAATATTCAATATCAGCACTTCTCTCAGCATTCCTAATCCGATTCAAGCGGATAGCCTTTTGACAACTGGCGGAATCACCAAAAATGGAAGTGGAATATTGACCCTTCCAACGGGCAGCGATTATGTCGGAGGGACCACGGTCAATGCAGGAACGGTTCAAATTTCTGCCGATTCTAGTTTGGGAAATACAGCGGGCGCTCTTTCTTTGAACGGAACGAGTACTCTAGAAGCTACTGCTTCGTTTACATCAGCCAGCCGCTCTGTGGTTTTGACAGGGACGCCTGCATTTCAAGTCGATCCCACTTTCACAGCCGCGTTTGATGGAATCCTGAGCGGAACAGGCTCCTTGACGAAAACCGGGACAGGAAAATTGCTTTTAGGGAGCGTTGAAAGCTATACCGGGGAAACGGTCGTCGATGTTGGCACTTTGCAAATGGGCATTGCCAACGCCATCCCGGATTCCTCTTCGCTCCTGATTATGAGCGGCGCCACTTATGACCTGAATGATTTCAATCAAACCGTTCAAGATCTCACTGGAGCTGGAGCTGTTACTTTAGAAACTGCAACTCTCACTGTCAATCAAGCATCCGCCTCCACGAACTTTTCAGGAGTGATTTCCGGATCCGGTTCGCTGATCAAAGAAGGGAGTTTCTCTCTCGTTTTATCAGGAATGAATACCTATACAGGGGAAACCAGCATCAATGACGGCACTTTGCAAATGGGCGTTGCCAACGCTATCCAGGATTCCTCTTCTCTTGTTATAAATAGCGGCGCAACTTATGACCTGAACGATTTCTTTCAAAATGTTCAAGACCTTACCGGAGCTGGATCTGTCGCTTTAGGAGATGCCACTTTCATTATCAATCAAGTGTCCGCCTCTACGAACTTTTCAGGGGTGATTTCAGGATCCGGAACGGTGACTAAACAAGGGAGTTTCTCTCTTGTTTTATCAGGAATGAATACCTATACAGGGCCAACCGGCGTCAATGACGGCACTTTGCAAATGGGCATTGCCAACGCTATCCAGGATTCTAATGAGCTTCTTGTAATGAGCGGCGCCACTTATGACCTGAACGATTTCAATCAAACCGTTCAAGATCTCACCGGAGCGGGAGCTGTTACTTTAGGGACCGCCACCCTCGCTGTAAATCAAGCCTCCGCCTCTACGAATTTTTCAGGAGTGATTTCAGGATCCGGATCGCTGATCAAAGAAGGGAGCTTCTCTCTTATTTTATCAGGAATGAATACCTATACCGGAGAAACGAGCATCAATGACGGCACATTGCAAATGGGCGTTGCCAACGCCATCCAGGATTCCACTTCGCTCGTAGTGAATAGCGGAAAAATCTTCGATTTGGACGGCTTCGACCAAAAGATCCAAGACCTTTCCGGATCAGGACAAATTACCTTGGGCAGCGGAACTCTGACCGTAACTCCCTCTACATTTTTTACGACTTTTGCCGGGGCCATCTCAGGAACGGGCGGACTGATTAAAACCGGTTTTTCCGAATTGATTTTAACAGGGGCCAACACCTATACCGGACCTACTGCTGTCGATGGGGGCTTTCTCCAAGTCAACGGCTCGTTGACAAGCGACGTAACGGTCGGCCCTCTTACTGGACTTTCAGGAACGGGAACCATTCATGGCGCGCTCGTTCTCCAACCGCTTTCTTTATTAAGCCCAGGCCATTCGATCGGCACTCTGACAGTAGCTTCAGCGAATTTTGAGGCGTTTTCTCAATACGCCGTTCAAATCGATCCAACTACCTCTTCCGAACTGGTTTCAACGGGCCCATCGGGCATTACCGTCGCCTCGGGAGCCGACATCCTCGTCGCCCCCGAGACAGGTGTATATACAGGAGGAACCTCTTATCCTATTTTGCATACGCTCTCTCCAGGAACTATTTCGGGAGGCACGTCGTTTTCAATCACTTCGCTCAATCCGAAATTCCAGTTCAGTTTGTCCGAAGACGCCCTTCATCAGACCCTTTTTCTGACTCTAAAGGGAAATGCTACCATTTTTACGATCCCTACAGGAAATTTGAGCGGCAATCGATTAGCTGTGGCGAAGTATCTCAACACTCTTGAAAACTACCTTCCTTTGGACCCGATTTTCACCGATTTCTTTTTTCTTAATCCCAGCGAGACGCAAAACGCCCTCGACGCCATCAGCCCTGCGAGAAACGCCTTTGCAACCTACGCGACCCAGTGGACGGCTTTCGTCTTTAACGAAGTCCTCGAATCGCGGCTTTCCAACCGCCGTTTGACGCGGCCGAACTTCAGAACGCCGCAAAATTCAGGCCTGACGGCTATGGCAATGCCCATTAAAAAGAATAAAATGGGACCCGAATGCGTCCTCGTCCCTCCCAAACCTTTGAGCTGTGAAAAATATTGCGCCTGGGTGGCGCCTTTCGGCGAATTCGCCCATGAAAAAGCGCAAAAGCAAACACCCGAGTTCAACCTGAACGCAGGCGGTATCGTCGCCGGCTTCGACGCGTTCGATTTCGAACACGTCCTTCTCGGCTTTGCGCTCGGATACGCTTTCATCGACGTCAATGAAGACCATCATTTTGGCAAGACGTGGCAAAACGACTATACCGCCTCTCTGTATTCGAGCCTTTATGTAGACCATTTTTATGCCGATCTTTCTCTTTGGGGAGGCTATAATCAAATCCACGGAAAAAGGAATATCGACTTTCCCGGATTTAGCGCCACGGCCTATAGCAAAACCCATTCCTGGCAAATAGTCCCCCACTTCGATTTCGGATACGATATCGTCTTAAATTGGATAACCATCGAACCGTTTGCTTCGTTCGATTGGGCCATTAACATCGCAGATGGCTTTTCCGAAACGGGAGCGGCTCCCCTCAATATGCATCAAAGATCGCAAACCACCACCTTAATGCGCACTGAACTCGGATTTTCCGCCTACCAAACGCATAAATTCTCCAATGGCGCTCTCCTCATCGCCCGCGAATCCGCCTCCTACGTCTACAAAAAACCGTTCGACGGCAATGGACAGGTCGCCGTTGCGATCGTTGGAGCACCGGGCGGCATTTTCACTGTAGAAACCCTAACGGTCTCCCAAGATCTCTTTGCGCCTGGACTGGAACTCTTCTACCGCACCCGAGGCGGAACGTTCGGCTCCCTCACCTACGAAGGGGAATTCGGCAGCGGCTTTTGGTCGAACACAGTGATCGCGAAAGCGGGAAAAGAATTTTGATCTGGCTTTCACCCTTCTCTTCTGTGGATTAGCTCCTGCGCTCTCAAGCAGGCTTTCCAGGTGGAGAATTGGGGATTGCTCTCGTCGGTGAAGAAGAGGTTGTCGAGGCCGATTTCTTTGACAAGGCCAGCGCGGTGGAAAACGTGCCAAACCTCTTCCGTAAGTCCGCTGATCACGAGATAGCGTCCGGTAGACTTCAGGGTCTCAAAGAGGCGGATGATCGCCAGGCACATCGAAGCGTCCATGTGGTAGACGTTATTGAGGCGCAATACAATGGCTTGCACATTGCGGTCCTCTGCGATCGATTGGAGGGCGCTTTGAAATACATCGGCCGCGGCAAAATAGAGCTCCCCTCCGATTCCAATGATTCTGACTTTGCGATGCACGTCTTCTTTTGTGCTGACCGACATAAGGCGCCCTTTCGAATTGAAGCCGTATTCGACCAGATGAGGCGTGGACGATTTTTTCAGGTAGGTGCCGATCGAAATCACGATTCCGACGAAAAAAGCGACGTCGAGGCTGAAGATCAAGCAGGAAATAAACGTGAGGAGAAAGACCCAGGCATCTTCGCGAGTCGCGTGGAAACAGAGTTTAATCTCGCTCCAATTCATCAAAGCGGGAACGGTCGCCATCAAGAGGGCCGCCAAAGCCGCTAGCGGGATGTGCACAACCAAAGACCAGCAGAAAAAAATGATGACCGCGGTCAAAAGGCCGCCTAAAATCGCCGCGAAGCGGGACTTCGCATTCATGCGGAAATTAAGAGATGTGCGGGTGGCGCTTCCGGAAGCGGGCAAAGAGCCGGAAATAAAGGAAAGGATCACATTGCCGATTCCGAGTCCGAAAACATCTTGATTGACCTGGACTTGCTGTCCCGTTTTGGCCGCGAAATTTCGGGAGATCGAAAAAACTTCCAAGATGGCCAGAAGGGAAATGGCGACGGCCGCGGGAAACACTTTATTGATCAAAGATAGATCCAAAAGAGGCAAAGTGAATTGAGGGACCGGTTTTCCCATATCGAAATCGCCCAATCGTGCGACGATCGGCTCTCCGAACCATAAATTAAGCCCTTGGGCCATGAGAGCGGCCGCGATGATCATGATCAGCGCATCCGGCCAGTTTTTTAAAAACTTCCGAAGAAATAAAAGGACGCCCAAACTCGATAATCCAACGAGGGCTGTGGGAAGATTGATTTGAAATATACGGCTGAAAAAAGTCCATCCTTGCATCAGGATCGGAGCGGAGCCATTGGGAGACGGAACTCCGGTAAAATAAAAAAGCTGAGTGACGACAATCGCGACAATGATCCCCGCAAAATAACCGAGCACCACAGGTCGGCTGACAAATTGGAGCAGTTTGCCCACATTAAAAAAGGCCAATCCGATTTGAATGACCCCCATGATCACGACAATCTGCGTCAAGATATGGATAGCCAGCATTTCTTTCTCGGCCCCCGCGGCGTGTTCAAAGTAGTTCGCGAGGATGTCTGCGATGGAAGTCTGGATCAAAATAGCGGTCCCAGTGCTCGGCCCCGAGACCAAGTGGCGCGACGAGCCTAAAGCCGCGGTAAAAATCGTGCCGAAAATCGCGGAAAACAGGCCCGCCGTCGGAGGCAATCCAGCTAAAAGCGAATAAGCGATCGATTGGGGGATCGTCATCAAAGCGACCGCTAAAGCCGCCATTAAATCATGGCGGAAAAAAGAAAACCGATACTCTTTCCATTCAGAGACAAAGGGCGTGAAAGAAATGGACTGGGGGCCGGGCAGGCGCATCGAAGAGATCTCCTATTCTTAACAATAGAGCGGAACCCGAAAAAATATAAACAGTAATCGAGGAATGAGATTTTTACAGCGGTCTTTAGTTTAGCCAATTTACACGGATGGGCAGGATGGAAAATTAGATTTTTCTTCTTTTATCCTGTCCATCCGTCCATCCTGTCTATCCGTGTAATTGCTTTATCCACGAACCCCCGCTCCCCTCATTCATCCGTGAAAATGCTTCATCACAAATAGCTAACAGAAGTCTTTAGTTTAGCCAATTTACACGGATGGTCAGGATGGACGGATAGACAGGATGGAAAATTAGATTTTTTGATTTATTTTTCTTCTTTTATCCTGTCCATCCGTCCATCCTGTCTATCCGTGTAATTGCTTTATCCACGAACCCCCGCTCCCCTCTTTCATCCGTGAAAATGCTTCATCACAAATAGCTAACAAAAGTCTTTAGTTTAGCCAATTTACACGGATGGTCAGGATGGACGGATAGACAGGATGGAAAATTAGATTTTTTGATTTATTTTTCTTCTTTTATCCTGTCCATCCGTCCATCCTGTCTATCCGTGTAATTGCTTTATCCACGAACCCCCGCTCCCCTCTTTCATCCGTGAAAATGCTTCATCACAAATAGCTAACAAAAGTCTTTAGTTTAGCCAATTTACACGGATGGTCAGGATGGACGGATAGACAGGATGGAAAATTAGATTTTTTGATTTATTTTTCTTCTTTTATCCTGTCCATCCGTCCATCCTGTCTATCCGTGTAATTGCTTTATCCACGAACCCCCGCTCCCCTCTTTCATCCGTGAAAATGCTTCATCACAAATAGCTAACAGATGTCTTTAGTTTAGCCAATTTACACGGATGGTCAGGATGGACGGATAGACAGGATGGAAAATTAGATTTTTTGATTTATTTTTCTTCTTTTATCCTGTCCATCCGTCCATCCTGTCTATCCGTGTAATTGCTTTATCCACGAACCCCCGCTCCCCTCTTTCATCCGTGAAAATGCTTCATCACAAATAGCTAACAAAAGTCTTTAGTTTAGCCAATTTACACGGATGGTCAGGATGGACGGATAGACAGGATGGAAAATTAGATTTTTCTTCTTTATTCGATCTATCCGTGTAAAGGCTTTAAAGGATTGGGGCGGGTTCCCCTTCCACTGGTTTTTCTTTGCCGCGCAATTCGAGGACGAGAGGACATCCGCTGTATCCGAAGACATCGCGGAACTGGTTGACGAGATATTTTCTGTAAGGCTCCACCATCAAAGTGGGCTTATTGACGAAAACGACGAATTTAGGCGGGTTGATTTCAACCTGCGTCATGTAATAAATCCGAAGCCGTCTTCCTTTCAACAGAGGCGGATGGTATTTCTGCAGACACCCTTCGATAAATTTATTCAGGCTTCCCGTCGTGATCCTCTTCTGCCTCTCGGCGTAGACCTCTTTGACTGCCGGGAAAATCTTGTCGAGGTTGCGCTCTTTCGTAGCGGAGATGAAAAGGAGGGGGCAGTGGGTGAGGAACGGGATCTCTTCCCGCACACCGCGGAGCGCATGCTCCATTTTGAAATTTTTAACGAGGTCCCATTTATTGAAGACGAGGACGCAGCTCTTTCCTCTCGCTTCGATCTCGCTTGCGATCCGCTTCTCTTGCGTCGTAAACCCTTCAAATGCGTCGAGCATCAAAATACACACGTCGGCCCGGTCGATCGCCTCTTCGGTGCGGATGGCGGCGAATTTATCGACGACCTCTTTTTCCGCTTTTTTACGCCGGATCCCCGCAGTATCGATCAAAAGATAATCCTGTCCCTGATGGTTCAATTCCACGTCGATCGCATCGCGGGTCGTGCCGGCGATGGGACTTACGATCGACCTCTCTTCGTGGAGCAGATGATTGAGGAGCGTCGATTTGCCGACGTTCGGGCGTCCCACGATCGCGACGCGGATCGCGTTTTTTGCAGCCTCTTCAGGAGGCGGCTCTACGCAAACTGGCACACAGGCGAGAGTCTTTTCGAGCAGCTCGGCGATCTGGTATCCTTGCGACGCGGAAATGGCGATCAAATTCCGCACAGCCAAGGAATGGAAAGCATGGATCCGGAATTCTTCCCCCATCCGGTCGATTTTATTGACCGCGACGATGATCGGTTTTCCCGATTTGAGGAGCATTTTTGCCACTTCTTCATCCAATGGAGTCGGGCCGATCTGCCCATCTACGACCAAGATAATCGCGTCGGCTTCCACGATCGCGATCTCGGCTTGCCGCTTCACCTCTTCGTTAAAGGGCAAAGTGCCGAAAAAGTCGATTCCGCCTGTATCGATCAGGGTAAAGAACCGGCCGAAGACCTCCGCATCCGCATAGAGGCGGTCCCGCGTAATCCCCTCTTGTTCATCGACAATGGAGATCCGCTTCTGGCAAATCCGGTTGAAAAGGGCCGATTTCCCCACATTGGGGCGGCCGACTAGGGCGATTTTAGGTAAAACTCTTGGCTTCATAAAACACTGGGAAGGGAGTATATAGAGTCAAACCCTTCATCTCAAGCTATTTGCAAATCGTTTATAATAAATAACTTATAAAAAACCGTTAATTTGAATTTAACATTCATTTGATGAAGTTAGGCGGCAAGCAAAGGATTGGTTCCAGCATCTAATTCCCATCCCATTATTATAATTAACTTTAATTTAAATATTTAAATTGATATAATTATTTATTAACAAATTAAATAACGGAGTTTTTATGGCAGCAGCTATTGATAATTTTAAAGTTACACAACGCGGCACATCTATTGTAGACAATTGGTTTGAAGTAGTTTCAGATGAATCTTTTACTTTTTCATCTACTCCATTGAGTAAATTCTTAAGTAATTTAGTAAATATGAAAAAAGAAAACGGAATACTTCCATCTGTGTCAATCTCTTCAAACATCGACAAAGAGCAAGCAACGGCTCTATCTAAAGTCATCAAATCGAATTTCGAGACAGTTCGCTTTTTTTCTAATGCTAAAGTGACCCAAGCCATCACCGATGAAGACCTTTAAAAAAAACCCTAAAAATTAGGACTAATAATGATTACAACCACGCAAGTTTCAAATGATACTACTAGAAAAACCCTACGCCCTATCCGACCCGCCCTCACACCCTCCGACGAAAAGATTGAGAAAATATCCGTCGCGCTAATCGGGGCTGGCGCTCTTGGTTCGGGTGCGGCAGGTACTGCACTCTTATTAAAAGTCGCGGGAGTCCTCGCACTTACAGGCGCCGTGTTTTGGCCTCTGCTCGTATTTTTTGGAATATGCGCGATTGCGGCAATTATAGGTTTTAGCGCTTGGTCTAAAATCCAAGAAAGAAAATCTCTTCCTCCGCCGTCCTATGATGCAGCCATCGCAAACTCTCCTTCTCCTGCTTTGACAGGAAATAACCCATCGGTTCATCAATTCAGTTTTTCGCAAAGAATTCACAATAGCAAAGAGTTTATGATCAGACCGAGAAATCCGTCTGCCAATTCATTGATAAATGGAGTCTGGTATGTCGGTTGGCGCCTTCAACCGACCGATATCCCTCCGATCCCGGAAGACGTGAACTTGGTCAATCTATTCGTGGGCGAACTGGATCCGGTTAACGGCGTGGGCGGACTGCAAGGGCCGTTCAGCACATCTGCGGGATTGCAAAGTTTCGTTAAAAATTGCCACGCGAAAAACATCCCCGTGATGGTATCCATCGGCGGACATGGCGGAGATTATGACAACACATGGAACCAATTGACCTCTGACAATATACCTCAATACGCCAAAGCTCTGGCTCAATTTTGCTCAACGAATGGAGTTGACGGGATCGATTTCGATTGGGAGCCGGACACTTATACCCAAGCACAAGGAACCCTTGTTGGCCAGCTCATCCAGCAATTCAAAGCCTTGTCTCCAAATTCCCAAGCCAGCCTTTGCACGAATTCAGCGACCTGCTGGGAAACACAGGCAGGATGGGTTTTCCAAGGGGCTGAAACGGAAGACAAAATCAATCCGATCGACCGGATCAATATCATGGCCTATTACCCCGCATCCGAAATGGAACCTTATATTGAAGGGCCGGGTGGATGGGAAGACTGGGTCAAACAATTCAATCCGCCGCCTAAAATTACAGTTGGCATGCTGTCCGACGCTACAGACCTGCAGAAATTTTCCGAGTTCGACAATCAGCAAGGCCTGAGCACAGGACTTTGGTATTACGATCCTGCGAATCCAAGCGGATCCAATGCAGCCGATGCAACCCCCTGGGATATTTACCATCCGGGAGCCTCTAGCAGCGCTTCACCTGCGCGACTTAGAGCAAAGCAAGGAATAGACGCTGCTAAAAAGAAAGGCGGCGCTTCACCTGCCCGACTTAGAGCCAACCGACCGCAATACACAACCTATATCACGACTTGGGGAAAAGATCCTGTCGCCCAAGTGCAAGACATGATCAATAACGGCGCAATTCAACCGAACACAATGATCGATGTCGCTTTTGCCAGCTATAATTGGGACCCGAATAATCCGAATATCATCCCTGGCATGCAAACTTTGAGCGGCAGCGAGCTGCAGCAAGTGGTCCAATTAATTCACGGAGCAGGAGCGAAAGCCAGCTTATCGATCGGAGGAGCTACTGCGGATTATGACTATTACGGCTCAACGATGTACGGCCAAACGCTGAATACGGCTACATACATCAACAACGCCATTAAAAATTATGGTTTTGACGCGATCGATTTCGATGTCGAAGACCCGGCTGGGTCAATGCCTGCCGATTTTGCCACGCAGCAAGCTGCAGTGATCAACACCCTCAGAAGCTTGAATCCAAACGTTTCGATCAACTTGACGATTCCAGGGCAAGCATGGGGTGATGACGACTATCAAAAAGACCTGCTCGACCTGACCATTGGAAACCTCGATACTTTCACTCCCATGGAATACGACCTTTGGATAGCCCAAGGGAATACCTATGTGCAGCAAATTCAATCGGATATCAGTTATTATCTCAACACTTGGAAAGTGCCGGCGGACAAAATGATTTTAGGATTGATGCCGGGCCCTAATGATCTTTCCCAAGACTTAACGCTCGCAGCCGCTACCCAGTTAGCTCAATTTGCCGTCCAGCAAGGGTTAGGTGGCGTTATGACCTGGGATGCCGATAACGATGGCGAAGGCGTAGATGGCAAAGCTCCTTATGCTTATACGAATGGGATTGAAAACGTCCTTGAAGCTTCCCCGGAAGTCAGAGGAATAGGAGCGAAAGGGCGCAAAAAGTTCTTTAAAACTGCGACTCCATCGAAACCTAGATCTGGAATCAGCAAAGTATCGTAAACGCTTGATCTCCGTAGCGGGACGCGTCAAAGGGATTCGTTCCCTGGGGACGCTTCTTCCTTGAACATTTTCTCAAACACCTGGATCAGCTCCTCTCGACTGAGGTAGCTGATCTGGTCTTCTTGTCCGACGATCTGCTCTAACAGCCCTTTTTTCCTCTCGATCATATCGTGGATATGCTCCTCGATGGTGTTTTTCGTCACGAGTTTGAACACCTGCACGCCGCGGTTTTGGCCGATCCTGTGGACCCGGTCGGTCGCTTGGTTTTCTTTAGCGGGGTTCCACCACCTGTCGTAGTGGATGACGATCGATGCGACGGTAAGATCGATCCCGACGCCGGCGGCCAAGAGCGAGGCGACGAACACTTCGCAGGCCGGATCTTCGCGGAATCGGCGGAGCTGTTCGCTTCGATCGCGTGTCGAGCCTTTGATCGAGGCGTATCCGATCCCTTTTTTCTTGAGATAGCTTTCGATGATGGCGAGCATATCGAGATATTGGGAAAAAACCACCACTTTCTGTCCGCTGTCCCTCGCTTCGTAAAGGAGCTCGACGAAAAGGTCCCATTTTCCTGAAGCATGGTTCTGATAATGTTTAACGTCATCTTTCAGGATCGCTGGATGGTCGCAAATTTGTTTCAAACTCGAGAGAGCCGAAAATACGTGGACATAAGAAATCGGCTTGCTCTCGTCTTTCAATTCCCTGTAAACCGTATCCCTCATTCTGATAGCCACTTCGCGGTACATTTCATTCTGCTCTGGAGAGAGGTCGCAATAGGCGATCTCCTCGATTTTTTCCGGCAAATCGGTCAGCACTTCGCTTTTTTTGCGGCGCAGGATGAACGGCTTGACGAGCTTGCCTAAGAGAGCCATTTTTTCTTCGTCGTGTAGTTTTTCGATCGGGTTGATGAACACATCGCGGAATACAGGATCGGGCGGCATATAAGAAGGGAGCACGATATCGAAAAGCGATTTCAATTCGCGGAGCCGGTTTTCGATCGGCGTTCCCGTAAGCCCCAATCTCATCTTCGCATGGATCGCGCGCAGGGCCAGATGAGTCTGGGACGCGTGGTTTTTGGCGATCTGGATCTCGTCGAAAACGGCCACCTCGAAACGGTGCGTCCTTAAATCTTCCCGTCCCGTGCGCAAAATCCCATAGGAGGTCAAAAGAAGGTCGTAATGGGTTTCGAAATTCTCCAGACTCCGCTCCAATCCGTAGTAGGTGCAGACGCGGATTTCAGGCAAAAACCGCTTCAGCAGCTCTTGCCAGTGGTAAATGACGGAAGTTGGGCAGACGACCAGATATTTGTTCTTTTTTTCTTCGTCTTCGTTGATGACAGCGGCGAGAAGGGCCATCGTTTGGTGCGTTTTGCCAAGCCCCATATCGTCGCACAAAAGCCCCGAAAGGCCGTGGCAATAAAGGAACCAGAGCCAATGAAGCCCTTGTTCCTGATAGGGGCGGAGGGTCGCCTTCAAACGGGTGACGTCGAGGAGCCGGTCCGATTCAAACCGGTTCAACTCCTCTAGCAGATGGCGCGTATCGGCCGATTCGGGGTCGCTTCCCTTCGGCTCTTCCAATTCCTCGAACACGGTCAGACGGATCCATTCGAGCGTATTGAGCCGGATCAACCCTTTTTTCCGGTCCAGCCGCTTTTTTTGCAATTGCCGGATCCAGTTGAAGCGGGGCTCCTTGAGAGAGATCAGACCGGCGGAAGAAAATAGATGCCGCTGCTTTCCCTGAAACGCGTCCCAGATCGAAAAAATATCGACCGTTCCCGACTCTGAAGAATAGGCCAGGTCGGCCAGCCACTCTTTTCCCCTCTTTTTTTTATCCCGGAAGATCCTTCTGATTTTCAATTTGAGCTGGGCAGGCCTTACCAGGCGCGGATCCAATTCGAGAATGTACGGTTTCAATGGCTCCAGTTCGAAAGCGAGAAACGCCGCTTCCTGCGCCGCGGGGATGACCGCAGGTTCGCGGTATCTTTCCGGCAAGCGGGACATGGGGTGGACCTCCGAAAAGCCCTTCCCTTCCATATACGAATAATCGCCGAACATCTTCAGAGATTTCGGATCGGACCCCGCTGCATATTCAATTTTGGGCACGACCGAGACCAGCCCCTCTTCATTCAGCCCGATAACAAGTCCCGTTTTTTGGACAGGCGACTCAGCGTTGAAAAACCCTTGGACTTGTTCGAGTTCCTCTTTATGGGTTGAAATAAAGGAGGAAATTTCCTCTTTCGGGACATGGAGTCCTGGATGCAGAGGCAAGCGGCCCTGGTTTTCTTTTTTCATGTAAAACCCCTGCCCCTTGATATAGACCCATTCGTCGTAATGGTGCATCTGCTCGAAATCTTGGGGAAAGTTCAGCTCCGCATCGAAAGACAATTCATCATCAGGGCTCATCCGGTAGATCAGATGCGACTCCAAACTGCCTAGATGGGTTTGAAAACCGGGGAAATTATGGAGCCAGAGGCGATGCTTATTGATGAAGTCGGCCATCTCTTCTTTGGGGACGATCTTCTCTTTTTCTTCAAACAGCCAATCCTCAAGTAAAAAGAATCCTTTTCCGGGTACATACGCCCAAGGGACGAAGCAAGCCGCCCGCTCCGATTGCAAATCGCCAGGTTCCAGAACATAGAGTTGGATATGGAGATTCCCCGCGTCATCGAAATGGAGCCGGTATCGGCAGCTCCGCTTTTCCGGATGGACCTGCAAAAAGGGTTGGAGCATCCTCCCCGATTGAGACAAAGCCGAGGCGATTTTTTCTGGAGGAATCCGGTCTTCTTGAAAAAGAGGATCGTACCGTCGGCGGTAAAACCCTTTTCCCTCGACGTAGAGCCAATCGCCAATAGGATACCCGGCGAAATCGCTCTCTCCGGACGCTTTTTTCCCTTTGTGCCGGATCAAAAGGGAGCGGCTCGCCTCATCGTACTCCACGCTCTCCAAAGTCTCGTCCTCAGCGTCGAAGACTTTCAAAGGAGAATCAACTGTGGCCAAAGCGGGGATGATCCACGGCCAATTCACATCGGAAATATAAAACCAGATCCCTAAGCCAGGAAATTTTAAAGTGATTTCATGAGGGATCGGCTTTCCTTCAAAAACGATCTCGTAAGGCTCTTTCTCATCCTCGAGGTACATCAGCCATTTGGCCAAATCCGACCAAAACGAAAGCTCGAACTGAAGCGCATGGGAGGCTTTCCCGGCCCGGTATTGGGCGATCTCATCAGCCGAGAGATTGGAGAATTTAAGCGACGTCTCTTCGGTCTCGACCACCCGCTCCGCCACGATTTCGCCCAGCCGTTTTTTGGCTCCCTGCGTGCGGGCGTCAATGGAAAACAGCTTCTTTTTGGTCTTCGATTCGGCCGAGTAAACACCTTCTTTCTCTTTTTTCAGACAATCGGTGTCATAGCCATGCCGTTTGCTCGCCATTTGGAAAATGCGGTTCCAGAGGGACTTGCGGTACCGGACATGGAAGGGCTCTTCATAGCCATTGAAAATCCGCAAATAGGCCGCGGCCAAATGAGGGCATCCCCTCCCCGCCTCCGAAACTTTGCAGCTGCAGAAGGAGTCGGTCACCTCCCCATCGTCCTTCATTTGGATGAAAGGAAACGCTTTCTTTTTCCCTTTCTCTTGAACCTCAACCTGATACGTGCCTTTGGAAAAAATGGGCTCGCCGACCGCGCCCCCTTTCACAAGGGCTTTTGCCGCCTGAAGATACTCTCGTACAAATTCAGGTTCACGATCCATAAAAGAAAACCCGACCCGTTTCAATTTGGGCCTTTCCTCATTCTAAGGGGGTTTCGACTTTCCTGTCTATGGGAGGGCATCTTGTCATATTAAAATTTTTAACCACAGAGCTGCGGCTGTTCCCTTCCCCTTTTTTCAATGAAATTCTTTCAATCTGTTTAGCCTTTGCAAAGATATTGTAAGGAGAGTAAAATCGCGGCCAAAAAAAACAAGGGTAGGAATCATGTCATTAGACGTACAAAAAATTTCATTTTCACAAAGAGCTTCCGAACAGCTTTTGAATATCTGCTCAAGCGTCGAAAAAACGGACAAGCCAAACGATTTAGCTCAGGAATTGGCGAAAGTAATTATCGATTCCAACATTGCAGAGCACGACACGGAAGTCTCCTTCAAACGGGGCGCCGAGTGGATCAAAGCCCGCTTTTCAAAAGAGGGCGAATTGGTTCAATACTCCCATCAAGGCGAAGGCAAAGCGTTCTTCAATTACGACCGCCTCCCCGAATCCAGCGATTCTACGAATCTAGCGAAATACTCTTGGACGACACTCAGTCCAACCGAAAAAAATACGCACCTCTCCATCACCATAAACAAATCAACGGCCGTATATGGCGTGCTGGCCGGCGAACTCTTGCTGTGCGGTCCTTACAAATTAGCAGCTGGTTTAGGATTGACCTTTCTCGCATCCAAATTGGACAAGCGCATCCCTTTTACTGCGCCGGCAGCCTTGGGCGCAACAGCGGCTTTGACCGCATCGAACGCTCTCTTGGGCGGCGTTTTTACATGCGCAACGCTTTTCGGCTCCTTCTTCTATCTCGGTAAAACCGCAGATATGCCTGCAATCCAACAAGATTTTGAGCAAATGTACAACGGGATTGCGAAAACGATGCAATCGGCCAAAGATTCATTTTTGAAAGGGGTCGATTCAACAGTCAAAGATTACAAATTGTTATTCAATGATCTCAAACCCGGTATCGGCAAAGACTTCAACGAACTCAAAAAAGGCATTGCAGAATTCGCCGGCGAAATGAAAGCGGGCGCCGCTCAAATGGCTGGAGATCTGAAAACTGGATTCAACCAGTTTGGAGAAGATATTGGGATTAATTGGAGCGATGTCCGAACCGGTTTATCAGAAATGGCAAGCCAAGCAGGCACTGCGATTGAAGCAGGCGTGAAAAGCGCATCCGAAGCAGCCAATTACGCATTTACGGAAGTAGGCGCCGCCGTCGAGAGGTTCAAAACCGAACTCGCTCAACCCAGCTCAATTTCCCCAACAGTTGTGGACGAAACCAACTTGGATACCGATCCGTTTGACGAATTCTTGGATGACTTAGAAGATCTCACTCTCAGTGAAGATGACCTCGATCAAGCCGCCTCAGATTATCTAAAATTTTTATATAAATTTAACTAAAAAAGGACTTATTTATGGCAGCCGCAACATTCCCCTCATTTGCACAAAGAGCCTCCGAGCAGCTTCTCGTACGAGCAGCCGCAATGGAAAAAAATGATAAGCCAAGCCCGCTCATTCAGGAATTGGCAAATCGGATCATCAGCGAAAACTTGCCAGAGGCGCAAACCGAAATTTCCTTCGCCCGCGGCCAAGAGCGGATCATCGTTCGATTTTCTAGAGAAGGCGATGTCTTAAAATACTCAAGAAGCGGCGGGGAACAAATCGTCGACTTCGATCGCACTCCTCAGTTCTTCGACAAACTGGAAAATCCACTATCAAAATATACGTGGACTGTAGAGACCCGTTCGACCGATGCCGAACCTTCCGAAAACTTTACAATCACCCTCCCTAAATCCGCCGGTAAAACAGCGGCTTACGCAGTCGGAGCCCTCGGTTCTTTATTTTATATTGGATTTATAAATATCGGACTCGGTTTGGCCGCAGCAGCGTCCGTAAATAAACTTACCGAAGCGAAAATCCCCTCTAAAGTAGTTGTAGGCGGCGGCGCTGCCATTGCGGCAGCCACTGCGATGTTAGGTCCTGTAGGATTTTTAGTTGGTACTGCTGGCGTAACGTATCTCATCAAAAATCAGGAAGAGACAACCAAGATGGTGAAGAACGCCGAGAAAATTTTAAAAGAAGTCGCTCCTGAAGTTAAAAAATTCGGACAGGCGGTGATGGAAAAAGCAAAAATCTCCATCCAAGAAACCAACCCCAAACCCATATAGGCAATTATGACAGAAGCGATCAAAAGCACTCCTTTTTCTATAAAAGCAGCCGAAGAGCTGCGCGCTTTCTCTTCCCAATTTGAATGGAAAGAAAGTCCGGCCGTCAAAGAATTGGCGGAAAAGATCCTTGTACAGAGTTTGCCAGCCATGGGCGCCGATATCGAATTCGTACGCAAAGGCGAGCAGATCGTTCTTCACTTGAATCAGGAAGGGGAAATCCTCAAATTCAAACGATTCGGCCACGTAGATAGCTCGTTTCTTTACAACAACCCAAAAGTTGAGCTTGAAAATAAGGGTCCCCAGGTATCTTTCCGATGGAGCAGTATTCAAGACAAAAACTCCGCAGATTGGGTATTCCTGCTCACAACCGCCGTAGCCTGTCCTTTCATGATTGGCCTTTTTGGACTGGTCGGTTCAGCCGCGATGACGGTTTTCAGAGATGAAAGTACTCATGCCTTACCTTTTAAATTCTTCTTTGGCGGGTTCATCGGTGCAATCGGCCTGCCGATGCTCTGTATGGGCGCGAGAGTTGTGAGCAATTTGGCTCCAACGGCTCTTCAAAGCGGACGCGTCGCCGCCGCCAGCGCGAAAGCATTCGCTAGTAGCTGCGTAAACAAAACGCGGTCTGCCGCAGCAGATATAGTAAAGAGAACTGGAGAAACCGGAAGATCGATTCTGTGCTGCACCAAGAAAAGACCGGCTCTAACTTCAGATATCCCAACAAATCCTAAATTAACAAACAACCAATAAAGGGTTTATGCCAATCCGTTCAATCACCCCTTTTTCGCTCAAAGCGCATCAAGAACTTTTAAGTCTCGCTTCCGAGTTTGCAATATCAGGGAAACAAAGTCCGATCATCAAGGAATTGGCAAAAAAAATCATCGAACAAAATTTGCCAGATCAAGAGACGGAAATCCATTTTAACCGCGGTGCCGAACGGATCGACCTCCGTCTTTCAAAAGACGGCGAGATTGTTAAATTCGTAAGAACTGGCGGAAAGACCACGGTCAATTACGTCCGCGGCCAAGCTCAGGAAACGGTTCCTGCGAAACAATACAATTGGACGAGCCTGAATTCTTCTAAAAAAAGAGAAGAGCTGCAGGCCAGCAATGAAACAGCGAACGTAGCTGCTAAAGTTCTTGCATTTGCAATCTTAGCGCCCATAATCGCTCCTTTGGTTTTTGAAACTGCAATGGTGGCAACCGAAGTTGTGGTAGGCGCAGCGTTAGTGGCTACCGCAGCCACAGTCATGACAGCAACCGCAGCCCCCTTGCTGATTGCTGCCTCAATCCTTGCAGCTCCGGTAGTTGTTCCGGTTGTGGCAATGGGTGCCGTTGCTATGGGAATGACGGCAATGATAGTATCTCCTATCGCTTTGCCCCTGCTGCTGGTTTCTTCTTCTCTCTTTTCGCAGCCAGTCAATCACTATCATCACTATTAATCATTTAAAACGCCGCTGAATACGCGGCGCGCAGGGCCTACCATCTTTAGATCGGATAGGCCCTTGTCTTTGAAATGGTCTTTGAAATGGATTTCAAGCGTTCCTCCTTGAAAACAAAGAGAAATGGGACTCGGCAGCTGATAAATTTGCGAGGCAACCGCTGCAACCGCTGTAGCGCCTGTGCCGCAAGCTAAAGTCTCCCCTTCCACCCCTCTTTCGAACGTGCGGACGCGGATCGAACCGTCATTTTGCAGTTCGGCAAAATTCACATTCGTCCCTTTTGGCTGAAAAAAGGAATGATGGCGGAGAGAAGAGCCTTCTTTTTGAATGTCGATCTGATCTACGTCTTCGACGAATTGGACCGCGTGGGGCACGCCTGTATCGACTGAATGGATCTCTTTTCCGTCGATTTGCAGATGCAGCCTGAGATCGCGGGCCATCCCCATTTGGACGCCGATTTTGTCTCCCTCGAAAGTCGCTTCGACGATCCTGCTGCCCGTTGCGATC
This sequence comes from uncultured Chlamydiae bacterium, assembly GCA_963713105.1. Lineage (GTDB taxonomy): Bacteria > Chlamydiota > Chlamydiia > Chlamydiales > SM23-39 > CAVQKJ01. The sequence goes on from CAVQKJ010000004.1 coordinate 1,109,326, forward strand.
CGGGTTGCTTGCAATCCTAAATCGGAGATGAACAGCTTGAAACAGCGAATGCCGTTGCCGCAGCTTTCCGCTTCGCTCCCATCGCTATTGAAAATGCGCATGCGGAAATCGGCGACCTTATCGTGCTGCAAAAGGATGATTCCATCGGCGCCAATGCCGAATCTCCGATGGCAAAGCAGTTGGATCCGTTCTTTATCGTGAATGGGGAACAAAAGGGCGCGGTCATCGATTAAAATAAAATCGTTACCGGCGCCCTCATATTTAACGAAGGAGAGCTTCGACATCTTTCATCGAGGTGACGATTTTGTCGAGAAGGCCGAATTCCAGCGCCTCTTCCGCCGTCATCCAGTTATCCCGGTCGATCGCTTTTTCGATCGTCTTCGATCTTTGCCCGTGGCATCGGCATAGATCTCGACGATCATGGCGCGGGTCTTCAGCATCTCTTTGGCTTGGATTTCCAGATCGGTCGCCTGTCCGCGGATCACCCCGCCGATCAGCGGCTGGTGGATCATGATCCGGGCATTCGGCGTGGCAAGCCGCTTCCCTTGTCCTGCGACAAGGCTCAAGAGAGAACCCATGGAAGCGGCAAGTCCCGTGACCAGAGTGATGACGGGAGAAGAGAGCATTTTGATCTGGTCCCAGATCGCAAAGCCGGAATCGACCGAACCTCCGGGGGAATTGATGACGAAAAGGATCGGTTTGCCTGGAGCGATGTGGTCGAGGTACCAGAGTTTGCGGATAATATCTTTCGCCGAATCGGAATCGACTGCATCCGATAGGAAGACCCGCCTTTTTTCTAAGAGGGCGAGATCGAGTCTTATCATTGACGAATCTTTGGTAATTCTCTCTTCGCGCTCGGTCTCTGGCATAGGATACTCCCTTTTCCCTATTCTCTCTGATCTTCGATTTTAGTCGATGACGAGTTCGGGATAAAGGGGAAATCCTTTCAAAAGCTCGCGCCACCCGCTCCTGGGCCCGGTGCAAAGCCTGCGGGTTAACGTAGGCCTTGGCGCGGGACGGCGCCCCTGTTTTTCATCCTGGATCTGGATCCCAGGCTTCGCCTCTTTCAAAAGATCGCAGACGATCGAGGCGATTTCTTTCATTTCGAGGCTGTTTCATCCCCAAAGTGGTCGACAGCAGGCGTTCCCATCCTGACCCCCGAAGTATACCAGGGGCCGTTCGCATCGCGAGGGATTGCATTCCGGTTCACGGTGAGATTCGCCTCGTCAAGAAGCGTCTCCGCTTGCCGCCCTGTGAGTTGAAATGTCGATGCGACATCCATAAGGAGAAGATGATTGTCGGTCCCGCCGGTCAGGACCTTGACTCCCGTTCTGCATGAGAGCTTCGGCCAACGCCTTGGCATTCTCGACGATTTGATGCGCATAGTGGCTAAATGCGGGAGTGCCGCCTCTTTGAAAGCAATCGCTTTGGCAGCCATCACATGGGGCAAAGGACCGCCCAATACCAAGTGGACACCCTTTGTCGACGGCTTCTTTGAATTCATTGCTGCAAAGGACGAGTCCGCCTCTCGGCCCGCGAAGCGTCTTATGGGTCGTAGAAGTGACGATATGGGCGAAGGGAACCGGATTGTAAATTCCCTTGCAATACTTTGCCTGCGACAAGACCGGCAAAGTGGGCCATATCGACCATGAAAACAGCGCCTACGGAATCAGCGATCTCCCGCATTTTGGCAAAATCGATCAAGCGGGGATAGGCCGAATAGCCTGCGATCAGGATCAGAGGTTTTTCCTGTTTCACTTGCTCTTGCAGCGCCGCATAATCGATCAATCCCGTCTCGGCATCGACTTCATAGCTGACGGATTGCATGATTTTCGAAGAGATATTATGCCGGTAGCCATGGGTCAAATGCCCCCCCGACCCAAGCGCCATCCCCATCATTTTCTGATTGACGAGGAGCTGTTTCGGACCTGTCTCGTATTCTTCCGGAGTCAGTTCGTCGAGCGTTTTTTTCCCCAACGCCTCGATTTCCTTCGACTGGACCTTTTGGACTAAAATCGCCCAAAAAGCGACCAGGTTGGCATCGGCGCCCGAATGAGGCTGCACATAAGCGTGGTCGGCACTGAAAGATTTTTTTTGCCAGTTCAACCGCCTCCCCTTCGATCGCATCGACGTTTTCGCAGCCCGCGTAAAAACGGTGGCCCGGATACCCTTCGCTGTATTTGTCGGTCAGTAAATTCCCCATGGCGAGCTGGACGGGCAGGGAAGAAAAATTTTCAGAGGCGATCAGTTTCAAATGGGTCCTCTGATCCTTAAGCTCCTGGACGATGCTCTCGGCAATCTTTGGGAAAGAGGCATGCTACCGCATCCAGGGCGGCCATATAGGCGATCGCTGCAGAAGTCCGGTCTTTTTCGGCGACCTTTGCAAAATAATTTTTTAAATAAGTCATGGAAAGAACCTCGTTTCCCGTTTCCAAACCGCGATTGTCCAACACTTTCATATTTTCCTCAAATAGATCCATGACACACCTCATACATTACAATCTCCATTGTAATTTGTCTTGCGGATTTTATCTCCCTACAAGTAAAGTATCTCCATAAATCGTATTATTCTCCGAGGTCTTATTCATGCTGCAATCCCTCAAGGTCATCCTAGATATTCAAGAATTCGATATGAAGATGATTCGCCTGATGCGCCTGAAAAAAGAGCGCATGAAAGAGCTGGAACATATCGACTCTCTACGGCAGGAACTGCGAAAGCAGCAAGCCGAAAAGCAAGCGGAAATCGCCGAACTTAGCCGCACGATCTCCTCGCAGGAAATAAAAATCGTCGAGATCAAAGAGAAGATCAAAAAGCTGGAAGCGAAGCAAAACACGGTCAAAAAAGTCGACGAATTCAACGCGCTGACCCAAGAGATGACCTCTTCCGAGCGGGAGAGGATCGCGACCGAACAAATTGCCAGCGACATGATCGACAAGAGGAACCTCGAAGAGGAGATCCTCGAAAAAATCAAAGAATCGCTCCAGCAGTCGGAAGAGAGCAGCGCAACCTCGAAAACGAGATCAAAGAAAGCATCCGGCTGATCAATCAAGAAGGCAAGCGAACTCAAAGCAGGGCGCGATGCTCCTCGCCAAAACAGCCGATCCAGAAATCATGCGGATTTACGAACGACTTCTCAACAACAAAAAAGACCGCGTCGTCGTTCCCATCGAAAACCGGACCTGCAGCGGCTGCCACATCGCCCTCACTGCGCAGCATGAAAACGTCGTCCGCAAAGGCGAGCGCCTCATCTTCTGCGAACACTGCTCCCGCATCCACTACTGGCAGGAGAGCGAAGCAGATCGAAGGCACCGCAGTCGCCGACGAAGAAGACGGCGCCGCCGCAAATTAGCGGGCTGTCCTAGACGTCATCTTAACTTCAGTTTTCGGGAAGGCAAGTTATCGCTCCATTTCATAGAGAGGAAAGTCTGGACTTCACAGGAAAGGATACCAGTTAACGGCTGGGCGCCGCAAGGCGACGGAAAGTGCAACAGAAACCATCCCGTCTTCTGCAAGGAAGAACAGGATGAAAAGTCTGGCTTCATGAGCCGGTCGCACTCCAGGCAACTGGGGGCGTTGTAAACCCTATCCGAAGCAAGGCCGAAATCGAGTTCCGAAAGGGTGCGTTCTCCGCGCATAGCCATAAGCTGGCCGCACGAGGGATCTGGCAACAGGTCTCCCAGAGGAATGATGGCTCGCGACAGAATCCGGCTTACCGCCTTCCCAGCTCTTTTAAATGCTCAAGGGGTCCCCAATAATGCATCATTTTTGGGGTTCGCTTATGGGGCCCCCAAAAATGCATCATTTTTTGGGGTTATGCCACATTATCGACTAGACTTCTTCTCATCAGTACGCCAAGCGTCAAATCCAACTGGCAAAGTGAGTTTTGGCAATAACTCGTGAACTAAACGAACATGGTTTTCAAAATTTAAAAGTCTAACAGGCCCCTTGCATTGAATAAAACTATGAGCAAGAACCAGCCCCATGCTTTTTGGCCATGCGTTATCTTTTGATTTTACTATACCCAATAAATCTCAAGAGTTGGGCAAGGCCTTTGTGTCCGAGCGACAAGATCAACGATGAAAACGATGTAACGATATAACGATAAAATTTTTTCGAAATGCTCAAAACGGAACCGGCTCTTCAACGGGCTCTTCCATTTCGTCAATACATTCCTCATTGCTCTGCAATCTTTTCCATTCCAGTTTCCCGCGACGGAAGTTCACCAATAAACCAATTGGAAGCCGGGAGGCTTTTAAATAGTTGAAGATCAGAATTTTGCCAGTCAACTCAGAAAAGGTAATTTTTTGCCTTGTTCCATCGTTATATCGTTACATCGTTTCCATCGTTGATCTTGCTGCTCAGACAAAAGCCCTTGCCCAACTCTTGAGATTTATTGGGTATATTCCCGCACCGACAAGCTTGATCAACTTTTTCTTTTAAAACAATTCTATCTTCAAGCAGTTTAATAATATTGAATTTATATTCGCTTTCTTTACAATAATTACCAAGAACTGCAAATACTATTGAGTTTTTTAGTGAACAAATTTAATGATTCATTTCTACAAAGCTGTCCCCTTACCGTCCCTGGGAAATGGCTGGAAGAGCAAATTTATAAGTCCGAGTCTTTGAACAAACATCCCGCATTAAAAGAAATCTTAACGCGGATCGGCGCTTTCATCGTCCCTCTTTTTCATTTGCTCGGGGCAGTCATTTCATTGGCTGTGATTCCATTAGCTTTAGTGTCCTCAATCGTGTTTTGGCCCTCATTTTTATTTGCGATGTATTCACCAGTATTTTTCAATCTAGAACTCACAGTCGCTTCAATTTTACAAATTCCCCACAAACTCTCCGAGGGCGCGGGTTACTCTTTCAATCATTCTTATCCCCAAATGCTTGGGTTTCGGGTTAGCGATCAACAAAAGGATCTTTAAATGAAATTAGAAGCGAACGAAATTAAAATTCTTGGCGAATATAAATTCGTAGGCGATGAGTTTTTGCGGAGTCAAAAAAATCGGAATGAAAATGAGTATTTGCTCTGTCTCAGAGAAACTTATTCGGGATATGAAATCGATCGCGTCAGAAAAGAAGACGCGAGTATTTGGGAAATTTTCAAAAGTTACTTCGGTTGCGGAAAACTGGCTGGATGCGATCTATCTTTTGATGCGATCGTGGATTATTTGGGTAAGCGGGATATTTCCGAGGTGGCGGCCGATACGCCGGCCTACGATGCGATCCATGCCATAGCAGCGCGGGCGCTGATTTACCGCAAACCGAACCAGGAACTTTGGAAAAAACTATCGACCGGGCTGAAATCTTTTCCAGTGGAACACGTCCACAGAGAATGGTCTTTCCACCAATTGCGAGAGCGTGAGTGGGAAAAAAAATCTGTCCATCGCACTCTTCTCATCACGCCTAAAACCTGCATCGGCCATTTAATCGCTCAGGTCGATGATTTGGAAAACAGGAGTTGGGACCGTTGGATAGGTCCCAAGCCGACTGAGGCCAAAAAATGGGCTTCTTGGGGAGAAGGGCATAAACCCATATATCATACACTGACCCGCTCAGCCCTTGCAGATGAGAAAAACATCAAAGATTTGTTTTTCAAAATCGTGGACAGCGTCACTTACAGATACATGGTTTATAACGACCCATGGATGCAAACATGGAGACACCCTACTTGGCTCCCTCAGCCAATGCCATTTAAACATGAAACCTCTTATACCTACTCGACCCTTTAACAGGGTTTCATAAGACCCTGAATCTATTGTGTTTAATAAATTTATTACAAATTTTAATAATATTGATTTTTAATTACATTTGTTTATAATATATCAAAATTAAATGTGATTTTTTATGAAATTAGAAGAAAACGAAATAAAGATTCTTGGAGAGTATAAATTCATTGGCGATGAGTTTATGCGGAGCCAAAAAAACCGGAATGAAAATGAAACTCTCCTTTGCATTCGGGAAAATGAGAAGGGCTATCGGCATTTGGACAAAGTGCAAACCAAGGATGCGACCTCTTGGGAAATTTTCAAAAGCTATTTTGGATACGGAAAATTAGCCGGCTGCGATTTGTCGATGGAAGTAATCGCTGGGTATTTGGCGAAAAAGGACCTTTCTTGGCTGGATTGCGAGACTCCTGCATATGCAACCGTTCATGCCGTGGCGGCTAGAGTATTAATCTACCGCAAACCGTACCAAGAACTTTGGAAAAAACTCTCCACATCGACTCAGTCATTCCAAATCCAGCATGTCAACAGAGAATGTTCATCTAGGCATAAAGATGACTATGATTGGATATTAGAGAATGTCCATCGCGCCCTTCTCATCACACCCAAAACCCGCATCGGCCATTTGATCGCTCAAGTCGATGATTTAGAAAGCAGAAGTTGGGACAGATGGAACGGTCCCCAATCGACTGAGGCCAAAAAATGGGCTGCTTGGGGAGAAGGGTATAAACCCAGATATCACGTACTGGCTCGCGCAGCGCCCGCGGATGAGAAAAATTTAAAGGATTTATTTTTCCACATCATAGACAGGGTTAATTACAGATTTGTCGCTTGGAGAAGCCATAATTATGAAACCATTACCCACTCAACCCTTTAACGTGGTTTTTTATGAAATTAGAAGCAGCTGAAATAAAGATTCTTGGAGAGTATAAATTCATTGGCGATGAGTTTATGCGGAGCCAGAAAAACCGGAATAAAAATGAAACTCTTCTTTGCCTGCGGAAAAATGAGAATGGCGATTGGCGCTTGGACAAAGTGCAAACGAAGGATGCGACCTCTTGGGAAATTTTCAAAAGCTATTTCGGAGTAGGGAAACTGGCTGGGTGCACCTTATCGTTCGAAGCAATCGGCAATTATCTAGCAGAACGGGATATTTCCACGGTGGAAAGCGATGCTCCCGCTTACGATACGATCCATGCCATCGCTGGCCGGATGCTGATCTATCATAAGAGAAACCAAGACCTTTGGAAAAAACTCGCCACTCAACTGAAATCGTTCAATATCCAGCAGATCGTGCGGGAACGCGATATTCCAATTTCCGATAAAGAAACGGATCGCATTCAAAAAATCGCGAACAGAACTCTTCTCATCACTCCCAAATCCAAAATCGGACACTTAGTTGAGCAAGTCAATCTTCTTGAAGGCCGTGATTGGGCCAAGCCAGACGACTATATATATTCACACTCTACTGAAGCCACAAAATGGGGAGGCTGGACGGAAACTTATCAAGGCTGGTGGGACAAATTGGGTTACACTCAAGATGTGGATGAGAAAAATTTATCAGGCCTCTTTTTCAAAGTGATTTCGAGAGTCGATTATCCCTACGTATCCATGAACTCAACCTCTTCGATATTTTATGACCCAAATTCTTTCGCCTTGTATCCCCATTCATTCGCCTAAATCGAATGGGACTCAAAATCCAATCTTGAAGCAGGGAATGGAAAAATTCCATCGGGCGGCGGCACTTGCCCGCAGGATCGGGAAAGGGATTTTGGAGATCGAATCGCGCGGATTTCGTCCCCTGACGCTCGATCCTAAATACATTCAAGAGTTGAAGGGACCCTCATCGGTCCGCTTTTTAACGTCTTCTGAACGCCTTGGCTTTTCGGTCCAAGCGTCAAACGGGAAATTAGTCCAGCGAAACAAGCTTTATCTAACCCGAGGGGAAGCGGGACAGCCTCCGAATCATGCTTTTATTATTTCTCCTGACAAGCAGCTTTACGCCGCGCCGCTGCAGCCGGGTAAATTCCACCATTCGAGTTTTTACGCCGGAGGCGCTTTGATCTTCGCAGGAGAAATGGAAACGGATCGGGAAGGAAGAATCGTTCAAATTTCAAACCGGAGCGGCCATTATAAACCGGGTAAAGCGCATTTTCTTCAGGCATTGAGGTGTATTAAAAATTGGGGGATCGACTTGAAAAAGGTTGAATTGCACGAATACGATCCGGCTTTCCCCGACCGCTTTTCGGTTTTCTCTACCGGGCAAACCTATCTCGATCAGCTTGGCCTTTGCACGCCAGAAGAAATCAAGATCATACGTTGAATGTTTCTTCTTCCGTTTGTCCGCTCATCCTGCCTGGCTTAGGGAGGGTTTGGTCTTGGATGAATTTTTGAGCGCTCGACCTTTGGTCTCTGAAACATCCAAATTGATGGGCGGTTTGATAAAACCGTTTGCTGCTCTTCCTGGCGGATTCCCATTGTTTGGCGTCTTTATCTGAAAGGAAATCGATTTTGTTTATTTCCGTAGGGAATTTCATGCCTGGATGGCAGGCATCGCGCCAGCCTCTAGGGTAATAAGTTGTCCAGAACTTTCCTCCAGTTCCTATCCAATAGAGATCGGCTTTTTCACTCTGCATCTTGGTTTGATGGTCTCGATTGAAAGGATCCCATGGTTGTATGATGGAGGCGATTTCTATCTTATATTCATTTTTTGCCCTTTTTCTACGATCCAACCGACAGAGAGTTTTATCTTTGTTCGACTCATGGTTCGCATAAAACCATTGGCCGGGCCTTAATTCTTGAGTAGACATAGGAATCTTCCTAGGTTTTGCGGCTTCTGTAAAACCAGAGGAGAAGCGCAGGGACGATGAGGACAATGTTGCCGAGGGCGATGAGAAGGCCGTAGCGGAGGCCGCTGCCCACATCGATCCCTTGAGGAGGGAGATAACCGACGAAAATGGTCAATAAGCAGCCGAAAAGTCCAAGGATGCAAGTGAGGGTGCGGGTTCCTTTGGGAATCCGGTAGCTCAACGATTCCTTGGAGGGGCGTCCGAGTTTCGCCGCCGCGGCAAAGAGGAAAATATACATGATCATGTAGAGCTCTGTGCTCAAATCGGTCAAAAACCAATAAAAGGCGTTGATGCTCGGCATAAGGACGAAAGCGAGGCAAAAAATGCTGACTAAGATGGCTTGAGAAATAAGGATCCGGACAGGAACCCCCCGGTCGTTTTTCTTCGTGAAGAAATGGGGGAGAAAACCGTATTCCGCCGCTTGCATCAAGCCTTTCGCGGGAGCGAGAAGCCAATTGATCATCCCTCCGCTGCTGCCGATAATGATCATCAAAGTTAAAACCGGAATGAATCCGGGGATGCCGAACGCATTGAAAAATTGGGAGAAAGTCTGCATGATGCCGTCGACGAGCCGGATATCGTTTTCAGGAATCACTGAAGCGATTGAAAGAGATCCGAGGACCATCGTGGAAAGGAGGATCAGCACGGAAATGCCCATGGCGCGCGGGTAGTTCCTCTGGGGGCGGTCGACATCGTTTACATGAACTCCCGAAAGTTCCATGCCGAGAAAAGAGGCCATGATCGCGATGAGGGAAATCCAATTTTCAGCCCCATGGAGCGAGGGAAATATCGCCTGGGAAGTAAACTGAATTTGTACCGGCTTTCCGGAAAAGTACCAGACGAACCCTAAGACGATCAAAAGGGTGATTGGGATCAAAGTCCCGATGGAGGCGCAGAAAGAATTGATCCGGGCCGACACGCGAATCCCCCTCATGTTCAGGACGGTAAGAGTCCAAAAGACGAAAAGGATCACAACTACGAGAAAAATTTTGTTTTGCGCGAGCGCAGGGTCATACAGGTAAGCGGCGGTGCCGGCGAGGAACGAAAGAATCGTGGGATACCAGACCATCGTATTGATCCACTGCAGCCAGATCGCGAGCAATGCGGCCCTTTCGCCGAAGGCGTGCCGGACCCAATGGAAAACGCCTCCCTGTTCGGGGTAGCGGGACGAAAATTCCGCAGCCACTAAAGAGATGGGGATCAAAAAAACGATCGCGGAAAAGATGAAGAAAAAGATTAAAGAGCTTCCAAAAAGCGCCGCTGCGGGCAAATTCCGGATGCTGTCGATCGCGGCTACTACAAGTAAAACGAGAGAAAACAGGCTGATTTTTTTACTCATAGATTTCATTATGCGCGAGGATGTGTTTTGTCGTAAACCTCTCTCTTCAATTTTGCAGAGACGTGAGTGTAAATCGTCGTCGTGGCCAAAGATGTATGGCCCAAAAGCATCTGGATCGTCTTTAAATCCATCCCATTTTCAAGCCAGTGGGTCGCGATCGTATGGCGGATCGTGTGGGGCGTAATCCGCTCGGAAAGGCCGCTCGACTTTAGATAAGCGCAAAAAGACCGGTCGATCGATCGGACAGTCAGCCGCTTGCCCCATTTGTTGAGAAAAACGGCTTGCCTGTCCGCTTCAGCCCTGTGTTCTTTGGTGTCGAGATGCCTTTCGGGGTGATTCAGGTATTTATCGAGCCAATCCGCGGCTGTTTGGGTGATCGGCGACTGCCTTTGCTTCTTCCCTTTTCCGAAAATATTGAGGACGAGATTTTTTCGGTCGTAAGCGCGCCGGTTCAGCCCTGCCAGTTCGCTTAAACGGAGTCCCGAACTGTAAAACAATTCCATGACTGCCCGGTCCCTGAAACCTAAATAGCTCGAAAGGTCGGGCTGCTTGAATAAATGCTCCACTTGGGCATAGGAAATAGATATGGGCAGCTTCTTTTCTTTTTTCGGGCTGTCGATCTCTTCCAACGGGTTTTCGGCCGCGAGCTTTTCGCGGATCGCGTACCGATAGAAGCTTCTGAGGGCCGAAAGACGCCGTAATACGGTGCGGGTGCTGGCTTTCGCCTCGTATAGATGGGAAAGATAGCGGCGGATAAGCCTTTTCGATACGGCGCCGATTTCAATCTCTTCACCTTTGGTTTCCCCTTTGGCGAATGACAAAAAAGAATTTAAATCGAGGCGGTAGCCTCTAATCGTATGCTCGGAAACTCCCTTCGCAAGGCGGATGTGGGATAAAAAACGGCTCGAAGCTTCGTAAAAGTCCATTGTCTTCTCTTTCTCTCTATGCTATCATTTTCTGTAAAAAATCAAAGCCATGATCACATTAGAAAATATTTCGAAGACCGTCGGAACGCGGACTCTGTTTGAAAATGTCAATTTCACATTCAGCGACGGCTGCCGGTACGGCCTGACCGGCCCGAACGGATCGGGAAAATCGACCCTTCTCAAAATCGTCATGGGGGTAGAGCCTCAAACGACCGGGGTCGTGACGCTGCCTAAGAAAGTCGGCTTCTTGAAACAGAGGATCGAAGATTTCCGCGATTTCACCATCGTCGACACCGTAATCATGGGCAATACGCGTCTTTGGAACGCAATGGCCGAAAGAGACAAACTCTACGACGTTGAAATGACTGACGCCGTCGGCATGCGCTTCGGAGAGCTCGAAGAGATCATCGCGGAAGAAGATGGCTATTCCGCTGAATCTGAGGCCGAAACGCTCCTCATCGGCATGGGCATCCCGGAAGAGCTCCATCGCAAAAAAATGCATGAGATCCCCACCGACCGGCAATTCCGCGTCCTCCTTTGCCAAGCCCTTTTCGGAAATCCGCAAGCGCTCCTCCTCGACGAACCGACTAACCACCTTGACCTCGAATCGATTTCCTGGCTGGAAGAATTCCTCCACAATTACAATGGGACCCTCGTCGTCGTCAGCCACGACCGCCATTTCCTCAATTCGATCTGCACGCACATCGCCGATATCGATTACGAAACGATCATCACCTATCCGGGCAACTACGATTCGATGCTCGTTACGAAAACCGCCGTCCGCTCGCGTTCGGAAGATGAAAATAAGGCGAAAGAAAAGAAAATCTCCCAACTGAAAGAATTCGTCGCCAAATTCGGAGCGGGAACACGCGCCAGCCAAGTCCAATCGCGGATACGCGAGATTGGACGCTTGGCCCCTCTCGAGCTCAAAAAATCGAACATCCAGCGCCCTTACATTCGATTCACGATTCCTGAAAAACAGTCCGGACAAGTCGTGTTGAAGGCCGAAGGACTGACGAAAGGATACGGCGGGACGCCCGTCATCAACAAATTTTCTTGTGAATTCCACCGAGGCGATAAGATCGCCGTGATCGGAAACAACGGCAGAGGAAAGACCACCCTTCTCAAACTCCTTGCCGGAATCACTGCTCCCGATGCAGGCAAAGTCGTCCTGGGCCACGCTGTCGAAATCGGATACTGCCCCCAAAATCACGGGGATGTTCTCAATAAACACAGCGACCAGACCGCGTTCGATTGGCTTAAATCGCGAAAAGAGATCGTCTTCGATCAAGAAGTGCGCGGCATACTCGGAAAAATGCTCTTTGGAGGCGATGACGCCTTTAAAGGATTGAAGGCATTATCGGGCGGCGAAACAGCCCGCTTGATCATCGGGGGCCTCATCCTCACTTCTCCCAATCTCCTTATTCTCGACGAACCGAACAACCACCTCGATCTCGAAGCGGTATCGGCTCTCGCATGGGGACTTGAAGATTTCAAAGGAACTTCAATCGTCGCCACTCACGACCGCGAACTCATCAACGGTTTTGCGACAAAAATCATCGCGATCGAAGAAGACGGCATCCACATCCACGACGGGCCATTGGAAGAATATCTCGAAAAGAGGAAAAAACTCTCGGCTGCGAAGTGATTTTTTTCACGAAGAGAAAATTCCTCCTCCTCGAACCGCGCCAGCGGCATAAAAAGTGCGCGCTTCTGCTCCGCTCTTATTATGAAAAAATCCTTAAACTCAACGAAACGCCCTCTTTCGAAGAATATCATACTTTCGCTTCGTGGATGAAAATCGATTCGTTTTTTTCCACCGACTTGAAAATCCTCGCGGACCGCTATCACTGGCACCTCGGCCAGGCTGGCCTCTCCCTTAAAGAACACAATCTCCTTCCCCATATCCGGACCGGCGACCACATCCCAAAATGCGATTTCGCCGAAATCGCCATCTACCTCGACAACGTCCGCTCCGCCTACAACGTGGGCAGCATCCTCCGCACTACGGAGGCTCTCCGCACTGGCAAAGTCTACTTTTCCCCCAAAACGCCCTTCATCGAAAATGAAAAAGTCCAGCATACCGCGATGGGCGCCGCCTCGCTCGTCCCTTGCTTCCAAAACGTCCCTCTCGACTCCCTTCCCCGCCCCCTTATCGCACTCGATACCAGCGACGACGCCATCCCCGTCTCCGAATTCCTCTTCCCCTCTATCTTTACCCTCATCCTCGGCAACGAAGAATATGGAATCTCTCAAGAATCTCTCGCCCAAGCCGACTACATCCTCGAAATCCCCCTCTTCGGGGCTAAAAATTCCCTCAATGTCGCTTGCGCCTTCGCCATCGCCGCCGCCGAAATCAGAAAACAACAAGCCTTTTCTTAAAAACACTCAGAATCAACGAATTGATAATTATAATACAAAGTTTTTTAATTAATATTAATTGATTTTTATCTTTTGTTTTTATACAATATCTTTATTTATAACGGAAAAATACTCATGGCTACAAGCACGAGTATGTCTATAAGTACATGTCCAACTGTATCTTTAGCCATCTCTCCCTCATCAAGGAAACGTAAAAATACGAGCGCCCATTCTCTCTTGCCAGAACAGCAAATCCCAGGTAAGAAAAAGGCTTCCAAAGTATTTGCGCAACAGCCTTATTTTCCCCGGCCCCCTCTTCGACTCAGTATGGAAATCTGTCGACCGCTCACTCGCCCTATACGAAGGCCTATTCTTCGCTCTCCGCTTCTCCAATGGGCGTTCAAAGCCATTCGGCTCCTTTTTTTCACCCACCTTCCGGCAACTCTAAGAAACGGAAATATCCAGCAGCTTCCTCGCCTCGAGAAGAACCCGAGCGCCCATTTCCCAATCACCGTGTATTCGCCTCCCGTTCGGTCGAAAACCTGAAAAAGGCTGATTTTTATTTTTGCGCGGAGCAGCACGAGGCCGATCCGACAAGCAAAGAAGTGAATGAAGAAGCCATCGACAGTTTGGAGATGCCTCGAGCCGTATTGGCAGCTGAGACCATGGACCATCGAGAGACTTACCGAAAAGGCGATGCACAGTACCAAACCGCTTTGGATTTTTATCGGCTTCGGGACGACGTTACAGACTGGACAGTGACCGGTTGGGATCAAGAGGGATTTAGAGACCGGAATATTAAAGAGTCCGAACTGCGCGAACTCTCCGACAGGGTCGATCGGCAGATCAGCTCTACTCGCGATGAATTGAGAGAACTCAGAACTCAAAGTTCTTTAAAAAGACGGCATTTCACCCAAGATCTATTCCGCCATCTCAATCGCCATGTCCGCCGGCTGAAATCACATCAGACAAAAATCGCGGCGAAGTTGGAGCGGATAAAAACAGGCGATGCCGATTTCCCTTACCGTACACAAGCCATGGTCGACAACATTCGGCGCTTGGCCCATTGGCCGCGAAGGAGAGGTCCAAAAGTTTTTATAGCCGGATTGAACCACTTGCGGACCGCTCATTGGAGAGAGGAAGACCCTCGCTTCGATCTCGCTCCGCTCTACGATGAAATGGGGCGTCATAAGTCGGTTCTGCTAGTTCCCAAAGTCTTCGATGAGCATCTCAACAATCCTAGCGACATAGGCAGCAATTCAGATTCCTTCGTTTCGGCGGAAAGGGATTAACTCAGCAGGGAAGCGCCAGGTTTTTCTCGACTCTCATGCTATGCGGCATTAAGGGGGGAATTCCCCCTCTTCGACGCCAAAAAACCTGACTCAATATCGCTTTTTTCGCCATCGCCGCCACCCAAATCAGAAGACAGAAATAGCCTCTTTGTTGACACCATCCTACAGAATTAGGATACTAGCATTAGTAAAGAAAAACGATGAACTATCCTATCCTGTCTTTTTTCGAAGAAATATCTGCCTATGAAGCGTTATGGGATCAGCCTAGCGCTTCTTTCCGTACCATCGCAAACAAACTTGCAGATTTTCCCCAACGTCTTGCCTCATCCCATGTCGAGCGCCCTGTCATTGATCAATATAAAGAGCTGTTATTTCAAATTTTGAAAAATTTGCCTTCTTTTGGCGCCAGCATTGATGGGGATGGTAAATTTCCTGAGCAATTACGGGATGCACGCTATGCTCTCAAAATTCTCTATTACCAGGGAAACTGGGATTTAATCCTGCTCCCTTGCGTTGCAGTAGTAGGGACCCGCAATCCTACTCCTGAAGGAATTGAAAGGACTAAATATCTTGTTAAGAAGTTGGTTGCCGACGGATTTTCAATTATTTCAGGTCTAGCAAAAGGAATAGACACAGCCGCCCATCGTACCGCTATTGAATCGAACGGGACTACGATTGGAGTGATTGGAACCCCTCTGAATCAATTTTATCCTTCTGAGAATCGATCTCTCCAAGAACAAATTGCCAAAGATTTTCTTTTAATCAGCCAAGTGCCTTTTGCAAAATACATAAACCAAGACTACAGGAAAAACCGTTTCTTTTTTCCAGAGAGAAACGTCACCATGTCGGCATTATCTCAAGCGACCATCATTGTTGAAGCAGGTGAAACTTCCGGCACTCTTGTCCAAGCCAAAGCCGCTCTTGAACAAGGACGGAAACTGTTTATATTGGAAAACAATTTCCTAAATCCTTCTCTAACCTGGCCAAAAAAATTTCAAGAACAGGGAGCCATTCGAGCTAAAGACTATGACCAAATCCGGCAATCCCTCTCCCATACTTCTTAAGCGCATCGATGAACTTTTTATTGATGATCATCCCTTTTTAAAAAGCGATGACGAAGTGTATTACCTGGGCGAATACACAAACGGGAAAAAAGCTGAATTTAGCCCCATGAACAAACTCATTCTAAATTACAAAAAGGAGATGAAGTGGAAAGAGGATCCTAGTTGGGGATACAAAGAGTTAGCTATTAAACAAGTTGCAAACGCGTTTAATACCTCGATTCTCCAAACAGAAGGATTTTCCGACCGGATAAAAAAAGCGATATTGATTCCTATTCCTCCCAGTAAAGCAAAGAACGATGCCGGGTATGACGATCGGAATTTACGAATGTTGAACGGTTTCATGCCCAAAGCGAATATCCAAGAGTTAATCCAGCAAAATGAAACGAGAGAACCGCTTCATCTTTCAAAAACTAGAGACGTAGAACAACTACAATCGCATCTCCATTTAACCTACCCAATCGGGACGGATTTTAGGGAATTTTGGCTTTTTGATGACATTCTGAGAAAAGGGACTCATTTTAGAGCAATCAGCAGTCTTTTACAAAAAGCCTTTCCCAAAACCAAGATTGTTGGTTTTTTTATTGCCCGTTCTGTACGGGGACAATAAAAACACAGCTTGCTCAGGAAAGGCATTCCTCATAAAGAGATATTTTTATCTAAAGAGTGTAGAGCTCATTGTTTAGTTGTGGGAAGCCCTCTATTCACCCAATCTTCCAACCCTTCATGGTAATCATATACATTTGTATAACCCATTGATATGAGTTTGTCATAAAGCCAACCACTCGCTGGACATTTAACGCCTAAACAATAAACAACAACAAGGCTGTTTTTCGAAGGTATCGCTGCATGAATTGCTTCTTCTGTTGATTCTGCGGGCAACCACTTGGCTTTAGGGAGAAGCGTGCCATCAAAATATGGTTTAGAACGAGCATCTAATACAATCATTGTCTTATTTTGATCATACCAGGACTTGAGTTGCTCCGCATTAATTTGACTGTGTTTTTGCTGCTCAATTTTATGCGCTTGAGAGGCTGGTCCAGCTAAGGGCGCTGTCAATAACATGGACATTAACAATGAATGAATCATAGAATTTTCCTTGTTTAAATTAATGAATTTTTTACTAAATCTTGATCGAAAACCTTCCTGTAGAATTCTAATTCTCGATTCAGAGAATGAATGATATGCTCGGCTTGTCCAAAACCATGTCCTTCTCCAGGATAAACATACAAATCAACAGGAACTCCTTCTTTTTTCAGCGATTCGTAAATCAGGGTAGATTGATTCTTAGGAACAATCACATCTTTTTCTCCTTGGAATAGAATCAAAGGCGAGTGAATCTGATTCACTGAATTTATCGGAGAGCGAGCCTCCCAAATCGACTTGTCTTCTGGATATTTCCCGACAAGCTGTTCCATATACCGATGTTCAAATTTGTGCGCGTCTTGGGTTAGGGTTGTTAAATCTGCAATACCGTAATAGCTTGCACCTGCTTGAAATACATTTGTAAATGCAAGTGCAGATAACACCGTATACCCACCTGAGCTTTTCCCTCGAACCGCCATTTTATTTTTATCAACAAGGCCCTGTTCAGCTAAAAAAAGGGCCCCATTTACACAGTCTTCAATGTCAACAACACCCCAATTTCGATCTAATAAGCTGCGATAAGCCCTTCCATATCCCGTGCTGCCGCCATAATTAACATCCAGGACAGCAAATCCACGGCTCGTCCAAAATTGTTTTTCCAAATGAAAAGCTCCGGATGCTTGCCAAGTAGGCCCTCCATGAATCATTACAATGAGAGGCGGTTTTTCAGTGTCTGGAGCTTTGTAGCGATGATTTTGAGGTGCATAATAAAAACCGTAAGCAGTGCGGCCGTTGCTTGGAAAACTAATATGTTTGGGGATACTTATATATCCTGTTTCTTGAGTTCGTTTAATTGGCTGCACTGATTGGATAAAGCCCTTCTCATCTATCTGAACAAGAGCTTCTTCCTTGTCAGGATACTGCTCTAGAAACTGTACAGCTCCATTTCCCCGGCGTATTTGAGAGATCTGCGTGCTTTCCCGCTTTATTTCTTGATATTTCCTTGTCTTGAGATCTAGCAACGCGAGATGCCACTTGCCTTCGCTGTTAAAGGTAAAGACAATCTTTTCTCCAAGAAATGCATACGTAGACAAACCAAAAGTCCATAAAGGTTCAGCAACTTCTGCTTCCATAGGACATACATTTTCGATCCGCCCATCCGCATATCTATGAATATTCCACCAACCGTTGTCCCGGTCAGTAATAAAGTAAAGAGTGCCATTCGGAGACCACTGCGGCTGGAAAATAGATTCTGGAACATTCCCAGCGATCTGTTCGCTATTTGCAAGCTCTCCTTTTTCGTCAAATTCCGCCATCCATAATTCTGTGTTTGTCCAAGGCATGTTTGGTTGATTCCAACAAATCCAAGCAATTTTTTTTCCGTCTGCACTAATTGTTGGAGAAGAATAGAAGTCATAGCCTGACGTCAGTTTTTTCCAGCTGCCATTGTCAACATTAATAAGTGCAACGAAGTTTTCAACAGACTGTCCAGGTTCATGCTGTTCTCCAATTGCAATTAAGCCATAAGACGTGAAATGCATGTCCGCAAAGCGAGTGCCTTTCCATTCTCCATCGTCAAGCTGAATTTGCCCCGCTGTCAAGCGAGAAGGCGGCTCATCTGGTTTAATAATGTAAATGGCGCCATCGTCTCCGCTTGATGCATAAATAGTTCCTTGCGAGACAGTAAAAGCCCCTCCTCCATATTCGTGAACGGATGTGCTTACATTGAAATCAGGCGGAGTCATATCTTGCATAGCACCATCCATACTGCGGCGCACAATCGTGTAACGTCCATGGTTTGTCGGGCGCATGTCACAAGAATAAGTATAGTAGCCATCGGAAAGCATATTGAGGGTGTAAATCGACCCCTCTGCAAATTTCTCCGCAGTTATAGGGGACTCCCAAGAGCCATAACTTGCTATAATAGGAACGTTTTGCTCTAGACTGCTATTTTCTATGCTTTCAACAACCATTTTTTCAAATTGTAATGGCGCAGCAAAACAGCTATTAATGGAAAATGATAAATTAAAATAACCCATACTAATCAAAGCATCCACAATTTAATAAACAAAACATAGAACACTGTTCTATTTTAGGTCAATACATTAGGTTTTTATTTACTTTATCATACTAAATTACAGCGAGTTAAATCAATGTTGACATAAACAAAACAATGTTCTAAAATAATATATTCTTATACATTGAACTGACAAGGCAAAAATGGGGACTTTGGAGAAAAAGAACAGGGAAAAGGAAGCATTTCGCAAACTCATCATAGCGACAGCGCATGATCTTGTAGCTAAACAAGGTCTGGAAGGGTTGACGATGCGCTCAATTGCGCATACGGTTGAATATAGCCAGTCCAAGATTTATGAATTTTTTAAGAGCAAGGACCAGCTCTGTGAAGTTCTATGCGGAGAGTTGTGCGAGCAACTACTTGCAATTGTTAAAGAGATTCCCAAAAATCTCCCCCCCGACAAATACCTCACTGAATTAATCATGAAAGTGGTGGAATTTCACGCTGATTTTCCTCATTCGGATCAACTCTTTACACTAGTTTGTTTCGGGCCGAGAAGATTTAAAATTCCACAAGCCTACTTTGAAATGGAAAAATACTCTATTGAAGCATTGAAGAACTTAAACAGTCCTTATATTAAAACAGAAGAGGATATTTTAATTGCGCTCGATATAATTCGTTGTTTTAAAATTGGAATTTCTGCCCTTATGACTTCTGAAACATCCATAAAAGGCAAGAAACGTACCTACACAATGGCAGAGAACGTAGTACAAGTTCTTCTTAGAGGCTGGAAATAATGTTTTATTACAATTCGAGTCTATTTAATATAATTGAAGCCAGAAAAGCCGATCTAGAACAGATTGTCAATCTAATTAATCAAGCGTATTGGGATCAGCAACAACCATATTTCGATGATAATCCCGAAAGTCGCAAACGCATTGGCTTATCTGACCTTTTTAAACTTATGTCTAATCCAGATCAAAAAATCTTTGTTTTAATAAACATAACCAATCACGATATCGCAGGGGTAATTACAATCGAATTTCCAAAGGAAGAACAAGTTGCCAAATTTGGGCTTTTTGCAATGGCCAAAAAATATTCTGGGAAGAGACTTGGTAATGTTTTGGTTGAATATATTGAAAATTATGCTGTTTCGCAAGCCAAAAAATTGATGAAAATTGAGGTATTTTCTTTCGCCAAAAATCTTATAAGTCATTATGAACGTTTAGGTTATTCGTTGACTGGCAAAACCAATACTTTTTTTCATGAATGTTTTGTCAGAGCAGATTTTCAAAATAGCAGTAAAGAATATCTGCTTGAAATGACAAAGAATTTTCACGATGAATATAAAGTAAAGGTCATTTAATGCTGGCTGCTATACTTGAAAAGTATACATTAGAACACAAAAAGGGAGCAATATGACAGAAAAACTTTCTCATGAATCCAAAAAATACAGAAAATCGAATTATCCTATTCATCCGCTTCTTCTTAATCGCTGGTCTCCAAGGTCAATGAATGGAGAAGAAATGACCGATGATGAACTTTTTCCACTTTTTGAAGCGGCAAGATGGGCTCCCTCTTCATATAACGATCAACCATGGCGTTTTCTTTACGCCAAACGAAACACTCTTCATTGGCAAAAATTCTTCGACCTCATGATCCCCTTTAATCAGTCATGGGCTAAAAATGCTTCTTGCCTGGTCGTTGTTATCTCTAAAAAGACGTATGATTATAACAATAAGCCAGCAAGAACCCATAGCTATGATGCAGGCGCTGCTTGGATGAGCGTAGCTCTTGAAGGGGAAGTTAGGAATTATGTAGTCCACGGTTTGGAAGGATTTGACTACGCCAAGGCTAAAAAAGATCTGAATATCACTGATGAATTTCATATAGAAGCAATGATTGTTATCGGGAAAAGAGCTCCAAAAGAAAATCTTCCAGAAGAATTACAAAAAAAGGAATTCCCAAGTACTCGCCGTCCGCTCAAAGAGATTCTGATTGAAGGCGGTTTTTAATTCTAAGACATAATAATCATTACAGTAATGAAAGTTGGATAGAAATTTTATAAAAAAGAAAAAACAAACTTTCATTTTCGAAGGTCTAGGATTTCCAATTAAACTAATCAATGTCCCTATGAGAAAGATACTTGGAGAATGGTGCATCGATATCGATATGAGCAAACTAATGCTGGTTGTTTTAGAAATCTGTATTCGGCTCTATTTGTTAAATGTTCTCAGGGCAAAAGACAAAGAATTCCGCGCACTTTTTAATGAATTGAGCCTTGAACAGCTATCCAAAAGCCGTAATAAAAAAGTTCATCCAATCGCTGTGGACGCAACCACAGATGAATTGAAAATCGCCTTATAAATTACAAAATTGTGCAGCAGGATTTGCTTTTTTCACGGGCTATGAGTTCCTGGGCGGTTTTGAGAGCATCGCCGTCGGTTGGATAATCGGGAATCACTCCGATGCCCTCCCAATTGGTAAGCGTATGGGGATTTACGGCCCGTTTGTAGGGGATGGAAATATAGAGGTGGTCGTCGAGGACGTAATTTTTGATTGGGTGCGCACCTCCGCCTGTTTTTTGACCGATGACGACAGCCCTGCCTGCCGATTGGAGATCGTAAGCCAATTCCTCGGCGGCAGAAAAAGTCTTATTGCTAACTAAGACATAGATCGGTTTTTTTCCGCCGAATGTGGATTCTAATCCAGTTGGATCGGCATAGGTGCTTTCTCTTTTGCCGTTGGATCTTTGGTCGAGGTGATTCAAAAGGGTCCGCTCATCGAATAAATAACTGGCCACTCTGGCAACCGTATGGGGATTGCCTCCCCGATTGTCGCGCAAATCGATGATCAGCTCATCGGCGCCGGAGATTTTTTGCATCGTTTCATCGATTCTCTTTCGGGCCGCTTCCAAATCGGGAGGAAATAGATCGAATTTGAAATAACCGGTAGAACTGCCTGGCAAAATTTCCGAACGGGAAATCCAATTGGGATTTTCCGTCAACTCGCGTGCTTCAAGGGCGTCTTCGTCTTCCAAAATCTTTCTTTGTTCAGGAGTCATATCTGTCCGATCCAGATCTTTCAAGACACGATCGCTGTCGATTTCAGGAATTGCCTCTTCCCTCTCAGTGATAAAGATATGCTCATCTCGATATACGCCTTTCAAATCGGCAACCAAACTTTCCTTCAATGAAGACGGATCGGAATGCGAAGCGTAAGCCCCTTCTCGAAGGTTGGTTTCGATACGGGATGCCATAGCATTGGCCTTTTCTCCGTCGATGTACCAAAACCTGACTCCAGCGGCGGCCTTTTCCACGATGTTTTTTTTCGCTTCTGCGGTGAGTCTATTTTCAGTCTTTGCTACGCTGACTTTTTCCGGGGGTAATTCTTCCCGAGTACGAGCACGAGTTTTATCCACGGAATGGGCGAATTCATCGACTTTCGTCTCCAGACGTTCTTGTTCCGATTGTTCTTTAATTCCAGTATCGACCTTATTAATCGCTTCTTTTTTACCAAAGACTACTAAATTACTCATAAATAATACCGTCAGTTTAATACAATTTTAACACAAAATCGCTTCTTTTTAAATAAATTTTATTACATTTTTTAATCTTGATATAAATCTTTAATAATTAGGATAATACATTCGCATAAATTGAGGTACTATGGCGATCTCTACTGAATCTCGTAAGATTGACGAAAATCCTCTGAACGTCAAAGCCCGCTTGACTCAAATCGGAATAGATATACAAGATCCAGACGCTTGGCCCGATATCCAGTCGGGATCACTCAATCCAAATCATTCGCTAGCACATGTTTTCGATACTGCGGTCAACTATTTGAAGAATAAAAACGACGAGGCCGCATCAAAATTTCTTCAACAAGCAGAAGGTTCTTATAGTGTAAAACATGCAGATGTAAATAAAGCCCTGACAGGCCGAACGACAAGCAGCGATGCTGAGTGGAATCATTTATCCATCGATGATGCAGCAAGTAAATTGGTAGAAAACCAGAATCGGATTTATCATCGGCTTGTAAATCCCGAATGTCGAGATCTATTGAGGGAAAACAAACAATTGAAACAACAGCTCGCTCGTTCTCAACAAGAAAAAACTCCCGAGAAGCCAAAAGCCCGCCAATGGATTTCCCTCCCTCCATGCAAAACTAAAAAGAAGTGGTCGTTCCAACGAGTGAAGCCGTATCAGCGGCCTGTTTCTTGGAATATCTAGAATGCAAAGTGCGTAGAGAAAAATGAGGCTATTTCGGAAAAGGGAAACGTTTGAGATCTTCGGCGACGAAAGTGTTGGGGAAAATTTTCCGCGCCTCAATGCCGAGCTCTTCGGGGTCGCGGTAGCGGGCCGAGAAATGGGTGAGGATGAGGGTGTCGACGCCGGCTTCTTTGGCCAGTTCGGCGGCTTGTTTGGCGGTCATGTGCATGTATTCTTCCGCGAGCGCGCGGTGCTCTTCAAGGTAGGTGCTTTCGCAGATGAGGACTTTTGCTCCGCGGGCTAGTTCCAGTGCCGCGGGGCAAGGGCGTGTGTCTACGACATAGGCAAATGAATCCCCGGGGCGGACATGGCTCACTTCGTCGATATGCGATCCAATTGTCGCCGACCGCAATTTTTCCCTCTTTTTCCAACTTGCGGATGATTGGGCCGTCGATGCCGAGCTTCTTCAGCTCTTCTTTGTGGAATTTGACTGTGTCTGGTTCTGTGATGCGCCAGCCGATATTTTCGACTCCATGGTCGAGGAAGGCGGCCTCGATGCGGAATTTCCCATCATCTTCGACAAGGCCCGCTTTTTTGACCGGGATGTTCCACGACGTGGATATTTTCTCTGTAGATGCAGCAGTAGCGGAGCCGGTCGAAATACTTTTTGCCGCTGGCTGGATAATAGCAATGGATCGGATGGGTCACTTTATCGAGGTTGAGCCGCATGAGCATCGAGCCGAGGCCCAGGCAGTGATCGCCATGGAAATGGCTGATGAAAATCCGAGTGACGATGGGCGGGGCGATCTCGGCGAAAATAAATTGCCTCTGCGTCCCTTCTCCTGGATCGAACAGAAGCCCTTCATCATTCCACCGGAGCAGATAGGCGCCGTGGTTGCGGAATCGGGTCGGCTGCTGGCTGGAGCATCCTAAGATGACGATATCGCGCACGCTCATTTCTGCACTCGCTGCGCAAAATAGGAGAATCGTCCCAAAAGAGCCCCGATCACTGCGCCGGCAATATGGGCCGTGTTCGCGATGTTCGGCGCGAAATTGAGAGTGGAAAAAATTTGGATGAAGAAAGAGACCACCTGCAGGAGCGAAGATGGCGCCGATGAATAAAAGAAGGAAAAGGACAGTCGCCCGGTTGAGGGGATATCCTTCCCAGGGAGCGACTTTCTCTCGCATCCAAATGAATCCGGCAAGGCCCATCACGATCCCGAATAGCCGAGAAAGAGGGGGCCGCTCATCAAATATTGGAGCGTATTGGATCCGATCCCGGCTACTAAGCGTCAGGACGAGAGTCCTGGAAAAGCCGATCCTCTGCTCAATGGGGCGCCCCAACACCCAAAGCCAAATCATATTGAAGAGGATGTGAAGGATGTTGCTGGTGGAGAACGCAAGGAGAAAAAAGGCGCCAGATTTCTCCTTGCCGGATCTTTAAGAAAAGAGGCCCTTCCGCCACAGATGTGTCCTGTCCTTTGATTTTAAGGACGACCCAATCATAAAATCCGCGCCAAAAGGGAAAGCGGTCGACGGCCGCCAATTCAGCTTTGACTTCTGGGGGAAGCTCTTCGAGTTTTTGGTTCGGGGCGACATGGTATTTCTCAATGATTTTTTCTAATTCTTCGATGGCAGGGGGCAAGTCGTAGAGGAGAAGCGCTTGGATCGGCGTCATCAAAAAACTCTGTTCCGACAGCCCTTCTTCGCGCATCGGAACCTCTTCCATCATATTGATGAAAAAAACAAGAGCGCAGAGAAAGATGAAAAAAGAAGTGAGGTGCGTCGAAAATTGATGGGAGACCGGTTCTCGAATCTCTGGATCTTCGGGATCTTTGAAAGAAGGATTCGGTTTTTCCTCATCGATCGGCCTCGACCGCGGGCGCATCGAATTCCGGGTTGGAGGGCTGATTGAGGAACCGTTCGAAAATAGAGGCCGCCTCGCCGATCTGATCCTCGTCGTGGACCCACACTTGATAGGCCATGTGGCCTGTGGCCGGATCGAAAGAACCCTCGCAGCTATTGTCGATGCCCTGGCTCTTCAAATAGTTGGACAACCGTCGGGCGGTATTCTCATTGGATAGCGTGCCGACCGTTCTCATAATGTTTTGATCTTTTCAATGATCGTTGAGGTGGCGAGACCCGGGATCCTCTCCACGAGATGAATCCGGCCGCCATAATTTTTTACCGTTTCCGCCTCGATGCAATTCTCGCCATACTCCGCGCCATTGACATGAACATCGGGCTTAATTTTAGCAAAGCAGCGCCCATGGATCGGTCTCGTCGAACCAGGTGACGTAATCGACGAATTCCAAAGCGGCCATCATTTCCAGACGATAAGGGAGCGGGATGATCGGCCGGTCGGGGCTTTTGTATTGTTGGATGGAGCGGTCGGAATTCAAAGCGACGAGGAGACGGTCGGCCTGTTTCGAGGCTTCATGGATGATAAAAGATGCCCGGCATGCATCAAATCAAACGAGCCGTTCAGCGTCGCAATGAGTCAGTTTCTTGTTCGCGCAAAGAGACAATTTTCTCTTCAAGTCGCTCGGGCTCGATGAGTTTTTTTTGCAGCCACGCGGGGTTCTTCATGGATTTTCTCATGTGGGAATGCGATTTTAAACACTTCGTCGTAATGTTCGACAAAATGGACTTCAAGACCCTTTTTCAAGAATTCGGGAAGTTCATCGTAGTCGCGCAAATTTTCTTTTGGGAAAATCAAACGTTGATCTTCGATCTGCGGGCGGCGATCAGTTTTTCTTTCAAGCCGCCGATCGGAAGAACGCGTCCTGTCAAGGTCAGCTCGCCCGTCATGCCGAGATTTTCCCGAACCGGTTTGTTCAAGCAAGAGAGAAAGGAGCGAGGTCGACCATCGTGATGCCTGCGGAGGGGCCGTCTTTCGGGGTCGCCCCTTCGGGGATGTGGATGTGGATTTGCGATTTTTCAAAAAAAGGGATTCTGTCGGCGTATCGGCGCGACATTGCTTTGGGCATAGGTCCAGGCGATCTGAGCCGATTCTTTCATCACATCGCCTGCTTGGCCAGTGAGCTTCATCTCCGTTTTTTCGGCAGGATATTTAACCGCTTCGATATAGAGGGTCGCGCCGCCCATGGAGGTCCAGGCAAGTCCAGTCGCAACTCCGACAGGATTGATTTTATAGTACCGGTCGCTGGTAAAAATGGGTTTGCCGAGATAGGTAGAGAGATTCTTCTCGGAAATGACCGTCTGCTTCCCTTTTTCTTCTTCTCGGTTTCTTTTCAGCCCGCGCGCAATCTTCACAGCGACTTTTCGCAAGATTTTCTTGATGTTGTTTTCCAGGGTGCGGACTCCGGCTTCCCGCGCATACCCGTTGATGATCTGTGCAAAAGCGCCCTTGGTAAAAATGACATCGCCAGCTTTAAGCCCCATATTTTTCCGGTTGCGAGGAACGAGATATTTTCTTGCGATCTCGATCTTTTCCGCTTGGATATAGCCGGAAAGACGGAGGATCTCCATCCGGTCTTTGAGCGGTTCGGGGATCGTGTCGAGAACGTTGGCCGTCACGATGAACAGGACGTTGGAAAGATCGCAACGGCACATCGAGATAGTGGTCGAGAAAGTCTTTGTTTTGCTCCGGATCGAGCACTTCCAGAAGAGCGGATGCCGGATCGCCGTGATAGCTCGCGCCCATCTTATCGACTTCGTCGAGCATGATGACCGGATTCATCGTCTGGCAATATTTAAGCGCCTGGATCATTTTGCCCGGCATGGCGCCGATGTAGGTGCGCCGGTGTCCTTTGATCTCCGCTTCATCGCGCATCCCGCCGACGGAAAATCGGTAGAATTTCCGGTTCAGAGCCCGCGCAACGCTTTTGCCGATGCTCGTTTTTCCCACGCCTGGAGGCCCGACGAGGCAAATGATGCTCCCCTTCACGCCGCCGGTCAGCTTGCCGACGCCGATGAATTCGAGAATCCGCTCCTTGATATCTTTCAGCCCGTAGTGGTCGTGCTCGAGGATTTTTTCCGCTTTTTTGAGATCATGGGTTTCTTTGCTGTACATGCCCCAAGGGACGATGGTCAGCCAGTCGATGTAGTTGCGGCAAACGCCATATTCGGCCGATTGCACTTCGAGAGCGCTGAGCTTATCCATCTCTTCGCGGATCACTTTCATGACGTCTTCGGGAACTGTCCGCTTTTTCAGCCGCTCTTCGAATTTCTCAGCCTCGAGGGTCTTGTCGTCTTTTTCCATGCCGAGCTCTTTCTTGATCGCCTTGAGCTGCTCGCGCAGGAAAAATTCGCGCTGCGTTTTGGAGATGGTCGCTTCGATCCTTTGGTTGATCGTGCTTTGGAGCTTGCTGATATCGAGCTCTTTTTTCAAAAGCAAAAGCGCTTTGTCGATCCTCTTTTCGATCTCGAACGTCTCGAGAACGTCTTGCAGCTCTTCGCGCGTCGCGGTCGTCAGGGCAACGGCAAAATCGGCCAGCCGCCCCGGCTCGGTGAAATCGGAATGGCCCAAAAAGATCTGCAGCTCTTCTTTGAAGAGAGGATTGAGCTTCAAGAAGCTCCTTGATCGTCGTGATGATGCTGATCGAATAGGCTTTCAACTCTCTGCGAGAGATGCTCCATAGGCGTGTCGTCGTGGTATTTGACTTGCGCCAGCAGATATTTGCTCTTCACCGGCTTTTCGATCGACACCCTCTTTTCCATGTTGAGGACGACCTGCGCGCCGCCTTGTTCCATCGGGATGATCCGCAGAATCCGCGCGACGACGCCCACTTGAAAGAGATCTTCGATCCCGATTTTATAAATATTGACGTCTTCTTTGTGGGTCAAAAAAAGGCCGACGCATTTATGGTCGGTCTTGGCGACGATCTTCAGCACTTCGTAATAAGTGCCCGGTTCGATCACGATCGGAGCCGCCATTCCCGGAAAAAACGGACGGCGGTTCAAAGGCAGCAAATAAAGCTGTTCCGGATAGGGCAGGGTAGGCAGCAGAGACCTCTCTTCTTTTTTCGGAATTTCAATCTCGTCGTCGCTCTCAATGATAGGCTCTAAAGGCGATTCCGGTTCGTCAGGCGTTGAATCGTCGTTCAATGGGACCTCAATTTCCTAAAAACGCGCTAGCGCGCTTAATTCATCTAGCTTGGGGGCAAAAGCAGGCCAGTTTATCATCTTTTTCAAAAACTGGCAAAAGAAACGGTGATTTTCCCCCAAAAACTCACCCATAAACTTTGGCGAGGCGGCCCAACGCAAGCGCCGATAGGCACAATCCCGCATCTCTTAAAGCTATATCGTAAAAGTGATGGGACATCACGAGATTTACGATAATGCCTAACAGCCAAAGAGCGATAATATAAGGAAAGACCTTCGGCTTCCACAGGACTCCGAGTCCGGCGATAATCTCGACGACCCCTGCGAGCATCATAAAGCCGGCCACATGCCCTCCCACTAGATTAGCAAGAAAAGGAGAAGCGTATTGGTTCCAATCGACTAAGATATGAAAAAATTTGTCCAAGCCAGCTATGAGAGGGGCTACTACAAAGACGAAACGGAGTAAAAAATAGGCCTGATGGGCGGGATCTTTAAAAAATGGACGCTCCACAAACACCTTCCTTTTGGGTTATTATTCCTCTTTTTTAGTAATCGGGAATTTTCTGGAAAGAAAAAATTTTAAACGCCCGCATAATTTCTCTCTCCGATAAAATCGATGTCGATGAAAACCTTGATTTTAGAGACCAGCAGCGAAAAGGGATGCCTGATCCTGGCCGATGGAGAAACTCCGGTCGGATTCCAGCGGCTTTCAGGGGGACCCGAACTCTCGAAACGCTTAGGCCTGGAAACGGACGCCCTTTTAAAGCTCCATCAATTCAAGCCCGATTTAGTCGCAGTCGGGACAGGCCCCGGCTCCTATACGGGGATCCGCGTTGGGGCGGCTCTCGCAAAAGCGCTTGCTTACGGATGGCAAATTCCCTTGATCGGATTTTGCAGCTTGAAGGGATATTCCCCTCTCCATTGACGGCCCCTTTGCCGTGCTGGCCGACGCGAGAATGGGAGGTCTTTACGCTTTGTTTGGGGAGAGAAAAGGGAAAGATCTCTCTTTTCAAGAACCCGCCCTGATCTCTCCGGCCGACCCTGTTTTGCAAAAATTTTCTACCCTAGCCTCCCCTCATCCAGAAATGGTGCGGAAACGGGGCTCATTTCCAGGCGTTTGGTTCGAGACCTTTCCCGATCCGGAGCTTCTCGCTTCCTTGGTTTACCGCCAATTTCTTTCCGACGGAGCCCTTCCTCTTGAACTCACTTATCTATCTTCGCCTTGAACTAAACCTGCAGAACCTTTAAAATGAATTCCATATTTAAAAAAATCAACCCAAGAGGGAAAAGGAAATGCCCAGTGTAAAGGTACGCATCGGCGAGCCGATCGACAAAGCGCTCCGCGCTCTCAAGAAAAAACTCGATAAAGAAGGGATTATGAAAGCGGCGAAAGCCCATCGGTTTTACGATAAACCCTCCGTCAAAAGCCGGCTCAAGTCCAAAGCTGCCACAAAGCGTACCAAAACAGCCATCCGCCGCGGCTACTAAGACTCCAAGTTAGCAGTCAAAACACTAATCTGCTAAAACCTCTTGATTAAATGACGCCCCTCAGTTAGAATGAGGGGCAAGTGATTCTATGAAAGATTATTATTCCACTCTTGGCATTGCGCGCGAAGCGACTCAAGAAGAGATCAAAAAAGCGTATCGGAAAAAAGCGCTTGAGTTCCACCCTGACCGCAATCCGAACGACCCGAAAGCCGAAGCCCAATTTAAACAAGTTTCCGAAGCTTACGAGGTCCTAAGCGATGAAAACCGCCGCCGCGTTTACGATCAATACGGCGAAGAAGGTTTGCGCGGGGCCGGAATGGGCGGAGGGCCTGGAGGATTTCCAGGCGGAGGATTCGCTTCGATGGAAGAGGCCCTTCGCACCTTTATGGGAGCTTTCGGCGGTGGACGCGGAGGTCCAGGCGGAGGCGGAGGAGAATCGATTTTCGATTCTTTCTTCGGCGGAGGGGGCGGGGGATTTGAAGCGGGAGATGAAGGCGGAGCCCGCAAAGGGACCAGCAAAAAAGCGACCGTTAGAATCACTTTCGAAGAAGCGGCGCGCGGCACAGAAAAAGAACTCGCCATCAACAACTATATCGCTTGTGAAACGTGCCACGGGTCAGGCGCCAAATCAAAAAATGGCATCAAAACCTGCGCGACTTGCCAAGGCAAAGGGCAGATCTACCAAAGCCGCGGCTTTTTCAGCATGTCGAGCGTCTGTCCCCATTGCGGCGGCGCAGGCCAAGTCATCACCGATCCCTGCAAATCGTGCAGCGGAGCCGGCCGCATCAAAGAGAAGCAGCGGATCAAAATCCGCATTCCTGCCGGCGTCGACAACGGCATGCGATTAAAGATGAGCGGATGCGGAGATGCGGGCGAGGCGGGCGGCCCTCCTGGAGACCTTTACGTATATATTGAAGTCGAACCTCATGAAGCGTTTCAACGCGAAGGGGACGATGTCTATCTAGACCTTCCGATCTCATTCGCAGAAGCGGCGCTCGGCAGCAAAAAAGAAGTTCCCACGCCTCTCGGAGAAGCTTGCCGTCTCCAAATCCCGGAAGGGATCCAAACAGGGAAACTCCTCCGGATCAATGGAAAGGGCTTCCCCAACGTGCATGGCCAAGGACAAGGCGACTTGCTTGTCCGCATTTCCATCGAGACTCCGGTCAAACTCTCCGAAAAGCAAAAAGAGCTCCTCCGCTCTTTCGAAGAACTGGAGACTCCTCAAAACCAACCCCGCAAAAAGACTTTCCTGGACAAGATCAAGGTTTTTTTTTCGAAATAATCAATAGGCTCAAAAGAGCTTCTGCATGAAAAAGCCATCCATCCCAAAAGGAATCTGGGCTGCATCGCTCACCCCTTTGAACGCAGATTTACAATGCGATTGCGAGGCGCTCTTTGACCATTGTTCTGATTTGGTCAAAAGAGGATGCCAAGGCATAGTCCTATTTGGAACGACAGGCGAGGGCCCCTCGTTTTCCGCTTCAGAGAGAAAAGAGGTTTTAGAAAAAGTCATAGCAAAAGGTTTTCCTTCGGAAAAAATCATTTTAGCCAACGGAAGCGCAAGCGTTTCGGATACCGTAGATCTCGCTCTAAAAGCCCTTGAACTCGGCTGCCAGGCGATGTTGATTGCCCCGCCGACTTTTTTCAAAAACATCAGCGAGGAAGGAGCGCTCTCCTACTATCGGCAAATCATCCAAAAGATCCATTCTCCCAAACTAAAAATCATCCTCTATCATCTCCCGCAATACACCGGCATTCCGATCACTCTTTCGATCGTTGAAACCCTGGTTCGGGAATTTCCCGGGACGATCGTTGGAATCAAGGAAAGCGAAGGGAATCTGCTCTTCTCGAAACAAATCCTCAATACTTTTCCAGATCTCCAGCTATTCGTAGGTAAAGAACTCCATATCGCGGAAACGGCCGCTTACGGAGGTTCGGGAGCCATTTGCGGAATGGCGAACCTCTATCCGGAACGGATTTGCGCCCTGTACGAGAAAGGCCATTCAGAAGAGATTGCTTCTCTCTTCGAATCCTTCAAAGGTCTGACTTTTATTCCCGCGGCGAAAGCCGTAATGGGAAAAAGATTAGGAGCGAGTTGGCGCGAAGTCCGTCCTCCTTTAGTTCCCCTCGATGAAGAGCGGAAAAAAATTCTCATTTCAAAATTGCGGAATTATACGTAGCGCAAGGTTTCTTATGGAACCAAGCGTCGTAGCGGTCGCCGCTGGAAAAATGCCAGTATTCGTAAAAATAATTCGTCAATCCCGCTTCCGCGGCTGCCAAAGTGCAATACAATCGATTGAGTTTTTGGGATTTTGAAATCTCCTCTGAGAACGTGGGAGCGTTGGGATTCAACCCCCAAATCACTCCAAATGGACCTAAATCTAAAAATGCTTGCTTCCGATTGTCCCAAAGCCGGAAATCGACCGCGGCTCCGGTGGAGTGGACAGGGATATTATTTTCCACAGGAGAGACCCATTTGCAAGTCTCTTGCGTCGCCTCTTCCAAAGTGAACTGGGGATAGGCGGCTAAAATTTCAGCTAGTTTTTTCTCGAACAATTGTTTTTGCGTCTTAAGGTCCCGCAGCCCCTCGAACACTTTGAGATCGATTTGTCCGGGTTTAAATCCAAAAGCAAGAGACAAACGGTCGAGAGATGGGATCATTTCCTTCAGTTGAAGAAAGACTCCTTTCCGGAGTTTCGATGCGTTCGGCAGACCTGAATTGCAATCGGGAGAACCGAAGGGTTTTTCCGGATCGCGCATCATTTTAATCCTCTCGATGATCTCGGATTTCAGATCGATGAGCTCTTCGCCGTTTTCATGAATGGGGATTTCTTTAATTTTCGGATCGACCACTTTGGGGGCTTGATCCGAAGCGAATATTTCGTATTGCTTTTGGACGGCCGCCCCTTCTCGGCTCTGCATCAGCTCGCGATGTTCCGCAAAAAGATCGATCCAAGCCGATTTGCCAGGATTCATCGAATCACCTCAAATGCTTTATTTGCATTATAGAGAGGCTGGAAGCATTAATGAATCGATTTTTTCGCTTTGTCTAAATCATTGGTCAGCTGCCCCTGGATTTGTTCGTCGCTCGGCATTTTTTGGAATTCGGCATAATCTTTTGCGATCTTGTCGTTTTGTTTCATCAACTCCTGCCGCATCAGTTCCCGGGCCGTCTCGTTCATGACCTGCATCGCCTTGTCCATGACGTCCTTATATTCGGCTTGCTGGAAGGGATTGTCCGATTTGGAATATTGCTGCGCCGCCTGCTTAAAGAGTTCAGCCCCATGCTTATATTCCTGTTCATACATTTTCTTTTCGCGCGGTCCTATCGGTTGGATATCCGAACTATCCGAATCAGCCATATACTTGCCCCCTTGTCTCTCTAATCTCTCCTTGCCAAAAATGGAGGAAAAGATAAATAAAAAAATTAAAAGAGGTTTTTATGCGGCTCTCCTGGCTCTCGATCAGTCTATTATTGTTCCCGTTCGCGGGTTTTGCTCAGGAAATGGAAGAGGGGCTAAAGGCCCAAGACCCATCTTCTATACAGGCCGAAGAAGAAATCTCTCAAGAAATTGTCTCGGAAATCGTACAAGTCCAGGGAGAGCATAAATCGCCCGAGGAAATCCAAGCGGAACTCGATTCCGCGGAAGCCCAATTCGCAAGGGCCCAAAAAATGTTCAACCCCTGGTATACAGGCCCGATCGTCACAGCGAGCCCATCTATGATGCCGGTGGGACAGGGAAACATGCAGCCTTACCTTTTTATAGCCGATAACTACGCCGCTTTCAACGAAGACCGCGAATCGATCGGCCTTCCAAGCAATCTCGTCCAAGTGAAAGGCCAATACGTCCTCCAGACGGGCGTAAGCGAGACTACGGATTTCATCATCGTTCCGGGCGGGATAGCGAGCTGGCAAAGCGGACAGTTCGGAGGAGGATTTCTCGATTTGAGCGCAACCTATGGTTTCCTGGTCCATTCGCAGACTAGATATACCCCTCAAGTCAAATTCCAAATCACAGAAACCTTCCCCACAGGTAAATACCAAAACCTGAGTTTCAATGGTTTGATGTTGAATGCTACGGGCGCGGGCTGTTATTCGACTCAATTCGCCTCATATTCGGCAAACTGTTTTTCTGGACCACTCAGCATCCATTTAATACCCGTCTATTCTTCGGCTATCAGGTCTCTACCTCCGTCCATGTTGAAAATTTCAACGCTTACGGTGGAGGATTTAAAACTAGAGGAACCGTTCATCCAGGGAACAATTTCCAAGCTGACTTAGGACTCGAACTCAGCCTAACCGAGAAATGGGTTCTTGCGACCGACATCGTTTACACGGCAACCAATCGAACAACATTCTCTGGTCATCCGGGCTTCACCGACATTGGCGAGCACACTCCCGCATCAGTCGGATCAGGCTACAACGATAACTTAAGTATAGCGCCGGCGATCGAATACAATTGGAGTTCCTCTGCAGGTTTTATCGGAGGAGCTTGGTTTTCGGTTTATGGCCGCAACAGCCTGAATTTCGCACAGGCTGTCCTCAGCATCACTTACGGATTCCCGCCTTAACAGCCCAACCTTTTTCCATCTGCGTTTTCACTCGTTCATATTCTTCTCGAAAAGCAGGATCGGAATCTGTCAACCTCATCACTCCTTTTTCTGATGCAAGCCAGGGATCGATCCCGCGGAATTTCATCCGGATCGCCTCGCCCTCGCCAACCGTAAAATACAACTCTGCATGGAGAGTCCTTTCCATCGATTCTTGAATGACGCGATCTTCCGACCGGATCAGCTTATCCCAAAGGTCGTCGTCCATGCCGAAATGGATCTCGTCTAGAGAAATGAGCCCGATTTCCACGCTTCTCAAGAGAGCCTTTGAAAGGGCCCTGGAGGCAAAATAATTGCGCGGCGATCCCCAGCAATCATGAGACATGAAAATGGAAAACCGGGCCATTTTCGATAAAGCTTTGGAATCCTTGGCGACCCAAGTTTTTCCGTCAAACTGCAACCCGCCTATAATTTCCATCGCTTCATTCCTCGAAAGAAATCCCCGATAAAACGCTCCCTGCAAATTGTAGTCGATCCGGTCGGCGCAAAGCTCAGGAAGCTCTTGTTCGAGCGCCCCAAATTTTCCCGATTTAGGCAGAATCTCCTTCGCTACGAATCCATGCCGCTGCAAGATCTCAGATAAGCCACTGGTATTCAAATACCATTCATGGATTCCATCTTGGTAGGAATCTTTGCCCAACACTTCGAACACATAGTCTCCCACATGGGAAAAAGCGGTATGGGAGACATCGTGCAAAAGTCCCGCGATCTGCTCTTCCAAGGACATCCCCTTCATCCGAAGGACAGCAAAAACGCCGATGCTATGGTCATACCGATTGTATTCCTCTCTATGGGTCGTATAGTAAGCGACGCCGTATTGATGAAGTTTTTTCAGCCTTTGAAAAGAAGGGCTTTCGATCAATTCCAACAAAACCGGTTCATCGACTTCCAAGGGGCCATAAAAAGTTTCGATTTGCAATGCGGACAGTTGAATCACGAAAAATAGGCAGGCAAAGATACTCTTCATTTTTCCTCCAAAAAAATGAGAGCAGAATATGCCACGGCGCCCGCTAATTTTTCAGTCTTATTTAATCAAAGTGGAAAAATTGCAGGGATGACAGGATAAGAAAAAAAAAGGTAATTCCCCTTTGCGACTTCGCGTTTTTGCGCCTTTGCGTTGAATAAAACCACGCGCTCCTGAGTTTTGCTCATCCTTTTAAAACGGCTTTGAATCGCAACGGTACCTGGTTCAATTAAACGCAAAGGCGCAGAGACGCAAAGGAATCTTTTTCTATCATGCCTATCCTGTCATCCCTGCTAATATTTTTTTCTTAGGCTTGAGATCAACGAGGGTAAATCTCGCAATTGTCCATCTCGGCCTGAACAGTGGTGCGGCCCGGCTTAAGGGAGGCTGTCATATCGACATATCCTTTCCCTGCGTCTATGGGGATCGAGGCGGAAGAGCCCCTTTGGTTGAAATTCAGTTTTTTCAAATCGATAAACTTTAAAGCCAGATCTTTGTAGGAGCGGAAATAGAATACTCGGTTCGCCAAATCTTTTACCACGGCCCATTGAGTATAATCCCCTGCGGTAGAATTCTTTTTCTCCCTGATATCTCCCATCGGGATATCGACCGTATTGAGAAGATGTTCAGCGAGATTGACCCCCTCTAGAGCGTTTTCGGCAACTTTTGCGAACCGGATAAGAGTCGTCGTCTTGACAAAACGGGACGGAGGCGTCCAATCGCCGGGAATGCCAACCATCCCGCTCCCTTGCCCCGTCTGTCCGAATAAAGATCCATTCATTTGAATCGGGGATACGTTGACCGCGTTCAACCCTAGATAATTTTGCAAATTGATCTGCTGCCAATCGAAAGTGGGATAATTCGTCAGCACGCCATTCGGATTGTCGTAAATTTTCATTTCTCCTCTTACGAATTCGACGACCAGATTTTTCCCCTTCGCATCATGTAAAGCGATGTGCACGGGGGGAATTCCCGTCAAAAGAGGGACAGAATGGCCCCAGACAAGGACGTCCTTCAGCGCTTCCTTCGCTTCCGCAACGGTGGCGAACTTTCCTAAAATCCAAGCGCCGACATCTATGAAATCGAGAGCTCGGTCCGAATCGTCCGCCCCCACCGTTTGATATTGGGTGCCTGGCAGCCACAAATATCCAAACGAAAGCCCCGCTTCGTTCACGCCGTCGACGACGCAATCTTCTTGAATGCAAGTCGCTGCGACAAAGCCGTATTTCGAGTTCCACTCGATTCCTGTCTTTCCATCAGGCCCGTGGCTGGATCGTTGATCGCCTCTGGAAAAGACCCTGATTTGAGCAGAAAGCGGTACCCCGAATTCAAGGGATCTGCCGTTGATGATCGATCCGTCAGCGGTTTTGACTACGAAATCGGTGCAGCCGAAGCCAAAGGGAGCGAATGCCAGCAAGAAGAGAGAGACCCAGTAACGCATGTAGCCTATTTCCTATGTTTATCAAAAATTATAAAACCAACAGTCGCGGCGCCCAAGCGGCATCACTTCAAACCGTTCCACAGGCTGATAGATCTGCCGATCGGAGAAGCAGCACCGGTTTCTTTGATTTCTCGAAGATGAAATCTGATAGATTGGGAAATTTAAAATGATCTCTAACTGCCAGACAGATCTATATACCGAATCGTAGCTATAGCTCGCTTCGAGAGCCACATAATCTCTGTATTGCGGCCTGATTCTCGCTTTTCCGCCCACAGTATCGTCATCGCATCTTCGCGTCAGATAATAGGGACCCGCGGCACCGTATAAGAGAAAATCGCAAGTGCGGACGAGCAGATAGCCGAATTCGGCGTTAAAACCATAATTGGCAAACTCGCATTTTTTATGGCAGATGAAAAAATCTCCATCAGAATATGTGAAGCAGCACCCTCTCCGATGCTTGGAATTGCCGAAGGGGGCGTAGACATTCGCTCTGAGGTCCCAGCGGGCAGCGAGAACTTCGATCCCCGCTCCCAGTTGATTGTAATTTCCTATGAAACCTTGTCGGAAATCGTAATAAACGTTGAATCCCAGCATCTCGCAAAAGCAATCGGTTCCAGGGATATATCTCACCCCAACGCCTACATTCGCAGCATAAAGATTGTTGTCGAAGCGGTGGCCTCTTAAATCGAGGAATGGAAGAATCCTGCCCAACCGATAATCCGGAGCGCAAAATAATTCCAAAGTTGAATAGTTGGTTCCGAAGCCGATTCCTTCCCCCCACCCCTGAACGTGGCGGATCGCGATCCGCTTCGGCCAGGGAATGGGATCGGGGCAAAGGACACGGCCAGCGTCATAAGGACAGAACACGCCGAGTTCAGCGCAATCGATACAATTGTCAATGCAGTTGAGATTATTCCCCTCGCAATCGATGCAGTCATAACTGCCAAGCGGAGGAATCTCTTCAACAGGATCGCAGCAGGACTCTTTAGGAGGAGGAGCGATAGATTTTTTGGGATGAGCGGGACCGTTTTGGTTGTGTCCAACCAATTGAGCATCAAATCGTTTTTCCTCATTATGGCTCAACCGAATTTCATTTCCCGGTATTGCAAGAATGAGAAAAGCAATTAAAAAACGAACAATCAAACTCAAAATACAGATTCCTGTTTATTATCTACATAGTCACCAAATTAACTACCTCCCCCCTCTTTTTTGCTTCTATATGACTCGGTATTATTTTGAAAGACATCAACAAGAATGGGTTGCTAAATTCAGCAATATTGGATAAATTTCTTTACCCTAAATAAAAAAACGAGCTTCAGCCATGATCCGATTCTTATCTTTGTTTTTCTTAATCATCCCTTTCTTTTTGCCGGCGAAAGAGAAAATCTGTTTGAACATGATCGTTAAAAATGAGAAAGATGTGATCGCGCGATGTTTAGATTCAGTAAAGGGAGTGATCGATTACTGGGTCATCGTCGACACGGGTTCGAATGATGGCACCCAAAAGATCATTAAGAAGCACCTAAAGGGAATTCCCGGCGAGCTTCATGAAAGAAAATGGAGAAACTTCGGAGAAAACCGGTCCGAGGCGTTCCAACTCGCTAAGGGAAAGGGAGATTACATCTTATTCATGGATGCGGATGATATTCTCGAGTTTAAGGGAGCTGCCGGGTTCCCTCCTCTCACAGCGGATCTTTATAATATGTGGAGAGGCACCAAAGGGTTTACCTACCTAAAACCGCAGCTTGCCAAAGGAAACCTCCCTTGGAAATGGGTGGGAGTGACTCATGAGTATTTATCTTGCGATCAGCCCTATTCTTCAGAAATCCTTGAAACTGTGAATTATATAACTAGGGATGGAGGCGCAAGCGCCAAAGACATCAAGAAAAAATTCACGAGAAATGTCGAGCTGCTCGAAGAGGGGCTCAAAAAAGAGCCCAAAAATGAACGGTACGCTTTCTATCTCGCTGAAAGCTACAAAGATTTGGGAGAAAAGGGAAAGGCCCTGGAGTGGTATCAAAAACGGGTGAACATGGGAGGCTGGGCTGAAGAGACCTTTTGCGCCATGATGCAAATCGGCCACATGCTCCGCGATCTAGGCCTCCCCTCCAATATCGTTGCAGAGGCCTACCAGAACGCATTTAGATTCCGCCCCCATCGGGCCGAGCCGATCTATTATTTGGCCGCCCTCTATAATTCTGAAGAAAACTACGGTCTTGCTTACGAATATTTGAAAGCGAGAGACTTCCTGGCCAAGCCGCCTCAAAAAGATTCCCTCTTCAATGAAGATTGGGCGGAAGATTACGGGCTGTTATTCCAACTTTCCATCTGCTCGTATTATCTAGGCCATCACGAAGAATCGCTGAAAGCGTGCGACCGTCTTCTTACAATCAAAGATTTGCCTGACTCCTGGCGTAAACAAGCCATGGCCAATCGCGAATTTCCTCTAGCTAAACTTAAAAGCGAATCAGCAAAAAGTAATCAACCGCTAAACAAGGATGGACAGAATAAAATTGCAAAGTGAAACGCTAGTTACGGAAGCTTCTCTGGCCAACCAAGGGACACGGATGAACAGGATAAAAATGAATTAGTCTTTGAAATCACGGGTTCTTTTTTACAGGCTTCTGTAATTAAGCAAGGGACACGGATGGACAGGATGGACGGATAGACAGGATAAATAAAATAGGTCTTTGAAATCACGGGTTCTTTCTTACAGGCTTCTGTAATTAAGCAAGGGACACGGATGGACAGGATGGACGGATATACAGGATAAAAATGAATTTGTCTTTGAAATCACGGGTTCTTTTTTACAGGCTTCTGTAATTAAGCAAGGAACACGGATGGACAGGATGGACGGATAGACAGGATAAAAAAGATTTATTCTTCACGGGTTCTTTCTTACAGGCATTTGTAATTAAGTAGGGATTTGAAATGGAAATGCAAAATCGGAACGGATTAATTCATTTTAATCTTACTGGAAAAATTATAAAATGCCGTTTTGAAATAATGAAAGAGCTTGGCTCTGGTTTTTTAGAATCTGTGTATAAAAATGCTCTTTTTATTGCCATGCGACAAGATGGAATTTGTGTTTCTACCGAACGCTCGTATGATGTGGTATTCAGACAACAAAAAATTGGACGTTATGTAGCCGATCTCGTTGTTGAAGATTCAGTAATTATTGAGTTGAAATGTTGCAGTTGTTTATCTCAAGATCATCAGGCGCAACTAATAAATTATCTAAAAGTTTCTGACATTCCAATCGGTCTTTTGATTAATTTTGGAAATACAAAATTGGAATATAAACGATTATGCCATCCGAGGATTCCCAATGAAGATTTAGACTCCCGTTCCTCCAGTAGTTCAGAAAGATAGATATCATTTTTATCCTGTCTGTTCATCCGTGTCCCCTGCTTAATTAACGATGCCTATAAGAAAGAACCCGTGATCTCAAAGTATAAACCTTTTTATCCTGTCTATCCGTCCATCCTGTCCATCCGTGTCCCTTGCTTAATTACAGAAGCCTGTAAGAAAGAACCCGTGATTTTAAAGACCCATTCTTTTTTATCCTGTCTATCCGTCCATCCTGTCCATCCGTGTCCCTTGCTTAATCACAGATGCCTGTAAAAAAGAACCCGTGATTTTAAAGAATAAACTTTTTTATCCTGCTGTCCGTGTCCCTTGCTTAATCACAGATGCCTGTAAGAAAGAACCCGTGATTTTAAAGACTAATTCATTTTTATCCTGTCTATCCGTCCATCCTGTCCATCCGTGTCCCTTGCTTAATCACAGATGCCTGTAAGAAAGAACCCGTGATTTCAAAGAATAAACTTTTTTATCCTGCTGTCCGTGTCCCTTGCTTAATTACAGAAGCCTGTAAGAAAAAACCCGTGATTTCAAAGACTAATTCATTTTTATCCTGCTGTCCGTGTCAGAACCGTCGGATTCACTGTGAATTATTCTACGGGGACTAGAGCTTTTTTGAGGGCGGCCTTATCGATGGTTGCGATCCAGATTTCGCAATCGTCTTTTCCGTAGGCTAAATAAATATGCGGGCCGGCATCGACAAATCCTCCAGGGAAAATGACTCTTTTAGGAAGAAACGACTCGGTATAAAAGCCATCTGACATAATCGGCGTCGGCGTCATTTTTTTGATCCGGAAAGGAGGCTCGGCGGAAAAAGTGTACGCCCCCATAAAATAATGCCATAAATCCTGTCCGAAGGAGGCTGGAGACGCGATGACGATTCCCGAATGGAAAAAAGAGAGATATTCTCCATCGACGAGCATAGCCGGGGTCCCCCCTCTCAATGTTCCATAATCCCACTTGATCCGGGGGAAGGATTCATAACAATGGTAGCATTCTCCATTAGTCAGGTTGGGATATAACACTTCATGAGGATCGATCGTGTATCCGAGCATCATGGTTTTATTCCATTCGAACGGAACCCAATTTTTTTCGCACATGCGGAAAAGCTTTTTCTCTTCGCAAGTCAGCTTTAAAGGAGAGGAAAGGGAGAAATGGTAGCCTGAATGAAACAACTCAGCCATGAACATATCGCGCCGTTCCCAAATTTTCGGACCGGTGACATCGATGTTGTCGTTATAGATCAAAAAAATCCGTCCTCTATAGGAGAAAATCCTCGCGTCTTCGGATTGAGAAGGGGTTTTGCTGTTTTTGCCGCGGGTATTTAGAAGCTCAGGTTCTGAGATAGGCTGAAATTCTTCATCCAAAATGACAACCCCGATATGAGAGAGCCAAAGTTCATCGAACCGATCCGGAGTGTATCTAAATGAAAGGACGTACCCCTGATCGATTTTAAAAAGGGAAGGATTCCACGCATCGGCAAAGGCGTCTAACACGATTCTTTTCTTAGCGATCACAATCGGATCGCCGTCGTTGGGTTTGGGCATTTCCAAGGCTGCAGCCGAGGAAAATAGAAATAAAATGAGGAAAGAGATAGTTCTAAACATGGCTTTTTATTGATGGGTTATTTTTTCAAACACTTTTCTCAAAGAATCGCGAATATTCGGAATTTCAGGAAATTCCTGTATGAGTTTTGATACGTCCAATTCATTATTGGAACGGCGGGCTTTTAAAATACGGTCCTGCTCTTCGACGGTAAAGTTTTTCCATGTAAAAGCGGGATCGACAGTTTCTTTATAAAGGGCCAGAACTTCATTATGCGATACAGTCCCTGGATTGGTAAAATTGTAGTTTCCAACGCAATGCCTCAAGGCCATTTCGATTGCGACGGGAAGCAGATCGTCCAGAACGCTCATCGAATTCGGAATATTGACCACATATTCGTAACGGGTGATTTTGGTAATGAAATTCCGGGGATGCAGATCGCTGGAAATTGGCATCCTCAGGCGCAGGTTCAAGACATTTGGATAATATAATAAAAGCTGATCGAGCATCTGTTTGGTCTTGGAATAAAAAGATCCGGCAAAATTAGGGGGATCCAGTTCAGTAAATCCTATGCAGGAATACATAGGATGGCACTCGTCATACTCGTAGATGCAGCCTGTTCCAATATTCGTCACATGAACGCCGTGCAAGAAAGCGACATCGAATAAATTCAAAGCTCCTAGAATATTGGACCGGATCGTCTCTTGCCGGTGGTCTTCGCACCAATCGACGTTCGGCCTGCCGGTAACGCCTGCGGCATTGATGATGAAATCGGGTTTGACTGAGGCGATTTCCCTTTCGATCTCTTCTCGGTTCTCCAATCTCGACTGGGCAGAAAAAACAATCCTATTTTGCTCCTTCAGCAGCGAGACGAATTTTTGGCCGATCCAACCCGTTTCTCCTCCAAAGACTAAAAAAACAGGATGGCGGCTCTCTTCAGCCTTTCCATTTGAGGGGAAAATAAGACAACAGAGATTGCAGAGGGCGGCGATCCATAACAATACGGCTTTCTTCATAGATTTTCCTTACAATTGTATTCGGACACGATCGCATCGTTTTTCCGTTTTTCGCAAAATGCTGGATTGCGGACATACCACTCAATCGTCTCTCTCAGTCCCTGTGCGATTTCAATCGTCGGGCGCCATCCGAGCAGCTCCCATGCTTTATCAATGCAGGCAACTTGGTTTTCCACTTGTCCCGAACGGTCTTCGACGAATTCCAAGAATGTGGGAGGAAGATGAAACTCATTTAAGATTCTTTGGGCGATCTCGAGTACGGAAATAGAAAAGCCGGCCCCGACATTGATCTCTTGATTTTTAATTTTAGAAAAATCCGGATGATGAAGGGCCAGGTCGATGGCGATCGACAAATCCAAAGTAAACATCCAATCTCTCGCCTGATGGCCGTCCCCATGGACCGTTAAAGGCCTGTTTTCAATGGCGGAAACGATAAAATAGGGGATCATTTTTTCTAAATGCTGATTCGGACCGTAATTATTGAACGGCCGGAAGATGACGGTCGGAATATCGAAGGAGCAGCTATAGGCGTAGACAATCCGGTCCGCCGCTGCCTTGGTCGCAGCATAGGGAGACCGGGGATTCAGTGGATGGTTTTCATCCATGGGCTCGTATTTGGCTGTTCCATAAACTTCCGAAGAAGAGATATGGATAAATCTCTCCACCGTATCGGCATGGTTGACTAAAGCGGCCATCAATGTGCGCGTACCCATCACATTGGTATCAAAAAAAACGGAATCGTCCAAAAGACTCCTGGTGACATGCGATTCCGCGGCGAAATGGACTGCGAATTGAGATTTAGACAGCAAACTCTCGACGAGCGGCCCATCCGCGACGGAACCGAGAACGAACTCAAACCGTTCCGATTCTTGGATAGGCGCAGGGATATTGTCCAACGAACCTGCGTAGGTCAATTTATCGAGTACGATAAAGCGGTAGTCGGGATATTTATCGAACATGTAGCGGAGAAAATTGCTTCCGATAAACCCCGCGCCGCCAGTGATCAAAACCGTCTTCCTTTCCATTTCCGACGAGGCGAAAACTTCCATGCTTGAAAACGCAAGGCACACATATAGAATGAGTTTATGCATCATATGCAAAATGGGCCGGTAAAATTTTGGCTTGCATTGTGGCATGCAAAATGAGAATATTTCAACCTTTTCATTTCTTGTGGAA
Organism: uncultured Chlamydiae bacterium; assembly: GCA_963713105.1. Lineage (GTDB taxonomy): Bacteria > Chlamydiota > Chlamydiia > Chlamydiales > SM23-39 > CAVQKJ01. The sequence goes on from CAVQKJ010000004.1 coordinate 1,152,872, forward strand.
AAAATGTACATTCGCCATCTCCTGTTCTTATGTTTTGCGTGCAGCGCCTTTGCCAATCTCGAAACTCATTTCAAACCAGCGCTGAATAAATCCGATTGTCATCGGATGCGGAACATCGATTTTATCTACATGATCAACTTGGATAGAAGACCCGAAAAATTCGAACGATCGTTTCAATTGCTCTCGCTTTATGGGATCGAACCCTATCGCTTCTCTGCGGTCAACGGATGGGAGCTGTCTCTGGAAACGATCAACGATATCGGGGTTGTTTTCCAACCTTGGATGTCCAGGGAAAGGTGGGGCACTTCCTATTTGCCCAACGGCGATTTTCAGCCCTACCATGAACCGATTCATCTGATCGGCCGCACCTATTTTTGCCATTGCATGTCGCGAGGAGCTATCGGCATTGTCCTCAGCCATCTTTCCATTCTTCAAGATGCCTACGATTCGGGATATGAGACGATCTGGGTCCTGGAAGACGATATAGACATCGTTCAAAATCCAAATTGTCTGTCCGATTTGATCGAGCGGCTCGACAGCACAGTTGGAAAAGAGGGATGGGATATTTTATTTACCGATCTGGACACAAAGAATAATCTCGGCCAATACGTCCCTTCGTTCGGATGCGCATGGAGGCCGAATTTCGTCCCTTCCGATCCCAACCGATTTAGCCAAAGGAACGCAATCAATTCCGAGTTCCGCCAAGTAGGATCCCGATTCGGAGCCTATTCTATGATCGTCCGGAGATCGGGAATGAAAAAATTGCTCGATTTTTTCAAAGATTTCCAGATTTTCCTCCCCTATGACATCGAATATGTATTCCCTCAAGAAATCCGCCTGATCACTGTCAGCTCCGACGTAGTCGTCCCTCATATTGGGGCGCCCTCCGATAACGGAGCTCCCAATTATCTGAACCCGAAGATTTTATGAGACTTCTTTTCTTCCTTTTGCTCTCTTTGTCTTCGGCTCTTTGGGCAGATCTTGAAAACCACCTGAAAAAATGCGCCGGCAAATCGGAACTCTCGACCTTGCGGAATATCGATTTCATTTATTTGATCAATCTCGACCAAAGGCCTGAAAAGCTAAAAGCTTCCCTGGATCAATTGGCCCCTTACGAAATACATCCTTACCGTTTTTCCGCAGTGAACGGATGGGAATTGTCCTTGGAGGCGATCAACGACGTCGGGTTGATTTACACAGTAGAAATGGAAGGGGGTTTTTTGGGCACTTCCTATCATTTAAACGGGGGATTCGAACCGAGCCATGAAATCATTCAAAATTATGGGCAAACCTATTTTTGCCACTGTTTAGCGAGAGGCCCGATCGGAATCGCCCTCAGCCATATCTCGATCCTTCAAGACGCCTACGATTCAGGATACGAAACGATTTGGGTCATGGAGGATGACATTCAAGTCGTCAAAGATCCGAGATTCCTTTCCTATATCATTGATAAACTCGATCATCAAGTTGGCCCTGACAATTGGGACATCCTATTTACCGATCGGGATATGCTCGATAACAACGGAAATTACACGACGACCTATTGGGCGGGAAGACGCCCCGATTACTACCTTTATTCGAAATTCAACGACTACGGGATTAAAAATCAGATCAGTCCAGATTTTTTTCAAATCGGCGCCCGGTCGGGAGCCCATTCGATGATCCTTCGGAGAAGCGGGATCCGAAAACTCCTTCAATTTTTCAAAGCGCACAACATCTTTTTCCCCTACGACATGGATTATATTCTGCCGGCGGGGATCAAACTATTCACAGTTGTAGAAGATATAGTCACCAATACTCCAAAAGCCCCTTCCGATAACGGCGGGCCTAATTATTTAAACAAACGGTAAACAGATGAAAAAACTTCTTTTGTCCTTTTTCTTAGCCGCTTTCTTAAACCACTCTGCATTTGCTGAAGAGATCATCGACGCCAACCAGATCAACTATGACTTTTTAGTGACGCATGGCAGAGAAACCGGATATGGCGACCATATCCCCTACTTCAAAGACATCTTTGAGAAAATCACGGTCAAAACGCTCTTAGAATTCGGTTTAGGCTATTCGACCAAATATTATCTCGAACGCTGCGCCAAAGTGATCTCCGTTGAATTCGTCACTTCCGGCTATGGACCTGTTTGGATGAAAAAGTGCATCGACCTCTACCGCGGGTATTCTAATTGGATCCCTATCGCCTATTTCAGCGATTATAAAGGCGACATGTCCTGGGCGCCCTATAAATACATCGGTTCCGATGGTGTTGCAAAAGCGTCCAACTATCAATCGTCCACCTATAAAAGCTACAGCGCCATCGACAATTTTTACCTCAACGAATTGACAACCTTTGTGAAGAATTTGACCAAATACAACAAAGTCGATTTAGCTTTGGTCGATCCGGGCAATTATCTGCGGGGAGAGCTTGTACAGACACTCTTCGACAAAAGCCCCATCATCCTCGCACATCATGTCGATTTTAGCTTCCTCCGTTTGAAAGACGACATCTATGGCTATTCGAGCATCGTAACTCCGGACAATTATGAAGAAATCCATCTTCAAGAAGGAATGGGAACGATCATCTGGATCAAAAAAACCCCTGAGTTGCAAGAACTGACTGCCCATTTCCACGCAATCGCCTCAGAAATTAAGAAAGCAAGGAAGCGCCAATCATGAAAATCTTATTATTCTTGTTCTGCGCATGCAGTCTCTATGCATCCGAAATCAAAATCGTGTTCACCTCCGCTCTGATCCCTTTCAAATTCGAAGAGAGAAAGCAGGAATACATCAAATCGCTGAGAACGATTGACGCCTATGGGTATAAACCCCGCACTTATATCGTCGAGTCGGGAGGAGATACTCCCCTCTCTTTTTTTGAGGATTATTGCGATCAGGTCTTCTACGCAAACACAAATAATTTGAGGTTGGTCAATAAAGGGGTCAACGAATCGAAAGCCATCCTCAAAGCCCTTGACTTTTATGAATTTGACGACGAAGACATCATCGTGAAGCTCACAGGCAGATATTGGTTCAACAACGACGATTTTCTGAAATTTTTAGAAGCCCATCCGGAAGCGGACGCTATCGCAAGACGCCTCGACGACACATCCAGAGGGATTTCGACGGGATGTTTTGCGATGCGGTCCAAATTCTTTAAACGGATGTATAGAGAACTCGACCTTGCTAAAATGGAAGAAAAACTCATCGATATCGAATGGGAAGCGGAGCAGTTTCTCAAAAAGATGATCGCTGAAAATGCGAACGTCGTCTATCTGGATAGGGTGAATATCACGGCGAATGTAAACAATTGCGAATTCGTTCAGTGGTAAAAAGCGTTTTTTTTTATCTCCTAGCGAGCTCGTTTTTTCTATTTGGCTATGAAGACGACGAGCTTTCTAGGCTTTGGAAATCGATCCCCGACATCAACCATCCAACATGGGAAGATTACAAAGCTATCGATGACTATCTGCAGTTCGGAGAACGGCCTTATTTATTCCCTTTCTATGAATCGCTCGAGAAAGGAGAATTGAATCCCTCTGTATATCAAAGAAGATTGGAATTGATCCGGAATTACAGGCTCTTAGGTTCAAACGGAGAAGAACCGATTTTTGAAATGCATCGTTTTTCAAGCAATGCATCCGATCGATGCATCCTGTTGTATGGGTCTCAAAATGGGATCTATCCAGAGAAAACGAGAACTCTTTTCACAGAGTTAAAGGAACGGGGATACAAAGGGGATATCCTTTTAAGGATCGGAGGCTTCCCCAACACCGAGCAGGGAGGCTTGAAGATTTGCCATGTCCCCTACTCTTTCAAAGCCGCTTTCCTCAAAGAGGCTCAACGGTTAGGATATAAAAAAGTTCTGTGGCTCGATACGGCGATTCATCCATTGACCGACCTCGACGCTATTTTTGAAGAGATCGAAGAAAAGGGATTTTTTTTAACGTATGTGGGAACCCTTGCGGATAACGCGCCGTCCCATCTCCAGGCGGCTGCCGACGCCCTCGATCTGGATCCTCTTTTCTATACTCATATCAAACATCTCTCGTCGAGCATCATGGGCCTTAATTTCACCAACCCCAATGCAAACGCCTTACTAGACCTCTGGATCGAATACATCGAAAGGGCTTTACCCAACGCGACTTGGTTTCCTGAAGAATTGAGTCTCGCTGCTGCCGCTTGGCGGTCGGGCTGTATTCCAACCTGGCCCTTCGCTGAAGTCGTTTGCGCCCAAGAGGAATTAGACCAAATTTACAGCCGGTTCAACTTACAGTTTTTCTTGGACTCTCTCAGATAGGATTCATTTCTTGTAGGAGCTTGAGGAAAAATTTCTTATAGGCAGCACGCATCAATGTGTCATTTTCAATTGGGGCGCGAATCATGATGAGGTCGTCCCTAAGCCGTCTTTCTTCTTGAATATCGGATTCAAAAGTTGGGTTTATGACGATCAACGCAAGGTCCAGTTTGGGGAACCTCCTTTTTAGGGCCAGGTAGAGTCTTAAGGAATATTCAGGAGTGATTTCGATATTTTCCTTCGATTTGAAATAACGGTGCTTATCCGTTTCGGAATGAAGATAGGCGGCCCTCATAAAATACACTTTTCCCGAATACTGTCCTAAATTCCTAAAACGGTCGATTCTCCTCTGATATTTCACTTTTAACGCTTCTAATTGAGCGAAATATTCTGGACCTCTCCAAACGCCTTCGTGAACAAATTCAATGTGATAGTAAAGATTCAACAAAACGGTGCCGCTTGCAAACGGGATGATCAGGTCATCGGGAACGAGAAAATCGTCGTCTAAAAAATGGAGAAAATCATCCTCCAGCAACTCGATCAATTTTTCGCCATCGATAGAGACATTCCAGTCGAAGGGGAACGCCGCTTTTCGAAAGTCGGAAACTTTCGCATATCCCGCAGGGGCGCAATACGATCCTAAGCTGACGAAGAGAGTCTCTTTGGACCTCTCTTCCAAATCGATCCTATCCGCTTCATCGATTTCATCTGCATTGCATTGGGAAAGGAAATAGAAAAAGCAAAAAAGCATCCAGAATCTATTCATGACTAACTTCTTAAGTCAAAGCAGGCTACTGGTTTTAAGAAAAAAAAACAAATCTCTTGAAAAAATGAATTTCCTTTTTTACTCTTCCTGGACTTATGAAAAATATCCGTTTTATTTTTTCCGCCGTTCTTTTGAAAGTCTCCTTTTGGTTTGTCCCCCCTCTATCGGCGACTCAAATCATGACGAATCCGTTCTTAAACGACGGTTTCGGTTCCCAATTTCAGGAAATTATCTGTTCCATGTTTTATGCCGAACTGAACGATCTGACTTTCGTATATACCCCTTTTCGAGAAATGGAACACAATTATGACAACGACCCTGAGTTTTTAAACAAAAAGGAATGGCTGATCAATTTTATCGATCATTTTCCTGTTAATACGAATTTGGAAATTCAAGAAACTGGCACTAAATATCGGCGCTGCTTTGATGATACTTTGCTTTTTTTCGCATACAGCGAATCTTTAAATAAAATCAAAACAGTTTTTCGACTGAACAAGCAGAGAGAAAACTATTACGATGCGGAACAGTTCAACATTGCGATTCATGTAAGAAGGCCAAATCCACACGATAGTCGGGTTTTAGGCACGAATTTGAGCGATGATTTTTATCTGCGGATCATCGAAAGGCTCCGAATCAAATACCCTTCCGCCTTGTTTCACATTCATTCTCAAGGAAATGAAGAAGAATTCCGAAAAATCTACGGAGCCAGAGATGTCGTTCTTCATATGGACGAGCCCGTTGAAGACGCCTTTACTTCGATGGTTTTAGCAGATGTTTTGGTGACATCCACAAGTTCTTTAAGCTATGTAGCTGGATTTTTATCTGAAGGGACCGTTTATTATATTCCTTTTTGGCATCCCCCTTTGCCAGGGTGGATCGTGTGCAATGCAACTTTTTTGATGGAACCGCCGCTCTATGACTAGATATTTGTTTTTGTTTTGCTTTTTCATTTTAAATTGCGGATTTGCCGAAGAAAAAATTGTCTCTTGTACGTTTCGCGGCGGGCTTGGCAATCAGCTCTTTCAAGCGGCAGCCACTCTCTCTTTTGCCTGGGATTACGGTTATACGCCAGTATTTACGAAACTGGATCAAGCTATGAGCCGTGTCGCACCCCGGCCTGTATACTGGGACACAATTTTCCATCAGCTTTCTTTGATCCCGTTAGGAGAAGAGCGAGATTTTTACCTTTACGCGGAAGAATCCAGCCTCTATTACAAGCCGATCGAACCGAAGGCGGAAAAAATGAAATTAGAGGGATATTTCCCCTCTGCAAAATACTTTGACCGCCATCGGGAAAAGATCTTAAGTATGTTTCAACTGCCCCCCGATGCGAAAGAGGAAGTGGAAAAGAGATACCGAAATATTGTCTCGGAGGAAAATGAGAACACCGTCTCTATCCATATCCGATTTGACGATACATTTATCAATCCGGTCCCCGGCGTTATCGATTTTTGGAGGGAGCCGTTTGATAGCTACTACGATCAAGCCATAGCTTTGTTCCCAGGCGATGTCACATTTGTCGTTTTTGCTGACAATTGCGAAACGAGCCGAAATTTTATCGAGAAAAAATTAATTGGCCGCAGGGTCGTTTATTCCTGCGGTACAGATTATTTGGACCTCCATCTGATGGCTCTGTGCAGGCACAATATCATTATCAATTCTACCTATTGCTGGTGGGGGGCCTATCTCAACCGCAATCCAAATAAGATCGTCGTGTCCCCAAAATATTGGCAAGGGAGAGACAATACTCCTTATCGAGGAGATATCCTAATGCCGGAATGGACCTTGATCGACAATCTCTATTAAGAGCTTCGCCTCTGAAATGATTGCATGTTTCCTCGCTGGCTTTTTTTTAGGACGAAGTGCTAGGTTTTAAAGCAAAAATTTTTAGACGCGAATGTTTTTTAGGCTGCTCTGTTTAACCTTTTTCGCCGCTAGCGTTCTTTTCTCTGAGGTTTACCCGATCGGGTTTTCTATTCCAGAATCAAAGATCGTCGACGCGATCCCAGAGAAAACTTCCGATTTCGCTTTCATTATTCCCGGGAGGCTAGACACTTACATCTACGATTCCGAATCGGAATATTATCGGGGATACCAGAAATCTTATTTTGCTGTTACTTGCAAAAGAGGCGGATGGGACTGTTTGCGCCACTATGAAATCCTGGCGAACGGGTGCATCCCTTATTTTGTGGGACTCGAACAATGCGATCCCCAAAGCCTCCCTTTTCTGCCCAAAGATTTAATCCTTGAAGCGATGCATCTAGACGGGGTCTCCTATTTAAAGATCGACCCTGAAAAATTCGATAAAGTGAAATACAATGAAATCCTGCAAAAATTGCTCGCGTATACGCGGGAACATCTCACTTCGCGGCATGCGGCAGACTATCTTCTTGATACCCTCAACTATTCAGGCAAGGGAACCGTTTTATTTTTGAACGGCGATCTGGCTGGAGATTACCTTAGATGCCTGACCCTGATTGGTTTAAAAGAAGTACTCGCGGAGAAAATCATCGATTTTCCGAAAGTCGAGCATCTTTATAAGGGCTATCCCGATTCGAAAAAATTGTATGGGAAAGGATTTTCTTATACGCAAATTCTCGATGATTTGCCGATCGATAGAAATCAGATAGAAGAGCGGATCAAAAATCGGGAATTCGAACTGATTATATATGGTTCCATTCACAGAGGACTCCCCTTTCACGATCTTGTATGCCAAGTTTACGATCCAGAAAAGATCGTTTATCTCTGCGGAGAAGATTTACACCGGTGCGAATATCTCGCTTATCTCCATTCATCTCCTTTATTCTTAAGGGAATTCGAGAACAACGATTTATAAAATCAGGGTCCGGATTGGAATCGATCTCAGTGTTGAAAAAACTATTGATTTTACTTCTCTTTTTCGTTGACGTGCACGCCTATCAAAAAAAACGGGTCGAACTGGTTTCCTACGATCGATTTCTTTTGCCATTTGAAAATCAATCTTTGTTAAATGCCGTGCCAAGAGATTTGTACCCAATGAAATTTGAGCGGATTCGAAGGGAATACAATTTAATCGCCTCGCACGACGTGTACGAATATGTGAAACAGTTTAAGTTCGACGATTCGAATTTAAAAAAAATCATTTTTTTCGATTATTGCCTAGATCCCAAAATATACAGGCTGCCGAAGCCAAAAATGATCCTGTTTAAATGGGAAGCAGTCCAAATAGCTGCTTCTCATTACGAGCCTTATTCAGTAGTTTATACGATTGATGACGAGCTTGTAGACGGGGTTAAATTTTTTAAATTCCATTACCCCTCGCTCCTGCCTATGCTGCCGGACCTTCCTTCTTTTGAAGAGAGAAAAATGTGTACCATGGCGGTTTCAAATTGGACTCCAGAAAGATTAAAAATATTAAAATTTTTCGAAACGAAATCCGATGATGATTTTGAATTTTATGGAACAGCGCCTGATAGATTCCGGGACAGCCGCATGTACTGCGGAGCGATTCCAGGCTATTATTCGGGCAAAGAGAAGCTGTCCGTTTTAAAAAAATACCGATTCTGTATTTGTTTCGAAAATACCCACACGACAAAAGGATATATCACTGAAAAAATATTCCATTGTTTTGCAGCTGGAACAGTTCCGGTTTACTGGGGCCCCGATAATATCGAAAACTATATCCCGCTCGATAGTTTTATCGATTACAGAGATTTCCAATCGGATGAAGAACTCTATTTAGTCCTCAAATCGATGTCTAAAACAGTCTATGAAGATTACATTGAAAATATCCGGAAATTCTTGGCTAGCGGTGCGGCGCAGCTTTTTTCTCCCGATTCATTCGACAGGATCCTCTACGAGGCAGCTTGCCGTTGAAGAAAAACATACAATCGAGTAGTTTTTCAGTCCTTTTGAGGTTTATGCTGCGGCTTATCTTCTTTCTGATTTTTTCTGTCCATTTATTCGGATATCCGATCAAAGTGCCTACGGAATATTACAAGGGAACCGATAGATGGGGCAACCATCCCGGCCATCTCCCTTACATCAGCAATATGACTTTTCGGACGGTCTGCGACCATATCATCGATAATGAAACACAATGGTTCGATCCCGATAACGTAAGATATGGAGATCTGATCTATGTCAATATCTGGTATTTGGACTGGTTTGCCAAAGTCGTGCACGACCTGATCCCAAACACCTATCTTTTATTTTCCGGCGATGTCGGAAGTTGGCTTCCCGATCCGGCCATCAAAAAGCTGCTCTACGACTCTAAATTGGCTGCTTGGTTTTGCAGAAACATCATCTTCAGCCATCATCCAAAACTTTTCCAAACGCCCTTCGGGCAGGATTTAGGTCAATTCACTGTAAATCCAAAGGCGCTCGACCCCTTAAAGAACGCAGAATCGAAAAGACCTTTCGAGAAAACACATCTGCTCTATATGAACCATTATCCGAGAGCCCATGGGAATCGGGATACAATCGTAAAGCTCTTCGAAAATGAGCCTTACTGCTTTAGCCGGAACCGAGGCGATGTTCTATATCAAAGCCTTCCCTTGGATCAATATTACGAAGATCTCTCTAAGTCCTATTTCGTCCTCTCTCCTGTTGGATTCGAGACCGATAGCATCCGGACCTGGGAAGCTCTCGCGTTGGATTGCATTCCGATCGTAGAACATACTTTTTTGGACCCTATGTTTGATGGACTCCCTGTGGTCATCGTGCATGACTGGGAAGAGATCGATCAGCCATTTTTAGAAAAAAAATACGAGGAATTGAAGGATTTAAAGCGCGATAAAGCCTATTTTGATTATTGGAAGGGTCTCATTCAAGAAACCCAGGCCAGAGTTAAAAATTTCGACGACCCGTTTTCTCTTTTAGAATCGACAGAATTTACTCAGCAGGATCTGAATGATCTCCGCTCCATTCTGTCCGATGAGACCGTCTTGATCTATAAAGGTTTTTTATCCGCGATCCGCCCTTTGCAATTGGTGAAATTTTGTCCTTTCCTCAAGAACATTTACCTTTACGACCCTTGGATGGACACAGAAATTTTCGATTCCCTTGTCTATTACTTAATCGATGAATCTTACCTATATGGTTCAGAGAAAATATCGGTCTTAAACGTAGATTTTTCTTACAACAGGACAAAAGACAATTTCGATCTTCTCCTCAATCAAACCCAGAATCCCTATGCGGTATTCCTCGATCTTACGTATTATAGAAATTCTCTCCTGAACGATTTTTCTAAAGATCTGAGAATTTTCCGGCACAATCTAAGAAGGGACTTGAAGGTCCTTTATCATCAATTGCCGATTTTCACTTTGTTGTGCGGAAATCAGGTGGAAGATCCTTATGTGAAAGAAACTCTCGAATCTTTCTCCGATGAATTGGGGATGAACATAGAGAAAAAGGGCTCATTTTGGTTTCTGGTGAAACAATAGCGCGGTCGAATATGAATCGTTTTTTTCTATTTCTCCTTGTGATTTTCCGAAGCGCCGCTTTTGGAGAGGGGTACGCATCCCAGTTCGAGGGTTCTTTTCCCGATTGGGAACTGAAGAGACTGGAACTGATTTCCTTGTTCCTTCCTTCCAATCCAGTGATCCTGGATGCCGGCGCCCATTACGGCAATGAAACGATCGCGATGGCGCGTAGATGGGTAGATGGAAAAATCTACGCGATGGAGCCCAATCCCCATGCCTTCGAGATTTTATCCAATGCCGTTTCTGAAATCGATTCGATTCTTTGCTACCCTTTTGCTTTGAGCGATCGATCTGGAAAAGCTCCTTTCTATGTATGCCACGGTTCGAGCGGAGACAACCCGATCTACGAACACGCCAGCTCGCTTCTTAAGCCGAGCCCTTCCATGGAGATCCATTATAAAGGCCCCATGGTTCAGGCGGAGTGCAAAAATCTCGATGAATGGCTCAGGGAAATGAACCTCGATCGGATCGATTTTCTCAATCTCGACTTGCAAGGGAGCGAGCTGCAGGTTCTGAAAGCGTCTCCAAAGACTTTGAGTATGGTCGCGGCCATTCAAATTCATACCTACTTCTACCCTTTCCGCGTCGGGATGGCAGCCTATCCAGATGTGAGGGCCTTTCTAGAATCCCATGGATTCAAACTCTTATCGCATTGGTATCGGGAAGGGCTGGAAGGGATTGCGATCTTCATCAAAAACACCTTCTTCGATGGATTCCCCTCTTACGGAGATTTAGAGAGCAATCAGTTTTTTACCAATCCCTTTTACCGCATTTGTTTTTCTCCTTATTTGGATGCAAGTTTTTACATCGACGAGGTCCCCGACTCGATCAAGTCATTTTTAAGAAAGGGCGATACTTGGGAAGGCAACATCGCGGTTTTGATAGAACAATTTGCAAAAAAAGGTTCGATCGCCATCGATGTGGGGGCCCATATCGGCATCCACACTTTGAAAATGTCGCAATGCGTAGGATCCAAAGGTGCGGTCGTCGCCTTTGAGCCTCAGGTAAAAATGTTCGCCGAACAATTGAGGAACTTAAAACTGAATCGCTGTAAAAACGTGATTTCGATCCGAAAAGCTTGCGGCGAGAAATTCCAATTCATTCAAATGAATCCGATCGATCCGACAAACGAGGGGGGGACGATGATCGGATCTGGGGGGGATATCGCAGAGTTGATCCCTCTTGATAGCTTGCATTTGGAAAACGTTTCTTTGATTAAAATCGATGCGGAAGAGGCCGAATATTTTGTCCTCCAGGGGGCTAAAGAAACGATTTTAAGAAATAAACCCGTTATTCTCTTCGAAATCCTAAATCGGCCAGATTACGAAAACAGCCCCCTTCATGAAAAAGTGAATTACATCCGCGTGATTTCGCTTCTTGAATCTTTCGGGTATGAACCGTATGTCGTTTTCGGAAACGATTATATCGCTTTTCCTGCGGATGACGCCCGATTCGATGAATGCAGAGAATGGTTCTTCCCAGCCGAAAACCAGTCCCTAAAAGATCTTTAAAAGAGAGACTGAGACCTAAGCGCCCCCTAATCGAAGCACCCAATCAGTTTTTGGTAGCAAGTTCGGCGGAAGATGCAGAACAAGATAATCAGGATCGCTTCGCGGCATGATATGCAAGATACGAAAAATATTTATCCTGCGCATCTTGCCGCTTGCGATCTTGTTTATCTTGTCCCATTTTATCTCTCAAGCGCGTAACGGATCTCAATCTTTTTTTAGATAATTCGGCGAACCGTTGTCGGTTGGAGCGCCGTTCCGATGAGTAATGATATCTCGATTGACAGTATACATCTTCAGATCGGGTATGAGCCAGTAGTCCATATCGTAGGGAAGAAAGATGTTATAGGTTTTGAAATGCTTTAAGATTTTTTCGATCCCACTGCGTCTCAGGATCATCGAATAAGCCCCATACCTCATTCCCACTCGGCTCAAATCCGTGTTAATGGAATAAAATTTCTGAAAAAAAACCGAAAGAGGCTCCATTGCAAAATTGGGCCTTGCGGCTAGAGCGCGGCAAGGTACAGGATTGCCTTTTGTGTCTTTCGTATCCAAATCGGTGAAAAGGATGTCCCAGTCTCCGGCTAAGCTGTCCAAATTTTGAATCATGAGCGGTATTTTAGCGGGATCGCCTACGACTTGAACGTCGTCCTCCATGACCCAAATTGTTTTATAACCAGAATCATAAGCATCCTGGAGTACGGATAAATGGCTTAAATTAATTCCGATTGCACCCCGGGACATCCCAATTGTAAAATAGGTCTGGCCCTTCGGCTCGATCCATTCATTGCTTATGTATTCCCGACCGTCGACTTCTTTGAAGATTGTTCCCCTGAATGTTTTCTCTGCAATCGAGGTAAATTCCACCCCGAGTTGATTGATGACAAAGTTGGGAAGCTTCCATCCATTCACAGCGGAAAATCGATAAGGATGGATCCCGTAGAGCTCCAACTCGAACTTGGCCATTTGGAATTTTTCAGGCCGTTCATCCAGATTGATCATATAGATATAATCGACCTCATCGAATGCATGAGGAGAGGCGTCTTTTTCCACTTTGCGAAAAAACCGGTCTATTTCTCTGGGGTAAGAGATAGCTTGAGAAAGCCCGCTTGGAGAGTAATTGAGACTTCTCATCACTCCATCGAAAATATCCCTTCGGACAAACGCTGCGTTTCCTTTTCCGTTCAAATGCCAATGGGCCAATAGGTCATATCCTGAAAATGCAAAAAAGGCCTTCAAATTCGGATAGCTGGCATCCAAGGTAGGAGTATAGACAATCCCAGTCCAGTTCAGCAAATCGGAGATGAAAATCAGATCGGAGGGTTCTTGGTCGAGCCATAAAAAATCAATCGGGCCGGATACTTCCCGCAATGAAGCATCGGAGAACAAAAAAACAGTTCCCTTAGGCCACAATCGATGGCACAGGTCGAGATTCGCCGGTTCAAAAGATAGGATCGTAGGATTGTAGGGGAGAAAAAGGGAGAAGGTTGAAAATGTGTATTTTGCGGCCGGATCGTAAAAGACCCCTTCGAACTCATATTTGATTTCTTCTGCAAATAAACAAGCGGACCATAAAATAATAAACAATAATCTTTTCATATCTAATAATTTAACGATTGATTGAAGTTATCTAGTTCGCATAACAATTTAAACATGGAAGCGTAGTCCGCGTTCCTATCGGTTTTTCTAATTTTAAACTCCAGAATCCTCTTTGCTTCTATGGGTGGAAGACCCTCTTCCTTATAATTGACAATCACTAAAGTGAAATCGAGAGAGGGGAAATATCGTTTGAGGGCGTTATAGATCTCTTGAGATTCCTCCAAGCAGATCGTTTCCACTCCTGGGCCGGCCCCGTAAGGATAGTGCCTATCTTTTACATCGAAGGCGGTCCGGATAAAAAACACTCGGCCAGGATAGTGCTTCAGCTCCCGAAAACGGTCTATTCTTCTTTCGTATTTACTTTTCATCCATACAATTTGTTGATGATATCTCTCCTCGCCGACAGATGTGTCCTCCCAGGGCCAATCATGGCTAAATTCAATCTTATAAACGGAGTTATCGATGATTTGAGGATGGACAGGATTTTGGAAAAGAGATTGTTGATCCATAAAAAAACAAAAATCGGTATCGATGATGGATAAAAACCCTTTGTGATTGATAGATAAGATCCAGTCGAAAGGATAAGCCGCGTAGCGCAGATTGTTATCCCGCAATAAGACGGCGGCTTCGCAATGGGATCCCAAACTGATAAAAAGGGTTTTCGGCTCAACGCCAAAAAGAGAAGCGGCGCCTAGAAAAAACCATCCAATCGCTTTCAATTTCATGTCGGCAAGCTTTAGAGGGGCAGACTATACCGCTGAGAAAAATTAATTTCTAAGGATTTAAGCAGCCATTTTGTAAACTCCTCAATCTTTTTGAAAGAGGTGGAATATGCTTGCCATTCGCAATTTATTCGTTTTCTGTTTTCTGGCGCTCTCTTTGACAAAAGCCGCCTGCGAACTCTATCCCGCCCGTTTTGAAGGGCTCTATGAAGAGTTCAAAGGGCCGCGCCTCGATTTGATCGCTCGATTCCTCCCCGACGATCCCGTTATTTTTGAAGCGGGGGGCCATTATGGCCATGACACCATCAATTTCGCAGCTAAATGGCCAAACAGCAAGATCGTCACTTTTGAAGCCAACCCCGAAGCCTTTAAGAAATTTTCAGAGACCACGAAAGGACTCCCCAACGTGCAGGGATATAATTTGGCTGTGAATAATTATAACGGAAAGGCCGTTCTCCATGTCTGCTATGGAACCAGCGGCGACAATCCCGTTTTCGAGGGAGCCAGCTCATTGCTTGAGGCCTCAGAATGGATGAAACAACATTACCGGGGCCCTAAAGTCATCGTTCCCTGTGTGATCCTAGACGATTGGTGCAGGGACAACCGAATCGAACGGTTCGATTTCTTATGGCTCGATCTAGAAGGGTTGGAATTGCAGGTTTTGCAAAGTTCGCCCCGTGTTTTGGAACAAGTTAAAGTCATTTACACGGAAACGAACTTTCAAGAATTTCGAAAAGGGATGACGCAATTCAAAGCTTTGCGCCAATTTCTCGAAAACTCAGGTTTTAAACTCTTGGCTCACTGGTATGCTGAAAATTTCCAAGGGGATGCAATATTCCTAAAGAACGACGTTTACGATGAAGCCGTCGCGCAATATTTTCAATTTGGATCTCCTTAGAAAACGTTGAACAAGACAGCGAATACAGTCTTAGGCAGTAACAATCCCTGGATGCGAAGGCGAGGAGACAAGATACGCAGGATAGGCGCGAAACGCCCTGCAGGATATACAGGATAGAAAATATTATAAGGTATTTAAATCCATCTGCTCACATTTCCTAGGACTGTTATATATATAAAGCTTGTATTCTCCATCCTTTTTTATCCTGCATATCCTGTTTCATACGTTCACATCCCAGAACTGCCGCTACTACATGTTTAGGATTACTGACCGATTCTTAATTGACCTCGTAGAGCATTGAGCGGATCGTATCGAGATCCACAGTGCATAGATAAGCTTCCCGGTCTTCGATCCCGACTGCCATAATCAGCCTCTCTCCGCTGTGATCGAGCGTCATGCTATTGCAGAATTCGATGCCTTGATGGAGATAGGTAAAGGGCTTAGTGATTCTTTTGATCATGAAATTTTCATCGAGATAGATGAAGCGATGGAGATAGGCCCTGGAATAATCGAGGTGATGGACCGCTTCATGAACGAGGATCAAATAGCCTGAATCGAATTCAATCGGTCCGGCGGAGCCGCGGAAAGAGGAAAAATCATGTTCGTTTTCCACTTGGTGGGCCGTTATACAAGAACCTGTCTCGAGGTCGGGTTTTAAGATCGTAAATGGATCGTAGGAATAAATGGTATAGAGTTCATCCTTCCAGACAAAGGGGAGCCAGTTTTTTTCGCATCGGTAGGGATCGGGCCCCAATAGCGGAACCATCTTTTCCACATTTGCGAATTCCTCAGTTGGATCATCAGACAACTTACAGAGAGTGATTTGAGGACGGCCTGAAATAAGATTCGTATCGAAAGTCGTACAGGTGAACCAAAGGCTGTTTTGAAACCCAAAAAGACGGCAGTCCTCCAATCCCACGACATTGCAAGGGGGAAGCCGTTCGATCGGAATATTTTCGACGATTTCTCTCTGTGAAAGTAAATCGAAATCGCGGTTGTATTCGGCCAAAAAATTCCGCGTCTTAAAAACACCGGTAATGTCGATGGTATTGAATATTTTCGCCCCCATTTGGGTGTAGTTGACTGTCCGGCAAATCACCTCGTATCCCGAATCGGTTTTCAGAATGGAAGGGTTCATCGGATGGTACTTTTCTGAAAATCCATCTTGAATCAAGGGAAAATCAATGGCGATTGGATCGAAGCGGGTGTTCTTCAAATGGTCGACGTAATATAAAATATTCCGATACGTCTGATCTTTGATGTGCCAAGGGACATTTTTTTTCAAAATGACTTCATTGGCTGCATCAAAGCCGTCTTTGCGAAATTGAGTGTAGTAAGCGGAGATCGACAGTTCTTCCTCAAACTGATAATCGCCAAGAGGGGGATAATCCCAAATGTTTGCGTTCATCGGGTAAGGGATCCTCGAACCGTATTTTGCGAAGATGCAAGCGAGGTCGTTTTGGCTGCGCAAGCGATAGTGAGTGGAGATCTTTCTTAAGGGTTCCGGACGGTTGGGATTTGTCTGGAACGATTCGAGATACCAAAAAAGGGCATCTTCCCATTCATCCGACTTTTCATAACATTCCCCGATCATGTATTCAGAATACCAAACCTCTTCCTCATCCCCATGGATTTTTAAACGCTCTGTATAATAGTGAATCGCCTCTTCGTACTTTCCCACTGATTTCAGGGATTGCGCTAATAAAAAAAGATAGCGGCTGTTCATGGGCTCGAGTGCGATCGCCTCATTTAAAAGATCGATCGACTGAACGACTTTCATTTTTTTATATTCGGCGTTTCCATGATCTTCGAGAACCCAATTCTTGATCTTTTCAGTGGGCTGCGGATTTTTCGTCGACCAGTACTCATTTGCCGTCCCTACGCATTCCCAAGTTAAAGATGCGCGCAAAAGGCGTGCGTTATAATTGGAATAAGTGAGAGCCGACGATTTCAATAAAAGGGAGTAGGAATCGGCTTCCAGAGAGCTCTTCGCGAACCCGCCGCCGATTTGCATGTTCATATCGGAGTCGAGGACCAAAAGATAGGAGGAAGAAAGTGGGAAACCAAATTCTTTTAAAGTTTTCTGGGCGCATTGGGCGGAAAGAGTTCTATTGAATCCAAAATTCTGCCATTTATGGCGATAAATTTTTCCCGGTATCTCATAGGTGTTCAAAAACCGGTCGATGATCTCATAGGTGTTGTCAGTCGACCCGATGTCGCAGATGGAAACGCAATCGACCAGATCTTTCACGCTATCGAGACATTTTTCAATGACCGATTCGTCATTGCCGACGACCATCGTCAAGCAGATTTTAGGACTTTCTGCCGCTAAATAGACAAACGAAAACAGAAAAGTTAAGAGGAATAAATTATTGATTTTCTTCATTTTAAACTCTTATTAAAAATCGAAACTCGAAAAATACGGTCTATTCTTAGGATCGGGCCTCCGATGCGGGGCGGCGTATCGATGGAGTTTGACTGGGTCGTTGAGATCCTTGAAATGGCTTTCCTGAATCAAATCATCCCGGACAAAAAACAAATGGGTCCCGCTTTTCTCGGCGTAGACCAATGAATACCCTTTAGATCTTCCCAAGTTGAACAGCGCGAGAAGGCTAGCGCCATAGTAATCGGTCCCGTCGCCTGAAAAAAACGGCCTATATTTTACGACTTTATCTTCATCAGGCGAGTGTTTGCCATTGTATTCGATGAGGACGACGGCGGGCCGATAGCGTTCATCCAACGCTTTCCAAAGATAATAATCGTTATAATCGATCCCTATGGATAGAAGTCCAAATTCCAAAGGCGTCTTATATTTGTTCAACAATTGATTGAAATTTTCAGCTGTGACGAATTCTTGATGGAGATGGTGTTTAGGATTCTCTTGCAATCGATCTAACAGAAGGCCATTCCACCCCTGTAAACGGAGCAAGTAAGTGTTGCTGCCCGTTTCGCCATCATAGGCTCCGATTTCGACGCAATAATGGGGAACGGGACCGATCGACTGAAAAATTTTCGCCAAGATCCCATCTTCCCCATTTTGGCTGTACAGGGATATTTCATTGAGGTTTAAATCGATTTCATCCGCGGCTTTCAAAATTGCTGAATAAGATACGCAGAGTAAAATAATGAATAAAAGTTTAAAGCGGCTCACAATCGATCCCTATCTTTTTTTAAATAATATACAATTTCCATTGTCGATGATTTTGACTGCATCGCACTCTTCCAGCAATAAATCCAAGGCATCTTGTCTCGATTCCCAAAGAGAGTCGTTCATCCAAATGTAGCCGCCGGACCGCACCTTAGGAAGGTAGAGCTGTACATCGAGATTCGTCGCCTCTTCGCCATGATTGCCGTCAATATAGAGAATATCGATCTCATCGATCTCCGAAACGGCATCCTTGGAGGTCGCCCTGATGGTAAGACAGTAGTCTTGTAAATTAAATCTCCGGATCAGGTTCGTGTAAGAGTAATAGATCCGGTCCAAATTGAGGTTTCCCCACCATTTTAAATCGACCTCGTCTTTCACAGGATCGAAATACTTGATGCACTCCAATTTATCCCAAGGGTCGATTCCGATGACCACCCCATCTTCATCCAACAGCTTCAAAGCAGAGGCCACTGGAAAAATGGAAGATCCGCCGAAAACGCCGATTTCAACGCATCTGCTCGGCCTCGTCTCGAGGACGAGATCGATGAAATGGAAGGCCTTTTCTTTAGAACACCACCCTTCGAACGAGGGCAAATATTTGGCTACATATTGTTTTAAATCGTCGATTTTTGCTGCGTCCACATCGCAGTATCCAAAAGGAAGAAAAGCAATTAAAAAGAGAAAAATCATTTTTTTCATGGTTTCACCCAAATTCCCCAAACACATCCCCAAATACTTATATCTTCAAACACGGCTAAACGAACGCAGTTGGCGTCGAGCCAATGGACAGCGTCCGCTGTCGTGTTAATCCCGTTTTCATGCCAAGTCATATCATCGAAAATGATCCACCCTCCGTTTTTCACGTAAGGCACCCATTTATTCACATCTTCCATAGAGGTTTTATTCGAATGATTCCCATCGACGTGCAAGATGTCGATATCGGTAATCAAAGGCGCATCGATCGAAGTGCTGCGGATCAGCTCGATCTGGCCCCCTAAGTGGATCTGATGGATCACGTCGATCAAACCTAGCAAAATCCATTCGTGATTGACGCTCAGCCAATAGTTTTTATTGATCTCTTCTTTGATCTCTTCGATCGAAGCGAAAGGACTCCAGGGATCGATCCCATAGATTTTTCCATGCTTATTGGTCTTCAATGCGAGCGCCATGGGAATCAGCGATTTGCCTCCCCAAACCCCTATTTCAACCACAGTTTTTGGCCTCGTTTTCGAAACGAGGTCGAATAAAATGCCCGCTTTTTCCTTCGAACACCAACCTTCCAGCTGGCTGGTATACTCCAAGGTCCTTTCTTTGATTTTTCCCCGGTCCGCAGGATCCACTCCGAGGATATATTCGATTTGAGAAGGAGGATTGGCTGCTTCATAGTCAGTATCGATCATTGTCCACTCTTGTTTTTATAATTAGGAGCCCCGTTATCGGAGAGCGCTGCAGGCTGTGTCGAGACGACATCCTGGGTCACTGCGAATAGACGGATGTCATTGGGCAAAGTAAATTCCATATCGTAAGGAAGAAAGATCTCATTCCGTTTGAAAAAATTGAGGATCTTCTCCATCCCCGACCTCCTGACAATCATCGAATAGGCGCCGTAGCGGGCTCCGATCTTGCGGAAATCGGCCCCTATTTCTTTCCTTTCAGAAAAACGGCCCGGATTTTCGGGTGCGAAATTTGGGCGCCAGGCATAGGAGAGACAAGGAACATAGTTCCCTTGCCCATTTTTGGTGTCTGGATCGGTGAACAAAAGATCCCACCCGTCTTTTCCCACGAGAGTATCGAGCCTCTCGATCAAATCCGATATCAGATGGGGATCGCGGATGATTTCGATATCGTCTTCCATGACCCAAATCGTCTCATATTCAGAATCGTATGCGTCTTGCAAGATCGAAAGATGGCTGAGAACGATTCCAATCATTCCAGGGCCCATGCAATGGCAAAAATAGTTTCTCCCTATTGCTCCGACGATTTCATGGATAGCCTGTCCGTCCCCATCGATCAAAAAATAGGTCCCCCACTGTCCGCTGTTCATCCAAGGCTCGTATTTGACGCCGAGATCATTGATCGCCTCTAAGGAAAGCTCCCAGCCGTTTACTGCGGAAAAGCGGTATGGATCGATCCCGTGAGGCCGGAGTTTTTCCAAGCAAATCTGAAATTTTTCTGGCCTCTGATCCAGATTGATCATGTAAATGAAGTCGACATTCCTCATCTGATGAAAGCCCGATTTATCCCCCACTTTTTTCAAATGGTCTTCGATAGACGCATGTAGGACCTGTATAGAAGAAAAGATAAGGAACAATCTCAGTATGAAGCCGATCTGCACGATCTTCCTGGAGTTTTAGAAAGACGGATATGCTATGAAATTGTTCAATTTAGAGAAATATAAATTCCTTCAGGTCCATGAGTGAAATACAACAGCGCAGAATCACGGATGAGAATTGATAGCTGGGGGCAAAAAACAAGGCGGGCTGAAAAATGCCCGCCTTTTTTGAAGATTATGGAAAATTCTTACTCACAAGAGGGCTTTGAGAAAGTGTAGTATCCACAGCGCAAACGCTGTAAGTGACGGCTCCATTTTGCACTTGATTATGATCTACGTATTGAAGAAGGCTCGCAGACACATTGGTTACAAAAACGCCATTCCGGAAAATCGCATACTCTTGCAGATTTGGCGAAGAGCTTGCCTGCCAGGAAACTGTATTGGCATAATCATCAAAAATTCCAAAATTAATGGGAGGGTCAGCCTGCATCACCATTAAATTCGTTGGAGGGAGAACAGAACTTCTATTTCCTGTCGCAGCTATGAGTCTTGTATTGCTGCCGTCAAAACTCAGCCAAGCGGCAGAAGCATAGAGAGTGTCTGTATTTGAAATAAACGAGGAAGCGACGCGAGGAGTTCCATTATCAGTGCCTGTTGAAATCGTGACCGCTGGAGAGAAAAAGAGGAAAGGAACAAAGCCGGAAACACTCGTTTCTGCGGTTTGGATGATTAGGTTAGTGCCATCATAAACCATGTAACCCACCAAAGCCTCTCCTAATGAATTCCCCGATACATCCCCTTGATACGAATAAGGATTTGAAGGGACTAATAAAGATCCAAAGGTCCAATTCTGCCCCACAACTTTTAGCGCTGCTTCAACATCGAAAGTCGCCCCATCATAGGACATCGAGTAGAAGGCAATCCCATTTCCATCGCCATCAAACGCGACTTTGGCAAATAGATCTGCTGGATTGCGCGTCCCATTTGCCGTGAGGAGAGTCGGAATCGCCCAAGCCTGCGCATTCAATGGCAGATAGGAGGCAATCGCATTCAAAGTTGAGAAATTTTCTGGGTTATATCGATACCAAATCACAGCTGCATTGCCATTCACATCGACAGCTACTTTCGGATAGTTGTGGCTGAAAGCGCCAGAGGCGATAACTAGCGGAGGGGAACTCCATACTCCTGCGGTAATCGACTGGGTTGCCGATTCCACAACATCATTTCCGGCTACAGCTACACTATGCCATACCACGCAGACGGTTCCATTAGCCCCAATAGAAACGCTGGGATTATCTGAAGTAGTCACAGAAATAGGGCTGGAAGTCATCGACCAGCTTTGGCCAAAAAGTTTGGTTATGGCTTCAATCGTTCCCGAACTGACCCAGACGGCAGCCAGGTTTCCATTCACGTCGACTGCGAGCTGAGGATCGGAACTTTGAGTGGCTATGTTTGTTTCAGCGCTCCAAATGCCATTAAATGAAGCGGATGAAGTTTGCAGATTAGTCCCTTCCAACCAAATGGCCGTGGCATTTCCATTTGGATCCATCGCCAATGCGGGTGAAGTGGCTCCAGAGTTCGAGATAGCCACCGGCGGCGTCCAGCTTCCATTCACAGGATTCCAACTGGCCATAACCATTCCATTCTCGATCCAGATGGCAACGCTATTTCCGCTTCCATCCATCGCTACATTCGGATTCGAAGAATTGTCTCCAGAGGAAGAGAGGGTTGTAGACGTCCAAACAATATCCTGGGCCATCAATTGAGTAAAACAGAGAATCATCAAAAAAAAATTTTTCATCATAAACCTATTTAAATGGGAGCCAGGCAAGCCTGGCTCCCGGATTTAGTATTGTTTAAGGAAATGAGACCGTTATGATTTTGCTGTGAGACTGTTGACTGTCAACAGAGGCCACGCCATAAATCACAGAGCCATTTTGCACCCGATTGTCATCTACGAAATGCAACGTGCCCGCATTCACTTGACCAATGAATGTTCCATTTCGATAAATGAGATAACCCGCGACATTGGGATCTGTGCTGGCCGTCCAGCTCAAAGTATTATAATACTCAGTAAAAACGCCAAAATTGTGCGTACTCTGCGTCACAGTTGGCGACGATGGGGGCAAAATCAGATTTTTCGTCCCTGTCGCTGCAACCACTGAGTTCACCGTTCCGTTTGATGCGATCCAAACGGCGGCTGTGTTGATCAGATTTCCTGTTAGAGCCGAGGCCAAAGAAGGATAAGCGTTTTCTGTGCCCGTTGAAATGTTGATTGGAACAGACCAGGCGGCTTGCGTGAATCCGGTGATATCCGTCTCAGATGACTGGATCAGCAAAGAAGATCCGTTGTAAAACATATAAACAGCTATGGCATCGCCTAAAGAAGAAACGGTTTGACTGTAATTGAAGGAATACAAATTTCCCGATACCAGTTCGTAAGGAGCTTGCCAACCGCCCTGCACAGGTTTGATCGCAGATTGGATATGGAAAGTTTCATCATCGAAAGAAGTGTTCCATATCGCAATGGCATTTGCAAAACCATCGTAGGCCACTCTGGCTGAAAGAGTCGCTGGATTGCGAATCCCTGGAACAGAAAGGCTCTGGGGAGTTGTCCATGCGCCGCCGCTAGGCAATGTTGCCGATTGAACAGTGACATTGGAATAAACAGATCCCGAAACATCATAGAGATACCAGACTGCCGTTGCATTGCAATTCGGATCGATCGCAACAGAGGCATATCCGGCCTGATGGTTTGTCACCGAAATAAGAGTTTGATTGCTCCAATTACTGCCGATCAGTTTTGTAGAAGCATAAACCACATTTGTCGTGCCTGAAGTCCCATTCCATACAACGACAGCTCTTTCTCCTGAGCAGGATCCCCCTGCGGCTACATAAGGATTGGTTGCATTAGAACTATTGATGGTTTGAACCGGACCCCAATTCTGACCGAATATTTTTATCGCTGTCTCGATATTCCCATTTCTGGCCCAAGCAGCTACCACATCGCCGGTAGAATCTACAGCCAAAGTTGGAGTAGAGGCTCCTGAGTTTGAAAGGGTGACTTCGTTGCTCCAATTTCCACTCGAGGGTTTATACGAAGCTTTGACCACTCCATTTTCAATCCAAATCGCAGTTGCGTTAAAGGATGCATCGGAAACGACTCGAGGAGAAGAAACCGTGGATGCGGAAAGACTATGCTCAGTGCTCCAACTCATATTCACAGTTTTACTTTTGGATTTGACTACGCCATTTTCGATCCAAACTGCAACCACGTCGCCGTTTGCATCCATCGCAATATGCGCATCGGAAGCGTTGACGTTGGCAGTAGAAATAGAAGTGGGTGGATAAGACCAAACGATATCAGTGCCCATCAATTGAGATGAAGCAAAGATCGAGAGAAGAAAAATCGATAGTTTTTTCATGATTGAACCCTATTTAAATTTTTTAAGTTAAGGAAAACTTTTTGTAGCCTCTTGGCTTGGAGAAAAATCATCATCTACAGCGATAATGCCATAAGTAACAGCGCCATTTTGGACCTGATTATGGTCGACATATTCCAGCACAGAGGACGCGACATCAGTTACCTGAATTCCATCTCGATAAATGAAATATGCTTGAATGTTGGGCGAAGCGCTTGCATCCCAGGTAAGCGTATTCGCATACTCTGTGAATATCCCAAAATTATTGGGAGGCATAGTTTGCGAAACGTGTAAATTCGTTGGAGGCAGGACAGCGGTCCTTGTGCCGTTTGCAGCTTGGACAGTCGTATTCGTTCCATTTGAGCTGAGCCAAGCGGCCCCGGCATAAACGGTCTCTGTCCCGCTAACAAAAGCGGAGGCCACTCTGACAAAGCCATTCTCGCCGCCCGACGTAACCTCAATGAGTTGGGAGAAGAAGATCTCGGATAAAATCCCTTTCATGCTTGCTTCACACGCTTGAATCACTACGTTTGTTCCATCGAAATACATGAAGCCCACTAGGATCTCATCTAATAAACTCGACGATACATCTCCTTGAAAAGCGTAGTTATTACTTACTATTAACTGCGTTAGTGGAGTCCAGGATCCTCCGGATATTTGCTGGGCCCCTTCTATATTGAAAGTCGCTCCATCGTAAGACTGGGACCAAAACGCGACTAAGTCAGCCTCATTATCTGTCACTATTTTTAGACTCAGACCTGCGGGATTGCGCGATCCAAATCCGGAAAGAAAAGTAGGAACGGGAGACCAGGCAGCCCCATTGAGCACTAAAGTAGATGTCGCCACTTGGACGCTATCATAATTAGAGCCTGCAACAACATAGCGGAACCAAACGACCGTAGAGTTTCCATTTACATCCACCACCACTTTGGGATAGTTATGGCTAAACCCTCCTGAGGCGATTGTCAAAGGAGAACTCCACGGGCCAGCTGTCTTTGTTATTGAATTGATCGTTTGAGTCGCAGAGAAAATCTCGTCAGAACCTGAAACAACGCTATGCCAAACAGCGCAAACAGTTCCGCTGCCTCCAATTGCGACCGAGGGATTATCGGAACTCGCAGCGGAAATTGGGCTGACGTTACTCCAACCAGTTCCCCCAAAAGGTTTTGTCGAAGATTCAATGAATCCGCTTCGGATCCAAGCAGCAACGATATTTCCCGTACTATCTACAGCCACTACCGGATTAGAAGCGGGATTTAAAGAAGTGCCTTGGGATATCGCAGTCTCTAAGCTCCAAGAAGATCCATTGAAAGTCGATGTCATAATGACATCGCTTTCCACCCAGACCGCAGTCACGTTGCCGTTCCCATCCACGCCAAGAGCCGGCGAAGAGGCTGTTGCAGTTGTTGATAGGGTAGTAACTCCTCCATAAGAACCATTAACCGGCTGATAGCTTGTATTGATTAAACCATTTTCCACCCATACAGCCGTAGCATCTCCATTCAAATCCATTATGATTTGAGGACTGGATACAGTGGACATCGATCCTGAAAGTGTGACAGGTGAAGACCAGGTGAGATTATTGGCCAGCAACTGCGCAAACGAGAAAATTGTGAAACATAAAAGAACAATTCTTTTCACTTACACCACCATTGATAAGACCTGAGTTTTTTTGTTTGTTGAATCGAACTCTTACTCAGGTCATTTGTTAAAGAGTTAAATTCTTACCCAAGAACTGAAAGGAGAAGAGAGTGCCAAAAAAATAAATTTATTATCAAGGAATTTTTTAAAAATGATCAATCCCAGGTTGGAGAGATTCCCATTTTTTTGTGCAGTACGGGAACGAATCGATGGATGGCCTGCTCTGCGTCTTCGATTTCATATCCTGCTTTCAGCAGATTCGCGATTTCCTCTTCGGTAACCATTCGAGGGTCTACGGCCATTTTCACTTTAGGATTTTGGGTAAGAAGAAGTCCTGATTTTCTATTTACATATTGATTGATGCGCATCTCATATTTTTTGAGAGTGATCGGAGATTGAGCATCTTTAAATGTAAATTGATAGGGAGGCCAAAGGAAGGTTTCTACTTCTTTAGGTTTGAAAATCGTTTTCAGAACAGTTTTTTCTATGTTTCTTTTGGGAGGTTTAGAGAGATTTATCGTTTCGATGATCAGTTTTTTCGGATTGATGTTAGAGGCATCGTAGTAATCGGTTTGTAAAATGATACCCGGATATTCTTTAAATTCTTCAAGGATCTCTCTCAAATCTTGATTTTCAGGCGTCACTAGAAACTCATTGACCTCGACAAAAACCAACCAATTCGTCTCATTGATAGCCTTCACTTTAACAGCATTCTCATAAGCTGGAACGTGAGTGCTCAATACACACACGCTTTCGTCGGTGATGTTTTTCGAAAGATCCGGCCATCGGATCAAAGTGACCACCCCTTCCTTAATGTAATTCCTAATAACCTCCATATAGCGATCTGTACTGTTAACGTTATATAAATAGAAATGATCGACTCCGATTAATCTATGATATTCAATCCATTCCTTTAAGAATTTTGCTTCATTATTTATTATAGAACAGATCGAGAGATTGTATTTTTTTTTGGAATACAAATCGGTCGCATGCAAACTCATACATGAAAAAGAAAATATCAAAACGATGATCAATCTCAAATTCTTCATTCGTTCCCTTTATTGCAACCTAAACACCGTTATATAAGCCGTTACTGCATTAGTCGTACCACCACCGTTTATAAAAACAACGGTGCCTGTGGGGTGCAGGGTTAATATTCCTCCAGCAGGAATAGCAAGTATTGTCGTTAAACTACTCATGAACCTCTGAGCTGGGTTGTTGTTACTGGTTGATAACTCCTGATACGCAGGAGGAGTAGGAGGAGCCATGATTGAATTATTGATTAACAAATTTACAGTCGCGGGTGTAGTGGAAGTTTGATACCCCCAAGTCACCTGATAAATACCTCCATTGGTCACTTGCAAGCCGGCGTACGGAACGGCCAAACTTCCTGAATTAACCAAGTTTACAGTATCTGAATTGTTTGGATTTTCGTTATTGAACGGAACCGACTCAGCACTCGTCACGGACTGCATCGCGGTCGTTAAATAAACCATCCCAAAATCTCCAATTGTTCCTCTCGGACCCGTCGGACCAGTTGGCCCAGTAACCCCCGTCGGTCCGGTAGGTCCCGTAACTCCTGTTGGACCCGTTCGACCTGTAGGTCCTGTCGAACCCGTAGATCCAGTTGGACCCGTAACTCCTGTAGGCCCTGTTACGCCAGTTACACCTGTGGGCCCAGTCACACCAGTTGGACCAGTGGGTCCCGTAACCCCTGTCGGGCCTGTAGGTCCTGTTACACCCGTTGCCCCTGTTGGACCAGTCGGGCCTGTGACTCCAGTTGGACCCGTTTTGCCAGTAGGTCCCGTGACTCCCGTTACACCTGTGGGACCAGTAACCCCTGTCGGACCTGTGGGTCCTGTTACACCCGTTGGGCCTGTTGGGCCTGTAATTCCAGTCGGACCCGTAGGTCCGTGACTCCCGTTACACCTGTTGGACCTGTAACTCCTGTCGGACCTGTGGGGCCAGTGGGTCCGGTGCTTCCACCGGTAGGGCCGGTGGGGCCTGTAACTCCAGTCGGACCCGTTTGACCAGTAACACCTGTCGGACCTGTAGGTCCTGTTACACCCGTTGCGCCTGTCGGGCCTGTGACTCCAGTCGGACCCGTTTGACCAGTAACTCCTGTCGGACCTGTGGGGCCAGTCACGCCAGTTGGACCAGTCGATCCCGTAACCCCTGTCGGGCCTGTAGGACCTGTTACACCCGTTGCACCTGTTGGGCCAGTCGGGCCTGTGACTCCCGTTACACCTGTTGGACCAGTGACTCCAGTCGGTCCAGTGGGTCCGGTGCTTCCACCGGTAGGGCCGGTGGAACCTGTAACTCCAGTCGGACCTGTTTGGCCAGTAACACCTGTCGGTCCTGTAGGTCCTGTTACACCCGTTGTACCAGTTGGGCCGGTCGGACCCGTGACTCCAGTCGGACCCGTTTGGCCAGTAGGTCCCGCGACTCCTGTTGGACCTGTAACTCCTGTCGGACCTGTGGGCCCAGTGACGCCAGTCGGACCAGTGGGTCCTGGCTTCCTCCAGTAGGACCAGTTGGCCCGGTTATTCCTGGGCCGGTAGGTCCTGTTGGGCCTGTAACTCCAGTAGGACCAGTTGATCCAGTGACACCAGTAACACCTGTCGGACCTGTAGGCCCAGTCACACCAGTTGCGCCTGTAGGGCCGGTCGGACCTGTGACTCCCGTTGGCCCTGTCACACCAGTTGATCCAGTAGGTCCGGTAATCCCTGTTGGGCCAGTGGGTCCGGTGACTCCAGTTGGGCCGGTAGGACCGGTGCTACCTCCAGTGGGGCCTGTTATTCCTGGGCCGGTAGGGCCTGTGGAACCTGTAACTCCAGTCGGACCTGTGATTCCTGTTGGACCAGTGAGCCAGTTGGACCTGTATTCCCCGTCGATCCTGTAGGTCCTGTGACTCCTGTTGGCCCCGTGGGGCCAGTGCTTCCTCCAGTAGGACCAGTTGGCCCAGTATCCTGGACCAGTAGGTCCTGTGGGGCCTGTAACTCCCGTTGGACCTGTAGGACCAGTTGCGCCAGTACCCCTGTTGGACCGGTCGAGCCAGTTGATCCTGTCACACCTGTTGGACCTGTCGGGCCTGTCACTCCTGTCGGACCTGTAGGGCCTGTGTCTCCCATCACTCCTGTCGGTCCTGTGACACCTGTTGGACCCGTCACTCCTGTTGGACCAGTCGGCCCCGTTACGCCTGTGGGACCTGTCACGCCTGTTGGACCTGTGGGACCAGTTCACCCATCAATCCCGTCGGCCCGGTAACACCTGTTGGACCCGTCGCTCCAGTTGGACCAGTCGGTCCTGTTATACCGGTTGGACCTGTGGGGCCTGTCACTCCTGTCGGACCTGTAGGGCCTGTGTCTCCCATCACCCCCATCGGTCCTGTGACACCTGTCGGTACCTGTCACTCCTGTTGTGCCAGTCGGCCCCGTTACTCCCGTGGGACCCGTAACGCCTGTCGGACCTGTGGGACCTGTATCACCCATCAACCCCGTCGGCCCTGTTACACCAGTTGGACCTGTCGCTCCTGTTGGACCGGTCGGTCCGTTATACCGGTTGGACCTGTGGGGCCTGTCACTCCTGTCGGTCCTGTAGGGCCAGTTCTCCCATTAGTCCCATCGGTCCTGTGACGCCCGTTGGTCCCGTCACTCCTGTTGGACCGGTCGGCCCCGTTACTCCCGTGGGACCCCGTAACGCCTGTCGGACCTGTAGGACCTGTGTCACCCATCAACCCCGTAGGCCCTGTTACACCAGTTGGACCCGTAACTCCTGTTGGACCGGTCGGCCCTGTTATCCCTGTTGGCCCTGTAGGTCCTGTCACGCCTGTCGGGCCAGTAGAGCCTGTGTCTCCCATCGGTCCAATTGGCCCTGTTACACCAGTAGGTCCTGTCACTCCTGTTGGACCGGTCGCTCCTCCTGTTGGACCCGTAGAGCCTGTTAGCCCAGGGCCTGTCGGACCTGTGGGACCCGTCGAACCGCCTGTCGGACCTGTAGGCCCAGTAATTCCTGGGCCTGTCGGACCGGTGGAACCAGTCGGGCCAGTTGGGCCCGTGACTCCAGTGGGTCCGAATCCAGCAGGACCTGTCGGGCCTGTCGAGCCTGTAGGACCGGTAGGGCCTGTCGCTCCGAATCCAAAGGGTCCTGTCGGTCCTGTCGGCCCAGTCGCTCCTGTTCCGCCAGTATGGCCAGGAGGGCCTCCGGCTGGCCCTGTGGGGCCGGTAGGACCAGGTTCCCCTACAGGGCCTGTCGGACCTCGGGGGCCTTGCTTCGGGGGCTTCATGCACCCGTCAGGCTTCGAATTACTGAGAGGGACTTTTTCCTTTCGGGATTCAAGTCGAGATGGCGGCTTTCTTTCCGTAATTTTTTCCGACGCTTCGGATAAAAGAAGTGGACCGGATTCGATTTTATCAGAACGAAGGGGCTGGTTAAGCTCCCCGAAAACAGAGGCAGCTAAGCAAAAACAAAGGAGAAAAAAAGCTACCCGTTTTTGCACTTTCCGCATCTATTCTTTACCAAATTTTTTCGAAGAACGAATTTTGATCAAACGCCTTGATCGCTTTTTTTAACGATCAGTTTTAATCCAGCACCCGCTTTTAAACAAGGAAAATTTTTAAAATCCGGAACGCATGCAAAAATAAAAAATCTTGATCCTAAAATAGTCCTTAGTGAAGATGTCCGATCCAAATGGTTCTTGATCCAATTTTACCGAGTTGAAACATGATGAATCATAAATTCGTCCAACAATTTATGTGGGTTTTTCTTTCGCTTGCCCAGCTATATGCGGCCGATGAAAGCCTGCCTTATGAGCATGTAGAAGAGACAACTGAACATTTTCGGCAATATGGATCCGATGAAATGGGTTATTATTCCCAATATGGTCAAGACCGGTACGTCTACGAAAATTTCTTCAAAGGAAAAACAGATGGAGTTTTCGTCGACATAGGAGCTCATAACGGAATCGCTTTTAGCAATTCCAAGTTTTTTGAAGATTTAGGTTGGAAAGGTGTTTGCGTTGAGCCGATTCCAGAAGAGTTCAATGAATTAAAAAAAAATCGAAGTGCCATTTGCATACAGGGTTGCATTTCGAATGTTCCCGGGAAAAGTAAATTTTGGCGAATCACCGGCCCCAACGAAACTTTGAGCGGACTGATCGCCAAATACGATCCTAGACACGTAAGCCGAATCCGCAACGATGTATTCTTCCAAGGGGGATCGATAGACACCATCGATGTCGATTGTTATTTATTGAATGACGTCTTAAATGAAAACGGTCTTTTCCATATCGACTATTTGAGCATCGATACGGAAGGGGGCGAACTGGATATTCTCAAATCGATCGATTTTTCCAGGTTCGACATCGAAATTATCGACGTCGAGGACAATTATGGAGAAAATTTTACCGACTTTCTGAATACGAAGGGATATCTCCCAGTCGAAAACCTGTTCGGCGATAAAATCTACCAAAAAAATCGAAGTTTGACCCTGCACAAATTAGGCTGCATCGAAGAAATTTTATCCGATCCTATGAAAAGCACAGATCCTTCCTATCAATTATCCAGAACCCTTTTAACCATACAAGGGGAGGATGCGGATTCCATCCCTAAAGTTCCTTTCGCGGGTCAAATTTTCAAAGAGGGAGGCCTTTCCTATCAATTGATGCACAATGGGGTGAAAATCATAAAAGATTGTTATTACGATGTCTCTTGGCTGACCGATATCATAACTGGATTAAAAGGCCATCATGAACCTCAAGAAGAAAAGATCTTCTACGAAGTTCTTAAATTCATACCGCCCAATGCGACGATGATTGAGTTGGGCGCTTATTGGGGATATTATTCTTTGTGGTTTTCTTCAATCGTTCCAGGAGCCAGGAACTATCTCGTCGAGCCTGATCCGAGAAGGTTGAATGTGGGGAGAAAAAATTTTGAACTGAACGGAAAAGACGCCCATTTCTACCAAGGATACGCTGCGATCAAAGACAATGACGATGCTAATTTTTCCGGGGCTCGGAAAATTTGGATCGATTCCTTCTTGAAGGAAGAAAATATCGACCATGTGCATATTCTGCACGCCGATATTCAAGGAGCTGAATATGCCATGCTCAACTCGTGCATCGAATCGATTAAACAAGAAAAAATCGATTACTTTTTTATTTCAACACATCTCCCTTCGATGCATCTTGATTGTTTAAATTTTTTAAAGAAATTCGGATACCAAATTGTCGGAGCGCACACCCCTGCTGAAAGCTGTTCCGGCGATGGGTTGATCGTCGCCCGTAGAATAGAAGTCCCTGGGCCTGAAAATGTACCCATCAAGAAATATTTCCAATGAATCCATTACTTGATCAAAAATCCCTTTCCAGGATTGAAGGTTATATTCGTCTAAAAGATAAAATAAACGAACCTCTTCCACCCTCTCCATTCGCTCTTCTCCGTCGGTTTTTGAAACTACAATCAAATCAAAATCGAGAAGGGGAAACCGTCTCTTCAGCGAATCGCGAAGCTCGAGGGCAACAATCCTCTCATTTATTTCATGAGAATAATCGAACCAATAAGCTGCAGGATAGGCTGCCTTGTAGAGTCGGGAAGGGAGCACGAATCGAATAAAACATACTTTTCCCCCAAAATTCGCAATCTCTTTTAGCCGTTCCAGCCTTCTTTGATATTTTGCCAGGATCTCATCCTTGGGATAAAATGAATCCTTTCGAAATGGCTCTTTCTGCTCGTGATCGTACAAAATTTCGAGATGATAGAGAGTGTGCTTGAGATTCCCATCAGAATCCTTGTAGAAATATCTCCCACTAACGAAATCTTCAAAATCTCTATTTATCAATTCGATCAATCCTGCATCGTCGATGCTCAAAATCCAGTCGAAAGGGAAGGCGGCTTGTCTCAAATTGAGGTCTCTCAACCGATTTGCAGGAACACAGTTGGCTCCTAAACTGATAAAAAGGGGGCTTTCAAGACAAGTTCCTTGAGATAGAATGCAAATTAAGAAAAAAATCAAATAACAATTCGAAATGGTTCGAGGCCTCCTATTGAGCCGCAGTCAAGCCGGCCTCTTTTCTTTTCTTCGCTTTGATTAAATAGTGCCATCCGAAACTCTTTTCAATGAGGCGAGCGATTGGGCCAGGCAGGAAATTCCACGGAAATCGCTTCGTATAGATGTACTTCTTATATTCGTCGATTTTGTAGGGGAAAATATGATCCTTGCCGCAAGAATAGACGTCGAAAGACGAAAGGAGCTTCAGGATCTCGGTTTTCGAATAGGTGTCAGCGATGGGGCAGCCATACTGCGCTTCGGGTTGGGCGATCCCTAAAAGAATCATGAAATTCTTCGTGCTGTATTTCGAGTAGAGCATGATGCGAAGCTCTCCTTCAGGCTTCAAGACCTTTTCTATCTCTCTTATGGCCGCTTGAGGATTCGGCGTATGGTGGAGGACTCCGAAGGAATAGACAAGATCGAATTGCCTGCCGGCTAAATACTGAGACAGATTTTCAGCGTTGCAGACGATGAATTCAGCTTTGAGCCCATACACCTCGAATCGTTTTTTCGCGATCTCGAGGCTTTTCTCAGAGAGCTCAACCACAGTCAGTTTAGCGCCAGCGCGGGCAAAGTTGATCGAATCGGTTCCGATTCCGCACCCGATCTCTAAAACTTCCCTATCTTTCCAACGGTCGAATTCAGCAAAAGCGGGAATATGGGGTTCCACAAAATATTTCCGCTTTTCCACTTGATCGAAATAATCCCTCGTCCCGAATTCGGCATTGCTGTGTTTGATGTTGCAGGGCTGCCTGTCCCAAAATTGCCTGACCAAATCGATCGGCTCTTGCGTTTGAGCTTCCCCAAGCGAGACCAAAAAAAAGAACAATAGAAAGATCTTCATGCTCATTGCTTCACTTGATAGTTGAATAGAGTTCCATATTCTTCCTCCACTTTTGCCAATACTTCCCCAGAATCGATAAGGGTCACTTTTTTTCCTGCTTCAGCGAGTTGCTTGGCCACAGCGATCTTTTGCGATTCTTCGATGATAGGAACTGGACAATTGGATTTATAGCAAACGTCTTCGAAGGCATATTCATCTAATGATTTTTCGATCAACTTCTCTGCCATATAGCCTGTATGCCAGCGGTTGATTCGGTCTGTCGCGCGCAAGGAGGTTGTTTCGATGCCGATCGACGCTGCATATTCGGCAAACGCCCGGTTGTCTCTCGGAAAGCAGGGGCCTCCAAAACCATACCCGGGTTTTAAATATTTCGAACCGACCCGGCTATCTTTGCCAAGCATGCCCAGAATCGCGAATTTATCGGCCCCGGGCGTTTCATCGGCGATATCTCCGATCAGGTTCGCGAACGCGATTTTTGCCGTCACAAAGCAATTCAACGCCATTTTCGCGATCTGTGCACTCGCGGTCGACATTCTTTCAATCGACGGCTGGTTTTTGCATAATTTCTTCTGGATCGCTTCGAGAATGTCCCCATCTTCTTTAGAATCGGCTCCGATTAGAACCACATCGGGATTTTCCAAATCGCCGATGATTTGGCCTTGCGCAATGAATTCGGGGTTGTACGAAAGCGTTGTATTTTTGCAATTTTGGATCGCAGGCAAGCCGATTTTTTCAATGTATCCTGGCGGGACCGTGCTGGAAATCACCAAATGCTTATTCGAAACTTCTAAATTGTCGATCGCTTGGAGAAGCTGGGTCAAAGGAGTCGGATCGTAAGCGTCGGTCCCCTTTAAATGATTTGTGGGGACGGCGATGAAGCAGACATCTGAAAAGTCAAGCCCTTCCTTCAAAGAAGTCGTAGCTTCGAAATTGCGGCTGTCCTTCAGATATTCATTGACCTGCGGTTCCAGGGACCGAAAGGTTTTCCGATTCAAACTGTCGGTATATTCTTGCGAAAGATCGACGCCTAAAACGCGATATCCCGCCCGCTCCAAGCATAATGCATAGCAAAGCCCGATCTTTCCGATTCCGATCACTGTGATCTTTTGGCCTCTACTCGAGCTCTGTTTCTCTTCGATCTGACTTGCAACCCAAGGATAAAGCGATTTCAATCCTGCTTCCAAAGATCGAGTAGGTTCCCAATCCAATACGGATCGGATCAGGCTATTGTCGGAATTTCTCCCTCGAACTCCTTCTGGCCCCGGAACATTTTGGATCGCGACATCTTTGCCTGAGATTTTACCGATTAGAAGGGCAAGATCGTTGATCTGGATCATCTCTTCCGAGCCCAAATTTACGATGGGAGGGCGTTTTTCCGCGGACAGAATCCGCCGGATCCCTTCGACACATTCATCGATATAGAGGAAAGAGCGGGTCTGGTCTCCTTTTCCCCAAATATCGATCCGTCCCTCATCGCCTAATTGAGCGACTTTCCGGCAAAGCGCCGCCGGAGCTTTTTCCCTGCCTCCTTCCCAAGTTCCTTGAGGGCCGAATACATTATGCAGCCGGGCAATCCGAATATCCATTCCATAATCTCTCATGTAAGAGAGATAGAGTCTTTCGCTGAACAGTTTTTCCCAACCATATTCCGTATCGGGATCCGCTGGATAGGCCGAGTCTTCGGAACATTTAGGATTATCAGGATCTAACTGGTTGCGCAAAGGATAGACGCAGGCAGAGGAGGAAAAAAATACTTTTTTGGCGCCCGTTTTTCTACTTTCTTCTAAAACGTTGAGATTGATCAGAGCTGAGTCATGCATGATTTCAGCGTCGTGCTGGGAGATAAAACCCATCCCCCCCATGTTGGCCGCTAGCTGGCACACTTCGTCAAAGGATCTGCCATTGAGGAAAAGAGCTTTTTTCGCTTGCTGAGGATCCCGTAAATCGGCGATTAAAAATTCATCTGCCACGTTTGGGCCGAATTGGGGTTCATGAAGGTCCGCTCCCCGCACCCAATACCCCTCGCTTTTATACTGCTTCATTAAATGATAGCCGATGAATCCGCCGCCCCCGCAAACAAGAACGGTTTTTTGATTTGGGGCGATGGCGTATAGGCCCGTTCCCATGCAAATGCTTAAGAGAAATACCATGAATCTTCTAAACACTTCTTCTCCTCCCTGCATTGATCTCCTTCAAAAAAAGAATTGCAAAACTCTACCCGATTTATCCGATTGGCACAAGATGGCAGATAGATGTAGGACACAAGCATTTTAATAATCAATGCCTTATGAATTCCGCCCCCCATCTGGAAAAACAAAAAGCTGACAAGAAATTAATCAATCGGTTATAATCAAGATCAAATAGCAAAGTTGTATGAGAAAAAAGGCAACCACTACTTCTTCTGTTCGCCAGCCGCTCGCACGCTGCTATTTCTATTCTTTTAGCTATTCCTTTTATTTTGGCGCCTAGCGCCATATTCATTTAACTTCACTATCAGATCCGTTTTAAAAAGTTAAAAACCCGAAAAGGAATAGTTATATGTTGATTACACTCAAAAAATCGGCCAATGCCGATGAAATTCTTTCAATCCGTCAGATGTTGGACATCCACCGTCTGGGACACCGCGTTTGCACAAACGAGAATCAGACCGTGATCGGTCTAGAAAGCAATCCCACGGAAGAGATCGCTTCAACGCTGAGAAACTTGCCCGGAGTAGAAACGGCCAATGCCAG
This sequence comes from uncultured Chlamydiae bacterium, assembly GCA_963713105.1. Taxonomy (GTDB): domain Bacteria; phylum Chlamydiota; class Chlamydiia; order Chlamydiales; family SM23-39; genus CAVQKJ01. The sequence goes on from CAVQKJ010000004.1 coordinate 1,189,218, forward strand.
TTCTACGCCCTACAAATTAGCAAGCCTCGCTCTCCATCCGGAAAAAACAATCATCCGGATCAAAGGGATCGAAATCGGAGGCGATAAAATCTCGCTCATGGCAGGACCTTGCGCCATCGAAAGCCGCGAACAATTGAACGCGATCGCGGATGAGCTCAAACAAGCGAACGTGTCCGTGATGCGCGGATCGGCCTACAAACCCCGCACATCCCCCTACAGTTTCCAAGGGATGGGAGCCGAAGGTTTGAAGCTCCATTCCGAGGCCCAGAAAAAACATGGGATGCTGATCGAAACGGAAGTAATGGATGTGCGCGATGTAGCCCTCGTCTCCGAGCATGTCGATATCCTCCGCATCGGCGCCCGCAACATGCAAAATTTCGACCTCCTGAAAGAAGTCGGCAAATGCGGCAAACCGGTGATCCTGAAGCGAGGCGTCTCAGCGACGATCGAAGAATGGCTCATGAGCGCAGAATACATTATGGCTCACGGCAATCCGCAGGTGATTCTTTGTGAGCGGGGCATCCGGACCTTCGAAACGGCGACCCGCAGTACATTGGACCTAAGCAGCGTGCCCGTATTAAAAACTTTGACCCATTTGCCGGTCATCGTCGATCCGAGCCACGCCGCAGGACGAAAAGATCTGATTCCAGCTCTTTCCAAAGCCGCGATCGCAGCAGGAGCGGACGGGCTTCTCATAGAAGTCCATAATGCTCCAGCAAACGCTAAATGCGATGGGAAGCAAGCTCTTCTTCCATCGGAACTGACTGCATTGGTCCCCGACTTGAAAAAAGTCGCCGCCGCAATGGGGAGGTCTTTATGAACTTAAACGAACTCAGGATGCAAATCGATACGATCAACCGCAATTTGATCGCGCTTTTGGGAACGCGCCTTGAAATCGCCCGGGAAATCGCCCGTGTGAAGAAGAAAGAGCGGTTGCCGATCCTCGATTCCAAACGGGAAGACGCGATCAAAGCGGAAATCCGGATGTTGGCGAAGGAACAAGGACTAAGCCCCACCGTGATGGAAGAAATCTTCACGATCGTCATGGATTACACAAGGCTCGAAATGGAGGCGGTCCAATGATCACGATCGCTTATCAAGGAATCGATGGATCGTTCAGTCATAGAACGGCTCAGCGCGTTGGAGGCGGATCTTGCCGAACTCGAGGCTTCCCGACATTCCGGGAAGTCTACGAGGCGGTAGAAAAAGGGGATGCCGACCTAGCGTTGATGCCGATCGAAAACACCCTTGCGGGAACGATTTACGAGACCCTCGATCTCATGAGTCAAGGAAGCCTGCACATTATCGGCGCAGCTAGTACGCAAATCAGGCATAGCTTGCTGGCAATACCCGGAACCTCGATGCAAGAGATCCGAAAGGTCCTTTCCCATCCGAAAGCGCTCGCCCAATGCGTCGGTCTATTCCGACGCAACAGCGCCATGGAGGCGGTTTCCCACTACGATACCGCGGGAGCTGCGGCCGATGTCTCTAAATTGAAGGATAAAACCTGCGCGGCGATCGCCCATCGCGGGGCTGCGGAAATTTACGGATTGGAAGTTCTCCTCGAAGACATCCAGGACCATCAGGAAAATTACACCCGGTTTTTTCTCCTTTCCAAAGAAGGGAAAAAAACGGGAAAGAAATGGTCCCTTTGTTTCACATTGGAACACCGGCCGGGAAGCTTGGCGGAAGCCCTGTCTCTCTTCGCACGAGAAAATGTGAATTTGACCTACATCGTTTCGAGGCCAATCGTAGGACGGCCTTTCGAATATCTCTTTTACGTCGATCTTGAATCGGATAATCCTTCTTTCATCGAAGAATTATCCGCCAAAACCGACTCACTCAAAATTTTGGGGAACTACGATGTCCTTTCATAAAATCGGAATCATCGGCCTCGGACTCATGGGAGGCTCGATATTAAAAGCCCTTGAGGGGAAAAGAGAAGTTTTGACGGGAGAAACTTTGCTCCAAAACCTCGATGCGATCGACGTTCTCATCCTGGCAGTGCCTATCTCTGCCATTTTGGAGATCGGCGAAAAAATCTCCCGCCGCGCCGAATCGCAGGTCCGTCCGCTTATCGTTCTAGATCTCGGCAGCGTGAAAGGGGAAATCGCGAAACGATTTGAATCCTTTACAAAGGGTTCTGTCGAATTCGTAGCGACGCATCCAATGGCCGGCAAACACCAAAGCGGATTCGAACACAGCGACGGGGAGATTTTTAAAGAGGCCCCCTGGGTCGTGACCCCTCACGCGAAAAATACTGAAGCTGTTTTAGCTGAGGTCGAGGAACTGATCCGGCTTCTCGGCGCAAAACCTCTCCGCATGACGGCGGAGGTCCACGATCGTAGAGCGGCCCTAGTCTCCCATGTCCCTTACCTGATCTCTAAAGCGCTCTTCGAATTTGTAACTATAGAAGACTCGAAAAGCATTGAAATGGCAGGTCCTGGTTTTCAATCGATGACCCGCCTCGCCCAGGACAATCCCGCGCTCCGCGCTGAAATTGCCCTTTACAATCAACCGAATATCGGAAAAACTTTAAAACAATTTATCCAATTTTTGGAGACAGTCGAATGAAAACGTTAAAACCTTCCGCAACCGGCATCATCAACTCCGCCGCCCAGCAGATGCGCAAAGAAGGCATTCATGTCTACAATTTCGCAGCAGGCGATCCGATCCTGGCCAACCATCCTCGCATCTTGATTGCTGCCCAAACAGCGATCGATGAGAAAATGAGCCCTTACGCGCCGATCGCCGGATTGACCGAATTGAGAAGAGCCGCGTCCGATTGGATGAACCGCCGCTACCATTGCAATTATGGAATCGACCAAACCGTAATCACAGCGGGTGGAAAATTCGGCATTTACGCCGCCCTCCAAATTCTGCTTGAAGAAGGAGATGAAGCTCTCATTCTTGCTCCATATTGGGTCTCCTATCCGGAAATGGTACATCTGGCCCGAGGCACTCCTGTGATCCTTCCTGCATCGGAAAAATCCCATTGGAAAGTCACCGCGGAACAGCTCAAAGCCCATATCACAAAAAAGACCCGCGTCTTGATCCTCAACAACGCATGCAACCCGACCGGCGCCCTTTATTCCCACCAAGAGATCGCAGACATTCTCTCTCTTGCGAAAACACACAATCTCACGGTCATTTCCGATGAAGTGTACAGCGAGATCGTCTTCGACGGCGCCCCTTTCGTCTCCTGCGCTTCGTTTCCCGAACACAGCTCCCGCGTCCTGATCATCGAAAGCTGTTCGAAAAATTTCGGGATGGCGGGATGGAGAGTCGGCTTTGCGTTCGGACCGAAAGAACTCATCGCGAACCTTATCGCCTTGCAAAGTCAAAGCACGACAGGCACTTCCCTGATCAGCCAAAAAGCCGCCCTCGCCGCGCTGCAGCATGCCGACGAGGTCGCTTCCTACGTCCGCACTGCTATGCTGAAACGGAGAAATCTCTTTTTCGAAACGTTCAACCGTCTTTTTTCGAAAACTGTCAGACCCGTTTCTTCGACCCTCTATTATTTTGCAAAAATAGAAAACGATTCGATGAAAGCGTGCCAAGAAATGCTCGAAAAAGCCCACGTAGCTCTCGTCCCCGGAATCGGTTTCGGAATGGAAGGCTACGTCCGTTTCGCTTATTCAGAAGAAGAGGAGCAGATCTCCAAGGGCCTCGAAGCTTTGAAAAAAAACCAGTTCTCTTTTTAAGTTTCCGAAGATTTACGCAGGAAAGTCTGCAGCTCAATCTTCCTTCGAGGTGAAAGGTTCTGCGTAAATTCCTTAGAGGCCCTCATATCATCCGCATTGATTGGACTTACGGATCCTAGACTGGATAGACTGGCGCAGGAAGAAGTTCTGTTTAATGTATCCCGAGGAATGTCTTCATTGGATGATCTCCGGCTTGACGGACTTGCATCCAAAAGACCTTCTTTTCCATCCCATGTAGATAAATCCGAGGCTAAAACCGTTACACGTTTAAATGGCGATACGATTGTAAAATCAGAAGCATAACCTTTGGCATTAGAAACTTTATTGTCTCGAACAATATATTTAGGAGAAAGACTCAAATTCCAAAAAGGTTTCATAAAACCTTCTTTGAGGCTTATAAATACGCCGACACACTTTCCTTGCGCAGTGTCCACTTTGATGACATTCCCCTCCCTCATCTGCTGAGTCTTATGAAAATCTTCCATGGTGTGCTCTTTAGGGTAGATAGTTGCCATTAAAACCTTCTTTGACTGAATAATTAAAATTTTTCATAGATCGAATTTTCATTTAGAAAATAATTAACCTATCTTCCATAATCGTTGAACAAAAAGGGTAAAAGTTTTGAACTTTAGCAGAAAAAGCCAAGAAAAAGAACTGAAATACTATGGCATCCATGCCTGTTTGGCCATTTGGAAGCATAGGCCGCAGGACATCGTCCGCGTTTACCTCGACGAGTCGAATGTAAAACCGTTAAAGCACGTCCTGAAATGGTGCGCCGAACAAAAAAAAGCCTACCATATCGTCCCTCCTTCCGATCTCGATAAGGTCAGCGACTCGATCCACCATGAAGGGGTCTGCATGCTGGCCAAAGAACCACTTCCTTATCCATTCAAAGATTTCCTTTCATCCATTGGAAAACAAGAGAAGATCTGCCTTCTTTATTTAGACGGGGTCCAAAACCCTCATAACCTCGGATCGATCCTTCGGACCGCCGCCCATTTCGGCATCGCCTTCGTTTTAGGAGAGCAAGGGAAGCTGCCCTCCCTCTCACCGTCGGCTTGCAGGATCGCCAAAGGGGGCGCAGAAAAAGTGAAATTGATCGCCGTGTCCAATCCCATGGAAATGTTGAAAAATTTGAAAAATAAAGGCTTTTCATTGATCGGGACCTCCTCGCACAAAGGATCTTCCCTCTATCGGTTCCCGTTTCCCGCCCGCACGATCCTCGCGATCGGCGCCGAATCGGACGGCGTAGGGAAAACTCTGCTGACTGCCGCATCTTCCAATATTCAAATTCCAGGCACAGGCTTCGTCGAAAGTTTGAACGTCTCTGTCGCAACGAGCCTTTGTCTTGGCGAATATGCGCGCCAACACCTGAGTTTTGAATGAGCGCGACGGCCTATTTAGCCCCTCTGGGCTTGGAAGAACAACTAAAAAGCGAACTGAGCGACATCACCCACCAATACGGCCGGTTGTTCCTCGCAAGCGGCCCCCCTCAAAAAACCTATTGGGCGCAGAATATTTGGTTCGATCCGCAAACGATCCCATTCAAGTCGATTTCAGACGCCGCAAAAAAACTCCGCTCCTTGCAGAAACTCTGGTCTTTTTACCCCTACTCTCTTTCTGGGAAAGGCAGATTGATCTCCGAGCAGCTCCCTTTTTTCTCTCCTAAACCGCTCTCCTTCCTTTCCCTTCTTCCCCAAGCACCCCTGGGATCCTGGATGCTTCTCGACGAGCAAACGATGCTCGCTTCTCCCCATTGCTCCAGCCCATTCGCGCAGGGAGAGATGCACTTTCAAGAAAGCAAAATCCCGCCAAGCCGCGCCTATTTGAAACTTTGGGAAGCCCTTACCCGCATTGGGCGGACGCCTCAACCCAACGAAACCTGTTTGGAAATCGGCGCAAGCCCGGGAAGCTGGACCTGGGTCCTGCAGCAATTGCAAACGAAAGTTTTCGCCGCCGACCGGGCGCCGCTCGACCCAGCCATAGCGAGCCTTCCAAACGTAAGCTTTCTAAAAAAAGATGCCTTCAAATTTAAGCCCGAAGATTTCCCCAAACTCGATTGGATTTTCAGCGACGTCGTCTGCTACCCAGAAAGGCTGTTGGAATGGATCCATCAATGGCCGATTCATGAAACAAACTTTGTGTGCACCCTCAAATTCCAAGGCAACGAAGGGTACGGGATCGTCCGTGAATTCGAAAAAATTCAAGACAGCCAAATCCTCCATCTCTTCCACAACAAACACGAACTAACCTGGATCAAACTGCGCGCGCCCATCTAAGGTGTCCAGAAGACTATAGTCCATTTTATTACCCACATCATCTGGATTCACACAATTTACACGGATAACGCCGAAACGGCTAAGGATGACGCCGCGAAGCGCAGCTAACGATGGACAGGATGGGCGCGAAGCGCGTCCATGAGGCTCTGCCCCAAACCCCGCCAAAGGACTATCGTCCTTATGGAATCCTATTATTAAAAGGTGTCCAGAGGACGCTAGTCCTTTGGCCGACGGAGTCTGGGGTACGGGGCTTCCCCGTCCTGCCCATCCTGTAGCTGCGCTTCGCGGCGTCATCCTTAGCCGCTTCGGCGTTATCCGTGTAAATTGAGTGAATCCAGACGATGTGGGTAGGACTCTAATCTTTGGCACCTGTTCTGATCCGAAAAGATTTGTGAAAAATTGGCTCTCGGGTTATATCAGATGCCCTTATGAAACGAATCCCATTCCTTATTTTGCTTCTTCTCCCGTTCCTTTCCATCCATGCTTCGAATCTTGAGGTTCCCAAACTCACTTTGAGCGCCTCTGCGACGATTTGGAAACCCTCCGACGAGCTCCAGCTTAAAATTGGAGTGGTCACTCTTGGAACGACTGCCCAGGAAGCTTTGGCCGAAAATAGTTACAAGATGCAGAGTGTGATCGCCAATTTGGAAAGCCTCTTCCTGACTAAAGAAGACTACGAAACGAGCCATTTCTCGATCAACCCCACTTATACGCCCTATCCTAAGAATCCTCCTGAAAATTGGAAACCGAGCATCAACGGCTACGAGGTGACGAACACGATCCTCATCCACACCCCGAAACTCGACCTGGCGGGCAGAATCATCGATCTGGCGAACCAGGCGGGAGCCAATAGCATCACCGAGATTCGGTTTGGACTCCATAATTCGAGAGACTATTGGACCGAAGCCTTATCGGCCGCCGGCGAGAACGCAGTCAAAGATGCGCAGACGATCGCTCGATCGACAGGCGTCCGTCTCGTCCGCGTTCTATCGATTTCATTGAACCAGACGCAGGTGCACTCTCCCCATCTCAGCGTAGCGGCATTTGCAAAAGCCGGCAATGCGCCGCCCATCGAGCCCGGCGAGGTCTCACTCACCGCCAACGTGTCACTCGTGTACGAAATCGACTAATGAAGTCTTTTCAACCGCCATTTCCCAGAGGAGATCGGGCCGTTTTAGAGTCTCGCAAACCGCATTGTGCAATTTTTTGATCTCTCCATACGCTTCCGCATTGTAGATCGTCAAAACAGGCGGTTCGCCTCGGACCCATTCCGCTGCAAGAATGGCGTCTCCTTTTACTTCGGGCCGATAATAGAACTCAATTTCATCGGCGTATTTTAAATAGGTATCGAGGATGCGCTGCGGGACCAAGACCCCTTTTTCCACGATGTCCTGTTCTGTCGTCTGGACGAAAACCTTGTCTCTTTCTTGGACTGATCCCCATCGCACCGAATCGGGAGCCGTCAAATGAAGAAGCTTAATTTGATACCCTTGCTCTTTCAAAAAGCGGAAAAAAATCGCCGTCGCAGGACTCGACGCAGTCATGCCGAAATAGAAATCGGCTTTTGAACGGATCAAATGAGCCGCTAGAAGATGAACAGCCGCGTTCGAAGCTGGCCGCCATTTGTTATACAATTCCTGTCTCAGATCGCGCTCCAGCGCCAGCTTCTCCTCTGAAGATAGGGGTTTCATGAGCAGCTCGGCCAACCTCTCATGCAATTCTGTTTGATAGGTCCCATCCATCTTCTTCAAACAAACATCGTCAGGGCAAATATAGGCGGCTTTGAGGCCAGAGATGCGCAGGTCGTCCAGCATCAATGTTGTTTTTCCAGCGCCAGGCGGGCCTGCAGTAATGACCGCCAATGGACGAGGACCGGAGTTGCTAAAGGGAAGCGAGGCGTAAATCGAATGAATATCGGCATCGAGCCTCTGTTTTTCATCGATCGTATAGCTGATTTTGTGATCGAAAGCTTTCCCATCCAAAAAGCTCTCGAGGACAGGCCTTGGAAGCGAATAATTAAACCCTTGAGAATAAATTTCACCTAGATTGCAAATATCCGCGCTCGCGACCCTCATAGAAACAACAAATAAAATAAAATATATAAAATTAAATGTTCGCCACATAAACAGCGTAAAATATACCTAAAAGGAACAAAAACCGCTTCCTTAATTAAAGACGATGCCGCTAGATCCGTGTATCGACTGGGGATCGATGGGCCGATATTTGCCATGCAAATGTTCCGATAAAAAGCGTTCGGCATGGTCCAGATAGAACATCTTGTTTGGGAACTTTGCGAACCGATGCCCCTCTCCCGGGAACAATAGGTAAGCGACCTTTTTCCCCTGTTCTTTCATGCTCCGGTAGATCTGTTCCGCTTCGATCTCTGTGATGATATGATCGTTCTTCCCTTGAATCAAAAGAAGGGGGGCCTGGATTCTGTCCAGATGATACAGGGGAGAGCTTTCTTTCAATTTCTCGAGGCCCTCCGCTGTGGCCGGATCGCCTCCGAAGCTCGTTATAAATGCCCTTCTGGTGAAGAACATGTTTTTATCGGAAAGAGGCTTCGCTGTGAACTCCCAATATTGGGGGACGAAATCCAAAAAAGTCTTGAGGCTCGAAGGACCGCAGATCGAAACGCAGCAGGTAAAATAGTCTGGCGTAAATGTGAGCGAAGCCAGCGTCTCGTAGCCTCCGTAGCTTCCTCCCAAAATAGCGAGTTTTCCATGCTGCGTAATTCCTTTTGCAATGCACGCTTCGACGGCATCGATCACGTCCAAATGGGCTTTCCCTCCCCATTCTCCGTTGCCTGCCGTAACGAAATCTTTTCCAAAGCCCGAAGAGAGGCGGAAATTGACGCTCAATACGGCATATCCTAAGCTGGACAGCCATTGATGCATTGGGTTGAAAGAGAACCTGTCCCTCACCTTGAACGGGCCGCCGTGGGGAACGACGACGAGCGGGATTGGCGCATCGACGCTGCCTCCCTGGTCTCCCTTGTCTCCCTGGTCTGCTTCTTTCGGCAAAGTATAGTAGCAGACGAGCTTCTTCCCATCGCGGGACTCGGCGACCATTTCATACATTTTGGAATAACGCTCGGATGATGAACCCGAAAGCAGCGTCAGAGAGCGGGGATCGCGGCGATACACCCAAAACATCCCTCCACGATCGGGGATGCTGTTCGAAATCACCCAAATTCTTCCATCGCGGCTTTGGCTAAGCACTTCGAAATTGGAACCCGCCTGTTCTTCTAAAAAAACGATATCGTCTTTCACTGAAGGGTCGATGACATGCCACTTCTTCTGCGTGTAATAAGAGGCGTAGGCTTTCGGCTCTCCTTCTAAAAACAACACTTCATCGACATCGCTGTATGATTGACCGCCAAGAAGCTTTTCTTCGCCGGATAGACGCTTTTCGAGAAGCTGGTTTGTATTGGTAAAGCGGTTATCCAACAAATAAACCGCGTTCTTTATCCCATCGTATGAGAGAAACTCTGTTTGAAAAGCATCGTCTGGACTCAGACGCATCAAAACTTCATCGTTTACTTTCAAAATCGTCCACGAGCTATCCGCTTCGATCTTCATTTTTAAGATGAGCTCTAAATCTCCGCTCACGAGAAATTTCGCATACGCGTCGTTCTGGAATAAAAGGGAAAAATCACCCGAATCTAAATCCAAAACATACAGATCATGAAAATGGGGATTTCTGTGATTGAGGCCAACAACCGCTTTGTTTTCTAACGCGCCGATCTGGACGATTTTCACATTCACGCCAGGAAATTCTTTCGTATATTCGAGGTGATTTCCGGAATGGATATCGAAACCGTGCAGATTCAGCTGTCCCGTTCCATTTTCATCTTTCAACAATAAGACTTTTGAACTGTCGGGAGACCAAAAAAATTGAATGATATCGGGGGATTTAAAAAAGCTGATCTGGACTCGTTCGGAAAACTGCCCGTCGACAGGGATGAGATAGACGTTCGGGATTCCCGCTTCATCGGCCCCAACCAGAGCGATCTTCTGCCCATCGGGACTGACTTTCGCTGAAATGAGCTTCGGAGTGCAAAATAATTGTTCCTTAGATATTTCAGCCGCAAGCTGCGAGAGCCCCAATAACGCCATCATACCCATTACCCATCTGTAAAAGCGATTCATCGCAAAACCCTTCAAAGAGCTGCCATTTTAACCTTTCTTGAATTTCCTATCAAACCATTGAAAAGAAATGCTTTAAGATTAAGGAGCTCCGCCGAGAGTGACCGATAGCGTCCCGCCTACCCCTCCAGACAAAGATAAATTGAGGCCCGGCAAAGTAGGCTTTGCCGCCGGCGCTGAAGGGATCAAATGGATTCCCCAAAGCTGATTGGGATAGTTGCCTGTGGAATAAGTCGCGCCTAAATACATGCTAGAGCCGAGAACGTTCGTGAACGTTTGGCCTGTGGACATGACAGAGGGATTCATAGAAAAATCAGGATTGGTTCCAAAAGTGACGACCACGTTCGGCGGCAGCGAATTGAACACCACGGTGTAGTTGTTATTGTCATTGAATGGATTCGGAACTGGGATACCCGTCATGTCCCCGATCGTAATCGACACTGCGGCGCCGGCATTCGCAATCTGCGTTACTGTGACAGTCCCGTCTGTGCCTAAATAATCCCCATACGGCGTCGTATAAAACTTCGTGTAGGGTGAGCTGCCCATGCCAATCAAAGTCCCTGAATAAAAATCATACCAAGGCCCATGGCATAAATTGGCATTGTTCGTAAAAAGGGTTTGCTGGCGGATAAAACTTTGACTTAAAGGATTGCCTTGCGTCGTTCCCAAAAGAGGGACGACTCCTGCGATGACTCCAGCTGAAAGTCCCTGCCAGATCGCGGTTGCGACATTCATATCGCCTGTGATTGTCGGAGCTGGCGTGTAATCGGTCAAAACTGAAGTGAAGAAAGCCCTCGACGAGGTCGGCAAAGGAAGGACGAGTGTCGACCCTGTTCCAGTACCAGTGAGCGCCGTGAAATTGAAATTCCCCGATCCGTCTATTTGTCCTTTCGCCACCCCGTAAGTGGGTCCCGCCGTAGAAAGGGAAATATAAAGAGGCTGTGTTTGATAAATAGCCATGCCCGCGTTATCCCACACCGTTGTGAGCCAATCACAGGACATATAGGAGTTTGTTAAAAAATAATTTATGGGAAAAAGAGGCATCGAGGGTAATTGAGTCGATTGGGTCTGAATCCCTTGATTGGGAGACAAGATCCGCAAAGCTCCGCTGCTGCCGCTGGGAGGCGCATAAGAAAAATTAAGGCTGCTATACTTCGGCTGCACTCCCGTTCCCGGAGTGGTGGGAAGAGTCGCCACCGCGGCCGCATAATTGGAAAAGACCATCGTGCTTTTGAGAGTCGGAGGGAGCCCAGCGTAAGCGGTCTTCTGAACGGCCGGATTTACGGAATAATCGAGATAGCTGATCGAAAAAGACAAAGGGATCCCATAATAATCGACCAAAGTGGGGTTCATCACGAACCGATCATTCCCCACCATTGTAAATTCTTGCTTGTCGAAGAGGATATAATATCCGTCTTGTCCTGGATCGGAGAAATCTTGCGCGGGGACCGCCACTGGGCCGCTGAAAGGAATCAGCCAATCGAGAGGCTGTCCGACAGAATAATAAATCCGGGAGGCGTTCATAGTAACGGTCGAAGGAAGATAAAACGTGTACGAGCCGTTCTTTAAAAAGTAGCTGAGAGGATAGGTGCCCGATCCCGACTGATTCACATAAGTCCTCGGCGGAGGCGTTGCAACCGTTCCGAGCTGCAGACCATCTGCATTGGGAGCAAAGGTGACGATATTGAAGAAGTTATTCGTCAAAATCAAAAGGAAGACTTCCGTATCGGAAAAACCGCTGTTATTCGCAATCGTAAACGGGACATAGCCTGTCGGCGGAGCCGAGGTAACGCCTGTCAGGGCCAAATATTGCTTCTGCTCAAGCAAAAACTCATCGAAATAATTGACGAAAAAATCCCTAGAATTAGTATTTGCGTCGATGAGAGGAGTCGAAATTAACCAACTGAGAAGAATGAACCAAAAACTCTTTGTCGCCATTCGGGCCATATTTTTCCTTCCCATTTTAATGAAATTTTGGAAAATGGTATCTATAACAGATTTTTTTACACAAGAGTTTTCGGATGACACAATTAAATCGACTGGCTCGCGCCGCATTTCTCGTTTCTTGCGCTTTTTTCTCGCCTGTTTGGGCTGAGAATTGCCCGCCGCAACCCGACTGCTGCGAACCGGTCTGCTGCCAGCCCGTCTACAACTGCGAGTTGGTTTATTGTACGAATAACCGTTTGACGGTAGGCGGCAATTATACCCGTGTGCATCTCAAAGCCAAAGGAGAGCCTCTTTTCAAAGGGAACTTGGGAGGCGCGCATGCGCTTTACGAACACATTCGAGAAAACGGCTTTTACGCAGGCATCGAATTCGATTGGAGGCAAGGAAATACGCAGGGGCCGGCAGGTTCGCGCTATTTGCTCGATTTGAACGCCGACGAACGGTTCGGCTACACATGGACTGACGACTGTTTACAGAAAACAGTCTATTCAGGATTTGGGTTCCGCTTCCTCGGACACAACTTCAACTCCTCTCTTCCGTCAGAGGCTGCTTTCAACAGCTCGTTTTTCCCTCCTTTCTTGACTTCCCACAATTCCATCGACTTCCAGTATTACGAGTTTTATTTTCCGGTCGGCTTTTTGGGCGAATACACCGTCAATTCGTATTTGTCTCTCGGCGTTGACGCCGCTTGGCAAGGCCAAGCCTTCTCAACCGTGCAGATCCGGCCTCTCGGAGGGACCTTCTGGAGTCTAACCAACAAGTTAGGCAATTTCTATGTCAGAGGGCTGATCAATTTCTATATTACGAAATGCAAAGATTGCGCCATCGTCATCGTTCCTTTCTACGAACGATGGCAGGATGGGCAATCGACCGCGGAAACATCGAGCGGCATACCGCTGGGCCTAAAGAAAAACACCTATAATTTTTTTGGAGCCGATCTGAATTTTACCTATTCGTTTTGACGCGACTTATAATAGATCATCGCAGCGAAAGAAAGCGCTGCCGCTGCGATCAGGATCAGTTTGGGCGACAAAGCGAGCAATGCGCCTCCAAAAAGGCACATGATCCCATCGCCTAGTACCCTTAAAGAGATCTGCGTCCCCATCACCTCCCCTTGGATTGCATCTGACACAGAGTCGGAAATCCGAACCGTGACCAAAGTCACCGCAAGACCGATCGCCAGCCCGCAAAATCCAAAAAGAGCCATTATCAAATATCGGGAATCTATGCCTACGATCCCGATCAAACAAAGAGAGAACGCCCCCATCGAATAGAGGATCGGCAGCCGCGTTGAACGACCTTTGGAAAACCTGGCTGGAATCCATCCGTTTCCTAAGGCAAGCCCGCAGCACAAGACCGCGTTGTACAAGATCAACTGCGCAGGCCTGAGCGTCCACTTGAGGGTGAGATGGACGGGGCCGAACTGATAAAAAATATCGACCCCCAGCGTAAATAAAGTCGATGCGATCAGAAGGACCTTCAACTTTGGATTCGAAAATAACGCCGATGCCCTCTGAATGAGATTCATCCTTTGCCAAATTCCCCGTTTTTCAATCCGGGCGGCGGTCGATTTTCGAAGCATGAACAAGGAAAGCGCTGAAAGAAAGAGAAAGACAACGCTCGCCAAATAAAAGGGAGAGGAAAGCGTCAATTCTTCCGATAGGCTTTTATCGGTCAACAGGCCGCCTAAAATAGGCCCTACAAGAAAGGCGATAGAAGAAACGGCGTTGATTTTGCCGAAAGTCTCATGTTTAGAAATTGTTTTGAGATCGGCGGCCATCGCGCGGGCGATCGCAATGTTCCCTTCCATCAATCCTGCAGCCAGCCGGCTTCCGATCAAAAGGCCCAAGCTCTGCGATTCAATCGCGAAAGCTGTCAGCAAATTGCAAAATGCGGTGACTGCAAGACTTCCGGAAAGCAGCCCCTTCCGTCCAAACTCGTCCGATAAGGACCCTAGAATGGGAGAACCGATAAACTGACCTAAAGGATAAGCCGCCAAGGTCACCCCAAGCAAAAAAGCCCGGCTCGATTCGGTCCATCCGCTTGAAAAAATCGAATAAGCAGGATTGAGGAATAGAGAGGGAAAAATCAAATAGGGCATCGAAATCCCTACGAACCCCAAAAAGACGACGGTCAAAACGACCCAAAATTCCCGTCTCTGGCTCTTTCGGTCCGACATGCTAAAACTGAATCGCTTTCCCAGTCGAATGGGCTATGATTTTTCCACTTGTGTTGCAAAGCGAGGCTTTCATTTCCACGATTTTTTTTGACCGGCTTACGATTTCCCCCCGGATTAACAATTTTTCCCCAATCGGGGCAGGCCCCACATAGCGGACAGTCATCTCAGCGGTCACCGCGCTTCCGCAAACGATCCCGGCCAACCGGGTCATTGCCTCATCTAAAAGCGTCGCGATGATGCCTCCATGCAAAATCCCTTTCCAGCCTTGATATTTTCGATCTGGCGTAAACTCCGCTGTCGCAACTTCTCCTTCGATCTTCCATTCGATCCGAAGCCCATGAGGATTGTCCATCCCGCAAGCAAAACAGTAATGGTCGTCTTCCAACAATATTTTTTTCATAGCCGACTCATAAATATCAATCAGAGGCGATTGTCCTACGGTTTTGATTTTTTGCCTATTAGAGACTGTTATCGACTGAAACTAATTCCGTTAACAGTCTCTTAGAGAGTGTTCATAGCCTCTCTAGGAAAAGAACGGATTTCACAACAAGAGCCGAAAAAATTTGTAAACAAAAGTGATAAAATTTAGATTATGTATTGCAACGGAGAAAACAAGTATGCGTATCGTATCTATTCTATTGGCTGCTGCGGCATCCATCTCATTTTGCTTTGCGGACGACGCCATCCCAAAGGCTTGTCAAATTTGCTATCCTGGCGATGAAGGGCTTCCTCAACAATGTCCTCCAACCTATAACATCCCTGCGAGAATTCAAATCAACTGCGGCTGGGACTTCGCGGTCAGCGGCAGCTTCATCTATTGGCTCCCTTTCCAAGAGCAAATGGAAGTTGGAGCTTCTGTATCGGCAGTCAGCAGTGCCCCTTCCGCGGTAGTGGCCTTTCAGAATTTTCAATTTAAACCTGGTTTCAAGGCTGGGATAGAATTCAGTTCCAACTACGATAGCTGGAATTTTGGAGCGGAATATACCTGGTTTTTCGGTAAATTTACCGACTCTTTTCAAGCGCCTTCAATTTTACAAGAATGGTTCATCGAAGATTGGTTTATCGGCGAAGGGAGAGCGTCGACCAACCACACCCTGAATTCCAATTGGAAATTGCATTTCAATTTATGGGATGTGTACGTAACGCGTCCCTTTTACGAAGGAAGATACTTGACTGTCCTTCCCTTTACCGGGCTAAGGGCGATTACGGTCCATCAAAAATTGCGTACGGCTTCATTTCCCGCCTACGTCAAGTCGCAATCAAAAGAGTGGATGCTAGGCCCTGACGCGGGAATTCAGACAAACTGGCTGCTGGGCTGCGGCTTTCGCTTCGAGGGAATCGCCGACGCGAGTTTGATGTATTCTCGATTTACGACAGTCACCGTCACCAACGATTTTTTTGATTCAGGGGTTGGGGGAGCTAAGCCAGGATCGTCTACACTCAATAACTTCGGGTTGGTGAGCCCAGTCTTTAAAATGGGACTCGGATTCGGCTGGGGGAGCTATTTTTCCGGAAACAACACCCACTTAGACTTATCGGCGACCTATGATTTCATGTATATCTTCAATCAAAATATGCTCCGCTATTATGCAAGAGCGGCCTTTGACGCTGCAGGTCCAATCGGAGCCTTGTCTTTCCAAGGACTCACGGCTACAGCCCGCTTCGATTTTTAAATGTTAACTAAACAATCCCCTTCTTCTGAAGGGGATTGAATCTTATATCTAACTCAACGACCGTTACACGGCATTAGCTTCAGCCACCCGTTTCCTGCCGCAAAGATCTCATCCACTTTTTAACGGAGAAAAAAGCGATAACGGTATCAATTGATTTTATTATTCGAGAAGGAAAATTCTCAATGAAGTGCTCTGATGGGGACTCCCACGGCGATCCTCATAGTGGTTCGTCCTCCAGAGGCGGTGATTCAAATCGGTTGGAATCAGGTTTGTGTTGGATAGCGCCTATGTGGGGGAAAGAGCTTCGCCCTTTCCCCCACGCCCCCTATCCTGCAAGCGTGGCGAAGCGCACGCTTGGGACCCCCTCACGGCGGGCGAGGCGCCCGTCCTGCCGGGGCGGCGGTCGGCCACGGTTTTGCTTTCGCAAAACATCGCGGCCGACTCGAGTCCCCCACGGAAGCCAAATTGTTGGCTTCCTTCCGAGCAAAAAAAAACCTGGCTAGGGGCCAGGTTTTTTGTTTGCTCGGAGGGGGACTCGAACCCCCACGGTATTTCTACCAGGGGATTTTAAGTCCCCAGTGTCTACCATTCCACCATCCAAGCTGAAAAACGGATAAGAGTTTAATCGGAGCGGGAAAAAAGAGGCAAGCCCCTAGATGGAGGGCTTGCCGGAACGGTTATTCCTCGGGAGTTTCTTCTTCCGTATCTTTAGTAGTTTCCCCATGGGTCGGATGATCGTAGTGCGTTTCATCAAAAGATATTTTTTCTTCTTTGATGAAAATCTCGCCTTCTTCAGCAGAGGGTTCCGGTTCCTGAGGTTTGTAGCGGCTCAACGTCTCTTTGATAAGCGTTGGGGGCGGAGGAAAGAGCTTTGAGATGAATGATGGCGCTTTTGGCTCTTCGCTCATGGCTTCTTGAGGAATGTTCTCAGAGGGCTCGTTAGACGGTTGATGCTCTTCTGGAGGGCGTTCGCGCATTTCTTGAGGATGCGGTTCATGCCTGTCTCGATCGCGGCCTCCGCGACGGCCGCGGCGGCGTTTGTTGTCCCGTTTTCGGTCTTGAGATTGGGGGCGCTGGTCCTGACGTTGTTCTGGACGTTGGTCGCTGCGCTGATCTGGGGCGCGCTCGGCATAGCGCTCCTGGTCTTCGCCAGCGGAACCGCTTTCCTCTCGGGTTTCAGGGGCTGCGCTTTCCCGGTGAGGCCGGGAGGTGCTGCTTCCCGGCCGCCTCCTATTTTGATCGATCGTTCCGTCGAGACGTTTTTCAGAACCATCCGGGTTTCTTTCAGTTCGAGAATTTCATAGTCGCTCACAGGGACTAGAAAAGATTTTGGCCGCTCTAGATGAGCGGAAAAAGAAGGAGTGCCCAAATGAGACAACTTCAACTGCATCGACAAAATAGTCTTCTTGACCATTCCCCTTGCTGCTGCGGACGACTAGTTTGCATCCTTCGCGAGGGGTGATCACTGTTTCAATGATAGGTTCTCGTGTAAAATTCACTGAATATTCCGTTATTTAAGGGTTTGTGAATAGAGCATCGGTGCAAGACCGCGTGCGTGTTCATTCTTTCGATGCCATATACTCCAGCAGGTCGACAACGCGGTGAGAATAGCCCATTTCATTGTCGTACCAAGCGATTAATTTATAAAAGCGTCGACTTAATGCGATTCCCGCCAATTTGTCAAAAATGCAGGAATAGGTGTTGCCAATAAAATCTGAAGAGACCAATTGCTCATCCGTCGTCGCAAGGATGCCTTTAAGGTGGGTCTTCGCTGCGGCGTCCATAGCGTTTCCGATTTCTTCATAAGTCGTATCTCTGCGAAAGACGAACAGTGAGATCGACAACCGATACATCAAGAGTCGGAACGCGAAAGGCCATGCCAGTGAGTTTGCCTTTCAATTCAGGCAAACAGAGAGTGACCGCCTTGGCGGCGCCCGTTGACGCCGGAATGATATTGTAGCCTGCAGCCCTGCCGCCGCGCCAATCTTTATGAGAAGGGCCGTCGACGGTAGGCTGAGCTGGCCGTCAGAGAATGAACTGTCGTCATCAGCCCTTCTTCGATGCCAAAATTGTCGAGAAGGACTTTGCAAAGAGGTGCAAGACAATTCGTCGTGCAGGATGCATTGCAAAGCACAAAATCTTTTTGCGGATCGTAATGCGTATGGTTCACGCCCATCACATACGTGGGCATATCGTCTTTTCCAGGCGCAGAAATCAAAACTCGTTTTGCGCCTGCATGAATATGCTTTTTTGCATCTTCCAAATGGGTAAAGCGTCCCGTCGATTCGACAACATAATCGACTTGGTGCTCTTTCCAAGGAAGCTGCGCAGGATCTTTTTCAGCGGAAACAGCGATTCTTTTTCCATCGATGATCAGCGCATCCTTATCGGATGAAACCGATTTAGGATATGTGCCATGGACAGTGTCGTATTTAAATAGATAGGCTAGATTGTCCGGAGGAACAAGATCATTGATGGCTACAACTTGCAAGTGAGGATTTTGCAAAGCGATACGCAAAACGAGTCTTCCAATTCTTCCGAAACCATTGATCGCGATTCGCTTTGGCATAAATGAACATCCATATTGAGAGATGTTTTGAACCCTAAAAAAATCTAACTATACCTCATTTTTACCCCGATGTAAAGAAAGAAAAAGCCGCTTGAAAATCTCTGATTCTCAAGCGGCTTTAAAAAAAAATGAGAGGACTTGCCTCAAATTACTTTAAGATATTCGATGTAGCAGGTAGGAGCGTTATCTCCAATCGGTCATCCAACCGGATGATCCGCGTATAACCGCCGTTCCGAGCTAGAAATCTTTCCCGCAGTTCGCCAAACAGCTTATCGATCACCAGGCGATCGCTTGAATAAGGAGTTTTGATCGCCGCCCTTAGCCTTGCGAGCTTCTTTAGTAGTCAGATGGTTAAAGGCAATTTTCAGTTTCGCAATCGCATTGCGCTTTGAGGCAAGGGTATTCTTTTTGCCAAAGTGATCACTTGATCGGCATGCCTTCTCAATTCTTTCGCCTTAACAACAGTCGTAACGATCCGCTCGTTCTCAATCAACGATTTCATCATGTTCGCAAGCATACAGCGTCGATGGGATCCCGTCCGGCCTACTTTAAAAGTGTGTTTTGCATGTCTCATACTTCAGGTGTTCCCGCTTTTTCTTGTAGATAGTTTTGAATCACTTGCTTGATGTTATCTCGATTGATCCCATATTTGCTCAAGATCCATTCCGAGAGACAATCCCAATTCATCGAGCTTCTGTTTGATTTCGGTGAGAGATTTCTTACCGAAATTTCTGAATCGAAGCATTTCAGATTCAGGCATTACAACCAATTCGCCGATCGTATCGATATTGGCATTCGCCAAGACAGTTTGTAGATCGGACTGACAATTCAATTTCATTGATTCGGAGAGCCAGTTTTTGCAAGAACTTCATCGCGATCGCGATTGACTTGCATCTCGCCTTTATCAAAATGGACCGAATGCGTCTTAATAGAATCAAACACTTGGAAGTGAAGGATTCCAATCTGAGCCGCAAATGTCAAAGCTTCTACTGGAGTGACTCGTCCATCCGTCGTGACCTCAAGGATCAGCCGGTCAAAATCGGTATCTTGTCCAACCCGGGTATTCTCGACGTAGTAATTGACGAGTCGTACAGGCGAAAAAGCCGAGTCGATGATGATTTCATCGACCTGTCTCTCAAAATTCGTATGTCTTTCAGATGGAACATAGCCTCTTCCAGCCGCAATCCTTAGATCAACCCTCTTCATCATGGGTTTTGTCGACTGTGAAAATGTGGTGATCCGGATTGACCAATCTCATAGTCAGATTGCACCCATCAGGTCTTTCAGTGTAACTTTGTACGATCCGCCGCCTTTTTCAATCATTTCATCAGTGATATCAAGCATTTTTGTAATTAGCTTGATATCGCGGGGATGCGCTTCGTCACCCATAGTATGGCGCCGGAGTAAAGCTCCTTTAAGATTTAAAATGATATGCGTCATATCTTGGATCACGCCTTCGACCGCCATATATTCATGGGGGACTCCCTCGATGCGAATAGAAACAATCGCAGGAGCTTCCAAAGACGCTAACATGATCCTTCGAAGAGCATTGCCGACAGTATGGCCAAATCCGCGCTCAAAAGGCTCTACGATAAAGCGCGCAAACGTAGCCGTTTGGCTCGCTTCATCTAATCTTAATTTTTTCTGGCATTTCAAATTTGCCATACTTTACAGGCATGTTAGGTCTCCTCAAGTTATGATCTATACTCGTCTACGCTTGCGCGCTCTGCAACCATTGTGCGGTACAGGCGTCTTATCGCGAATGATGCTAATCGACAATCCTGCGCTTTGCAGGCCTCTTACGGCCGACTCGCGTCCGGCGCCAGGACCATTTAAATTGACTTCGCACTCTCTCATCCCGAGAGCCATCGCATCTTTCGCGGCATTTTGCGCAGCGACTGTCGCTGCAAATGCAGAAGATTTTCTCGATCCAGAAAAGTTCGATTTTCCAGCGGATGACCAGGAAATCACGTTTCCGGCTAAATCGGTGATCGCAACGATCGTGTTGTTAAATGTCGCTTTTACATGAGCGATTCCAGACGGAACTGTTCTGGCTATTTTCTTCTTTACTCGGACTCCCGCTTTCTTCGGAGGCGCTTTTTGTTCTTGCTTAGCCAAGGGTCATCTCCTCTGATTAGATTTTCTTATTGGCAACAGTTTTTCGTTTGCCTTTTCGCGTACGGGCATTGGTGCGAGTTCTTTGGCCGCGTACAGGCAATCCAAGGCGATGCCGCATGCCTCGATAGCAATGAATGCCAATCAAACGCTTAATATTATTCTGAATCTGTCGACGCAAATCCCCTTCAACAACATACTCAGATTGGAGAATCGCATTCAGCCGGGCGATCTGATCTTCATTCAAACTCTTGCGCGCGCATATTCTTATCGAGATCCAAGTTTCTCAATAATTTGATTAGAGAGCTTTCGGCCTACTCCGTAAATGTAGGTCAGGCTGATTTCTAATCGTTTATTGTCTGGAATGTCAATTCCGATGACTCTAGGCATAATTTCAAATCCTTCAGTCTAAAATAACATGTAAACTGGTTAAATTACAATGGTTTATCGCCCGCGAAGCCGACCCTTGGTCATAAATCCCTCATATCTCTTCATAAGTAGATGAGATTCAATTTGTTTTGTGGTATCTAAAATAACTCCTACCAAAATCAGAAGCGAGGTTCCTCCAAAAAATTGGCTGATATTCGCATCCACCCCCATCAATCGTCCCACCAAAGTAGGCAGGATGGCGATGATCGCTAAAAATACGGCTCCTGACAAGGGTGATCCGGCTCATCGTCGATTCAAGAAAATCTTGTGTAGGTTTACCTTGGCGGATTCCAGGAATAAACGCTCCGTTCTTCTTCATATCGGAAGCAATCTGTTCAGGTTTAAATTGAGTCGCAGTCCAAAAGTAAGTAAAAAACAAAATCAGCATTACATAAATGAGCATGTAGACCCAAGATCCAGGCGAAAGATAACTGTGAACTGTCCAAACCATGTATTGCGACCCAAAAATTGTCCAATGGTCGCTGGAAACATCAGCAAAGAGGAGGCAAAAATCACAGGAATGACCCCAGCATAGTTAATTTTCAAAGGAATATGGGAATTCCCTCCCTGCACTTCATGCCGTCCAACAATCCGTCTCGCATATTGGAGCGGGATTCTTCTTTGCCCTTGAATCACTAAAATCGTTCCAATCGTGATCAATACAAAAAGAGCGCAGAGGACGATCAAAGTTGTAAAGGTGAGCTGGCCAGGTTCTTGCGATTCCAAGTTGAGTTGCTTAATGATCGATCCGATCGTGCTTGGCAATGAAGATAGAATACCGAGCGCGATGATCAGACTGATCCCATTTCCTACCCCTTTTTCAGTGATCTGCTCGCCAATCCACATCAAAACAAGGTTCCCGCAGTCATCGTGACCATGACAGTCAAATAGAAGAGCCAGGGAACCCCAAACATCTGGACATCGATCAACTCAGGACACAACAATACCAGGACTCGAGCGATTCATCCCGACGGCATATTTTGCAAACAGCCCCGATTGAAACAACGAGAGGACCAAAGTAGCAAGACGCGTCCATTTAGATAATTTACTCCTTCCTTGATCAGGACTTTCTCGAATATCTCTTTGCAAAGAAGGGATCAGAGCGATGAGCAGCTGCATGATGATCGAAGCTGAAATGTAAGGCATGACTCCGAGAGCCAAAACAGTCATTTTAGCAAAGGCTCCTCCGGAAAATATGTCAACGAGCTGAAAGAGATTTTGTCCTCCGCCAGTCGCAAATTTGAACAGACTAATCGCTACATCGGCATTGATTCCTGGGACAGGAATGTAATGCTCCAATCCGGCATACTGCTAAAAGGACACAAGGTATAAATAATCTTGACTCTCAGTTCAGGAATGCCAAAAATGCGTCTTATCGCTTCGATCATATAATCTTAAGCTTACGCACAGTGTATGTAATCGTTTTTTCTTCGAGCTTTTGAATCGCAGCTCTCAGAAAAAGCATGCGCTTCAATGATCACTTTTTTCTTCAGTTCGCCATTTGCCAAGGATCTTGATCCCGCCGGGCAATCTTCGTGGGATCAATCCTTTTTCGCGCAAGAGTCGCTACATTGACTGTTTCCCCATCTTATAAGTAGGCTTCCAATCAGTCCAGAGCCAATTGCTTTAGAAGGTTTAACAAATCTACCTCGGGTAAATCCTCGGATCGGCAGTTTCCTATACAGAGGCACTTGTCCGCCTTCATATCCAAAACGCTTGCGATAACCTTGCCGAGCGCTATCGCCTTTTCCGCCGCGTCCTGATGTCGCGCCTCTTTTCGATCCAATTCCTCGGCCAATTCGCTGCACTTTCTTTTTAGGCCGAGATGTATTTTTCAGTTGCGATAAATTATACATGAGCTTCGCTCCTTTTCTTTCAGCGAGAGTTTTTTCTCGATTCTTCAAGTTTCCAAGCGCTTTAAAGGTGGCTTTCACTTGATTCAATGGATTGTTCGATCCTAGATTTTTCGCAATGACATCTTTCACTCCGCCAAGCTCCAGCACAGATCGCACTTTTGATCCTGCGACAACTCCTGTTCCAGCAGGAGCGGGCTTCAAAAGAATTTTAGCGCCATCCCATTCGACTAATACTTCATGAGGAATGGTCGTGCCTTCCATTTCAATCGTGTAATATATTTTTTCGCGCAGATTCAGATCCTTTTCGAATGGCATCCGATACTTCATTCGCTTTCGCAAATCCATAGCCACATGTCCTTGTCCATCGCCGACAAGGATCAGAGCAGAAAAGCTGAACTTTCTTCCGCCCTTTGACAACTTTCGAGCAGCGGTTGATATATAGCACTTTTTCTTCGAATTCAGTCCCAAAATCTTCCTGTCGTTTTTTCTCAGGGTGTTTTGCCATGTTCTTTCCTAATTAAAATTGCAAACCGGCTTCGCGAGCGCCATTAGCCAGCTCAGCGATAACCCCATGAAATTTATAGCGGCCCCGGTCAAAAATGACCGAGCTAATGTTTTGCTTTTTTGCAAGTTCGGCAATTTGCTTGCCAATTTCTCGAGCCGATTCTTTAGACTTTTTCTTTAAAGTGGACATCGTCTTGGATAGAGTTCCCAATCCAGCCAGAGTCACGCCTTTATCGTCATCGATCAATTGCGCATAAATATGGCAATTTGTCTTTGAAACGGAAAGTCGCGGTCTCTCGCACGTTCCGTGCAATTGCTTTCTTACGCGTCATTACCCGCGATTCGTCGCGCATTTTCGTCTTTCTTTTTGAATTATCCATTTATTTCAACCTGCGATTTTACGCTTTACCTTTAGCGGCTTTGCCTTCTTTCTTACGGACATATTCGTTCTCATAGCGAATTCCTTTCCCTTTATAAGGTTCAGGGGGTTTCATCGCGCGAACTGAAGCGGCAAATTGACCCACTTCTCTTTTATCAATTCCCTTAATGGAGATCGACGTTCCTTTTTCAACCGCGACTTGAATCGTCTTAGGGATATCCAACAGCGGTAGGATGGGAAAAGCCAAGCTGCAGATCTAGTTTATTGCCTTGCACGTTGGCTCGATAACCGACGCCCACTCAGCGTCAATTTGATTTCAAATCCTTCAGAAACGCCCTGACACATGGTTTTTAACCAGCGATCGATATAGTCCATGGAGGGCTTTCACAGGCGACTAACTTCTCATCTCTTTCCAATACCGCTTCATGTCCTTCGATTTTTAAGTGAAGTCCGGCTGGCAATTGCAGTGTCAGCGTCCCTTTAGGACCTTTGAAGTGGACAGTGCCATCTTTGGTGGCTTTAATTTCAACGCCTTTAGGGATGGCAATCGGTGTCTTTCCAAGTCTTGACATGTTCTTCTCTCTTCTTTACCAAACTGTGCAAAGTAGTTCGCCGCCAACTTTCAGATTGCGGGCTGTTTCTCCATCGAGCACTCCCTTCGGCGTAGACACGATTGCAATGCCCATGCCATTGAAGACTCGAGGGATATCGATCGTAGCCAATGTATCGCCGTAAACCGCTCGTGGAAACCCGTTTCAATCCATTGATGACTGACTCCCTCGTCTTCGTATAGCGGAGAAATACTCTCATCTTAAATTTCTCTTCATTCACTAGGAAATTCTCAATAAATCCGTGATTCTTCAAAATTTCCAAATCTTGACTTTGATCTTGCTGAAGCTCAAATCCACATATCGATGCTGTGCGTCTTTCGCATTGCGAATCTTTGTCAGCAGCTCAGCAATCGGATCATTAAATGCCATATATCTCTTCTCTCCTACTTAAACGGAAATCCCAGCAAAGTCAGCAGTTCAATGCAATCATCGTCGTTGTGCGCAGTGGTCACCAGGGTAACGTTCATCCCTTGCGTTCTTTTTACTTTATCGAGATTGATTTCAGGAAAAATCTGCTGGTCGGTGATTCCGAAGCTATAATTTCCTCTTCCATCGCATTTTTTTCCAAAACCTCGAAAGTCTCGAATCCGTGGAGCAACAATATGACAAAATCGATCTAAAAAATCATACATTCTTTTTCCACGCAGAGTGACCATCAACCCAACTGGCTGATCTTCTCGCAGTTTGAAGTTCGAAATCGCTTTCTTCGAACGGGTAACAATTGGCTTTTGACCGAGAGCATTGCCAGTTCATCACTATGTTCTTGAAGTGCGTTTTTATCTTTCAGCGCTTCTCCGAGTCCCATGCTGATCACGATTTTTTTCAGGACTGGCAGAGACATCACGTTCCGGTCAGGATGCCGAGTCTTCAGTTCCGGCACAATCTCTTCTTTAAATTTTTTGTACAATCTAGACATGTTCTCTCATTCTTATGCAGGTTTTTTCACCGAGCGATAGACGGCTTCTTTTCCACCAGCCTTATACACCAGTTCTCTATCTCCATTCTTTTCTTGTTTGACTTTTACTTTGAGAGGCGTTGCCTTCTTTATCGCAAAGAGCAACATTCGAAATATGAATCGGCACTTCCATTTCAACGATGCGCCCGCCTTGGCTTTGCTGGGTTCTCTTCAGATGTTTCTTACGGATATTGACGCCTTGGACCAAAACGCGATCTTCTTCGCGAGCCAGCACTTCGCCTGTTTTGCCTTTATCGTTGCCTGCAATGACCATTACTTGGTCGCCTTTTCGAATCCATTTACTCATAATTTCTCCTAAATCTACCTCTGGTGCAAAGAACTGATCTTGACGAATCCACCATCTCGCACTTCTCGAGCGATCGGTCCAAAGATACGTGTTCCTCGCGGGTTATTTTTATCATCGATGATCACGCAGCTATTGTCATAAAAGCGAAGCAGAGATCCATCTGATCTGCGAATATATCCTTTCGTCCTAACGACTACCGCTTTAACAACTTCGCCCTTTTTTACAGCTCCTTTCGGATCGGCTTCTTTAACCGAGCATACGATGATATCTCCAACACGGGCATATCTCTTGCGGGATCCTCCAGCACTTTAAAACACCGGACCCGCTTCGCTCCTGTATTATCTGCTACTTCTAGATCAGTTTCTTGTTGAATCATATCTTTTCCACTTCGATTAAAGACCTCGACCACGCGCCATCTCTTCAATTTTGAAAGGGGCCTTGTTTCCACAATCCGAACTTTTTGACCGACTGTCAAGAGCATTGCTCTCATCATGTGCATAATATTTCTTCGATCGCTCAATGACTTTTTCATATTTGCGGATGTCGCATTTTGCGCGTCACTTTCACGGTGACCGTCTTATCCATTTTATTGGAAACGACAATCCCGATATTTTCTTTTCGTCTTCCACGAGCTTCGTTCCATTCATGCCTCCTTGCTTTGCGAGCCGTTGTTTTCTGCGTCAACATTGTTAAAACTCGTGCTTTTTCTTTTCTCTTTTCTTTCAAATGATGAGGTTTTTCCAATTTTCTCTGATTCCATGAAAGTTCATTGCGAAGCGCGAAAATTTCTCGATCGAGATCGTCGCGCTATCGCCTCTAATTCATCGATTGATCAGTTCGGTTCAACTTCTTTTTTCTTTTTGCCATAGTTACACTCTCTCCAATCGATCGACAAATTTAGTCCGAACAGGAAGTTTTGCAGCTGCCAGGCGCAAGTGCTTCTTGCGCTTCTTCCCGCGTCACCCCGCCGACTTCGAACAGAATCCTTCCGGGCCGCACAGCGGCCACCTAATGGTCCGGAGCTCCTTTTCCTGTACCCATCTCGTTTCAGCAGGTTTTTTCGAAACTGGTTTATCTGGAAAAATTCGGATCCAAACTTGTCCTTTTCTGCTAAATGTTCGGCTAATCGTCACCCGGCAGGCTTCAATTTGCTGCGCTGTGATCCAGCATCGATCCAAGGATTGCATCCCAAATTCGCCGAATTCGACAAAAGTTCCGCCCTTTGAAAGGCCGGTCATTTTGCCTTTTTGCTGCTTTCTATATTTTGTTCTCTTTGGGCATCAAAGCCATAATTAAGCTCCCACTGCTGCTTTTAGTCGGGCAGCGAGTGATTTCCTCGCCTCGATTAATCCAGACTTTTACGCCAATGGATCCGTAGGTTGTTTCAGCTCGCCCTTGCGCATAATCGATATCAGCGCGCAGTGTATGAAGAGGAATTCTCCCTTCTTTATACCATTCGACCCGAGCGATTTCCGCTCCGCCGATCCGGCCGGAAATCTTGCACTTTGATTCCAGCTGCGCCAGCATCCATCGAAGTCTGCATCGCTTTTTTCAAAATTCGGCGGAATGGGATTCGTCCTCTCTAGTTGCTTTGCAATCCCGTCAGCGACGAGTTTTGCATCGAGATCAGGGCGTTTGATTTCTTCAACTTCGATCCAGATTTCTTTTCCAGTCAGGTTTCTCAGTTCATTTTTAAGGATATCGATTTCAGCGCCTTTTTTGCCGATCACCAGTCCGGCCTTGCAGTAATGATCGTCACTTCGATTTTACCGCTCATCCGCTTGATTTGAAAACGGGATGCGCCTTGGCAAGCTGGTTTAGTCATCAGATATTTGCGAATTTTTCGATCTTCGCCGATCAGACGTCCAAATTCTTGTTTATTAGCAAACCAATTAGATAGCCATCTCTTGCGTCGTACGAGGCGAAATCCAATCGGCGATACTTTTTGTCCCATGTTCTTCCTCTCTATCATTCTCTGTTGAAAGCACAATCGTAAAATGGCTCGTCCGTCTTATTCACAGGAACAGATGAGCCGCGGCTGCGCGGTTTTGCCCGTCTTAAGATCGGTCCTGGATCGACGCGAACTTCATGAATTTTCAAAGTTTCACGACGCGCATCAAATTGCGTTTCAGCATTCGCTACAGCGCTATCGAGCGTCTTTTTAATCAGCCTCCCGCCTCTCAGGTTTGAATACAGAAGCTGCACTGAGGCTTTTTCTACGCTCAGTCCGCGAATCAAGTCGGCTGCATATCGCGCCTTTCGGGGCGAGATTCGCACATATCTAGTAATTGCTTTTGCAAATTGCATCTGTTTACCCTCCTGCCGCTGGCTGCGGAGCTGCGGCAGCTGCCGCTGATCTTTTTCGGATGTCCTTTAAAGGTACGCGTTGGAGAAAATTCTCCTAGTCGATGGCCAACCATATTTTCAGACACATAAACGGAAATAAATTTCTTCCCGTTATGGACATCAAAAGTTTGACCGACCATATCAGGAATGATCATCGACCGACGCGACCATGTTTTAATGACTTTTTTCGCGCCTTCTTTATTGTTCTTATCAACCTTAGCCATCAAATGATGGTCGACAAAAGGGCCTTTTTTCAGCGATCTTCCCATGAAATTACCTTCGCTCCTTTACGATCCATTTTCTCGTTTTCTTCTGCGAACGCGTTCGGTATCCTTTCGTAAATTGCGCCCATGGCGATTGAGGATGATTTCCTTTGCCTCGGCCCTCGCCGCCGCCGTGCGGGTGATCGACTGGGTTCATCGCAACTCCGCGAACTGTAGGCCTGATGCCCATCCAACGGGAGCGTCCTGCTTTTCCGATAACGCGCAGATTGTGCTCCGCATTCGAAACAGCCCCGAATGTCGCTCGGCAATCTTCATTGATCAGACGCACTTCTCCGGAGGGCATGCGTATCGTCGCATACCCATTGCTTCTCGCCAGCAAGCTGCGCAGAAAGTCCAGCAGAACGGACAAATTTAGCCCCTTTTCCCGGATACAATTCAATGTTGTGGATGACAGAATCCAAGAGGCATGAATTTCAGACTCATGCAGCATCCGATTTGAAACGGAGGCTCATCGCTCGTCGAAACAACATCGCCGATTTTGATCCCTTGCGGAGCTATAATATATCGCTTTTCTCCATCTTGATAATGGAGAAGCGCGATCAGAGCGGAACGATTGGGATCGTATTCAACAGAAGCGACTTTCGCCGGAATATTTTCTTTATCTCGCTTGAAATCGATCACACGGAACATTCTTTTATGTCCGCCGCCTTTATGGCGGCAAGTGATATGCCCGTTATGGTTGCGTCCATTCGTCCGTCGCTTTGCGATCAAAAGAGATTTTGGCGCTGGTTTCTCGCCAGGAGACAAGTTCTAAGAGATTGGGAGCACCAGTTTTCTTTGCCCTGGAGTCATGGGTCGAAATAATTTCGGCATACCTATTTCCTTACACTTTCTCATCGATTGCATCGCCAGGACGGAAAGTCACAATCGCTTTTTTAAAACCTGCAGTCTTACCTAGAAAACCTCTTACGCGCCGTTGTTTTGAACCGACGACAATAGTGTTCACGGATACGACTTTACTTTTTTATCAGCATAAATCTCTTCAATTGCCGCATGCGATTTGCGTTTTATTGGCATTTGGATCGACATTAAATACCACTCTTAGGCGATTTGCAGCGCTTTAACGATGCATTGCTTTTCGCGTGCTGTAGATTTTCCAAAACCCGGCTCTTTTCGGTTACGCGCCGGCTCTTAATGATGTCATAGGGATTTTTCATTGATGCACCTAAAATCGAAAGAAATTCATCCAACGCCGTATCCAAGACGATCAAGATCTTGGCATCGAGCTAATTCATATCCATTGATTTGCGGCACTTGGGCAAATTCTTTTTTCGGAATATTGCGAAGGCTCTTCACCAGATTTACATGAGGATTTCCCATTTCGCCTGAAGCGCCTCTGCTCTCTCCCAACATCAACACCCTGCGGCACTTTCCATCCATAATCTTATCAAAGAAAGGCAGCATTTGCTTGGTCTTCGGCTCTTTCATGTCTATTTTTTGAAGCACATGAACTTGATTCGCCTTGATTTTTTCAGCAATAAGGTGCGAATCGCGGCCCGCCGCTCTTTTTTATTGATGCGTACATGGATATCAAATTTGGGTCTTGGACCAAAAACGATACCGCCCCCTTTATATTGAGGAGCCGCCAAATCGCCCTGGCGGGAACGTCCCTGCCCTTTTTGAGGATGAGGCTTCCTTCCCGTCCGATTGATTTCGCTTGCGGACTTTTGTACTCGCAGACCATTGACGCGCATTATTTCGGATCGCGACAAGATAATCTTTGACTGACTGAGGATGCGCCGACTGCTCCAAGAAGAGCGTCGTCGACTTGAACAGTTCCAATTTCTTTTCCGGTCAAATCGTATTTCTTGAGCGTTGCCACAGCCTACCCCTTTTTAATCGCTTTTCTGATGTAGACAACTGCCGCTGCGCGCCCCTGGCACAGCCCCTTCAACCAGAAGAAGATTCCCTTTACAGCCACAACCCTTAAATTTTGGACTGTCTGACGGTCGCCGCCCATTCGAGAGGGACGCTTTCCGCCAGGGAAGCATCGGCCAGGAGTAGAACTCATTCCGGTCGATCCCATATGGCGATGGAATCCAGAGCCATGAGCTCCAGGACCGCCAGCCATATTATGGAGCTTCATTACCCCTTGAAATCCTTTTCCTTTGGTGACGCCCTCGATATCGACGTATTTAGCGTCAGCAAAAACGCTTGCATCGATTTTCTGACCAACTTGATATTGATCGACTTCATCGAGTCGCGATTCGCGGATCACCGCGCAAGGCTCTACTTGGACCTTTGCAAAATGTCCTTTAATCGGTTTCTTCGCTCGTTTCGCTTGCGATGGAGTCATGGGTACACCGCCGAGTTGAATTCCATTATAGCCATGCGTTTCTTTGCGCTTGATTTGAAGAATGGTATTTGGCTCAGCCAATATGACCGTGCAAACTACAAGCTTGCCATCTTGATCGAAGACTTGCGCCATGCCTTTTTTCTGGCCAATCAGTGTCAGCGACATAGGTTTTCCTTTTCCGTCTCAGAATTTCCACGAGGTTTCATCAAACAGCTTTTTGACGAAGCCCAACTGTATTCTACCCTGTATTAATCTACTGATTAATCTACCTGGTTTTTCCGCATTCCACCTTACTGGGACCACTAGGGCCACTAGGCTCATCTTTTGGGTTGCGCTTACAGTCAGACCAGAACCAATTAATGGTTCAGACCTTAATGAGTGAGGAAAAGACTAACCGATGAGCGAATTTAGCTCAATTTTAATCTTTTCTCATTTGACTACCGCGCTTAACCCGCAAGCCCAAAGCTTAGGGTGGCATACGTGAACTAGATTCGTTCGCTAGAACGAACTGTTATATCGGCAAGATAATAGTAAAGGGCGGAATTCTACTCAACCGATTTTTTTGGAACCCACAAAATCTCTCCGTCCTTCAACTCTCGCCTTTTCTTTAAAAAGGCTTTTAATAGTTCTGGATCGGCATCGGTTGTGAATTGAACTTTTGATTTTAGATCGCAAATCCGGGTTTTCGGCGGCAGGCGAAGCTCTTGGGGAGACTCTACAGCCCCGTCGATGAAAACTGTAATTTCGCTCAACTCTTCGATGACCAGAGTATGAGGAGCTTTTACTCTTTGAGTTAAATCAATTTCTTTTAAATTTGCATAGGTTTTGGGGCGTGCTTTTTTTAGAACCTGAGCCAAAGTAGATCCAGGAATGACTTTGTAGGTCCCCGGTTTGGAAACAGCTCCTTCAATCGTAATGGATACGGGCTCTTCTGGCGCCAGTACCCGAACGTCCATCAGCACGGATGCTCGATAAACATTGATTTTGGCTAGGATCACTAGAGAGGCAAGAATTGCGAGGAGGCTAAGGACTAGGAACCACTCGGAGGAGACTAGTGAATTTTTTAATTGGCTCATCGTCGAAGTAGGCGCTGGGGGAGCCAGCGCCTTGATTTGGAAAAATTATACTGTTACAGCAGGCGTCATCTGAACGGTTCGATTTTGAAAGAAATCGATCATTTTGTAAGGGGATGTTTCCTGATAGAAATGGCTGGCCAAAGCAAAGATTGTAGAGGCCAGCGAGACGGTGATTAATGCAACAGCGGGCAGCAATGAAACTCCAAAAATAAGAGCAGCCATTCCGAAAACTCCGCCTGCGACCGAACATGCCGCTTTGAGCATTTTGATTAATGAATTGCGTTGCGTATGAACAATGGCCCGCTCCACTTCCACTGGGCTGTTTTGGGCAACAGCTTTCTTTGCCGCTTGGTTTGCCAAATGCCAATCTTCAGCGTTCATTTGCAGATCGGTCGAATTGCTGATCAAATCGGGCACATCTCCAGCGGTTTTCCAAGCTGTGCTTGACAGGAAGAATGAAGCAGAATAGAGCCACATCGCGGAGGCTTCGCTTGCGTCGTGTACAGCTTTAACCGCTTTCCGGGCAAAGTCGGCCGGGACTTCTTTATCCGCATCATTCAAATCCTGGATAGATTTAATTGCTTTTGTCGTCACGTCAGGAAGGCGCAATACAGATGTGCTGGTCCAAGCCACAAGGAATTTTGCGGAGAGGCTTTCATAGACTCCTACAAGAGAGCTGCCAGTCCATTTAAGAGCTTCAACCACTAATTTTGTCACTCTATCCAACAATTGGAAGCAGCGGAAGAGAGCATTTGAGGTGCCGGCAAATGCAATGAGATGCTCATTCGCCGTTCTGCTGGCATTCGGATTTTCAGTAACATCGAAAATCTTATTATCAATGATGGCTGAAGCGACAATGCATGATTTTTGAGACACTTGTTCCATATTATACCTACTAGGTTCAGGTTTCTAAAGAGCGGAACAATGTAAAGTTTCCTTCGAATTTATGTAAAGGTAAAGCACCTTTCCGAATAAAATATTTCGTCTAAATTTTTAGCTGTTCTGATGAGATTTTGCAGGAAGAGGCTGTGAAAAAATGGAGGTATTAAATTCCTTCTAGAGATATCGCCTGTTTTTGCGAAAAATTGATTCCGAACGAAAATGCGCAGGACAGTAAAGCCAATGCGCTGAATGCAATTGATGAAATCAAAGGAAATCCCAAAAAAATTGCAAAAAGGGTCAAGAAGCAACAGATAGCTGCGAGAGCTGCATTAAAAACCTTTAGCACAGAGATGCGATGACGCCTTTCAGAATTCTCTTTTACCTCGATCGGAGCCATTGACAACTTGCGCAAGGTCCTGCGAGATCCATTCCAATTTTGTCTGGCCTCTTGCAAATCGGATATCGAAGTAATCCACACAGTTACCGGTGTAACTCTCCTGAATATTGTGATACCTGTTAAAAATGCTGTGGTGGAAATGGAAGATCGGATCGCTCTCGCTACGCTTTTCTGGGCTTGGAGCGTTTTTATGGCGTAGTCCTGCGGATCGCTGGCGTGTTTTAAATCCGAAATAGATCGAGCTGCAAGTTTTGCTGTTTTCGGAAAATTGATAACGCCAAGGACGGACCCTGCGAAACCTAATTTCGATTCTATGATCTGAAAGGGAAGGTTATTCTGGTCAATTTGATTGGCGAGATGTATGGTTTTACTCGCAGCCGCAAACGCCTGGAAGCCAATTGAAAATGGCTCGGAGCGACGATGCGGCCAGGAGTCAGGATCTATCTCAATCAAACAGATCCTTGATTACAACTTAATTAAACTATACTTCCGGCTCTCTTCGTAAAACTGACTGCTAATTGCCGAAGCACACGTGATTAAAGAAAGAGCTAAGAGCGCGATTGCGGGCACCAGCGCGAAACCGGTAGCTAGAAGCGCAAGCCCTAAAATTCCGCTGACGGCTCCGGAGACCGCTTTAACCAATCGAATGATCGAATAGGTTTTCGTGTCTGAAATCGATTGCTTGACTTCTTCTGTAGCTCGTTTTTCAGGGGTTTCTTCTAATGCGCTTTGTTCTGCGGCTTTCGCAAGTTTGCTGCACTGTACTACGTCTGAAGCGCGAATGCCGACGTCTGTCGCATCGTTGATGAGGTCGAAAGTCGATGCGATCGGTTGAACGATTTGGCGGAATGTAGGATTTTGAATAACCAGGACTGAGAAATATCCATACATACCGATCGCTTCGGAGGTATTGCGGAACACCACAGCGACTTTTCTCGAGTGACTTTCTGAAGGCTGACTCTCTTTCTTGTTCAAATCCGCCCATGCCTTTATCGCGTTATTCGTCACAGCGGGCAGATAAGGGATGACTAAGACGTTTTTTGTAATTCCAAGATTGGAAGTAAACTCAGGAAAAACTGGATTTCCGCCTGTGTCTGCTTTAATTTGATTGACTATCTTAAGAGTCGTATAGCCAAGCTGAATTAAGCGAAATCCGCCATTCGACTGGCTGGTATAGTCGACGACGCGCTGGAGAGCCGGCTGGTCTGCTTGTGAATTTAGTTCTACGCTTTGTGGAATTTTAGTTCCCATCTGACACCTTTTTCTTCCTTTTGAAGAAGCAGAATAGACTGAATGGGATTTAAAACAAATCCACTTAATTATTTTAAGAGTAAAACGTAATTTAATTTAGAATTACACTTCAAATTTTAATTGTTTTTTTTGTCCTCTGAACCAATCGGCTGCTTTCATCGATTTTTTCCCTTCCGGTTGGACCTCGATCAGCCGAATAGCGTCCTTTCCGCAGGCGACGATCCCTTCTTGGGAAAGAAGCTGTCCAGGATCCCCCTCCGACTGAATCTGCTCGGAGCGGAGGATTTTCAATCTTTTCCTTTCCTCGCCCAAGATCGCCCAGCACCAGGCGCCTGGACGGGGAGAAAAAGCGCGAATCAAGTTATGGATTTCCTCAGCGGGCCGCCTCCAGTCGATCCGTCCTTCATCGGATTCAATTTTTGAAGCATAGGTTGCCTGGTTTGGGTCCTGTGGAACCGCTGCTGGAATCCCTTTTTCAAACGCATGGATGACCGACAAAAGAAGGGGCTTTGCGAGGTCGCAAAGCTTTTGTTCCAATTCACCGAAGGTCATGTCCGGAGAAATAAACATTTTTGCGACTGCGATGACATCTCCGGCATCCAGCTGGCGAACCATTTTTTGAATGGCGATGCCTGTCTCTTTCTCTCCGGACATGATACTCCGATGAATGGGGGCCGCGCCTCTGTATTTCGGCAAGAGGCTGGCATGGACATTGATGCACCCTAACCGTGGAATATCCAGGAGTTTTTGAGAGAGAATTTGCCCATAGGCGACGACGACGTAAAGGTCGGCCTGAGCCGATGCAAGATGTTTAAGAAAGCTTTCTTCGGACGCTTTTTCTGGCTGAAATACGGGAATTCCGGGGGCGATTTCCATTACGAGTGTTTTGACTGGAGAAAAAGAGAGTTGAAGATCTCTCCCTTTGGGACGGTCTGGCTGCGTGACGACTGCGGCTACAGACACCCGATGTTGAAGAAGATAACGGAGAATTTCGGCAGCAAAAAAGGGAGTGCCGAAAAAAGCAATTTTAAGCGGGGAAGCCATCACTCTTCAAAATACTGCTCTTCGCTCTCATTGGCTAACTGAGCCGTCCTCGCCACCCCTTCAAGCCCGATCAATCCTCTTTTAGAAGTTTTGCAAAAATCGATCCAATGCTGCACTTCAGGATGCTTTTCCACTTCTTGTTCGATCTGTGCAATCGCTTCTTCGAGGCGAACCCCTGAGCGGTAAGTGATTTTGAATGCTTTGCTTAAAGCGACCCGGACTTCCAAGGAGAACTTATGCCGTTTGAGGCCGATGATATTGATCCCCCCGAATTTATAGGGAAATCCCCCGCCGACAGTATAGGGAGGAATATCCCGAGGGACTCGGCTGAAGCCGCCGACCATCGCATAACAGCCTATTCTGGAAAATTGATGGATAGGGGTCATTCCGCCGATAATCGCGCAATCTTCGACAACGACATGTCCTGCAAGCATGGCGCTGTTCGACATGACGACGCGATTCCCGATTTCGCAATTATGCGCTACATGGCAATAAGCCATGATCAGGCAATGATCTCCAATCCGGACCGTCGAATTTTCAATGCAGGAAGAGTTGATGGTTACAAATTCGCGAATTTCGCAATTTTTTCCGATCACGACATAGGTGCGTTCGCCTCGGTATTTCAGATCTTGCGTTTTGGTTCCGATGCTGGCACCCGGCCAGATAATCGTCCCGTCCCCAATCGTTGTGTGTCCATCGATATATGCGTGCGATTTTATGATCACATTATCTTCTAACGTGACCGTCTTTTTGACGACCGCAAAGGGTTCGATCGTGACATTTTTGCCGATTTTGGCTCCAGGTTCTACGACGGCTTGCGGATGTATATTAGACATGAGATTCCGATCTTTATATGGCTTTACAATTGGTCTTTATCTACAAAAGCGAAACTAAGCTCCGCTTCTACTGCGAGCTGTTCCCCGTTCATTGCTTTGGTTTTGAATTTCCCGCCGTTCCCGCTTATATGGATCCCTTTAGCATGTAAATAGAGAGTATCCCCGGGAAAAACCGGCTTGCGAAATTTAGCGTTGGCGACATTCAATAGGACTGCGATTTTTTTCACGTATCCTTTTTGGTGGACCAATATGCCGCCTGTTTGGGCTAA
This sequence comes from uncultured Chlamydiae bacterium, assembly GCA_963713105.1. Taxonomy (GTDB): domain Bacteria; phylum Chlamydiota; class Chlamydiia; order Chlamydiales; family SM23-39; genus CAVQKJ01. The sequence goes on from CAVQKJ010000004.1 coordinate 1,225,554, forward strand.
GGCTTCCAATATTAAAACTCCAGGCATAATAGGCACGCCAGGGAAATGGCCTTGGAAAAAGGACTCATTCACGGTAACGTTCTTTTGCCCTACGATTTCGTCTTCTTCCAAATTCATATGAATAATTCGATCGACGAGAAGAAAAGGGTAGCGATGGGGCAAGAGCTTTTCGATCTCTTTGGCATTGAATACGTAAGGGCGCTCGTTTTGATTGTCTCTCATCAACGGCTCTCCAGAATTGCATTCTTTGAGAGAAGCTTAGCAAAAGCGATATGGCTCGCATGGCCCGAACGAATGGCGATCACATGGGCCTGTAAAGAAACTCCAAGCAAAGCAAGGTCTCCAATCAAATCTAAGATCTTGTGCCGGACCATTTCGTCAGGAAAGCGGGCCCCTCCGGGATTCATGATCTGATCGCCTTTAATGACGAGTGCATTTTCCAGACCGCCTGCCTTAATCAGCCCTTTTTCTATGAAAGGAAGAATCTCCTCGTAAAGGGAAAAGGTTCGGCACGACGCGATTTCCGCTCTAAAAGCCTCTGGACTCAGGGAAAAAGAATAATATTGGGAACGCAAGAGCGGAGATTGCGGATAATAAATCGTATAGCTTAAACGAAATTCGTTAGCGGGCAGAGCGACCAAATGAATATCGCCTTCGGACCAATAAAGAGGCTGAGAGACCTTCAAAAAGCCGCGAGGGGCGTTTTGCGTCTGCAGCCCAATTTTTTCGATGAGATCGACAAAAATGAGCGCGCTGCCGTCTCCAGCTGGAATTTCAGGACCGTCCAACTCTATCCTGGCGTTGTCGACCCCCATTGCTTTGAGGGCTGAAAGAAGATGCTCTACCATATGAATACTCGCTTTTTCAGAAGCGAGCCGAGTACAGCGGGGCGTTTCTCGAACATAAGATAGAGTAGCGGGGATTTCAGGCTTTCCCGGAAGATCGATCCTTTGAAAAACAATTCCGCTGTTTGGAGGGGCGGGACAGATCTTTAGCGAGACTTTTTCCCCAGTGAAAAGGCCGATGCCTGAGATGGAGGCTTCTCGCAGGATGGTTTTCTGCTTCTCAGCAGGCATGGAACCGGTCAATTCGTACCTCGTATAACGGGGGCGAAGAAGATCATTCTGGACAATCACATACGGATTGTTGTTCTTAAGAAAGTTAACGCAGAATTCCATTTAGGGCAACTTTTTCTTCCTGAAGAAAATAAGTTGCAATGCCAAAGAAACCAGGCCGATGCCTAAAATCGCAGAATCCCCCCACCACATGTAAAAAGTTTGATAACTGCGTATGGGAAATGTGAGGTATAAAACACCCGCGGCATTCTCAGAAATGGGCAGAATCTCGAGAGGCCTCCCGAAACAGTCGATTCCTCCCGTGACTCCAGTATTGCACGATCGAACGGTATAGACCCCGTTTTCCACCGATCTCACACGGGCATGTTGAAACTGATGCTGCGGAAGCTGGGAGCGGGGAAACCAGACATCGTTCGTGACGTTGACGAAAAGCTGAGCCCCCTTCAAACGGAGGTCTCGAATCAAGCCGCCGTACGTTTCCTCAAGGCAAATAGAGACCCCGATCGGGACCGATGCATGGAATATTTTCGCCTCCGCGCCAGGCTCGAACGAATCGCCGATCCCAAATTGATCGGAAACAAACCGTGAAACCGTTCCCCACTGCTGCAGCGGAATGTATTCGCCTACCGGAACCAATACCCTTTTTTCACATCGATCGGGCGCAATCCCTTGAGGATGAAAATGAAACGCGGCGTTATATTTTTTCCCCATTTCTATATCTTGGTCATCAAGCCCTATGATGACATCCGCATTGAAATGATTCGAAAGAGCCTGAGAAAAAAAAGCGTTGTTCACTTTCCATTCCGAATGATATTTCGAAGCGAATGGAAGCTCTAAAGGAGGAAAATCTCTCGACGATCCTTTTCCAAAATATCTTTCCCACGAATCTTTCACCCATTCAAAGGGATAATGAAATCGATAGGCGCCGAAGGGAAACGCAGCCTCAGGTAAAACAATGAGGTCGACCTCTCTTTCAAGGTCCAAAAAGGCAAAAACCCGTTCCCATTGATCTAATGGAGGGACGAATGCCGCAGAGTGTTGGTAATAAAAATCCTTTTCCTCAGGCAATAGCGCTGTTTGCACAAGCGCGACCGAATAGGTCTTTGCTGGAAGCGTACGGATCGATTCTATCCATTTTTGCTGTCCCGCCCCCCAAAAATAAGGAAAGAGCGCAATCATTGACCAAACAGCAAGGGACTTCGGCTTTTTTAAATAAGTTCTGAGGCGTTCTTTCCCTGTAAAAAATTTAAACGCCGACAGGTTCGTGAAAAGGACCCAAAAAGATAGACCGTAGATCCCAAAAACCGAAGCCAATTGGAGAGAATATGAGAAGTCAGCCAATGCGAGGCCTACGGGATTCCAAGTAAAGCCGGTCATAAAAAAAAGACGGACCCACTCGAGCAAGACCCAGCAACCGGCAAGCGCGAAACAGTTGAGCCAGGTCATTTTTTTGCCCGAAGTCCAGACGCCGATCAACAGGGATAGAAGCCCGAATTGAGCGCCGATCGCCGCGCAGAGAAAAAAATAGACGAGGAGAATCAAAGGCCCCATATAATCGGTCGATGCCAGCCAGGAAAGCTGGACGGCCTGAACGCTCCCGAACCAGGCCATAGAAAGGAAAAATCGGGCAGCCGGCCGTTGAAATTTGATCATCGCTTGCCAAAAGATCGCAAAACCGACCGCTGCGGCTACAATCCCAAGGCTTGGAATCCAAGCTGGATGGCCGAAAGCGACGATGAAAAAACTACCTAATAGGCAAACCCAAAAACCCATTTCTTTTTTATCCCATTTTGAGGGAAGGGAATGGATCTCCCCCCGATCTTTCAGCGGTTTTCGATTGGACTCCGTGAAGAAGGATCATGAAAAGAGCCCCGAGAATCGCTAAATTTTTTAAGAACATTGCCGTCTGCAATTCTCGATCTCCCGTCTCGATGAACCAAAATTGATGCATCAGTACGGTAGCCGGGATCAAAAAGAGGATCAGCAAAGAAGCCCCTAATTTTTCTTTCAAACCGAGCAGGATCAAAAGCCCGCCGACGAGTTCAAAAAGAGTGCCCGCCATCAATATTAATGGAGTCCACGGAACCAAGGTGGCGAATCCATTTTGCAGAGTCTCGGAAAAAGCCAGATAAGACTGCCAATCGCAGATGACATTCGCGACCATTTTTTCCGTCTCGTGCCAATTAATAATTTTATTAATCCCCCCAGCCAAAAAGATTGCACTGATCAGAAATCTTGTCAAAAAAGTGGTAAAAAGCCGAACGATCCTCATAGAACCCTCAATAAAATTTATAGAATTGCAAAAGAGACTATATTTTTCTAGCACTGCAGCGCTCGAAGGGGTAAAATAGGCCCGATTTATGAGACTTCCCTTTTGCGATCACCATATTTCGGCTTTTCTCCACTCCTTCGAGGGGAGCCTGAAGCCGCTTGACCAATCGCTTGCCGATTATTTGCGAGCCCATAAAAGCATTGGAGCCAACGACCGGCGTACCATTGCCGAGACTCTCTTTGGAATGGTCAGATGGAAATCCCTGATCGATTATTTTTGCACATCTTCCCTACCTACCGATCGGCTAGCCGTTTTTCGAAGATTGTCGATCGAGGATTGTTTCGATGATCCATCGATCCCCGTACCGGTCCGTTATGGGGTCTCTCCCTTTCTGCATAGCCGATTATTAAAAGCATTCGGAGAGGAAAAAACCCGCTCCCTTTGCCGGATTTTGAACGGCAACGCGCCGATTGCCATCCGGGCCAATTTGATGAAAACGACGCGGGACGATCTCATCCAAAAGCTCCAGATATCCCAGGACAAATTCTCCCTGTCTCCTTGTGCGATCGCCCCTGCTGGCATCCAATTTTCCAAAAGAGCCCCCCTCTTTTCGCTGCCTGAATTCAAAGAGGGGCTTTTTGAAGTGCAAGACGAAGGGAGCCAACTCGTCGCGGCCCTCGTCGAAGCGAAGAGCGGCGAACATGTGTTAGACTACTGCAGCGGATCGGGAGGGAAAACCCTCGCTTTCGCCCCTTCGATGAAAGGGAAAGGGCAAATATATCTCCACGACATTAGGCCCTGGATCTTGCTCGAAGCGCGCAAGCGTTTGAAACGGGCTGGAATCCAAAATTGCAAGCTTCTGGAGCCGAACAATCCCCAGCTTGCATCGTTAAAAGGGAAAATGGACTGGGTCTTGGCCGACGTGCCTTGCAGCGGCACAGGCTCTCTCCGACGCAATCCCGACGCGAAATGGAAAATCGACCAGCCGATGATGGACCGCTTGATCGAAGAGCAGAGGAAAATCGTCGCGGAAGCGATCGAGTATCTAAAGCCGGGCGGACGCCTCGTTTATGCGACCTGCAGCATCCTTCCGGAAGAAAACCAAGACCAGGCGGCGCTGTTCCTAAAAGAACACCCCCTCATTCTAGAAAAAGAACCGCTGACCCTCTTTCCTATCGATGGAGGGATGGATGGGTTTTTCGCCGCTGTATTCAGAAAAAAAGAGACTTGTTATGCTAGCCCTTCTAAATAAGAGATCCGAACCCATGCATAAAATCCTTTTCTATTTGACCGCCGCCTCCGCGGGCCTTTCTGCCCTTTGCCTACAGTCTCTCTGCCGCTGAACCCCCGATGCTCGATTTCTCCCAAAATCAAAAAATCGCCATGCAGAATGTCATCCTCGCTAAAGTGAATGGACAGACCCTTTCGATGATGGATGTGAAGAAGAAATTAGACGTCATGTTTCATCAGTACTATCCGCAGCATGAGAATTCCAGCCAAGCGCGCTTCCAATTTTACGAATCGAGCTGGCGGCCCATTCTCATGCAGATGATCGACAATGAACTGATTTTATCGGACAGCGTGGATAAAGAGCTGAAACTCACCGACGGAGAAATCCGCGAAGAGGTGGAAAATCGATTTGGCCCGAATGTAATGCAAACCCTCGATAAGATCGGCTTGACTTACGATGAAACCTGGAAAATGGTGAAAAATGAGATGACCGTGCAGCGAATGACTTGGTGGTACGTCCATTCGCGGGCCCTCCAAAGCGTCACGCCTCAAGATATCCGGCAAGCTTACCGTCTCTATTTACAAGAAAATCCAGCCTATTGCGAATGGAAATACCGCGTCGTTTCGATCCGCTCAGACGCACCGGAAGAAGCACTCTCCGAAACCATTTATAAAACTCTCGCCGAAAGCGAAAGAAGCCCGGAAGCCCTAGCCGATAAACTCAAAGAATTCGAGAAAACAGGAATCGCCATTCAAGTTTCGAACGAATTTACCGCAACTGACAAAGATCTTTCAGAAGCGCATAGGGCCTCTCTCGCCTCCTTGTCTCCAGGCTCTTACAGCAAACCTTCTTTTCAAATGAGCCGCGTCGACAAAAAGAATGTTTACCGCATTTTTTTCCTGATCGATAAAACAGATTATCCAGCTCCTACATTTCGAAGCTCTTTCATCAAGACTCCGGGATGAGCTCGTTCAAAAATGCGTGGCCAAAGAATCGGATATCTACATCGAAAAATTGCGTAAATACTACGGCTTCGACACAGCCCGCATCAAGCAGACTGTGCCCGAAGACTTGCATCCTTTTTCGCTGCAATGAATTTTTCGGACCTGATCGCCTTTTTGAACCGAATCGATGCCAGGCCTAAAAGCGGCTTTCTCAGAATTTTCTCGTCGATCCGAATATCGTGCGAAAAATCGTGCAAACGGCCGAAATCGAGCCGGGAGACGCCGTTCTCGAAATAGGCCCCGGCCCCGGCGCCCTCACCGCAGCGCTCCTCGATGCTGGAGCGAAAGTTTTCGCGATTGAAAAAGATTCCCTTTTTGCAAACGAGCTGAACCGCTTTCAAACCCCCGATCGGACGACTTTCTGTTTTCGAGGCTGATTTTTTGGAATTCGACCTTAAGGACCGGACATTCCCTAAGCCTTTAAAAGTCGTTGCCAATCTTCCCTATCACATCACGGCTCCCATCTTGGAAAGAATCTTCGATCATTCCGCCCTTTTTTCCTCGCTGACGATCATGGTCCAAAAAGAGGTCGCCGTCCGTATGATTGCGGAAGCCGGGAACAAGGATTTCGGATGCCTCTCTCTTTTCGTCCAATTCTATACGGAACCCGTCTCCTCATTTAAGGTGCCGCCTACCTGTTTTTACCCTCAGCCAAAAGTCGATTCGACAGTGATCCGACTCGATTTCCGCCCCCCTCCTCCCGTACCGCCCCTCTCCTTTTTTCCTCTTGTCAGAAAGGCTTTTCAACAGAGGCGGAAGATGATCAGCACCTCGCTTCAATCTCTTTTTTCAGCCGAATCCATAAAAAAATCGCTCCTCTCCATAGGATCCCGCTCAGATGCGAGGCCCGAGACGCTCTCCTTGCCTCAATGGGTGGAGTTTTATAACCATATTAATCAGGAAATGAAATGTCATCAGTAAGACGACCTATACCATGGCCAGGCGGCTACGATCAATCTACATATAAATTGCCAGATGAGACTTCTACTGCTACTGCTACTTTTCGGAAACCTATTCCTCCGAAGGATTGGAAAAATGAAACTATTCTATTTGCTGCTTCGATGACAGTAGATGAATTCGCTCTGAAAGCTTTTAAATCAGTCAGATCCCAATCTCCTGCCCCCTCGAAACCTGAGACCGACCGCGAAGTTTCAGCGATTGCAACCTTGAATTTAATGCAATCGGACAGCGGCTCGCTTTCCGGTAGCCGCAGATCCCCTTCTCCCATTTGCGGCGAATCGAATAGCCTTCAAGACGAAGAGGATCATTCCGATGATGAACTCATGTGCAGGGCAAGCGACGAGTTCGATTCAGAGGATTATAGAGATTCTACATCGCCGAGATCTCCCAGCGATGGCCGCTCTTCAAGTCTAACTTGGGAAATGGAATTTTCCTCTCCTACGCCGACTTCACCCATTGAGCGCGGATCTTTCAAGCCTGTCCAGGAAGAAGATTAGAAGAGGTTGCGGAAAAAGCGGCGGACCTTGAACAGCAAGGTCCCCTCTACTTTTTCTTGGGCGATCATGTTCTTTTTCTCTAACACAAGTCCATTTTCATTGAGGATCCGGACTTCTCCGACCTTTTGCCCTTTGCGGATTGGAAGCTGGAGGGCTTCCCAATAAACGAAGGCTTTGCAAGAGGGCTCTTCGGCTGGATAAAATTCGATCGCAAGTTCATTCTCTAGCGAGGCTTTTAAAGGGGATTTAGCTCCCTCGAATTCCTTCACAAAAAGATGTTCAGGGCCGAAAAGCCGTTTTTTTTGTATTTTTTCTGCAAAGGCCATTTCAAAAAGGCGGACGGCTTCCCGATATCGTTCTTCTCTATTTTCACACCCTAAAACCACCGCTATCAACGTGCGGCCGTTCTCTTCGGCGGCTGCGACCAAATTGCTTTTCCCTTGCGAATGATACCCCGTTTTTACGCCGATCGCCTTCGGATAGAAAAAGCGGCCCTGGGTCATCAAATGGTTGTACATACGGAACTTGCACTCGGGCTGTTTGTTCGATTTCGGCTTGGTATAAGAAAGGGTCGATACGATTTGCCTGAATTTGGGAATCTGCAACGCTTTTTTCGTCATGACGCAGAGATCATAAGCGGTCGTATGATGATCTGGATGATGGTAGCCGTGGGGATTGCGGAATTGGGTATTCTCACAGCCTATGCCGCGCAAATAGGCGTTCATTTTATCTACAAAATCGGGGATCGAATCGGCAAAGGATTCGGCGAGAACGTTGGCCGCGTCGTTTCCGGATGGTAAGATCAGTCCATACAGAAGAGCGTCTAATGCGACCTTTTCTCCAACGACCAATCCCATCTTCGTCCCATCGCTGGCATCCCAATAGGCCGGATATTCCTTGCCTGCGTTGATGGGCTTGATCTTCAAAGCTTCCGCTGAAACCGTTACGATTCGGTCTAAGGGAGGCTTTTCATGGTCAAGGACATAGAGTGCGGTGCCGATTTTCGTCGTGCTCGCCGGGTAAGAAATCGTCCGGGAGTCTTTTTCGTAAAGGATAGCTCCCGTCTCGGCGTTCATCAAAATAGCGGAACGGGCTTTGACCGCGATTTCGAGAGGTTTGGCATGGAGAGAAACGGCGACGCAAAAACAGAAGAACCAGAACCTGAGTTGCATGGAGGACCCTTATCGGTGATCGTCTATTTTAAGTTATGAAAATCCGACCGTCAAACGAAATCTACCCCTTGACAAAGGAAAAAATACGCGATATTATGAGGACACGGTGCGGAGTCGATGGAGGGTCTATGCTCAACCCAATTCAAATCGAAGAAGTTTATAAAGAATTCGTGGGGAATTTACCCAATTGGGCCCATGACGGGATCATCCATATCGATCTCAAATTTCTCCATGAAGAAGCTTTGTTAAACGCTCTTCACGAAGACAAAGGCGATCCAGACGACCTCACCCAGTATTTCCATGTCATAGAGAGCGTGGAAAAGGTCACCCTTTTCAATGAACAATTCATCGTCTGGATTCTGCCTAAAATGGAAGGGGACCAACCGACGACTTTTGTGCTGATCGCCTTAAATCATCCGGAAAAAGCCAATCTCGAAATCGTCTTCGTCACTAAGGGCGTCTATAATACGCCTCGTTATGTTTTGAAAGTGCTGCAGCATTTTCTGGTCGATATGCTGGAAACGGAAGCAACACTTACCTCGTTCGAAAAAAACGCGTGAGTTTAGTTCATAACTTTTTAACGAGAGTCAAAATATTGTAATTTCCTTCGCGACGGTAACGGACCTCGTCCATGAATTGTTTGACGAAGTAAATCCCCAAACCTCCCTCTTCCCTCTCTTCCATCGGAGCATCGAGCTCGACTTTTTTCCTTTTTTTTAAAGGATCGAATGGAGGGGCGCTATCCTTGATCTCAATCTCGGCGCGGCTCTTTGGGAATATCTCGACGGCGATCTCAATTTTTCCAGGACCCTCTCGATACCCATGATTGATGATGTTCACAAAGACCTCTTCAGATGCCAGTTCCACTTTTTTTATGGTTTTGGGATCGAATCCAGCAAGAAGCAGTTGATCCAGATGATTCGAAAAATCCTGGAAAAAAGGTTAGGATTGAGTCGAGAAATACGAATCTGTTATTTTGAATTCGCTTCTGCCCTGACAGGATGAGTGGATTTCGATAGCATAAAAGAGTTCAGCAAAATTCACCAAGAATAGTCAAGTGTCACATATTTGAGCCCTTAAAGACAATGGCCGAAACAGAGGCGACCTTAAATTCCATGAAAAATGGGTAGGCTTTAGAGACACAAGTTCATGAGCGCTGAAAATCCTGAGTTTTAGAGATGATGTATGAATAGCTCAATTACCTACCTCCATAAAGTGGCATACCTCATGATTGCTTTATAACAATACAAAGCAATATGCTCTGGCATAAAATGCTCCTCTGCAAATTTTCTAGCCTCAATCGCCATATTCTGACAATCTTGATCATGATCTTTAGCCCATTGTATCTTTTCAACTAAATCAGAAAGATCTGATTTAACTGGGATGTAATGTTTCCAAGGTACAAGTAACGAATACCAGAACATTTCATGAGGCGGGTCGTGTCTAAAGACAACGTTTCCCGAATAAAATTGCCAGCGATCTCTCGGGAAATTTGCCATGAATCCAGTGATTTGAAGTTGATACTTATAATCCAGATGCTGTTCTATAGAAGCGATAGGAGCCATTGGAACAATTTCTTGCAGTCTTTCCAATTGTCCGGGAGTTACCAACCACGAATGGAAATGTGTAAATGCGGCATCAATTAAATCCGGGAATATCTGCGAAAGCTGACAGGCTCGGCCACGAGCATGTAAAAACCAGTTATCAACCGAATAATTCCCTCCCGACCACATGTCAGTTCCACTTCCTCGCCAAAATGCTTTTTCAATTTTTCGATCCCAGGATATCGAATTTCTCGCATCATCTACTTGTTCAATCAACAAATTCCAATCAACGTTATTGTTTGTGATATCAAAATACCAATCCGCAAATAAAATAGAATTTCTCGTCCCAATGGTTCTTGCCCCACAAAAGATTGGAACTTCTCCTTTAGGGATGCTGAAAAGTCCATCCTGATTTACATAGATCAAACGGGTATCTGGAAGTCCATAACAATCGCAAAGATACTGCAACAAATGCTTGCAAGTAGATTCTGGTCCGTTAACACTATTGTTTAAAATAACAAATTCAACAGGCCATCCACCATTGACATGAGTCGCAACGCTGAAATTATAATCTTTCGACGAAAATTTTTTTAATTTTTTGAAATCTTTTTCAATGAGTTCGTCCATCCACAGATACTTTGGATCGCTTGGATTCAGAATAATCTTTTCTCGAGCATCAGCTAGATTTAAAATCCCTATATATATAAAGATTTTAATTAATTTCTGTAATAACAAATCAAGACATGAACAGATATGTAGAAAATCTCTGAAATGCCCAGAAACAAACATCATAACTCTACGGCCTCTAGAAATATTTTATAAAAATTATCAATCTTAAACACATCCGCTTTTTTGCTATTTAAAAATGCCTTAATATCATCAATATATTTTTGGTATCTCTCTTTCGACATGGATTCCATGAATTGATGTAATTCATCAAAAGTTGAAAAATCTCTAAAATCAATAAAACAGTCTTTGGGTATATAATCTGTAATGTTTGGAGCGCCGAGATAAACTGGCACGCATCCTGCCTTAAAGCATCCAAAGATTTTTTCTGTGATGTAGCCTCTTAAGCTGCTGTTTTCAAAGCAAATACAAAACCGATAATGACTCAACGTTTTGATCTTTTCCGTATCCTGTTCGCCTGAATGATGTCCAGGAATTCTACCTCTATAAGACCGACTATTTTCTTTATAAGGACTTCCGTAATATTCAAATACTTCGGGTGCTTGACTTTCGAAAAAAGCTGCGATTTCTCGTCTTGTACTACCTAAAGGGCAGGGATTACTAATATCCATCCAATTGGACACGATCATTGTGCATAATTTTTTTTGTTCAAAAGGAACAACCCCTTGAATCATCGGTTCTAAATAAGGATAATAAAATTTGTGAAACTTAACCCCATCCACTAAATCATCATCCCAAGTGTATACACATGAAGCATAGCGATAAAATGTTTCGGGGCGTTTGTAAGGTTCCCAAAGAAACAACACTGCTTTTCTTCGGTTAGAGAAATATTGTAAGTAGTTTTCAATCTGGTCGCCAACTTCAAAAAAGATAATATTTTTCGCATTCTTATTAGTATGTAAATGACCGTTCCCTCCCCAGAATTGATATACAGAATAACCTTTTTGCCGTAGAGGCGCAAAGGCCTGAGGAATTGTAAAAATATCCCAACATGTCACTACATCTACTGCAGAAGAATACAGCATGATTCGAAAGAACAGCATCATAACAATGAACTTCATCTACTCCTCACTCTGTTTTTTATCCTGCATGCAGAAAATAGGCTTAACTTCGATTGTTCGAACAGCTTATCAGACTAAGGCGCTTTAACTAAAATCATTTTGTTTATGGGGCAGGTGTCAGCAGCGCTCTTCTTCCCATCTAAGTTTGCGCTGGAAGCGCCCTACCAGCATGTCCCGCGACTCTTTCGGTTTTGCTTTGCAAACTAACTCTCCCGCCCAGTCGGGAAAAGATACGTGAGCTAGCGCGATGCGCTTTGCGAGGGAGCCGATCTGAGCAACTTTAGAATGAGGGGGTAGAGCAAAAGTTCAGGATTTGCTAGCTTTTTTGCCCCATCAAGAATGTAAATATAGAGATTAAATTTTCGATAAGATTTTTATTTCTTCGGTTCACTCGCAAATTTTTTGATTGAAGAACATTTCCAATTGCACTACTGTTTTTGCAACTTTTACTTTACTGGGGCAGTCAATGTTCAAATGTTTTAAGTTGTATTTTGTTCTTTTATTCAGCCTGGGATCTCTTCACGCTAATGAGTGGGTGTTTAATTGCATCGATTTTGGGCGGTTCGATAATGCTCAGATACATTTCATGAAGTCACAGAATCAATCACTGAAAAAGATCGCTCATTTCAATGAATTTAATGGGGCTTTAGAAATTGGGAACTTCATTCAATTATTAAGAAACGACTTCAACATTAGAATAGCCGTCGAGACGGGAACTTATCATGGATCGACCGCGAAATTTTTTGCTTCTTGTTTTGAAGATCTTTACACGATAGAAATCGACGATGGCAATTACTTGACGGCTAAACAACAGTTGGCACCCTATCACAACGCTCATTGTTTTCTAGGCAGCTCGGAACAAGTCCTGAAAGATATCCTTCCTCAACTGCAAGATAAAAAAATTCTATTCTATCTCGACGCGCATCGAGGGTATGATTCGCCTTTGAAAGATGAATTGGATGCAATTAGCAAAACGCATAGAGACCAGTGTATTATTGTAATTGACGATTTTAAGGTTCCAGGAAGAGCAGATATTGGATATGATCGATTTGGTAATTCCGAATGCAGCTTCTCTTCTATTAAAGAAAAACTGAGTCAGGTTTTTAGCGATTACAATTGTTACTATGTCATCCCTGCAACTGTCTTTTTCCGGGCTAAATTTGTTGCGATCCCGAAGAAATGGCAAGAGGGCGCCAGTGCAGCGTGTCAAATATTGTCGCGAGAACATCGTTTTGCCGGAGAATATTGAAATTTCTAATTCAGGCCTCGGAGCCGATTGAAAAAATAGAAATTTTCTGAACAAAGGCAAATCATTTAGATATCGTTACTAAGTATTGGCCATGGATTGTAGATGCCAAAGTTGGGCATATTTACCATTCAAAGCGATGAGTTGGGAATGGGTTCCAGATTCAACAACTGTTCCGTCTTCGATGAAAATGATTTGATCGGCCATCGTGATCGTCGAAAGTCTGTGAGCGATGACGATGACTGTCCGGTTACGGGAGTACATCTCGAGAGAATTTTGAATTTCTTGCTCCGTGGCCCTGTCGAGGTGGCTTGTCGCTTCATCGAGGATCAAGATTTGCGGATTTTTCAGTAATGCGCGCGCAAGGGAAATCCTCTGAATTTCACCTCCAGACAATTTATATCCTTTTTCGCCGAGTCTGGTTTCATAACCTTCATCCAGCTTCATAATAAAACCGTGGGCTCCCGAAAGTTTGGCTGCCTCGATGACTTCCTCCCGCGTCGCATGGTCGACGCCGAAACGTATATTCTCAACGACCGTCTCGTTGAAAATGCAAGAATCCTGGCTGACGACTCCAAGCGCTTTTCTCCAGCTGGCCACTTCGTATTTTAAATCAGATCCCCGTCGATCAGAATCTCGCCTGAAGTCGGATCGTAGAGCCGGATGATCATGTCGAGGACCGAAGATTTGCCGGCCCCGGACGGGCCTACAATAGCAGTGACCATTCCCTTCTGAATAGTGAATGAGAGATTTTTGATCGCGTTTTTTTGTTCTTGGCCTTATTTGAGCCAAACGGACCTGAATTCCAACTTTTTTTGCAGCTTGTGAAACGGCTGGCCTGTAAGCGGAAAAAATTCCTTCCCTTCGTCTTTAAGTATTTCATTCAGGCGCAATAGGGGGCCCAAATGAAGGGTCATAGTTCCTGCATAAGTGAAAGCGATCTGCATACGTGTGGACGCCCTGTAGGCCAAAATTAAAAAAGTCATCATTAAGGAAACGCCTTGGCTCTGAGACGGGTCGAAAATGAAGAGGCTTGCGACCAAAACGGATCCGATGGTGGAGATGCCGATGATTTCGTTGATGGATGGGATCGAATGATTCCAGAAATAGAGTTTTTTCGACGTAAAAGCGATGTCGTCCAGAAGAGTTGAAATATCGCGGAGCACCTTGTTTTGACGGTGATACGTATGAATCAATCGCAACCCTTCCAAGCTTTGGATGGTCAGCTTGGAAAAATCGGCCATGTGTTGAGAAAGAAAGGTCGAATTTTTCATGATATTCGACATAATCGCTTTTTGCGATACGCCGAAGAGTATAAAAAGGATCAAAGTAACGATGGTCAGCGTAGAGGAAATTTTGAACATGAGAAATAAAGCTACGAAGATCATCAAAGCAGCGGAAATCACTTTGTTGAACGAATCCATGAAAGGGGCGATGAACGACGATGGGGTTCTCGCATATTCGGCCAAACGCCGATTCGATACAGGTTTACACAGGGGAAGCTAAGCCGAAGGATTTGCTCGTAAACCTTGTTTTGTGCATCTGTCTGGATTTTGAGGGAGAGGTTTGATGTCAAATAAGCAGTGAGGAAAGCGAGAGAACTGCGCAAAGCTTGCAGCCCGATTGCGATCAAAAGAAAGAATATGAATCCTTGAAAAGGACTTTCTCCACTAACCGCCGGCATGAAGCGTTCGAAGAATGGAATTTTTTGCGTCAGCGAAGACGAATCAGTCCCTGAATATTGCGAAAAAGCCAAAAGGATGAAACCAAAAGACGCGCCTTCCATGACCACCGAAAGGAGATTCGGAATCAAAGTTAGTATGAAAAGCCAAAAATTTTTTAATTTGGTTCCTAAGCATAGTGCAAGGATCGGCGATTTCATCATGATAATGTTCTTTCCGTCTTCTATTCTTAAAGACAGGCTCTAATTATTTAACGCACAGGGCCATTAAATACCAGGCCAGTTTCGGGAAAGACAAGGAGACGACCTCGTCTGTCATTGAGAACAAAAAAACATTCTTGAAATATCGGCCTAGCAAGTCTTGAAATTCCGCAGGTTCGAATTCATGCAAATGGCTCTGCTTACGTCTTTCCGAGGAGTAAGGGGCTGATGCTGAACCCTCATTTTCACTTTCACTGCTGCATTATCGATGGCGTCTTCGACAAACAGGGGAATTTTTATCCGGCCAACTTTTTGTCTCCCGATGATATCCAATCCGTTCAAGAACAAGTGCGCAAGAGAGTGGTAAGGCTTTTCCAAAGAAGGGGCTATTTAAACTCTGATGAAGCATCGGGTATGCTAGGCTGGGATCATGGAGGCTTTTCGCTCGATGCAAATGTCCGCATTGAAGCCCAAGATAGAGCAGGCCTTGAGCGGCTTATTCGCTATTGTGCGAGGCCTATCTTTTCGGGTGAGCGACTAGACTGTATAGGTGATAAACTTCGCTATATTCTCCCAAAGCCCACGGCAGATGGGCAAATGGTTCTGCTGCTTAAACCATTCGAGCTTTTGGATAAACTTAGTTCCCTAATCCCACCCCCACGGCGCCATCGCCACCATTATCATGGCGTTTTAGCTCCAAAATCTCCCCTTCGATCGAAGATCGCATCTCTTGCCAACAAAGAGATTTCATCTGCGCCATTTTCAGGTGGGTGTCCGGCCTCGG
This sequence comes from uncultured Chlamydiae bacterium, assembly GCA_963713105.1. Taxonomy (GTDB): domain Bacteria; phylum Chlamydiota; class Chlamydiia; order Chlamydiales; family SM23-39; genus CAVQKJ01. The sequence goes on from CAVQKJ010000004.1 coordinate 1,240,970, forward strand.
CGATCAATTGCCAAGAAGAGCCGAAAGTGGAAATAGACCAAAAGGCGCTTATCTCACCGCCACCCAATCAATCTCCCGAAATCGTTGCTGAAATGCAAGACAGGCCTAAAGACAAAAAACAGCCAAGTAAAGCCAGCCTATTCCGATGGGCGATGCTCTTAGCCAGGATTTTCGAGGTTTTCCCGTTATGTTGCCCAAAATGTAACCATCCCATGCGGATTATTTCATTCATTCAGGACGAGCACTCCATACGCAAAGTTCTGACCCACCTTAACGAGCCAATCCAGCCACCTCCTATCACCCCCGCCAGGGGACCTCCTGAGCCCGAGTTTAACTACGATCAATCGTACGAATTCGCCTAAGATGGCGAACATCAACTATCTAAAGCTTACCTTCCCCTCAGAATAAGTGGGCTACGAAGGCTTTTGCTTCGATCGAATTTTTTCAGCGGTTTTTTATGTTTTACGTTACCAAAGACAAGGCGCGCCCGATCCCTTCCCTCGGAAAGGGATCTCTCTTTCTTTTTTCTCTCATCCCATACGCACCTCCTCTCCCTATAGAGCCCATCTAAAGTGCCATTGGATTTCCTATCCCTTAATACGCCTCGTTATGTTTTGAAAGTGCTGCAGCATTTTCTGGTCGATATGCTGGAAACGGAAGCAACACTTACCTCGTTCGAAAAAAACGCGTGACGTTTAGTTCATAACTTTTTAACGAGAGTCAAAATATTGTAATTTCCTTCGCGCCGGTAACGGACCTCGTCCATGAATTGTTTGACGAAGTAAATCCCCAAACCTCCCTCTTCCCTCTCTTCCATCGGAGCATCGAGCTCGACTTTTTTCCTTTTTTTTAAAGGATCGAATGGAGGGGCGCTATCCTTGATCTCAATCTCGGCGCGGCTTTTTGGGAATATCTCGACGGCGATCTCAATTTTTCCAGGACCCTCTCGATACCCATGATTGATGATGTTCACAAAGACCTCTTCAGATGCCAGCTCCACTTTTTTTATGGTTTTGGGATCGAATCCAGCAAGAAGCAGTTGATCGTGGATCCAGATCAACATGGGGTAGAGTTGATTCAGCTCTGCGGAAAAAATCACACTGTGTTTCAAAGCGTCGTCTTTTGGTAAATCCTATCGTGATTGTTTCTACCACTCAGAAAAAATGACGTCGACAATTTTTTGCGCGATGCGGTTATAGAGGGGCCGCGTCGACGCTTCTTGCGCCGTTTCGTTCGACTCTAACTGCCCTAAAGAGAAAGGCAGAACAATGATTTCAGCGCCTGTAGCGCCAATAAAGGCTAAATCTTTGAGAGAATCGCCGTCCACATAATCGTAGTCGGCATCGGCGCTAACCTGATAGGGCCCAAAGGCGACCTTGCCGGTATCCCCTTCGAAAAGGGTTGCCTCGACCGTCATCGTTTTCCTTCCCTCGCATGCGAGAAGCTGTTTTCTCGATTTTCCAAAAATGTCCTGCCGGTCGCGACGGTAGCCGACCGTTTCGATGCCAGAGCCGAGAATCGTTACCTGAAGACGGTAATCCCCAGCACTGTTCCTCACTTCGGCCAATCCGGAGCTGTTGAGCGCCCGGACGATTTCAGATGTCAAGTTCCCCTCTTCGTCTCCAATGACAAAGGGGACGGCAATCGAAGGCCGGACTCCATTAGGATAGTCTGGCTCCCAGCGATATCCGCAAGAGGATAAATACAAACAAAAGAAAGCAAAAATAATAGGTAAACGCACTTGATTTAAACTCGAAGCTTTCTAAAACTTTCCGGCGGCCTGGAGGCTCTCGAGCTTTTGACGGGCCGTCGACGCGGCTTCCGTGTTGGGATATTTAGCGAGCACTTTCGTGTAATAGATGATGGATGCCGGAATTTTTTTGGTCTTTTCGAAAAAGCGGCCCGTATCCAATAAATTTTCGGCAAAAATCTCTTCCATTTCACCGAGAAGCTTCTCCGCTTCGGCGATCCGACCCTCGCGAGGGAAAGAGAGGCGGAATTTTCTCAAATTGACTTCCGCGAGATCGAGGAGATCGGGATCGAGGTCTTGGCCTTGGCACTGGCGCAAAAGGATCCGGTTTTTTTCGAGATAGGCCTCTGCCGCTAGCTCATTTTTCGGGAATCGGCGGATCAAAAGATCGAGCGTTTCAATGCCGGGCTTATAATCTTCCAGATAGGTTTGAACGCGGGCCTTGCTCAAAAGGGATTTCCCGGCAATTTCAGAATGTGGCAGAGCTGCGATGACCTCATCGTAAATCTGGATCGAATCTTCCTTAGCGGGAACCCAAGCGGGCAATTTAGGGGATCCGAAAAGTCGTTTTCTTCGTTCCGTTTGTGAACATCTCGGCAATCGTGAATTTATAATGGATCGCCTCTTCGAAATGCTTCGGGAGAGGAGGCATGATTCAAATATGCGGTAAAGGCGTCGTTGGAGTATTCATATTGGCCCAATTTAAAATAGGCCTCGCCCATAATGAAAGGGGCTTCTTGGGCAAAAGGAGTCGTAGCAAAGTTATAAGAGATGATTGTCGCGTAATCGACGACCGCCCACCAATCTTGGGCGGCGATTGCGTCTTGCAAGGCGCTATTGTATTCCTGCACCGAAGGACCCAGGTCCTCCCAGGTCAATTCATGTTCTTCCAAAGCCCTTAAAGCGGGAAAGGAAGTCAACGTAAGCAACAGCGCGATCCACAATCTTTTCATAAGCCACTAAGTAAAACAACAAGGGTAGGGCATTCCCTGGGATTCTGTCAATAAAGGGAAGATAGAAATATTAAAATTTTTCTAACCCATTTCCCAAGTGCAGCCGATTTGGGCGGCCAGGGCTTTGAGTTTGTCTTGGAACGGGGCGTCGGCTTTGACTCCCCATTGGGAATCGATTGAGAGGATCCCAAGCCGTTTATCTCCGTTGAAGAAGAGGATTTCGAGGGTCGACTTTGCCCGGATGGGAGCGGAAAAGATCTTTGAAAAGCAAAATTTGACTGTAGCCGGGTCCGGCTGGCTTCAAGGCGGATCCTGAGCTTCTTGATTTCTTCTTTTTGAACAGTTTCCATCTTTTCTTTTGGCCGCCTTTTCTTTGGCTGCCGTTTTCCATTTAGGCTCGGGGGCTTTTGCCTGGGCTTTCAAGCGGTCGTACACATCGTCGCAGGCTTTGATCCGGGCCTCGTCGACTGCCGTCAAATCGTCGAGATAGCGGCAGGAGAGTTGGATAGTCCCCTCCTTCCTCTCGATCTGCACAATGCCGTAGAGAAGCTGATTTTCGCGTAAAAGAGGCCCTTTTTCTTCGTACATCTCGGACCAGACGGGAAGCTCGAACCGCTCCATTCCGTCGCTGATGATGAGGATGGCGAATTTCTTCTGACTTTGCTGGAGATTTTGACTTGGCACGGTTTCCACGACGAAAGCGGCGCGGCAGATCGACCCATCGGGAAGATTTTCGAATTCTCGAAACGGGACGCAAGAGAGGCGCCCGAGGACTTTTTGATAGCTGTCCATCGGATGGCCGGTCAGATAAAAGCCGAGCAGTTCCTTTTCTCTTTGGAGCAGTTGGAGCGGACGTCGATTTTTTCAAGGACGGGAGGCGGCTCTGGCAAAGGGATTTTCCGGTTCTTCGATGAGGGAAAAGAGATTCAAGACGCCGAGAGAGGCTTCTTTTTGTTCGCGCGAAGCTTGGTCGTACATCGCCTCGACGCTCTCTCTCAGCGCATCGCGCGTCCATCCAGTAAAATCGAAACATCCTGCATCGCATGAGAAGCTCGATCTGCTTTTTCCCGACGCGGGTCTTATCGATCCGCTGGATGAACTCGTAAAGGCTTTGAAAGGCCCTCCTCTTTTCCTCTCTTCGAGGATATGATCGACAACGCCTTGCCCGACTCCCTTTGATCCCCGACATGGCAAAGCGGATGCCGTCTGCGAGCAGCGGCAAATTCGCTGCCGGCTTGGTTGATATCGGGAGGAAGAGCGGCGATATGCATCGACTGGGCCTCGCCGATGAATTTTGCGACTTTCGCAGTATCGTCCCGATCGCAAGTCATGAGGGCGGCCATCCATTCTTTGGGATAATTGGCTTTGAAATAGGCGGTCGCATAGGAGAGATAGGCGTAGGCCGCGGCGTGCGATTTATTGAAGCCGTAGGAGGCGAATTTTTCGATTTTGTCGAAAATGCGTCCAGCGGTTTCGGGATCGATCCCTGTTCTTTGGCAGCCGCCGAGGAATTTTTCCCGCTGGCGGGCCATCTCTTCTTTATCTTTTTTCCCCATGGCGCGCCTCAAGACATCGCCCTCGCCGAGCGTATAGCCGGCCAAGAGCGCTTGCGATCTGCATCACCTGCTCTTGATAGACCATGACGCCATAGGTCTCGGACAAGGATCTCTTTCATGAGCGGATGGTCGATCTCGATCGGCTTCGCGTCCATGTTTGCGGTTGATGAAGGAAGGGATCATATCCATCGGGCCGGGGCGGTAGAGGGCGCCGACGGCGATGATCTCTTCGAACGTGTCGATATGGAGCTGCTTGGCCAAGATCCTGCATCCCGCCCGACTCGAGCTGGAATACGCCGAGGGTTTTCCCTTGGTTGAGAAGATCGAACGTCGGCTTGATCGTCGAGGGGCAGATTGACCCAATCGATCCGCTGTCCCGTATTGCTGCGCGATCGCATCGACGCATTTTTGGATGGAGGTGAGGGTTTTCAAACCGAGGAAATCGATCTTGAGCATGCCGACGCTTTCGACCGGCTTCATCGCATATTGGGTCACGGCCATTTCCGAATCTTTCGCGGTGCAGACGGGAATATGGTCGGTGATCGGATGCTGGCGGAGATGATCAGTCCGGCGGCATGGGTGCTCGTATTGCGGATCGACCCTTCCGCTTTTTTGGCCATCTCGAGAACGCGGCGCGCTTCTTCGTCGGTCTCCATCAAGCGCGGCCGAGTTCGGGATCGATCTGGAACGCTTTTTCGAGAGTCATCGTGGGATCTTCAGGAACAAGCGCGGCGATGTCATTGACTTTCGAAAGAGGGACATTCAATACGCGCCCGACATCGCGGATCGCCATCTTGGCTTTCATCGTTCCGAACGTGATGATCTGGGCGACTTTTTCTTTTCCATATTTGGCGACGACATAATCGATCACTTCCTGCCGCCGCTCCATGCAGATGTCGACGTCGATATCAGGATAGGAGATCCTTTCGGGATTGATGAACCGTTCAAAGAAGAGATGGAAGCGGAGCGGCTCGATATCGGTGATGCCGATGAGATAGGAGATGATCGAACCGGCGGCGGAACCGCGTCCCGGCCCCATCGGGATGTTCCGCTTTTTCGCCCAGGCGATGAAAGTCGTACACGATGAGCATGTAGTCGCACATCCCCTTCGAGGTGAGGATGCCGAATTCATACTCGAACCGGTCGCGGACGACTTGCATCGGGATCTTTGCCGGGGTACTTTTTCTGCGACCATGCGCGAGCGCTTTCAGGCGTATAGCGAGTTTCGATCCCTTTTTGGCAAAGATCGCGTAAAAATTGCTTCCGCTGCTTTCAGCCGCTCTTCTTTTGTATACTTTTTTCCCTCAAGAGCAGGAGGGATGAAAACCGGATAATGCTTCGTCTTGAAATCGAGTTCGCATTTGCATTTTTCAGCGATCCGGAGCGTCTCTTCGATGGCCTCCGGCAAATCGGCAAACAGCGCGCGCATCTCTCGGGAGATTTGAAATAGAGCTCGTGCGTGGGCATCGCTTCTCGTTTTGGATTGGGCGCTTTGTTCTTTGGATTGCCTTGCGAATCGCGCTCCCAGATCTCGCAAGGCTCTCCCGATTGGATATTGAGGAGGATTTCATGCGCGCGCCAATCGCTCCGCTCGATGTAATGGATATCGTTCGTGGCAACCAGCGGAATGCCGAACTCTTTAGACAGCTCGACGAGTTTGCGAGTTCGACCTTTTCCTGGTCGGCAGCATAATCGCGCATCTTTTGGATGAGCCAGCTTTCGCGGTCCATCCCATCTTCGCGGATCTGCTCTTCGCTAAACGGATGGCGCTGGATCTCAAAATAAAAATCTTCTCCGAAAACTCTGCGGTACCATTCGATTTCTTGGACAAGAGCTTCTTCCTTCCTTGAATAATCTGATAGCCGATCGGCCCGTCGAGCGGTCCTGAAAGACAGATCAGCCCTTCGCAGTGGGCTTCCAGGATCTCTTTATCGATCCGCGGCTGATAGTAAAAGCCTTCCAAAAATCCGATCGAGGAGAGTTTGCATAGGTTCCGATACCCTTCGATCGTTTTTCGCAAGAAGAACAATCGGAAATCCATTCGGAACGCCGACGGACTTTCTTTTTTTCCAGCCGCGATCCGGGCGCCATCCAGATTTCGCAGCCGAGGATCGGCTTGACTCCCGCCGCTTTGCACGCTTTGTAAAAATCGACAGCCCCATACAGATTGCCTTGATCGGTCAAAGCGAGAGACGGGATCGAATAGCTCTTTGCTTTCTCCGCCAGCGCGGTGACCGAGGCCGTCGAGTCGAGAATCGAGAATTGGGAATGGACGTTGAGAGGGATGTAAGTCATATCTCAGGAAGTATAAAGAACGATTTTTTTGTCGGTGAGAAAAATTTCCAACTTTACTGAATCACACAAACTTCGCGGCTATTCCAATGTCGATTTGGAACTTGGGTGGATATTTTATCTTTTGACGTTTTATAGAGCGCAATGATCTGTTCCGCTGTTTGATAATCCTGGAATTTCTCATTGCCTTCTAAATGAAACGTACAAAAGTGCTGGCAGGGTTCTACGCAATTAGAATCTACTTCGATCGACGCGACTTTATCTAAATCAAGACTGTCAAATTCATTCACGCAAAAGTCGTCTTTGGAACCCATAGCGGTATAAGTAATAGAACCCATATCTAAAAATTTCTCCGGTTATTATAAAAGAACGCAATTGTTAAAGGGACGGCACTTCTGGGCAGAAGAGCTATTTTTTTTAAAATGATCCATGCCCAACGAACAGGTCACTTTTCCTGATGCCTTACTATAGAACTCTGAAATCTTTTCCGCAGTGCAAGCGATCGATTTTTCCTGACCATCGCTGAAGACAACTGTACACTGGTGTTCGCAGGGGTCAAAGCACTCCGAAGCGATCTGAATCGATCGAACCTTGGCTAAATCCACGCTCATTTTATTGGGCAGTTTCGGGTTCTGAATCAGATTTTATCGGATCTTCTTTGCGGTTCGTTTTAACAGACCAAAGAGGAAGAAGCAGCAAAACGCACAGGACTCCGCAGCCGGAGAGGATCATCAGATAAATATCCCATCCCCATTCTTTGATGATCGCGCCTAAAGGTCCGCCTGCGACGGCAGCGCCTAAATACGCAAACGTGCCGACGAACCCAGTCGCCGTGGCTGCGGCTTTCTTGTGGGAAAGCTCGACCGCCGCCATACCGATGAGCATTTGCGGTCCGAAAATGAAAAATCCGAAAAGGAAAAGGAATACCGCGTCGAGCACCGGCCAAGGCAAAACCAAAGTCTTAAAGAGGAAAAGGGTCATTAAAATCCCGCCTGTGAAAAGGATCGAGATCGGGTTTCTCTTGCCCTTGAAAATAAGATCGGAGGCCCACCCGGCCGACAAGCTCCCAAAAAATCCTCCTATATCGAACCAGCAGACGCAGAAACCCGCTTCTAAATTCGTATAATGCTTCATCTCTATGAGGTAGAGCATGCTCCAGTCGTTGACGGCGGTGCGGATGATATAAGTGAAGAAAAAGGAAATTCCTAAAATCCAAAGAAATTTATTGCGATAGGACATAGCCCCAAAGAATTTCTTTGGTTGACAATTCGCTTTTTTCCGCCTTCTTTTGTTGAGCGGAATAATCGTTTCTATATTTTTCGATCGGCGGCAGCCCTAGCGATTGCGGAGTATCTCTGAGCCGGTTCATTAAGAAAAACCCGGCGAAGATACAGATCGTCCCCGGAACATACATCGCGTACCGCCATCCGTAATAATGGGCGCAAGCGGCGGCGATAATCGGGATGATCGCTCCACCGAGATTATGGGAAGTATTCCAGACGCTCCACCAGCGCGCCCTTTCGGACTGGGAATACCAATGGGTCAAAATCTTGGCGCAGACAGGCGCTCCCCAACCTTGGAACCAACCGTTCAACCCCCAAAATACGGCAAAAGCCCAAAAAACGGACGACATGCCGAACAGGAGGTTGAAAATCCCGGTCAAGATCAGTCCGATCGACATAAAGTAGCGGGGATTGGACTTATCGCCAAGAATCCCGCTTAAGAATTTGCTGGCCCCATAAGTGATGCTCAGGATGCTGGCCAAAAGGCCAAGCTCGAATTTGCCGAGGCCGAGCTCGCTTTGCATAGCGGGAATCGCGAACGTGAAGCTTTTGCGCGTGAAATAAAAAAAAGCATATCCGACATACATCGCATAAAATGTACGAAGGCGCCAATATTTATACTTTTTTTTTACCAGATCGGGATCGGGAATCTCATCGATATGGGGAGCCGGTCTAAAAATATCCAGGACACTCACGCGTCTCTCTCCTCTTCTTTTTTCATATGCAGCTAAGTCCGCAAAAGGAACTAAGGTAAAAGGACTCTTTTCTTCTGTCAACGGTTTTTGCCAGCACGCATCCCATCTCTCGCATCAAATCCTATTTTAAGATACTTTATGAATTAGAGCTAGAATCAATAGGAAATCCCATGGGTTCGAATCCTATCGGCAATGCGCCCCGCGATCCTTACGAGGCCTACCGCGTCGAGGCGATCGAAAGGGATCGGCGGGAGAAAGAAAAACAGGAAGGGAGTCCGCCGCCCGAAGAGCCGAAGGAAAAGCGGTGGATCGTTGTCGCTTATTTATTGACGCTCCTCCATAAACTTTTTGATTTATTCCAAGGGATCCCGGAAAAGGGGATCGCAAGCAAAGACGAAACGGCGATCCGGGAAAACCTTGTGCTCCTCAAAGCTGCTTTTGAAACGATGAAAATGGAAGACCGGAGCCAGGACATTGAATTTCTCAACCGCCTTTCCCAGCTTTGGCAGAATGTTTTGGAAGACGCCCTGCTCCTCAAACGGTTTTCCTTCCTTTCCAAAGAACTGAAAAATCTCATCGACAGCATCCAGCATTATCCGCAAAAACAGCAGCATTCCCTGGGCTATTATTTAGCCGAATACGCAGGCCAGAAATGGCTTCCCTTTCCCTTCATGGAGCTGATTCAAAAAATCCATACTGAACATCTCCAATCTCCCGCGCAAGCGCCCTGACCCAATGGACCCATCAAATCGCCGAATTGCTCCTCCATATGAAATCGAATAAAGAACTCGAATAAATTCCTAAATAGCGTATAATCGCGTTTTGTTATGCAAGTGCAAATCCCTAAAGGAACTTTCGATATCATTCCTTATGGCACCGAGGAAACTTGGCGCCTCACCGAGCTTTGGCACTACGTCGAAGAGATGATCCGGAATGTCACTGCGGAATACGGTTATAGGGAAATCCGAACCCCGATCTACGAACAGACCAGCCTCTTTGACAGAGGGGTAGGAGAAACCTCCGATATCGTCACCAAGGAAATGTTCACTTTCGAGGACAAAGGGGGGCGCTCTATGTCTCTGCGTCCCGAAAATACTTCTTCCGTAATGCGGGCATTTATCGAGAACCGTCTCGTCAATCAAGGCCCTGTCCATAAATTTTATTACCTAGGGCCGATGTTCCGTTACGAAAGGCCCCAATCGGGGCGATACCGCCAGCACCATCAATTTGGGGCCGAGGCGATCGGAAACGGAGGTCCTGAGCAGGACGCCGAGGTGATCGACCTTCTTTGCCAGCTCTATAGAAGGCTAGGGATAGAAAATCTTAAAGTCCACGTCAATTACTGTCGGAGATCCCGCTTCGCGTCTTGCGTTTAAAAAAGCCTTGATGGACTTCTTAGACCTCATTTCAGCCAACTTTCTCCGGATAGCCAAGCCCGCTTCGAAAAAAACCCCTTGAGAATCCTCGATTCTAAAGATCCTAAAGATAAAGAATTGCTTCAGGGCGCCCCCTCGATCTTGAGCCATCTCACCCCTGAATCCCGCGAACACTTCCAAGAACTTTGCCATCTTCTGGACCTGATCCAGATTCCTTACGTCATCGACGACAAGATCGTCCGCGGACTCGATTACTACAATAAAACCGTCTTTGAAATCCTCACCGAAAACTTAGGCGCTCAAAATACGATCGGGGCTGGAGGGAGATTCGACGGCTTGATCTCTACATTCGGAGGGCCTGACCTGCCCGCTGTAGGTTTCGCGTCAGGGTTGGAACGAGTCCTCCAAGTCATGACCGCCCAAAAAATTTCCTTCCCTCGGAAAAATCGGACATTCGTCTATTTCATCCCGATGGGCCAGGACCGCGAAGCACGAGAAAAATGCTTTTCTTTGACCACTTTATGCCGTCGGGAACACATTTGCGCCGAAATCGAATTGAACGCGAAAAAATTGCAAACCGCCCTCCAAAATGCCTCGAAGGCGGAGGCTGCCTATTGCATTATCATCGGCACCGATGAACTGCATAAAGGACACGCGCAGCTAAAAAATTTACAAACACGGGAGCAGCGCGAAATCAAACTCGACAGCCTCCTCGCTGTTTTGAAGGAGTTATCTCATGTCTAAGAGACTGTTATTTCTTGCGGCGGGCACTCTTTTTTTCGCTTGCGCGGGTTATTCCGAAGAATCCTCGCAAAAAACAGAGGATGAATCTCTCGATGTAGCAAAGATTTCGGAGGCCATGGGACACCTGATCGGCAAAAACTTGCAAGAATTGGGACTCAGCATCGATCTCGCATCCGTCGTCAAAGGGATGCAAGACGCCGCAGCCGGCAAAGCCCCTCCCTTAAGCGAAGATCAATGCGTGCAGGCGATCTCCCTTCTGCAGGAAGAAAATCTCTCAGCCGCTGCGGAAAAAAATCTCTCCGATGCTGAATCTTTCCTGGAAAAGAATGCAAAAGAAGAGGGCATCGTTGCAATTGAAGAGGGAAAAATCCAATATCGGATAACAAAAAAAGGCGATGGAGCCCCAGTGCAAACTTATAATTCTCCATTGCTCCATTATTCAGTGCGGGTTCTGAACGGTTCGATCTTGGGACAAAGCAATGAAGATGAAGTCGTATCGCTCGATGAAACAATCCCAGGATTCGCCAAAGGAGTCGTCGGTATGAAGGAGGGTGAGACGCGGACCTTGTTCGTCCATCCCGATTTAGGCTACGGCAAACAAAATTCACCGAATCCCAATTCGCTTCTCATTTTTGAAATTTCCGTAACGAAAGCAGATGCGGCAGCCGAAGCCCATGCCGCTTCGAACAGCGATATCTTGCCTCAGAATTTAAAGGATCTCGAGAAAGCGATCGATCAAGCGGAATCCCTCCAGCCGCGATGAAAATCGTTCTGTTTCAACCCCAAATTCCCCAAAACACCGGCAATATCGTCAGGACTTGCTCTGCAACAGCCTCCGGTTTAATTTTGGTCCATCCCCTGGGCTTCAGCACCAAAAACCGCTGGCTGAAAAGGGCCGGATTAGACTATTGGGAAGGAGTCGAAGTGGAAGAAATCGACGATCTTTACACTTATCTCGAACAGCAAACCGACCCTTCTTTTTTCTTTTTTTCCAGCAAAGGCCCGAAAATCTATACCGATGCCCCTTTTCAAACCCATTCCCTCTTAATCTTCGGTTCTGAAACCGCCGGACTCCCCCCTCTTTTTTGGGAGAGATGGCCAGACCGGTTTTACACGATCCCGATGGCGAGCGGCAAAAGGTGTTTGAATCTCGCCACAAGCGCGGGCGTAGTCCTTTACGAGGCCCAGAGAAAACTTCATTTTCCGCTTCTAAATAGCAAAGAAAGAATGAGCGATGACCCGGCGCTGATCAAAAGCGATGTCGTAATCGGGACATAAATCGTGGCCCCGTCTTTTTTGATGACCAGGTCTCCAGGAAGATGGCCGATCCATTTTGAAATATCCTCAGGGAGATAGGGGATTTCGAAATTGAAAGTGAATGACGAGGCCGATCCCTATGATGAAGAGAATCGTCAATAATAGAAACCGGCCCATCTTTGACCTTAAACTGCAGACAAAATGAATTCTTTAATCGCTTCGGCATTCCTCAGCCCAACCAACCGGTTCACCTCTTTTCCATCTTTGAACAAGATCATCGTTGGAACTGAGGTGATTTGAAAATGGGCGGCGGTCTTCTGCTCGCTGTCGATATCGATCTTGCCGATCGTCGCCTTGCCCTTGATCTCTTTTGCCACCGTCTCCAAAACAGGAGCCAGCATGCGGCAGGGTCCGCACCAATTTGCATGGAAATCGACAAGAACGACCCCTTTTTGGATTTCTTTATCGAACTCGTTATCATTGAAATGTTTAATCAACCCTTTTTCCGTCATATAGACTCCCTATCCTAATCAGTCTCAGTTTACTCGATTCGCCATTTTTTCCAAACCCGGCTAGCGGTTTGGGCAGTCACTCGTTTTAAAAATTTGGAAATAGGAATACAGGACTTCCGGTACTTGCGGTTCGATTCAACGCAAAGAATCGAAGACGCAAAGAAAAATTTTTGGGATTATAATAGCCTCCAACTCTAGACACTGGGATCCAGTTTCTGTGTTTTTGGCGTCTTTGCGCCTTGGCGTCTTCGCGTTTCATTTTTGCAGCAGGCAAATCTATACCGCGCCCGCTTAGGTTGTGTGAATTTTGACAGCGGATTTTGCGTTCCAGTAGCATTGCGGAGATCGCCGTAAACTTCAGTATGTTAGCAAGATCGAGCAATGCGCTGGGGCGCAAAAGACGCTCAACAAAATTCACTCAAGATGAGTGGGCGCGGTATACCATGGTTTGCCTTAGCTTTACTCAAATGAGGCCGGCTTCTATAATATCGGGATCTTTCCGCGGCCATGGCGGAACTGGCAGACGCGCTAGATTCAGGTTCTAGTCGGGGCAACTCGGTGGAGGTTCAACTCCTCTTGGCCGCATTTTTCTTTTAAACTAGGATCCTTCTTGCAAACTGTCGCACTGATCGCCGATGGGCAAATCGATTCCTTGGAATCCCTTCGCCCTTCAATCCTGCGCCATCAACGAATCGTAGCCGTGGACGGGGGGCTTGCCTACTGTCAAAAACTAGGCATCCGGCCAGCTCTCATCGTCGGCGATTTCGATTCCTGCCCTCCAGAGCTTTTAAGACAATATGAAGAGGTTCCTCAAATCGCCCTCGAGAGAGAAAAAGACGAAACCGACCTTGAATCTGCCATCAATGAAGAGCTGAAGCGAGGCGCCAGAAGCCTCACTCTGTTTGGAGCTTGGGGGCGCCGCATCGACCACAGCCTTGGAAATCTTCTTCTATTGACCCGCCATACCGGCAAAATTACAATCGAAACGGAAAAGGAAACTCTTTTCGCGATCCATCAAAAGGCGAACTTGTCTTGCTTTCCCGGCCAAACCCTTTCCCTCCTCCCGATCAACGGCCCCGTCTTGGGAATCCATACCAAAGGGCTGAAATGGGAACTCAAGGGCCGAAAAATGGATCAAAATTTCTTTGGCATATCGAATATTTGCCTCATGGACAAAGTCGAAATCTCCGTTGAAACAGGCTGCCTCGTCTGCTGTCTGAATAAATAAATTCTTATTGTTAAATCGTTTCCATCGTTGATCTGCCGCATGGTAAATTGCTTGAAAAGAAGAACAAGATCCGCTTCGCGGGAGGATTGGACAAGATGCGCAAAATCTTTATCTTGTTCATCGTGCCGACCTTGTCGATCTTGATTATCCTGTCCCTTTCTATGAATCACGCATGTCAAGGCGTTCGATTTTAAGGAGTCTTTTTTTTGCTCCAGGAATCTTTCAGGGTGACGATCCGGTTAAAGGCGGTCTTTCCCGCTTTCGCATCGACCGGGTCTACGAAGAAATAGCCTTGCCTCTCGAACTGATACCGCTCTCCCGCTTCAGCGTTTTCAAGGGATGGCTCCAATCGGCAATCGGACAAGATTTCAAGAGAGTGGGGATTGATCCGCGATAGAAAATCCCCTTCGTGATCTGCCGGCTCGTCCAACAATAAATGATTATACAGTCGGACTTCTCGAATGATTCCCTGGGAGGAGACCCAGTGGATCGTCCCTTTTACTTTTCGACCGATAGGCGCATTGCCGCTCTTGGTTTCGGGATCGTACACGCAATGGACCGCGGTGATTTCCCCAGTGGCGGGATCTTTATCAACATGGGTGCAAGTGATGCAGTACCCATATCGAAGCCTCACTTCGCGGCCAGGTGCGAGCCTAAAGAAATCCTTGGGAGGGTTTTCCATAAAATCGTCTTTCTCGATGTAGAGTTCCCTGGTAAAAGGGATCTGGCGGGTGCCGGTTTTAGGAATATCATGAGGCCAGTAGGAGGCATCCAATAATTCCGCTTTGCCCTCTGGGAAATTATCGATGACCACTTTCAAAGGGCGGAGCACAGCCATCACGCGGGGCGCTTTCGTATTCAGATCGTCGCGAAGGCAAAAATCGAATTGAGAAATCTCTACCGAACTGTTGGCCTTGGCGATGCCTACCAATTCGCAAAACTTCCGGATCGCCTCAGGCGTGCATCCACGGCGGCGCAGGCCAGCGATGGTTGGTAAACGGGGGTCGTCCCATCCGGAGACATATTTATTTTCAACCAGCTGCAGCAATTTGCGCTTGCTCATGACAGTTGTTTGCAAATCGAGCCTGGCGAATTCATATTGATGAGGACGGGAAGGGAATTTTTCCTCGATATGGTCGAGGACCCAATCGTAAATTTCGCGGTTGTTTTCAAATTCCAGTGTGCAAATCGAATGGGTGATCCCTTCGATCGCATCGGAAATCGGATGGGCATAATCGTACATGGGATAAATGCACCATTTGTTGCCTGTCCTGTAATGGTGGGCGTGGCGGATCCGGTACAAAAGCGGGTCGCGCATTTTCATATTGGGGGACGCCATATCGATCCGCGCTCTGAGGACATAGGCGCCATTGGGAAACTCCCCCGCTCTCATCCGGTGGAATAGATCGAGGTTTTCTTCGACAGATTGTTTCGCGAAAGGGCTTAAGCGGCCCGGTTCCAGAACTGTCCCTCGGTAGGCCCTGGTCTCTTCTTCGTTGAGTCCGCAGACATAGGCTTTCCGTTTTTTTATCAACGCCGCAGCGTAGTCGTACATTTTTTCAAAATAATCCGAAGCGTGGAACAGCTTCTCTTTCCAATCGAAGCCGAGCCATCGGACGTCTTCTTGAATGGATAATTCATATTTAACGTCTTCCTTTGTAGGGTCGGTATCGTCGAACCGAAGATGGCAGTCTCCGCTGTATTCTTCGGCTATCCCAAAGTTCAAACAAATCGATTTGGCATGCCCGATATGCAAAAAACCATTAGGTTCAGGGGGAAACCGGGTCACGACTTTTCCATCGTTCCGATGTTCGCGGATGTCTTCGTCGATGATCCGACGGATAAAATCTTTTCCCGGAGTTTTACCGGTCGTTTGAGTCTCTTCCACTTTTGTGCCTATCAATTTTTAAGGTGGGGTTCCGTTTGCGCCCGCGTCAAGCCAGTTTTTTAAGCTTCTGATCGCCAGTTCCGTACGCTCAGTGATTTTCTCCTGAGCCTCTTTTTTATCCATATTTTCAAATTCTTCCCATTCTATGGGAGATCCGAAAACGCAGGTTATTTTCCCGAACACTTTTGGAAATTTCCGATCCCGAGGCCAAGCTTCATAAGTACCCTTTAAATAAGCGGGGATGATTCCGCATCGGGCCTTCTGCGCTAAAAAAGCCAGGCCTCTCTCAAGAGGCCGAAGCTGGCCATCGGCGCTTCGCATCCCTTCTGGGAAAAGAATGAGTTTTTTTCCTTGTCCAAGGATCTCGATCATGGTTCTAAATGTATGGGCGTCCGATGCACCTCGGACGACGGGATGGGAGTTTAATACGCGGATCAGCCGTCCCAGCAACGGGATTTCGAAAAGGGAGCCTTTAGCGAGAAAATGAACCTCCTCCGGACAGGAAATAGAAAGGACGGGAGGATCGTACAAAGAGGCGTGGTTCGACGCGAGGATGGCCGACCCGGGTCGGAAATGCTCCAATCCATGAATGCGAAGGCGGAAACAGACTTTGAAATAAAAACGAGCCAGGGAATAGACGAGCCAATAGGAAAACTTCATGCGAGGAAACTGGTTTTTCGAAGCAGGTTTTAGAGCGACGACCCGATCGACCACCTGCTGGACGGAAAGATGGGAGGTATCGATGAGAACCGCATCCGTCGCTTGCTTTAAAGGAGAGATGGCCCGGGTGCTGTCATTTTGGTCCCGCTCCTCGATCTCTTTCAATATTTGCTCGATACTGAGCGATTTGGCCAAATCGGGAAATTTTCCGAGAAGCTCCCGGTATCGCCTTTCGGCTCTGACTTCGGGCTTGGCGGTAAGAAAAATTTTTAAATCGGCCTCAGGAAAAACAACGGTCCCCATATCGCGCCCTTCAAACACCGCATTCGACCGCGATCCGAATTTTCTTTGGATCTTGACCATTTCGGTGCGGACTTCAGGATAAACGGCGATTTGCGATGCAACGTAGGAAATTTGCTGGGAACGGATGGCTTCAGTCACATCATTCCCACAGACCAAATAATGCTTTTCTCCCTTTGCGTCGGATTTGATCTCATATTGAAACTTAGGAAGAACTTCTTTGACTCTTTCTTGATCCGATGGATCAATCCCTTCTTTCAATAACAGCCACGCGACGGAACGATACATCGCCCCCGTATCGAAAAAAGTAAAATTCAGTCTTTTGGCTACCCCTTTCGCAACTGTGGATTTTCCAGTCCCAGATGGGCCATCTATAGTAATAATCATAATTGCAGGTTTCTTAAGAAATGAAGGTATATGTAAAGGATCGGGGCGTTGAACAATAGGGAATCGATCGAATCGAGAACGCCCCCAAGCCCTGGCAGAGCATTGCTGTCTTTTTTATTGGCGTCTCTTTTCAAAAGAGATTCTGAAAGATCGCCGAACTGTCCTGTAAGGCCCAACACAAGTCCAAGACAAAGCCATTCGGCGGTTCCCAGATGAAACCCCACCGCTCCTGAATATTCGCTCAGGTAATGGAATCCAAAACTGGCCAAGAGAGCGCAGAAAAGCCCAAAAAGGGCTCCTTCGACCGTTTTGCCAGGACTGATATTGGGAGCCAATTTGCGTCGGCCCCAAAGGCTGCCTGCAAAATAGGCGCCTATATCGGTGATTTTTGTCACGGCGAGAAGATATGCGATCCACCAGCGGCCATCTTGCCCTGCGCCCAAATAGAGAACGCCGATGATCATCCCCATCGGGACGGCGATGTACAGGAGGCCGAACGAAGACACGGCGAGATCGACTACGGCTCCATTCTTTTCTCCAAAATGAAGGGCGAAAAGAATGAGAAAACCAATCAAAAATACAATCAAAGGCAGACTTTGAAAAACATCAAATTGGGCGGCGAGGAAAAATGAAATCACTTCCAGGATCGACAAAATCACGAGAGCGGGGAGGATCATCCTCCCTCCTTTTGCCTTGGCGAATTGTTCGTATTCCCAAATCGCAACACCCGTAAGAAGTGCGACCATCGCCGCGACAACGTATTGGAACCAAAAATTGAAAGCGAAAATGAGCAAACAAGCCACGATTGCGACCGAAATCACCGACACGACTAATCTTCTGCTTAAATCTTTCATATCTCACCTCCTCCTAACCGCCGCTTTCTCCTTTGATAGGCAAGGATCGCTTCATAGAGATGCCGCGGCGAAAAATCAGGCCACAGCACGTCGGTCACATAAATTTCGGCATAGGAAATCTGCCACAAAAGAAAATTGCTGATCCGCAATTCTCCGCTTGTGCGAATCAAAAGTTCGGGATCGCCCCATCGGCTTGTATCCAAATGCTTAGCGATCAAATCCTCAGTGATTTCTTCAGGACTGATTTTTTCTTCGAGAATTTTTGCAAAAGCTCTCTTGATCTCATCCCGGCCTCCATAATTGAGCGCCAAAACAAGGCTGATCTTATCGCAATGCTCTGTCGCTTTTTTGGTGTGATAAAAAGCTTTTTGCACCTTTTCAGGAAGACGGGATAGGTCGCCGATCGTCTCAAGGCGGACCCCGTCGCGCGCCATTTGTTCTTTTCTCCGCAGCAGCGATAACTCGAAAACATTCATCAAAGCTTCGATTTCATGATTGGGGCGGAACCAATTTTCAGTCGAAAATGCGTAGACGGTGACAGTTTTTACTCCGAGATCGGATGCGCCCCGTACGACTTCGGTTAAAACCTCGGCCCCTTCCCAATGTCCCATCATTGAAGGAAGTCCCTGTTGCTTTGCCCATCTCCGATTTCCATCCATAATGATCGCGATATGCTTAGGGATATTGTTGGAATC
Source organism: uncultured Chlamydiae bacterium (assembly GCA_963713105.1). Lineage (GTDB taxonomy): Bacteria > Chlamydiota > Chlamydiia > Chlamydiales > SM23-39 > CAVQKJ01. The sequence continues at coordinate 1,259,400 of CAVQKJ010000004.1, forward strand.
GAGCAGTGCGATTTCGTCAGATGAAAAAAGCGATTTGGATTCGGAAGGTTCAAGAAGAAGATCGGAATGGGCGGTCATATCGCAATTACTCATTAAAAAAAGTGTCTAGCCAAATCGTTCTCTCCCGGTCGGGACCAACCGAAATAATTGCGGCTGGCACCTCGCAGAGTTCTTCAATCCGGCGTACGTATGCCTTTGCTTCGGAAGGGAGCGTATCGTAAAGATGAATATCGCGGGTCGATTTCTTCCATCCAGGATGGGTTTCATAAATCGGCACCGCTTTCTTTAATTCTTCTAAAGTGGCGGGAAATGTACGGCAGTGTTTATATCCAACGCAAATCTTAATTTCATCCAGCTCATCCAAGATATCCAGTTTGGTGAGAGCCAGTGAGTCGACCCCATTGAGGCAAATCGTATGGCGCAGCATAAAGGCATCGAACCATCCGATCCGCCGCTTGCGGCCAGTCGTCGTCCCCACTTCTCTGGAGGCGGTATGGTCAGGGAAAAGAGAGAGTTCCGCTTCGTTCAGTTCAGTCGGAAAAGGGCCATTTCCTACGCGGGTAGTATAGGCTTTTGTAACGCCAATGGACCGATTGATTCGCGTCGGACCAAAACCCATACCGGCGGAGGCTCCTCCTGTTAAAGTGCAAGAAGAGGTCACAAAAGGATAGGTTCCAAAAGTAATGTCGAGAAGAGCTCCTTGCGCTCCTTCAAATAAAATCCTCTCGCCCTTTTTTGAAGCTTCATAAAGCATTTCTTCAACGGGAGCTGCAAAAGGAGCCAGCCTTTTGGCGTATCCTTGATATTCGTCGAAAATCGGCTCCAAATCTAGAGGGGGGTGTCCATAAATTTTTTCTAATTCCCGATTCTTCAAAACAAGCGCGGCTTCCAGCCTGCTCCTGAAGTCGGAGGACAATAAATCAGCCAGGCGGATCCCGCATCGGTTGACCTTATCTGAATAACAAGGCCCTATCCCGCGGCCGGTCGTCCCCACTGCAGAAGAACCTTTTTGCTTTTCTGACAGTTGATCGATCAAGCGATGATAAGGAAACACCAAATGGGCGTAATGGGATAAAAAAAGGCGGTTTTGAAAATGGACCTGGTTCTTGAGAAGCCCATCCATCTCTCCGAGAATCGATGCAGGATCGATGACCGTCCCCCCGCCTACATAACATTTGGTATGGGGATAGAGAATCCCAGAAGGAATCAAATGGAACCGGTATTCCCGATTCTTCGCGACAATCGTATGGCCGGCGTTGTTTCCTCCTTGGGCGCGTGCGATATGTTTCGCATTTTCGGAAAGGAGATCGATGATTTTTCCTTTTCCTTCATCGCCCCATTGCATTCCGATGACAACAATGCTAGAGCTGGACATAAATTCCTTTGAAAACCTTCCTGGTAGGAAGGGGAAAAATTAATTCAGTGACATCATATCGAATTGGGCAAAATCGCCGGAACTCTTTTTTTATACAGCAAGTCTCCAGCAGTTGATAATTATGCCGGAGAAATTTCTCAAAATAAATGTTTAGAGGTCTCTTAGAGACTGTCAACGGATTTGTTTTCGAGCGGATCGATAGGTCTGGACAAGATCGGGCAACATCAGTTATGTTTTATCGATTCAGACTAAGGAACTACAATGGAAAAGCAAAGAAAGTTGCAGCTGTTTTTGATCCTCGCCGTCATAGCTCTGACAGTTTACAATATTCTCCCCACAGTCTTTTATTACTGCAAACCCTTGAAAGACCCAGTAGGCGAACTTCAAATCAAAGAGATTGCCTCTTCGATCGAAAAACGGGTGAATCAATTAGAGCCCGAAAGCAAGGAATGGCTCACCTCATTTTGCGAACTCCTTCAAATTAAACCTCTGACAATTTCATCCGATCCTCAAAACCCCCAATTCGTCACTGTGCACTTCGTTTCAGCCAGCGATGCGTCCCGTTTCCGCAATTATTTACCCCGTGCCGGATCGGTAATCCCATTCGTCCCTGCGCAGCTCGGATTATCCCATCAAGATGAAAATGCGAAGGATGTAGTCGTTCAAAGACGCATACCTATCCGCTTCGAAGCCGGTCATGAATTATTTTTTACTTCAGCCAAAAAAGAAGCCGACGGAAAGCTTTCTCCGGTTTATCGCCAATTAGTGATCGACCGAGCTTCTCAGATCGCCCTCGCTTTGAGCGGCCCATCCGACGCTGCCCTTGCCCTACATTCCCTTGAATCCAACTCGCCGCCAAAGGCAGTTACAGGAGCTGCCGCGGGTGGAATCCTGGAATCGCTTGCTGCTCAAATCCGTACGGCGTCCGATCTTTTTGAAGAAAAAGGCCCATTGGCTAAAAGATACGCCGCCTACTTTACTCAAGGCATTTTCGCCAATCGGAGCGACGCCATCCGAACGCTCTGTTCTTCCTTCGACCAATTCAGGGATGCTCTTAAGAAAGAAAGAAACGGATTGTTGGATGCCCAAAGAAAACTCAAAGAAGGAGGCTCTTTTCTTACAGAAGAGGAAACGCTTCGTCTTCATCTTTTGGAGAAAAAAGAGTCTCAGTTAATCCAATCTGAAAAATTCCTAAAGAAGCACGAAACGCTCTTCGCTTCAGGCCAAGAACCTTGGAACCTGGCTCAAATCAAAACTTTTTTTAACGGTTCCAGCGATAATGAGACGGGCCTCACAGCCCTTTCTTTAGGCGAACGCAATCCATTTTTTTCCGAAATCGCCATCGATTGGGCGAAGGATAAAATTCTCTTAAGGCTTCATCCAGATATCGCCGCCAACCAATCCCAATATAAAAACAAAGATCTGTTCCAACAGCTTCTCATCAATGAAATCGCCAAAGTGACCCGTTCCACCAATGAAATGATTTCATCTGGAGAAGAGGAATACTCGATCGCCCTCCATCAATTGCAAGGCGCTCAGAGCTTCTTAGTATTAAATTTAGAAAAAATGGGCCAGGTTCAAGTCGAGCAAACAGTAGCGATGCTCAAAAACAATTGGCATCCCACTCATCCAGACCTGAAAAATCTTTCGATTGTCGATTTCGCTACATTCCAAAACCTCTCCCCGGAACAAAAAGCGATCTGCCTCATCATACATGCCCCTATTTCTGCCGATTCCGCCGCTTCAAATGCCCTGCCCGGGATGAGGAATAATTCCCTATATGTAATCGCAAAAGGGATCGATAAAATTATCCAAAACTATGAAAAATTCCCCGATTCCGAACAAGCGAGATCATTCAGCGCCGAATTCCGCGCCCTCGCGGAACTCCTTCGCCAAAACGGTTTCGTTGGGTATGCGGCATCCGCATTCCAATCGACGTCCAGCATGTCGAACGATTTCATCTTCGAGCGGAGCGATTTTTACCGCACCTTGATCGCTGCGACACGGGAAGATTTCCAAGTCCGCGGAACGCAAAAATACGCTGTGCTTGAATTTTCCGATTTCGAACAAAGGCAGATTGTCTCAAATAAAATCGAGACCCGCATCCATGAAGATCTTTTGAAGTGGAAGGACGAATACCAGGCCTCTCAAGTCAGCCTGAATCCAGCGATTCGATACGATATGCCCAAACCGACGCGAAGCGTATTTTGGAGCAACGTCAATTTATCGCTGCGGAAACTCCTTAGAGGCGATGAAAGAAAAATCATCCGCTGGGGGCTTGATTTGTCGGGAGGGAAAACGGTTCAAATCGAACTCCGGGACGCAAACAACCAAGTTGTTAAGAATGATGCCGACATCAAGCAGGGCATCAACGAACTGTACAACAGGGTCAATAAAATGGGCGTCTCCGAAGTGGCCATTCGCCAAGTTGGGAATAGCATTGTCCTCGACTTCCCCGGATCGCAATCCCTTTCCGCCTCCGAATTGATCAAAGCGTCTTCCATGTATTTCCATGTGGTGAATGAAAAATTCAGCCCGAACAATGGGATTTTAGCTGAAAGCGTCAATCGATTCTTGCAAGAGGTTTGGAACGAGGCAGTTGTCACCAATCGCACCGATTCCCAAAGCGTCAATGCGATTGCCTGGAAACATCTACATGGCGACTCCAGCGATCCAGAATCGATCCAAACCCATTCGGAAATAGCCCGCACGCTATTGGAAAATGGGCTCAAACTGCAGTCGCCGGACGATCAGACCTTAAACAACACGGTCAATGACAGCCTTTCAAAAATCGCTATTCTCCGCGGCAGCGATTTCAACGAATGGCATGGACAAACACATCCTTTGATCGTCGTTTTCCGGAATTTCGCACTCGAAGGTTCCCAGCTCGATAACGTCCGGTCCAATTACGATCCATCAAAGGGAAATTATTTGAGTTTCGAGGTACGGGGAGCCTCTTTGAACCGAGAAGGGCAAAAGATCAACCCGCGCAACGATCTTTACTCTTGGTCTTCCCGTTTTTCCAAAGAAAAGATCCTCGGCACGCCTAACGAAGCCTATTCGAACGGGCGAGGATGGAGGATGGCCGTCATTCTCAACGATACGGTTATCAATGCCCCAACTTTAGATGCCGCGCTTCGCGATAGCGCTATGATCAGCGGCAATTTCTCTCAAAGGGAAGTCAATCAGCTCGTCGCGGATCTTAAAGCGGGCTCTCTCTCTTTTACCCCTCATATCCTTTCTGAAAAAAATGTCAGCCCCGAATTAGGCCAACAAGACAGGATTCAGGGAATTACCGCCACCTTCGTAGCTCTTGCATTGGTCATTGTCTGCATGGTCGTCTACTATCGGTTTGCGGGAATTGTCGCTTCGGTCGCTGTCCTATTCAATCTTTTGATCCTCTGGGCCACCCTTCAAAATTTAGGGGCCACCCTGTCGCTGGCTGGGATCGCGGGGATCATCCTCACCGTAGGAATGGCGGTTGATGCGAACGTTCTTGTTTTTGAAAGAATGAAGGAAGAATTTGCCCTTTCAGGCCGGATTGCAACTGCGATTTCAGCAGGCTATAAAAAAGCCTATAGCGCGATCATCGATTCGAATGTCACTACGATCATCGCCGCCCTGATTCTTTTGAATTTCGACGCAGGCCCCATCAAAGGTTTTGCCCTCACTTTGATTATCGGGATTGTCTCCTCCATGTTTACAGCTCTATTCATGACCCGTTTCTATTTCACCGGTTGGGCCCAGAACCCCAAAAATAAAGTCCTTCAAATCGGCAAGAGCTGGATCCAAGCGAAGGGGATCGATTTCCTGAAACGCTCCAAGCTCGCCTTTTCAATCGCCGCCCTTTTGATTGTTGCCGGCGGCTATCTCGTGTTCGCACAGCGGGCGACGATTTTGGGCATGGATTTTACCGGCGGATTCTCTCTCAATCTGGCTATTGAAGAGAGTTCCAAAGAGGTCAATTTTGCCCAAACCGTTGAAAAAGCCTTAATCGAGAAAGGGGCCGCCGAACGGGATTTCCAAATCCGGGAACTGAATCCTTCCAATCATCTGCGAATCCTGTTTGGAACCAGTATGGAGCAACACGGCAAGCCGTTCTTCAATATGCCTTTGGAAAACGACCGGTCCGATAGTTCTTATCCCTTTGAGAAGAACCCCCGAATCGAATGGGTTGTGCAAGCGATTCAATCAGCTGGGCTCTCTCTTTCTCCAAGCACTCTGGAGCATTTGGACGCAAATTGGACGTCTATGAGCGGCCAAATGTCAGATACGATGAGGAATAACGCCTTGATCGGACTGTTGATTTCCCTCATCTCCATTTTTATCTATATCACATTCCGTTTCGAATATAAATTTGCCGCAGCTGCCATCATCTGTCTTCTCCATGATATCCTGATCACTCTTGGAATGATGGGGATTTTGCACGCGGCCGGCGTACCTTTGCAGATTGATCTAAATACAGTCGCCGCGATCATGACAATTGTTGGCTACTCGCTGAACGATACGATTATCATATTCGACCGGATCAGGGAAGAAATGAAGATTTCCAGAGGCCGGAATCTCCCTGCTACAGTGAACAATGCCCTCAACGTCACATTAGGCCGAACGACGATCACTTCCGGAACGACCCTTTTGGTTTTGATCGCATTAGCGGCCCTTGGCGGATCTTCGATCTTCAGCTTCGCTTTAGTGATGGTGATCGGAGTTTTCTTCGGAACCCTGTCTTCTTGGTACATCGCTTCGCCTTTGATGCTTTTCTTTCATGGCCGCGAGGAATCGAAAGAGAGAGGATTGGTTCCGCAATAAGCTGAGAGATGGATCTATCAGTCGCTGGACTTTTTCCAGCGACAAATCCACGTCTGGCAAGAAGCTTTTTAAAAATCAGGAGGATCTATAGACTCCAAAAAAATAGTTTCAGGGTAAAGTAACATGCCTGCCGCAGTCCAATCGCATGGTCCACTCTGGATTTACCCTGATAAGAATCCCACTCTTTTTCAGGCGATTATCTCCGAATTTAACATTCATCCTGTGACTGCACAGATTTTGATTTCGAGAGGCTTTAAGAATATCGAAGAAATCCATGAGTTTCTCTACGCGAAACTCCCGAACCTGTTTGATCCAGACCTATTTCCCGATATGAATAAAGCCGTCGAGAGGATTATCGCAGCGTTACAACAGGGTCAATCGATTTTAGTCTACGGCGACAACGACGTCGACGGGATGACAGCCGCGGCTCTTTTGACCGATTTTTTGAGAACGATCGGAGGGAAGGTTTTCTTCGACATTCCCAGCCGGACGATCATGAAGAAAAGTTTGATCGGAGGAGCGCTTCAAACGGCAAAGAAGCACCACTGTTCTCTTTTGATCACTGTAGATTGCGGGATCACCGCCGCTAAAGAAATCCAAGAAGTCGTCGAACAAGGCATCGATGTCATAGTCACCGACCACCACGAGCCGACGTCCAAAATCCCCAACTGCATCGCCACGCTCAATCCGAAGCTCATCAACAGCACCTATCCCAACCGCGATTTGACTGGAGTTGGGGTCGCTTTCAAACTGGCGCACGCGCTTACGAATTATCTGATTGAAAACGAAGAAATCAGCCCTTCTAAGATCGATTTGAAGAATTACTTGGATTTAGTGGCCCTCGGCACGATCGCTGATATGGGCGCCTTAAAAGGGGAAAACCGGATCCTCGTCCGCTATGGGCTCAAGCAGATGCGAAAAATGAAGAGAGTGGGCATCGCGAAACTCTTCGAAGTGAGCGAAATGCAGTCCGGAGACCTCTCCCCCGTAGACATCGCTTCGAAAGTGGCCCCGCGGTTAAACAGCCTAGGAAGGATCGCCGATCCGATCAAAGGAGTCGAACTCCTTCTACTGAGAAATAGCGAGGAAGCGGAAAAACTGGCGAAGGAACTCGACCTTTATAATCTGGAAAGGCAAAAAATCGAGAGGGAAGCCTCCGTCGATATCGAAGAATATATTTTTCAGCATCCCGAAATTCTGCAAGATAAAGCGATTTTCCTCTATTCCGAGAAATGGCATCCCGGAATCATCGCGATCATTTCCGCCCGGATCGCGAAACAATACAACCGCCCGACTCTCATCATATCCATCGAAGAGGGAATCGGCAAAGGTTCGATCCGCACGATCCCTGAATTTCCCCTTCTTCCCATTCTGAAACAAAACGACGAGCTTTTGATCAATTTCGGCGGGCACGATTACGCGGCAGGACTGACCATCAAACAAGAGAACATTCCCCTATTCAAGCAGCGCTTCTTAGCCGCCGCCGACCAAATTCTAAAAGCTCAAGACGTGGTCCCTAAACTTTACCTCGATGCGAAAATCAATTTCAACGAACTGACTTTCGACTTCATGGAGTCGTTGAATCTCCTCGAGCCGTTCGGAAATGAAAATCCCCCTCCGATGCTCTATTGCGACGCCATGCAGCTCTGGCCGCCCAAGGTCGTAGGGAAATACCATCTGAAGATGTTTCTCGAACAAGGGGATCGGATGCTCGAAGGGATCGCGTTCGGCCTTGCGGACCGAAAAGACGAAATCCGCCGCAAAAACATCCTCCTCCGAATCGCCTTCACCCCCCACGTCAACCTCTTCCTCAACAAAGCCAGCATCCAACTCCAAATCAAAGATTTCCAACTAGCCTCAAATCCGATTTAAGCGAACTGTTAATATCAGCAAGTAGTAACAGCGGCCTGTAATGATAGCAGTAGTAACGGCGGCTTCTGTTCAAAGTCCTATACCTTCATCAGCGCAGAGGCGCGCGAAGCGCACGCAGCAGAGGTAGAGAGGACGCAGAGGCGAGAGAAGCTCTCGCGCTCTCAGAAAAATAATGCCGCGAAGCGCGGAAAGAGGCTCTTATTCCTCCGCGTTTCGCGGGGGAACATGGCTTTTCAGCGCTTCGCGGAAAAGTCATTTTTTCTTCGCCGCGCTTCGCGGCCTCTGCGTCCTCTCGTCCTCTGCTGCGCGCTTCGCGCCTCTGCGCTGATGAAGGTATAGGACTTTGAACAAAGGCCGCTGTTACTACCTGTTTTATTTCCAGGCCGCCGTGAGTTTTGTTGATACTAAGCGCACCTCATTTCAGGCGGCCGAAATAGAGGGTTTTTTCGAAGAAGAGGCTCTTTTTCCACTTTCTCTCCTTGCTTCCCCATTGAAGGAATGTGCCTGAGGGTTGTTTTATAATCGTGAGCGGCGACCGGCCGACTCCGTCCTTAAAATCTTTGACGCGGCTGTCTTCGGGGCAATGGCGTAATCGGGTGCAGTCGATCACCGACACTTCTATCCAGTCTTCTTTGATTTTCTTCACTTCTTCAACGACCATGATATGCGTTCCTGTCCGTTTGGCCGGAATTTCAGAGATTTCCTTGGGGACGAAATCCCGAGGCAAATAGACCAATAGGTCTCCGGGCTGCAGATCTTTGAAATCTTGAAACGTAGACCAATAGGGGTTTTTGCAATGGTCCAGGGAGGAAAAAAAGGCGGCGTAATGGAACGGGCAAGGGGTATTGTCGATCGATACGGGGATCCGGTCCCCGTTTTCGTACATATATTGGACGACAGCCTCATAGGCTTCGGGACTCATTTGCTGCAAAAGATAGGAGATAAATCCGTAACAGTTGAAACGGAGATTCCCGTTCATGCGAACGTTTTCATGAGAATAAGAAGAGGCGAGCTTGCCCTCTTGGCATTGAGCTAAGATCGTTTTCGCAAAGCTCAAAAATTCAGAAGCCGAAAAACGATGGGAATGGGTCTCGGCTGAAGAGATAGGAGACATAGTGATTGGGTTGCAGGCGGCCTCCCTGTTTTTTGGAGGGAATTCTACCTGCGCCCTTTCTTTTTTTATACAAATTCAGCATGATCCGACCCCTTTTTTTTTGGAGGTGCAACATGCAATGGATGAGTAAAATTCTGTTTTTCTTTTTGGCTTGCGCAGTATTTGCGGAAGAAAAAGTCGTTTTGATTTCCGGGGCTTCAAGCGGAATCGGCTTATCAGCGGCAAAATCGTTTGCCGAAAAAGGATGGAAAGTCTGGGCGGGACATCGCAGTTTGATTCCTGAAGGAGTGAATGGAGTGCGGTTCGTTTATCTCGATGTGGCCGATGGCGAATCGATCAACACAGCGATCGCAGCCATTATGAAAGAAGACGGGAGATTGGATGCCTTAGTCAATAATGCTGCGTATGGAATGATCGGCGTGGAAGAAGAGATCGGCATCGAAGAGGCGAAAGAGCTTTTCGATGTGAATTTTTTTGGCTCTTTGCGTTTGATCCAAGCGGCGGCTCCCATTCTGCGCAAGCAAAGCTCCGGCCATATCATCAATATCAGCAGTACATCGGGGATCCGCGGCATTCCAGGATATGGACTCTATGCAGCCACGAAATTCGCGCTCGAAGGAATGAGCGAATCGTTAGCCGCGACCCTCTCTCCTTGGAACATCCGCGTTTCGATCGTGGAGCCGGGAGCAGTCAAGAATGGTTTCCTGTCTCGTTGCCGATTCGGCACGCAACAGTGCGGCGAACCGATCTACGATCAATACATCCAGGCTTTAGTGGCAAGACAAATGCAACTGACCGAGCAAGGGCAGAATTGCGATGAAATCGGGGCGCTCATCGTTGCAATCGCCGAAAATCCCAATCCCGATCTGCGCTACCAAACTTCCCCTAAAGTAAAAGAGACGGCGGCCAAAAAGCTCGTCGATCTCACCGGGAATGCCCAGAGAGACGAACAGATCCGCTTATTCCAATCTCTTAGAGGGTGTTTAAAAAATTAAATTTCAGTCGATTTTTCGGTTCTTTTGAGCCGATTTTCGATTCAAACTTTTGGGGGGCAATATCGACAAGTGTATATAGCCCCCAAATTTGAAGTCGAAAAGCGGCCAAAATAATCCAAAAACTCGACGAAAGTTAATATTTAAACACCCTCTTACATCGCAAAATAAGTGAAAAACGTCATGTGGATGAAGTTGAGGAGAAAATGGCAGAGGATCGCACTTTCGATCCTCCCCGACAAAAGATAGACTCCGCCGTAAAGCAGACCTGCGATGAAAACAAAGCCTAAGATCTCAAAACCAGGGCTCCAAAAGATGTGGGCGAGTGTGAAAATCAGCGAAGAGAGGATCAAAGCCAAACACTTGCCCCACTTACCTTTTGGAAAAAAACCACAAAGCTCCCTTTGCAAAAAGCCTCTGTAAAATCCCTCTTCCGCAACGGCGGTCAATAAGAGGTTCGAAAGATACCGCTCTACCGGAAAAGAGGGTATTTTAACATCCCATTTCACAGCGCCGGCAGACAAAGCGGCGATCGCCATTAAGCCAATTCCTACAACGATCAGCCAAGATCCTTTTAGAAAAACGTCTTTCCATTCTCTTTTCGTTCGAGACAAAGGGACCAGCAGCGCGAGAGGAAAAAATCCGACGATAGGGGCATTGAATCCCAAATTATATCGGTCGGTGAAATGCAAAGAGTGGAATCCCGGAAAAAGATCGAATTTGAATGCGAAGCTCAAAATGATAAATGCTGCAAAAAGGGCCATCTTCGTATAAGTCGATTCGCTTCTTGCATAGAGAATCCAAAGCCCTGCCCACCCCAGCACAATCAAAATCGCAATAGCATCAACGTACCCTTGCGCGTATGCAGCTGCGAAACTTAAACCCAAAAGAGATCCCCAGATTTTAGGATCTCTTCGAATCCACAGACTGAGAAAAGCCAAGATCAAAATTATAAACGGCAAAAGAGAAATAAAATTTTCCATGGTTGACGCAAGAATTTTTTTTTAGTATCCAATATAGGGAGTTCTAGGGCAAGGCTTGTGATCAAAATCCGAAAAATTGTTCTATTCCTTTCCCTTTCTCTATCATCGCTCGAGGCGACGACGCGGCCGGTTACAAGTAATTCGTCGAATTACAACACCGCCGGTTCTCTTCCTGCTTTTCTGTTGACTGCCCAGCCTGGGGACACGATCGATTGTACAATGATCGCTGGACAGACGATCACATTGGCAAATCCTCTCCCCGCTATCACACAAAGCACTTTGACGATCACTGGAGGCTCGGGAGCGCCTGTAATCATCAATGGAATGAACCTTTATCAAGCTTTTTCAGTCGCGTCAGGGACAATCACTATCCAGAATTTTAACATTGGCACAATGACTGCAGGATCTGGAGCCGCTTCTATCGGCGGTGCAGGAGGAACAGGAACGGGCGGCGGAGGCGGCGGCGTTGCGGGAGGCGGAGCCCTTTATATTCATAATGGCGCCAATGTGACGATCGGCACTATGAATTTCGCGAACAATACAGCCATTGGCGGTGCGGGGGGAGCTGGAGTCGCGACTTTCGGAGGAGGCGGAGGAGGCGGTGGATTCGGGGGCAACGACACTGCAGCGGTAGCTACGAACTTGGGAGGAAACGGAGGAGCGTCGGGGGGAGGAGGCGGAGGAGGCGGAAATCCATTCGGCGGAAACGGGGGTAATTTTACTATGCCAGGCGCGAGTCCAGGGACTGCAGCTCCAACTCCTAACCCCATGCCGAACTTTTTTTCCGGCGCGGGCGGAGGCGGCTCTAACGCTGCGGGCGGATCGACGAGTCCCGGACTTCCACCGCCTGCTATGCCCTTCGCGGGAGGCGCGGCGATGGGAGGAAATGGAGGAGGAGGCGCAGGTGCGGCTGGAGCCGGAGGCGCAGCCACTACCTCTGCTGGCGGGATTGGCGGCATTGGCAAAGGAAGCGATACGTTTTTCGGCGGAGGGGGAGGCGGAGGAGCCGGAGGGACAAGCACGGGCGGCGCCGGATTCGGCATAGGCGGCGGCGGCGGTTCAGGAACTTCGGGAGGCAGCGGCGGAGCCGGAGGCAGTTCAGGCGGAGGCGGAGGAGGAGGCGTTGGTCCTGGAGGCATGGGGGGATTCGGTGCAGGCGGCGGAGGAGGATCGGCCGGCGGCGGATCCACAGGTAATTTAATTGCTGGAGGAACGGGAGGAAGCAACGGCGCGGGAGCCGGAGGCGGCGGCGGAGGCTCTGCGTTAGGAGGCGCGATTTTTATCCAAAACGGCGGCATTCTCACGATTAACGACAGTACCACTTTCGCTACAGGATCGAATGCGAATACCGTGACAGCTGGAACGGGGGGAGCCGGTGTCGGGGGAGGCTCAACTGGCGGGAACGGAGTGGCTATGAGCGCCGACATTTTCATCCGCTCCGGAGGCGCGCTGACATTTAACTTGCTGACCACATCTATGACGATCCCCTCCCAGATCAACAGCGATCAAACCGCAGGCGGCGGATCTGGGGGAGGCATTGCTTTGGGCGGAAACGGAACGCAGACTTTATCCCTGACCAATGGGACCAATACTTTTTCGGGAACTTTGACAATCACAAGCGGTATCTTGAACGCAAATGGCGACGGGGCATTGGGAAGCTTGGCTCCCACACCTGTAAACATCGTGATCGGAACGGGCACATTGCAAGTGGGAGCTACGCCGATCAACTCCGCCCGTCTTTTTTCACTTACGGGAAGCGCAACTTTAGATACGCAAGCCAGCTCTATGTCTCTCACAGGAGTTGTTAGCGGATCCGGTTCATTGACCAAAGTCGGATCAGGAACTCTGACTCTCACTGGAGCCAATACCTATGCCTCTGGAACGACTGTGAATGCGGGAACCTTGATCATCACTTCCGATGGGAATTTGGGTGCCGCATCGGGTCCTGTGACGCTGGGAGCGGCAACGCTGCAAACGAATGGAAGCGTTACTTCCGCCCGCAACTTTTCGTTGACCGGAGCGGCGACGATCAATACGAATACCCAAACAGATACGATTTCAGGAACGGTCGGCGGGACCGGTTCCCTGACCGTTTCGGGTGGCGGAACTTTGATCCTCACGGGAACAAATTCTTATTCCGGCGGCACAACGATCAGTGCGGGCCCGATCACTACACTGCAGGGGACCATTTCCGGCCTGCAAGGAAACATCCAAGACAACGGCATATTAATTTTCAACGATCCATCCAACGGAACCTATAGCGGCGTCCTCACAGGCGCAGGAACTCTGCAGCAAATTGGATCAGGAACGCTTACGATCTCAGGATCGAGCCCCTCCTTCTCAGGAACAACTTCTGTCAACACTGGCGCTTTAATCGTCAATGGATCTTTAGCTGCTTCTCCTATCAATGTCGCGAATACTGCGACTACGGGATCGCTGGGAGGGACAGGCACGGTCGGGATGGTGACCGTGGGCAACCAAGGCCAATTGATTCCAGGCAGCGGAGGGGCTGGAACTCTGTCCATTAATGGAACATTGACTTTGGGAACCATGACTACAACCTCGGTCGATATCAGTCCGACCACAAATACCGCGGTCGCTGTGACCGGAACCGCTGCTTTGAGCGGCGCCCTTTCGATCACTCCTACAACTGGATTTTTTGGATTAGAAGCCTCTTACATCCTGCTCACTTCTGCTGGACTTAGTGGGACGTTTACAACCGTCAGCTCTACCAGTACAAATTTCATCCCGACTGTGACCTATACGCCGACCAGCGTCCTTTTAAGCGTAAAAGTCATCAACCCTTTTCTCGGTTTCCCATTCAGCAATCCGAATACGCGAGCCGTCGGCAAGAATATCGGCGCCCTCAATACCGCAAACCTTGTGACACCGGGACTTCTCGCCGTGGTCGATTCTTTCGCGGGTAAAAGCATTGCGACGATCAATAGCGCCCTCGATGAAATGCATCCCGCCCAGTTCGGCGCATTCAGAGATCTACAATCGACGATCGGCGGCCAATTGATTTCGCTCTTCCACAGAAAACCCTATGTTCCTTGCAATTGCGCCAGCCCCTCGCGGATTTGGGCGGAGCCGTTTGGAGGCAGCTTGGAAGAGCCTCATAGAGGGTTCCAAATCGGTTTTACCGCAAATACAGGTGGAATCGCCTTCGGAATAGACAAAGAGTTCCGTGAAAATTGGGTCGTTGGGATCGGCGGAGCCTGGAACGATACCCACCTCGACTGGCATCGCAGCCGCGGCCATGCCACGATCAATGGTTTGTACGGTTCTCTTTACACAGACTATCAAATCGAAAACTGCTATTTCGGCGGATCGGTCCTTGCGGGCGTGGACTTCTACGACGCCCATCGCCATATCGAATTCATCACAACAAACGAGACTGCGAGTTCCAATTTTCGTGCCCTCGATGTGATCGGTCAATTCTCAACCGCTTATTTCTTCGGAACTCCGACAGCTCATATTTACCCATACGCGGTCGTCGATTACATGTATCTGAACGCGCAAAGCTTCGACGAATCCGGCGCCGGCGCCTTGAATCTCTCAGTCCAGTCGAACAGAAACCAAACGATTCGGACCGAAGCTGGGATGGCTATACAAGTGCAAGATAAAAATGCCGATGAAACTTGCTGCATATCGCCGCTCGTCGCTTTCGGATGGGTCATGCTCTGCCCACTCGAGCGCGATCGTTATGTCGCCGCTTTTGCAGGGGAGCCGCTTTCTTTTTCTGTCATAGGAAGAAGGAATACGTGGCAGTTACTTTCCCTCGATTTCAACCTGAGCATTTATTATAAATGTTTTTCATTCGGAATGGAATACAATGCCCTCAGTTCGACCAACCCCCACCAAGGGGGTTATTTTGATCAAAACGGCAGCGTCCATTTCGAATTCAAATGGTGACCCCAAATATCAAATTATTTTTTTAACGCTTGGACGCGGAAATACAAGGCGGCGCGTAAAGGAATTTTTTTAACGCCAATGAAAAATCGCCCCCGTTGAAGACTGGGCGATTAAATTTAAAAGTCTAAATTAGCCGACTTTAGGCTTGCGATTCAAGTAATTCTCTTGGTAACCCTTGATTTCGTCGCTATGAATGACCCAAGCAGCGCCTTTGCGGGTCGCTTTTAAAAGACCTACGCGTGTTGCGTAATAGATCTTCTGGGCGGGAACATTCAATAATTTTGCGGCTTGGTTAACAGAGAAGTATCCTTTGCGATTGTCGAACAACAATTCGCCGTCGAACATCGACTTCGTGCGGGAATATTTATTCCGGCGATATTCTTCGAGATCATCCAAATGGATTGTCCAACGGGTGGAATCCTTTGTGGCTTTTAACTTCTTTTGCTTGATTGCGACGTAAATCGCTTGCCGTGTCACGTTGTTGATTCGTGCAGCTTCGGTAATCGAAACTACTTTTGCCGAATCTTTTGTCTGACCGTGATTTTGGCCCCATGCGGTATCTGAATCCATGGTTCCTTCCTCCAACTTATGTTTAAAATTTTAAATAAACCTTTTGCTTTTAGCAATTTAGCCTTTACTCTCTCAAAATATTCTTATTAAAGGCCTGATTTTTTCATTTTTTATACTATTTTTCATCTTTAAGTAATGATTATTTCATATTAACGAGTTGAATTCAATCGAATTCTTATTCAAGATTCAATATTTCTTGAAGCTTTTTATAAATTTCAAAAATCAATTTGCAAATATTTAATTATCAATAACTTATTTTCAAAAATTTCCATTGGCGCCAAACTCCCTTTTTTCGTTATAGTCGCTTTATTGAGCTCCAAAAAAAATGCTTGCGAGAAGCGCCTTTAAGGCGTCTTTTTAGCAACAAGTTATTAAAAAACAAGGTCTTATGCTTAAAAAAGCCTGTTTTCTCATATTTTTAGCGCTTGCTACCCTCCTCGAATGCAAACCTCCCCAGCTTACGCCGCGCGACGTCAAAACTAAGGTCGAAGAAATCTTAAGGGCCCACGTCAGTTATAAAGCCCTCACTCCGGATCTCATGGAAAGGACGATCCAGAATTTTTTAGAGGAGCTCGATCCCACAAAAACCTATTTCCTCGAAGGGGAGATCGCTCCTTGGGCCCACCCTTCCGAAGAATGCCTTTTGAAATCCCTGTCCGCTTTTAAGAACAATGATTTCTCTATCTTTCATGAAATTCACAATCTTCTGATCGGCTCCATTGAAAGACGCAACGCAATTGAAAGCGAATTGAATCAAAGAGAATTGATCACCGGGGTCAAAAGCGAAGAATTTAAGGATCTCGAGTGGGTGAAGGACCGGGAAGAACTCTCCGAGCGTCTGTTCCGCATCAAATCCCTGCAAATGGAAGCGACCGAAAAATTAGGCGATGAAAGCCGCGAGCGGCTCATCCAGAGGTTGCAAAAAAGAAGGATCAACCGGGAAGCCGAACTCATCGGGATCAACAGCGACGAAAGGGTTAGGATCACCTTGAGCTATATTTTGAAAGCCGTCACCTGCGCGCTCGATTCGCATACAAATTATTTTACCCCGAATGAAGCGAATCAATTTATGATCCAAGTCCAAGCGCGGCTCTTTGGAATTGGAGCGCAGCTCCGGGATGATTTAGATGGGCTTTCCGTAGTCCGTATTTTAGAAAATAGCCCAGCCAGCCAAAGCAATAAACTCAAAATCAATGACAAAATCATCGCCGTAGACCATGAACCCGTCGTGGGACTGGACATAACGGAAGCTGTCGAACTGATCCGAGGAGAAAAAGGGACTCCGGTCCAATTGACTCTTTTGAGGGAAACAGGAGAGGGGGAAGAGAGACAGAGTGAAAAATTCGAGATCGAATTAATCCGGAATGAAGTGGTCCTTGAGGAGACGCGGCTGGAAACGCATTTTGAACCCTATGGGGACGGAATGATCGCCACATTGCGGCTCTATTCTTTCTACCAAGACCCCAAAAGCTCCTCCGCCTCCGATATCCGCAAAGCGATCGAACAAGTCAAAAGAGAACATCAGCTCAAAGGCGTCATCCTGGATCTTAGGAGCAACGCAGGCGGCCTTTTGACCCAGGCAGTCAGCGTGACCGGGCTGTTTATCAACAAAGGGATCGTGGTCTCTATCAAAGACAATTCCGGACGGCTCCAACATCTCAGGGAGATCGACGGCAAACCAGTTTGGGATGGGCCTCTCTTTGTCCTCGTAAACAGCGCGAGCGCTTCAGCCGCCGAAATCGTCGCCCAAACCTTGCAAGATTATGGCCGCGCGATCGTGATTGGCGATGCCCATACCTTTGGAAAAGGCTCCTTCCAGACTTTTACCCTCGATCCGATCAGCAACCCAAAGATCAATCCTCAAGGGGAATATAAAGTCACGCGGGGCCGTTATTACACGGTCTCAGGCAAAAGCCCGCAACTGACAGGAGTGATTTCAGATATCGTAGTGCCTGGACTCCTATCGGAGCTCGATATCGGAGAGAAATTCGCCAAATTTCCTCTTGAAAACGATGAGATCGAGCCCCACTTCGACGACGACCTCTCCGACATTTCCCCTTTCCACCGGATCCAGCTGGGGCCGATGTACAAATACAACTTGCAGACAAAACTAACGACGTATGAATCGTACTTCGATACGTTGAAAAAGAACTCCAAACTCCGGATCGAGACGAATAAAAACTATCAAAGTTTCCTCACTGAACTGCGCAAAAAGAATTACGATTCCGAACCCATCGAATTCTTCGGCCAAAGCGACTTGCAGCTTGCGGAAACCCTCAGCGTCATGAAAGACATCGTCTTCCTGATGAACATCGACAGCAAGTAAGCCGCAGTCGATAAAAGCTGATGACACCACAGTCCCGTGTAATAAACGTTAAGGGACAGGGATGGGAAATAAGATTTTCTTGGAATCAAATTTGATTTAATTTTTTCTATTTTTATCCTGTCCATCCGTCCATCCTGTCTATCCGTGTAACTTGTTTATCCGAGAACCCCCGTTCCCTTCATTCATCCCTGAAAATGCTTCACCAAGAATGGCATAAAAAACAGAAGTCTTTACACAAACCAATTACACGGATGGACAGGATCGACGGATAGACAGGATGGGCGCGAGGCGCGTCTATGGGGCTTTCAGCCCCAAACCCCGAACAAAGAACTATCGTCTTTTGGAATCCTAAATTATTGGGTGTCCTGAGGGCGATAGCCCTTTGGCCCGCGGAGCGTGGGTTGCAGGGCCGCTCTGCATCCGGTCCCTTAACGCTTATTTCCCGGGACTGTTAGGCTATTGGATTACATTAACTGTTGTTTGTTCCTAAGACTCCCCTTGTGAATAAACTTGCTGGATTGCCACAATAGAGGGGAATTTTTCCATGTGATTCAGGAGTTTTATGACTGTCCGCGTCCGTATCGCCCCCTCCCCTACCGGAGACCCTCATGTGGGGACCGCGTATATTGCCCTTTTCAATTTGATTTTCGCCCGCCATTTCAAAGGGGAGTTCATCCTTCGCATCGAAGATACGGACCAAAAACGGAGCAGCCCCGAGTATGAAAATAATATTTTCAAAGCCCTCCGCTGGTGCGGGATCAATTGGTCTGAAGGCCCCGACGTAGGAGGCCCTTACGGCCCTTACCGGCAATCGGAACGGACTGAGATTTACCGCAAGCACGCTTACGAACTTCTGGAGCGAGGCCATGCCTATAAATGTTTCGCCACGGCCGAAGAATTGGCCGAAATGCGCGAAGCGGCCGCGAAACAAGGAAAACGGGGCGGCTATGACCGGCGGTACAGGGATTTAAGCCCCGATGAAGTCCGTCAGAGGGAAGAAGCGGGCCAATCTTTTGTCATCCGTTTAAAAATTCCTCTAACAGGCGATTGCGTCTTCGACGACCAAATCAAAGGACGCATCACAGCCCCATGGGCCGATATCGACGACCAAGTCCTCTTGAAATCGGACGGCTTTCCCACCTATCATTTGGCAGCCGTAGTCGACGACCATCTCATGAAGATCACCCACGTGATCCGCGGCGATGAATGGATGACCTCGACGCCGAAACATATTTTTCTCTACGAAGCGTTCGGCTGGGAAGCTCCCATCTTCATGCACATGCCCTTGCTCCTGGGAAAAGACGGGAAAAAACTCTCCAAGAGAAAGAACCCCACCTCGATTTTTTATTTCCGAGACAGCGGCTATCTGCCCGAAGCCCTCGTCAATTTCTTGACCTTGATGGGCTACAGCATGCCCGGCGATAAAGAGATTTACGAACTCGATGAGATCGTCCGCGAATTCGACCCGAAACGGATCGGGATCTCAGGCGCCTTCTTCGATATCCAAAAGCTCCAGTGGGTCAACCAGAAAAAAATCATCGAAACGATCCCTGAAGACAAGCTTTGGAACCGCCTTTCCGAATGGAGCTTCAATGAAACGTTCATGAGAAAATTGATGCCGCTCATCCATACGCGGATCAAAACGTTTGGCGACTTCATGCAGCTTTGCGACTTCTTTTTCGTCAACGAACTGAAAACGACTCCAGATCTACTTATGTCCAAAAAATTCGCCGCCCGAGCTCATCGCCTGCCTGCTTCAAACCTTGATCTGGAGCATGGACGAGCAGGAAAATTGGACAGGCGAAGGAATCGAAAAAGCCTCCCACGAAGCGGCGGAAGCCTTTGGCATCCATCACAAGAAAGTGATCATCCCCACTCTTTTCGCAGCCATCATGGGCAAGACGCATGGACCTTCTCTCTTCGAATCCGTCACAATACTTGGCAAAGACCGGACTCGCGTCCGCCTCATGGCCGCAATCGAAATGCTCGGCGGCATTTCCAACAAAAAAATGGACGCGTTAAAAAAATGCTGGGATAAAAAGAACTGCAGCGATTTAATGACCCCTCACACTGTTGAAAAACCAGTTTCATAAAAATCTGGCTTGAATGCCAGGGATCGAGAGGGAATTCAATGATTCTATTTACTCAAATCTGTATTTTTTTTCGTCAATATGCCTGTCTGACTCGCGCAAGATTAGTTGTCATCGCCTTACTATTCTCTAACTCATTAATCCATGCAGCCACGGTGAACGTGGTTACCTATTTTGATATCAATACTTTACCGCAATCTTTTGTTCCTTTAACAAGTAAGGGATATGCATTTCATCAGCATCGTCAACATTCTGGCATTTATAATTTCAACCCCGTGTATGATCGAGATTCGAAGAATGTTATTTTCTTTGAATGTTCAGAATTAGCTGAACAATATTCGCGTTCATTCGCTAATAAAAAAGCGATTTTATTTGTATGGGAACCCGGAAAACGTTCTGAGAAATTTTATACTTTCTTCGATCGTGTTTATACTTGGGATGATGATTTAGTAGACAACCTAAAATTTTTTAAATTTCATTACCCTTTCCTCGAACAAATGATCGAATCTAGGATGCCCTTTGAGAAAAAGAAACTCTGCACAATGATTGTTAGAAATTGGTTTAATCCGGTAAGAGTAGATATAGCAAAATTTTTCGAATCACGAGCAATTAATGAATTTGAATATTATGGAGTTCCTTTTAGCGAAAATCACACTGCATATAGGGGGAGTATTCCAGGATACCATTCAGGCGTTGAGAAAGTATCAGTCCTAAATAAGTACCGGTTTTGTATTTGTTTCGAGAATAGTAGCTACAGAGGATATGTTACAGAAAAAATCTTCGATTGTTTTAAGTCTGGATGCATTCCGATATATTTTGGAGCTCCAAATATAACAGACTATGTCCCATCAGATTGCTTCATCGATTTCAGAGATTTTTCGAATCATGAAGAGTTGTATCAATTCATAAAATCCATGCCCAAAGGCACCTACGAAAATTACATTAAAAACATCCAGAACTTCTTAAGCAGCGAAAAAGGTAAAGTTTTTAAAATAGATCATTTTTATGAGACTTTCCTAAATGCAATAGAATTATAATTTCAACCGGCTTTGTTGCAGAAATCGGTGTGTGCATAAAGACTTAAAAATTAACCACCGAGAACACCGAGGGAAAACTATACTTCTTTCTCGGTGTACTCGGTGGTGATTTAATTCGTTTGTATCCTCGAGAAGGAGTCTGTTTGATTTAGGCAACAAAGCCGTTTCAACCAGTGATTGCTTGAATTACTAATCTTTAAATAAAGAAGCGTATTTAAGCAATGCTTTGTAACAATAGAGAGCAATGTGTTCTGGCATCACATGCTCTTCTATAAACTGACGCGCCCTTGCAGCAATTTGTCGGCATTCTTCATCGTGAGTCTTCGCCCAATCGATTTTTTCTAACAAATCGGAGAGATCCGAAGCGATTGGAATGTAGTGTTCCCAAGGTTTGATTAAGCCATACCAAAACATTTCATGCGGACACTCGTGTCTAAAGACCACGCTATTCGAGTAAAATTGCCATCGATCCCGAGGGAAGTTGGCCATAAGACCTGTAATTTGCAATTGGTATTTATAATCCAAATGATCCTCTA
Source organism: uncultured Chlamydiae bacterium (assembly GCA_963713105.1). Taxonomy (GTDB): domain Bacteria; phylum Chlamydiota; class Chlamydiia; order Chlamydiales; family SM23-39; genus CAVQKJ01. The sequence goes on from CAVQKJ010000004.1 coordinate 1,281,019, forward strand.
TGGAAACATGAACGCTTTGGGGCAAGATTCGTCTCAAGGCAAGGTCATTGCCATTGCAAACCAAAAAAGAATGTATGTTTGTAAAAGATGCATCGATTAAATGGGGATGTTTTTGTGAGAGCCAGCACGCTTTTCCTCTCGCATGCAAATGCCAATTTTCAGGGGAATAACAGCCGCCAGACCACATATCTGTTGGAGAGCCTCTCCAAAATACTTTCTCAATCCTCGAATTCCAGGGGTGCAAGTACAACGCATTATCAATGGCGTCGATGGATAAATTCCAATCACGATAGAGTGAAATGTCATAATACCAATCGATGAATAGGATGCTATTTGTGACGCCTTTGACTCTGGCTCCTGTAAAAATAGGGATTGGACCTGGCAGGGCTCCATGAAGTCCATCTTGTTGAATATAAAATAAATCAAGGTTTGGAAGGCCGTAATGCTTACAAAGGTATTTGAGCATAGCTTTTGCCGGCACCATCCGTACCAAAAACCTCGTTATCCAATACCTTAAGACGGATCAGCCAATTACCGTACCAACCATTTGTTTGATGCAAATATTCTGCGCGATCAAATTGCGCTTTAGATAACTTTTTCGGGAATGTAGAAAATTCTTTTTCAATCAGTTCATCCATCCAAAAATATTTTGGATCCTCTGGGTTTAGGATAATTGTTTCTCTCGAGAAAGCTGAAATGATTGCAAAAATGAACAGAATCGGGAGAAATTTCATTTTTTAACGCCTTTTCTGAAAACCATAAGTGTGTTTTTAAACCAAGGAAGGGAAGCTTTTTCTCTCATAATTTTTTCAGCTGCGACATCATTAAAATATCCCAATCGTCTTAGGATATTTTTAATATACTGGTTAGGCTGTTCGTTAAAATGGCCGTGTCCTCCTTGTCCAGGAACCGCCCAACTTAAAATAATCCCTTTTGTGTTATGCCGATTCAAATTATCAATGAAAATTTGTTCGTATTCTTTGGGGATGTGTTCGCCCACTTCTAAACAAAGAATCCAATCAAACGTCTTTCCTAAATACAACGGCTGACCTAAATCGGCAACCTGGGCTAAACCGCCCGTAATCTGAGGAGTGCAAGGATTGCCGTCGTATCCTTCGCAAGCGATTTGATGCTCTAAAAGTGTTTTTACATATTCTCCAGAGCCGCATCCAAAGTCGCCTACCGTCCGAGCCCCTTCATTTTTAAAAAAATCAACTAGATACATCGCATATATAGGATCAAATGGAGCGAAGCAGAAGGCGTCTTCTTCGCTTTCCCAATAGCCATGGGGATTGATGGGAGCGCCAAAAAGCAGGGAGGAAAAAGAAAAAATCACAAAACAGATAAACTTTTTCATGGGAATCAATCCTGTACATAATCTTGTTCGATTTCTAAGTCGGCCGAATCGGCCTCCGCTTCGGCTTCCAATTGAGATTTTGAAATAACATAGGTCCGATGATGGGTATCGTCTGCATCATTGCAGCTATTTAAAGCTAGACACAGGCCTATTAAAACTAATATCTTCATGCTATTCTTCTCCCTAAGCTAAAGTTAACGACAAACTCTAAAGATTTTTTAACAGATTGTCTATAAGAAATGTACTCAAGAACGCATCCCTGTCACTCTAGGATCAAAGAGCGATACCTGCTGACAAAACCTGCGTCCAGCAAGAAGACCTATCACATCGCTCTCGATATAGCGGGATCAAAGCTTTCCTATGAAGTCGGCGACAGCGTGGCAGTCCTCCCCAGCAATGCCCCTGAAATCGTCGACCGGATCCTGAGGGCTGTTCATGCCACCGGCTCGGAGGAGATTTTCGACAGCCGAGCCAACTGCACGGCCCGTCTCAGGGATTATCTGATACACAAAGCGAATATCAGCCGCGTCAACTCCTCCTTTTTCAAGCTCCTCGCCGAAAAAGAAAACTCGGAGCTTCTCCTTCCGGAAAACAAAGCTCAGCTCGCATCTTACCTCCAATCCCACACGCTCCTCGATTTGCTAGAGCGCCATCGAACGCCCCTTTCTCCTTCCGAGCTCTGCAAGCCGCTCATGCCTTTGATGCCCCGGTTTTATTCTATCGCATCTTCTTTGAAAGTTTTTCCCGACGAGATCCATTTGACGGTCGCGCACGTGAGCTACGTATCCAACGGACAGATGCGCTATGGAGTCGGGACCCATTTTCTTTGCGACCAGGCAGTCGTCGATGAGACTTCTATCCCCGTTTATATCCAACCATCCAACCATTTCTCTCTCCCCGAAGACCCCAATGCTTCAATCATCTTGATTGGACCTGGAACCGGCATCGCCCCTTTCCGCGCGTTTCTTCAAGAGCGGCTAGCGACGCAGGCCCAAGGGCGCAATTGGGTGTTTTTTGGAGAGAGGAATCGCGCCAGCGATTTTTACTATGAAGATTTTTGGACCGATCTGGAAAAGCAAGGACGCATCCGTCTAGACACGGCATTTTCCCGGGATCAATCGGAAAAAATCTACGTCCAGCACAGAATGCTCGAGAACAAAAAAACGCTTTGGAATTGGCTCCAGACAGGAGCCTATTTTTATGTCTGCGGGGATGCGGAGCAGATGGCAAAAGACGTAGACTTTGCCCTCCAACGCATCGCCCAAGAAGAGGGAGGGCTTGCTGAAGAAGACGCCCGCCTCTTCATCAAATCGCTCCGCGCGCAGAAACGATATCTTCTCGATGTGTACTAATTGACTTCGGGAATCTTAGGGACGAATTTCTTCATGTCGGGCATTTTAAATCCCTTTGGGAAATCATCCGCTACAGCGGGAGCCCAGATTTTGCTTCTTCCGAAGATGAACAATTTTCCCCGGAGGACCAGATTGCCGTTGTCGACCCAAACTTCTGCGTTGTAAACGTTTCCCTTTTTGGGGTCGACCACTTTTCCCTTAAAGATGTTGCCCGAATCGGACAGAAAATAGACTAAATCCAAACCCGAATAATAGGGGTTCCCCACGATTCCGGGCGCCCGCTCTTTCGGGTGGTAAATCGTATCGAACATTTTGCCCTCATCGTCAAATGAGCCAATGATGCGGGCATAATACATCCCTTCGTATTCATAGACTCCGATTACGCATTGGGGCATTCCCGTATCTTCATCGAAACTTTTCCAAAAGCCCCCAATATCCTGAGCGACCGCAGATGCAGCAAAACAAGATGTAGGGAAATAACAGTGCAAAAAATTTGGAGAAACATCGCATCTTCTCTATAGGAATTTCTTCTTTCCTATATTAAGGATCCGGCCCATTTGTCAATATTTTTATTCTTCGAACGTGGAGAGGATGCAGAAGCATTGAAGGCCGTCGCCGCAGCCGAAATCGGTGAGTCCATCGCCCGTTGTGGCCGTGATGCCCACGCCAGCTGCGGGAATATGGAGAACGGAGGCGATTTTTTTCCTCATCAACCCGAGCTTCTCTTCTAAATGAGGCCGTTTTCCTTCGATCGTAAAAGCGGCGTGGACGATTTTTTGCCGGCCCATAGATTGCAGGGCCCGTTCGACATAAACTTGGGAATCGGTGATCCCATCCTTGCGGCATAAATCACGGGCGATCCCGGATAAAATCGGAGTGCCTGTCAAAGAAGTGATCGCATTGCAGATTGCGTGAAACACGACATCTCCATCCGAATCGGCGTCCAATCCCGGAACTCCTTCGAAAATAACGCCTCCGATGGAACAAGGCTTCGATGAATCAGCAGGCAAAAAACGGTGGCTGTCCTGGCCAATTCCAGTGCGATAGATAGGAACTTGAGTTTGCATAATGGGGCTATTATGGCATAAATGTGGGATAAATGTCGCTGATCCACGTTTGCAACACATTTTTTGAAAGGGAATTAGAATCGCCCTCGCAAAAACCTCTTTGCGAGTGGATGCGGTCCCATCCTGTCGTTCTGCAGCTTCAGTTTCTCCCCCTTCTTTATGCCGGTCCCGAAGACCGGATCCTCGTATCCGATCTGCCTGCGAATCCGGATGTGCGCCTAACTACTTTATTGGACAAGGTTGCAATCCAAGATTGGGGTCCTTCCCTGGCCATCCAATCTTGCGCCAACGCAAAAGGCTTCCCGTATCCGATGCCTCCATGGGAAACAGTCAGAACGATCAATTCAAAGATTTTTTCCTTCCTCGAATCGCCCCGGCTTCCCCGCGCTGCGCTTTTGGAAAATGAACAGATGGCAGAACGCTGGATCGCAGGTATGCCCGGGCCTAAAGTATTGAAAACCGCCTTTGGAACCGCAGGAAATGGCCATTTCCATGTCGGCAGATCTTCCCACCTCTCCGCATTTCTTGCCTCGCAATTCAAACAAGGCCTTCCGGTGATCGGAGAACCGTGGGTCGAGAGACTTTTCGATTTTAGCACACAATGGAAAGAGGGCCATTTGCTAGGCGCTACCGTATTCGAAAACGAACCTAATGGAACCTACAAAGGGACGCTCGCAGGGCCCGCCGACAAAATTTTCGGCCCCTATCTTTGGGCGCTCGAAGAGCACCTCGCTATCGTCCAGCCTTTGATTGAAAAAATCAAAAAAATGGGTTTTTTCGGACATCTCGGAATCGACGCCTACGTTTACAAGTCGGACAAAGCGCGGCTTCAGCCTGTCGTCGAAATCAATGGGCGCAAAACGATGAGCTGGGCCGCCATGCAAATCCAGCAGCAGAAATGCCCCGGCCTTCCACTGCGGCTTCATTTTTCAAAAAGCGGCGCCGGCCTTTTGCCGCAAGAACTCAGAGTAAATGACAAGAGAATCGTTTTTTCCAGGAACATCAATGTAGAAATCGGGTGATGCTTTGAGCTGCATGATTCAAGAAAAGACAAGATAAAAATCTTGCGTATCTTGCCCAATCCTCCCGCGAAGCGGATCCTGTTTTTTCTTTTCATGATGAACCGAAGCTACTTGATTCATAGAAAAGGACAGGATAATCAAGATCGACAAGGTCGGCAGGATCGACAAGATAAAAATCTTGCGCATCTTGCCCAATCCTCCCGCGAAGCGGATCTTGTTTTTCTTTTCATGATGAACCGAAGCTGCATGATTCAAGAAAAGGACAGGATAATCAAGATCGACAAGGTCGGCAGGATCGACAAGATAAAAAATCTTGCGCATCTTGCGTAATCCTCACACGAAGCGGATCTTGTTTTTCTTTTCATGATGAACTTCGGCGTATTCATTTATATTTAAGGAGCTCTTGCCGGATTTCTTCGAGGAGCGTTTCCATCCAGCGGACATGCGGAAATTCTTTTTTCAGCTCCAAGAAGACCTCTTTTTTCGCATCTTCAAAAGTCTTGATCTTTTCTTTTTTGTAGTAATGGGCCCAAAAGAGGATCGAAAATTTCAGATGCCCTCTCAAGGCCAGCTTAAAATCTTTCTCGAAACGATGCATCTCGTTTTTCAAATTCTCAATCTCATCGCTTTTTTGCACCGTCACTTTTTTCGGAGCGCGAGATAAGAATAGACAAAAACCTAAGCCAATTGCGCTCAAAAGGGCCGCGCCCGCCCAAATTTCCCACCGCAATTTTGAAAAATCGAACCCGATCGAGAGTGAAAGAAACGTCAATGCGTATCCTAAAACCAGAGCGAAAATCAGAGAGAGAACTGTCTTGATCATGCAAAATACTTTCGCAAAAAATGCGCTAAAAATTCAAGTTGGTATATCCTATTTTTGAGGCGGTGCGGCATGGAACTACTAAAAATAAAAGGCGGAAAGCCTCTACAGGGTCTGATCAAAGCGTCGGGCGCGAAAAATGCGATGACAAAACTTCTCGTCGCATCGCTCCTTTCCGACAAAAAATGTACGTTTTACAATGTGCCGAATATCGGCGATGTCGAAATCACGGTCAATTTATGCCGCGAAATCGGATCCGAGATCAAATGGGATAAAAAAAATAAAACTCTCGAAATTTGCACTCCGAATTGAAGACATCCTACGTTCCTCAGCGCTATTCGGGATCGAACCGGATCCCGATCCTGATGATCGGCGCTTTGCTCGGCAGAACCGATGAAGACATCATTGTTCCGACGATCGGAGGCGATTTGATCGGCTCGCGCCCCGTCGATCTGCATATCAATGCGCTGCAGAAATTGGGCGCGCGGATCGAATACCGGGAGATGAAAAAGGAAGGGGCCTATTTCGCGCAAGCCCACCAAGGGCTCAAAGGCGCCATCATCACATTGAATTACCCTTCCGTCGGCGCTACGGAAAACACGATTTTCGCCGCAGTGCGTGCCAAAGGGACCACTTTGATCAAAAACGCTGCAATCGAACCGGAAATCATCGACTTGATCCTCTTCCTGCAAAAACTCGGGGCGAACATCATGGTCGACGTCGACCGGACGATCTGCATCCAGCACGCCCATCAATTCAAAGAAGTGGAACACACGGTGATGACCGACCGAAATGAAGTCGCATCCTACGCGATGGCGGCCATCAGTACGAAAGGGAGAGTCTTCATCGAAGGGGCCGAACATCTCAACATGATCGCTTTTCTCAATAAACTCCGGGAAATCGGCGGCGGCTTTCAGATCAAACAAAACGGGATCGAATTTTTTTACGAAGAAGAGCTCCGCGGCGGACTCCACATGGAAACCGACGTCCACCCCGGCTTTATGACCGATTGGCAGCAGCCCTTCGTCGTGTTGATGACGCAGGCGCGCGGATCGTGCGTCATTCATGAGACGGTCTATGAAAACCGGTTCGGATACACCCACATGTTGAAAGAGATGGGCGCCGATATCGAGCTTTTCACCCAATGCCTCGGCGGCAAGCAATGCCGCTTCGCATCGCAAAACCACCATCACAGCCTCGTAGTCAAAGGCCCCACTCAACTGAAGGCGAAAGATTTTTCCATTCCCGACCTCAGAGCGGGATTCGCTTACGTGATGGCAGCCCTCCTTGTCCCCGAAACCAGCACGATCTCCAATGTCGACTATCTCGACCGGGGCTACGAAGACTTGGTCGGCAAACTCACCCATCTCGGCGCCGACATTACACGCGTACCGCAGCCCAAAAAAAGCATCGGAGAAAGGTAAAGCCGCTTTACAAAATCTTTTATTGACCTCTTCAGAGGTTGACAATGCGCCGCAGCCTGTCTAAACTTTCCCGCCATGACGGAAACAATTCCTCTTTGGCGCCAAATCCAGAGGCTCAATTTTACCCGAATTGAGCCTCTCTCAGATTTTCTAGAGCTCTCGCCTGAACTGAGGGCCAAACTTTTCGCGCGCCCCCGTTTCACGTTGAATCTCCCGCGCCGCTTAGCTGCCAAAATCGCTAAAAACACGCTCGACGATCCGATCTTGCGCCAATTTGTCCCTCTTCAAGAAGAACTCATCAGAACACCTGGGTTTGTCGCAGATCCTTTGCAAGACGAACAATTCAGGAAGGCAAAGAAAATTTTACATAAATATCAGGGCAGGGCGCTGCTCCTCGCTTCGAGCGCCTGCGCCATGCATTGCCGCTTTTGCTTCCGCCAAAACTTCCCTTACGAAACCGAAGAGAAAGGATTTGAGGAAGAACTGGCTATCATCCGCCAAGACAAAAGCCTCTCTGAAATTATTTTAAGCGGGGGAGATCCTCTTTCCTTGAGCGATGGGTCTCTCGCAGCCCTTTTTCGTTCTTTCGATGAGATCCCCCATCTCAAACGGATCCGTTTCCACACCCGCTTCCCAATCGGCATACCCGAAAGGATCGACGATTCTTTCCTCGCCCTGCTCGACTCCTCTTCCAAGCAGGTCTTTTTCATCATCCACTGCAATCATCCCTTGGAACTCGATCCCGATGTCGTATCCGCCCTGAAAAAAATCCAACGCCTCGGCATCCCCGTCCTGAACCAAGCGGTCCTCGCAAAAGGGGTCAACGACGATGAAAAAACCCTTCTCGCCCACTCGGAGGCCCTCGTCAACGCCGGCATCCTTCCCTACTATCTCCATCAATTGGACCCAGTCGTTGGGGCGGGCCATTTCGCCCTGCCGGAGACCCGAGGGGCCGAGCTGATCCGCTTCATCCAGCTAAACCTCTCCGGCTACGGCGTCCCCCGCCTCGTCCGAGAGGAGCCAGGCCACCCCAGCAAAACTTTTCTTAAAAGCTAAATCGTTTTTTGGCCTGATCACGAGTTCGGCGGTAGAAGCAAAACAGGATATACAGGATCGCTTCGCGGCCATGTATGCAAGATACTAAAATTGTTTATCCTGTGCATCTTGCCGCTCGCGATCTTGCTTATCCTGTCCGATTTTCATCCCTTAGGCGCATGGCTTTTCCATACGTCTGAGATAATTCTCTCAGGTTCTTAAGCTTTTTTCAGGAATTTATAGAGGCAGATCGAAAGAATGAAGATCGGCACTCCAAGATAAAATGAAGAGCGGAGAGCGGGACTCCAGGCGACGATCAAAAGGCAGGCGACCTGCGACCAGATCGCGAAATGAGTCAGATAAGGGAACCCGGGCATTTTATATTTAAGCGGCTCTCCTGATTTCATTTGTTTTTTCCGAAACCGGAGCTGCGCCCAGCAAATGGCAATCCAGCAAAATGTCCCGGTGAAGCCAGAAAGAGCCAAAAGATTCGCATAGAGCTGATGGGCGGAAAACAGGCAAGCGGCTAAAAGCAAAACCCAAACCGCTGCAAGAGTCGCCCAAGTCGCCTTGATCGGGATTCCGTTGTCATTGAACTCTTTCAGCACACGAGGCCCCATCCCTCTCATCGCTAAAGCGTGAAGAGAGCGGACTGTGGCGTATAAACCGCTGTTCGCGCAAGAAATCGCTCCCGCGATGATCAAAAAACTAAATACGTGCGCCACATAATTAAATCCGTAGTTTTGCAGAGCCATGGAGAATACGCTGGAAGCGAGACTCGCTTTTTGCCAAGGGAAAATCAAGGCGAGCAGGAAAGTAGGAACCAAATAAAATGCGATGATCCGGTAAGAAATTTTCTTCAGGGCATCTACAATCGTTTTTTTAGGGTTAACCGATTCGGAAGCGCTCAAACCGATGATCTCCGATCCTTGGAAGTTCGTCATAAGAACGACCATATTGATGAAGAATATGGCGTATCCGTTGGGAAACAGACCTCCGTTGTCGAGCAGGTACCGCTCGCCGACGATTTCATGCTTTCCCGATCCCGCCCAACCAAAGAAAATAAAAACGGCGAGGACGGAAAAACCGACCAATAGGGCGATCTTCACAATCGAGAGCCAAAATTCCATTTCGCCGAAATGTTTTACGGGAAGGAGATTGACCAGAGTGACAAGCATTCCGACAAGGATCGCCCATAATGAAACCGGAGTCTCGGGGAAATAATGGTGCATTAAGATCCCCGCCGCTAAACATTCGGACGGAATGAAAACCACCCAACTGACCCAATAAGACCATCCCACCCCGCACGACAGAGAAGGGGAGACAAATTGATTCACATAAGTGACAAATGAACCGTGGCTCGGAACGGAAACAGTCAACTCAGCCAGACAAGCCATAGTGAGAAAGGTGATCAGGCCGCCGAAAATATAGGCCAAAAAAATCGACGGGCCCAGTTCATGGAACACATAGCCGGTTCCAAGAAAATAAGAAGAACCGATGATCCCTCCCAGCGCGATGAGGCTGATGTGGCGGGATTTAAGCCCTCGTTGAAACGGCGGTTTAAGTTCATTTTGCTTCAATTGACGGCCTTATTTGGCAGGTGCAGGCAAAAACAAATCGAGGGCGAGATTCAATTTCAAGACATTGACCCGTCTTTCGCCGAAAATCCACAAAGTCCTTCCTTCCGTGAATTTTTTGATGAACCGCTCCACTTCATCCTGCGACCAATTGCGAGCTGCAGCCACGCGCGCCATCTGGAGTTTCGCGTTTTCCAGGCTGATATGAGGATCTAAACCGCTTCCTGAGGCGGTGACCGCATCCGCGGGGATCGAAGCCCCTTCAGGAACATGGTTCGATTGGCGGTAATCTGCCGTCCTCTGGGTCACCGCATCGATCAGTTTTTGCGATGTAGGGCCAAGATTGCTTCCGGAAGAGTTGGAAGCGTCGTAGCCGCTATCTCCTGCAGAGGAAGGGCGGGGATGGAAATAGGAATCCCCAGAAAAATTTTGGCCGATCCAGGCCGATCCGACGGCTTGTCCCGCTTCGTTGTAAAGGATCGTCCCGTTCGCGTGCTTATGGAAAAAGAGCTGGCCCACTCCCCACATGAACATGGGATAGACGATTCCGAGCAAAACCGTAAAAATCACAAGAAGGAAGAACGAGATTTTTAACGAATGTGTAAAAGTCTTCATGCAAGTCCTAAAGTAGTCAGCGCTAAATCGATCAATTTGATCCCGATGAAGGGAAGGACGATGCCTCCAAAACCGTAAATCAGTAGATTCCGCCGCAAAATCACTTTAGCTCTGTCCGGGATCATTTTCACACCCTTGAAAGCGAGAGGGATCAAAGCGGGAATAATCAAGGCGTTGAAAATGACGGCGCTCAAAACGGCGCTCTGAGGATTGTTTAGGTTCATCAAATTCAAAGCCCCGAGAGCGAGGGAAAAAAGGCATGAGGATCGCTGGAATGATCGCAAAATATTTGGCCACATCGTTGGCTACGGAAAACGTCGTAAGAGCGCCGCGGGTCATCAGCATCTGTTTTCCGATTTCCACGATTTGAAAGAGTTTTTCCGGATGAGAATCGAGATCGATCATATTGCCGGCCTCTTTTGCCGCCTGAGTTCCCGAATTCATCGCGACGCCCACGTCGGCATGGGCTAAAGCGGGAGCGTCGTTGACGCCATCGCCTGTCATCGCGACCGTATAGCCCTCTTTTTGGAATTTCTGCACCGTCAATAGTTTGTGTTCAGGCGATACTTCCGCGAGATAATCATCGACGCCCGCTTCTTTAGCGATCACAGAGGCCGTAATAGGATTGTCTCCTGTGACCATGACAGTCCGTATCCCCATTTTTCTGAACCTTGCGAACAACTCCGTCAGCCCTTTTTTCACGATGTCTTTCAATAAAACCGCTCCGAGGACCCGATTCTTGTCGCAGACGATCAACGGCGTCCCTCCTTGCTCCGCATATTTTTTCGCCGCTTGCGCGGTTTCATAAGGCAGAGCCTGGCCGGTAAATTTTTCTATGGCGTCGATGGCCCCTTTTCTGAACTTCTCATCGCCTAGATCGGCGCCGCTCATCCTCGTTTCCGCCGAAAAAGGGATGAACTCGAAATGGGGCGTCCGTTCAGGAATGAATCCCCTGTGATGCTCTTTCAAAAAATCGACAAAGCTCCGCCCCTCGTCCGTTTCATCTTTCAACGACGTCAGATAAGCCGCCCGGACAAAATCCTTCATTTCAACGCCTGGAGCCACCGCGATCTCTGCAGCGCGGCGATGGCCGATCGTCAATGTGCCGGTCTTGTCGATTAGCAGAAGATCGACGTCGCCCGCAGATTCGACGGCCTGTCCGCTCATCGCTAGCACATGTTTTTTCATCAAGCGGTTGATCCCCGCGATCCCGATCGCGCTCAAAAGGCCCGCGATGGTCGTCGGGATCAGGCAAATGAGAAGAGCCACCAGCATAGTGACGGAAAAGTCGATTTGGAAATATTTACCGAAAATTTCCATCGCCACGACGACGACCAGGAAAATAAACGTCAGTCCCGCGAGAAGAATCGTCAAAGCGATCTCGTTGGCCGATTTTTGTCTTTTCGCGCTTTCGATCAGATGGATCATCCGATCGAGAAAGCTTTGGCCCGGCTCTGATGAGATTTTGACTAAAATCTGATCGGAGACCAGCTTCGTGCCGCCCGTGACAGAGCTGTGGTCGGTTCCCGCGGCGCGGATCACCGGCGCCGATTCGCCCGTCACGGAAGATTCGTCGACGGAGGCCATCCCTTCGATGACCTCGCCGTCTCCCGGAATCGACTCTCCCGCAGAGACGCGGACGACGTCCCCTTTCTTCAGATCTTTCCAGCTCACGGTCTTGAAATGCCCGTTTTCCTGCCTTAAATGGGCCATCGTGTCGATCCGCTTATTCCTAAGCGATTCGGCTTGCCGCTGATTTCTCGTTTCGGCGACCGATTCGGCATAATTCGCGAATAAAACGGTCAGCCAAAGCCAAATCGTAACCTGAGCATAAAACCCCGAATGTCCGGACGACAAAAAAAGCCATTCGATCGTCGTGATGAACGCTCCAATTTCAGTGATGAACATCACGGGATTGTGGATCAATAACCAAGGATTTAGTTTTTTCAACGATTGGACAAATGCGTTCATGAGGATAGCGTTCCTTTAAGCATGTCGAACTGTTCGATCACCGGCCCCATCGTCAATGCAGGGAAAAAAGTCAATGCCCCAAGGAGGAGGATCACCCCGATCAGGAGAGAAATAAAGACTAAGCTCGAAACAGGGAAAGTTCCTGCGCTCTTCGGGTGGATTTTTTTCTGTACGAAAGATCCCGCCAGAGCGATGACAGGGGCCAATACTAAAAACCGTCCCAGCAACATCGCCGCGGCTAAAGTTAAATTATATTCCGGCGTATTGGCGGATAAGCCCGCAAACGCGCTTCCGTTGTTCGCAGCGCAAGAACTATAGGCGTAGAGCATTTCGCTAAACCCGTGCGAGCCCGAGTTCCCCAATCCTTTCAAGCCCCAATCGGTAAAACACGCCAGCGCGGTGAATCCGTGGACGACTAAAACAAAAGGAAGGACCGCCAGCATCACCATCTTCATATCGAACGATTCGATTTTCTTGCCCAAATATTCAGGCGTACGCCCAATGATCAATCCCGAAATGAAGATCGCAAGGAATACAAACAAAAGGACGCTGTACAGCCCGGCTCCCACTCCTCCGAAAATCACCTCGCTCAATTGCATATTCAGCATCGGGACAAGGCCGCCGATCGGCGTCAACGAGTCGTGCATGCAATTCACTGCCCCGCAGGAGACGACCGTCGTCACGCAAGCATAAAGAGCCGAGCCGAAAATCCCGAACCTCTGTTCTTTGCCCTCCCAATTTCCTCCTGAAAGTCCCAGTTCTTTAAATTCCGGATTTCCCACTGTCTCGCAAAAAGCGCAGCACCAAACGCCCAGCACGAAAACAACGGCAAGCGCGATGATGATGCACCATCCATGCCGGACGTCTTTGACCGATTTTCCGTAATAATAGATCTGCGCCGTCGGAATGAGGAAGATTAAAAGCAGCTGCAAGAAATTCGAAAGGGGGGTTGGATTTTCATAAGGATGCGCTGAATTGACATTGGTGAAGCCGCCGCCGTTCGTCCCGAGCAGCTTGATCGCCTGTTGAGAGGCGATCGGACCTTGGGCGATCGTTTGCGTACCTCCCTCCAAGGTTTGCACTTCCACATATTTTTTGAAATTTTGAGGCACTCCCGATGAAATGAAAAAAGTCGCAGCCGCAATGCAGATCGGCAGCAGGAGATAGAGGCTGATCCGGACCAAATCGGCCCAAAAATTTCCGATCGTCGTCCCTCCTTGCCGCGCGATTCCCCGTACCAAAGCCGCCGCAGCCGCAAGTCCGACTGCCGCAGAAACGAAATTTTGGACGGCGAGCGCCGCCATCTGCGAAAAATAGGAGAGAGTCGACTCGCCCCCGTAGCTTTGCCAATCGGTATTCGTCATGAAGCTGAAAGAAGTATTGAGATTCAAATGCCAGGAGGGAGCTGCGAATTTTTGCGGATTGAACGGCAGATAATATTGCAGAGCCAAAATGACGATGACAAAGACAACTGCAATCAAACTGAACCCTAAAAGGCAAAAGAGATAATCTTTCCAATTCTGTTCAGCGAAAGGCTCGATGCGGCACCATTTATAGATGCGGCTTTCGATCGGTTTGAAGAACGGGTCGAGCAAAGTCTTCTCTTTCGGGTCCAGCACCTGTCCAATATAGATCCCGATCGGCTTGACCAAAAGGACGACCACTACAAGAAAAACAGCTAACTGGAACCAATCCATTTAAAATTTCTCCGGCCAAACGACGGCAGCTAGAAGGTATCCCATTAATGCGACCGATAGGATGAAGAGGAGGATCTGAAAGACGATCATATGGGAGCCTGACCTGAAGTCCACCTATAGAAGCATCCTTCAAGGAAGTCAATTTTTTATTTTAACGCCTCCGCAAACGCCTGATAATAAAATAATTAAATTACCATATAATTTTCAATTTAATTAAATTCATAAGTTTGATATAATTTTCATTGATTAACGGCTGAACTGTTAATCTTTCTTATCCATAATACCCTAATCACCTTTTTTATTATTGTGCGCCTCCTCCCCGGGAGGCGTTTTTTTATAGAGAAAGAGAAAAATAACAAGGCCGGATTACCCCAGACATTGGAATAGAAAAATCATTGTCGCTCAAGGCAAAGACGCGGATGTTTTTCTTAATTTTTGACCGCTACCATCATTCCATTTAAATCGCTAATTCAACCAGTTTTTCAGCCAAAATTTCGATCGGGTCGATCACGGGAATCGATTCGCTCAATAAGAAAGAGCGATTGAGGATCGGATATTCGGTGCAAGCCAAGATGATTCCATCTTCATCATGGCCTTTAATGATTTTCTTGAGGTCTTCGGCCTGTTTAGCCAAAACCGATCCACCGGCAATTTCTCGAATGATCCGGTTGACAATGAGCTGTTCCTCTTTCGATGGATACACGCATTCAAAGCTTCCCTTTTCATAAATTTTGAGATCGATCGTAGTCTGGGCCGCAAAAACAAGAGCCTTCGTAATCTTTGCCCGGCGCGCAGCATCCAAGGCTTCCTCCACCAAATTTACGAACGGCATCTTGATTTCAGGAAGAAAGCCATGAAAGGAATGAGAGGCGACACAGCAGAACGAAGCGCCCGCTTTTTTCAGCTTTTCGACGCAAAGGGAAATCTCTTCTTGGATCTTCCGTTTATTTCCTCTTGTAAAAGGAAAGCTCACGAGAACGATTTCAGGAAAATCGCCGTAGTCGGCTGCACCGAATTTTTTTTGGCAAACTTCGAGAATTGTCGAATACAAATATGCGCTCGCCGCAGCTCCCGCCCCTCCGATAATCCCAATCGCTTTTGTGAATTTCATACAGAATAATCTCTTTATTTTATCCTGCCCATCCTGTTATCCCTGCAATTTTTCTTGATTCTGCAGCCTTACATTCGCTCGACGGTTTCGAGACCGAGGATTTCCAATCCCTGTTTAAGAACGCGGGCTGTGAGTTCGCACAAGACGAGGCGGCTTCCTTCTTCGGCGGTCCCTTCGACTCGGCAGTCGCGGAAGAAAGCGTTGAATTTTTCCGCCAATTCATAAAGATATTCGGTGAGGCGGTTCGGAAGAAGATCCCGAGCCATGATATCGAGGATTTCACCGAAACGGC
The DNA here is from genome assembly GCA_963713105.1 of uncultured Chlamydiae bacterium. Taxonomy (GTDB): domain Bacteria; phylum Chlamydiota; class Chlamydiia; order Chlamydiales; family SM23-39; genus CAVQKJ01. The sequence continues at coordinate 1,296,359 of CAVQKJ010000004.1, forward strand.
GGATGTGGATTCCAAGAGAAATTTCAGAAGGATGTTTGACAGCTATCTGATGGTGCAACATCACTTCTTTCATATCGGCGTGCGTCTTGCGCTTGATGCCGTTGATCCGCACATAGGCATAGAGAAGGAATACAGCGGTGTTGCCTTCAAAACGGAGCATCCGTTCGTAGCTGAACACATAGTCTTTTGTCCGGTGCGAGGCGAGGTCGGAGTATTTCACGGCCCCGATCCCAAGGACATGGGCCAGGTGTTCGATCTCTTTTTTGTCGGCGTCGGGCATCCGCTCTGAGACGATTTCCCTGGCTTTGTCGACCGCCTCCGTAAGAAGATCGATCAGTTTTTCTGTCTCGCCGGATCGGGTTTTGAATTTTTTTCCATCGGGCCCGAGGACCAAACCGAATCCGACATGGTCGACTTGCGTCTTGGAACGGTCCAGCCAGCCAGCTTTCTCCGCCGCAGCGAAAATCATTTGGAAATGGAGGGATTGCCCGACGTCGGTTACGATGATGATCCGGTCGGCTTTTTCGACGAAAATGCGATGGCGGATCGCCGCGAGATCGGTCGTATCGTAGTTATAGCCGCCGTCCGATTTTTGGATCATGAGGGGGAAATTTTCCCCTTCGCGGTTCTTGAATCCTTCGAGAAAGATACATTTCGCCCCATCTGAAATCTCGACCAGCCCTTTGCGGTTCGAATTCATCGACCACGTCTTTGAGATAGGGATTGTAAAAAGATTCTCCTCTTTCGACGATTTTGACATTCATGAGATCGTAAATTTCTTGGAATCCTTTGCGGGACACATCGCAAATCAATTTCCAAGCCTGGAGCGCCTCTTTGTCCCCCGATTGGAGTTTGACCACTTGGAGCTGGGCGTTTTTCTTAAAATCGGGATCGTTGTCGAACCGTTTTTTAGCGGCCCTGTACCATTTCATCAAAGAATTGAGATCGGTCGGCTCTTCCTCCTTGAGTACGGCGGGATGGAATTCTTTCATGTAGACGATGAGCATTCCGAATTGGGTGCCCCAATCGCCGATGTGATTGAGCCGAAGAACCTCTTGTTGGTAAAACTCGAAGAGGCGGGCAAGGCAGTCCCCGATGATCGTGGAGCGGATATGCCCTACATGCAGCTCTTTCGCCACGTTCGGAGAAGAAAATTCGACGATGATCTTCTGCTTTTTTGCCGGTGGTACGGCGCCTAAAAGAGGGTCGATGGAGCTGCGCCTGGAGCTGATGGGAAAGGAATTCGGGGGACAAAGTGAAATTGATGAAGCCGGGCCCCGCGATATCGATTTTTGCACAGAGTTGTTTGTCCGGAGCCTCCATGTGATCGATGATTTTTTGGGCGACGGCGCGGGGATTTTGCTTTGACGATTTTCGATAAACGGAGAGCGCTATTGCATTGATAATGGCCAAATTCTTCCTGAAGACAAGGGGCCATATCGGCCTGGGCTTCTTCATGAGACAAAGAGTTTCCGAAGGCCCGTCCGATCGCATCGGCCACCTTCTTCCGGAAAATCGCAAGAAGCGTTTCCATTAGTCTGCGCTGTGGTGGAAAGTCGGTGGGATCACTCTTTTGCCGATGCCGTATTTGATCCGGTAGTCGGCCAAAGCGAGAGCTGCGCTATGCGTGGATTCCCGATTTTTTTCCGCGATTTCGTAGATCGCGAGAAGCGTATCGTAAATATGGTGCACTTTATACCGCGGACCTGACGGGTTGTATCCTGCGTCGTCGAGTTCCGCCGCAACGTTCAACAGACCGCCGGCATTGATCACAAAATCAGGCGCATAGAGGATGCCTCTCTCTTTTAACACAACCGCATGAGTGTCTCGAAGCAGCTGGTTGTTCGCGCATCCCGCGATCGCGCGGCATCTGAATTGGGGAATTGTTTGGTCGTTGATGATTCCGCCAAAAGCGCAAGGGGCCAGGATATCGCATTCGGTTTTTAAAATTTGGTCGGCAGGGATAGCCTTTGCATTGAATTTCGCGGCCAGTCTTTGCACTTTTGCCGCATCGATATCGGAAATCATCAAATCAGCGCCGGCCCAAAATAGAAATTCGACAAGATGGTTTCCCACGCTGCCCAATCCCTGGACTGCCACTTTGCGCCCTTCTAAAGAATCGGTGCCGTAGAGTTTTTTAGCGGCCGATTGGATCCCCCGGAAGGTTCCCCATGCGGTAAAAGGGGCTGGATCCCCGCTGCTTTTCGCATGAGCCAAGCCTACGACATGACGAGTCGCCCTCCGGATGATTTTCACATCCTCGGTCGTGCATCCCATATCTTCGGCGCAGATATAAACTCCGCCCAGCTTTTCGACCGCTGCGCCGAAAGCGAGCAGCATTTCAGGGGTTTTCTCCGTTTTCGGATCCGCGATGATCACGCTTTTGCCTCCGCCGAAACCCACTTCGGCGATCGCGGATTTATAAGTCATACCCTTAGAAAGCCTGAAAGCATCTTCCAGAGCATCGTTAAAAGAAGCATAAGATTGGATCCGGGTGCCTCCGAGGGCGGGCCCCAAGGCCGTATCGTGGATGGCGATGATCGCCGTGAGCTGCGATTTTTTATCCGTTATTTTGACGACTTGTTCGTATCCTTTTACCGGAATCCTTTCTAGATGAACCGAGGTGAGTTTCTGTCCTTCTTGGATCAGAGACGCCAAACGCTTTTTCGCATCTTGCGCGTTCTTTTCAGCTGCTGCTTTATCAACACTCTTGTCAAGGAGTTGTGTATTCATCTGGAGAACCTCAGTGGAGTAATTTTTTTGATTGAATATAACAGGGTCTGTTTCGAAAATCAAGAAGAGATCAAGACAGGTAAATTAAATATTTCATTTTCATTGTTAAATTACAGCTCCCCTTAGCATTTTCTTGATGATAAATCGGATATTGCAGTATCTTAGTTCTCTAAGACCAATAAGCCGAGATTTTTTGAGGAACATCATGACTACTGCTCTCAGTATTACAGCTGAGCAAAAAGCCGAACTTTTGAAATTCCTAAAAAAGAACCGCAACGCGGATTTAGTGACCATCTACCTCGCCTTCGTCGAGGAGAAGTATCGTTTGAAACCCGCTCTTTTCCCACGCGACAAGACGATCTACCAGAGCCTTGACGATCTGATCGAAAAATTAGAATCGCAAGGGAAGCTTTGGCGGGAGACCGAAATTACGATTCAATTCGGCCAGCAGAGCGTAAACGAAGAGACGAAAAAGATTTATATCTGTCCTTTCACCGGCAAAGTGTTCGGGGACAATACCCATCCCAATCCGCAAGACGCGATCTATGACTGGGTATCAAAATGTCCTGAAAACAAAGAACGGGTAGGCGGACTGCCAGCTAAACGATTTTTTGTATCCGAAGATCCCGAAGTGATCAAAAATTATATCAGCCAGCGGAAGGCCTCCATGAAAAAGGTGGTTTATTCCTCGGCGATCACAGGCAAACTCTTCAACAGCAAAGCCGCCGTCATCGAAGATTTCAAAAAAAATCACATAAAACTGCTCACTCTGCTCGAAGTGCAAAACCAAAACCGTTTCCAGATCGAGGAGAGCTTCCTCTCTTTCATCCAGAAGCACTTGAGCGAAGACAAAATCGCGCAATTCGTCGAGGCTCTTTCGCAGCATCGCGAATTCGAGCCTTATTTAGAAAAATGGGTCGAGTCGGATTGATGGGGTTTCCCCTAGAGGCAGCCGCCCCAGAGAAGGTTAAGGAGAGGATCAGCCTCCATTCGGCAGAAGAAACTTTCCGTTTCGGTCAGAATATTGCCCACCTGCTCCCTCCAAATTCTATATTGGCTCTATATGGCGACCTCGGAGCGGGAAAGACGACTTTCGTCCAAGGACTTGCCAGGGGCCTCGGGATCTTAGATCCGATTCAAAGCCCCACATTCGTCACGCTCAATCTCTATGAAGGCACGCTGCCTCTTTTTCATTTCGATCTATACCGCCTTAAAAATGGATCCGACTTCTTTCAGCTCGGCTTCGAAGAGTATTTTCAAAAAGGAGGGATCTGCGCAATCGAATGGCCTGACCGGATCGCCTCCCATTTGCCCCAATCGACAATTTCCATCTCATTCCAACACTCCGATGGCAATCAGCGCGTCGCACGGATTACTTATGCGGAGAAACCGTGCTAGACAAAGCCAAGTTTCTTCTCTCTACGCTATCCGATTTTCCTGTCCTGAAAGACGCAAAAGGAAAGATCCTTCCCGATATCGCCTTGGCCGGCCGATCCAACGTGGGAAAATCGAGTTTGATCAACCACTGGCTCGGGCAGAAAAACCTCGCCAAAACTTCTGCTAAACCGGGGAAAACCCAGCTTCTGAATTTTTTTCTCCTCGACGATAAAGCCCTCCTCGTCGACCTCCCTGGCTATGGATTTGCAAAAGCGCCTGAAGAGACCGTCAAACAATGGTCGCAAGCCATCGATTTTTATCTCAACCACCGCCCCTCTCTCCGCCTCATCCTTCTGCTCGTCGATATCAGGAGGGATCTTACCGGCGAAGACCTCTCTCTCATTCATTGGGCGGAACATAAAAAAATTCCTCTTTTGCTCGTTTTAACGAAGAAAGATAAAATTTCCGATCAAGAGGCCGATGCGAAAAGCAAATCGATCCAACAAATGCATCTTTGCGACGTGGTATCTTACAGCATCATGCACAAAGACAGCCGTTATATCCTGACAAAGCGCGTGGAACAACTTTTATGACATCGATCCAGCAAGAAATTTTCGTCTGTTTAGATTGCGAATCGACCGGTCTGGAACCCGATAAGGACCGGATCGTCGAAATTGCCGCTGCCCGTTTTACTTTCAGCCAAATCCTTCAAAAATTTGAAACACTGATCGATCCGGAATGCGAAATTCCAGAAACCTCGCAAGAAATCCACAAAATCTCCAAAGAAATGATCGAAGGGAAACCTAAAATCGGCATGATCCTCCCGGACCTTTTAAAAATGATCCAAGGGAAAATCCTTGTCGGACATGGCATCGGTTTCGACATCGCTCTCATTGCGGCGGAAGCCAAGCGGAACCAAATTCCTACGAATATCCAGCAAGCGCCTTATATCGACACTCTCCGGATGGCCCGCCTGTACGGCGAGAGTCCGGTCAATTCCCTGCAGCGGTTGAGAGAGCATTTCAACATCGAGCCTGAAGGGGCCCATCGCGCGATGAGCGATGTGATCGTCAACATCGAAGTCTTCAAACAACTGGCAAAACCCTACAAAACCACGGAAGAGCTTTTCAAAATCCTTCAAAAACCGATCAAATTGAAGGCGATGCCCCTCGGCAAACATAAAGGGCGCCGTTTCGATGAAATCCCTATCGAATATCTGCTCTGGGCCGAGAAAAAAGATTTCGATCAAGACCTTCTCTTCTCCATCCGCTCCGAAATCCGCAACCGGAAAAAAGGCGGCGGCTTCGAACAATCGGCCAGCCCCTTCTTTAACCTTTAGAAACCTATTTTTTACCGATTCCCATTCATGGTTAAATTTCCTAAATATTATCCCTCTGTGAAAACCGAAAATAACGTCTACGACATATTGAAAAACGAGGGCGTTCCTTTAAAACCGATCCGCGATACTTTTGCAAAATTAAATTGGGATTTTGGTCGCGTTATCCCGCCTCCAAACTATAAAAAATCCTTAGCAAGCCGTTCAGTCCATTGCGATTCCAACGCAAGATCTGCGACGCCTCGTAAAGGACTGCCCATTGCGAAGAGCGGCGCCTCTCAATTTTCTGTAAGATTCGCGCATTTGCAAACAGATAAAAAAAACCTTAATAAGGTTTCAGTTTAAAAATTACAAACCACAGAGATGATTGCGAACGGTTTTTTATTTTTTCTCTGTGCTCTCTGTGGTTAGAATTTCTTTACGAGGCTTTCAGCAAACTAAGACATTCCTAAATCATTCGGTGAGTTGACGAAATGGGGACGAGTGGCTACGATGCGAATCATGCGGAAACTGTCGCTCAAAGACCTCTCGCTAAAAGGCAAACGCGTTTTGATGCGGGTCGATTTCAACGTGCCCCTTTCAAAAGACGGGGGGATCGCGGACGATTCGCGGATCGCCGCTTCTCTTCCTTCGATCGAATACGTTCTTGAACAGGGCGCTTCCCTTATTTTGATGAGCCATTTAGGAAGGCCGAAGGCGAAACCCGATCCTCAATTTTCACTCGCGCCTTGCGCGAAGAGGCTCTCGGAGCTGCTTAAGAAGCCGGTTCCTCTCGCTTCCGACTGCATTGGACCTGAAGCGGAAAAAATGGCAGCCCGGCTCCATCCCGGAGATGTGATGCTTTTGGAAAACGTCCGCTTTCATCCCGGGGAAGAAAATCCCGAACAAGAGCCCCGGTTTGTGGAACAACTCGCAAAATTGGGGGACGTGTATGTCAACGACGCTTTTGGAACCGCCCACCGCGCCCACGCTTCGACGGCGCTGATCGCCAAATATTTTCCGGGAAAATCAGCCGCCGGTTTTCTTATGGAAAAAGAGATCGCGCAACTCTCTCCTCTTCTGCGCAACCCCGATCGGCCTTACTATGCGATCATCGGAGGAGCTAAAATTTCCACAAAAGCCGGGGTTGTGAAAAAACTTTTGGACAAGGTCGATGGAATTTTTTTAGGCGGGGGGATGGCTTACACTTTTCTCAAGAGCCAAGGGATTGAAATCGGCAATTCTCTGTTCGAAGAATCGGAAATGAACACCGCCCGTGAAATCATCGAGACAGCCAAAAAGAAAAAAATTCTACTATCCTTGCCGCAAGATCTCGTGATCGCAAGCGAGTTCAAAAACGAGGCGGAGCGAAGAATCGTCTCTTCCAAAGAAGGGATCCCTGCAGGGTGGCAAGGGATGGATATAGGTCCTGAAACCATCAAGGAATGGTCAAAACTGTTGAAAAGCGCAAAAACCGTGTTTTGGAACGGCCCCTTAGGTGTGTTCGAAATGCCGAATTTTGCCAATGGCACACGGGGGATCGCCGAAGGGCTGGCCCAATCGAGGGCGAAAACCATCATCGGAGGGGGCGATTCAGTGGCAGCCATCCAGCAAATGGGCCTCGCCGACCGTTTCGCCCATCTTTCTACTGGCGGCGGAGCTTCTTTGGAATTCCTTGAATTCGGCCATCTGCCTGGGATTGACGCCCTGACGGACAAATAAAATCTTCATTATCACCCGCATATAAAATCGCCGTTACTCGTTTTATTAAATCGGCCAATATGACATGCTAGGAAGTATCAAGTCGGGGAGATTTTCAAGTCGATATGAAACCGGACAGCACGGCTGGGTTTGGAAAGTGGCGATCTTTCTTCTGGCCGATACACAGTTGGGAGCTCAAGAAATTCCTCCCAATGTTTTTCATGTTTTTTCTGATTTCTTTCAATTATAATGCCTTGCGTTCGTATAAAGACTCGATGGTCGTCACAGCTCCTCAATCGGGCGCTGAAGCGATCCCTTTCATTAAAGTATGGGCGATCCTTCCCTGCGCCATCTTGCTGACTTTCCTTTTTACCCGTCTCGCCAACCGCTATAGCCGGGAAAAAGTCTTTTTCATCATGATGAGCCTGTTTCTCGCCTTCTTCGCCATCTTCACCTTCGTCCTTTTCCCGGCGCAAGACTACTTGCACCCGACAGCGCTGGCCGACAAGCTCCAAACCATTCTGCCGGCAGGATTTAAAGGGCTGATCGCCATTTTCCGCAACTGGACCTTCACCCTCTTTTATGTGATGTCCGAGCTTTGGGGAACGGCCATCATGACCGTTTTATTCTGGGGATTTGCCAATGAGGTGACGAATGTCAAAGAGGCCAAGCGCTTCTATGGCATTTTAATGATCGGGGCCAACATCGCAGGGATTTTTTCAGGCCAGGCCTCCATCTATTTTTCAGGAAACATTTACATCCCTTCCCTCCCTTACGGGAAGGACGCTTGGGAACAGTCGGTTTTCTTCCTGAATTGCGCCATCATCGTTTCGGGCCTTCTGACCGTCGCTATTTTCAGATGGCTGAACCACCATGTGATCCACCCTTCGGAAAACGCCCGCCCCGAACACGCCAAGCCCGAAAAAGTGAAAATGTCGCTCCGAAAAAATTTCGCCTATCTCGCCAAATCCAAATATTTGATTTGCATCGCATTGATCGTAGTCGGCTATCATATGGCCATTAACTTGATAGAAGTCGTCTGGAAAAACCAGATCAAGCAAGTGTATCCAAATCCGAACGAATACAACGTCTACATGGGAGAAGTGATGACGCTGATGGCGGTCATCGCCACCCTCGCTTCCATCTTCATTACAGGCAATATCATCCGCCGCACTTCATGGACATTCAGCGCCTTGGTCCCTCCCGTGCTCATCTTGCTGACCGGAATTGGGTTTTTCACCTTCGTCCTCTTTCAAAATTCCGGAATAGGCTGGGTATCCTGGATCTCCGCTTTCCTCGGATCGACTCCTTTAATGCTGAGCGTCATGCTCGGTTCAGTTCAGAATTCTTTGGCCCGCGCCGCCAAATACACCCTCTTCGACGCCACCAAAGAAATCGCTTTCATCCCATTGAGCGCCGAATCTAAATTGAAAGGGAAAGCCGCAATCGACGGAGTCGGGTCCCGTATCGGGAAATCGGGCGGCTCGGTCGTCCACCAAGGGCTCTTGCTCATTTTCGCAACAGTCGGAGCCAGCACTCCTTATGTCGCCGCGATCTTCCTCGGCGTCGTCCTAATCTGGATTCTCTCTGTCCTCACTTTGGGCAAGAAATTCGACATCCTCGTCGCGGAAAATTCCAAACTCGAAATCTCCGACGCTCCAGAACAACCCAAACCAGCCTTCGCCAACAAATCCGCCTAAAGCTCGAGTAACAGCGGACGGCCTTTAAGTAACAGCAGGTAGCAACAGCGGCCTCTGGGTAGTAGCAGTAAGTAACAGCGGCCTTTGTTCAAAGTCCTATACCTTCATCAGCGCAGAGGCGCGAGGCGCGCACACAGAGGTAGAGAGGACGCAGAGGCGAGAGAAGCTCTCGCGCTCTCAGATAAAATAATGCCGCGAAACGCGGAAAAAAGAAACGAAACCGCATAAAACAGAGAGTAACAGACGGCCTTTAAGTAACAGCAGGTAGTAACAGCGGCCTCCGAGTAGTAGCAGCGTGTAACAGCGGCCTTTGTTCAAAGTCCTATACCTTCATCAGCGCAGAGGCGCGAAGCGCGCAGCAGAGGACGAGAGGACGCAGAGGCGAGAGAAGCTCTCGCGCTCTCAGATAAAATAATGCCGCGGAAAGAGGAGTTTTTTCTTCCGCGCTTCGCGGGAGAACATGGCTTTTTTGCCTTAGCAAAAAAGTCATTTTTTTTCTTCGCCGCGCTTCGCGGCCTCTGCGTCCTCTCTACCTCTGCTGCGTGCGCTTCGCGCGCCTCTGCGCTGATGAAGGTATAGGACTTTATATACGAGCCGCTGTTACGCCCTGTCCAGGATTGATTGGCGTCTCTCCACTGATACACATTCAGGCCGCCGTTACAATATCTTGTCTCTAAAACCTGTTTTTGATTATTTCTGGCCTATGGAATCGATCGTCCAATTTCTTTTCGACCATGCACTTCACGCCCATTGGATCGTCTTCGGCGCGCTCATCCTATCGGGATTCAACGTCCCCATCAGCGAAGACCTCTTGATTATCTTAAGCGCCGCCATCGCCGCCCTGATCGCGCCGGAAAACATAACAAAACTTTTCTTGGGAGTTTTCCTGGGCTGTTATTTTTCAGACTGGATCGCCTACACGCTTGGGCGGACGCTGGGCCCGAAGCTTTGGAATATCGGTTGGTTTTCGAAGGTCGTAGATAAGAGAAGGCTCGATCAAGTCCAAAACTATTATGCTAAATATGGTTTCTGGACCTTGCTTGTCGGCAGATTCATTCCATTCGGGGTTCGCAATTGTCTTTTGCTAGCTGCTGGGATGGGGAAAATGCGTTTGGGTAAATTCGGCCTAAGCGACGGAATTGCTTGCCTCTGCTCCAACACGGCCCTTTTTTTCACGGCCTATTCGCTCAGTAAAAATTATACATGGCTCCTTTCCGCAATGAAAACGTTCCATATTTTCCTCTTTTCCGCCTTTGTAGTGTCGATAATTGCCTTTATTTGGTATAAGAATAAGAAAAAGGTTTCCATTTAAGTCATTGCCGTCTTTCCACTTATCATGGCCGAATAGCATGGTTATAGTTTCGAATAGCCTTTCATTGATCCGCGTGCCGCTTGCGCTTTTGTTCTTGCAAGAGAACTCTTCGTTGCGCATTTTGGCAGTCCTTTTGGCTATGCTCACAGATAGCATCGACGGATATCTCGCGCGTAAAACTCAATCGGCGAGCCGCTTTGGAGCGATCCTCGATCCGGCGATGGATAAATTTTTCGTTTTTTTCGCAATGAGCATTCTATTTCTCGAAGGGAAAATGACCCCAGTCGAAATAGCCGCCATGCTTTCGAGGGATTTTTTCTTGTGCCTCTATGGATTCGTCATGCTCGCAACCGGAAGATGGAAATCCATCGTTTTCAGAGGAATCCGCTGGGGAAAAGCGACAACTGCATTGCAATTCGTCGTATTGATCGGCCTGATCTTGAAAGTGTCTTTCCCTTGGCCTGTCTTCGCTGCATTTCTCTTGATGGGGGGCCTTGCTTTTCTTGAGCTTTTCCAATCATCCCGCCGCACAGAAACAGCCTAAAAACTCTACCATTGAGACGGGTAACCCAAACTTTAATTTCATCGGTTGAACAACAAAACTCCTCCGAGGCTGTGAAAAAATTGATACCCAGCCGCTTTTGCGAGCTTTTTGGCCATTTATTGCAGAAAAACCTCATCAAAATCGGTGGAAGTCTCCATTTTTTCACAGCCTCTCCGAGTTTTAAGACCGATTCTAAACAGCTATCTTTTCAACTCAAATGAAAGGGAAGGCGATGCGATCTCCGCGCCGGATTCGAGGATCAGATCGTAAATCCCAAGCAGGATTTTTTGTTTGATCTCCATGAATTCCTCATAGCGCGTTGCCAAGGTGTATGCTTTGATTTCTAATTCCAGCGCATAGGGAGCCAAAGCGGACAAATAGACATGGATCGGCTGCTGTCCGTCGATTTCCGGATGCTGCGTGAGCAATTCCCTGATTTTCTCCAAGATCGGCTCGACCTTGGCTGAATCGGCATAGCGGATTCCGATCGATTCATCGATTTTCCGATGGGTAATGCGAGAAAGGTTTACGAGAACTTCATTCGTGAAAACTGAATTGGGAATATAGATCGGTTTTTTTTGCAAATCGCGGATCGATGTGAAATACCAACCGATTTCTTCGATAGTTCCCGTGATCTTCTTTTCAGGCAATTCGATGAGGTCGTTCACCGTAAAAGGGCGGGTCACATAAAGCATCAGCCCTCCGAAAAAACTGGCGATTACATCTTTGCCGGCAAAGCCGAGCGCCGCGGCTCCGATGCCGCCGAATGTAATCAACGGTATGATATCGAGGCCGAAAATTTGCAGGATCACCAATAAGCTGACAAACAAAACGCCCAAGGTGAAGAATTTTCCCACGATCTCCATCGATACAGGATCGAAAGAGGGCTTCCCCATGACTCTTTGAGCTGCGACCGCATTGTAAAAGACTTTTTTCCAACGAAGGAAAAACCAAGCAAGGATGAAAACGATCCCTACGTTCCTGAGCGAAATGACCCAAGCGAATGAATTCTCCAGGCGGAATTGCCGCGCTATAAGGTCGATGATAAACGCGATGAGAAAGACCCAGAGCAGCGCCCTCGCGGGCATTGAGGCCGCGTAATCCAAATGGGTGCGCCAATCTTTTTCATTCAAGCGGGCTTTCTGCTTGGCCCTGAAAAGGGCCCGTTTCAATAAAAAATTGAGCGACCATAAGACGAAAAGGACGATCGCGATCTCGGCAATCCAAGCGTGGTCCAAGAGCCAATCATGCCAGTCGAAAATAGGTTTCTGATTCTCCATCTTTCACTTTTGGTGGTTTTCAGCTATAAGCTTATAGTTATAATCAAATACAGGTTGTTTTTCATGGAAAATGCTCGCGAATCGGTTTTTATCTCGGCCCTGAGAAGTTTTTGCCGGATGTTTTTTGGCATATGCGGCATTTTTTTGGCCATTTTTTTGATCGCCTACGGGTATTCTGAAATCTCCTCCGTCGGCACGATCGAATCGAAAACAACGATGACCTATCTCTCCGACGCAAATGGCAAACAGGCGGTCGTCTCGCTGACGGCCCCAGTGATCCTCCAGCTCAATATCCATGGCGTCATCGGCGAGCCGAAAATCCTCGATTCCGATACTGTGGAAAGCATTCTTCTCGAATCGCGCACTGGTTTATTGGCATCGAACCGAGTGAAAGGGATCTTAATCCACTTCAACACTCCGGGCGGGACGGTCGTCGATTCTGACAATATTTACCGAATGCTCAAAGAGTATAAAGAACGCTATAAAGTACCCATTTTCGGCTATGTGGACGGACTTTGCGCGTCCGGCGGCATGTATATCGCCTGCGCCGCCGACAAGATCTACTCCGGACCTTCCGGAACGATCGGTTCTATAGGCACTCTGATCGGCCCCTTTTTCAATGTCCACGATGCCTTGGTTAAAATCGGCGTCTCTTCTGAGACGATCACACAAGGGATCGATAAAGACATGATGAGTCCTTTCCGCCCATGGAAGCCGGGCGAAGACGCCTCCTTAAAAAATCTCATCGCCTATTTCTATCAGCGGTTCGTCAATCTCGTCGCCGCTTCGCGGCCCAATATGGACAAGACGAAATTAGTCCAAGAATATGGAGCCCAAATTTACGACCCAGTGAAAGCCCAGGAATACGGCTATATCGACGTCGCCAATTCAAGCCGCAACGAAGCCCTTCTCGCCCTTTTGCATGAGGCGAAAATCGACCCTGCCGCGTCTTATCAAGTTGTAGATTTGGAACCCAAAAGCGCATGGCTCTCTTTGTTCAGCAGTCAATCGCCTCTCTTTACGGGAAGGATCGAACATACCATAGATACAGGATCCGCCTTGTCCCGCGTTCAAGGCAAGTTCTGCTACCTCTACCAACCTTAGGAAACATGTGGATAAAATCTATATCCTGGATGCGGTGAATTATCTCTTCCGCTCTTATTATGCGATCGGTCCCATGACAAACGCGAAAGGGCAATCGACAAGCGCCCTCTTCGGCTTCATCCGCTCCGTTCAAAAGCTGATCAAAGATTTTTCCCCCGATCACCTCATTTGCGTCTTCGACGGCCCCGACAATAAAAAATCGCGCCAAGCAGTCTATGCGGAATACAAAATGCACCGCAAAGGCGCGCCCGAAGATCTATTTCCTCAATTCGAATGGGCCAACGAATATTGCGAACTGGCGGGCATTCCCGTCCTCTGCTTCGAAGGAGTCGAGGCCGACGACACCATGGCCTCCGTTGCCCTTTGGGCTGAAAAAAAGGGGTCGAAAGTTTTTCTCTGCTCGAGCGACAAAGACCTGATGCAGCTCGTCAACGACCAGATTTTCATGCTCCACCTGCATAAAGACAACCTCCTGGTCGACGCCGACAAAAGTAAAAGAGCTCTTTGGCGTAAGGCCCGACCAAATGCTCGATCTATCTTGCGATCGATGGGAGATGCTTCTGACAATATCCCAGGCCTGGAAGGGTTTGGACCAAAAACAGCCGCTTCCCTGCTCCAGGAATTCGGCACTCTCGACCATATTCTGGCCCACCCCGAAAAAGTGAAAGGAGAGAAAAAACAAGAAATTCTCCGCTCCCAAAAAGAGATCGCGTTGATGAGCCGGGAGCTCGCCACCCTCGATACCCGCAGTCGAAATCCCCAAGGAAGAAGAGTTCTATCGGCTGAAAGGCCCGAACAAGCTGAAGCTGATCGATTTTTTCCATCAGATGAATTTCAACTCTCTCCTACGAGAGATGAGCGCTGGGGGAGAGCCCGAAAAACCCGAATCGGGAAAAAAGAAAGCCCGCCATACCGACAAGCACGTATTATCATTTGGTCGATACAGATCCAGAACTCGAACAGCTCCTCAAATACCTCTCTCAATCAGACCCAAGTCGGCATCGATACCGAAACGACCTCGGACAATCCCTTTTTAGCCGAACTCGTCGGGATCGGGTTTTGCATCGAGCCGGGAGAAGCATGGTACGTTCCCTGCCAATGGGCAATTGGGAGAAAAAAGAGTCTTGGATGCTTTGAGGGATTTTTTTGCCAAGGCGAAATGTTCGTTTTTATGGCCACAACATGAAATACGACCTTCACATCTTGGAAAATATCGGGATCCCGCTCAAAAAAATTTCCTTCGATACGCTCCTCGCCTCGTATCTTCTCGATCCGCAAAACCGGCGCCATAATCTCGATGAACTGGCTCTTGGAAAATTTAAAAAAGTGAAAATTCCCCATCGAAAGCCTGATCGGCAAAGGGAAACGACAGATCTCGATGAGGGAAGTTCCGGTCGAAAAAGTAAAAGAGTATTGCTGCGAAGATATCGATTACACAACCCGGCTCAAAGAGCTCTTCGAAGAAGAACTCGAAGAGAAAAAACTCGACCGGCTTTTGAACGAGATTGAATTGCCGCTCCTGCTCTATTTTAGCGAAAATGGAAACGGCCGGCATTTATCTCGATGTCGAAAAACTGAAGGAGCAAGGCCATGAAGTCTCTAACGAGATTGCACCGGATCAAAGCTCAAAATTTTTCAGGAAGCGGGCGAAGAGTTCAACCTCAATTCCCCGAAACAGCTCAGCCAAATTCTTTTCGAAAAAATGGGATTGAGCCCTCCGGCAAGAAAAAAACCGAATTCTCCACAAGCGCAGACGTATTGGAAGAACTCGCCGAAGGAAATCCCGTCGTACGGCATATCCTCGAATACAGCACCCTGGAAAAACTCCGCTCCACCTATATCGAAGTCGCTTCCCGATGCGGTCAATCCGCAAAACAGGAAGAATCCATTGCACCTTCAACCAATCGATCGCAGCCACAGGGCGGCTTTCCTGCCAAGATCCGAATCTCCAAAATATCCCTGTCCGGGCGAAAGAAGGGAATGCGATCCGCGTCTTGCTTCAAACCCGAAAAGAGGGGCTGGAGTTTTCTCGGCGCCGATTATTCCCAGATCGAGCTCCGCTTATTGGCCCATTTCAGCGAAGACCCAGAACTTCTCCACGCCTTTAAAACCGGCCGCGACATCCATACCCATACCGCCTCTCTCGTCTTTGGCAGTCCCGGAAAACGAGGTAGCTCCGGAAATGCGCCATGCCGCCAAAACAGTCAATTTCGGCATCGTCTACGGACAAGGCCCTTTCGGCCTCTCCCGCCAGCTCGCATATCCCCATGAGGGAAGCCTCCGATTTCATTAAGAAATATTTTGAGAGGTACCCTCGGGTCCTCGACTATATCGAGTTTTGCAAGGAACACGCGCGAAAAACCGGAGCGTCCAAGACTTTGACCGGCCGTCAGAGCCCCATCCCCGAAATCCACAATAAAAACCCCTCGATCCGGGCCGCGGCTGAGCGTCTCGCCGTCAATACCCCTTTGCAAGGAACTGCCGCCGACTTGATTAAAATGGCGATGATCGAGATCGACCAGGATATCGAAGAGCAGAAGTTGAAGGGGAAAATGATCCTCCAGATCCATGACGAGCTCATTTTCGAGATTCCCGACGAGGAAATCCCCGATTTTGAAAAGATGGTAAAAGAATAAAATGGAACACGTCCTGAAATTGAATGTCCCTATCGAGGTCCATATCGCCGTTGGCAAAAATTGGGCTGAATGTTAAAATTGAAGAAAATTGCTATCACAGGTGGGGTGGCGAGCGGCAAGAGCTCCGTTTGCCAGTTCTTCGAAGAACTGGGGGCTTTTGTGGTCAATGCGGATGCAATTGTCCATGAACTCCTAGATCCCTAACACCGATCTCGGTCAACAAATCATCCGGCAATTCGGCCCAGAAATCCTGATCAGGATGACCTGGATGACGAGGAAATGTCAGAAGCCAGATAATCGTAGGAAATTCGCTGAAAAGGTCTTTAAGGACCCGATCCAGCTTAAAAACTTGGAAAAGCTGCTCCACCCGGCCGTGCTCCGGAAAATCGAAGAGCTTTATGACCGAGCATGCAAGACGGGAAGAAAATACACTCCTCTTTTGTGGTGGAGATCCCCCTCTTATTTGAAATTGGAGCAGAGAAATTTTACGATATTGTAGTCGCCGTGCTCACCGATGAAGCGAACGCAAGGGCGCGCTTTGAGAAAGCCGGATTTTCAACCTAAGGAATATGATCAGCGAATGAGTCGGCAAATGATGCCTCATCAAAAAGCAGCTAAAGCCCACTATACCATTCACAACAATGGTTCTCTTGAAGATCTTCGGAAGGAAGTCGTCGAGTTGAACCGCATCATTCAAAACACATAGAAAATAAACTTTTGGGAGTCCCCTTTCATGAACCAAGATCAGCAAACTGAATCGCAAAATTCCGAACACCACAACCGTCCTGCAGAACATTTCGAAACTGTCACAAAAATATCCGATCTGCAGCGGATGAACATCGACCAACTGCAAGAACTATGCTCGCAACATTGGCCTCAAGACATACAGCTTCTCTCCCTAAATCGGGCGTCGTATTCGAAATCGTCAAAACGATCTCCGAGCGGCCCAACGAAGTTCTATACGGCGAAGGCGTCTTGGAAGTTCTCCCCGATGGTTTCGGGTTCCTCCGCTCCCCCAACTACAACTATCTCCCCTCCGCTGAAGACATTTATGTTTCTCCCGCTCAAATCCGCCGCTTCGATCTCCGGAAAGGGGACACCCTCTACGGCTCGATCCGCGCGCCAAAAGACAAAGAAAAATATTTCGCCATGCTCAAAGTGGAGCGGATCAATGGCAAGACATTCGAACAGACCCGCGACCGCGTCCTCTTCGAAAACTTGACCCCGCTTTATCCGAACAAACGGCTCGTCATGGAGACGACCCGCGAAAGGCTCTCCACCCGCGTCCTCGATCTCGCAGCGCCCATCGGAAAAGGGCAGCGCGGCTTGATCGTCGCCCCTCCCAAATCGGGCAAAACGGTCCTGATGCAGAATATCGCCAACGCGATCGAGACCAATAACCCCGAAGTGATCCTGATGGTCCTCCTCATCGACGAGCGTCCTGAAGAAGTCACCGACATGATCCGCACCGTCAAAGGGGAAGTCATCGCCTCCACTTTCGACGAACCGCCTGAACGACACGTCCAAATCGCCGAAATGGCGATCGAAAAAGCCCGCCGGCTCGTCGAATGCGGATACGATGTCGTCATCCTGCTCGACAACATCACCCGCCTTGCCCGCGCTTACAACACCGTCCAGCCCCATTCAGGCAAAATCCTCACGGGCGGCGTCGACGCCAACGCGCTCCATAAGCCAAAACGCTTCTTCGGCGCCGCCCGCAACGTCGAACAAGGCGGCTCGCTCACAATCATTGCGACTGCCCTGATCGATACCGGCTCGCGAATGGACGAGGTGATTTTTGAAGAGTTCAAGGGAACGGGCAACATGGAGCTCGTCCTCGACCGCCGGCTCGCCGACCGGCGCATTTGGCCCGCGATCGATCTCATCAAGAGCGGAACGAGAAAAGAAGAGCTTCTCTACCACCCTGCCGAACTCGAGAAAATCTATCTCCTGCGCCAAGGCATCGCCGACCTCACTCCGGTCGATGCGATGAACCTCTTCACCGCGCGATTGAAAAAAACCGCATCCAACGCCGAATTCCTCCTCTCAATGAAAGAATAAAAAAGATGCTAAATTCGCCGGCCGCTCGCGTTGCCGGCGAATTTATGAAGACTCATTGCGGCAAAAAGACGTTTTCGATACAAGGAAATTGAGGTCCTGAAAATATGCGGATAGCTACGATTCTCATTTGCCTGGTGATTCTTGGTCTCGGGGGTTTTTGGACATGGAATTATGTTCCAGGCGTACGGTCCAAGGTCGAAGACTACTTAAGCGCCGGCACTTTCCAAACTCTCGAAGTGCGCTATTCCGCAGAGAGCATCATGGACGCGCACCGGAAAGAGCTCCTGAAAGACGGCGACCATGTTTTCTTAGAGCCCGACTCTGAAATTCGTCCCCTATCTCCTCATGGATGTCAAATACAACCGCTCGCAAGAAAAGACCGGGGAAGGGCTCATCCTCTGGGGACTTGTCGACGGGGAAATGGTCATCAATACCGGAACTTGGGAGCGGACTCACGGCTTCACCGACTGCATCGCATCGAATGCAACCCGGCAAGAGTTTAAGATCATCAACGCCCTGGCATCCAAAGGCGGATCCTGGGATCGGGAAGGCCTCTCGAAATTTTTGAATATTGAAAACCACATCCTCGACACCTGGGTCGATAGCTGCCGCAAAAAAAGCCTCATTGTCCAAAGCGGAAACACCTACCGGCTCCATCTGCAGAACCCAAAACTGCAGGTGATCCCTGAAACCAGGCTCGACCAGTGGCTCGTCACTAAACCGACCAAACACGCCCTTCGCGTCAAAAAACGGTACCGTTCCTCTCAAATCGAGAATATCGCCCGGGCCGCGTTCGGAAACGATTTCGCGATCCGCAAAACCACCGAAATCTTCCTCCCCGTTTATAGCATCGTCGTCCAAAATCCCGATGGCACCCAGATGACCACCTACTGGAACGCCCTCAACGGAAAAAGGATCGCCGGCGCCCCCAACGAAATCGAGTAAAAATCACTTACCCTTAATTGCTTAAGAGCTTGACTCGGTTTTTATTAATTTATTGATATTTTAAGTAAAATAAGTTATAATTATTAAATATTTTTAAATTAAAAGACGGTAAAAATGAGCGCAATAACAAAAGAAACAATAAGGTCTTCTCAAGTTGTTGAAATTTCAGATGTTTCATCTGACACCAAAGACTTCGATGTAAATAGTTTTTTTGATCCATCTTATTTTACAGGCTCGCAAACAAATGAAAAAAAACGAAAACTGTATGACGTCAACAATGTCACTGTAAGAAGTACATCTATTTCTCCAGAAGATGGCTACGCGAAATCGACCGATTTTTTTCCAAAAAACCCCTCTCCATCAACGTCCTCCTCAGCGCCGCCTCTGACACCCTCTTCGACAAGCGCTTCCAGGACTATTCTTGTTAATGGAGAGCCTTGCCAGCCAACGCCAAAACAAGCTCCTGCTAGCTCGTCTGTTTCCAAAAAAGAGGAACCGCAACCCGTGGGAATGACTCAAAAAGAATTCGATGCGCTATTAAAAAAAACCTTTAAAGCCAATTTCGAAGCGCGTAATAAAAATGAGACAATGCCTTTTCAAGGCGACTGTGTAATCCAATAATAGATTTTTAAGCTCTGTTGAAACAGAGCTTTTCAACGAGAATCCTATGACAACTATTTCCTCTTCATCTTCAAGCAGACCAGGAAGCAGACTTGAACGCGAGCCAATAAAGCTCGACACCGTTCAAAGCAAAGGCGGAAAATCTGCTGGAAAGCCGGGTAAAACTGATTCTCCAAGTTTTTTGGATGCAATCGGCAATTTTTCAGGATCGGACAACATCGTAAAATTGATCGATCGATTCACTGGAGACCGCCTCTCCCCGATTCAATCTGCAGAAAGAGAGAAACTGATCTCCGCGATCAAAAGCAAGGCATTTAGAGGGTTGGGAGAGAACTGGTGGATGCAGATAATCGATGGCGCGGACCATAAGACTGGACCTTTGGTTTTTGATCTTGATGAAGAACCTGGCTATTTAGCAGGCATCAAAAAAGGATTCGATTTCGTCTCCTCTCATTTAGAAGAACCTCTTTCCGCCAAATTGTATAAAGAGATTCACCAGGCCAGTGTTTGTCCAAGTACAGTTGAAAAAATGGCAGCGGGGGAGAGGGGTGCGGGAAAATTCATGCCTGCCCACGGAAGCAAGGCATTTCCTTCTTTTTTATTCTTTGAGGATCTGAAAACACACGAAGAAATAGAAAAAGAAATTGCCCATTTCGAACTCGCTAAAGAAATTTATAGCGCCCGCCTGTTCATGACTCCGAATTTAATCCATCTGGCAAGAGCTTTAATACCCAATTCAACAGATGATGAAATTCGTTATGAAATTTACAAAGCAAAAGTTTGGCTGGTAGAAAGACAAGATGATTTGAACGCTCGGGTTACAATCATGAATGAATATATTGCTGCGAAAAGCCGTCATTTGGGACTGGATAAACCTCTTTGCAAGTTCTTCTTCTATGAAACCGATGACAACGACAATATCCTGAAAAGCCAAGAAGAATTTCCTGAAAAGCTCTATCTCTCAAGCGGTTATTACAAAGCCAGCGAAGAGACGGTCGAAAACATTGTGAAAAAGTTTTTCGAAGATTATGAACGAAATATGAAAAATGCCAAATCCCCGGAAGAGAAATTAAGACGGATCGCCGAACTTTATCAAAACTTGAATTGGCTTCACCCTTTCTGCGACGGACAAGGACGGACGACTTTGCTCCTTCTCGGCAAGGAATTGTGCCGCCATGGATTTAATCCCGCTATTTTAAATTCACCCTACATCTGCAACTACTGTCTTTTAGACAATTGGGTCTCTTACCTCAGAGAAGGGATGATCGAATGGCAAAAAGAGTATGTCCTCAGTTAAAAAGCCAATTTTAGCTCTTATTTGGCATGTAATAGAAGCTATGTAGAACGATTTGATCGCCCCATGTCAAAGTTGCACCCTTATTTCTCAATAGATCTGCAATTTCTTTAAGATGAGGATTTCTCGGAGACCACTTCATTTTGCAAGTGACATACTGTATTGGGGTCCACCCAATTTTGTTTTTTTTATCAACGTCTGCTCCCGCATCGACCAGCAACCTGACCACTTCAGGATGCTGCTTATCTGCCGCTCCATGAAGAGAGTTATCCCCTGATAGGTCGAATACGGCGTTCACATCAGCCCCTTTCTCAAGAAGCCATCGGACAACTTGCGCATTTCCATTTTCAGAGGCGAAATGGAGGGCGACGCCGCCATTCTTCGTTTTTGCATGAATGTCGGCTCCCTCTTCGAGAAGCAATTCGGCAGCTTTGGTATGATTCATATGGCAAGCGTATATAAGAGGGGTCCAATTGTTTTGATCGACGCTGTTTATATCCGCTCCCCCATTGAGAAGGAGTCGAATAGAGCCCGCATCGCCCTCTTTACTCGCCCGATGAAGCGGCGTCACCCCATTCTCGTCAGGAGAATTGATATACAAATTTGAATCGAGGCCGGGATCTTGGATTGCCGATCCTGTCTCGCGGCTCGTTTCAGATAAATCGATAACAACTTCTTGGAGGGCAGTCTCTTCGAGGCCAGTCGAAAGTTCCTCGACAGGCGCTTGGACTACAGAAGGGAGTATTTCTTCCCCGATGATTTTGTCGATAACAACAACTGCCGCTAGAACGGAGTCAGTTTCTTCGAGGGTCGAATTCAATTCAGGGGCCGGCTGTCGGACAAGCTCCGTTTCTCCCAAATCGGAAACCGGATAGTTGTCGGACGGACAGAATTCAAGGAGGCTTTCATTGAAAGCAGCCGTCTCCTTTCTGCCAGTCAAAGTCAAAAAGGGTGAATCAGCCGTGCCACTTTTATCTGTTAAATTCAAAAAGAGGGATTCATCCGTATCGTTTTTGTCAGTCAAAGTCAAAGAGAGGGAATTTGGGTGAACAGTTCCGTATAAGCGGACAAGCGCAGCGAGTCCGACTAATCCCGCTCCAACAGCCGTCGCTTTCCAAACCAAAGGGTGATTTCCTACGGTTTTCAAAATTTTAGAAAGGCGTGTCGGGGAAGGCTCTTGCATGGCCTCTGGATCCGGAGTCAATACTTGCACATCGGACGTCATCGGTTCGACATTTTCAACGGGAGCTTTTTGAAAAGGGGCTGAGATTTTTTGAAATGCCCAATTCATCTTCTTTTGGAAATCAGCAGGGGCGTTTTGAACCTTTGTTTGAATCGAATCTTTCATTGAATGCAAGGCAGCGCCTGCGCGGCGGCCGCAATTGGAAACCGAAGAAAGCGAAAATAAATAGTTTGACAGTTCCATAAAAACCCCATTTTTTTCAGACATTCTATGTTTTTATATTGTTAAATAAAATTAAAAAATATTTTATGTCTTTTTTTAATCTGTCATTCAGTTTATCGTACTCCATAAAAAATTGAGATTATATTTATGTCTTCAAACATCGTTCAAATTATTGGGTTACCCGCGAAACCGTCTGATGCGATCCAGACCCCTGAGAATCTTTTTAAAGAGAAAGATTCACTGAATCCGGAGCAGCTCAAACACATATTGGATAAAGCAATCTGGAAAATCGATCCTGATGAAGACCCTGTCCGAATGCTGGGACGGCTGGCTGAATCGATCCCTTTGGAAAAGCTGGAACAAGCGATCGGCAGCGCAGATGGGAAACAGATCGATGCTCTTGAGACGGCCAAATGCCTGTTCCATGAAGCCAAGGTTTATCTCGAGGCGACAGAAGTAGCGACCCCTTCGATCCGGGCCCGGCTCAACTCCATTCTCGACGCGCTCGTCTCGATTTTGGAAAGCTTTTTGAATGCGTTCGGGATCTCCGAGTTCTTCAAACCCGCTGAAAGCGAGATCCACGCCGATTTCAAAGGCCAAAAAATCATGATGCTGATGAGCCTTTTCACAATGCTGACCGGCATTCTCGTCCCCGTAATCGGTCCCGCTCTCGGCGGGATGATCCTAGGGGGGACTCTCCTTTCAATTGCGGCCCTAAGCTTGATCTACCCTTATATTCGCCCCACCCCTTCCTTTCTCCCCCAAGGTGAAAACTGGACCCAGCAAATCCAGCAAAGGAATCTCATCCCAGTAGATGGAAGGAAAGAGTCTCTGGATGAAATTGCCCAAACCCTGATCGCCAGCAAAAATGCAAAAACACACGTGATGCTCCTCGGAAAAACGGGTGTGGGAAAAACAGAGACCGCAAAAGCTTTTGCGCAAGCCTTAGAGCGGGGCGACTATCCCGAACTCAAAGGCAAACGGATTTTTTATTTCAACACGGCCGATTTGGTGAATGCCACTGAAATCTTCAATAACGGGAATAAAATCCTCTCCCGCCTCAGCCAATTGATGGGCCGCCACCGAGAAAATCTCATCCTGATTTTCGACGAAATCCATTTGGCTTGCCAAACAAAAGAGCGGACCGCCATCGGAGAACAGCTAAAAACCTATTTAGACAATGGCAAAGACAATTTTCCTTACGTCATAGGAATTACGACCGAAGAAGAATACTACCGCGACATCTACGTGAATCATCCAGCCTTCGCCCGCAGATTCAAAAGGATCACCATCCAAAACACGGAAGACGCGGAAACGGTGAAAATCTTAAATCGATTCCTCTTGAAACAAGCTCCCAAAACCATCCTTGAGCCGAACGGCGTCCAAACCCTCTTGAAAAAGACGAAAGAGGCCTTCGGAGATCAGGCCGCGCAGCCCGCCTCCTCGATCAAAATATTGTCGCAATGCATCAAACGGACGACCGACTCGCAAAAATCTCCTCTTGAAACCAAGATCGGCCAAGTGCGCGCCCGCATCCAGTCGATCTATTCCGAAGGAGCGGTAAGCTTAAAAACCGCTTTGGAAAAAGAAACTGAGGCCGCCCAGCTCGAATCGGCCTTGCGCGGCTTCGAAGAGGAATTTGAGAAAGAAAAAGCGGGGATCGACCGTCTCTTCCGGATGCGCGATAACTTATCGGAAATGAAAGCCCGCCTCTTCCGAAACGCTCTCGACGTTTCCTCCCTTGCTAAAAACACCCTCTCTGCAAAAAACAAAATGAAATTGAAACAGCTCCTCCTCCAAACACACTTCCTCATCCCAATCCTTGAAAAGAAAATCCTTGCGGAAGCAAAACGCCTCGGAGTCCAAATCGCCATCGACTCTTCCCTCATCGGACAAGTCATCGACGAAGAGCTGGAAAACGACCGCAAAGTACAACAGATGGTCGAGACAGGAAAGAAACAAATCGCCTCTCGTAAGAAATGAGAATTTTCTTTTCGAGAAAACTATAAATCTTTAAAAATTATGACAGCTATCGCCCCCTATTCGCATATTTACAAAGGCCAATCTGAAATCCGCTTTGAGGCGGACGAAAAGCTTTATGTAGAAATCTATACCCCTCGGCTCTTCATCCGCTCCGTTCAGCCCTCCGACGTCGATCTCTATGAAAAGGTCTATGGAGACGCGGAAGTCATGGCGAAATTTGCCGATGGCAAAACCAAATCGCGCGAGTATGTTCAAAACCGGATCGAAAACATTTGGGATAAACGGTGGCGCAATCACGACCCTTATAATTCCTTCGCCTTATTCGACCGCACTACAAATGAATTTGTAGGAACCGTCGTATTAGGGCACGGCGACCTGCCCGGAACATCCGAATTGGCCGGCCTCGGCAGAAAAGAATTTTGGAACCAAAAATTCGCCAGTGAGGCCATCGAGGCGATCGTCAAAGAATACGCCCCCGCCACCCTCCTCGAAGGATACCTGCTCGATGGAGAACCCCTGAGAGAAATCGTCTCTACATCCCGCACGGACAATCCGGCTTCGATCAAACTCTTGGAATCCGTCGGCATGCAGATCAAAAAGACCGAGGAGAAATTCGGCGCCCTCCGCCACCACTATTCGCTCGACGTCTCCACCTTATCTGCCCCGACGCTCCAGAAAACAGAAGATCTTTTTTCTACTCGAATAGACGCGAGCAGCGCCGCTTGAATAATTCTAAATACGCCGCTTTTTTCGGTCCGGCAAGAAAGCTTTTTCCGATCCAATCCTGGCATGCCGGAATTTGTTGTCGGATCGGCTCCAATACTTCCTCTATCACCGATCCAGGAAGCCCAAGTCTTTCCACTCCATAATAAACAACCAAATCGTTGCGGGAAAAATTCGATTTTTTTCCTCTGAGCGGAAGAGCTAACTCCTCTTTAGTCCCCACAACGATCGATGTGTTGAGCAAATCGTACGCAGGGGACAATTCCACTAAATCCGCATGTCGGACCAAGGAAAAATTTTTTACATGCAAATCTTCATTGCCCGCTAAAAACGAAAAAACCGTCAGGCGAAACAATTTCTTTTTTTCCGCCAAAGGGAAGCTGCAATGTGTTTCGATAACGGCCGCGATCTTTTCCATACTCGAATCATATTTCGATTCCCTGGAAAGTCCCGATAGTTGTGCAAAATCTTCAACCGATATTTTATGAAGCTTTTTCCTCTTTCGTCTCGCCTGGGGGAAATCCACTTCCAGATTCTGAACGGGATGCTCCTTTCTTCGGTCGAATCTCTCGATAAAATAAAGAAGAGATCCATCGATCGCGTAAATCATCCCATGAAAAGGAATATCGACCCCGCAAATCTTTGCAAGCCGCATCGTCAAATCCTCGTTTTGGGGAAGCTGATCGAAATTGCGATGCGGCAGCTTTAATATGAACAAACCATTTTTCGATACCGGCTTAAAACAAGACACTTCTTCATCGAAAACAGCGCTTAATTTAGGCTGCACTCCTTGAATCGAAAGCTTATCCGAAAACTCCAACGCCAATTCCATTTGCTCTGAAATGCCGTATGGAAAATCCTTGAGCTCATTCGTCCTAGACGCAAGAAGCGCGATCCCTTCCAACGAATACTTTCCTGAACACTCCGAATAAGTGATCGGACATCGGTTCATTCTTTTCTCTCTACAGTGATATTTCCTATTAAATCTCCGCCGACCCGGACCAATTGCTCGAATAAATCATTCTCATCGATCTTTGCCCGCTTCAATAATCCTTCCAGCATCATCCCCTCCGGCAGCAGCCCTTCGAAAAAGGGAGGGAACTTGTCGAATTCGTAAATTTTTCGCCCCATTGGCAAAGTCAAAGAAATAGAAGGACCTTTATATCCTTCTGCATATTCGAAACGGTATTTAGCCCCTTTTTCCAATTCGATCAGGTCGCCCGCATAAATCCCATCGGCATAAATCTTCGCTTTTTTCATTTCGCCTCCCGTTCAAAAAGGTGCATCAAAGGGCCAGAAAATTCGATTTTGATATTCAACACATACAAAATCCGGATCAGCGTCGCCAACCGAACAGTAGGTTTCCCCTTTTCCACATCAAAAACAGCTGTCTTTCCCACCTCAGCGAATTTTGCCAACGCCTCCTGTGTCAAACGGGCTTTTTTCCTATGAAACCGAACCATCTTGCCGATTCTGCCCGCAATTTCCCTCTCTCTCGATAAGCCCATACTTTTACCGCTTTACCAGTAAATTACACCACTTAACGCCCAAAAATCAACCAAAACCGTCAAAACCACCCATTTTTACTGCTATAGCAGTAAAATATACCCATTTAATTAGCTCTTTATCAAAACCCATTTTTGCTCTAAGATAATCCCTTTTTATGTCATGGAAAGATGGCTGAGTGGCCGAAAGCACGTCCCTGCTAAGGACGCATACCCCTTAAAAGGTATCGAGGGTTCAAATCCCTCTCTTTCCGAATCCTATGAGGAAAGAAACAAGCCACCTGCGTGGCTTGTGTGAGGGATTTGAAGTGAAGTGCGATGTTTTTTGCTTCAAAAAACCGCACGTAACCGGCCCCGATGGGACGAAGCCTCTTCGCCCTGAGGGAAATCCCGTCTTACACCCGAAGGAAAGCCCTGCATAGCGTGCCCGAGGGAAAACCTTTAAGACGTAAGGAAATCTATGAGCTCTGATCTAGCAACCAAAACACGTTTTTATGTACCCAAACCTGCGGATGAACATTGGAATGTTGCTATGGGCATCCATAACAATGGGATTGCAGTTATAGAAGCGGTCGCAACAAGCGAAAAGACATATGACTTTGTACAAGAGGTTTTGAAGGTTGTTAGCCCCAAAGATTTTTCGTCGAAAACAGTGCCAAAAAAAAATTGGGCTGAATGTTCGGGCCCAACTAGGGATTTAACTCATCAAGAATATTTCAACCTATATCATTCAATAGATCCAAAACATCCTCTCCCTCGAGACTGGAAATACTCTGATGAAAGTAAATCGGTTATTTTTAACGACTGGGAAAAATCCTCCATCAAAAAGAAGCCATAGTTTCCAAAGCTCAATTGCATTTTTTCAAAAATCCCTCTCTTTACGAATTCTATGAGGAAAGAAGCAACTCACCTACATGGAGCCAATAAATGAGCTCAACATCACATCTTCCTTTCTCAAATTCACGATTACCTGACACACCAACCTTCCAGACGACCTTTTTGTAATAATTCCCATTTTTGCTAATCTCGCGTCAACCACGGATTACAAATGGCCGAATCTGACAAGACCGACAAAAAGACGCGCATCCCTCCGAATTCGAAAGAATCGGAGATGATGGTCCTCGGCTGCATGCTGACCAGCGTAAACGCCCTGAATATCGCAGCCGACAGCTTAAGCGAGATGCATTTCTACTACACCGAGCATCAGACGATCTTTTTGGCTTTGAAAGGCGCCTATTGCGCCGACAAACCAGCGGACATCCATTTGATCGCCGAAGAACTCAAGCGTCAAAACAGACTGGAACCCATCGGCGGCATCCCTTACCTCACTACTCTCGCCCAATACGCCGGAACCTCGGCCTTCATCGAAGAATACGTCAACTTGCTCAGGGAAAAATCGGTTTTGCGGCAAATGATCAACGCCGCCCAAAAAATTGAAAAAACAGCCCTCGACGAGCCCTCCGACGTCTATTCCGTGCTCGACGACGCCCAAACCCATTTCTTCAATATCTCGCAAGAAAATCAAAATAACGCCGGCGTCACCCTCAAAGACCTGATTTCCGGCGTCAAAGCGGAAACCAAGCTCCCTTATCTCAAAGAACTGCAAGAAAGACAGCAAAACTATCAGGAAAAAGGACCGAACGACTCCCGCATCACGGGCATCCCAACCCATTTCATCGACCTCGATAAAATGATCAACGGATTCGGCCCGTCAAACCTGATGATCCTCGCAGCGCGGCCAGCGATGGGAAAAACAAGCTTAGCCCTGAACATTGCAGAAAACATCTGCTTCCGCAATCACATCCCAGTCGGTATTTTTTCTCTTGAAATGAGCGCGTCCCAACTGCTCCATCGCGTCATCTGCTCTCAATCGGAAGTGGAATCGGAAAAAATCCAATCGGGTTCTCTTAACGGATCCGAATATCAGCGGATCGTCGGCTGCGTCAACTCGATGCAAAAACAGGTCATGATCATCGACGACCAACCGGGACTCAAAATCACCGATCTCCGCGCCCGCGCCCGCCGCATGCGAGAGGCCCACAATATCGGCTTCATCATGATCGACTATCTCCAGCTCCTCTCCGGTTCAGGGAATAACAGAGCCCAAGAAAACCGGCAAAATGAGATCTCAGAAATCTCCCGCATGCTGAAAAACCTCGCCCGCGAACTCAACGTACCCATCCTCTGCCTCGCCCAGCTCTCCCGCAAAGTCGAAGAGCGGCAAGGCCACCGCCCCATGATGAGCGACCTTCGTGAGTCGGGATGCCTAACTGGAGATACGCTCATCAAAGACGCTGAAACGGGTCTTCTTTATACGATCAAAGAATTGGCAGAACGGAAAGAGCAAACACCCATCCAAGTTTTTGCCGTAGATGAAAACTTGAAAATGGGGTCTCATACGCTCACAAAAGCGTTTTACTCTGGAAAGAAAAAAGTCTATGAGCTGAAAACCCGAAGCGGAAGAACGATCAAAGCGAGCGCAAACCACCCCTTTCTTTGCATAGATGGATGGACTCGCTTAGATGCACTTAAAACCGGAACGCATATAGCCCTTCCACAGACCCTAGACACTAAACCGATCCGCATTCCAGCATCTATATTTGGAAATCCAGAAGAGGATTGTCTTCTTTTTCTGCGCAATCTTTGGGCAACAGATGGAAACATCAATTCTGAGCGATTGCAAGGACGCAAACCCTCTGGAAGTATTTATTATGCCTCATCGAGCCACACTTTAGCATCGCAAGTCCAGCACCTCTTGCTAAGCACTGGCATTCAAAGCACATTGAAAGTTCATGATTATAAGCCTGGCTACCGAAGCTTGTACGATGATCCAGAACAAAAAAAATTAGCTGAATCAGAAGTTTATTGGGATGAAATTGCTTCGATTACAGAAATTGGGGAAGAAGATGTTTATGATGCGACAGTTCCCGGAGTTCATAACTTCGTAGCTAACGATATTATCGTTCATAATAGTATCGAGCAGGACTCAGACGTCGTCATGTTCCTCCTCCGCCGTGAATACTACGACCCCTACGATAAACCGGGCCTCGCCGAACTCATCGTCGCCAAAAACCGCCACGGAGGCGTCGGCAGCGTCAACCTCGCATTCCGCAAAGAGATCGCCCAATTCGCCAATTACACCCCGATGGCGGGCCAAGCCCAGGTCGCAAAATCCAATAAAGAGGCCTTTTCAGCCTTCTCGCCAGAAGAATAATTGTTTATTGATTTAAACTAACAATTATTATATAATTTGTTATCTTACATAAGGATAATTAATATGTCAGTAAAATCAGAAAGAACCACTCTTGCCTACATGACCCAATATGGAAAATATGCTCAGGATCTTTCCAATAAAATAGGCGCGCTCAATCACCCCTTGGATCAAGAAATCACCGCAAAGAAGGCAGATCAGCTCTCTTCGATAATGAATCAACTGCGCACCTCTTCTGCCACTCTCGCAGAACTGCATCAGAACTATTTTCAATTAACCAGAAATCTAAAAACAGAACAGCCGCCCAAAAAAGAGTCCCCTGCTCCAGAACAAAAGAAGGCCACTGAAGCCGAAACAATTAAAAAAATTTGCGGAGGTTGCAAAAATCTTACTACATCTACAATGAAATGTTCTAAATGTAAGGTGTATTATTGCAACTCCGCTTGCCAAACACGCGATTGGAAAGCCCACAAATTAATTTGCCGCGCGCCAACCTAAAAACTGGCTGAAAACCCCCCTCGGACAATCGGCGCCTGGCGCAAAGCTTCGCCGGGCAGAAAGCCTGCCGATTTATATCCTACCTCAGCAAATACTCTTGCAGGCCAAGTTTCCCTTCCGTAAGTTCCAATCACAGAAAACGCCCCTCCAAAATGTTTCTTCCTTAGCGTTTCATCGGGATACAGCTGAGGAATCTCTGCCCCTTTGGGCAGCTCCATGATTTCTTGCACAGACAAAAGCCCCTGCTCGAAAAGCACGTCCGGCTGATGCCAGACATCCGCCCTAAACCCAAGCGACCCCGTCTTCCATTCGAATACCGCCTGGTTCTGGACGCCCATACCGTAATAGGTGTTCGCTCCATTCTTGCCCCATTTCAGATATGCATAAGTAGGTGCCGAATCGCCACTCTGAAAAAAATGTTCCCAAAAGCCCTGCACTCCGAAAGGCGTAAGCCCCAAACGAACCGCAGGAAGATATTTTACTGAACCAATTTGGAACATGGGAACTGGATATGAAACCGTCCATTTTTGATAATTTCCGGCTGCGATTAAAATATGGAATAAGAATGGATCGAGAACATTGATCAAAGAGAGATTTCTTAATTGAGTTTGAGTTAAAGTCGTTTCAGGATATGTTGCTTTCAAATAAAACAAATAACTCGCAATATCGTTTCCTGTATCAGCGGGATTATTCAACGATGAATCTTTATTAAACGAATATTGCGTAAGACTTAAAGATGAAAAACAATATAGAAAATACTGTCGCGGATCGATTCGATTGTTGCTTAGCCAATTCACTCTCATTCGGTTGGCCATAATCGCATTCGCTTCCACTCCTGCGATATCGATCGTTAAATTCTGGCTCGTAGTAAATTTCGATGTAATGTCAAGAGAAGTTGATCCACCGATTACGTACATCTTATATCCCGTCACAGAAACGAACTCGGATCCTAAATCCCTCGCCCTATACCCATGTCCGAAAATTTCATGCTGCGATACGTACTCTGATAGACTGAGCGGACACCAAAAAAATATATTCCTTAAGGTCCGACCCAATTGACTTCTATTGGAAAAAGCATCGCTCGACTCTGGATTTAGGAAATCTTCGTTCGTTATAAGAGGCACACGAAAGAGCGAATCTTCGACTTTTTCTACCCTTCTATGAAGAGTAAGGAGATTGTCTGCACCGATATAAGGGCTATAGTTGATGTCAAAACTGACATGATTCGTCTCTCCAAATATAAACGAATTTGAAAGAATCGAAATAGCAATAAATCGAAAAAAATTTTTTTTCATATATTACTCCGTTATTAAAAGTGGAGCTACACTACTGAGAGATTCTATGATAGCCACCCCTGATGGAGGATTTAGGACAGCAACAGTTACTCCCGCCAAACACAAAAGACCAAAAATTAAAACTCCTTTATCTATTTTGTATTCAAATTTCCCATTCTTTTTTTCTACCTTATAAAAAAGCTTCCATTTTAAAGAATTAAGCACTCTTTCTCCAGGACAACTAGCCTGATAGCAATTCATAACTTCTAAAATTCTTTCACAATCTTTTTCTGAGATTTGTAATAGATCCAAATTATTTTTTGCTAATTCACAAGCTTGAAAAACCGTGAGGGACGACCCATAGCGGAAATTGATTTCTTCAACAAATGCTTTGAGAAAAGCCTTGCTCTCAGAAAAAATATCGTCAACTTCCTCAAGCTGATTTTCAATTTGTAAAATCTGGTTTAAAAAAAAATCTCCATTACACATTTCAGATGCATCTAATAATTCCGTGGCATTTTTTGATGCTTCGAAACTTATCCCTTCCTGAGGGATGCAGCATAGGAGTGCTACGCTTGTTGTTAAGAGGGTTGTGGTTCGCCGTGAAATTCCGAGTCTGATCATTTTCTTTCTCCATGTTTCGGTGTGTAGAAATTCAATAGGCAATATCTTTTATCAATTTTAAATATTAAAAGAAAAGATCTATTCATTATTTTGAATTAAAACAATTAATTTAATATTGTATTTAAAATTAAATAATGATAGACTATTCGTTTCTATGGAGATAAATGTACCGAGTCAGCGAATATGCACCGGCCCAGCTTTGCGGGGTTTGCAGAGGACCCTTAAACGAACCTCCTTCCGATAATGGGGCGGTCGTCGCTCATCTGCGAGAAAAACAGGGGATCTGCGGCAAGATCCATTCTTTGTTTTTCCCAGAATACGTTTGTCAAACCCATGAAGAATGCTCGGAAAATTGGAGGACGGGGGAGATCAATGCAGGCGAACCGTTTTTTCTTTGTCCTGGAAATTGCGAGATCCAGCTTCCCAATCGCGAGGCGCTTCACCGATCTACTTTCTCTCAAAGAGCTGTGTCTTTACTGTCTCGATGCCTCGATAGTCTGCCTTCTTTAGAAGACATAACCAATAACCAGCCGTTAAGGTCTGGTTTAGTGGGTTTAAGCGTAGGAAACACTCTGAGTGAGGTTCATGCATTCACTGGAAGAGCCGGACTTGCCGCTTGTGCGGATTAGCTTCCGCTTCAACGGGAGCGGCTGTTGCGCTCTCTTTCGCGATGCGAAATGCGAATACTGCTTTACCCATTTCTGGGAGGCGGCAGCTGCGCGCCCAGGAGGATCCTCAACCTCTATCGTTTTAGCCGAGTCGGTGGCGCTCTATTGGGTGCCGCAGCAGGGGCTTATGCCGTCGTCTCTTTGGGCGTTGAATACGAAGCTGCGGCTGCGATGGCGGGAGCCTTCACTGCATCAGTTTTTACGAACCAACCGAAAAATCAACGACTGGATCGGCGGCTTTGCAACAGCAGGGACCATTTGGGCCAATGAGCGAATGTCAGGAACTCCTTTGATCGCTGCCGGCATCATAGCCCTTTGCTCTATCGCCGGAACTTGGTTAAAAACCGAAACGTGAAATAAAACAGATGCATTACATTTCAAATGCGCTTAGCCACGCCATTCATTCAAACGTTACTTCTACTCAGGACCTTCTCGATGGCATTCGAAATACAATTACTTCTCTTCCGATGCCATTTTCCAAAGAGAGGGAGATTCAAAATGGCTCGCCAACGGCTCTAGAGAACACCGTTTCAATCTTGGAGATCGATCCGCGGCACGAAAACCATCCAGTCGTACAAAAGATCCGCATCTGCGAGCAGATTATATCCAATTCTTATAGATATTTTTGCGTCCGAATTCCCTCTTGAAAGAAGGACTGATCGTGGTATTATTTCCCCATAAATTTGCGGGTTTTCAATGACAATTAGAATTCAGCCAAATATTTATTTTAACGCATGGCCCGAACAAGTTCTGTTCGAAGACAATGGAGTGAAAAAAAAGATCGATTCTTTCCTCCAGAGCTATTTCCATCGAAGCTGCGAACCGGTCTTCTTTCCATTAAAGGGGGGCAAATCAGATACAAAAAATTATTTGCTGGAAGCGGGGGGAGTCCCTTATGTCTTGCGGGTCCAAGACCCAAAAGCTTCCCTCAAGCATAATCAAAGAGAGCTATTCGCTTTTACGGAAGCTGCGAAAGCCGGCATCGCGCCCAAGGTTTATGCGGTCTCGGATGACTTTTCCTGCGCGCTCATCGAGTATATGAGTTGCAAAACTCTTTCTATAGCCGAAGCGAAGGGGCAGATCGCTGCCGCTGCCCGCACGATGTCCGTTTTGCATTCCCTGCCGGAAAACCCTCATCCGCGCAAACGGCTGATGGATCAGTTCTTGAAAATTTACGAAGAATTCAAGTCGCACCAAATCGTTTTTCCGGCTCTTGAAGAGGCGATGGAAGAACTGCTTCGGTTGGACGCATCTATTTTGCGTTTCCATGCAAAACCAGTGCCTATTCACGGCGATATGCATCCGCGGAATCTCTTTTTTACCGGAATCGGCAATTTATTAATCGTAGATTGGGAAGGGGTAAGCCGCGATGACCCATTCTATGATTTGACCTTTTTCTCCATGATGCATCTATTCGATACCGAAGAAGAGGCAAGGCTTCTCGAATCTTATTTGCAGCGAAGCCCTTCTTTTGATGAAGCGGAACGGTATGCCCTTTGCAAAAAAACGAATTTCATTTTCCTCGCTCTCACCTGCTTGATCCAAGCCCATTTTTCGTCCGTCGATGAAAAAACCTTTTTGAAAACCGATTCCCTTCCTGCCGACTGGTCGTATTATATCTCTGCCTGGGCCGATAAAGGCGAGCACCCCGCCCAATTTTTCTACGATTGGGGCAAGCAATGCCTCAATCAAGCAATCAGTTCCCAACCCTAAATCGGAAAATTTTTATGACAACACGACCAGAATATCGGCAAATTTATAATTTCCTCAAACAGCTCAATCCGAATCAGGATCCCTCCACACTCGATTCGTTAACACGGCAGACTTTAGAAGTCGGCGGTGGCATCCTTTCTTCTTCTTCTAATTTTTCAGAAGCTATAGAAAAAACGAACTCGACAATCGATAAAATGATAAAAGCAAAAAGAAGCCCCGCTAAACAAGCTTTCCATCGTTCCGTTGCAGAAAAAATGAAACCCTTAGAACGGAGAATGTGCGCAGGAGAGCTTCCAAAAGAAGCGCTGGACGGAAGTGCAGCCGTTAAAGCATGGCATGAGTCTGTGGAAGAAAAAGAGATGAGTTGCGGCGGCTGCGGAACAGAAAACAAACCGGTCGATGATGGACATGGCGACTTCATTAATTTATTGAAAAAATGCCAGGGATGTCAAAAAAAAGCATATTGTTCAAAGGAATGTCAAAGAGCCGATTGGAAGAAGGTGCATAAAATCGAATGTAAAAAGCAATAGGCGCCTTTACTTTTAGGAAGGGATCGCTTAAAATCCCTCTAACACTTTAAAAAGCTATTTGAACCACGCTTGAAACCAAGCCTGAAATAAGGGAAACCATGGCCTCCGTAAAGAAAAAAAGACGTGCGAAAATCGCCCGCCACAAGCGCAAAAAGCGCAGACGCCGCGACCGCCATAAGAAAAAATAATCGATTGAATTTTTCGATCTTGGAACCCCTATTCAAATAGACTTTTGACAGGGGTTTTTTATTTATGAATGGAAATATCCAAAAATTTTTGATGTGCTCGTAGTCGGCGCCGGACATGCCGGCTGCGAAGCGGCGCATGCGGCTGCCCGCATGGGCGCCCAGACGCTCCTTTTGACGATGAATTTCGACACGATCGGCAAAATGAGCTGCAATCCTTCCGTTGGCGGGACGGCGAAGGGGCATATGGTGCGGGAAATCGACGCGCTAGGCGGCCTGATGGGCAAGGTAGCCGACCGGACGCAGCATCCAATTCCGCATGCTCAACGCCTCGAAAGGGCCCGCCGTCCGCTCTCCGAGATCCCAAGCCGATAAAGCCGCTTACGCCCTTGAAATGAAATTCCGTCTGGAAAAGACGGCAAATCTCGAAATCAAACAAGGGACGACCGAAGCGCTCGTCGTCGAAAACGGCCGGATCGCAGGCGTCATCACGCAAGAAGGGATCGAATATCGCGCCAAAACTGTCATTCTTTCTTCCGGCACTTTTATGCGAGGTCTTCTCCACATCGGCCAGACGAATTTTTCCGGAGGACGGGGGGGCGACAAGGCGGCGATGGGACTCTCTCCCAGTTTAGAAAGTCTGGGCTTCCGCCTCGGGCGGTTGAAGACGGGGACCCCTCCGCGAATCAACCGACGGAGCATCGATTTTTCGAAATGCGAAGAGCAGCCCGGCGACGAAGGCGTTCGCTTTTCCTATGATGAGCCTGAAGAGCGGATGCCCCAGATCTCTTGCCACATTACTTACACGACGCCCGAAGGCGCACGAAATCATCCGAAACAATTTCCACCGCTCTCCGCTTTATGGAGGGACGATCAAAGGGGTCGGCCCCCGCTATTGCCCCTCGATTGAGGACAAAGTCGTCCGTTTTGCCGATAAAGAGCGGCACCAGATTTTTCTCGAGCCGGAAGGGCTGACAACTGAGGAGGTCTATGTCAACGGGATCTCTTCTTCTCTTCCTTTCGATGTGCAATTGGACTTCATCCATAGCTGTGTAGGCCTCGAAAAAGCGGAAGTGATGCGGCCTGCTTATGCCATCGAATACGATTTCGTCAAAAGCGACCAGATTTATCCGACTTTGGAGACAAAAATCGTCGAGGGGTTGTTTTTAGCAGGGCAAGTCAACGGGACGACCGGATATGAAGAAGCGGCCGGGCAAGGATTGATCGCAGGGATCAACGCGGCCTGTAAAGTCTTAGGAAAAGCGCCGTTTGTTATGAAACGGAGCGAAAGCTACATCGGCGTGATGATCGACGATCTGATCCGCTTCGAGCTTTCAGAGCCATACCGGATGTTCACGAGCAGGGCAGAACACCGTTTGCTTTTAAGACAAGACAACGCCGATCTTCGCTTAAGGCCGGCCGCTTACGAACTGGGAATGATCGACCGGGAGCAATACGAAAGGGCAATGAAAAAGCAGCAGACGATCGAAAACGAAACAGCTCGATTGGGCCAAGTTTATAAAACGATCAACGGAAAAGGGACGAGTCTCGCACAGCTCATTTGCCGCCCCGAGTGGACCTATGAAGAAGCTTTAAAAACCTATCCGGAACAGATCCTTGACTTCGGCCCCGATTTGAATACCCAAATCGAGATGCACCTGAAATATGCCGGATATATCGAACGACAGCAAAAAGAGGTCGCCAAACTTGAAAATCTCGACAACATCCGGATCCCCAAGGATTTCGATTACAACCAAGTCGTCGGCTTAAGAACCGAAGCGCGGCAAAAATTCTCCCGCTTCACTCCTGAGAATTTAGGGCAGGCGTCGCGGATATCGGGGATTTCACCCGCCGATATTTCCATCTTGCTCATCGCTCTGCAAAAGAGGTAAAGAGGGATTATGTCAAAACAACCTCTTCCGACTCTCTTGCTCGTCGCAGACAACCCCTCTGTGGTTTTTTGGATCAAAAAGAATTTGAGCGACCAGTTTTTCGTCATCGAGGCGCAGGACCGAAAGTCCGCCCTCGACGCACTGAATGCGAAACTCGATTTCATCATTATCGACTCGAGCTTTGAAGAGCACGATCCTTTGGAACTTTGCAAAGAATTGAGCAAAAAAACAGCCGTCAATCTGACTCCAATCTTATTGATCACCAACCGTCTCAAAAAATCGTACCGCGATAAGGCGCTCGAATCGGGAGTGACCGATTTTTTGAGCGACCAGCTCGACCTGGAAGAACTGGAAACGAGGATCGCGATCGGACGAAAAGGAGTCGCAGCCAAGAAAAAAACGGAAGAGATCTCTTCCTTGATCCATGTCCCGAAGAAAGAACTGTCGAGCGCTTATTTAAAGAAGAAATTTTTGCTCACGAATCATGCGCTTCGGCTGCTTGCTGAAGCCCAAAAAGAGAAGAGCCCCGTCTCTCTTTTGTTCTTGCGGATCGATCATTTTAACGAACTCCAGTCCCGGTTCGCGCAATCGTTTGCGGAAAAACTCCTCATTCCGTTTTCCGATTTCCTCAGCCATCTTTTGCCCGAAACCGATCTTCTGATTCCCTCTTCCGACGGCGGCTTTATCGTCCTTTTGCCGAATACCGATCCGGCGCACGCGAAATCGTTCGCCGAACGATTGCACAATGAAATCCAGCACCACCGCTTCGATACCGATACCGGGCCTGTCCACTTGACCGTATCGATCGCCTTTTCCTCCCTTGAAGCGACCGAGAATGCCTACAACCGAGCTGTCGAATTTTCCTCCAAAGCTTTAAGGCAAGCGCTTCCCGCTACAAACCTGATCATTTCCCTCGACCAGGAAAAGCCATGAAGCCGCCGCTCCATTTCATCCAATTAAAAAATCGGCCCATCTTCGAGCAGCTGCAACTCGAAGAAGCTCTCCTACGGGGGAATGAAGGGAACTTCTGTATCGTGAACCAAGGCTCCTCGCCTGCCATCGTCATGGGAATTTCAGGCCAGCCTGAACAACTCCTCGATGTCTCCCGTGTCCGGTCAGACAAAATCCCAGTCATTAAACGGTTTAGCGGCGGCGGGACCGTCGTCGTCGATGAAAACACCCTTTTCATCACATTCATCTTGGCGAAAGAACACCTAGACGTCCCCGCTTTTCCAGAGCCGATCCTCCGCTGGTCGTCCGGAATTTATGAATCCTCTTGGCAAATTCCCCACTTTCAGCTCAGGGAAAACGATTATTGCATTGGAGCCCTAAAATGCGGAGGCAATGCGCAATACATCAAAAAGGACCGTTTGCTCCATCACACCTCTTTCCTTTGGGACTATTCAGAAAACAACATGAACTATCTTTTGCTTCCCAATAAACGGCCTAAATATAGACAAGACCGGCCCCACAAAGATTTTCTCTGCCGTTTGAAAGACTATGCCGGGAATCAGGAACAGCTCATTGCCCAACTGAAAAATGAGCTTGTAAAGCGGTTTTACATTCAAGACAGCGACGCGAACAGCGTGGAACTCAAACCCCATCGTAAATCACTTCATTTAATCAATATTTAAAAAATAGAGAAAGTATGCGCATAGATAATCTAATTCTCAATGGATTCAATTTTGCCTTGATCCGGAACGGGACAAACAACGTATGTGATAAAAGTTATGTAAAAGGAGGGTCGAAAGTTCTTTGTGGAATTCTAAGTTCTTACTTTTTTTCACCGGATACCGTTCCCAACACAGCTTGTTTTTACGCGGCTTCAGCCCTCGGCGTTTCGTTCATCGAAGGCCTCGATAAAAGCTGTGCGCAAAGCTTATGCAAATGGGTCTGCGCTAGCGTTGCTATGTCGGGCAGCCTCTATTTATCTAATCCTGATTTATTCAATGAAAACCCAGAATTGTCCTGCATCGTTGTGGCCCCAGTCTATTCTTTGGTTTCTGGAACGGTCTGTTTAGCGATTGAGAAAATCGGAGAGGAAATCGGTTCATCCGCCATGGAATGGCTTTCCGCAAAGACGCAGCGATTCACGAACTGCATGTTTAACCGGAATGAAACCGGTCCCACAATGCCTATATAATTAACTCCGCCGAAAGGGGTCTAGTACCAGGCTCAATCAACCGTGTATATTCACGGGGGACCTCTTCCTAGAAGGGGCGATAAGCAATGCCGCGACTAGCGTCGAAATCCCTTAAGGATTGCTTGTAGTTGAAGGGCGTACAGAGTCTAGAGTATCCCTAACAGCAGAGATTCAACATTGTCCCTAAATTCATTTTTTAGAGGAAGAGTTTTTGACTGATGGAAAAACCAATCCTTGAATTAAAAAATTTATTTAAATTTATAAATAAATATGATGTAAATGTTGATTTATATAATAAAACAGGTTCATTACATGGCACGCATCTCATCTGCAGGGCGCAATTTTTTGCAAGCAGCCTGGGATTTCCCTTCTAAACTACTCGCTGCGCGGAACAGATCCTTAAATCCCCGCATTCTAAAGGTTTGAAGAAACACGCCGAAAGAATTTATGAGGCTGACCGCCATTCTTTTGCCGGAAAATTAAAAATATTATTATTATATTTTCAAAAAACCATGGCGATCTTTTTAATACATTTTAATTATTAATTAATGTATAATAAATGATTTACTAAAAGGAAAAATTATGGCTTCTGAAACAACCTCGGTCTTAAGCTTTCCCAGTTATGTGCGTCATTGGCCTCATCCAGGCGTAGCCTCTTCTCTGCGAAAGAGAAGCGAATTTGACGATATGAATACGCGCGCCAATCAGTATGCTCGACAATTAATGAATCAGGGAAATACTCAACAAGAAGCGGGCCGGCTTGCTTATCAAAAATTTTGTGATAAAAAATTATTCACTTATTCCCGGCCAGAAATCACCGAAGTCTATGGCATGGATGGTATCACCTATGAAGAGGCGTGCGACTATGTTGAAAAAGAAGTGCTGCCCCAATCATTAGCCAAAACGAGACCTAGGGACATAGAGAAAGCGATTCAAGAAATTCATAAACGCATATTAGATCCGTCTCATGTAAATTTACAAGTTCCGTTAGGATATTACCGCCCTACAGGAGAAATGATCGTTTGGAAACAATTTGATAAAGTAAATCGTGACACGCCTTTATCAGCATTTTTAGAGGACGAGAAAAAAAAGGCAAAAGGAACCGATCAGGAAAAAGTGTTTGAACGGCAGATTAAATATGAAAAAGAGATTGAGAAAGCCGTAAAAGCGGGTAATACATTCTCTGATATTTTAAACAAAAAATTAGTGTCAAAAGAAGCCATTCAATTACTTCAAGAATATGTAGCAGTATTTCCTGATTCGAAGAACGTGCCGCGGCTCATGAAACAATTCTATGAAAATCTCAGCAAAAAATTAAACGAAAACAAAGAAGATGTGATTAGTATTGCTTGTTGGGCGCATTTAGAATTTGTTCGAATTCATCCATTTACAGAAGCAAATGGAAGGATGGCTCGAATGTTAATGAATATCATCCTTATGCAAGGGGGCCATCAACCGATTGCATTTGCTCTTGATAGTCCATACACTGCGGCGCTTCGAAAAGAAGACGCAGGCGAGGCGGGAGCTTTCGAAAGGTTGATCAGACGTTTAGTCCCCCAATTTGATTATGAAGCAAAACCTGTTCCTCCGTTAAAGTATGAGCTCGTAAATTGGACGTAGAAAAATGAATCGGATCAATTTTGAAGGCGTTTGACGGCGGCCGGGATGTCGATCCCTTTGCCGAGAACAGAGGCGAAGAGATCGCCTGTTTTCTTCAATCTCGGAAGGATCGTTTCGATCGTATAATCTAAGGGATCGAGCCCTTTTTTCACTTCCTTCCAATGCAGCGGCGTGGAGACAGGGGCGCCGGGGCGGGCCCGCGCGCTGTATACTGCCGCGAGGGTTTGTCCGAAATGGTTTTGGTGGCAATCGATGTACACTTTCCCTTTCCTTTTAGAGAGAGACCTTTCGAGGGTTGCAATGGCGGGGATCCGTTTTTGGACGATCCGGGCGATCACTTCGGCGAATTTTTCAGAGACTTCGTAGGGGTATTTAGCAGCTAGAGGAATGGCGATGTGGAGACCGGTGGCCCCTGAAGTTTTGCAATAGGAGGGGACTTTGATTTCTTCCAAAAGGCCGTGGATCGCTTGAGCCGTTTCGATGACTTTCGAAAACGGGGCGTCTTTGGGATCGAGATCAAGGATTAAATAATCGGGATTGTCCAATTTGCCGAGACGGGAGAAAAAGGGATGGAGCTCGATGCATCCTAAATTGACGGCGTAGAGGAGGCTCGCTTCATCCTGGATCAGCAGATAGTTGATTTTCTTGTTGTCGTGATGGATGAGTTCCGTTTGAACCCAATCGGGAGGGTCTTTGAGATTTTTTTGGAAGAAGGTCTTCCCTTCGATCCCATCGGGATAGCGCCTCAGCGATTCGGGACGGTCGATGAGATAAGGGAGGATCCAGGGGGCGATTTGGGCATAATAACGTAGCAAATCTCCTTTCGTGATTTTTTCTTTGGGCCAATAGATTTTATCTACATTCGTCAAATTCGGCAGGTCTGTCTTCTCTTCTTTTTTCATGAGCAGCCATTGACTGTGACTTTTCTCTTCCGCTGTTTTCATTTTCACTAAATGGTAAACGCCCTTCAGTTTTTTCCCTTTCAAAGTGAAATGGAGGGTCCCTTTTTTGAGTCCCGCCCGCATCGTTTTTTCGGAATCGGCGGCGTTTTGCCCATCTACGCTATAAGTCCCCTCGTCCCAAATCGAGACGGTCCCTTTTCCATAACCGGAAGGAATGGTCCCTTCGAAATCTTTGTAATCGTAAGGATGGTCTTCGACTTGAATCGCCAACCGTTTGATTTTGGGACTCGATGAGGGCTGTTTGGGGACGGCCCAACTCTTTAAGACTCCGTCCACTTCCAGCCTTAAATCATAATGGAGGCGCCTGGCGTGGTGTTCTTGTACGACAAATGAGAGTTCCTGGCTGCTCTTTTTCTTTTTGATTTTTGGAGAAGGTTCGGGAGAGGTCTTTAGATTTCTCTTCGATTTATAATTAAAGAGACTCATTGCTTTCCAGCGTCGGGAAGGCTGAGGAAGTCTTTGATCGCCTGTTTAGACGCTTCCCGCCCGATGAGAGCGAGCGATTCGGTGAGGGGGATTTTTTTCGGGCAGACACGGACGCAGTTCTGGGCGTTTCCGCATCCGGCGATCCCTTCTTCGCTGAGAGCCGCGCGGAGCCTCTGCGACTTTTGCAAACTGCCTGTAGGATTCGAATTGAAGAGACGGATTTGGGACATGGCTGCAGGCCCCATATAAGGGGAATCGGAATTGACTTGGGGACAGCTCTCGCTGCAGCAGCCGCAGGTCATGCAAGTCGAAAGGACATAAAGGGCCTCTTGCACCTCCGAGCTGATGGGAGGTCCGAATTCGCCGCTATCTGTATAGCCGTCGATGGGAATCCAGGCGCGGACTTTTTTCAGAGCTTCGAACATGCTGGTCCGGTCGACGCAAAGGTCGCGGATGAGGGGAAATTTCGTAAAGGGGGCCAGGACGATCGTCGGACCCGATTCTTTGATGTAGGGTTCGATCAAGGCGGTGCAAGACTGGCGAGGCTTGCCGTTGACGAGCATGGAGCAAGAGCCGCACACTTCTTCAAGACATCCTTGTTCCCAGGCGACTGGCGTCGTCTTTTCTCCTTTTTTGTTAATCGGATTTTTTTGAATTTCCATGAGAGAAGAGATGACGTTGGCCCCTTCATGCCTTTCCAGCTCGAATTCCTCCCAGTACTGGTTGCCGGGCGTTCCGCGTAGAATTTTCAAAGTGAATGTATTTGTCATATTGGCAGCTGGATGTTGGTGGGGACGTTTTTCAAAGTCGGTTTGGCCTTTTTGCCCTTCGTATAATCCCTCTTTATCGGGTCGAGATGCCGGATGTCAACGGGTTCGTAATCGATCGACAGGTTCATCGGGTCTATAGGTCGCGATCGTCGTTTTCAGCCAATCATTGTCGTTTCTTTCCGGAAATTCGGGTTTGAAATGGGCGCCGCGGAATTCATCGCGCAAAAGGGCTCCTTTGGCGATGACTAAGGCCAGTTCCAACATAGCGGGGAACTGATGGGCGAAAACGTAAGTTTGATTTAATTGTTTGCCTCGGTCGTCCAAGGAAATGTTTTCGTACCGCTCGCGGATCTCTTTCAGCTTTTCAATCGCTTTTTTCAAATCGGGATTGTCTCTCTTCACGCTGGCGAAGCGGACCATCCAATCGGCCATCTCGTCGTGGAGTTTATGGACGTTTTCGGTCCCTTTCCTGTTGAGGAGCTCCTGTTGGGCTTTTTCCTCGATATCCAAAGCCGCTTGAAAAACGGCATCCGAGACCTTTTCAAAACTCGATTTTAAATTGTCGATGTATCTCGGAACTTCGACTCCAGTGACAAGCCCCCCGAAAATGCAGGATAAAAGAGAATTCGCCCCCAACCGATTGGCCCCGTGGTATTGGTAATCGGATTCTCCCACGTTGAAGCAGCCTTTGAGATTGGTCATCTGCCGATAGCGCTCCCAACGGTCCGGATCGTCGGCAGCAGGCCAATCGACCCAGGCGCCTCCCATCGTATAATGGACCGCGGGACAGATCTTCATCGGCTTTTTGCGCGGATCCTCTCCCGTAAATTTCTGATAGATATCGAGGACTGATTCGAGCTTATGCTGTTTTTGGGGCGGCAAATGGGTGATATCGAGATAGACTTGCATCTTTCCATCGATGCCCAGTCCAAGTTCGCAAACCCTCAACACTTCTCTCGAACCGATGTCGCGCGGCACAAGATTGCCAAAC
This sequence comes from uncultured Chlamydiae bacterium, assembly GCA_963713105.1. Taxonomy (GTDB): domain Bacteria; phylum Chlamydiota; class Chlamydiia; order Chlamydiales; family SM23-39; genus CAVQKJ01. The sequence continues at coordinate 1,340,105 of CAVQKJ010000004.1, forward strand.
ACAGGATACATCTCTTCGAGGAAATACCAAGGCTCTCCCGTCCGTCCGCACGGTTTCATGGTCCCATCGGGAAATTGGATCTGTTTCGATGAATCTCCATAAACCCAAACCCGTCCCCCTTCGCCGCGCACCGACTCTGAAATGAGGCGCATTTTATCGCGGCCGGGAATCGCCGTCGGGTGGATCTGGATGAATTCCCCGTTGGCGTATTTCATTCCCTGCATGAAAAGCCTGCCGTTCGCGGCGCCTGTGCAAAAAGTGGAATTCGTCGATAGTTTGTAGATCAGCCCCAAGCCTCCGGTCGCGATGACGACGGCGTCGGCTTTCAACACCTGCGAGTTTCAGATTGAACAGATCGTGCATCACGATGCCGCACGCTTGGCCTGATTCATCCAGAATGAGGCGCAAAAACTCGTGGTTCTCAAATTTTTCGACGGTTCCCTTAGCCTCAAAACGGCGGACCTGCTCATCCAGAGAATAAAGAAGCTGCTGTCCCGTGGAGGCTCCGCAAAATGCGGTCCGGTGATACAGAGTCCCTCCGAAGCGGCGGAAATCGACATGCCCCTCCGGCGTCCGGTTGAATGGGCATCCCATCCTCTCCATCATCCGCAAAATCCCCGGTCCCGCCAGACACATTTCCAAAACGGGAGGCTGGTTGGCTAAAAAATCGCCCCCTTTGATCGTATCGTAGGCGTGGATGATCGGAGAATCGTCTTCCCCTTTTAGATTGATCGCGATATTGATCCCGCCTTGCGCGCAAACGGAATGGGAACGGCGCACTTTCGTGACTGAGACCAGCTTGACGTTGCAATCTTTTTCAGCCAGCTTCATTGCCGCGGCAAGCCCTGCGAGCCCTCCGCCGACGACGATCACCTCTTTTTTTCTTTTAGCGTCCATCCGGTCCTAATTGCGCAAATTGATCCAATAACTGCCCCAGATCGCGGCTAATCCGAGAAAAACCAACAGGGCCATCCCCATCCATCCGACAGGGAGCACCGCTTTTTGCGACCGGTAGGATAAAACAGCTCCCCACGTGATCAGTGAGGTCCAAAACCCATTGAACGCGTGAAATGCCGCCGCCAAGACAAATATCGTATAAAGCGACGCCATGAACGGATTTTTAAACGTATCCCTGACCATGAAAAGCATCGCCTTGCCGGGAGAAGGGGCCATGACGACCACTTGGTTTGCATCGAGGATGGAAGGAAGAGACCTCTTCCATCCACTTTTCCGAGCCTTGGAATTGGGCGATCTGGTCCGGCCCGTAGAGCTTCACGCCGGTCCGCCCTGCCAAAGATTCGATCCCATCGTCGACGCTGACCTTCGTCAAATACTCTTTCTCATTGCCGACCCTCACATGCTTTGGATAATGGACGAAGCGCATCTGTACGACATGCCCCGCTATCCCGAAAAGCAAAATCCAGGAAGTAAGCCTTTGCCAAGTAAAAGCCCTGTTCCTGGGGTAGGAAAAAGAAGGCCGGCTCCCATCGGATGGCAGGGAATTGGTTTTCGCGCTAAGCGCCCGCTTCACGCCCCAAATCCCATGAATCAACAGAGGAATGCCGATAAAGACCGTCTCGATCACCTGTAAATAAGGGAGTCTCTCCAACGAATTCACCAACCGGACAAACCCGCTCCCATCGTCGCCGATCCAGAGGGCTGCCTGTGAATTGACGATCAGATGCTCAATCAGATAGAGGATGAGCCAAAGGCCCATCAAAGAGTGGACCCTTCTCCATATAAAAGTGCTGGAAATCTGGGAGCTGGTCGTTGTGGCCATATTCCTCTCGGGGTAAGAATTTTTTTACATTTAAGGAACAATTTGACAAGACAAAAGATCCCAGAAAAACGATCGATTTTTCGGGACATATTTAATTAAACGCATAAACACCAAACACTTACATTTTATTATTGATTAAAAAAATAATTGTAAAAACTAATATGTTTTAATTTTACTTTATTGTATAATATTAATAATTATAATTAACAAAGGATCTTTAAAATGTCTATTACTTCAGTTACATTTGACCCAAAAATTGTTAAAACATGCGAAGAAATAAACAACGAATTTATCGGAAAACTACGGACGGAGACAAGCCTCGCAGATGTAGAGATCATGCTCGTCAGGGATTACTGTTTTGATCCAATCGACATGCTCGTCAACATTCAACTCGCAAGTGCACTTCGTACACAAACCCTCAAACTCGTCGTAAAGAACAGACATTTATCTGGCGAGCTGCTCGCAAGGACAATGGACCATGGGGAAGCTTCAATCCGCCGTCCGGGAACCCCCCTTCTTCCTCTCTCTGCAAGTTCACAGCTTATTTCTAGGCAAATTCAAATAAACCGCGACTCTATCAATCAAAATATTGTCAATATAATTGGCCTACTTTCAGAATACGCGGGATATAGACGCCCTTTGCTGCCGCCAAAGACAAGCCCGCAGCTCAATCCCTCTTCCGATAAAGACGAGAGCAAAAGACCCAACAAAAAATCCTAAATAAAAACACACAAAGCAATAACAAACTAAAAATAGGACAAAAAAAATGAGCACACTTTCAGCAATAAAAGAAATCCCGTTACATCAAATTAAAGAACAAGACAAATTAGAAACCCAGCATACTGACTCTTATTTAAACCTTCGAACGTTGATGAAAGACGGCGCATCGCCTGAAGATCTGCGAAACGCTTTAAACCAATACCAAACGAGCGGAGAATCGGCCCTTCAAGGCAGAGTGATGCCTGTTATTAACCAGGATTAATCGTTTTATTGAAAATTCAGTATTTATATAGACGGTTTTTTCTAAGAAAAAAGCCGTCTGCCATTTTCTCCGGTCGCATGCGCGACTTCTTCCACTGATATGTTTTTCGCTTGAGCAATGCAGACTGCCGTCTCCGGCAGATAAGCGGGTTCGTTCTGTTTGCCGCGCTTCGATTGGGGAGCGAGATACGGGGTGTCTGTTTCAATGAGGAGCTGGGAGAGGGGAACCATTCTGGCCACTTCCCGCAAAGCTTCGCTTCTTTTAAACGTAACAATTCCACTCAATGACAAGTACCAGCCGCGGGACAGAACCTGTTCGGCCTCTTGCATCGTCCCTGTGAAGCAGTGGAGGATCGCGGGCGCGCCGGATTTGTATTCGGCGTCAGCGATGGCAAAAAGATCGGCGAAGGCGTCGCGGCAATGGAAAATAACAGGGAGTCCGCATTCTAAAGAGAGATGGAGGTATTTTATTAAGAACTTCTTCTGCATTACTTTATTGGAATGTTCGTAATAATAATCGAGTCCCGTTTCTCCGACCGCGGCGAGTTTCTTTGAGTGGGCGGCCTCTGCAAAGGAGGAAAATGCGCTTTCCCCCTCTTTCTCCACATCGTGGGGAGTCGTCGCTCCTGCGTTTTTGATTTGGGGATATTTTTTTTCGAGCGCAAGCCCTTTTTCCAAACTCTCTACATCGGTGCAAATGTTCAAGATCCTTTCGACTCCGGCGATTTTCGCTCGGGCCATAACGGCGTCGACGTGCGGCAACACTTCGGCCGAGCTGAGATGGGCGTGGGAATCATAGTAATGCATCGATCTCCATCCTAAATACTTCCCGTTTGTCAATTTTCTTCACGTGGGCGGCTTGTTGCAAATGGGGTGGATTGACGGGGATTTCCACAGAAAAAGGATCGAAATAAGGGGACTCCAGCATGGGAGCGAATTTCAAATCGGTGCCGAAAAGATTCTTTCCCCCTTTATCACTGAAAGCGCGCTCGATGAGTTTCGGCCAGTCTTCATCGGATCTATGACTCCAGGCGTTCGCTTTGCGCAAGGATTCTTCCCTAGTCCTCACCCAGCTATAATGGTGGATCAGCGGTTTGCCGCTGTGCGCGCGGACGTCTGCGATTTTCGGCGCGTCAATGCAGCGGTACATTCCGTCCCGTTCGTCGGGTTGATGGAAAAAACGAGGCGAAAGGGCCGCTTTGCGAACCAGCAAAGTAATCGACTGGAGAAGGTTGGCGCGGAAATCGGGCCGAAGGACATAGTAATAGGCCAAAAGACGGACCGCATTCCATTTTTTATATTCTCCGCTGTGCAGCCAGTCTGCAAAACGGGCCCCTTCCGGAATCTCATCGCAGTCGAGAAAAAGGACATATTCAACCTCTGGCGGGAGATGCATATAGCCGATATAGCGGGCCGTTGAATGCCAATAGCGGGGCCAATCGACATCTTCAGGGGCTATTCGTAAAAAAGGATTGTAGAGCGACTTTGCTGAATAAGCGAATTCGATGAATTGGCAATCGGGATGGCGCGCATAGGTCGCATCCAAAAGTCCCCGGTTCTCTGGAGTCCCGTCGAAGAGATGATCGCAAACCGGAATCAAGACGGTGTCGGAAAAGAGGCTCGCTTCTTCGATGCATTTTCCTATGAAGCGGAAATCGTTCGTGCAGTAGGAGATGATCGATGCGAATGTCATAGCAGCGCCTCTATCTCTTTTCGAAAAAGGTCCTTATCGTCGATTTTCAAGCAGCTCCCTTTTTTCTCCGGCAAAAGCGAGGGAATTTGGATGGATAGAGGATCGAAAAACGGATTTTGAATTTTTTCGAATTCAAGGGGAAGGTCGAAAAACTGCTTCGGGTTTTCTTTAAAACTCTCCTCGATGAGCGAGGGCCAATCTTCATCGTGCCTATGGCCCCAAGTTCCCGCTTTTTTGATAACATTCTTCTTTCGTCCGGACCCAGCTATAATGATGCACGAAGGGCAGGCCGTCGAGCCCTACGATTTGTTCGCATTTGGGCCCCGGATGCGCTAAATAAGCGCCGATCCGTTCCAATCCGTTTAGCAAAGTCAAAGGCGGCAAAGCAGATTTTTTACAAACAACGGAAGATTTACCACTTTTTTTGCTCTCCAATAAGGCTTCGCTGCATAAAGGTAGGAAGCGAACCTTTGCGCATCGTATTTCTGGTAATCTTTTTTATCGATCCACTCCAAAAAACGGTCTCCGTCAAGGACCTCATCGCTATCGAGAAACAAGATCCGTTCGATCTCGGGAATGAGGTAATGGAATCCCACATATCGAGCTGTGGAGATCCAGTAAATCGACCAATCTTTGTCGCTCGGGCCCATAGAGTGATAGCGGCTGTAGAGCCTGTCGGGCAGATAGGAAAATTCTATAAATTGACAGTCGGGATGTTTTGCGTAGGTCCATTCCAATAATTCCCTGTTTTCGGGCGTTCCATCGAAGAAATGGTCGCAAACGGGGATGACGATCTGACGCGAAAATTTACGGGCCTCTTCAATGCATTTATGGATGAAGCGGTAATCGTTCGTGCAGTAACTGATCACCGTCCCGATAGAGTGGGCGTCTCGCATCGTGTCTTTACTTGATTTTAAGCTTTCAATAGACTATCCAACTATCATAGGTGATATCAAGGCAAAAAATATGTTGATCCTGGCCGCTGGAAACCCCTTCATCGCCGCCTACATCCAATCCGACTGGTTTGGAAAATCGATCTTTTGGGGGCTTTTTATTTTGTCCGCCGTTTCCTGGACGGTTTTGATCCATAAAGGCTGGATTTTTTATCAAGTGCGCCGCCTTTCTACCGAGCTGGCCTCCCAATTTTCCGAAAAAGACCCTTTGAACCTGCCGTTCACGCCCTCTTCCAAAAAACAATTTCTGGAAATCCCCCATCCCTTTTTCGAGATCTACAAGGCATTGAAGCAAAAAACGCTGCAGATCATCGCGCGGAATCATTTTTTTTCTCCTGAGAGAGACGCGCCGGTTTTCCTCTCCGAGGCCGACTTAGGGCTGATCGAATCCCAAGCCCACACGATGCTCGCCTCGCAAGCGAAAACCTTGGAGAAACACCTTTTTGTCCTTTCGACGGTGGTCACATTGGGCCCTTTTCTAGGTCTGTTGGGGACCGTTTGGGGGATCCTCGTCACTTTTTCCGAACTCCATACGCGGGGGATCGCCTCGGGCAATAGCGCGATGCTCGCAGGCCTTTCGATGGCGCTTGCGACTACGGTGATCGGCCTCGTGGTTGCGATTCCCGCCCTCGTAGGATACAATTATTTGAAAAACGCGGGACGCGAATACAGGCGCGAGATGGAGGATTTTTCCCATCTCTTGATGGCCGCCGTGGAACTGCAATACCGCAAGCCGGATTATGCGCAAAAGATTCCGATCGCTCCTTGAAGAGGATTCGATAGATGAGCCGCTGATCAACCTGACTCCGTTGATCGACGTGGTGTTCGTCGTGCTGATCGCTTTCATGCTGATCGCTCCGGTCCTCGATATCGATCCGGTCGAACTGGCCTTTGGAAGTCCGGCGAAAAAAGAAACGGCCTCCTTTCAAACGAGCCCTATCTCGATCGCCGTCCATTCCGACAACTCGATCTGGATCGAAAACCAGCGGCTGACGATGCAGCAGCTCGAAGCCCGATTGCGCGACGAAAAAAAGAAATACCCTCGAGCCGTTCCTCAATTACTACCCGACAGCAGAGCATCTTTCGGATCGTACCAATCGGTCAAAAATGCGTTGGAAGCAGCCGGGTTCGAGCAAATGGATGTGATCCTGAAACCGAATTAAAAATGGAAATTTGGAAAAAATTCGTTTCGCTGACCCGAGTCCGGCAAATCGCAATTCTCGTCTGTTTGGCCCATCTTCTCGCAATCTTCGCAATGACAGTCCATCATTTCGCAACGCGCCGCCTACGACCTGCCAAACCGATCGCCGTCCGCACTCTTTCCTCTTCCCCTTCCCCAAAATCGATCGCGCAGCCGCCAGCCTCTATGCCTCGCGCCGAGCCGAAGCCCTCATCTCCATCTCCGTCAGCAAAAAAACCAACACCAAAGAGCGAGGCGAAAAAACCTGAACCGGCAAAACCAGCAGAAAAAACTACCGCTTCGGCAAAGCCCAATCCAAAAGCCCAGCCCCCCTCCGTCAGTCTGTCCAGTCTGTCAAGTCGGTCAAATCCGTCCAGTCCGTCAAGTCCGTCACGCCAGCCAAACCATTCCTGCCATACAGTCTTGAGGAAGATGCGCCCGTCCAAAATCAAGCCCTGCAAGAAATCGCAAAAAGTTTGCAATCGTTAGCCGCCGCGTCGGAACCCAAATCGAGCAGGCCCGCGGTCGTATTGCCGAAAGCGTTGTCGGCTTCCCAGACAAAAGAGATGCCGCAGGAGGATCCTCTTCTTCCCTCTTACGAAGAATATCTCGTCGCATATCTGCAAGGCGCCCTCGATTTGCCTGAACGGGGGGATGTAAAATTAAGAATCGAAATCGACCGGTTCGGCCGTCTAAGCGAATGCGAAGTCCTCGATTCGAGAAATTCCAAAAACGCCGAATTTCTCAAAAACCGGTTGCCTGAGTTAACCTTCCCGTGTTTTAATGATTTCGGAATCACCGATTTAACCCAAACTTTCACCATCACTTTTCGCAATGTGGAAAATCCTTAATTTTTTAATCGTGCCGTTTCTTCTTTGGAGCGGCGCTCCTGAATTAGAAGTGCACCTCGCAACGCGCTCCAGCGCAAAACCTGTCTACTTGTCCCGTTTTTATTTAGACCCCTCGGAATCGGATTGGCGGTATTGCGACGAACTGAGGTCGGTTTTAGAATTCGACATGCAAAATTCTGGGTTTTGCACTCTTGCCGCTCAGCGCGACGAGTTGGAAAAGACTTTCCGCTTTCCCGATGTCCGCTCCCACTTCGACCTTGCGGTTTGGAAAAAGGAAGGAATCCCATACGCGATCGCCATACAGATGCTCCAAAAGCGGTTTTCCGCAACGGTTTTCAATACGGAAAACGGGACGTCGAAAAAATACCCTGAAATCGCATTATCGGGACAACTCGAAGAAGACCGGCGGCGGATCCACCGCTTTTACGACAATTTGCAAAAAGATCTCTTCGGCGTCGAGGGGATTGCTTCCCTCCGCATTCTTTACACGCAAAGAGTGCGCAACCACGAAAAAGGGGCCGATTGGGTCTCTGAAATCTGGGTCAGCGACGCGGACGGGGCCAACGCGCGTCAAATCACCCACGAAAACAGCTATTGCCTCTCTCCAGGTTTTTTTCCGAAAGCCTCTCCTTCGGCATCGGATCTCGAATTTTATTACGTCTCTGAGAAAAGCGGCCAAGGGAAAATCTACCGTTCCTCTCTTTCCAGCCCTCATCCCGAGCCCATGGTCGATCTGCGAGGAAATCAAGCTTTGCCGAATTTGACGCGGAAAGGGACGCAAATGGCGTTCATCACCGATGTCGCCGGCAGGCCCGACCTTTTTGCCCAAAACTTCGACTCCAAAGGAAAAATGGTTGGGAAAGCGCGCCAGCTCTATTCCACATCCAGAGCCACGCAAGCCTCTCCCACCTACAGCCCCGATGGAAAACAAATCGCTTTCGTCTCCGATAAAGACGGCCCGCCGCGCATCTATCTCCTCAATGTGACAGGGCCTAAAGAAACGCAGCGCCCCTCTCCGCGGCTGTTGACCAAGAAAAACCGGGAAAATACCTCTCCCTCGTGGTCGCCCGACGGCGCAAAACTCGCCTACAGCGCGAAAGTCGATGGCGTCCGGCAAATTTGGATCTACGACTTCGCAACAGAGGAAGAAAGGCAGCTCACTCAGGGCCGCGAAACGAAGGAAAACCCCTCTTGGGCCCCCGACAGCCTCCATCTCGTCTACAACACTGAAAACCACGACTCCTCGGAACTCTACCTCATCCATGTGAATGGAGGGGAGCCGGTCCAAATCAGCAAAGGCCTCGGCCAAAAACGCTTCGCCTGCTGGGAACCGAGATAAGTAACGCTAGACCTCGGACAGATCATAACGGCGGCCTTTGCTTAAAGTCCTATACCTTCATCAGCGCAGAGGCTGCGGAATCTTAAAAAAGATCCGGGGGATCTTTTTTAAGCGGAGCAGGACGCGCACACAGAGGTAGAGAGGACGCAGAGGCCGCGAAGCGCGGCGAAGAAAAAAATGACTTTTCCGCGAAGCGCAGAAAAGCCATGTTCCCCCGCGAGGCGCGGAGGAGTAAAATCTTCTGATCTTCTCCGCGTTTCGCGGCATTATTTTTCTGAGAGCGCGAGAGCTTGGTCCAATCGGTCACATAGGTAACACTTAGTTCACCCACATAGGTTACACTTTTCTTCTATATTTTTTTTAGTCTTCTCATCTCACAGAGAACTTCTTGGTCGTTGTTGTAACAGGGGCGAGGAAGCCCGCAAGGGCTTCGAGCCCACTCAAAAAGAAGAAGAGGATCCCCCCATGGGGGGATCGCGCGACTCAAAATATTTCTCATCTTCGCACCACGTATTTTCTTTTCAATTTCGGCTTCTTTATCCGTTTGTTCCCATTCTGTAGATTTCCTAAATACACTGATCCATAGCTCACTTTCAAACCCTCTTCATCTTCAGTCACGCCTACATGTTCTCCTGTCAACGTTTGGCTTACGTAATATTCAAATTGTTTTATCCAGATACACCCATTTTGCCCTACCTTTCTCACGAGCATTCTTTGAGTATCGTACTCGGGAGATCTCAAAATTCCATCCCACTGCCTTAAGGATTTGCAATAGCGATTAATCGGTGGTTCCATATTTAAAGATTCATGTGGCCTTTCGTAATTATATTCTTCTTGAAAGATAGCCATTCTTGTTATTTGTTCTTGCAGATTCGCTGCAGGTGGGATTGCTACTGATTGCTTTAAGGTCAGATGAAACCGTTCATGCCTCCCATTTTCTTCTGGATGGCCGGGATTAATCCACTCTGGCATTACTCCCGACTTAATAAATTTGATTGATAAATCAGTTAACCGACCTGCGCCTACAGACCCAAATGGTGATCCATTATCTGTTCTAATCCGGCTTGGCAATCCATATTCCCTAAAGGCTTCTGCGAAAATCGGCCAAACATATTCAGCAGATTTGTTATTAAGATGGACGCATTTAATTAAAAACCTTGAAAACCCGTCTGTAATTGTTAAGGGTTCACATTTTTGATTATCTCCCGTTAAGAACCATCCTTTGAAATCTGCCATCCATATGTCGTTGCTATCATTCAATTCTCCAAGTGGATGTGTCGCGGGGACTCGTCCTCTAAGTCTTTTAGGAACAACCAAGTTGTTTGCTTTGAAAATTTCATAGAGCCTTGTAGGAGAGGGCCATTCCATTCTTGGATGATCATGCCTTAATCGAGCCACAATTTTTTTAGGTCCCCACGTCCTTTTTTTGAGCTTGAGATCTAGGGCCATTTCTATTGTTTCGTTAGTATAGACTCTTGAAAGGTTCTGGCGAGCTTTTGACAAATCTATCAGTCCCTTTTCCCCTAAACGCTTGTAACGATTACACCACTTGTAGGCAGTTTTTCGACTGATTCCAAAATGCTTACATAACTCACTCATACTAGCAGTTCCTTTCCAATAGGCTTCTGCTAAATTTTTCCTTTGATCTTCCACTTTTTGTAACTCCCAGGCCATCGGATACTCCTATCTTTTTGGCCTATAATTATTCAGGTTTTCCTGAAAAGTGTTACCCATGTGGGTGAACCAGTTTGTTACTTCTAGGTGAATCAATCCACCCAAGAAGCCTCCAAAACTGTTACCCATGTGGGTGAATCAAAGTGTTACCTATGTGGGTGAACTGGACCGCTTCTCTCGCCTCTGCGTCCTCTCGTCCTCTGTGTGCGCGTCTCGCGCCTCTGAGGCTGTGAAAAAATCGATACCCAGCCGTTTTTGCGAGCTTTTTGGCCCTTTTTTTGCTTCAAGCCTTCGGACAACTCTCTTCGAGTTGCCCTCGTCTTGAATCAAAATAATTGCAGAAAAACCTCATCAAAATCGGTGGAAGTCTCCATTTTTTCACAGCCTCTCTGCGCTGATGAAGGTATAGGACTTTAAGCAAAGGCCGCTGTTACCTCCAGTCTAATGATTGATTTGCTCCTCTCTACTGATGAAGGTATAGGACTTTGAACACAAGACGCTGTTACATTCTGTCCAAGGCCCCGAAGAGCCGTTTCATTTCTCAATTTTCAAGAAATGGCGGTTCCGATAGTCTATTGTGTGAATAATTTAAGAATTGTATGGCGGGTCGGGTAAGCTCTAATCTTCAAAAAGATTCTTTGCATAAAGAATCAGAACATTTCGTTTCGGATTGCGGCGCTTCCGCTGTATCGTATTCAACATCTCCCATCTTTCATCAAAAGCGTGTTTCAAATGGCCTTTCCCACGACAAACGCGGCGCTTCAAATCAACCCAGTAGTTCGAGAAATAAGAAACAAAATTGGAAACAAAGTTTCGACATAGCGGTCGATGAAGCAATCCGCGCTGGCAATGATGAGATTCCGCAGATTTATAGAAAGCACAGTCTTAGTGACCATAGCATTCGTCTAGCGTATTTCACATCGACTGTACAACGTTTAAAGAGTACAGAGGGAATACCGGAAACTCCCCAAGATCGCGCTAAGCATAAAATCCTAGATCCCGAGACAGCCCGTCAATTGTCCGAGCGACATGGGGTGAAACCCATTCCCGACGATCTTCTTATTGATTTTCGGAAAAGAAAAATCGATCACTTAAACAATTCTAAAAAAGATCCGATTTGGTCTGCAATAAAATCCAAGAAACGCCCCAAATAAGTTTCTAAGATCGCATCTTGATCAGAACATAACGGCGGCCTTTGCTTAAAGTCCTATACCTTCATCAGCGCAGAGGCTGCGGAAACTTAAAAAAGATCCGGGGGATCTTTTTTAAGCGGAGCAGGAAATGCACGCAGCAGAGGACGAGAGGACGCAGAGGCCGCGAAGCGCGGCGGAAAATGAACAAAAAATTTTTATTTCTCCGCGCTTCGCGGGGGAACATGGCTTTTCTGCGCTTCGCGGAAAAGCCATTTTTTTCTTCGCCGCGCTTCGCGGCCTCTGCGTCCTCTCTACCTCTGCTGCGCGCTTCGCGCCTCTGCGCTGATGAAGGTATAGGACTTAATGCAAGTACCCTCGTTACGTCCTGTCCAATGATTGATTGGCTCCTCTCTACTAATGAAGGTCTAGGCTCCGAACACAAACCGCTGTTACATTCTGTCCAAGGCCTCGAAACTGACCCGAGCCATTTCATTTCCCATTTTCCAAGAAATGGCGATTCCGGTAATCTGTAGAGTGAACCTTTGAGGAAGAACATGTCTCGCGCAGCTCCATTTTTTATCGCCGCCATCCTTTTCGCAGCCGCTGGTTGCAATCACAGCAGCACAGAGGGCTGGGAAAACCTGAAAACCGCCGGACGCTATATGCAAAAAGGCGTTGACGCCCTTTGGGGGAAAGATTACGAATCGCGCATGCTCACTTCCGATGAAGAATTCGTCGGACCCTTCGATGAGGACTTCATCCCGTTGAGCGACGCAGACCTAAAAAATGCGTTCGCATCGACAGACGCCGCCCTTCCTCAGCCGAAAGGGATCCCGGGACAAAAAGGGATTCCCGCTCTTGTGGATTTTTACTTGCCGCCAGATGCCGTCCGGATGCTTTTCCAACCGATCCATTACGATACCGACGACCACGTAGTGCGCGACAAAGCGGAAATTGCAGCGGTGATGCAATTGTCTGAGTATCTCAGGAAAAACCCGTCTATTTATCTCGTCATCGAGGGACATACCGATGAAAGAGCGTCCGCCAGCTACAATATGGCCCTCGGCATGCGCCGCGCGAACTATGTCCGGTCTCTTTTGGTTAAATACGGAGTCGACCTGAACAGGGTTTATACTGTATCGAAAGGGAAAGAACAGCCCGTCGCCCAAGGCCATTCCTCGGATGATTGGAGAACCAACCGCCGCTCTGAATTCAAGATCTATCAAAAATGAAGACCTTGACGTTCCGTTGCTGGGCAGCAGTAATCATTTCACTTCTCGGCGCTACGGGGTGCTCGCCCCTCCGCTCTTCTCCCCATGATGAAAAGCATCAATGGGAGTTGACTCTCCATGAAGTGCAGACCAATTTGGATGATATCCGGCATGACGTAAATTGCTTCCAGACCGAGATCCAAATTTTGGATGGGCGGATCAAGCATTATGAAAACGCCCTGTCTTCTTTAAAACAGCAAGATCTCGAAAAACAGCAAGCGAAAATCGATCAGCTCTCGCAGCAGATCCACTCTTTAGAAAAAAAATGGGCCTCTATGGAAAAAGCCCAAACTGCCGATGCAAAAGACTTGGAGAGGCTTTTATCCCATGCGAATGAAACGTCGTCCGCGTTGAACCAGTTTAAAAGCCGCGTCGAGGAATTAGAGCAGGACATCCTTTCCCAAAATCGGCGCTTCGACGAATTGGCTAAAATTAAAGAGAACCTCGATTCGATCGCTAAGGGATTGGGAGGGGAAACCTTTAAAATTTATAAAGTCCGTTCCGGAGACTCCCTGGAAAAAATCGCGAGATCGCATCATACAGCAGTCGAAAAATTAAAAAAGCTGAATCGGCTCGATCAAGATTTGATCGTCGTCGGTCAAGAGCTCAAAATCCCCAATGAATAAAGATTCTTATCGTCCGATCGGATTGTTCGATTCGGGCTTTGGCGGCCTGACTGTCATGCGCGAGGTCGTCCGGCTTCTCCCAAATGAGAATTTGGTCTATCTCGGGGACACGGCCCATCTTCCGTATGGGAATAAATCGCCTCAAACCGTTCTTCGCTACGCGTTGGAGAATGCCTCCTTTCTTCTTCAAAAAAAGATCAAGCTATTGATGATCCCTTGCCACACGGCCTGTTCCCATGCTTTGGAGACTTTACAGCAAAAACTCTCTATTCCCGTAATTGGAGTTATCAATCCTGGCTTGGAGCTTTTAGCACAAGAGACGCGGACCCTCAAAGTAGCCATTTTAGGAACCTCCAGCACGATCCGGTCGGGCCTTTATCAAAGCCTCGTGCGGCAGTGGAATCCAAAAATTGAGGTCTATGCAGTTTCCTGCCCTCTTTTCGTCCCTTTGATCGAGGAGGGTTTTTTCGAACACCCTTCCGCATCTCTGATTGCCGAGTCTTATCTCGGCCATTTAAGGGGGAAAGTGGACGCGGCTCTCCTTGCCTGCACCCATTATCCCCTGATGAAGGACGTTCTGCAGAAATGCCTCGGCGCCGAGGTAAAACTCATCGAGCCAGCCGAAAACTGCGCCCTGCAAGCCCGAAAGACCTTAGCAAAAAATTGACTTCTCAACCCTCAAACGGAAAAGCCGTGGTATGAATTCTACGCGAGCGACGATCCAGAGAAATTCCGCAAATTCGGAAAGATTTTTTTTGGTTCCGAAATCGAAAGAATCGAGTTGAAAAAAAATAAGAAAATGTGAAATTATTTTAAACGTCACGGCACTTTCTAGCGAGGTAGAACCAATGAGCCAAAAAAAGCGCATCCTGTTGATCGAAGACGAAGAAGATATCGCTGCGTTAATCAAACTCCAAGCCGAGCTTTCTGGCTATAAACTGCATGTCGAAGTTGATGGGATCAACGGCTATCGCGCGATCGAAAGGGAAAAGCCCGACTTAGTCATTCTCGACATCATGCTCCCCGGAGAAAACGGACTGGATGTCTGCCGCAAAATGAAGAGCAACGCCGATTTAAAGAACATCCCCGTGATCATCCTATCCGCAAAAGGAGAGGAGCTCGATGTAGTCCTCGGACTGGAACTCGGCGCGGACGATTACGTCCATAAACCCTTTTCTCCGAAAGTCCTCTTTTCCCGCATCAAAGCCATCTTCGCCGCGGCAAAGAACCGGAAAAACCGTCAAAACGGTCAGATTCAGCGACTTCATCCTGGAAATCGACCGCTACATCCTGCGCAAAGGAGAGAAAGTCATCCCTCTGACCCTCTCGGAATTCGGCATCCTCCGCCGCCTCGTCACGAACAGAGGAAAAGTGCTGACCCGCAATCAACTCTTGGACGATATCAATAACGACGACGCCTTCATCGTCGACCGAAATATCGACGTCCATATCGCCTCTTTGCGCAAAAAATTAGGGCCTACATTCGACTGGATCGAGACAGTCCGAGGCGTCGGATACCGATTCCGCGAAGAGCCCAGTCTCGTCGAAAGATAATTTCCTCCTTTTTTTACAATGCAGCGCAGGGTTTTTCTCCCTGCGCTATCGAAAAAAAATCCCCTCTCTCTTATTCTCTAAGCCTAAATTCACAAATTCGCACCTAAATTGCATGAAAAACAAAACAAGATCCGCTCTGGAGGATTGGGCAAGATGCGCAAGATCTTTGTTTATTATCTTGTTCATCTTGCCGACTTTGTCGATCTTGAACATCCTGTCTCTTTCTATGAAAGAACCTCTTCATGCAATCGCCATGCGGCAACCGCGATATTTTTTCTCTATTTTCCATAGACATTAATCAAAATTAGCGATAATTGAACAATTAGTCTTTCATTGAGGAAATTATGAACCGAATCGCAATCATTTTATTGAATCTCGCTGCAGTTGTCTTAGGAAGCTGTTCCACCAATACAGGCACAGGCGTCATCGCAGGAGGAACCCTTGGAGCGGGGGTAGGCGGGATTGCTGCCGGAGGGCAGGGAGCCCTGATCGGAGGGGCCGCTGGCGCGATCGCCGGAGGACTGATCGGCGCTGCGCTCGACGAACAGGATCGGAAAGTCATGGAAAGGACAAGCCCGCGAACCGTCGATCGGATGGACAGAGGCGATCCTCTGACGATCAACGACGTGATCAAATTAAGCCAAGGCGGAGTCAGCGACGATACGATGATCCATTATATGAGGGATACAGGAAGCACGTACAATTTAAGCCAGGCTCAAATCCGCCGCTTGCAAGACGCGGCTGTCAGCCAGCGCATCATCGATTTCATGGCCGAAACAGGGTTGCAGCATTGAAAGACTCCACTGAGAAAAGTTTGTTGATAAAAAAAACGAAAGAGGGTACACGCTATGGGTCAACCCGGAATTTCAAACAGACAAAAAGAACTATGTCCACACAGCTAGAGAACGAAGCCGCTTTCGAAGACGCTTTCTTCCAAAACAATCTTCCCCAGTACTACCGGTCGATCTTGCGGGAATTCCGGAAGGTGACTCATTCTTTCGTCTCGTTCAACCTTCTTTTTTCAGCGCTTTTCGTCTCCGAGTTGCTCCTCTTCTTTCTTTTTCTGCCTTTTTTGAGCCAGTCTGCCGTGCTCGCTTTTGCGCTAGGAGGGCTTTTCCTCACCTGTTTTTCCTATTTCGTCCTCCTTTTCTATTTTCAGGCCAAAAAGCCGGAACAGCTCCAAAATTCAGAAGACCAATTCATCCAATCGTGCAGGCAAGTTCTTTCTGTTCCCCCCGGAGAGGCCCAGCATCACCTTTCGGTCGCCGCGGCCCTTTCGAAATTGGCCGCATACCTCCACGATTTCGAATGGAACTTTTATAAAGTTCCCTCTTTTCTCCAGATCTTTTCCGGACTCATTTCCCGTTTTTCAGCCTATTGCTACTGGGAAGATGTTTTCAAAATGAAACTGCTTCTCCTTGAGTCCGCCATCGAAGAACATCTGAAGCAAATCGTATTGACCCCTACCGACCTGGAAGTCCACGCTTCTTTGGCGAACACATACGTCGCCCTCTCTAAAATTTATTTGGCGCCCACCCAGGAAAATCCCGTTCAAAAAAATAAACCGACAGCCAAGCAATTGAAAAACCTGCCCTTCTACGATGAGAAATTCCGGGCCGCAGCCCGCCTTGCGATTGAAGAATTCCGCATCCTCAGCCACTACGCCCCCAATGATCCTTGGGTCCATGAACAGCTCGCCGTGGGCTACCGGGACCTGAACATGCCCGAGGAAGAGGTCAAGGAAGTAGAAACCCTCTTAAAACTCCGCTCCCAAGACAAAGAAATTTTCTTCCGCCTCGGAACTCTTTATTTCAAACAAGGGCAGAACGCGAAAGGCCTCCAAGTCTACGAAGAGTTGAGAAAGGCGAATTTCAAAAAAGCGGAAAACCTCATCGCCTCCTACGGCACCTTCACAAAAACGGTTTAACCGAGAATTTTTCCTATTTATTTTCTTTGATCCGGCTATTTTTCTAAGAGTTCACCCGCTCTAGAATTCTCTAAAGTTCTTGAAAGCAAGAATATCCGAAAATTTGTTTCTTTTACAAAAAAACCTCTTTCGATAAAAACCGCTAGAAACTTAATCTTTATAGCCTAAACTAAAGTACAGATGCTACTAGACACAAAGGCGCTCTCTTTTCACTCTCTACTTCGCCTACTTCGTGGACTATTTCAGTTGGGGGGCCGCCATTGCGTTTATAGCGGTTTACATCGCATCCGACACCAGCCCTTTCCCCGCCTTGCATCTGGATCCCCAAATCTCTCTCGGCATCGCTTTTGCCGCTTTTCCCGTCGGGGAGATGATCGGATCCCCCATCCTCAGGGGACCTCTCCGATTGGATCGGCAGAAAGAAAGTTCTGATCTGGGGGCTTTGGGGTTCTATTTTTACCATGGGGCTTTGCGCTTTCTCTCTCTGGATCGGAAGTTTCACCCTGTTCATCGCCTGTCAGGTCCTCGTCGGATTTTTCGCTGGCAAACAGGCGATGGCCCAAGCGGCCATCGTAGAAATCCAGGCCGGATCGAAAGGGCAAAAACTCGCCTTCCTTTCCGTCCTTGGAGGCGCCGCTTGGATTTTAGGTCCCTTTTTGGGAGGCCTCTTCATGCAGGAGCCTTTTGTTTCTTACGGAGGGTACATCTGGCCAAGCCTACTTGCCTGCGCAGCGTTCTTGTTCGCCCTGATCTGGACACAAATTTTCTTCACCGACGCGTATCAGCCGACCCAGCAATCGATCACCCCGACTAAATTCCTCAGGAGCATCGGAGATATCTTCCTGTTAACCTGGAAAGAGAAACTCTTTTTCCTGTTCTTGCTGAATTTGCTCGGATGGTACCTTCTCGCCGTATCCCTCTCCGATTTCCTCATCGTCAGGTTCCATTTGACGGAGACCCAGATCGGGTTTTTCAATAGTTACTTAAGCCTTTGCTTCACTTTGGGGGGAGTTATAGGGACTGCCTGGCTTCTGCATAGATGGAAGGCGAAGAATATTCTTTTATGGACTCTGCTTGTGGGCTCTTTTGGCCTTTTTCTCCTGTTCGGAGCCGATAAAATGGCCGAGCTGTGGACGTACCTTGCGATTCCCGCCTTTACCGAAGCTTGGATCTACCCAGCCTACCAGACGGTTCTTTCCGATCATACAAGCTCGAAAAACCAAGGGAAGCTTTTCGGGCTGATCGGCGCGAGCAACGGCGCCTGCCAATTCGGGGCTTCTGCGATTTTAGGAGGCTTTTCCAGTCAGATTTCGATTTTGATCGCTGCGCTGCTCTTTCTCAGCAGCGCAGCCTTGCTTCCGGCGATGATCCGGAAAAGAGCAGCTACACGTACCGTGAAGGGCTGATTACAGTCGATCCTACCTCGCGCTCGCGGCACTTCATAGTGGCTTGTTCAGCGGAGGGAGCTTTTTCAATCGCATCATCCGTAAGCAGAGCCGCCATCTCTTTTTGAGCCTCAGTAACTGCAGGCCTATCCACAACATGATCCGACCCGACAAAACTGGATGGGGCCATTGCGACTGTCTGATTATTGAAATGTTGATAAAACTTTTTTGCCTGCAAAAATAAATGGCCGACTGCAGTCCCTGCAATCCCTAGCGCAACCGTAGAAATGGCATTACGCAATACGGGGTTTAGATTTTTACCATAAAACACGTTCCCACCTAAAATCGTAAGAGACAAAGCTAAGGAACCGTAAAAACAGATTCGCGCTTGATTGAGTTTGGAAGCGTCGAATTTCGGGTGATCGGGATTTTGCATCTCAACTTGCGTTTGATAAGCCTCTATTTTTCCAGGCAGCAAAGCATAAGAAAATGTTTTAGAAATTGACAATTCTGACATAATAACTCCTTTTTTTGCACTATTTTATTCGACACTACAATTACAAACAAACTAAACAATTATCTTTCCATCTACAGCGTTTTAGATAATTAAAATTTTGATTCTATTGATACAACCAAACATTCCTATTATTTAGAGGTTTGTTTGTAAAAACCAGGTCATTGCTATTGAATACTTGATGAAATTGCTTGGCCCTGCCGCATATTCTAATAGCAGAGATGAGGGCGCTGCCGCCAAGAAAAAGAATAGTTAAAGGCACTAAGGGTCGAAAGCCCACACCTACCTGTCTTTGCAGATAAGCTAGGTTCTTAAAAACTGCCATAGTCAACATCCCAGTCAAATAAAAGTGGAATTTTTCACCCGACAAGGAATTCCATACCCTCGTTTGCATCTCATTGTTTTTTTTAAACAACAGTAACGAACCCGGAACCAAAGCAGCACAAGCCACACCGCATAGAGATAATTTCGCCATGTTTTTTCCTTTTTAATCGTCGGAAGAGAGTATTGCTTTCGCTAATATCGGAGCAACCGACAATTGTTTGATATTATTAGGCGGATCTTTACGTAATGGGATCGTGTCCGTTACCACGAGCTCCTCAATGCAGGAATTTGCGATGCGGATGCAGGCAGGTCCTGAGAGAAGGGGATGCGTGATACACGCGAAAACCCGCCTGGCTCCGAATTCTTTCAATTCTTTCGCCGCCTGCACTAAAGTTCCGGCCGTATCGCAGATATCGTCGACGATGACCACGTCGCTGTCTCTCACTTTTCCAACCAGGTGCATCGATTCGATGACCCCGGCGTCGGCTCTTTGCTTGATCATGATCGCCATCCGCGACGGCAGTCCAATTGATTGAAGTCCGTCGATGACGCTTTTGGCCCTTTCGACGCCTCCTGCATCGGGAGAAACGATGACGGGATCTACAAGACCGAGATTTGCGATGTAGGGGACAAAAATTGTGGAGGCGTAAAGGTTATCCACCGGAGCTTTGTGAAAAAAGCCCTGGATCTGCCCGCAATGAAGGTCGATCGATATCACCCGGTCTGCGCCTGCCAGTTCCAGCAGCATCGCCACATCCGAGGCGGATATAGGGACTGTCTCGGTTTTCTTTCTATCCTGTCTCGAGTAGGCGTAATAGGGGATTATAGCCGTTACGCTTTTCGCCGATCCCCGCTTCATCGCGCGGATCATCAAATAGAGCTCCATCAGGTTATCATTGACTGTCGATTGCTCCCCTATACAGAGAGATTGCAGGATAAAAACATCGCAATTGCGGACATTTTCCAATATCCGGATCCTGATTTCGCCATCGTTAAAACGGCCAATGGCGGCTTGGCTCACCTCGATTTGCAACTCATTGGCCACTTCCGTTGTGAGACGGGGATTCGCGCTTCCGCTGAAAAGCTTGATATTCTGCTTAATATCCGGTCCGCATTCCGAAAAACCCAAGGTACCAACGGCTAAAAAAATAATTAGGAAAATCTTCATACTCTCTCTCTCGTATTTCAAAATGAGCGGAGAGCTTACTCCAAGCAGGAAAAAAATTGAAGACGGTAAGTTCCAACGAGTGTGCGTATTTTGAAAGAGAGAGAGGAAAGATGGTTTTTCGCTAAGGCGAAAAAGAGGCCTATTGTTTTTTGTAGATACAGGCCGATTGTCTTGAACAGGATGTAACGGCGGCATTTGTATAAACAGAATGTAACAGCGGTCTGTGTTCAAAGTCCTATACCTTCATCAGCGCAGAGGCGCGAAGCGCGCAGCAGAGGACGAGAGGACGCAGAGGCTGCGAAGCGCAGCAAGAAAAAAATGGTTTTTCGCTAAGGCGAAAAAGGGGTCTATTGGCTTTTGTGGATGCGGGTCGATTGTCTTGAACGGGATGTAACAGCGGTACTTGCCTAAAGTCCTATACCTTCATCAGCACAGAGGCGCGAGACGCGCACACAGAGGTAGAGAGGACGCAGAGGCGAGAGAAGCTCTCGCGCTCTCAGAAAAATAATGCCGCGAAACGCGGAGAAGAACAGAAGATTTTATTCCTCCGCGCTTCGCGGGAACATGGCTTTTCTGCGCTTCGCGGAAAAGTCATTTTTTTCTTCGCCGCGGCTTCGCGGCCTGCGTCCTCTCTACCTCTGTGTGCGCGCTTCGCGCCTCTGCGCTGATGAAGGTATAGGACTTTGAACAAATGCCGCCGTTACATCCTGTCCAAGTGCTCTCGCGCCTAGAAATCAAAGACGTTTAAATGAGTTCGACTTGGCCGGATTTGAGGTGGTAATAGGCTCCGCGGATTTCGAGCTTTCCCTCGGAGATGAGTTTTTTAAGGAGGGTCGTCTCTTTGAGGTAATTGACCACTGAATGGACATTCGCTTTGACGGCGGCTTCGACATTGCCGGGAGCTACATTCTGAATGGCGGGGAGGATGAGCTGGGCGATATCTTCGATATCGTCCATGTCCCTTTTCAAAACGGTAGAAACGGCGCCGCACGATTCATGGCCTAAGACAAGAAGAAGGGAGGCCCCCTAAATATTCCGTGGCGAATACCACGCTGTTCAGTTCGAGCGGCCCAACGACATTTCCCGCTACCCGGACTGTAAAAAGATCGCCGATCCCTTCATCGAAAATGATCTCAGGGGACGAGAGTCGGAGCGACGACGACGATGGCAAATGGATTTTGTTTTTGAGAAACTTCTTGCCTGCGGTAAGCGTTCCTGTCGAGATTCGACGATTGATCCATCGTATAGCGCCGGTTCCCATCCATCAGCCGTTTGAGGGGCTTGGGGATTTTGAGGCGCACTTAGTCTTTGCGTTCGGCTCGGCGCTAAAGCCGGAAATCGCGCAAAGGGAAACGAAAAGGACAAAAAACGTTCTCATAACCACCTCTTTTCTCGATTTATCCAAAGAGGGATTAAAATCCAATAGACACCGCAATAGCCTTCCAGTCAACCGTTCCGACGATCAGGCCGAAAGCGCAAAGCTGGCAGGCCCGCCAATTGACCTGCTCTTGATATAGTTTCTGGCCCCAGGCGTTGGTCAAAATGATCCCGACCACGGCCCAAATAGGGAAAATGACTGCGTTTTCAAGAGGGCTCGCCCTTTCTGTCGCCCAGATGAGGAAAAGAGTGCAGAGGATGTTTGTAACACCCCCCGATAGCCCATATACGATTTCGAGAGGCTTCGGCTTTCTCATTTCCGATCTCAAATAAATGGCTAATTGGACGAGGCCGGAGGAGAGAAACATAAATGGGACGAACCATTCGCTATGGATCTTTTCCCGTGTAAAAAGAGATACGATTTCTTCCGGTTGCGAAACGTTCATAAGCATCGCGCGGAATTGATAGAAAGAAAGCAAAAGCAGGTGCATAGAAAACGCGCCTACGCAAAAGAGGATCCAGGCCTTTTTTTCCTTCATCCCATCCAATCCCTTTCCAGCCCAAAAAAGGCCTCCCAGCACAAGAAGGGAGCCGATCGCATGCCAGCCATTGTAAGCGAAGCCCAACGCGGATCCGAAAACCAAAGCCATTAGAAGGCCCGGCATCACTGTGGCGGAACTAAAGATCGAGAAGGTGAGGCCGGGAGGCCCTTTTTCCACAGCCCTCCCTAAACTAAAAAGCATCAAAGACAAAACCAGCCCTGCAGCGATCCCAAAACCTGCGATAGGAAGGTTGGCTGTAAATTCCCCTTCGGGAGAGGGTGGATCAAAACCGCCAATAGGAAAGAGGCGGCCATTTGGAACACAAAGAACGCTTTGGTAGACCCTCCCGCATCGACGCTTTTGCGCATAAATAAATTCGTCAACGGTACAAAACAGGCTGAAAGAAATGCGTAAAAAATTCCCATAAAACCCTTTTTTCAAAAACGGCGATTATACTTTTCCGCATCATTTTTTTGGAGAGATGAAAATAGGCGGGAGCTTCGGAGTCCGGCAAGAGCAAGGGCAGGGCATTAGAAAGATGGGCAAATTAAGCAATACGTAGCTGAAGTCAAGTGTGACAAGTACATAA
>CAVQKJ010000005.1:0-816930 GCA_963713105.1 uncultured Chlamydiae bacterium
CCTCGCCACAACCAAAATCTCCAATGACCATATGCGGTCTTGCTTTAAACCAATTAATGGCTTCTTGATAAGGAACTATCGGCCAATTTTTCCTATCTTCGATAAACAGCATGGTAATGCTCCCATTATATGTGGATCTTTAAGAAAACGATCATGGGTTTTCAGCTTAGTCGTGATTAATGCGATAATTCATTTGAGAAAGGTCGCCGAACTTTTTACGGCCTTTTGGTTTAATCTCTTCCGACAAAGGAATGGATATTTTTCGCCTTTCTATCTCATAAACTTCACCACGTTCTAGCCTTTCAAGCCATAGCATTGTATCCTTATAAGCTTGAGCCGGAGTTGAAGGTGCCCTTCAGGATAACGCCATCAACTGCTGCATCAGAGATCGATTTTTTGAATTGAATACGTTTCCATCTTGAACTCGCACCAAGACCATCTTTCCCCATTAACTTCTGCAAATGTAAGAGGCACAAATATATCTACATGATCATGCTTTGGCCTTGCCGATAGAATGCGACCTTTAAGCTGTTCAAATTCAGCATGTGTCCAAGGCAAGCGAATTTACTAATAAGTCTATTACAGACATGCTGAAGCCTATCCACGCCCGTTCCAACACAACTAGAAGCAATCAAAACATCTGCATCACCATCTACAAACTTCTCTAAGCCATCTTTATTTTCCCCTGTAAATATAGCCACTCTCCAGCCAGCTTGCTCAATGGCATCCTGTAAAGATTCAATATATCTTTAGGTAATGAGTATAAACAACCGTCTTAGGTTACGAAGATGCTCAGAATTAAAGGAACTTCGCTTTCGTTAGAACAGCTTCTAAATCGACCATCGATCCAAAGGCTATGATGTTTTATTTCAGGGATAAATTGGCTACAATCGACATCGCTCCATTAATAAGATTCAATTTGTAATTATATTGAGGGACCCATCGAATTCCATGAGAGACAAATTTTTGATAGTGAGAGATACAGTTTGGAACGGTAGGTTTAGTTTGTAAATCATCATGATGAACACCAGTTACCAATTGGATCAAGGTTTTACCCTCGAAAAGATTATTAATCACAGGCGTTGCAGACATCCCGAGAACATGAAAATTATCATTTATTATGAGTGCTTCAGACAAAAATGCGGTGATAACCTCTTTGCGATCAGGAATTTTTTCCGCTTGTCTTTGTTTAGAGTAATGAATCTCATCATATAATGACAAAATCAACAGAGCATTCTTTCAATAGTGCTTTAAGCTTAGATTCAGCTTCGGGTTGTTGAAAAAATTCATAATTCAAGATTAATATTCATTGGCTTGTTATAATTATTCAGATTTCTAAGATCGATATCTTTGATCAGAAATGGACTATTAGGGTATATTTCGAAGAATATTTCTTTCCCAATTGTCATTAACGTATTTGGACAAATGACTGTTAAATTAGCTCCAATTACTCTACTGGCTAAAATTGCAGAAAGGGTTTTGCCCGGCTCCAGTTCCTGACCAATTCCCCAATCTTTTTCGAGTTTTTACAAGATAGGCAGTATAGGTTGCATAAGATTGGGTTGATGAGGAAAAATAACCATCAGGAATTTGAAGATCTTAGCACCGTTATAGTCAGATAAAAATAGCTTTCTTATCTCCGTAGGATAAACTCCATACCGCTATAGTGCTCAAGCTGTTGAATCGCTTCAGATTCCATAGAAAAGGTATGTTGCCAAATTCTAGCCACAGCTTCTTTAATAAAGAAATCAATAGCTTCTCTATCAAGATTAGAAAAAAGCTTACAATCTAAGGCAGAAAATATCCTTAGTCTCAACAATCGGAAGCGTGCCTTCTATAGGAAATTCATTTTCGGACACACAATTCTCAGGAGCTTCTAAGTTATCCTGCTGATTTTGTTCTAATGACACAGAAGAACTACTCAAAAACTGATCTACTAAAGATGGATTTCCGTTAACAAACTTTTCAAGTTCATCCTTAGGGAATCGACCGGTCTTCGTAGCGCCCGTACGAATGCCCTTCCTTTGCTAGTGCTATCAATGTCCAACAAGCCATTCTGCTGAAATAGTACATAAAGTCCGGCTGGGGTAAGCGTGTCTAAGTAATTGATCAAGGACTTTACAAAGTGCCGAATATTCTCAACGGTCCAACCAAGATTACAGTATGAGCATCCTCTACCAATCACTCGACTTTTTACGGTAGCTTCCCACATATGGGTAGGATCTTTTTGGCATCTCCATATAATTTTTTCATTACTTCCTGGAGTTACTTCGAAGGGAGTTTTTTGGTTGGCTTCAGCCACCCATTCTTTAGCAATTTCTGGATAAAGCGTTCCTAAACAATTAGACAGACCTACTTTTTGCCCCACGCAATAAGGACACCCTGTTCCACCCACTCTCTGGCCTACCGTCGTCATCCATTTATGGGTAGGATCTTGTTTACATTTCCAGCTAACTTTCTTACCACTTCCAACTGTCACGTCATAAGGCGTGCAGGAATTGGTTTCAAAATCCCACTCCTTCGCTAAATCTGGGAAAAGTATAGCAAGACAATTTGAGAGTGATGCTTTTTTCCCTTTACAATACGGACATCCCGTACCAGCCACTCGACTTGCAACTGTTGTAATCCATTTGTGACTAGAGTCTTTGCTACATGTCCAATTAACTTTGAGGCTGCTACCAGCTGTCACATCATATGGGGTCTTAGAGTTGTCTTTCTGATCCCATTCCTTAGCTAATTCCGGATAAAGTGTTGCTAAGCAGTTAGATAAAGCTACTTTTTTCCCCTGGCAAAAAGGACACTTACCCTGTCCATTATTTTGCGCATAGACACGACCGCCGGGAGTAGCTATCCAACTATGATCTGGGCCATTGACACATTTCCAATGAACTTTTCTTTCCACTACCGGCAGTAACATTTAATGGTGTTAGTTCACCATTTTTTTCATAGTCCCAATTCTGCAGCTAATTCTGGATGGGTCGTTGCTAAACAGTTTGATGTAACTACCTGAAAACCTCTACACATCGGACATCCGATGGTATTCTCCCAATTTTACTATATTATACGGAAACGCTGACCATTCGTGATCTTCTGCTATGGGGCATTTCCACCAAACCGAAATATGACTATGAGCTGTAATCTCATAGGGAGAAATCGTATTTTTTGTTTTATGCCAATGATCTAGTAAATGAGGATGATTTGTAGCAAGGGAAGTAGATGGAGCAACTTTTTTACCACTGCAAACCGGACAACCTGAAAATCCTTTTTTATAACTGCCTACAATGGTGTGAATCGCAGCTTCCCATTCATGATCATCTCCTCTCGGACACTTCCACCACGCGACTTGTCCACTTCCCGCTGTTATATCTTCAGGCTGTTTCTCATTTTTTGTAGGATGCCAAAGTTTTGTAACATCAGGGTATACGGTTAATAAATTATTCTCTTTTGATGGTCTAAGTCCCTTACACTGCGGACACCCGATATTTCCATTTTTTGCTTTTTTGACATTGTAAACTGGTGCATCCCATTCATGATCGTCTCCTTCAGGACATTTCCACCATACTTTTTCATTATATCCTGAGGTTATATCACGAGCTGTTAAAAGAGCGTTTTTTGTTGGGTGCCAAATTTTAGCTACTTCAGGATGTGTAGTCGCAAGGCAGTTCGATTCAACAACTTTTAAACTTCGACAACATGGACAACCTATTTTTTTAGACTTTACTACAGAATGAACTGGCGCGTCCCATTCGTGATCCAAGGCAACCGGGCACAACCACCATACCTTCTTGTTGCTACCTGCCGTGATATGAGCTGGCGTTAGACTACCGTTTAATTTGGATGCCAAAGCTTTGCAATATCCGGGTGTGTTATAATTAGGCTTTCTTTAGGTCTTTTTTCCATGTCATTATTTTAAAAAATCGAGACCGGAATAATATCAAACAAATCAAATAAACTCATCTAAACTTTTATTCTAGTAAATATTTTATTAAACGCTTGCGATTCATGGATATCGCCAGACAGAAAGGGGGGAAAATTGATAACTCGATTTCAATCTTTCGTGGCACGCTAGCGGCACAATGCCACGCTATTTCCTACATGAGACAACATTTTTCTTCATTTGACTAGAACACTTAAGTCTTTCTATCATAGTGATGTGAACTGATGGTCAGGGATGACCAGTGTGGGGAATAGGCGGACTCATAACCCGTCGATCTCTAGTGAAGATACAGGTCACCCGAAATTCATAACCCGTGTTGGCACCATTCAGCCTGTTTTTAAGCACAAAAATGAGTAAATTAAAGTTTATTTTTTTTCTTTTATTGCGAAGAAGTAAAGGCTTGTTACTCATTTTTGTTTTCTCAGCACTTCTTGCACTCACTGTCTATCAAAAAAATTGGACTAATCTGTCTGATTTCCTGAATGAAAATCTGAAATGGCTTAATAATTTAGCCGTACCTGCAACATTCTTAGGTCTGTGGCTTGCAAAAAACGAACTAGAAAGCTGGAAATATAAAAAAAGATCAGAAATCGCTTCAGAAATATTAGGTTTATTCAGAACCCTACATAACAACGTAATTAATTTTTATTACAAAAATTCTTCAATGCCTACATCCATTCAAAATTGGAACGAATGCCCTCAAAAGAAAATTTCAGATTGTTGGGAAGTTTATTATTCCAAAGTAATTCAATTAATTCCTAACTTTCCAACTCGAATAGCTAAAAAATTGGACTCTCATTGTTTAAAGACTCAGAATTTAGTCAGAGACATATCGGAAGGTATACAGATCATTCGCGAAGAAAGAGATCTAACTCTAAAAGATATAAGAATGAAAGCCTTTGCAAACCTTAAGGCAGGTCCTGATAAGCTGAAAGACTCTCTTGATCGGCTTACTGAAATTCTGGAATACTATATAGACATATTCTAACCATATTGCTTGTGCGATAAATTAATATTCCTTCAAGAACTCACGGCAGTCTTAAACAAATAAATCGTCGAGACGCTTCGTCAAATGACGTTAAAATAAATCCAGCAGCCTGATGAATTCTTACAGTTTTGCAATTCTCTCCTTTGTCAAATAACATAAACGAATACCAAATAGTATCTAAAATGATCCTTGACAGGTGTTAGGACGAGCCCCATTTTTTGGCGGCGTGTTTGAGGATTAGGCCTTCGAGGACGGCTTTGGCGATTTTCTTTTCGTCGGGGCTGAATTGGTTCATCATTTCAAATTGGAGACGGAGATCTTCGTCGGGATTCCGTTCGTCTTTTTCGAAGATGAGGGTGTCGGATGTGACGCCGAGAGCGATAGAGAGGTTGCGGATCACGTCGAGGGTGGGTTGGGATTTGCCTGCTTCGTAACGGCGGATTTGAATGACGTGCATGCCGATTTTGTCGGCGAGGGCTTGTTGGCTTAAGCCTTTTGCTTTGCGAAGTGCGGCGAGGCGTTTCGGAAATTCACTCATGAGATAGGGCGATTTTATAACGGGCGACAGTATACATGATGGATGAAATGCGTTTGCGCTAAAAGATCTTATATGATATTTGATATAGATCATTTTAGAGATGTTTATGAGTATCAGCCTGATCCAAGCGCTCATTTTACTGGACGAGAGAGAGGTTTTGAAATCGTGTAGTGGGGATTTGGATTGTTTCGAGGCGACGAGAAAGAATGTAGCGATAGCGCATAAGCTGGCGGGGCAGATTTTAGGGAGAGGGCGACTTGCGTTGCAGGAGAAGGTTCTATTGTTGTTGATCGAAGAAATGGTCGGGAATAAGAGGGAGTGGCGATTTAGCAGGGAAAGGGTTAGGGAGTATACGGGTTGGAGCCGGAGGCTGCTCAAAACCCATATCGATCGGTTGGAGGAAATGAAATACCTTCGAAGGGAGAATCGCCTCTACCGGGTAAGGAGAATCAAAAAAGACTTTTGCGTGGTAGACTGGAGTGCTTTGAATGGGAGATAAGATGGATACCTTCTATATGCTGCTTGTGGTCATTGCTACTGCGTTTGTCACTTCGTTGATCTTTGGTTTTGCCTTGGTCAAAATATACGGTCTGTTTCAAAGAGGGGTTCGGGAAAACAACCAATGGAAAATCTGGTGGTCTTTCTCGTCCGTGGTCTTCCTATTTGCGATGGTTGTGTTTCTATTTTCAAAATAGAGTGAATATGAGTTTTGTCGCTTCAGTTGCTATCTTAAGTTGTGTACTCGGTCCTTTTGAGAAACAAGTTGAAGAGATCAAATCTTTTCAAAAGACGAGTTTGGTGGAGGGCCGTCAATTTCTTGAATCGGTGATCCAAGAAATCAATTCTCAATATGGTCTAAATATTGGGTTGGCGGATGCGTGTCGACTGGTTAAACAGCATATCGATAGGTTAGAGGTTCCTGCGGAGATGCGGGACGATCTACTCGCCTTGGCTGATTTGTTTGAATCGGGCACTTTTTCGGTCTCTCTTGGAAATCAGAGAGAAGCACGTTCTTTGAAATACCGTTTCTACTGGCCTTGGGAGTGGAATTTTTTCGGTTTGAATGAACGGCATCATACAAAACACAAACCAGCCATGAAAAAAACAACGGAACAAGAGTTCATTCTTCCAGATAAACTAGCTGCTGGATTCGTATGCGCTTTAGCTGGCTCATTGCTTTGCGTGGTGCCTGGCGGACAAGGAGTTGGGTTAACGTTAGTGGGAACGGGGCTGGCTTTAGCCATCGACGGCATGGCAACCGGAGAGAGTCCCTATTATCTCAACCCAACAACGAACGAAAAAACACCTCTCCCCTATCAACCATGAGATGTAATATTGAAGGTTTTGGGCTGACTGGAATCTTGGTCGATTGATGTTGCTTATCAGACAAAGTAAAAATTTTCTTTCTTTATTAAGTTGAAATAGTTTTATTTTCGCTTGTATTCGCTAATATTCCAGTTGTAGTTGACGTTACGTAATCTTGTATACTGGTAACTTCTTCAATACCGGAATATATTTATGGAACATAGCATTACCTCACTTGCTAAAAAGGCTCGAGTCACTGTCCGCACTCTACGGCACTATGACCAAATCGGCCTGCTCAAGCCTTCAATCCGCCTGGCAAATGGGAGACGTATTTATAGCGATGAAGAATCCATGAGGCTCTTTGAAATTGTTTTCTTTAAAAAAGTCGGGATTAGCTTACCTAAAATCAAAGAAATTTTTAAATCCAAAGACGTCCTTCAGGCAGCTACAATCGCTTTAATGACAAGAAAACAAGCGTTGGCCAAGGAAATGAAAAAGCTGCAACGTTATACAGCTTGCATCGACACCGTCCTTCCTCAATATAAGAATTGCAATATGAGCCAGAAGGAAAGGCTCGAGAAATTCTGCTCTACCCAAAACATGATCAAAGAAATTGAAAACATTCAGATTCAAAAGGTGGGAAAAGAAGCGGTAGAAAAAGCAAAGAAAAAAATGGAGACTCTTTCCGAAGAAAAGGTGGATGACTTAACAGACCAATCCAACAAATTAATGCGGGAATTTGTAAAAGCAGTCGAGCAGGGTCTCGATCCAGCCTCAAAAGAGGTTCAAAAGCTCATTCAATGGAACTATGACCTGATGGCAGAGTTCCATGTAGTGACAAAAGAGATTTTCTTGAAACTCCGAGACCACATCTTGGACCAAAGAGAATGCTACTTAGCTTACCATCCAAAATTACCTGAATTTTTATATGAAGCGATGGATGTATTTGCAATAAAACATTTCAAAGATCAAACAAGGATGTCAAATGGCTAAAGATAAAATAATAACAGTTCTTAGCGCCCTATCGTTGATAGGAAGTAATTGTGTAATCGCCTCAGAATCATTACAAAATACTGTGACCGTCCTTGCACCTACCGATAGGCTAGAGGGGCTGGATGCAATGGTCAATAAAGCGCTTGAAACATTCCATATCCCTGGCGTTGCGGTTGGTATTGTTATCGATGGAAAAGTTGTTCTAACAAAAGGTTATGGCCTACGTGATATAACCAATGAGTTGCCAGTTACCGAAAATACCCTCTTTGCCATTGGATCTTGCACCAAGGCTTTTACAACGCATGTTCTGGGGCAATTAGCTGATGAAGGAAAAATCTCTTGGGATGATCCGGTTATCAAATATCTCCCGGAATTTCGCCTTAAGGATGAATATGCCACATATCACATAACAATTCGGGATCTGGTTACCCATCAATCGGGTCTCCCAAGGCATGATCTTTTATGGTACAATACAGATCTTTCTAGAAATGATTTGTTGCCACGTCTCCAATATCTCGATTCAAGCACAGATTTGAGAGGTAAATTTCAGTATAACAATCTGATGTATGTAATGGCAGGCTTAGTCATTGAAAGAATCACTGGGCAGACTTGGGAAGAAGCTGTTCGTTCACGAATCTTTATCCCTCTAGGAATGAATGGATCGAACTTGTCTGTTTTGGATTCTCAGAAAAGCGAGGACTTTTCTCTCCCCTTCAGGGAAAAAAATGGATCCGTCGAGTCAATTCCCTTTAATAATATTACCATCGCAGGTCCTGCTGGATCTATTAATTCAAGCGTAGCTGATATGGCGAAATGGGTGAGCTTGCAACTTTCTGATGGTTCTTTTGAAGGAAGACAGTTTCTTAAGAAAGAAACGCTTCAAGCAATGCATACCCCCCAAGTGGCGTTGCGAATATTTCCTGAAGAAGCTTCGGATTCCTTTGGTTATGGTTTAGGATGGATGGTTGGTATGCATGAAGGACATTACATGGTAACACATGGAGGGGGAATCGATGGATTTATTTCTTCAACCGGATTTTTGCCTAAAGAAAAGATTGGCGTTGTTGTTTTAACAAACAGCGATAGCGGAATGATGTTTGCAAACAGTTTAACCGAAGCCATCTTCAATCAGATTTTAGGAATTACAAAAGAAGATTGGATGGTCAAAGCGAAAGAAAAAAATGACAAAATGAAGAATGCGCTCCAAAAGAGTTCGGAAAAACCAGGGGATCTCTCTTCGGTAACCGCAGGAATCGTTCGCCCCTACAGAGATTATGTGGGTGAATTTGAGAATCCTGGTTATGGGACAGTACGAGTTTATAACGAGGGAGATTCTCTTATTCTATCCTACCAAACTCTCTCCACTCCACTATCCCATAGATGTTATGATCATTTCATTGGAACATGGGAAGGGATTGTAAAAATGACTTTCAACTGCTCTTTTGCTAGAGATCGTTTCGGAGACATCGCAGAATTGGATTTGCCGATGGAATCTGCTGTAGAAGCTATCCCATTCAAACGAAAAGCTGGCAGGGAACTCCTAACTCCCGATTACCTAAAGCAATTTGAGGGGGTATTTGAAAGCGATTTGTTTTCATTCAATATTGGGCTAAAAGGCAATCAACTCACAGCCGCAGTTCCTGGTGCTGCGTATGTATTGGTCCCTGAAAAATCTTTGCAATTCAGTATAAAAGGGATGCCAGGATCTATGATGTGTTTTACATCAGAAGCAAATGGGAAATTTGGCAGCATGTCATTTATCACACCTAATGGCTCATTCAACTTCAAGGCGAAATAAGGGAAATAGTAATGATAAAAGAAACACTGTTAACTGCCATCCTTACCGCAGTTTTAATCGGTAGCACTATAGGGCATGCTATTGACCATGCCGATACTAATATTGAAAATACGATGGATATGAATATGGATATACAAGCACTTCTTCAAGAATATGTTGATGATAACGAATCTGTTGGAGCTTCCGTTGGCCTGATTGATAAAGGCAAAATCAATTTTTTTTCTTATGGGAAAAGATCAGTCGATGGGAATGAGGCTGTTTCCGAAGACACTGTCTTTGAAATCGGCTCTATTACTAAAGTATTCACAACTCTTGCACTGATGGACATGGTGGCTAAAGGAGAGGTTCAGTTGGATGATCCAATCGAACTGTACCTGCCAGGAGTAAAAATTCCCGAAAAGGATGGGATGAAAATCACGCTTCGTCATTTGGCCACGCATAATTCTGGAATTCCCCGCATGCCGGATAATTTCAACCCTAAGAATCCTTCAAACCCCTATGAAGATTATTCCACGGAAAATCTCTATGAGTTCTTAAATAAACTCATCCTGCAGAAGACCCCTGGTGAACAATTTGAATATTCCAATATAGGTATGGGATTGCTTGGCCATATTTTATGCCTTAAGTCTGGCAAGAACTACGACCAACTTATTTCTGATGCTGTTTCTAGGCAACTTGGGATGAAGAATACTGGCATTGCTTTAACGCCAAAAATGGAAGAGCAATTTGCTAAAGGCCATCATTTGGGTCAGCCCGTTGAACACTGGGACTTGACTCAAAGCATGGCTGGTGCTGGGGCTTTACGTTCTAATGTAAAGGACATGACGCAATTTTTGGCAGCGAACATGGGGCTATTAAATTCCCCAGTTACAGATCTTTTAAGACAATGCCACAACCAACAACATGAGCCTGCTCCAACAATTGGAGTAGGGTTGGGATGGATCTTAAACCGATCCAACGATGCAACAGTCATTATGCACAATGGGGGCACTGGCGGCTTTAGAGCCTATTTGGGATTCAGCTCGAAAGCGCAGAAAGGCATCGTTATTTTAACTAATTCAACATCAGACTGGCCGGATGAATTAGGTGCCAGCTTCCTTGACCCAGAGTTCAAAAAACCCTCGATTGATAAGGCATTGGCAAAGGACCAAGGTTACCTGAATAAATTCGTCGGTTCCTACGATGCCAACGTGTTCGTAGTTCCAGATCAACCAAAGCAAACCCTTCAAATCAGTATATTTGGCAAACAGCTCGCCTCTTCCCTGAGCTGTGGAGAGGTAGGCATGCTTTACCCACAGTCATTTGGCATTTTCGGAATAAAGGGTTATCCGGATGGGAGAGTTCAATTTAGCTTTGATGAAGAAGGAAATATATCAAAAGTTCAAGCACTGATCCTATCAACAGGAACAACTGCCTGGGAAGCCACACCAAAACTACCAGACTAGCCGACTGACAAATGCAAAAAGACTATATCATGAGAATCGTTGAGCAATTCGTTCAAGCGATCTTGGCGATCATGCGCCGCAGAAAAGCTGGTGAATACAAAGAAGCTCGGGAACAAGTTCGCACCGCCGCACGCTATCTCTTAAGAATGGATATCGATTTGTTACTCTTATTCAATGATGAACATGTATTAGATCATTTTAAGGATTTTGCAAACCGACTTGATACCGAGAAATGTGTGCTCGGCGCAGATTTGTTCTACGAATTAGCAATGATTGAAGAAGCTGAAAAACAATCAGATCGCGCCCTGCGACTAAAGGAATTGTGTCTTTATCTCTACACCGTAGGACTTCCCAAAGAGGTTCAATTTCAGAAGGCTCAGTATTTTGAGAAAGTCTCCAGTCTTATTGAGGCACTGCGAAATCAGCCGCTTTCTGAACAAACCCTCGCAAGTCTACGAACTTATAACGCTTTTATGGGACGCTGTTCCTGAAGGAGTCGTTCTAACTATGAGATGTCTGATTACTTTTGCTGTAATCTTCGTATTCAGTCAGGTCGATGCCGCTGAGTACGATATCCCTCCATCGATCCGGTTTACTTTGGAGAGGCGAGAAAGCTCTTCTCCCATAGTCTATTACTTCTCACCCCCGGATGCCTACGACAAAACGTATCCCATTTTCCTTATATGCGACGGCTCTGAAAGAAAAGGAAGCGAAAGAAGCATCTTCTTCGTCAGAGATTGCTTTGCGGAACGCGTCCGATCTTTAGATGTCGGATATCTGGCCATTGAAAAGGGGGGAATTGATGGAAATAAGATCGATAAATCTGAGTTTTGGAACCGATACACACGCTCTCAACGTCTCAAAGACCACTTGCAGGTCATTCGCCATTTCGAAGAACATCCACCCGCTGGATGGAATGGCCAATTTATTTTTGCAGGAGTTTCGGAAGGCGGTCCTCTTGTAACAGACCTATCAATAATTTGCCCTAATACAATAGCAACGATCAATTGGTCGGGAGCTGGCGATTGGAGCTGGGCCGATGAATTTTGGCAGTTTTTCGAGGATAGGAAGAAAAATTCATTTTGGATAAGGCTTTATGATGCGATCCCAAAATGGCTTCCTTTTTCCTCAGATATTCCTTCTTCCCGTCAGAAATATGATGATCTTATTCAACAAATTATAGAACACCCTACCCCTGATTTGTGGATGGGCGGCATGACCTATCTTTATCATGCCGATGCTTTCCAAAAACCTCCGATCAATTACAATAAAATCCAGACCCCATTTTTGGTAGTGGAAGGAACGGTGGACAGCACGATCGATTCTTGCGATCAGTTTGTCAAAAAAGCGCAAAATGCCGGAGCGCCAATCACCTACTTGCGTATCGATGGAATGGACCATTACATCAGAAAAAGACCTGATATCATAGATCTTTCGTTTGAATGGTTAAAGGAACGTTTGCAAGCACATGAGTCGGGATTTTACGATTCGGATCAAGAACTTCAAGGAGCCAGATGAAAAAGCTACTAATCTCAGCAATTCTCGCTATTTTTTGTCTTTTTTCCGCTCACGCAGAACCTCATAAAGTGGTTGTGATTACAGGAGCTTCTAGAGGGCTAGGCCTTGAGACCGCACAGCATCTGGCAGAAAATGGTTTTACAGTCTATGGAACCGTCCGAAACTCTCCTCCCCATGAGAGAGAAAACATTCACTTTCTTCCAATAGATATATTCGATGAAAATTCGATACAAAGAACCATCCAAACAATCTTGGAGAAAGAAGGTCGTATCGACATTCTGATCAATAATGCAGGCTATGCTGTGGTAGGACCCATAGAATCATTAACAGAGCAAGAAATGCATGATCAAATGGAAGTCAATTTCTTTGCTCCTATCCGATTCATTCAAGCCGTTCTTCCAGCAATGCGCGATCAGAAATCAGGCCATATCATTAATATCAGCTCGGTGAATGCGTTTCAGACTCCCCCCTTTGGTAGCTTATATGCTGCAAGCAAAGCGGCTTTAGAATCTCTATCCGAATCGCTTTGCATCGAAGTACAGCCATATCGCATTTCAGTGTCCATTGTTGAACCAGGCCTAATTCAAACCAAGTGTGCTTTGAATTTGGGAACAAAAAAAATCCAAAACAACCCATATCAGACGATTATGGATGAGCTATATGCTGGAATCCAAAAAAGGCTCGCCCATCCAGAACTCCTCTCTCCCAGTCAAACGCCAAAAGAAATCGCTGAATTGCTACTCAACATCATCCAAGATCCCCATCCAAAACTAAGATACCAGACCAGTGAAAATGCAAGACAACTCGTTTCCAAAAAGCTCATTGATCTCGCAGGAGATATTTATTTAGAAGAAACGCAAAGAAAAAAATAATGAACCCTCTCTTATCGTTAACGTTACGACACCATTTCAAGCTCATTTTTACGCAAATTTTACGCAAATCATCAGAACTTTTTGGAATTTTTAGGAGTCCATCTGAATCAGATCTGAATTTTCTTATAGGGAAAACAGGGTTCTGGTATATTCGAATGCGTTCCGAGTTATACCGAGGATGAGACTCATAACCCGTCGGTCTCTGTTTTAAATCAAGGTCGCCCCAAATTTCCAATTCTAGGCTTGTCACTTAATAGCTAAGACCTAGGCTTTTTCGCTTCTTTTGTCAATTCATCTCGGCTTTTAGCTCTATCCAGCAGCGAGTTGATTGTCTTTTCTGAGACCGGTTTATAGTCCCATACTTCAACGCAAAGGTTCAATTGGCGGTCGATGAGTTTGTTGGGCCGCTTTTCATGAACATGGCCGTGAAGCTGGAAATGGGCGGGAGGATCGGTAGGGATATGGATTAGCTCGACTGAGTGACGGCCTATTTTGATGAAGGCAGATTCTAGGACGAGAGAAAATCCGATTTTGTGCATTTTTGCGGGGGTGCCATCGTGGTTGCCCCGGATGCAAATCTTATTGCCGTGAAGGCGACTGCAGAGGGATGAGAGAGAATCGGTGGCGCCTAGCCCAAAATCGCCTAGGAAAAAGACGGTATCAGCGGGGTCTATAAGAGAGTTCCAGTTCTCTATTAGACGATTGTTCATTTCTTCGACGGATTGAAAAGGCCGTCCGGCATAACGGATAATGTTATGGTGAGAGAAGTGAGTATCTGAAATGAACCATTTATTCATTTTCGTGTCCGTTGCGATTTTTTGATTCAACTTTTGGGAATTGAGAGCTTATAAGGCCTGACTCCCCTTTTCTTCCCATCGTAGAGAAGTTCATAGACAAACTTTCCTTTTTGATGAATGTATCGTTTTTGTTCTAACCGCTGCAGATGGGAGTTAAGATGTGAGCGGCTCCAGCCAGTATATTCTTTGATCTTCTCTTGAGTAAACCGGTAAGAGGATCTTTTGATTGGCTGGGGGTAGCAAATCGCCATCTGTTGGATGAGTAGAAGCAAAAGAGAAGATTGAGTGGGAAGATTGCGGAATGGCCTGGAAAGAATTTTATGAGCCAGTTTTTTGGCTAAATCGACATTTTTAGGCGTCGGTTTGAATTGTTGAATATCGTGGTTTTTATAGGTGTTTTGATTTGGCCATTTCTGTCCGTCCAAAAGAATGATCGCCTGAATCAGGCTGATGTCTTTTTTAGACTCTGTCAAGAGGTTTTCAACGCATTCAGATGAAGTTTTACAAGACATTGAATTGCACTATTTAAGTGCATTATAAAAAGCCAATGAATAATGTGCAAGATAAGAGGAATAGCAGAAGGAAATGCATAGGCTTAAAGCCGTGTAAATGCACGATTTACGTTTACAAAAAGAACCGATGGCCAGAGTGCAAAATCAACGACAGAAAACCCGTGTTATAACGATTAAGAAACAATGAGCCTTGGAAATGGGTGAGGAAAAAGGAGAACTTTTCGGGAAGCGGCTCAAAAAATTGAGACAGGCTGCAGGTCTCACTCAGAATCAATTAGCGGAAGAGCTTGGAGTTACAAGACGGATCATCGATTATTATGAGCGCGAAAGCCATCAACTCCCCGCTTATCTATTGGCCGATCTAGCAAAAATATTAAACACGACTGTAGACGAACTGTTAGGAATCAAATCCTTGAAGAATGACACGCCTAAGCTGGGTTCTAGATTAGAGAGAAGGCTCAGGCAAATCGAAAAAATGAGTCCTAAAGCCAAAAAGCAAATCCTTCAACTGCTCGATACTTTTATCGAAGCGGAGCAACTCAGAAATAAAAATTGAAGTTGCTCTATCAGTTTTTTATGTCGCTCGGTTGCTTGCTTAAGCTGCGTATTAGGTTGAATACAATTCGACTCTCATAAATGCGCAGCATTTCTAAACAACTCGCCTACAAAGATTTGTCAATCCAACTGTTCAATATTTATTGAACAGCCTCAACCAGTGAACAGTTGAAAGGCTACAAGAAAATTAGAATTATTCATTAGAGTCGTTCAGGATTATTACTTGTTCAGAGAGGATTTGATCGCGAATTCTCCAATAAATCGAATTGTAGGTGATGACGTCTACTTTCCTATTTAGAGATTCTTCGAGATCTGCCTTCAAATCAACCAAATCAAAAAGAGACTTCTTTTTCGTCCTGTACTCTATGAGAATGTCAACATCGCTTTTCGATTTTGCTTCTCCACGGGCGACCGAACCAAAGAGCGCAGCCCTCTTCACCGCATGTTTCTTCAAGATGGGCAATATCTTCTTCTTTATCGAAGCAATTGTAAGCACTGGTTTTTTGGCCATAATATTTCTGCTGAAAACCTACCGAGTCATTTTATTAGACTCAAAAATACATCAAGTCAAATATTGTTTGGTTGGCTTCCTCAGGACCCAAAAGTATTTCTGCCTGAACTTTACGGGCTGCGTTTAGATTATCAAATATAACTTTTTGTTGGTCCGAAATCTGTTTTTGACTTTCTTTAGAATCGCTATTTCTATTGGATGAATTGGTCAGCGCTGTGAATTCCGCCGACCATTTTGCGATGCGCCCGTCAAGTTCGAGGTATGCTTCGAGGCTGCTGTCCGGTAGTTTACGCCTGCGAAAAGTTTCCCTCAATTTATCAAGGGGTTCCCCGGTGGGGGACAGGTTCTTAGAAGCTTCGGATGGAGTTGGTTCCGCAGGGAATTCTCTTTCCTCTAAAGGTGGTTTCAGAAAGGCATATCCATACTGTCCTGTGGATCCGATTTTTCCCATAAATCCCTTTTTTTTGGTTGGGGAGATCCTATAAGAAATTAGAAAAAAATGAAACGGTTTATAATTTCCGGTCTGGATTTGAAGTAAAGCGCGATGCAGCGCACGCCCGGGGTCCCAATCGACGTTCTCGTCGAATGGGGTGGGAACCGGCTTTCGGGACGGGACAGACGCCTCGTCTGCCCGCCGGAAAGAAATTCAGGATATTCCAAAATAGTGGGAACTTTACATATTTTCGATCAATTCAGAGATCAGCAAAGATACTTTGGGTTCGGTCTCTTCCGCTATCCGGATGATTTCGGCGACATTGGCAGGGGCCAGGGTTTCGTTATTGCCGCAGTTGGTGACGATAGACACGCCCACGACTCTCATTCCCATATGATTGGCTACGATATTTTCGGGAATGGTCGACATGCCGGTCGCGTCGGCTCCTAAGAGATGGAGCATCCGATATTCGGATTTCGTTTCAAAACTGGGCCCTATAAGCGCTGAATAGACTCCTTTTTTCACTGGGATCCCGTTTCTTTCGGCGATCTCTTCCAGTAAGGCGATGTATCGACGATCATAGGGTTCCGACATATCGGGCCAACGGGGTCCGATATTTGGATCGTTGGGTCCGACAAGCGGGTTGCCGCCGAGTAAATTAATATGATCTTTGATGATCATGATATCGCCGGGGCAATAGGTGGGATTCGTTCCGCCGGAGGCGTTGGTCAAAATCAGGCTCTTCGCACCTAAAGCTTTCATGACGCGGATGGGAAAGGTGACTTGCTGCATCGAATACCCTTCATAAAGGTGAAGCCTTCCTTGCATAGCAACGATCGGTTTCCCTTTAAATTTTCCGAGCAAGAGTTTACCTGCATGAAATCCATGAAGCGTCGATGCGGGAAAACCGGGAATCGAATCATACGGGATGATCGCTTCAATATCGATTTGCTTGGCGAGATTCCCGAGCCCTGTTCCTAAAACAATCGCGATTTCAGGCTGAATGGCAGATTTTTCTCGAATGAAAGAAACAGCAGAATTGATAGCCTCAGAAAGAGTCGAATGATTTTCTGTTCTCTGGCTGTCGGCATGACCCGGAGAAATCCATAAACAAATAGATCCTAGGATCAAGAGTAATCTGGGTATTGTTTTCATCTTTCACACCACCTTTTTTAGAAAGGCGAGGAATCTAAAGGGTTGCACAAATTATTTCAATCGTCGGGATCGGCTGCCATGAAATTCGGCGGAGAATCAGGATTCGGACCGCAGGCCAAAG
The DNA here is from genome assembly GCA_963713105.1 of uncultured Chlamydiae bacterium. GTDB lineage: Bacteria > Chlamydiota > Chlamydiia > Chlamydiales > SM23-39 > CAVQKJ01. Next base: position 17,479 of record CAVQKJ010000005.1, read on the forward strand.
GCGCCCAGCCAGGGCGTTCACGCCCTTTAATGAAATCAGAAATAACTTTTCTAGGTAAAGTAAGAAAGAGGTTGTTGTTCATGATCCCATTCCAATCGAAGCTCTGGTTTATAGGCTTCCAGAACGCCCCGTTCATTCATTTGCCCCAACCTATCAGGAAAAAGCACCCCGCTTCCCCGTCAATGGAGCCCCTCTTCCGTCTCCGATGACTCCCCTCAAGGGAGAGCAAACTCCTTCAGACCCGGAGATGCTTTCGTCGAGCGAACTGGAAGCTTCTATTTTCTATTCGCCGCTGGTTGATGAAGCCTCGAACCCAGGCAGTTCAATGACACCTCTTAAGGCCAGAGATGCATTTCTAACCTTTTGAAACTCAGACTGTTTCAATCAAGCCCAAAGACAATGCTCCTTGGCCTTTATCTTGGCTGTGGATCAAATTCAGGACGTTTCCTCCTTTTTTGAACAACTCGGCATATAGAGCAAAAAAATCTGTATTTTTATTTAAATAAAAGTTAATATTTGATATAATTTTTTTATCATTAATAAAAATGAGTAACATTATGTCGTCATCATCTGTTCGCAATCCCTCTTCAAATTCTACTGTTCGGCTCGTTCAAGTTCCAGATTCAGCTGCTGATCAAGTTCCAGATCCGGCTGCTGATCAAAATCGACGAACAGGCACAGTTAGCCGCGTCCTCCCCCTCTTGTCCCAGTCAATGCAGTCCTGGAACTCCAGACCGAATGGTGACAGACAACCGAGCCATCGCCAATACGAAAACCTGTCTCGCGAAGCATCGAGCGAGAGGACCACAGTCAGCGGTATCCGGGTGGGCAGCCACCCAATTACACATAAAAGAAAAAAGCCCTCTTCAGGAGATTCTCGCCAGTCTGAGGCGGATTCCCATTTATCGCATCCTCCGACAGCATCGACAAGTTCTCTCTCTGCCTCGAACTCGGGGTTTTTCAATAACGATCCAACAACTGATTTTCAAAGTTCTAAAAAAAAGGGCAAACCCAGCAAATCCTCCGCCCCAAAGAATCCGAAAACAAAACATTCGTCCAAAGAGAAAATCAGACCGGACAAACCCTTTCATGCTCATTCAAAGGAAATGCAAAATTTAATTCGAGCAGCAGATGAATTCGGGAATGTAAAAGGCTACTACCAAAAACATTCACTAGAAATCGGAGAAGTTGCACGGACCACTTTTTCTCACTACGTAAAAACCTATCGAGATACTTTTGGGTCTTCGAATCCGAAAAGAGCCGCAAAACCATCTAAAAGCCAGATGCAAGAGTGGGCTCGAGAAGCTGATGAATCCGGCGATCCAGGCGCCTATTACACGTATAAATTAACGGAATCGCAGAAACTAAACTTTTCGAAAAAAACTTTTTTTGTTCACGTATCAAACTATAAAAGCGGCGCTGATTCTTCGAAAGTGGTCGCAAAACCCTCTCAAATTCAAATGCGAAAGTGGATTCGAGAAGCTGCTGAATCGGGAGATCCAGGCGCCTATGCAGATGAGTTAATTAAATCAAATCAACTAGCCGTTTTGAAAAAAACTTTTACCGACCGGGTAACAACACTTCAGAGAGAATTGGGTATACCCAACCCCACAAAATCATCCAGAAGTCAAATGGACGAATGGGTTCGACAAGCTATTGAATCTGGGGATGCACCTGCCTATGCAGATCAGTTAATAAAATCAAAAAAAATAGGAATTAAGAAGAAAACTTTTCTAAGTAAAGTAGCAAAAGTTCATCGCAACTCTGCTTCTTCCAATTCAAGTTCAAATACGGTTTTCAAGCTTCCAGAGCCTCCGGTTCCTTCATTTGAAGAAGCCCTCCTTCCGGTCCATCATGCAGACTGCCTTTCGTCTCCGGCGCCATTGCCGGCCCTCGTATTGAAACGAGCTCTTTCAGGTTCGGAGATTCCATCGAAAAAAGAAAGGGAAGATTTAATTTTGCATGCGCCGCCCGTTAATGCATCTTTGAACCAAAGAAAACCAGCAGCCCTATTCGGCCTAACTCTGCCCGTGTTTTCATCTAGCTCTAGCTCCAGTTCCTCAAATACGGTTTATGGGTTTCCAGAGTACCCAGATCAGGAAAAAGTTCGTCGCCCTACACTCTCTGAAGAACCTTTTCCGTCTCTACCTCCGCCACCCTTCGAGTTGGGACAAACTCTTCCAGATTCGGAGATTCCTTCGACGGACGAACAGGAAGCCTTGAATTTGCCTTCCTTGTTCAGTTGGGAAACGTAGACGCCTCTTAAAAACAGAGATCCATTTCCATTTAAAATTCTTTGCCGGCTTTGAAAATGGCGGTGTTATTCCAGAAGGGGCCGCTGAATTCCCCTTCGTAGTCGAGAGAGAGGAAGGCTCCGTTTGAAAAATGATAGTAGAGTTCTCCGCCGAGTCCGACAAGGTTTTGCGTTGCGGTCAAGGTTTCGACGGTGAAAGGCCCTCCTGGTGCTCCTACGATGGCGGCGGTCGTAAACCCGTTATTCCAAAACGGCTTTTTGTTGATGTAAGAAAGAGACTCTCGGGCAATAAACATACCGCCGCATTGAAACCGGTGCGTTTGATAGGAGGAAAGCCCTACTTCGCTGCGGAGCAATGAACCTGTCCTCCCTTGCTGTTTCATATTCAAGGGAGCCGCGCCATGCTCTTCAAAACCATCTTCTAAGACAATGGCCCAATCGAAGCGGGCGTAGGGCTCCAGAGCGGCCCAACAGAAGAAAAAGTCGTAGCCGAAGTCGAGGTGGGGGGCGACTTGCCAACCGTGAAATTCGCTATTCGCTGAGGGATTGGAAGGGAGGAAAAAGAGGTTTCTCTTGTTGTGGGTCCGGTAATATCCTCCCCAAACGGCAAAATCGGCATAAAAATGGCAGGCTTCGATCGTTCCATAAATAGAAAGGAGATAATCATTAGTCCAGGCTTTTCCGAAACCGGCCGATTCATCGAGATGGAGATAGGCATAGCCCGCTGAACCTCCAATCAGGAAACTTTCCGAAACGCGGGCGTCGAAACCCGCCAAAAGCCCGCCGGTCTTCCAATTAAAAGAAGGGGTTTGCTTTTGCGTTTCTTGGTGGGCGAATTCGCCGAAAGGGGCCACCCACACGCTAAATTTTTCAGCGGAGGCGAAACGTTGATTTTGGATGGTCGAAGGGGGCGTCTCTTCTGTTACTGGATCTACTCCAATAGGCTCGGCTTGCGCGAGATAGGTCAATTGGGCATCGCCGCCGTTTTGGCGGAAGGCGCGGGAAAGGCGCTGATTTTGACAGCGGGATTCGAGGATATCGTTAAAGGAGAAAAGGGCATTCTCTACGGCGAAAGCTGAGAAAGCATTCCTCGCTGGACTGATGAGATCAAGAGCTTGGTCGAGTTGCTGAGTGGAGAGACCTGTATTCGAATCGAAGAGCAAACCCAATTCATTGAAAATGGGGACGAGGGGAGGGAAATGTCTTAACGAATTGAGATAGTTTGCAATGACTAGCCGGTTGCCGCTTAAATTCGACGTGGGCAAAACAACACTTACGTTAGCTAACAAAGTCAAGAACAGGAAATGATCTGTCGGATCCGTCGCGAGGGTAAAATTGAAATCCGGGTTTGCGCTCTGGATGACGAAATTCGTTCCTCCGTTGATGAGTCCTGGAGAGGTTTCAGCAATTGTATAAGTTGTCCCCCCTGTGTAGTTCCCATTTTTAGGGAATACCTGCAAGATCGCTCCTGGATCGACTAGGATTGTTCCCGTAGCGTTGATCAGCGACGATTGCGTCGGACTGAGTTGCACTAAATAACTTCCCCCAGAATCGAAAGTAATCGAGTCGATGAAAAGAGTGCCGATCGAATTGCCAGGCAATGCGATGCCGTTGTCTTGAATTTCGATGGGAGCATGGACGGTTCCAGTCCCTGCCAAGACGCCGTTCGACTGCACTGTGACGGCGCTCGTGGTCAAAGACCCATTCACGCGCAAACCCCCGATGACTGAAGTCGGACCCGTATAATTGCTCGTTCCCGTTAAAACCAGTTCGTTGGCGCCGTTTTTGATCAGGCTGCCCGCTCCTGTGATGCTTCCCGAAAACGTCGTCGATGGAGACGAAGGGGCGACCGTGAGCGTCGCCGTCCCGAGTGTGACGCTGCCAGCCCCGGACAAATCTTGGATCGATTGATTGAAATCATTCAGATCGAACGCCGCGCCAGCGTCTACGACAACCCGATTCGAAGAAGCGATTGCGTCGGCAACTTGCATCTGCAATGTCGCTGCCTGCAAGGTCGTTTGGCCTGAGTAGGTATTCACGCCCGCTAACGAAAAGGTTCCTGTTCCAGCAAGGATCAATCCGCCCGCTCCGGTCATCGAACCTGAGAAAACGGTCGAACTGCTCATTTCTACTTTTAAGCTATTGTTTCCCAAAGTGACAAGAGATCCTGGATCGCCGCTCAAATTCTGGATTGTCCTCCCCCCGCCATTCACGGAGGCAATGGAAAAAACGCCCGTACCGCCGAGCGTTACGGAACTGCTGGATGCGATAGTTCCTCCGCCTGCCAAGCGATAAAGTTCCGTTCGAGATCTCTGTTTCGCCGGTGTACGTGTTCGCTCCCGTTAAAATCAGCTCATTCGAGCCCGATTTGGTCACTCCTCCATTAGAAGAGATGATTCCCGCAAATCTCGTCGATGAAGAAGCAGGGGTGACTTGGAGGGTTGCCCCGTCCAGATGGATCCCGCCAGCCCCGGTTAAATCGGTGACTGATTGAGAAAACCCGGCCAAGTCGAGCGTCGCGTCTGTGTCCACTGCAACAGAGCCTTGAATCACGGAGGCGGACATTGTTTGCAATGTCCCAGCGCTGACGGTCGTCGCGCCCAAGTAGCTTTGGGGGCTCAAAAAAGTGAAGGTTCCCGTTCCGGCTTTGGTGAACCCGCCCGTCCCTTCAATAGTGCCAGAGAATGAGGTCGAGCTGCTCGTCTCTGCCGTTAAACTATTAGAACCTAATTGAACGGTCGATCCGGTAACGCCAGTCAAATCGCCAATGATCGCAGAGGAGCTTGAACCCGAAATGTCGAATACGGCCGTATTCGCATTGAGACTGACAGGTCCGGACCCAACAAGCGAACCAGATCCGCTTAAGGCCAAAGTCCCGCTGATGTTCGTTGTGCCGCTATAAGTATTGACCCCGGTAAGCGTAGTAGTTGAAGAAGCATCGATCGTCAACCCTCCTCCGGATCCATTAATCACTCCCCCAAAATCAGATATTCCATCCGATAAGGTCAGATTCTTCGAACCTAGCCTGACCGTAGCCCCACTCGTTCCGTTCAAAGATTTAAGGGTCTGGTCGCGGGCTTGGAGAATTTCAAAATTAAAACTGTTTCCCTCGAGCGCGGTCATTGACCCAAGAGCGCCCTGGTCCACGAGGAAGACAGATTCGCTCCCTGCATTTAGTGTGGAGATCGCATTATCCCCATTCTCTAAAACGATAAGACTAGGATTAATCAAGGTCAAGGTAGTTCCCGTTAAAGCGCCCCTGAAAGATAAGGTGCCAGACGATGTCACTCGCAAATCCGTAAACGAAACAGGGCAAGCGATGAAGCTCATAGTATTAATATTTGTTATTTCGCCCCCGGCTGCCATAACCAATCGATTTCCATCAGGCTCGATGGCATAAAGTTCGTTTTCGAACGAAATTGAAAATACCTCAATGTCTTGTCCAAGCATGACCGAAGTATGGCTCGCTGAACCGAAGATAGCCTGAGAAGTCGGCCCATCCGGGAACTCGGAGGAAGGCATCGAGGACCAGTTCTCAAAATTATTCCAATCAGTACTTCCCCCCAAGCCCGTCCAAGTGGCCGCCACCTGGGCCTCTAAACATCCCGCAGACAACCCTAAGAAAACAAAAAAGGCTTTGCTCTTCAAAAATCCCATAGACCCACTATGGAATGATAAAAATAAACATTCAAGAATGTTTTATCTTCTTTCAACAAGCCTATTGCGACTGCTTCGGCTCGAAATACCAATCCCATGAAGCCCTCTTAGAATTAGCATGGAACACGGATAGAAAAAAAAATTGTTCCTGTCGCTTTCGTGTTCCTCAGGATCGCTACATAAGCAATTTACACGGATGGACAGGATGGACGGATAGACAGGATAAAAAAAACAAATCATTTCCTATTCTTATCCGTGCCTATCCGTCCATCCTGTCTATCCGTGTTACTTGTTGGATCTAAGCAGACTTCTTGGCTCAAAATACCAATCCCATGAAGCCCTCTTAGAATTCGCATGGATGTTCTAAAAACCCACACTTAGACTCTGAATTAAATATAGATTGCGCATCAAAGCTTCTCTGCCAGCGGATTTTTGCTCTTAAAAACTGCCGAACAAAAATAGCACGATGTGATACAAAAAAAGCAATTCTCCTTGTCTGGGTGCCTTCTGTGCGAAATTTTTAAGGGGATAAATGGCGCGATTTTTAAAATTTTTTCCTGTGTATAATAGGCGGGTTCGTTTGAGGAAGGGGTTATGAGTCTGGTTCGCTGGTTGCGTATCGCGCGGGACGTCGCGGGTTTTATAAGGCACGGGGAATTGGTCCATTACGTCGATCGGCGTTTGAGAAATGAAGATGGAACTTATAAACGCTTTTTTTGGGCGGAATTCCCTCTAGGTTTAAGAAAAACTCGAAATTTCCTCTTTGCCGCCTGTCCAGAGATCACTCGGCAGATCTTGCACCAGAATGCAAGTTTAAATAGCCCTTCGAGTTCTTTCAATCTCGGCTGGGTGGGGGAAACGTTCCGCCAGGAATTCGGAGAAATCCTATTCGTCCTCTCCCATGAGACCCATCTTCTGTTGAGGCAGTCGATGTCTCAATATTTTCGTCAAAATCTCGATAAACGGTTCGGCCCCAACCTTTTTTTCCGCGCCAATGAACTCATAGATCGTTGGCTGGAAGCGTCTGGAAAACCGATCAACGCGACCCTCGATCTCAATTATTTCTCCTCTCAGGCGATCATCGACAATTTCATCGGCTATGTAGAAGATCCGCTTCGGCTGCACGAGGCAATGAAAGAGATTATGCAAAATCTCGAAAGAACGTTGAAAATGAAGCGGTCGCTTTCCAAAACGAGAATGGCAAAAGCGAGACGGGCGATCGAAGAAATATCCGCGGATGCCTGCAAGAAAAGCGCAGAGGGAACTTCTCTTTTAAAAATCTTGTCCGAGGCGAAAGACGCAAATCAAACCCCTTTATTTTCAAAAAATCAAGTGGAAGCGATGGGGAGGTTTCTCTTTTTAGCGGGGCAAGTGACCGTAGGCTCGGTTTTGCCCTCCCTCCTTCACCACTGCGAAGAAAAATATCAATGCGAGGTCCAGAAAGAATGGGAAGAAGAGGATCGCGACCGGGAATCGATCGATGACGTGGTTGAATTCGCAAAAAAATCAAAATGGATCCAGGCGTTGACCAACGAAGCGCTACGCCTTTTTCCTCCCGCCTATGATTTGACGAGGATCGCTTCCGAAGACGTTCAGATCGGAGAACTATCGATTCCAAAAGGGACGACGGTGGTGCTCTTTATTATTTTATTTCAAAAAGACAAACAATATTGGGGAGATAACGCCGAGAAGTTCCTTCCAGAAAGATGGTTCGATATTTATCGAGAAGGGAAAAACCCTCCATTCATGCCGTTTGGGGTAGGGCCGAACAATTGCCTCGGACAGCCATTCGCCCGTTTGGAGATGGGCATTTTGCTCACCCTTTTTTGCCTTCGCACGCGGTGGAAACCTCTGACCTCATTTAAAATTTGGACAAAAGTCGCCCTATCCTCAAAAAAAGACGTCCTCCTCTCCGTCTCCCCTCTCCCCTCCTCCGAATCGGCAAAAAGAACCAAGAGCTCCACTTTCGCACCTGCAGAACCCCCGGTTGAACAGACAAAAGGGCGCTGCCCATTTTCTTAATTGAGTCTAACTGATAAAATTTTTTCCGTTTTTTGAGGCATTCAGAATATGGTTTACGCTCCTACAAATTTACACCCTGATTATTCCATCCCCTTTTCCGATCAAATCCGCAAGTTGTCTCCTCTGGGAATGGCGTCGGCCTTCACAACCCTTGGCGGCTCTCTGCTCGCGAATCAACATTGGGAATTAGGCGCATGGAGCGGTTCTTTAATCCATAAGACGATTGCCCTCGTTGAATACACTCCCCTTTTAGGCGGAATCATTGCCGCGGTCGAAAAATTAGCCCTTTATTGTTTCTGCAAAACCCCAAATGAGTTCCTTAAAAAATACTTCAAATATATACAAAAACAGTCTGAAACAGAGCTAATTAAATCAAAAGAACAGACCGACTTACAAATCAAATGCTCTTTAATCGATCATTTTTCCTTCCAAAAACCAGTTTCCACAGTCTTCTTTTATGGAAAGCGGATCGAGAAAGACTTGATCGTAAGCGCATTCGAACAGGCGCTTAAAGATTTCCCTCTGTTTGCTGGGAGATTGAAAAGAGAGGCAGGCGACCTTTATATCGATTGCAATAACAAAGGGATAGGGATTACAACCGTTGATTCCGATATCAGACTTTCGGAATTGCTATCAAAATTTTCTGAACTTAGCCCTTCATCGTTCGTCAATGAAATCGATCCCTGGGCTACCGAGAAAGAGGGTTCCCCTGTACTCAAAGTCAAACTGAGCTATTTCCCAGATGGGATGGCCATCGGCTACAGCTGGCACCATAGCGTGGGAGATATGGCTACTTTCATGCAGTTTCTGAAAGCTGTATCCGCCTCCGCGAAACAAGAAAATTATCCCCCTCCGATTATCTTGAAGGACCGGGAAAACGACATTCAAGTCCCTCCTGAAGTGGTTTCTAAACAAGCGAAGCCAGTCACTTTAAAAATGTTGAGTTGGAACGACATTTTCCAATTTGCCAAAATGCTCTCCTTCCCTGCCGATACGGTTTATCTTTATTTTGACAATGAAGAGCTTGCGGCGTTGCAGGCGGCTTTAAGCGCGGAGGCAAACCAGAAACTGACCCGGAATGACGTTTTATGCGGACATCTTTTAGAAGTGGTCGCACAGTGCCGGGAAGATGCGTCCGATGCGCAACAGGCCTCGATTGCCATGAATGCCCGCGGAAAACTCAAAGTCGACCCAAATACTTCCGGCAATATCCTTGACATCGCTTCCATCTCTTTGCCGAAGAACTCCAAACCAGTTGAATTTGCAGAAAACATTCATCACAACATCGCCAACCATACGTTTGATTTCCAAACAGGCCGAGAATTCGTAAGCCAGAACGGGGGGCTTCAAAAAGTACACTGGATGTTTCCTAAAGCGTTTCTCCCAGAAAATCGCAACCTTCTCATGACAAGCTGGGCGAATTTCGGGGTTTATGAAATCGATTTCGGGATCGCTCCCCCCGATTTATTTTTCCCTGTAGGCCGCGTTCTTTTACCCTGGGCAGCGAGAATCGTAGAGGGATTCCATAACCAAGGGCGTCTGGTAGCTCTTAACCTACCCGTCGGGATAGCCAAAAAACTCGTCCAACCGGAAGTACTCGAGAAAATTCACAAATACCGCCCCCCGCAAAGTCAAAAACCGGTCGATTGGGAATGGGTCAACTAACAGCGCATTTGCATGTATACGCAAGCGCTGCATTGAAAATTTTAACTATTTTATAAGTCTATTCCAGGAAGCATATCGTTCTATGATGGCTCCTCTTGGTATCGAGACAATAATCAATACAACGGCGCTGGCGATACCGCTAATCAACATTGCTGTAGATTCCGATGAATAGATAAGAGTCAGTATAAGCACTACCACTCCAGCAATCACATTCAAAAAGCGTGCTGTTCGAGTTACTTCAGCAAAAGCCACTGCGGCTATAGTAACTATAATTGCTCCCATCCAATGATCGCAATTCGCGCTCTCGATATTATAAGGCAGGATATTCGGCCGCGCCATTAACCACACGCCAACAATAACCTGCACATATATGAACCAAGGGAACGAAATTCCCTGATAGCTTGCTGCCCAACGTTGTCTAATAGACCAACGTGTACGATCCGGATCTTTACCTTCGTAACCAAGTACATTGCCGCCCAACCAAAAAGTTTGCCAACAGTTTTTCTTTTGTTTATAGGCCAGCACCAAAAATTGTCCTACCGCTATAGACTCATGCACTGCTAAAGGCACAGAAATTAATAATGCAGCAGCATTGATTAAACAAAATCCGCACCAGGCACCCACGATAACCGGCTGCATGATAACTAATAATATACTTGCTGCGCCTAAAGGTATAACAAGTAGAACAAACGAAACTACAATGAAAGGGGCAGTACGCCAGCGTGCACGACTACCCATAAAACCTATGAGCACTTCCAAAACATAAGCAACTGCGCCAAAACCGGCATCAGATATGGGAAAAGATTTCGACAATGCAGACCCTGTCACCCTATCAGAGCCGTCGCCAAAAAATGGATCCCATACATGAGGTATATAACCTAGCTGATGAGCAGCTAAATATCGCGAGAGGAAAAAGCCAATCAGCGCTAGAGCAATGCCAAGCCAACGTCTAATCCATGAGGAAGGATTATAGGACCAGCCAGGAGGTTTGTCTGGTCCAGGCAAATGAATACCAGCCCGCCCTGGCAGTCCGGGGATGAGTACAGCAAATGCAATGAATAAGCAAGCTATTAATGTATCAACCAAATAAGTAGTGGGAGTTGGCGACCAAAATATAAGTGGTGCAAGCAATAACCAAAACGCTACAACAGCTGTGCCCCACCTGAGCAAAGCGAATCGAGGAACAAATGCCATTATTTCTACAAGAATAACAATGACACCAGATATGATGTCGCTCTTCATTAAAGCCGCGCTCTTATAATTTAAAAGAAAAGGCTGGCTGATGAGCCATATCGCCAATATGCCATTAACCACATAGGTCCAAAGTATTTTGTAGTTATAAAGCCTTATTTCTTCTAAAAACTGCTGCGCATCCTTGCCTGTCGCTTCTCTAAAATTTTGGACTTCAATTTGTTCTCTCATGCTGTTTCTTTATCTTCAGTTTTCCGGACCGCGATTATTTTTTTACGACCCCTAATTCTAAGAGGCTATGCGAAAGTATCATTGCTACTAACCTCATTTAAAATGATTGCCGAATTAAAGAGGATGATAATTTAAGGAGTAAAAAAATAAAGAAAGAAGGACTCTTCCATTTCCATGTGGAACGGTCTAGCTAGATTCATCAGCAGACAAAAAATAACGCCAATTACGTTCTATAATATCGAAATTTTCCGCATTTTTCTGCTTTGTTGCATAATTCAAACGGACTCCTGCTCATCAAAAAATTAAATCACCACGGAGTACACCGAGAGCACCGAGAAGATGAAAGGAAGGCCTTGGATGAGGTACTCTTCTGCCGAGCAGAGCGCCTCAAAATTTCTTCAATTTTGGGGAGAAGGAATGTCCCCTAAGAAAAGTTAAAAAATATGCCTGTGATTGCTGCACCCCCTACTCGTCTTACTCTTTGGGAAGAAGTTATAGAGATTCCATTCAAATATCCTATTGCCTCAGGGATGGTCGTTTGCGCTGCTGGCATGACTGATTTGGGGGTCGGATTTATAGGCACTATAGCAGCCGCTTTGGGCGGAGCTGGATATGGGATGTTTGGCGGCTTCTACCTCGGACTTATAATTTCTCCGTTGTTTAGCATTCGGAATAAAGGGATTATGTTGCGCTCTTCAAGTTATTATATTGGCCCAGCACTGGGGGCTCTGACAGGAGCGGCTCTTATTGCGCCGTACTTACCCCATTCTCAATTTATAGGAAGCAGACTAGCACGGACCGGAATTGCTGGACTGAGTTCGTGTCTAATTTTTATAGGTCGGTTGCAATCTCCGCCTTGTAATTTTTCAAAACGCAATTCACATTCCACATTCAAGAAAGTTTTCACAGCTCGAACGAACGATGGCGCTTCCATTCTTGTTTGGGGGAATGCTTCGGAAAAAGATTCAATTTCAGCTTTGCTCGAAGAAAGTACGAGATTCGTTTCCGAACTGCAATACAAAGATCCAAGCTGTTGGTTTGAAACACTAAATGGAAATTGGCCGATCATATCATTTCTCTATTTTATTTTTACGAACTAGCATCATATTTTTCTATTTATTAAAAATGAATTAAATTTATTATTTTAAAATCTGTAATCTCGTTAAACGTGATTCTCCAATTTCTTGGAAAAGGATAGCTTGCGGCTATTTTGAAGACTTGTTTGAATTCTGGTTTGAATTCTGGTTTGAATTCTTGTTTGAATTCTTGTTTGAATTCTGGGCCATTTTCAGCGCTTCAGACAATTTTTCTGCTTTCGCTCGAATAACGGGGTCTGAACTGCGAGATCCAAATCGGACCGCTTCGGCTGCGGTCTCAAAACCTTTACCGTGTTTAAAAAGACTTTCAAACAAGTTCAGCCAAGTAGGATAAGCATCATCGTTATGATAAGCCGGTCTTTCGAATTCAATTTGGGCCGCCTTTGCAGCCGCTTCGAACCCTTGGTTTTTTTCAAAGAATGAATTAAACAATTTAAAAGAGTCTCTCCTGACCCTATAATCCTTGCTTAAGAATCCTAACTTCGCTGCTTCGATCAACGTAGAGAGGGGGATTTTACCTTGGTTGGCAAGAGACGGCAATATTTCTAAGGCCTGCTTTTGGATATGTGAAAAATCAACTTGCGCGGCAGCGCTGATCAATTCTGGGAATTCAGGGCGGGTTTGCCAGGGGCTCCATAAACCCTTAAAATTCCAGGATTTCATACTGTAAGAGGCGATCGATAAATATTCCCGGACCGCTGTATCCAAGTTTTCGGAAGAAACATCCCAATTGAAGGTCAATTCATAGCGGCCTGCAAAAACGGATTGTTGCAATTTAAGGACATTAGCCTGGTCTAAGCACCCGAGCCAAGCTGCGGCTATGTCCCATCGCCATAATTCATTGAGGCCTAAGATTTGGCATTTGAGATTCATTTTACCTGAGGCGATAGAGTATTGAAGTATCGGATGTCCACTGTGCTCTCTTAAAGGCACGTTGTAATGCCAAAGGATCTCATTCTCATTGATTTCGATTCCGGTTTGCAGCATCTTTCCAATCCCCTCTTTTTCATAATCCCACTCTGTATTGTCAATAATAGAAAGGGCTTGTTTAAAGGTTTTGGGCAAGAAAGAGTCGGTCAAGAGTTGGGGTGTTAATAGCTCTTTGTCGCAATATGAGAGCAGAGCCAGCGAATTTTGATGGAACAAGGTGAAAAAGTCTTCAAGGGTTTTAGGTAACTTTCCAGCAAATGAAGCGCCAGAACTGATCATCGCAGCCGACACGCTAAAATCAGACGTTGGCATTAGTAGTTCTGATGCGTCTCCTAATTTTGATAGGTTGCTTTCTATCACATCTAGATATCTTTTCAAATTCCAATTGAATACTGGCATACTTGGAACCGCACCTTTATTGAATCTGATTTTGTCTTGAGGAGCTAATTCCTGCGCTAAACTTCGCATCGACGAGTGCATGGGACCCAGCATTTGCTTAAACCAATGGACTTTCTCAGCGTTTGTAAAAGAGGGGCTGGCTTTCATCGCTTTAACGGCTGCGTCGTAGGTTTCGATCGCGGAGCGCAATGTTTTATGGGCGATTAAACGGGATAGAGGAGAAGCGGAGCGGATATTGTGCAGTTTTTCTGGAGAAAACAGGTCGTCAGTTACGCTTTTTAATTCTTCGGCAGCTTGAAGGATATTTTTCGGATCTGCAAAACGGTCGGCTTGGCGGGCCGTCTGTATAAAAAACTCATGCTTAAGGGATACATCTTCGAGGAGAACCCGGTCTGAAGAGGCTGTTTGCAAGAATTGCTCGAAGCGCGACGGCGCGGCACTGAACTGGTTTTGGAAAAAGGTCAGCCAGGTTGGCAAGGCCTCTGTTTTTTGCAAAAGGGAAACGAAATTTTCAAACAATTGGACTTGGGCAAGAGTTGCTTTGCCTTGATGGACGTGAGCTTCGGCGTCTATTAGAAAATCTTCCCATTTATGGAGGGCTTCTAAACTGGGGGCTTTTGCTAAAACGAAGCGGGTGAATTTGGCTGGATAGGGAAGTTTTTTCTGGTATTCGATCAAGGTGTCAATGGACCGCAAAGAAGATTCGGCCTCTAATAGAGAAAAGTGGCCGATCTGGTTTTTCCGGGGAGATCCCGCCAAAAGAGTTTCCAAAATTTTGATTTGGAGAAGAGGTTGCAGCCTCAATCCGGGGCGCCTTAAAATGACTCGCAATTCTTCCGTGGAGGATGCGATTTTTTCTTGCAAGAGTTCAAAAGCTGCAATCCGGTCAAGGGCCTCTTTGGGAGGATGTTCCATGGCAGAGAGTTTTTGTTTTGCCGATTCCATTTTCTCTTGGATGGAACGGATCCAGGGATTTCCTTCCAAGGCGTTCAGGTTCCCTTGGCGCAGTTGTAAAATGAGTCCTTTGAGTTCTTGAGGGATTTGCTTGACGTTTTCCGAAACGGTTGTATCAGATAGGGAAATGGCGATCTTCGCCGGGTGGACGGCAAACCCGGGACGGATCGCGTCTTCCAATTTGGAAACGGCGTTGTTCCAGAAATGGAGGGTTGCCGTCTGCATGCAGAGGGCCAAAGGATGGTCCGCATCGATTTTCGCGGCGCGTTCTATCACAGCTTTGTAATCGGGAGCGTAAAGACTAGGGACTCCAAGAGTGCTGAAATTATTGGCTGGATGGGAATTGTCCGGTTCGCTTTCGGCGACGACAATCGCTTTATGAAGGTCTTTATTATAGACCCGTTCCGCTTCCTTCAGCGTCTGCGCGAATAAGATTTCTTCTGTTTTATAAATGGAGACGACCGATCCTGTTCCTGGCGTAATGGTTTCAGCTTGGAGTTTGGAAGCGGATGGGGGCGCATCGAGATAAGTGGGAAGAAGAGGTTTGCGGTTAAGAGGACGCGCTTGGACAAAATGGACTTGCCCTTCCAAAACCACCCCTTCGATATCGGTGGGTTCTTCAAAGAAAGATTCCATCAACACCCCCGAACGATAAATCCGGAGGATCTCGTCTTGAGTCAAGGCGTGTCTTTGGGTAAGTTCCACTGGGTTGGGGAATTTTTTTAGTTCCGCAGTTTCCCAAGGGGCCAGTCGAAAAGGCTTATTTTGGTTGTCGTAAATCAAATAGAGTTGGTCAGGGCGCGACTCTGAGTGGAGGATCAAGGCTGTATCTGTGCCGATCCCCAGATTGTTGACTACTGCTTCGCCGTGGCCGAAAGTTGAGCTGAGACGCATGGCGCGGAATTTTTCTCCTCCGATGTAGAGAGGTTCGTTCGTAAAGAGAACGAATGAAGAAGGGATTTGCGAGGGGTGTTCGGCCCCTCCCGCTGGTTCGCCAATCAAGGGCTGCGTAGTCACGGCGAGCAGCAACTCTTCTCTAAAAGGATTGTCTCCCGCATTGATCCGGTTTTGCAAGGAGGCTTCGCCAAAATAAGAGGCAACCACTTCCCCGACCGCATTGAAGAGGGATTCCTGATCGGGACGCACGTACGCTTTGCTTGTGTTTCCGCCCGCATTGGGCGATTTTTTTCCATCTTCCGCGCCAGTGCTTCGGACCATTAAGAATTCATTTTTTTGCAAAGAGCTCTGTTCCTCTTTTGTAATCCCGAGCTCTTCAAATGTTCCTTTAGAGAAAGCGTGGATCACGGCCTCGCGAATGGTTTGCAAAAGAGCCGCCGCTTCAGGGGATTGCAACGAACGAACGCCTAATTTTGCAAGGGCCTTCCATTGTTCGAATACTTCCGGGGCGCTCCTTTTGAGGAAAGCGGTAATTCGGCCGCTGTCGATCCCGATGGGCGCAGGGACGACCACTTCGTCTAAATCGAGTGCTTCGACTAAATGATTCATTTTGACGAGGTTGAGGTGTTTGTTGCCGAAGGGGGCCAGAGCCGTCTCATCTAAAGAGAGCAAATGGGGATTCTCATGGAATGCTTGTTGAATATCCTGTTCCAGAACTTGAAGGGGGAAGCATTGCTCGGGCGGGCTAAACATCCATTTTGGCGCATTGCAGACCGAACCCATCGTTTGAGTCCCCTCTTTGAAATGGGAAAAACGCTCCCTCACTAGAGATGCGGCCTCGGCGGAACTGAGAATAGGAACGAATGGCTTTCCCGGTCCAAAACACTGGACAAAACTCTGGCCCAAACCCTGTCTTATGGCTGCGGCTGCCAAAACAAGGGCAACCCCTCCCAAAATGAACTTGACGGCTCTCCAAATTTTGGACGTCGATCCGCCTTTCGCTGTTGGCTCAGTCCCCTTTTTTGGAATCCCTTTTTCGACGATCTGATCCGCGAGTTGAAGCGCGTATTGTCGGTCCGGCATAGGCCGTTTAACGGGAATCCCGAGGATTTGGGAGATCTCTTTGAAACAAACGCCGCATTTTAAAATAGAGTCTTGTGTTTTTCCGGAAGAAGAGGACTGATCCAGAATTTGCTTTTCCAAACACCGTAAATGAATAGGCTTGCATTCATCATGTGCAATAGCGGGATTTTGATTGGTGAAAGGAGCTTGGCAATCGGTGCATGCAGCGTTTTGGCGTAAAAGATTTAATTGAACCAATGAAAGACCCACCCCATTCCCCTCTTTTATTTGCCCAACAGTATATACAAACCGATGCTTTAATATAATAAAAACGAGTCAGTCATTTTAAATACAATTAAAATATATTTAATTAATATTAATGAAAAATAGTTTATAAAATGAGGAGTTCGGGAAAAAACCGATGAAAATTTGGGGGTCTATGAACCTAACTTGAAAAGCAACAGCTTTAAAAAGGGTTTTAAACAAATATCTATTTAAAAATCTTTTGCGAGTTTAAGCAGTCCCTCGTACGACATGTATTGGCTGCCCCATTCCCCATTGAAAGCAAAGGAAAGAGTGACCGGTTTTGTATGGCCCGATCTCCACAAGAATTCCAAGCCGCCGGAACCCATGTTTTGAGCTCCCGTGATGGAACTGACAGTGAATAAAGCAGGGGTCCCCAAAATCGCCGAAATCACACGGCCGCTATGGAAAGCTTTTTGATATACATAGCTGATTTTTTCCATGACCATCCAAATGCCACAGGCAGTTTCCCAGCTTTCGTAAACCCGGAATCCCGCCTCGGTCCGGAGCAACGCCGATGTTTGGCTTTTTCCGTTCATATCAAACGCGCCGGCTCCGTGTTCCTGGTAGCTTTGCTGCCAATTGATGGCGCAGTCGGCTTGGCCAAAAGGTTCGAGCTGGCCCCAGCAGAACCCAAAGCGGCATCCAAACCCGAGATGGGGAACGAGTTGCCAGCTATGGATCGTCGCGCTGGCAGTCGCATCAACACCAGGGAACGAGATATGCCGGTGATTATGGATCTGGTCGTAGGCTCCCCACGCCCCTAGTTCAAGATAACTGTCGCGGTAGAAAAGGGTGTCGTAGATGCTGGCAAGGTAATAATTGATTTTTTCATCCCCTGCATCGCCATTTTCGATCAGATGCGTATAAGCATAGCCAGCGCCGAAGCCAACGAGATTATTCGGACTATAATAATCAAATCCGAGCAAGGCTGCGCCGGAAAAAGCATTGAATGAGGGATTTTGATCCTGGGCTTTGAGATGGGAATATTCCCCAAAGCCGTCGAGCCAGAAAGAATATTTAGCGCAAGGGTCTGGCTCGTTAATCCAAGGTTCGCAGGAGCTGCTTTGGCAATGGTCAATCTCATCATTAGCCGCTAAATAAGAAGCAACAGCAGGCTGCTGTGCATTCCTCCTATGAAAAAACCTCTGGTCGATAAGATGGGAACTGATGAGATCGCTCACCCCAAGCATGACGTTTTGCGTGATAAAAGTCCCAAAAGCGTTCCTTGCAGGCGATGCGCTGTTTAAAGCGTCTTTCAACGTTTTTCCGGACAATTGGGCCAAAGCTTTTGTCGCAGCGGAATTGGGGGCATTTTTGTTCAAATAGCGGGCAAACTTGGCCGCATTTCCCGTCAGCCCCGCAGTGGCAATTTTGGTAGGCGCCGGAGGCGTGGGAGGCAGGGGAGCCATGGTAAGAACCAGCAGTACGGTATTCGGCATGCTGTAGTCCAAAGTGAATTGGAATCCAGGAAGACTGCTTTGAACGGCGGGATTGAACATCCCGCTCACTCCGCCAGTGGCTGTCAAAATCGTGTAAGTATGTGGCGTAGTATAGGTTCCCGCATCCTCGTTCACTTGGACGCTCGCGCCATTTGTCAAAGTCGCGGTTCCAGGCAAGCCGATCACATCGATGGACGATGAGGTGGTGGGATTGATTTCGATGAGGACAATCCCCGTTGTGGCAGTAAAAGTCCCGTTTACATCCATTGTGCCGATCGAATTTCCGGGAGCGATTGTTCCGCCTGATAGCGTTACGTCGTTCACGGTCCCTGTGCCGCCTAATGTTCCGTTCGTGTTCACTGCGACCGAGGCGCTATCTAAAGTGTTATTGACGCTGAGGCGGCCGCCATTGATGGCCGTGGTTCCAAGATACGTATTGTGCGCAGTCAGATCGAGAATCCCATTTCCTAGTTTGATCAAATTGCCCATTCCCGAGATCGCACTATTAATCGTAGAATTGTTCCCATCCGTATCGATCGTTCCAGTGATCGCACTATTGATCGCGAGGGGAGCGGAAAAGTTGCTGATCGCTGCGTTGAATTGCAAAGTGCTATCGCCAGTAAAAGTCATTGTATTGGAGCCCAAGTTGCTGGACGAAGAGACCGAAAGTGTGCCTGCATTGAGCTGCGTGCCGCCGGAATAAGTATTTGTACCGGACAAAGTTAAAGTTCCTGCGCTGATTTTTTGCAGTGTGCCTGCCCCAGTCCCATCCGCGATGACGCTGGAGATAGTCGAATTGTTTCCATCCGTATCGATCGTTCCAGTGATCGCACTATTGATCGCGATGGGAGCGGAAAAATTGCTGATCGCTGCGTTGAATTGCAATGCGCTATCGCCAGTAAATTTTAAGGAAGGAGTATGTGTGCTCAGGTTGCCGGCAGTAGAGATCGATAATGTCCCTGCATTGATGAGCGTGCCGCCGGAATAAGTATTTGTACCGGACAAAGTTAGCATCCCTGCGCCGATTTTTTGCAGTGTGCCTGCCCCAGTCCCATCCGCGATTACGCTAGAAATGGTTGAATTGTTTCCATCCGTATCGATCGTTCCAGTGATCGCACTATTGATCGCGATGGGAGCGGAAAAACTCATGATCGCAGCATTGAATTGCAATGTGCTATCGCCACTAAACAAAACGAAAGGGTTGTTGATGCTTAGGTTTTCGACAGAAGAGACCGACAATGTTCCTGCAGTAATCCGGGTATCCGCGGAATAATTATTCATACCGGACAAAGTCAGCGTCCCTGCGCCGATTTTTTGCAATGAGCCCGACCCGCCTCCTCCATCTGTGATTACGCTAGAGATTGTCGAATTATTTCCATCTGTATCGATCGTTCCGGTAATAAATTCTCCAATAAAGATGGGAGCGGAAAAATTGCTGATCGCAGCATTGAATTGCAATGTGCTATCGTCAATAAAAAATACTGAAGGAGTATTGGTACTCAAGTTGTCTTGCGTAGAGATCGATAACGTCCCTGCAGCAATTGTCGTTCCGAAAGAATAGGTATTAGTGTGGGATAAAGTTAAGGTTCCTGTACCGACTTTTGCCAAAGTACCAGGCCCATTCCCATCCTCGATTACGCCAGTAATTGTAGAATCGTTGCCATCGGTATCGATCGATCCTGTAATCCCAAAATTGATCTCAATGGGAACGGAAAAATTGCTGATCGCAGCATTGAATTGCAATGCGCTATCGCCAGTAAATTTCACTGAAGGAATAATGCCGCTCAAGTTGTCGGCTGTAGAAATCGATAATGTGCCTTCATCGATGAGGGTGCCGCCGGAATAGGTATTTATTCCAGATAAAGTTAAGGTTCCAGTACCGATTTTTTGCAAAATCCCAGATCCAGTCCCATCCGCGATTACGCTGGAGATAGTCGAATTGTTTCCATCCGTATCGATCGATCCAATGAACGCACCATTGATCGCGATGGGAGCGGAAAAGTTGCTGATCGCCGCGTTGAATTGCAAAGTGGTATCGCCATTAAAAGTCATTGTATTGGAGCCCAAGTTGCTGGACGAAGAGACCGACAGTGTGCCTGCATTGATCTGCGTTCCGCCAGAATAGGAATTGGTATTATTGGAAAGTGTAAAAATTCCACTTCCAACTTTTATCAACTCTCCCGATCCGGAAATCATCCCTGCAAATGCTTGATTCGTGCTGTCGCCTAACGTCAATGATTTCAGGGCATTGGTGCCCAATGTCACAGATGAGGTTGCAGGTCCGGTCAAATTGCCGATTGTTTGGCTGGTACTGTTTAAATCGAATATGGTGCTTGCCGACAGGGTGACAAGTCCCGTACTCGGCATGACATTGTCGGCGCTTGTCTGCAAAGTGCCCGCGCTGATATTTGTCCCTCCGGTATAAGTATTCACTCCGGAAAGGGAGAGCATCCCTGAGCCATTTTTTTGGAACTTGCCCGGTCCTGTGCCATTTGCGATCACGCTGCTGATCGACGAATTTGTGCTTCCCACATCGATGATGCCTGTAACGCCGGAATTGATAAAAACGCTCCCGGTGAAAGGCGAAATGGCGGTGTTGAACAATAGGGTGCTGTTGCCCGTAAAAGTGGTTGCGCCGGTCCCCAAATTAGAGGAAGCGCCGATGCTCAAAGTGCCCCCATTGATCTGCGTACCTCCCGAATAGTTATTCGTGGAATTGCTAAGGACCAAGGTACCTCCTCCAGTCAAAGCAAGGATCCCATTAGTAGGACTCTGGTCTGTAACTTGACAAGCCACCGTCATTGTTGTAGATGTAATGTCGATTGTATTAAGATCTGCAACAGTATCACTTTCTAACTCGAATGTTGTTGCAGGCAAAGTAAATGGGGTATTTCCAGTTACTTGAAAAGTCACATTGCCATCTAACAACCAAGTAGCGGCAGGGGGCGCTAAATTATCAAGACCCCCAATCGAAAAGGTCCCAACGCCCACTTGATAAATAGATCCGCCGCCCATACCTACTGTGACGGTTCCTGCCATAGTAAACGTACCAGTCCCAATCTTTGTTAAATTGTTTCGATTTGCATAATTTATAGTGCCGCTAAACGTGGAGTCAGTGTTTCCAAAACCCAAATTTATCCCAACGCCTATATCTATATTAACAGTGCCAGAACCTTCTAACCCTCCGAAAACAACGCTGCCAGTATTTCCACTTCCATTTAAAATCGTCCCGGTGGTCACGTGAAAAATACCCGAATATTCTACAGGGGTGTGACTTATATAATCAAAAGAGCCGGATTGTATAGTCAGATCTTCACTCCCCACTAATTGGGCTTGTATGGTGAGAATACCTGGCGAAGAAGAATAGTTGTTAATTGTGAGCGGGCTATCTAAAGTGAAAGTACTTGGCGATAGCTTTAGAGTCCCTCCGGTGATGTTCAGGGTCGCGACTCCGGAGTTATACGCAGAAGCGGAGAAAGTTTGTGAACCGCCTGAAATCGTGAAATTACCGCTTTGAAATTCTAAATCGCCGATCGTGAAACTTGTAGAAGTGAGCGACTCTGTGTCGCCTGAATTAAACGTCGCGTTCGCATCCGTTGCGTTCGGGACGATTCCCAAACTCCAGTTGCCCGCCGTATTCCAACTCCCTCCAGACATCCCTTGCCAAGTGTTTGTAGGCGTGCTTTGGGCGGAGAGAACCCCAGAAATTGACAGACTAAAACAAATCAAATAAGAAAACCTGCCCACGTTTGAATCCTTTTGTGGCTTGAGAAAATATGTATACCCTGAAAAAAATTATTCAAAAAGATTTTTGAGCGTTTGCCGAAGCCGCGTCCTATAAAAATGTTTTCCCTAAAGCATCAATTCGCTAGATTGAGTTCCTGCATGAAACATATCTCATTTGTTATAGCCTCGCTCAGTTTTTGTTCAGGTTATGCCAGCCATTCGATCCTGGTGCCGCGATCCATCACCCATAACGCTACTTATGAGCTCGCGCTGGATAATTACCATATTTATCACCATACCGTACCTTGCTGTGAAATTCGGCCGAAAAGAAAAACCTGGCCTTGCAGAGCGCGGAATCCTAACAATGAATTAGCTTTTTCGTTTTATGTGACGCCTTTTTACACGCAGTCGAGCAATAGCAGTACATTGGCCCGCTACTTTTTACCGGGCAATGCCTCCGCTCTGAATATCCAAGAAGATGGCTCTGGCAATGTAGGTTCCCTATGGCTCAATCTGATTGCCGCGCCCGGCCTCTATTTCAGCTCAAAGGTTAAAATCTCACCTGTACGCAAGGCGGTTGGCAGCTATTTTTATTCGCGTCTCGATTTTTCCCGTTTGCTCCCCGATGCGCCTTGGCCGCTTAAAAATATTTGGTTCTCCGCATCATTTGCCGTCGTGCAAGTGCAGCATTCCTTGAGGATTCGTGAAGCTTTAACGGGGGATATGACCTATGGGACGATTCCAGGGATTACTACAGGCATACAAGCATTGAATAATCCCGCGTGGACTGCTGGACGGTTTAGCACTACTACATTAAAGCGGACTGGCGTGGATGATATTCAGCTGAAATTGGGCGATGACTGGTTTTTTTCAAGGGGTCAAAGCCATGTCGGTATGTACCTCGATTGGCAGCATACCGACAGGGCACAGTTCGACTGCAAAATATATCTTCGAACCATTGGTGGGAACCACCCATGGGGCCTTCGGCGCAGGTATCAATGCCGATTTTAACCTTTATAAATGCGGCCAGATGGAATGTTCGCTGATGTTGGACACGAAATACCGATATCTTTTTTCAGGAAGTGAAAGACGGTCATTTGATCTCAGCGCGAATGGCGATTGGTCCCGATATTTATTGGTTGTGAAAGGAGATAGCACCAGCCTTTCAATGCCCGGCATCAATCTCGCTACTCTTTCAGTGGATGTGACTCCCCGCTCGCAAATCGAATCGTGGTTTGCACTGCATTACAAGCTTTGTAACTGGCATGTTGAAGCTGGCTATAACTTTTGGTGGCGAGCAGCAGAACAAATAGAGGGCAATGATCTCTTCCCCCCCGATACGGGAATTTATGATCTTGCGGGGGCCGTGAGCGGCACCCCTGTGTCGGCAAGCAGGGCGAATATTACTGAATCTGCGATCGGCCCCAATCAGTCGCCCAGCGATGCTGTATTTACTCCTTCGACAAACTTAAATTTTTCATCCGGCTCGCAACCGGAGGCCTTCGTAAACGGCATTTATCTAGCGATGTCTTATAGTAGGGATCATATTCCCTGTCCTCTTCTTTTCGGCGTGGGGGGCGGTTATGAATTTGCCAACCGTCATACACTCTCGCAATGGTCGCTTTGGGGAAAAGCCGGACTGGACTATTGACTCTGGACTATTGAATCTGGACTATTGAGTTGCGGGCGTACAATATTTACCCTGAATCGCCTGGTTAAGATCGGACTGAGGAATATAGGTAAGCGGGATCGCTTGGGCCCAGGTGAAGATGTTTGTTGGATCGTAGATGTTTTTAATTGCAATCAACCGACTTACATTGCTTCCATAATAGGCATTGAGATAACTCGCTCCGAGCTCATAATCAACTAAAGAGGCATAGCTATAAGGAGAAGTGTACGGTTCAATATCATGATAGATTTGCCTAAGTGAATTTAACGCTAGCGTCGATTGGTTATCGAAGGGCCAATAAGCAAATTGGAAAAACCACACGAGGGCATTGCGTGGGAAAAAGGAACTATTTGGGTGAGGTGTTGAAACCGCTCCTCCCAGGGATCCAAATTCAAACCTCACGTATATATTGCAGGGATTTTCTTGCAATTGACTAAAAAAATGCGTTGCCTTTTGAAGGGCTGCTTTTGGCAACTCTTGAAAAAGAAACTTACTCTTTGCTTTGCCAAAAGATTGCGTGTAGACCGAAGCGAATTGGGTCGCCGCGTCTAAATAGGTTCCTTGGAAGTTCACTGCGACAGTTGGATTAAATTTGCTGAACGCAGATTGCCATTCGGTAAATGGCTGAGACCCTACTTTTAATCCGCTGATATTGACTTGAGACACTCCCGCGTTATAGCTGAATACACACGCTGTAGTAATAGACTCCGGCAAAGTGGCAATCCAGGTTTGCCAGGCATTAAAAATTTGCGCAGCCTGCGCCGGGTCCCAATTCCATATCAATGATACATAACTGACCTCTGGGATAAAATACATATTGAAGGTAAATCCTAAGACGATGCCATAGGAACCTGCCCCCGCTCCGCACAAGGCCCAAAATAAATCGGGATCATTATTTTCATCGACAACGATGACTGTCCCCTGCGCAGTGAGCAGCGTAATGTTGATAATCGAGTCGCAAGTTAAGCCGTACATTCTCGAGAGAAAACCCACCCCGCCGCCAAGCGCCAGGCCGCCTATGCCAACGGAAGGGCAGTCGCCGGAGGGGATCGCGTAATTAATAGCGCCCAATGCAGAAATAATATCTCCCAGGCGGCAACCGGTCCCGATGAATACTTGGCTATTGGGAATATCGGTGACAATGCTATTGAAGTTGCGCATATCGATGACATATCCATTCGATAGCGATCCTGGACCAAAACAATGGCCGCCCGAGCGGATTGAAAATGGCAAATTGAGTTGTTTCAATACTTGAAATACGGTTACTAATTGAGATTGATTTTGCGGGACTATGATCGATGTTGGGAAAAAGTTAAATCGCTTATTGAATCCAAAACGATTCGTATTATAGACATCGGAACAAGGATACATCACATAAGAAAGCCCTTGCAGCGCCGGGGGGATGCTATCGAGCAGCAGGCACATATTTTGATTGGGGTAGATTTCCTGCAATGGGTTCGTGCTGCAAGTATACTGGCAAGTATATTGAGCCATAAGCGGCGTCTTGGAGAAACTTACAAGGACACTGAAAAAAACAATAAATCGGGAAAATCGGTTCATTCTCTCCCCTTAAAATTCTTTGAGAACAGAGATGTTGCAGGTTAAGAAATTATTTGGCAACGCTCATCTGAACGAGGAAATCAAAACGGATTTCTATGCTTGTTAAATGTTTGGCCTCTCAAAAGCAGGTATAACAATATGTATAGGTCCTTTATTCGGGATGAGTTCATTTGTGCGAGTCTGCGAATTGATATTGTTTCTTTTCCAAGTTTCGATGACTTCATCCAAGTCTTGCATACTGACCGATGAGGCTGGATTTGTTTGAAATTCTTCGAGGGCGCATTGTTTAGCCCTGTACTTTTTCAGCATTCTGTTAAAAGCCGTTTGATTGGCTTTTTCCACCATTCCCTTGATCTCCGCTCCGGAAAACCCTTCCGTTTTTTTGCTGAGTTCTTCAACATCCACCGTCTTGTGCAGCAAGCCTTCTTGTTTAAGAGTCTTCAAGTAAATTCCCCAAATTTCTTTTCTTTGCTCAAAATTGGGCAACTCAAATTTAACCTGAACCCCGAACCTTCCAGGTCTTAACAAGGCAGGATCGACGACATTTTCGAGGTTTGTTGTAGCGATCACCAAAAGGTTATTGTGGACGAAGTATCCTTCCATCCGGTTTAAAAGTTCATTTACAGGAGTGGCTTCCCAGGAGTTATGCGATTGGCTGCGATTTCTCGCAATCGCTTCGAATTCATCGATAATCACAACATAAAGAGGACTCTTGGAACCCAATTGCTGATGGGCATCTCTTGCTGGTTGAAAAAGGTCTCGGATCCGCTCTTCAGTTTGACCCACGTACATATTCAACAATGTAGTGCCGGATGCAGTTTTAATTCGATCTGCGGGGCAATTTAAATATTTGGCGATTGCGCGGGCAAGAGAAGTTTTTCCAGTTCCTGGAGGTCCGTAGAGAAGGATCCCTTTCTCTCCTTTAATGTCGCGCGCCGCGGCGAAAGGGGCCAGTTCCGTAAATCGAGAAAAAGTAGCTTCTAGGGTGACTTCCAACTCATCGGGCAAACCAATCAAACCTTCTTGGTTTAAAAATTCTCGGAAAGATTGTTTGTTCATTTCCTGAACGGAATGAGGCTCAGAATTTGCAACTTTTATCGGTTGCATCGGCGTAGTTGATTGATTTTCTTTCAGTTCGTGTTTCACTCCCCCTTTGCATGCCGCCTTGCTTAGTCCGATTGCTGCAAGAATCGCTAAAGTAACAGATCCCGCAGAACGAAGCAGATCGACATCTTTTAAAGCATCAGGAAGAATTGCGCCTCTTTGTTCTTTTATAGAAGAAATAAATAGAGATGTAACTGCCGCAGCAGCGATAGTCAATGAGGATTGAACGAGCAGGGGATGTTCTTTAGCGAAATGAGACACTCTATTACAACAATTAATTAACATTTATTCGTACCTTTATTAAAGGATTGCACGGGGAAAGATTCCCCTTCTTTCGAGAATGTCATAGAATGCGATGCACTCCATTATATTTAAAGCACAAAATCCTATCCCGATAATCCAATATAACAGCGGCATCCCAGCCCGCAGTGATATAATTCATAAGTAATTAAAATATAAACACTTAACAAAGTAAAAACAAATTTAAATTAAGTATTTATATATAATATATTTTTAGTTATAATATTTACATAACAACAAACAAAAAGGTTAATTTATGCCAATAACATTACGCAATCAGAACACAGCTATCCCTTCGGAAGGCCCTCCAGGAGGAGCCCCATTTACAAGCGAACCAGCAGATACGACCGCTGATGTCACAACCGACCAATTCCTCAACCTCGGCGCACCGGTAAGAAAAGCTCGCAGCAGCGCATTATATTCAAACCTATCAACAAGACCTAATTCTCTTGGAGCTACGAAAGATGAGCTCAGAGCGCAAATCCGTCGCGAGACAAGGCTGATCAGAGCCATCTATAGTAATCTTCAAATAAACGTGTATTTTTTGCATGCATTCAAGACGGAAAATAGTCCAGTTTGGGAGAATCGGGAAGCAAATATTGAACTATTGTCTAAAGTCATTGATTATCAAATCGAAGCTACAAATACAGCAGCAAAAAGAATCGAGCTACTATACCAAAAATTGAGAGTATTTCCCCGAGTGTGATTGAGAACACGGCTGCCCAAGCATTTTTGAGGCAGGCCGTGTCGGTTCAATCTAAATTAGATTGCGGATCTGCTCGATCGGGCTTGACCCCAACACTACCTTAAGAAGCCAAATTTATATACGAGCCCAACTCCGACGGAGTGGTTATAGAAATGACGGCCTCCCTGATGGAATTTGTATTCCAAAGTAATCTCTGTATTGCGGAAGATCGGATAGGCTAACCCAGCCATCACCTGCCAAGAAAAATGGTTCCACTTTTGGTTAAAAACAATACGAGAATTTGAGGAATGCATTTGTTGGAAATCATAGCCTATGCCAGCTCCAATAAAAGGTTGGATATTCCAAAATGCACACCCCCACGAAGATAAAGGCAAATCCCATAATAGGTTGGCCATATACGAGGAAGTTTGGAAATGTCCATGCTTGGAAGAACCTTCTCGCAAAGAAATGGATTTTTCTTATCGCATTTCTTCTAAAAGCATATTCAGCTTCCAAACGCAAGCCATAAGCGCCAACAATAACCCAACGAACCGGCAACAATATACCCTGTCTGATATGTGGATTTGTTTCCTTCGATTGTAGTGTTTTGCAAGAAATTAGCACCGCCCAAAATCTTAGCATAGAAATTCGTCTCATCAACACAGCAGCTGTCTTCATCAGCAGGTCTTCCTGCACACCATTCTTGAGCTTGTGCATCAGCTGCCATGAAAAATAAGAGTGACATTAAAAGTAGCAGAATATTTTTTTTCATGTTGATGATCTCATTGTGATTTTTCATTTGTGCAAGACACGTTTCAGAATTTCGCTACTCCGTAATCCGATCATCATAGCTGATGCTGCCGTATTGATATCGGGAATCACCGGACAGATGGAGTCGTCCGCTACAAAAACGTTCTTTGTGCCATAAACACGTGTGTTGCCATCTACCACACCTCCGGCGTTCAGAGGAGCCATTTTACAGTGCGATGTAAAGTGGTGTACATCCAGTGAAAGATTGCTGTTATTTTTCACATACTGCCTCAACCGACTGCGTCGTTATAACCTGAAAGGATGACTGGGTTGATCGGGTCTCTTAGAATGGGTTGATAGTAAGGCGGGTCAATGGTGGCTAGTTGCTGTTAGCAGATTGCGAATATAGACCTGGACGGCATTCTTCATATTCTCCAGGTCTATAGGATTTTGGTAAAAGCCGTCGTCCGCTGCGGCTATCTGAAATGAGTTGTCGCTTTGGATTGTGACACTACCCTCACTCACTGGGTTCAAAAGCTCAAATCCAATGACTACTAGCGGAGGTGTCTGTGCGGTAGCCGGTATGTATTCGAACAAAATCTGTAGCATTCGTGGGTCGCTGGCACTACCGCCCACTACTGGCAAGTAGACATTATTGATAGTAAATGCATACGGTGCTCCAGGAGGTATACCATTAGTTGCGGGATCTGCTAGCAACGTAATGAAGATGAGCGGATGGTTTTGGAGATGTTTTCCTACGTTCTCATTGATGAAAACAGGCTTGATCCCTGCATTCTTTAGCACTTCCGACGGACCTATGCCCGAAAGCTGTAGCAACTTGCTACTGTTGATGCCACCCGCCAAAACAACGGCTTTCCGAGCTCGTGCTTCAAAGAGTTGACCGTCCTTTATATATTTTACTTTTTTGGCACGCCCATGTTTGTCAAATATTATTTTCACAGCTACCGAATCGAAGAGCATAAACAGTTTGTGTCCATTAACTCCTTGACCTTCTGGCGTCATAACCGTGCTATTTAAATAGGCTGTCGCGCTACTCACTCGTTTGGTGCCTGTAGGATCAATAAACCACTGAGCACGAGGGTCTATGCAATTCTCCACACTCGGATCATTATAGTCCACCACAGTTGGAATTCCAGGAAACGCTGCCTGTGACGCGGGCAATAGTACGTTCGATGTTATCTGCGACACCGTAGGTGTCTGTAGCACATTGAGAGGACCGTTGTCTCCTCGCGCCCCTGGTGTGATTGTCAATCCTTGGTAGTTCTCAAGAGCATTGAAGGTTGCCAGAATATTGTCCAGACTCCAATTGCTGCTGCCAGAAACTTCTTCCCAACGCGAGTACACGGCGTTCGAGCCACGACCATAGTATAATCCGTTAATCGATGCGCCACCACCCAACACCATTCCTGTTGTCCAATCACTTGTTCGTCCATTGAGCCCTGGCATGGGTACGGTTTGATTCCATCCTGGCCAAAAATACTTGGACTTTCCTGTCCCAGCCAATAGGAATGCTGGGAGACCCACAGCCTCTATTGCTGGATCACTTGTTAAATTTAGCCCCCCCTCTATTCCTAATACTGAAAAGCGACCATTCTCTGATAGCTGGTTCATCAATATGCAACCTGCCGCTCCACCACCAATTACTATGATATCTGCCTCTAGTTTGTTTCCCGACATTTTGCATCGATAAGGAGAAGATTGATCGCCAAAAAGGTTGACTGTAGCAGTTACTAAAGCGAGGGTAATAAATTT
The DNA here is from genome assembly GCA_963713105.1 of uncultured Chlamydiae bacterium. GTDB lineage: Bacteria > Chlamydiota > Chlamydiia > Chlamydiales > SM23-39 > CAVQKJ01. The sequence goes on from CAVQKJ010000005.1 coordinate 47,150, forward strand.
GATTTTCATAGTTGATTCCTCCGCGATTCACTATCAATAACAAAATTGTTGTTGTCAAGGAATTTGTGCCAGAATTCAACAATTCCAAATGGAATTTCTGTGCGAAATGAAATGGCAGCAACATGGCATGCACAAAAGGGCTTTTTCTGCTTTGTAGCGGACAAGCTCGTCGTCGCGGAAAACTATTCAATAAATGACTGTTATTGATTCTTACTCATTTGAGTCATTACATTGATCGTCTTTTTAAACCTTGAGGCGAATATGTACAGCTACGATATGAACACAACTCCAATCGCTCATTATCAAATGAGGATCCTTCCGGAAAATTTCAAAGTGTATGTTTCCGGCAACACCGTGGTCAACCACCCGGTTTTCGGATTTGAAGAACGAACTCTGCCTGTTGTCAATCACTACAATGGACCGGATGGAGGGTATGTGGCGATTTATACGCATCATAGCGAGAGAGGAGTGTATGGCGTCGGACATGATATCTACGTCGCCGGACTCGTGAGAATCCAAGGGAAATATAACGGCCGGATTTTTATCCCTGTTGGGTACAATTCTGGAGATAACATCACCCAAGATCCTGCAATTCTCGCGATCTGCGCAGAATATTTCCCAGACATGCAGGGAGAAATGTGGGTGGGCGGCGATACCGGAGGGTTCTAACAGGAAGGAACGGGTCGGGGGAATCACACTTAAACTGCGTGCAGCTTGGGTATTAGCTATTCAACTCAAGAAGGCCCTCTGACATTGCGAACTAAGCCCATCTCATGTACAAGTTTATAAATCAATCGAAAATTAAACTTTACGATGGAATGTTCCTATGAGATGGATCTTCAGTTGTTTGCTTTTTTTATCTTCCCTGCAAGCCAAAGAAACGGCCGATTACATTGTCATTGGTTTAGGCACGGCTGGCGCTGCCATGGCCAAGTTATTGACTGACAATAATGCAAGCTCTGTCATTGCGCTGCACAATGGACCCAATTTATCGAATGACCCGGAAATCAAATACACGAAAAACGTCCTATTTACTGTAGGTTCCATCCTATTTGATTCCCCCTTGTACGAAACAAGCGAAACTTCCCCGCAGACTTTCGCTGACAACACGGTGGTCCGTTGGGGAATTGCACTCCCCGCAGGAGGCGCTACATCCATCAACGCCGGCGCTTGGTGCAGAGGGACGAATGAGGTATATTCTCAGTGGGAGGCAATCGCAGGCCCCGATTGGTCTACAACTCGCATTCAAGATCTTTATGTCAGTTTAGAAAACTATACTGGCCATACAACGGATCCTTCCGCTAGAGGATTGGGCGGTCCAATAACCATTCGTCAAAATCCTTCGCCCACCTCTTTTGCTATCAAATTAAGCAATGCATTATTGGCCTCGAACCCTACCTTAGTTCCCGTAGAGGATTATAACGATCCGAATACGACTGTCGGCGTCTCAAATCAAGTGCAATATAGTCAATCCGGAGATGAGGGCCAATTAAGGGAAAGCAGCGCGAATATATTTTTAAACACAGATGTGGCCGCGCCCGACGGAAAAGGGGTGCATGGCAGACGGCTAAACATCAAATATAACACCATGGCCATGAGGACCATTTGGAATGGGAATACTGCGGTTGGCGTCGAATACTTTCAGAATGGAAAAATTAAAAAAGTCTACGCCAATAAGGGAGTCATTGTTTGCGCAGGACTGAGAAGCAGCGCTTTTCTCATGCAATCGGGCGTTGGACCTGCAAGCAAATTGCACGCTTTAGGCATACCTGTAAAGGTGGACAATCCCAATGTAGGCCAAAGCCTGACCGATCAACCTCAAGTGGCCGTTGTCTTTACCTCCAATCCAGACGACACCCCTGTTACTTTCAGCAGTTGCGGGTCTATTCCAAACGGCATTGGCATTAAAAATTCGGATTCTTCCTGGCCTCTTACTCTGCCAGATTTTTCTGATCCAGCTCTCACAGATGAGTTTTTTGGCGCCCTTTTTTGCAGCAATTATAATTTTCCAGGCAATAGCGTTTTTTCCCAAATTTCTTGGTTGCCCGATCCCGCCACTCCAGCCTCGACCACTCGAAGGATCCGGATTGCGACAGCGAATCCCGTCCCAGGCTTAGGAATCGCCCTGGTTGATCTCGTACAGCCGCAAAGCCCTGGTAATATTTCCATTAGCAGCTTGAACCCTTTTGATCCGCCTATTATAAATCCACAAGACTTTGCCAATTCTGCCGACCTCAGTTTATATGTTCGGGCAATACAGTCTTATATCGGCGGCGTATTTAGTGATTTCCTGACAACAGACCCCTCTTATCAACTCATTGCGCCAACCCTTGAAACGGTGCTGGATCCCGATACCACTGCATTGATAGAGTACATCAAATCTCAAGTGAGATCCAACCAATGTTGGCAGAGCCATTGCCGCATGGCCCCTTTGGATCAAGGAGGCGTTGTGAATAGCATTGGCCGCGTATACGGCGTTCAAAACCTCATTGTTGCAGATAATTCTGTGAATCCAGTCGGAATGGACGGTACCCCCATGGCAACTGGCTATTTAGTCGCTGCGAACATCGCTCAATTATTATTAGAAGGAAATTGAACCGCCGAGAACACTAGAAAAAGTGAAAAAAATGCGCGTTTCGCGCCTCTGTGCTTATTAATTTTTTTTGATCGGCAAGTTGAGAATGCGCTGAATTATGGCACCGTCTTGTCTCTAAGAAAAGTCATCTTCGGCTAATCGGCAATTTGGTACAGTTGCGAAAAACTGCAGGGAGCTTTATGCATCGCGAAAACGAAGCCCAGGTCAGGGCGCTTTATATGGAACAACCGAACTTATTCAGACATAGGTCTATCGTCACGAAAGTGGGAGCGGGTACGCTGAACAAAAAAGCCTACAAGTGGGTCGAGCTCGATGAAACGATTTTCCATCCCAAAGGAGGAGGCCAGCTCAGCGATGAGGGAACGATCAATGGGATCAAGGTCGTCTATGTCCACAAGGAGCTATTGGACAAGAATCGGTTCGATCGTTTTGCGATCTTGCACTGCTTCGAGGAGACTGAAGAGCTTCCCTTTAAGGTGGGGGACCAAGTGGAGTTGGCGATCGATGCCTCGAAGCGGGTCCTCCATTCCAGGGCGCATACTGCCGGGCATGTCCTGGCCGAAGCGGTTCACGAGATATTTCCAGAGCTTGAACCTTATCATGGAAATCACGATCCCAAGGATTGTTATGTGAAATTTAAGATGCTCTCCGAGATCGACTTGACCAAAGAAGAGATCATAAATCGGATGCAGCAGAAACTGAACGATCACCTCTCACAGGGGCTCGCTGTTTCTATCGAGCGGCTCCCCTCTGGCCTGAGAGCGATTCAAATCGGCCCCCATGCGAGGCCTTGCGGGGGCACCCATGTGAGCCATTTAAGCGAGATTGGGCCCGTGGCGATTACCGATCTATCGATCAATAAAAAAGAAAAAACCCTGACTGTCAAATACAAATTATCGGAAGAATTATAAAGGGACATAATTAAATATTTTACTAACATTTCTTTCAACGCGTCTTGACATAATCTTAATTAATAGATAAACTTAGACCGCAGTAAGAAAGGTGTTATGTCCGTAAGATCGGCAAATCAAAATATTATTTCCGAAGGCTATACTTTAGCGAGCGACATTATACAACTTTCAAAAGATTCGATTGAAAAAACGATAAAGAGAAAAGAAAATATAGCTGGTTCTTTGATCGGTTCATTGTTTTTCGCTCCCGTTTTAGCGCCAGGCGTCTTTTTTCTCTCAGATGCTGGTATGGATAGAGTTAAACTGAACTCAATCAGCGGTAAACGCCTCGACTTAAAAAATCGGACCAATCAACTCAATAGCCAAGAGAGCGATTACAACCACGCTCTTATATCGGTCGAATTCCAAGACACTGTTTACGGAAACGTGGAAAAATATACCCACGCGGCCCGAAAAGCAAAATTGATTGCAGGAAGTTGTTTTGCGGTTGCTGGGTTGTCGCTTCTGTCAATTTCATTGGCTCCGCTCTTCAGGATGGAAATCTCTCCCTTGGCAGTTGAAATCATCGATGCGGCCTTTCTTGGGGGGTTGGCGACAGGCGTTCCTGCAGCCGGACATTGGGCCTATCAAAAACTGACTCAAGGACGGGAGACGGATCAGGCAAATCGAGGCCTCGCTGAGGCTGCCTTGAACCAGCTTTCTGGAGGATAGTCGATATGTCGGCGATAAGCTCTTACTTACCTTCTTGGGCGGCCGCTCGGAGGGCATCTGATTCTCCGAGGACCGATTCTGCTGCGCAGGGAAACGGAGAATCCGGCATTGTCTTGGCCATTCGAAAGGGAAATCGCGATCTCGTCAATCAGTTGCTTCAATCGGGCAAGATCGATCTTCTCGCAAAAGATGACCAGGGGCTGACGCCGGTCGATCACGCTGTCCTGAGCGGCGATCGGGAGATTCTGGCTTCCTTGCTTACCCATCAGCTCGGCGAGAGTGTCAAGGATGCCAAAGCGCAGGTCGAGGATCGTCAAAGCAGCCAATTGAGCCTTCAATTTGAAAAGCAGATCGAAAAATGGAAACATTTCGATTTCAGTCATTTATCTGATCTGCATCAGGCCGCTTTCAATGGCGATCTGAAAAAACTCAAAGATTATGCCGCCGCAAAAACCGATTTAAATAGATCCTCCTTGCAAGGGATGACTCCCCTGCACTGCGCTGTATTGGCGGGAAAAAAAGACGCCGTTGCATTTCTGTTGCAAGAAGGGGCGAATGCAGAGCTTTTGACACGGGATCATGAATCGGTCCTGCATTTCGCGGCATTGAGTCCAGATCCAGAGTTGCTAAATTGCTTTTTGCAAACGAAGCTGGATGCGAATGGGGCAAACAAAGAAGGGTTTACTCCCCTTCACTTTGCGATGGCGCACGAACAGCTCGTGAATGCGCGGCAGTTGATTCAGAACGGGGCTAATCCTTTGTGCCAGAGCAAAAATGGACTGACCCCTTTGGCTCTCTTGGTTTCTTCGGTCCATCGTCGCGCCGGCGAGCGGGATCCAATGAAGATCGACCTGATGCAAACATTGATGTTCGCTGGCATCGTCTGCTCTTGGGGAGCTTCCCTCTTTTCCAGGCCCGACCCTTATCTATTAACTACAGCGAGTACCCTTTTAGCTCAGTACATTCCTTTTGGGATGCTTGTTCTAAATTATAATAGCAAATACAAGGCTGCCGCTTTACTGTCTGAAGCGATTCTATCTCGGATTCCTTTCGTTGGGGCAGCGTACCGCGCATTTAAAACCGGCTATGCGGCGAAAACCGCTCTCGATGGTTTGCGCCTCTGCTGGCGAAACATCGGTTTAGAAAAGCTTCGTCCTCTGCGAAATGGAATGATGAACGCGGTCAATTTCACCCGTTCTACGATGGCTTTGATTGAGATGGCCGCTCCTACTGTCCGATTTGTCAGCCAGCCGGGCATGCTGTCTAGGATGCAAAATTTCATCCCTTCCTGTTTACAGACGAATACTTCTCGAAATACATGTTTTAATGAATTCCATGAACTTGAGACGATTCGCAGCGAACAGGGCATTCGTTGGGAATTAGGCGCCGAGAAGATCGAAGAGCGGTTCAAAACGTTTTCCCCTATCTGCAGTCAAGAATTGCAAAGCAGAGAAAAGTGCGAAAGTCTTTTCTGGTCTTTAGAAAAGCAACGATACTTGCAAGAGAGCAAGTGGGAGAATTATTTCACTGCGAATCTCGCTGGAAGATCAGACCGGCGGAACCTTTTCGACAAAGAAGCCAAAGCCACGGGGAAGGAATGGAACTTTGAAGCTATTTTCGATTTGGTGGAACAGAATCGCTATCTAAAGGGCATTCGATGGGAAGACAACTTCAAGGGGATGGCTGACAGATATAAAGAGTTCAAATCGACCTGCGATAGCATGAAGGAGCCTGATCAGAGCTGCTCAAATCGCTTCCTCGGCTTGGAAGAAAAGCGCTGGTTCAATCGCATACTCTGGGAAATGCAATTTCCAGGAGCGCTTGACAGATGGAAGACGTTCGAGCCGGTCTGCGATACAGAGTATGCGTCCAAACTACCTAGCGATTCAAGAGTCTGCAGAGAATTATTTTTTAATCTCGAAGAGGCCCGTTATACTCAAAAAACAAATTGGGAAACAAACTGGCAAGAGAGCTTTAACCATAGCAGCCAGCGATTGGAGCAGTTTACTCCCGCATGCGAAAAGCTTGGGACTTCCACGGAAGAATGCCACCTTAAATTCGCACCTTTCGAATCGGATCGCATGATTCAGCAAACAACGCAGGACGTTGCTTTCGATGGAATGGCGGACCGTTGGAGATTGCTTGAGTCATCGGCTCCTTTGTTGTCTCTAGACCAGCAGCAAACGAAAAATCTGTTTTGGTTCCTTGAAAAAATCCGCGCGAACCAAAATATCAAGTGGGAAGAGACCCTCACAAGGGTTAAGGAACGGAGCCAGGTCTTTCTCCCCTCTTGTCAAAACAGTGTCAACGGAATTGAGCTCAGAAATGCGAAACGATGCGAAGGGCTTTTTAAGGTCAGCGAGCTAAGTCGATTGGACACAAGCGATCGATCGGAAGAAAAATTGAAGGAAAACGCTGAAACGATTGGCCAAAGATGGCAGCATTTCAATGGACAATGCTCGACAATGCCCATGAATTCCCACAGTTGCGAACAACTGTTCTGGGATACAATTGAGCCGATGCTCTGGTCCAGCGGTATAAAAATGGAGAATGTGGAGAATTTGAGCGCTGATTGGAAGTCATTTCAAGAAGCATGCAAGGATCAGAACGCATGCGAATTTCTCTTTTGGCAAGCTCGTTTAAATGATATGAAGAATAAACAAATTGTTGAAAAAAGCAATTGCGCTTCCATCAATCCAGCTGAACTCGAAAAACTCAGCACGGCAGAAGCGATCGCCTATGAAAAATTGGATCCAACATGTAAAAAACATGCTGAGATCATCCTTGGATTGAAAGAAGGCTGGGAATCTGAAGGCTGCAAAAAGCAATATAGGGATTTAAGTAGACAGTATCATCCCGACAAATATAAAGCTGATAATGCTGAAAAGATTTCTACCAACCTCAACCTCGCGCAAGCGGCGCTTGATTGTTAGAACCTAAAAGTCAGTTTCTCTATCGACGTCGACGGCCGCTGGATTTATGGGCTTTCCTGTTGTATAGCGGGCGGAGCATCATTGAAAGCCAGATACGATGAGCGAATTCAGAAAACGTTTCGATGAATACATTAGAGCTGGAATCCTCCCCAAAAAGCCGAAAAGAGGCTGATCCTACGGCCGAATAATCGTTGAATTGCATGACGTTGACGAGTTAAAATCGCTTCCCAAAACTTAAAATTGGAGAAATGATTATGGCAACCCCTCCCGGCCGTGTGCCAACATCGGGTGTAAACGGCAATGCCGGGTTAGGAAACATCGATCCGCATCAAGCTCGCAATTCGCAGGGAGGACATAGAAGAATTGAAAGAAGAACGTCTACCGACCAGCCAATTGATACGCGAACCCAAGATGCGTCCGCCATTACGGTCTCCCGCACAGATCCTATAGCATCTGCAAGAGCCGCTAACCTAATCAGATCGGCAGTCGTGCGTACTCCGTCTCCTCCATCAAGGGCTAGCGAAAGCCAATCTGCAGTAAGGCCTAGACCTCTTCCTGGCTTTGCCCTGAATTTACAATCTCTCAAGGACGCTTTGCCCGACGCAGAAAGGCAATGCGACTTCGAAGAGGATCCATTTTCCAGTTCTGCGATCGGAATTTCCGCTTCGCAGCCAGCTACGGGATCGCAATTTTCATTGCAATCTTCCTTGCAATCTTCCTTGCAATCATCCTTGCAATCATCAGGGTCTGATGAACTCAGTTCTTCTTCAAGCTCTGTAATCGGGAGTACCACATCGCAGCCAGCAATGGGATTGCAATCTTCCTTGCAATCATCCTTGCAATCATCAGGGTCTGATGAACCCTTCAGTTTTTCTTTTTCAAGCTCTGCGACCGGAATTTCTACAACGCACTCTTCAATGTCTGACGAGCCCAGTTTCTCCGCGAGTTCTTCCTCTATTTTAAAAAAGGGAACCAAGAGATACGACCATCCAGTCCCAGCGGAGGCAATGGGCGAAGATCCCGATTCCACTACTGAAGATGTCCTCAATTCTGTCTTAAGTGGATCCATTTCCTACCGAAGCGCAGCTCTTCATTCTTTTGAAAGAACCGTGGAATCCGATCCTCTACCCCCTCTGCCTGCGAGTCCCATCGAGTTTAGTTTATTGTAAACCTCGTGTTCGATAACATAACCTGCTAAAGAATGGGGCAAGGAGTGGAGAAGGTAGGGCGCGATGCATAAAACGCACCTTCAAGCACGGCTCATGTCGTCTGAGAAAGAGAAAAAAGAAGCTCTTGATTTCAGACAGAAACATTTCTTTGACCGATTGAAGATTCAAGATCCCTATCGTTCGAATTTGGACCACAAAGATCATCTTCATTGGCTCTTGTATGACGGAGATAGGGTCATTGGCTACGCTCAAGTACAAATCTGGCCAGATACTAGAGCGGCACTCCGGCTCATTGTCATCGATGAGCCAAAGCGAGGCCGCGGGATGGGAAAATTTCTGATGGAATGGTGTGAAAAGGCGCTGAAAGAACGAGGCATAACGCTGCTTCAAACTGAAGCTTCTCCGAAAGCCTATCGTTTTTACAAGAAGCTTGGCTACATAGATATGCCTTTCAATAACCCAATCGTCGAGCCCACTCATCCGGATGATCGGCCCATGGGGAAATATTTATAACTTCCGTTAAAAGAGAAAATCCAGGCCGCCCGCGCAAGAACCTTTTTTGTTGACTTCTTGCAGATGGGTAATTTTAATGTACTGCTTATTTTTTATTCACTGATTTTGGGAGTGTCATGTCGATTATTAAATCATGCATGGGGATTTGTTGGTGGTTTTGTCGGGATGTTTCGCCTCAAAAACCCCCCGATTCCCACGAATCTGAGCAAAGACTGATTTCCACCGCAAAGGAAGCAATGCCTACTGTCAATCAATCGACAGGATCCAGAGTTTTGTCCGGAACGTATCCGCAACCTGTGAATCAGCCAGAAAGCGGTTCAAAGACTTTCTATCCAAACGTGTTAGAAGCGATTAATAATCCGCTTCTCGATCACTCCCCAGCGAAAAATCGCTCTCAGACCACGGTGGAGGACTCAGATAGATCTAATTCAGGAAAATGATGTCTGTACTCGAAAAATCTTAGTCGAGAGCCATTTGCGCCATCCAGATTTCGTTTCGGGAAAACCGAATCTGGGAATGCACATCTTTGACCGGATGCGTCACTACAATGTAACTGGCGCTAGCATTGCGGTGATTCATGATGGGAAAATCGACTGGACGGGCGTTTACGGTAAAATCAGCAACGACTGCGACTCCAAACCAGTCGATGTACATACACTATTTCCAGCAGGTTCAATCAGCAAATCATTCACCGCCTTTGGCGCGCTGATTCTTGTTCAAGAGGGTAAAATTGATTTGGATGAGGATGTCAATGTCTATCTTCGCTCTTGGAAAATCCCCGATTATGAATGGACAGAAAAGGTCACTCTAAGGAGATTATTATCCCATACGGCGGGTACGAACGTGCTGGGATTTCCCGGATATTCTGTTCAGGCGCGCTTTCCATCCACGATTGAGGTTTTAGAGGGAGTCAAACCATGGGTCAATACGGAGCCCGTAAGAGTCATCGTTCAGCCGGGAACCCAGTTTCAATACTCTTCAGGAGGAACAACCGTCGTCCAGTTGCTCATCGAAGAGATTACAGGGATGCCGTTCGATCTTTGGATGCAGGCAAATGTCTTAACCCCTTTGGGATTGTCAGATAGCACATTTAGCCAGCCTCTCCCCTCATCTTACGCGGAGCGTATAGCGCACGGGCACGGAAAAGATAAAAAAGTAGAGGGCTGCTGCCGCGTTTATCCGGAAAAAGCCGCAGCAGGATTGTGGACGACGCCTATAGATTTGGCCAAGTTCCTTTTGCATGTGCAATCAGCGTTAAAAACGGACAAAACTCTTCTGTTAGATCCCTCCCTAATTAGAGAAATGATCACAAGGCAATTCCAAAGCGGCGAAAAGATAGAGCCGGGTCTTGGTTTTTTCCTCAATCAAGATTTGATCTTTGGCCATGAGGGACAAAATGAGGGCTTTATCGCAAGCCTCTCAGGATTAGTTTGCCGCAGCCAAGGCGTAGTCATTATGATGAATCAGGATGCAGCCTGGAATCTAATGGGTGAAATCCTAAATAGCGTAGCTGATATCTATGCATGGAGCCTGTTAAAAAATTGATGCCCAGCCTCATGGCCAAATTTTGAGGGTATATAAGCGGAACTGCCCATGTTTTTGAAGATCTTTGGTTTGCTTTTTGTTTTTGTCGGCGGGGTTTTTGCGAAGACGCTGACGGTCGATGTGGAAGGCGATTGGGCTCCGTTCACGGACGGCTTTTTTTCTGGATCGAGCGGAGATCTGAGAGGTTGTTTGACCTTTGCGAACCGGAAGCTGGACGATTATGAAATCCGATTCGACTTAGCAAATCCAAAAATTTCTTTGTTAAACGACCTTCCTGTTTTGAACTTGTATAGCGCCAAACGAATGAAGATCGATGGAGAGAATCCGCGAGGCGGCAAGGTCGTCATTGACGGACGCCGGGGGGCGAGAGGTTTTTTCGCCTTTCAAGGAACTGTCGAAATCTCCAATCTTGTCCTTGTCGATACTTTAGAACGCGGGAGTAATTCCGGAGGAGGGAAGGCAGGCGCGGGAGGCGCTTTGTTCATCCGGAAGACGGCGTCTGTCTTTTTGCAGAATGTGGAGATCAAGGGATCGCAAGCACGCGGAGGGAATGGGGTTATGGGGGTATTGGATGAAGAGGAGACCTGGAATACCAATCGACAGACGAGGTCTGATTCAAGGGAGTGCCTAAATGATTTCGGATGCGGAGGAAACTGGCTGCGATCGATGAGCGGAGCGGGAGGCGGAGCGGGAAGTGTGTCAGGCTGCGGAGGCGGCGGAGGTTTTGGCGGGGCGATTTTTCTGACGGAAGGGGGCTCTTTGATTGTGTCCGGGAATCTACAGATCGAGAGAGGGGCGGTCGCCGGAGGAAAGCCGGGAGTTTCTTCAGCAAAAGAAGGCGCCGCTGCAGGGGCGGGGATCTTTATCCAGTCAGGCTCTTCGGTTTCGAATCAGATTACGTTTTCACCAGGCCTCGGAAATGAGATCGCGGTTTACGATTCGATCGCAGACGATAGCCTCTGTTCGATTCCAGCCGGACATTCGTTCAAGCCAGGAGACGGCATTGGCTCTTCGGTGTTGATCGATGGACCTGGAAAGGTGGTTTTAACCGGAATCCATTCTTATGGCGGGCTGACTGATTTGCGAAGAGGGACTCTCGCTTTCCAAGGGGTGCTCGCGGGGCCTGTCTTCATAGGAAAACAGGGAATCCTCAAGGGGGCGGGAGAGATCGGGAAATCAGTCCAGATCGAAGGAAAACTAGCCCTTGCATCGTCTGATACGCTCGCGGCCCATTCCTGCGTTTTCAGCAGCGGATCGGAATTTTCGATCGCGATCGATCCAAATCGATCCTCGAAGTTCATCCTCAAAGAAAAAGTCGAAATCGAACGGGGGGCTAAGCTCCGCATTGAAGCGCACCCCGGCGAATATGCGATCGGAACTTCTTATCCGATTTTAGAATCTGAAGAAGGGATGATTTCAGGGGAATTTGAGATCGAAAACCCGGTCGGTTTTCGATTCGAAGCGGAAGTCGATTCCTCGGGACATGTTCTATTTTTGCGGTTTTTATGAAATGGAAAATGGGATTCGTTGTCGGAATGCTTGTTCTACTGGCTTCTCCGCATGCCTTTTGCGAAGAGAATTATGGGCCCCGCGATAAAGTGCTCTTCGTTTCGGTCCCGAAAGCGGGAACTCATCTTTTGTGGAAGGCGATCGAATGGATCACACTCAGGGAGGCTGCATGGATCGGCCTGGCCAATCAAGACCGGTTCAACCCCGCAAGCGATTTGCTTACGACAAAGCCGATTATGGGGATCCATTTGTTCGAGGAAGCGGATCTCGCTAGAAAAGAGCATCCGGGCCGCTACAACAAAATCTTGATGATCCGAGATCCCAGAGATGTGATGGTTTCTTTCATGCATCATTTGATTAAATCGAAAATTTGGTTCAGTTGTCCTGAATTCGATCACGAGAAGTTCCTTTCCCTTTCCTCCGATGAGCAGCTTCGAGAAACGCTTCTGTTCCCAGATGGCTGCCTCAGTCCGCAAATCTCATTTTCTTATGCGGCCGAATGGATCAGAGATCCATCGGTATTCGTATGCCGCTTCGAAGACCTGGTCGGAGAGAAAGGAGGAGGCAGCGCGGAAAAACAAAGGGAAGTCCTGCGAAAATTAGGAGAGAGGCTATGCGCGCCTCTTTCTGAAGAGAAGCTGGATGCGATCACAGAGAGTTTATTCGGAGGAACATGGACTTTTAGAAAAGGCCAGATCGGTGTTTGGAAAGAAGCATTCAACGAAGAAAACAAAGAGCTATTCAAAAGGCTCATGGGCCGTTCGGTCATCGATTTGGGCTACGAAGCCGATAACAATTGGTAAAGTTCCTAAATTTGGGCTTTCGGGAAACCGAGAGTCTTTTTTTATGCAAAAAATTCTCGACTGAGCTAAAACCATTTTTAGGTAATTATTTTTTTTGAAAACCTAAATTTGGAAATAAGATGAACAGATCTCAGCTCGCCGGCTCTTTGCTGCTCACTTTGCTCGCTTCGACTCTTTCTTCCATGGATTTCACAGTCACCAGCGCTAACGTCGACGATGCTTCCACGGGACTTCGATGGGCGATCAATCAAGTGAACGCATCCTCAGATACATCGAACAATATTTATTTCAATATCTCCGGATCGACGCTGAGTTGGACGACCATGACAGCAAACCTTCCTCCGATTCTGAATAACGTAGCCATCAATCCTTCTCCTATGACTGTGCCTCTTACTTTGGACGGGACTGGAACGACGTTCCGCGGTTTGCTGACGTATGGGCCTGTAACCGTTACGATCGATGACATCAACATGCAGAATTTAACTGCGGCAGGGGGAAATGGAGGAAACGGTACGGGCGGCGGAGGCGGGATGGGCGCCGGAGGTGCTTTGTTCGTAGCAAATGGCAGTAGTTTAACTGTGAGCAGTGCGGCTTTCAATAATAACGCAGCGAATGGCGGAAGCGGAGGGACTGGAGTCAGCAATGGGGGGGAGGAGGAGGAGGGGGGATGGGAGGAAGGGGTGGAAATGGAGCCACTACGCATCCATCCGGCGGAGGCGGAGGCGGCGGATTGCTTGGAGGCGTAGGAGGGAATGGGGGAAGTGCATCCGGAGGAGGAGGCGGCGGCGGCGGATTGTTCGGAACAGGAGGCAGCGGAAACTTCGGAGGAGGCGGTGGTGGTGGAGGCGACACAACAGTAAGTAATGGGGGAGGAAGTGGAGCAAGCACGGCCGGAGGCAAAGGAGGAAGCGGAGGAGGAAGCGGGGGCGCGATAAGCGGCGATAATGGAGCCAATTCCTCTGTCCCAGTTGGTGGAGGAGGAGGGGGCGCGGACCAATACTCTAGTGGATCAGCCGGACACGGAGGCAGTGGCTTCATAACAAATGGTTCCGGCGGAGGCGGCGGAGGCGGCGCGTACCATTTCGGCGGAGGCAATAGTGGAGGACCAGGCGGTACGGGGGGAATTTTGGGGGGAGGAGGAGGAGGAGCAGGCTCATCATCTAGCTCGGGAGGCAGCGGCACGCCAGGAACTGTGATGGCCAACAATCTTGGGGGCGGAGGCGGAGGTGCTGGAGCTTCTTCTAACACAGCAGGAGGAGTTGGCGCTGCAGGAGGCTTTGGGGGCGGTGGCGGAGGAGGCACGGTCGGAGGAACTGGCGGAGGGGGAGGATTTGGAGCCGGAGGAGGAGGAAGTTCGGAAGCCGGCGGCACAGGCGGCACAGGCGGCAGTTTTGCCGGTAGTGGAGGGTCTGCAAGCTCCGGAGTTTTTTCCGGAGGCGGAGGAGGGGCAGGACTTGGCGGCGCCATGTTCGTTCAACAAGGCGGAACTTTGACGCTTTTGGATGGAATTCAATTCGCAAACACTACAGCAAATACTGTCGCTCTAGGAACTGGAGGAACAGGCACGGCGGGCGGCACTTCGAATGGATCCAGTGGGACCGCGGCAGGCCCGAATATTTTCTTAATGTCTGGAGGCAGTCTCATCTGCAATATCTCCGGTACGGTGACTTTGCCCGATTTGACAGGAGGCGGAGGCGGCTCGGGAGGCGGCCTTTCGAAATTCGGCACGGGAACCCTCGTGCTTTCTAATTCCGACATAACAAATCCTTACACTGGCGGCACTTCGATCAACGACGGAGTTGTATCGATCGGGCTAACGACTGATCTCGGATCGGGGGCAACGACTTTTACTGGCGATAGCACTCTCCTTTTTAACACTGCGATTTCTCCCTTTACCGGAAGCCTCTTTATCAATTCCGGAATCGTGGGATCCGTAAACGATGGGGGCACCGTCTCTTCGATCAGCAGTGTTATTGCGGATGGAACAGGATCTGGCACTTTCCAAAAACTCGGCGCAGGAACCTTAACTTTATCCGGCACAAATAATACCTATTCCGGAGTTACGCAAATCGGCGATGGGACGTTATCGATCTCTTCGCAAAACAACCTGAGTACCAATACTGCTTCAGTGTCTTTTACTGGCGATAGCGCCTTGCAGTTCAATATGGCGATCAGCAGCTTTTCCATTCCCATCGGTATCAACAGTTCGATCATCGGGTCCATCGACACAGATGGAAACAATTCGACAATCTCTAGCGTAATCCTGGATGGAACAGGACCGGGAATTTTCCAAAAAATCGGCGCAGGGATACTGACTTTGTCCGGCGCAAATAATTATACCGGAGGGACAAATATTAGCGTTGGCACCTTGCAAACAGGCGGCGACTTTGTCATATCGGATACGGGACTCGTCACTATGTCGGCAAGCACGGTATTCGATTTAAACAGCACCAGCCAGACAATCGGCAATTTGACCGGGCCTGCAAGCTCATCTGTGACATTGGGCACGAACGCCACGAAATCATTGACAGTAGGCGACAGCACAAATCAAACATTTGCAGGAGTGATTTCCGGATCGGGAGGGGTTGTAAAAGCCGGAAGCGGTATTTGGACCCTTTCCAATACCAACACCTATTCCGGCGGAACTCAGATCGGCAATGGGACGTTATCGATTTCTGCTTCGGGCAATTTGAGCAACACTACTCCTTCTGTGACATTTACTGCCGATAGCGCGTTGCAATTCAACGCAGCGATCAGCAACTTTTCCGTTCCAATAGCGATCAATAGTTTGATTATCGGATCGATCGATACCGATGGCAACGATTCTAAAATTACTAGCCTAATCGAGGATGGGACTGGGGCTGGTACTTTGGCAAAAGTCGGTACAGGAACCTTAACTTTATCCCACACTAATAATACCTATTCCGGCGGTACATTGATTAATGAAGGGACATTATCGATTTCTACAGCCGCCAACTTGAGCAACACTACTCCTTCAGTGACATTTACTGGCGATAGCGCCTTGCAATTCAATGCTGCGATCAGCAGCTTTTCCGTTCCCATCGCCATCAACGACTCGATCACTGGGTCAATCGATACAGATGGAAACAATTCTACGATCACCAGCGTAATCGCGGATGGGACTGGGGCTGGTATTTTGCAAAAAATCGGCGCAGGGACGCTGACTTTATCCGGCACAAACACCTATTCCGGCGGCACGCTGATCGATGAGGGGACATTATCGGTCAGTTCGAACAGCAACTTGAGCACTATGAATCCTACGGTCTCTTTTACTGGCGATAGCGCATTGCAATTCAATGCGGCGATCCTCAACTTTTCCGTCCCCATCTTCATCAATGATTTGACCACCGGATCGATCGATACAGATGGCAACGATTCGACCATCACTAGCGTAATCAAAAATGGGACTGGAGCTGGTACTTTGCAAAAAATCAGCGCAGGAACCTTAACTTTATCCGGAACAAATACTTATTCCGGCGGTACGCTGCTCAATGCAGGCACACTGTCGGTCTCTTCTTCCAGCAACTTGGGCTCCAATACTGTGACTTTTACTGGCGATAGCGCCTTGCAATTCAACGCGGCGATCAGCCCCTTTTCCCTTCCCATCGCGATCAATAGTGCGATCACCGGAACAATTGATACAGATGGAAACGATCCTACGATTAATAGCGTAATCGCGGATGGGACTGGATCGGGCATATTGCAAAAAATCAGCGCGGGAACTTTAACTTTGTCGGGTACAAATACTTATTCCGGCGGTACGCTCATCAATGCAGGGACATTATCGATCTCTACTGCCGGCAACCTGAGCACACATACTCCTTCCTTAAAATTTACTGGCGATAGCGCATTGCAATTCAACGCGGCGATCAGCAACTTTTCCGCTCACATCGCAATCAATAGTTCAGTTACTGGAACGATAGATACAGATGGAAACAATTCGACTATCTCCAGCGTCATCGCGGATGGCACAGGTCCGGGCACGCTGCAAAAAATCAATACGGGAACTT
Organism: uncultured Chlamydiae bacterium; assembly: GCA_963713105.1. Lineage (GTDB taxonomy): Bacteria > Chlamydiota > Chlamydiia > Chlamydiales > SM23-39 > CAVQKJ01. The sequence continues at coordinate 63,871 of CAVQKJ010000005.1, forward strand.
TAACTTTATCCGGCACAAACACCTATTCCGGCGGCACGCTGATCGATGAGGGGACATTATCGGTCAGTTCGAACAGCAACCTGAGCACCACGAATCCTTCGGCATCTTTTACTGGCGATAGCACCTTGCAATTCAATGCCGCGATCAGCAGCTTTTCCGTCCCTCTCGCGATCGCCAGTTCGGTCAATGCAACGATCGATACAGATGGAAACAATTCTACGATTAATAGCGCAATCTCAGGAATGGGCAATTTGATCAAAATAGGGAACGGGATCCTCGATTTGACTGCGGCTAATCCGTATCTGGGAACCACGACGATCAATGGCGGCCGCCTCAGCGTCAATAACACTTTAGCTAGCTCCTCGGTCGCAGTGAACACAAACGGAACGTTAGGCGGCACAGGGACCGTGAACGACGTAACGCTATCAGGCGGAACGATCGCTCCGGGAAATTCGATCGGCACAATGGATGTCATGGGCACATTTACTGCCACAACGGGGATTGTCCTCATCGAAATCAATCCCACAACCTCATCGTCCATCGATGTGATCGGCTCGCCTGGAACCGCCGTTTTAACCACTGGCGCGAGCGTCCAAGTGAACGAGGATGCGGGAACCTATACTACGCCACATACTTACACGATTTTGACAGCCACGGGCGGAGTGAGCGGGATGTTCAATCCCGCCGTTCAAAGCAATACTCCTGGATTCCAATTCACTTTGGACTACAGCATGCCGAATACCGTACTGCTGGTTCTTACCATGGCTCCCCTGCCTCCCACGCCTCCGGCGCCTACCAAAATTGCCACTGCAGGGCTGACGGGAAACGCGGCCAAGTTTGCCCGCTATTTGAACAAGAACGTCCCCAATTCCGCTGCAACGAGGGCTTTGGCGCAGTTATCCGGAAAAACTTTGGCTGAAGCGTTGAACAGCGCATCTCCTGCGAGGAACGCTTTTGCCACTTGGATCACACAAAATGTGATGTTCGGAGTCAGCCAGCTCGTCAGTTCCCACCTCGTCGACCAGCGCTATTTCCACACTCTCAGGAACCAGCAGCCAGCCGTCGCAACCCTTTTCGCAGATAATGACGATACCCGTTTGACCGCAGCGGCTACCGACTGCTGCGATCTTTGGACCGACCCGAATCCCTGCAACCGCTATTCTTTCTGGATCGATGGCTTCGGAGAATACGCCCACCTGAAAGCCCAAAATCAAAACCCCGCCTTCAACGCCTATTCAGGCGCGGCGATGTTAGGGGTCGATGTATACAGCCAGCATAATCTTTTCGGAATCGGGGGCGGATACGCGTATACCCATCTGGTTGAAAACAATGACGCAGGAAATGAAAAGATCAATTACTACTTTGCCAACCTCTACGACACTGTTTTTTTCCGAGGCGGATACGTAGAGTTCGGCGCATGGGGAGCCTACAACCAGATCCATAACTACCGCAATATCTCTTTCCCTGGCTTCAACGCGACAGCCAGCTCCACGATTAATAGCTGGCAACTCGTCCCCCACTTAGGATTTGGAATCAGCGGCAAAAAATACTGCTGGGGGTATATCGAACCCTTCGCCCAGGCTGATTGCGCCATCAACTGGCAGCAAAGCTTCCACGAGCATGGAGCCGGACCCTTCGATATGCGCCAAACATCGAGAACATCGGAACTGCTGCGCGCAGAGGGTGGCTTACGGTTCTATGAAAGCAGGGAAACGTGCTGGGGCGCTTGGATGATCATGGAAAAAATTAGCTACGTATATCAAAAATCGTTCCACGCAGGCCGCATCAGCGCTGCGATCGTCGGGACTCCCGCTTTGTTCACCGCCGTTTCCTTCCAAGGGGCTCAGAACATGGGATCCGCAGGTCTGGAATTCTTATGGAGATTCGGCAAAATCAAACCAGTCACCTTCTCCCTGGTCTACGATGGGGAATGGGGAAGCAAGTATATGTCTCACGAAGGCATGGTCAAACTCGCTAAAGATTTTTAATTAAAGTCTTCTGATAAGAGAATTTCTCCACTCGATAGTAACCTCTGTCAATATGTGCAGGTCGCTTGCACCACGAGTTTACTGACATAATTTAATTTTATTTTTAAAAATTGAAATTAACGAATTATTTTCGTACTATCTATACAATCAAACAAAATTATAAGAGAGTATTTTTATGTCATCAGTTTTAAAAACAAAAAGAAAACAACATGTTACCGGAGATGAAGACGCTTCTTCTTTGAAAAAGCAAACGACTGAACCTTCTATCCCAGAGGCCCAGCGAGCCATTGCTTCCGCTGTGTTGCCTTCCGCTTCTACTTCCGCGAGTCACAGGAGAAGACCCTCTAGCCTATCCATCAATTGGACAAACTCTTCGAGCTCTTTGTTAAACACGCCCTCGTCTTCTGAAAATGAATACAAGTCTGCAGGATCTGCGAGCCCAATGAGCCAGTCAGACTCTGAGCAATCTCGGAAATCGCCATCACCGGTTTCTATTTCTCAAAAAACGGCCTCTGGATCCGCTGTTTCCCAGGCAGATCCCGACCCCTCTCAAATCCCCTTTGATCCAGAACCAGAAGCAGATATTTTTTGGGCTGATTTCGAAAACTTGAAGATTGGCGACTCTAAATCGAAAAGCCAGGTTTCATTTGGCAGCTCCTCGGTTGATGCATCCACTCAGGCTTTTCTGCAAATGCTACAATCCAATCAGAGGAAGTAAGAGTCTTTATTGGATGGTGCAATGAATTCATTGCACCCATCCTACCAAATCTAGTGGCATTTTCATTCTAAATCTCTTAAGATCTTCCATCTAAAAGAGTATAAAAATGACCAACTTTCTATCGCGAATGTGGGATCCTCGGCCGATCCTTGCCAGAGAATGGCTGGAAGCGGCGGAAAAATATGAGGATCTGCTGCGAGGCAATCCGTCTTTAAATCCGCAGATCGTTGAAGCCATCTTTCATGAGCGGAATCGAATCCGGGCACTTTTTAACGGGCTCATGCCTGAGTTCGCGGGGCGGATCTCGGTTGTGATCACAACCGATGCGCGCGTCGAAAACGTCTCCATTTTTTCTTGGAACGATCATCTCTATGTCCTCGTTTCCGGAGCGCTTATAGGACGCCCAAACGATCATCCTGAAGATACAGGGGAAAAAGCTTGGGAATGGCTCGCACGCCACGAGATCGCCCATATTCGGGGCGGCCATCTTCCGTGGTTTTTTCATACGCGCCGGTTGTTTCGATTTGGGTGTTTGCTCGCCTGCTTTCAGAACGTTGTGTTGAATCGGATGCTAGGATGGGGGGAGTTCCCCCTTTGGCTTTTAGGGAGTTTGTGGTTCGTTCAAACGATCGTGGGCTTAAGTTTGGAATGGCAAGCGGATCTGGCGGCGGCGAAATTCATCGACGATCCGAGTGTGTTAAAGGAAGCGGAAAAAAGTCTTGATAGGATGACCCTGCAAGCGAGAAAACGGTGGAACAATCCCATTTTGAGCGGGGTTTATTACGCCATAAATCTCGTATTTCTGGACCCCCATCCCCCATTTGCGGCCCGCCGCTGGCTGCTTCGCCGGCGTCTCCGAGCTTTAGAAGGTGTTAAACAAATTTAAACACCCGCGGCAAACGCATTTTTCAAAAAATTTTCTATTAACAATTAAATTAAAAATACAAACTATATGTGGTTTTTAATGAAAATTCCGATTTCTTTTAATTGGCAAATCAAAAGTAATGTGGCATAATTTGGACAAAAAAAAGGCTGTTACATGGATAAAATAGATGCGTCCGGATTCCCCCCCGTAGTAACTCTATTCGTGCAAAGCGTCCAATTCATCGAAGCTATGAAGGGCGTCTATACATTTGGATCAAAGGTCGGCAATTTCGTAAGCAGTCTTTTTCCTTCAAATAAAGAATTTAAATTATTAGCAAATTCCCCAAACTCTTCTCTAAGTGCAATAGCGCCTCCCATTCCGGCGATTGATTCAGACACCCTAATGTGCAATGCAACGAACGCCCCTTCTTTTTCGCCCCCTCCTATTGAAGAAATGATTTGCTCGATTAAAACCTCTCTTGGCGACATCCCAAATGTACAAAACTCCGCGGAACCAGCTCCCACTATTTTGAACTGGGCTGTTGATGGACTGGCTGCTGCCGGAAGTACTTTAGATCAAAAAATCGGGGAGAATATCCCCTTTGTCCCAACGGCTGTCTGGAATGGAATTTCGCCCGGCTTTAAAATTGGATTTGGGCTTTTGCTCACTCTCTGTTTTTGGCGTATGGTTCGCGGATCGAGCGTTTCGCAGAATGTAACGATTGTGTATCAGACGGATCAATCGCGCGATTCGGGCCATGTCCAGCGGTCTAAACCCTTGAAATCCCGAGTTTCAAAGGAGACCTATTCAGATGAAGGGCTCATTCCTTATCAAGATGATGAGGGAGTGCGATCTCTTAGAAGTTCCAGAAAGAAAATCCCCAATCGGAATTCTTCTTCCTTCTCGATCATTCCGGGCGTCTCAGCCTCATTGTTGGGCGCGGGAATCTATTATTGGGCGAAAGATAAGCTTTCTGCAAAAACTGAAGGTTTTTGTCCGGTTCCAAATCCCTTTTCCGCAGTTTGCGAGAATCCCGATTTCAAACCTTCGCTGAAGTTTAAACCTGACGATCTATTAAATTCGTCTCTGCCAAATCTTGAAGATGCTTTTTCTTCTGCCAAAGAGACAATTGCAGGCTCATTGTCCTACGAGAATGCGACCCATCAAATAAACAATCTTTGGAACTGGGCCTATGAAAACATGGCCTCAGCCGCCAGCTCGATGGACCAAAAAATTGGGGCCAATATTCCTCTGCTCCCAACGTTTTTTTGGGATCGCATTTCACCCACTGTAAAAATGGGGACAGGGCTTCTTCTGGGCCTCTGTGTGTGGCGCTTAATTCGCGGTTCGAATGTCACTCAAAAAGTGACGATCGAGATTCCGAACAACAATTCACGCAAGCCAATCAACGTTTTGAAGAAGGCAAGATTGCAAGCGGCAAGCGCAAGATAAACAATTTCAGTATCTTGTCTATCCTGCCGCAAAGCGATCCTGCTTATCCTGTTCTGCCTCTACCGCCGAACTTCTGGCCAGATCACAGTCCCGAACTCTCAGTTTGCTCTGGCACCTTATAGATGAAAAATGGGACAGGATTAGCAGGATCGCTTGCGGCGGGATATGCAAGATACAAAGATTGTTATCCTGTGCATCCTGCCGATTGCGATCTTGCTTATCCTGTTCTGCCTCTTCCGCCGAACTTCTGGCCAGATCACAGCCCCAAATTCCCTGTTTGCTCTGGCGCCTGATAGATGAAAATGGGACAGGATTAACAGGATCGCTTGCGACAGGATATGCAAGATACAAAGATTGTTATCCTGTGCATCCTGCCGATTGCGATCCTGCATATCCTGTTCTGCCTCTACCGCCGAACTTCTGGCCAGATCACAGTCCCGAACTCTCAGTTTGCTCTGGCGCCTTATAGATGAAAATGGGACAGGATTAGCAGGATCGCTTGCGGCGGGATATGCAAGATACAAAGATTGTTATCCTGTGCATCCTGCCGATTGCGATCTTGCTTATCCTGTTCTGCCTCTTCCGCCGGACTGTGGTGATCAGGTCGAGGACCGTTCCTAAAAAAAAGGACGCAAAAAATATTTTGTTTAGATATACCTGAACAGAACGCGTTTCACCTTCTTGGTCTCCTTTTGAGAAACAAAAAAGCCCGTCTCTTGCTTTGCTGTCTTAGTTTACAAGCGGGAGTTTCTATTCTGTCGGGGGAAGAACAGAAGAATCCGGAAGCCGCAGAAATCACTGAATGGAGCGGTAAAACCGAATCGGGCCAGAGCGAATACGATGAGGGCTCGAGGGCCATGCTCGCGACCGCCCGCCATCTGGAGGGCAGCGGCGTCGGCTACAGCCGGGGATATACCTCCCTGGATGTTTTTCTCTCTCCAAAAAGATGCAATCGTTCCTGGGTCCCTTTCTTAGACTTGCGGGGACACGTTTTCAATAATGGCAGGTATGCCGCGAATGCAGGCCTCGGCGTCCGTTATGTCGGCTCATCGATCGCTTGGGGCGTCAACAGCTACTACGACTACCGGAACACGAATCGATTCCACTACAATCAAGTAGGGGCCGGCTTAGAGGCGATCGGCTCTTTCTGGAGCGTCAGCGTCAACGGCTATCTGCCTGTCGGGAAAAAACAGAGCCCTTTTTCAGATCCCATTCTTTCTGGCACGGCAGCTGGGCCAAGCTTTGGTTTTTTTGAAGGAAACAATTTTTTCATCACCCTATCGGGAAGCCAGGGTCTTTCAGCAAAGCGGCAATTCGCCTTCAAAGGGATCGATGCTATAGCTGCTTTCCGCCTCTTGAAAAAAAACTATTTCTCCCTGGATTTTGGAATAGGCCCCTACTATTTCCACGGAAAATACCGCAAATTTGCAGCCGGCGGCAAAGCGAGCCTGACGGCCCGTTTTTCAGAATATGGAATGGCCAGCGTCAGCACCACGTACGACAACTTGTTTCATCAGAGGGTCCAGGGGGAAGTGGGTATTTCCATTCCTTTCGGCCCGCGGAGTTTCAGCAAATCGTGCGCGACGGCTCCCCCTTGCGAAATCCCCTCTTTTTTTGATTCCCAGTTGGCCAGAGGCGCCGACCGGAGTGAAATCATCGTCGTCGACGATCATCGGAAAATTCTGGCAGATGCCGCAATTGGAAATACCGAAGTGGCGATCAATCCTCTGACTGGGCAGCCCTATTTGATTTATTTTGTGAATAATTTGAGCAGTTCAGCAGGTACTTTTGAAAGCCCTTTCCCTACGATCCAGGAAGCCCTTGCCGTGGCGCATGCCGGGGATATCATCTACGTTTATCAGGGCGACGGCTCTCCTTATGATGGCGAATACACCCTTCTCGATGACCAGATGCTCCTGGGATCGGGGGTTGCGCAGCTCGTTCAGACGGCGCAAGGGCTGATCGCGATTCCCGCTCAAACGTCAGGCGCTCCATCGCTTGAGGATACTTCGATGGGACTTACGTTCGTCACATTGGCGAATAGGAATACGGTTTCGGGCTTTGATCTGATTGTCCTAAGCTCCGGAGAACCCGTGTCTGGCACCGGGATCGCAGGAGCTGCTTTTTTAAATAATTCTTTCAGCACGGCGATTGATGGGGGCATAGACTGCTTCTGTTTGACAGATTGCTCAGGAACTCTCTTGGTTCAAAACAATCGATTTACATTGAATCCGGCAGACACGAGCTCATCCGGAGTCTGCCTTAGCGACAGCGGAAGCGTCAATTCCACTTTGTCCATCCTAAATAATATTTTCACAAACCAGGGACAGGCTGGAATCAGCGCGCATTATATAGGAAGTTCGACTCCCACATTAAATATCTCCGGCAATACATTTACGCCCCCTTCCGCGGCTCTAACTGCTGAGGGGATCGATCTTTTGACGACGAACGACGCAGGAATGGCCGGATCTATCTCAAATCAGAATCAGTTTAACGACTATGTCGGCAATGCGATCAACGTGCAATGGGTGGGCGCCAGCCCCCATTCGCTGGCGATCGCAAATAATTCCATTTCCTCTGACCCTTCCGCTATAACAAACGGAATATCCCTACTTAATAGCGCTTCCGCCATGACTGCTATGACTATATCGGGGAACCAATTCAACGATCAGACAACGGGAATCAACGGCACTATAGACCCGAGCGCAAATTTTTCTCTCTCTATCGAGAGCAATGTTTTCACTGCCCCTCCAGGGGCCAATACATTGGGGATTTCTTTAGCGAGCAGTAATGGTTCCGCCGTCCCTGCAATGAGCTATTCGATCAAAAATAATATCCTGAATGGACATACCGCGACGGCGATTGAAAGCACTTCTTCAATGTTTGCAAACGTCGATTTAGAAATTTCCAATAACGTTCTGACAGCGGCCGCGAATGGAAATGGGCCAGGTATTGTTGGAATACAAATCCTAGCCGGCAACAACAGCAGCTTCCCCAACATCAATCTCTCAGGAAATGCTTGGACCGGGCCTGCCACTTACCAAGCAGGCACCTCTCCGAATGGAATTGCCTTAATGTTAAACGACCAGGCAACTGTGTCGAATCTGGCAATCTCCGCAAACGATTTAACTTTGCCTTTGACTGCGTATCAATCAAATACGCAGCCGACAGGGATCAATGTGACAATGATGAATAATTCTGTCATATCGGACGCGAATATCAGTCAGAACAGGATCTCCTATTCAAATTCGAATTTCCAATCGAATACTTCTCTGGAAGGAATCGACCTCAGACTGATTGACAGCGCAGTGCTGACTGCCGGCGCAATTTCAGGAAATACAGTCTTTTTCGCTTCCTTGCCTGCTCCCTTATCTATGTTCAGCCCAGTCGGGATTACGCTCAGCATAAGCGATGCGAGTACCGCAGGCGCAAATGCAGCGCCGATTTTAATCGCATCGAATCAGATCGAAAATGTGGAAGGAAATGGGATTTTTGTCAGTTCAGCAAGTTCTCAAGACGCATTTGCGGCCGTTCTAGATAATCGGGTATCTTTCGGATCGATGTCTCAAAGCGCGTTTGGGATCATGTCGACGACCTTTGATGCTAAATTTTCTTTAAGTATAGATAGCAATACAATCGTAGGGAATCAAGGGGGCGTATATGGAATTCTCGCGGTAAGCAGCAGCAGCGGATGCCAAGACATCGACATAACAAACAATACCATTACAGATGTTCAATTCCCAGTTTCACCTTCAGGAGCGGGAATTGGAATTTTCCCAGAAGGTTCGGGAATTTTTAACGTTCTGATTCAAAATAACGGCCTGAGCGGCAATACCTCTCAAGGATTGCTTGCAGTTGATTCCCAGTCCTTAGGAGGCACCGCCGATCTATGCATCACAGTCCAAGGCAACCATGGAGCCGGAACGCGAAGCCCTGATGGATATTCCCTATACAATTCATCCATGGCTCCCCCATCGACTTTTATTTATAATGACGCCGGGAATAACACAGGGACATTCAATTTTGTCCCCAGTATGTCCGATTTTATGCCAGGCACTTGCTCTTCCTGCCCTTAAGCGCTGTCTGCGATCTTTTTAAAATTTAAAGGTGGCGCCTGCTTGCAATCCCTGGCCGTAGAGAGGGAGAGTGTGGATCTCATCGTTGAATTCAGCCTCAAATTCCATCCATCCATCGGAAAAAGATTGGAATTTCCAACCGGCATGCAATTCTAGAAAAAGAGAGTCGTTCCTAAACCGGCTTTCCCATGCGAGGCCGATTAAAGAATCGACAAAAGATCTGCCGTGGTGATTGGTATACTCGATGATGGTTCCGGAAAGAGGGCTGGGAGGTTCAAAATGTCCGTCGCTTTCAAAGGATACCTTGTCTTTCGAATATCCGTAGAGGGCGCTATAAAAGAGTTCAGCAGCCAGCTTGAATCCGCATCCGATTCTAAAAGAGGATTTCCCCCCTATTTTAAGTCCGGCTCCTTCGTATTTTAAGAATTGGTTTAAAGTTGCCTCTGTTGTGTCATTGCCAAAATTTTCGCCGGGCAGAGCTACAGTAGAGGCTCGATTGACAGAATTCATATAGCCTCCGATCAATCCAACGGACGGCATTACAGAAAACCAATCTCCGAAGCCAAAGTTTTTTTGGATTAAAACATCGAAAAAATTGATGTCGATATGGGCAATCTGGGAGACTGTTCCCAAAGCTGGATCGGTCAAAGAAATGGCATGGTCGAGCAAAATACTGCCCGACACATGGCGTTTGAACTGGGTCACGATATGATACCAGCTGGCTTCAAATGAATAGCCAGGCTGGTTTCCCATTGTGTAATTGATTGCGATATTGCAGCCGACGCTCATTTTTGCGGTCAACGCTAACTCTTGATTGATGAGAAGGGGGTCTACGACAACCGATACGACAGCTGAGGTCAAAACGGGTACAGTGTAGTTCATGTATAAAATGTCGCCGCGCATTCCAAAAGCGTTCCCGCAGACATCGTAAACCTCATTCAAGCAAATCGGATTTTTGAGAAGGGGCTGAGTACAGCCGCACTCTTTAGCGGAGTCGGCAAAACCAGAGATGCAAAACAGGGTGGAAACAAGGGCCAAATGCTCTTTCATCAACTTCCTTTTTTAGGCCAAAATATGTATATTATTAGGGAAAATCAAGAGTTTTTATCTTGTGATCCGCTTCTCGGTGAATTCTAAACTTTTTCTCATTCTTACGTGTATGGTTCTTTGCGGCTATTGCGATGAGGAGCTTTGTCTTCGCAATATTCGGCAAGTCACTTTCCCAATGGATTTTGAAAAAGCTGGAGAGGCCTATTTTTCCCCCGATGGGCGATCGCTTATTTTCCAAGCGGTTCCAAAAGGAGAAGCAAATTATCAAATCTACACGATGGATTTGGCCTCCCTGATTCCCGTAAGAGTCAGCACAGGCAAGGGCGCTTGCACTTGCGGTTTCTACAGGCCAGATGGTGCAAAGATCCTCTTCGGATCCAGCCACGAGGCGCCTATAGAGAGGGAATTGCCAAAATCATCCGGCAGATACAGGTGGGATTTGACTCCCTACATGAATATTTACGAGGCGGATTTACACGGGTCTTCCTTAAAGCGATTGACATCGGGTCCCGCCTATCACGCGGAATGCGGGTATTCGCCCGATGGGACGAAGATTGTTTATGCAAGCAATGAAAGCGGAAGCATGAATCTCTATGTTTGCGACGCCAATGGAGAAAATGTCCATCCTTTGACTCATACCTACGATTGCTACAACGGCGGGCCGTTTTTTTCTCCGAAGGGAGACTGGATCGTTTTTCGGGCAGATAGGCAGGAAAAAGATCTGCTTCAGCTATATCTTATCCGCCCCGATGGGTCGGAAGAGAGGCAATTGACGTCGAACTCTTATGTCAATTGGGCCCCCTTTTGGCATCCGAATGGAAGAGTCGTCGCCTACACGACTTCTAAACACGGCCACCATGCGTATCAGATCTATTTGATCGATATCGAAACAAATCGAGAGGTCCGCTTAACCTATAGCAACACGTTCGAAGGTTTGCCCAGTTTTAGCGCAGACGGAACCCAAATCGCATGGACCTCAAAACGGGGCGGCGGCGCGGCCCACGTATTCGTAGCCGATTTCACTCTGCCGACGGAGCTTGCGAATGAATTCACCGCCGAACACATTGAGACACGTTAAAAGAAATATAATTTTCTTCGGTGTTCTCGGTGGTTATCGCAAATATTCTTAGAAGTTTTGGTTTGTATCGACCATGAAATTGCTGTTGTTAGCAAGGGTCATGTAGGGCGATTGCTGGATCCTTCGCTTGCCGAAAGAATAGGTAATCGCAATCGCGATATCGGAGGCGAAATTTTTCGACGGCGTGAGTCCATTCCATCCTCTCGGTCCCATGTACGCGCCGTGCCCTTCGATGCTTAAGTACTCGGTCATCGGGGCGGAAAATTGCACTCCGAAAATGAAATCGCCAGGACGTCCCGATTTGTACATGAGCCCCCGTCTATAAGGCGATCCGGCCCAAATCATCCCGTATCCATTGTTGTCAAAATAGTGGCAGTAAAATAGATTCGCTTGGCTGATCCCCCTGAATTTGAGAGGCAAATTTTGGGACTCTTGATGGGAGATGCGGATTCCGTAGGAGGCCCAAACCCCGATTTCATTGCCGCCTCGGATCAAATACCCGAGCTGTCCGCGGATCTGATCGAAGAATGGACCGACGGCGAATAGCCCGAAGTTTTTGTTCAGCATCCAATCATAGGCGACTCCCGCATTGAACCCTGAACAGGTAACCTGTCTCGATGCGGCAACGGTAATGAATCCCTGCTGTTGGAGGGCATCGGGATTTTGGAATGGGGAAAACGATCTTCCCATCCAATCGTAAAGTCCGTAGCTTCCTGCGAGCTGCATTGTGAAATCAAGGGGGAGGAACGCTTTTAAATTGATGGCCGCATAGGCTCCCCAATTGCCATTCCAACTCCCTTCTGGAAGGCTCCGGAAATCATCGAGCGCCAAGGTGAGGTCGACCTCGAAGGGAACCCGGGAACAGGTAAAAATGGGCGGCTCGCAGGGAACGATCGGCTCACAAGGTGCCGGTTCAGGACAGTGAGCTGAATTGCGAGGAGAACGTTTATTGAGAAACTTTGAAGAAAGAGCGTAGCACTCCTGAGAGACAAGAGCGTAGCTCTCCTGAGAGGACAGAAAGAAGGTGCAGGCTAATAGCCAAAAAAACGCGAGGCGGATTCCCGATTGCATTTGAGCTCCAATCAAAAAATAATTGTAGTTCAAAAACAATTTAATTTGTAAGAATCAATCCACTTTTTTGGGAGAAAAATATGTGGAAGTCGTTTTTGTGTTTCATTGCGCTGGGCTGCGGCCTGTATGGGCAAAATCAAACTTCGTATGTGACTAATCCTCTTCCTGAAGACTCCCTGCCGTTTCGGCTCCAGATCGAACTCGCTCCCTTTTCTTTGCCCTCTGGGCTGTCAGCTTTTGTGTCGGGCCTATATAAAGACGAATATGTTCTCTTGGCAGGCAGAACCTATGGTTTGCACGGTTTTATGGGAGATACATTTCCCGTCGCTTCTCAAAATACGACCGTCTTCGTACTGAATCTGACGAACGGAACAACCGTTTCCAGATCCCTCGCCGATCCCAGCTCCCAATTGTCTCAGGAACAAATCGATCAATTGTCTGTAACCAACGCTCTGTTTTTACAAACGGATGGATCGACTACGCTCTATATGGTCGGTGGATATGGCATCAATACGGCAACGGGAATGAGAGAGACCAAATCGGTCCTCACAGCCATCGATCTGCCCAATTTAATCAAGTGGGTCAAGCAAGAGCCAAAGGCGAAAAGCGCCGCCCAGTGCATGAGACAAGTTTCCCATCCCCTTTTACAGGTAACGGGCGGAGTGATGTGGCAAATCAACCCCCATCAGCCGGCGCTTCTCGGTTTCGGTCAGAATTTTATCGGCGAATACCACAACACGATGGCCAATGGAGTCTACACCTATCAAATCCGCCCCTTTCAAGTGATCGATACAGGAAAAAGCCTTTCCGTATATCCCTATCCCCAGCCGATCCCCAATCCCATTTACAGACGAAGGGATTTGAATATCGTGCCCGCGATGAAAAAATCTGGGAGATCCTTGGAACAATTTTTAGTGGCCTACGGCGGGGTCTTTACGCCAGGGGAAAATTTCGGAGCTTGGACGATCCCCGTCGAGATCTTTGCCGATGGCTCTTCAAAATCGCTAAATACATCGAACCCCAATACCTTTGCCCAAGGGATGAATAATTACGAATGTCCGAATGTGGGATTGTATTCCGAGAAAACGAACGATATGTACACTCTTTTTTTCGGCGGACTGAGTTTTCTCTACACGATCAATGGGGGCTTGTATTCTCCGGAAGGCTCGCTTTGCCCGGATAGCGGATTGGGTTTCACAAACGATGTGACAACGATCCGGATCGATTCGTCGGGCAACTATCAACAGTATTTAATGAGCGCCACATTCCCCGCCATCACGCCCACTTTCGGCACGTGTCCTGCCACCGTTTTCCCGATCACATGCGCAAATGTCGTCCTCAACGCCTCTCCCGTGCTTTTATTCGGGGCTTCGGCTTTCTTTCTTTCCGTTCCCGGTTTGCCCTACTATCCCAATTCAGTCATCGCTTTGGACAAATTAGGATCTTCTCCGGTTTTGCTGGGATATATTGTCGGAGGCATCGAAAGTTCCGCCGTTGAAACGTGCAGCGAAATAGGAAACGTCGATACTCATCCTTGCAGCAAGATTTTTTCAGTGACCCTGGTCCCTAAATAGTTGGGTTATGTTTTTCAAACTGATTCTTCTATTCTTCCCTCTTTGCGCATTTTGCGAGGCAGATCGCTGCTTAATCATCACGATTCCCAAATCGGGCACTCATTTAATCAGAAAAATGATCCAGTTATTGGGAGAAAAAGATCCTGGTTATCGAGATCCGAGAAACTTTCGGACATGGCATTTCTATCTTCGAAAAAATTCAGACACACGGACGATCGAAGAGTTCTATCAGACTCGATCGAAAAAGGTCATACTGATTCGAGACCTTCGCGATGTGGTCGTCTCCTGGGTTCATTATTTCGACAAGGACTTCTACGTCCGTTTTTTTCCCGAAATCGATCCCCTCAATGCCCCCTATCTCTCTTTAGCTACCGTCCAAGAGAAGATCTCCTACTGCCTGACTCCTGGCACAGAGATGTACGACATCCTCCTAAACAATGCGATCCTCGCCGCGGAGGCCTCCACCCATCCGGAAATATTATGCATCCGCTTCGAAGATCTCGTAGGAGATTTCGGCGGCGGGAGTTGCGAGGCCCAAAAGCTCGCCATCCAATCCTTTACCCAGTTCGTGGGCAAACCGATTTCAAATCAAGCTATAGAGCGCATCCAGAGACAGCTATTTGGAGGAACAAACACTTTCCGCAAAGGGAAAATTGGCTCTTGGAAACAAGAATTCGGCGAAGAGCAAATGCGCCTCTTCAATGCATCGCTTGGCGCCTACAACCAAATCCTCGGCTACCAGTAATTGTTTGAATTCGATATCTTCTAGCCACAGAAAAAAAGCGGAGAAATTGTGAATCGAACTGGACTCCTTTTTGCCGCTTTAGCAGCCCCTTTTTTCAGTTTGTTTGCCGAAGTGATTTTTCCATCGGAGAATTTTATGAAAAACGCCAATATCGCAAATCCTGATCTTTTTGAAGAAGCCGCAAAAAATCGAGAGGATTTTTGGGGAAAGCAGGCCGAGTGCCTAGACTGGTTTGAACCTTTTGAGCGGATCCTGAAATGGGATCCCCCCTATGCAAAATGGTACGTAGGAGGGAGGTTGAACGCTTGCTATAACTGTCTGGACCGGCATATGAAAACATCTATTCGAGAAAAGACAGCCCTTCTTTGGGAAGGAGAAAGAGGAGAGGAAAGAGCGATCGCTTACGAGGAACTTTTTAGCCTGGTCAACCGATTCAGCAATGTACTGAAGAGCCTCGGCATCCAAAAAGGAGATAAAGTAGCCCTCTACCTTCCGATGGTGCCGGAAGCCGTTGTCGCGATGCTCAGCTGCGCGCGGATCGGAGCCGTTCATACTGTGATCTTTGCCGGATTCTCCGCCGAATCGCTGAGAGACAGGATCCTCGATTCCGGAGCGAAACTACTCATCACTGCCGACGGAGGATTTCGAAAAGGGAAAATCATTCCTTTGAAGGAGACCTCCGACTTGGCGCTCGAGGGCGTTTCGTGCGTCCAGAATACGATTGTATTAAGGCATACGGATCAACCCGTCGAAATGCAAGTTCCCAGAGATCTTTGGTATGACGAATTGATGCAAGACGCCGATCCGGAGTGTCCCGCTGCAGAAATGGACGCGGAAGATGAGCTTTTCATTCTCTACACATCGGGCACAACCGGAAAACCAAAAGGGGTGATCCACACCACGGGCGGCTATATGGTCGGCGTTACGATGACGACCCGATGGGTCTTCGATTGCAAGCCATCGGATATCTACTGGTGCACTGCGGATATTGGATGGATTACAGGTCATAGCTATGTCGTCTATGGACCTCTTTCCAATGGGATGACGCTGCTGCTCTATGAAGGAACTCCCGATTTTCCCGAGCGGAACCGGTTTTGGAAACTCATTGAAAAATATGGAGTCACGATTCTCTATACAGCCCCCACCGCGATCCGGACATTTATGAAGTGGGGCGAAGAGTGGACGAAAGGATGCGACCTATCCTCGCTGCGCCTTTTAGGATCGGTCGGAGAGCCGATCAATCCTGAGGCTTGGATGTGGTATTATAAACACATCGGAGGGGAAAAATGCCCCATCGTCGACACGTGGTGGCAAACCGAGACGGGAAGCATTATGATCGCGCCTCTTCCCGGCCTGACTCCCCTTAAACCGGGAAGCGCGGCTAAGCCTCTCCCAGGCATCGATGCAGCTATCGTAGACGATCAGAATCGGCCTCAATCTACAGGATACCTTGCGATCACTTCTCCTTGGCCCTCGATGCTGAGAGGCATCCATAAAGATCCCGTCCGGTACGAAGAGACCTACTGGAAAAAATGGAATGGGGCCAGTTATTTTACCGGAGATGGCGCCTCCCTGGATAACGAAGGATACTTTTGGCTGATGGGACGCGTAGACGATGTGATCAATGTGTCGGGCCATCGCTTAGGGACGATGGAGATCGAAAGCGCCCTCGTCGATCACAAAAGCGTCGCGGAAGCGGCGGCCATCGCCATTTCCCATCCTATCAAAGGGCAGGCTATCGCAGCTTTTGTCGCCCTTAAAGAAAAAACCGGAAATCATGCCGATTTAGAAAACGATCTAAAACAGCATGTGGTAAAAAAAATCGGTGCGATCGCAAGGCCGGAGAGAATTATTTTTATTGCCGACCTTCCTAAAACTCGCAGCGGCAAAATCATGAGGCGCCTCCTTCGAGATATCGCCGAAGGGCGCATCTCCGGGGACATCACAACCTTAGCCGATCCTTCAGTCATCGAAACGATAAAAGAAAAATACCAAGAAGAGGGTACTATTTAAAATATAGGAAAATCTGTTAACTCTTCTATTTAGAAAGAGGTTTGATTTTATGAACGACCCAAATCCGACGCAAGGCCCATTTAAACCGACGCGAACCCTGTTTCGCAGGGTGGCCGAAAACACCTCGCGCTGGATGGGGTCGCCTTTGGCATTTCTCATCGCTTTATTTTTGATCGCTATCTGGTGCGCCTCGGGCTTCTTTCTGCAATTCAACCAAACCTGGCAGCTCCTCATCAATACAGGCACCACCATCGCCACTTTCCTCATGGTGATTTTAATCCAAAATACCCAATACCGGGACTCCCGATCGATTCAATTGAAGCTCGATGAGCTCGTCTACGGCACAAAAAAAGCCCGCAATTCATTCTTGGAAATCGAAGAGGAGAGCGACGAAGAACTCGATCAGCTCAAGGAAGAATTTAAACAGCTTCGAACGAAATACTTAGAACATCTAAAAAAAGACAAAAAGAAATAAGCTTTCTCGCGAAAAACTCCCTTTATTCTTTCTCAGCAGTTAAACCAGCTATTGTTTTTTTGATGCCCAATTTAGAATCTTGAAAATAAGCTGGGCCGCAGAGAAGAGTGACTTTGGATACTGTCAATGGATCGCTGGCCTTTTGGTCTTTCAAATAGGTCTGCGTGCGAAAGGCTTCAATCGCTCCTTGGATTACATATCCGGCAACGTCGGCAGTCGGAGAGTTGATGCCGGCATCTTTTAAATCGCTGGCATGGGAATAACTGGAAACGCCCAGCCTCAATGCTTCCCTCATCCCTGTTACGCCGACCATCCGCATCATTTCAGGTTTAAAATCGTCGCGGCTGCCCAACCCAATCAATAATAATTTCTTGGCAGGAATCGTATTTGCTGGGGGAATGATAAGCAATGTTTCTAGCGCACGGCCCTCGAATCGATTCGATTTTCTTAAATTCGTAATTAACCCATTCAGGGCTTCATCGACATGAAGCATCCCGTTTAAATCTTTTGGCAACGCGGGCGGAGAGGTAGTGATATCCCCTTCCGTATATTCAAAAGCGCACACAATTTGTAAAGGCGTATCTTGCGCTGACGGACTTTGTACGATCGCTTCGATGGAGACGCCCTTTATCTTGCCTAAAGATTCTTTAGTACCGACTGCCGGTAAATTTTTAGATTCTGCCGAAAAGACAAAAATCGGAATCGAGAGTAGAAACATTGCGAACCATTTGTTTTTCATATGGGGATCAACTCCTTTTCTTATCCCGCTTCCCTGCTAATTTTGACTCTTCTAATAGGCGAAACAATCACAGCCGAAAGACCATGGATTCACTGGCTTTTCTTTCGAAGGGATTCCCAACAAATGATCCAATGAATGTTTTTTCTTTGGATCATGACACGAGCACCGAATGTATTTCCCTGGATGGCAATAGCCCCCATAATGACCTACAGGAGACCAATCGGGACTCACAGGCAGATCTTTATTCGGGTCCAATGAAGAATATTCCTCATCTCCGTAAACCACTTTGCCGCCAAGGATTGTTAAAACGGATGTAATGTCCTTGATTGAACTTTCAGGAACAGTGAAAAAATCCTGCGACAATACTGCCAGATCCGCATACATCCCAATTGAGAGGGCTCCCTTGGAATTTTCTTCCCTCGAAAGTTTAGCGCTCCCTAGAGTGTAAAGGCGCAAGGCTTCTGAACGCCCCAACTTATTTTCCTCCCCAAACAATGGCGTACCTCCGACTGTCTTCCCCGTAACCATCCAATATAAAGAGACCCAAGGATTATAACTCGCCACACGAGTGGCATCGGTCCCCGCTCCCACAGGAATGTCCAATTCGAGCATTTTTCGGATGGGCGGGCTCTTTTTTGCCGCCTGTTTCCCATACCGTTGGATAAAATACTCTCCCTGATAGGCCATTCGGTGTTGGACCGCGATCCCTCCATCAAGGGCTTTGATCCGCATGAGATTTCCTTCTGTCACTGTTTCAGCATGATCGAAAAACCAACATAATTCGTTAAAGGGAACTTCTTTGTCGATTTCTTCAAAGACGTCTAAAGCCCGGCTGATCGTTTCATTATAAGTTGCATGCAGACGAAAGGGCCAACGGTTTTCGACAAGGAAACGGACGACCTTTTTCAAATCCCCTTCCATCTTAGAGGGCATGTCGGGCCTTGGAACTAGAAAATCTTCGAAATCGGCGGCTGAAAATACGAGCATTTCTCCAGCGCCGTTTTGCCGGTACATGCTGTCTCCGGAATAGGGAGAGGTCATTTTGGACCATTTTTGAAAATCTGTCAGTTCGCCTCCCGGTTTTTGGGTAAATAAGTTGTAAGCGATGCGAACTGTCAATTGTTCGTTTTTGTGCAAAGTTTCAATGACTTGATAATCGTCCGGATAGTTTTGAAATCCTCCTCCGGCATCGATGCAGCTCGTCAGTCCGAGACGATTGAGCTCGCGCATAAAATGACGGGTCGAGTTGATTTGATCGGCCATAGACAGTTTGGGGCCTTTCGACAAAGTCGCATAGAGGATCATGGCGTTCGGTTCGGCAATCAGCATTCCGGTCGGAATGCCATTTTTGTCCCGTTCGATCCGTCCGCCCACGGGATCCGGCGTCTCCTTTGTGTAGCCGACCGCTCTTAAAGCCGCCGCATTGAGCAGGGCCCTATCGTATAAGTGAAGAATAAAGACGGGGGTCTCGGGAGCTATCTCATTGATCTCTTTCAGTGTGGGCATCCGCTTTTCGGCAAATTGGAATTCCGACCAGCCGCCGATAACCCTGACCCATTGAGGAGGAGGGGTTCTAAGAACTTGTTTTTTCAGCCTATCCAGAGCATCGGAAAGAGAAGGAACGCCGTCCCAGCGCAATTCTAGATTGTAATTCAATCCGCCCCTGATCAAATGCAAATGGGAGTCGTTGAGACCCGGGATCACGCGCCGCTTTTTCAGATCGATCAACTGCGTCCCTTTCCCAGTTGACTGCATGACTTGATCGTCTGAGCCTAGGGCAAAAACCAGGCCGTCTTTAATTCCAATGGCTGATACATCGGGCTGCAGTTTGTCCAGCGTCGCGATTCTCCCATTGAATAAAATCAAATCGGGAGCCATTTCTATTTTTTACCCTCGGAAGCATGCTCCCCTAAAGCCCATTTGGAAAAACCGACTTGGATCCCATAAGGCGAATGGGCCTTTAAAATTTCCATCACGCCATTATAAGTATTCCCGTGCGCCCAATCCTGCTGTAGCTCAAAGAGAAATTGCAAAGAAGTAATGGGCACTGCGCCCGCTTGAATCATCCGCTGCATGCTCCGTTCATGGGCCTCTTGTGAAATATCACCGCATGCATCGGCCGGAATATAGACTTCGTACCCCTCTTTGAGCATTTCTAATGTAGGAAATAAGACGCAGGCTTCGGTCCACAGCCCTCCGACCACAATTTTTTTACGTCCTGTTTCTTCCACTGCTTTGCGAAAATCGTGATTCAGCCATGCGT
Source organism: uncultured Chlamydiae bacterium (assembly GCA_963713105.1). Lineage (GTDB taxonomy): Bacteria > Chlamydiota > Chlamydiia > Chlamydiales > SM23-39 > CAVQKJ01. Next base: position 83,978 of record CAVQKJ010000005.1, read on the forward strand.
TGATCGAGGTGCGGTCGATGATTTTCTGTCCTGGGAAAACGGATACGATCTCCGGAGACAAAGGCCCGCTGAAACTATCCTTGGCGACTGTGGACAAAACTGTTGGAAGGTGGAAGAGTTTGGCAGATTTAGCCAAAACGATTGTATTATGCACGATGGACAAGCGATCGTGGCTTTGCACCCCAAAAAACATCGCAGGCTGATAATCGATGAGGGCAAGGGCGCAATTTTTCGAGGTTAAAAAATCGGTATATTTGCTCATAGAAACCCTACTTTGCTTGAATGGGGAACATAGATTACTGAAATAAGTTTGTCAAAAATAAACGAATCCATTTAGCTCTGTTTATGGGAGAAGAATCGAAGTCTCCCCAGTGTTCATGCCAAAAAGAACTGAAAATATGGAAAACCTGAGAACGCAATTTAAGAATAATAAGATTCATTTTTTTAGCGTATTGATTATCTTTGCCGCTTTTTGTTTTACCTTATGGCGCTCTGAAATTTCTGAAAAAAATCAAAATTTAAGAATGGCAGGATTTGAAATCTTAAAGAATTTAGGACAGCTTCAAATTGTCGTGAATTACGCTTATTTTCAATCGGATAATATGCTTGGAAATCCCTATCTGGGCTGGGGATATGTCGCGCTTGCCAGCGACCTTTCACAGTTGATGCCAAAACCTGTGCCTGAAACGATCCAAAAACTCGTCGAAATATGGAGAGAAGAGGCAAACCTTCTGAACACGAGCGAAGAGGCCGCCGACCTTGTCAGCCGTCAAATTGACGCATCCCGGGAATCCGTCTTAAAATCCATCCGTTCCCTTCGCTAAAGGATCAATCAATGGACAAATGGGTCAAAGGACTCCACCACATCACCGCTTTAGCCTCCGATCCTCAGAACACATGCGACTTTTACGCAGGCATCTTAGGATTGCGCATGGTCAAAAAAACCGTCAACTACGACGCTCCCGAGGTGTATCACCTCTATTTCGGCAATGAGCAGGGCGCGCCCGGAACCATCATGACCTTCTTTCCTTATCCCGGTCTGCTCAAGGGGAAAAAAGGGAAAGGGCAATTGACGACCACTTCTTTTTCAATCCCTAAAAACTCCATGGATTACTGGCTGAAGCGATTGGCTAAATTCCATATCCACCATGAAAAACCGCAAGAGCGCTTTGAGGACGAGCTCTGTGTTTATTTTGAGGACTACGACGGCCTTGGCCTGGAATTGGTCGCCAACCAAAGAGATCCAAGACAGGGTTTCTCATACGGGAATATTCCCCTCGAATTCGCCATCAAAGGATTTTATGGCATCGCCCTATCAGAAGAATGCTATGAAAAAACGGCTGCCCTGCTTACTGAGCAGATGGATCATCGTTTGGTGGCTGAAAAAGGGAATCGCTTTCGCTATTCGGCCAGCGGCAAGCCTGCCGATTTTATAGATATCCTCTGCATTCCCGAAGCGATGCGGGGCATCGGCGGAAGCGGAACCATCCATCATGTCGCATTCGCGACAGACGACGACGCATCCCAGTTAAAAGTGCGCGCCAAACTCTTGAAAAGCGAACTCGACGTCACGCCGGTCATCGACCGAGTCTATTTTCATTCGATCTACTTTAGAGAGCCTGGAGGCGTCCTATTTGAAATCGCGACCATTCCCCCTGGCTTCTCCATCGATGAAAATCCCGCCCGCCTAGGGGAAGCCTTAAAGCTTCCTCCCTGGGAAGAGCAAAACCGGCGCCAAATTGAAAATGGGCTGCTCCCCATACATCTTGATGTTAAGAAGTTTATGGATTGAACGGCTGTCCATTAATTAAATTAAAATAATATTTATAATAAATTTTTAATTTTATTTTATTACAATATCGTTTATAATATTACTAAAACAAACAAATCCTATGTCAGTAAATACAGCTCTTGAATCCCATAAGGCTCTTCCTGAACAAGAAGTCATTCTGGATGTTGCGTATGAAAGAACGCCCAAGAAAAAATTTGCGCTTCTTACCACTCTAGGCTTGGCCGTAGGGTACTGGATAGGGGGAATCACGCCTCTTCACACGGCTGTCAACCTGCTTGCATTTCCCTTTTTCTTGAATTCGGTCTGCTGTATTGGGCATGCCCGTCTCCTGACCTCTCGCTTAATCATTGACACGTTAGGCTCGGATATCACCCATAGGCAAAGATCGAAGTCGTTTTCTGCTCTTTCTTCGGATCCGAACAAAAATTCAAGAATGCAAGTCGTCATTACGGCAACCCCTTTTGAAATCGCAAAGCTCGAATCTATTGAATCAGGTAAATCCGGTTTCTCAATCACCTGCTCCCACGGAGCTGCTCGTCTTCTTGCAGAAGCTGGATTGCCTCATGCTCCTTTTCCGATCAGTCTATCGCCCACCTTGTCTGTAATCCATTTGTTGAAACAACTAAAAACCGATCGCTCCATCAAAATAAAATACCTGAATTTGACGGAAAACCAATCTAAGATTGACATGAAAATCGCTGCTGCCGCAGAAGTGAGCCTATTCTTTTTTTTCATGTTTCTCTTCGGACTCATAGTTTTCTCTTAAAATTCATTTGGTTAAATTTCATTAAAAGACAGTGCTTGATTGCAAGAGTAGACGCTCGCCTAAACTTGATTTCAATTTCAGTCTAAAATAGCATAGCTATTTGACTTGAAAATATGAAAAAATCCTTAGCTTTCTTGTTCCTATTCGCTGTAGCAGGGAACGCATTGTATGCCTCACTCAACGCCTATGTCACAAATTTCAATGACGATACCGTAAGCGTCATCGATACCCAAACCAATACTGTCATTGCTACGATCGGGGTCGGCCCCGGCCCTGATTTTCTCATAGCGACTCCCGATGGAAAGCAAGTCTATGTGATCAATTTTAATAGCACTTCGGTAAGCGTCATCGATGCAGCCACCAATACCCTTTCCGCTACGATCGGCGTGGGATCGATTCCTCAATATATTGCGATCACGCCGGATGGCACACAAGCCTATGTAACGAATTCCGGCGACAATACCGTGAGCGTCATCGATACCGTTAGCAATACTGTCACAAACACGATCCCTGTGGGAGGGAGTCCCATTTATGTCCAGATCGCTCCCAGTGGAATGGACGTCTATGCCTACGTGATTAATAGTGCCGATTCCACTGTGAGCGCCATCGACACAGCCAGCAATACGGTTCAAGCGACCATTCCAATAGCGATGGGACTGGGAAGCGTTCCGATATTTTCTGCCTTCACACCAGTAAATACGCAGCTTTTCGTGACCAATTTGGAAATCGCTAGTGTAAGCATCGTCAATACGACGACCAATGCCTTTGTTATGGACTTGGGCGTTGGCAATCTCCCTTTATCGATCACCGCCAGTCCCGACGGATCGCTCATCTATGTCTCAAATGTCATGGACGCTACAGTCAGCATCATCGACCCGTCCACCCTTGCGGTCTCAACTGTCGATGTAGGCAATCAGCCCGAAATTATCGCGTTTACTCCGGATAGCAGCCAAGCCTATGTCGCAAATAATCTCGACGGTACGGTAAGCGTCATCAAAACGGGAACCGGCATGGTCACGCATACAATTACAGTGGATAGCGGAATGGGGAACGGCCCTCTGGACATTGCGATCACCGGGACGCAAGCTTATGTAACAAATCCCAACGACAATACCGTGACTGTCATTGATACAGGCTCCAATACTGTGACAGCCATAGTTGGCGTGGGCTCTGCTCCCCAATTTATCGCCTTTGCAACATCCAATTCTTCTGTTCCTATGACCGGAACACAAATAAAGGATATATTTCTTACGCAAACCGACTTGATCAATGTGATTCGCTGGCAAGCCCCCGCTTCATTGACTCCAGTCAGGTATTTGATCTATCGAAATGCCGCTCTTACCGATCTTGCCGGGACCATTCCTGCTAGCGGGCCGTTGGTATTCAAGGATCATAACCGGAGAAAAAATACCGACTATTCTTATTATCTCGTCGCCGTGGATCAAAACGGGATGAACTCTCTAATCGGAAATATCACCGTCGTTCCATAACTACAAAATGAAAAATCATTTTCCAATCGATAAACAAATCGTCGTAGATGAAATGCTGAATGCTTTGAAAGGCGTTCGGGGTATTGAGACGATTGTTTTGGGCGGATCTTTTGCGCGGGGCACTGCGAATAAGGATTCGGACATCGATCTAGGTATTTACTATTTCGAAAAATCGATGCCGTCCATTAAAGAATTGCGAGAGATTGCAAAAACATTCAATTCGAAAGCGGTCGTTACAGGTTTTTATGAATGGGGCCAATGGGTCAATGGCGGGGCGTGGATCCCTACCAAAGCAGGGAAAATCGATTGGCTGTACCGCAATCTGGACCAAGTGCGGAGAGTGATCGAAGAGGCCAGGCAAGGCCGTTTTTCTTGGGATTTCAGGCAGCAGCCTCCTTTCGGCTATTTCAGCGCGACGTACCTCGCCGATTTGCAGCAGAATATCGCCCTTTACGATCCGAACGGGACATTTGCGCGGCTGAAAGAGGAAACCCGCGTCTATCCGGAAGCATTAAGAAAAGCGATCATTCAGGAACATTTATGGAGCGTGGAGTTTACTCTCCTCAACGCAAAAAAGAGCGCGGAAAGAGGAGACATTTATTCCACTGTCGGTTGTATGACCCGCATGGCAGCGGAGTTGACACAGGCCCTTTTCGCCCTCAACCGCGTCTATTTCTCAACAGAAAAAGAGGCTTTGGAATCGGTGGAAGGGTTTGAGAGGAAGCCCGCTGGATTCGCTCAGAGGCTCAATGCCATTTTAAGCCATCCTGGGAAAGGCGAAGAGCTGACCCGTTCTTTGAAAAATTTTGAAGAAATCGCGCGGGAAGCGATGGTGCTTGCCGGTCCGCTATATCAACCCAAGTATTCTATCTAATCAATTATTCATCTTCGCTAAAAAGCCTGCAGGTCCAATCCTGAACAAGCGCGGTTTCTTCATTCTCAACATAATTTTTAAAGGCATCGATTACGTAAGGCGCGCTGCAATGAACATCGAAGGCCTTGACATCGGCATATTCCTGAAGAAGCACGATCTTATATTTGGATTTGCCAGGAGAACCTGGGTGAAGAATTTGCCGGGTCGCATGGGCTCTTATACAGCCGGTTTCATTTTCTTTCGCCAAAGTCATGATTTTTTTTAAAGCCTGCCATAATTCTTCATCCTGGTTTTCTTTAGCCAACCATTCAGAAACAACAAAAACATGGCCTGCCATACAGCCGCTCCTATAGGTCAAATCTCTGTTTGCAATCTCTTCTCTGGAATCAGCTTGCAAGCTGCAGATAGAGAGTAGAAGGATCAAGAATAGCGCATTTTTCATATTTAACTCTTTTTTTTGGGCTTCTTGCCCGCTTCTTTTTCTTCTTCTTGAATTTTAAGGCCGATAAACTCGATGAGCTTGGGAAGAGGGCATTCATGCATCACCCTCGACTTCTCGCCAGAGTGTCCTGGGTTCTCTGAATTGTTGTGAAGAAATGTATATCGCTGTTTTATGTCACTCGGATCGGTTGATGTTTGAATTTTTTTTAAAAAATTCTGAATCTCCTTTCTTGTTTTGCACTTGCTCGCTTCAGCCACTTCTGGAAGGGTTTCCATACCAGAGCTGAAATAAATCCCATCTCCTTCCCTAAGCACCAAGATAGTGCAATATATGGTGCTCATAAATCCTTTGATGTTGGTTTTTTGCGGCCCAACAGGATAAAGCAATATCCCGAATTGGGTCTAGTCGAAAACTACAAAAAGCCTGCTGGGAGCATAATTGCCTTTTTGATAAGGTGCAGTTTTATCGGATACATCCAATGATCGAACGCCCTATCCAGCCAAATGATCTAGAGAAAATTCTTCCCTTTCTCAGCTCTATTGATCTCTTTAAATACCTCTCGCCCCAAGAAGCGAACGACTTGGCCGTGTCTATGAAAATCGGTTTGGTCGGCGGAGGAGAGACCTTGATCCGCCAGGGAAACGTCGATTCGACCCTTTTTATTCTATACGAAGGAAGGCTGCGCGTTTCGATCCAAGACCCAAACGATCCCAGTCTATCTATCGACCAGGCCGACATCGCGCCCGGGGAAATCGTCGGCGAGATCGCCCTGCTGATCCAGATTCCTCGGACGGCGAACGTGAGGGCTATCCGCGACAGCATCGTCCTCAAACTCGACCCGGAGGCCTTTGCCCAATTCGAACGGGGCCATCCGGACAGCGTCGTTCAAATAGCCAAGACCGCGATTCGAAGAGTCGTTCAAAAAAAACATCCGACTCAGGCTGGAGAAAACGTCTCTACGATTGCCGTGGTTCCGGCTGGACTTTCTAATCACATCCCCTTTGCCCAACGTTTGGCTGAAGAGCTTAACAAGATCAAACCGACCGTACTTCTCAATAAAGAGGCCTGCAACCGGCAATTCGGCCGGGAAATCGCCAATGCGAGGCTCGAAGATCCCGACAGTGAAATCATCACCCAGTGGCTGCTGTCATTAGAAGAAAATGGAAAATACCTCATATTAGAGACCGACCGGGATATGTCTAATTGGACCGAGCGGTGCCTCCGCCATGCAGACCGATTGCTGCTTCCCGCCGACTTATCTCTTTCCCCTGCCCACAATGCCATCGAGAAAAGAATTTTCGACGAAAGGAAATTCTCATCGTGGAAAGAGATGGTCTTTCTCCACGCCGATAAGCAAACCATCAGCGGAGCCAGCATGTGGCTGCGCACGCGTCCCGTGAATAACTTCCATCATGTCCATCTGGATTCGGGCCTGGCCAAACTCTGCCGGTTTTTAACCGGCAAGGCCTTCGGGGTAGTCTTAAGCGGGGGCGGGACAAGGGGTTTTGCCCACGCCGGCGTCTTGAAAGCTCTCGACGAGCTCGGCGTCCAGATCGATTTCATCGGCGGGACCAGCATGGGATCGGTCATCGGCGGAGGCTATGCCAAATTCGGGGCGGACCGGACGATCGAGCTTTGCCGCCAAAGAGACCTCCATAAGCTGAGGAGCGATTACACGCTTCCTATGGTCGCCATCCTCAAAGGAAAAACGATCACCCGGTTTTTTCAAACCTGGGCCGAGCACACGTATATCGAGGATCTCTGGACCCGTTATTTTTGCGTTTCGACAAATGTCACAAAACTCTGCGAATATGTCCACCAATATGGCCTTCTTTGGCGCGCCTTGCGGGCGAGCACCGCGATCCCAGGCCTCTATCCGCCGATCTATACTGAGGAAGGGAATATGCTCGTCGACGGGGGCATCGTCAACAATCTGCCTGTCGACGTCATGCGCAAAATGCTAGGCGGAGGCAAAATCCTCGCTGTCGACTGCCAAATCCTTGAAAAAAAGGAACCCAAGCACCATATGTCCGAAGTTTGGACCTCCGGTTGGAAATTCTTTTTCCGAAGACTGAACCCTTTTTCGAAAATCAAAGAGGAACGGAGCAACATCTTCGAAATCTTGCGCACCTCTTTTACCTTGAGTTCGCTCGACCGTGCGCAGCGGATGGCCAAGGAAGCCGATTATCTCCTGGAGCTCGATTTAAGCGAGCACGGCATGCTCGACTTCCCCCGCTCCAGCGACATGGTCGATATCGGCTACAAAGCCGGCATCGAAAAGCTCCCCAAAATCCTAGGTTTGTAACTTTACTTGTAACTTTATAAGAATCTATTCCTCAAAACATATCCCGCAAGAACGACACCGGTAGCTGGGAGAATCTTTTTAAAGCCATTCATTAATACAGTCATTCCAACATCAAGCGTAAAACGAGACCCATCGATAGAGATAATAGGGATGATCGACTTTCGTCCAGTGGCGCATTCGCGAACTCTATCAATACAACTATCTCCCAGAGATAGGAAACAAATTCCAATTTCGTAAAATTCCCTCAATCTCAGTTAAAACGGGAACATAGGGATATTTAGCGCAAACGTCGTGGATCGGCTTCATCATAGATTTCTCCGGAGTTGAATAAGGGCAATGATCCTACGGGAGCGGCTATTTTTGGAAAAAGGTTTTCTGCTCATTTTTGTAATCTATCCCTAACTAAAACAGATCGGAATGCGTCCCTGTCCGAACAAAATAGATGTAAATATTTTTAGCATCTTTCTTATAGATCAATAACCAATCCGGCTCGATATGACATTCCCAATATCCCACAAAATCGCCACTTAACTTATGATTTCTATGCTTTGGAGATAGAGGCCTCTCATGGATAAGATCTTCGATTACGGCTTTGATTTTTTTCATATCGAGGCCGCGCTTTTGTGCCTTTGCGATTTCTTTCTCAAAAGTCTTCGTATAAATCGGCTTTAACATTTCCTAGATTCCTAGTTTTCTAAACATATCTTGAACGTCTTTCGCCTCAATCAAACCTTTGCCTTTTTCTACTTTCTCGATGGCCTTCAATGTCTTTGCATTCGGAACTTTTTCGCTATACAAATACACATGAATCCATTCGGAAACTATCTCCCGCATACTTTTGCCTGAGATGGCAGACAGCGCCTTTAATCTCTTGTGATCTTCGACAGGAATGTCGATTGTCATTCTAAATAAGTCATTCTTGCTTGTCATGGGTACCTCTTTAGGCTTGATTATGCCAGATTTAAAGATTTAAAGAAATATGAATTTAAAGACATTAATCGCAATTATCTAATATTTAATATCTTGCATAAAAGAGATTTTGAGAGGCCTTGTTGCAGAAATCGATGTGTATATAAAGACTTAAAAATTAACCACCGAGCTGCGGAAACGTTTAAAACATCCGGGGGGATGTTTTAAACGAGAGCAGGAGAACACCGATGGAAAACTATATTTCTTTCAACTTCTCGGTGCGCTCGGTGTGCTCGGTGGTGATTTAATTCGTTTATTACCATGAGCACGAGTCCGTTATGATTTACGCACAAAGCCCCAAAATAATCCAAAAACTCGACTCGACGAAAATAAATCCGTTAACTGTCTCTTAATTTTATAAGTCAAAAAATTGTCCGATCATCTATATTTTTTAATTCAACGGAGAATTGAAATGAAACGGCTTCTTCCCATTTTCTTAGCAGCGGTAGGTTTACACGCGGCGGATCCGGAAACAGAGATCGCTTTAAGCAAAAGGTTGAAGCGGGAATGTGCTGCGGAGCCTGTTTGTCGGGAAGAGGCGTCTTGCGAGCCTTTAGCGCCTGCGTTGTGCTGTCTTCCCCCGTGGTATGCGGTCATCCAGGGGGCTACGCTTGGAGCCTTTCGTCTACTATCGAACCTGCTGCGTTTCTTCCTGACGGAGAAGGATGGTTCCATGCAAAGCAAGGGTTCGAAGGGCACTTAGGAGAGGAACCTTTCTTCACGATCGGAGTGGGAAGAAGATGGATGAGCTGGTTCGATGCGGAAATGGCTTATACTTTTTATCAGACTTTTCATTACCAAAGGTATTTTACGCCGCTTCCCCCCTTCGAGGGACAAAGGACCCAATTCTTCGACTTGGACGCGCAAAACTTGATTTTTTCTCTGTTATTTGACCCAAGCCAACACATTTGCGCCTCATTTTGGGGGTTGCGATTCATTCCCGTTTTCGGAGGAGGGATCGGACTTGGATTGAATAGGATCCATCATTTCATCGAGACGGCCTATGCATTTGTCGGAGAGAGCGGATCGCAGATCTTAATCGGAGAATTAACGACGAACGTCCTATTCGCCTGGCAAGCCCAGTTCGCCCTGCGGATCCGGCCGGAATACAACCATTTCAGCTTCGATCTCGGCTACAGGTACAACGGCAATGGCCGGTTCAGCGGCCCCACCGAATTCATGGCGAACAATGTCTTCTTTAAAGGCAGCCAAGCCCGCATCCCTCCCTGGAAAGGGCGTCTTCAGACCCATTCCATTTACCTCTCTTTTAACGCCGAATGGTGATTGCAATTCTAGAGTCGACTCGCCGAAGAGGCTCAAAGAAATAAATATCGATTTCTTGTATGAACATGAGTTATGGCAGGACTCTCTTCGAAAGAAGCTCATCGGCGCCTCATGGACGTGGGGCCGAACACCATTCCCGAAAAGAAAATTAATTACGTTGCCGAGTTCCTAAAAAAATTCTCCGCTCCCATTCCTTGGATGCTGGAAGGGATGATCATCCTCGAGATCGCCTTGAAAAAACCAACCGAAGCGGGAATGATCGCAATTTTGCTCCTTTTTAATGCAACCATCAGCTTTTTCCAGGAAGAACGAGCGAAAAAAGCGATCCGTCTTTTGAAAAAAAAGCTTCCCGTAACGGCCAGAGTCTTGAGGGATGATGAATGGAGGCTCGTCCCGGCGGAAGAAATCGTCCCTGGCGATTTCGTCAGGATCCGGATGGGGGATATCATTCCCGCCGATGTCAAATTGACGAATGGGATACTTTTGGTCGACCAATCGGTCTTGACGGGGGAATCGCTTCCTGTAGAGGCAAAAAGCGGCGCGGTCTGTTATGCCGGGGCCGTAGTGAAACACGGGGAGGCGTTCGCCGAAACGGTCGCGACGGGCGCTGGCACCTATTTTGGAAAAACGGCGGAGATCGTCCGATTTGCAAAAGCTCCGAGCCATTTGGAAGGGATGATCTTTCAGATCATCAAATATCTCGTCTCATTCGATATTTTGTTGGTTTTAGCAGCGTTTATCTTCTCCTCTCTTTATTTCCATCTTCCTTTTATCGATCTGGTCCTATTTTCTTTGCTCCTTTTCATCGCTTCCGTGCCGATCGCCCTTCCGGCGATGTACACCCTGTCTACAGCTTTCGGATCTTTAGAATTGGTAAATGCTGGAGTTTTGGTGACCCATTTGGCAGCGATCGAAGAGGCGGCGGCGATGACGATTTTATGCGCGGACAAGACAGGGACCATCACGAAAAACGTCTTAGAGGTGGACCGCGTCCAGCCCTTTCCTCCTTATACGGAAAAAGAGGTCTTAATTTTGGCAGCTCTCGCTTCCGAAGGATCGACCCAAGACCCGATCGACCTGGCCATTTTAAAATCTGCGGGACCCATTCCGCCGTCTTTTTCGAAATTGGAATTCATCCCTTTCGATCCGGAAAAAAAATATTCGGAAGCCATCATTTCGATGAATGGAAAAGAACATCGCATTCAGAAAGGGGCTCCGAGCGCATTGCTCCCAGAGAAACAAGAGGTCGTCGAAGCTCTTGCCTCCGACGGTTCGAGGGTATTGTGCGTGGCCGTCGACGGCCAGGCTGCGGGGCTTTTAAAAATCCTAGACCCTTTGCGTGAAGATTCTGCAGAAGCCATCGAAGAAATTCAAAACTTAGGGATCCGCGTCATTATGCTCACCGGCGATTCGGCGGCGACAGCCCGCGCGATTGCGGAAAAAGCAGGGATCGGCAGCACGGTGATAGGACGGGACCGTCTGCAGGAGATTTTGAAAGCAAATGCAGTTGCGGGAGTTTTTCCTGAAGACAAATACTCGATCATCGAGACTTTGCAAAAAGAAAATTATACCTGCGGGATGACGGGCGACGGGGTCAACGACGCTCCGGCCTTGAAAGCGGCAGAAGTGGGGATCGCTGTTGCGAATGCAACCGACGTGGCCAAGGCATCGGCTAGTTTGGTTTTGACGTCTCCGGGCCTGGGCGCCATTTTGGAAGCAGTGAAAACGAGCCGAAAGATCTATCAGAGGATGCTCACCTATACCCTCAATAAAATCATCAAGACCCTGGAAATTTCGATCTTGCTGTCGCTCGGATTGATTTTCGAGAGGAATTTTATCATCTCTCAGGTTCTGATCGTCCTTCTTTTATTCGCCAACGATTTCGTCACCATGTCCCTTGCGACCGACCGGGTTTCTTATTCCCAAAAGCCCGATTCCTGGAATATCGGAGAGTTGATGCGGATAGGAGGGATTCTCGCAGCCCTCATCCTAGGATTTTCTTTTGGGGTCCTATTCATCGGCAGCCGCTATTTGGATATTTCCCATTTGCAAACCTTGATTTTTCTGACTCTTGTATTTACTGGCCAAGCAACGGTCTATTTGATCCGGGAAAGAAAAAACCATCTTTGGCATAAGGCCCCGAGCGTTTATCTGCTTGCCAGCTCGGTCTTCGGGATCGTGCTCGTTTCCTGTTTTGCCATCGAAGGGATCCTCATGGCCCCCCTTCCTCCCCTGCTTATATTTGGACTCTTCGCAAGCGTCGTTGTCTACTTCGTCTTTTTGGATTTTTTAAAGGTTCACTTGGAAATTTTGACGGAAAGGAAAAAAGGGAGAGAGGCGAATTGAGCAGCTATGGAAAAGATCGTTACGTATAGCGGCGAGAGGTCGTAGAGAAACCCGATCAGGGCGCTTCCCGCGGCCCAGAAAAGGCCGAAGATCAAATTCATCATTCCGTAAGCGGAACCTCTTCGATCCGGAGGGGTGAGAACGGCGATGATCGCCCGCATGATCGATTCCTGCGCCCCCAACCCGATCCCCCATAGAATCATTCCGATCAATATCGCTGTAAAACCGCCTAGAAAAACCAAGGGCGCGAAAAAAGCGGCGGCTGCCGTGACGATGGCAAGTACGGAGATTCCCCTGAGATCGAATAATTTTCCCATCACGAGGGCCGACAATCCATCCACTCCCATGGCAATGGAATATAATAAAGAGATCCAAATGGGAGAGAGGATCGAAGCTTTCTGAAAGTGGTAGGAGATAAGGGCATAATCTGCAAACCCGAACGCGACCAGCCCCACGCCGAACACATAAATCCAGTAATTCTTCGACATCCCTTTTGGTTCCAAGGAAAACCCTTTCTTTTCCATATCTTGAGGGGTGGGAAAAGAAATGCGGGCGATGATCAAAGCCAAAAGAGAAAGGCTCGCAGGAACCGCAAGGAACGCGAATCCGAGCCGATAGCTTCCTTTAAGAAAAAAAATCAGGGCAATGAAAAGAGGGCCGATGACCGCCCCGATCTGGTCGAGCGCTTCATGCATTCCGAATCCCCAGCCGCGGCCAGTATGCTTCGTCGCATACGATAGCATAGCGTCCCTGGCAGGAACGCGGATCGCTTTGCCGAACCGTTCCAATACGATCAGAAAGGCGGCCGTCTGCCAATGATGAGTGAACGCTAAAAGAGGCACAGCGGTCAAGTTGATGATGTAGCCGATGAAAGTCAGCATCCAATATTGCTGGGTCTTATCGCTGAAGTACCCCGAGACCGCCCTCATGCCATAGCCGATCAAGACGCCCAGACTCACGACGACGCCCACTGCGGCGCCGCTCGCGCCGAGAGTGGATAGATAGGGCCCGATAATCCCCCTCGCCCCTTCATAAGTGAAATCGGCGAAAAGGCTCACGATCCCTAAAAGGACGATAAACCGGATTGCGGCTTTATGCATAACCCAAGAAATATCCCTTTTCGGTGTTTTAAAAAAAGTCTGTTCTTTGATAAATGGTATTTAAGATCAATCAAGGAGGATCTAGATGGAAAAAAAACCGAACAGACAGCAGACCGAGGCGAAAATCAATGTCCGCGTATGGAAAGATCCTGCGTTTAAAGAAAAACTGATGAAAGACCCCCGTTCGGCGCTCAAAGAGATGGGAATGGCGAAGATTCCCGATTCTCTGGCCGTTCAGACAGTCGAAGAAAAAAAGAACCAGTGGATCATCCGCCTTCAGGAGCGTCCCCTGAACTTCCATGATTTGTCCGAGGAAATGTTGGAAAAAGCCGCAGCCGGCGAACCGCAAGAGGCGAAATGCTGTCCCAAGCAACCAGGATAAAAAATCTCGATCTCGGCTATCTGGAAAAAAAGCTGTCCGATCGGCAGAAATGGACGCCGGAGGAATCGAAAGAAGCGGTGAGGCGGTATAAAAACTTCCTCCTGCTTCTATGTAAATACCCCGATAAAACCCTGGCTCCTGCCCCTGATATCGACGAAGCGTGGCATGCCCATATCTTGTTCACCCGGGAGTATTTCCGCGATTGCGAACAGATCTTCGGCGGCTACCTCCACCACTCCCCTTCCCAAAATTCCAGTCCTGAAGAAAAACGCGTTATGGAAGAGGCTCAATCGCGCACTTCCGATCTCTACATGCAAGAGTTCAAGGAACCGTTTTTTTTAGAGCTGGACGTCGCTTCATTTTGGGCTTAAAATTCTTAGCTTGATTTCTCCGAAGAGGATAGCCTGAGCTTCCTTTTTTGAATTTTCCGGTCGAGTTCTGCTTTAATCTTTTCAATTTCAGGGCCAGACCGGTCTTTAATCCGCTCCCTGCATTCTGTGAATAATTTTAACCGCATCCCGTCATACTCAGATTTGGACATATTATTTCGCAGATAGGCGAAGATCCATTCTAGAGTGCAATTATCTGATTTTTGCTCCGTTTGCCAAATGGCAGATTGAGGGTCTTCTTCGACAACTTCATATCCGGAGATTTTTAACGCGTCATAGACTTCATCTGCCGTTTTAAAATTCCGATCGATCAACCGCTGTATGAGTTCTGGACTGAGGCTGCTGATTGGAGCCCTTACAACGTATTTAGTTTGATATTTTTTATTATTCGATGGGTGCTTTTTATGAAAAATCGGTAAACCTGAGCCAGAATTATAAATTTCAAAATTAACAAATAATGAATCAGGGATGATTTTTAACCCCATAGTGTGGCGCGTATGGCCCGTAGGACCATAAACTATAAGCTGGGGCTGGTTTTGAATTTTCAATTTTTGAAAAATAGCCTCAGCATTCGGCGCCGCTATTTCTGATCGGGGATTGAAACATTCATAAGCTGAGGCTAACTCATTCCCCAGTTCCGTGTAATTGTTCTTTAATAAAAATGAGGACATGATCCCCAGAAGATACTCTGCGAGACTGCGGCCCACATCCTTACTGCCAATGAGTAAATGCAGAAAAGAAAGATCGCTTAAATTGGCACTATCGCCCACGTATTTGTCGTCGCAAAAGGTCCCCTCTACAACCAACCCCTCGTTGGTCGTAAATTTACCTTCCCCATGACGTAAATTATCTTTAAAATATCCTTCATAACGATCGCCTGAGGAGTATTTGTACACTCCTTCCCCATGACGTAAATTATCTTTAAAATATCCTTCATAACGATCGCCATTGGAGTATTTTAACACTCCTTCCCCATGAAACGAATCATCTTTGAAATATCCTTCATAACGATTGCCATTGTATTTTAACACTCCTTTTCCATTGGCTTTATCGTTTACGCATTCTCCTTCGAAAACAGTTCCGTTATGAAACGTAAATTTGCCGAGCCCTTCTCGCAGGCCATCGACAAATTCTCCTTCATAAGTTCCGTGCGGATACGTTTTGGTCCCTTTCACAACCACCCGTTCGCTTAAGGTCTTTTTAGATAGGGACTGTTCTTCTACGACTTCTTTCTCTCTGAAGGAATCGAAGTAACTATTGATCGAACAGGGTAAAGGAGAACAAGGTAATGGCGACCATGTCGTTGGAGAACAAGGCAAGGGTGAGCAGGTTAAATCCGAACAAGGTAAAAATGACACTGACATAATAATACAATTTATTTATTAATTATATTATTATATCAAATCATAAATTAAAATTAAATATTAAATTAATTTTTATTACATTTACAAATCCATACAAGCAGCTTATTTCCAAGGAGAAATAGCGGTATCCCAAACTTTCTTTTCGACAAAGTCCGATTCGCGGGCGGAAATAGGACGTTCGTTATGGGCAGGGTCGGGAATCTGGCTTAAGAGATCGATCATTTCTTGGTTGATCCCGTCGATATAGCCGCGCAATTGGGCCAATGTCAAAACGGATCGAATTTTTGAAAGGGATTTATGGAGGCTTACTTATACCGCAGGTGCAAGGAAGTGAGGCATTGGGAGGGCCTGCGGCGCCCGGTTCCTCGTATGGGTTCGCGTCTGGGGCTCCGCTCCATCCGTTTCTTAATTTTGCGGTTGAGTTCCGTTCTGTAGGCTTCGATCTCAGGACCCGATTTGTCTTTGATGTTCTCTAGACACTTTTGGAATAATTGGATGCGCATCCAGTCGTAATCCACTTTGGACATATTATTCCGCAGATAAGCAAAGATCCATTCGATAGAACAATTGCCTGCTGTTTGCTCGGTTTGCCAAACGGCCGATTGAGGATCTTGTTCGATGTTCTCTCCAGGAATTTTTTCTATCCACGCATAGGCTTCATCCACGTTCGCAAATTTCCCGAGAAGCAATTTCTCTAAGATTTCCGGAGTCACACTGCTTGCAGAAACTTTTCTAGCCCATTTGGTCTGCCATTTACGATAATTCGATGGGTCCTTTTTATGTCTTGCGAAGATTTCACCGTCCGAACTTCTCGTTGCTAATCCGTCGCCGGAATTATAGACCTCGAAAATCATATGCGTTGAAGTGGGGATGATTTTCAATCCCATAGAATGGGCTAGGCAGTCAAAGTATAACAGTTGGGGCTGGCTCCTTTTCAAATTTTGCAAAATAATTTGAGCATTACTCGATGCCTGTTGCTCATTGCCGCTAATCGTTGCATGAGCTGAAACTAAAGCATTGCCCAAGTCTGTATAATTGTTTCGCAATAAAAAATCGGACAAAATCGACAAAGGGTAGGTCGCAGGAGAGCTTGAGTTCTCGCCCTTTTTGTCTAAAAGTAGACCTAAAAATAAAGGATCGCTTAAATGGGAAAGGCCTCCTATGAATTTGCTCTCTTGCCATATTCCTTCCATCGATTTCCCATATTTGTTTGTAAATTTCATTTGCCCATGAACTAAACCTTTTTCGAAGGTCCCATCATAACAATCCCCATGGACAGTTTTATGTATCCCTTTCCCGTGGCGTAAACCCTTTTCTAAATCCCCTACGTAGCGGTCGCCATTAGCATAATTGAAGATGCCATTCCCGTGGGGTAAACCCTTTTCGAAATTTCCATTGTAGCGGCTGCCATCGGCGTATTTGAGCATGCCTTTCCCATGAGCCTGTCCGTTTTCGAAATTTCCTTCGTAGGAGTTGCCATTGACGCTTTTGAACACGCCTTTCCCATGAAACCGTCCGTTTTCGAAATTCCCTTCGTAGCGGCGGCCATCTGTGAATTTCATTATGCCTTTCCCATGAAACAAACCGTTTTTGAAAGTCCCTTCATAACGATCTCCATTCGCGAATATAAAGATAGCTTCTCCGAGAATAGAATTGTCTTCGAAAGTTCCTTGGCAATAATCTTTATTGGCGAAGTACATTACGCCTTCTCCATGACATCCACCTTTTTCGAAGGCTCCTTTATAACAAACTCCATCAACATAATTCATAACGCCCTGCCCGTGACGCAAACCATTTACGAAAGACCCCTCGTAACGGGACCCATTGGGATAATAGATGGTGCCGTACCCATTGTATTGGTTATCTTTGAAAGAGCCTTCAAAACGCTCTCCATCGTTGCAAATAAATATTCCTTTTCCATTTTCGCGGTCATTAGAGTACTGGCCTTCAAAAACGCTTCCATTGAAAAACGTAAACCTGCCGAACCCTTCACGCAGGCCGTCGACAAATTCTCCTTCATAAGTTCCGTTCGGATACGTTTTGGTCCCTTTCACAACCACCCGTTCGCTTAAGGTCTTATTAGATGGGGCCTGTTCTTCTACGACTTCTTTCTCTCTGAAGGAATCGAAGTAACTATTGATCGAACAGGGTAAAGGAGAACAAGGTAATGGCGACCATGTCAGTGGAGAACAAGGCAAGGGTGAGCAGGTTAAATCTGAACAAGGTAAAAATGACACTGACATAATAATACAATTTATTTATTAATTATATTATTATATCAAACTATAAATTAAAATTAAATATTAAATTAATTTTTATTATATTTACAAATCCATGCAAGCAGCTTATTTCCAAGGAGAAATAGCGGTATCCCAAACTTTCTTTTCGACAAAGTCCGATTCGCGGGTGGAAATAGGACGTTGGAGAATGGTTTCGTTATGGGCAGGGTCGGGAATCTGGCTTAAGAGATCGATCATTTCTTGGTTGATCCCGTCGATATAGCCGCGCAATTGGGCCAATGTCAAAACGGAATCGAATTTTTGAACTCCCTTTTTCTTCCAAAGGTCAAAATCGCCTTTCTGGACTTCTTTGGAGGCGTCCATTTGCGCCTGGAAAAATTGGGCAATCCAATTTTCTTCTGCTTGGAGGTTTTTGGATTGTTCGACCAAACCTTTTAAAATCTGCTGTTCTCGAACTTTGTCTTCGATTTGAAGACCTTGATTCCACTTCGTGCGGGCCACTTCATGCATCACGGCGAGCCGCTTTTGGATCAATAGGAGAAGCTGGTCCACCTTCTTTTCCGTCTCGAATGCTTCAATGGATTGAGGAGAAGCCGCAGAAACAACCTGGGCGCAAAGAAAAATCGCTGCAAGGATAAGAAATCTCATCTGGCATTCCCTTAGATAATTTTCATTTAATATTAATCACTACCCGATTTAAAATCTTCTTCATTTTAGTTTGAAACTTTGATTTATGAAAAAATTTATTCTATCTTTTATTCTTTTTGCAACATTTTTAAACGCTGAACCCAATCCTTTCGATTTCCCGTCGCCGCGCTCGATGCCCCCAAAGCCTCTTGTCGTCGATTCATTCTACTATCTCACAGCAGGAGCCGTCCTTCCCGCCTCTTCCATGAGCGTAAGCCATTTTCTTCATCCCTTACCGGAGATTACATTTGGCAAGAGGCAAATGGGCCTTTGGCACGACTGGGATTATGGCCTGGGAGCCAGGATCGGCCGTAACTGGGAAGAGTTCTTTGTGCAATCTGCCTATTTGTTCCGACCCATCGCCCGATTCGGAGGCTATGTGGGATTCGGCGGAAGGTTCGGGGGCTTCCACGACAAATACACCCGGGACGATCAGATCCGCCACGCCTACGGCTACTACGCCGAATGTTTATTCCATATCGGCTACGAATTCTTCGACACGGTCCCCGGCTTCGTCCAGTTTCAAGTCTCCTCTTCGAAAAACGCAGTGATCAGCTACGGCTTTGGATTTTAAAAATCTTTAGCCCATCAGAAAAACAGGATAGGCAGGATCACGAGTGGCAGGATTTGCAGGAAAAAATAATGATACAGATTAGCATCCTTCTTATCCTGCCGCTTCCGATCCTGCGCATCCTGTTCCCTATTTGAACTACTAAGCATTGATCAGCTACGGATTCGGATTTTAAAGATCTTTAGCCTATCAGAATAACAGGATAGGCAGGATCACGAGGGCAAGATTTGCAGGAAAAAATAATGATACAGATTAGCATCCTTCTTATCCTGCCCCTTGCGATCCTGCGCATCCTGTTCCCTATTTGAACTGCTAAATCGGTTGGACGACTGTCATGTGATAGTTCAGGTGGTGCATGATCCAAATCGTTCCGACGACGACGATGAAGATCATGCCTATGGTGGAAATATAAAGGACTAAGTTCCAGCGGGGCCCTTTTTCGCCTAGGACGTTCAGGAAACAGATTGACTGGGTAATGAATTGGAGAAGGGCAAGAATTAAAATCAAAACAATATCCCATTGGACGCTTACGTAAAAATATTCAGGATAGGCGACGATTAAAAAAGCGGTCGCGGTGAAAATGAGCGATGCGATGTATCCGATCAGGCGCGCTGTGAGCGTTTTATGAATCATGTCCCGTTCCTATATCAAATGTCCCATCGCATAGACGATCGTGAAAATAAAGATCCATACGACATCCAAAAAGTGCCAAAAAAGGGCGAGGCGGAAAATTTTGGATGTCTCCAGAGAGGTCAGTCCGCGCAGTCCCGTGCTGATCATTTGGACAAACATCCACAATAAGCCGACCGAAATATGGAACCCATGAGTGCCGACCAAAGCGAAAAACGAAGAGAGGAACGCGCTGCGGCGCCAGCTATTTCCTTCCCTAATCAATTTATGAAATTCCGATACTTCGAGATACAGGAACGCGATTCCCAGAATGAACGTCACGGCAAACCAGAAAACGACCTGATTTTTTTTCTCCCGGAAAACCGAGTAAGTGGCCAAAGAACAGGTAAAACTGCTTGTCAGCAGGATCATTGTTTCGGCTAATGAAAAAGGGAGTTCGAATAGTTCCCGGCCCGAAGGACCGCCGAAAGTCTCTCCCCGCAAAACCACGAACGCGGCGAAAAGGACGGCGAAAATGATGAGATCGGTCATGAGATAGACCCAAAATCCGAAAATTCTTACGTCGTCTTCCTTCATCGACTCCCTTGAGTTCTGGCTGCTTCCATCCTCTTGACTTCTTCAGCAGGCAAGACATATTCGGTCTCTTTGTCCAATGAACGGATGATCATACAGGCAATCACCCCTCCGATCCCGAGGACAGCCATCCAAAGAATGTGCCAAACGGCGGCGAAACCAAACAGGAAGCCAAACCCGGAAATATAAACTCCCATTCCTGTGTTTTTGGGCAATTCGATGTCTTCGTAATGCAGGCGCCCGTGCTTCCCTCTTTTTTTCATTTCCCAAAATTCTTCCCTGTCGTGAACGGTCGGGATCACCGCAAAACTATAAAAAGGCGGAGGCGAAGGAACGGACCATTCCAGCGTCCTTCCGTCCCATGGATCTCCGGTATCATCCCTCAGTTTTTGTCTATTTCGAACGCTGTAGAGGATCTGAATGACTTGAATGGCGATCCCGCAGAGGATGATGGCGAATCCGATCGCCGAAGTGATATAAAAGGGCTGCCAGCCGGTCGAAGAGGCGTAGTGGTCGAGTCTGCGTGTGGCTCCCATAAAACCCAGAAAATAGAGAGGAATGAACGAGACAAAAAATCCGACGAACCAAAACCAAAAAGCGATCTTGCCCAAACGTTCATCGAGCCTAAACCCTGTGATCTTCGGAAACCAGAAAGTGACTCCGGCAAAAATTCCAAAGAGAGCCCCTCCGACGATCATGCGTATGGAAATGGGCGACCAGAAATAGACTGTTATGCACCTGAAAATCGATCGGAGGGGAGGCCATCAGAACGCCAGCCATGCCCCCGATCGTAAATACGCAGACGAATCCCATGAACCAATACATCGGGGAGGCGAAAACGACTCTTCCCCTTATACATGGTGAGGATCCAGTTGAAGACTTGGACTCCTGTCGGGATGGCGATCAATCAATGTCACAATACCAAAAAAGGAGTTCACGTTCGCGCCCGCGCCCATCGTAAAAAAGTGGTGGAGCCATACTAAAAAGGAGAGAAAGGTGATGAGCGATCAGCCGCGCAGACCATCGAGACATATCCAAACATCTTTTTTTCGCGAAAACGTGGCCACGATTTCCGAATACATCCCGAATGCGGGCAAGACCAAAATATAGACTTCGGGATGGCCCCACATCCAAATGAAATTGAAATACATCATTTGGTTTCCGCCGAATCCTACTGTAAAGAAATGCATATCCAAAATGCGGTCAAGCCAAAGGAGAAATGTCGTTGCGGTCAGAACGGGGAATGCCGAGATGATCAGGACCGTGCTGCATAAAGAGGTCCAGACGAAAAGGGGCATTTTCATCAACGTCATCCCGGGCGCCCGTTTTTTGATGATCGTGACTATGAAATTGATTCCTGCAAGCAGACTCCCTAGCCCCGACAGCTGCAAGCTCCAAATCAAATAATCCACCCCTACGCCCGGGTTGAATTCAAGTTCGGAGAAGGGTGCGATCGCAAGCCAGCCTGTGTCGGCAAAATTTCCCCCGACCACAAAAAACAAATTGATCAAGATCGCTCCAGCGACATAGAGCCAAAACCCGAGAGAATTCAAAAAAGGGAAAGCCAGATCGCGCGCGCCGATTTGCAGCGGCACGATCCAATTCATAAACCCGAAGAAAAATCCCATCGTCACGAAAAAAACCATGATGTCGCCGTGCGATGTAAAGATCTCTTGAAAATGGGTCGCGGAAAGAAACCCTTGCGAATCGGCGGCGATCGCCTGCTGGAGCCAGATCATGCCGGCATCGACCAAGCCGCGGAAGAACATGAGAAGGGATGCGATCATGTACATGGTGCCGATCTTTTTTGGATCGGTCGACGTCAGCCATTCGTTCCAAAGCCAGCCCCAGCGTTTCCGTTTCGTCAGGAAGATGGCGATGACCAGCCCAGCAATCAAAATAGTCGCAGTCCCTCCAATCGTATACCAATGGTGGGGCAGAGCTTGCAGAGTCAGTTTTCCAAAAAAGAAATCCTTCATATTCTCTAGTGCCCAGGGTGCATATATTTCATCACAATTTTATTAAACAAACCGCTATCCACATCGGAATAATACTGAATCGGATGGTTCAAGGATGGTTTGACCAATTCATTATAAACCGGCTCGGTCAGTTTCAAAGGCGATCGTTTGACGAGGGCGACCCATTCTTCGAAATCTGACTGCCAAGCCGATTTGGCGGTAAACGTCATATCGGCAAACCCTTCTCCATTGATCTCCGCCGCCCTGCCCGGATATACGCCTGGTCCATCGGCCATCATGTGGATCACCGTGGTCATCCCCGCCATGGAATAGATCTGTCCGCTTAGCTCCGGGATCCAAAAGGAGTTCATCGGAGAGCCGTCCGCCGAAAGCTCGAAGTGGATCGGAGTCTCAGCGGGAAATTGGACGAAATTTACCGTAGCAATCCCCTGCTCCGGATAGATGAACAGCCATTTCCAATCGAGGGCCACCACCTGGATGGTAAGAGGCGCATTGCCGCTTTCGATCGGCTTATACGGGTCGAGTTCATGAGCCGCATTCCAAGTAACGAAAGCCATCCCAGTAATGAGCAATGAAGGGAGGGCCCATAAGATCAGTTCCCCCCAAATACCCCCAGTCAGCTCCGGATCGTATTCAGCCTTTGCATTTTTAGAATGATACCTCCAAGCCACCGCGAAAAGGAGGATGATCGTAGGGACCACGATAATCAGCATGTGAAGATAGGTCTTGCCGATCAGAGCGATTTCTTTTTTGGCGATGATCCCTTTGGGATGGGTGAGCAAAGCGATGTCGCTGCGCAATACGAAAAAGATGGCTAGCACCATAAGGATCGCCGCGAGAGCGACGATGGCAAATTTCATTTTTTTCATATTTGCATTAAATGGCTATTCTATTTTTTATGCAATCGCAATAGATATTTTTCGAGCGGTTCAAGATCCAAGCAACGGAGAGCGATGGTTTGATCGGGACGGATCAGATAAGCGGCTTTGTCTTTGACTCCGTAGATCGATTCGGCCCTTTCATCCTGAATTCTGTGGATGGCCAATCCGGAATATTCGAAAGAAGGGAAATCTCCAAAAAGGAGCAGATGGAATCCCGTCGTTTGGCGGAAGAGGGAATAGAGATCTATCTTGCCGGCGGGCGCATTAGGCGCTCGAGTCCCCGCTTTCGGCCCATCTGTGAAAAATCCCTTTTCGCAGGCGATCAGGCTTTTGGGATAGCGGATCGCTATTTGAGCGACGGCGCATGCTACACGGCCCTCGATCTTGGGCATAATATGCTGGATGGCCCAATTGCGCAAAAATATGGCGATAGAGCTATGCAATGTGGCCATTATCGTAATCCTTCGGGTCGTCCGTACCAAAGACTTGCCCCAGGAGCGCCTTTCCAGATTGTATGTATCGAGCAGTTTTTCTCGCCCATCGGCTAATTTCCAGGCCAAGTTGAAAACGTCCTGCAATCCAGAATTCATCCCCTGCCCGCCTGCAGGACTATGGATATGGGCCGCGTCGCCCGCCAAGAAAACTCGTCCCTTCCTATAGCTTCGCACCAATCGGCTGTTGATATGGAAATCGGCCAGCCAAACGGGATTTGATATTTTGACATCAGCTCCCACTCTTTTTCTCACTATCGCTTGCACTTCCTGCAAGGTGGGACCTTCTCCGGTTTGCAAAAGTTCTTGGCTCTCTATTTTTGGTCTTTGTTTGGACTGGAAAACGAGCCGATAGCGCCTTTCGCCAGGCATCGGAATCGCTCCTAAAATGCCTTCGCGGTCCAAAAATAAAAATAATTCATCGCGCGGGAAATCCCAATCGAGCTGCACATCGGCCAAAGAAAAAAGCGAGGGAAAAGGTTTTCCTGAAAAAGAGAACCCCTATCGATTTCCTCACCTGGCTGTGAGCTCCGTCGCATCCGACAACCCATTTCGCCTCAACCTTTTGTTCTTTCCCCGATTTGAGATCGAGAAGAGTGGCTAAGACCCGATCCGATTCTTGGCTGAGGCCGATGAGTTCTTTTTCCCGTTCGACCGAGATTCCGAAGGTCGAGAGATGCTGGGTCAAAATCCTCTCCGTCTCGCTCTGTTCGATGCACAAGATGAAAGGATAATCGGAAGGGAGGGTTTTGAAGGAAATCCGGGCCAGCCGCTTTTTTCCGCTATAGGGATTGGCCGCAAAAATTTTCAATCCTTTCGAAAGAAATTCTTCTGCGATCCCCAAATGATTGAAGATTTCCAGCGTCCTCGGCTGGACGGCCAACGCCCGGGATTGTTTTTCCGGAGCCGCGAGCTTGTCTACGATCCGGCATTTCATTTTGTAGCGCGCAGCTTCGGCCGCCATGAGCAGCCCCGTCGGGCCGGCTCCAATAATCAAGACGTCGATCATTATTCTACCGTCCGCAATTCAATTCGATATCTATAACAAAAAAAAAGATCAATGAAATTGAAAAAAAAATTAACACCCGTTAAATTGCTGCCTCTTTTTCTTCAGAGGCCAAATGAAAACGCATCTATTTTTCTCCGCTTGCATCGCATTTTTCAGCGCATCTTTCGAGCCGTTGCATGGAGTACCTGCTGCAACCCATTCAAACCCAGTTTTTTCGCGGTCTCAGAAGACGCCCCAAGGGGATCATAGCCCGGTTCTTCCTCCGATAGACCTAACGATCAAAGAAATCAACGATCCATTTAGAAAATCGGATAGGATCCCCGTCTTGATGTGGAAAGCTCCAGCCGCAGCCTCCCCCATTTTATACAGAATTTACCGAAATCCCTCATTGACGAAGCTGGCCGCCGAAGTTTCCGCAAATGGAAAATTGATCTTTTTAGACCAAAATTGGCATAGACACCAAAACTCGACTTATTTTGTGGTCTCCGTCGATCCATTCGGCAATGAATCGATCCCTGCCGTGGGATCAATCAACGAATAACTTCAAAAGGTGATTTATGACATTGGCGGCGGGCCTGCACGAGGCGATCGATAGATATAACGTTCTGAAAAAACCTACGCGGCAAATCCATGAATATTTAAAGAGCCATCCAACTCTTTATAAAGTCGCTCTCGTTTTGAACCACATCTTCCGCGCCGTCATGATGGCTGCGCTGATGATCTTCCTCCCCTGTTCGCCCTGGCTTTGCGCTGGGATCTGTTTGGCCGGATCGATTTTTTACCGCCTCACAGTAGAAACGAACTGCGCCTACAAATTCGCTCTCCCTTCTTTTGCCGGAGGCGCCGCCCTAATAACCGCGAAACAAGCCATAGTCCATGCCATCGCAAAAGGGGCCTTGGCCTCAATCGCGGGCGCCCTCTTAGCCGCCCTCCCCCTCTGCGCCTACTTCTGCTACATCGCATTAACCGTCAGCTACGACGTGGACAACTAAACAAGATGGGCATGATAAGAAAAGCAAAGAAATGGCAGGGATAACAGGATGGGCAGGATGCGGGTCACAGGATGGGCAGGAAGAAAGAAATGGCAGGGATGACAGGATGGACAGGATAAGAAATGCAAAATAGAAAAGGGTTATCTCATTTTGTTCTTACCGGAAATGTGATTCAATGTTGTTTTGAGGTTATGAAAGAGCTTGGTTCGGGATTTTTAGAGACAGTCTATAAGAATGCACTGTGCATTGTCATGAAACAGACAGGTATGTGTGTTTTAACCGAGCAATCTTTCGATGTAATTTTCAGAAAACAAAAAAATGGACGATATATTGTAGATTTAATTGTTGAAAATTCAATAGTTATCGAACTAAAATGTTGCAAAAACTTACTGAACGAGCATCAAGCTCAACTGATCAATTATTTAAAAATAACAGGATTGCCAGTGGGTTTATTAGTCAATTTCGGAAATCACAAACTTGAATATAGAAGATTGCATCATCCAGATACTTTCACCGAAAAAAAAGAAGAGATTTTACTTTAAATTTCATCCTACCTTTTCTTATCCTGCCCATCCTGCCATCCCTGCTATTTTCCTTCTTATCCTGACCATCCTGTCATCCCTGCCATTTCTTTTTTCATCCTGTTATCTCTGCTATAGGTCAGAAGTTCACGTAGCCTCCGGCGTGGACTGTCGTTGAAGTGCCGCGATGGGGATGGATAGGAAGCATCTGAAATCCCCAATCGGCGCGGATAGCTACGTTATCTTTGATATTGTAGCGGAGTCCGGGGCCAATGCCGAGGAGGCGATAAATTTTCTGCTCGCCTGCAACGGGATTATGGATCCGCCCCCAGCCATAGTCGGCAAATGCGAGGAAATGCAATTTGTCAGATGGGCATTTCTTTTTGCCAAACGCAAGAATGGAAAAATCGGGCGTTTGCAATTCGGCGTTAAAAAAACAGCCTTCGTCGACATTGACCGAATGTTCCTGATACCCTCTCACGCTAAAATAGCCGCCGAGCTCTAGCTGCTCGGAGGGGAGTAAATTCTGATTGGTGTATTGCCCTGTGCTGTTCAGGGCGAAATGCCAGCATCCGGGCAGATTAAAGGTAGATCCTATATTCGCCCAGCCATAAACATAGGTAGAGACGGTCCCAGGCTGCAGTCTCTTGAATACCCTCGTCTTGTTGTTATCGTCGATATTCCCTGGGCTCACATAAAGTTCCGCAGACAAGAACCATTCGCACGCTTTTACTACCCCGCCCAAGTCATATCCGAACATCAGTTGCGCCACGTCGACCAAGTGATGGATGATTGTTTCCCCTCCAAACGCCAAATCGTTATTCGTCCTTTTGAAATCGGCGCCAAATAGGAATGTCTGGGCTAGCTTGGGATTGTTATTGACGGGGATTTCATAACGGGTCGACACCTGCCAGCTTGTCCCTGTGGGCTTCATATGGGGATGGTGGAAAGTGGGGTTTGTCTGGGACCATCCTCCGAAGAAATTGAGGTAGTTCTTCCAAGGCAAAGGAATTTGATAATCGCCAGCATGGCTTTGAAATTTATCGATGCTCGAGGAGGAGGTGAACTGATAATCGAGAAGGTGTCCCACTCCAAATACATTGCCGTAGCGGAATCCGCCATAGAAACGGGGATATCCCGTTTCTTTTGTGCCTGTGTTATCTGCGCCTCCGTAGAATAAAATAGGCCGGCGGTCGACGGTTTTGAAGAGGATATCGGTCGTTCCCGGATCTTGACCTGGAGTAAAGACTGCTTCGCTCCTTCTAAAGGGGTTGCGGTTGATCCAGTCTAAATCGTTGAGCAAAGATGGAAGATGGATCCTTTGGCCGGCTTGACAACGGACAGGAGCCAGGATCGACTTGTCGGAGAAATGGCAATTGCCCTCGGTTTTGATACAACCGAGCTTCCCTTCCGTCACGATGATTTGCACATAGCCTTTCGAACACGATTGCGGAGGGATGGCGACTTCGACGAAGGGGCACCCTTTTTCTAGATAAAAGCGGGTGATCATGGCGCGGATTTCATCGATCTTGCAGATCGTTAGAGGGCCATTTGAAATCTCCTCTTTCACCTTTTGCAAAAATCGAGGGTTTTGGTGCAAAAGAGGAACGGCTACTGCATTGACATAGACGCCGTCGGTGACGCAGCTATGATCGGGAAAGGCCTTTTGGGCTTGATTCAATGGCTCTCTTTCGACGATAAGCTGCGGCAGCTCGAAGAAGCGGGTTTCTTTGGCCGCCTCGGGATTGATTTCGCCCTGAGCAGTCAGTTCTATTGCGCTGAAGCAGAGGAAGGGGATGAGGATTTTTTTTAACATGGTCCGATTCGGTTAGGGATTGATTTCATATTGCGTGACTTCAAAGCTGTCATAGGGGCGCATGTTGATCGATGTGAAAGGAATGATCAATTGATAATCGTAGAGAGGGATCAAAGTTCTTCGATCGTTGGAAACAATGTTCACGGAGTAGATGGCATAGGCGATCCTTTTTGGATACCAAGGCTCCAGCGTCAATCCTTGAATCGCAAAAGCGGCTTTCACTTGCCGACTTACGGGTATTGGGACAGGAGGAGGTGGTGGTGGTGGCGGTGGTGGTCCGGAAATATCGAATTTATACCAGATGACATGGCTTCCGAAAACCCCGTTGCCAGGGTCGTAGTTCGAGAATCCAGGACCGTGGACAGGACCTCCGCTGGAATAGAAGGTGTCATATTTCGAAGCTAGACCATCTGGAAGAGCGCTATCCCAGGTCGCCACCGAGCTTAAGTTGCCTAACACGACTTGGTTTGGAGGGGAAAAGCCAGCAGGAGCCTGCGGCCCAGAGGCCGCGTAGATGGCGATATCCTGCATCGGATCTGTAGTCGTAATGCCTCCGGAAGTGCTGTTGTTTAGAAAGAATCCGGGTCCGACCGATGCGGGAAAAGCTTGGTCGCATACGACCGTTACTTTTCCAACTCCTTGGATCGTTCCTGTATTTGTCAGAGAGACGGTCCCATTCGCGACGTGCATGGCGTCTCTACCAGGAATAATAGATCCGCTGATCGTAAGGTTTCCCTGGCCGGCAATTGCGCCGACAAGAAGATCGCCATTGGCCGTAGCGCTTAAAACATTTAAAGAGGTGCCGCCCAATTGCTCGAAATAAAGGAAGCGGTTGGCAAAGGTCCCACCAGCACCATTGGATAAGGTCGCATTGGTAAACTGAGCATTGCTTCCCGCGATCGTATTAACGATCGAAAGGTTGTTCGATGTGTTATTTGTAGCGAAGATCACGCTGCCGGCCGAGTTCAGCAAATTGTAAGGGGCTGTGGGTCCGGTGATTCCGGTGTTTGCATTCATTGTAATGGAATCGGCTGTGACAGTCCCTGCCGTCTGCCTGATAGATCCCGTATGCGCCAGCAGGTTCGTAAATCCATTGGTCGTGTTGGCAGTGACATCCGCAGCCAGATGGATAGGGCCCGCTGTCATACTGAACAAGTCGGACTGCAGCTCAATCCCAAAATTGGCGCCGCTGATCGTCACAGGCTGATTGACAGAAAGGGTGTTATAAGCGTCAAATTCAATTTGCGCTAAGCTTCCGGGATAGAGGGTCGAATTTCCTTGAGTGGTCGCAGGGGAATTGATTGTAATGTCCGTCAAGCCAGTCACATAATAGTTGCCTGAAGTGGTGGCGAATAGAAAATCGCCAGCCGAAGTTCCATAGGTAAAATTGACCGACGTCCCACTGATATTATTTTGTGCGGAAAGGATGCTGATATTGCCCTGATTGGTCGTCAGCACGATATTCGAAGTGCCGTTGTTGCTGCTGAATGCTCCATGGCCCACAGGATAGATGGAAGCTGGAGAAGTTGGAAGGGGGAGTAAACTGGATGGCCAAATAGCTCCTGAAGCAAACTGATGGTTGGCGATGTAGGTTTGAAAATGCGTTTGATTGTACATGCTCACGCCGGAAAATGTGACATCGAGAGAGGAGGCCAGTTGTATATTGCCTCCGGCTTGCACTGTCACGCTCCCCGGAGCTCCGGATAAACCAGGTACAGGGGATGAAAATCCAGAGGTCCCTCCGATCGTTGCAACCGCCCCGGGAAACGTGCCATTGGCGCAGACAATGTTGCCGAGAACATTCAAAGTCATAGAAGGGGCGTCCGCATCGAATGGCATCGACATAAACGTGCCGATCAATGCAACGTTGCCAATCGAAGCAGTGGCTGTGGCGCCAGACCCACCTGTAATAGTCAGGTTCCCGCCGATATCGACGGTTTGCGAGGTGGAGGCCATGCTGTTAGATATTACTCCTAATCCGAGAATAGCCGATGCATCGCCGCCGCCGCCGCCTTGAATTGTCGTATCATGTTGGACATAGACGATTTGCTCAGTAGCTCCCGGGAAGAGGAAAGAAGTGATTTGAGCTGAAGCGCTATCTCCAGACCCGCCTGTTATTTGGAGAGCATTTCCCACTTCCATGTGGAACAATCCTAGACCCTCGATCGTCGACGCACCCGTACTGCTAGGCATGACTCCCCCTGTTCCTCCAGTAACAGTGCAATTATCCGAGATTAGAACTACACCCTGGAAAGAAGTAGCTCCGAAAGAGGCAAGTTCGCCTATACTCATAGATGCTAAACCAACCTGGGAAGCGCCTCCGATCTGAACATCCCCGGCAATTTGCAAAGTTTCTTGAGAACTAGTAGCATTTCCGATCTGAATTGTGGCGGAAGTCATTTCGCCAGTGCCTCCTTGCACTGTAAAATCCCCTCCTACAGTGAACGATCCCATCATTCCATTATTCGTAGAAAGTACGCCTGAGATTGAAGAAAATTGGCTGCTTCCTGCGATCGCAGAAAAATTTCCCCCAATGTGTATCGTTCCGCCATCGGTATCGCTGTCAAAGGTAATGCTTGCATTCTCGCTGCTGCCGGCTTGCAGAGACACATTGTTAGCAGAAAAAGTCCCGTTAAAAAATTGCGCAAAACATTCTGGACTGTAAGACATGCCGCCAGTTCCGCCATTTCCTGACGCGACGGTAAGATCGCCCGTAATCGCATAGGTCGCTGCAAGAGATGGCTGAAAGCTTAAGCCTAATGTAATTCCAGAATTTTCACCTCCCGTCAAAGTCAGATCTCCGCCGATCGTCCAACTATCAGCCGAAGTTCCTCCCCCTGAATTCAATGTGACTCCAGATTCAAAGCCAGTGGTGCTTGCCGTTAATATCATGTCGGAACCGGTCATTACTATCACATTTCCTGAACTGCCCACTAAGCCGTAGGGGCCTAATTCCACTTGAGTACCATCGCCTGTACCTCCCAACAACTGGATTGTTCCCATTGGTGCGCTGTACATATGAGTGGAATTACTTACATCAGATCGCATATCGACCTCTGAGAATCCGGAAACTGTCGAAGTATCTCCGCCAGAGATGATGATATCTCCATTATTTGCTGTGATCGTCAAATTCTGATTGTCCCATTGCACGCCCCCGCTCCCCACCTGGCCTGTAATGATTGTCCCGCCTTTAATCGTGACAGCGTCTCCTTCAATTGTTAATGAGTTTGTAGAAGGACCGCCTTCCGAAAAAATACTCGTACTGGTTCCTATAGAAAGAGATCCTGAAGAGTCGTTGCCGATATAGACCGTACTGCCTGTCCCCCCCATGAAAGTAACATCAAGAGCTGAAATACTGCCCACAAAAGTGATATCGCCCGCGCTCGTCATGCTCGTCGTGGTAAGAGTGACATCTCCATTCGAAGTTACGCCGTCCGAAGCAACGAGAACCGGTTGCGCGTTTTCGGTGCCCAAAATATAGATGGCGCCAGTCCCGGTCGTCATCAACGAGATATTGCCAGTCGTGCTGGTAACCGTACTCGTCGAGGCGGGCGGAGCGCTCACGCCGTTCACGTTCGCCGAATTGATGCTGAGGTCTCCCCCCGATGTCAAGTTGACGTCGCCGACCGAGCTGATACTGCCGAAAGTCGTAGTACTCATATATTGATTCAAAGAGAGCGTTCCTGCAGTGGCTGTAAAAGAGATAGCATCTGTAGATAGCGTCGAAATGGGGTAATTAATGCTGATGTCGTTTGCCGCCGTGAAAGAATATCCCCCCGCCATACTATTCGAAATGGCATTGTTGACCGTGATCGAATCGTCCGCAATGAAACTCAAGAGTCCAGTCCCTATCAAACTGACAGGATCATTGACAGTGATGAGTCCTGTAAAGGTATTGGATCCAACCAAGTCATAGTTAGCCGATGAACTCGTATTGATAGTGAAAGCCATTCCTGCATTGATTGCTGAGGCAATACTAGTAGTCAGCACCACGCTCCAATTCAGAGGCTGGGTACCCGTCGCTGCAGCTACCCAAACATTGTAAGGATCGATCAAGAATTCTCCAGGACGGGAAACTCCATCCAGAGCTTTTGCATAGGCGGGTTTCAAACATTCGAGAACGGGCGCGGAAAGTTCAATGAATCCCCCATCGCCTTTTTTTGTTCCCCCATGTGCGAATACATCTCCATCGAGAGAGGCCCAGCTGCCGCCCAGGAGATAAACTTGGCCTCCATGCCCCTCTTCAGCCATACTGCTCGCAATAATTGTTGCATCGGGTGTGATATTCACCCGATTGCCGGAAACAGTGATCTCACCGCCTGAGCCATTTTCTTTTTCCGCGGCCAGCATTCCTGAAACCTCGATACTTCCTTCTTCGGCTGTAAGAAAAATCTGCCCCTCTTTTTCAGCAAACCCCTTTACATGGACGGCTCCGCTGCTTTTCACGGCGAGCGCATAGGGATTGCCTCCCTTCGCTTCGATTTCGACATGGGCCGCCTCGATCATTCCTGTTTGGTCAATGGTATTTCCCGACATCGATTCTGAAACAGGGACCTTGATCTGAATCCGCTGATCCCCTTCAGGAAGCAGCAATACTTCTCTTCCCCCGGAGAGATAGACGCCGCCTTCGGGCGCGTCGATCGACCCCTGGTTCACGATCGCCTGTCCGATGAAGTGCACATCTCCGGCCAAAGTGCTGATTTTGCCTAAATTTACGATCTTTGCTTCCGATTCGCCGCTAAAATTCAAACTGCGGCCCAAAAGAAAATCATCATTTGAGAGATTTAAAGTCGAGAGGACGACTCCAGCGGCGTTGATGACTCCAGTCGGCCCTACTAGGATTCCATTTGGATTGATCAGATAGAGAATCCCATTTGAAGAGAGATGGCCCGCGATCTCCGAGAGGTTGACTCCAGTTACACGGTTGAGGGTCGCTGCTTTTCGGTGGGGCAGTGAAAATTCCGCGATCTCCCCTTCTTGAATCGAAAAATCTTGCCAATGGATGATCGCGTGTTTGCTCGATTGATCGATCTTTATTTTTTTCCCCTTGCTGCTGATGGAAGCAGATCCAGAAACAATTTTCCCCTCTTTGGGATTTGCCTCCAAGACCCCTTGAAGCAAGACAAAACAAGTGAGATAATAAATGCACGATCTTGAATGAGCCATCTTTACCTTATCGACCTATTTAAAAATTAACTCCTATGCCGCCTGTAAGCCCTTGCATGCTGATCGATCGTTCAAAGATAAGAACATTCGAAGCTTCCCACCAAAAATTCGCTTCATAGGCTGCATACATCTTAAAGATGCAAGACTCCCAAGACACTCCCATCAATAGCTGAAGCGTGGGAAACAATTCCCAAAACCGGTCTCTGGAGACTGTATCCGTGACCGTCTCGTTTACAGCCGAACCTGCGGTATTTAAAGCGTCTGAAACAGTTTCGAAAAGGAATTTCTGCTGCGCTTTTCCATAAAGCAAAGAAGCGGATATGTTGGCTATCCAACTAAGTCCTCCTCCTTTCCCCCAACTTGTATTCAAACCCATCCGAGGTCCGACGCACCAAAGATTTTGATCGAAATGAAGAGTCAAAGGGGTGGGACGTGTGATTGTAGTCCCCGCAGCGGGCCCAGTGGTCAAAGTTGTGGAAGTCTTTCTTAAATAATGCACTCTATGGTCTTGGTCAAGCCAACCTCCCCTAATACCCCAGAAAGGGCGGAAAAGCATTCTGGAAAACGCGAAATAGTTCTTGCCCAACTCAATATCGCCCACTCGGTAGATAAGCTGCAAATTTGCAGCCGCTTCGTTAAAAGGTCCGACTAAGACACCATTTGATAGAGCGTCATTTAGACCGGAGAATGCTGTCTTAGCGTGGTTTTCATAATAGGTGCCGATCAGCTGTAAATCAAAATCATCGCAGTCCGTATAGCCGCCGATACCCGCTCTAAATCCTGGGCTCCATTTATTATTGACCCGCTGAATCGAGAATTGCGTATCGGTCGTTGTAATCAAGAGCGTCGAACTTGGCGAAGCAACATTTTGCGACAAGCTGAGCATAAACGAAAAAGGGAGGTTGTAATTGGTACTCCAAAATAAACCTTCCCCGAAGACATCGAGACCCGTCCTGGAAAAGAACTGCGAAGAGTAATCAAAGCAATAACCGCATGGGCAGCAATCGGGGTTTGAATTACAGACAGGAGGACAAGGGTTGCAGCATGGATCTGGCTGACAAGGATTGACTGGGGGAGGATTGCAGCAATCGGGTTCGGGAGGGCAAGGATTGCAGCAATCGGAGTTGGAAGATAATTCGCTGCAGCTCGACTCCACTACGATAGAGGTTCGGCCAGCCTCTTGCTTTCCAACTAAACAAGGTTCTTTAACATTTTTTAAAGTCGTTTCTGTCTTAGCCAACTCATTCGGTCTGGATGAAGAAGTTTTTTCTTCTTTAGAACTCATTTCATTGGCGGAAGAATCGATTTTCATCGAAGTCTGCGCCAGCTCTTTTGTTTGCGCGGGGGAATTCCCGCTCTCTTTTTTGACAGGTTTGAACTGGACTTCGTAATATTCCGCGGCCTCGGCTTCACCTTGTTTTTTCGTCCCAGCTGCGACTTTGGTTTGCGCTTTGTCTTCGCGAGACTCGCCGCTATCTGCTTTAGCCGGTTTTTTAGCTACCTTGACGGTGCACTTATGGACTTCGCAATAATCGGCTACTTCTTCCTCTTGAGATTCTCTCGTCTGTTTTTTAGAGGAAACAGTCCTCTTGTGAACTTCGCAATATCCTTCCTCCTCGCTTTCTTCCTGATCGACTTTTTGAGGATTGCATTTGCAGACGGGTTTCGATTGCTGCGAGGGTTTGCAGGTGCATTTGGGGATCGGATTGGAAAGAAATGGATATTGAGCAGCCAGGGAAGGATCGGAAGGCTGTGTTTCCGATGCCGAAGAAGGCATTTCTGAATCTGAAGCATGAGTCTGATTCCCTTGTACAGCGAATAGGGAAACGGTAAGAAAAAATGGGGCGGTTATTAAATATCTCGGGGCCATTTGCTCTCCAAAAGTTGCAATCTAAAGGAATATTTTAAAATGAGAAAATATTCAATATAAAAAATATTGCAAAATCAAAAACCAGGATCTTGCGTCATAAATTTTTTTAAAAGGTAAAAAGGTGACCTCGCCGAGTCGATCCGTTATAATGGACCGCAAAAGCTAGTTGAACCTACTACGAGGCAAGTATGCAAATCGTGTTTCTGTTTTACGAAGGGATGACCGCGCTGGACCTGGTTGGTCCCCATGAAATTCTTTGCCGTTTGCCGGGAGCGAAAACTCTCCGCGCAGCCATTCATCCAGGACCTATCGCGACGGATTCAGCGGGTCTTAAGCTGAACGCCGACTGCGCCCTATCCGATGTTTCCCAAGCCGATCTTTTGATCATTCCTGGCGCGGGAAGCGCAACGTCGCTAAGAGGCCAACCGGAAACATTAGCTTGGATCCGGTCGGTTCACGAAACAACGAAATGGACCGCGTCAGTGTGCACGGGAAGTTTGATTTTGGGCGCTGCTGGACTCTTATCTGGCAAGAGGGCAACGACGCATTGGGCAGCGATAGAGAGGCTGCAGAGGTGGGGCGCCATTCCGACCCGATCGCGCATTGTCGAGGATGGCAAAGTGATGACCGCCGCGGGAGTCTCCGCAGGGATCGATATGGCGTTGACTTTGGCTTCGAAAATCGCTGGAAGGCCATTTGCCGAGGCGATGCAGCTCGCCCTCGAGTACGACCCCCAGCCGCCGTTCGACACAGGCTCTCCCGAAAAGGCCTCGTCCGCTCTCAAAGAGGCTTTGAGCAAAAAAATGACCGCCGTTTTTGAACAGATGGATGAAAGCTATGGATTACAGACTCGATCCTTCTCTTGAAAAGTATTATTCCAAGAGAGATGAAAAAAACAGGCAAAGATTACCCGTTAAAAAAATGAAACAAAAACTCCTTTCAAGGTATCCAATGAATCAGTTTCCCATAGAAATTGTAGAAAACAGATATCAATTCTACCGCGAACATAAATACGTCAGTTTTGTTTTGAACGATTTAGAGAGGCTCATAGCGAAAACCGATTTCCGCGATGCGGATCAAATCGAAAAAGTCGAACAGGAATTTCAGTCGATGGCAGAGATGATGCACGGCCATGCGGAATATGAAAATACGAAACTTCATCCCCTGCTCGCCCGAAGAGGGTCTGCACTTTTTCAAGATGCGGAGCAAGACCACATTCAGCTCGACTCTCATTTGCAAGATTTGCAGCGCCGATTGGAACAAATCAAATCGGCGACGGATGAGAAACTCCGCATCCTGTCAGGCTACCAATTCTATTTGAGCTACCGGAGATTTGTCGCAGAAAACCTCCATCATCTCCATGAAGAAGAAACGCAAATCCTTCCAGAGATTCAGAGGCTCTATACGGATGCTGAACTGCGCTCTGTCGAAGCGGAAACCTATAAACAGATGACGGTCGAAGATCTCATCCACATGAACCAAATCTTATTTCCCCATTTCAACCCTATCGACAGGCAAGCCTTTCTCTCCGATATCCAAGACGCAGCTCCGGAAAAATTTCTTCCAGTTTGGGAAGAGATCCGAAAAACGATTGAGCCGAAAGAGCATAAAGAACTGATCGCGAATTTGAGACTACCCATGGAAAATGGATGAAGGAACTGCCTCCCGTTGTTCTAGCTAAACGGACCCTTTTGCCGGAGAAACCCGATCCGGTCGTTTTAACAGGGAGGACAGTCCGCCTCGCACCGCTGGATATCCCGCGGGATGCCGCCCTTCTTTTCGAAATGACCAACGGAAAAAAGATCTCTCTGGGAGAGAAGTCGATCGATCCCTACGATCCCGATGGCTTGATCTGGCGCTATATGTTTTACGGCCCTTTTAAAACCGCAGAAGATCTTGC
Source organism: uncultured Chlamydiae bacterium (assembly GCA_963713105.1). Taxonomy (GTDB): domain Bacteria; phylum Chlamydiota; class Chlamydiia; order Chlamydiales; family SM23-39; genus CAVQKJ01. The sequence goes on from CAVQKJ010000005.1 coordinate 120,807, forward strand.
AGAAAGTTTGGTCCCTCAAGTCCATGCTTCGAACGGACTCTGTCTGACCGTTTTCGATAGGGCCTCCGGGATTCCTGTCGGGGTCGCTAATTTAATGTCGAACAGCCCTATGCACCTGAAGATCGAACTCGGCGGCATTTGGTACAGTCCCATTGTTCAGAGGACGCGAGCCAATACAGAAGCGGTCTATTTAATGCTTAAACACGCATTCGATCTGGGGTACCGGAGAGTGGAATGGAAATGCGATGCGCTCAACGAACGGTCGCGCCGGGCCGCTCTCCGCATCGGCTTCCAATTCGAAGGGATCCAAGAGCGCCACATGATCGTCAAAAACAGAAACCGCGACACTGCTTGGTTCCGGATTTTGGATGTGGAGTGGCCCGCTGTGAAAAAGAACCTGGAAACGGGGCTCTCATGAAGCTTCAATCTCCGCTGAATCTTTCCATCCATAAAGAGTCGCGCCGGCTGATCGAACTCGTTTCTTCACTATCGATCTCCTCAAGGACTTTGAAACAACTGGAAATCGCCGGCGGAAAAGCGAGTCCGGCAGATCTGATCGCTTACCAAATTGGCTGGGGCCGATGCCTCATCCGCTGGTATGAGTCGGGAATTAAAGGAGAGGAGTCCGAAATGCCGGAGAAGGATCTGCCGAAATGGGATTACGGGGCGATAGCTAGCCATTTTTATCGGAAGTACTCGTTCGATCAGGCAGAAAAGCAAATTGAAGAATTCGAACAGGTCGTTCGCGCGGTTCTCCTCATCGTTGAAAACGAAGCTCATACGGGCAACTTGGACAAACTCGGAGTCTGGGATTGGTGCACTTTGAAGTCAGGAAAACAATGGCCCCTCGAAAAATGGGTTCGGGTGAACACCCTCTCCCCTTACAAAAGGGCCTTTTCTTTGATCGCGAAAGAGTTTCCTATTCGAGTGGATCGGTTTCGCGGTATTGGTCGTAAGAAGATGGGCTAGTGGATAAAGATGATAACACTCGGTCAAAATCCGCCGAAGAGTGGACGCGCGGAGAGGAACCCGGCGAAACATCTGTGCTTGAAGGGAAATATCTCGGGGACAACAACTCATCGGTTGAGTCCACGGAACTAATGGATTGAATGTCGTCTTCTCTTTTTAAGGAGTCGGGAAGATCGTCGTAAGTTTGTGAAGAAGAATTCAAAATTCGCGGCAACCCCGTTTCTTGAGGCTGGTTCCACATATCTTCGTCTTCCTCATCGGTCGGAACAGGGGGAAGCGAAGATAGGCTTACGTCGATTTGAACTTCTTCTTTGGGGGAAAAACTGGCGCTAGACTCATCTCTGTGTCTTTTCCTGTTGTGAGAGTGTGCTGAGGACGCGTCGATCCCTTCATCTAAGGAAGGTGCGGGTGAAATAGGCTTAAAATCAGAATTTAATAGGAACGGATTCGGAAGTTGGCTGTTGGGAATGGGTCTTGACAGTCTTGACAGTCTTGACAGTCTTGACAGACTTGTCAGACTTGGCAGACTTGGCACTCTGGGCAAGGCCGATTGGGAAAGAGCCGAGGTTCTTTCCACTGCAGGTGCCGATTGGTAAACACTCGGATTAACAGAACTCGATTGCGTTTCAAGGCTCCTGGCCGGCCTGCCCCGTTTTGTTTTCGGATCTTTTCGCTTAAACAGTAATTTCTCTGAAAAGAGCGCGGCTAACGAAGCGTCTTCGGAGCGTCCTTTTTCTTGACTGCTCTTTGAGTTTTTGGTTAGGTCTTGGGAAGAAAAATCACTACAATCTTTTCTTTTTATCGAACTTGACATTTTGTTGCCAATTTTAAAATTTATTAAATAATGATAGCAAATTTTATAATTAAAAGCAAATTAATTTGAAAACGACCTAGAATGACTAGGCCGTATTAAATAACTCAATTTAAATTACTTAAAACAAAGGCCGTTTCGGCCTTTATTTAATTTCTGGGGACGGGTTCAGAAAATTCGAGCCTGAATTCGGCAGGACCGATTTTACGCCCTTCTCGCACATAGACCACTTCTACAGAGACTGTAAAATTCTGAGTCGTAATCAGATAGCCGTTTTCTGTTTTTTGAATGGACTCGACCATTTCCGATGCGCCTAAACGACTATAGATAAAGGGATCGGCCAGTATTGCTTGGATTTCCCGGTTCCTCTGAATCGCTGGAGGCAGAACTCCTAAGCGGGGCTGCGCGTCTTCAAGACGCAACTGCGCTGATCTATCAAGATTTAAATCTAAAATATTATCTAAATTCCCCATTAAATCACCTAATTGATTAGTTTAACGATATTATCTCAATAACGATAATTAATAAAAATTAATAAATATTTTTTAAAATGGGGAATTGGGATTTGAGTTAACAACTCTTTCAGAAAGGCTAAGATTCCTTTCGGGTTCGGATTGGACGGCGTCGGCGCCAAAGAGGATCGATAAGACGGTGACGACCACCAGAGATACGCGGAACATTTGGCGGGCCCAAACCTTGTCGTCGCGGGCCTTAAATCCCTTGATGCAGAGCAGAAGCCAAGCGCCGCCGAACAGCGCGGCTGCAGTAAGATAGAGCATTCCGGTATAGCCGAACGCAGTCAATAAAAAGGCCGCGACCATAAAAGCGACGATGAAGAGAAGCATCTGGACTTTTGTCGCCTGAATCCCCTTCGCATTCGGCCAAACGGGGATCGATGCGTCCGAATAGTCTTGGAACCGGAAAAGGGCGATCGAAAAAAAATGGGGCATCTGCCAAAGGACGAGGATCGCAAATAACAGAAAGGCCCCGAGGTCGAAGCGGTGGCTGGCCGCGCAGTAGCCGATCACGGGAGGGATAGCTCCCGAGATGCTGCCGACCCAAGTCGCGTATTCAGTCCGGTATTTCCAAAAGCTATAGAGGGCTACGTAGACAAAAAAACCGACGCCTGCGGCGATTACAGCCAGGATATTCGTGTAGAGGGCCAAGATCGCGATGCCGATGATTCCAAGACCTACGGCAAAGACAAGGGCGCTTTTCAATGAAATCAAACCTTGGGCCAGCGCGCGGTTTTTCGTTCTGGCCATTTTCCTGTCGGCGTCTCTGTCGATGTAGTTATTGAAGACGCAGGCCGAGGCGATCACGAAAAAAAGTCCAGCCGCTGTAGCTATAAACAATCGATAATCGAAATGGCCTTGCGAGGCGAGGACGAAAGCTCCGGTCGTTGTGATCAAATTTCCGAGGATGATACCTGGTTTCGTCAGCAAATAATATGTTTTGATCACAAAATCCCCTACATTGCCATTAGATTGTAATTCAAATTATCCATGATCCAGATCGATCCGAAGACGATGATCGCTAAAACCATGAGCATAAAATAGAAAATAATCAAATTCCAGCGGGGCCTGGGCTCTTTCAGCATATGCAAAAAGAATACCAGCTGGACAATCGCCTGAACAATGCCTAGCACAGCCAAAGAGCTGTCCAAAGCAATACCCGAAAACAAATGGCGGGCTGCAAGAAAATAAGCGGCGAAATTTAAGAGGATCGATAAGACAAAGCCGATCAAATAGGCTTTTAAGGTCCCGTACTCGACTCTTTGCGGCGGCTCGTTTAAATGGGGATTTCCAGTTTCCATTAGGCTCCAATCAAGTAGACGAGGATAAATGTAAAAATCCAGATCAGGTAGAGAAAATGCCAATACATCTTTAGACAAACAAGCCGTCTAAGGATGAAGGCCGTAATCCCTTTCCGCATCATTTGGACGGCGAATACCGCCATCATCAAGAGTCCGACGACGACATGGAGACCGTGCGTGCCCACGAGTGTAAAATAAGAAGAGAGGAAAGCATTGCTCTGCCAGGTGTAGCCAGCGGAAACCAGCCTGTGGAATTCCTTCATTTCCATCGCCATGAAGAGGATGCCTAAAAGGAATGTGGCTCCGAGCCAGCCGAGCACCTGGCTTGGCGTTTTTTTTGGGGCCCCCAACAAGGCCACCCCGCAAGTGAAGCTGCTGGTCAATAGGACGGTCGTTTCGGCTAATGCGAACGGAAGGTCGAAAAGCGCGCTTCCCGGCGGACCTCCGAACGTCCCGTTGCGCAAAACAGCGAAAGTTGCAAACAAAGCGGCGAACAAGATGCAGTCGGTCATGAGGTAGACCCAAAAGCCGAAGATCGTATTGGAGGAAACGTCGTGATGGATATCAGGGTAAGGAGGGCGCCGATTCATAGATGATGTTTCCTTGCGATATCAGCTTCTATCCATTTCATTTTCGCGGCCGTCACAACGAATTCGGTATGCTCGTCCATCAATCGGATGATGATGCAGACGATGATGCCCAAAAGGGAGGCGATCGACAGCCAAAGGATATGCCATACGATGGCGAACCCGAGAGAGAAACTGATTGCCCCGATCACAACCCCGAGAGCGCTGTTTTTCGGCATATGGATATCTTCATATTTCTTTGCGGTGTGCATTTCTTTCTTATGCTGTTTCATATCCCAAAAGGCGTCCCGCTCTTGGACTCGGGGGATGATAGCGAAATTGTAAAAGGGCGGAGGAGATGAGGTGGACCATTCGAGCGTCCTGCCATTCCAAGGATCGCCTGTGATGTCGCGATTTTTTTTCCGGTGCTTGACGCTCACGACCAATTGGGCGATTTGCAATGCGATCCCGCAGAGGATGAGCACTACGCCGCATGCCGCTACAGCGAACAAGGGCCACCAGCCTGTTGAAGCGTCGTAGTGGTCCAAGCGCCTCGTCGCGCCCATCAAGCCGAGAATATAGAGAGGGACGAAAGCGCCCAAAAAGCCGAATATCCAGCAATAGAAGGCGTATTCGCCGAGCTTTTCATTGAATTTGAAGCCGTAGATTTTCGGGAACCAATAGGTAAAGCCGGCAAAAAATCCGAACAGGACTCCGCCGATGACCATCGAATGGAAGTGGGCGATCAGGAACAAGCTATTATGCACTTGAAAGTCGACCGGCGCGACAGACATCAAAACTCCGTCCATGCCGCCGATCGTAAAGATGATGACGAAAGCCGATGAACCAAAGCATCGGCGTCGTAAAATGGACCCTTCCCTGGTACATCGTAAAAGCCAGTTGAACACTTTTACGCCGGTGGGGATGGCGATGATCATCGTCATGAAACCAAAAAAGGCATTGACATTGGGTCCTGCGCCCATCGTGAAGAAGTGGTGGAGCCAAACGACGAATGAGAGAAAAGTGATCGCTCCGAGCGCCCAGACCATCGAGATATATCCAAACAGGCGTTTTTCGTGAAAAGATGGCGACGACCTCGGAAAAGATCCCGAAAGCGGGCAAGAACAAGAATATAGACTTCCGGATGGCCCCATGCCCAGATCAGGTTGACGTACATCATGGGGTTGCCGCCGAAATCGGGGGTGAAAAAATGCATGCCCAAGCAGCCGGTCTAACGAAAGCATCCCAAGGGTCGCTGTCAAAATGGGGAAGGCGAAAGACGATCAAGCACCAGAGTGTCTAAGAACAGCCCAGATAAACATCGGCATTTTCATCAAGCGTCATGCCGGGACAGCGCATCTTAAAAATCGTCACCAAAAAATTGATCCCGGTAAGCAAGGTTCCCGACCCCTGCGATCTGCAAGCTCCAAATCCAGTAATCGACTCCGACACCGGGGTTGTATTCGGATTCCGGAAAGAGGAGGATAGCCCACCCAGCCCGCTCCGGAAAAATTGCCGATCATCAAAGACACGATCATGAAGCGCGACGCCTGCGGTAAAGAGCCAGAAACTGACGGAATTCAGAAAAGGAAAGGCGACATCGCGCGCCCCGATTTGCAAAGGGACCATGATATTCATCATGCCGGAAATGAAGTCCCATCGCGACAAAAAAGATCATCGTGGTTCCATGGGCGGTAAAAAGCTGCTGGTAATGGGACTGCCGCCAAATAACCGAACGAATCGCCGACCGAAAGAACTTGCTGCGCCCGCATCATCGCGGCATCGACAACCCCTTTGAAGAGCATGACAAAGCTGAAACGATCAGATACATCATCCCGATTTTTTTATGGTCGAGGGAGGTCAGCCATTCCTTCCAGAGCCAGCCCCAATGTTTATGGATCGTCAAAAAAAAGGCTGTGATCAGCGCGGCGATAATCATCCCGATGCCCACAGAGGCTTCAATCGCGTCGTGTTTGAACGCTTGGAGAGTCAATTTTCCAAAAATGTCGCTATACTCAATTGCGGCTAACTGGCTGAGCATGGCCCTCCTTTTTCGGCATCGGCATCATATATTTCATAATGATCGAATCAAAAAGACTCGGCTCTCCGAGTCGAAAGAACTCAGGCGGAACGTAAGAGCTCGGCTTCACTAAATTGCCGTACTCAGCGGAGCCAAGGGCTTGCGAAGAGCCTTGCACCGAAGAGACCCACTGGTCGAACTCTTCCCGGGGTGCGGCTTTTGCGATAAACGTCATTCCCGAAAACCCCTCCCCGCTGATATTCGCGGAGGATCCGGGATAGCTCCCCGCTTTAGACGCCAACAGATGGAGTTTGGAACGCATTCCGGGCATCGCGTACACCTGCCCGCCTAACTTCGGCACCCAGAAAGAATTCATCGGCGCGTCGGCGGTGATTTCAAAATTGATCGGAGTGTCGATGGGAATTTCGAAAAAATTTACGCTCGCGATATTTTGCTCAGGATAGATGAAGAGCCATTTCCACTGCAGCGCGACCACTTGGATCCGCACAGGTTTGACGTTAGAATCGATCGGTTTGAAAGGATCGAGTTCATGGCACCCTTTCCAGGTCAAAACTCCTAAGATAACGATAATCACGCAAGGAACGCCCCACCAGATGATTTCCGCGGTGTGGTTCCGGTCCCAATCGGGAGTATATTTGGCTTTGTGGTTGCTGGCCCGATATTTCCAAGCGATGAAAAAAGTGAGCAGGAATACCGGGAGAACCACGATCAGCATCACTGCAGTGGAGATCCAAAGAAGACGGGTCTGTTTCTCTCCGATTATCCCCGCAGGGCTGAACACTGCGATCCCCTCGCTGAAATAAATGAACGAAAAGATTGTGGCCGCTCCAAAAAAAACTAAGAGGAAAAACGCGATTATCGCTTTTTTGTTGATCAAAACACGAAATCCTTTTTCGGTGTTTTTACACGAAATGAAACTCGTTGTCTAGAAATTCTTTGATCCTCCAATATGCAACCTGAAGAGAATGAAATTCGGAGAATTTTTCTAATGTTTGAGCAAAGACACCATCGTTTACTCCCTTTTCCCGTATTCATCAGACGGGTTTGCATCCATCTTGCGCTCGCTCTCGGAATCATCGGATTTTCACTTTTGATTGGAATGGCCGGATATGTCTATTTCGAACACATGGAATGGATCGACGCCTATGAGAACGCGGCCATGATCTTGTCAGGGATGGGCCCTGTCGACGATATTTGCAGTTGGGAGGGAAAATTTTTCGCCGGAAGCTACGCTCTTTTCAGCGGAGTGGTCTTCCTTGTGGCGATCGCGATCATCATCGCCCCGCTCTTCCACCGCTTCCTGCACCGTTTTTTAATCAAAGACGTCAATTCCTAGGCAAAAAAAGGCATCTAAAAACCCAAATCCCTGTAAAGTTTAATTTTTAAATTATCTTTTGAACCTATCCAAATAAATCAATTACCAATTATTTCTTAAATATTTCTTTATTAAATAATTGCCCTTTACTTTAAATAATAAATATTATAAAATATTAAAACTATATTAAGGATAAAATATGAGTATATTAAAACCAGTCAATTCAGAAACAGCACGGTTTGAGCCGCCTCCTTCCCACACTTCCGCAACGCCTTCGTACTCTTCTTCGTCATCCAGCTCTCCTTCTTTTCGTCCCCTCCCTTTCCCTTCCAGCACTACAGACAAAACAGCCGATTATGCAGAAACGGTTTTCGCAGCAGATTCCGACCTTTCCGAAGAAGAAGAAACAAATTCTGACGCTCCCGCAAAAAGTCGATTTCAGAAAGCTTTTGATCTTGCCCGAAACGGGATGTCTTCTGATCAGGCGTTGACTATGGCGGGATTTCGTGGAACAGAAAAAAGCAGCAGGCTGGGTCCATTAAATAAACAGTTATCTTTAAAAGGCTTTCAACCACAAGAGAAATTAGATCCAGGAGTGGAACTTTTAAAGAAAAATCCTCTGCAATCTTGGTCGAAGATTAGTCAAACGCTAAAAATTTCGCGCTACAAATTTGGTGAGCTAGCGAAAAAAGAGGGATTTATTCCGGCCAATCTAAGCGAAACAAAGCGAGAGAATATCGATCAGGAAACCCAAAAAGAAGTGGACCTCCTTGTAGGAAGATTGTCGAATAACGAAAAACTCATCGACATTTACAGCGAATATCCGAATTTAAAAGAGATATTCGAGCCTAGGAAAAAACCATCGAAAACCGAGATAAGTCAACAAAAGACTCAGTCGGATGCTGCCAGTTTGAAAGAAAAATCAGAAAACAACGATCCAATCGCATCTGCCGTAAAATTAAGAAAACGGAAAAATCCGTCGCCCTGGTCATCTCAAACCAGCGCTTCTTCGAATAGCCCTGAACCGGATTCCTCTCAGAAGGTTGCCAAAAGAGGCAGTGTGCAGCCATTTGGCTCTTCACAATCGAAATCTAAAGATCCCTCGAAGAGTCGAAAAGCAGCCCCACCTGACTTGCAAACAGCCTACGAACATGTTTTGTCTGGGAAGACCGTCAATGAGGCATTGGATGCAGCCGGTTATCGACAGGGCCGCAAAAAATATCGGATTCAGCTAGAACAAGCCATTCGGACGTCGACCCCGCCTCCAGGTTTATCAGAGAAATTGGAACAGGCAATCACTAAATTAAATAATAACCCGATCCAGAGTTGGAGGGGGCTTGTTCAAGAATTTGGCATTCCGCCTGATCTATTCAAGAAAAGAGCAGCAGAAGAGGGATTTGTCCCGCTCAAAAAGGGGGGAACGTGGCCAACGACCCCGCAATTTGAGAACGAACGGAATCAGATTGTTGAAAGATTGAAGAAAGGGGAAAAATTCATCGATATTTACCAAGGGTATCCTGAATTAACAAAGCGAGTGAAACCAATCGACCGATCCTCACCCGTTCAGGATTTTTCTGCCGGTTTTCAGACGCGCCAAACGAATGATCAAGCAGATTTCTCATACCACTCGTCATACTCGTCTTCCGCTCTACCCCCAAGTTCTTCATTCGCGGCTCCGTCCTCCGCCGATTCCGAAACACCTGCAGATGAGCCTACACAGACCGCTTTCCCGTCCCAAAGCACTTCTTTTGATGATCTAGACTTAGCTAAATCTGGAATCCCTTGGCCGCCTCTATTCACAGCCCCCCTCGCCCCCTTTTTCGATCTGTCGTCATTTTTAGAAAACGATCAAGACACGAGTCAAAAAAACGGTGATTTGCCAGAGGATGTTTAAGCTGCGAGAAATAGGATCGCGATCATCATCGCCCCCTCTTCCACCGCTTCTTACATCGCTTTTTTTAATCAAAGACGTGAATTCCAAGGATAAAGTGTGAATATATTAAAACTAGGCGAATACCCAGAAACAGCACGGCTCGAGCCGCTTCCTTCCCACGCTTACGAAAAGCCTTCAGACTCTTCTTCTTTTCTACCTCCCCCTTCCCCTTCCGGCACTACAGACAAAACAGCCGATTATGCAGAAACGGTTTTCGCAGAAAACAACGATCCATTCGCATCTGTCGAAAATTTAAGAAAACGGAAAAATCTGTCGACCTCGCCACCTCAAACCAGCGCTTCTTCGAATAGCCCTGATCCGGATTCCTCTCAGAAGGTGCAACCATCTGGCTCTTCGCAATCGAAATCTAAACCTTCATCGAAGCGTCGAAAAGCAGTCCCTAAGGCTCCCCAGCCGGCACCTAACTTTAAAGCAGCCCTCGAACATGCTTTGTCTGGGAAGACCGTCGATGAGGCATTGGATGCAGCCGGTTATCCAAAGGACAAAAGAAAAGCTTATCGACCTATGCTAACCAAGGCCATTCGGGAAAAAGGGAGCGAGCCGACCCCGCCTGCAGACTTATTAGAGAAATTGGAACAGGCAATCGCTCAATTAAATAATAATCCAATCCAGAGTTGGACGGGGATTTGTAAATCGCATCACCTTTCGGCGCATAGGTTTAAGATAAGAGCAGCAGAAAAGGGGTTTATCCCGCTCAAACAGGGAACGCAGCTAGCGACCCCGCAATTTGAGAACGAACGGGATCAGGTTGTTGAAAGATTGAAGAAAGGGGAAAAATTCATCGATATTTACCAAGAGTATCCTGAATTAAAAAAGCGAGTTAAACCAATCAACCGACCCGCACCCGTTCAGGATTTTTCTGCCGATTCTCAGACGCGCCAAACGAATGATCAAGCAGATTTCTCATCCCACTCGTCATCCTCGTCTTCCGCTCTACCCCCAAGTCCTTCATCCGCGGCTCCATCCGCACCCGTTCAGGATTTTTCTGTCGGTTCTCAGACGCGACAAATGGGTCAACAAGCTGATTTCTCATCCCACTCGTCATCCTCGTCTTCCGCTCTACCCCCAAGTCCTTCATTCGCGACTCCATCCGCACCCGTTCAGGATTTTTCTGTCGGTTCTCAGACGCGACAAATGGGTCAACAAGCAGATTTCTCATCCCACTCGTCATCCTCATCTTCCGCTCTACCCCCAAGTCTTTCATTCGCGGCTCCATCCTACGCCGATTCCGAAACACTTACAGATGAGCCTACACAGACCGATTCCCCGTCCAAAAGTTCCTCTCTGGAGGATCCAGACTTTGCTGAATCTGTACTCCCTTGGTCGAGTATATTCACAACCCCGCGCGATCTTTCTTTCGATCCGGCGTCATTTTTAAAAGACGATCCAGACACGAGTCAAAAAACCGGTGATTTGCCAGAGGATTTTTGAGCTGCAAGAAATAGGATCGCGATCATCACCGCCCCGCTCTTCCAGCGCTTCTTAGAAGCTGACTGCGATCGTTTGATTTGAAAGACAATTTAATTTTTCGATGATTTTTAATTTTGGAGAACGAAGACGACTTGAATAAAGTCGGCGAAGTTCGAAAAATTAAAAAGCGCGAAAAAGAAATTGCAAGGCAAATCAAAAAGATCGCAGACAGTTTCTTACATCATTAATTCCTAAAAGTCCAATTGGAGGCTTGCGGAAACGCCTTGGAATCCCAGGTCGCCTTGATTCCGGATGGGCACTGCGGAAATGGTGTCTTGTCCCCGGAAGTAAAAGCTGTAAAAGAGCTCGTTTTGATGCAGCCACTGAGATAATTCGTAAGAGGCCTTCGCAGACAAACGATAGAGTCCGCTTTGGAAAAAAGTTTCCCATGCGATCCCGATCGCTTCTTCGAAATTCAGACGCGTCCGCCAAAAGTGCTCGGCAGCCCTGAAGTCCAGCGGCGAGGGAGGTGTTTCTCCTTCCCCTAACCCTTGATCGTCGATGTCTTTCATTTTCACATTGAATTTTCCGTAGAGGACGCTTCCTGAAAGACGGGCGAAAAGATTCCAACGGGAATTGAAGTGCCATATGAATTCAGAACCGCCCCGGATTCCGAAACTGCCGAAATTGTTCCATGCGATAAAATGGACGTTCCGCGGCGGTTCAAATTCACTTTCCATCAATAAAAAAGTCGTTCGGTATTTCGCATGATATTTCTGGTGGATCCAAGCGCCTCTGAACCCGATATGAGGATTTAAAACCAACCGTTCGCTGACGAAAAAACTCCTTCCTAAATCGAGATCGAGAACGTTTAAATTCACATTCCATTTCGCCACTGCCTCAGACGCACCGGCGCTGAGATCGAAAAGCAAGTTGACCCAGGGAGATACGATCGTGTCTACTGCGCCCGTCTGAGACTCTATTCCTCTGGCTGAATCATGGCTGTAGGCCGTATTGCGCATGTAGGTCCACTTCAAATCAAGGCCCCAATGATCGAACCGGTCGAAGAGGTATCCCAATCCGAGGCGGAATCCGGGGTTCCATTTGAAATTCAAATCGAGCAGATGGGTATTCGTATTTGAGGAATGGCCTATCAATGGCCCACCCACCATCTTTGTGCCATATTCAAGGCCGTCTTCGTTCGCCTTCCAATAGAGAAAATCGAAGACCGCGCTCACTCCGCCGCAAGCGAGGTGAGGGGCTAGGTTGCCTCCCAACAGGCAATGGACGTTTTCAATCACGGATGTATTGACATCATTCCCGACAAATGGATTTTCTAAAGGCGCGCATTCATCTCTGCATCCCGGATCGCAATTCGGAGGCGTCTCGCAAGCATCCGCTTCCTCCCGTTGCTGCCGGACAGTCGTCGTTTCCTCAGTTTTCCTATCCATGAAAGCGACGACCAGGACAATCAATATGATCACCCCGATTGCGCCAGGAACGAGCTTCTTCTTATATGCCTTCATGACTTTGCCAATGATTTGTTCTTATTTCCTCCTTGTATAAACAAAACAAAATTAATGCAAACTTTTAAAATTGAAAATATCAGGACGATTGTATGAAGAACATGCATGATTCATAGAAAGGGACAAGATACTCAAGATCGACAAGGTCGGCATGATGAACAAGATAAGACTCTTGCCCAATCCTCAAGCGAAGCGGATCTTCTTTTCGAGCCATTGATCTTACAATTTCCTGTTGAAACCATTTATCTTCTGCCTATTAGGAGGAATGTTTTCATCAGGCCTTTGCCCTTGATTTCGATCATATCCCTTTCTTGGACATCGAAAGAATCTCTGAGAAGCATCGCCATAGTTTCAGTGATTTGTATTTTTCCTTCAGGGGCGGTCGATTCCATGCGGCTGGCGATATTTACGATGTCTCCCCAAAGGTCATAGATGAATTTTTTGTGGCCGATTACACCGGCCACCACCGGGCCGCAATTCATCCCGATCCGGATTTTGATCTCCATTTGATTGGCTTTATTGAACTCGTCCAATTGCTTGTTGATCTCTAGTGCGAAATCAGCCAGCCGGGAAGCGTGTTCTTCGCTGGGGACCGGCACTCCGGAGACAGCCATATAGCTATCGCCGATGGTCTTGACTTTTTCGACCCCGAACTTTTCAGTTAAATTATCGAACCGATCGAAGAGTTCGTTCAAGATCCCGACCGTCTTCCTGGCGCCTAACCTATAAGTCAATTCCGTGAACTTTACGATGTCGGCGAAAAGAACGGAGGCTTGAGTGAATTCGTCCGCGATCGGCTCCTCCCCTCCTTTCAAGCGGTCCGCGATCGGAGACGGCAGGATGTTGAGGAGAAGCAATTCGTTTTCCTGGGTCATTATTTGCAAAGCGGAAAGCGCCTTATAAATCGAAATAAGCATGACGATGGTCGATCCTGCTGCTAAAACTATCGCAAGCAAAATGATCTCAGTCGATTCTTTCTCTAATTCGTCGGTTTTTTCCGCTGTCCTCTTTTCGACCCGTTCCATGAACTTTTGCAAAGGGGTCATGATTCGGGCTTTAGTCTTCATATAATCTTCGCCGAAGACCAATTTCTCAGCGAGTTCGCGGTCGGGGGGCGTCGCCTCGACTGCAGCCATCGCCCTATATTCTAAAGCGGTCAGGGCATCGCTTGTGTCTTGGGCCGATTCGAGCAAATTGAGTTCTTCGGGTGTAAAACCATGGTCGATCATGATTTGCTTTAAAGAAATAGCGGGTCCAAATGGGCGGGGCCTCCGGTTGTCTAGTACTAAATCCCAATAGATTTCATTATAAAGCTCCGGACGCGGGCTTGTTCCATTCCGTATAGCTAAGATCTCATTGTAGTAGTCTTTATATTTCGGGTTTCCTGTGACTACATAAAGCCGCACCATTTTCGTAAGATCGTCGGACGATTGCCGCAATTGGCCGGCGATCAAATAAGAATCGTATTTTTCATCGGCGCTATCGACCAGCTCGGTTTGGATGTGCTTGAGGTACAACAGACAGATCAAAAGGGAAATCAGCAAAACGGCAAGACAAATGAAGAAGTAGACTAGAAACCGGTCTCCTTTGAAATGGAATTTTGCGAAAGACTTCATGAAAGGCTAAGGGCTAAGGGCTAAGGGCTAAATCTGTCGGGGGCTTTTCCAGTTCGCTTTCGCTCACCTGCTTCGCACTTCGAAAGTCCCCCCGGACTTTCTCCGTGTCTCCGCAGCCCCCCGCTCCCCAAAAATGGCTTGAACCACATCTACTCCTCAGTCATTTTTAAGTCAAACTATCCAACTTATGCGAAATTAGATATAATGATTTGTAAATTAATTATTTTTAAATATGAATTATGAATCGAATTCTTTTTCTGGGCATTTAAAAGAAGCCATTGCGATCAATCGGGAAAGAAAAAAAATCTACGCCGAGATGACTGGGCGTCGGTCCCTTTGCATCTCTTGGGCTTTGATCTTTTTTGAGACAGGCGCTTTGGCTGCCGCTGGCTGGGTCGACAGGCAAGCTTCGAAATTCCATAAAATCGGAATTCCCATCATCGAGGGCAATATCGTACCGATGCTCTCGCTGCCATTTCCTGATGCTCCCCCTCTATATCGCGGCAGAGCAACGAAAGAGGTCCTATCGTCGTTGAAAGGGGTTCTTAAAAAATATCGGCGATCGATGAAAGAAGACTTGAAACGGAACGACTTTATTTCGGTCGCAGAAAGATCTTACGAACTTTTGCAGGAGATTCGACGGATCGAAGAGGGCCAGGGATGCCATTTTGCAATGACGCGCCATCTGATCGAATCGATCGGGTTCGCTGCTCTGCATGCGCCGGGCTATGCGGAGGCGAGCTCGAACGCGACCGTTTCATTATCTAAGAAATTCATCCAAATGCAAGTTTTCGGATTGGCGTGCGGTTTATGTCTCGATAAAAAGGCGCAAGCCTTACACGGGATGGGAGCGGGGATCTTGGTCAACGACGTCCCTCATATCCCGTTCGAATCTGAGTTTCCCCTTGCAAGACGGCGGTGAGCGCGGGAGAAATGGTGGGCGCAGATCGCCCCTTGGATCGAGAGTTCTCCCGCTAAGATCAGCGCGGCGCACACTTCGGCAAAGGCCCTCGCTTTGCCAGAGCCGGCAAGCCCGAGGATATTCAAACAGGCCTGCTGCGAAGGGAGGCGGGTCCCTCCGCCCACCGTTCCCACCATGATATTCGGCAGCGTGACTGAGGCGTATAACTCCCCTTCGGGGGTCAGTTCGATCCGCGTTACGCCGACCGCCGACTCGGCGACGCAGGCGACATCTTGGCCAGTTGCCATATAGAGCGCCGCCAAGCCGTTCGCATAATGGCCTTGCGTCCCGATGGTGCCGCTTAAAACGCCTCCTACGGAAGAGACGGTCCAATATTTGACCATGAGTTCCGGCGTCGTATGGAGATACTTCTCAATCAGAGGACGGGGGATTTTGATTTCAGAAGTGACTTTTTTGCCGCGCACGGAATGGAACGATTGCGTCGATGCTTTTTTATCGCCGGAAAGATTCGCTTCGATGAAATGATGCAGAGGTTTTATCGGAGAATGCGCAAGGATGAATTCGATCACAGCTTCGGTGGCGAAAGTGACCATGTTTTGGCCCGATGCGTCGCCCGTGTGGTATTCAAAAATGAGATAGACGTGGTTGCCGTCGATGTTCACATTGAGGTTCTCGAGTTTCCCGTGATTTGTGGTGCTATGGGCTGCTTTCCTGAATTCTTCGAGATGGTCGATGCACCATTTTACGAAGAAGCCTGCGTCGGAGAGGTTTTGGAAAACAAAGCAGGGAGCGCGTGAAACGCCCTCGGATAAAAGCAGGCTCGAACACCCTCCCGCCGCGCTGATGAGGAGCGATCCGCGGTGATAGGAGGCGACTAGAGCTGCCTCGGAAGTGGCCAAAGGAATGTAATAATCGCCTTGGGCATGGATGCCGTTGACCCGAAGCGGGCCAGCCAGGCCGATGGGTACTTTGACAGTTCCGATGAAATTTTCAATATTTTTTTCATATTCATCTTTGCACGCGAATGTCAAAGGATCGAGCAGTTTTGCTTTATCTTCCTCTGAAAGAGGGATCAGTTTGTGCCGCTTTTCGATTGCATCCGGAGACAGGGAAGCGCCGCCAGGCACTCTTGGAGGCAGCGGAGAATCTTTTTTCGCCAGACGGGAAACGAGCGTTTCCTCTGAAGATTCTTTCAGAAGATGATTAATATATTTTCTACTAAAAATATAACTTTCAGACATTTTCTAAAACAAATAGTTTAATTGCCGATTAAGATTATTGATATTAGAATCAACAGTTTAGAAATGTCAATAACAAACGGGATGCAATGGGTTTGTACAATGTGGAAGAGCTGGCCTTTTCCTATTCTTTAGGCAAGCAAAAGATCGAAGCGATCCGTGGATTGTCGCTGGAAATTTCCGAATCGTCGCTGATTGCGATTTCCGGACCTTCAGGTTCTGGAAAATCGACGCTCCTGAATATTTTAGGTCTGATCGAACCTGTCCAACAAGGCCGTGTGCTCTTTCAGAACGAGGACATTGGACACATGTCTGAAAAAAGGAAAAACCAAATCAGGAAATTCCAGATCGGTTTTATTTTTCAGCAATTCCACCTCATCCCTGTTTTGACTGCGGAAGAAAACGTCAGATATTTCTTAACCCGCCAAAAACTATCGAAAGAGGAAATCAGCGAGCGGACCGCAGATTCCCTGCAGGCGGTAGGCCTTTGGGATCATCGAAAACAACGGCCTTCCCAGCTCAGCGGCGGACAAAAGCAAAGGGTCGCCATCGCCCGCGCGATCGCAAAGCGCCCCTCCGTCATCATCGGAGACGAACCCACGGCGAGCCTCGACCAGAAGACCGGATCTGAAATCATGGAACTCCTTTCGGAGTTGGTTGCGAGCAGAAAAACTTCCGTGATTTTGACGACGCACGACCCGATGGTCCAATCGTTCGCTTCCAAAAATATTCATATCAAAGACGGCAAGCTAAGCGAAGAAGAGCCGGAAAAGACCCTAATGAATCAGGGCAAAAGGAAAAAATCATGATGTGGATTTTACTGCCAATCCGGAACCTTTTTCGAAATTTTAGACGGACGATCGCTATTTTATTCACGATCGCCCTCGGGACAGGAGCTCTTTTTTCCTTCGACGGCTTCATTCACGGCGTCCTCACTGAATTGCGGGACAGCACGATCCATGCGACCTACGGCAACGGCCAAATTTTTACTAAGGGATACCGCGACATGGTATATGAGGATCCGACGAAACACTGGATCGCGAATGGCGGCGAGCTTCAGGCCTTCGCCTCGCAAATAGACGGCGTAGAGAACGTCTTCCCCCGCGTCAGCTTCTCAGCCCTTTTGAAAAACGGAAACACTGCGGTGAGCGGCTCAGGACAAGGAATCGAAGCGGAGAAAGAGTCTTCCTTTTTCAACAGCCTCAACGTCGAAGAGGGATCTACTCTCGACACCGATCCTTACGGCATCCTTTTGGGCCGCGGACTTGCAAATTCGCTGCGCGTCCAGCCTGGAGACACTGTGACGGTCATTGCCACTTCTATGAAAGGCGCGATCAGCAAAGACAAATTCACGGTGACGGGGATTTTCCATACGGGCTCCCAAGATTTCGACAGCCGCGTCTTCAAGATTCAGCTTCCGGCAGCGCAAAAATTATTGAAGACCTACAAAATCGAAACGGTCTCGATAGCGCTTCAAAACCTCAACGATTGGGACCGCGTCGCGAAAGAGGTGGAAACAGCCTTTCCCGAATTGGAAGCGATCCCTTTCGATGTTCTCGATAAAATCTACTACAAACACTCCGTCGACTGGCTCCACGCCCAATTCAACGTCGTCCAGGTGATCATTTTGAGCATCGTCCTTTTAGGGATTTTCAACAGCATTTCAGCTTCCATTTTAGAGAGGAAGCAAGAGATCGGCAACCTTCGGGCGAACGGCGAATCGGCTTGGTCGGTCCTCAGGCTCATCGTCGTGGAGGGCGGCCTCCTGGCGATATTCGGCAGCTTGCTCGGGATGGCGGCGACCTATTGCGTGCTCATGCTCTTTGTCGATAAAGGGCTATTGATGCCTCCTGGACCGGGACAGACGCGCCAATTCCTCGTCACCTTCTCTTTCCAATGGAGCATGGTTATCTATACGGTCATTTTGAGCTTTTTCGCCGCCCTCATCGCCTCACTCCTCGCAGGAATTAAAGTGGCGAAGATGCCCATTGCAAACGCATTGCGATCGGTTTGATGAACTGCATTGAAGCTTTTATCGATGGCGCGCTGCGAAATCCAGAAAAGCCCGCCCTTTGGGAAAAGCGGGAAGGGACCGTTTCATTCGGCCAGATTTACCGATCGGCCGCACAAATGCAAACTATTGCGAAAAGCAATCGCATTGTGCAGGGAGACTGCGTCCTTATTTTCGGCAAACCCAGCGCTTCGCTCTACGCCGCTGTCATTGGGCTGCTGGGGATCGGCTGCACGCCCATTTTTATCGAGCCTTGGCTCCCCTTGGCCGAGATCGAAGAGATCATCGCAGCCAGACGGCCGAAACTATTTGTTTCAAATCTCCTGGGGCGCCTTTGGGGGCTAAGGATCGGAGCTATCCGGAAAATCCCTTCGTGGGTTTCTTTCCCCAATAAACCTAATGAATCCAAACTTGAAGCCATTCCCCTTCCTGAAGACCATCCGGGCTTTATGACCTTTACGACAGGCACCACAGGTGGATCGAAGGGCATTGTTAGGACACATGGCGTCTTGAGAAGCCAAGCCGCTGTTTTATCCAAATATCTGTGCTTGCACGGCTCATCGGATCTTTGCGCTCTTCCCAATTTCGTTTTTTTGAATCTCTCTATGGGGAGATGCTCGGTACTGGCATCCGATCAAAAAGCCTTCCGCAAAATCCCGAAAGAGCTCTCTCCAAACAGCGTGAGCTGCGGGCCCCATTTTTTAAAGAAATTGATCGAAAACAAAGAGCGCTTCCCTGCTTTAAAGTCCTTCCACATCGGAGGTGCTTTAGCGCCGTGCTCGCTCTATGAACAGGGATTCGAATCGTGGCCCTTGGCGAAATGGACCCAAGTCTATGGGAGCACCGAGGCGGAACCCGTGGCGATCGCAGACGCCCGCGAGGTCGTGCAAAAATGCAAAGGCCGCAATCATTTCCAGACCCTCTTTTTGGGCCGTCCTATTCCCGAACTGCAAACCCGCATCGATGAGAGCGGCGTTCTTTGGGTTTCGGGCAGCCACGTTAGCGGTTGGCACAACATGGGAGATCGGATCGAAGCGGACGAAGAAGGATGGTGGTACCGAGGGCGCTCTACGCAGCCACAGAGCGATTTTCTCCTCGAACAAGAAATCTCTTCATTCCTGAAAAGCGATGAAATTTTGATAGCGAACGGACGGTATTTGCTGGCAGAAGGGATCGGAGCGAATCGGGAAGCTTTATTAAAGCGGTTTCCTCATTTACTCGATGCGATCGAGTGCAAAATCTACCGCGACCGGCGCCACAGATCGAGGATCGACCGGAAAAAAACCATAGAGAGGGCAATATGAAGCCATGGCTCACGTACATTAAAGAACGTTTTCAACCGATTCCTCAAGGCATCCTGATTTCAGGCATGGCCCTGATCGCCTATCAAACGGGTTCTTGGGGAGCTTTCGCATCCGTGTTTTTGGGACTCCTCTTATTTTTCTTCCTCCTCCGCGCGATGGATGAGTACAAAGATTTTGACAAAGACTGCATCGCCCATCCTGACCGCCCCCTTCCGAAAGGGCTCATCTCCAAAAACGAGATGCACGCCCTCATCCATTTATTGATCTTCGGCATGGGCGCCTACTCTGTCTTTCTCTGCTGGACGCTGACGTTTTCCGCAGGATTCGCCTTTTTGATCGTCACAGGCTATCTCTACGCCATGTTCCACGAATTCAACCTGAAATCCTATCTCTCTAAAAGGCCTCTGCTTTACGCACTCAGCCACCAATTGATCGTCGTCCCTCTTTCCGCATTCCTCATCGCCGCGCGCGGACTGGACATCTTTTCCTTCGAGACCCTATACACCTCGTTCGCCTTATTCGGCGGGTTCTTCGCCTACGAGATCTGCCGCAAACTCGACCCGAAAGCGCACCCCATTTTGAAGACCTATCCGCGGATCTACGGAAGGGTCCGCACCGCAATCTTCGCCATCCTAGCTCTCTGCATCCTCGGTTTTTGCGGCTATTGCCTTCATTTAAGCCCCTTCCTTTGGCCTGTAGCCCTGATTCTGGCGGCAGCGCTCTTCTACTATTGTTTCTCCCCTTCTCTATTCAAAGCGGCGGAAAAACTCTCTGCCGTCAACCTCCTCGTTTGCATTTATTCTTTAGGCATCAAAGCGGCGGTCTTCTCATGATTTTAAAACCGACAGATCCTCTTCATCTATTCAAACAATTCGGCGGCGGCAAAGCCCATCATCTCGCAGAGCTGACTCAAATGGGGTTCAACGTCCCACCTTGGATCTGCGTCGCATCGACGTCTTTTTCTTCCGGCGATTTTAAAAAATCCCTCGAACAAGCGCTGCAAGAAGCGGGCCTCTTGGACACTCCTGTCGCCGTCCGCTCAAGCGGGATCGGCGAAGATTCTTCCGATTGCTCTTTCGCAGGGATCCACTCCTCCTACCTTTTCCAAAAAGGAATCGATGAGATCCTCGAATCGATCGAACAGTGCCGCGCCTCTTGTTTTTCAGAGCGGGCGATCGAATACCGAAAACAGCAAGGGCTCTCTTTAGCCAAAATTCAAACTGGAATCGTGATCCAAAAAATGATCCATTCGGAAATTTCCGGAGTCGTTTTTTCCCGCGATCCCATTGCGATCGATAGAGGCGGCAGAGCCGCTGTGAATTCCGTTTGGGGCATCGGAGAAGGATTGGTGAGCGGAGAGATCGAAGGAGATCTTTTCTACATCGACCGAAAATCACTCCAGATCGAATCGACCATTGCAGACAAAGAGCACCTCTTCGTCCAAGCGCCCTCGCGCGGACTCAAGAAAATCGAAACCGATAAAATCAAACGGAATCTGGCCTCATTGACCGATTCTGAAGCGGGCGAAGTGGCGAAACTCGCGATCCGCCTCGAAGATCATTATGGCAGGCCGCAAGACCTCGAGTGGGCATACGAAAAAGGGATCCTTTATTGCCTTCAAACCCGCCCTGTAACCACCCTTCCTCCTTCCTCCTATTATGAGAGCGGCAGTCCGTCTCTTTGGGACAATTCGAACATCGTCGAGAGCTATTCCGGAGTGACCACTCCCCTCACTTTCTCGTTCGCGAACTTTTGCTACGAGCAGGTGTACCGCCAATTTTGCGAAGTGATCGCCGTGCCTCCCAAAACCATCCAACTCTACGATCCCGTCTTCCGAAACATGCTTGGCCTTATCCGCGGGCGCATCTACTACAATCTCGTCAATTGGTACCGTCTCGCGATCCTCCTTCCCGGCGCAGGCAGCAACAAAGGGTTCATGGAAACGATGATGGGCGTGAAACAAGCTTTGACCCCCGAACTGTCCGCCTCGATCGGCTTTCCTGAAAAACCTCCAAAAAGCTCTCTCTTCTCTCAAGCAAAACTCTATACGGCCTCTCTTTGGCGCTTCCTTACGATCCGCCGGATCGTCGATCGCTTCGGAACCCATTTCAACGCAGTCTACTCCCAAGCGAGAAAATCGAACTTTAGAGAGATGTCCATCTCCAACCTGATCGCTTTATACCGCAATCTTTCCGAACAAATCCTCAAACGATGGCAAGCCCCGATCATCAACGATTGCCTCTGCATGATCTTTTTCGGGATTTTGAAGAAACTTACAGAAAAATGGATCGGCTCCAGCGACCCATCCCTCCAAAACGACCTGTTGAGCGGTGAAGGGGGCTTGGAGAGCGCGAAACCCACTTTGCGCCTCATGGAAATCGCAGCGAAAATCGACGCAGCGGATTCGACATTCAAAGAACAGTTTCTGCAAAACCCGTCTCTCGACACCTGTCCCGAAGAAATCAGGCTCCTATTTGAAACAGTTCCTCGACGAATACGGGTTCCGCTGCGTCGACGAACTCAAGCTCGAATCGCAAGACCTCCACGATAACCCCGCGTTCATTCTCGACGCCGTAGCCAATTACGTCCGGATGAAAACATACACTCCGAGCGAAGAGCAGCCGATCCGCAAACGGGCGGAAGAGCGCGTTTTCTCCTCTTTGAAAGGAGCGAAAAAAGGGGTCTACAAATTCGTCCTGAAACACGCGAGAAGAGCGATCCGCGACCGGGAAAACATGCGCTTTTCCAGAACGAAAATTTTCGGAGTCGTAAGACAAATTTTCCGCAATCTCGGCAATCGGTACGCACAACTCGGCATCCTCGAATCTCCCTCCGATATCTTCTATTTAACCGTCGATGAAGTCTTTGCCTATGCGGAGGGGCGCGCAGTCGACCTCAAGCCAGCCACCCTTGTCGAACAGCGAAAAAAGGAATTCGAATCGTTCAAAAAAACCCCCTCGCCTCCAGACCGCTTCATTACATTCGGCCCAGCAGGTCTTGACTCAGCCCATCAATGGTTCTCTTCCCTCGATGAAAAAGCCCCCGACCATCCCCATCTCTTAAAAGGGACGCCTTGCTCTCCGGGAATCGTCGAAGGGACAGTCCGCGTCGTCCGCGATCTCACAGAGGCGCGCACCCTGAACGGTGAAATCCTCGTAACCGAACGCACCGATCCAGGCTGGGTCCCTCTCTACCCTTCCTGCTCCGGCCTCCTCATCGAACGGGGCAGCCTCCTCTCCCATTCAGCCGTCGTCGCCCGCGAACTGGGCCTGCCCACCATTGTTGGCGTCTCCGGCCTGATGCAAAAACTTCAAACCGGCATGAAAGTCAAAATCGACGCTGCCCTCGGCACCATCGAAATCCTCAGCTCTGCTCATGACGAGATATAGGCGCAGACATCTTGGATACAAGTCTGGAATCAGCACCATCGTAATCGTCAGCTCTGCATACAATGAAATGCAGGAGCAAGCATCTTGGGTACAAGTCAGGAACAGGATATGTATGGACTGCGGAAACTTAAAAAAGGTTCGGGGAACCTTTTTTAAGCGGAGCAGGCGAAGCGCGCCGCAGGATCTGCCGCCCCCAAAATGAAGCATTTCGGGGACCCCTGTCGGCAGGCAGGATAAAAAAACAGGAAAGTCTAGAGAAGTCTGGGGTACGGGGCCTCCCCGTCCTGCCATTTCTTTCTTATCCTGCCCATCCTGTCATCCCTGCTATTTCTTTCTTATATCGACGCTGCTCTCGGCAACATCGAGATCCTGTTCCTTTGCCGGTATTAAATGAGTTTGTTATTCTCGACGGATTGAATCAATTTTTGAGGTGCAAAATGCCTACGATAGGTCCTGTATCAGCTTCTGCTTACAACAATCGCGCTTTGCCAGAACCTGAGGATGGGCGGGCCATTCTTCCTGCCGTATTATTAGCCGCTTTCAGAGGAACAGAGACCCCTTTTGATCCAGGAGCCGCATTCAATGCAGCTTCGAGAATGCGCGGTGCAAATCCGCCCCAAGAGGCAGATGCGGATTTAAAACCTATGGATGTTGATTAGGATACTTAACGAGTTGTGGTCTTTACGCTTGAACGCGTGGATTACCACAAGTTCCTTCTTTTTTTGCACGTAGAAATTGAGGATCTTTCAATAAAAAAAATACAAATTCTTGGTTGAGTTTTTTAAAGCTCGTGTTAGAATAGTTCGTTCAGAATAAGCCAAATGTAAACGGCATGAATACTTTCAATGTTTATTGCGATGAGTCGTGTCATCTCGAGAACGATCGACAGAATGTAATGGTCTTAGGTGCGATCTGGTGTCGAGAAAACATTTCACGAACCATCTCTAAAAATCTTAAAGCCATCAAGAAAAAACATGGATTAAGTCCTGCTTTTGAAATCAAATGGACAAAAGTTTCTCCAGGAAAAATTGATTTCTACATGGATTTACTGAGTTATTTTTTTGAAGAAAATGAACTCTCTTTTCGCGCTTTGATTATTCCTGATAAAACGAAACTTCTTCATGCAGCCTTCGACCAAGATCACGACACTTGGTATTATAAGATGTATTTCGAATTGCTTAAGACTCTTCTAAATCCATCCGATCGATATCGTATTTATTTAGATATCAAAGACACTAAATCAAGCGATAAAATATCAAAATTGCATGATATTTTATCCAACAACAACTACGATTTTCAACGTCAAATAATTGAACGGGTGCAAAACATTCGTTCTGATGAAATTGAACAGGTGCAACTGACAGATCTTTTAATCGGCTGTGTAATGGCCGCGAATAGAAATAGAGAAATGAGTGCTGCGAAGCGAACTCTCATAGAAAAAATGCGCGAACGTTCAATGTATAGCCTTGCCAAAACAACACTTTATCGAGAAAAAAAGGTTAATCTCTTACGCTGGCTTGCAAGTGACCCAGAAAATACATAAAACTGTTCCCACTTGGTTGCCGGGTCTGATTTCTCTGGATCAATATAAAGGTAGCTGGGAGTTATATAGCGAGGCAGTCCACAAAGAATTTATTAAAGATTTTGTCGAAAGTAAACCCATTTATGAAGGTAAGCCGATTTTTGTTAGGTATGAACCTTCATATAAATTAAAGGGAGCGACTTTTTGGCATCTCGTCTCTGAAGGTACGGAAGAATCCGAACGGATTCCTGATTTGAGACGATGTGAAAGGATTCGCTGGCCAAGAGCGATTATTGAAAATGCGACGTCCGACGATATTAAAGTTTGGGAAACAACCCGGACGTGGAAAGGTCAAAAGCAGAGAAGGATAAATTTCGCTCTTGATGGCTTCGATTATCTTGTTGTCATAGCCGATTCGAGAAACTTTGATCTTGTGACTGCATATCCGGTTGAAAGATCTCATAGTCGAGAAAAACTAAGAAAAGAATTCGAAATCTTCTTAGGGCAAAAAAAAGGGGGTGCCGCTGTTTAGACGGACCCCAGACTCCTTCTACACGTGGTAGATGAGCTAAGCCCATTTTATATGATAATGTCGACTAATGTAAACGAGAATCAGTTGGAGTCTCATTATTGCAGACGATTGTTACCCTTCGAGCGGGGCTTCAAAGAGAATACTAACCTTATCCTGCATATCCTTAATTGCACTCAAGTTCGCCTATAGAGCCTCAGCAGATTCAACCTCCTCCCTTTCTTATTAAAAATAATACTAATATTACAAATTGCAAGAATATATTCCGTAATCGCGGAAGTGGGCTGTCTTCATCGATTTGGAGAGTTTTAGGGAATTGTGTTTTTCGTGCATGAGGGCGTGGATCACGGCTTGTTTACCGGTTAGGGCGGCGAGATGGTGGATCTTGTCGAATAGGTAGACCCCTAGTCCGGCGGCGCGGGCCTTTTTGTCAGCGGCTAAGGTTTTGAAGATGATCTGGGAGCGGTTTTGGGGGTCTTCGTAGGCGAGGGCGTATCCGATGAGGCGGCGGTCTCGATCGTAGGCGAGCTGGACGAATTCAGGCTTAAGAAGGGGCTTTAGAGCGCGGTAGCGGCTGCAAAAGGCGTTAAAGTCGACCGGTTCGTAAAAGGGGTTTTCGGCAAAGGCCGAAAGACTCATTGCGTAGATTTCTTGAAGGGTCTTTTCAAAGTGTTCCAGATTGAGCGGTTCGATGGAGAGGCCGAGCTTTTTCATTCTCGCATCGAGCCTCGCATAGGCGTCTTTCCGTTCCAATAGGTCGGTTGCAATCCGGCTTTCATAGCTTTCCAAGATAGTAAAGCCTGTTTTGAGGAAATGGGCGCAATAGCTGGGTGGATTTTTCGGCTCGCCGAGAAAAAACGGATTTTTGTCATCCATTGCCAATCGGTAGCGGTTCCAGGTGCTGCCGTTAATAGGCCCGATCGCTTGCTTTACCCCGAGTTGTTTCAATTTTTTTCGAGCGGCGCGCAAAAGGGCGATTCCCGCTTTGGAACAGGCGGCCTCGTAATGGCCGATCAATCCGAGATCCCCTTTTTTTTGGAGGGTTAAAACAGCCAAAGCAACGGATCCCCTCATCGCGGCCAAGCACAGGGCGTCGGGATGGATTGGATCGGATTTGCCGAACCGGTCGAAAATGGCGATTTTTTCATTGGCGGGTGCGAACTCGTCGATAGAAATGCGGCGAAAGTAAAATACGGTGGCCAGGAATAAGAGAGAAATGGCTGTCCAATCTAAATAGGATGGGGAAAAGGAAGTCAGGTAGAGAAGAAGGCCGTACGAGGCTAAAGGGATCAAAAGGTTGTCGATCCCTTTACTGGAAACGGCTTCGATGAGCGTCAGGATCAGCGAAATCTTGAGCGCGATCCAGATAGAGAGAATAGGATCGAAATCGAAGAGCAGAAGGGGCAAAAGGACGACGAGGAACGCCGAGATCAAGAACGCGGCCGAGCCTTCAAAACTTTTGGCATGTCCATAGGTGAATTTCCGGTATGCCGAACCGACGATTGCGGCTAAAGAGTCGCAAACCGTGAGCAAAAGGAGCGGAATGAGATAAAAAATAGGAGGACTGTCAAACGATAAATAAAAGAGGGCCGCGATCGAAATCAAGAAATAGAATTCGCCGAGCGATTCTCTCTTTACATCGTGCAGCGATGACAGGGCCTTGAATCTCCTTAAAACGAATAAAACTGGGGCCATGACAGCGCCCAAAAGAAAGACTTCCCAAGGAGAAGAAAAAATCCAAGGGAAAGCGCAAGCGAAAAGGCCCGACAGCAAATGCTGCAGCTTCCGCGTCCATTCGACAGGGACCTTGGCAAAACGGTAGAGAGCCTCCCCAATCCCAAAAATCGAAAGGAAACCAAGCCCTGCTAAAAAGAGGTTCATCGGACCCGCTCCTCGAGGACGAATTTTTGGTAAAACCAAGCCTTGTCCTTTGCATGGAGCGACGCAGCCGTTTCTTTTAGCTCGGCAACCCGGTCTTTGCAGCTTTCCGGACAGCTCCGGTCGACAAGCATATTCCAGTAGGCCAGGCGGGCGCCTGGATTGGCCGAAGCGAGGATTTTATTGTAGCAAGCCTCGAACTTTGCTTTGTCCATGTATTCGAAAATATCGGAGAGGTTGAACGCATCGAATTTCCCTTCTACCAGGTCTGCTCCGCATTGGAACAGTTGCACGCGGCTGATTCTCGAACGGACCGCCTCGAAATGCTCCGGCCTGAGATAGAGGGGCAAATCGCCCGGAGAAAAATTGCCTTTCAAGATGTAGTGTAAAAAGGGATTCTTCTCCGTTTCCAGTTCGGTGAGCGCATGGCGCGTCCTCTCTAAAATCCGCTCCGCGACGCTCCCTTGTACCTGGTCGAAGAAAGAGGGATCCCTTCCGGCATAACCCATGACTTTCCGGCTGAAGAAGATTTTGAAGATCAACCTCCAGCGGAAGTGGTTCCATCTGTTGTCATAAAAGCCGATCCTCTCCTCTTTAGACTTCTGAGAGAGAAGAGAGTCGATCGTCTCCTCTTTGTGAATGAGAGGGAGGACCCATTTTCCAAACGCTTTCAAATACCTCTCGAATTTTCCCGCGTGGATCACCCCGTCTGAGAGAGCTTCAAGGTTTTCTTCCCAGTATTTTTGCGCCGATTCGTTCAAATGCTTTTTGATCCGGTCCTTGTAAACTTGGATCCGATTGCTGCAAGAAAGAATGCCCAAAAACCGGCATACGCCCTCATGATCGAGTTCTTTGAATGCGGCGATCCGGATTTCCAAACAAGCCAACTGCGGGCCGCTCAAATCGATCGCGACGATCTCTTGCGGATCCAGAGTCAACAGGGCTAAAACATTGTCGCCCGAAGAAGAGATGGAAAGGACGCGGCCGCCTTTGGCGCTTGGCGCAAGCGCTTCGCATAAAATAGCGGCGATCTTCCCAAACATTCGCATATCGAATAAAATCAAACATAAAATCAAATAATTTGACAGTCGATGATACACCATCCAAACAAAAAAAGGTCGATAAATTCATTTGCCGAGATTAGTTTAATATTATACAATTATTGACTCTTATGAATAACGAGTACAAAAAAGATTTTATCCGCGCGG
This sequence comes from uncultured Chlamydiae bacterium, assembly GCA_963713105.1. Taxonomy (GTDB): domain Bacteria; phylum Chlamydiota; class Chlamydiia; order Chlamydiales; family SM23-39; genus CAVQKJ01. The sequence goes on from CAVQKJ010000005.1 coordinate 148,832, forward strand.
GCGAATTAGCGAAGCAGGTACGGGCGTTCGGCAAATCGCTGATCGTCAAAGGAGCCTCCTATAACGCCGTCATCGCCCAAATCAACGAAAAAATATTTGAATTAGGGGCAAAACCCGCATTTCCGCCCCAAATCGCCTTCGACGAAGTGGCAGCCCATTTTCTTCCGCAGCCTGGAGAAGACCTCATTTTCTCCCATCAAGTCGTCAAACTCGACATCGGGGTCTGCTATAAAGGGGCTATCGGCGATTGCGCCATTACGGTCGATCTGTCTGGCAAGCACCAGGTTCTCATCGATGCGGCCGAGGCGGCCCTCCTCAACGCGGAAAAAAGCATCCGGGTCGGCCAGCCTGTCCGGGAAATCGGCAAAATCATCGAAGAGACGATCCTCTCGTTCGGTCTGCAGCCGATCCGCAATCTCGGCGGCCACGGCCTCGGCTATTATAAGATCCATACCGCCCCCACGATCCCCAACTACGAAGACCGGTCGACCGCCACGATCAAGGCTGGCATGACGTTCGCGATCGAGCCGTTTGCCACCAACGGCAAAGGAATGATCTACGAAGCCGGCAATCCGGCGATTTTTTGCTTCGCGGCCTCCCGCCCCGTCCGCTCCGAAAGCGCTCGCGCCTTGCTCGCAAAAATCAAAACCTTTGAAGGGCTTCCCTTCGCCCTCCATGACCTGGTCGGTAAAGACTTCCCCTTCTTCGCGCTCCGCCCCGCCCTTGAAGAACTCCTCCAAGCTGGAGCCGTCGTCGGCTACCCTCCCCTCATCGAAGAAGGAAACGGCCTCGTCGCCCAGGCCGAAAACTCGGTCCTCGTCGACGAAAAAGGCCGCGTCTTCGTCACAACGCGTTAATTCATTATAAAAGGAAAATAAATGTCATCCGTTGCACCTGCTCAGTTGTACGAATCCTTAAATGCAGGAAAACAAGATCTCAATATAGATATTCATTTTGAAAAAAATTTTCCCAAGGAATTTACCGGAACTGTCGATAAGCTCGGTATTGTCTATTCTCAATTGCCGGGCATAGACTTTTTCACAACTTACACAAGCCGCATAACTCCTGAGGACATGCAGAAGCCTCTCATGAGACATAGAGGCGAAAAAGGGATCTCTATTCACGTGGAAAACCGATCCTGGCACGTCCCCCCTCGCATGGATACCCGCGGCATGAACGAAAAAACAAAAAAAGGGCACTCTGTACCCATCGGAGAAAAATGCTCAGCCGTATTTTCGATATACAACCAATCGGACAGATGGCAAAGCGCTGTCTACCTAAATCAAGAACCACTTGGGACGTTAGTCGGGGATTTCCATCGGAATTCGTTTGACAAGTGGGATGAGGTCAATTCGATTCTCGAAGACACCCACCCACGATATCGGCTTGCATTTCAAAAAGAACAAAATTAATAGGATAATATTATGTCAGTTGCTGCATCTACTGGAGAAACTCCCTTGTCCAGGTCCCTTCATGTAGAAAAACAAGATTCCACTATAGATGATCATTTTAAAAGTACTTTTCCCCAAGAATTTGTCGATACCTTCGAAAATCTTGGCATCGTCTTTTCTCGATTGCCGTCAATACGGGTTAAAGAGAGAGAGGATGAGTATGACTCGGTAGCCGTAATTCCTGCGGAACTGCGCAAACCTCTTACGAGACATAGTAATGGAACAGGGGTCTCCATTCATGTGGATAATCAGACAGGTCCCATTTGGCATGTGCCCCCTCGCACAGATACACGAGGCATGAACGAAAAAACAAAAAAAGGACATCCCGTAATTGGGCCTGTCGGAAAAAAATGCTCCGCTGTGTTTTCGGTATACAAAAACAGGGATAGATGGCAAGGCGGCGTCAACGTGGAAAATCAAGATTACGGAGACTTATTTTACGATTTCAGCCAGTATACATTTGAAAAATGGGACGAGGCCAGTTCGATTATCAAAGGTACCCATCCAAAGTATCGGCTTGCTTCTTATTGAAAAACACAATTAAAAAAGAACAAAATGGCCAGCGTAACCGATAGATTCCAAGTGAGAAAGAGAGATCCTCAATCAGACGAATGGTTGAGCGACGTTCACCCTCAGTTATCCAAACCTTTTACAAGTCAGGAAATTTCCTATTTTGCTTTCCCTCAACTCAATTTAAGAGAAGGAAAGCACATCTCCGATTTGACTAAGGAGGAGATGTCTCATCCTGTCATGCGGCTTGAAAACCCTTTTGGAATCTCTTTTAAGGTGAAGAATCGAGACGTGATCTGGCACGTCCCCCCTCGTATGGATAAACGAGGCATGAACGCAGAAACAAAAGGACATTCTGTAAAAAGTGAAAAATGCTCTGCAGTATTTTCGATCTATTTTAGAAATAGCTTCTGGAGATATGGAGTCAAAAAAGGACAAGAAAGTATGGGAACATTGTTCGATGATTTTAAAATGGACGCTCATAAACGTGTCGAATGGGATCAAATCGATTCCCTTTTGACAGACGCCCATCCGCTTTACCAGATTGATACAGAAGAGCAGAGAAAATAGATCTACGCACCGATGATTGCAGCTGCAGCTGCTGCGATTGAGATAGCCGAAGACAAGGCCGCAAAGACTCCATCCATTACTGCTCTCACCGCAATTTCATGAGAAATCCTGGCCGATTCACCCGCTGTTCCGGAAGCCGATTCCTCAATCCTAGAAGCTCCAGACGCTACGAGAGCCGATGCAAGGGCAGCAGCAGCTCCTCCCGCTGCGATCGAAGCCGATGCGATAGACGCAACTGCAGCGCCTGCGGCCACACCCTTCGATCCTACTGTAGACGCGCCCATCCCAATTGCTGAGATCAGAGCCGTCGATAGAAACGCTGTTCTCGTCCCTTTGCCTGCCCGAGCCGCGATTCCAGCCGCCTTGCTTCCGACCGAATTTGCGATCCTGGCGACGGCTCTAGCGGCAGCTCCATTGATTCTCCGGAATGGGGCGCCAACGGCATAGTCGAAACTCGTGCGCAAATGGGCATTTAACGTAGAAAAGAATCTCCGAGGCAAAGACAAAGGCGCAATCGCAATCCCGCATCGAAGCGGACATGCGGTCGAATATTTCCCCCACGTGCTCAAGCACGGATCTTTGTGAAACACATGTCCCGGATGCATGACAATAAGCTCGTCGTCTATCTCTTTTTGAGTATAGCCTTCCAAGCAGATGCTGCACTGATTTTCGTTTGCTGTTACCGCTGCCATTTTATTCTCTATTTCCTGTGTTAAGAATCATGCTCGGGAATCCCAATAGGTTGACGCAGCGGATATCGCCGCGAGTCCTAATCCAAGCGGCCATCCGCCTCCATTTATGACTGTTGAGAGTAAAACTACTCCAGCAGTTGCAGCTCCCGCTGAAAATAACTCTCTCCGAGGCCCTATTACTCTTACTATGTGTGCATATTCTCCTGCTGCTGCTGCTACAACTCCTACTGCTAATGCTCCTGCCATTACTGCTGTTCCTGCTGGTAGTGCTGCTACTACTGCTGCTGCTGCTCCTGCCATTACTGCTGTTCCTGCTGTTAGTGCTGCTAGTGTTACCTCTCCTACAGCTCTTGCTCTACTTCCTACTCCTATTGCTATTCCTAATCCTATTACTACTGCATTAGCATCTGCCAATGCATTTATCCCCAAAAGAGGAATAGCTACGCCTATGATTGCAGCGGCTGCACTGATTTTAATTTCGGAACTGGCGACGATGCGATGAAAAGGCGGTAGGTCTGCCCTACACGCAGGACAATTGTGGTGGTTTTGCAACCAGGTCGATAAACAACCATTCAGATGAAATGAATGTTTTCCCTCACCTACTCCGTGTTCGAATATTTTTCCGGTCCATCTCTGATAACGGGTACAAAGTTCCAAGCAAATGCTGCATTGAGTCTCACCTGCTACTATTGCCGCGATACGATTCATCATTTGTTAGACTCTCCTTCCACTCAGCCAAGTTGACGCAGCGGAAATGCCTGCAAGTCCTAATCCAAGCGGCCATCCTCCGCCGTTTATGAGTGTAGATAGAACAACGATTCCAGAGGTTGCGGCTCCAGCTGAAAATAAATCTCTCGGATGCCTGGCTAACGCAATTCCGGTGTTGGCTCCTGCAAATACCGCCGCCGCTGCTGTCGATGCCGTAGCTCCAATTGCTTCCGCAATTGTTGGCAGTGTTCCAATGATAGCGCCTGATGCCGCTGCTAAGACTGTTAATGCCTGTTTTACGCCGCCAGGTCTTCCTGCTGCTAGAGCCCTGACTCCTGCGATTCCTGATAAAATCGCCACCGCTGCCCCAGCTACGGCGCCTACTCTGGCTCCTGCCACTGCATTCAGCCCAAGAAGGGGGATGCCTATTTCCAAAATATGTACTGCGGGAATCGTGGAATCAAAATTAACTGGAATGCGAGCTGCCATCATAAATTACCAATAATAAATATATATATTATATACTTTATAATATTAAATTTCAATAAAATACTTATAAAATACTTTTTTGAATAAACAGATATTAAATATTATATTATGTATTATTAATCTGAAGAATAAAGCTTTTCTAGGCGGGAGTAGAGCTCTTCGATTTTCTTTTGCTCTTGGGCGATCGCTGCGAGCAATTCGCGGATCTCTTCTCTTTTGTTCGACTGGGAGATTTCAATGAGTTTCTGGTTGTTCTTCTCAAGGCTCTTTTCCAGCTCGATGATCTGCTCTTCGCATTTTTTGATTTCGGCTTTTGATGATTTCGGTTTAACCGGAGGCGGAACCTCTTTCTTTTTTTTGGGCTCCGGGTTTTCCTCTTGCCAGCCCACTTGGTCGAGGAATTCGTCGTAGGTGCCGAGGAAGAGGTCTTGCTTTTGTTTATGGCAGACGACGAGTTTGTTGAAGGCGATGCGCCGGAGGACCCATTCGCTGTGGGTGACGATGACGACGGCGCCTTGGAATTCTTCAATGGCGTCTATGAGCGCCTCGATCGATTCGATGTCGAGGTGGTGGGTCGGTTCGTCGAGGAGGAGAAGGTTGCAGGGCTGCGCGACGATCTTGCCGAGCAGCACGCGGCTCTTTTCGCCGCCGGATAGGACTGAAATCGTTTTTTTCGCTAAATCGCCGCTGAACATCATGATGCCGCAAATGCCGCGCACTTGGGTGAAGTTCAGGTTTGGATTTGCGGAGGCGATCTCCTCTTCAACGCGCAAACTCGGATCGAGCCGGTCGATATACGTTTGCCCGAAATAGCCGATGCGTGCAGCTTGCGAAAGAGTCAAAGTCCCGTCGAGGGGCGTAAGCTCTTCCGTCAACAGCTTGAGCAGCGTCGATTTTCCATAGCCGTTTTTCCCGATGATCGCGATCCGGTCTCCTTTTTCAATGACGAGGGAAAAATCTTCGATCAATTCCGTCTCAGGTTTGTATGAAAAACGGAGATGGGAAGCGTCCAGCATTTTCCTTCCCATGAAAGGGACTTCATGGAAATGGAAGTCGAGATGGTGGAGGTCCTTCAACTTTTCCAAATCGGGGAGTTTCTCGATCATTTTCTGCTTCGATTGGGCCTGGGAAGCTTTAGAGGCCTTCGCCCCGAAGCGGTCGATGTACGATTGGAGATGGGCTTTTTTCTTTTCTAGAGTTTGCCGCGTCTGTTCATGGACCATTTCTTCTTGCGCGATCAAATGGAAGAGGTCTGCGCTTTTTCCTTTGATTTTGACGATTTCCGACCGGTGGATTCCCATCATGTGGGTTGTCGTCTCGTCCAAAAATTGGAGATCGTGGGAAATCAGGATCATCTCCCCTTCCCATTCTTGCAATAATTGGGAGAGGAAGCGGATGGAGAGGATATCGAGATAGTTGGTCGGTTCATCGAGAAGCAGGCAGTCGGGCTCCGAAACCAGCACTTTCGCAAGCTGGATCCTGAGTTGATATCCGCCTGAAAAACTATTCGGGGAGGCGTCCATCGCCTCTTCATTGAACCCAAGCCCGAAAAGGATGCTTTCGACTTTGTAAAGCATCTCCTTTTCGTCTTCCCTTAAACCGAGCGCCGCCTCTTCGAGGACCGTCGGCTGGGTGAAATGGATATGCTGCTGCAGCACTCCGATCCGGTAATTTCTGGGGATGACGATCGTCCCTTTATCGGGCTTCTCTTCGCCGGTGATCATCCGGAAGAGGGTCGATTTACCCGAACCGTTCCGCCCGATCAAGCCGCATCGCTCCCCTTTCTGGATCCGGAAAGAAGCGTCTTCAAAAATTGTTTGGCTGCCGCTATAAGAGAGGCAAAGCCCTTCCCCTTGCATGAATCTATAATCCCTTTCGAAGAATTCTAAACGATTTTCCCATTATCTTCATGAGCGAATCTGCTATAATCTCTGGAAAAAATGGATAGTAAATGTTTGATTGCATAGTTATCGGCGGAGGGGCTGCGGGGGTCTTCGCGGCTATTTCCGTTAAAAATTCAGATCCATCATCCTCTGTTCTTCTTTTGGAAAAGTCGGCCGTCCTCCTCGCAAAAGTGCGCGTTTCAGGCGGAGGGCGGTGCAACGTCACCCATTCCTGTTTCGACCCTTCCCTCCTCATCCGCAACTATCCGCGGGGAACGAAAGAGCTGATCGGCCCGTTCCACCGCTTCCAGCCCAATGATACTATCGCTTGGTTTGCATCCAAAGGCGTCGAGCTGAAAACAGAAGTGGATGGAAGGATCTTTCCCGTCAGCGACAATTCCGAAACGATCATCGATTGCCTGCTCAATGAGGCCAGAGCTTCAAACGTCGAAATCCGCCTCCGTCAACGAATCGAATCGATCGAGAGAAAAGATTCCTATTTTGAAATTACCCTCAAAGAAGGAGGGGTCTTGCAATGCAAGCGGCTGATCTTGGCGACAGGGAGCAGCGCCGACGGACATGCTTGGGCCGAAAAATTCGGCCACACGATCCAAAAACCGGTCCCCTCTTTATTCACGTTCAACGTCCCCTCCTCGCCTTTGAAAGAGCTCAGTGGAATCGCCGTCGAATCGGCGGAGGTACAGATCGAAGGGACGCCTCTCGCCCAAAGAGGACCTCTCTTAATCACCCATTTCGGATTCAGCGGACCCGCCGTCTTGAAACTCTCCGCATGGGGCGCAAGAACCTTGCACGAAAAAGAATACCGGTTCGACATTTCCATAAACTGGCTACCGGACTCTACAAGCGAAAAAACTCTTTCCACCCTTTTGGAAACCAAGAAAAAAGCGCCCCAACGTTCCTTGCCCAATGAAAATCCCTTCTCCTTGCCGAAAAACCTTTGGAAAACCCTTCTCGACAATACCGGCGCCGACTTCGAAAAGCGCCTCTGCGACATCCCCTCAGCGGATCTCCGCCGTCTTGCGGAAAAACTGCATCGCGATCTCTACCGCGCCGAAGGAAAGACTACGCACAAGGAAGAATTCGTCACGTGCGGCGGGATCTCTCTTAAAGAAGTCGATTTTAAAACCATGCAAAGCAAGATCTGTCCGAATCTCTTTTTTGCCGGAGAAATCCTCGACATCGACGGAATCACAGGAGGATTCAATTTCCAAAACGCTTGGACGACGGGATACATCGCGGGGCGAAACGCTTCGCCTCAACCTTTCTTCAAAACGTGAAGTTGAAATTCCCTGTCAACCCATGCAGGCTCATGTTGTTGTTCGCTACGCGGATTTGGTTGAAATCGAACCAAACCTGTTCTTCCCAACCGAGCTGGAATTGGAACCGATAGCTGTTGTCGCAATTCCACATTACATAACTGATTCCCAGGCCGGCTTCTAATACAGGATTGACTTTCCGCACGGTTTGCAGGGTGTTTAAATTCACCGTGATTCCTAGATTCGTCGTCTCCGTATAATCTTTTTCCCGCGCATGGAAATCGCTCCAAAGCAACGTGCATGCGAAATTGGCGTAGATTCCTAAATTTCTCCAGATCAGCCAGTCGGTATTCAACCCCGAACGGATGCCCACTCCTCCCATGCTTTGGACGAATTTTGAAGAGCCTCCGACGACATTAAATACAGTGGGATCGCCGGCGTTTGAGAATGGATCGGGAATAAAACGGTAATCGCATCTCAGGTTGTTTTGGATCCAGGCTCCTTTCAGACCGGTAAACGGACGCAAGATTAAATGGCGGCTGATGAAAAACGCTCTTCCCAATTCAACGTCGAGGACATTGGTCGATTGACTGAAAGACGCAGCCGCGCTTTCCGCAAGCTCACCCCCTGAGTTAGGGAATGTAGGTATCTTAAACGGCCCTATTGCCCCAGCGCCGGGGGTTCCAGTCAGATGGCTGGGTAAGTCGTTGCCGTTGCGGAGCCAAGTGTAATTGGCGAAAATATCCCATCCATCATGTCCTAAAGAGGAACCGATCCCCACCTTAAAACCAGGTTCGAATTTGAAATTTGGATTCGCTATAGTCCCTCTCCCTACGCTTGTCCCAAAGGGAACAAAAGGCCCTCCATCTGCTACATTCGAGATTCCATACTGCATCCCGTCGATATATGTATCCCACCAAATGAAATCGGCGGAAATCTCAATATTCCATCCGCAGCTCACATTGGGGATGATCGGCGGCGTGATCTGTCGGCGGGGCAGAGTTTCTTCGACCGGGCAAAACGGCACGCAAGGCTCTCCGCAGACGGACTCTTTCTTTTTCTTCTGAGGCTTTTGAGCGCACGGATTCACACACGGCTTATCGCACGGATTCCCGCATTCCTTTGATTGCTGTTGCTGCTGCCGTCCCCTGTTCTGCCGCGCCATTTTCTGCCCTGGCTTTTTCGCTGGGCAAACGGATGGCTTGCATAAATCTTCTTCATTGCATTTGGGACGGTTCGATATTCCAGCCATGAGCGGCAAAGCGGAAAGACAGGCTAAAACGATCAAAGATCTTTTCATAGGAAAACTCCATTCATTTAATTTTCCTATAATTTAATTGGATCGTATTGTCAATTGCCATGAAAAGCATGATTGATAGAAAGGGACAGGATAATCAGGATCGACAAAGTCGGCATGATGAACAAGATAAAGATCTTGCGCATCTTGCCCAATCCTCCCGCGAAGCGGATCTTGTTTTTTCTTTTAAAGAAATTTGTCTTGCGATTTCCCTGCTGATGATTGGATCTCGATTGCATTATTCTCCAACATGATTTAAGTATTGGAAAAAAAAGAGAATTTGAAAAACATGAAGATCGATCCTCTCGCGGGAAAGCCGGCGCCTCGCTCGATCCTCGTCGATGTTCCGAAATTGATCAAAGCGTATTACGATGAAATTCCCGATCCGTCGGTGAAAGCGGAGCGGGTCGCGTTCGGGACATCGGGACACAGAGGCAGCTCATTCAAAAGGAGCTTCAACGAAAACCACATCCTCGCAATTACACAGGCGATCTGCGACTACCGGAAGCACCACGGCATCGGCGGCCCTCTTTTTTTAGGCGTCGATACGCATGCCCTCTCGAAGCCGGCCCTCTCCAGCGCGCTCGAAGTTTTAGCCGCGAACCACGTCGACGTGATGCTTTCCGAAAACGACGAATACACCCCCACTCCCGTCGTTTCGCACGCTATCCTCGTCTATAACCGGAAACACAAAGAGAACCCAAAGAAGCAAGGAGACGGGATCGTCATCACCCCTTCCCACAACCCTCCTCAAGAAGGAGGGTTCAAATACGATCCTCCGAACGGAGGGCCTGCGGAAGTGGCGGTCACGAATTGGATCCAGGATACGGCCAATGGGTATATCGAAAAAAAAATGGCCGGGGTGAAACGGATCGGAGCTGATGCCGCCCTTCGCGCTTCGACGACACATCGATTCCCTTTTCTTCAAAATTATGTAAGCGAACTCGGAAGCGTCATCGATATGGAGGCGATCCGGGGTTCAAATTTAAACCTCGGTGTCGACCCTCTGGGCGGCGCGGGAGTCCATTATTGGGAGCCGATCGCAAAGAGATATGGATTGAACCTGACCGTCGTCAACAAGACAATCGATCCAACGTTTGGTTTTATGACGGTCGATTGGGACGGCCAAATCCGGATGGACCCTTCTTCCTCTTACGCAATGCAAAGGCTGATCGGCTTGAAAGACCGCTTCGATATCGCTTTCGCCTGCGACACCGACCACGACCGGCACGGGATCGTTACTAAAAGCGCAGGCCTTCTCCCTCCCAACCACTATTTGGCCGCCTCCGTTTTTTATCTTTTCCAGCACCGCCCGAAATGGCGCAAAGAGGCAAGCGTCGGAAAGACTCTCGTAAGCAGCCAAATGATCGACCGGGCAGCCATGAAAGTGGGCAGAAAAATCTACGAGGTCCCCGTCGGTTTTAAATGGTTCGTAGACGGCTTGCTTGACGGAACGCTTGGCTTTGGAGGGGAAGAGAGCGCAGGCGCCGCTTTCCTCAGGATAGATGGATCCGTCTGGACGACCGATAAAGACGGAATCATCGCAGCGCTCTTGGCCGCCGAAATGACAGCGAAAATGAACAAAGATCCAGGCGAGATTTACCGCGATTTGACGCTCGAATTCGGCGATCCGGTCTATGACCGCGTAGAGGCTGCCGCGACAGCGGAACAAAAAGAAAAACTGAAAAAACTCTCGCCGCAGCAAGTCCATTCGAAAGAACTCGCCGGCGAAAAAATCGAGTCGGTATTGACCCAGGCGCCAGGAAACAACGCTCCGATCGGCGGATTGAAAGTGATCGCGAAAAGCGGCTGGTTCGCCGCTCGCCCTTCAGGCACGGAAGAAATTTACAAAATTTACGCTGAAAGTTTTCGGGGCAAAGACCATTTGAACCGGATTTTGGAAGAAGCGCAATCGATCGTAAATGCGGCTTTAAAATAAAGGCTGGAGACATGAGAACGAATATGCATAGGCACGAAGGCGAGATCAAAGGCTACGAGGAGCTGGAAGAGCTGGCTCTCGATTTGATCTGGTCTTGGAACAAAAGCGCAGACGCCGTCTGGAAGGAGCTCGATCCGGAATTATGGCAAGAAACGAGAAACCCTTGGGTGATCCTGCAGACCGTTTCGAGAGAAACTCGAAAAAACTTTAGCCAATCCCACTTTCCGTCAAATCTTGAATAATCTTCTCAAATCGCACACCCACGAAATGTCTGCTTCCGCCTGGTTCCAAAAGGCCCATCCGAACAGCCCTTTGACTTGCGCCGCATATTTCAGCATGGAATTCATGCTGAGCGAAGCTCTTCCGATCTATTCGGGAGGATTGGGCAATGTGGCCGGCGATCAATTGAAAGCGGCAGAGGATCTCGGCGTGCCCGTCGTTGCAGTCGGACTTCTCTATAGCCAGGGATATTTCCGGCAGGAAATCGATAATGAGGGGAACCAGAAAGCGATGTATCCCTTCAATTCCCCCGATCAATTGCCCATTATGCCCCTTCGGAAGCCCGATGGGGAGTGGATGCGGATCGAACTCGGCTTTCCAGGCTGGACCCTGCATCTGAGAACGTGGGAAGTGAGGATCGGCCGCATTACGCTGTATCTCTTAGACAGCAACGATCCTGCGAACATACCTGTTTTTAGAGGCATTACCAGCGAGCTCTATGGAGGCGATTCAGAACTCAGGATCAAACAGGAGATCGTCCTCGGGATCGGCGGCTGGCGGCTATTAGAGGCGATGGGATTAAAGCCCGAAGTCTGCCACTTGAACGAGGGACATGCCGCGTTCGCCATTTTAGAACGGGCCCGATTTTTCATGAAAGAAAACGGAGTGTCTTTCGAGACCGCCTTGGCTGCGACCCAAGGAGGGAACCTCTTTACCACCCATACAGCTGTGGCTGCCGGATTCGATCGTTTCTCCCCCTTCTTGATCGAAAAATATCTCGGTCATTACGCGAAAGCGTCTCTGGGCATCGAACTCGACGACCTATTGGCTTTAGGGCGGATCGAAGAATCCGATGAGTCTTTCAATATGGCCTATTTGGCCATCCGCGGCAGCCGGGTAGTCAACGGGGTGAGCCGTCTGCATGGAGAGGTGAGCCGGTGCATTTTTGAACCGCTGTTCCCCCGCTGGCCCGCGGACGAGGTTCCTATCGGCTATGTGACCAACGGGATCCATACATCGAGCTGGAGCTCCTCCATGTCGGATGAAATCTGGACCGAATATTGCGGAGAAGACCGGTGGCTTGGCGCAATGGAAACCCTCGAAAAAGATTTCAAAAAAGCGCCCGACGCCAAACTTTGGAAAATGAGGACTGACGCCCGCAAAGAAATGATCCAAGAAGGGCGCATCCGCATGACCCGGATCATCCAAGCGCGGGGAGGTTCGGAAGAAGAAATCGAAGACGTGAAACAGTTTTTCGATTTCGACGCTTTGACTTTGGGCTTCGCCCGCAGGTTCGCCACTTATAAACGCCCCAACATGCTGCTCCATGATCCCGAGCGCCTGGTCAGCATTTTGATGAATCCCGAACGCCCCGTGCAGCTCGTCATCGCAGGAAAAGCGCACCCGGCCGATTGGGGAGGCCAAGCCATGATCAAACAATGGATGGAATTCATCCATAGACCGGGAATGCGCCACCATGTCGTTTTCGTCCCCGATTACGATATGAGGGTCACCGAACGTATTGTGAAAGGGGTCGATCTTTGGATCAATACGCCCAGGCGCCCCTGGGAAGCTTGCGGGACGAGCGGAATGAAAGTCCTCGTGAACGGAGGCCTAAATTTATCTGAACTAGACGGCTGGTGGGTGGAAGCCTATAGCCCCGATGTCGGCTGGGCTCTTGGCGATGGACGGGAGCACGGCGACGATCCCGCCTGGGACGCAATCGAAGCGAACGCCCTTTACGATCTGCTGGAAAAACAGGTCATTCCTGAGTTCTATAACCGCAACAATAATGGGATTCCTGCCAATTGGGTAGCGAAAATCAGGGAGAGCATGGCCCGCCTCACTCCTCGCTATTCAGCGAACCGCGCTGTCCGCGAATACACGGAAAAATACTACCTTCCGTGCGCTGAAATTTACCAGAAGCGCGCAGCCAATAATGGAGCTGTCGGCAAGCAAATTGCTGAATGGAAAAAAGCATTGAAGAAGAGTTGGGGCAAGCTTAGGTTCGGGGAGCTGAAAATAGAAACGAAAGGGGGACAGCACTATTTCGAAGTCCCACTCTTTCTCGATGACCTCGATCCAAAAGCCGTGAAAGTGCAGCTTTACGCGAACGGTCTCAATGGCAACCCTTTCATTCTCCAAGAAATGGCGCTCGATCCAAAAATGAAATCGGAGAACACCCATTTTTATAGAGCCTCCGTTTCAGCCTCTCGCCCTGCGAGCGAATACACACCCCGTGCGATCCCTTTCTTCCCAGACGTCTTAGTCCCTCTCGCCGCGCCGGAAATCCTGTGGCAAAAGTGATCAAGGGGAAGTGGAGCCGTAAGAGACTGACCACAAACCGAGCATCTGTCGATTTTTCGGTTCTTTTGTGCCAATTTTCGGCTCAAATCCTTGGGGGGCAATATCGACAAGGTATATAGCCCCCAAGTTTGAGTCCGAAAATTGGCCAAAATAATCCAAAAACTCGACGAAGCCTCGGTTTGTGGTCAGTCTCTAAAACGACGACTTAGACGGTTGAGCATCAATTTTGTTCTGCGTCTGTTGGTTCCGGAGTTGATCCCAAGCCGGCTTGATCTGTTTTTTATAAAATATCAGGTCTATTAATCCGACGACTGCAGAAAATAAAATTTTTAAAACAAGGAATCCAACAATTACCTTCCAGAACAGGACTGCAATGGCTGCCGTTAGCAAAACGAAGCCGATCTTCAGTAGCAGATCCTTCTTGACCGGAGTCAGATTTTCAACGGTACGGGTTTTTAAAGTTCGCGGATGAGAAAGGTCGGAAATTCCGATGTCCTCCACCTTTCTAACGGCTGAAGTCTGATAAGAACTCTCGCTTTTAGGAAGCCAGGCATCCGTGGATCTTGGTTGAACAGATGAGATTTCTGAAGCCATAAAACCCTCTTAGTATCTTTCCATTATGGACTAATTTTCGATTGATTTCAACTGAACCTATTTTTATAATAATTTAATAATAATAAAAATATAATTATTACAAAACTAATTTATGAATTACTAGTTATCGATGCGAACCCGTTTTAATCGGGAGGTGTGGCCGCTGAGGATTTGGATCTGCGATTTAGGCACTTTGAATGTTTCAGAGAGAAAAGAAATGAGCTCTTCATTCACGCGCCCTTTTTCAGGAACGCCTTTGATCCGGACGCGCAAAATCCCCTCTTCCTGGCCAATGATCTGGTTCTCTTTGGCGTTAGGGGTTACTTTGATTTGAAGAATCACAACCAAGGTCTCTTAAATCCCGAAAGGGAGAAGTATTTCAAAAATTGATAACTACATGGCTTTGTTGCATAATTCAGCGCATTCTCAGATAGCTGATCGTAAAGAAGTTAATAACCACAGAGCTGCGGATACTTTTAAAACATCCGGGGAATGTTTTAAATGAGAAGCAGGAGCACACCGAGAAAAAGTGAAAAATGCGCGTTTCATGCCTCTGTGTTCTCCTTGCTCTCTGTGGTAAAAACTAATAATGTGCCTGTTAGGCAAAAATAATTATGCAACAAAGCCTACTACATGCTTCTTACCAACCAAAGATATACTGAAGCCGATTTGATTCAGAGGGGGTTAAAGGTAACCCTTGTTCTAACTTTTTTTCCCACATGCTTTGCCCCACTTCGATTCGGGAGCGCTGAATGCGAAACCCTTGCCCTAGATACAGCGGCAGAGCGCGGTGCTGGAGCTCGAACTCGAACCGGTTCCAATTCATGAGCAACAGGATAAGGTAAATTTTCTGGTATCGAGGATGCACTCTTGTAAACCGTTTTAAGCAAGAAGATGAAGCCAAGAATCGCAATACAAAAACACGTAATTGCAATCTTTATGCCGATTAAACCTACGATCAATTTCCAGCTAAGTGCGATGACCGCTGCCGCAACTCCAATCACAAGCAATCCTGCGAGAATTTTTAAAACGAATTTCACGCCTTTTACCGCATATTCGGAAAAAGAGGGTTTTATTTCCATCGCTGGCGATATAGGGCTTGGGGAACTTTCGGCTGCAATGCTCCCTTGAACCGCAGTAACCACGGGGCCGATCTCTTCTGACAATAATTTTTGAGCAGGTATATTTTCCGAAAGGGCGGCTGGCGAAGAAGGGATTGGGGAATTCATCGGTGCTGCAGGAACCTCGAGATTCAGATTCGAATCGTCATCTGATTCCTCCCCATAAGAAGACTCTGGTTCGGAAGCTTTTGCACGGATCCGGATCGGCACGTAATTATTCCCGTTATATTCCTTATTGTAGTATTTATGCCTGCTCGAATACTGATGATCTTGAAGACGGGATGAAACCTTGCGCATTTTCCAGACGGGATTCTTTTCCGATAGGAAAATGTTTATTACTTCCCCGCGCCTGAATTCGTGTTGAACAATTCGTATATCCCCACCCTTGGGTTCATTTTTAACAATTGTTCCCATAAAATCTCTCCTGTTTTCCAACAATTATAACAAATTTATTATTATAAATTAATTAAAAATTATAACTATTTAATAAATGATACGAATTTTTTTATTCGCTGACGGCTGTTGACGCAACTGGCTGAACCTTAGTGTCTTTTCCTTTCAAGAAAAGCCAGAGCATAAGGAGGACGATCAAGCCCATGAAGAGCCATCCCATCATATAGAAGGCGTCGTTGATGGCGAGCATGGCTGCCTGCTGGTCCATCAAATCGTTGAGGATCTGGAGCGATTGGGGGTCTTTCGCCTGAGGGGTATAAGGGTTGAAAGGGGTAAGGAGCTCCCCGATGCGCTGATGGTAGAAAATCGTCCGGCGGATCCAAAACGTGGTGAAGATCGAAGTCCCGACAGCGCCGATCATCGCCCGGACGAAATGGAACATCCCCGTCGCATTCGGAAGCTGCTGCGTCGGGATATCTTGGATGCTCATATTGACCAGCGGGTTGAAATAACAGATAAATCCGAATCCGAATAGAAACCGTCCAAAGGCAACATGTTGGATGTCCACGTCGGTGGTGAAGAAAGCCGAATAAAAACAGCCGCCTCCAAATAAAAGGAAGGCGACCGCAAGCGTGGAGACGATGCCGATTTTTTTCATCATCCAAGGGAGATAACATCCCTAAAAAAATCGGGGGGACGCCGAACGCCGAAACGGCGACCCCTGCCCACTCGACGTGGTAATTCATATATTCTTGCAGCCATAGAGGGACGATCACGATAGTCCCGAAATAAATGGCGTAGCTGACGATCAGGCAAACGATCGAAACGGAATAAGAAGGAATCGAGAGGAGCCTCACGTTCAAAAACGGGTTTTTATGCCAGACTTCCCGGATCGCTAGAAATGTGAAAGAGACGATGGATCCGATAGTCAAGGCGCGGATCAAATAGGAATTCCACCAATCCCATTGCTGACCTTTGTCGAGCAAGATTTGCAGGCAGGCGACTCCGATCGACAAAAGGACGACCCCGGCAACATCGATCGGCGTTTTCTCCCTTCCCATTTCATGTTTGCGCATCACCAGCCAAAGCACAAGCGCGCATAAAATCCCAATCGGAATATTGATATAAAAAATCCAGGTCCAGAAATACCAATCGGAAATGTAGCCCCCAAGAATAGGGCCGACGACAGGCGCTACGATGATGATCGTCGTCCAGATCGCGATATCCCTGGAACGGGACTGAGGCGTCGCAAAGGTGACGATCAAGCTTTGGCTTAAGGGAATGACGGGGCCTGCGACCAAACCCTGGATAAATCGGCTGAGGACCAGCGTGGTGAGATTGATCGACATCCCGCAAGTCCATGAAAACAAAGTAAAAAGCAGAATCGACAGAATGATGAGCCGGATCGGCCCGATCCGCTTAGTGAGCCACCCCGTCGCGGCGAGACCGATCGCGTTCCCTACTGCAAACGAGGTGATGACGTAAGTCCCCTGGTCGTTGCTCACCCCCAAATCTCCGGCGATATACGGGATGGATATATTCGCGATCGAATAATCGAGGACGATCATAAACGTCGCCAACCCCGCGCTCAAAAGCAACAAATGCCGTTCCATCGCAGTCAGCGAAATCATAACTTAGCCTTATTCAACGCAAAGGATATTGGAAACGCGTAGCCGAACATCGTTGCAGCCCGGCGGCACTTAGCCTTATTTAACGCAAAGGCGCAAAGGCGCAAAGGAAAAGAATTAATCCTAGTCAACGTGAGCGCCATATCCCTAAATAAACCTTTCTATTCTTCTTCTTTCTCTTCCTCTTTGCGTCTTTGCGCCTTTGCGTCCTTTGCGTTGAATTGAGCCACGTACCCTCGGTTCTTCTAGAACGCCGATGCAATAAGCTGGGAAGTATTTTTAATTCTCATCGCAGGGGAGTTCGTAGGTGGAATTGTCGGCTATGATTTGGTCGATCATCTCGTCGGCTCCTTTCAATTCGTCTTGATAGACGTCGGTGCAGTAGATCGGCTCCGTGGGCGCCGCTTGCGGCAATCTCAGCCCGCTCCTGTCATGGGTATCGACCGAAACGGTCGTCGACAGTCCTAAGACCAGCGGATGCTTTTCGATCTCTTTGAGCTCCAATCCTATTTTAACGGGAACCCGTTGAATGATCTTAATCCAGTTGCCCGTCGCGTTTTGCGGAGGAAGAATTGAAAAGACGCTACCCGTCCCTGCATTGAGGCCGACGACTTTGCCGTGGAATTTGACGCTCCTTCCATACATATCGGCATAAAGTTCCATCGGCTGTCCGATCCGCAGATTTTTCAGGCTCACTTCCCGAAAGTTGGCATCGACCCAGATTTGGTCGAGCGGAACCAGCGCCATTAAAGGATCGTTCGCATTCACCCACTGCCCTACCTGGGCCCTTCTTTGGCTGATGATGCCTCGGGCTGGCGCTAAAACGGTACACCTGTGCAACGAGAGAAACGCTTTGCGAAGCGACGATTTTGCCTGTTCGACGAGGGGGTGGGTGGGAACCGTCGTATTTTCCACTTGCGCGATCGCGCCGGCAAGCGCCTTATCCGTTTCTATGTAAACGGCCCAGGCGGAGGCTAGGGTCGTTTCGCTATGTTCGAAATCCTCCAAAGAGACGCTCGCGTCGGAGACGAGCGCTTTGCGGTGCTCGTAATCCAAAGTCGCCCTGACGAGGTCGGCTTTGCTCGATTCTTTTTTCGCCTGTAATTCTTCGACTTTGAGGAAGAATTGGGTCACTTGGCGCACTGCGTTTCCTAGATCGGCCCTCGCCCCTTCCAAGGCGATCTCGTAATCGTGCCGGTCGATCTCGACGATCGGCTGACCCGCTTCGACAAGCTGGGCGTTATCGACTAAGATCGTCGTGATGATCCCCCATTCTTGGGGGGTTACTTGGATCAAATTCCCATTCACGTAGGCGTCATCCGTGCTTTCTGAAAATTGGCCCCAGATCAGCCAGTAAGCGAACCAGATCACTCCGCAAAGTAAGAAAAAAATCCCTGCGCTCCAATAAAACAATTTTTGGCGGCTGTGGCTTTTATCGGGTGGTGGAGAAGAAGCGGGAGGCTGCGGCTGCAAAGAGGGTGGGTTGCCGGTCGGACAGCTTAGGCGGCAGCTCTCGTGATTTTCCATCGCCTCTTTGACTCTGTTCCGATGGTGTTTGGAATGGGTCTGGTGCCGGTGCACGTGCCTGGTTTTTTTTTCAGCCACCGTACCCTCCTCCAAGAGCCCGGATCAATAAAATGCCGGCGAGCTGCTTGTTGTATTCGAGGGTTTCCAGCGCAAGCTGCGTCTCGAGAACGTTGTTCTGGGCATTCAGCAAAGCGATCCGGTCGTCGAGAGCATGTTCGACTCGGCGTCTGGTCAAATATTCCTGCTTTTCGACGACTTGAAGCGAATTTTCGCGGACCTCGATCTCTTTTTGAAGGAAGTTCAAGACGGTGAGGTTGTCGGCCACTTCTTGGGCCGCTTGCAAAACGAGGTTGTTATAAGAATAAACCGCCTCATTGAAATCGGCCACTTTCTCCCAAAGCTGCGCTTTCAGCCTTCCCGCTGTGAAAATGGGCAAGTTCAGCGCTGGCTCGAAAGAGCCGCTGTAGTTTTCTTTGCGGAACAGTTTCGACCAAAAAACGCTCTCGAGACCGATGAGCGCCGTCAAGTTGACATTCGGGTAAAAATCGGTCTTCGCCGCATCGATGAGTTTGGCGGCCGATTCCACTCTCGCTTTTTGCGCGATCAAATCGGGTCGCCTGGAGATTAAATCCAAAGAAAGACATTCAGGCAAAGATACTTGCAAAGGATTCAATGGATTGAAAGAAATATCGAGGATCGCGTCTTGGCCAAGCCCCGAGAGGACTTTTAGACGGTGGATATGTTCTTCGATCTGCGGGTCGATTTCCAAGAGGGAAGAATGAACATCCAACTGCGTCGAGCGCGCTTGCAGATTCACGATGGAGGTGTCTATGGCATGCACCGTTCGTTTGATGCGGATGTCGGCGATCGCTTGCCGGTTGAGATCGCGCTGATAGATGATCTGCCTCTCCCTCAAAAGGAATTGGAGCTCGGCATAAGTATAGGCGATCGAGGTCGTGAGAAGCAGTTCGGCCTGCAATTTTTCAGCCGCCATCGCCGCAGCCTCGCCCAAGGCCGCTTTGAAAAGGTCGCGGTATTTTCCCCAAAAATCGATCTCGTAGGTAAAGGAAAAATCGATATTGAAATCGTTGACTGCCGCAGGGATTGTGGGAGCAAAGGCGCGGAAAAATCCCGTCTTGGCCAAGTGTTCCCAATTGTCTGTGGCAACGAGATCGATTTCAGGAAAAAGGGCCGCCCGTTTTTGAAGAGCGATCTGGGCCGCCGCCTTCATCCTTGCATCCGCCGCCATTAGATTGGGATTCCCCTTCAGGGCCTGCTCGATCAAATTGTTCAAGACGGGATCGCCTAAATCTTTCCACCAGGTTTGACTGGGCCAATCGCCGATCGCGAAATCGGCTCTCTGCATAGCTTCAGCAGCAACCGAATCGGTATCGGCCGAAATAGCCATTTCAGCCAAATCGCAATCAGGAACGCGGACGCACGAATAGGCGCAGAACAAAAGAAAAAGGAACTTTATTTTCCGCCGGATCATCAATTAAGCCTAATAATCCGAGCTATAAACAAATCACTTTTTCTAGAAAAGGTCTATTAACGTTATTTTTCTTCTCAGTCTTCTGTAAAATTTTCAGCGCAGAGATAAGGCAGAGGGATAATCTTTCAAAATCGCGGGCCTTGCCCGGAGGGAGAGAGGTTTTTAAAAACTTCTGATTCTTAAGAAGCTGGAGAAACCTATGTTGGTTTACAACAAGATCGAAACTACCTCTCTACCTCCGGGCAGGGCCCGCCCTTGTTTTATAAACCCCCTCTGCTTCCCTCTGCGCTGAAAAAAATGCAGAGGCCCTTGAGTTCAAATGAGTGCGATTTTCGAACTCAAGGAGAGAGGTGTCGGAGTTGGATCAATCTTTTTTTACATGCACGCGGATGTGGTCCAAGCTCATGGGTCCCGATCCAAAGTAGGTGATCATCAGAGCAGCGCCAAGCAGCGCTACGTTCTTAAAGAACATGATCTGCTGGATCGCCGCCATCATTCCATCTTCTTGATTCCAAAATGGATATGTCAAGACAGTACTTACAAGCAGAAAGAGAACCAAGAGACAGGCTCCCCAACGGGCTTTATATCCAACCAGGACGCTGAGTCCGCCCACAAGGACGATGAGTCCAAATAAAGGAACGAATAAAAAAGGCAATGGCATTCCTTGCTCCGCGGCCATCTCCACCGCTGACGCGGAAAAATGTCCCAGCGAGGCAATAATAAAAATGGACGAGAACAAAATTCGTCCCAATAGAAGTATGTAATTCATAAGGCTCCTTTATTTTCGCTTCTTTTTTCTCAGTATCAAACAAACAAGAAGAAGTAAAGAATTACTTGCCATGGCAAATAAAGGGGCTGTTTCCTAAGATGCGCCTTATATGAAAAAACTGCTCCATATCATTGCGAGCCCGCGCGAGGACGATTCGAGGACGCTGCAAGTATCCAAAGCCTTCCTGGAGGCATTTGAAAAAAGCCACTCCGATTTCGTCTTCGAAGAATTGAATTTGGCAAAAGCCGAACTACCGTCGCTCGGCCAAAAAAGGGTCGACGGGAAATATTTGCTTTTGGACGGAAAGAACCTTTTCGGCGGGATCAAAGAATCCTGGGCCGAGATCCTCCGTTTGATCGAGCAGTTCCTTTCCGCAGACATCTACCTGGTCAGCAGCCCCATGTGGAACTTCCATATCCCTTACATGCTTAAACAATACATCGATCTTATCGTCCAGCCGAAATATCTCTTCCACTATACCCATTCAGGACCAGTTGGATTGGTGAAAAATAAAAAAATGGTCGTGGCGACCAGCCGCGGGGGGAACTACGATTCTGAACAGACCAAGCATTTCGATTATCAAGAGCCTTATCTGAGGACGATTTTCGGCTTTGTCGGGATCGAAGACATTACATTCATCAACGCGCAGCCGATGGACCAGGGGATCGAACTCCAAAAGAAAAAAATCTCAGAGGCCCAAGAGAAGGCGAGACAAATTGCTAGGGAAGTTTAGCTATGCCTAGGGACATTCCTGTAGGGAACGGAAATATTCTCGTCTCGTTCGATAAAAATGGGATCCTGCGCGAATTTTATTATCCTTACGTCGGGGAAGAGAACCATGCCCGCGGAGAGCCTTTTCGTTTTGGGGTCTGGGTAAACGGCCGATTCAGCTGGATCCCTGAAGGATGGGACATTTCCAGGAATTATCTCGATGATTCTTTGGTGACTGAAGTGATCCTTACAAACAATGATCTGGGATTGAGGATCATCTCCAACGACTGGGTCGATTTTCAAGAAAATATCTATTTAAAAAAGATCACCCTCGAAAACCTGACAGATGAAGGAAAAGAGGGGCGGTTGTTCTTTGGACAGGATTTCCATATCTACGGCACTGAGATCGGCGATACGGCGGCATTCAAACCGGAAGTGAACGGAATTCTCCATTACAAGGGCCAGCGCTATTTTCTCGTGAATATTTTTGCGAATAAAAAATATGGGATCGACCTCTATTCGACAGGGAATAAAGAAAGCGAGAAATACCAAGGCTCCTGGAAGGATGCGGAAGATGGAAAGCTCGACGGAAACCCCATCGCTCAAGGGTCGGTCGATTCAATCATAGGCATCCCCTTTAAATTGGAAGGGAAGGAGAAGGACAGCTATTTCTATTGGATTGCAGTGGGAAAAAATTGGGAAGAGGTCGCAGCCCTCAATGCAATGATCAAGCTGAAGACTCCCGAAGAGATTTTTAAGCGGACGTTTGATTATTGGAAATTATGGGTGGACAAAGAAAGGCTCAATTATACCCTGCTTCCCGATAAAATCAGCCGCCTCTATAAAAAAAGTCTCCTGATTTGCCGCACGCAAATCAACAACATCGGCAGCATCATCGCCAGCAACGATTCCGATACGATCGATTTCAACCGCGATACCTATAGCTACATGTGGCCCCGCGACGCGTCATTCGTTGCTTACGCCCTGGATCTTGCGGGATACGATTTCACTCGGGTTTTCTTTAATTTTTGCGCCCGGGTCATTACAAAAGACGGTTATTTTCTCCATAAATATACCCCCACCGGCTCGTTAGCCAGTTCCTGGCATCCTTGGGTGGAAGAGAAGAACAGAAAAAAATTGCAGCTGCCGATTCAAGAAGACGAAACGGCCCTTGTGATTTGGGCTTTGTGGAACCATTACGAACGGTTCAGGGACCTTGAATTTCTCAGGCCTTTGTATTCTTCCCTGGTGAAAAAAGCCGCCGATTTCATGATGGAGTACCGCGATATGAAAACTGGGCTGCCCCTCCCCTGCTATGATTTATGGGAAGAGCGGTATGGGGTCTTTACTTATACGGTGTCTACAGTTTTTGGGGGCCTGATGGCCGCCTCACATTTCGCTGAGGCATTCGGAGATACGACAACGGCGGAAGAGTATGCCCAAGGCGCCGCTTACATGCGCGAGGCAATGGACAAGCATCTCTATTTGGAAAAGGAAAAACGGTTCGCTCGAAGCGTGAATTTCCGCAAAGATGGGTCCAAAGAGATCGACGCTTCTATCGACGCAAGCCTCTACGGGTGTTTCGCTTTCGGCGCCTATAAGCCCGACGATCCCCGGGTAAAAAGCACCATGGACCAAGTGATCGGAAAACTTTGGAATCAAAACGGGGGCGGTATCGCTCGCTATGAAAACGACATGTATTACCGCGATGAGAACGACAAATCCGACAGGCCGGGCAATTCCTGGTTTATCACGACGTTATGGCTGGCCCAATATTACACAGCTCTTGCCCAAACGAAACAAGACTTAGATCGAACCCTTGAAATTCTTGAATGGGTGGCCGATCACGCTCTCCCGAGCGGCGTTCTGGCCGAGCAAGTCAACCCGGAAACCAATGAGCCGATCTCAGTCTCCCCTCTCACCTGGAGCCACGGCAATTTCATCGCTTGCGTCCAAGAGTATCTCAACAAACTTCTACTCATCGAAAAATGCCCCCACTGCGGCCTGCCGAAGTATTCCAAAACCCAAAAATAAACAGGAATTTGTCAGTTCATTCCATTTCAGGAGAAGAATACGATCTAAACATCTCCAATCGGCGTCTGAGCGAAACTAAATCCGCTGAGGTCTGAAGATACTGAGAGCGCTCGTCTTCATTAGCAGCAGGACCACGCTCCAAAAATGCAAAGAATCTTTCTCCTTCGGGATAGTCCTCCAGATCCAAGGAAACAAAAGAGGGGAAATTAATTTCACTGATAGTTTGGAATAACTCTCCCACATGGTTTTTGATATGAATCATACGTTGATCGTTTATAGAAAGACGCTCTTCCGGTGAATAAGGGCCATCTCTCATCTCTTGTACTTCGGGACCGGGCGCGGCATCCGGCCGCCTACCTATCTCTAAAAAATCCCTTTCCAGACTAGTGATTGTCAATTTTTCCAATACTTTATCAAATTGGGCAGACAAGTAATATTCATTAGATTTTGCTAAAATTCGAGCTATTGTTGAAATTATTACACCTTAAATTTAGGGATTTCGAGTTGATCTATCTCCAATTCAACATTCCTCGCGAGCTGAAGGATTTGCTTCAGTTCTCCCTGAGCCAATTGATCCACCTTTAATCCCACAAAAAGTTCCTTTTTTAAAAATTAATGCAAAGATTTTATCAAATACCTAATAATAGTTTCACCTAAAAAAATTTCGCTAAATACATTTAAATGTTACAAATAAAAAATATGAAATCGATCGATCGTAGATGGTGGGCGCTGACAGGGATTTCCCTTCTCGCTTTTACGGCGTTTCTCGACTTTACGATCGTCAATACAGCTCTTCCTTTTATTCAAAAAGCTTTCCACGCCTCGATCTTGCAGCTTCAATGGATCACCAACATCTTTTCCATCGTCCTTAGCATGACGATGATCGCAGGCGGCAAACTGGCGGATCTATGGGGGCGGAAAAAAGTCTTTTATTTCGGGGTCTTCATTTTTGCGGCGGCCGCTTTCGGGGCCGGGTTCAGCCCGAATATGGGATGTCTGATTTTTTTCCGAGCCTTGCAAGGGTTGGGCGCTACAGTCCTTTTCGTCACTTCAGCCGCTTTGATCTCCGATACTTTTCCCGCAAAAGAGCAGCCGCGCGCGATCAGCATTTACAGCGGGATCACCGGCTCGGGACTCATGCTCGGCCCTTTTTTCGGCGGCATTCTGATCGGCCTTCTCGATTGGAGATGGGTTTTTTGGGTCAACCTTCCGTTGATCGCGGCGGGATTCATCTTTTGTTCATTCAGCCTCAAACATCTCGCTTCTGAAAAACACGAAGTTAAAATCGACCTAAAAGGACTGTTTCTACTGATCTTCGGACTCGGCGCTCTGATTTACGGCATCATCGAGGCGGCGCAATCAGAAGGGCTGCTTCCTTGGTTCCTTATCAGCTTAGGAATTCTTGCACTCGCAGCGCTCATTTGGATCGAACAGAAATCGGAAACTCCCCTGCTCGATCTCTCCATCGTGAAAGACAAATTGATCTTGCTCGCCGTATTCAGCTGCTCGCTGGCGGGGATCATCTCCTACGTTTTTTTATTCTTCGATCCCCTTTATTTGCGCATTTTGCGGGAATTATCCCCCTTCGCAATAGGACTGCTCATCGCGATGATGCCCGCAGCTCAGGTCGTGATATCCTTGATCTATCATTTTTTAGTAAAACAGTTCGGGACAGCCAATCTTCTCGTTATTTCCGTTACCGCAGCCTTTTTGGCGGTTTTGGCCCATCGATGGATCGGCTTGGGAACACCTTTGTCCTATCTCGCCCTTCCTTTCACCCTGTTAGGGATCAATTGGGGCCTCAGCAACGCGGCCACGATCACAGCGGTCAACCAGAGGATTCCGTCCCAAAAAATCGGCGAGGCGATCGGCACCGTTTTTACCACCTGGAATGTCATCGGATCGATCTTCGTGGCGCTCAGCAGCGTGATTTTTTACGCCTTTGAAAAAAAATCGTTCGCAGCCCAGCTTTACACAGCGTCGATTCCCCTTTCTCCCAAAGAGGCCGATTCGATCGCCATTTCTATGAAAGACGCCACAGAAGCGGCGGCGCAATTCGCGCAAATCGCCCCAGACAAAAGAGAAATCTTATTTGATTTTTTCCGGCGATCGTTTCTCGACGGCTTCTACTCTGTCGTCGATTTCAATTTGGCGTTCATGTTTTTGGTTCTCTTCGCAGCCTTTTGGATGCGAGTGAAAATTAAGGGAAAAGGCAAGGACAGATTATGGCTCTGAAAAAAAATAAAAAAGAGATTGCCCTCATCTTAGAAGAGATCGCCGATCTTTTGGAATTGAAAGGGGAAAATCCGTTCAGAATCCGGGCCTACCGCAACGGAGCGCGAGCCCTTTTGAATATGGATGAGGACTTGGAAAAGACGATCGAGGCGGAGACGCTCACCGACATCGAAGGGATCGGCGACCATTTGGCGCAAAAAATCACCCAGCTCGCAAAGACCGGCCGCCTCCCCGAATACGAAAAACTGAAAAAAGCGACCCCGCCCGGCCTCCTTGAATTGATGCAAGTGCAAGGCCTCGGCCCCAAAAAAGTCAAAGCCCTCTATAAAAAACTCAAAATCAAATCGATCGGCGACCTGAAAAAAACAACCGGCAAAGGAAAGATCGCAAAAGTGCGCGGGTTCGGCGAAAAAACGGAAAAAAACATCGCCCGCGCTCTCGAGCATCGAGAAGCGTATCGATCCCGCCGTCTTTGGTGGGATGCGATGCAGACCGCAGAACCGATCCTTGAAAAGCTCAAGAAAATCAAAGGAGTGAAACAGGCTGATATCTGCGGCAGCTTGCGGCGCAAGCTCGAAACGATCGGCGATTTGGATTTCCTGGCGGCCGCTTCCGATCCGAAGCCTGCCATGGAGTGGTTTACCACGCAGCCACAAGTAGAAGAAGTGCTCGCCAAAGGAGAAACCAAATCGAGCGTCCGCCTCAAAGACGGGATGCAAGCCGATCTTCGCATCGTCCCTGAAAACCAATACGGCTACGCCCTCCTTTATTTCACCGGATCGAAAGAGCACAACATCAAATTGCGGGAACGGACCCTCTCATATGGCTGGTCCTTGAGCGAATATGGATTCGAGGAAGCCAAAAGAAAGAAAAAAGCCGTTCCCCTAAAACTGAAAAAAATTCCTTCCGAAACCGACATCTACCAATCTCTCGGCCTCTCCTACATTCCCCCCGAATTGAGGGAAAATAGAGGCGAGATCGAGGCCGCCGAAAAAAACAAACTCCCCGATCTGATTGAAGAAAAAGACATCCGAGGGACGTTCCACAACCACACCACAGCATCGGATGGAAAAAGTTCCCTCAAAGAAATGATCGCCGCCGCCGATGCGCTCGGTTGGGAATACGTCGGGATCTCCGACCATTCCAAATCGGCCTTTCAAGCAAATGGCCTCAGCGAAGAAAAACTGCTCGCCCAAATCGAAGAAATCGGCAAACTGAACGCCTCCAAAAAATACCGCGTCCATATTTTCACTGGAACGGAATGCGACATCCTCGCCGACGGCTCCCTCGACTTTTCCGACCGCGTCCTAAAGAAACTCGACTTCGTCATCGCCTCTGTCCATTCCTCGCTCCAACAAGATGAAAAAACGATGACGAAACGCCTCATCCGCGCCATCGAACATCCGCTCACCACCATCCTCGGCCATCTCACCGGCCGTCTTCTCCTCCGCCGAGAACCCTACGCCCTCAACATCCCCAAAATCATCGACGCCTGCATCGCCAACAAAAAGATCCTGGAACTCAACGGCAACCCCGAACGCATGGACATGGACTGGCGTCTTTGGCGCGCAGCCAGGGACAAAGGACTCCTCTGCTGCATCAACACCGACGCCCACGCCGCCGACCAGCTCGCGTTCATCCGCTCAGGCGTAAACGCCGCCCGCAAAGGCTGGCTCGAAAAGAAAGACGTCGTCAACACTCTTCCTCTAAAACAAATCAAAAAAATGCTGAATGATGCGTAAACACAAAAAGGTCCAGGCGGACCTTTTTATTGAGAACTAAAGCGAAATCGGGCCGCGCAGGGCGAACTGGGCAGCCCACGACTCATTTATTAATGTCTTCTACTTCCCACAGCGACTCTCGGTCCGCCTGAATTGAAGGAGAAACTAGAGGCTCCTCCAGAGCGGATTGAGGGAACAGATCTTGCCGATGATTGAAAGTGTCCGCCGCCGACTCGGACGTGCGGAGTAGAGCGGAAAGAAGGTGCCATCCTTGTTGGGGAGATACCGTGTCCTCCCCCGACTCTCACATGCGGAGTGGAGCGAAAAGAAGGGGCGACGCTGGTTGGGAAAATGCTATGCCCTCCTCCGACTCGGACGTGCGGGGCTCCTGAAACGATAACTGGTGAACTTCTATAAATCGGATTCACGACGATCGGCGTCGTGTAAAGAGGCGGCGACCACCAATTGTGCCAGTAGTGGCTACGATAGGGACGTCCGTCGACGACAGTCACCGAATGGCAGTCCGACATAGCGGCGGCAAAAAGAGAAATGGCTATAGCTCCTACTATAAGGGATATTGTGAGAGATGCAGGAAACGGAAGGGCCAAACAAGAAACGGTAATCACAACAGCGGCGATCAAAAGGACAGCCAGAGCTGCGACTTTATTCATCGTGTCCACAGGCCGGGCGTGATTCTCTTCTCTCGCATTCAGATCGGGAGCCGAGGATAGGGCTGTTTGATGGGTTGCGTTAGTAATGGAAGCGGCTGACATGGTTAAGCTCCTCTATTTGCGTAAACATAATGATCCATGTTCACATTGATTAAAATGGAATCGTGGCGGCCGAGCCACTCGTTGGCTCCATCCCCTAAAATGACCGTATCGTTGACTTCCCAATCGGAAAGGAGGTATTGATCGATCCCCCGGACATCCCAATAGGTGCCGTTTTCGAGATAGACGCGTCCGAGCCATCGGTCGATGCCGCTGATCCAATGCGTGTTCGGACCTAAGTCTTCAGGGCCTACAATTAAATCGACTGTGAGAGATTGTCCCATCGTCCGGTTGGAAATCAGGTATCTTCCTGAGTAAATGCCGTAATTCGGCGCGATCGACAAGTCGTCGTTCAAAGCCCAAGAGAGGACTTTATACATATCGCTCGATCGGACTTTCCAAAACGAACCATCTTCTAACTCGATCGTGTTGTCGAAGAAAGAATAGCTCGCCAAAAAATGGGATCTGGGATCGCCGGCGATAATCTCGATCGGGATAGCCGCTTGCGCAACTTGTGCGATTCTCGGACGTTCAGTTTGCCGAGATTGGCGCAATTCTTCTTTCCGCTCCGCGCTTAAAGGGCGGGATCCGACCCCAACGCGATTTTCTTTGCGGTCTGATTGAATAACGCATTCTAAAGATTGATTCAATTCATGTAGGATCGCCAACCCTAACTCGGGAGAAGCGCTGGAATCAAGACGGGAACTTTGTAAATTAATAGATTGAATAGATTCAATATTTTGCATAGCCATAATTCACCTTTTTTTAAGCGAATTATATCGCAAAACAAATTAACATCAATGATAATTATTATTTAATATAATTTACAATTTTATAAATTATACAAAATTTTCAGTTGCAATAGTCGCTGGCTTATCCAGGATCTTAGATGCGCTCGAATCGGAGTCTGATTTGACGCTCGAGCTTTTGCCGCCCAGCAGCAAAGGAGGACTCGATTCCCGCTGTAGATCTGACTCACTTGAAACCGATGATAACGACACGGACCTGTTCAAAGAGGACGGAGAAGTGAGATCGGTCGAAAACCTACCCAACTCCTCTTCTGAACTGGTATTCGAATCCGTTCTGACAACTTCTACAGGGTCTCGATCGGAAGATGAGGAATCGGATCTAGAATCCGATCGTACTTCCATACTTGCTAGAATGTGATCGTAGAATTTTTTTGCTTTAGGGGTCTTCCGGAAAGTATCGACGTGCTTTTGCAACTCATGTCCAGCAATCGTTACGAAGCCCGAACCTGATTTCGGAAAGATAGAAGACCTTTTCTCCCCCGTCGGGGTTACGGATCTATGGATGTCGAACTTCCGGGATTTATCTTTGCTTTTAACAACGACCCCATCCGTTTCAATTTCGATAATAGAATCGGGACCGGCTTTAATCGGCTCTGGTTTTGAGATAGGCATTCTTTTTTGCAATTCCGATATTTTTTTGTAATTTTGTTGTATTAATACCACTTCTTCGTCGAGAGAATCTTGCACGATCGTATGGGCTTTTTTATTTTTAGACTGTTTCAAAACCCTAGACAAGGATCGGCCTTGGGCATCTTCGTAAAACGAAGAGTAATGATAAATACAAGGAACGCCTGGAATAGGGCTTACGGATTCAACTCTGTCTGATTCTGATCGGGCAGATTCAGATAAAGGATCTGGGGCTTCGGATGATAAGGGAGAAAAGCTAGGCACAGGAAGAATTTGTTTCTTCGTTTTCTTCGAACTAATTTTAGAATTAGTGGTCGAATCTTTTTTAGATTTTCGAGTAGAAGGGGAGGAGGATGGAATCGGAGGCGTCTGAAGAAATTTTTTTCTAAGCATTGCCAAAGTATCGGTCATACTTGAATGGGTCGTATCGGTAGTGCCCGTCACTTTTCTTTTCAAAGACAAGGGACTGGACTGAGAGAAACTTGTGTTCGCTGAGGATACACTGAGTGATTGAGTCGATAACGACATTAATATACCTTTATTTTTTATTATAATTATATAACATATTTTAAATTAATTAAATTAAAATTTAAAAAATTAACATATTAATTATTTTTGTGATAGAAATACAGGCGTTATTCAAATAAATATTTTAACATTCTTTAAATAGTCAAAATAATGAATAATAATTATTTTAAAAATCCCATCCATCATAAGAAATATTTTAATAACAGAGAATGAATGGTTTGAAAGCGTGGACGAAGGCGAAAAGGAGGGCAATCATCATTGATATCGGAAGAGCCTGTTCACCCCCCCCCAAAAAATGGAAATGGCGACAGACCTTTAAAAAAACTATTTAGAAAAGACAAAAATAATTTCTAATATCATGACGGCCAAGCCGAAGGCAAAAAGAAGGGCGAGCATCGCTTTATTGCCAGGAAGCTGCTCATGACCCCCAAGATTTCTCTGATACCGGCCGACCCAGACCATGGCGACTGGAAGAAGGCCGTTGAGAAAAGCCTCGCCGAATCCCCCAGCGAAGCCGATCGCGGTCACAAAGACCGTAGGATCAAGCACTGAGAAGAGGAACGGGGGCATGAAAACGATTAAGCAGAGAAGGATCCTCGACCATCCCCCTTTTGCCTTGATATTCATCCCGTCAGCCAGAAAATCGACCATGGAAAAGGCGACCCCAAGCATCGAGGTGATGATCGCGAAGAAGGCGAAGAACTGGGCAGCTTTCATGATCCAGGGCGATCCCGTCAATGTCTGCAGAGCTGCTGTCGCAGGTTTGCCCTCAGTCAATGCCGTCTCGATCGCCGAGATTGGAACAGCCCCAATAATCAGCCATTGCCAAAGCAAATAGACGATAAATGCCGAGAGGGTCCCCCAAAAAATGGATTGCCGGAGAATCCGCGTATTCCTATTGAAATACGTAACGAGCGACGGAATGATATTGTGATAGCCGAAAGCGCTGAAAAGGATCGGCGCGGCAAAGACCACCTTCGACCAATCGCCCGACACGAGGCGCTCGTTCGAAACCAGAGGGGTCCCGACCCCGATCAAAGCGGCGTAGGACAAGAACATGGCGATGGTAAGGATATAATTGATCCGGTCGACTACCTTCATTCCAAAAGCTACGATTGTGCCGAAGACTAGCCCATAGGCTAGATAACCCCAAGTTCCGGGAAGCGGTATTTGCAAAGCACTCTCTATTAAAGAGGCAAAAATGGGAGATCCGGCCGCATAATAGGCGACCATGAGGCAGTAATAGAGAAAAAGGAAAGTCGCTCCTGTAGCCAGTTTTCCGCTTTTACCGAGAAATCGGCGGGACATTGAAAGGACGTTCGCCCCCTCGTGCATCCAAAGGGTCGCCTCCAGGTAAAGAAATCCTGTGGCCAGCATGAAAAGCCAGACAGCCGCCGTGATCCCCATCGCGGGAAGAAAACCGGCTTTGGCCGTCAAAAGGGGGATACCGAGCATCCCGGCCCCAATTGCGACCCCTGCTATGAGAAGAGTTCCACTTAAAGTTTTATTGAATGTGCTCATAAAAGCTTAAGATTCTAACCCGCTAATTATTTCTTCGCAAGCAGTCTCTCAAATATCCCAAAACCCAAATCTTTATTGAATTTTAACATTAAAAAAGACTAAACTCTAGGTGCAAAAAGGGGAAAAAGGGACAAGATGGCAACTTCTATAAATTCTTTCATTCAAATAATGGAAACCCAGCCGGGTTTTCAAGACTCGAAGAAAGGGCTTGAGTCAGCGATCAAAAAAGGGAACTTAAATCTTGTAAAAGAAATCGTTGAAAAAGGGTTTCCCACCAATTGGCCGATCGACCAGGAAATTCTCCCCATCCATTTGTCTATCCGCGAAAACCAGCCCGAAATCACTGCTTACCTTCTCGAAAACGGCGCCAGCTCCGAACTCCCCGATGCCCAAAAACTGAATGCATTCGACCACGCGGCCTTGATGAACGACCAGGCCCAGCTCGGCCTGCTCTTAAGCCATAAACTCGGCAAAGATCTAAAAGAAATCCAAGAACAGCTCGTCTTAAAAGGACCCTCCTATTTAGAAGCCCTCAATGAAAAAATCGATCGCCTCAGCGTTAGCCCCGTCCAGGATTACTCGAAAATCATATTCGAGCCCAGCCAAATCGAAAAAACCAAAAGGCTAGGCAAAGTCACGGGCGAAGATTTCATGAAAATGGCGGATTTGAGCAGAGCCGCTTACACTGGAGTTTTGCCCCAGAGTCAGAGTTTGGGACCTCTCCGAATAATAAACCAAAAAGATGCGAACGGTTATGCCCCGATCCACTACGCGATCATTGGCGGTCAAATCTCTTCGCTCGAAACCCTTGTCGCAGCGAAAGCGAACATCAAAACATTGACCCAAGATGGCAATTCTCTTCTCCATTTCGCAGCGCTCCATGGATCGAAACGGATCGTCTCCCGCCTGATCGAATTAGGCCTCGACCCGAACTTGCAAAATGCGCAGAGGGGAAACCCCTCTCCACTATGCAGCGCTGAAAGGGAACATCTCTGCGGTCGAAGTTTTGACTAAAGCAGGCGCGAAAATCGATATAATAAATGAAGACGGCGTCTCCCCTCTTGCGCTCATCGGCGTCTCTTCATCGGACAAAGACCCTCTGAAATTGAATCGTCTTCAGCTCATGATGTTCGCAATGGCCTCTGTCGATTGGATCCTCCAGTTCGCCGTCTATTCCGGCTGGATCTCGGATCCCTCCGTCGGCTCCGCTGCGGCAAACATAGCCGGTTCTCTTGCCATGATTTCCCAGTCGCTTGAATCGCAACTCCACCCGTCATCGGATCCTCTGATTCACTTTGGCGTTTTCGTCCTCCGGAATTATTTCACCACGGTTGTCGACATTCCAGTCAGAGTCTATTCGATCTATTATCTGGGAAAATCGATCTTGGAAAACGTGAAAGTCTGTATGAAAAACACCCACCGTAAACAAACGATAGCTCGCAACTTCTTCGTCCATACTGTCACGGCCGCCCACTCCCTCCACAGCCTCGCCCTCAAATGCTACCGCGCTTTCGCTCCTGACACCTCCATCCCAAAAACAGAGCAGCCCGCTTCTGGAGAAGCCCCGCAACTTACACCCGCTCAGAAGGATAATATGAAACTCCTCTGCAAAGACGCCTATTTGAAATACCATCCAGACAAAAACCCCTCTGATCCAGATGCGGCAGCTAAATTTATCGGAATCAGAGAGGTTTGCGAAATCCTGTTGCCAAAGCTGCCCACGGATTCAATCGAGTCCGATGTAAAGGCCTTTCAGAATGTATCCAATGCCTCAGTAGTTTTTGTCTAAAGTCCTATTCCAAGCAGTTAAAAAAGCGAATCCTCTACCCGAGGATTCGCATTTCAACCTAGATGTATCAGCGGCACTTGCCTAAGCCAGGTATGTCAGCGGCACTTGCTTGAAGCATAGTTTATCAGCGGCACTTGCCTAAGCCTGGTATGTCAGCGGCACTTGCCTAAGCCCGATATGTCAGCGGCACTTGCCTAAGCCTGGTATGTCAGCGGCACTTGCATAAAGTCCTATACCTTCATCAGCGCAGAGGCGCGAGGCGCGCGGCAGAGGTAGAGAGGACGCAGAGGCCGCGAAGCGCGGCGAAGAAAAAATGACTTTTCCGCGAAGCGCAGAAAAGCCATGTTCCCCCGCGAGGCGCGGAGGAATAAAATCCAATTCTCCTTTTCAGCATTTCGCGGCCTTAATCCTAAACATGGCTAACACTTCGTTCACCAACTTAGGTAACACTTTTCTGGACAAAAAAGCCATGCCTCTAGTTTCCGCGTTTCGCGGCCCTATTTTTCCGCTGCGCTTCGCGGTCTCTGCGTCCTCTCTACCTCTGCTGCGTGCGCTTCGCGCGCCTCTGCGCTGATGAAGGTATAGGACTATAGGCAAGTGCCGCTGTTAAGCTATGCTTCAGGTAAGTGCCGCTGATAATTCGGGGCTTAGGTAAATGCCGCTGATATATCTAGATTGAAAGGCGGATCCTCGAATAGAGGATCCGCTTATTGCTGATGATTAGTTGGCGATGAGGTCGATTTGGAGTTTGCTGTACATTTGCGCGAAGTCACGGTTATTAGAGAGGATTTCCGCAAAGTCGTTCAGCTCGGACAATCTCTTTCTCAGCATCGGGTCCAATTTAGGCAGCTCGAGAGGATGGAGGATGATCTGTTGGATCTTCACATAATCCCGCTCGTCTAAATCGGCATACGTTTGTCCCACTTCCTGCATCGATTTGTTGTTCGCAGTAAGAGCGCGGCTCCAGAAGAAGTCTGGAACATTGAGTGAGCCTCTTTCTTTGAAAGCCTGTTTGAAGAAATGGAGCAATCCGAGGCGGGCTACGCAATACTTTGGAGAATTCTCTACGGTGGTGTTCCCTCGGCCAGTCGCTCCCGCGGTGTCGCCCGTGATCAAATCGACGACTTTTTTCTTTTCAAAATCGGCTAAAAAACGGATCCCTTCATGCACAGATTTCCTCATGAAAGTCAAATCGCTCAGGATTTTTTGTTCCGCAACCTGGTTCTGATAAACTGGGGCGGTTGGAGCGGATGGGCGGGCTGGCTGCGCATTAAAACTAGTCGTATTCAGATTTGGGTATGCTGGCACATAAGGCTCGTAGCGGCTAGCGGGAGCAACAGAAGGATACAGGGACGCCGGCGTCGGGACGCTCGCAGCTCTTTGAGGAGCAGGAGTCGTTCTCGCAGCCAACGGAGCTGGAGCCGGTTCGGTTCCGCTCTTTTATTCATCGTTTCTTTGAATGCGCTCAAGAAAGCTTCGTTGCCTTGGGTCAGTTTTGAGGCCAATGCGCGGAGGTCTTGATAGACTTTTTTACCGTTTGAGCTGATTGATTTGCTGATTTCGTTTTGGTGGTAAACGGTATCGAGGATCGCAGTCTTGTCTTTTTGCTTTAAACGGGAGAACGCCTGGCCTACGCTTCTAAATGTCTCTCCGTTTTCAAGCGGTTCAGACGCGTTCAGGAAGGTCGGCTTGTAATAGTGGGGGTTCTCAAAGGAATTGGCCAAACACCACTCGCCTATGACTTGGTAGACGTTCCATTTTTCAGAGAGGCCGTCGGCAATTCCTTCATTCATTTCATTTTTTAATTCGGGTTTCCAGTCCCAAAGGGCCCGGTCGATGCTGACGTCCATGAATTCGGCGTTATTATGAGGTTGAGGGAAGGCAGGAGGCTGAGGAGGCAATGGGTTGAAGCATCCGCACCAGCGCAAACTGGAAATCGCGATATAAGTAGGGATTTCTGCGAATTGGGCGAGGACTGAAGCGCCGGTCAACAGGGACACTTTGACCATTTTAGACGCCATTTGGGAATAGGTCTCGTTCGGCTGTTTACAAACTTCCGACTGAGCTTCCGTTACCGACTTTGTAAGACCTAAAAAACTATAACTTCTTAAAAAATTTCCTATCTCTTTACCCATGGATTTAACTCCTTTTTTGCGGGCCTAGTTTAAGTCCGCAGGTCAGAAAAAGTACA
The DNA here is from genome assembly GCA_963713105.1 of uncultured Chlamydiae bacterium. GTDB lineage: Bacteria > Chlamydiota > Chlamydiia > Chlamydiales > SM23-39 > CAVQKJ01. The sequence goes on from CAVQKJ010000005.1 coordinate 184,634, forward strand.
GGACAAAATCAAGATTTTATAAACTTAATATTTCAGAAAAAAGAAGGATTTTGGACTCTGAGAAATGGCCCGGCAGACGTCAGGGACGACGTCTGCCGAGAGACTAGAGGGTGTTATCGACCGAATGTAGGTACATAGGGCGCATAGCGGCTAGCGGGCGCTATGGTTGGATACAGGGAAGCCGGCGTAGGGACGTTCGCTGCGCTTTGAGGAGCAGGAGTCGTTCTTGCTGCCAAGGGAGCTGTAACAGGAGCCGGTTCGGCTGCCGCTCTTTTATTCATCGTTTCTTTGAAAGCCGTCAAGAACGCTTCGTTGCCTTGGGTCAATTTAGAGGCCAATGCGCGGAGGTCTTGATAGACTTTTTTGCCGTTTGCGCTGATCGACTTGGCTATATCGGTTTGGTGGTAAACCGCGTCGAAGATCGCCGTCTTGTCTTTTTGCTTTAAACGGGAGAAAGCAGTCCCTACGCTGCGGAACGACTCGCCGTTTTCCAGCGGTTCAGACACGGTCAGGAAGGTCGGCTTATAAAAGGTTGGGTGGTCAAAGGAATTGGCCAAGCACCACTCGCCCACGACTTGGTAGACGTTCCATTTGTCGGAAAGGCCGTCGGAAATCCCTTCGTTCATTTCATTTTTCAATTCGGGTTTCCAATCCCAAAGGGCGCGGTCGATGCTGACGTCCATGAATTCGGCGTTATTATGAGGGGTCGGGAAAGCGGGCGGTTGAGGGGGCAATGGATTGAAGAATCCTAATGAACGGATAGCGGAAATGCAAGGCATCAGGGCCATATCGGCTCCGAGAGCTGCAAATGAAAGACCGCTGAAACCAGCATTTTTGGCTGCTTTGCCGCACATCTTGCCGTAAGTTTCGTTGGATTGTTTATAGATTTGCGCCTGAGATTCATTTACGAGTTTCGTCAAACCCATAAACTCATAACTTCTTAAAAAATTTCCTATCTCTTTACCCATAGATTTAACTCCTTTTTTGCGCCTAGAGTTTAAACCTGCGGGGCAGAATAAGTACAGGATAAAAACAAGATTTTATAAACCTAAAATTTCAGAAGAATCGATGATTCGCGCCCCTTTTTGACGCATCTTTTCGAGGGCCTTTTCCTCGTCGGCAGGGTGGAGATTGATGGCCCGGCAGGCGTCCCTGATCACAAAAGTTTTGAATCCTAGATCCAAAGCGTCGAGGACCGAATAGAGGACGCAATAATCGGTCGCCAAGCCGACAAAATAAAGATTTTCTAGATGGTCTTTCCTTAAACGGTCGGAAAGTCCCGTCGATCTTTTACGGGCGTTGTCGAAAAAAGTGCTATAGCTATCCACTTTCGGGTCGATGCCCTTATGGAAGACCGCCTCGATTTTTTCCCGATGGAGCCCTTTCGCAAAATCGGCGCCCCGGGTGTTCTGCACGCAGTGATCGGGCCAGAGTATCTGCTCGACCTCTCCTAACCTGATTTTCTCGCCCGGTTTCTTATTGTGGGATGAGGCGAAGCTGACGTGATGCGGAGGATGCCAATCTTGAGTTGCGAATATGTGGTCGAATTTCGGGATCAAGGCGTTGATGATGGGGACGATCGCGTTCGCCCCCTCAATGCCTAATGCGCCTCCAGGCATGAAATCGTGCTGCACATCGGTGATGATCAAAGCTCTCTTCATTTTTTGTGTTTCCGGATCAAATCGAGTTTCGTCTCATAGAGTCGTTTCTCAAGCCCCGTTTTATATGGCTGCGGGTTCAAGAACCTCTCCATCGAAGGGGAAAGCCGCGAAAGCTCTTTTTTTGCGTGCTTTTGGATCGATGGCAAAGAAGGGAGATCATAGACTTGTTTGCCATTGCGGAAAATAGGGATTAAAAGGTCCTTGTGTTCGAATTTTTCAGATAAGGCAATCCTCTCGCTCGGGTCGTACAGGTCGACGAGGTTAAAAGGCTTATCTATGCCGGTCAGCTCGTCATAAATGCCGTCGGCTACATATTTTTCCCCGTCGAAAAAACGGCGCACTTGCAAAATGCCGGGATTCGTCGTTTTTGCTGTCTGCTCGGAAAGTTTGAGTTTATGGACCCATTCCCCTTTTTCATTCTGGATCGCCGATAGTTTGTAGACTCCATCCAGCGCCGGCTGGTCCTTGCCTGTCACGAGATTCGTTCCTACGCCCCAGATGGTGATTTTCGCCCCTTGCTGCTTCAGGTCGCGGATTAGATATTCATCGAGTTCGTTGCTGGCCATGATTTTCGTGTTTTGGAATCCTTCTTGGTCGAGAATTTTGCGGATTTCGATGCTGAGATGCGCCAGATCTCCCGAATCGAGACGGACTCCTGAAAGTTCGAATCCGTTATTTTTCATTTTCTTTGCGACTGCGATCGCTTTTTTGACTCCTTCGATGGAATCATACGTATCGACCAGCATGACGCAATTAGAGGGCATGATCTTCGCAAATGTTTCGAACGCTTTCTCTTCATCTTCGAAAGCCATGATCCAGCTGTGGGCATGCGTTCCTCTCACGGGAATGCCGAAAAGTTTTCCGGCGATCACATCCGACGTCGATTCGCAGCCGCCGATGTACGCGGCTCGGCTCGCTGAGATAGCCCCGTCGATTCCTTGCGCTCTCCGCATTCCGAATTCGATCACCGGATCGGGATGGGCTGCGATGCAGATGCGAGCCGCTTTCGTCGCGATGAGGGTTTGGAAATTGATGAGGTTCAGCAAAGGGCTCTCAAAAAGCTGCGCCTGCCAAATCGGCCCCTTGACCCGGATGAGCGGCTCATAGGGAAACGCCAGAGTCCCTTCGGCCATGGCGTCGACATCGCACATGAATTGAAAACGGGACAAGAATTCGAGGAACGGTTTTTCGAAGAGCGGCTTTCCATGCAAATCTTGAAGCTTCTCCAAATAGGCGAGATCGGTCGATGAAAAATGGAATTCGCGGATGAATTCCACAGCGGTCTCAAGACCTGCGGCAAGGGCGAATCCCCCTTTGAAAGGCCATCTGCGGAAATTGAGATGGAACACCGCCTGACGGTCTGCGAGTCCCGATTTCCAATAACCGTAGACCATCGTGAGCTGATAAAGGTCGGTCAATAGGGCCAGCGATTGGTTATAAATCAGAGTTTTCTGGACTGGGATCCTCATTGGATGCCGCCCATCCCAATCAGTTTTTGCTTTCTCAATTGCAACTTATCGATCTCCTGCTGCACCTTGGCGGCTTTCGCCCAGTTTTCATCGGCGAGCTGCAGATGCCTTCTCGTTTCGAGGACGGCCCTTTGGTCGAATTGGAGATACTCCGCATAGTTTTCATGCTTGAGGGCCCTTCCTTCAAACCCTCTTTTCATCCCCTCCAACTCGGCGATCTGGGCATTGATTTGCTCGATTTTTTCAGCATTCGAGTTTCCGGCCGTCAGAGATAGGAACCCCGAGATCCCAAGAAAAAATGCCAAAGTCAAAAGGAAAACCGAACGAATCCTCATACCAACCCCCATTTTTCCGTATATAGATTATTTTGATACATTCTCTAAATTGAAATTTGTTAAATTGTGGAACATGAAAAAATGGATTTTTTGTTTTCTTTGTTCTTTTACCCTTCTTTCCGGGGCTGAATTCCGTTTCAAAGAAAGGCTTGAAAAAGCCAAAAACGGAGATTTTTTCGTCACTCAGGCCAATAAAATGATCACTGTGGCCGCTTTCCGATCGATTTCCCCCTCCACCCTTCTTTTGGAAGAAATCAGCGTGCCGGAACAGAACCTGAAGCCCCTGCCCGATTCCCCGTCCGCCTGGGCCGATTGGATCAAAGCGAAAGCGCCTGGACATACCTCCTGGTCCATGTTGGAAATCGATCTGCAAAACGGAGACGTTTTGGAATGCTATTCTTTTTCCCGATCCGCCTGGATCCATCTTACTCAACAAGAGAGCCTCCTTTCTACATTGATGCAGCTCCCCATGAAGAACGTCGATTCGGATAATAGGCGGCGCATCGGCCAGCCCCCTCTCCCGGGAGAAGCGGACCGGAGAAAGCTCTGGAATCCCCCTTTGACCTCAGGAGGCAAGAAAATCGAGAACGCTCAATTCGATGTCTATGAGGCAGAATGGCCGAAAGACGGAAGCGAGCTCTCCGGAAAAACGATCACCCTCTATTTCGATAGCGAAAAACGGTATCCTCTCCCTTTTTGGATCCAAGTCGATACAGCGCATGCTACAGCGGCCCTCCGGACGATCGATTCTGGAAAAAATCTCCCCGCCCCTTTCCGCTCCCTGCCGCGGCGCCCACCAGAATTCGTCGGCGTTCCCGAAAAAATTCCATCCGGCCTTCGCCTCGCGTTAAACTGCCCTAAATACTACCGCTCTTTCGAACTTTTCGCAGTCGACCTATCGGACGGCAGCAAAGAGATCCCTCTCTCGTTTTCCCTCATCCGCCAAGAAGGGGAATCGCTCCTCTTCGAAATCGAAAAGAAACAGCTCGAAAAAGCCCTTCAGCCCGGCCACCGGTACGCCTGGCTCGCGATCCCAATCGGCCAAAGCAATGCGTGCGCCGAATCGCTCCCATTTCAATTTTGATTTTTTGTTTGCAGGAACTTTATGAACAGAGGGCTGGAATGCAGCCCTCCGCTCCGAACTCTTCTGAAAGTGTCGAATGGCAAAGAATTAAAATTCTAAATGTAAATTATTTAAGCGAATTTTTCTGTTCCGCAGCCATCTTTTGCAGAAACCAGATTTTCAAACTCTTACGAATTTCCGAAGCCGTTTATCGACAAATTTTCCACAATGCGAAAACGGCTTTGCTTAATCTTACATTTTCCGAAAAATCCCCGTGGCATCAGAAAATCTTTGGTATTCTTCAAAAGCAGAATCATACAGTTCCATTGCCCTATCCGCTTCAGAAGCATCGGGATGATCGTCGGGTATTTCATTCCCATTCTCAAAATGCCGATCCGATTTTTGAATCATGCGCTTAGCATTTTTTTCCGCTGATTCCGCCAGATAAACCGCAAAGGTAATATTTCGAAGATTCTCTTGATTGAAACTATCTTTGGGGCCTTTAAAAACCAAAGGCTTTGAAATTTCCATTCCCCATGCTTTTGCCATTTCTGGAGTAACAGTGACTCTGCCCATTTTTACCATATAAACCTCCTATAAAGAAATATTTAATAACGAAACAAGACAATCTTATTATTTTCTTCCTAAATTTTTCAACTTGATTCTTGTCGCCAGTTCGGTTACCATCGATTGAATTTTAAAATGAATTTTCATGGTCACAAAGAAAATAGCCGATCTTTATAACTTGAGGAAATCGAAGCGCGTTTTGCGGCAGGTCCACCGCCTTTATTTGCGCAAAGCCAAAACGCTCGATGTCCCGACGCAAGAGCGGCTCCAATCCCATTTGAACAGCCTCCAATTGGCCATCCAACGGAAAGAGGCTGAAACGGCGAACCGGATCGCCCATCAACTGGAAACCGCAGCGAAAAGCTTGATGCCGAGAACTGCGTTTGACAAAACGCGCGACTTCATTGGCGCGATCCTCTTCGCTCTCGTCGTCGCTATCGCCATCCGGCAAATGTGGTTTGAGTTTTATACGATTCCCTCGGGATCGATGCGGCCGACGCTCAAAGAAGATGACTACCTCGTCGTTTCTAAAACCGACTACGGCGTCAATGTCCCTTTGAAGACCGCCCATTTTTATTTCGATCCCACTCTTGTCCAGCGCGGTTCGATCGTCGTATGGACGGGAGAAAACATGGACATTCCCGATTCCGACACGACTTATTTCTATCTTTTCCCAGGCAAGAAACAGTTTGTGAAAAGATTGATCGGAAAACCGGGCGACATCCTCTATTTTTACGGCGGCCAAATTTACGGAATCAACGGGCAAGGCAAAGATCTCGATATGCTGCGCAATCCCTCCTGGTTTAAAAATCTCGAGCACATCCCCTTCATCCGTTTCGACGGAAAAGTGGAGACGGGAAAAACGCAAGTCAACGGTTTCTATACCCCGGTCATATTCAACCAGATGAACATACCGGTAGCCAAACTGAGCCTGAATTCAATCGGGGTGTTGAACAGTGAAATGCTCCCGCAGAGAAACCGCCCTCTTCTCGCCCATTACAGCGACCTCTGGGGTTTTAAAAATTTCGCAATGGCCCGGCTCTTGACCGCAGAGCAAGCAGAGAAAATCTATCCCGGCTCTTTGAAAGATCTCGACTCCGGAGTTCTCTATCTCGAACTGCTGCATCATCCCACCCTCCAAGGCGCGACGCTTGCCCGCGACGAGTATAACCGTCTCCGGCCCGATCTCGCCGTTAGCATCATCCTTAATTCCTCTGCAGCAAAAACAAATCGATGAGATCGCCAGCCACATGATCACTTGCCGCTTTGTTGTGAAGGACGGAGCCGCTTATAGACTGGGATGGAATCCCAAAGAACTCTCCGCCTATTTGCCTCGTCTTTCAGGCGTGCCCGATGGCACTTATGAAATACAAGATGGTAAAGCCTATAAAATCCTTTGGGGAGGCGTTGCGAAAGAACTGCCTGCCGATCATCCCCTTTACAGCAAAAATCCAGCGCAGGTTCAGCTTTTTTACAATCTGGGTATCGAATTTCTTAATCAATACATCCCCACTTCAAAAAACCAAAGGGCCCACCCTTCCCGCTACGCCTATTTCCGCAATGGCGACCTTTATTTGCTGGCAGCCCCGGTCTTTAAAAAGGACGATACCGCTCTCATTCTCTTCTTGAAAAAAGAATATCAAAAGCAATCGATGTCCACCTCGGTCAATCCCTACTTTCCCTTTGACGACAGCGGGCCTCCTTTAGACAAAGATGGAAAAATCGATGTCGATTTCATTCGCAAATACGGAGTCGCCGTCCCTGAAAAAACATACATGGTCTTAGGCGATAACCATGCGATGAGCGCCGACAGCCGCCAATTCGGCTTCGTTCCCGAAGACAACCTGAAAGGATCCGCCGAATTTCTTTTTTGGCCTCCAGGTCCTCGATGGGGCCGCCTTCCCCAGCCGACGCACCATCTGCTGACTTTGCCTAACATAGTCGTTGTAGGAGGCGTCATTCTCATCGCGATCGGCGTGTCTCTCTACTACCGCCGCAAACTAGCCCAGCCGCTCAAATTCTAAAAACTGTTTGAAAGAGGAAATAAATTTTCAAACACTCTCGACTTGAAACAGGGACATGATTTGCAAGATCAGGGCAGGATATGCAGGAAGAATTAATTCATTTCGATCTAACAAAAATGATTTTGAAGTGTTGTTTCGAAGTCATGAATACTTTAGGGACAGGATTTCTTGAATCGATCTACAAAAATTCGTTGTTAATTGCCATGATTGACAGTGGGTTAAAGGTATCAACTGATAGTGGATTTGAAGTGATATTTCATGGTCGGAAGGTTGGGATATTTATTCCCGACATCATCGTCGAGAATGCAGTGATCGTAGAGTTAAAAAGCTGCGAACATTTATTGGCAGAACATCAGACTCAACTGATCAACTATTTGGCGGTGACCCATGTACAGGTTGGTCTATTGGTTAATTTTGGCAAAAGGAAGCTTGAATATAAAAGATTGCATCATCCTGCTTATCATGCCACTTATGATCTTGTAAATCATGTCCCGATTTGAAGCCTAAAAGTTTTTATCCATAAGGAATTTTCAAATACTTTCTAAGAATTTGGTTAGATTAATTTCGTTGAGAGCCGTATATAGAGATACATGGATCTCTTGTACGAATCGCCCTCTTGGATCTTGAATTCTCTTCTCGTTGTCGTTCCATCGATTCTCGCTTGCCTGGCGATCCTTTGGCTCATGAGGAAATACATCTCCCATAAAGCCCTTCAAAAAAACCACGATGTCGCCGGCTTTACTTTGAGCATCGTAGGAGTCCTCTACAGCGTCATTCTTGGGTTTACCGTCGTCAACGCCCAGTCCCGCTATAACGATGCCGTGTTGAATATCCATACGGAGGCCCTCACTCTCGCCGATCTTTATCGGGATGCAGGTTTTTTTCCCGATCCAAGCCGCAAAGAGATTCGCAAGAGTTTAAGAAACTATGTCGATTATGTGATCAAAGAAGAATGGCGGCTGCCGGAAGAGCGCACGATGCGGCTAAAAACGCAAGACGTCATGGACACTATCTACGACAGCTATTACGGCGTGGATCTAACAAACGAAAAAGTGAGAGCTTGGTATTCTGTATCGATCGATAAATTGAATAAGTTGATGGATGCGCGTCTTTCAAGGCAGTTCAATTCGCAGGAACACTTAGGGCAAATGATGTGGTCTCTTCTCATCATCGGCGGCCTGATTACGATCGGCTTTATGTTTTTTTTCGGATTGGAAAACCTCCCCAGCCAAATGCTCATGACGGCGCTCCTCGCAGGCTATATTTCTTTCATGCTTTTTCTAGTCTACTCTCTCGACAATGTCTTCCACGGACCTGAAGCTATCCAACCAGTCGCACTAGAGCAAGTCACCACTCTTTTCGACCGCTGGGATGCGAAGATTTAAAATTTGAATATTAAATATATAAAAATCAATGCAATTGATACGTAATATAAACATGTGTATAATTAAATACTGTTAATTATAAAACAGAGCCACAATGTATATTAATGTAAAAAATGGAGATTTAACTTGGGAAGAGACGGTTAATTCTCGCGGAGATTTCAAAATTAAAGATCATATTGTAATCAGGACTTTTTTGACTTCCCCAACCCAAAATATTCACCCTTATTTTTCGTTTACAAGAGTGGAAAATTCAGTAACTGGAGGCCGTCAAGCAAACATTTTGATTACAGCTCCGGCAAAAAGTAAATTGTCTTTATTAAAACTGGTATAACCCATGGTTTCTTTAATCGATTTGCACGTTTCGAACAGACACCTGGCAGGTAGGGAACAATCCCCTGTTCCAAAGACAGCTCTGCCCGTGCCTTTTCCGACGGCTGTCGAACCCTCGGGAAGTATAAAAAAAACTGTAACCCGTTCTGAGAATCCCAAGGTTGCGAAAGCAGCCGCATACGTTCTTACGACAGGCCGCATGCTATTCGCCGTCCTCAAATCAGCATTGCTCTTTGCCCTCGCCTTAGGATTGGGGTTTGTGCTGTTCTTTTTCGTTGTCCATCTTGCGCTTCCACTAGCAATCACCCTGGGCGTTTTTTGCATGCTTGCCATAACCGCCTCGGTCCTTCGAGCCTTTTATGAACTAGGCAAGCCCCAATATCTGCAAGAAATGTCGCGAAATTACGATCAAATCACACCTTAGCTTTATGGATCGCGATATAGGTCTCTTCGCCATTGAGATCCCACGGGGTCCCTTCGCAGGGGCCGAATTGGACATCGACAGCCAACACTTCGCCGATAGATGTAATCGCGAAATTTGTCAAAGCAAGCCTCCACGCGGGGCGTCGTCTGCATCCGGATCCGGATCCGGTCGGTCACCTCAAATCCAGATCGCGGCGCATCGTGTTGATCTTGTTGACGAGTTCGCGGGCCAGCCCTTCTTCGAGCAATTCTTCGTCGAGGGCGGTATCGAGAGCGACAGTCAGATCCCCTTCATTTCCTGCGGCAAGCCCCTTCTTTCACTTTCCGCTCGATTTGGACATCGCCGGGCTCCAGCTCGACCGTCTCGCCGCCGATATCGACCTGTAGATTGCGTCCTGCGGCGAGCGTTTGGATCTGCTTCCGGTCGAAATCCTGGATCATTTTTTGCGCCTGGGGCATCAGTTTGCCGATCTTTTTGCCCAAAACAGGGAAATTCGGTTTTGCCTGCCATTGGACAAATTTCGCCTCGTCGCTATGCAGCTCGACTTCTTTCACATTCAGTTCATCGGCGATGAGCTGCATTTGCTTTTCCAGAGAGTGGAGAAGCTCTCTATTCGAAGTGATCAGATGGGCCTTCGATAGCGGTTGGCGCACTTTCAGTTTATATTCTTTCCTGAAGCGCATGGCCCAAGACTCACGGCGACTTGCGCTGCAGCCACCTCTTTTTCCAGCTCCTCATCGCGCAAAGTCTGCATCGTAAATCGGGAAAATCGGAAAGGTGGACCGATTCGGGCATCGCATCGGTCTTCAGTTCCTGATAGATCGCATCGCTCAAGAAAGGGATGAATGGAGCGGCCGTTTTCGCCAAGCTGCAAAAGCACCGTATAGAGCGTCTCGAATGCCTCTCTCCGGTCAGGCGTATCTGCATCCGCCCAAAAACGGCTGCGGCAGCGGCGGATATACCAATTCGTCAGTTGATCGACGAATCCGACAAGCGGCTCTACAGCGCGGTTCAATTCATAGGCTTCCATCCCCGCTTCGACATCTGCGATCAGCTTTTGAGTCAACGACAAAATCCAGCGGTCGATCAAGGCCGCTGGAGGCTTCTTCGAAGCGCTCCGGCTTCCAATGGTAGATTTTCGCATAGGTCGAGAAGAAAACGAACGAATTCCAAAACGGGATCAGCGCCTGTCTCAGCATATGCTCCACCCCCTTCTCAGAAAAGCGGAGATCTTCCGCTTTGACAGCAGGGCTATTGCAGCATATAGAGGCGGACCGCATCGGCGCCCAATTTGTCGATCACCATTTCTGGATCGGGATAATTTTTCAGCCGTTTCGACATTTTATTGCCATCTTCGGCCAGAATGATCCCATTGACGATGACGTTCTTAAATGCCGGCTTGTTGAATAAGAGCCGCAGACAATACCGTCAGAGTATAAAACCAAGCGCGCGTCTGATCGATCCCTTCCGCGATGAAATCGGCAGGAAAACTTCTTCGAACTGTTCTTTATGTTCGAACGGGATAATGGTTTTGCGCATAGGGCATCGAACCCGATTCGAACCAGCAATCGAACACCTCCGGGATCCGCTGTAAATGTCTGCCCATCTTTTTCAAAGGTCAGATCGTCGATAAAATGGCGGTGCAAATCGTCGATCTTTTCTCCCGTCAGTTTTTCCAATTCAGCGATGCTGCCGATAACAGCGAGATCCCCTTTGTCGTTTCTCCAGAGAGGGATCGGCGTTCCCCAATACCGGTTGCGGCTGATCGCCCAATCGCGCGCATTTTCCAGCCATTTTCCAAATCGCCCTTCTTTGATATAGCCGGGAACCCAATGGATCTGTTCATTGGCCTGCGAGAATCTTGTCTTTGATCTTTTCGACCGCGACAAACCAGGTGCGGACAGCTTTATAGATCAGCGGAGTATCGGAGCGCCAGCAGAACGGATAGCGGTGGCGGATCGTCCCATGATGGAAGACCGAACCCTGTTTTTTCAAATCCCGGATGATCGCCTTATCGGCGTCTTTGACAAGCTGCTCCTGCATACGGAGGCACTTCGGCCGTAAACCGTCCATTGCTATCGACAGGGCAGACAAGCTCGATATTTTCCCGTTTGCAGGCGAAAAAATCGATCTCGCCGAAAGCAGGCGCCGCATGGACGATTCCCGTACCCTCTTCCATCGAAACAGCTTCTTCCAGAATGATCGCGGAAAGCGCCTTCTCGGCTCTGTCCGCAAAAAAAGGGAAGAGCGGCTTATACCTTTTCCCTTCAAATCCGACCCTTTGAACTCCGCGACGATCTTCCACCTCTTCTTTAAAATTCGCCTTCACCCGCGCCGCGGCCAACACATAAAATTTGTTCCCGTTTTTGGATCGCGCACCTTCACATATTCGATGCTCCGGTCCCACCATCAGCGCCAAATTCGAAGGCAGGGTCCAGGGAGTCGTCGTCCAAGCCAAGAAATAGGTGTTCGGCTCATCCGACCGCCTCGAAAGCCACCGTCAAAGAAGGATCGTCCACTTCTTTGTAGTTCAGGTTCGCCTCGAAATTGGAAAGAGGGGTTCCCAATTTCATCGAAAACGGCATCACCTTGAAGCCTTCATAGACAAGCCCCTTTTCATAGAGTTGCTTGAAGACCCACCAGACGCTCTCCATGAAGGTCAGATCCATCGTCCGATACGCATTGTCCGAAATCGACCCACCGCCCCATCCGGTCGACTGTTTTTTTCCATTCTCCCGTATAGCGTAGGACGATCCCGCGGCACTCTTCATTGAAATTCGCGATCCCGAACGCCTCGATCGAAGCCGCCCCCGACAGTTCCTTCGCCTTTTCGATCTCGTTCTCGATCGGCAGCCCATGGCAGTCCCAGCCAAACCTTCTCGGAACGCAGAAGCCCTTCATCGTCTTATACCTGGGCACGACATCTTTAATCGTCCCCGCCAGCAAATGGCCATAGTGGGGCAATCCCGTCGCAAACGGCGGGCCATCATAGAAAGAAAATAGCGGACGTCCCTTCCGCTCCTCCACCGACCTCTCGAAAATCCTCCCCGCCTGCCAGCGCTTCAACACCTTCTCTTCCCGGGCCGGAAAACCCTCTTCCTGATTGAACTCGAACATCGCATTACCTATGTCTAAAACCCAATATATTAAAAGAAAAAGGCTAAAGGATAAAGGCTAAAATTATCGGAACAAAGTCCCCCGCACCCCAGAAAACGCCCCTAAATCCCAACTATTTATGGCAACACCCATCGTTCTGTGGAAATAGACAGTGGCTTTGTATATAAATATGGCCATCGTCTCTCTTAAAACATATGCAAGGAAAGGATAATGAAATACCCGATATCCATTAGAGACTATCGCCCGGAAGAGGACACTCAAGAGCTTGCAAATATCTACTTTAATACTGTTCATCAGATAAATATTAAGGATTATACCCAAGAACAGGTTGATGCGTGGGCTCCCCCTTCAGGATTCAAATCCATTTCAGGAACAGAAGGTTGGGCTAGGAAATTTGCAAGAACTAAGCCCATCGTTGCAGTCATCGGTGACAAAATCGTCGGCTTTGCTGAATTTGAACCCAATGGACATATCGATTGCTTCTACTGTCATCATGAATGGATTGGCAAAGGGGTAGGCTCAGCTTTGATGAAAGAAATTCTTAAAAGAGCCAAAAATAGTGGTATTCATCGTATCTTTGCTGAAGTAAGCATCACCGCAAAGCCCTTTTTTGAAAACTATAATTTTGTCGCGATCTCCGAGCAAATCGACTATAAAAAAGGCATCGGTCTTATTAATTACAAAATGGAACGAACAATCTAATTTAGTTTTTCCCTCCAATACCGAGAAAATAAGTTCTCGGTTGATTGTTCAAGCAGACAAGCACTAGCCAGAAAACGAGAACAAAGGCCGGCCCTTCCTCTCCTCCACCGACCTTTCAAAAATCTTCCCTTCCTGCCACCTCTTTAAAACCTTCTCTTCCCTGGCCGGAAACCCCTCTTCCTGATCGAACTCGAACATCGCAACACCTTCGCTTTAAACCCAATATATTAAAAGAAAAAGGATAAAGGGGCTAAATTTACCACCCACAAAAACCTCATAAATAGCTAACAATCAGTATATTAACAAATAAAAACATCAGACAAAAACTAATTATTCAAAATGTAATAAATATATGATATAATTTACAGAAACTAACTAAAAACAAACTTCATGACATTATCGCCAATAAATCAGTTCCACAGAAACTTAATAGAATTAAACAAAAAACCGTCGCAAAGAAATAAAGAAGCTGTTCGGATATCAGCAAAAGCTGTAATCACCGAAGCCAGAAGCCGAACGGAAGAAGTAGATCGCAATTTATTTAAGCAGTTTCAACAAATTTTTTTAGAAATCGATGGAAAAGGGAAATTTAAAGGTTTTCTAAGAGCCGGTAAAACAAAACAATTCGCTTTTCAAGCTATTAAGACCATGCATAACACCCTTCTCAAACCGGGCCAAACTTGGAACTCTATTCTTTTAGATATGGTGAATCACGCTCACATCTCCAGATCAAAAGCGATCGCGCTTGAAAAGGAGATCGACTCCCGTTACGTTCTTCGAGCAGATCCTTCTCAAATTGCAACCATTCGCATTCCGTGCAAGGATGGAAGCGTTTATCTCGAAGATATTTTAGCGGGACAGCGTACCCACAATGTCCGCATTGAAAATAGTAAAAAGCAACGTCAATACGAAGGGCAGTGGTTTAATGGCCAACCAAACGGAAAAGGAATTCTTTTTAATGACGATAAGTATAATAGGCGTCATTATGAAGGCGATTTTTTAAACGGCGAATTTCACGGGAAAGGAACGCTATTTTACAACGAGGAATTGAATGGTCCTTGCTACGAAGGCAATTTTGTAAGCGGTGAAAGGCATGAGAATGGCATTCTTCCAGAAAATTTTGAGAATAATGATGTCGTTAAATATCAAGCTTCCGAGCCTCTTGATGTCGAGAAAATAGCAGCTCTCGCTCGGAGACATTCTGTGCTTGACGTAGATTGGAATGTTTTCAGTGATCATTTAAGAGAAATCCAGAAGTTACACCCTTCCGATTCTTTTCTGATTAAATTTGAACACCTCAATATAAATGTTCATAAAGAAAATCCATCAAACTTCGAAGATTCGCTTCCTCTTTTCACTGTAAGAAATAATGAAATCGATAACGAATCTATAATAAAATTTTACTACGCAGGAGAAGAGAGCTTATCTCATATTTTTTATCCGAATCAATTTTCAAAATGTTCAGTTGAAAAAAATACGTTATCTCATTTTCGCCTCTCTCAATGGAAAGTTCTAAAAGAAGGTCCCGCATTTGAATCTGGAGAACCTAAATACGTTGTCGATGAACTAACTAAAGAAAAATACCTCAACGAAAGCAAATTGACGATTGCCATTAAGCTTTTAGGAACATTCCTAGTGAGCATTACAGGAATCGTCTACCTATTAGCTTCATTGGGCTATTTAATGACCCATTTAAAGCAATTGGATTTTGGTTCCGTTGGTATAGACCTGTTGCGAATCCTATTTCTGCCTTTGGTTCTCTCCGCTTTCATCTTAGCTACCTTTATTTCTGTATACAATTTACTCGACGCTCGAAAAATCTACGCGACCCTTGAGAGAGTGATCTTTTGCGGCCATAGAGTGATTGCCCCTTGTTTTCAGCCCAACCCGACAACGCATCTTTTTGGGGCTTCCATGAAACAACAAAACGGATTCTAACGATCAACTAGCTGATATTTAAATACATAAGATCAAACTCCAACTCTATAGAAAATTAAATCTTCAATCCTGTTATAATGGCTATATAAGACCATGCTTTCACTCTCCCGTAAGGGGAATGAATACACAAAGATCTAGTGGTAATAAGGCTGTAATTTTAGCCTTTAGCCGTTAGCCTTCCTCTCACGGGGGTGTCAAGGTTTCGACTTGGGAATGAAGCATAGGTGGCATGTAGAGGACGATCGGTGGGCCTCTTAAATCATCCGATCAAACCATAAACGACGAAGAACATTTCGCGTTGGCAGCTTAAGGCTTAACGGCCTTTCGTTGCTCGGTAGCCTGGGATCCGACCAAGAGTTTCAGATCTCTACCGTCATACATCTTGGTGTGAACCCTTTTCCCTTTAGGACTATCTAGGGAGGAGTTCGAGATAGAGAATGTCTAATTAGCCCCAAGCGACGAACCTTTCGGCAAGGCTAATTTATATTAAGGTACTAAGCATGTAGTCATCTTTGTAGAGTTTGCTAAGGACGAGAGTTCGATTCTCTCCACCTCCAAAAAAAATAAAGGCCGGGCTTTCGCCCGGCTTTTTTTTTGGAGGTGAGCAAGGCAACAATTTGCCTTGCGTGAGAGAATCGAGTCGAGGGCGAGTTTTGCGCTACCGGGGCCCCCAACGATGCATCATCGGAAGGGGTGGTCGAAAAACCGAACGAGACCGCCGGCCCGGTAGGACGGGCGCTTCGTCCGCCGCGAGAGCTTCTCTCCACCTCCAAAATAAAAGCCCGGAAAATTCCGGGCTTTTATTTTGGACGAGGGCATGGATTGAAAAAATTTCTCATATACCCTCCTCTTGGCACATCGATTATTGCAAAATTTTCATCAATATGTGATTATTGCTATTCATTAATCACTATTCTTCATCAAATGGGAAAGCTAGAACATTTAGAGACCTTTGTAAAAGTGGTAGAGGCAAACAGTCTCGCCTTAGCAGCCAAATGGTTAGGTCTTTCTGCTGCAGCTGTCAGCAAACAAATAAGCGCATTAGAAAATGATTTGAAATTGAATTTACTTTCTCGCACGACAAGGCGTTTAGAACTGACAGAAATAGGTCGTGTTTACTACGAGCATTGTAAAAAAATTATGGGGAAAGTGCAGGACCTCGATGAGATAATGGATGCTCAACAGCTTGATCCATCTGGATCATTGCGCGTACTCTCCAGTCGCTACTTTGCTAACCACTGGATTATTCCTCACTTGCAAGAGTTTTTTGTAAAATATCCTAAAATCACGCTCGACCTTTCCATTATTGGCCAAACTTCTGATTTATCTAGGCCTGATATCGATCTGTTTTTTGGACTGGCCCATGCTTTGCCGCCCAACATAATGCAGCAGGAAGTTTCTCAAGGTTACTTCTCTTTATGCGCTTCGCCATCTTACTTAGAGCGCCGTGGGGTCCCTAAAAATCCGCAAGATTTATCGCGCCATCATTTTATTACTTATAGCGTAAGGCAATCATGCCATCAGCTTTCATTTAGCAATGGGCAGCAGATTTATCTTAACCCTTTATTGAGTGTAAATGACACTAACATGATGATTTCTTGCGCTCTTCAGGGACTAGGGTTTATCAAACTACATCAGCTGGAAGCCGCAGAATATTTGTCTGCAGGGACTCTTGTGGAAATACTGGCTGAATTTAGAGAGTCGGCTCAACCCATTTATATAGGCTACTATCAGGAAAAATATTTACAACCGAAAGTACGTCATTTTATTGAATTTTATCTCGAAAAATTAAAAGAACAGAGTGCATATGTCCTTTGAAAAAAATCCTAAAGCAAAGATTTTTGCTGAATTACATTACCAAAAGAAGCCTTTTATTTTAGCAAATGCATGGGATTCCGCAAGCGCAAGAATTTTTGAAAAGGCGGGTTTCCCAGCCATCGGAACGACAAGTGCAGGCATTGCTGCCTCTAAGGGATATCGAGATGGGCAAAACATCCTCCTGGAGGAAGTACTTGATACTGTGAGGCAAATCCTTTCAGTTGTAGAACTTCCTGTATCAGTAGACATAGAAGCTGGATTTGGCAAAAACAATGAAGAACTGGTACGCAATATAAAAAAAATAGTGTCTTTAGGGGCTGTAGGAATCAACTTAGAAGATGGAACAGGATGCACAGCTTCTCCGCTTACGCCAATAGATGAACAGGTGGCTAAAATTCGAGCTATCCGGGAAGAAATCCCAACAGATCGTTTGTGGATTAATGCACGCATGGATGCGATTTATCTAGGAATCTTGGAAAAAGAAGCGGCCTTAGAGGAAACGATCCAACGAGCGCACGCTTATTTAGAAGCTGGCGTAAATTCTATCTTTGTTTTTGGTGCAGTGAATGACAAAGAATCAATTTCTCGCCTCATACGTGAAATTAAAGCTCCTCTTAATCTTTTAGCCAATCCTGGGCTTCCACCCATCGAAGAATTGGAAAAGCTAGGAGTGGCTCGAGTTAGTTTAGGGTCAGGTCCAATGAGGGCAACTCTTGGCTTATTAGAGGAAATTGCTCAAGAGCTCTTGAAATTTGGAACATATCGAAGTTTAACAAAGAATGCGGTTTCTTTTCCCGCCCTTCAAGAGCTTTTTAATTAAGAAATATCATGGAAAATCCTATGTGAATATTAGAGCCATCACAACAAATGAATAATACAAACTCTATCCCGGTTTATGCTAGTTTCGTCTTGTTAAGTGCGTAAAATTTGCGTAAATTCGAATAGAATTCAGCCGAATTTGTCTATGAAATTTTCGGATTCTTCATTCCCCGTTCGATTCTCTCCACCTCCAAAAAAAAATAAAGGCCGGGCAAAAGCCCGGCCTTTTTTTTGGAGGTGAGCAAGGCAACAATTTGCCTTGCGTGAGAGAATCGAGTCGAGGGCGATGTTTTTTATTTCAAAAAACCGACCGAGACCGCCAGCCCGGCAGCAAGGGCCGAAGGCCCTGCACGAGGGCTTCTCTAAATCGAAGGTCCGAATAAGTAGATTTTGGCAAGATCGGACAACTTTTTAACTTTGGATTCCAGTATTCTGTGTCAGCAAGTGCAAACAAATAACCTCTTCTGGGTCAATTTGGAAGACCAGTTTGGATCCCTAAAAAAATCTCATGAACACTGACGCTATAAAATATTATCAAATCAAGGCGATATTGGCTGTCTTGGTCTACATTGAAATGAACATAGATCGGCCGCTTTCGCTTTCTCAGTTAGCCTCCATTGCCTGCATTTCGCCCTACTACTTTCACCGACTCTTTAAAGCCTATTTGTCGATGACGCCGAAAGAATATATCAATCGGATCCGAATCGCATCGTCAACGGGTCGCCTTTGTTATTCACAGATTTCAATCAGAGATATCGCTTTTGCTATGGGCTATGGGGAATCTTCTTCATTCACGAAAGCCTTTGTGAAATATTTTAAGATTTCCCCTCGAAACTATCGGAAAGAGAAGCAAAAAGCGCTCCTTCAGCTCAGTAATCAACCCTCAATCCCCACACCTGAGTATGTATATCGGCCAGAGGAAACGGTCGTATTTCTGAGAAAAATTGGTGATTACCGAAAAACTGTGTTTGAAGGAATCGAAGAGTGTCGCTCCCTATTTAAAGGAGATGAGAGATGCTATGGCATAGCGTTAGATAACCCTTTCACCCTTTCGAGAGAAAAATGCCGCTTTGACTTATGCGTAGCAAAGTCCCATCTTTTGCCACTACGAGTGAATTGGGGAACAAAAATACTCTCAAAAGGGAAATATGCTGTTTTTACTCTGTACGCTCCTTTTTGCACCCTCGAAGAGGCATTCACCCGTTGTTACAACCTATGGCATCGGAAAGAAAATTGTCTTTTTGGTGGATGTTTTTGCGAGTACGTCGCACTTTTTCAGATCGAAAAATTTACAGAAAATACACCTGTATTAGCAAAATATCACATTCTTCTTAAGGAGTAACGATGTCGGATACAAACTTTGAAGATGTTACAGTTACAATTCAAAAAGCGCCTTCTGATACATTTTTTGATAAATTCAAATCTTTCGGGCGTTTTTTTATCACGCTCCCTCGAAGGATCTATAATACCTATCTTTTAGTGCGATTTCAGGAATTTCGAGAGCCTGCATCGAGAAATATTTGTCCTATGCGCTATCTCAATCCATTCGTGTATTTAAACTTTTCTACCAAGCTCATTACGAAAACAGCTGTCATGAAAGCAATTCTTCGATATCCCCGAAAAGATAAAGACGGATTGCTTTGGGATCGAGATAATGGTCTGGTCTTTTTACCTATACTCAAAGATCTTTATCCGGAAGAGACCATTACAGAAGAAGATTTCATCTTCACTTGCTCTAAGGAAAACTTACGCAAATATCGACAGCCGATTCTCCAATTTGTCGGTACCCACTCAATTGAAAAACAGAGTCAAGAACTCGAAAAAATCATTGATGACGTTTTCCATTATTACATAGGAGAAAAGCAAGAAAAAACGATCAACGCAACCAAGCTCACTCTTGCGTTTCCTGTGGCTGTCGTCTCACGCCTTTTATTAGGCCATCCAGGGCCAATGCCTATCTATCAGCAAATTGCCGACTCTGTTGATTTAGTCAATCGATGTTTGATGAAAAGAATGCTCAAACAGCCTAAGTCCAAAGAAGAGCAGGAGAACTATCCCCATGCAGTTGCAGTGTTGCGATCTGCCATCGATACCTCGCTTCAAACTCAAAAGGGAGAATCATATGTCCAATCTTTAAAAGAGTATATGAATCCTTTACAAGCAAAGCTGTCTCTTTACATCATGTATTTTGCAGGCTCTGATACGACGGGAGGGGTGTTGAATTATTTGCTTTGGCAACTAGGAAGACATCCAGAAATCCAAGAGAAAATTTATCAAGAACTTCTCTCCTCGAAAGAGGATCTTTTTACTTTTGCAAATGAATCTTTATCCATTTATCAGGTGGTCAGTGAGTCGCTTCGGCTTTTCAGTTCAACTTATGTCATTGGACGTATGCCTATAGCTCCCTTAAATTGCACGGTCAAAGACAAATCTGGGAAAGATGATTTTCCAGGAGAAAATTGGGAAAAAGGAAAAAATTCTTAGCTGCCCCACTTTCGCAGGAAGAGATCCCCTTCTGTTTGACCAGCCCGACACTTTCAATCCCGACCGATTTACAACCCGCTCGAAGGGCTATTCCTGGTTTCCCTTTGGAGACGGAGCTCACTCATGCCCTGGACAGTGGCTTGCCAAAGTTGAAATTTCTCTATTCGTTGCGAAGATCGTCCAAAACTACCATCTCTCTTCATTGCCTGAAAAGGAGTTTAGACAACTCGGATACATCACCCTAAAACCCTCTGAAGATGTCTATCTAACACTAGTTCCCCGTTCCAAGAAAACATAAATTCAAAACCTTTCCAAAAGGAATTTTCTTTCTGGTCTCATTTTTCAGAAGCATGATAAATTTAAATAAATTTGGATGAAAATACGCTGTGCCAACTGTTTTGCGAATAGGCCCTTATCGATTTTATTTTTACAGTCATGAGCCTAATGAACCGCCACATGTACACGTTGACAAAGATGGTTGTTCAGCGAAATTTTGGTTACGAAAAGTTGCCTTAGCAGACAATTTGGGGTTTGCGAAAAAAGAATTGAATGAACTACACAAAATGGTTAATCAGCATCAGAAACATTTATTAGGTCAATGGAATGAATACTTTGGCGCATAAAATCGATGAACGGGTAGAAGCCGTTCACTTTACTAGAGATTCATTAGTCGTCGATTTAATGGATGGCAGATCGATCTCTGTCCCTCTAAATTGGTATCCAAGGCTTTTAAAAGCCAGTCCTAAGCAAAGGGCATCTTGGGAAATTTGTGGAGGGGGCTATGGCATTCATTGGCCTGACATTGATGAAGACTTAAATACCGAAGGACTGCTCAGAGGCGCACGAGCTCCTTTGGGTAATCTAAAAAAACCAATTAAACAGAAAACGCCTACCTCAAAACGACGGTCCAAAACAAAAACTGGTCTTTGAGCAATTAGAATAAATGGGTCGGGACTACCCTACCGGCGCTAGACCTCGGGGACTACCTCGGGGCCTTTCGCTTTTATGATCTTCGGTTTTTGATCAGGTTTTGTCTGGTTTAGTGCGTAAAATTTGCGTAAATCACGAACAAATTTAGAGTTATTTATCTATGAAATTTGAGAATTTATCCGTCCCCGTTCGATTCTCTCCACCTCCAAAACACCAAGGCCCGGAAAACCCGGGCCTTTTTTATTCTACAAAAAGAATTTTAAAGTCACCGAAAACAAACACTGAGAGGAAGGTGATCTGATACAGAGACAGAAGAAACATCAAACTTTTCTACTTCAAGCTCACGAGAGATTAAGACATAGTCGGCAAATTTCTCTGGTTTTCTATAAAACTCACTACGAGTCGAAGTAATCCCGCGATCTTTTACCAGATTACACAACCGACTTTCCAACAGGGACATACTTTTTGTATCGGGTCTCATATTGAAATCTCCGCAAAAAACCACAGGAATATCGATTGAATCTAGAAATTGGAGAAGGATTCTTGACTGTGCTAGCCGATGGGCAGTATCAATTTTCCCCTCCTGCTGCCAAAGCCCGTGCAGATTCCCAATCAATAGTTCTCTGTTGGCGGAGCGGATCTTTACATAGTTAAAGTTGCCCGTTAAGGTAATGGCTAATATTTTAGCCACCTCACTTTCAGGAGCATAAGTTCTTAGTTCTCCAGAACCTAAAACTTCTATATCTTTTCGGACAAAAATCCCCTGACCTAAGCGAATCCCCAAAGAACGACCTTGAAACTGAGTGCCTATAGGCGCATACATAGGGTAAAGACGAAAATTGGGGAGCAGCGCCAAAATCTCAGCGCATAAATTATGCCGTTCACCGGCCTCTCCGATGACTACTTTTTCGCCAAATAATAGTTCTTGCAGGCAAAAAATATCAGTGTCCTTCTCTTCTTGTTTTAAGAATTCAAGAAGGGGGCGATACAATATTCCTCCCCAGGCATTCAAGGATACAATTTTCATCGATCCTAATTGTATCAGGCATCTTTAAAAACCGGAAACCTGTTTTAAGCTCCGAAAGAGTCAATATATTTTTTTCAAACAATCTATTGTCATCAAAAGTTCTGAATGCGTCTCTCCACCTCCAAAAAAAAATAAAGGCCGGGCAAAAGCCCGGCTTTTTTTTTGGAGGTGAGCAAGGCAACAGTTTGCCTTGCGTGAGAGAATCGAGTCGAGGGCGATGTTTTTCGTTACCGGGGCCCCCAACGATGCATCATCGGAAGGGGTGGTCGAAAAACCGACCGAGACCGCCCGCCCGGCAGCAAGCGCAAAGCGCTGCGAGAGGGATTCTCTCCACCTCCAAAAAAAATAAAGGCCGGGCAAAAGCCCGGCTTTTTTTTTGGAGGTGAGCAAGGCAACAATTTGCCTTGCGTGAGAGAATCGAGTCGAGGGCGATGTTTTTCGTTACCGGGGCCCCCAACGATGCATCATCGGAAGGGGTGGTCGAAAAACCGACCGAGACCGCCGGCCCGGCAGCAAGCGCGAAGCGCTGCGCGAGGGCTTCTCTCAACCTCCATAAATCACACAACACCAAATCAAATAAGACTAAGATCACAAGGGACCTACGGTCAACCGATAAGTCCCTTTTAGTTTCTTTTAGCTAGTTTTTTCCAGTCTAGTGGGTAAAAATTGCGTAATCAAATAGAAAAAACAATTCCCTTCTTCGCCTATTAGAACGACAGGTTAATAAGGTTGTGCTAGAATCGCACGTCCTTAAAAAGGAGCGGTATGTCAATAAACCCGGTAGACAAAACTTCAACTTATTCTTCTTATATAAAAACTAGCGCTCACCCTTCTTTATTAAAACGGATCGCGATAGTGACCTGCATTGCTCTTCTCTTCTTCTCTGGTGGAGCTAGTCTCGCCCATGCGCAATCCCCAACAACAACTCCGTCAAAGTTATCTTTCGATCCAACATTTCGCAATGAAAGAGGCGTCCGTGACAACGGTTACGAAATGGGTTTGAGGATTCTTACCGGCCGTGGGGATGCTAGTCTACTTTGCAACAAACCCATAGACCATTTTAAAGTTTTAGCTTCACAAGAGACTGGGGAAAGGGGATTATTAGCTCAATACTACCAGGGGAGACGACTTGCATGTGGACGCCATGAAACAGGTCCTACAGGAATGGAAGGAAGCATGAGGAATAAACTTTGGGTAGAGAGCGAAAATGAACGTTTAAAGGGCCTTTCCATGATGTATACTACAGGAGGCTTAAAGATTATCTACCCCAAAAAGGGGCAATCTTTTGATCAGCTTTTTAGGAACCATTTGCACTATGAAGATGTCGCCTCGATGTATTATGAGATTGATGGGTGCTATTATTTTACAGCAGGAACTCTACTGTGTCCCGACGAATATATTTTCAACCAGCTCAGAACTCGATTCGAAATTGCTTCAGAAAAAGAAGAATTATGACAACTGCAATATCCTTTCACGTAGGTTCATCGAAGCTACAATCGTGTAAAAGATTCATTCTTCAAGCTCTCTAACCTTACACCCTCTTTAAAAAAATCTCTAATCAATTACGATGATGGTATCGTCCCTCATGAGCATCCCTCGAGGACCGCATGAGAAAGCCACGGGCCATAAACCCGTGGTCTGTTTTTTTCTGGGGTCTTCTCTTCTAATAAATATTCTTACCTGTGATCAATCCTATCGATTCATGTTCGGAGCTGACATGAATGATTTAGAGAATGTATTTAAAATTTTACAAGACGCACCTCAACCTTGAAAAATTCTGAATACTGATCTCCTCCGAACAAGGCCGAAAAAAATCTCAAGTTTTTTCGTCTATCTGCTAGACTTATCCCTTCATCAGGATTCTATGAGCAGAAGAATCGTCACTGTGATCACAGCGATCACGAAAGACAGAATAGTCATCGGAGAATTAGAGTTTCTTCATGCGAAAAAACACTTTCCCATGCTTCCGGATGATATGCTGCTTGAATTGATTGAAAGAGTGCTGAAAGATCCAACTAAAATTTTTGAGGAACAAAAACCTCATCAATATTTTTTATTTTATCGACTTGACAGCGGCCAGTATCTCGTTGTAGTTATAAAGAAAATAGAAAGCGGAAATTATTTTTCCACGATGTATAGCACAGGCGATACTATTCGCCCAAAACATAAGAAGTTAAAAGAGGTCAAACCATGAAACGAGGCGAGGTGTTTTTTCATCCCATGGAAGGGTCTGGCCAGTTGAGTATTTCATGGAGTTCTGCCCCGAAAGGAGCTGCTATTGAAGCAAAAAAAGGAAATGGTGTCGGCTTCTTTTCCGCTAACGGAGATTTGTTATCGGTGATTTTTGATGATGTATCAGCCGCAGAAGATCATCAGGTTCTCGAGTTTAAGAAATATAAAATCGAAATATCTGTAAGAAGCGGGATTGTCAAGCATAAAGTGACTCAATTGATTCGTCCAAAAGTTACAAGAACAGCCAAAAAGACAACTCGCTCAACCTTAAAGCGCCGTCGACCAAAACTAAAACGTTAATTTCTATCCCCTATCGACTTGCTCTAGCGCAGGCTTAAATAATATTCACTCAAAGTAACGAGTACTTTGGCGCATAAGATTGATGAACGGATAGAAGCTGTTCATTTTACTAAAGATTCATTAGTCGTCAATTTAATGGATGGTAGATCAATCTCAGTTCCTCTAACCATCTCTTTAAACTTGCATCATCTTGCTTTTGTGATATGTTGTCGTAAAAAAAGATTCGTTAACTGTTATGCCATTCCAGATTTTCAAAGCGGAGAAAAAAGATCTAAAAGCGTTAGATGAGGCGATCACCGATTACAACATTCGGATTGCCGAAGAACTACCGCGTGCAGAAATCGAAAGACTTGATTTTACTATTAAGAATGTGAAAAGTGACCTCTTAGGCGGCATTCAGGCCTATCGAGTAAACTGGGGGATCCTGCACATTGAGCTTCTCTATGTGTATGACAATTATCGCGGCCAAGGCATCGCATCGATGTTGTTGGAGCACGTAGAAAAGATTGCGAGAGATCACCATTGTTATCTTTCTCATCTAGAAACTTTTGACTTTCAGGCTAAAGATTTCTATTTAAAGCATGGCTATTTGATTTTTGGCATTTTGGAAAATGCTCCTAAAGGACACAGCCGCTACTACATGAAAAAAGACTTATAACCAGAGATCACGTCAGTATACCATGCAGCAACTGTTTTCTGTTTATTTGAATTGGGTATAACCTATGTAGACGGCTGTTAGAATTAATAACGAGCCAGTTATAAGGTTAAAGATACGCAAACGAAATCGACTTTTTAATAAAAAAGATATTTTCTCCCCCAAAAACGCCCAAATAGCCAGTGAAATATAACAAACGACAAAGTAGATGCCGACGAATATAAAAAAAGATCCATAACTTCCATGGCTAGAAAAGATTGAAACGCCAGATACACATGCAATCCATGCTTTAGGGTTTAGCCATTGAAGCAAAAAACCTTCGTAAAATTTAGGGATATCTGCTTTTTGTACTTTTATTTCAGGATGAGAAGAAGCTATTTTATAACCCATATAAATAATGTACAAAACTCCCGGAACAGAAATAAAGGTTAGTAAAAATGGATATGCTTCAATAAATTTATTAAAAAAAAGCCCTACAAAAATCAATAGCAATGTAAAGCCTATCGTTGCCCCGGACACATAAGGGATTGTTTTCTTTGCGCCATAATCAACACCTGATGAAAGAATAATCATGTTCACGGGTCCTGGGGAAATTGACATCGCTAAAGAAAACGAAAACATTGCAACTATAAGGGAAAGGGACATCAATACTCCTACGTGTTTTCCTTCTCGATTTTGTGTAATTTTGTGATCAACTCGCAAGTAGAATCGAGAGGATCTAAGAGATGCAGTTTAGTAAAATCGAAAGCTATGATGAATGAACCGATCATCTGAGCAACCCCAACGAACCTGTATATTTATTGACGAGTTTGCGATTGCCGTAGATGGCGATACCGTAATAGTTCAAGACCTCTTTTCCGCTCTTTTTCAGCTGCGCGGCATATTCCTCATAGGAGGCAGTGGTTGAGGTTGCGTCGATTAAATCTACCACTGTCAATTCTCCTTCATGAAGTTTGAGCCCCTCCCGAATTTCTTTGAGCTTGCCCGCTCCTTTTAAGACGGGCAGAGGTACAGTTGTGATCCCCTGATGCTCATAGCCCGAGCCATCCTCCAAATTGCGGCCGACTAAATCGGGATGGAGCTTGCCAATGCTCATCATCAGAACGGCAGCCGAATTCACCAACAGACCTAAGGGTAGGTTTTCATCTATTACTATAACACATTTATTCTCCGACATACTTTACCTCCTGTTTTTTCTCCATTCTAACATATTGTAGATTAAATGATAATATGCTATAATTCGAATTCACTGTTTCATGGGATCGATCAATGTTTGATGAACTTAGGGCGATTGCCATCTTTGCCAAAACTATCGAGACTGGCTCTTTTAGGGGATGCGCCAAAGCTTTAGGACTATCTCCTTCTGTAGTGAGCCATCACATTGCGCAACTCGAGCACAAACTAGGCCTGACTCTTTTATATCGCTCCACGCGCAAAATGTCTTTAACAGCGGAAGGGGAACAGCTTTATGAAGCATCAAAAAAAATGCTAGAAGCTATCGAACTTGGCCTCGATGCAATCTTACCAGCAGCAAAAAAGCCCTCTGGAACGTTAAAAGTGAGTATGCCTTCGATTCTAGTGCGCAGCGGCCTGATGGAGAAAATTGCCCAGTTTTGTTGCGAGCTTCCGAATGTCAAACTTCATCTAAATCTTACCGATAAAATCGTCGATTTAATAGAAGAGAGGTTCGATATCGGAATCAGGATTGGCACACTCAAAGAAAGTGGTTTAATGGCAAAAAAATTATTCTCCTTTGGTCGAAAGCTCGTCTGTTCCCCTTCGTTTTTTGAAAAACAGGCCAAAGCTAAAATACCTGAAGATCTGGGCACTTGGCGTTGGATCGGGATCGAGATGCTTCCTTTATCGCGCCGGTTTAGAAACAACGAAGGAAAGAGCGTTGCTGTTGACTACCAAGCGAATTTAATATGCGATTCAGTGGATGCCGCCTACCAGCTTGCCCTTGCAGGGGCCGGTTTGAGTTCGCCTCCCGATTTCTTGGTTGAGAAAGATATCAAAGAAGGAAGACTCGTGGAAGTTCTTCCGGAATGGCAAATGGAGCCGTTGAGTGTCTACGCAATCTGGCCCCAAAACCTCTTAAAAAACAACTTAGCCTCCCGATTTAGATGCAGTCTTTCAAGCTAATTCTGATCAATGAATACTCAGGCGATTTTTCCCCCGATTAGGATATTGGCAAGCAGTTCTGCCAACCATTTTTCGTATCCGTCAGATGTCCATCCACGCTCGATCACCAACATGCGGTATAGGTCGCGCCCAGTGAAGGTCCAAAGAATATCCCGGGCTTTATCCACACTCAACCCTTCAGCAAGAGAGTTTTCTTTAACCATCGCCATTATGGTGACTTCCTGTCGATCGTATCGCCGCATCTCCCGTTCTTTTTCCAGCTCTTTGAATTCGGGAGATAAGACAGAAGCTCCTCGAAAAACGTCCATTTGCTCCCGTTCCGCATCGTATATTTGACGCGCAATCTTAGCAGAATAGCGAAGCCGATCCTCCGGAGTTGCGGCCTCGATGCTCTTCTCAACAAGAGCTTCAAACTGATCTTTTGGCAGAACCTCATCGATCAGGGCGCGGAGAATCCCCCGCTTCGATTGAAACAGCGAGTAGACGGTAGGAATGGACACGTTAGCGAGTTGAGCGATTTTCTCAATAGTCGCAGACTCAAACCCTTCCAATTCAAAAAAATTCTTAGCTGCTTTGAGAATACGCTCTTTTGTCTGTGCGGCTTGCGCGCTCCTCGCTTCAGATTTGTAAGACCTTTTTTTAGTTTTTGACATATTGGATATAGTGTACTATATTCAATTCAGATTGTCAAAACCAAAAAGGAGAAACCAATGAAGGACTCAGTAGCCATAGCAGCAGCCTATTACACAGCACTAGGAAAGAAAGATCTTGAGGAGGTGGCGCGATACCTGCATCCCAACATTCATTTTACAGATCCGCAAGAACAGGTGATAGGCAAAGAGGCTGTTCTTAAAGCGGCCAAAGGCTTTTCTTCTATCTTCAAAACTTTAACGATCCGAGCCAAATTTGGGTCAGAGAGCCAAGCAGTGGTTATTTATGATGTAGAGATTCCCAAATTGGGCAAGCCTTTGCGCGCTGCATCGGTGCTGAGTTTTCAGGAAGGGTTGATCTCAAGAATCGATCTTATTTACGACACCGGTTGCTTCATGTCTATTCCAGTTTCATCCAGTTAAGTGCGTAAAATTTGCGTAAATCCGAACAGAATTCAGCGGGATTTGTCTATGAAAAACAGAAAATCAGCACTCCCCGTTCGATTCTCTCCACCTCCAATAAAAAAAACAGGCCTCGGTTTCCGAGGCCTTTTTTATTGGAGGTGAGCAAGGCAACAATTTGCCTTGCGTGAGAGAATCGAGTCGAGGGCGATGTTTTTCGTTACCGGGGCCCCAACGATGCATCATCGGAAGGGGTGGTCGAAAAACCGACCGAGACCGCCGGCCCGGCAGGACGGGCGCTTCGACCGCCGCGAGGGCTTCTCTCCACCTCCAATAAAAAAAACAGGCCTCGGTTTCCGAGGCCTTTTTTATTGGAGGTGAGCAAGGCAACAATTTGCCTTGCGTGAGAGAATCGAGTCGAGGGCGATGTTTTTCGTTACCGGGGCCCCAACGATGCATCATCGGAAGGGGTGGTCGAAAAACCGACCGAGACCGCCGGCCCGGCAGGACGGGCGCTTCGACCGCCGCGAGGGCTTCTCTCCACCTCCAATAAAAAAAACAGGCCTCGGTTTCCGAGGCCTTTTTTATTGGAGGTGAGCAAGGCAACAATTTGCCTTGCGTGAGAGAATCGAGTCGAGGGCGATGTTTTTCGTTACCGGGGCCCCAACGATGCATCATCGGAAGGGGTGGTCGAAAAACCGACCGAGACCGCCGGCCCGGCAGGACGGGCGCTTCGACCGCCGCGAGGGCTTCTCTCCACCTCCAATAAAAAAAACAGGCCTCGGTTTCCGAGGCCTTTTTTATTGGAGGTGAGCAAGGCAACAATTTGCCTTGCGTGAGTGAATCGAGTCGAGGGCGATGTTTTTCGTTACCGGGGCCCCCAACGATGCATCATCGGAAGGGGTGGTCGAAAAACCGACCGAGACCGCCGGCCCGGCAGGACGGGCGCTTCGACCGCCGCGAGGGCTTCTCTCCACCTCCAATACTAAGGCCCGAGAAAAAATCTCGGGTTTTTTTTATTCTAAAATTCATTTATTATCCATCTATCTTCAAAGAATCTCACGGAATCATCCGCCTATGAACGAAAAAAAAGCTAATATCCGAAACAGTACCGCTGAATTCTTAATCTTTACCGGACAATCAGGAGAAAACAGTATCGAAGTTCGGGTAGCCGAGGGCACTGTCTGGTTAACCCAAAAACTGATGGGGACCCTATTCAAAGTTTCTGTCAAAACCATCAATGAACATTTAATTAACTTATTCAACCAGAAAGAGCTGCGAAAAGAGGCAACTGTCCGGAATTTCCGGATAGTTCAAAAAGAAGGTGACCGTGAAGTCACTAGGAATATTGAATTCTATAATCTCGAAGCTATTATTGCCGTCGGCTTTCGCGTCGATTCTCATCAAGCCATACAATTTAGACAATGGGCTGCAAGTGTTTTAAGAGATTTTTCTATGCGCGGTTATGTACTTGACAAAGAACGTCTAAAAAACGGTGTGTTCTTTGACAAGTCATATTTCGATAACTTGCTGGAAGAAATTCGAGAAATTCGTGCAAGTGAGAGAAGATTCTATCAAAAGATCACGGATATCTACGCTACCGCAATGGATTACAATTCCAAAGCCGAAATTACCCAACAATTTTTTGCTGAAGTACAAAATAAGTTTCATTTTGCTATTCACGGCCATACTGCTGCTGAATTAATCGTTAAACGAGCAGATAGTAAAAAAGAGAAAATGGGGCTGACCTCATGGAAAAACGCCCCAAAAGGGAAAGTTCTCAAACCAGATGTCAGCGTTGCAAAGAACTATCTTACTGAAGTGGAACTGAAGTCGCTTGATCGTTTCGTAACAATGTATCTTGACTACGCCGAAGACAGAGCCTCTCGAAACATTCCCATGACCATGAAAGATTGGGCTGAGAAGCTAAATGCTTTTCTGCAGTTCAATGAAAGAGATATTCTTAATAACCCCGGAAAAGTAAGCAAAGAAGTTGCGAAGGCTTTCGCTGAGAGCGAATTTGAAAAGTATCGAATTGTACAGGATCATCTATTCGAGTCAGATTTTGACAAACACATTAAACATGCACTAGAGAATCACAATAAGTTAGTCGAACAAGAGAATCCTGAACTTTCCACCACTGGAAAGTTCTGAATGCATCTCTCCACCTCCAATGTCGTGCCTCCTTTGTTTCCTGAAAGCAGCTAAACCGGAATAAAACCCAGAATGCTAAAGCCGCAGCTCTAACGAATAATTCTGGTTATGTTAAGCGCCCTCTTCAGTGAGAAAAACGAACCCAAAAAGAGAAGATTTTTAAGTTCTTTGCTTGCATCTAAAATTTCTATGAGTAGAATCCATTTAAAACTACGGAGGATGCAATGATTAGGTATCTCTTATTATGTTTGAGTTTACTCGGAATTGCCGCAACGATAGAAGCAAAGCAAGAGACCTTTGATATAGAAGTTCTGAATTGGAACCCGCGGATCGTCCTTTTACGCAACTTTCTTAACAATGAAGAATGCGCCCATCTTATTTCTGAGGCGACACCCAAACTTGAGCGCTCGGAAACCATAGATGAAGAATCAGGAGGAGGAAAAATCATTGATGCGCGGACGAGCCACGGTATGTTTTTTGATGACAGGGAGTGCGATTCCATTATCAGCCGCATCGAGGAAAAGATTTCTCATCTGACGATGATGCCTGTTAAATACGGGGAGATCATTCAAGTCCTACGCTATGGGCCAGGCCAAGAATTCAAACCCCACCATGACTATTTTGATAGCGAAAGCGTGGGCGGCAAAGAAGCGCTTGCGAATGGCGGGCAAAGAATGGCCACACTCATCATGTACTTGAACTCCGTAGAAGAGGGTGGTGAAACGATTTTCCCAGAAATAGATTTAAAAATTACCCCAAAGAAAGGAAATGCTGTCCTCTTTTACAACTGTCATCCAGACGGAAAGGAAGACCCTCTTACTCGCCACGGGGGCGCTCCCGTCATGCAAGGAACTAAATGGATTGCAACAAAATGGATCCATCTTGGAGAAGTTCAATTGAAAACTCCTTAGAGCCATTCTATTTGTGCCTTCTTGAAACATTCGAATTGGGAACGGCCCTATCCTGATTAAGCGAAAAACTGGGTTTACTATTCTTCAATCACTATATTGTGAATGAAACCTCAATTTTTGCGGTCAAAAGTTCTGAAATGGAGGACAGGAGCTTCGCCTGCCGGAATGCGATTCCTCCGGGGTCCCCGAACAATGTTTCATTGTTTGGGGTAGGGTCTTCAGATGGCCATGCGTCTCTCCACCTCCATCAAATAAAGGCTTCACAGTTTAATGACTGAAGCCTTAGCAAAACCTTTTAATTTCGTCTCTTTTCTGGTATATTTCTTTTACACTTGATCTCTATGACTCATAGAGAATGTGCTACAATTTAAGAAAAAAATACGATCCACTCCATAATCAGGCACAAAATGTCTTCATCTCAGCAAGTAATTGATCAAACCAAAGCCTGGATCCAAAAAGTCGTGGTAGGCTGTAATTTTTGTCCTTTTGCCGCTAGGACATTAAAACAACATCATGTTCATTACCAGGTTGAAGCCAGCACGAATACAACTTTATGCCTGGATGCTTTTTTGAAAGAAATTGCCCGGTTGGATAAAGAACTCGATATTGAAACCAGTTTTCTAATCTTTTCCAACGCTTTTCAACAATTTGATGATTATCTGGATATGGCATCTATTGCTGAGCATTTATTAAAAGAAAAAGGATATGAGGGAGTGTATCAATTGGCAAGTTTTCATCCGATGTACCGGTTTGCCAGCTCAGTAAAAAATGATGCGGCTGATTATACTAACAGGTCCATTTATCCGATGCTGCATCTTTTAAGGGAATCCAGTATTGACAAAGCAGTAACACATTACGAAAACCCGAAAAATATTCCGGAACGCAATGTTGATTTTGCTAGGAAGAAAGGATTGACCTTTATGAAATTGCTGAGAGATTCCTGTATCCATTCATGACACTGGGCAAACTTCCTCCAATCAAAAGTTCTGAAATAGCAAAACCGTGCATTTAGAACTATCAAGACACTAATCTTTAATGACTTGCAATAATCTCTAATTCTCAAGAATTGATTTGGATATTGCGGAAATCTCTCCCGGGGTGTAAGATACCCAGTAACTAGGTATTTTCGTGAGATTAGTCAACAAAACAAGATATGCCATTTTAGGCGTGCTTCTAGAGGGGTCCTCCACAGGATATGAGATCAAATCTCTGATGGCGAGATCGACAGGCTATTTCTGGCGGGAATCTGATTCGACGATTTATCCAATGTTGAAGGTTTTAGCAAAAGAAGGAAAGGTGCGATCTGAAATCGCCTATGCAGGCAAGAAACGGAAAGAGGTCTTTTCAATTACAGAGGCAGGTCGGACGGAATTTAAGGACTGGCTAGCCAGCCCAACAGGATCAGAGACTCAACGCAACGAGTTTCTCCTCAAATTCTTCTTCGTCACCGATCAAGAAGAGATCGCGCGCCTGTTTCGAGAGAGATTGGAAAAAATCGAGAAAATCAACGAAGAATTCAAAAAAATTGAGGAGAGGATAGAGGGCTTGCCTGATTTTCCGAGGAAAAACGTTCGTCTCCGGGCACTTAGATATGGGATGGCGCAGGTTGCGTTAGAAATCAATTGGTTAAAAGAAGGAATTCAATGAAATACGCTGTTTTCACTCAAGACTTGAAGAAAAGCTTCACCACGAAAAAAGGACCGTATGAAGCAGTTCGCGGCGTGAACTTGGCCGTTTCTGCTGGAGAGATCTTTGGGTTTTTAGGACCCAACGGGGCTGGCAAGACAACTACGCTTAAAATGCTTACGACTCTTCTCCAGCCTGATAGCGGGACTGCGTTAGTCAGCGATTTTGACGTCATCCAAAATCCGCAAGAAGTACGGAAGCGGATCGGCTATGTCAGTCAAATAGGAGGCGCGGACAGAGAGGCAAAAGGAATTGAAAATCTGATCTTGCAAGGGCAGCTCTACGGAATGAAGGCATCGCTCGCAAAAAAACGGGCAGAAGAAGTGATCGACATTCTCAACTTAGGCGACTGTGCAGATCGTTTCATCACTACTTATTCGGGCGGACAGAGGAGGAGGCTCGATATCGGTCTTGGCATCATGCATCGCCCAGAAGTTCTCTTTTTGGATGAGCCGACAACTGGTTTGGATCCCCAAAATCGAGCCAATCTTTGGGAGCAAATCCGCCTTCTCAAGGAGCTGGGAACAACCATTTTTCTCACCTCTCACTACCTCGACGAAGTGGATTTTCTTTCCGACCGACTCGCTATTATGGATCAGGGCAGAATTGTTGCCGAGGGATCTCCTCGCGAATTGAAAAAGCAGATTGCTGGAGATGTCGTCACCATCGGCTTCAAAAATGATGAAAAGCAGAGCCTTCGTGCAATGGAGCTGTTCAAGCGCCGCTCGTTCGTTCGCGAAGCAACGCACGAGAATCAAAGCATGCGGCTTTACGTAGAAGATGGCGCCGCAGCAATTCCGCAGATCCTGCGTCTTTTAGACGAAGAGCGCATTCATCTTCAAACTATCGAGCTCTCCGTTCCTACTCTCGATGATGTGTTCCTCAAGCGAACCGGCCGATCGCTGCGCGACAATTAACCTAAGGGAAAAACCATGAAAATTCTCACCGATATCCGTTTATTTTATAAACGCAGACTTCTTGAATTGCTGCGTAACCCAGCCTTTATCTTCATGGGGATCTCAACCCCCATCATTTACCTGACGCTCTTCTCCCCCTTGCTGAAAAATTTTGCGGGAGCTCCAGGATTTCCATCGACGAATATCATGAATACATTCGTCCCTGGAATGCTCATTTTAAGCGCTTTTTATAATGGCCTTTTTGCCGGATGGGGCGTCATTGATGAGCTGCGGAATGGAGTCATTGAACGATTTCGCGTCACTCCTTGCAGTAGATTCGCCATTCTCGCTGGGACTGTCTTGCGCGATCTTGTTGCCGTGGTTGTCCAAAACCTGTTTTTCATCATTCTTGCAGTATTCTTTGGATTTCAATTTCACATCGGAGGGATGCTTCTCTTATTTGTTCTCTTCTCACTTGTTCTCGTGACAACCTCCACCTTGGCCAATGCTCTCGGACTCATCACGAAAAGCGAAGATAAGCTCGCTCCGATCATTCAGGGGATCACCCTGCCCATTACACTCCTTTCGGGGATGCTTCTTCCCATGGAACTGGCTCCGACTTGGCTCAGCGCCATCGCACACTTTAATCCTCTCTACTACGTCGTAGTGGCAGCCCGAGACCTATCGAGCGGCCACATCGCAACCGCGGCTGTAGCAGAAGCTTTTTTCATCATGATCCCGCTTACCGTAATTACTTTGCGCTGGGGAACCAGCCTCTTTCGCAAAGCAGTGGCTTAAACAGAACGGCTTCCAATCCATTGGCTTCACTTTCGCGAGTGAAGCCTTTTATAGCTTTTTTCTTAGAAAGATTTTTGAATGTCCAAGCCAATAATTCTTGAGTTCCCCTATCCGTTCATAGCCGTTTTTCAGATAAAATTCTTCGGTTTGAAAGTCCCAGGTATCCACTAGAGAATAAATGCATCCATTTTTACTGGCTTCCCGCTCTGCTGCATCTAATAATTTTGTGCCGTACCCTTGTTTCTGGAGATTTCCTTCAACCCACAATACGTCGATGTAGACTGATTCCGTACCTAAAAATGCTTGTATCCCGCCGAAAACTTTTCCCAAATCATTTTTCAAAAAAATGGAAAATGCTTTATCTCGCTCGCCTAATATACTCTCATTGAATGCAATGATCCCTTCTCTTACAACGGCATTATCAGCCTCGGCAGGGGTATAATCGACGACTAATTGTGTACATATTTCCTTTGCTTTGAAATATTTATTACTCCGCTAGGCAAACAAGCGACAGAGAGCGCCAGCGAGGCAAAGCCAGATTGATCCGAACGACGAGAGGCATAGCCAAAGGCTAGACCGAGGAGGAGGATCAATATGGCAAAGCCGCAGCAAGCTATATGTCGCTTGTTTGCCTAGCGGAGTAATACATATTTCTATGGTTTTGAGTAAAGCTTATAAATTGAGGGAGCAATGGCTGGCTGGACAACGGGAACCTGTGAAGCAAATGGGATTGACGTGCACTACCTCCGAACCGGCGGCGACAAACCTCCTGTTGTTCTGCTGCATGGGCTAATGACGAATGGAGCGTGCTGGACTCCTTTGGCGCGGGCGCTGGAGGAGGATTACGACGTTGTCATGCCGGATGCTCGGGGCCACGGGAACTCCAGCGCCCCGGACCATGGCTACCGCTATGACGACCTCGCCGCCGATGTCGTGAGCCTTATCGACGCGCTCGGACTCGCCACCCCAGTGCTACTTGGCCATTCTATGGGAGGCATGACGGCGGCTGTGGTCGCCAGTCGGAACCCCAAGCGACTGCGAGGGCTTGTCTTGGCCGATCCAACCTTCTTGACGCCGCAACGTCAGCGTGAAGTTCACGAGAGTGATGTCGCGGATCAGCATCGCCGAATTCTCAACCGGCCAAGGGAGGATCTTTTGGCTGAGATGCGGGTCCGACACAGCCGCCGCTCACGCGAGGTCATCGAACTATTCGCGCAGGCAAGATTTCAAACTAGCATTCGTGCCTTCGAAGTTTTGACGCCGCCGAACCCTGACTACATGCAGCTGATCAACACTCTTGATGTTCCGAGCCTGCTCGTCGTCGGTGATGTTGGCTCAGTAGTCTCCCCTGAGATGGCCGCAGAACTTGCTGGGCTCAATCAACGCTTGGAGGTCGTACAGATCGAGGAAGCTGGTCATGGGGTTCCGTATGACCAGCCCGAGCGTTTTTCGGCCGTCGTCCAAACTTTTTTGCGCTCAGTTCATTTGGCTTAGTGCGTAAAAAGTGTGTAAATGCGGATTACAGAACGATCTTTTTAAAATGCTTTTTTAATGATAATCCGATGGCTGTCAACCTGATACACCAAAACAGAACTGTTTTGTTTTTTATATTACTACAAAAATAAACTTCACTTTAATTGTGATTTTTCGTTTAATTAAACACAAAAAAGAGAGACAGTTCTATGGTTTCAAATATAAATTATTTTACTCCAAGTAACTCCATCGAAATAAAAAGTTTCAATAATAATGCTATTTTTCCAGAAGAAGCAGAAGCTCTATGCCAGAAAGAAATAAACGAGCCATTAAGCACCAATCATACAAAAGAAGCTAATCCATTCCCTATGGGAACCCTTGATCCGCAAATTCTAGCTGAGTTTGAGCCGCTTATTATGGCAGAGATAGCGAAGGAATTTTCTCATCAAGATAATGCTCGTACCCGCCGCAATACCCGCGAATATGGCTTCAGTTTTTTCAAAATGCTAAATAGTGATTTCGGTTATTCTTCTCCTCCAGAGTTTTTTCAGACACTGGGCGCTCACATTTGCAAGGCGCTAGGGCACGAACCTGTCGAGTTTACTAACATCATACTTTCTGTTTATGAAAAGGACTTCCACTTAGAGCCTCATGTCGACGTTAACCAAAAAGACCTCTACGGCGATGTTCCGTTTTACTTTGGCGAACGTGTGTATGGGATTGTGATAGAACCTGATCCAACAGGACACCTCTATTTTGCAAAATGGGAGGGAGAAGGTCTAACGCCTCCACTCGATATCGAGCCAATTTATTCAATCGATGAACAAGCAGGGTCCATTTTTTGTCTTGAAGGAGATTTTCGGCAAACTCCTTTTTTTCATGCAGTGTCTCCAGTCTCGAACAAACGCATAACCATTACTTTCCGTACTCTTGAGAGAATCTCTAAATCTTGAAAGAAAATTTACCCATCCGAAAGTTCTGAATGCGTCTCTCCGCCTCCAATGACAAAAGTCCCGGAAAATCCCAAGCCTTTCGCTTTTATGGCCAAAGAAAATCGCCTGTCAACCTAACACTTTAATCGTCATCATCACCGTGATAGGGTTCAACATAGGGGATGCCTATCCGAGGGGAAAAGATACTGCTGAAATCAATGCAGATTTTGCCTCGCCCCGCCCCTCGCAGAATAAACTCTTCAAGCCGCTCTCCGGGAATATTGATCTGGTTTTCCAAGATGCACAACGCCAAATGGCCATTTCTCCGAGAAATATTTTCCATAAAATCCAGAATCCCTGGTTCTGTGAACATCTGCCTATTAATCTGGAGAAAGCTAAGATTTTTCCCGTGTTCAGATATGGACGCAAGGCCTTGGTCTGTTAATGTAGAGAAGTACTTCGCGCGAAGCCTTGGTTCTAGGTTATATAGTGCAGTATGGCTGAAGTGCTCTATTCTAGGACAAGATCTGAATAATGAATCTATGGCTGCGTCGGTAATGGCTCCATAAAGAGAGCGCCAATCGGTCAAATTAGGCATAGATCTAGCCCAATTTTCAGCCCCGCTATCCAAAGGCTCATCGCCGACTAAACCTAAATGCAAGATATCCAAACGAGGGAATGATAGATTCAAATTAGAGATTTTTCTATTGTCAACTTTGAATCCAAAAATATTTAAATGATTAATATTTTGAAAATGGTCGCTTAAATATTGCAATGTTTCCTCTCCTACTGGATCGGATCCGTCGATGCATTTAATATTCAAAAAAGAAACATTTTCGCTTTTTGGATGAAGATAAAGCAGCTCAAGGATTTCTCTTTCGGAGAAACCTTTTGATTCAATTATGATCGAGCCGCCGCTTAGATAATATTCACCTTTTTCACTCTTGCCGCTATCGATCATAGTCCAAAGATCGTTTTTCACAGGCATCGCTTCATATTTTTTTTTGAGTTCTAAAGCTTTCGATCTCAGGCTCGATGAGTCCAAATGAGGAGATGCGAAAGCACAGGTTCTCAATCTTCTTTGTCCAGCCCTGTTTGCAAAATTTTCTTTAGTTTGCTGTTCGACAGAACCGCAGACGGGTAATGATTCAATGGCTGCATCATAAAAAAAATTAAATGAATTTGATGTATTTTTTATTTCAAAAACCACAATTTCCTCTTTCTTTATTACCAATAATTATCTTAATTTTGTTATATTTCAACAAATAACAAACAAAAAAAACAATTTAACGAATAAAATAATTTGTAACTCTAAGATAAAAAAGATATAATCAGACAAAAAAAAAGAGGAATAAAATGATCCCTCCAGTTCATTCAGAAATTTATTATTCAATTCTAGAAAATCGGGCGATCCTCTCTTATGATGCACTCCCCTTTTTGAGAGGCGAGTCGATGCTGCTTCCAGGACAAATCGCCTGTTTTGACTACAATACTCTCATAGCAAACGCAACCGAAATGCCCGTTCGTATTCGTCTAATTCCGTTAGATACAGACGAACGAGACCCTAATTGCACCATTGGAATACTTTACACCGTCACTTGCGGAAATGCATATGGTAGTATGACTTGGATCGAGACAAATCCATCGAATCGCTACATCATTGTTAAACGGGGAGAATCGAATAATTGCATCATAGGCCCTCACCCTCAGGGATACGGTCCGTTATATACCGATTTCTCACTTACAGCTGCGGAAATGGAGAAGTTTAGAGATCTCTATGAAACGCTGCACTCCATCGAAATCCCACATTAAGAGTTTTTGGAATCCCTCGCGCGATGGCCATCAGAAGCATCCCATTGAAAAGTTCTGAATGCCTCTTTTTTAAAAATCTAATAAATGTTTAATCAGACAGATATTTATCTGGATTTTCAGAAAGGGGTTGCTTGCATTTTTCGCAGCATAGCTTATATTCCTTTCCTTTGTGAACGTAAGTGTCTCTATCATTGACACGATTTCCAGTGACAGGACACGTTTGATTGTTCATTTGAACATTTTGCTTTTCGGGTCGATTCAGAGAGCACCCTATAAGCACTAAAATTCCACCAAGGATGAGAGCCGCTTTTAATTTCATTCTACCTTCACCATAAATCTGATTTTCATAATTTCTTATGTGTACACTTTTTTCAGCTTTCTAGATACAAAAAACAGGGGTTTGGTGGGCAGCATTTGATGGATGTGGTTGGCAATCTCGGGATTTTCGCTTTGTGCGACGTATTCTTAAAATCAAATTCAATTTAACTCAAGATGCTCATAGCTTGCGGTCAGGGATTTCAAGATGTCAATGCGTGTTGTTTTTGTTGTCCGCTTGAAAGCTTCTAGGAAATAACCTGTTATAAAATTTGTGAATCTAGAATGGGCAATAATGCGATGGGCGACAGCCGCGCGCTTAGGGTCCTCGCTCTTTGCCACGCATTCTAAAATCCGCACAGCTTCTATTCCTTCACTAAAAGCATACTGCAAATCATTTGCATCGAGCTTACTGAATTCGGGATGAGCAAGCAGATCTAGTGTGATCGCAGGTCCATTTCGCACTGCTTCTTTTAAAAATTCACGTAAGTACGCGTGTGGGATTTGCATTACTTCCGAATCTTTCCTGTGATTCATCAAGGCATGGATGGCTTTTAGACTCCCAAGATTAAAACTCCGAAACATGTCATAAACTTCACAGAGAATCGTTGCTATCGAATCTTTTGTGATATCGTTGGGTCTGGTAGCGATGAGTTTTTCTACGATCTCTGGAAATCCCACGACCGCCGCACGAAAGATTGCCTGATGGGTAGCTTTTTTTAAAAAATTCGCTGTAATATCGCCAGGTCTGGTTTCGATAAGTTTTTTTACGATCTTTAAATGCCCATGATCCAGCGCATCTTGGATAGCTTCCTTTAATTCTGATATAAGGATGCTTTTTTGTTTAAGATCAATGAAGATTTTTACAAGTTTTAAACGCCCCCGTCCAGCTGCTTTTTGAAACATATAGATGATGAAGGGACTGACATCCATTCTGGCAAAAACCATTTTGGATCTTGCGGAAGTAATTAGAGTTTCAAAGAGGCCAAGATGGAATATATTTGCAGCACTTTTAAAGGCCTCTTCAATATCGCTGTCTAATATTTCTGGATGCGGGATCATTTTTTGGACTAACTCAATATTTGCATCTCCGGCTGCTCTATTAAAAATCGCCCTTAGAGTTCCAACGTTTAGTTTTCTTAAAAGCAAAATTTCAGGCGGGATCCCATTTTTAATTTTCACATCTTGGGGGAAAACTTTATCGATTGGGATTACAGTAATCCCGTCTAACAGATCGGCGTGCGCTGCCATCCAGCGACGGATCTGCCGCGTTTTTTCCAAAGAAGACAATCCAGAAGGGAGAGTACTTAGAAATTGCTCTGCTGCAGGGACTTGTTTACAGATCCAATTGAAAAAGGAAAGCAAACAATTCGTTCTCCTATCGCGGATCAAGGCTCTCATTTTGTCAAAATCACATGCTTCGTAAAAAAACCAGTCCGGATCAAATCCAGCCACTGCCCACTCCAAATCGTGGAGCCAGAACATGCTTTTCTCGATCGTTAGACAAGCCTTGCGTCTGATGTTGCATATCCGCCGTTCGACCTCTTCTTTATCGCTTGCATCTGGCTCGCCATACAGTAGGGAAAATTGTTTTTGGATCGGGCTTAGAAAGTCTGAGGAAGAAAGTCTACTGTATTCTTTATTCAATACTCCTTCCACAGGCGGCGCCATAGACTTGCAAACTTTCAGCATCAACGTTGGATTCGGGAGATAGCTATAAATTATAGCTTGAACCTCCTCTCCTAGTTCCAGAAGCCTTGAAGTCTGTTCTGCTGCAGGTTGTTCGGGAGCTGAAATGCGTCGGTTCGGAGTCGATGGGTCTAAAGAACGGCGAGCCATTTGCCGAAATTCATCCCTGGAGACACTCGAAAAATCTAAATTAAATTTAGTTTCAAATTTGTGTAAAGGAAAATTTTTAGCGAAAATGCCCTATTGCGAAGAATTTACGATCTCTCTAAAGACCCTCAAGAGGCGCTGTGGGACCATCGCGCCTATAAAATGAGCTTTACTGTTCATTGACTCTTCCCCTATCCTCTCTACAATTATGCTGCCTTTCGATTTTGACGGCCAAATTTCTATCGACACTAAGGCGCCTTCCGAGCACGTGCAGATGATTCAAGCTGGAGTGGTCGACCACAATGAACCGTTTTTAGGAAAAAAAGAAAAATTCTGCCTCTTCCTTAAAGATCCAAACGGCGAAATCCTTGGCGGAGCCACAGGATCTATTTTCACATTGCACGACCTTCTCTATCTGGATTATGTCTTTATTGAGAAGGCTTTAAGAGGCCATGGCTTAGGCACAAAACTTTTGCTTGAAGTAGAAGCAGAAGCCCAAAAGAAGGGGTGCACAGCAATCCTCTTAGACACGTTTTCCTTCCAGGCCGAAGGATTTTATCTTAAGCTGGGCTATCAAAGGATTGGCGTCATCGAAAAACAGATAGGGAACTTCGACCGAATTTACATGAGAAAAGATCTGCGTAAAAACTAATCATTTTTTGCGCACTTTCAATTCCACAATGGCATTCAACGGAATGGACCCGTTGTACAAATGATAGTACTTATTCTTCCTGCCCGGATTAGAGACTTTCTCTGAATTAGGTTTCGTCGAGTTTTTGGATCAAAAGAAGGCTTTGTTGCAGAAATCGTCATGTGCATAAGACTTAAAAATTAACCACCGAGAACACCGAGGATAAACTTTATTTCTTTCAACTTCTCGGTGATCTCGGTGTGCTCGGTGGTGATTTAATTTTTTTATGAGCAGGAGTCCGTTTGAATTATGCAACAAAGCATCAAAAGAACCGAAAAATCGAATGAAATTTAATTCAGAGAAGGTCTCTTATGTGTACACTTTTTTCAGTATTCTAGATACAAAAAAACAGGGGTTTGGAAAGAGGAATTCCGCATAGGAGTCGTTATCAAGTTCTTAGAAAGCCCGGTTTTTTTACTTCTCGATGATATAGCAATAGTAGCCTAGCCGATTGTATCCTGCTCTAATATGAAGCTCAGCGGCCATTTTATATGCATGTACCTCTTCTGGATTCAAAGGGTCCGCTTTCTGGACGAGCATTTCACTAGTAATCTCCGAAGGATTTTCCTGTTCCTTAACGCCGTTAAAACCTCTCCACAGTTTTTGCCCTTCCAAGAGAGTTATTTTTACAGAGGCGCCATACATTCCCGTCATTTTTGTCAGTTCTTCTTCCAATTCCATGCTGCCGTCAGGCCGGATTCTAGAATAGCCAATCCCTAAAATCACATCCCCCTTCTTCGCAGCTTGAAGAGTCCTTGATACAAACGCGCTAGTAAGCGTCAAA
Organism: uncultured Chlamydiae bacterium; assembly: GCA_963713105.1. Lineage (GTDB taxonomy): Bacteria > Chlamydiota > Chlamydiia > Chlamydiales > SM23-39 > CAVQKJ01. The sequence continues at coordinate 227,396 of CAVQKJ010000005.1, forward strand.
CCATTTTCGCCTCCATCTCTCATCAAAGCTACATTCACTCCTGGAATTTTTAAAGAAAAGGGAGGATTGGCAATCCATAAAGTATTCCCAGGGCAATCGGATTCATACACCCCATCTTTTAAGATATCTCTTTTCGAAAAATGACTGTTTGATTCCAAATGATTGATTGCAGCATTTATCTTGGCATATTCAATAGCCCTTGGATTGATATCACTGCCAATAAGCTTTTTGGCAACAGAATGAAAAACAATGGGAAGACCAGATTTTCCATCTCCACAAAAGGGGTCGATGACCAAGTCAAACTCTTTTCCTCGAATTATTTTTATTTCTAATGCCTTTTCTAGCAAAACGGACGCCTCATCGGAGTAGGGAAACACAGCCGCTTCCCCACGGCTTAGCTGCGGTCTTTCGGAATCTGTGATAAAAATAAGATCATCAATTCGTATTGAATGAGGAGAGGCAACTAGAGTCAAGGCAGATGCAATGAACAACAGAAAAAAAAATTTCATCTTAATGATTTTTCTCCACTTTTTTGCAGATGCTATCAAAAAGGGCTCGATTCTTCATACGCAAAAGTTCCGAATGCGTCTTTCCAACTCCAAAACAATAAGAGCTTGGCTTCCCGAGCTTTTTTATAGGAGGAACTTCCAGATGCTTGAATCCCTTTTTTTTATTTTCACTAATGTCAGAAAATCGATAGCATTGCGAGTATTTAAGCTTTCCTATGGCCGTGAAGCAAAGAATTGCCGCTCTTGATGTATCCAGAGGATTTCTGCTCCTTTCCATGGCCTGCAACCATCTAGTGACCTTTCCTTTCGTCGAATTCGGCTTTTTCTATGAATGGATCATTACCGGCTGTTTTGGCTGCTACGGGACCTACGGCCTTCTCTCCAATTCCGAGGGGTTCTTTTTTCTGGCCGGACTTTCCGCGGGGATTGTTTATGGACGGCTCCTCCAGCAGGGAAAAACAGAGGAGATGAAAAACCGGATTTGGAAACGGATCCGGCAAATGGTTGGAATTTACGCTGTTCTTTTAATCGCGCTGACATTGGCGGTTGCCTGGAATTTAGAATATTGGGAAAATTGGAAAAAATTTCATTCACTCAGCCCCATTTGGGCGGGCCAGCCTGGAATTCATTATTTCCTCGATCATCCTTTTGAGGCCTGCGCGCTGGGACTTGTCTGTCTCTATCAACTCCCCTTTTTAGATCTATTCCCGCTTTATATTTCTTTTATGGCGCTGACTCCCTGGTTATTGAACCGGTTGAAGAAAGGGCAAGTTTTCTATCTTCTGGCCGCAAGCATCTTTTGCTACATCGGATCTCAATACGACTCAGGTATTGTAGAACAAGCGCTGGCCGCCTATCTCCCCGTGAAACTTTCCTGGTTTCATCTCAGCGCCATCCAAATTCTGTTTGTCTCAGGGCTCGCTTTCGGTTTTTTCTACGCTCAAGGACAATTGCCCAACATCCATCGAATATTTCTCCTCGCGCTCCTTTTTTGCGCAGTCCTGTGCGGCATACTCGTGCTGTCTCACAAAAAAATTCAAGAACCCCATAGTCTCGCCGTGTTGCGTCTCGGAGTTTTCTCCTGCAAAGCTTACATTGCCTTTCTATTGAGCCGTTTTTTGACTTTCCGATGGCTTGCGCTCTTGGGAAAACACGCTCTCGAAGTTTTCTCGTACCATATCGCGCTTGTATTTTTTCTTATTTTCTATTTGCCTGAGATTTCAGCTCTCTCTTTTCCTTTCAAATTCGGGGCTCTAGCTCTCGCGCTCTCCACTCTTTGGGTTCCCGCCTACATTCTAGAGCGGAAAAAGGCGGGGCTTTTGCAAGCAGCTCAATAAATTACAATAAAAACAAATTCACTTTAATAAATTTACACTGCTGCTTCTAACTTTGGCTATGATATCATGAACTCCTAGTATTGGATGATCAATAGAGAAAAAAGTATGTCGACGATCGGTTTTAATGCTAAATTATTTAAAATTGGTTCGTGGACTCTTCTGTGTCTACCAAATAGCGCGAGCGTGAAGCTCCCAACTCGAGGCATGGCAATGATTCAGGGAACCATCAACGGGGCCAGCTTTCAAGCCGCACTTGAACCAGACGGCAAGGGTAGCCACTGGCTCCATATCAGCCAGATCATGTGTGAAGCTGCTGGAGCCGCCGCAGGGGATACGGTCGCTCTGGAAATGAACCTGTTAAAAGAATGGCCAGAGCCAGATGTGCCTTCGGATTTGAAAAAAGCCCTTGAATCCTCAAAGCAGGCAAATGATACGTGGATAGATATCACGCCAATGGCGCGATGGGACTGGATCCGCTGGATACGTTCAGCAAGACATCTAGAAACCCGTAAGCAACGGATCGAGAATGCATGTGACATGCTAAAGACTGGAAAAAGAAGACCCTGTTGTTTTAACCGAAACCTATGTACTGAAACCTATGTATCAAAGAACGGAGTACTCCTTGACCCGACTTAAATGTAAGCTGTAGGGAAATTATTAACAGGAACGGTAAACAAGCGGCAAAGGATAATCCGTTTTATTATTTGTATTTTTTTATTAAACCCTTTTTTGTACGGAACAAATCGCCATGTCTTATGAGAGGATGCCTACAATCGGAATCGCAGGAGTTACCATACCCGGAGCGATAGACTGCGTCAATAAGATCAACCGATTAAGTTCTCTATATTTTGCTTACAATGAACATCCTAATATTATCCTGTATCAGCCAAATTTTGGGATTATGCAATCTGCATTACAAAATGCCGATTGGGCCAGAGTTCTACTCGAATTATCTAAGTCTGTAGAAGCTCTTGCCGAGATGGGAGTAGATTTTGTAATCGTGCCCGCAAATAGTGTTCATAAGGTGATCTTTGCGCTGCAGAAACAAAGTCCTGTACCAGTTCTCAATATGCTAGAAATCGTATGCACTGAATGCGAAGCGAATAACATCAGAAAAATTGGAATCCTAGGAACAATCTGGACCCTATCTGGCCATCTTTATAAAGAGACTATGGAAGCGCATGGGATTGAGGAGATCATTCCGTCTAAAGAAGAGCAAAAAATCATCCAAGATGCCATTTTTAACGAGCTTATCCCTACTGGAAGTGTGAGATTATCGACGCTCTCGTTAATGCTAGGGATTGTCGAATCCTTAAAACAAAAAGGCTGCGATGGAATTGCTTTGGCCTGTACAGAGCTCCCTCTTGTACTAAATGAGCTAAATTGTCAGATTCCTGTTATCGATTCGACAAATGCCTTAGCAAAGGCTGCTTTGAAAAAGTGCGTAGAAATGGCTTATTCTCCAACAAAAAAGTCTGAATGCATCTCTCCACCGCCAAAATGACAAGGCGGCCCGGAAAATCCCCCAGCCATTTCTTATCTTTGCGCACCCTACGAGTCTGGTATCGCAGAAATAAATTGCACTCAACAATGTACTTAGAACATCAGCCTCTCTTGATCAGATAGTGCGGTAGACGTAATGCAGGTGATCCTCTAATCTCCGGCCATTTTTATTTTTTATGCACTTTCAATTCCACAATAGCATTCAACGGAATGGATCCATTGTATAAATGATAGTACTTATTCGTCCCGCCCGGGTTAACTTCTAAGACTAAATTCCCCGACAATTTTGCCGTCTCTATTTTTAATACGATATATTCAGAAGCCCCTGACCAATATTTTTTAATAATCTTATCTAGCTGTTCTTCTGTCGAAAGATGGATAAAATCGACATCCATGCTCGATAAATGGATCGTCTTGCAGCTTTTTGCCCAATCAACCATGGACAATACTTTATACAAATAAATCGGCCTTTTCTCTGTCATCTATATCCTGTGGTTTATTGGGAATTTATCGTATCAAAATAGACCTGCAGGAATTTTTTGCTGTCGATCTTCGTTGCCAATTGCACGGGACTCCCTGCGTCGCTAGGCATAGTTCTCCCGCATTCAGATCCTTCATCCGTAATCACGCGAATTGTCCGTTGTTCATACTGAGCCAAGCTCGGATCTATAAGAGTTTCAACCGCTATAAGATCCCAAAAATTAAACTGATGCATCGTTTTTTGGTTTTTTATATCTGTTAATAAATAATAAAACAGGTTAGAGGAAGGAGTCTTGCGATTTTTTTCCACATATTCATAATAGTCCATTGTCAACTGCGTCTGATTGGTCACATCCAGAGCAATTAGATAAATGGGGATACCGGCTTGAAACACTTCTTGCGCGGCAGTGGGATCGGCAAAAATATTCCATTCTGCATCATGATTGCCCTCTACAACTAAAAGATTTCCAGGGACATCCACAGCGCCGCCCATTACATGGAGCTTTTCAACTTTTTTTATTAACTCCGGGTAGAGACGAAAGAGTTCAGCGATATTCGTAAGGGGGCCTAAAGCTAAAATCGCAATTTTTTCTTCTGTTGACTCAAGCGTATCGCGCAAGAGTTCGACGGCGTTGCAGGATGGATCGTCGCAATTTATATCAATACGGGGAAGGTGATCCAATAAGGAGTCGCTCCTCGCGCGCCAAGTGTGAGGAAAAGAGTTTTCCCCTTTTAAAGGCGTAGCTCTGCCGAAGGCAGTAGGGATCCCGCTTCGATTCGATAAATGGAGCAAATGGCGCATGTTGCGCAATCCTTCTTCTGCGTGGGCCAATCCCGTACCTGTAACTGTAATGGCTTTGATCGAAACATTTGGTTTACGAAGGAGGCTGAGCAGGGCCATGACATCGTCGTTTCCCATGTCCGTATCAACAATTAACGGAAGATTGTCAGCGCTATGAACGGGTTCGCTTGCCTGTAATCCAAAAAAATTTAGTAAAAGAATGCAAAGTTTCTTTATCACAACCGTGCCTCCAAATTTTAAAAATCCGGCATTGTAGGTAAAAGCTTGTTTATCTCAAATAAAAAATCTGAAAGAGAGGACAGGCGCTTCGCCTTTTTTAGGGAATTTGCTATCGTTGGCAGCTTTAATGGGGATCTGTTTGAATATTCAAGGTATATTTTTTGTCTTTTTACTAACCGGTGTCCTATTTATGCAAGATGCTTCAGCGCTATCCTGGTGGGATATGACCGCTCAGGAAGTACGCGAAAAAATCAATCAGAGGATTGCGGATATCGAAGCTCCGATACCCGCTGTCTGGTCTGTGGAAGATCGAATGGTAAAAGAGAAAGACAGACATACTCCAATCCGTATCTACACGCCCGGCCCAGGAAACGGCTTTCCAGCCGTTCTACTCATTCATGGAGGGGCCTGGGTAGCAGGCTCCCTCGATACGCACGACAACTTAGCTCGCTATCTATGCTCTCAAACTAAAGCAATCGTTGTGTCAGCGGGCTATACAAATTCACCAGAGGGAAAATTTCCAGTTCCCCTCGAGCAATGTTATGACACGTTGATATGGATTGCTGAACATGGACCTGAGTTTTCTGCGGACGGCGCAAGAATTGCAATAGTCGGAGATAGCGCAGGAGGAAATATGGCCGCGGCTCTTTGCCTAATGGCTAGGGACCGATCGGGTCCGACCATAGAATTACAGGTGCTTATCAATCCTGCCCCAGATTTAACTTGCAACGGAACTATCCTAAGACAAAATGACTCGATGGATATGCTCCGATGGCAAGCTGTTCAGTATTTGTCGGACCCGAATGATATCAATAACCCTTATGTATCTCCATTAATAGCAAGCGACTTAAGCAAGCTGCCACCGGCAATTGTGATCCTTGCCGAACAAGACGATCTTCGGGAAGCTGGTCAAAAATATGCAGATCGATTACTGGCAGCAGGAGTCCCTACTCACGTCTATTGTCAACAGGGGATAAACCATTTAGCCGGCCACGGCGCAAAAGCGTCTCCTAGGGCACGCGAATCATTAGATGTAGCGGTGAAGCATCTGCAGGGGGCATTTGCAAATGATAATGGAAGCTTGAATCAAAAGCAGGCAAACGTGCCGTTACGGGAATAGACAAATCCTTTTAATTTGCTAGATTGAAAAGATCTAGAAGCCGCTTTCTAGTCTCGAAGACCTTATTTGGAACAAAGGAAAGTGTTTCTAATAAAGAAGAGAGCTTTGATTCATATATTTTCCGCTCCTCATCTGTCATTCCATCATATCGAACAACGCTCAAATCAGAATAGGGATTTAACGTGGAGGCATTGCCCATCACTAAACGGATCTGGGGAAAATTGACAGCCGTTCGATCAAAGAGAACCTCATGATTGCTATATTGAGGATGGGGTTTGCCTCCTGAATAAGCGATGTATGAATGCTCTTTAGTAAAGGCATAATCTGAACTGCGGTCAAAAAACTGAAGAATATAACCTCGATCATGAGGAAGAAGGTCTAACGCTTCACTCCAAAGTCGATCGACGGCAGCTCCCCCAATCCCTAATGAAGCAAAAAACGGCTTGATGATCTCTTTCACATTTGCGTGCGTCCACGTCGTGTTTTCCAAAAAATACCGAGGGGTTAAATCCCATGGAGCATCGTACGATTGATATAAATTCATATTCAGTGAAAGGATGTGCTGACGAATATCTGGCTCTGTATCCCAACCCAAAGGCGGGATGTTTTGTCCCTTTTCATTCAAAAAATCTAGGGCTCGATCATAGAGAAATGCTGCATCTCCAGGAACCCGAGTGAAAACAAAATCCTCTTTAATGGGAATCTGCAAAACTTGTTTCACAATCAGAGCAATCAGATCCTGAAAAAGCCGAACAGTGCTCGACCCCGATTGGTAGCCCAAAAATCCATCTCCTTCTTGCCCAATTATTTCTTTAAATAAAGAGAGATCCTTGGCAGTCATGCCATATTGTTTAAGAACCTGATTGATCTTATTCAGAGAGTGGGCATCCATAAACCTTTGGGAAGGAGAAATGGCCGCGGGCAGAACCGGAGCCGCAAGCAAATATTCCATTCTGCGGACGGAAGAGCGATAGGATGCAGATCGCTTCCCATCTGGTAAAAAAACTGGGGCAGACTTGGGTATATAGGAATAATTAGACTTTAAAAAAGACGATTCAAAAACACCGAGTTTAGTTAACATTGAAAACCAAGTTTATCTTAATAAAATACGATTATTTCGTATTTAATTCAATTAAACAAAAAATGTATAAGAGACTTTTTAGCAAAGCTTTTCGTCAGTTTTTGAATTATTTTGGCCTCGGTTCATACAGACCGGGAAATCCCTGATCTGTAGAATTTTGCGGCCGCCTAGGGAGAAGAATAGTTTTTTAGGATGAGGGCGTTAGCGGCTTCGTGGACGCGCTTTACCCCCCATGTTCTCATCCATTGTATCGTCCAACTGGGCAATAAGCGCAGCAATTGATGCATCAGCCAAACGGCCAAAGAAGAGGACACGAGCCGGACGGTCGTTCCCGCCAGCTCCTGGTTTTTTTGAACAATGGGGCGCAAGTTCTTCTCGTATTCAGAAAAAGCGACCCTGTAGTCTCCAATACGAAAACGCCGCTTGAATGCGCGGAATTTATCCTCTCTGCGATTCAATTTCTCACCGACATGGGAATTTACCCATGGACGCAAAAAGATTTAAACCGCCGTTTATACACAAGCCTTTCCGAAATTAATAGAACAGCAGTTGCAAGCCTCCCCAGGTTCTTTTCAATTTCTCGTTGAACAGATGGATCATGGATAGATGAAAACCGCATTTCGATTTTTTACGTAGAATCGCTTTAAAAAGAAGCAATAGAGCATTTTTTATTTAGTTAAGTCTTGAGAGAGTCTAAGCAGCACCATGTTTTTCTGATCAATACGAGGCGGTTGGTAGTCGACAGCTGAAAGAGGCTTTCCCGCCGGCAACTGCTGAGACGCAATCCATTTTAGAAACGGCATGTCGTTGAGATTATAGTTGCCGAATCCTGCAAGCACATACACCCTTTTATACTGACCCATTTTTACTCGTACAATTTCCTCAATTTTTTTAACTTTGCCTGCTGCGGTGGTCAGCGGTAAAACCATCTGATCCGTAAGCCTGCCATTTTTCACGACAGTCTCCATTCCATAAATATCTTCCAAAGGAATGCCTAGAATATTTGCAGCTCCTTGTACGAAAAGGCGCGGACTTGCGGTTATAATTTGTACAGAAATATTCTGCTCTTGAAGTAACCGAATCAGATCTACGGAAGATTGAAATAGGTATGGTTTTAACGTGCCTTCAAAATACTCGGTCGAAAGTTGAAGAACCTTTTTCTCTTCGGCTCCCGCCAAAATTTGCGCGGGATAAGCATAGGCTTTCGGCTCGTCAATGCCTTCCAAGGTTTTGTAATCTTTCCAGAATTTTGCAAACGAAGAATACTTTTTGGACAGACCCGACTCGATAGCCATTTGGGCTAGCCCTTTAAAAATCACTTTTCCGTAAAGATCGACACTCCCTTCCGTGGTGTCTCCATCTAAAACGGTCTTATCAAAATTCCAAAAAGTTAAAAAAAGTATCTCCCCTTCATTCAATCCATCTTGCGCTTCCTTCTCAATGATGAGATGTTTTGTATTGGATATCCATTTCGAAATTTCCTCGATGCTCGCATCGCCGGCAGACAATCTGAAAACAAAGCAAAGAACCAAAATCAGATATCGTATCATTGACCTTTCCCATTTTTATTTTATCGCATCTCAGAAACTGCGACGCCCACAGCTGAATCGGCCGTGCCATAATAGAGAAGCCACCGCCCTTGAAAAGGAACCAAACCTTCGATGAATACGGTCCCATTTTTATATTGGCCCGTTTTTTCATATTCTTTTTCCGGTTTGAAAAAACTTTCTTCGGAGCGTTCAATCGCATGAGTCGGATCGTCTACGCCGAACAGCGCTTGCCCGGCTGAGTAAGCTTCTATGCCGATCCTAGGGTCTCCATCTTCGGCTCCATTTTTTCCATTATAGAGCAGAAGAATCCCGCTGTCAGTGAGAAGAGCGGGGGGTCCCGCCTCGACGAGCAGGCTGTCGAATTTACCGGGTCTTTTTTCAAGTACGGGAAGAAGATCTCCCTCTTTATCTACAATCGGATCCCAGGCAATCAGATCCTCTGAAGTAGCCCCATAAATAGTCCCCTCGCCCCAATACATCCAATATTTCCCTTTGATTTTCACAGCGATTAAACAATCCCCTGCCCTCTTGCAAACAATCGAACCGGATTTGGAGTAATGAGGGCCAATTTGAGAATGTGCAAACGCGTAACCCCGCTTTTCCCAGTGGCGAAGATCCTGTGATAAGGCAATGCCAAGAAGAGGAACATTTCGGTTTGCGTGATTAAAGAGCGTCCATTGCGTATAAGTCATGACGTAGATTCCATCTTCCCTTTGTACGATTCGAGGATCCTCGCATCCGCCGGGCCACTCAAAGTTCTGTTGAGAATCCTCATTTGGATAAAGCACAGGCGCTGGATCCCGTGTAAAATGGATGCCGTCATGGCTTTCTGCAATGCCGAGGCGAGACGTATGACAGCCGATTCCCTGTCCAAAATCATCTTCGGCGCGATAGAAAATGTAGACTTTCCCTTCGCGAACTACAGCCCCTGGATTAAACGTGTGGTCGCACTCCCAACGCACCTCCCTCTTCTGAACAGGACAAAAAAACAGCGAATTCTTATCGGGCAAAATGATGGGATTCGCATCATCTAGGCGAATAAAAGGGCCGATTTGCCAATCGTTCCCCTGAGCCAAAGCGGCATCTGCCATCAAAAGCAGAGAGACTAAAGAAAGTGCGCAACTTCTCATTTTTCCATCCCGCTAAAATGATCTTGAAATTGTTCCTTTTAGTCCACAGCAATAGATTTAAGGAGCGCTGTGATGGCTTGGGGCGCTTCCATCGGACTCATGTGCCCCGAGTTCTCAACTATAGCGAGCGCTGCTCCCTTTATGCTGCTGGCTAATTCTCGATGCTCCTCAAGAGAAAAATTTTTGTCCTCCGCAGCGTGGACCACCAACGTCGGACAATCGATAGTAGGTAAAATCGATAGACATTCATCTCTTGCCAGCATCGCTTCCTCTTGGTGAACGAATGTTTTTGCGCCCACCTCTAAAAACATCCGTTCAACCTCGTTTTTCACAGCAGGGTTAAAGACGAATTTTTCGACGATCTCCCTCACGACTTCCCGAAATCCCCCTTCTTTCACTCTTTGAATCATCTGCTGCCGCCCCCTCTTTTTTTCTTCTGAATCGCCCCGCGCCGTAGTATTCAACAAACAAAGCCGAAGGACGCGGGAAGGAGCTGCGCGCAGGACTTCTAAACAAAGCCATCCTCCCATTGAATGACCGGCAAGAATAAAGCTTGAAGGCGCATTCTCCAGAATTTCTTGAACCATCTTCCGGGATGTGTTTTGGGAAGGAGAAACGACTTGGATGGAGGCGATGTCTTTTAAATGAATAGCTTGATGCTTCCAAAGTGTTTCATTCGACAATAATCCGGAAACGAGAACAAAGGGAATTTTCATACTAACCCATATATAAATTAATACACGATCTTGGGATAGAGTTTGGTGGCAATCCATACGAGGAGGGCGAAAACGGCCGCGGTGACGCCAAAATCGAAGGCTAAACCGAAGTGGCTCTCCTGCCCTTCGATCATCAAACTCCGGAAAGCATCGACTTGATAAGTGAGCGGATTGAACAGAGAAACCATGCGCAGCCAATGGGGCATGATGTCGATGGGATAAAGGGCGTTGCTGGCGAAAAAAAGAGGCATGGTGATCGCTTGGCCGATCCCCATGAACCTTTCCCTTTTTTTCACGAGGGAAGCCACAATCAGAGAAAAAGTGGAAAAGAGGGCTGCAAGTAAAACCGACATGGATAGAACCCCTAAGACGGCAAAAAAACTGAAATGAAGATCGATGGAAAGGAGAAGAGCGAGAATATAGACAACGATCACTTGACCTAATCCCCTGACCCCTGCGGCCAGGGCCCTGCCAACCACCAAGAGAACCCGGGGAACCGGAGCGACGAGCATTTTATGCAAAACCCCCATGTCTTTTTCCCAGATCAAGGCGATCCCATAGAAAATGGCGATAATCAGGATGCTTTGGGCCAAAATGCCAGGTGCCATGTAATCGAGGTAAGGGATCGTGGTGGACAACGTATTTCGCATGGCTTCGCCAAAAATTAAAATCCAAATGGCGGGTTGGAGCATCCGGGCCAAAAGTTCAGACGGATCGTGATGCAATTTCCGGATATCGGCTTCGATTACAGCCAGCAGTTGCTTAATCCAGACGAGAAATTGTGCGGCGGACCTGGCGAACATGGTCTAAATCGTCTCCTTGTTTAACTGAGGTTCCCGTGAAGTGGATGAATACGTCGTCGAGGGTCGCTTTGCCTCCTCGTATTTTTGCGATGTCGGCCTTTAGCTTTTCAGGGTCGTCCATGCAAACGATGCGTCCTTGGTACATAAAGGCCACCACATCGCAAAGCCGGTCGGCTTCCTCCATATCATGCGTAGTGAGGAGGAGGGTCGTTTGATAGCGGGACTGCAATTGTTCGATATTTTCCCAGAGGCTTTTGCGGGCGCCGGGATCAAGGCCCACCGTTGGTTCGTCTAAGAAAAGGACCTCCGGTTCGTGCAAAAGGGCAGATCCTATTTCAAGACGGCGGATCATCCCCCCCGAATAACGGCTCGCCAGCTGATCGGCATAAGGAGTCAGCCCCATGAATTCGAGCACCTCGCGAATTCGAACTTTTCGACGGCTGCGGTCCATCCCATATAATTTTGCTGAGATCGATAAATTTTCATACCCGGTCAAATCGCCGTCTGCGGAAAGAAGCTGAGGGACATATCCGATTTTTTGCCTGATCTTTCCGGGACTTTCTATAATATCATCCCCTAAAATAAGCGCCGTTCCCGAGGTGGGGGGCAAAAGGGTGGTCAACATTTTGACGGTCGTGCTTTTTCCAGCGCCATTCGGACCCAAGAGTCCGAAGATCTGCCCCCGAGGCACTGAAAATGAAATCCCATCGACAGCATGGACCTCTCCATAATAGCGGCAGAGGTTGATAAGCTCGATGGCATTGGACATAAGCCCTCAATACCAGATCGATCAACCTGTAGCAATCTGAAATAAATCAAGCAGACTTGTATGCTAATTCGGTATGCTAAGCCGATCCGTTTAAGAGACTGTTAACTGAATTAGTTTCAGTCGATTTTAGAGACTGGACAATGGCGACAATCCTCTTTTTTATTTTTCTTTTCGTTAGTTTCGGAAGCCTGGTCATTTACTCCTTTATTTTAGGAATTTCCCCCATGCCTAGCAGCAAAAAGGCCAAGCATGCGATCATTCAGCTCCTTCCAAAAAACGGATGCGGCGTGATTTATGAGCTTGGGAGCGGATGGGGAGGGCTGGCTCTTCTCTTAGCCAAATACTATCCCCACGCAAAAATCATTGCCTTTGAAGTCTCGCCTATTCCCTATCTTTTTTCCCGCATCAGACAACTTTTATTGAGGAGAAGTAACTTAATCATTAGGCGTAAAAATTTTTACGATCATAATCTTTCTGATGCGAATGCGGTCGTTTGTTATCTTTTTCCTGAAGGCATGAGAAAGCTGTCCTCCAAATTAGAGAAGGAGCTGCCAGATAAAAGTACGATTATCAGCAATACATTTTCCCTCCCAGACTGGAAAAATGGATCCCTTTTTTACTTGGATGATTTAGCAGCTACCCGGATTTACAAGTATGAAAAACTAGGTGATTGTCCTAAGAGAGTGGCTAAGGAATGAGACTATTTTTCCACTCGAATAAGTTCTGAAAGATTTTCCTCATCCAAAACATTTGAGTATTTCTTGTAAAGAATCCGCCTTATATGTACATGAAAAATTAGATGCGGCCTTGAAATTAAGGAATAGACTATGAAAAAATCTTTTATCCTAATATGCCTTCTCGTTTTTTCTTCTTGCGGCAAGCAAGAGGTGGGAGATAGAGATCGTAATTATCGCGATGATAACGGATATGATCATGATCATTATCATGATCATGATGATGATTATGATAGAGATGACCGCAGAAATCATTGGTGGCCCTGGTAATCCGCCAAGTTCACTGCTGATTCAATCTCAGAATTTTGCCGACCTCCTCCTCCGGTACCCAACGACGCTCTTTTACAAGAACGGTCAACTGATAGTTTGCAACAGCTTCATCAATGGGACAGGTTTCGTATGCATTGTAATGGAAGCAAACGGCTGAAATTCTCAATTCTTGGCAAGCTTGCAGGACGCTTTCAGCTTGCTCTATTCGATCGTCTACAAAAATAATCTTTCGCGGGAGGTGCGCCATTTTTCTGAGCACTTCCTTTAAAACAGGCCCTTTTAGCTTTTCCTTCGTTTGAATGACCCCATCCGCATAAATGAAGGGGCTCTCGTTTTCCGATAATTCAGGCAGATCATCTTGAATAGGGATGCCGAAATGCGCCAGCCTCATCGCCAACGCATGGCGAAGGGAAGGCTCCATTAAAACCTTACTAAAAGCGATCACTTTCATTTTGCGAATCTGAGCTTGTTCGACGAGCTCAGGCCACTCTTCAAGCCGTTGCCAACTACTATCGTGAGCCACTATAAATTTTTCAATTACCCGAGCTAAATCGAATTTTTCTTCACGAGACAGTTTCGGACAGCGCTGCTCTAGCCAGGCTCTTTTCCAGTTTTCATGACTTTTATGAAGAACTGAGTCCGCATGCTGAAGAAGCGTTCCCCCAATGTCTAATAGAACCAAAGTCTCTTCATTGGAAATCGCTATCTCTTCATGAATCGGGTTCAATGAACTCGCTATGCGTAAATCAGAACAAGATTCTACAAGGCAAAAATCAAACTGCGTTGTTTCCGCAGCAGCCAACCCTGTACCTATCGCGAGAAAGAGAAAAAGATTCATCGAGAAAATGTTTAGTCTGCCAGCAATTCGCTGGCCATTTCTTTGGCTAACTTTCCATCGACTGCGCTGTTGAGCTTCATGACGCTTTTCATGACCAACCCCAATTCCTTTTTCGTTTTGGCTCCCGATTCTGAAATGGCCTGTATAACAATCCGTTTTGTCTCTTCAAGAGATGGAACTTTGGGTAAAAACTCTTGTATGATCACAAGTTCTTTTTTTAGCGGCTCTGAGATATCGGGACGGTTCGCTCCTTGCGCCTGTTCTAGAGCTTCCACGAGGTTGCCATAATACGTTTTGAATAATTTTACGACTTCCGCATCCGGAAGAGTGGCGCGGGCATCGACGGCCAATATTTTCGATTTGAGCATCCGCAAAGTTCCAAGCCGAATCTGATCCCGGCTTCTCATTGCTTCTTTGATCCCTTCATTGATTTGATCGATAATCGCCATAGATTCCCTATTCATTTATTCTATTTTTTCACAGCCTCTTTGCTACAAAGAGGAAAAACGGTCGGCTGCCCGAATCAGGGCATCCATAATCCCCGGCTCCGTGGCCGCATGGCCTGCATCCTGGATAATGTGCAGCTCCGCTTCCGGCCACGCGCGATGCAGATCCCAAGCGCTTTTGATGGGACAAGGAATATCATAGCGTCCTTGAACCAGGATGCAAGGGATATTTCGAATCGCTTGGATGTTTTCGATAATCCAATTATCCGTTTCAAAGAAACTATTATGGATAAAATAATGGCATTCGATTCTTGCGATCGAATCGGCTAGCTTATCTGCCGTAAAATCAGCAAAAAGAGCCGGATCGAAAAGGAGCTTCGAAGTGCTTCCCTCCCAGCCAGACCAGGCCTGGGCAGCCGACCGGCGCACTTCTTCATCTGCCGATGTGAGCCTCTTGTAGTAGGCTTTCACAAAATCATCTCTTTCGGCAAGGGGGATGGGCGCGATAAAATTTTCCCAAGCGTCTGGATAGATCTGGTCGGCGCCTTTTTGATAATACCACTCGTTCTCTAGAGGACGGCATAGGAAAATCCCCCTGAGGATCAACCCTTTCACCGATTGAGGATTTTTGATCGCATAGGCTAATCCCAATGTGCTTCCCCATGACCCTCCAAATACCACCCATTTTTCTACATTCAAGTGGTTTCGCAGCCGTTCAATGTCTTCAACCAAATCCCAAGTAGTGTTGTTTTCAAGTCCTGAAAAGGGAATGCTTTTTCCACACCCTCTTTGATCGAAAAGGATGATCCGATACAAATTTGGGTTAAAAAAACTGCGATGGTAAGGCATGGTGCCGATGCCAGGGCCTCCATGAATAAAAAGAACCGGCTTACCATTTGGATTTCCGCTCTCTTCCCAATAGATTTGGTGTCCTCCTGCAACAGAAAGATAGCCTGTTTGATAAGGCTCTATAGGTGGATATAAGTTCCGTTTATCTTCCGCATGGCTTACCGTTACCCAGAGAAGGAAAATAAAACAAAATAGAGGCTTCATTATCAATCCTCGCTAGTATGTTACCGTTTTTTGCGTAGGTATTCAAACAGAAGAGACTTAAAAAGAATAGTGCCATCTTGCGTCGGAACAGCAAATTCGTATCCAATCCTACGACGGGCGCTCGTGTATATTTATCAGATTCATTCGGGATAGGCTCATCATGAAAGAGAAAATGAACAAAGATATCTTATTGAGATTTATCGATGAAATTTGGAACAGAGGCCTTTTTGGCCGATTAGATCAATTTATTGGCGCCAAATATACCTTGCATCGCGATCCCGGAGATCCCTGGGAGTTCAAGACTCTGGATCGGTCTGAATTCAAAGAACGGCTCGAACATTCCCGCACTGTTTTCCCGGATTTGCATTTCATAGTGGATGAAGCTGTTTCTGAAGGAGATAAGATTGCGATCAGCTGGACGTTCCGGGGAACCCATCAAGGCAGCCTGCCTCGCCTGCCTGCCACCGGCAAGAAAGTATCCGTGTCAGGAATTACGATTTATTATTTCGCTGACGGAAAAATCACCGGCCATCGCCAAATCGTCGACCGCCTCGGCTTTTTTGAACAGCTAGGAATAAAATTCTCCTAGTAGTCTTCATTCATTATCCTCTTCATCCATCTGTTGCCTTATTTTGTAGAAATATTTATAAAGGATCATTTTTTTGAAAACTAACCTCCAAATCGAAGGAGAATCGATGAAGCGTCTTGTCTTTTTATGTTTGCTGCCACTTTCTATATTCGGTACCACATATCCCGTTACGAATAACAATGATTCTGGAACGGGTTCACTCAGGCAAGCCATTCTAGATTCGAATGCCGACACGGCTCAGCCGAATATCATCGATTTTAATATATCAGGAAGCACCACGATTGCTTTGACCAGCGGACCTCTGCCGAATATTACTCAATCCGTGACGATCGATGGGACGACGCAAACCGGATACAGTACGAGTCCTGCGCCGATCGGGACGCCTGTTGTAGTCCTCGACGGGTCGGCATTGACCCCTGCCGATTTTCTGTCTGGGTTTTTTATTCAAAATACCAGCGATTGCGTCATTAAAGGACTTGTGATTCAAAATTTTGTTGGACTGAACGATTCAAGCGCTCAATTCAACGCGGGCGTTTGCATCACTAGCGACGGCACGGCCCAGGCCAACAACAACCAAGTCCTGAATTGTTATATCGGGACCGATCCTACCGGGACAATGTCTGCCGGCAATGGAAATGGAGGCGTAAATATCGTAGGCACAACGCCTAGCATGGACGAATCTGGAAATTGCATGAATAACGTCATTTCAAACAACCTTATTTCGGGAAATAACGAGGGGAATGGAATTACTCTTTTCCAGAATGTTTTTTCTACTGTGATCCAAGGCAATTTTATTGGGACTGACATCACAGGCACCGCGTTGCTGTCCAATTCCGCGGGTGTAGTAGCGTTTGGCACTTTCGAGGGAAACACAGAACAAGTGACCGATACGCTGATCGGCGGCGCAACCTCAGGGCAGGGCAATTTGATTTCCGGAAATGAGACAGAAATTTTTTTGGCTTCGAATGTATTCGATACGACCATTCAGGGAAATTTACTGGGCACCACAGCTGCGGGAAACACATTGCTATACAATGGATTGAACGGAATATTTTTACAGGGTCAAGAAGGATCTAGCAGCGAGACGATAACGGGCACAATCATTGGAGGTTCGGCAGCAGGCGAGGGAAATGTGATTGCAGGGTATACGGCAGGCGGCATCGTTCTTCAAGACAATGTCTCCGGTTCGCTCATCAGCGGCAATTTCATTGGCACGGATGCAACGGGGACCGTATCGATGCCGAATAGCTTCGGAATTCAAATCCTGGGAGATCCCGGATTTCCCTGCACCCAAAACACGATTGGCGGTGAAACCGATGGAGCGGGCAACCTGATTAAGTTCAACACGACATTCGGGGTGATTGTCGATGGCGGTTCCGGAATGACGGATGCGTCTTTGAACCCCATTCTGGGAAATAGCATTTATGATAACGGCAGCGATGGCATATCTTTGAGCGACAATGGAAATAACTCTCAAGAGCCTCCGACAATTAATAGCGCAACTGCTTGTGCGACGGGGTCGAGTGCGATCACGATCTCTGCTACGGCGCCGACTCTTCCCGCCTCCTCCAATTTTAGGCTGGAATTCTTTTTAAACGAGGCAAATAACAATCCAATCACCGAAGGCCAAGAATTGATCGGCGCCATGCCATCGGTTGCTTCGGGCGAGACAGCCGCCCAAGTTTTTGTACCTGCGTTCAGCCTATCTCCAGGCCAATGGGTCAGCGCCACGGCGACGAATTTAAATGGAACAAGCGGTTCGCCCGGCGATACTTCCGAATTTACTTTAAATACCACGATCGGATCTTTCGCTTCGCCTACGATCACCTCCTTCACGGCCAATCCTACAACGATTCAAGCTGGAGAATCCGTAAACTTCCAAGTGAACTTTACTCCTGGAACCAGTTCTGGACCGTTTAATGCGATGTGGTCGGACGGTTTTATGCAAACGGACGTCACATCTCCGTTTAGCCGTATCGCAAGTCCTATTGTTTCGACGGTCTATTCGGTAACATTAGATGACGGTTTTAGTTGTACGGCCACTTCTAATACGATTGTGATTACCGTTACCGGAGCCAGCATTCTTCCTCCAAGTTCAGTCCATGCGAAAGTCATAAATAATCGTTTCTTTTTACAGAGCGATTTGGTGAATTTGATTACCTGGACCCCTCCCTTAAGCGGAGAAACGCCGGTCAAATATAAGCTTTTTCGCGATGCGGCACTAACGGATCATATCGCAACCGTTTCTGCAAAGAGCGCTTTGCAATATATTGATCACAATCGAAAAAAAGGCGTGACGTACAGTTATTATATTGTGTCCGTTGATCAAAACGGGAACGAATCGATCCCTGCAAGCGTCACTATTAAATCCTAATCGAATGATTTGATTTTTTCGTGATTGAAGAATTGAAGACATTGTCTAAGAATCTATCCATCGTTTCAGCCGATGGATAGGTTCAATAGCTTGCAGATTTGAAGTGAATGAAATAAGATAGGACAATAGCGAGTTAGAATGATCAAAGCTTCATTTTTTATTTTTGCCTGTGCGATTTTTATCGTCTTCAGTATTTTTAATCCATTACAAGCCCGAGAACAACTCGTTGAAGTTAACGCTCGCTACTTCCTTCCGACAAGCAGTCTCTTCCAAAACATTTACTCGAGCCGCGTCATTTATGGCGCTGAATATGATTGCCAGATATGGAAACCGATATCTGGATGGGTTGGCGTCGATTATTATACCTCTTCGGGCCATTCCCTGGGTCTCAGCAATCGGACCCACATTTATTTTATTCCTGTGACTTTAGGACTTAAATATACTTTCGATCTAAATTGGGGAGGCATCTATTTTGGGGCTGGGGCCGTAGGAACTTATGTACACACTCGAGACCATTCTGCATTTGTGATTCCCACTTCCTCTAAATGGACTTTCGGCGGTCTGGGGAAAGGGGGATTCCTAATCGATCTTCCTAAATCGGTCTTCATTGATCTTTTTGCTGTTTGGATGTCCACGCATGTCAATTTTTACAATACAGACCATGGCGAAGTCTCTCGCCATACGGGCCTCCTCAATAACTGGTCCTTTGGAGGAGGGATAGGATACAAGTTTGGAGCCGCCTGTCCAGCCGAACCGAATTGCGTCGCACCACAGTAAAAGGGAAAGAAAGTTCTGACCTTTTTAAGAGAAAAATTTGAGGCAATATTCCTTAAAGGCCGCAGCGACCTCGGCCGGGTTCTCTATCCAAGGAAAATGTCCCGCGTTTTTGATCTCCCTCATCAAGATATTGCTTCGATGATATTCCTTTTTTTCTGAAAAGAGCTTTAAGGGCGTCGGGAGGTCTTCAGAACCGGACAAGATGAGCGTCGGGATCTCTTGGGGAATCCATTTCGCTGAGTAGATTGGATCAAAATGCTCTAGAGTCCATTGGATCGCTTGATGATTGAAAGGGAGGCTCTCCAAACTTTTCCGCCCCTTCTCCAGTCCTTCCGGGGTAAACATCAGAGGAGCGCCGGCGAGGACGAACCCCCTCAAAGTCTCGTTGTTTGGCGATTTTTGATACTCCTCGTCTTCCGGCGTAGACGAATGGGCGATTTTTGCAGCGAATTCTTCAATCCAGCTTTTATCCGGAGCGGCGTCCATCAAAACAAGACCTTTTATCTTCTTCTCCAATTCAGGGAGAAATTGAAGGAACATGCCCCCTCTGGAATGCCCGGCCATGATGACATCCTCAAAAGTATTTGCAGCCTCCAGGAGAGCTTGGGGCCAGTTGCTGATTTTTTTTTCAGGCGAGACATTCGATCCATCGCCTGGCAAGTCTAGGCGCCAAACCGTCCCTGGCAAATCGAGAATGCTGAATAAAGGAAACAGACATTCCGAGCCTAAACCTGGGCCTCCTGGGATGAAAATCCAATTAGGGGTTTTTTCCTTGCTCCCTACTTTCTGCAAACGGGCGCCCGAAAAAGTCCACACGCAATTACGGTTCATTTTTGAGATTTCCTCCCATAAGCCCGATCTCCGGCATCTCCCAACCCAGGGATGATATAGCCCTTGTCGTTCAAAGAAGGATCGACGGCGGCAGCAAAAATTTTGATGGACGGATTGTATTTGGAAATCCGCTCCATGCCAGGTTTGGAAGCGAGCGCTGCGATCACAAAGATTTTTTTCGGCCCTCTCTGTTCAATGATCTGGATGGCGTCCAGTAGAGATCCGCCCGTGGCCAGCATAGTGTCTGAAAGGATCACGGACCGCCCCCTCAAATCGGGCAAGGCAATGTAGTCGACCTGAGCCTTCAAGGTCTCTTCGTTGCGCGACATCGCCAGAAAGCCTACTTCAGCGTTTGGGAACACTTTTTGCACCCCTGCATTCAAGGGAAGCCCCGCACGGAGAATGGTCACTAAAACCGGAATTTCATCGACAAGTAGATGGGCGGCTTCGGCCCCAGTCAGGGTTTGAATGGCGACCTCTTTTGTATCTAGTTCTTCTAAAACATCTTGCGCTAAAATTTCCCCAATTTTTTCCAAAGCTTGCCGAAATCTGGCGGAATCGGTCTGCGGATTGCGTATTTCATAGACAAGTTCATGGAGCGCCTGCGATTTAGCGAAAAGAGTCAAGCTCGAGAGTAGAAAAGCAAAAACAAAAAATCTCATGAACTACCCGGAATTTGCAGCCATGCTATAGCTTTGCTCGAAACTTTTCCAACTAATCAATGAGTCCTATTCATTCGGTGTTTACAGTTTGCCAGCGTCCATTCAGGTATAAAGGCTGCGTCCACTGGACACTTACAGTTTCGCCAATTCCTTTAAGAGTTTTTGTAAAAGTGTGGCTTTTAATTACAACTGGGTAGCTGGAAGGATCGATTTTTTTAACTGTAACGATTTTGCTCTTTTCAAAATCTATGAATGGCGGAAATCGGATATCGATGGAGCCTTTTGAAGCATCGGCATCGATAAAACAATCGCCGGGATTCACGATGTAGGATGCGGCTCCTTTGGCACAAACGACGGATCGGGAACAGGGCTTGGCCGACGTCGATAAGAGTTCTTGGGCCGTGTATTTTTTTGTGTTAGAGAGGCGGTTGAGGTATTCAGCTAAAAGTCCGCTGTATCCTGCGAGATTCAAACGGATGAATTCGTTCGACTCCCCCATCGGTTCGCCATTGTTTACAGCCGTCCTTAAATCTTCAAAGATCACATCGGACGCCCTTTTCTGCGGCACGCGGGCGTCTTTCATTTTTGCGAAAAAAGTGGGACTTCCGGGAATGCTCAAGACCGTCGAGCCGGGATAGCGGCCTAAAAATTCTTGTTCCACGAGTTGATGCCGTTTCGTTAACGTTTTAAGGCCGTCTTTGCGGAGCGCTTCTCCTGCTTCAGGGAGATCTTGCAGCGCTTGGATCAAGTTTAAAAAATCCGCTAATCCGATCGACCCGCCCGCGACCGTCGATGAGGAGATAAAGCCGAAAAATTTACTGAAGATCAAAGCCGCGTATTCATCATAGAGAGGAAACCAAATATAGCCGCAGCGGGCGCCTGTCTTTCCAAATTGTTTAGAGGCCGAATTGAAACTAAATACATGTTTGCCCTCGGTTCTGGCTTTCCGGATCCATTCGAGGTTTTTACCGAGATATCCAGTTCCATCGCTTCCGAACATGGATGATGCGAAAACGAAATCGGCGATGATGATTGGAGCGTCGGTCAACGGCTTCCGGAATTTTCCATCGGGGTTGTTCGGGGAGGTCACGAATTCGACTAAGACTTCTCCTGGCTGAACGATAATTTCAGCAGGGTCGTGAAAAGCTTGGAAGCGGGCATTTGGATAATTGAAGATTCCATTGACTGCATTCGGATGGCCTGAATAAAAGGGAGCTTGCTCGACGAAAAGAAATTTTTTATCCGGCTGCGACATTGTTATGCCGTACACGAGGGCGACAATCAAATGCTTCGATCCCGCGGCAGTATAAAAAAAAGGCTTCGGTTTTCCCGGATCAATATAGAGTTCCAAATCGCCTGATTGAGTATGGAATGAGGATAGGATTTGGTTTGCGCGGTCGAAAATCGCTTGATTCGATATCTGCATGGGAACGATCGAAGGCTGGGTAGACTGGTCTAAATAAAGGGCCTCTTCGAAAATCGTCCGCCTGGGCGGGTTCAACAAACCGTAGGCTTCATAAAGTTCAGTAAAAAGCTGGGTGGTATTCGGCTGAAGATAGATAACCGTCTGAGATTCCAGACTAGCATCGTCCGCCCGGGCCGCCAAAGGCCAAAGAAATAGGACAAATAGTAACAACAAGGACTGAATTCGGCTCATATCCCGCATTAAATCACGATTCAAGATAAAAATTGGATTCAATTTAAGGGAGATGCTATTTTTGATTCGATGAGCCTCTCCCATTTCTTTTTAGCTTTTTTGGTCGTCTTTGTCTGGGCGCTCAATTTCGTCGCCATCGAACTGGCAGTGGAAGAAATTCCCCCCATTTTTTTAAACGTCCTCCGTTTTTTACTCCTCAGCATACCGGCCGTCTTTTTCGTGAAAAAGCCCGCAGCTCCTTTCCGCTATGTCCTCGCTTACGGCCTTATCCTGTTTGCCCTCTCTTTTTCCCTGCTTTTCATCGGGATGCGCTTGGGAGTGACAGCGGGTCTCGCTTCGGTCCTCTTTCAAGTGCAGGCGTTTTTTTCTTTGCTCTTCGGGATCCTTTTTTTTGCAGAGAGACTCCACATTTGGCAGGTTTTAGGAGCGATCCTCTCCTTTTGCGGCATCGGATGGATCGCTATGAACACTGGAGGAACGCTGACCGTTTGGGGATTAACGGCTGTCTTGCTGGGAAGCATAGCGTGGGGGATGGGCAACGCGATTTCCAAGAAGCTGGGCAAAGTCAACATGATTTCTCTCGTGATTTGGGGAAGCGCCATTGCGTGGCCTCCTCTTCTCGTTCTCTCGCTGCTCTTGGAAGGACCCCATGCGATCCTATTTAGCCTCACTCATATCTCCCTTCAGTCGATCGCAGCGCTTCTCTACATCGTGCTAGGTTCTACTTTATTCGGATTCGCCACTTGGTCTTGGCTGATCCACCACCATCCCCTGTCGAAAATCATCCCCTTTACACTGCTGGTCCCTGTGCTGGGATTGATGGATGCTGCCGTCATCATGGGAGAGTCCCTCCCCTGGTGGAAAATCGGGGCGTCTCTCCTCGTCATCTTAGGCCTTTGCCTCAATCTCTTAGGGCCGCGCATCGCCTCGCAAATCAAACGCCTCATGAAATAAAATTTTATACCATTTATCAAAAATAAGTTGCACAAGTGCGCAGTGTATTTTATCGAGGACCAAACCCGGGGTCCCCGAAGAACGCTTCGTTCTTCGGGGTGGGAAAGTCTGGAGCTCGAAGCAAACTCAGAGAGTTTACAAGAGCGAAGACGAAGGCCCGCAGGTAAAAGACACCCGCAATTGTGAAAGTTAATTTTGATAAATGGTATTACCCCCTATCATTCAAAATGGCAGAGGATTTAAAATCGGGGCAAAAAAAGAGAGTCCCCGAGAATACTTATGGCTCATATTGAATATTCCGATAACGGCCCCAGCACCTTGCAAAGGCTTTTAGGGCACAATCCCGCAGTGCTCAAACAGTGGGACCAGTTATTGGATACGTTTTATAAATTTTCCAGTTTCGACCCGCTGCTTCAAGAAGAGGTCAGGCGGGCGATCGCCTACCAACTCGGCTGCGCCTATTGCATGTCTCATGGATGCCCCGCGCCAATCATCGAAGACCCGAAAACAAAAACCGCCGTCGATTTCGCAAGAAAAATGGCCCAGACCCATCTCCCGATCTCCAAAGAGGATATCGCCAAGCTAAAAAAACATTTCAGCGACAAAGAAATCGCCGAATTATGCGCCTTCATCGCGTTCGGGACAGGCTACGCGAGATTCGGGGCGTCGCTCGGCGTGGATGTATGAGACTGTCGTCGAATGGAAGCCTTGATATTGTGAAAAAAGCTGTCCCCAAATAAAATTCTGGCATATTAAAATGAAAAAGATCTTCTCATAATGCGTTCTTTCCCAAAAGAAACTGATTCTTTAAAACTTGTTCAATCGGTTTGTCCCTGTCCTTGGATCAAAAATTACCTGACTCCGGTTCCTAACTTTCCAAAGCCTGGAGTTCTCTTCCAATGGTATGCAAATCTTTTAAAAGATCCCCAAGCGTTTCATTTAGCAATTAAAACTTTGGCGGATAGATATAAAGATAGCTCTCCCGATGCGATCATCGGCCTTGACTCGAGGGGTTTTATTTTTGGCGCCGCGCTTGCATACGAACTTAAGGTTCCTTTTGTGATGATCCGGAAGCCGGGCAAACTCCCAAGGAATGTAGAACGGATCGACTACAGCCTAGAATATGGAATGAATGCCTTAGAAATAGAAACCAATAGCCTCAACCCAGGCGATCGAGCGATCATTATTGACGATGTGCTAGCAACGGGCGGGACCGCAAGGGCTGCTGTCGAATTAGTAGAGAAACTGAGGGGACAGGTGCTTGAAACCGCTTTCTTGATCGAACTTCCATTCTTGCGTGGAAGAGAAAAAATTGCTAAACCTGTTTATTCTCTCTTTTCCATTGAGGCTGAATGAAAACGATTGTTTTAGTCGGAGTCCCCGGCTGTGGAAAAAGTTCCATACTCAAAGAAATCGTCCGCCGATTTCCATCGATCCGAGTCGTGAACTACGGAGACAAAATGCTGGAAGAGGCGGCTTTGGAGGGACTGACTCGCGACAAGCTCCGTAAATTGCCTCTATCCGACCAACAGGAAATTGGATTGCGCGCTGCAAAAAAGATCGTTCAGGAAAAGAGCGCAATCGCAATCGTCGATACCCATGCGCTGATCCGGACGAAAACAGGATTTTGCCCTGGATTGCCAAAGCAGGTATTGGATACCCTCTCGCCAAAAGCCCTTGTATGGATCGAATGCCCTCCCTCGCTGATCCTAGAAAGAAGAGCTAAAGATCATTCGAGGAATCGGGATGAGGAAAGCGAAGAGGAACTCGCGCTCCACCAAGACTTGACCCGTTCCTATTTAGCGGCCTGTTCAATGGAGACAGGAGCTGTGCTTTGCGGTTTATCGAATAGAGGCAGTTCTATCGAGCAAAACTGCCTTCCCCTGGTCCATTTGATTGAACAATTGACGACTTAGCGGACCGAACAAAAAATGTAAGCCAAACAAGGCCAGGCCGGCTGGGTTTCCGCCCTTTCGATAGGATTTCAAAACCCCGAGTTTTCAAAATGTCTTCGAATTCCTCTTGAAGATAGTAGGAAAACCAACGCCCTGTCTCGGCCTCCTGTTTTTCTCCGCTCCCTTCCCGCATGGCCATAAAACCGATGGCCCCTGGTTTCAAGACCCAACGAATCGCATCTAACGAAATCCCAATCCGTTCTTTAGGGACATGGGGAAGAAGAGCCCAGGAAGAAAACGCATCGAAGCTCGATTCGTCAAAGGGCATTTCATAAACCGATGCTTCGAAATAGCGTCCCTCTGGCGTATTCTTCTTTGCGATCTGGATCAAAGAGGCTGAAGGATCGATTCCCGTATATTCAAAACCCATGCGAATCCATTCGATGGCTTCCCTCCCCGATCCCGAGCCGATTTCCAATAGTTTTCCGTCAGGTTTTTTCAATGACTGAAAAAACCTGTACTCCTCATCCCAAAAAGACGGCTCCCCGATCTTTTTTCTCTGGTTCGCCCAGATTTCTCCATGCCGATCGTACCATTCGATTGTCTCTCTTTCTCTTTCGCTCAATATAAAGTCTTTTTTCATTCAGGATTCACTCAAATTGAGCATTTCCATCAAAAACCAGATTCGAGATTTCGCAAGCCGGCTTCGAATCATGGGAAAAACGAAATTTTCGATGGTTTTCTCCAAGAGGCATTTCATCCAAAACGAACGGATCGTATTCTGAATAGCTGGGAGTATTTTCCAAGAGCTCGGCCATCATATTCTTACGAAAAGCCGCCTGTCCTTCAAGTTCGGCCGCCATCTGCAGCCGCCGCGCTTGGCGGTCTGGATCAATTTTCGGGGATAAAGAGAGCTGCGTCTTGTACTCCGAATAGCCTTTGGCGCACATATAAGAGGAAATGCTTCCTCCCAAAAGCTGCAATTCGACCGGCAACCCATCGATCGAATAATAAAATTTCATCACCGGTTCGCTGCCAAAACCATTTTTCTGCGGCAGTTGCTGGTTTCTAAAAGAGAGGATGTTTTTTAAAGGCGCCAAACGGACTCCGTTCATCAGCGCATCG
Organism: uncultured Chlamydiae bacterium; assembly: GCA_963713105.1. Lineage (GTDB taxonomy): Bacteria > Chlamydiota > Chlamydiia > Chlamydiales > SM23-39 > CAVQKJ01. The sequence goes on from CAVQKJ010000005.1 coordinate 253,620, forward strand.
TACCGATTTTCGCTCTTCAAGATTTTCATTTCCCAACGGATCCCAATAAAATCATTCACGCAATCTGCGAATTCTTTTTGGTTCATTTTCTCCAGGGCTTCGAGACTCGGAATCTTTTTCCAGATGGAGTGCGTCGATTTAATCCGATAAGAGACACTCTGGATGAGGGGGTCTTGACACTGAAACGAGAGGATCAACTCATTGCATTTCTTGAGATATTCCTCTCCCATTAAAACAGCGATGCGAGCAGCAATTGCCTGGTGAAGCCGAGGGAATAGAAACTCAAAAGTCAATTGATTGATCCGGGACGCCTCACTTGTCATTCCCAGTTTATAGAATATGGGTGCATAGAGGTAGCGATACTCCCATGCTTGCCGATCCGAAACAATTTCTGGGAAATGCAAACCGTTCGAAATATTCCAGCCCCAGCTCCTCCGCCTTATTTTTAATCAGCGGCAAAGCGGTTTCGAGCTGTTTCTTTTCGAACGTGCGAAGCTCTTGGTCAAGGGAATTAATATTTGAAATCGTTTGGATCCAATTCATTCGGCAATACTCCTCTGAAGAATACCCAATAGTGGCAAATAAACCGAATAACACAGATAGGATTGTCTTCAAGTTCATTTTTTTTCCTTATTCACATTCCTCTAGCTCCTGTTCAATCATTTCAATACTGGGCAACGATCCTTTCCACTCGTCAGGAAGGGACTCGATGATTTTTGCCTCATACTGCGAGATGCCGATCGGTTTATTGATGTCGCGAAGAGCATACTCCGCGACCACTTTATTTTTACCCTTGCAAAGAAGCAAGCCTATGGTGGGCTTATCTTCTGGATGCTTCATTTTGTCATCCACGACTGAAAGATAAAAATTCATTTTCCCTGCAAATTCGGGTTTGAAATCAGTCGCTTTCAATTCGACTACGACAAAACATCGAAGCTTGTAATGATAGAAGAGTAAATCCAAATAGAAATCTTGATCTCCTACACTCAAGTGAACTTGGCGGCCTACAAAAGAAAAGCCAGATCCTAATTCAAGTAAAAACTTCTGAACATGGTCCAGTAAACCCGATTCAAGCTCTTGTTCGTCATGCCTATCCCTCAAAGCGAGAAAATCAAAACAGTAGGGGTCTTTCAAAGTTTGATGTGCCAAATCAGATTGTGGGGCTGGAAGAGTAGACTGAAAATTCGTGATCGCTCTCCCTTCTCGCTTATGAAGACCGCTATCTAACCAATGGAACAAAACACTCCGACTCCAGCCGTTTTCAATTGTTTTATTGGCATACCAGAGACGCTCTTCTAGAGAAGCAAGCCGTTGAAGGAGAAGAATATTATGTCCCCATGGAATTTGGCCAACAACCTGTTGGCTAATTGCAAAATCGGGATACTCTCTAGCAAACTGAACCATATATTTGATATTGGTCAGAGAAAACCCTTTCATATCGGGGAAAGCAGATTTGAGGTCCTTGGCTAACCTTTCAACAGTTTTGGCACCCCATCCTTCCCCTTTTTGTTTAAGATGCACTCTAAAACCTATCTCCCAATACAAAGCAATCAGCTCTCTATTTACAGCTACGATAGCTTTCAGCTGAGACGATACAATTCTTTCCTTGATCTCATGCAGGAAAGTTTTGTATTCCTTCTGAACTAAATCATTGAATTGTTCTCTAGAAGTTTGAGTCATTGCTTAACTTCATCTTTAACGATATATCGTTTGAAAGATTCTTCGTTCCATTTTTGGTATACACAGGCATCGCCTACTTTGCCTCCATACCGTGCGTCTTGAGTCAAGACAGACTGCGAATGAATGATTGTTTCCATAGGGGGTTTAAAGAAAAGGGCCATCGCATACCGCTCGACAGAACCCGACGCTTTCCGGACTAAATGTTCGGTGGCTCTGATTCCATCGTCCGTCGCAAGCTGGCCGAACTCACCGACTTGAAACATCAAGACCTCAGGATCGGCTTCGACTTTTTGAAACCTTCCATCGACTTTGACAAAAAGGCCCGCCTCTTCCGGTTCTTCCACCTCTTTGCCATCTACAAAATAAGACGCTGGAGTGAGCGCCGTAAAAAGATCATGGTCGAAATGAGCCCCGCACCAGTCTGGGTTGTCTCCGCGTGTATCTCCGCTCTTTTGATAATAAAGCATCCGCGCGACTCGAGGCGTGTGGCTCGCGTCGATCCCTGTGCGAGGGCCTGCGAGATCAATTTTTTTCAATACCGCGTTTCCCATTTCATCCATTAAATTCCCCAAGTCTTGGAAAGGGTCTTGCAAATCGACCTCGCGCGGCCATTTATTGGAGGGATTTGCGGGGACATAGGCATAATAAGAGACTTTTAGATCGTCGACGACCCATTTTCCATCGGGGCGTTTGAACTTTTCTTTCCCTTTTTCATACCCGAGAAATAAATCTCCATTTTCCCGATTAGGCGCATAGGCATCCTTGACTTCTTCCGGCAACGCGGCGAATTCCCGGGCGCTTTCGACAAACCGGGCCATTTTTTCTTTATATCCCGGCACTCCGCGGATCCCTGCGATCCCCTTTTCATACAAAGCCTTCTTCAAAATGGCGAGCGCTTCGGGATCTTCTTGAACGAACGATTCATAAGGGATGACGTCCAAAGAAAGAACTTCAGAAGCGCAGCAATATACAGAGAATAGGCATGCGCTCAATCCTATGATTTTTCTAAAAATGGTGTTTTTCATAGCAACTCCAAACCTAGTTTTTTTAAAGGCGGGCAATATATGAAATCGAATCTTTTTTTACACACAAGATTCTTGTTGCCCGATTTAGTACGTATACGTACAATATGGGCATTGTTTTACGGAGTTACCCATGTTGCAAGCCAATCTAGGTTTTATTTTATTGTTTGTTGCCAATCCTCAAAAAAGCAGCCTCTTCTACCAACAAATTTTAGGCATCAAACCCTTGGAGAGCTCTCCCACTTTTGCGATGTTCGGATTGAAAAACGGCGTGATGCTGGGACTTTGGTCTCGCTATACGGCGGAGCCCCGCGTAGAAGCGGCACCCGGCGCGCAAGATATCTGTTTTCCCGCTGAAGATGTAGATGCTCTCTATGAAGCTTGGGGCAAACTGCATGTCGCCATTTCTCAAAAGCCGACGGATATGGATTTCGGAAGGACGTTTGTCGCTTTGGATCCAGATGGTCATCGAATCCGGATATATAAAATGAGAGAGGAAAAATAATGGTTCGATTTTGGGTTGCTGTCGCTTGCTTAGAGCATGTGAAAAAAGGGGAAGCTGGAGGCTTCGCGCAGGTCTGCCATGGCAAAAAAGGGCCTTTGTCGCAGATGAGCGAGGGAGATGGAATCGTCTATTACTCCCCTACCGAGATCTTCGGGGCAAAAATCCCCTGCCGCAGCTTCACGGCGATCGGAAAAGTAGCTGCGGGTCCACCTTATCCTTATCAGATGAGCGAAGATTTTATTCCTTGGAGGCGGGATGTTGTTTTTTTCCCCTCTCGTGTAGCATCTATCGAGTCCTTATTGGCAAAGCTCTCTTTTATAAAAGATCAGCGCCGCTGGGGGTTTCCTTTCAGGCGGGGGTTTTTCGAAATTCCCTTGGAAGATTTCCGTCTGATCGCAAATGCAATGGGAGTTGCTTTTGAAGGCCAAAGATTTGGATTTTAAGAAAATCAGCGTCCACGAGGCTCCAGAATTGAGCCCTGGGTTTTTGCTTTGGCGGGTCAGCACATCGTGGCGAAGCCGCATCGAAAAATCCTTGAAATTATTAGGACTCACCCACCCGCAATTCGTCGTCCTTGCTGCGACTGGCTGGCTGACCAAAGAGGGAGAAAAAGCGACCCAGATCGAAGTCGGGAAAATGGCAGGCTTGGACCGCAACACCATCTCTCAAATACTCAAAGGTCTTGAAGAAAAGGAGTGGATCAAACGATTGCCCTCGGAAGACGCCAGGGCAAAACACCCTTTACTCACCCCGAAAGGATCCAAACTTTTAAAAACCGCCCTGCCCGTAGTTGAAGAGGCAGACGCCCAGTTTTTCAACGCGCTTGGCCGAACAGAAATGGACCCATTGATATCCGCATTTCAAAAGCTAATGCACATGAGAGATGAAAATGGACAGGATAAGCAAGATCGCAAGCGGCAGGATGCGCAGGATAAATAATTTAAATATCTTGCCTACGTGGCCCCAAAGCGATCCTTAAATACCCATTGTCTTTTTTAATCATTCTTGATAATCTGTCGGCCTTTATCTTTACCCTTTGTAGAAAATTTATGAGTATAGAAATTTCTGAAACCGCATCGATCTGTTTACCCTCTTTCCAAGGACATACTGAAGTCGTTGTGCTTGAAGGCGCTCAAATAGAACCTTTTTTGTCTGAAATCGTCGAGCTGATGCTCGTCGTCTATAGGGAGCCCCCCTATCGATACGAAGGGACGATGGAGGAGTATTTGCCCTTGGTCCAGTCCTACGCCAATTCGAATCAAGGGATCGCCTGTTTGCTTTTCGATGGCAAAAAACTCGTTGGCGTTGCCGCCGGAGCGCCTCTCAAGGACGTGAATCCTAAATGGCATGGGCCGTTTAAAGACGATTGTATGGAGAAAATTTTTTATATCGGCGACGAGGTGCTATTAAGCGATTACAGAGGCCGGCATTTGGGCTCGCAGCTCTTCGACACTTATCTCCGCGCCGTCCCAGCCTCCTTCGAAACGATCGCATTCAGCCGCATCGAAGAGCCGGAAGAATCTCCTTTAAATTCCGCCTTGAGAGCTAGAGGATTTGTTGAAAGGAAAGACAAACCGGTTGTCATCGACTGGCGTGAAATCGGCTCAAACGAAGACGTTCCCCATAAACTGACCTTTTGGACTGGAAACCATCCTGGTTAAAAACGTTTTCTTCTGAAAACACTTGCCAGAAATTTCCGACTCTCTAAAATCAACCCCTTTTTTTGATTGAGAGGTTGCGATGTTTTCCGTTTTGCTTTTGACTCTGACGGCTTTATACGCCTCCTGTTTTGCTCTCGAACCTGTATCGCGATCTTGGAAAAATTGGTGCGGAACGGAGAGTTGCGAAATCCAGACTCTATTCACGCCATCGACCGAAGAAGAGTTGATTCATGTGGTTCAAAAAGCTCTTCGATCGGAGAAAAGGATCAAGGTTTTCGGTTCCGGTCATTCCCTCAGTGCGATCGCGCTCCCGCAAGAAAGCGAATGGGCCGTCTCTTTAGAAAATTACAAAAAGATCCGCGAAATCGATTTTTTAAATCATACGGTCACCGTGGAAAGCGGCATGACCTTGAAGGAACTCAATGAAATCCTCTATCAAAACGGCCTCGCCCTTGAAAATCTCGGATCGGTTTCCGATCAGACTGTCGGAGGGGTCTTCCAGACAGGAACGCACGGCACGGGAAAAGATCATGGACCTCTTCATACGCAGATCAAAAACCTTACAATCGTAAATGGAAAGGGAGAGCTGCTGGCCGTCGATCCGGCGCTATCTCCCCTTTTGTTCAGGGCTTGCCAATGCGGTTTGGGAACATTGGGAATCATCAGCACCGTCACTCTGAAAACAGTGCCAGCGCACCTTTTGCAAGAAAAGACTTATCCGGCTGCTTGGCCGGATGTTCTGGATCAAATGGAAGATTTAATCCAAAAGAACGACCATGTTCGGATTTATTCATTTCCTTACATCAATCGAGTGGGGATTTGGATTGCCAATCGCACCGAGAGCCTCGATAGCCAAGACTACGTCCCCGCTAAAGACTCAGGCTTTTTTTCCCGCTGGTTGGACGATAAAAAAACCCGCTCTCTCGACGATTTTTTAGAATTGGGTCCTAACGATCCTGCTATCGTTGCAAAATATAACCAGGCCTTCTTTGACGCCGATTTCGACGCGGCCCGCATTCGCACGGGGAGAAGCGATCAGATTTTTACGATCCCTTGCGGACCTTTCGACCTTTGCGGAGCCGTGGAAGCGGCGATTCCCATCCAACAGGCGAAACCGTTTCTTATTGAAATCCATGAACTCATCGAAAAAAATCATTTCCCCGCTCATATCAACATCGAGATCCGTTTTGTAAAAGGCGATTCAGCGCTCCTCAGCCACGCCTCTAGCGAAGAGAAAAACGCCCTTTTTTGCTATGCCAATATCATCTCGATTTGTCCAAATGGCAAACCGATCTCCTACGAACCCTTTTTCCTGGCTTTTCAGCAAACGGCTGAAAAATATCAGGGACGTTTGCATTGGGGAAAAATGGGGCGGTTCGATCCAGCTTTTTTGAAACAGGCCTACCCTCATTGGGAAACTTTTTCAGAAATACGGAAGTCCCAAGACCCGAATGGCATTTTCCTCAATTCCTTCACCGAAAATCTTTTTGAACCCGCAGGTGATTTATGATTGTGCGTAGTCTTTTTCTCGCGATGGTTTTTTTAACTCAGGCGGCTTTTGCCGAGAAAATCCCCGCTTTTCAAGACAAAAAGGAATGGTTCCAAGCTTTCTTGAGAAATACCGACCAAAAAGTAGAACAAAAAAAAGGCGCCTTGGCGATTTTGCAGAACCTGTATCCGAATCTATGGGAGCGGATTCAAGACCCGAATTATCCATTCGTTTCGGTGTTCGTTGGAGCGGGAAGCGGAGGCATGGAAATCCCTCTTATGGAAGAGTTCGCGAAAATCCGGGAAGATGCGGATTCTTTCACCGTGTTTTGCGAAGATCCTTCTTCTGAAATGAGGGACGAGTTTTTCTCAAACGCCTCCGATGCGATGAAAAAACAGGTTGCGGAATACATTCTGCTCCCTTTCGAAGACCCGGCTTATTTGCCGCCCCAAGCCGATTTCGCTTTGGCTTCCCATGTTTGGTATTTCGTCAAAAATTGGATAGGGGTCGACAAAGAGAAAAACGCCCTGGTTAAATTCGCCTCGCTGATCCAAGAAAAAAAAGGGGGCGGCCTCATTACCCTTCAATCGAATACCGGCGGCAGATATCTCATCAACAGCGCCTGCGCCTCGCTGATTGGAAAAAATAAGGAGCTTGTCGCAGAGAAAATCGCAGAGGAACTCGATCGCCTCGGCATCGATTACCGGATCGTACCGCTTGAATCCCATTTAAACGTCTCGAGCTGCTTCGAAAAGGGGCGATTCAATCCGAACTTTGAAGGGAAATGCCTTCTCTCTTTTCTCCTATTCGAATGGTGGGATGATCTGCCGTCCGATGTGCAAGAGCGGATGAAGGACGAATTTCTGGCAAGAATTGAAGCGAACGGAAAAGAAGAACTCGTAATGCGAGACCTTCAGATCTGTATCAGTCCTTCCGCATGAGTTTGGGGACGAGACGGTTGCATTCGATGCCTCCTAAGATGCAGAGCGTCATCAAGCCGAATCTCCAAAACCAAGAGGAATGGATCTGTTCAAAGGTAAGAAAATAGCCAGGCAGAGCCATGATGATCATCAAGACCGCCCAGATCGCAGTGAGGACCCAGTTGATTTTGAGGAATAAGGGGCTGTGCCAGTAGTGCGGATCCACTTCTTCTTTTGCGTATTGAAGCGTAAACGGTTTGCCTACGACCATCGAAAAAATCACGACCGCTGCCAAAGTAGAGTTGATCAGCCGCACCGTCCCTATCGCCGATAGGTCAATGACGGGGAACAGGTTGTTGAAAGCTAAAAAGACGTATAAGAGGATTGAGCCCCAGGGCAAAATGAATCCCTTGCGGACTTCCTTGAAGTTGAAAACCAGCATCAAAATCAAAGCTCCCAAGCTTCCGACGAGTTGCGACAGTTCGGAGTGGCCGTAAAAGATTGCAAAAAAGACCCAGGGAATAAAAGCTATAAAGATATGATTCTTAAATGGAAAGAGAATCCTTTTAAGCATATTATTTCCCCTTTATTATAATTTAATCGAACGAACCTATTTTAGAAAGAGATCTTGGGCTACCGGAACCCGGTTGTCTTTAACTGGGATAAACAGGGCTTGCATCAAAGAAACGCTTTTATCGACCGCGTAATGGGAAAAATCGGAGATGCCCGATTCCATTAAGAGTTCCTCATCGGTAAAAAACCGGCCTGTGCAAGAGCGGGAATTTCTCAACACTAATTCGTAGGCGGCGTCCGCCATGATCGACGGCCATCGGCTGGATCGATAGACTTTGTCTGAAAAATGATCCTTGATGGTTTGGGTCGCGATCGTCGTCTCGGGCCAAAGGGAATTTACAGCTATCCCCTCTTTTTTGAACTCTTCCGCCATGCCGAGCGTGCAAAGGCTCATCGCATATTTGGCGAGAGAAAAAGAGAGGTGGTCTTTAAAAAACCGGGGATCCAGATTCAAAGGGGGCGAGATATTGACGATATGGGGGTTTGGGGCTTTTTTAAGATGCGGGAAACAGGCCTGCGAAAGAAAAAAGGCTGCGCGGGCGCTTGTTGATAGAACCTTATCGAATTGTTCGGGCGAGGTATGGAGCGTATCGGCAAAGCAGGTGGCGCTTGTATTGTTGACCAGAATGTCGATTCCCCCGAATCGTTCGACGGTCTGGGAGACGGCCTGCTGAAGAAACGAATGATCTGAAACGTCGACATCCAAAAACAGAGACTTTCCGCCCGCGGCTGCGATCTTCGCCTTCGCCTCTTGAACCCCTTCAAAAGAATCTTTGGTCGCAATCGCAACATTCGCTTGAGAAGCGGCAAAGCGGAGCCCGATTGCCAAGCCGATTCCCCGGCTTCCGCCGGTAATCAGTATAGTTTTTCCTTTAAAAGTTTCCATCTGAAGAGAATGATAACAGAAACAGATCTTGATAGGAAGTAGAGGCGTCTATGGGAAGGCTCAAAAATAAAAATTGCGTGATTACAGGCGGGACGACCGGCATCGGGTTCGAAACGGCGAAGCGATATGTAGAAGAGGGAGCCCGCGTCCTCATTACAGGCCGGAGCCAGGAAAAAATCGATGAGGCCGTAGCGAAGCTCGGAAAGATGGCCGTTGGGATCGCGGCCGATGCGACCCAAGTAAAAGAACTGGAAAAGCTCGCGAAAAAGGCTAAGGAACATTTTGGACATGTCGATGTCTTGTTCGCCAACGCGGGAGGCGGCGTCTTCGCTCCGATTTCCGAGGTGGACGAGGCTGGCTTCGACCAACAATTCGACTTAAATGTGAAAGGTGTTTTCTTTACTGTGCAAAAAATCCTTCCGCTGATGAGAAAAGGGGGATCGATCATCCTCACCGCCTCTGCCGTGAACGGCAAGGGTGCATCTACAGGAAGCATTTATTTTGCTTCTAAAGCCGCGGTCCGCTCGTTCGCCCGCTGCATGGCCGCTGAATTGGGAGAAAAAGGGATCCGGGTCAACAGCCTAAGAGACTGTTAACGGATTTATTTTCGTCGAGTTTTTGGATTATTTTGGCCGCTTTTCGACTTCAAACTTGGGGGGCAATATACAATGTCGATATTGCCCCCCACGATTTGAATCGAAAATCGGCTCAAAAGAACCGAAAAATCGACTGAAACTAATTCCGTTAACAGTCTCTAAGCCCAGGAATCGTACCGACGCAATTTTTCAGCAATTCCAACATCGGCGAAAGCGGATATGGCCAATTCGAAAAATTGCTCATGGCGCAAACGCCCCTTCGACGGGCAGGGACTCCATTGGAAATCGCAAACGCGGCAGTATTCTTGGGGTCTGACGAATCGTCTTACGTCACCGCCGCAGACCTCGTCGTCGACGGCGGCTGGATGAACGTTTAAGTGCTTAGTTTAGGCGCTTTTCCTGTGGTTGAGGGACATTTTTTTAAGGAAAGCCGCCGCCGCCATGCGGAACACCTCCGCTTGCGTCGGAAAGCAATGGATCGCTTTCGTTAAACCTGAAAGTCCGATCTGATTGGATATCGCAACGGCCAATTCGGAGATCATTTCTCCCGCGTGGCGCGCCATTAAAGTCCCTCCCAGGATCTGGTCCGTCCCCTCTCGAATGAACAGTTTCAAAAACCCAGCCGTTTCCCCGTCTAGAATCGCGCGCGGGACATCGGCCATTTCAAATTGAAAGGTCTGTACTGGAATCCCTTTCGACGCCGCTGTTTTTTCATCCATGCCTACATGGGCGATTTCCGGATCGGTAAACGTGCACCAAGGTACGGCCAATGCGCTTTTTCTTGCATTTCCTGAGCCGAAGATATTTTGGATCGCAATTTGGGCGTTCTCCATCGAAATATGGGTGAATCGATAGTTCATATCGCTAATGGAATAAATATGCGGCTGGCTCGTTTGGAGAAAATCGTTTACCGCAATGCCGCTTTTTCCATCCGCGGCGACATGGGCTTTTTCTAGACCGAGGCCGTGGATATAGGGAAGGCGTCCGAGGGCGACGAGGATTTCATCGGCATGGATTCCTTCCGGCCTGCCTTCGAGATAGATGATTTTTTCATGCCCTCTTTTTTCGACTCTGAGGATTTTAGAGTTGTATAAAATGCGAATGCCTTCCTTTTCGAATACTTTCGCAAGAAGATCCGAGGCAGTAGGATCCTCGTGCGATAAAATCCGCGATCCATGGGTGATTATCGTCGCCTGGCTTCCAAATCTCGCAAACGCTTGAGCCAATTCGCACCCCATGGCTCCAGCTCCGATCACTGCGAATCGTTTCGGAAGCTGGTTCAAGTTGAAAACGGTTTGATTCGTCGTATACCCTGCCTCTTCGAGTCCGGGGATATCTAGAACGAGAGGCAGCGTTCCCGAAGCGATGACGGCATTTTTAAAATGGAGATGATGCCCGCCCACTTCCAACTGATCAGAGGCTGTAAACTGGCCTGCGCCAAAAAATAGATCGATGCCCATCTTTTGAAAAATGGAGGGAGAATCATGGGTCGAGACGGCATTCCGCAATCGGCGCATCCGTTCCATGACCGCGGGAAAATCGACCGACCACTTTCCTTGAATCTCGATTCCAAATTCTTTCGCTTTAGAAATTTCATGTGCCGCTCGAGAAGAGCGGAGCATCGCCTTGGAGGGGATGCACCCGTAGCTCAAACATTCTCCCCCCATATGCTCTTTTTCGATCAGGGCGATCTTCTTATGGTAGGCGGCTGCCAAAACCGCGGCTGTCATTCCACCCGGCCCTGCGCCTATGACTACTAAATCGTAAAGGGATGCCGGCTTTGGATTTTTCCACTCGGAAGGAAAGATCACTTTTAACAGTTCTTTCTGAAATTCTTGGTTTTTCATGAGATCTCTTTTCGTCTATTTCGATGATTTTTGGGCTGCTTTTCTGACGGCCATCCCATTTCTGATGCGATCGGTGGCAGGCGTTACGATTTCTTCTCCATCGGAGAGCCCTTCGACGATTTCGACAGTAGCTCCGTAATCCCTGCCGATTTTGACCTCTTTAAAATGAAGGGTATTGTTCGCGTCCACGACTGCGACATAGGGAGGCCCGGAACGGATGATCACCGCTTCAACGGGTATGATAAAGTTCATTTTCTCAGGCTTGAATTTGAATTTTACTTCCGAATAGAGCCCTGGGAGAAGCTCCCCTTTTTTATTGTCTATGTTGACTTGAGTGAGGAGGGTGCGCGCTATAGGATCCAATGCGCCTGCATTCCGGTTGATCCGGCCTGTGAAGATCTTTTTAGGAAATTGAGGAATCGTAATCTCGGCTTCCATCCCATCTTTGATTAAATGAAAATAATTTTGAGGCACGTTGACAAACGCGCGCAAAACATCCGATTTCGCGATTTGGAACATTTGCTGGGCCGCGTGAGTGCTTCCCGCGGTGATCAGCGATCCGATATCGATATCCCTTTCTATGATCGTCCCATCGAAGGGAGCGTAAAGATTTTTAAACCCTTGCAGGTATTTGAACCGGTTGACCCTTCCGTTTGCTGCTTGGATATCGGCGACGGCTTGATGATGGGCGGCGATCATCTGATCGACTTCCTCTCTCGATATGGCCTCTGGGTTGCGATGAATCAATTCCAAACCTCTATCGGCAGTGATTCGGGCGATGCTTTCCCGAGCGATTGCGGCCGCCAAATCCCCTTCGGCTTGAACGACTTCTTGATCCACATCGGGCGTATCGATCCGCGCTAAAAGATCCCCTTCCTTCACTTTATCCCCGATATCGACAAGCCAATCGGCCAAATAACCATTCGTTCTCGCCCAAATGGGCGTGATATTGATCGCGTCCAAGAAACTGGGCAAGACCAGTTCGGTCTCTTTATTTTCAGGATGCACTTTTAAAGTCCTTACAAGAAGAGGCTTTTCAGATTCTTTAGAAAATGCGACCGAACGCGCATGCCGGGACCGATACATAAAATAACTCGGTATAAAGAGGCTGAAAAAAAGAAGGATCGCAAGTCCAAAGATCGTAAATCGCCTATCTTTTTTCATTGGGCCTCCAAATAAGGATTGGGTTTCTTGCGCAGTAAAGAGAACGCCGTCGGAACCAAAAATAAAGTGGAAAAAGTAGCGGTGAAAAGTCCTCCGATAACAGCTCTCGCGAGCGGAGCGTTTTGTTCCGATCCTTCGCCGATCCCTAAAGCCAGGGGCAGCATTCCGATAATCATCGCGCAGGCAGTCATCAACACGGGGCGGAGACGGGTTTTGCCGGCGGAAAGAGCCGCATTTAAAGGGGTGCTCCCTTTAAGGAGCTCTTGGTTGGCAAAGGCGACGACAAGAATGCTGTTGGCAGTAGCCAGCCCCATGACGACGATGGCCCCCATCAAGGAAGAGATGCTGATCGAAGTAGAAGTGAGGAACAAGGCCCAAAGGACCCCGGCTAAAGCGCAGGGAAGCCCAAAAATGATCACAAAAGGATCGGTCCAAGACTGAAAATTGATGACGAGGATTAAATAAATCAAAAGAAAGCTCGCGATCAGGCCCATCCCCAATGTGTTAAATGAACTATGCATCGTGCTGGAAACCCCTAAGAGCCTAATTTCGTTGCCAGGAGACATCTTAGGCTGCAGCTCATCGATGATCTCTTGAATTTTTGCGGAAACAGATCCTAAGTCGGATTCTTGGATATTTGCGTAAATGTCATAGACGGGTTGGATATTATAGTGGTTGACGACTCCGGGCGTCGCTCTTCGTTCCACAGTCGCGAGATTGCTTAAGAGTTCCGATGTTTTGCGGTCCAGCTGAGGGAGGATGTTGCCCGGAGGCATTTGAGGCTGGACAGAAGATGCGGCAAATGAGATCGGATCCAAATAAGGGTAAGAAATAGGGGTCCGCATCAACGATTCGATGCTATCGACCCGATATTTCGGGGTTTGTACAGCAATGGGGTAGGGAAGTCCCATTTTTTTATTGATCCAAAAGTTAGGGGTTAGGACTGTGCTGTCGCTATTTGTGATGAGCAGGTTATTGGCGACGTGGTCTTGGCTCATGTTGACTTGTGTCAACAGAAGCCGGTTCACATTGACGAAAAGCTCCGGAGCGTCGACGTCTTGGTGCAAATGGACGTCGACCGCGCCGGGAACGCGCGAAATGCGGTCGACCAATTCTCTGGCAATCTCTAAATTATTCTCATCGTCGTATCCAATCACTTTGACATCGATGGGCGTCGGTAGACCAAAGTAGAGGATCTGGCTGATCAGATCGGCGGGTTGGAAAAAAAAGGAGTATTCTGGAAAGCGCTCGTAAAGCCTGCTCTCGAAGCGTTTTTTCGTAAAAAGGGACTTGTGTTTTCCGGAATGTTTAAGGGAGATGAGGATTTCTCCGTCCCAAGTTCCGATCGTCGCATTGTCACCGAACGCCAAAGTATAAGGGATTGGATTGAGTCCGATATTATCGGAGATCGAGACAATTTCCTCTTTGGCGTACGATCTTTTTGATCTCTTCTTCGATTTCTCCAAAGATTCTTCAGTCACTTCGACCCGCGTTCCTGGAGGGGCCATGACATGCAGTCTGAGCTGAGAAAAATTTGAAGAAGGGAAAAAGTCGGTTCCTATAAAGAAAAACAAAATAAAAATGCGTGCAAAAAATCACACCGAAAACGGCAAATACTGTTCCTCGATTATGCTAAAGACCAAGAAAGGGCTTTTTCATAACGATCTTGCAAAGGGTAAAAAAAGGAACTGTCTTGACAGGGCTTTCTTTATATAAATGCTGGATCAGCACTGGAACTAAAGTCCGGAAAAGAAATAGGAAAAGGCGATCGCGCAAGTCGCAGAATAGGCAAAGGGACAAAGAGAAATTTCGAAGGGCCCCACTAACAATCCGATGGGTAGGAAGGCAATGCAAATGGAGAGCGAAGAGACAAAAGAGGGAATAGCGATTTGGCTAGATCCCTCCAGAACAGCCTTCTTCAGAGGTTTCCCTAAACTTAAATTCCTGTGAATGTTTTCGACTGTAATCGTCGCATCATCGACCAAGATCCCGATGGCTAATGCAAGTCCTCCTAACGTCATCAAATTCAAAGAATAACCGATCAAATCCAAAAAATGATGCGTGGCCAAAATTGAGAGAGGAATCGAAGGAAGACGATTCAGTATTGATCCAACTTCTTAGGAAGAACAAAATCAGGATTCCTGTGAGAAGGGTAGCTAACAGCCCTTCCTTGAAAGGTTTGAGATTGCTTGGCTGACAAAGATCGATTGGTCGCCCCGCAAGATGAGTTCGATCCCTTCCGGAGCCGAGGCGCGAAGGGATGGGCAAAATCTCTTTCAATTTTTTATGATATCTAAAATCGATGAGTTTCCCGTTTTTTAAGATGGTCAGCAGAACCGCCCGGCGGCCCTCGTCCCGCACGATGTTGATCTGAGGGCGAAAACCCCTCATGCGCAAAACCCACATCTCTTAAATAAATAATCGAACCGTCTTTCACAGCGATGGGAATATTATTATAATCTTCCGGATTCTTCGAGAGTATTATTTGAATTCATGAAATAGTCGATATTTCCGATTTTCGCATCGCCCGTGGGGATGATGATGTTCTGCCGGTTGATCGCTTTTTGCACATCGGACGGTGAAAGCCCTCTGGCTTGCAAAGCTTCCGGGTAGGTATCGACCATCAACTCTAAGACCTTTCCTCCAAACGGCGGAGGAAGCGTCAGCCCTTAATGACTGCGATCAAATGCCTAAACCTGTAAGAGGCATAATCATAGAGATTTTGTTCAGGGACCGTATCACTTGAGATCATCAATTGGACGATGGGAACAGTCGATGGGGAGTACAGCAAAATCACAGGAGGGGTGATCCGAGCGGCAATTTCCGTAAAATTTCTTGAGAGGTGGCGGTGATTTGCGCTACGGCAGATTCGATTTCGGCATCTGGATGGAAATAGAGCCGGATTAATGCAAGTCCATTCAGTGTTTGCGACTCGATCCGCTCAATCCCGTTGACGGTGCTTGAAAGGGAAAATTCGCTAAACGAAGTGATCCTCTCTTCAAACTCTTTGGCTGTCATCCCCGCATAAGACCACACCACACTAACAACGGGCGTATCGATATCGGGAAAAACATCTTTAGGAATGCGAATGCAAACCAACTCCCAAAAAGAAGAATATGCAAGAGCTACAACAACAAAAGTATAGGGGCGGGAAAGGGCAAGTTTTACGATCCACATAACTTATTCCCATCCCCCTCCGATCGCTTTAATTAAATGAATGGTATAAAGATAGCGCTGGCTGAGCAGTTGAAGGGAGGCCGCTCTTCGTCAAGAAGATCCGTTCGCTATTGGCGGCCCCTAAATAACTGGAAAGGCCATAGTGATATCGGTCTAGGCGATTTTGCTGTCTATTTGGCCGACATCGATCGCGGCATCAATCGAATTCATTTCATGAGCGATCCAATCCAATGAGATGCCAGGGAATCTTCCACTTCTTGAAAAGCTCCTAGAACTATTCCTTGGTAGGAGGCGGCCGCCTCATTGAACTCGCGCGGTAAATAGTTCCACATTGCGAACTTCTCCCTCCCCCATCGAAGAGGATTTGAATGACATTGCTTCCGATCAACCAGTGGTTTTTAAGAGTTTTAATGAAATTGTTCGCAAGAAAATCCAAAACTCCTGTCGAGATTGATCGAGGGAAAGTAAGAAGCGTAGGCGACATTGATTTCCGCATGATGAGCAGCCATGATCCGTTCTTGCTCTGCCAGATCAGGACGGCGCAGCAAAACTGTTGCCGGAAGGCCGATGCGGGAATCGCCGGAGGAAATGCTTTTAAAGGCATTGGATCGAGTCTTAATTCGGAAGGGGATACGCCGACCAAAACGGCAATTTGGTTTTCGAAAAGCGCCCTTTTTTTCAATGCGGCGAAATAGTCCGATTCCGATTCGGAATAAAGCATTTGATGTTCAGCGGCATCATCTGAAATCGTCCAACTGGGTTTCGTATCGCGATGTCATGATATTCAGGGATGTTTGCCTCGCCTCTAAAATCTTTCGATACATTTCAACTTGCGCATCCTGGATCCTGAGCTGAAAATAGGCATTCGCAAGATCCGTAGTCAGGATCAATAGAGAAGTCCGATAAGCTTCCTCCTCGGCCTCAGCCCTGAATCGCGCCGACTTATATTGCCTTCTGTATTTTCCCCAAAAATCGACCTCGTAGAGCAAAGTGAAAGGCAGATTATATCGGTCGATATGGTTTTGGATTAATATTGGCGGCGGATTGGAAGTGGCGCCGAAATGGTGGGTCCGCTGCGGCTTATTGCTCGCCGATGGATCGAAATTGATCTGAGGAAAGAGCCGGGACTTTGCAGTTTGGAAAAATCCCTGGCCTGCTCCACTCGATGCGATGCGGCCAAAAGCGTAGGATTATTGCCGATCGCTTGACCGATAAGCTCCTTGAGTTGCGGATCTTGGAAAACATCCCACCAATCTTCTACTTGCGGCAGAATAGCTATCGCTTGCGGGCTTTTCCAAACATCCGCCACGGAAATTTCAGGAGAATCGTATCGGGGCCCAATCTGACAGCCCGACGCAATCAAGGCCAATAGCGCAATTTTCCGGTTCATATTAACCGGGATCTAACAAACTCAAGATTTTAAATAAAGGATCGCCTCAAAAAACTAACCACGATCTGTATTCGCACTCAAGAGCGAGGCAGGGGGAGAGGAATCGTGCATTAAGACAAAAGCTCACAGCGGCCTGTGTTTAAGCTCCTATACCTTCATCAGCACGGAGGCGCGCGAAGCGCACGCACACAGAGGTAGAGAGGACGCAGAGGCTGCGAAGCGCAGCGGAAATAGATGCCGCGAAGCGCGGAAAATGAACAGAGTTTTTTATTCTTCCGCGCTTCGAGGGAGAACATGGCTTTTTCGCCTTAACGAAAAAGTCATTCAGCCGAGTTCAATTTTTTCACGACGATCGACTCATAAAGAATCCACGAGGCGAGGGAAGCTCCGAGCATAACCAAGCCAAGTGAAAGCTGCGATTCTCCTGATAAATAGGACATCAGCCCGCCAATCGCCGCGGCTCCGCTGATTTGCATGAAACCGTAAAGAGCCCCTGCGTATCCAGCGATTTTGCCAAAGGGGGTGAACGCGGTCGCAAAAGCGTTCGGCCAAATAAATGTGGACCCAAAATAAAAGAGGATCGCAGGGACGACGATCGACCCAAAGGTTTTGTCCGTAAACAAACTGGCCGATGAGCATCGATAGGCCGGATCCAATCATCACGCTCCAACCGAAGCGGAGCATATTTGGCATCCCAAATCTTTTGACCACTTTGCCATTTAGCCATCCCGCGAGCGCGTAAGCGCCGCCGCCGCCTAAAAACGTGATCCAGCCAAAGGCGACGGGAGAGATTCCAATCCCCTCAATCAATAAGACGGGGCCGGTCACAAACCAGGCGAAAAAAGCGCCGTAGCTCAAAAAGGTACAAACCGTGACGCCCATAAAAACAGGACTGCTCAATAGGGATGAATAGGTTTTCGATACGAAGGAAAGTTTAAGCCGTTCGACATGATGGTGCTGGCTCGTCTCTTTATAACCCAAGAGAATCGCCAAAAACGCGACTAGGCCGTAAATGCTCATAAAGGCAAAGGTGGCGCGCCAACCGGACCAATCTTGCAAATAGCCTCCCAGAGCCGGCGCTGCGGGGACGATGAACATGATGAAAATCACCAAATAAGAACCGTATTTAGCGAGGTCCTCCCCTGTAAAGACATCTCTGAAAATCGAGCGCCATAAAGCGGCGCAGGCGCCCGCGCCGCAGCCCTGGATCAGCCGCCCCCAAATCAGGGCGTCGATGCCAGGAGCGAAAAGACAAAAGAGGCTCCCTACCAGCATGATCGCAAGTCCTGCCAGCAAAGGAGTTTTCCTTCCAATCCCTTCCGATAAAGGGCCGTAAACCAATTGGGAAAGGGCTACGCCGAGCATGTAGATAGCCATGCTCCACTGAGCCAGGTCGACATGTGTATTCAAAGTGTCGGCGATATTCGGCAGCGAGGGAGCGTAAATATCGGAAGCGAACTGCGTCAAGCAAACAGCCAGAATGATGACGAAAAAGAGGACAGCATTCGATCTCATGTCAAAAACATTAAGCAAGACCCCCTAATTTTTCAAGGCTGGCCGGCGTGTGCACAAGATAGTAAATATAGACTCAGTAAGTATCAGTCTTAGGGTATGAGCATCAGGTGACAGGATATGCGAAGATACGCGCGAAGCGCACGACAGGATATGCAGGATAAAAAAATGATAGGTAATATAAACTCGGGAAGTAACAGTCTTAGGGTGTAAACATGAGCGCAAATCCTATCTGGGTATGTTGCATCTCAAGCTTGTATTATCTATCTTTATTTATCCTGCATATCCTGTCGTGCGCTTCGCGCCTGCTCCGCTTAAAAAAGGTTCCCCGAACCTTTTTTAAGTTTCCGCAGCCTACATATCCTGTCACCTGATGCTCATACCCTAAGCCTGTTACTTCCCTAGTTTGTATATCCCATCATTTTTTTATCCTGCATATCCTGTCGTGCGCTTCGCGCGTATCTTGCATATCCTGTCACCTGATGCTCATACCCTAGGACTGTTACTTCCCAAGTTTGTATATCCCATCCCTGCTCTTTTTGGGCTGGCTTTTCTTTTTTTACCTTTCGTGTTATAACTGAATCAATGAAACAGCCGCCTACCATTCAGCCTGCAGAGGGCCCCGGTCCCGATTTCGATCCGATGGACCGGATCGTTCAAGATATGGAAAATATCGAGAGCTTTTTAATCCGTCTGGAGACGGATCCGAGAGACTTCGTTTATTTGGATTCGCATCTATCTGGAATTTTAGGATTGAGGCGCACTCTATCTCACCAACTTGACATGCTAGAATCCGATCCCTACAATTACCCCCCTTCCCGTTTAAAAACGCTCCATCAAGAAAACGAGAAGCTTTTTCTTTATTTGGAAGGAGCTGTAGGAGCCATGAAGTCCAAAAACGATCCGGAATTTAAGAAATTCATCAAAGAGACGGGGAAGATTCTCTCCGCGTTCGACGATACTCTTACCCCTTAAGCAGCTCTTTTAGCGTTTTGGCATTTTTAGGAGCGTAGCCTGCCTCATCGTTATCGAAATAGCAATAGACATCTTTGCCTCTCTTGGCCATCTGCCGAAAAAATCGGGCCCATTTCTTGAGAGCCTGCAGAGAATAGCTGCCCGCGTATGCCTCCTCTGGGCCGTGCAATCGAACATAGACGAAATCGGCGGTCGCGATCGATGGGGTGATTGCGTGGGCCAAATCATAGATGCAAAAACCTGCGCCATACTGTTCGAGAAGGGCGTAGGTCTCCTCCGTCAGCCAGCTTGGATCGCGGAATTCGAATACGTACCGATGGCCTTGCGGCAAAACTTTTAAAAATGCCTCTAAGCGCTCAAGGTTACGCCTCCAGTTGGGGGGAAGCTGGAATAAGATCGGGCCGAGATGGGATCCTAGCCCATCGATACGTGAAAAAAGCCGCCTCAGAGGGAGTTTCGGATTCTTGAGACGTTTTACATGCGTAATGAACCGGCTCGCTTTGACGGAAAACACAAACGATGCAGGGACCCTTTTTGCATACTCAGTAAATACCCTCTTCTCTGGCAAGCTGTAAAAGGTTCGATTGATCTCCACAGTGGAAAAAAAGGCGAGGTAATAGTCCAAATATTTTTTCGCAGCCAAATTCTTAGGATAAAAAGGGCCTTTCCAATGCTCGTAATGCCATCCGGAAGTCCCGATGAAAAAGGTCCCTTTTTTCATCGCTTTCCGGCCCATTGTCTAAGTTGGCCGAGCATCCGTTCGGTATGGGATCCGCGCCAAAAGAGCTGATGACAAGAAGGACACAGCCAACACTCGTCGACATCTTGAGGCGCTTCGTCGGGCTTTGCCGTTGTTTTTTCTAGGATCGAATTGCACTTCAAGCAGCGGGAAAAAGGTCGGTAGAGCCAATCGATTCCCGCCCCTCTTAACTGTTCCACCCATTCGTCAAGAGTCTCTCCATTTAAGAAAAAGACCGTTTTTCCTTCCGTGTCGATTTCTTTGAAATGGCGGTCGCGGGTGAGAAGAATACGGCCTTCTTTGAGAGCCTTTTCGTAGATATTCCGATCCGATTCCGAAGGTTCAGCGAAAGCCGTATCATACCCTGCGGTCCGAAGCCACCGACCCAGATCGCAGCACATTTGATCGCAGAGGAACTTTTTCAATGCTCGATGACAAAGCTGATTTTAGCGTTTATCCTGAAATGTGTGATTTTCTCATTCTCCACATGGGCGTGGATCCATTTCGCATCGATCTGTTTGATATTCCGGATCGTCTTGCTCGCTTCGCGCACGCCATGATTCATGGCCTCTTCGATGGTTTTCCCTTCGCACATGACTTCAATGACTTTAACAATCGACATAGAATCCTCCCTTAGATCGATATTTTTACCCTATATTCCAACATTTATTAGTTGTAAACAGGGCTTTAGAAGCTATCTGAAGATTCCCATTTCCTCATGGTTTTAAGACAGCTTCTTGGGAGGCTTTTTCTTTCTGAGCTTCGTTTAAATATTGGAGGATCTCGTAGGCGGCCTTCATCCCGTCTCCCGCGGCGATCGCTCCTTGCCCGTATTGGAATTCAGTCGTCGCATCTCCGGCCGCATACACTCCGGGAATCGAGGTCTGCTGCGTTCCGGTGACCAATTGGATGCGATCCAGTTCATCCATATCGACAGATCCTCTGAAAAGGGCGCTATTGGGGATCCGTCCGATCGCCAGGACCGCATTCTCCACATCTAGCTTCACTTCTCCTTTGGGAGTCGTCAAGACGACCGATTGAAGCGAAGAGCCATTTCCTTGGAATGCAAGGACCTCGGTGCGAGTCATGATTTGGATCTCATACATTTCGGCTGCCATCCTTTTGTGCTTGGGATCGATTTTCATCTCTTCGTCCCGGACGGCGAGGATCGCTTTTTTCGCCCCTCCCCGAATCGAATAGATCGCCTTTCTCAATGCGTCCAATCCGCCTCCGATCACTAAAACAGTTTTTCCTTTGACCGCTTCCAGAAAATATTTCAGATCGTCTTTGTAAAATTCATCGTTCGACCAAATGCCCCGCCCCCAATATGTGTCAAAACCCCGAGCGTTTAATTTCCTTTCCAGGGTGCCGGTCGCGATCAACACTGTCTTGGCTAAAATGCGTTTCCCTGAAGAGAGAGTCAATTCAAAAGGGCGTCGAGTGAAATCGCAGGAGACGACGTTTGCGTCTTGGATGTTCGATTTGAAAGGGCCTAATTGTTCTTCTAAATCTTTGATGATCGAATAGCCGCGTGTCGTTAATCTGCCCGGCCAATTGCCTACGACCGTTTTCACATTGAGATGGCCCCCTTTTTGCGGACCGGCCAACACAACCGTTTTCCAATCGTACTCGCTCAAGACCAGCGCCGCGCTGAGCCCCGAACATCCGCCGCCGATGATCGCAATATCTACCTGCTTGTCAGGGTCTAGGGAAAATAAATTGAATCCACCCATCATACAAACCAAAATCCATAAAAGTTTCAAGAGACCCTCTTTATTTAGCCATTATCTGTTTTAAATTAGGAATAAAACGGACCATAGTATTGTCCGGAATTTCATTGAACCGATCGTATAACGTTGTCCACGCTTTTGCTGGATGGGCGTTCCACCATTTTTGAACCCGGGGGATTTTTTGCGAATGGAGATACTGCTCGTCCCTGACCCGGTAGTGGTGGATGCGGAACGTATCGATTTGAACGTAAGGCGAGGTTCTCCCTTCGAAGCGGATGCAATCTGAATTGACCTGGTGATAGCCCGGTTTATACTCCATGAAATGGGAGCTGGGGCATCCTTCGACGCGATCGGGACGCACTAGGCTTTTCACGACCTGGTTCATCGGATCCCGCTCAGACAATTTCAAAAGGAGCGTTTCGATCAGGAGCCGCCCTTCGGGAATTTTGGGGACTGAAGAGGTTCCAAACACCTGCCAATTGATGGCGAGGCCGCCGAAATCCTCGTATTTTTTTAGAGAATCTTCGAGCCGGTCGTCTTTCATGGAAAACAAGAATTCGTCGACGTCGAGAAACGCGAGCCATTTGGCTTTCCCTCGGGCGAAATAAAGGGCCCTTTCATAGGCAAGGCACTGCAATTCATCCCAATCGGAATTGGCATAATGTTCGATCGGCCAAGAAAAAAGTTCGACAATTCCGGCATCCACATAAGGCTGGAGCACTTCGCGATAATTGTCTCGGCTCAAGTTATCGAATAGATAGAAGTGTTCGAACCCGACGAGGCGATGGAATTCGATCCACTCTTTGAGGTAGGGCGCTTCATCGCGGAAAATCGCAGCGATGGCCAGGGTGTAGCGAACCAGTTTTTTTTTGGACACCGTCAATGTCCCCGATGCTTTTCTTTTTTCTTTTCTTGCCGGATCGCAAACTGTCTTTCGCTTCTCGCTTCTTTTTCGGCTCGAGTTAGCTTCTTCCTTTCCTTTTTATTTTTTTCCAGCTCTTCCCTCATATAATCTTGGGCGTGAGTGGACGGCTTTGTGGCCTCTTTGACTCTTTGCATCTCGCGGCGCACTTCTCTTTGCACTCTTTTAGGGTTCATCCGTTTGACGATCAGTTGAAATTCTTGAGGAGGGCCGAATTTGAGTTCTGTATAATTTTGCAGTACGAATTCGTAGACTTCGGCATCGGTCGGCTCTTTTCCAAAAATTTTGCGCGCAACCGCATATCCTTCCCGATCGGTCCTTTCGAAAATACCCATCCAAAGGGAGCGATTTAATAAAATCGTAGCAGTAACGACAGCCTTCTCAGTCATAAAAAAATAGTATTTAAATTTGCTCCTAAAATAAAATATTCTTAAATTCAAATCAAGGACGTAAATGATTAAGAAGGTGAATATTAAACAAAAATTGAATCAATTTTCCGATTATTGGAATCCCCGCATCATTGGCGAGTTGAATGGGCAGGAAGTGCGGATCGCCAAATTTCAAGGAGAATTCACATGGCACCATCACGAAAACGAGGACGAACTTTTTCTCGTGATCAAAGGGCGTTTGCTGATGAAGCTCCGCGATCAAGATATCTGGGTTGAAGAAGGGGAAATGATCATCATACCCAAAAAGGTTGAACATATGCCCGTCGCCCCTGAAGAAGTGCATGTCCTCTTGTTTGAACCGGCATCGACTAAAAACACGGGAAACATCGTCGAAGAGCGGACGAGAAAAGACTTAAAACGGTTATAAAACAAGGATTTCTTTTATTTTTCTTTTGACATGATTCTGATCAGATTGTTCCCGTATCATTAAGGAAAAGGGACCTTCACGACTTTATAGTTATCATAAGTCTTTGTAAGATTGCCCATCTTCGTCCGATTCCCATTCATTCATTGTTGAGTTCAGCGCTTGGAGATAATCTAGATCTAAAGGAGTTGTTTTTCGGACAATGACTGTATCGTCCGACAATAATTCGTACAAAATCTGATCCCCGCTTTCCAGATGCAAATGCTTTCTGATTTCTTTAGGGATTGTTGCTTGATACTTCGATGTCAGCTTTACAGAGTATTTGCCTCTGACAACCGTGGTTTTAGGGGCCATTGCAATACTCCATCCAAGTATGATTGTAAATTAATCTAAAACCAAAACTCATTTTATAATATGGTGATTTCTAGGTTATATTGGTTTTAAGGGCGTGCTTTCCTTCTCGGACCAGATCTGGATCGCCGGCGTGATGTCCGTAGAGAAGGATGTAGCTACTGCTCAAAATAGCCCTGAGGCGGGCGAGCGCCCAAGTACCTTCCTCGATTGGGCCGTATGCCTTTCTGAATCTCTCATGAGATGAGGGAGGTAAAAAACTATGGGCGATGCCTAGATCGATCGCCGGATCTCCTCGATGGACATCTCCCCAATCGATGACGCCCGAGAGACCGTGTTTCTCATCGACAAGAAGATGCCGGACATAAAAATCGCCATGGACAAGGTGCGATTCGGTCCTAGGCCTGAAGTTTTGCGACCGCTCCACGAGCGATTCGAGCCTTTCTCGATTTTCCAAAAGCCCCAGCAGTGACAATTCTTCGAAATTATTTTTAATTTTCACTGTCATATTCGCGCCGTCGATCCTGCCAAGAGGATCGCCTGGAATCGGGCACTGGGCCAATTCGGAAAGAGGCGTTGCGTGGAGATGTCTTAAGAAGAGTGCGATCGGTTCGGCGAGGTTTTCCCTTTCCCTCTCCGAAAGATTTGCGTAGCAAGCGGTGAAACCTGGCAGCATCCGATAGCCAATGAAGGGCCATGGGTAGCCGTGTCCCGGAGAGCCCCTCCATTTGGGGACAGGAATTGGCAAAGGAAGCCGATGCGCGATTTTGGGCAGAGCGCACCATTCCGATTCAAGGAGAGGCAAGGCTATCTGCCTTCTCGGAAACCGGAAAATGATCTCTTCATCGATGATATAAGCAGTATTGTCCCATCCCGCTCCGAGCAGCCGGATCCGTTCAGCTCTCAAACTTGGAAACTGCTCATGGATGAGTTTCTGCGCTGTCTGCGGCTCAATCGTCTGTTCGGGGTCCCACTGGCGGGCCATGAAATTCTCCTATTTAGATTGAGTGTACAACTTGTTTGTTTTAAAAAAATCGGTTCCTTGCCGATAATGCCCGGCAAAAAAAGGAATGGGTAATGTTCCGGCGTTTTCTTTTTGTGTTTTTCTGGACTCTTTCTCTCTTTGCCGCGGACCCTGCCGTTTCCGTATTTTCTTCCGCTCACGACGTCGGAGAGGCTGCGGCGAAAAAAATCGCCGATCTCATCTTGCAAAAGAAAAATCCCGTATTAGGCCTTGCGACCGGAAGCACGATGCTCCCCGTCTATGCGGCACTGAAAAAAATCGCGAAAGAAACCGATTTAGACCTATCGAATGTGATTGCATTCAACCTCGATGAATATATGGACATTCCTGCCTCGCATCCGCAATCTTACCGCTCTTTCATGTTCTCCCATCTCTATGGAGACCTTCTCTATTCCCCTGACAACCCACGCGGCATTAAATTGGAAAATATTTATATTCCAAAAGGGGCGGCGTCTTGCATCGGCGATTTGAGCGGCGAGGAATCGGCCGCTTTCATCGAACAGTTTCCTCATCGAATTTCATCGGATCTGCTTTCCGAAGAAGAAAGAACTTGGATCGGCGAAAAAAGGGCCGCCGAATACGAGGCCTGGATCGCGCAAAAAGGGCCGATCGATTTGCAATTGCTGGGAATTGGGGGGAACGGACATATCGGTTTCGCCGAACCAGGAACGCCTTTCGATTCGCGCACTAGGATCGTAAAACTCACAGAAAATACGCGAAAAGACAATAGCCGTTTTTTCGATTCTTTAGATGAAATGCCTAAGAGGGCTATTACGATGGGCATCGGGACGATTCTCAAAGCAAACGAGATCCTGCTTTTAGCAACCGGGGAACACAAAGCGGAGATCATCGCTAAAACCCTCCATGCCCCTTTCGGCGAGGAAATCCCATCGACCTCCCTGCGCCTGCATGAAAAGACATCGATTTATTTGGATGAAAAAGCGGCAAGCCGGTTGCAAACAACCGTAACCCGCATTTTTAATGCCCGTCTGTTGCTCGACCATCGGATCGTCGAAGGGGAACTCTGGGTGCAAGGAGGAAAAATCGTCCCTCCTCAATCCACCGCCGATCGAGAGATCGATGCTCGGGGAAAGATTTTAGCGCCAGGCTACATCGATTTGCAAATCAATGGCGGTTTCGGATGCGATTTTTCTAGAAATCCGGAAAATGTCGGCGTTGTCGCCAAGCAGCTTTTGCAATACGGGGTCACTTCTTTTCTTCCGACGGTCATCTCCTCCAGTCCCGAACAGTACAAAGAGGTTTTGCCCCTTTTGCAGCCCCGCTCATTGGGAAAACAGGGAGCCGCCATCCTCGGCATCCACCTCGAGGGGCCGTTTTTTCCCTCTTCTTGCTGCGGCGCCCACCGAAAAGAATTCCTCCTTTCCGACTTGGCTCATATGAATTCTCCCGAAACTGTTTACGGCGATCTGAGCGGCGTAAAATTGGTGACTTTGGCGCCTGAACTTCCGGGAGCTCTCCGGATCGTGGAAGAGTTAAAGAGAAGGAGCGTCGTCGTCTCGGCCGGACATTCCGCCGCCTCTTTCGAACAAATGAAAGAGGGAATCAAAGCGGGAATCGGTTTAGCGACCCATTTGTTTAACGCGATGACTCCCTATCACCACCGCAATCCAGGCATCATCGGTTCGGCCTTAATCGACCCTTCGCTCCCCTATTCGCTCATCGTAGACGGAGTCCACCTCTCTCCGGAGGCAGTCCTTCTTTGCTGGAGATGCAATCCCCAAGGACTCATTTTGATCAGCGACGCGACGGAGGCCTTGGGTCTTCCAGATGGAAATTATCAATTGGGCACTTTGGAAATCGAATCGCGCGCGGGGCAGATTTACTTAGCCGGAACCCGCACGATCGCTGGAAGCTGCCTCGATTTAGCGAAAGCGGTCCGCATGTTCCGCGCGATTACCCAGTGTTCGATCGCGGAAGCCTTGGAAGCGGCGAGTTTGAAGCCCGCCCAATTGATCGGGATTTATCCCGCGAAAGGGACTCTCGAAACGGGGGCCGACGCCGATTTCATCGTCCTCTCCGACGAGCTTGCAGTCCTCTCCACCTACATCGGCGGCGAGCTTGCCTGGATTCAAACAGATTGATAAGCTAGCGGTATGCACATTCCGATCGCCGACCTTCATTGCGACCTCTTAAGTTATCTGGCCAAACAGCCGAAGCGGACCGTGAACGATCCTGAGGCCCAATGCTCCCTTCCTCAAATGAAAAAAGGAGGAGTGGTTTTCCAGGCGCTCGCCATCTTTACCGAAACAGGCAAAGGGTCAGTCTCCAACGCCGCCAGCCAGTTTTCCCATTTTCAGAAGTTCCTCGCACATCGCCCCGCTGAATTTTTCCCTTTAGGCAAAATTCCCTTCAAACCGATCACAGTCGCGCCTGCGATCGAAAACGCTTCCGGACTTTTGGAAGAAGACGAGCCCTTCGCTTTAGCCTTGGACCGATTGGAAAAAATGAACCGGGACGGGCCAATCCTCTACATCAGCCTCACTTGGAATGCGGAAAATCGCTTTGGCGGAGGAAACGCCTCCAAAAAAGGTTTGAAAAGAGACGGAGAAATCCTCCTCGATTTCCTCGATCAAAAAAAGATCGCGATCGATTTCAGCCATACCTCAGACTATCTCGCCCACGATCTCTTAAACTACATCGACAAGAAGAACCTTGGCATCCAACCCATCGCCAGCCATTCCAATTTCCGCGTCATAGCCGACGTCCCCCGCAACCTCACGGATGAAATCGCCCGTGAACTGATTCGAAGAAAAGGGAAGATCGGCATCAATTTCGTGAATAAATTTATCGGCGAAGAACCTTCCGATTTCTTACGCCAAATCGAACATGGAATCCAGCTAGGAGGCGAAAAAGCCCTTTGTTTAGGAGCCGATTTTTTTCCAGAAGTCGATATTCCTCAAGAACTGGCCTACATGCTTCCGGCCTTTTTCAAGGACTACAGCAGCTCAGACTGCTACCCCCGTTTTCTCGATCTCCTCCGAACGCGCTTCCCCGAAGAGACCGTCAAAAACATCGCATACAAAAACCTAGAAGAGTTCCTTGTAACAGCGGCCTCTGCTTAAAATCCCGTTTGTCAGCGGCACTTACCTAAAGTCCTATACCTTCATCAGCGTAGCTGCGGAGACATGAAGAAAGTCCGGGGGACTTTCGTAATGCGGAGCAGGCGAAGCGCGCACACGCAGAGGTAGAGAGGACGCAGAGGCCGCGAAGCGCGGCGAAGAAAAAATGACTTTTCCGCGAAGCGCAGAAAAGCCATGTTCCCCCGCGAAGAGGCTGTGAAAAAATGGAGACTTCCACCGATTTTGATGAGGTTTTTCTGCAATTATTTTGATTCAAGACGAGGGCAACTCGAAGAGAGTTGTCCGAAGGCTTGAAGCAAAAAAAGGGCCAAAAAACTCACAAAGGCGGCTGGGTATCAATTTTTTCACAGCCTCGAAGCGCGGAGGAATATAATCCATTACTCTTTCCGCGCTTCGCGGAATTATTTTTCTGAGAGCGCGAGAGCTTCTCTCGCCTCTGCGTCCTCTCTACCTCTGTGTGCGCGCCCAGTTCGCCTTCGCTCACCTGCTCCGCTCAAAAAAGATCCCCCGGATCTTTTTTAAGTTTCCGCAGCCTCTGCGCTGATGAAGGTATAGGCGTTCAAACACAGACCGCTGTGGTTTTCTGTCTAAGCAATAAGATGATTTCTTAAGAGCGTCCCCATAATTTCTTATGGGGATGCATCAAAAAATCAGAGATGAATTTGTCCCGCTTTATAGAGGAACGCGACAAGGCTGTTCGACGCTTTTTCCAGCAGGTTTATATGCTGCGATTCGTTGTGGCTATGGGCCGACGTCTCAGGGTCTTCGACTCCTGGCACCAGCTTCTCCATGTTGGGGAAACATTCAAATTCCCGGAGAAGGGGCAGGGCTCCTCCGCACGGCATTGCGCAGGACTGTTCGAAATTTTGAGACAAGGCCTTGAGATACAACTTGGCGAAAGGCATCGATAGATCGGCCTTCCAGGCCCAGGATCCCTTTTTCTGCAGGCTCACTTCGATCGGCAAATTGTACATAACGGGCTGCGAACGGAGATATTTCATGACAACATCGGCGACGCGGTCCGGATCTTGGCCGGGAGCGGTGCGGATGCCGATCGTGCAGCTTGCGCTATCTTGGATGGAATTGCCTCCATTCGGCTGGCCGCAATTCATATTCACGACGCTGATGCTGGGCTCTTCGACAATCCGTTCATAAATAGAAATATCGGGATCGCCTCTCAGCTCGGCGCCCTCGACGACTCCCATCTCTTTCGCGTACGATGCGGCGCTTTGCGAACCTTTGGCTAGAATCGCTCTTTCTTCAGGCTTCAACTTTTCCCAATCGTCCAAAAAGCCAGGGATCGCTTTCGGATCGCTGAGAGAGCTGACCAAACGGGCGATCGCTTGTGCGGGATCGGGAACGAGACATCCCATTCCGCTGTGGACCGGTTTTTGCAACGCATTTACTTTCAGGATAATGTTAGCAAGACCGCGGGTCGAGCTCGTGAGCGTGCCTGAATCGACGTCGCGATTGCCTCCGTCCATCACGACCAGGGCATCGGCCTTCAATGCCTCCCCTTCCTGTTTCAACAGGCTCGACATATGGCTTGAACCGAATTCCTCTTCTCCTTCGAAAAGGATCTTCACATTGACCGGAAGTTCCATTCCTGCGTCTTTGTAAGCCTTCAGGGCAGACAAAATCGCGATCACGCCGCCTTTGTCGTCGCTGGCGCCGCGTCCGTATAGGCGGCCGTTCCTTTCTTCCAGCTTAAATGGATCGCTGCTCCATTTTTCGCGGTCGACCGGCTGGACGTCGGTATGGCCATACAAAAGGATCGTTTTCTTCGCAGTATCGACAATTTTTTCCGCCAGGACGAAAAGAGGAGAATCCCCGATGCGGACAGTCCTTACATTGAAATCGAGCAGTTCCAATCGCCTTGCGACGAAACCGGCCGCAGCATCCAAATGCTTCATATTGTAATCGGGACTGCCCGGATTGCTGACGGAAGGGATCGCAACCAATTTTTCCAGATCGCTGATCGCATCGGCCATTTGCACTTTAGGTAAAAAAGAACACTCGCACATATTCACCTCGTTTTTTAAAGGGGCAAGAATCTAAATTTTTCCTTAAAAAACGTCCAGTTAAATTTTTATGAGCTGTTTACCGATGTTCTCTCCTTTGAAAAGACCCAGAAAAGCTTTGGGCGCGTTTTCGAGTCCTTCCGCAATCGTCTCCTTCCATTTCATTTTCCCCTCTTCGATCCACTCTCTCATTTGCAAAATCGCTTCAGTAAAACGGGATTTGTAATCCCAGACGATGAATCCTCTCGCTGTCGCGCTTTTGACGATCAAAGTCCGGAAATGGCGAAAGCCTTTGTCGGGCTCTTGCAAATTATAAGTGGAGATTTGCCCGCAAAGCACAATCCGAGCAAAGCGATTGATCAGTTTTAAAGCGGAATCGGTCACCTCGCCTCCGACATTGTCGAAATAGACGTCGATTCCTTGGGGACAAGAAGCCGAAAGCTCTCTCTCGAAATCGCTTCGTTTATAATTGACCGCAGCATCGAATCCCAATTCCTTCGTCAAAAATTCCACTTTAGCGTCGCTGCCCGCGATCCCGACGACGCGGCATCCCAGAATCTTCGCGATCTGACCCACTCCTTGCCCGACTGCTCCAGCAGCCCCGGAAATAACGACGGTCTCCCCGCTTTTCGCCTGCCCGAGATCCAAAAATCCGAAATAAGCGGTCATTCCAGTCATCCCCAAAGGCCCTAGAGCTGCGGTGATAGGCAGGGAACCCAGATCGACTTTTTCCGCTTCATTCAAAATGGAATACTCAGCCCAGTCCATCGTTGCTGCGACGAGATCTCCCGCTTTAAAATTCCCTTTCGATTCGACGACCCTTCCCAGACCGTGGCTTTTGATGCACTGATTCAGTGGAATCGGCGGATGGATGGAAGGGCGCCCGCCCAACCTTCCGCGCGTAAAGGGATCTGCGGACAAATAAAGCGTTTGAACCAAAATTTCCCCCTTTTGGGGTTTCGGAATCATACCTTGATGCAATTTGAAATTCGCTTCAGTGGGCGCCCCAAGCGGATGGGACGCGAGAAGAATTTGCCGGTTCATCATCGACTCCTTTTGGAAGCCGATTATAACTCAGAAATCTTTTCCTTTCTTTCGAAGAAATTCCACCCAGGAACGGGGAGGAAGGTGGGAATGGGTAGGAACGAGTGACAGCATGAGGATCAAAAGGCCGATATCGACGTAATTTTCTTGCGGTGGAAGAGGAATCTCGGGAAACTTCACATACCCAAGCCCCCAAAGCCAAAAAGCGACGCCTAGATTGAAAATGTGCATTTTGTTCAACGGAGGATAAAAAGAGATAAGAGAGAACACCATGATGAGGAACGCGCAGGAGAAATCGTTGACCCAAAGGAATGTTTCTTCGGGCGGGTATCTCAAAATGAAGGGACTCAGGGCCAGCCAGCACCCGAGCATGAATTCAACCGCGCGAACCCACATTTTTAGTTCCTTTCATTTCTTTTTCTTTCAGCACTTCTTCAGCAGCCTCGTATGCGATATCGGAAGCCTTGCCCCAAAAGGTATCCCAGAGAAGCCGCTTATCTCTGCTTTTTTTCCACACTTTGTGAAGATATCTGAAGCAACAAGACACTTCTCCATACGCCAGGCAGATTAAAATGAGGGAAACTGTAGCGGTGATCAAGCAGAGGAAACACCAAGCCCCGACCACTTTGCCTTGCATAAACACTAACGTAGCGCTGACCACGCCTAAAGGGATCACATCGATGCCGAAGATGATGACGAGCCAAGGGCGGTCGTGCCATCTCCGAGAGGATCCTGCTAATGCGAAAATAATATCTCCCAAATAGGCGACAGCCCCCATGATCGAATCGGGAATGCGGAACCAAATCCTCAAATGATGGGACACATCCGAGTCGAGCACAGTCTGGGTTCCGCTTCCGAATACCGGATCCCAAACATGGTCGATCAGCTGCCATTGATACAGCCCCATATAAGTCGCGGCAATGACAGCTACACCCGCGATGCAGCAGATGAGAATCCTCTGTCCCCAGCTCGAAGGGTTGTATTTGCTATTGAAAAGATCGAGTTCTTCGGATTGCAAACGGGCCATAAACCGTTAAATAAATGACCCGCCCTTTTTTAAAAAGAGCTATTCGCGCATCTCAGATAGATTTTTAAATATGGCCTGAAATAACGAGCCCTGCGACAACCTGTCCTGCAATGCTGCGTCGTCCCCGATCACGATATCCCTGTCTTTCAAAACGAACCCGTCTTTTTTGAATTGTCCGCAAAAGTCGGGATAATTGGGCATCATCGCTTTGAAGTCCTTTTCGAATAACTGATAGACCTCTTCTTTAACCTCTTTTATTTTTGCCTTATCTGAAACCTCCAGAGATGCGGATATTTCCATTTTCATAATTTGCGGATAACGCACTAAGATTTTCATAAAACCACCTTGTGACGATCGGATATTTTACCGATCAATCAATCCAAAACAAGAGGGTCAATTTTAATTTTCTAACTACATTTTGGTTTATAATATCCAAACCAACAAATTCCCTAACCTCAAAATTCAGGTTCGCCATATAGTTTCATTCACCCAAAACCGAGGTGGTTTTATATGCTAAAAAGTCTCTTTGGAAATAGGAATGTAGAACGGATCCTTCTTTTTCTACTCGTCAACGAAAAATGCTATGGCGCGCAAATCCAGTCCCTTCTCCGCGTGCCGCTCACTCCTGTGCAAAAAGCATTGTCGCGACTCGAAAAAGAGGGGGTGATAAGCAGCCGCTATGAAGGGAAGACGCGCATCTACCAATTCAATCCTGCCTATCCCCTCAGACCTGAATTGGAAACCCTCTTGAAAAAAGCCTACACTTTGCTCCCCTCGCAAGAGAAAAAAGCCTATTGCTTTCTCCATAAGCCTAAGTTGAGCGCCCAGGAAGAAGGGAAGAGGGAAAGGAACCATAAAAACGAACTTCTCGAATTTTGGGAAAGGCTAAGCAAAGTGCAAAGACTTTCCTTCTCGGCCAAATCCCGCCAGGCGGACGAAACCACACTAAAAACGGGAAAAGCGGAAGTCGCCGTCTCCGCCCCCTCGCCAACCGTTCTAGTTTTCCAAGAGAAAGGATATTGGTTCCTCGACCAACTGCCCGAAACAGCGTTCAGCAACTCTTTCCGATGGACACTTGATTTAAAAACCTCTTTTATCACTCTCGAACACCTCCGCTACGGCCCATCGAATCCCGTCTTCCTGTTTCATTTAGCTCCTACCCATCCACAACTTCTCGAATCGGTCGACGCCCACCTTTGCGCAGACGACACCTACTTAGGAAGCCTCTCTTGGAACCAAAAATCGATCGAATTCCAATGGAGAATCCTCGGCCCCCGCAAAAACGACGAACTGACGTACCACTACACTTGAGCAGTGGTATCAGCGGCTGTTGGGTAAGGCGGAAGTTCTCAGCGGCACTTACCTAAAGTCCTATACCTTCATCAGCGCAGAGGCGCGCGAAGCGCACGCACACAGAGGTAGAGAGGACGCAGAGGCGAGAGAAGCTCTCGCGCTCTCAGAAAAATAAGGCCGCGAAACGCGGAGAAGAACTGAAGATTTTATTCCTCCGCGCTTCGAGGCTGTGAAAAAATTGATACCCAGCCGCTTTTGTGAGCTTTTTGGCCCTTTTTTTGCTTCAAGCCTTCGGACAACTCTCTTCGAGTTGCCCTCGTCTTGAATCAAAATAATTGCAGAAAAACCTCATCAAAATCGGTGGAAGTCTCCATTTTTTCACAGCCTCTTCGCGGGGGAACATGGCTTTTCTGCGCTTCGCGGAAAAGTCATTTTTTCTTCGCCGCGCTTCGCGGCCTCTGCGTCCTCTCTACCTCAGTGTGCGCGCTTCGCGCCTCTGCGCTGATGAAGGTATAGGACTTTAGGTAAATGCCGCTGATAAACCGTACTTAATCCAAAGACAGCTGTGAGTTTCTGCCGAGGAATACGATGATCAATTCTCTAAAGAGAAGCCGGAAGTTTCCTTCCGGCTTATTGAATTAAAGGATTTCGGCGGCGATGGAGGCCAATTCGGAACGCTCGGTCCTCTCTAAGAACATATGGCCGTAGATCCGGTGATTTTTGAATTTGTTCACCGTGTAGGTCAGGCCGTTCGAATCTTTATCGAGGTAGGGATTGTCGATTTGAGTCGGATCTCCAGTCAGGATGACCTTCGTCCCCTTGCCCGCTCTCGAAATGATCGTCTTGACCTCATGGGGCGTCAAGTTTTGCGCCTCATCGATGATCATATACATCTTCGGGAGAGATCGGCCGCGGATATAAGTGACCGCTTCCATTTCGATTTTCTTGCTCTCCATGATGAATTCCAGAGTGGCGGCCCCGTTCCCTTCTCCGCTGGTCGTGGAGCAAAGAAATTCGAGGTTGTCATAAATCGGCTGCATCCAGTGATACAGTTTCTCTTCTTTCGTGCCAGGCAGA
Organism: uncultured Chlamydiae bacterium; assembly: GCA_963713105.1. Classification (GTDB taxonomy): domain Bacteria; phylum Chlamydiota; class Chlamydiia; order Chlamydiales; family SM23-39; genus CAVQKJ01. Next base: position 288,159 of record CAVQKJ010000005.1, read on the forward strand.
TATCCGATATCTTTGCCGAGCGGAACGATCGGACGGGAGATCAGGATCCGGGAATAGACCGGTTCGTCGAATACTTTTCTCATTCCGCAAGCCAGCGCTAACAAAGTTTTTCCAGTTCCTGCCGGCCCGACTAAGGTCACAAGATGAATATCGTCGCGCAAAAGAAGGTCGATCGCGCATCTCTGTTCTACATTTAAAGGCTGAATGCCCCAAATGTCCTTGGAAACTTGAAGCAGAGGTTCGAGCTTTTTCGTCTTTTCGCTGTATTTGCAAACGGCGGAGGAATTTTCCGGGCGAGTTGAGCAGGGCGTATTCATTCGGCCTGAACCCCTCTTCGACTGCTGGGATGGTTCCGTCTTTATAAAAAAGGTCGATATCCCTTTTTTGGACCTCCACTTTTCGAATCCCGCGGTAGATCTCTTCATAGGAGGCTTTCAAGCTTTCGATAATCTTCCGACTCGAGCTCCATCGCCTCGGCTTTCACCCGAGTGACGAAATCCTTTGAGACGATGACGACCGCTTCCCCTTTATCTTTTAAAACGAACGCGACTAAAAGGAATTTATTGCTATTCCTGTCGAGCGGCAGAGGAAATCCCTCCTTGCGCTCCGATCTTGGCATCGAGGTAGATGCGGACTTTAGGCCCTTCCGGAATCACCACTCCGCTGTGCAGATCGCCTGTTTGATCCGCCTTCAACGAATCAATGTAGCGGATCACTTCTCTCGCGTTTTTTCCTACTTCATCGGTATAGCGCTTCAAACTGTCGAGTTCTTCCAGGACGGATAAGGGGATCACGACATCGTTATCTTTGAATTTCGTGATCGCAGTAGGATCGTGGACTAGGACATTCGTATCGATCACAAACGTTTTTCGAGTCACTTTGTTTCCCTCGGAGACATTGTTTTGATTGCGTGGTTTTGGCCGCTGAGCCACTATCATCAGTCACCTCTATAAATTTTAAGACTATTAATGCTTCAGTTAATTGCTCGAGCCGCTTTTCCCTCCTGTTTTGCATGAGCTCTAAAATTTCTCCTTATATGGATTCATGCCTACGAAATCAAGAAAAGTTGAAAAATAGATTTTAAATAATTTAAATCTAATTACTTACAAAATAATCAAGCAGATTATTATCAAGAGTGCTAAATCTCTTGACACTTCTCCCCCTCCTGTCGTATAATCAGTATTAAAAAGACTTAGGTCAAAACCATGAAGATCACCTCGACAATATTAAGCATACCTCCTTATTTATCAACGACTTGGAAAAACATCTCCTCCTTGCATATGCGGGAAGAAAAAGGATATTTTACATTGGTGGTCATCCTCCAAAACCGCGTCCAAGTAGAAGTGCCCGGTCTTGATAAAGCCACTGTCGATTCGATCTTCGAGGCCCACGCCCGCTACGCAGAAGGCTCTGAAAACGAAAATCAACTCGCTAAACACCCGTTCGAAATGCCTTTTAATTTCAGCTTGCCCCTCAAAGCCGACGGCCCGATCGACTCTTTAGGTATGTCGATGCAGCACAATCCGGAACAGTCCGGCCTTCCACCTATGCCTCCGGATGTCCTCAATAAAATCACCACGATCGCTCGCGCTTTCGGCCTTGACGACGCATCCGCCCTCCCGAAACCCGAACCCGAATGCAATTGCATCTATTGCCAAGTGTCCCGTTCGCTCCACGGCGAGCCAAGCCTCGACAAACCCGTTTCCACTACTGAAGAAGTCATCTCGGATGAAGATTTAAAATTCAGGAACTGGGACGTAAAGCAAGCCGCTGACAAACTCTACACCGTCACCAATCCCCTTGATGTGAACGAGCACTACAGCGTCTTTTTAGGCGATCCCCTCGGATGCACCTGCGGACACAAAAACTGCGAGCACATCCGCGCCGTCCTGAATACCTGATCTCCTCTATTCCCCAAAAAACGCTCTGCCGGTATATTCCTCCCCCTCAAAGGAGTAAGATATGCCAGCCTCGCCGGACATCAGCCACACCCACTACGAAATCCATCGCCCCGCCTCGTCTCATCCGCAACACCAATCGAAACTATTTTTTGACGAAAACCACGTCCGCTATAAAAGGGTTGCCTCCCATCCAGGCAATTACAATTGGCTATTTTTACCAGGCGGCCCTGGCGCCGATTCCCAATATTTGCAAAGTTTGATCGACCTTTTGCACTTGCCAGGCGACGTGTGGCTCATCGATTTCCCCGGAAATGGCGATAATACCAAGAACATCGCGGCCGATTACGACTACAATGCCTGGTTTGACTGTTTACTTCCCGCCATCCAGCGATTTGAAAATCCCGTCATCGTCGGCCATTCGTTCGGCGGAATGTTCCCTCTTTGTTTTCCTGAAATGGAAAAAACCTTAAAAGGGCTCGTGATTTTGAATTCGACCCCTTCCCTCTGCCAGCAAGATGCCGTTGCTTACGCGAAAAAATACGAATTGCCCGATCTCACGAATGAGATGACGGCGTTCGTGCAGGCTCCCAACGACGAGACATTCAAAGCGGCCCTCGACGCATGTATGCCCTATTATTTCCCTAAGCAATCGCTGGATCAAGGCAGGGCGCTCTTAGCCAATGTCCCGTTTTCCTTCAAGCCCGCCGTCTGGTGGCAAATCGCGATGGTGCAAAGAAATTTCACCGCCGAATGGATTCCGCAAACAGTGCCCACTCTGATCCTAGGCGGGACATACGATTGCATCGTCCCCTTCTTTGTCTTTCAACAAGACGCCCGGTTCCATCGGGACAACATTCAAATGATCAATATCGACGAGGGCGGCCACATGCCTTGGATCGAGGAACCTAAAAAAGTGAAAGAAGCATTCGACGCGTTTTGCAACCGCCTTGCGTCAGAAAACACTTGGTGATAATCAAGCCGCAGAATAATATTTCCTAAAGTTGCGTACTTGTTGGAGAGATCGTATGTTGCGCCTTGTTTGTATCAGTTCTTTTTGCATTGCCTTATCAACTGTTTCTGCTGAACCAGCCAAGCAACCGGCGGCTGCGAAAACCCCTCCCGCGCCTCAAGCGCAGCAAGCGGCCAAAAAAGAAGTTTTCAAGCCGTTCACTGGAAAAGTGATCGCGAACAAGGTGCGGATCCGCGCCAAACCCGATCTCGACGCGCACGTCGTTCGGCAGATGAACAAGAACGAACTGCTCCTCATTGTTGCCGATGAAGGCGATTTTTACGCGATCGAGCCGCTGAAAGACACCAAAGCTTACGTGTTCCGCAGCTACATTTTAGACAACGCAGTAGAGGCGAACCGCGTCAATGTGAGACTCGAACCGCACGTAGACGCCCCAATCATCTGCCAACTTCAGGTTGGAGACAAAGTGCAGGGACAAGTTTGTTCGATGAACCATAAATGGCTAGAAATCGCGCCTCCCAAAGGGACTCGTTTCTATGTTTCGAAAGAGTTTATCGGCAATGCGGGCGGTCCTGAGTATTTAGCTGCCATGGAACACCGCAAAGCGCAAGTCGACGAGCTGCTCACCAGCGCTTATTTCAACGCCGAGGCGGAATGTAAAAAGAATTACGAAGAGATGGCTCCTCAGCAAGCGATCGACCAATTCCAAACGATTTTGAAAAATTTCGTCGATTTTCCTGAAGCATGCGCCCAAGCGAAAGAAGGACTCGCCCTTTTGAAAGAGACCTATCTCAACAAGAAGATCACCTATCTGGAAGCGAAAGCTGAACTTTCCCCAGTTGCAAAAGAAGAATTGCTCGCTAAACACAATACTGAGAACAAAGACCTCTTTTCCGATTCTTCAAAGGTCGATCCCGATCTCTGGGCGAAACGGGCCCATAAAAAAGACAACCTCACATTCTGGGATACCCTGGAAGAGTCCCTCTATTTAAGCTGGTCTGCATTCCACTCCGGCAAAAAATTCGACGATTTCTACGCTGAACAAAAAGCGAATGCATCCGTCCTCACTGGCAGGCTAGAACCTTACGACAACGAAGTAAAAAACAAGCCCGGCGATTACGTCCTCCGCAGCGCCGACGCCCCTCTCGCTTATCTCTATAGCACTCAAGTCAATCTCGACAAATACGCAGGCAAAACGATCACAGTTTTGGCAAGCCCCCGCCCGAACAACCATTTCGCCTTCCCTGCCTATTTTGTTTTGAGCATCGACCCATCTGAATAGCGTTCTATGGAACTGAGAGAATGGGCGATCCGGATCCTTTCCGCGGATACGCTGGAAGAAAAGCTCATCTCTCCTGAATCCCTCACCGATGACGAACCCAGCTCCCCTCTCATATTCAACGAACCGGTCCGTCCTATCGGCATGAGTTTCAATAAACGGACACGCGAAGAAAAACTCCCCTCTTTCCAAACCCACGGCAAAGAAGAGAACCGGGCCGTCTGCCTCCACCGCTTCGCAGGCCACGAACTGCTCGCCGTCGAAATCATGGCCCATGCCCTCACCGCATTTCCCGACGCCCCTAAATCGTTTCGCAAAGGGATCGCCCACACTCTAAAGGAAGAGCAAGGACACGTCCGCCTCTACATGCAACGAATGGAAGAGATGGGGCTCCGCTTCGGCGACCTACCCCTCTACCGCCATTTTTGGAACCACGTCCCTTACCTCACCTCCCCCATCCGCTACGTCAGCGTCATGAGCCTCACCTTCGAAATGGCCAACCTCGATTTCGCCCCCCTTTACGGCAAATCCTTTTCTCATTTCGGCGATGAAAAAAGCGCCGCCCTCATGGGCCAAATCGTCAAAGACGAAATCAACCACGTCTCGTTCGGCTGGCGTTGGCTCAACCGGATGGCCGATCCCAGCGGCATTTGGGACACCTGGGTCGAAAGCATCGCCCCCAAACTCATCCCTTCCCGCGCGAAAGGCTTCGTCCTCAACGAAGAAAACCGCCAAAAAGCCGGCATCCCCCAAACCTGGATCGATAACCTCAAAAACTCCTAATGATTACAACCCAAAATTACAGTTTTGCCAACCTATCCGGCAAAAACGCTTACGATCAAAACGATGTAGATACAATCGTAAGCCTGTTTTCCCAGTTAATGGAATCCTCTAATCAGCACGACGTTGACAAGCATCTTTCTTTTTATCTGAATAGCCCCGAGCTCATTTTTATATTGAACACCGACATCATCAGAGGATGGGACAACCTACGCGATAAACAAACCATCTGGTGGAAAAACGCGGATGATCAATACGAATTTCATGACCTCCGCATCACATTCCTGAGCGACACAGCCATGTCCACCATTGCAAATCTCTCTTCTGAATATACCGATGAAAAGGGTAAAAAAGCCCATGCCGACTTCGCCTTTTCAGCCACCTGGCTGAAAAGAAAATCCGGCTGGCGCATCGCAACCGCCCACGAAACTATTGTCCCAAGATGCTAGAGACAGTCACTGCGGCACTTACCTAAAGCTCTATTTATCGACGGTACTTACCTAAAGCCCAATTTCTCGGCGGCACTTGCCTATAGTCCTATACCTTCATCAGCGCAGAGGCGCGCGAAGCGCACGCAGCAGAGGTAGAGAGGACGCAGAGGCGAGAGAAGCTCTCGCGCTCTCAGAAAAATAATGCCGCGAAGCGCGGAAAGAAAAATGGATTATATTCCTCCGCGCTTCGCGGGGGAACATGGCTTTTCTGCGCTTCGCGGAAAAGTCATTTTTTCTTCGCCGCGCTTCGCGGCCTCTGCGTCCTCTCGTCCTCTGCTGCGCGCTTCGCGCCTCTGCGCTGATGAAGGTATAGGACTATAGACAAGTGCCCCCGATATACCTCTCTTGAAAAGCGAGCGTCGGATGGAAGTTTTGCTTTTCAACATAGGGCCGCCCGCAATCGAGCGGCCAGATAGCGGTTTAAGTTTCGAGAATGGGCCTTGTTTCTCCTCGGACTTCTTCGGGTTTTTGGATGGCGTAGCGCATGAGGGCTGCCATGTGGGGCAGGGCCATGCAGGCGAGGACGATATCGGTCAGAGACCAGACGGTTTTGACGTCGGAGATTGAGCCTAAAAAGATCATGAGCGCGGTGGCCGCGTAGTAGAGATAGATCTTTTTGTTCTGTGTCAGATAAGCGTAGCATTGGCTTCCGTTGTAGCCGTTGCCTAAGATCGTGCCGAAGGCGAAAACGAGAGAGCAGCTCGCGATCGCGGCGACGCCGAACGAAGAGAAATAGAGTTTGAACGAGGCGGCGACCATGCTCATTCCGAGAGGCAGGGAAGGATCTTGCCACGTTTCGGTCATGAGGGAGACGCATCCGGAAAGGAATGCGATGAAGCCGGCCGCGAAGGTGGAAAACATCGCCATCGTCCCTTGCGCATGGGGATCGTTAGTCTCGGCCATCGAATGGGGAATCGTCTGCGTCCCGATCCCCGCTTCGCACGCCTGCGTCCCCTTGAAGACGCCCCATCGCAAAGAGCTCATAAGACCGCCGACTAGTGCGCCGCTCGCCATCGCGTAGGGAGAAAAGGCCGATTGGAAAATGATGCCGATCACTTCGCCCAGTTTTGGAAGGTCCGAGAGAAGGATATAAAAACAGGCGCCTAAATAGAGGACGAATTTGACGGGGATCAATTTCGCTTCGACGGCTCCGATCCGTTTAATGCCTCCCATGAGGAGGAAAAGGACGATCAGGCCGATTACAGCCCCGGAAACCATCGCTGGGATCCGATAGGCGCCCATTAAGGGAGAATCCAAAATCGCCGCGAGCTGGTTGGCTTGAGCCCCGGACCAGGTCGTCATAAGAATAAAGCAGCAAACGGCGTACCATTTAGCGGCAAACGGGGAAAAAATATGTTTCAGGTATTGCATGGGGCCGCCCATGATCTGTCCCGATGGAAGCCTGACTCTTGATTTGATGGAGAGGCTCACCTCTACATAGGTCGCGGCCGCGCCGAAAAACGAAGTCAGCAAAAACCCGACGAGGGCGCCGGGGCCGCCTAAGTGGATGGCGATCACAGGCCCCACGATCGTGCCGATGCCCAATGTCGTCGACATCGCGGTAAAAAGAGCTTTGTACGGCAGGATCGTGTGGGTCCCTTCGCCTTGGCCTTTTTTCGAAAAGGCCTTGCCCGCCATTTTAAATAATTCCGGAATGAGCCGGATCTGTACAAAGCGCGTTTTCACTGATAAAAAAATGCTGCCCGCTAAAATAAAGAGGCAGGAAATATAAAGAACTGAATCGGAAATTCCTTCAAATGACATAAATCCTCAAAAAAATAAATAAAAGTTTTTAAAAAAGTTAAAAAACAAAAAAGAAGAATTAATTCTGAGAATTATTATTTTGGAAGGAACGTTGGAGGGTAGATGAAGAAACAATGATTTTGGGCCTTGAAATGAATTTACACATAAACCCTCCTTTATGGGTTCTTTTTGTGGCAAGCATTACACGACCTACTATTTAATTAAAGAGTAAAAAAAGAACTCTTCTGCAATCCGCAACCCTTCCAGTTTCAAGACATGGGATATTTCCAAGCGGCCGCCCTCATGGATTTGATTCGCCGCGCCTGTGCCGATCACAAGTCCAAGAACTTTGATGACCGGATAAGCTAAAAAAACCCAAATTTCAGGAAATCGCCCTGTCAAAGCCTGGCTGCTTACCCTGTCGCCTTCTATTTCATGGCTCTCTTTCATCAAATAGCTCACCCCAAGGCCCAAAAAAAGGCCCGTTAGAAAAGCCGCGGCTTCCACGGCCTTGATCGCGGTCTGCTCGACGGTGGAAGAAACCGTTCCATAAACCGCCCCTTGTTTAGGCTTTTTGAGGAGACGGCCATTGATTGTTCCCAACAGAGCCCCTTTACCCACTTCTACAAAAAAATGAACTGCCATCGAATCTCTCCAAATTTAGAGACCTTCTCTTAGGAAAAAATTAATAAAACTGCGATTAGATTTCAATTTTCTAAAAATGGAAGAACTGCCATAAAATTTTTTATGGCGCTTCATTTTTTACACAAGGGAATTATCCTGGGTTTCTTAACGCCTGTTGGGCCGATCGGGATCCTTTGCATCCGAAGGACCCTGCAATATGGAAGGCTATCGGGCCTCACTTCAGGATTGGGAGCCGTTACCGCCGATACTCTCTATGGAATCGTTGCGATCTTCGGACTTTCTCTTGTTATGGATTTACTTTTATCGGGACAATTTTGGCTCCGCTTGCTGGGAGGAGCGTTCCTTTTTTATTTAGGCTGCAAAATTTTCTTCGCCAAACCGCAAGAATCAAACGGGGATATTTCCCATCGGTCGTTATTCGGAGATTTCATTTCAACATTTTTTCTGACGATGACAAACCCTTTAACGTTTCTCACTTATTTTGGCATTTTCGCAGGATTCGGGATGGCCGACACGAAAGGGAACCATTTCCATTCTTTCCTCCTCATTTTTGGCATTTTTATAGGAGCTTCTCTTTGGTGGATCGTCCTGACCGAAGGGTCCCTGCTTTTCCGGAACAAACTCAAAGGCCGGATGATGGGCCTTTTCAACCGCGTTGCGGGGCTCATCATCATCGCTTTCGGAATTGCGGCCTGGTCGACTCTTTTTATTGGAGGATCTCCGGAGTATCCGGAGTATCCAGGACGCGAGCAATCCGCTCCAGCGGCTGCGCCTCAGGAATCTCTTTGAGCAAAGATCCGCTCTCTTTCAGCTTGCGGGCCGTAGAAAATACCCGGGTTTCCATCGAGGCGACGGCCGAATTATAGGCCTCAGTTGCGGAATTGAGGTTTTTTCCCACTTTATTCCAATGGTCGCAGACGACCCCGATCCGTTCATAAAGTTCTTGTCCGAGCCTTGCGATTTCGCGCGCGCTTTTAGAAAGACTCTCCTGCTTCCAGCCGTGGGCAACAGCGCGCAGGATAGCGATCAGCGTCGTAGGCGTTGCCACAATGATATTTTGATCGGCGCCAATTTCGATCAGCGTCGGATCGGCCTGCAAAGCGGCGCTGAAAAAAGCTTCAGCAGGCAGAAACAGGATGACATATTCAGGCGCCGGATCGAATTGCTTCCAATACTCTTTGTTGGAAAGATCTTTCATGTGTTTGCGGAGCGACGAGGCGTGGTCTTGCAGCTTTTTTTTCCGCAGCAGATCGTCTCCCGCATCGGAGGCGTCGAGGTACGCTTCCAAAGGCGTCTTCGCATCGACAGCGATCTGTCTATGCCCCGGCAGGCGCACAACAAGGTCAGGACGCAAGATTTTCCCCTCGGCCTCGATCGTCTTCTGCTCATAAAAATCGCAGTTGTTGATCATGCCGGCGAGCTCCACGACCCTGCGCAAATGGACCTGTCCCCAGGATCCCCGGATCTGCGGCGAGCGGAGCGCTTGCGAAAGCTGCGCCGTCTCTTTGCGCAATTCCCGTTCGGAATCGACCATTCCCTCGATCTGTTTGGACAAGGCGGCGTAGGCTCCTTCTCTCCTCTTTTCCAATTCTCTTTGATGGGTATCGAGCTGCTTCATCGATTCTTTGATCGGCTGCAAAGAGGCGTCGATCGCCTTCTGCCGATTTTCTAAATCGGCTCTCGCCCCTTCTTGGTACTTCTCCAAAGAGGTCTTCGCCAGATCCAAAAACGTCCGCCCGCTCTTTTCCATCACTTCAAATGAAAGGGCCTTGAACGATTCGTGAAGCTGCTTTTGAGTCGACTCGACCTTGTTTTGCATCCAGACCCAGAGGCCGATCAAGCCTCCGACAAGACCCAAAAAACCTAAACTTATCAATATCATAAACTTGCCCTCGTTTTACGTATCATAAAGAGTGTCTAAAAATTTGCAAATGTCAAAACGGGGAAAATTCAAACGAGATGCCGTCCATTTCATTCCTCAAAACAATGACGGCAGCAGGGAAGGTTTTATCGCATTGCGTCTAATTATTATCGAATTCGTCGGGTTCAGGTTCGAATTCTTCGAGCGTTTTCGATTTCTTGCCGGCGATGAGCCGGATAATGGATAAGACGAGTGCTAGACCGATGTAGCTCCAAGCGATCAGGGCGAGGATCTCGGCGAAGAAATAGAGGATCCCATAGAGGGTGAATACAGCCACTACGACGGTCAGGAAAGCGAGATGGAAGGAGGGGATCCGGAAATGGAGGACCTTCATGCTGGGGAACTTCAAACGGCAGACCATCAGATAGCCCAATACGATCATGACCGAGGCCAATAGGATCGCACGAGTTTCTCCGGAAATAGGGATCCATTGCTGCACAAGCGGAGATAGAAAAAACAGATTGAGCGGAAACGGCTGCCGCAGCCGCTGCCGGAATCGGCAATCCGGTGAAATGTTTTTTTGCTGCCGCTTCCAGCTCCGCGTTCCCTTTCGCCTCCGAGGTCTTCACATTGAAGCGGACGAGGCGGAGCACCCCGCAAAGCGAATAGACCATCGCTCCCGTGGCGCAAAAGAAAGAAATGATAGTCCCCTGCTCCAAAGAAAGAGTCTTTAAAAGAAGGACGGAGGGCGCGACGCCGAAAGAGACCGCGTCGGCCATCGAATCGAACACAAATCCAAATTCGCTCTCGGCATGGATCGCGCGGGCCAGAGCTCCATCGATGAAATCGGCGAAGGCCGCGATCAAAAGTAAAAAGACCGACGTTCTGGACTACATCGTAATCGCCGCTTCCCGGCTCGACCATATTGATTTTGAAGATCACAAAAAGACCGCAGGCCAAGCTGAACGCCGTGATGATATTCGGGACTAGATAAACTCTCTTCATAACCTCATCATATCAAATCAAAACAGGCGGGAGAAGACAAAAAAAATCTCCCGAACCTATTCATATAGAGCAAGCAAAAAACAATTCGATTTTTTACTGGACTCGAAACTACAAACTACAATATATAGTGTGCATAAGGCGCGATGATCTACCAGATCTGGTAGAGGCGGCCAAAAAGAAAAAAGTTACTAAGAATTAAAAAAAGCCCTCAAAAAGGGTTTTTTTGCGTTTTTGAGCGGATTAGTTATCGAAAGTTATCAAAAGTCATATTAAGGGGCGACTTATGAAAAAGCAAAATAGCCACGATGCAACGACTTCCTTCCTTGAAGAAAACACGCCTGCCAAACCATCTGGCCCAAAAAAAGGCGCCGCTTCGAAAGAAGCGCAATATACTGTCGTCAAACGGAATGGAACCCTCGTCCCCTTTCGGCGCGACCGGATCTTGCGCGCGATCGAAGCCGCATTCCGCGACACGAAAAAGATTCCCGCTCCAGCGCCGATCGATTCCGAGCTATTGGAAGGAATCGAGCCAGATCACCGATCTCGTTGTAAAACAAGTGCTGAATCTTGCCTCTAAAGGAGCTTGCCTCACGGTCGAAGGGATCCAGGACGTAGTGGAAGTCACCTTGATGAAAAACGGCCATCACGACGTGGCCCGCGACTACATCATTTACCGCGACAGCCGGAAAGCGAAACGGGAAGGATCTCTCCTCAATCTCAAGATCTTCCGCCGCGACAAGACGACCCCCGCCCGCTTCAATCCGATGAGAGTCGCCTCTTCCGTCGAAAAAGCGTTCCGCAGAGCCCGCAAAATCGAAGAGCAGACTCCAGATGAAGTGGTCGCCGCAGTCAACCTTCTGACGCAGAAGATCGTAGGCGAAATGTCTGATCTCGCCACTAAAGGAGACCTGCTTTATATCGACATGATCGAAGACCGGATCGAACGGGAACTGATGGGGGAAAAATATTTCGATGTGGCGAAAAGCTACATTTTATATCGGGCGCTAAAGCTGAGCCGCGACGAAACGCTCTCTCCCCCGATCGATGAGAATATCCCTGTGCGCCAGTTTGAGATCTCCACATCGGATAGCGGCAAGATGATCCTGACGGAGAATATGATCCGCAGCAAACTCTCCTTTGCCTGCCGCGGACTGGAAAAACAAGCCTCCGTGGCCGAACTCCTCGAAACGGCGATTTCCCAATATTACATCGGGATGAAAGAAGAGGAGGTCGACCTGGCCAATATCTTCGCTGCGAAATCAAAAATCGAAAAAGAGCCCACTTATTCCCAAGTCGCGGCGCGCCTTCTTCTCGATGTCTTATACCGCGAAACGATGGGCCTTCCCGCGTCCGATTCGACCTTGCCTAAATCGCACCGCCAATATTTCAAAAAATACATCAAAGAAGGGATCTCCCTCGAGAGGGTCTCTCCCAAACTGCTCGATTTCGACCTGGATGAACTCTCCGCCGCAATGGATCTTTCCAGAGACGACCTTTTCTCCTACCTCGGACTCCAAACCCTCTACGACCGCTATTTCATCCACAATGAGCAAAGGCGGATGGAAACCCCGCAAATCTTCTGGATGCGGGTGGCCATGGGACTTGCGCTCAGCGAAGGGGAACAGAAAAACAAACGGGCGATCGAATTCTACAATCGTCCTCTCCCAATTCTATTTCACCTCTGCGCACCCCCACGCTCTTCAATTCAGGGACTGCCCATTCACAGCTCAGCTCCTGCTATCTCTCTACAGTGATGGACGACCTCCACCACATCTTCAAAGTGATCGCAGACGACGCCCAGCTCTCCAAATGGGCCGGAGGGATCGGCAACGACTGGACCAATGTCCGCGCAACCGGCTCCCATATCAAAGGGACCAACGGCTCCTCGCAAGGCGTCATCCCCTTTCTCAAAGTGGCCAATGATACGGCAGTAGCAGTCAATCAATGTTTTGCTCCGGATACTCTCGTCCATACGAACCAAGGACCCAAGCCCATCTCTGAAATCAAAACCGGAGATCTAGTTCTCGGCATCAGCGGAACCTACCGCGAAGTCACGCAAAAATTCGCCTACAACCAGCACGATCCGATGGTCGCCGTAGATGTGAAACACTCTTTGGAACCCATTTCTGTTACAGCCGGCCATCCCTTTTATGCGATCCGGGGCGTACCCATGGAGCAGGCAAATGACCGGACATTGGCCTGGTTGGAAAAAGGGAAAATCAAAAAGGAATGGATCGAAGCCGGACAGCTCAAAAAGGGCGATTATATCGCGCAAATCATTCCAAAAGAAGTCGTCCAAGTCCCCGAGTTGACTGAAGACGATGCCCGGATGTATGGAATTTTACTGGGAGACGGACACCTGTCTAAAGAAGGCTCTCAGTGGGGTGTCTCTGGCAATCCGCAAAACGACTGCCATCTCGAATTCGTGCGCCGCTATCTCAATGAACGGGGCATCCATATTTGGGAAACAGGAAGAGGCGACTCCTACATTCAAGTACACTGGGCCGCAGGCCGAGGAGCCGTTCGTGACGCCACATCTGGCCGTATCGTCGGCAGCGGAGCTCCCACGCTTCCATTCGATGAAAGCGACCTTTACGATTCTCAGCACCGCAAACACATCTCTCCCCGCTTGTCCCATCTGCCCAGAAAACAAACACTAGCTTTAGTGCAAGGCCTTCTCGAAACGGATGGAAATGTTTCCCGTGGTAAGGAAATCACCTTCTGCAATACCTCGCAACCTCTGGCCGAAGGCATCCGCTACCAGATGCTCCGGTTAGGAGTTCCAACCGCAGGAAAAATGCGAATCAGAAAAAATGGGCATACAGGACGCCGTTCCGACGGTTCGACTGTGGAATTTAATAAACCGACGAAATGCTACGACATCCGCATTCCAGCGATCCCGGAATTGGCTGAGAGACTCGACTGCCAGCCCGTATCAAAATTCAACTGGCTCGCTGTCGACAACTGTATTTTCAGCCGCGTGCTTGAGAAAAAATCGATCGATACGACTCCTTTCGTCTATGACTTGGAAGTCGAAGGCGACGAATCCTATATGACCGTTTCCGGTCTTGCCCACAACGGAGGCAAGACGAAAAGGGGCGATGTGCGCTTATCTGGAGACCTGGCACCTCGATATCGAGGATTTCCTCGAACTGAGAAAAAACACGGGAGACGAGCGGCGCCGCACCCACGATATGAACACCGCGAACTGGATCCCCGACTTATTCATGAAGCGAGTCCGCGATAACGGTCATTGGACCCTTTTCAGCCCGAGCGACGTGCCCGATTTGCACGATCTCTATGGCAGCGCGTTTGAAAAACGATACATGGAATATGAGAAAAAAGCTGAAGAGGGGAAGCTCAAGCTCCACAAAAAAATCGAAGCGGTCCAGCTTTGGCGCAAGATGTTGAGCATGCTGTTCGAAACAGGCCATCCTTGGATCACATTCAAAGATCCGTCCAATATCCGCTCTCCGCAAGACCATGTGGGCGTGGTCCACTCCTCGAATCTCTGCACGGAGATCCTCCTCAATACGTCCGCGGAAGAAACGGCTGTCTGCAACCTCGGGTCGATCAATCTCGCCAAACACACGACCGAAAAAGGACTCGATGAAAAGAGGCTGGCCGCGACTGTGCGCACAGCGGTCCGGATGCTCGACAACGTGATCGACATCAATTTCTATCCAACTGTCGAAGCGAAGAATTCCAACCAGCGGCACCGCCCCATCGGCCTCGGGTTTATGGGATTCCAAGACGCCCTCTATATCCAAAACATCAGCTACGCCAGCCATGCCGCGGTCGAATTTTCCGATAAGAGCATGGAAATGATCTCCTACTATGCGATCTTGGCGTCGACCGAGCTGGCCCAGGAAAGAGGGACCTATTCCAGCTACAAAGGATCGAAATGGGACCGGGGTCTTCTCCCGATCGACACGATCGATCTTCTCGAAAAAGAACGAGGCGTCAAAGTCGACGTCGACCGAAGCGCTTCGATGAATTGGGCGCCAGTACGCGCCGCCGTCAAAAAACATGGCATGAGCAACTCCAATACGATGGCGATCGCCCCAACGGCGACCATCGCCAATATCACCGGCTTGATCCCCTCGATCGAACCGATCTATAAGCATCTGTTCGTCAAATCGAATCTTTCAGGGGAATTCACGATCATCAATCCCCACTTGGTGGAAAAGCTCAAATCTTTGAATCTTTGGGACGAGGAAATGATCGACGACCTGAAATATTTCGACGGGTCGATCCGCGAAATCGAACGGATTCCAACCGAGGTGAAAAATCTCTTCCTGACCGCTTTCGAGATCGAACCCGAATGGATCATCGAATGCGCCGCGCGCCGGCAAAAATGGATCGACATGGGCCAATCGCTCAACCTCTATCTCGCGGAACCAAGCGGCAAAAAGCTCCATCAAATGTATATGATGGCCTGGGAAAAAGGACTGAAGACCCATCTACTATCTCCGAGCCCTCGCTGCGACGCAGATCGAAAAGTCATCGATCGACATCAACAAACGAGGCCTGCAGCCCCGCTGGATGAAAAACAAATCGGCATCGAGCAGCATTGCCCTGGATCGCCAAGAAGAGGCGCCGAAAGCCTGCCCGCTCGACGGCTCCTGCGAAAGCTGCCAATAAAATAGAACCGCAGAGGGATTAGTGCGGGGGAAGCCCCCCGCACCCCCCAGTTTTTAACCACCGAGAGCACCGAGGAAGCACCGAGGTGGGGAAGCCCCACACCCCATATGAGAAAAAAAGATAAGAACGATGGAAATGAAAAATCCTGCCAAAAATGCGCCCATTCTTCTTTTCTCTCTTTTCTTTACTCTCTTATGGGGTGCGGGGCTTCCCCGCCTCGGTGGCCCTCGGTGTTCTCGGTGGTTGAATGATGGGGGCGCGGGAGCTTCCCCCGCCTTTAGCGAAACAATTTACGAGTGAATGAAAACAAGAGGAAATTATGGCGAAGACAAAAGAAAATGCGGCCATCGAGAAACGGGTCAATGTCGCTGAAAAACGGTTGATCAATTGCCATGCCGTTGACGTCAACCAACTCATGCCCCTTAAATACAAGTGGGCTTGGGAACATTATATCAATGGCTGCGCGAACCATTGGATGCCCAACGAAGTCCCGATGGGGAAAGACATCGAGATCTGGAAATCGGACAAATTAAGCGAAGATGAGAGACGCGTCATCATGCGCAACCTCGGCTTCTTCTCAACAGCCGAAAGCTTAGTGGGAAATAACATTGTCCTGGCGATATTCCGCCACGTCACGAATCCCGAAGCGCGCCAATTTCTTCTCCGCCAAGGATTCGAAGAGGCGATCCATACGCACGCCTTTCTCTATATCGTTGAATCTCTGACGCTCAACCATGGCGAAGTGTTCAATATGTACAATGAGATCAACTCGATCCACGACAAAGACCGGTTTGAGATGGAGCTGACTCAAGACATCCTGAAACCCGACTTTACGACCACGACTCCCGAAGGGGCTCAAAAGTTCTTGGAGAACTTGATCGGCTTTTACATCATCATGGAAGGGATCTTCTTCTACAGCGGATTTGCCATGATCCTCTCGTTCTTGCGCAAAACAAGATGGTCGGGATCGGAGAGCAATTCCAATACATCCTGCGCGACGAGACGGTCCACCTGAACTTCGGGATCGACTTGATCAACGGAATCAAGGATGAAAATCCCCATCTTTGGACGCCGGAATTCCAAGCCCATATCGTCGAAAAAATGAAACAAGCCGTAGAGCTCGAAGTGCAATACGCAGAACGATTGCCTGCCTCGAGGTATCTTAGGCTTAACAGCCCCGATGTTCCGCGATTATGTGCAGCACATCGCGGACAGGCGTTTCGAAAGGATCGGCCTCAAAGCGATCTACAGCTCGAAAAACCCATTCCCTTGGATGAGCGAAACGATCGATCTAGGCAAAGAGAAAAACTTCTTCGAAACCCGCGTAACTGAATATCAATCCGCCTCAAATCTCACTTGGAATTAACAAAACAACCCTCCTCCGTTCAGGAGGAGGGACTTCCGCGCTTCGCGGCATTATTTTTCTGAGAGCGCGAGAGCTTCTCTCGCCTCTGCGTCCTCTCTACCTCTGCTGCGTGCGCTTCGCCTGCTCCGCATTACGAAAGTCCCCCGGACTTTCTTCATGTCTCCGCAGCTACGCTGATGAAGGTATAGGCCTTGAAACACAAACCGCCGTGAGTTTCCGTCTGAAGCCAACGACCCTCTCCCTTGCCTATCTCGGTGCACGAACACAGGCCGCTGTGAGTATCTGTTTTAAGCAAATTGTCAGAATTATAGAAGGCCCTCCTCCAGAATGGAGGAGGGAAGCAAAGCAAAATTAAGCTTTTGGTTTGCCGCAAGGACAGTCGCTGCCATGCAGGCTATCTGTTACAGAAACGTCTACAGCCACTTCAGAAGGAGCGCTTGTCTCTTCGGAACTGACAACAGAAATGCTTTCTTCTTGAGCAGATACAGCAGTTACAGCAAAACAGCTCATTGCAATCATCAAAGACACGATCAATTTACGCATGTGGTACCTCCAGGTTATGCGATGCTCGAAGATCCTACGAAAAAAACTGTTTTTCGAACAGGAAATTTTCTATAACCCGTTCGCTATCATAGGATTAAAAATAATTATATATTGATGTTTAAAAATTTAAGACTTAATTATACAATTAAGTTGAATCAAGAAATATAATTATGCAACCGTTTATTAAAAAAGAATCTGACCCTAATTATAGCAACCCTGCAATCCAACAATCGTATGTCCAAGATACGCATACGAGCAAAACTCTGATGCAGAAAGAGCTGGATGTGAACCAGACGGAACAAGTGCTTTTGCAAAAAAGGGTGCAGATGATGAATGAGTTCATCAACGATCTGCCGGCGAGCGACCCGCAATACAGCATGATGCGCGCTCAGCTCCAAATGGATCAAATTGAAATGGACGAATTGAAAACCCGTGAATCTCTACTCATCCAGAAGCTATCTGAAACTTGATGTTTATCAAATCTCCTTCTTTTGATAGGTTGGCAAAAAGCATCTAAGTACAGGAGTTGGGACATGTCGAACGAAGAAAATCCAGAACCGATCGAAAGGCTAGAAGAAATCATCCCTCATCCGGCCGACAAAACGTTCAATGCTCTTCACGATCAAGGCATTTCAACGAAAAAAGAGCTCGCCGACGAGCGGCACGAGCTGGGGATCCTTCTTGGAAGATTGCCGAAAAATCCCCCTGCTCCAGGAACCAGAGAGCATCAAGCTTATTTGCACACGTTAAAACAAATTCAATCGTTGAAAGAGAAGATCTCCAAAAAACACGACCAATTGATGGAAATCCTAAAAAGGGAAGAAAACATCAGCCGCGAGATCCAAGATAAAAATCTCTAAACCTTTAGGAATTAATTCTAAACGGTCTATTTCCTCTCTAATTATCTATTTTTTTCCACAATAAATAAAAATAATATTATATAATCGAGTTAGACAGTGAAAGCTTGAGGAGTCGCGTCATGGCTAAAAGAAAAGTCCGTAAGACTAAAACCCGCAAAATGAAAACACATAAAAGAAAAACGCGCAAAGTGAAAAGCCGTCGAAAAACCTCTAAAAAGACCGTGCGCAGAAAAAAAGGGTCTAAATCTCCCGTAGCGATGTCGATGGAGAAAAACCGGAAAGCCCATTGGGAAGCCTATAAACACCTGCAAAAACGGTGCGACCAAGCTTGGGCGAAACTCAAAGCGGACACAAAGCGAAAAGCGGCGCCCGAAGTTATAATCCGCGGCAAAAACCACCTTCTTCTTCTTCTCGGCGAATGCGATTATATGGCCCGCGAGTGCATGAGGATGGCCGCCCGCAGACAGAAGCGGTAAAACAATTCAAGAGACCCAGCCCGGGGCCTGGACCCGGGCAATTCTTCCTATCCCTTTATTCCTTCAAGTTAGAAAAAAAGCAAACCTCTTATCTTGAGTCATTTCCCATAACAAAGCCCCCTCAGAACCAGCCTAAAATATTATAATATTAAGTTGATTTTTTATTTAATACATGTTACAATATATTTCAATTTTAATCAATAAACAGGCTTTAAATGACAATCTTAGAATCAAATGAAAAATGGATGGAATCTCAAGCAGCACTGCAAGCCCGATGGGAAGTGACTGATAAATCCAATATTAAAGTTAACGAAGCACGCCGGAAAGACCTCCCTCCTTTGATAAAAAAGGGGATCAAAGAATTTCAAAGCGGAGGAAAATCGATCCGACGTATTGAAGAAGATCTTAATCTACCAACAAACAGCTTATTTAAACGGGTAAAATTCCTCGCTTCATTTTTTTTCAACTTTCACGAATATGGAAAAGATCCAAAAGAAAAAGGACGCAACATTAATTATGCCCTTCAAGAAGCTCATTTGAAGATAGGGACAAAGACGGCAAATAAATTAATAAAATCTGCGGAACCTTTTGCGGAAGCGTACATTAATTTATACGATGAAAATGGAGAGGTCCCCTCTTCGAGTTCTTTTCCTCGCCCTCAAGAATCGGCAACTCCCCCTTCAGAGGTTAAAAATTTAGTTTCTCAGTTCGTTCCTACCCATTCCTTTTTAAACAGCACCCCAACTTATTGGGATTGGCCAGCTCCACCAGAAACTAGTCAGCAAACAGCAGCACCGGTAACTGAAGCTTCATCCCAAACAAAACCTAGCTCTAGAAAACGGAAAACACATCGGTTCAAGAAACAGTTCCTTCAGCAGAAAAAAGAAAATGCCATAAATTTTCTCATTTAACTAAAGCTGTCAGGGAGTACATAGATGGAGAAGTAGATGGAAAAGCAGATGGAAAGACAATCGCCGTGCGAAATGGGATCAGCTACACTGCCTTTAAAAGGTATATTAACTTATTAGGAGCTGCCTTTGAAGACGAAGTTAGCGATTCTGAAATTGAAGTTTTTTGTGAAACAGATCCGAAACGCGACTTCAAGCCAGATAAAATTAGGCATTTGATAAAAATTGCAAAGCCAGCAGAAAATTCTATTTATATTGAGATTGAAAACACAGAATTTTCATCTGATAATTCTAATGCAGATCTTTCTTCGCCATTTTCATCTGATAATTCTATTGCAGATCTTTCTTCGCCTTAGAGACCTTCTCTTAGCAAGTCGGAACGTCAGTCCAACTCGAAGGTGCAATGGATGGCGAAAAATCTGGAATAGCGCATTTCAAGAATCGATCGTCTTCCGTCTGCAAGGCTTCTCTAAGCCCTGGGTAGCGATCGATGAATCCGCACGCATCATTGTATAGCCGCCTCCAACGATATTCGGGAGTCCCTGGAGTAAAGAAGGGCTTTGTGTTTTTCGAGCTCAGAGAACGATCGATCTCCCGCCCATCAAAGACCCACCTAAAATCGTTTTCATTTTTTTCGAACCATAACGACGTCCTTACCGCATAATACATTCCGCCTATGCTTCCATAGAAAAAGGCGCGGCAATAATTTTCTGGCCCTCGATTGGTATAAATATACTGCGCAGACATGAGTTTTGCCATTTTGGCCGGATCATTGCCAGCCGCTTTTGCAGCGTGTTGAAAGACGAGGTTCATCTCTTTGTACGCCTCTTCGAGAATTTGGCCAAATTCCGTGCGAACGGCGGCGTCTTTCCATCGATCAGGCGACGTCACGCAAGAGATCAGAGCAGACCATTTGGCATGCAAGGCTGCATGAGACTGATTGGGAGAAAACTCAGTTGTAAGCTCGTACATTGGAGCGGTAAAAAGATTTGTCTTATCCTCTTTAGAGTAGAAAGAGTCTTGGGATTCTTTAAACAAGGCCGAGCAAAGATTAGGAAAATCCAAGCTTAAACACCACCGCGCCAGAGCCGCAGCGGCAGCAGCTGTGCCAACGGCAAGTCCTGGAAGAACCAACACAGCCATTTTAAGCGAAGCGGGCCAATTTTTCTGGTCGGCTGGATAGGTCTCTTTGGATTCGCGAAAACCAACGCCGGTCCATGTCCGTGTCTTCCCTTCCAAAAAGTAATGGAGGGGCCTGAAGCAAAAACCTCTGATGCTTTCTGCTATAGGAACGCGATGTCCCAAAATCTCGGAATTAAAATAAATTGTCGCCATTGATTAAAATCAAATTTATGTTACTTTAAGTAATATGATTTTAACGTTTTATTATATTATCTATCAATCTATTAATATTTTATCGCCTCGACCATGAAATCAATGAATTTGCGGACATTGATATGCATTGGATCGGAAGGGGGAAAGGCGATCTGGACGGGCAGAGTTTTTTCCTGTTCGTTGTATTTACTCAGTATCTCTACAAGCTTGTTCTCTCTCAGATCCTCATCGACGATGTAATCTTGAAGCTGCACAATTCCTAAGCCCTGTATCGCGGCCCTTCGGATCGCCCGGGTGTCGTTGAAATATAAATACGGTTCAAAAAAGAGGGACTCTCCCGTCTTGAATTCGATCCGATTGTTCGGCTTTCGCTGAGTGCGGGTGATGATCCGGTGCTGCGCGAGGTCGGATGGTTTTTTCGGAATCCCCTGTCTGTTCAGATAGTCGGGAGAGGCGCAGAATACCCATCTCGCATAAGTCAAAGTTTTTTGGATCCAATGGGCGGGCAGTCCAGTCGTAAGGCCGATGACGGCATCGATTTTCTCTTTTTCCAAATCGGGCATCGTCTGAGTGAATTCAATATTGAGGCGCAATTTTGGGTACTTTTCTAAAAACTCATTGAGGCGGGGAATCAAATAGAGATTCCCTATTTGAGGGCCGCATACGATTTTTAAAATTCCTGAAGGTTCTTTCAAGGAATAGGAGACGGCCGCTTCCGCTTCTCGATAGGCATCGAGGATCCTTTTCGCGTGCTCGAAATAGAGGACTCCATCGGGAGTCAGGTCGATTTGACGGGTGGACCGTTTTAACAACTGGATGCCCAGCGCATCTTCGAGGCTCTTGATGTGCTTGCTGATAGCCGCAGGCGTGATTTTCAGGTGCCTCGCCGCATTCGCCATCGTTGAACGGTTCACGATCTCTATGAAGGACTTAAGCAAAATCGGGTGAACCATGGATTATTAACCAATCGTTGACAGTAATTAACTTTTTAAAGCATTATAAACAATTCGATAATTACAGACAATTGCGTTAATCACATAAAAGATATGTGACTTTACTAAACTTAATTTGAGGTTTTATGTTCCTAGCATCAATTGACCAAAATTATCATCAAAATTTTCATTATAATGTTGAGATCACTCCCATAAAAACAGAGCAAGCGCCTCAGGCGATCGGCCCGTACTCTCAAGCGGTCTGCGCAGGTCCCTATATGTTTATTTCCGGGCAAATCGGGATCGACCCTTTGGTTGGAAGAATCACGGGGACGACGATTGAAGAGCAGACAAGACAAGTGCTGCAAAATATCAAAGCGATTTTAGCTGCGAAAGGGCTTACGCTTGAAAACGTCGTAGAGACCAAAGTCTTTTTAAAAGATCTGCAAGATTTTCCGATCATGAACCGCGTTTACGCGGAAGAGTTCGGATTTGAGGTGAAACCTGCCCGGGCCACTGTTCAAATCAGCAAGCTGCCCCTCGATGCCTTGATCGAGATTTCCTGCACAGCTTACATGCCAGATCACGTCGAAGAATAAACCAGCTCCCCCTGCCATTCGCGGGGGGATTTTTTATTAGATACAATCGCTATATATTTATTTATTTAATATAAATAGCTTTACAATCCAGTTAAATAAATGTATAATTTAGTTTATGTTAATATTAATAACGTATATAATATTATTTTAATAATAAATTAAAAAGGAGATTTAATGTCCTCAATATTAAACGATGTCACAACATTTTTTGGATTGGCAGGCAATGGAGTCCGGGATATCGCTGAAGGACATCCTATCCGCGGCGCTGCACAACTAACCGCGTTGGCGATTATGTCCATAGAGGAAATGTCTAGAATTCAGAGGTACAAATTCGCAGAACATATCCCCGCTGAATTATTTGTGCTGAATTCCGTCGCTTTGGGCGCAGGTTATGTTTCACAAGGATTGTCGGATTTGACTAATGGCAAACACGTAGACGGAGCTTTTAAACTCATTGCTTCCGGCTCTGCAATAGCCTTCCTTCAATCATACGTAAATGTTCCCTATTCTCCCTTGATCACCGCTTTTGCCGCAGGAGCTTTGTCTTTCGCGGGACGCCAGCTTTGGAACATGGCGCCACAAATCAAGGCGTGTATTTCCTCATCTTGCAATAGACTTGTATCTGCGATCGAAGCGAACAGAGCCCACAGGGCGATGCTGCGAACGGATAGGGTTTGAAGAACCACGCAATTATTTTTTAATTCCCTGAAAAACTCCGCTCTCGATTAAACTGACCTGTTTGATCGGGAGCTTTATGCAATCAGCCTTAGAACAAGCCGGACAAACGTACAAAGACTTTCGGATCACGCGCACCCTTCCTCTCGATGAACTGCAAAGCACGCTGATTGAGCTGACTCATGAGCCGACTGGGGCGAGAGTCCTGCATATCGCCAACAGCGACCCCGAAAATCTGTTCTGCCTCTCTTTCCAAACGCTTCCCTATAATTCAAACGGCGTGGCCCATATTCTCGAGCATACGGTCCTTTGCGGATCGGGCAAATTTCCCGTAAAAGACCCTTTCTTCGCAATGACGAGGCGGAGTTTAAACACATTCATGAACGCTTTGACGGGACAGGATTTCACCTGCTATCCGGCGAGCTCTCAAGTGGAGAAGGATTTCTATAACCTCCTCGAGGTCTATCTGGATGCCGTCTTCCATCCAGAATTAAAGAAAGTGAGTTTTCTGCAGGAAGGGCACCGCCTCGAATTCACGGATCCGAAAAATCCTAAAGGGCCCGTCCAATTCCAAGGCGTTGTTTATAACGAGATGAAAGGGGCGATGAACTCTCCCGATTCGCGGCTCAACGAGGCGCTCTCGAAGCATTTAACGCCCGATCTCCCTTACGCCCATAATTCCGGCGGAGACCCGAAAGACATCCCTACCCTCTCTTACGAAGAGTTGTTGGAATTCCACCGCGATTTCTACCATCCCTCCCGCTGCCTTTTCTTTTTTTACGGCAATATCCCCCTTGCGAAGCATCTCGATTTCATCGAGGAGCGATCCTTGAGAGGAGTGAATAAAATCCCTCCCCTTCCCCCGCTGCCGCTCCAACCCCGTTTTAAACAGCCGATAAAGGCCGAAGAACGGTATCCGATCGCCGAGGGCGAATCGCTGGAGAAAAAAACGCAAATCGCCTTCTCCTGGCTGACCGTCCCTGTTTCAGAACAGAGGGAAATCCTCGCCCTTTGCCTTCTTGAGAGCCTTTTGACCGACACGGACGCCTCGCCTTTGGTCATGGCCCTGTTGAAATCTGAGCTTTGCACCCAGGTCGATTCGATGATCGATCCGGAAATGAGCGAAGTCCCTATGGCCATCGTCTGCAAAGGGTGCGATCCGAAAGACGCTGGAGCCTTAAAAAAAATCCTCTTCGATACGTTGAACGAATTCGCCTCAAAGCCGATTCCTCCCGAAGAAATCGAAGCTTCCTTGCATCAGCTTGAATTCCAAAGGACCGAGATCGGAGCGGAAGGCGTTCCTTTCGGATTGAGTCTCTTCATGCGGGCCGCCCTTATCCAGCAGCATGGGAGCGCCCCTGAAAACGGCCTTTTGATCCATAGCCTTTTTAAAGAGCTGCGCAGCCGTCTCTCCGATCCCGATTACCTCCCCTCTCTTTTGCGAAAATATGTGATCGACAATCCCCATTTCCTTCAATTGGTCCTAAAACCCGATCCAAAGCTCGAAAAAGAAGAATTGGAACTAGAACAGAAGCGGCTCGCCGTAATCCGCGCCAGGCTTACGGAGGCCCAAGAGAAGCAGATCTCTGCCGATTCGAAAGAACTGGCCGCCTATCAAGCAGCGGTGGAAAATCAATCCCTCGATTGCCTCCCTAAAGTGACGCTCAAAGACGTCCCGCCCCATGCGCGCGATTTCCCCCTTCACGAAACAATGGAAGGTCCGATAAAGGTTTTTCATCATAACTGCTTCACCAACCAGATCCTTTACGCCGATCTAGTGTTCGACCTCCCCGATTTCCCTCTTGAGGATCTTCCTCTGCTCGCGCTCTTTACGCGCCTTCTGACTGAACTTGGATGCGGCGGCCGCGATTACGCGGAAAATCTCGCCTACCAGCAAGCCTATATCGGAGGGATCGACGCCTCTCTCTCCCTGCATGTAACCCACGCCGATCCCGATGTCAGCAGCCCCACATTTTCCCTGCGGGGCAAAGCGCTCTACCGCAATAGCGAAAAACTGTTCAACCTGTTTGCCGACTTCGCCTCCAGCGCCGATTTCACCGACCAGGAACGAATCAAAGAGTGGCTCCTTCAGCACGCCACCGCCTTGCAGAATCGGCTGACCCGCAATTCGATGAGCTACGCGATCCAAACGGCTCTCAGCGGCTTTTCATCCGCCTCTTTGATTTTCGATCAATGGTACGGACTCCCCTACTATCGAGCCGTCATGAACTGGGCGAAAACATTCGATGAAACATTCATCCAAGATCTCCAAAGGATGCAAAAGCGGATCCTGGGCCTTGAAAAACCCCACTTGGTCATTACTTGCGACGACAAATTTTTCGAAGAATTGAAAAAGAATCATTTCCATGGAATCGAGAAAAAACTTCCCGCCCATTCATTCGCGCCGTGGAAAGGGAAATATCCTTTGCCGAAGATCGCGCCCCAGGCGAGAATTATAGCGTCTCCCGTTGCCTTTACGGCCTACGGCATGCGGACCCATTCCTACCGCGATCCCGAATCCCCCCTCCTCCTTTTAGCGGGTGAACTTTTTGAAAATCTGGTCCTTCACACGGAGATCCGGGAAAAAGGAGGGGCCTACGGCAGCGGGGCCAGCTATAGCCCTAGCACCGGAAATTTCCATTTCTTAGCCTCTCGGGACCCTCAGCTTGCCAATTCAGTGAATGCCTTTGAAAAAGCCTTGGAAAGAATCGGATCGGGTCAGTTCAACGACCGCGAGCTCGAAGAGGCCAAGCTCGGCGCCATCCAAACCCTCGACACGCCGGTCCCTCCCGGCAATCGCGGGATCGTCGCCTATTCCTGGAAACGGGCGGGGCGGACTTTAGCGCTTAGGGAATCGTTCCGAAAGAAAATCCTTTCCGCGACGAAACAAGAAATCGCAGACGCAGTCAAACACTCTCTCTCAATGGAAAAAGGAGTATTAGTATCGTTCCTCAGTCAAGATCTATTGGAGAAAGAAAAGAAAAAACTGAAAACGGCGTTGGAAGTCATTCCTCTGATTGAGTAGCCGTTTCGCATTGATGGATCCAGCTAGGCTGCAATATATTTTGGGGCCCTAGCTCGGTTTGGAATATTCCACCGTTTATAGTAAGCTCTAAAACGCTATTGATCTTCTTCAATTTATGAAAGACTGCGTCTGTACGAGTAGGTTTTTCGCTGTCATCGTCATCTAGAGTTTCGAGGCGAATGATCTCGCTTTTGGGATATGAATAATTCTGATAAAAAATCATTGAATCGCTTGCGCTCCAAACGCCCCAATTTGATAAACTAGGCGTCAGATTGTTTATTTGTATATCGGCATAATCGCATTTTTCACAGTATTGCAAGACTGCGCATGAGAAAGTTCTCAATTCGTCCTGAGAAGATTCATAAGCCCATTCATCACAATTCTGGCTCGAAGAAACCGCTCCTGCTTTTCCATCGGCAAAAGCGCTTTCAGATTGAATGATGTGAGAAACCATTTTGTCAAATCCTGGTAGAAGGGTTAAATGTATCTAAGAAGTGCATTGAATCATCTCCAATTTAGAACGGGTTTTTGTTTCTTGTTGATTCCTCTTCCCCGCCCCTGAGATCCACCGGCGCCGGCGCCTCTACTTGCATGGCCTCTGCCTTTTCCTCCTCTGCCGCGTAAAGCTTCACTAGCTTTGTTGGCAGGGATGTCGATTGGATCTGGCCTTTGAGACCCCGTTTTTTTGACAGGCGCTGAAGAATCGGTTTTTGGCAGCGCTGCGGTCCCTGTGTACGTTAAGGGGCGAGTAGGCCGCTGGGTATCCTCTGAATAATTACGGCCAGAAGAAGGCTGCGCAGCAACCGAACCCATCGGCGCGCCAGAATGGCTCTCATCAATCACTCGAATCGTGAAACCAGATGAAGTAGTAGACAACGACGTCGTTGCAGCGGGTTGAGAGGATTGGGAAGGCAGGTCGGCAGATGAATTCCCCGGTTTAGACGCTGCCTGAGAAAATGGTTGAATAGGCTGCGGTTTGACTGGTGTTTTTGATCTTGTTTCGCTTGCAGATGAGTGGGAGGCTGCAACTATAGCGGGAACTCTCTCTTTTTGCATGCAGACATGTTCTTGCGTGGCCAGATTTTTTTGACTCACTTGCAGGGCTTCTCCAGCTATGTTTAACATCCACACAGAAGTTCGATTTACATCTAAAGAAGTTTCAGAATAATCACCGTATTGAAATTCGATGGATGGAACAGAACTCTCGTCTTCTTCCTCTAAATTCCCCATTGTGATCGGTTCCCTTCGATTCAAATCGCCTTTCACAGTTATATCTGTGACCCTGGGCCCTTTGAAATTTAAATGAATTCCATCCTTTAACTCGTTCGCTGACCAACATTTTAGTTCGCTCGCATAGCGGTCCAGTCTTTCCAAAATATGATCTATCTTATTGCATTTTCTGCATACATGGACATGGGCATAAGCATCATTTAATAGATCATTTCTCCATTCTCTATTTTCCGTGTTTGTATGGGCGCTAGCTACAGACATGAATCAACCTTATTTAAATTAAAAATTTAATTAATTATACTACTTTTTAATTTATTTTGGAAGGTTTTTATACAAATAATTACATAAAAAACCAATCCGTTAAACAATTAAATGTTAGTAACTTAAAAAATTAGAACCCTAGCCGTTGCCACGCATTAAAGGGATAGAATTCAGAAAGATTTGAGATGTTCCGCCCAAATTCCCTCCGCCACTAATTTAATAATTAGAATATCAGGATCTTGTTTTCTTGCGCTTCCCAAGCCAGGATTTGATCTTGTTTGCCCTCATACGGCTTTGCAGTGCATTTACGGTCAGCTTTTCTTCCTCTGCGGCAACCTTAGGAGTCGCCTGAAATTTTTTTACTTTCTCCAAAGCTCTTTTCATCGCTTCCTTGTCGTAATTTTGTCTATAAGCGCCGATGCCTGGATTTGGAATCCCCTCTTTTAAAGCCATTTCTCTCAAGTCCGTCTCAGTTACGTTGTAAGTCCTGGCAACATGAATCCTAATCGCTTTCGGATTCCTTTTCAAAACACAGACCGCATTTTCCAACCTCTCTTCTGTAGAGAGAGTTTCGATTTTCAGAGGGTCCGTTACTATTTCTGGTAAGGATGGGATGGCCGGCAAGGAAGGGCGCTGGATACTTGATGAAGGGAGCCAATCGGATGGGATGTCTAATGGAGGAATCCCCCTTGCGGGTGGGAAGGATGTTCCGCCAGTCGCTTCGGAGGATGGGATTGCATCGGGCTTGGGATCCGAACCGGATAGGGACGACTCGCTGGGAGGAGGAATCGGGAAATCATGAATCAGCTCCGCGACAAAGCCATGGATGGGAGAATCTGGAGAGGAGTCAAATCCGTTCTCGTCGAGTGGGTCCTTTCCAAAGGAAATATCAAAACTGCATCCGTGTATTTTAGAAACCATAGAACCTCGATTGATTGATTTTAAGGTGATAAACAATTTAAGTAGATCGTTTTTTAAGTATGCAGCCATTCAAATCCCCATTGAGATTTTGATGCAGGAATCGTATACTGACAGGTTCATTTGATGAGGTGATATTATGTTTAAGAAGGGATCTTGGATCGCATTTATTGGAGCAGTCAGCATCGCAGTTTCCGGTTTTGCCGCAGACACGAAGAATAAGGCGGTCGCCGGCGCGAACTTGCTAGAGCAAACTTCTCAAGCATTTACGATGATCGCAGACAAGGCTATGCCTGCGACGGTCTTTATCAAAGTCCAGATCCCTACAGCCCAGCAAGAATATTTGAACCCCTTTGATATGTTCGGCGACGACATTTTCAAGCGCTTTTTCGGCCAGCAGTTCGGGCAATTCCCTCAGCAGCAGCAACAACAACCCCAACAGCAGCAAACAGCGGGCGGATCGGGCTTCCTCACGAGTCCAGACGGCTACATCGTGACGAATAACCACGTGATCAAAGACGCCTCTGAAATCACTGTCATCCTCAGCGACGGAAGAGAGTTTCAGGCAACGGTGAAAGGGACCGATCCCAGCACCGACCTCGCGGTTTTGAAAATCGACGCGAAAGACCTCCCCTATCTCAACTTCGGCGATTCCGATAATTTGAAAGTGGGAGAATGGGTCGTCGCCATCGGCAACCCGTTCGGCCTCGAGGGAACTCTTACTTTGGGCATCGTCAGCGGCAAAGGGCGTCAAAACTTAGGCATCGCCAGCCGCGAAGACTTCATCCAGACCGACGCTGCGATCAATCCGGGCAATTCGGGCGGGCCTCTGCTCAACCTGCAAGGGGAAGTCGTCGGCGTGAATACTGCGATCATCACCCGCTCGACAGGCTACATGGGGATCGGATTGGCCATCCCAAGCAAGATGACCCAGAACGTGATCGATCAAATCGTAGATAGCGGTGCTGTCAAAAGGGCCTATCTCGGGATCATCCTCCAGCCGGTCGATAAAGACCTCTGCGAAGCCCTTGGCCTTGAAAAACAAGATGGGATCCTCGTGTCAGAAGTGGTCAAAGATTCCCCCGCCGCCAAAGGGGGGCTCCAGCAAGGGGATATCATCCTCCAATACAACGATAAACCGGTCAAAAATGTAAGCAAATTCCGCAACGATATCGGAATGATGAATCCAGGATCGGACGTCAAACTCCGCGTCTTGCGCAATAACAAGCCGCAAAATATTACCCTTACTTTGGGCGTCCAAACTGACGGGGAAGTCGTTTCCGGAGAATTGCTCCAAAAACTGGGCCTCGACGTCGAAAACCTCGCCCCCGACACAGCCTCCAAACTCGGCTATTCGGCCGATGCTTCCGGCGTAGTGATCACAAAAGTAAAACCCGGGTCTCCGGCTGCCATGACAGGCCTCCGCCCCAACTATTTAATTACAGGGGTTGCCATCGACTGGAACAACCAGAAAGCGGTGCATAATACTGCGGAATTCGAAGAGGCGGTCAAAGAAGCGAGCAACAAGAAGCATATCATCCTGATCGTCCGCCAACAGAACTTCCAGAGATACTATACGATCCGGATCAATTGATCCGGATGAAGTATAGTCTATCTGGTCCAACAAAAAGTGCAGCCGGTGAAAAAGCCGGTTACTACTGCGCAAATCCGGTCAAAAAGGGTCTCTGGAAACTCTCTCTCCACAGCGAGACCTGCCGCGCCAATCGGATCTCGAGGCGGATGGGGTAAATGTATTGCTGACATAACTTTCTTCCATTGTTTTGTTTAAAGAGGGTTAACCAGCCGCCCGTTTCTAGCGGCATTTTGGATCAAATCCAAAGCGCAATCGAAAATGAATCGGCGAGCATAGACGAGGTCGTTGTAGAAATCGACTCCTTTTTGCCAAGCTCTTTGAAGCTGCCGGCAGCCATCCGCGATCCGATCTCGAGTTTGTTCGGCAATCGTATTTTGGGCTACAGGGATTTCATCATCGAGGTGTTGAAAAGGCCTCTCGACTACGTTATTGTCTTCCCAATGGAGCTTATTTGTCATTTCATTGATGCTAGGCATTTTTACCTTTAAATTAGCTCTTATTCTCTCCACAACTCTGGATTTTGATGATCTGGGTCTAGATGCTGCAGCCAGCAGGGCGTTACGACATTCCAACACCCTTTGACCAGCGCTGGCACTCCAATAAGCGAAATCAAGAAAACTGGAAGAAAACCTGCGCCGAAAGTACCTGTTGCAACGAGGACGATGCAAGTAATTGCAAGAGCAAAGCAGAGAAACGAAAACAAGGGAGTGTTTGAAAAATTCTTGAGTTTTTGCCAACAGCCTGCAGGTGTTCGATTTGCCTGAACAATTGCCTGCTGGGCGGCTGGGATGGGTGTTGTTGCCGTTGGAGGGAGGAATGAAGTTGAACTTGAAACATTCCCTACAAGATGGGTCATTTCAATTTGATTTGCTGCTGATGTCATTTACGATCCTGATTCAGAATTCATATTAATAGTTAATAAAAAAATAATTATACCAATAAATATATATAAATTAAGCTCTTCTCGCAGCGCTCAGGAATCTCCATGCACAAGGAGCAACAATACATGTTCCTCCAAGTAATGCAGAAATTCCAAACCCGCTCCCTTGAGGAATAAGATCGATTGCGGACCAAAGTATGAGTCCGATAGCGGCTACAGCAGCAGTTGTTCCAACCGCTGCATTAGCGACCCTATATATTCGGGGTTGTTGGGAGATTGGTTGTGGGACGATTGCTCTTGCAGGGAGGCCGCCGTCATCATCTTGAGCCTCATTCTGAGAAACGCCTTCGTACGAGCCAGGGTTTGGAATTTCTGCATTTCGGGTGTGTGATGATTCGTCTCCAGAAACTGCGTCACTTAAGCTGCTTATGTTGATGCTTGTCTGACGATCTGAGTCACTTCCGTTGCTTACTCTGAAGCTTGTTCGAGGCTCTGAACCGATTGCGCTTAAAGCTTCTTGGATGACTGCACCGCCGGACCCGTCATACTGCATAGACAAAGAGTTTTCTGAGGAAGTGTCCATTGAAATTGTTAATACTGATGACATTCTATACCTACTTTTTTTATTGATGATGCCATTTTATACATATTTTTTATAGTATTATAAAATATTATAACAAAATAAATGTTATATATAAAGAACAAATATTTAATGACATCCCAATAATTGACCTTAGAATCAAGTCGTTCTTATGTTCTTGAGCCTAAGCCAGACGATGAGCATAAGGATGAAGATCGCCGAGAAAAGGGCGGGCAGGAGCATTGGGACGGGGGTGAAAAGACTAGCAGCAAGGGTCCCTAGGGTGGCGAGGCCTACATTGGTGAACTGGATCACGGCGGAGGCGTTGGACTTGTCTGCGGCCTCGGAGATCCCCTTCGAGGAGGCGTTGATCCAAAGGAGGTTCATTCCGATCTGCATGAGGAACATCGTCCCAAAGAGGCTGAACGGGTGGACCCAGGAATTGACGAAACAGAAGGCCATTGCTATGAGGCCGATTAAAATGATGAGGATGGCGGAGAGCATATTGGAGCGGGGGGCTCTTGCGGCCAAACTATGCGCGGTCAAAGTGCCTAAGACAAGTCCGCTCATCGGGACGAGGGTCCATAGGCCGTATTGAGCAGGGGTGAGTCCGATCCCGTCGATTCCTATATATGGGGCGACGGATGCGAAAATATAAAACATCGAGGTGCTCAGGCCGACAAGGCAAGCGTGCTGCATCGTGAAGGGGTTTTTGAATTGCCGCATGTAGCCGTGGGCGATTTTTTTGACTTGGAGAGCATCCTTGTCCAGCTCCTTCGCTGTTTCGGGAAGCGTCGCGCAAAGAAGCCCCAAAAAAACGGAATAAATGGATAAAAAGACGAAACAGCCTTTCCATCCATAAAGGACCGCGATCCAGCCTCCGATGGCCATCCCAATGCCCGGCATGATTCCAAAGGCCATCGTGAGAATGGAAAGGGCTTTCGTGGCGCTGCTCCCCGCATGTTGATCCCCGATCATCGTGAAACTGACTTTGAGGCCCACAGCGGATCCCAAAGCTTGGATGAAGCGGCCGATGCATAAAATCCAAAAAGAGGGAGCGAATAAAGAGATCCCCATCCCGATTAAAGCGATGCAGATGCCGAGATAGATCGCTTTTTTGCGGCCGAAGCGGTTTGCAATCGGGCCATAGGGAAGCTGTCCGATCGTGTAGCCGATTAAAAAAATCGTCATCGACCATTGGGCCGTAGATTCGGAAATTCCAAAATCGATCGCCAGCTGAGGTAAAGACGGAGTAAATAAAAGTGCGGAAATGGTCGCGAAAGAGACGAGCAGGAGCAAAATCGCAATCTTCGAAGGTCTTAAAAGCCGTACAGTCTGGTCAGTCATGACCGCTCCTGGTCTCGCTTAGTTCCGTAATCATTCTCAAGATCCGGTCCAACTCTACTTGCGCATCGAACGCCCAAGGCGACGGCCCGTCTTGTATAATCAGATGGAGAGCTTCTCTTTCCTGGGCAAAAAGGCTGCCGATTTCGGCTGTCAGCAAATGGGGATATTTTTGCGGATTCGCATGGAGATCTTGGATTTGTTTTTCCGATTCGTCCAATTGCTTGCGGATCAAAACCAGCTTCGCTTGATGGATCTCGCCGCTGAGCTTCTCTACTTCCGATTGGATCTTCTTCCTTTCTCGTTCCGCGTTTTCTAATTTTTTTACTAGCAAGCCGATTTTTTGTTTTTGCTTCGACGGACTCAGCGTGTGCACAGAATCATCGCTAACTGACGCCGTTTCCCTGAAACAGGAGGCCAAAAAAAACAGGAGCAAAATGGGTAATTTCATGATTTGAGCTTGTCTGTAAATTCTCGGAAATCGGGATTGCTTTTCAATTCTTGGAATCCTTCTTCCTGCAATATTTTTTCGAGATCGAAATTTCCATATTGCCAAGCAGTCTGCAGCCATCCTCCGGCAGCCTTGGCCTCTTTAAGACGCGAAGAGGCGCGGGCGTTGCGGAGGGCCATTTCCTGGCTCGGTGCGACTTGGAAACAATTTGCGGAAAGCTCGACAACCAAACGGTCGTTTCGAAACTCCTCGGCAAGTTGGTGGAGAAGGCAAAGGGTATCGTCGGCCAAATGGGGCTTGATCGGCAGCAGCAGATCATAGGCTTCTTTATGCTTCCCTTCTTGATAGAGAAGGAAAGCCAGATATTGGTCAGCGGCGATCGCGAGAAGCCCTTTTGAAACTTTTTCGCGCACTTCATTGAGAAGCCGCTTGGCCTCCTCCTTATTCCCCTCTTGCAGCGCCATTTCGGCTTGGATCAGCAATTGTTTATTGCTCTCTTCGCGGTCGTCTCTAGTCGCGTGGCGGCTTTTTCGCCACGAGTCGAAGCTCTGAAAAGCGAAAAGGAAGAAAAAGGCTCCGACCAAGAGAGCTTGCATCAAGAAGAAATAGAGCGCGAGTAGAACCGCGATCACAGCCCCGATGATGAGCGAGGCTTTGAATCCTTTCACTCCGAAACTCGCCTCAAGCAAAATCCGGAGCAACTGTCCTCCATCCAAAGGGAGGACAGGAAGCAGATTGACGACGGTCCAAAAAAGGTTGGCCAATTGCGTTGTCTTCAAAATCCCGATCATCAGCGGAGAAGAAAAGACGCCCCATTTTAAAACCAAAGTGGCGAGGACAAAGAGCAGAAAACCGAAAATCGGTCCGTTGAACGTAATCAGAAACTGCTGCCAGAATTTCAACTTCGGCCCTTCGAAAGAGGTGACTCCGCCTAAAGCGACGAGCTGGATTTGCGCATTTTGCTTAAAAAAGACTGCGGTCAGGGCGTGTCCGAATTCATGGATCACGACTGAAACCAAGATGATCCCGACCCAGATCAACGTCCCGATCATCGTTCCGCTATTAAGCCAACCGATCAAAGCGGCGAAAAGCCAAAAAAAGGGATGGATCGCGAGGGGAATGCGCCCCGGAATCTCGATCATGGTATTTCTATCATAGGATCTCTATCATTGTTTCTTCATCGCTTTAATAACGGCATGTCCCATTTCAGCGGGGCTTTTCGTAATGATGGCTCCCGCTTTCTCAAACGCTGCGTATTTTTCCGCGGCGGTCCCTTTTCCGCCAGAAATGATCGCTCCTGCATGTCCCATTCGTTTTCCGGGAGGCGCCGTCGCTCCCGCGATGAAGACGGCGACCGGTTTTTTGCAGTGCTGCTGCACCCATTCGGCGGCCTGCTCTTCCGCATCTCCGCCGATTTCTCCGATCAGCAAAATCGCCTTCGGTCTCAGGATCTTTTTCGAAAATCTTTCAAAACATCGATGAAATTGGTGCCATTGAGCGGATCGCCGCCGATCCCGACGCAAGTCGATTGCCCAAGCCCCAGCTGCGTCGTCTGCCAAACGGCTTCATAGGTGAGCGTTCCCGAACGGGAGACGATCCCCACTTTTCCTTTTTGTGGATATAGCCGGGCATGATCCCGATTTTGCATTCGCCGGGCGTGATCAATCCAGGGCAATTGGGCCCGATCAGCCGCGATGTCTTCGAATGCGTTCATCACCCGCTTCACTTCGAGCATATCGCGGATCGGGATCCCTTCCGTGATGCAGACGATCAGAGGGATTCCCGCATCTTCTGCTTCCAAAATCGCATCGGCGCATAAGGCGCCGGGACAAAAATCAAGCGTCGCATCGGGATGGACAGCCTTTTTTCGCTTCCCAAACCGTATCGAAAACAGGGAGCCCGAAAATCTCCTGCCCCCCTTTTCCCGGAGTCACGCCGCCCACCATATGGGTGCCATATTCCTTGCATTGCTCTGCATGGAAACGTCCCGCTTGCCCCGTGATCCCCTGCACGATCACTTTCGTCTTTTTATTCACTAAAATCGCCATCTACTCTACCTCTTCGATGCTTGCACCGCACAGCTTCCGCGGCCTTCTGCAAATCTTCCGCCGTCGTAATTTTCAAATGGCTCTCCTTGAAAAGCCTTCTTCCCTTCTTCGACATTGGTCCCTTCCATCCGCACAACGATCGGGATCTTGATATGCAGCTCTTTCGCCGCATGGATCACCCCTTCGGCAATCGTCGCGCAATTCATGATCCCGCCAAAAATATTCACCAAGATCGCTTTCACTTTCGGATCGGAGAGGATGATCCGGAACCCTTCCGCTACTTTTTCTTTCGTGGCGCCCCCTCCCACATCGAGAAAGTTGGCGGGAGACGCCTCCGCAAAGCTGGATGATATCCATCGTCGCCATGGCAAGCCCCGCGCCATTGACCATGCAGCCGATATTCCCATGCATCGCGATATAGGCCAAATCGAATTCCTTCGCCGCCGCTTCTTGAGGAGAAACTTGCGTCGGATCGTAAAATGACGACGATCTCGGACTGGCGGAAAAGCGCATTGTCATCGACGCTGAGCTTCGCATCGAGGGCCAAGATTTCTCCTTGCGGCGTTTTGACGAGAGGATTGATCTCCAAAAGCGAAGCGTCGGTTTCGATAAAGCACTTGGCCAGCCCTTGCGCAATCTGGCTCCCTTTTTCGCATGCTCTCCGCTCCATCCCATGAATTTGCCAAGCCGGAAGAGCTGGTAGGAGCGGAGCTTCCCATCGAAGCCAAACGGCATTTTCAAAATCTTTTCCGGCATTTTATGGGCGATCTCTTCGATCTCCATCCCTCCTTCCGGAGAGGCGATCAGGATGGGGACGCCTCGGTCCCGGTCGATCACGGCGCCGATATAATATTCTTTTGCGATATCGACCGGCTTTGAAATCAGCACTTTATTCGCAACCACTCCTTCCGGCCCCGTCTGCTGATTGACCATTTTCATCCCGATCAGGGCCTTTGCAATCTGGGCGATCTCCTCTTTCGTTTTGGCGAATTTCACCCCTCCCGCCTTCCCTCGTCCTCCCGCATGGACTTGGATCTTCATAACAGCTTGGTTCAAATGGAGCTCTTCGGCGACTCGCTTCGCCTCTTCCACTGTTGAGGCCACCCCGAATTCAGGGATGGGGATCCCATATTGTTTTAAAATTTTTTTTGCCTGAAATTCGTGCAGATTCATCGGATTCTTCCTACCTGTACATTTCAAATCTCTTATGTGATAGAATAGGGATTCAGATCAACACTCTTCAAAAGAATGTTTAAATTTTTAAAGAAAATTCGTCTCTCCCTTCTCGAAGATCAAATCGGCGCTGGCCCAAAAGATCCGCGCTCTTTTTTCAGGCACTCCTGACGATGCGGCTTTCGAACACCTCGAGCAGCTCTTTTACGAGGCGGATCTGGGCCCCGCCATCTCTGCGGAACTGGTCGCCAAAGTGAAAACACTCGTTAAAAAAAATCCCTCTTTGGAAACGGAGCAGATCCTCTCTTTCGTGAAAGAAGAGCTCTTGCAAATACTCACCCTCCGCCCGCGCCAGCCATCCAGAAATCGCCTCATGTCATCCTTTTTGTCGGAGTGAACGGAAGCGGCAAAACGACCACCCTCGCCAAGACTGGCGTCCTATTATCAAAAAGCGGGGAAAAAAGTTTGATGCCGCCGGGGACACCTTCCGCGCAGCGGCTGTAGAGCAATTGGAAACTTGGGCGAAGCGGATCGGCGCCGATATCATCAAGTCGCAGCATAAAGGGGATCCGGCAGGGGTCGCTTTCGATGCGCTGGCCGCCGCGAAAGCGCGAGGCATGGACATCGTCTTGATCGATACCGCAGGCAGGCTCCAAACGAAATCGGATCTCATGCAAGAGCTGGCGAAAGTGCGGCGCGTCTGCCAAAAACAAATTCCCGACTCCCCTCATGAAACGCTCCTCGTCCTCGACGCGACGATCGGCCAAAACGCCCTCGATCAGGCGGAGACTTTTCACAAATTTACGCCGATCACGGGCATCGTCCTATCCAAACTAGATGGATCGGCCAAAGGCGGCATCGCCGTCCCCATCCAGAAAAACCTGAAAATCCCCATCCGCTGGATAGGGACCGGAGAAGCGGCCGACGACCTCGCCCCTTTCGACCCACGCGAATACGTCGAAGCTCTATTTGGAAACTAATCAATAAGCGCTCTATTTAGGCCGTTGGAGCCTAGCTGCCGATTCTTCAACTCTTTCAAGTATACTCAAGTCTTTAACAACAAGAAGGTTATAGTTATTATAAATAAACATTTAAATTTTAATTTAAATATATTATAATATCTTTAAAATAATTAATTTGGAGATCTATGAGTTTAGCTTCCTTACATACTAATCATAAAGATTACAAAACTTTCGATAACCAAGCCTCGATTGGCGATGGGACAAAGCTAATTGCGATTGAAAACGCTGAGAAAAGGCTTCAATCCAGAACGCGCGACCTTGAGCAAGTGCTTTACGAAGTGTCTAAAGCGGCTTTTTACACATATAGTTACGAACCAAAGCTTGAAAAATTAATGGGGAGTTTAGCAATAAATAAAAAATCTAATGAGATAGAAAACCTTAAAATGAACATATATGGGATAATAGAGCCTCTGATCAAAGAGGACAACGCAGGAATTCCGTCTAACGTTTTTAAAGAATTTTATCAAACAGTAGACAAAGTTGAATCTGCTGCAGTTTCGGTTGAATCGATGGCGGCAGAAATGAAAGGAAAGAGAAAATGCATGATCGCTGTCTCAAGCATTCTTCCTGTAATTGGTTGGATATGGGCGCTTGTTTTCTACTTCTTGAATTATTCACAAGACAGGTCAGATTTGAACAGATACACCTTAGAATTATCCAACGAAAAATCAAATTTATCTAAATTAAAAGAACTTCCTCATTTCCAAGAAGTTCTAGCAACTTTGAAAAAAATTGATCCTGACTATAAAACGATTCTACAGGAAATAAGAAAATTGTATTCAGAACTCTCGGTGACAATGGATAATACGGCCTACAAATTCAAGGTAGTATCATGAATGTCTGACATGCCCGTCTCTTAAACACGGACGCAAAGTTACAAGGTTGTAAGCTAAAGTTAGGCGGCCATTAGACAAGCTATGCCGCCTGCTCGGCTTTGGGCAACAAAAGCCATTTACGAGTGAATGAAGGACAGCTGATCGTCGCTGTTCGACGATACGACAATCCCTACTATCACAATCATTCCAATCGCAATCGTTGCGATGACAGTTCCAACTTCTGTACAACTCCATTTTTGGTATTTTTTTTGAGAAGCAGGCGATTCATAGGATTCATGATCTGAACGTATATGAGATTTTTTTGCAATTTCCATAACTCTTAAGTTTCAATTTCATTTGTTTTAAAAAAAGGACGAGAGGCACGCCGAGAACCGGCGCGCCCGTAGTACAATTAGTAACCGACTTGGCGAGGTTCTTTCGCAAGGCAGTTCATCAGGACTTGATTCAAGCCTTGTTGCTCAACATCTTTCATATTCATGATTTCTACGAAGTCGCGGGCTGCTCCATTATTTTTGACGAGGTCAGTATCCAGTTCGTTCAAAAATTTTGCCAAAGAAGGATCTGTTCCAACCGGGAAAATAACAAGAGTCAGTTTGTCATTCTGACGGAGGCGGAGTGATGCGTTCACCAATACGCGTTTTACTTCTTGCTTATTATCAGCATCGCCGTCTGTGAAAACGATGATCATTCTTCCATTGAGTTTCATTCTGCCGGTATCTCTCTGTGCGAAGAAGCTGTCCAGTTCTGTTTGGAGTACTTCCGCCAATCCGGTCGTTCCCCATGGTTCAATCTCTTGGAATATCTGTCTGATTTTATCCACCGTTGAATTCGGATAATAATGCTTGTTCGGATTCGTAGGATCAGGAGTTGAAAAAAGCCGGATATCGACTCCATCCGGATCTAATTTGCAGACTTTTTCACCGACCCCTTCAGCTAATTCACTCACTATTTTCCAGCGGCTTAGGCCATTTAATGTGTCGACTTTATTCATCGAAGTCGATTTATCGAAGATCATTGTATAATCTCTAAAATTGAGAGGGGTAGCATTTTGCACTGCATTTAAATCAGTCATTTTTTTACTCCTTTATGGGCGTTTATACGAGAGTGGCAGAATCTAGCATCGACTGTGAATTTTTCGCAAAGAGAATTTCAAGATTTAAAAACCAGAAAAAATTTGATTTTTTTTACTCGGAAGAGAGAGCTTCGAAGCTCAATATTTCTTTTCACAATAAGGGACTTATGTTAGCTTATTCGTCTTTGGATCTTTATGCGCAGTCTTAATCCTTGGCCTATTTTCCCCGCTAATCTCGAAGCTCCGGTCGCCCGGTCTTTAAGCCTGCAATTCATTATGCAAGAGCTGATCGCCTCGTTTAAACTCCTCCGCCATCTCCAAACAATGACTCCAGAGCAGCTCCAGGGAGCCCATTTAGCTCAGGAAATCGCTTCGATTTCAAATGAACTGGAAAAATTCCTCCTTTTTTCTTTAGAAAATCCTTTTTCCCAGAAGGGCGGCGTTCTCGACAAACTTTGCTTTTATTGCGAGATCTTGCTACAAGCATCTAGTGTCAAAGATCAAGATATACCGATGATTTTGGAAGAAATGAGAAACTCCATTTTGCGGATCAAATCTAGGATAATCGGTTGGAAAAAAATGCCCGCCTTCCATCCTTTCGATGAAATCCTCTTCCATCTTTTTGAACTCTATTCCGATCTCCATTTTAAACTCGGCCGTTTCTTTTCAGCGCTCACCCACTTCCTGCAAGAAGCCCGTTCGGACGAAAACGTCCTTCTTTACTTGATCGAACATAAACATGAATTTAATTCTTACCTTGGGTCGCGCACAATCGAAGAACTTCTCAACCGTTTCTTCCCCGCAGGCCATTCGCAGCTTCGCGCCGTCATCTGCGAAGGGTATACGAGGCGCGGGTTTTCTTCCTTCTTTGCCAATGCCGAGCCGCTGATCGACGCTATCGAATGGGAGGCTCCATGTCATTCCTCGCTGCTGAGACAATAAAACTCATCCAGGATACGCTTTCTTACCTGCACGACGAGCATCCCTCATTCATTCTTGCATCCCAAGAAGACGCAGACTATTTTAGAAAGAATTCTGAATTCAGAATGTTGAATGCTGAAATAAAAGCTGATCCCACTCCAGTTTTTGCTAAAACAAGCGCGCCATCTCCCGAAACTCCAAAACCTCAAGCTGCAGTCCCTGCACAAACAGCTGAATTCAGAATGCTGAATGCTGAAATAAAAGCTGATCCCACTCCAGTTTTTGCTAAAACGAGCGCGCCAACACCCGAAAACCCAAAATTACATGCTGCAGTCCCTACTCAAACAATTGAATCCACTCACTCGAAGGCGCGAGAGCCCTACTCATTCAGAATTCAGAATTCAGAATTCAACATTTCTTCTGAGTTTCGCCAGGTTTTCGTCCGTGTTTTTCCCCAATTCCCTTTGATCGATGAAATCCCGAGCGACGCGATCGCGGTTAAAATCGCCAATCGTTGGAAAACGAAAAATAAGACAGCCCCTATTTCGATTCTTGTTTTACACGAACCTCCTGAGCAGAAGGCGCTGCTGGAACAGGTGGCGGTCGCGCTCGATGTCTCTTTCGGATCGGCCCGCGTAATTGCAGCGGAGCCGATCGAAAAAGAAAAACAGTGGGAGGCTTTTCTATCGGTTTCCGATCTGAAATGCATCGTCGTGTGCGACTATACTTTATGGCAGCTCAATGGTTTGATGGCCCACTATAAAGAAAATCCCACTCAAGGCAGCCGCGCTTTGGGCTCCGTTCCGCTTTTCTTGCTTCCCGATCTTTCGCTCTACCTGAAAGATCCCCAGTTGAAGCGCTCTTTATGGAAGGCCCTATGCCAAAAACTCTCTTCGTAGAGGTCCTTCTCGACCAGAACGTCGGCAAAGGGCTCGACTATGCGGTTCCCTCAGAAATGCAGGGACGCGCGGAGGTGGGCATGCGCGTGGAAGTGTACTTGAAGAACAAGCTCAAAAAAGGGACGATCTCCGCTGTCAAACAGGACTCCCCCTTTCCCGATGCGAAGCCGATTTTGCGTTTCCTTTCCGAAGACGTGGAACTGTCTAGTCCGCTTTGGAAGCTGGCCCAGTGGATGTCCCATTATTACTGCGCTCCCTTGCAGAAAGTCTTGAAATTTTTCATTCCTGGGAATATCCGCCGCGAAGTGAAGCCGAAATCGCAAATTTTTTTGAAGATGGCGAAAACAGCCGATGAAACCCTCCGCGCTTGCGAAGAATGGCGCACTAAATACCCGGGAAGATCCGCGGCCTTGGAGGTCCTTTTAAATGCCGGAAAAGGGATTTTTCTTTCGGAATTGATCAAAGAGACGAAAATCTCCCGCGGCACGGTCCAATGGCTGATCGATCATAAATGGGTCGATTCCCAAAAGTTGGAAGCGAGCGAAGATCTTCTGACCGAAGAAGATTTTTTCCCTTCCGCTCCGAAACTTCTCAACGATGAGCAAAAAGCCTGTCTCGACGCGATCCAGGATTCATTGCGCCAAAACCGTTTTCAAGCGCACTTAATCCATGGAGTGACGGGAAGCGGCAAAACCGAAGTTTACATGCAGGCCATCCAAACCGCCCTTTCCCAAAATAAAAGCGCGATCATGCTGGTCCCTGAAATTTCCCTCACATCGCAAACGATCGAGAGGTTCCGCGCCCGCTTTTCAGAAAAAATCGCCATCCTGCACCATAAACGGAGCCAAGGAGAGAGGAGCGCGGCTTGGGAACATTTAAAGAAAGGCGAGGCGATGATCGTCATTGGAGCCCGATCGGCCATTTTCTGCCCCGCCCAAAATTTAGGTTTGATCATCATCGACGAGGAACACGACAGTTCCTACAAACAGAATGACGAGTCCCCCTGTTATCAAGGGCGCGATGTGGCCGTAATGAGGGCCCATTTAGAAAACTGCGCCATTCTTCTCGGCAGCGCGACCCCTTCGGTCGAGTCGCGCTACAACGCGGAGATCGGAAAATACAAGCTTCACCTCTTGAATGCCCGCGCCGCTAATTCTTCGCTTCCCAAAGTCAAAATTGTCGACATGAAACGGGCCTTCGATGTGGCGGGGGGATTCACCCATTTTTCAGAAGAGCTGCTC
Organism: uncultured Chlamydiae bacterium; assembly: GCA_963713105.1. Lineage (GTDB taxonomy): Bacteria > Chlamydiota > Chlamydiia > Chlamydiales > SM23-39 > CAVQKJ01. The sequence continues at coordinate 330,667 of CAVQKJ010000005.1, forward strand.
GATGGGATTAAAAAAAGGATTGAATCGGGAGAGCAAACCCTTTTATTCCTCAATCGGAGAGGCTATCACCGGATGCAAGTTTGCGGCGCGTGCCGCCATATCGTCAAATGCCCCCATTGCGATCTGGCCCTCACCTACCACCGTTCGTCGAATTTTTTGCAATGCCATCTTTGCGATTACCAGCTTCCCGCTCTTCGGGGATGCCCCGCTTGCCAATCGCCTGAATCGCTCGAATTCAAAGGTTTCGGGACAGAACATGTGGAAAGGACTTTGCACGCCCTCTTTCCTGAAATCCGCACCCTTCGGATGGACCGCGATACGACGCAGAAAAAAAATAGCCATGAAGAACTGTTCAAACAATTCCGGGCCCACAAAGCGGATGTATTAATCGGCACGCAGATGATCGCCAAAGGATTTCATTTCCCTTCCGTGACTTTAGTGGGGGTGCTGAATACCGATGCGACCCTGGCCATTCCCGATTTCCGCTCTCCGGAACAAGTCTTCCAGATTCTCACGCAAGTGGCGGGAAGGTCTGGAAGATCCGAGCTTCCGGGAGAAGTGATCATTCAAACATTTCTCCCTGAGCACCCCACCCTGCTTCTCGCAGCTGCCCAAGACTACCCTGCATTTTACTCTTCCGAAATCGAGGAGAGGCGCACTTTCGGCTACCCTCCATTTTGCCACCTGATCAAAATCCTGTTTTCCGATTTGGACCCCGAAAAAGCGGAAAAAACCGCGCAAGCCGCGCACGCCCATCTCGGCAAGGTTCTAGGCTCGGATGCCCAGCTCCTTCCCGTCGCACCGGCAGGACACCCCAAAATCAAAGATCTTTACCGGTTTCAATTTTTGATCAAAACGAGAAAAGTCAATACAATCTCTCCGCAGATCGCTGCACTCAAGGATTTATTCCCTTCAGCCAACATCAAAATCGACGTGGATCCTTTTTCCACCTTCTTTTAAAGTGGATGACATTTTAAGATTATTTTAATGAAATTTAGTTTTGCAGAAAGCTATCATTCTGCCCGTCTTCTCGAACCTAATTTCAATCGAACGCGTATACTTTTGACTCCGCTTCGGATCGGGCTGAATCTCCCTTTGAAACCGAACGCGTTACGCGCAGAACCCTTTTTAAAACCGGGTTATAGCCGGAATTCCCACTTCAAACGGGAGCCTGCCCGGCGAAAAAATCACGAGCAGGCGGATATCCAATGAAAAGAAAATGGCCCTGCATAAGCTTAAGCTTCAGGACCTAAACAGAAGGATTAGTTGCGAAAACGAGGATTTATTTCCAACGCTGTTTAATCGTCTGCCAGTTCACGACTTTGTAAAGGGCAGCTAAGCCGATCGCAATATAAATCGCTCTATCAAGCCAGGTTCTGCCGAACAAATAGTCGATCACATCAAAACCGAACAGCCCGACCAAACCCCAATTCAGCGCTCCGATAATCACGAGAATCGCTGCCGTCATGTCTAATTTTCTCATATAATACACCTCTCCAATCCTGCAAGTCACGGGCCTTCGCCCCTTTTATCTATCCTTATCACACTCTTCCTTTTTTTGTAAGACTCTGGCAAAACTGTTGGGATGAAAATCTCAGCTTTCGCCGCTTATTCGCCAAAAGAACCCCTGCGCGCTTTCACTTATCAAACCCCCTCTCTCGCCCCGCATGAAATTCTCGTAAAAATCTCCCATTGCGGCTTATGCCACAGCGACATCCATCTGATCGACGACGATTGGAAAAGGTCCCGCTATCCCCTCGTTCCCGGACATGAAATCGTCGGAACCGTGATAAAAAAAGGCGACGCTTGCGAACATTTAAAAATAAATCAAAGAATCGGGATTAGCTGGATCCGTTCTGCCTGCCTCAACTGCCCCACCTGTTTGCAGGGCGATACGAACACTTGTCCGGAAAAAACTTCGACCTGCAACGGCCATCATGGAGGGTTTGCCGACTACATGGTCGCCGATGGCCGGTTCGCGTATCCTATCCCTGACACCCTCGATTCCGCTCATGCGGCCCCCCTTCTCTGTGCTGGAGCCACCGTCTACGCTCCCTTGAGAAAACACACTATGCAGAAGCCCTGCTCCGTCGCCGTCATCGGCATCGGAGGACTCGGCCATCTAGGCCTTCAGTTCGCCGCCGCCCTCCGCTGCGAGGTTACGGCCCTTTCCCATACCCCTTCAAAAAAAAATGAATCCCTCTCATTTGGCGCCCATCGGTTCTATACGCTCGACCAGCTTCCCCCTCCATTCCAATTCGATTTGATCCTCTCCACCGTCCACGCCGACCTCGATTGGAATAAAATCCTCACACTCTTGAAACCCAACGGGACCCTCTCTTTCTTAGGCAGACCCCTCGCCCCCGCTCAAATCGACGTCGCCCACCTCCTCTCTTACCAAAGGAACATCTCGGGCCACTCCACCTCAAACCGCACTCTCATGAACGAAATGCTCCAATTCGCCGCCAACCATCGGATCAAACCCCAAATCGAAACCCTTCCCCTTTCTCAAGTCAACCAAGCGATCGAACGGGTCAAATCCAATGCCGTCCGCTACCGCGTCGTCCTTGAAATATAACATTCTCCAAAATTTATCTTTATATTTTCTTTAATCAACAAAACCTATATATTCTGCGCCGAAATTAACCTTGAGGTTTTAAATATGGCTTTAGTACGCGAAGCAAATCCAGCAGTCAGAACTCCAGCTCAACAAGAAGCTCAAAAATATTCTTACGCAATAGCCGCAGCCGCGGGAGCGGTCGCCGGCGCTGTTGCGCTGAAAGCATATATTTGGCTCAATCCCTTTTATTTAGGTAACGTGTCTGAATTCGGTTCGGCTTACGTTGCTGGAACTCTTGAAGCGGGACAGGCGCCCACAACGGAAACACACCTTCTGACAGGAGCGCTTGTTGGTGCCGTTGCAGGTATTCTCCGTACAGCCGGTGATCGTTATTTTGGGGTACAAAGAGAATCACTCCAGAAATACTTTGGCGACGCTGTAACAGGAAGTGTCGCAGCTCCGATTGTCGTAGTGGGAAAATGCATCCTCGCTCCCGCGCTCTCTGAAGTTTGGAATGAAATTCCAGGCGTCGTGCACACGCTGACTTGCGCTGCCGCCGGTGGTTTATCAGGGGCTGTAGTCGCACCCGTCGGAATCGCTGCTGCCTATGCTGCTAGATATGCGAATGAATACTTTGCGAGACACACCGTTATTTAAACGAATCGGCGGCCCTCGCCGCCGATTTCAAGCCTCTATAATCTCCAGCTTAAAAGGTAAAAAAAATGCGTGCAGGACGTGTTGGCTCTAATCATTCCCATCAGGCCGGCACGGATGTCCAATACGAACGTCTTCGAGAAGCCCAAAGTTATTCTTACGCAGTTGCTGCTTGCTCTGGAGCCGTCGCAGGGGCAATCATGTTGAATTTATGCATTTGGCTGAATCCTCAATTGTTGTTGAAATCCGTTTATCACTTCAACTCACCTTTCTTCGCTGAAAATCCTGAAGCGGATGCGACAACCCAGACTCATCTCGCTACAGGCGCCTTTGTGGGAGCTGTCGTGGGGCTGGTCCGTACTGCCTTAGACCGTTCTTCTAGAGGTCACAGGGTATTCCCTCCCGCCATAGACTGGACAGTTGGAATGCTTGCTGGGCCTCTAGCTGCAATGGGAAGATGTTTTATTGCACCTGTATTAACTAAAACCTGGCAAGAAATTCCAGGCATTGCGCAAACATTGGCCTGCGCTGTTTCCGAAGGGATCCCTAAGGATTTTTTACCGAGCGATGAGACAATTGGACTCTTTCTCACGGGAATTACCGCCGCCCTGGCAGCCAAGTACGCAAACGAATACTTTGCAAAGTTCATAAACGCTCGAGATCCAAGGCACAATCTCTAATCCTTCTTTTCATTTTCAATTCTCCTTGCTACTCTGTTTTTTCCAAGGATAACCCATGAAAAAAACAGCGCTTTTATTTTTCCTGATCCCTTTATTCACTTCTTGTTCTGTGGTCATGGCCTCGAATCGAGATGGCACAGATATCGATACAATCCAAGGTATCTGCACCCGCACACAACTCATCGCGCTTGGCGGCGATCCCGTGACGTCCGAAAAAAATGAAAATGGCGAATTAGTGGAAACGTATCGGATCCTCAAAGAAAAAGGATCGATCGCCCGCGCGATCGTGCACGGCATTCTCGATATCGGCAGCGGATTTCTTTGGGAATTCGCAGGCACTCCGATCGAAAGCGCTCTCAGCGAGAAGAAATACTATTCCATCAAAGCGACCTACGACGAGTCGGAACTGATCAAAAAAATGGAACTTCTCTAAAATTTCTTGTAGCTAATACGACTCAAGATTATTTTCATCCCCCAAAATTTTCTTTTAAGGGGACCCATGATCGCGCACGCCATTTCAACCACAGCCTTTCCGCAAAACAAGATCCAAACAAAACCGGATTCATCCGATAAGCTATTTCGAACGCGCCTGCATGAACTTGCAAGAGAACTAGGCAGAAAAAAAGTCTCGAGAAAAGCAGCAGTGAATGCGATCCGGGTAAATATCAGTCCTAGGACACAAACGTTAAGGGACAGGATATGTAGGCTGCGGAAACTTAGAAAAGGTTCGGGAACCTTTTCTAAGCGGAGCAGGCGAAGCGCGCCGCAGGATATGCATGGACTGCGGAAACTTAAAAAAGGTTCGGGGAACCTTTTTTAAGCGGAGCAGGCGAAGCGCGTCCATGGGGCTCCGCCCCATACCCCGCCAAAGGACTACCGTCCATCCTATCTATATCCTGCCGTGCGCTTCGCGCGTATCCTGTCTATCCTGTCCCTTAACGTTTACATCACGTCTGTTACTTCCTTAGATCATTCACTATCTTGACCAAGCGACCTGCTGAAGCAACGCTTGTTCGCGGAACATTTCTTCGCCGAAGACGCACGGGCAGCCGTGTTGTTTGGCTGCTTTGAGGAGCGGCGTTTCTTTTGGATAATAGACTACATCCATGACTGTTGTTGAAGGAAGAATTTGATCGTCAGGAATCGGTGCTTTTCCATCATGGGACGGCGCTGTCGTGTTGACCAGCAAGTCGTAGGGATGCGAGGGCAATTCGTTTAATCCATAACCCGTGCATCCCATTTCCTCTGCAAGCTCGATCGCCCGTTCTGCGGTCCTGTTGAAAATTTTCACTGTGGCGCCCCGCTGCATCGCCTCATAGGCGATGGCGCGCGCGGTGCCTCCTGCGCCCAGTATCGCGACCCGTTTGTTTTTGACTTTTAGATGTCTCTCGATTGCATTCAGCGCTCCCGGTGCGTCCGTATTCGAACCCATTTTGATCCCATTTTTGATGGCCACTGTATTGATCGCCCCGATTTTTTCCGCAGCAGGATCAATTTTGTCCATAAATGGCGATATGGTTTCTTTAAGAGGGATCGTCACGCTCAGTCCGCTAAAGGGGAGTTGGTCGACGTACGCGAACAAATCGCGGACTTCTTCTCCCTGCACCTTCATTTTGATGTAGACGGCGTTCCGGTTGTTTTTGCGGAAAATGTCGTTGTGGAAGATGTGGCCCGGACTCTGTTCGACGGGATCTCCGATCAAGCTGTAAATGCGCGTTTCACTGTTCAAACGGCGGTAATGGAAAATTTCATGAAGCGTTTTCAAATTATAGCGGTGGAGCTGCGCCTGTTCCTCTTCATTCGCGGAATAATCGATCGCGTTGCCCAAAATTTTTCCGAGGACGCGGGAGGGTTTTCCCCATTCCCCCATCGAAATGCAGCAAAGGAGCGTTTGAGAAGAATGCTTTTTTAAAAATGCCATCAACTTCAGCATCTCAGGAGTTGAATTGGCTTTCACGGCGATCTTGTAAATTGTAAAATGGGGATTTTTCATCCCGTTTAAAACGGCCTCGAGGTCTCGCGGCGTCTCTTCAAAATTGTGATACGAGCCGATCAGTTTGGTCTTGGGGAATTTTTTCGCAATCCGCGCGATAAAAGAAGGATCCAAATCGGCTTCCAGGTCGAGATAGGCCGGATGGAAAGGGGACAGTTTTTCGATCGCGGCGAGCCGCTCCTTCTCATCGATCTGACGATGTCCGCCTTGATCCGTTTTGCGCAGAGTAAAAATCAAAGGAAGAGGGCTTTTCGCAACGAGTTTGTCCAAGTGCGAAAAGGCCTCTTCCTCGAAATAATCGAGGCGGATTTCGAGGGCGTCGGCAAGCGAAGCAATTTTTTGCATTTCCGCCAGCGCCGCTTCAATCGTAGGACCTGTTATAACCGCAATTAACATAACCAAAATTTAGTTTAATACCTGGTGGATCATTTTAAGCTCCTGCATCATTTTCGCAAAGGCTTCAAACCCGATCGTCTGCTGGGCGTCGGTCAAAGCTTGATCGGGCGTCGGATGGATCTCGACGATCACTCCGTCCGCACCGGCAGCGATCGAAGCGCGGGCCATCGGAGCCACCATCCCCCTTTGCCCCGTTCCATGGCTCGGATCTACCAGGATAGGCAAATGGGTCAATTCCCTCAAAGCCGGCACCGCGTTCAGATCGAGGGTATTCCTCGTATACGTTTCAAAAGTCCGGATCCCCCGTTCGCAAAGAATCACATTCGGGTTTCCAGAGCTAATAATGTATTCCGCCGAAAGGAGTAGATCTTGATACGTGGCTGCGAACCCTCTTTTCAAAAGAATCGGGTTTTTAACCCTCCCCAACTCTTTCAGAAGCGTAAAGTTCTGCATGTTGCGCGCGCCGATTTGAAGGACGTCGACGTATTTAGCCGCCAAATCGATCTGGCTAGCGTCCATCACTTCGGAAACAGTCACCAAATCATATTTTTCCGCGGCATCTCTCAAAATTTTCAGCCCCTCTTCGCCCATCCCTTGGAATTCATAAGGAGAAGTTCTCGGCTTGAACGCCCCTCCCCTCAACCCCTGCGCACCCATTTCCGCCGCAATCCTCGCACACTCTTCAATCTGCTCTTTCGATTCGATTGAGCAAGGCCCCGCGATGACGAACAACTCCCCTCCCCCAATTCTTTTTCCTTTAACCTCCAACACAGTCGGTTCGTTTCTCACCGCTTTGCTTGCCAATTTGAATTTCTCTTTCAACGGCAAAACTTTCAGCACATGCGGCAGCGCGGTAAACAGATCGGCCCGCACTAATTTATCGATTCCCTTTACGATCGCAAGCCGCTGGCTGCCCAGACGGAAAATTTGGAACCCCATTTGTTCCAATCGCCGGATCAATTCATATTGCTCCGATTCTGTCGCCAATGGCGTCATTTCAATAATCATGGCCTCAACCCTTCTGCTAAATGTTTCACATCATTTCCCTTTTCGATCCCGTCGATGAAATAAGACCCCACGACGAATCCATCCGCCTCTTTCAAAACAGCCCTCGCAGCCTCCTTCTCGGCAATCCCAAATCCCACCGCGATCGGCAATCCACTCAGCTTCCGAATCCTTCCGATCTTTTCGGCGTAATCCTCTGGCAATCCATGCCGCGCTCCCGTCGTCCCCTTCCTACACGCATAATAAATGAACCCTTCCGCAGCCTCCGCAATTTTTGCGATCCGCTCAGGCGGCGTCGAAGGCGCAATCACGAAAATCGGAGCCAATCCCACTTCCTTGCAAAATTTCCTATATTCGCCCGCCTCTTCAAGAGGCAGATCCACAATCAAAATCCCATCAGCGCCGGCCTCTTTCGCCCTCCTTAAAAACCCCTTCAAATCCCTCTGAACCGGATTCAAATAAGTAAACAAAATCATCGCCACATCAGTCTCTTCCCTCAAATCAACCACCAAATCCATCACCTTTTCCACAGTCATTCCCGCACTCAGCGCTCTCTCCATCGCTCTCTGAATAGTAGGCCCATCCGCCACCGGATCAGAAAAAGGAATCCCAATCTCCAAAACATCCACTCCCCCCTTCACAAGCCCTAAAAAATGTTCCCTCGAATCCCCATCGCCCGCAGTCAAATACCCCACAAACGCCTTCTTCTTAAATGCTCTCTCAATCCTAGACATCTCTTCTCTCTCTATAAATTTTTTCTGGGGTGCGGGGCTTCCCCGCCTCTGCGTCCTCTCGTCCTCTGTGTGCGCGTTTCGCGCCTCTGCGCTGATGAAGGTATAGGAGTCCAAACACAAACCGCCGTGATTTCCCGTCTTAACCAATCGATCGTCACTCATTCTTGCCGCCAGTACTTCGGTTTTCGAAATATTTAGGTAAATCTTTGTCGCCGCGTCCAGACAAATTGACGAGAACGATCGTCTCTTTTGGCAGCGTCGCCGCGATCCGCATCAAATAGCCCAGTGCATGGGACGATTCCAACGCAGGGATAATTCCTTCCGTCCTTGCCAAAAGCTGGAACGCTGCCAACGCCTCTTCATCGGAACAGACATCGTATTCAGCCCGTTTCGACTTATAAAGTTCCGCATGCTGCGGCCCGACGCTCGGATAATCGAGTCCCGCCGAAATGGAATGTGTGCCTGCCACCTGTCCATTTTCATCTTGCAGCAGATACGAGTAAGTGCCATGTATCACCCCCGGCCTCCCCTCCTGAAATCTTGCAGCATGATTTCCAAGCCCCTTCCCTGTCCCCCCCGCCTCAACTCCGACAAGCCTCACAGAAGCCTCGTTCAAATAAGCCGAGAACAAACCGATCGCATTCGACCCTCCGCCCACGCAAGCGATCGCCAAATCGGGATCTCGTCCAACTCTATTCCGTAGCTGCTCTTTCGCCTCGATGCCGATCACCGCTTGAAAGGAGGCGACCATCGCCGGGAACGGATGAGGCCCTAAAGCCGATCCTAAACAGTAATGGGTCGTCTCATAGCTCGATGCCCAATCGCGCAGAGCCTCATTCACAGCGTCCTTCAGCGTGGCCGACCCTTGAGTCACCGACATCACCACCGCGCCCAGAAGTTTCATTTTTTCGACGTTTGGCGCCTGCCGTTCGATATCGGTCTGTCCCATATAGACGATGCATTCCAGACCAAACAGAGCCGCCGCCGTCGCTGTCGCAACGCCGTGCTGGCCCGCGCCTGTTTCAGCGACGATCCTTGTTTTCCCCATCTTTTTCGCCAGAAGACATTGCCCGATCGCGTTATTGATCTTATGCGCCCCAGTATGGAGAAGATCTTCCCGCTTCAAAAAGATCCGAGGACCATCGATTGCCTTCGCAAAACGGACCGCTTCGGTCAGCGCCGTCGGCCGTCCCGCGTAATTGCGCAAAATTTCGCGCAGTTCCGATTGAAAGGTTTCGCTTCTTCCGATCGTCTCATAGGCCAGCTCCAACTCTTTCAAAGGAGACATCAACAATTCCGGAACGTACATTCCCCCGAAATCCCCATATCTCCCCACTCCTTTAGCTCTTTGGATGAACCGGGCGATTTTCTCAGGATCTTTTTTCCCTTTCGCATACTCAAGTCCCGACGATGCGTCAACTCCATGCGGAAGTGTTTTTCGGATCGCTTCCTGCACGTTTTCCGCATCGAGACCTCCTGCCACGAAAAAACGATACCCTTGCGGATCGTAGAATTGCCGCTCAAAGAGGAGAAAATCCCGTTTTGGGTCGAGAGTTTCCGGCAGCGGCTTTCCGTCTGCGACGTAAATTTTTCTCAAGTGCGCAGGAAGAGCATCGCAAGCTTGCCGCGGTCCGTCCCAATGGAGTTGAACCGTTTTCAAATCGAGCGCCTCGATGATCGCAAGCATTTGTTCCAACGTCTCGTCGGCGAATACGGCCACAGGTTCGGCTCCCGCCTCTCTTACCGCTTTGACAATTTCTTTCGCCTGATCGATCGAAATAGCCCGAGGAGAAACTTTGGAAAACAGGAGGCCGATATATTCGGCCCCTTGTTCCACAGCTTTCCGCGCCGTCTCAGGATCGGTCAATCCGCAAACTTTAACGAGCATGGCAGCCGCTCCTCATTGAAGCGATAAATCCTTGCGGGTTCTCCGTCCGCGTGAGCGTTTCCCCGATGAGGACGGCTTCATAGCCGATCCGGAAAGCCTCGTGGGCATCTTCCGGAGTCTTAATTCCTGATTCAGCGATTTTGACGATATGGGGAGGAATTTTTCCGATCAGTTTTTCGAAAATTTCAGGATGCATCGTAAAATCCTTCAAATCCTTCCTGTTCAAGCTGAAGACCTCTCCGTTCTCATCGATGGCGATGAACGCTTTCAAATCGCGCTGGTTCACTCCGATGATTTCTGCGCCGGCGTCGAGTGCGATTTGCAATTCTTCCTCGTTATGCACTTCGACGATCGCCTCTAACCCGAGACGATGCGCCGCTTGCAGCATTTCTTTTGTCCGGGACCCTAAAAACGTAACGATCAAAAGGACTGCGTCCGCTCCGTTTTCCGCGGATTCGATCAGTTGGTTTTCATGCAGTAAAAAATCTTTGCGAAGGATTGGGATTTTTCTCGCTTTCAGGACATTAGACGCGTTCCTTAAATCCTCCAGATTCCCTTCGAATAATTTCGATGTGTGGATGGAAACCGCAGCCGCTCCTCCGCCCACATAAAGAACCGCCCTGTCGACAATATTGCCGATCTGGCCGATTTGCCCTTTCGCCGGAGAGGATTTTTTAACCTCCGCGATCACTCCGTTTCCGCTTTGGAGCGCCGCTTTTAAACTATTTTTCTGAAATAAATGTTGTTTTGTCATAATGATTCCTTCTTCTAAATTTTCCGCATGTCCGTAGAGAAACAACGCCACGGCAACATTCAAAAGCAATGTATTTGTGAGCGTCGTCATCGTTCCGCTTAAAGTTTTTTTAATCATCAACGCGTTCTCTTTTGCGCCGCCTCCTTTCAGATCTTCGAGGCTGCACTTTTTCAATCCTAATTTTTCCGGATCGATTTTGAATGTCTCGATCCCTTTTTCCGTCACGAGGAGCGCCTCAGTCGGTCCTAAACAGGTCAATTCATCGAGGCCGTGGCTGTGGTAGACGAGCGACCGTTTCGTCCCCAAACGGAAAAGGGTTTCCGCAACGACGCGGACGAACTCGGGCTTATAAACGCCCATCATGAGATAGTCTGTTCCAGCCGGATTCAAAAGAGGCCCGAGCAAATTCAAAACGGTCGGCAGGTTCAGTCCTTTTCGAATCGCCCGCAGTGTCGAGTAAGCCGGATAGTAGTCGGGAGCAAAGCAGAAGACGAAGTTCGTCTCGTTCAACTCTTCCTGCAGCCGATGCGGAGGAATGTGGATATCGATGCCCAGGGCTTCCAAAACATCCGCTGCGCCGCATCGGGAGGAGGAAGCTCTATTCCCCCCTTTGACGACAGGGATGCCGCATTGGGCCGCCAATAGCGCGGCCGCAGTGGAAATATTGACTGTTCCCGCTCCATCGCCTCCAGTTCCGGCTATATCGAGGAATGGCCTATCGAAAACGGGTTTTTTCAATTGAGAACGGATCGCTTTGACAAGCCCAATCAGCTCATCGGCGGTTTCTCCCTTCGCCCTCAGCAAAGCGAGAAAAGCCGCCGCTTGCGCCGGATCGGCGCCTTCGATCATCGCGCGCCCAGCCGCGAAACTCTCTTCAGCCGTGAGCGATTTTCTCTCTAATAATTTTTCGATCTCGCGTTTCATCATTTGCAGATCTCCAGAAATTGTTTGATGAGTGTTTTACCTTCCGGCGTCAAAATCGATTCAGGGTGGAACTGGACGCCATAAACCGGATGTTCGAGGTGTGCGATCCCCATAATCAGCCCTTCGGCTGTTTCCGCCTCAATCGCGAGCTCTTTCGGAAGCGACCCTTTTTCTACGAGCAGCGAATGGTACCTTCCCGCAAAAAATGGCAGAGGCATATTTTTGAAAAGCCGCTTTCTTGCGTGGAAAATCAAACTGTCTTTGCCGTGAAGGATTTCCGAACTGCCTACGACGTTTCCACCGTATGCAATCCCGATCGCCTGATGGCCTAAGCAAACTCCCAAGATGGGAATTTTGGATCCAAACCGCCGGATGAGATCGACGCAGATTCCCGCATTTTCAGGCCGTCCTGGGCCAGGCGAGAGGATGATCCCTTTGGGATGCATCGCTTCGATTTCCTCCAGAGAAATTTTGTCGTTCCGGACGACTTTCACATCCGGATTGATTTCCGCAACCGCCTGAAAGAGGTTGTAGGTGAAACTATCGTAATTATCGATGATCAGAATCATACAGTTGCGCTCCCTTCCGCGATTTTTAATGCGTCCAGCACGGTGTTGGCTTTTAAACGGGTCTCTTCCGCCTCTTTTTGAGGAACTGAATCGAGGACGATCCCCGCTCCAGCCCGCACATAGGCTACCCCGTCTTTGATGAGCGTAGTCCGGATCGCGATGCAGCTCGTGAGATTGCCTTTCGCATCGAGACCTACGATTGCGCCGCCATAGAGTCCTCTGCGCGATGTTTCCAGCTCGTCGATGAGCTCCATCGCCCTCACTTTCGGGGCTCCCGACAAAGTGCCTGCCGGAAAAGAAGCTTTGAACGCATCCAAAGCGTCGTATTTGCTATCCAGCTCTCCGACCACTCTCGAAACGATGTGCATCACGTGTGAAAATTGATGGACTTGTTTGAATTCGGCCACTTTCACGCTGCCGGGCTTCGAAACGGCGCCCACGTCATTGCGGGCCAGATCTACGAGCATCACGTGTTCCGCGATCTCTTTCGGATCCCTCAAAAGCTCTTCGGGATCGCTCCCTTTCGGCCGCGTCCCTGCGAGAGGCGTCGATTCGACGATTCCATTTTGAACGGAGACGATTTTTTCCGGAGATGCTCCTGCGATCGCATATCCGTCCAAATCGAAAAAGAAAAGGTAAGGGGCCGGACTTTTTTGCCTCAATGCCCGATAGACTTGAAACGGATCGGCTTTGATTTTCACTCTAAAGGTGCGCGATGGGACCATTTGGAACACATCGCCTGCCTGGACATACTCTTTTGCTTTTTCGACGATGCCGCCAAATTCCTCATCGGACAAATCTGAAACGATTTCGATATTCCCTCTCTGTCCGTTCATTTGCGGAAGCGATTTTTGAAAGAGCGATTGCTTCAACTCGTTTTCCAGACGGTCGAGTTCTTTCATCCCCGTCTCATACTCTTCGGAGATCGTCGCTAAAACGGCTTTGCCCGTTTGATGGTCGAAAGCGAGGCTCGAGCGGTAAAATTGAAAAAAAAAGTCGGGCAATTTCAAAAGATCCGCGTGCCTGTCGGGAATCTGCTCCTTGACGCGGATTGCATCGTAGGTGATGAATCCAGTCGCTCCTCCCGTAAAGACCGGGATCGGATGGACCACCGCGGTCCGCATCCGTTTTTGCAGGTTTCTCAGCGCATCGTAAGGATCCGCTTCAAACCGTTCGGTCTGATTTCCGATTTTGATCTGAATTTGCCGTCCTCTCGATTCAAATGAGGCCATCGGATCGAGACCGATAAAAGAAAAGCGGCCCTGTTTGGCCTCTAAATTCGATTCCGCTCTCGATTCGACGACCGATTCGAGAAGGCAGTTTCCCTTTTTGGATAAAGCAAAATAAGCGGTGATGGGGGTGAGATGGTCCGAAGAGATCTCCCGGTAAAGGGCGACCCTTTCGCAATCTTTTTTGAGCTTTTGGAATTCTTCGTTGTTCACAGTTGTCTCCTGGTTTTCAGGAGATCAACTTTCGAGAAGTCTCCTGAGGTCTTGTCCTATAATTTTAAGGGCGTTTGAGCCGCGGGTGATTTGCGCGATGCTCACATGCCGCTCTTCGGCGATTTCCCGCTGGGTCCTTTCTCCGCTGATCAATTCGCGGACGATCCAATATCGGGCCGAGAGGTCTTCGCGCTCTTTAAGGGTTAGGAACAGGCCTAACAGCGCGTCGAGCTCCTTCGGGCTTTTCGCCTTGGAGCACAGCTCTAAAAAGCCGCGCCAGCCATCTTCCTCTGAGTTCTTCTTCATAAAGTTTCCTTTCTATATGTGTAATGTTACACCATTACAACATTACAATCAAATACATTTGTAAGTATCTAATAGTTATCACTTTCTATTTACTCTCCATCTAGATGTCAGCGGAGTCAAATCTATCTCTAAGGATCTTCATAACCATAAAAAAAGCCGCGCATCGAGCGCGGCTGGGGATAGATGGACAAGGGACAGGGCCAAGTTCAATATTCTTAGAAACTTTGAAGGGAGCTGATTGGCATCAAAAGAGGTTCCGGAATTTTTTTGCCGCGTTGAATCCAATCGATATCGAGATACAAAGCTCTATTTTCCGGTTTTTTCAGTGTAGTGTCGATTCGAAAATAGACCTTATTGATGACGGCTTGGGCGCTTTCTTCATCGGTCAGGATCGTGACTATCGTCCCTTTTTTTAGAGACACATTTTTGTTCGGCCCTTTCTCTATGCTGCTTCCAAAATAAACGTTCGGGATCTCAAAGAGTCCTTTTTCTCCCGTCTCTTCCATTCCTTTTAAGTCCCAATACCAAACGTGTGTAGCTCCTGGAGAGCGAAACCTGGCATTGATTACTTCCGTTTCTCTTTTTGGAATGGAATTATATGAAGATGTGAACTTAGAACTTACTGACATTAAATTACCTATTTTTATTCATTTTATTCATGATATTTTATCATAAAAATAAATTTTATTCAATGAATTCGATGTTAAAAAAATATTACCTTAATCCCCATAGACAAAAACGGCCTAATCGCAGTACTTTAGAGGGATTAATCGAGTAGGCCCATGTCTTTTCCTATCCCGGAATACCACAATCACGAAGAATTCCAAAACAGGACCCGCAAACTCGCCGAAATCAGGGAACTGGGGATCGATCCCTACCCACCCAAGTATCTCCATACCCAGAAAACGGCACAGATCACGATCGACGCGGAAGGCAAGGATCCCGGCCATTTCGACGACGCCGCTTCAGGCACTACGCAGCCGGTCATCGTATCGGGTCGCTTGGTCCTTTTCAGGTCGATGGGGAAAAACGCTTTCGCACACATCCAGGACGAGACGGGAAGGATCCAGATCATGTTCAACCGCGATTTGACCCAGGTCAAAGGCCTGAAAGAAAATGAAGAGACGACCCCGATTAAATTCATCGAAAAGAAACTCGATTTGGGCGATATCATCGGCATCGAAGGGCATTTGTTCAAAACGCAAAAAGGGGAACTGACCGTTTTTGCGAAAACAGTGACCCTCCTTTGCAAATCGCTGCTGCCCCTTCCCGATAAGCACAGCGGCCTTGCGGATAAAGGGGTCCGCTATCGAAAAAGATGGCTCGACCTGATCACCCATCCCGAATCTTTGGAACGGTTCCGCAAACGCTCCCGCATCGTTTCGGCGATCCGCCGCTATTTCGACGAAGCGGGCTTTGAAGAGGTGGAAACGGCCGTCTTGCAAAACATGTACGGCGGCGCCCAGGCACAGCCCTTTACGACCCATCTCAACGCGCTCGACCAAGAGATGTTCCTCCGCATTTCAATCGAAATCTCGCTAAAAAAACTCATCGTCGGCGGCATGCAGAAGATCTACGAGATCGGCGAAAGTATTCCGCAACGAAGGGATCGACAAGACGCACAATCCTGAATTCACCATGCTGGAAGCCTATGCTGCCGGATGGGATTACAACGACATGATGGATTTCACAGAAGGTCTTTTCGAATCGATTGCGCTCAACCTTTTCGGCGACACGAAAATCCGCTTTGACTCCCGAGGGAGAAGCGACCGCTACAGTGATCGACCTCAAAGCGCCCTGGAAACGGATGTCGATGAAAGAGGCGATTTCCGACTACGCCCGTATCGACGTCGATAAAATGTCGGAGAGCGATATGCGCTCCCATCTTTTGAAACAGACCCACATCGATCCCAAAAATGTCCACGGCGCAAGCCGGGGCGCCCTCATCGCGATGCTGTTTGAAGAATTCGCCGAACCCCATCTCATACAGCCCCACCACATCATCGACCATCCGATCGAAACGACTCCCCTCTGCAAACCCCATCGCGACCCAGAACATCGCAAAGAAGGGCTTGTCGAACGGTTCGAAAGCTTCATCTTGGCGCGCGAAATGTGCAACTCCTATACAGAACTCAACGATCCGGAGCTGCAAAGAAAATTACTGCTTGATCAAGCTGAAAAACGGGAGAAGGGCGACGTTGAAGCCAGCCCCCTCGACGAAGAATTCATCGAAGCTATTTGCCAAGGCATGCCCCCCACCGGAGGGATCGGTTTCGGAATCGACCGCCTGGTCATGCTTTTCACTAACGCGGAATCGATCCGCGACGTGATTTTTTTCCCACTCATGCGACCCGAGGATTAATAATGAGCACAGTCAATCATGTCTCCCATTTGAACCTCGCGACAGACGGGGATACAGACATGAATCCGTCAAATCGAGAGATGGAGAATACCCGGGACAGAACAGTGGCCGCGGCGCAATTGCCCTCTTTGCCTCCTACCCCGCGCGGATTTCAGAATTCCCCTCTTTCCCTAACAGCGGTATCTACCCCAGAACATACGGAAGTCTCTGTATTTTTTAACGGTCGCCAGATGGACGCCAGTTCATCTCCTCAGCAGGCAATTGTATTCACTATTCCGTCGCCCCTTGAGGCAACCGTCTTTGGATCGCCCCGCTATACCCCGCAAAAGCGAAAGTTTATCTATTAAATCCAGAACAACCCACTTATTGCCAATCTCTTACGATCGCCGATATTTTAATTTTAATTAAAATTATTTTTATATAATTATTTATAAAATTTTTATTGAATTAATAAACAATAATTGTTTATAATTATTATTATTTTTACTAAAATAAGGTAATAAAATGACATCATTTACTACTGCTGTTCAAACCTATCAATCAAGAATGACCCAAAGAATCGGGGAATATAGCTCTAACCCGAGCGTTAA
Organism: uncultured Chlamydiae bacterium; assembly: GCA_963713105.1. Classification (GTDB taxonomy): domain Bacteria; phylum Chlamydiota; class Chlamydiia; order Chlamydiales; family SM23-39; genus CAVQKJ01. The sequence continues at coordinate 347,524 of CAVQKJ010000005.1, forward strand.
AAAGGTTCTGCAATTTAAGGTTCAAAAAATAGCGCGCGAAAATATGCGCGACCCGCAAGCCCCCGCATCGGAAAAAATCATCGCGGACGATTTTAAATTAGCCCTTGAAGAAGTCCGCGTTTTAGAATCCCACGCTTTCAATATCAAAGCGCCGCCAGCCTTAACTCGGGATTCCTTGAATTTCGGAAATCGGCCCTTAAGTTCTAATCAATCGATCGTTCGCCATAGCGTGCGTACGGCAGATGAACTCATGACTATAGCCAAAGCGTTTGGCGTAACAAACGCGATCCGCGGGATCATTCCCCTCACCACTGAGAGGCTCGTTCAACATAACCTGATTCGAAAATTCGTTTTAAATTTCTGTCTCCAAGGAGAATTGAGCACCGAACTTAAAAAAGTAATTAAGCCCCTTTCTCAGCGCTTGCTTACCCAAGCCGATTCCAAATTCAAAGAATTGCATAAAATGCGCGATAATTTTGAATCTCAAGTTCTCGAATATTTGAGAACCAATAATCGAGAAATGATCGTTCCAAAACTTGTAGAAATCGCAGATACTCTACTGAAACAAGCCAGAGCTCAAAATTCAGGATTAAGGCCAGACAGAATTTTGGAAGCTGTAGCTATGCGAGCCGCCGACCTCTCCGTCGAAGTCTTTGTTCAAAAAATAGTAGACGATTTCGATATGGCTAGTGCGGAAGAATTGAGAGGATATAAGCCTCTTCCTGCGCAAACGCATGAAACTCGCCGGATTTTTATGATCAATGGAGGAGTCGCTTCAGGGAAAAGTAGCGCAAAACGGATTCAAGACGCTCAGGCAATACAAGAAGGCGTCTATCCAGAAACGGTTTGCACGATCAACCGGGATGCATTCAAACCAATGTTATTGCAGCCTGAAGAAGTCGATCCATCTTATCAGGAGTTTTTCGCTTCATTTACAGAAGACGAAGCTTTTCTTTTGCGCGATGCGATTTTAAGAGAATATCAATCACGGCTAACAATGAATACTGCGCCGCACCTTTACATCGACCAAGTCTCTCCGACAGTTGAAATGCTTAACATGGCGGGCGCTCCTTCAGGAAGGGGATTGGATTTGACGATCGTTTATTCGCCTGTTGAAAATTCGTTTTGCATGGCTGAAGGTCGGGAGAAAGAAACTGGATATGGAGCCGTTACCGCAGGTCTTCTTAATTCCCATGCTAATGTTTCCAAGCAACTGATCGAAAATGTTCAAGCTGCTACAAAAAGCGGTAAAAACAACATCCGTCTGAAAATTATGGCTAACGTAGCGCCTGGAGTGTTGAGAACAATGGCGACTATCGATTATTCAAAAGGAACCGGTTCGATAGAAGATCGGGATCTCTTATTGTCCTTTTTCCACAAAAAGCACATTAATCCCAATGCGACGAAATTCGGAGAAATCTATGACGTCGCTTTGCCTCCGGCAAATGAATGCCCTGCTTGCGTTCCGATGGCGGACGAGCTAATGGCTGGCATTCGTCAAAAGAAAGACGAGCTTAAAGAGGGTTCTCAATAAGCTATTGTCTTGAATCCTCTAACCGTTTCAAAGAGGCGAGCATCGCCATCGTGACGGCGGGAGGAGGAGCCTGCACAAGACTGGAGGAGGGAAGAACCCCTCCGGTATTTCTCCGGACTCTGTTCAAAACTTCATCGAGTACTGAAGAAAAGATATTTGGAGTCGCCGGTCTTCTTGCAGCCTCTTCGACCGCTCGGGCCATTTGTCTGTTCGAAGCAACGCTTTTAAGGGTCATACAAATTTCCTTTTTAGTTCACTTTTAAGATACCTGTCGCGGTAATCGCGGAGCGACTGGGCGAGTTCGGCGTGATGGCTGCCGATCAGGCGCATCAGGCTGTCGAAGCGCTTGTACCGTTTGAACAGGATATTTCGGTGTTCTACGTTCGGCGCCCGGCCGAGGATCCCCCCGCAAATCTCTTCGAACTCTTTTTGGGAGAGCGGAGAATCATCTTCGAACATCCGGTAATAGATCCGGAGAGTGTTGCTTTGGACTGCTCCGCGGTCGATATGCTGTTTGCATCGGGCGCTCACGTATCCGGTGGCTAGGTCTTTGTCTAAATGGGGGGGAGGGCTAGGCGCTCTTTCGAGAGCTTGGTAAAGGATCGCTGCGGCGATCCGCGCGTCAATGTCCATCACCATCATTTCGGCGATGTCTTTTTTCTTCTGTTGCGGATCGGACAATTTCTCTTGGACTCCCATTTTCAGGAAAAATTCCTGGGCTGAAGAGAAAATCCCTTTGAGCTGATCGTCGCTGAGCAGATCTTTCGAGATTTCAAATCCGGTTCCCGTTTTCAAGTCTCTCGCTCCGTCCAAGACGAAATGGGAGTAGCCCGCGATGAAATCTTCGACGGTTTTGAAAGATTGGATGAGGGTTTTCATGTTCGGATGGGCGACCTTCGCGTCGAATCCCATGACGACGTGTTTTAAACAGTCTTTATTTTCCGGCTTGGCGGCGATCCGGCGGATTTCATCGATCCTGGCTTTTTCGGGAGCGTGGGAGGTGTCTTGATAATTGAAATAAATTTCAAAGAGGCCGAATTTCCGGTAAGCGGGCAGAAGGCCGTATTCAAAGACGCGGTCTCCTGTTGGAGCTGGTCCGTAATAGGCTTGCAGAGTTTTAGGTTCTTCTCCAACTGTCCTCTCGAAGCGAGGCCCCAGGTAGCTCGGATTGCCGCGATTTGGGTTGTAGGACATCGGAGAGAGATCCGATTGGAGCGTATGGAGCGCTCTCATCGGATGATGGAGACCCCACCAAATCCGATTGATGGTGCGGTCATGATTGTGGAGAAAGGGGGTGAATTGTTTAAGTTTGCCGCCGATGGCATCGGCTAAATTTCCGACAGGATAGCTTTGATTTTCTGAAGGAACCCCTAATCTGCAGGCATGGGAGGAAAGGATCGGCTCCCCGTCTGCTGCCTGGAGTTTGATCGAAAGAATTTGGAGGAAATTCACGGCCGGGTGATCCGAGTCGATCAACATCTCATAAATCGGATAGGAGTTTACAGGCCCCATTAGACCGCTCATCTCTTCCCGGATGCTGTCGAGAGTTCCTACTGCGACGGCGCCATTATTCTGGCTCAGTCGTTCGATTTTTTCAGCGAGGTCTGCGACTGATTGAATCCATTGTTCCGCGGCGCGGTATCCGAGGCTGGAGCGATCCAACGATGCCTCAGAATCTGGTTTAAAAGCGGCCTCGACCAACGAGGACCTGGCTAAAGGATCTAGGATTTCGCTTAAAACACCCTCGGGTAATTCAACGCCTCTATGAATACCGCTCAATTGAACATGGAGCGCTGTCGCCAATTTTTTCATCCTCGCGGTTTCGACTTCTTCCCGTAAGGCTTTAGTAGGGTTGCAGACTGTATCGATTTTTTTCTTCGCATCGGCGAGATGGCTGGCGATCCGGCTGCAGGCTGATTCGTGGATTTTGGAACTATTTATAGGAACAGAGGCAGAAATATTTCCTATTTCGGATAGCGAAAGGTCGATCGAGGGCAGCAGGGAATTTCCTATTTTTGTCGTCATTATAGCTCCTTTTCTGCCGAATAGCATACCAGACAAATGAAAAAATATAAACGAATAATGATTTATTAACAAAATAATACATAAAGAAAATTATTTATTACAAAAATAAAACAAACAAACTATAATATCGCTATAAAATCAAATAAAGGATACTAATGACAACCAAAACTGACAGCTCAAACCGACCTCCTACAGTTGTGGAAACCCTCCGATCGGGAACTTTCGATGAGAGGGTCGATTCTGTAAATACAATCGTCGATCCTATAGAGGAAAGTAAATAAAATTTTTGAAAAATACTCATCATGATCCAAGGGCTAACCCCCGATGAAAATCACAAACATTGTCATGGAATTGCGGACAGCTAAACAATCGTTAGAATTGAAATTGAAAAAATCGAAAGCAACTTTCGAGGCTCGTTCAAATTTCGGCAAGAGCGTCTAAAACGAATTCGCGGCCCCGTTCGGTGAGATGAAGGAACTTTTCATCGTTCTTCTGGATGAAATTGGCCTGGGCGAGATGTTTGACGATATTTTTGACAGCCGTTTCTTTGAGTCCGATCGCGAGCGCTACTTCTCCGCGGTCGATCGAAGCGAAAGGATCCCCTTTTTCCATGGCTGTTAAGTAGAGTTTTACAAGAAAACGCTCATCCGGCGTTTGGCTTTTCTGGCTCATTTTTTCTTTAACCTCGCTCCTGTTGGGGTGTCTTCGATCAGATAGCCGCGCTCATAGGATGGCGTCGCGCATTTGATCGCTCAGGCGCAAGTTTTTTTCGCGGCGCGCCTTTTCCCGCTGTTCTAAAAAATGGATCAGATTCATGAGAAATCGCCTCTTCTTTTTTTTGCAGAGGCAAAACACCGAGAACCTCGATCCCATTCCGTCAATAAATGCAAGGGCGTCTTCAGCCTCATTTTTTCCGATTTTTTCTTCATCGCAAAGTGCATTGAGTTCGCGGATCAGATCGAAAAGGGCGGCAAGGGCGGAAGAAATATTGAGATCGTCGGCCAGCGCCGTTTTAAAGCGTTCGTCGGCATTCTGCAAGAGAGGCGCTGCAAAAGACGTATCGGCAATTTTTGGGAATCTCCCGGAAACGAAGGATCAGGTCTTCGATCCGCTGCAGACTCGCGCGGGCGGCGTCGAGCCCTGCAAAGGTGAAATTGAGCTGCGTGCGGTAATGGGTCGAAAGGAGCAGATAGCGGACCTCCTGGCCCGGTATAGCCTTTCTTCAAAAGATCGCGGAGAGTGTAGAAATTGCCGAGGCTTTTCGACATCTTCTTATGGTCGACGAGGAGATGCTCGACATGGACCCAATGTCTGCACAAAGCGATGGCCCGTGCAGCATTCCGATTGGGCGATCTCATTTTCATGATGGGGAAACATGTTGTCGACGCCGCCGCAATGGATGTCGATCGTATCGCCGAGGAGCTTCATCGCCATGGCGGAACATTCGATGTGCCAGCCGGGACGCCCTTTCCCAAATGGACTTTCCCAAAAAATCTGCCCATCCCGCTCTGGATCGTAGGCTTTCCAAAGGACAAAATCGGCGATGTTTTCTTTATCGTATTCATCGGCTTCGTTGTCTCCCGATGGCATTGTACTTTGAGTTCGGCGAGATTGAAATGGGAAAGGCGGCCATAGGAGGGGAATTGCGCGAATCGAAAAATAGATGCTCCCGTTCGGGCTCGTGTAGGCATATCCTTTTTTCATAAGGATTTCGATCATCCGGATCATCTCAGGGATGTAGTCGGTGGCGGCAGGATAATGTTCGACTTTTTCGATATTCAGAATCTTCAAGTCTTCGAAAAAAGCGATCCGGTACGGCTCTGTATAGCTCTTTGAGGGAGAATCTCTTTTGCGATCGCCTCTTTCAATGGTCTTATCGTCGATATCGGTGAGATTCATCGCCTGATCGACCTTGAACCCAAAAAATTGCAACGACCTGCGCAAAAGATCTTCGAAAACATAGGTGCGGAAATTTCCGATATGGGCGAAATCGTAAATCGTCGGTCCGCAAGTATACATGCGGATTTTCTTGCCGTCGCAGGCAGTATGATTTCTTTTTCTCGAGTTTCGGTGTTATAGAGTTTCAATGACATAAGGATCTATCCCGCGACCAGGCTTTGCAAATTGCGGTAATCGGTTTTCCCGACTCCCAATAGAGGGATCTCTTCGACCTTCTTGAACTGAGGAAATTTTGATCAGGCGGCTAAAACCCGCATCCTCGAGGATTTGATTGGCCTTTTCCTTATCGAGATCGACCGTCGAGAAAATGATGAGCTGGGATTTGCCGTTCCTCTCATCTGCGCAAATGGCGAGAGACGGGACATCGGCGGAAATCTGCTGGTTCTGGATCAAGCGCGACACAAGAGCTTCTTCGATGGCGCCCAGGCTGATCATTTCTCCGCCGAGTTTCGTGAACCGTTTTAATCTTCCGGAAAGGATCAAAGACCCATTTTTTTCGAGATGGCCGATATCTCCGGTGCGATACCAGCGCTTGCCATCGATTTCGATGAAGGGACTGCGGGGATTGTCTAAATATCCATGGAATACATTCGGACCTCTGACGCAGATCTCCCCTTCGCTCCCTTCGGGAAGAAGTTCGTGGGTCTCCGGATGGATCGTGCAAGCTTCTAAATCAGGGAGAAGGCGGCCGACTCCTTTAGGAGGAAGATTGGGGCGGTTGATCGTAATGATCGGAGAGCATTCGGTGATCCCGTAGCCTTCGATCAATTTACCGTCGGTTCCTAATTTTTCCACCCGCTCATAGAGTTCCTGCGGTGCTTTTTCCGCGCCGCAAACAAAGTAGCGGACCGATTTCGAGCTGCCCTGGCTTCGCGGCGTAAAAAAGCCCCTTTAAAAAGCTGGGAGCGCTGCAGAAAAGAGTGACTTTCCATCGGTCGACCCCCTCTGCGAGGGCGAAACTGTCGGTCGGATCTGGATAAAAAGCGACTCCGCGTACCGCTGATAAAAGCGAAAAGACCCGCAACTGAAAAGCCAAAAGAATGGAAGGGCGGCAAGATGCCATAAAGCACATCGGAGACCCTGAGTTCGATGCATTGCATCGCAGCGCGCAAATTCGAAATGATATTTTTATGGGATAAAGGAACGCCTTTGGGATTCGCTTCCGTGCCGCTGGTGAATAAGACGACGGCCGGCTTGTCGCCATCGCTCTTCTCGATGCCGAAAGAACGGAGGATAGATGGGCTTGAGAAAAAAGAGGCCATAAAAGCTCCGCGCAGTTTGGATTTCAAACCGATCTTTGGCCGGATATCTTCGAGAAGGCTCACTTTATCTGCCACAGTCCCGAAATCCACATGGGCCAACCGGTCTAAGAACCGCCACGAGCTGATCACGTTTTTGCATTTCGTCAGATTGACCATCTCATCGAGATAGCGGGGGCCGAGGGTCCAATTCAGCATAACGGGGACTTTCTTCGCGAATTGGAGGGCCAGGATTACAATAAACGCTCCAGTAGATGCAGGAAGCAAAACGCCGACATTTTTTTCAGGCATCTTTTTGAAATGCTCCGCTAACACTAAAACGGCCCTTTTCATCTTCTTATAGGTCAAAACTCCGATCAGATCGTCCCCGCAAGCCACATAATTGCCCAGCCTCTCGCAACTGCAAAGGAAGGCTTCGGGAATCGTGTCTCCCGTAGGGAGAGCGGGCGGCAGCCGTCCGTCCTCTTCGGGCCAGGAGGCATGAACCACCTGATGGCTCGGAGTCTCGCTATTGCGGGACCCTTCCGCCAATTCAAGGGCGTTTTGCACAGTTTCCATCTCTTCGGGATGGAGCTCGTCGATTTCATAATTTTTGGTCAGATAGGCCATCAATTCAGCCGTGTTGAGCGAGTCCATCCCTAAATCGAAGGGGAAGCTCATCTCGGGTCTAATTTCTAAAGCAGGGTTATTGAGGATCCGCCTGATCTCGGCGTAGATTTTTTCGCGGGTCTCGTCATTGATCGCAACGTCTCCCTCCCCTCCTTTCCGTTTTTTCGGCTTAAAGACAGTCGGCAATTCTTTGCGCCAAAAACTATAAGAGACCAATTTGATCGGTTCGCTCTCGTTAACATTTCCTTTTTCGTCCCGATAGCGGTTGTACCAATTTTCCAAATAGCGGTTGAAATCGACGCGCTGCGCGTCGCGGGGAAAATCATCGGGATTCGTTTCGATTTCAATGGTCACTTTCCGGCGAGGCGTGAAAAACAGAAAATTCTTGAGCAGAGTCTTGCACCCATGCCAAAGGGTTTGCGGAAGCGGAGGCGAATGTCCCAAAAGCGCTCGGGAAAAACTACTGCCCCAAAGCCCGGTGGTGCGGATCAGGACGATATTTGCCTCCGGACACTCTTGAATGAGGCCATGGGCCCCTGATGAGCCTCTCAGCAATTCCTTTCCCGAGCTTTTGAGACGGCCTGCGGGATAGAACGCGAAATTTTCCTTCTTTTTAAGCCCTTTTGCAATCTCTTCGAAAGACTTCTCAGCCTTTTTAATCTTGATCTGGTTGACCGATGTATCGAAATTCGGGACGGAAAGGGCCCTGACCAATTTTAATGCGGGTTGCAGGATCGACAATCGGTACACGTATTCGATGACCAGCGGCCGCATCCGGTACTTCGGCCAAAGGAGCACAAAAAGGATGAGAGGGTCCATGTGTGCGGGATGGTTCGGGAAAAAAAGGATCCCCTCCTTTTTATTCAACTTGTCCGGAGTCAGACGGTCCAATCCCTTTATTTCCACCCGATAACGGAGGGAAATGAGAGCACGGGCCAAATAAGAAACCAAAGTCCAAAAGAAAGTCGACATGCAAAAGCCTATTTCAGTTCTCACTATTTTTATCTTTAGGAGGTGTTTTCAGCCACATTTTTAATCGCCCCCATCCTCTTCCCCGCACCTCGGCCTTTGCCCCAATCCGTGCCTCTGCCCAAAACCCCTCATTAAAAGCCACTTAACAACAAAAATAACTAAATAATTGATTATTTATTACAAATATGAAATAATTATATTATAATTACTATAAAAGTATAACTATGATATCAGAAACTAAAAACAGTATCGAATCGTTTGAAGAAGCGCATTCATCCCCAGAATCGACCCATTCTGCCGATCTGGATCGAGAATCCACCGACGGAAAAACGAACCAAAAAGCTCTTGCGACCCTCCGCAGTCTGATCTGCAAAAAAGCCAACGAGCTGAGAAAGCTTTAGACATTTTTTATTATTTTCTTTATACGTAAAAATTTCTACAACCGAAGAGGTTATATGGTCAAACCAATCGGCGGCGAGCCGCATCTTCCCCCAAAAACTCAAGAAGTAGCGAATCTCAATTCGCGAATCATGATCACAAACAGCGAGGAAATTTCAGGCTCAGTCTACCCCCGTTTTGGGAGAGACGTCGACAACAATACGAAATTCCTTAAAGCAACAGACAAAAAAGGCGTTATGACCGAACGTCACAGCGTAACGCCGCTAGCGGTCAAGCCAAGCCGGGCCGTCTCTTCCACTTTAAACAAATTGGGCAACCAGCTCTCTGCATGGTCCTCGAAAAAATCAGCCCCAAAGCATCGCTGAATCCAGGAAAAACAGGATAGGCAGGATCACAATCGGCAGGATTTGCAGGAAAAATAGGATATGCTGTTTTTATCCTTCCTATCCTGCCGTTTGCGATCCTGCGCATCCTGTTCCCATTTATATAAAATGAGACTTTATCTTGGTCGGGGGAACTCGGTCAAGGGCGAGTAGGAAGCGATCGGAACGGTTGCATCCGCCTCTTTCAAACAAGCGGCGGCATTAAAAAAAGCCAGGGGTTTCGCAAGATACGCGATCCTGCGGCCTGCTAATTGCCGCAAAGGAATGAGATAAGACTTTTTCGCTGCCGCGAATCTCCCCTCTTTGCACAAATCTTCGAATCGGATCTGCTTCATCAATCCAGAATAGAAAGAACAAGGCGCGTCGGAATCGGCCGACTCGACGATCGAATAAGAGGGATATCGGACCGCCTGCCCGCTAGCGAGCCAGACATCGGGATTTTGATAAAGGTCGTTTACGCGGCTCAACACAGATGGATGGGCCAGCCAATCTTTCGCATCGAGAGGAATCGCGATCTCCCGGTCCAGACAGCCGTCGACAGCCCGATAAAGAGATCCTACCGGACCGAGCCTTGTCTCGTTGCGGATCAGGATCACACGCCTCTCTTCATTGCTCTCGACAATGAAATCCCGTGCTTTTTCATACGTTCCGTCATTTGAAGCGTCATCGATGAAAACAATCCTGTAATGGTCGTAATCTTGTTCAAAGATAGACCTGAGCGTCCTTTGGCACCAAGACTCTTGGTTGCAGGCGTAGACCACGATCGCAAAGGATTTATATTCGGTCAGAGGAAAGCTCTCGGCTGCCTCAGCCTCTGCGATAGACGCCGGAGCGTGCTTCTTGCCCATGAAATACCCCCCTGCCGCAGCTGCTAAAATCAAAAGCAAAAGAAATATGCGGAACGGGTTCACTGCATCTCCTCTTCTATCCATTCGTCTTCCGCATCGATCCTTTCAGAGAACAATGCAGTCAGCGGCAAATAGGCCCTCGCAGATCTCGCCAATGGTTCGGAGACAGGACTTTTTTCCACCCCTTCGCTATTTGCGATGATCAAAACCTCAGGAATCGAAAAGGAATGGGCGCCCGCCATTTCAAGCATTGGAATCATGTAATCGAGTTCTCCCAAATTCTTCTCTTCGGGAGTCTGCACCTTTTTGAATAGGCCGGCGTAAAAAGTCTTTAAATGGGGAGAAACAGACAAATCCTTCCGGATGTCTCCTGACAGAAAAATAGGGCCTCCGATTGCATAAGAGGGATATTCGCAGTATTTTCCAGCGGCGATCCAAAGGTCCGGATCGGCGTAATAGGCATTGAGACGCTGCAGCACCCACTCATGGGCCAGCCAATCTTCGCCTTTCAACAACACCACGATCTCATCATTGCCGCACGTTTCAACAGCCCTGGAAAGGTTGGCGAGCTCTCCCATCCTTTCCTCGTTTGTTACATAAGCGACCCGCATCGACTGTCCGCTGTCCGCAATCAAATCGGACGCCAAGTCGAAACTCCCGTCGTCCGAGGCGTCGTCGATATAAACGACCCTGTAGTTTTCATAATTTTGGGAAAACACGGAAGCGAGCGTTTTTTCCACGCTTCCCCCATTGTTCCTTCCAATGATCACCACTGTAAAAAACCGATTTTGGACGGGAAATGGGTTTGGGACGAACCGTGCGTCCACTCTATCCACTCTGGGCCCTGGACGGCGCTTCCAATCGAGCTTCGCCCCTTTCGCGGCTGAATAGGATCCGACGAAAACAACACTGAGCAAAACCAGGAATAGAGCAAACTTTTTCATATGCAAAATCCGATTTTGTCAAAAATCGCGTAGAAAGCAAGAACATTCTAGGACGTTTCAAAAACAAACTCGGTTCTTTATTAAGATTTAATTAAAAACGCCTTTTGTGTATATTCAGCCGCAAAAAATGGGGTTTTATGACTATTTCTTATGTAAAAACTAATTTGGATTCTACCGCCCAATGCGTGGATTGCAAAAATCCCTTTACTACCCAAAATCCAGCCCTGGCTCATGAGGAGCGCGACCCCGTTCATTTGGGCTGCCTCGAAAAGAAAATTATTGAACACTTTGTCGGGGACGGCCCTGACGCAGTTTTAAAATGCGGGACCTGCTTTGGAGAGGTTTCTGAAGTCCTCGGCATTGCGGTTGAAAAGCCCCTTCCAAATCGCGAATACACCCATCTCCTCGCTGAACAAATTGTAGAAAAAGGAACAGAGCAGCCCTCTCAAAATGGATCCGCGAAGAGAAATTTGGAATGCGGTAAAAATTCCCTTTTTAATCGGATTTGTGATGACTGCTGTTTTGAACCGGCATTTTTTAGCTTCCGCTTTGATCGGACCTTCATTGGCGTTAACGGAAAAAGCTTTGGGCGGCTCTTTTACCGAATCTCGGCTCTTCCCTCCTTTTCTCGATCTAGCTTCCTCTCTTGCAATTAGAGATGAAGAACTCGCTTATGCGCCTCTTCACAACCTGGTGGAAAAAGGCTTAACTTTAGGACCGATTCATAGAGAAACAGCGTTTAACGCCCTGCAAATGCTCAATCAAAAAAACCTTGGATACGATCTTACCATTAGGGAGTTGGAAACAGGCTATCGCACGCAAGATACGGACTATTTCCAACAATTACTTTTATTAGCGAATGATCTCGAGTCCAAAAACGTAAAAGATTCATACCCGACTCTCGCCAAAGTCGCCGAATGGGGATTGGAGAACGCAAGTACCCGAAGAACCCGATTGGATTCCTACTCTCTCTTGCAAAAATTAGTCCAAAAAGGATTCGGACTCGATGAGGCTGTTCGAATGATTGCCAATAAGAGGCTCTATTCCGACAGTTATGAATTTATCGACCGGCTAGGATATCTGGCCTTTGAATTGATAAAACAAGACCGTTCAGATACTGTCGTTCAATTATTTTTGGTCGAAAGAATTCGCGCTGATCTTTTTGCCAAAAACCCAAATAGCTTTTCTAAACTTCAGGCCGAGAATTCGAGAAATTATGATTCGGATAGATTGATCCAATTTGAATGGCTGGAAGCGGGGCTCGAAAATAACAAAACCGCGTTGGCCATAATTGAGCACGTCCTACCTGAACTTAAAGCCAATATTTTTCCTATAGCTGAGAGACTCCAACGTCCCGTCTCAAGCGGCCGAGAAGAATTTTACCCGGTAGCTTTTGATTTCGCTGAGAAGGTACTCAATGGAATTTTTCTTAACGACTGGACGCAAAATGAATGTCGTCTCACTGTCGATTCCTTGAATATTTTAACGGAACTGGTGAAAAAGAAAGCGTATCTTTCCGAAGCAGAAGCCCTCGCGGAAAAATTTTCCAAAAATAAAAATAAGGAAATTTCCTCCGCTGCGAACCGCGTTCTCGAACAGATTCGATCTCTAAAGGAAAAATCATGATTACTTTGTCAAAGCACTTTCCCTGTTTCCGAAATCCTCCTGCGGCGAATAGCGGGCGCAACGCTGCCCTTGAAAAACAAGCGGGATCGGCTCAAAAACTTTTGCCCCTCATTGCTCTCTCTTTGGTAGGCGTAGGGTTGGCCTACGCGTGGATTCGCCGGGCAACTCTCCTCGAATCGGCCCTATCATGCATGGAAAATCAATGGGGAAAAGAGTCCTCTATTCAAATCGGAGAGAAATGTTCTCTCTCAGCGCCTGAACCGCTTGCGGCCTCTTGCGGAAGCTGGGTAGAAAAACAAACAGGCTTAAATCCCCAGATTGCTAAAAATTGGATTGAGACAGCCCTAACCGATCCCGATCCAGAAATTCGGTCTAATTTTTCAAAGATCGTTTCTGAAAGAAGGTATGAGTATTCGCAATTTCCAGAAATCGGAAAGCTCTATTTTGGCAATCCCCAGGAATTTTTAAATCAAGAAACGCTGCATGTTTTTTTAAATTACTATTCCCTTCGCGCAGAAAACAAAAATTTGGATGTCGATGATAAAAGCGCGCTGCAGGTTGTCGAAATGGGCTTGAAAGACCCGTATTATATAAACAGGCTTTTTTCATTGGGGATTCTAACGCATCTGGCACATGGGGTAGGCCATGATTTGGCCATTCGAGCGCTCATGGGAGAATTTGGGGAATGGGAAGCCTATAGTTCCTCTTTTGCTGCGGATCTGATCGATGCAAAAGTCCCCAACGCCTATGAAACATTGCTCAAACGGATCGATGAAGAGCCTCTCCGGGACCGCCCCAATTTACTCCTCTTCATGCAAGGATGGGCTCTCAGTGGGATGCATACCGATCGAATCGTAAAGGCCCTTCAAAATGCGCCTCAAGCGGATCATCCGAATTTTCGTATCTACTCCTGCCTCGCCAATCAGCTCGCCCACCGCAATGAGGGCGATGTTCTGGCTCGAGTTCTGGATCCCATCTTGGAAATTGTGAAAAGGGGATTGCAATTGCCTATGGCAAAAAACACTTCATTTAGGACTCTTCACGATCTCAACGAAAAAAATCTCGCATTTGCGATGACCGAGGCTGAAATCAAAGCAGGATTAGAGACGCAAGATCCTTATTATTTTAGCACACTCTTGTGGTTAGCAGAGCTTCTTGCCGACAAACAAGCGAAGGAAACCTACGGGACCTTACAAAAACTCGCAGAAATCGGCTTGCAAAAACCAGAAACTCGCGATCCATCGTTAAACCTTTTGAAAAAATTGGCCCCTTCTCAAGGCGCCTAAGGAAAATTTTGATGACTATTTCATATGTAAAAACAAATTTGGATCCAACGGCCCAATGCGTGGATTGCAATAATGCTTTTACTTCCCACAATCCAGCCCTGGCTCATGAGGAGCGCGACCCCATTCATGTGGGCTGCCTCGAAAAGAAGATTGTAGACCACAAAGTAGGCAGCACTGATGACGCGATTTTAAAGTGCGGCGCCTGCTTCGCTGAAGTGTCCGATATCCTCGGCATACCAGTAGAAAAGCCTCTGCCGAATCGCGAATACGCGAAGAGCCTTGCAGAAAAAGTCGTCGCAAATGGGACCGAAAAGAAATCTCAACCTATCGGAAGATTCCCCCTCAAGACGGCTCTTGCCGCATTGTTCGTCTTTGGAGCGGGAGTCTGTGCGTGGTTCAATCGATCTGCCCTTGTTAATTCTTACCTATCTTCAGTGGAAAAGAGAGAAGGCGCTGACGCCGCCCTCAAACTGGCGGAAAATTGCTATGCGGCTTCTAATTCGCTATCGACCCCTTGCGGAAACTGGTTGGAAAACCATGGGACCCAGGTTCAGGATCTTTCGATGGTCGAAAATTGGATCCATAAAGTGGCCGATCCCGATCCTGCGACAAAATCCTTTTATTCGAAGCTTGCTTCCCAATACATAAAAACCAAATCTGATTATCAAAATTTTCTGGAAATCTTTAAATACCCCGATGTTTTTTTAAACGATGAATCTCTGCCCTTCTTTTTGGATCACTATTCTCAAGAGCTGGCAAACCAATTTCCTGTGGATGAGAAAAACGTTCTAAAGGCCATCGAAATGGGTCTAGGCAAAGAAGACTTTTCAATGCCTTGGAAGGCATTTGCTCTTCTTAAAAAATTGCCTATCGAAATAAGCCGCGATTTGGCCTTCCGAATCTTACAGGGCGAATTTCCCTGTATGTTTACCGAAGCCGTGATCTATCTGACCGACCAAAAAATCTCTGGAATCAATGAAATAGCCTATAAAACTGTGGAAAAAGGAATCAGCGAGAGCAATAGCGATTATTTTGTTCACTTACGCTACTGGATCGAGGAGGGACAAGAGACCGAATTCGCCGTCAGGATGATCGCAGCGCCAAAGATAAGCTCGAAAGATGAAAATTTCTATTTGTATTACTTACCGGCTGTCGATCTGGTCAGGAGAAATGTCGAAGCCGCTTACGCACCGGCCCTCGCCCTTATTGAAGAAGGACTGGACTTAGATCCTAGCAGCTTAAAAACTGACTCGCAGTTTGCCCCGAGCTTAGCACAAGATTCTTTCTTTGATTTACTCACTGAACTAAATCGAAGAAACCTCGGTTACGCAGCCGCGGAAACGGTATTGATATCAGGGATGAACACGAAAGACCCCGTATACTTCAATAGACTCATTTCGTTAGGCGAGAATCTCTTTGAACAAAATGCAATCGGAACCTACCCAACTCTTGTTAAATTGGTGGAGAAAGGCGTAGAAAATGAGGCTACGAGAGACAGATCTCTGGTTCTTTTGCAAAAACTCGTTTCGAAAGGATACGGCGATAGAGTAGCCGCCAAAGTCATCGAAAGGCGAAAAATAGATCCGAACAAAGGCTATTCGGACTCTTATCACTTTATCCGCCAATTAGGTCGCTTGGCAATAGAACTGATCAAAAAAAATAAACAAGTCGATTCAGCGATTTCATTTTTGAAACTGGCCTCCACATATACTGAGGGACCTTGGAAAGACGCTTCTTTGGAAAATTTGAAATTCGGTATGGCTTCACCCAATGTCCAACCCATCCTTTTAGCTAAAATGGGATCTATAATTAAAGAACTCGATCTAAGATATTGACTCAGAGTATTGGACGTCCGTTCAAAATGCGATACAACTTGTCTCTGAAGGGAATGAAGAAAGCTATCCTTTAGCATTTGAATTGGCAAAACAAGGACTTTCCGATGGACAAACAACAGGTACAACTGAGATCGCACTTTCTCTATTGACCGAGCTTGCAAAAAAAGGAGAATATCTTGCCGAGTCCGTAGATATCGCAAATGATTCAATTTCGAACTGCGAAAATATAGAGGAAATTCTCAACCGAGGAACAGCTGATGAACTTACACTTAATTACATACAATTTCAAATTAATAGCTGCGTGAATCAAGCGAATCAGCTTCTCGATATAATAGAAAGAATCGCTGAATTCAAATCTTCGACAGCTTGGCAGGAGGGCGCTAAAATTCAAGTAATTGAAAGCGGCGCTCAAGCAGATCAAACAGCAGGATGATATACCGAAATAATCTGAAGAATCGGTTTCTGCCGGCGTCGGCTTTACCTCAGAAATTTCGATTCTCACTCGTGCCTTGCCCTCGGGCAATGGTCACTCGCTCCGAATCGAAATTCTGAGGAGCCTCCTTGGCATAATCCCGATTCTTCAGACCATTTCGGTATATTTTCATCCTGCGATCTTTTTACCGTCTTGACCCGACCCAGTTCAAGATTTTCAAACTAGCGACGATCTTTAATAAATCGCCGACCACGAAGGGAGCGACTCCGAGGAGAAGCGCTTTTGAAAACCCGATAAAGGTGGCGAGGTATGCGGCGCCGAATAGATAGATAGCGGCATGGCCTGCTGCGAGCGCGAAGAAGGTTTTAGAAACGGTCTTCTCTTTGCATTTCTCAATTATATAACCAACAAGAAAAGCGGCGGCGAGATAGCCGATCAGATAGCCGCCTGTCGGTCCGAAAAATTTTACGATGCCCCCCACTCCGCCTGCGAAGACGGGAAAGCCTGCGGCCCCTTGCGCCAAGAAGGCGAAAGTCGCTGCAGCGGCGCGTCTGGCGCCTAAGAATGCGGCCATGAGCAGAATTACGGAATTTTGCGTCCCGATCGGCACAGGGGTGAAGGGAAGCGGGATCGAGACCTTGGCGAAAAGGCCGATCACGAGGCTGGCGAGGATCACGATCGCGGCGTCGCGGGCCAGATCAGCGGGCTTGGAAGTTTCTATTGCGAATGTTTTTGCGTAGGACATGAGGTCTCCTCAATGGGGGTTAACAGTTGCTGCCAATCATAGCACGGCGAGGCAAATTCCGGCTCTGCGTGAGTGGACCAGCCAGGGATGGGTGAAACGAGCTTCGCTCCTTTTCTTTGGAGGAGGCTAAATTTTTCGTGGTCCGCGCTGATCGTCCGCCCCATCGAAAATTTCCGATGGACCAGAAGATCTTTCATCAAAGTGTGGTAGAGCGCGGCGAAGGTTTGCGTCGTCGAAGGAGTGGTGCGCCAATGGCAGGAAGCGGTGATAAAAATTTCCGATTTTAAATGTTTGTACATGGGAAGGAAATATTTATCTCGATGGTCGTAAAGAGTCGCGTAATCGATAGGAAGCTGGAACGCTTCGAGAAGGGGTTCGATCCAGCCTGGTTTATGAAGATAATCGTCTTCAACGAAATAAAGGATGGTATCGGGAGGGAGATCCAGTTTTTCGACATGGTCGAGAAGGCGTAAAAAGGAGCCCGCTTCGCTTCCCTCGCTGATCTCAATGACCGGAAAGCGCAGTTCATTCTTCAAAAAGTGATCGTTTCGCGAACCTTTGGCTGTATCGAGAAAAAAAGTGAGATTGGCTTTTTCGGGATCGATCGTTTCGATGAGGTTGCGATAGCAAATTTCGCGGTTGAAATTCGGGAATCGTTTCTTGTGCGCGCTGATCGATGAAAAAATGCAATGCCTCGAAAAAACTTCGATCTTGCGGTTCGAAGGAAAAGGAATCGGAATTTTTTTTCCAAAGATACGATTCAAAAATGACATAATAGGAAAACTAGATCTTTGAGAAGTATTTTTTCAACCTGGGAAAGGATCATTTTTCCTTCGGGGTGCGTGACTTTATCGATCGCCTCTGCGAATCGGCACCCAGATCCCATTTTGGATTTCTTGCTCTTGCAATTTTACAGTTCCCTGGACTTCCGCGATATAATAGAGGACTTGTTTAAAGATGCGGCGGCCCTCCGCCATGAAATGGTATTGTTCCAATAAAGGTTCCGTCTGCAGATAGCGGACGAACTCGAGATTGGTCTCTTCCTTCAATTCCCGAAAAGCGGCTTCCTGAGGCGTTTCCCCTTCTTCCGCATGCCCTTTTGGAAATCCCCAATAACGTCCTCGCCGATGCTGGATCAAAAACACTTCCCATCTTCCCCGCTCGCGGGAAAGAGGGATGACGCCGAACGATTCGTCTTTTTGCACCATAAATCCTAGTTGTGGTAAGGGGCAAAAACAAGTGTTGAATTATGGCCGCCGAAACCAAACGAATTGGAAAGGGCGGCCTGAATACGATGCGGTTTAGCCGCATTCGCGATGAGGTCGAGATCTCGGGTCATGGCTTCGGGATTCTCAAGGTTGATCGTCGGATGGAGCATGCCCGTCCGGATCGCCTGGATCGTCGCAATCGCCTCTAAACCTCCGGCGGCTCCAAGGCAGTGGCCGATCATCGATTTAGTGCTATTGATCTTGATCTCCTTCGCCTGCGGTCCGAATACTTTGAGGATCGCTTGGATCTCGCAGAGGTCTCCAGCCTGCGTCGAAGTGGCGTGTGCGTTGATATAATTGATCGATTCTTTGGAGATGCCGGATGCCGCGATCGCCTCTTCCATACAGGCGCGACGCCCTCCCCATCTTCGCGCGGGATCGGTCATATGATAGGCGTCGCAATTGACCGAGCCGCCTAGATATTCCGCATAAATGGGCGCTCCTCGCTCCAACGCGTGCTCCAAGCTCTCGAGAACGAGGACGCCAGCCCCTTCTCCCATGACAAAGCCGTCGCGGGCCTGGTCCCATGGCCTGGAGGCTTTGGTCGGATCGTCGTTTTGCGTCGATAAGAGCTCCGATCGCTACGAAGCCGGCGAGCCCGATCGGATTGATCGGCGCTTCCGCCCCGCCGCAGAGCATCAGGTCGGCTTTCCCATGCTGGATCTGTTCGGCGGCTGAGTGGATGCTAAAGTTCGAAGTGGCGCAGGCGGTCGAAATAGAGAAGTTAGGCCCCATGAAACCGATGTCGATCGCGAGCAGCGCTCCTCCCATATTCGTGATGATGTAAGGGACAAAGAAGGGAGTGAGCCGTTTGATAGCTCTTGGTCAAGATGGTCTCGACGCCGTCATAGAAGATGCTCATGCCGCCCATCCCGGAGCCGATGATAATCCCGCAGCGATTCTTATCGAGCTTCGCCTGGGCTGTCCGGCATCGAGTTTCGCGCTTTCCAGCGCTTTTTTCCCGCGACCATTGCGTAGCGGATAAAGGGGTCGACGCGGCGCGCTTGCTTTTTGTCCATGTAATCGCCCACATCGAAATTCCGGATGGCTCCGGCAAAACGGGTCGGATACTCGGCGCAAGGGAATTCCTCGATCGGAACGATCCCGCTCTTTCCCGCAAGAAGCTGTTCATAGAAATGGTCGACATCGGTTCCAAAGCAGGAAACAATCCCCATCCCCGTCACAACAATCCGTTTTCTAGCCATTTACAATCGTCTCCAAAAAGAGCCAGCCGAAGCGCCAGCAGTTTAACCAAACAATAATTTTAAGGAAATAAAATTTTATTTCCTAGCCCGCCTATCATACCAAATGCCGTGCGAACGGGCAACATGGAATTTTCCGACTGCAAATAAATAATTTTACTAAATGTTATATTGAAAATAATAACAATTTTTATGTATTATATTATAATATATAATATACAAATGGATATAATAATGAAGATTTACGACGCTTTAGGAATAGCCCTTGCAACTACAGGAATATTAGCGAAAAATTTTTTAAACGATCAAACCAAGATATCTTGCGAAACCAATTATTATTATAATTATTTAGGTAATGTTAACCCACTGGCTTATGTATATTATTATTTTATGCCTTCGAAATGGGCTGAAATTACCGCGATTGCTTCACGGTGCCGGCCTTTGAGGATTGCTCAGGAAATATTGAGTTGCCTCGCACTCTCAGGGATCCTCATTCCTGTCGGTACTAGGATTGTGCAAAGTTTAAGAAGAAAACCTCAAAATCCCAGACAACCGCTGCCTGATCTAAGAAATAACGATAATCCATCCCCGCCGCCTGCAAGGATATTGCCAAGACGGCGCGGGCCTGAACTTATATCAGGCGGAGCCTGGAGATAGTTTTACCTGGATCTGAATCGCCGTTTTGGAGGGCCCCAGCTCTTCCGGTTCGGCTTAATTTGAGGCTTGAATTTAGGCTCCATTCCCGGAATGACCGTAGAGGTCATTTTTTTCCCCGTAAATTGCTCGATACGCCGGACGATATGCATATCCTTGTTCGCGGCAAACGAGAGGGCGATCCCCGTCGCGCCTGCCCGGCCTGTCCTTCCGATGCGGTGGACGTAATCTTCCGCGCTCATGGGCAAATCGAAATTAGATACATGGGTGATCGTCTGGACATCGATGCCCGCGCGCCGCGACATCGGTGGCAACGAGGATGCGGATTTCCCATTGCGTCTCAAGCGGGCGATCGTCCGGGTCCTCTGCCTCTGGTTCATATCGCCATGGAGAGCGCGGCCGCAGTCCATTGTCGAGAGCTTATCGGCCAATGGTCGGCCTGACGTTTCGTCGAGGTGAAAACGATCGACTTGGTCAACGAATCATCGCCTAAAAGATGGTCGAGTAAGACGATATTTATGGTCGAGATTGTCGACAGGATGAGCGCGCTCTTCGATATTTTGCTGCTCTTGATCTGGGTCGCTGCGCAACATTGATTTCGATGGGTCGTTTAAGAAGCCGTTTCGACAATTTCATCACGATTACCTTTCAATGTGGCTGAAAACATCAAGGTTTGGCGTGATTGGGAGTCATGGAGGCAATGTGTTCGACAGGCTCGATAAATCCCATATCCAACATCCGGTCTGCTTCGTCCAGAATCAGCAACTTAGACGGTTAAAGCTTAATCTTCCCGCTGTCGATGTGATCGATCAGGCGGCCAGGAGTCGCAACAAGGATATCATAGGGACGGGAAAGTTCGCGGTTTTGGATGGGATAAGGAGCTCCGCCATAAATGCAGACTGTTTTGACGTTGGACAGGTGTTTGCTGTATTTAGCAGCCTCTGTCGCCACTTGCATCGCCAATTCGCGCGTGGGCACTAAGATCAGGATGCGGGGGCCGTTGCCAGGTAGGTTTGGTTTTGCGGCAATCCGGTTCAAAGCGGGCAACATAAAAGCGGCCGTTTTGCCTGTGCCGGTTTGGGCGGAAGCCTGTAAATCGCAACCTTCCAAAATTTTTGGGATCGCTTGATCTTGAATGGGGGTCGGCGTCGTATGCCCTAAATCTTCGATCGCCTTCTGAATTTTTTCATGCAATAAATCAAATGCCATAAGTAACTAATGCTCCTAAATAATTTTCAACACGGAAAAATAAAATATTCAACGATTAACCGTGTAATCACAGAATAGGGCCGCTAATCAATTATCCTATGGCGGGTTTGGAGACGTCGATATCGAGATCGACGATTTTGCTCTCGCTCCAGAGTCTTTCCAAGGAATATTTTTCACGCAGGCCAGGCATGAAAAGGTGGACCATGATTTCGCCATAGTCCAAAACTACCCAATCGCCTGTTTGAAACCCTTCTACGTGAACGGGTTGTACCCCTTTTTCCCGCAACTCGTCGAGAATCGATCTTCCGATTGCAGCGACGTGGCGGTCGACATTCCCTTCAGCGATAACGATATAATCCGTGATACTGGACAACCCTTTTACATCGAGGGCAAGGATGTTGAATCCTTTCTTATCGTAAATGACTTGAGCGATGCAGTTGAGCATTTCGAGAGGCGTACTCTTCATAAATTGCAAAATAAAAACTTAGGCGATTTTTCGCAAAAGCGAAATTTTTTCCTCAGCAGTATAGTTTATGAGCATGGATGTAGTCTAGAGCTTTCGCAGGGACTAGGTGGCCGCAGTATAATTTTTTCTTGAGCCTCTCCCTGATCTCAGTGCTGGAAATCTCCATGACCTTTGTCGGAGTAAGGCCTTTTTTGATCTTTTCTGGAAGATTGTCTAAAGAAACTCCATAGCGGGCCCCGATCAAAGGGGGCGCTAAACGGATGAGGGACTCGGCCTCTTTCCACGAGTCGAGATGGGCCGCCGCTTCTCCCGATAGGATCAGCCGGAGGTTGAGCCCTTCTTGCTGCAGCGCGCTCAAAGTATCGATCGTATAGGACGGCCCTCCTCGATCGATTTCTAAAGAGATGACCCTAAAATGAGGGATTTCCTTCAAGGCCGCCTTAAGCATCGCCAGGCGGTCCTGCGGGCTTGCCATAGGAGGATGGGCTGTTTTAAAAGGAGAACAGAAAGCGGGGCAGAATAGGATTCTCTTTCAATCCGCGCATTTCAAGCATTTGCAAGGCCAGATTGATGTGGCCGAAATGGATCGGATCGAAACTTCCACCGAAAAACCCGACTTCGTTCTTCATTTTTTTGCTCAGCAGATAAATAATAATTCGCGATATTTTGGCAGAGGCCAAAGCGCATTATCGATCAATGTTTCTAGACGGTCGACCGATTTGCGCGCCTGCTCCATTTTCCCATCGACCAGATCGCAAAAGACTTTCGCTTTCGCTTCCCACCCTAAATCTTGGGTCTGCTTTTGGACTTTTTCCATCTCTTCGATATCCCCGATCGCTTGTTCGATCGCCGATGAGATCGTTTTGAGGCTCTCGATTTGACGGGATGGTTTTAGATCGAGATCTCTATAGCTGCCAAAGATTTCGCCCGATTTTTTTGATCTTGGAGAGCGGCGGGAAGTATTTGAGTCTTGAAAAGCTCGCTCATCAAATTGGCCTCTATGTTCATCGTTTTCGCATATTGCTCTACGAAAATTTCGTAGCGGCTATGGACCTCTTCTTCCGAAAGGACTCCTTCGAAGACGCGCAAACTCTTTTTCTCTAGCAGCTGAGCGAATGCGTGGAAACTTTTACGGATATTCGGCAAGCCTCGGTTCGAAGCTTCCTGCTGCCATTCTTCTGAGTAGTTATTGCCGGCGAATAAAACCGGTTGCGCGATTTTAAGATATTTTCGGACTACTGGAAGAGCCGCGGCAAAAAGGGCGTCTCCGGAAAGGTTCCTGTCTTTGATTGAATCGGCGATTTCGTCGAGGATCAGCTGCAGGCTGTCGGCAACGATCGAATTGATGACTGTGATTGGGAAAGAACAATTCGCAGATGCGCCCACCGCCCGGAATTCGAACTTATTTCCTGTAAATGGAAAAAAAGAAGTCCGGTTCCGGTCGGAGGCATCAGTTTCATGGAGTGGAATATGGGCGAGTCCTAAGTCGATCAAACGTTCGATCTTGGCCGACTCTTTCCCATGGATCAAATTTTCGACAAATCGTTCTAACGCTTCTCCCAAATATACCGAAATGATCGTCGGAGGAGCCTCGGAGCCGCCTAAGCGGCGGTCGTTTCCTGCGGAAGCGATGCTGGCCCGCAATAAACCTGCATGGGTGTGTACAGCATGCAAAATCGCCGTCAGCAAAACTACGAAACAAAGGCTGTTTTCCTTTGGATTCAGAAGGTTGATCCCGGTATCCGTCGCCATCGACCAATTGTTGTGCTTGCCTGATCCATTGATGTACGCGAAGGGCTTTTCATGGAGAAGGCATGCCAATCCATGTTTGCAAGCCGTTTGCCGCATCAATTCCATCATCATTAAATTATGGTCCGCAGCCAATGGCGCCCTTTCAAAGAGGGGGGCCACTTCGTATTGGGACGGGGCCACTTCGTTATGTCTCGTTTTGACAGGAATGCCCAACCGCAAAGCGGCCGATTCGAAATCTCGCATAAAAGCGATGATCCGCTCTTTCACGGGGCTGAAATAATGGTCTTCCAGTTCCTGGCCTTTCGGGGGGCGGGCGCCGAACACGGTGCATCCCGCCAGCATCAGGTCTGGCCGCAGCAAAAAGTGGCTCCGGTCGATCGCGAAATATTCTTGTTCAGCCCCTAAAGTCGAATAAACCCGATTCGCAGGGACTCCGCAAAGTTGAGTCAAACGCAAAGCGGCGGCATTCAATTTGTCTTCAGAGCGGAGCAGGGGGATTTTATGGTCGAGAGCGGCCCCTTTCCAAGAAAAGAAGACAGCTGGAATGCAAAGGGTTGCGCCTCCGTCCCAAATGAAGGGGAATGAACTGGGATCCCAGGCTGTATAGCCGCGCGCTTGATGGGTGGCCCTCAAGCCTCCCGACGGAAAAGAGGAGGCGTCGGGCTCTCCCCTGAAAAGGTCGGATCCGCGCAAGGATTCGATCGGCATGCCGTTCGGGCCCCAAGAAAGAAAAGAATCGTGTTTTTCAGCTGATGCATGTGTCAAAGGCTGAAACCAATGCGAGTAATGCGTCGCGCCTTGCTCTAAGGCCCAATTCTTCAACGCATCGGCTATGAGATCGGCATGCTCGGGGAGCAATTTTTCTCTCGCTTCCATGACTCCCAGGAGGTTCTGGAAGACTTTCTTAGGAAGCATCGCTTCCATAATTCCGCGGTGAAAAACCTGGCTTGCAAATTGGTTAGGGAATGGGCTCGAATGGGAAGTCTCCATCGGCGAAACAGAGGGCCGAATTCGTTTTTCTATTATAGCAAGGGTCTCTAAACGCGGATTCATAAAACCTCCAAAAAATAGAATTGTGCTGAATTTCGCATAACGCAATTCACTTTGTCAACGGAAAGAGAGATCGCAGTCTTAGCAAACGCAAGGTGACAGGATATGTGGTAATAACAGGCTCAGGGTGTAAACATCAGGTGACAGGATATGCAGGATAGAAAAATGGATGGGTGCATACAAGCTTGATATATGACAGACCACTTGGAATTGAGAAAGGATTGGGGAAAAAAGACGATATTTTCTATTCAGACTCGCGGTGCTTCCAAGACTGTTACTTACCGAGACTGTATTCACTATCTATTTTTTTTATCCTGCATATCCTGTCGTGCGCTTCGCGCGTATCTTGCATATCCTGTCACCTGATGTTTACACCCTGAGCCTGTTACTTACTACGTATCCTGTCACCTGATGTTTACATCCTAGGACTGTTATTTCCTAAGCTCGCATTTACTGTGTATGAAGTGGAAGGAATGAGGTGTCCCTGCCTTGCCGGCAGGGACAAAGAGGTATTTAGCTTTCGAGTTCTGAAATCTTATGTTCGATTTCTTCGATGCCTGCGTTGGCTTTTTCGAGTCTTTCTTTTTCTTGATCGACCAATTCGCGGTAGTGCATCGCCTTCTCGAAGTCGAGATTGGAATTTCCGAGCGTCTTGCGATGCATCTCGAGTTGTTCCTTGATCTCTTGCCGGCGCTGTTTTTTCTGCTGCAAAACGATCTGGAGGTTTTCCAGAGTCTTTTTCTCATCTTCGCTGAGATTTAAAAGAGAGTGCTCTTTTTTGTCTGCTACCAGATCTTTGATCTGGCGGAGAAGACGGTCGATCTGCTGTTTGTCCATCTTGGACAATTCGACCTGTTCAATCTCTTTCTGGATCTCATCAAAAGCAGAAACAAGGGATTCCAAATCCATCTTGTCCCCTTCTTTTGAAAGCTTGGAAATCTTCTCTTTGATCTCCGCAATTTTTTCTTTTTTCAGCCGGAGTTTTTCTTTTTCGGCCTCTTCGAGATCGCGGGCTTTTTGCTCTTGGGCTTTGACGAATGGAGCGCGGATCTGGGAGAGCTCTTCGCGCAATGACCGCACATCGTCCCGATGCAAAGACGTGGCGCGCATTTCGTCATAGATGAGATCGATCTCTTTATCGACATCGCGCAAAGTCATTTCAGCCGATTTGCCTTTAAGGGCCTCGATCTTCGCCTGAATGCCCTGCCGTTGCTCGGAAGACGCTTGTTTTCTTTCAAAAACTTCCTTTTTATGCTCTTTTTCAAGGACTTTGACTTTGTCCCAGCATTCGCTCAATTTAAGACGGGTGCGGGTGAAAACGCCGCTGCTTAACGTGAGGAGCTTCGCCATCCCTTGAAGAGCTTTGATCTCTTCGCGCAGCGCGTAATACGGAGCCCCTACGGCTTGCTCGCCTTTAAAGTGGGTCGAAACGAAATGCTCGACGTCTTTTTCGAACTCGCTGCTGACCGCGTCGATCAATTCTTTCCGTTTTGGGAAGATACGGTCGCCTAATTCGGAAAGCCGTTTGAAAAACTTCGTTTTAAAACGGATGCGCATATCCGTTTTGACGACTTCTTTCCGCAGACCGTTCAATCGGCTTGCGAGAGTGTTGAGAAGATTCAGCTCTTTTTGAATCTGGTTATAAAGATTCGCTTTCTGCTGGATCGTTTGCGAAGCCGCGGGAAAAACGATGTCTCCCGCTTGAGCGATCAACGCCGCTGCGTTCGTTGTTTCCTCTTCCAAAGACTTGATCGCCAAATCGATCTGCTCCATTGCGAAAGCGCTCTGCTCTTCTAATATTTCCTTTAATCTACGAGCTTCGACCGTCAATTCGACATATTCGCCCCATAGCTTGGAACGGATGGCGGGATTGAGGTTTTCTTTGAAAAAAGGGAGGATCAATCGGCGGGCTTCCCAAAATTCGCGGAAGCGGGGGCTTCCTTCTTGGGAAATTGAATTTCGCATGAACTGCAGTCCATGGGCGATTTTCTCTTCCGGAGTCGCAAAAGCGCTCAACTGATCAGAAAATTCTTTCAATAAGGGGCTTAAACTAGGGCTAAGGCTCTCTTTTTCCGGCTGCTCATCCGGAGGCAGTTCGGGATTTGAAAAGGAAGCGGGATCTACATCTGGAGGGTTTGAAGAATCTGGGGGAGAAATCATGTTGAATGCCTTGCAAATAAAAATAGGAATGCAACGAGCAATCTACTCTAACAGGTGATTTTTTGGAAGTTATTTCGCCGCCAATACCATCCTTGCCATTCCAAGATAGGAATTAAAAAAAAATTTGAGAAGACTTTCATTCCCCCTGCTCGAAATCCTGAAGGATGAGTTCCTTCAGCCTTTCGAGAGGGTGTTCTTCGATGTTGAGCCATCTAAAAAGGGGCTCTTTCCGAAACCAGGTGAATTGCCTTTTGGAATAATGGCGGGAGGCCTTTTTAAATTCCTCTTCAAAAATCTTGAATCTATCCTCTGTTTCCGGCCCCGACAAATAATCCAGAGCTTGCCGATAACCGATCGCCTGGGAAGCTGAAGAGTTGTTCCTAAGACCTTTTTTCTCAAGTTCCCGCACTTCCTCGATAAACCCCTTTCGGATCATTTCGTCGCATCGCATCTCGATCCGGGAATAAAGCCTTTCTCTCGGATAATAGATGAACCAGCAGCGGAAGTCGTAACCCTGCTCTTGCAATTTATCGGCTTTGGGAAAATCGCTGACCTTCCGCTCGGTCAAAGCCATGATTTCCAGCCCCCGGATGATTTTATGCCGGTCTTGTTCGCAAATGGTCGCGGCGTATTCCGGGTCGAGCATTTGGAGTCTTTCATAGAGAATTTCGACGCCCAATTCATTCATTTGACGCTCCAGCTGCTCTCTCACTTCGGGCACGGAAGGAGGGCCTGCCGGAGGGCCGTAGAGGAGGGCGTGGATGTAAAAACCAGATCCCCCAACAACGATAGGGACATTTTCCCTGGAGGTGATTTCGCGGAAAGCTTCTTGGGAATGCTTGTAAAATTCCGCGACATTGAATGGAGTCTCGAGATCGCAAATATCAATGAGATGATGGGCGATCAGCGACCTCTCTTCAGGAGCTGCTTTGGCTGTCCCTATATCCATCCCCCGATAGACCTGCATCGAATCGGCAGAAATCACTTCGCCGCCGATCGCTTGAGCGAGAGATAGAGAGAGGTGGGTTTTTCCCGAAGCTGTCGGTCCGGCGATCACGAGAATTCGTTTTTTCTTCCCTTGCGGAAAGACCTTTTGCTTGAGGACCAGCGGATGGTGTAGTAAAAGGGAGTCCTTCACTTGTGAAACTGCAAAGCTTCTTTTTCCGTCGAACAAATATGGAGAATTTTATCGAACCCAGCCATTTTAATGATTTCTTCCACTTCATCGTTCAATGAAAAGAGGAGGAAAGTCCCATTTTTCGCTTTGAGTTTTTTCGACATCGACAAAAGGACGCGCATCCCAGCGCTGCTCAAATAATCTACCCGGGTAAAATCGAGAAGGAGATGATTACGCTTCTCGTCAAGAAGTGTATTGATCTTCCGCTCCAGCACGGTAACGGACGCGGCGTCGATCCTGCCATCGATGCGGAGGATCACTCGATCTTCGATTTCTTCGAGGTCAATGTGCAAGCCGACGCGCATAATGGATTCCTTTTTACTGAATGATTTCTAAATGGATCCTTCGCCCAAGCCTGGCTCCGATGGTCATAGCTAAAGTGCGCAGGGAGCGGATTACATTGCCCTTGCGGCCGACCACCTTGCCCACATCTTCGGGCGCGACGCGGATCTCGATTAAAAGGCCGCTTTGCCCTTCTACAGCCCGGACATCGACCTTCTCTGGCAAATTCACCATATTCTTCACTAAATAAGCTACAAACTCTTCCATATAGTTTTTCTCCTAAGGATACAAGCATAGAAAAAGAAGCGATTGAATTCAATTCTTAATCAGCTATTCCAGAGAGAGCGAGACGGGGGATAAAAGCGGTTTTCAAAGAGATTTTTTAGAGAAGGGAGGCGAAGCCTCCCCCTGAATTAGAGATAGCCTTTTAGGCGGAATAGGCGCTGACAAAACTATTGAGCGATGTAAAATTCGGATTGATGCTGCTAAAAGAGGCCATAGCGGCGGCAGACATCGTAACTGTAATGGTAAATGTGCCATCGCCGTTCTTTTGGATGTTCATATTGACTGTCTGGCCGTTTGGGCTCCAGCTGAACTGCGCGCTGCCGTTTGAATCAGCCTCTCCAAGATAGTCGCCAAAAGAATTATCTCCGTCATCCGGCATCCAACCTAAGTTCGGATTATCGTCGCAACAGCCGCAATTCAAACCGATGGGATATTCAGAATACCAAGAATTGTGATAATACGAGACGACAAACGAAAATGAAACCGATCCATCGGCATTGACAGTTTCCTGCAATAATGGAGTCGGGCCATTCGGATTGCTCACTGGATTGGTGATTCCGAGGCCGCAAGAACTGATCGCCGATCCCCATGCCGTGTTGAATGCGCTCATTTCAGCGGAACAAAGAGAATTGGAAATGATACCGGAAGCGGCGTTTGCAATAGAGGTCTCATCCGCTGATACTTGATTGTTTAATTTGATAACATCGGCCTGGTATGTGGCGGGGTCAAGCGTGCCAGCTTGTTCTTCCGCAGCTAATGCCTCAAGCTGCGCTGCATCGCTAGACGCTTCCTTGCTCATTTGCTCCGTGTAAATATACCCTTCTTGTATATCTGTTGACCAACTGGACCATGGATTATTAGAAACTGACATTATGCACCTGTTTTTATAATTGTTATTATTTCGCATTTTTATTATAAAATAATAACATTAATTTTAAGTTAAACTTATATTTAGAATAAAATAAGTAACTTAAAACGAACTAGATACAATCGATCCCGTTTATTTAATCATAGAAGTTTCATTCGCTACCCATTGCAGATAGCGGAGGTTTCCCCCATCGATATTCACTGCGCAGATTTCTGGAACTTCGTAGCTGCAATGCTCTAGAATATAGGCCTTTACATCCTCAAAAAGCTCTTTTTTCGTCTTCAAAATGGCTTTCGCTTCATTCCCCTGTTCGATCTTCCCTTCCCAGCGATAGATCGATTCGACGTGGGGGATTAAAGAAGCGCAGGCGATCAGCCTCCTTTCCACAAGGCCTCTAGCCACTCTTCTCCCTTCTTCTAAATCCCGGCAAGTCCAAAAAACGTAAATCATAGTGAGACCGTTGCATAAGTGCTTTGTTGAAGATTTTCGATGATTTTTCTGCGGATTTCAATTTTTTTGAACGAACTCAACTTGAAGAAAGTTAAAGAGTTCGAGAA
This sequence comes from uncultured Chlamydiae bacterium, assembly GCA_963713105.1. Classification (GTDB taxonomy): domain Bacteria; phylum Chlamydiota; class Chlamydiia; order Chlamydiales; family SM23-39; genus CAVQKJ01. Next base: position 377,311 of record CAVQKJ010000005.1, read on the forward strand.
AATTGAAATTCGCCAAAAAGCACGGAAAGATTCGACGAATGACTTATGCAATGGTCTCATAATCTCCTTTTATCTTTGGACGAAGGCCAGTTGAGGGATTCGCAAATCGACGATTCGGGGGGCGAAACGGCCGCTTTGCTGAACCGACGCGAGCTGCCGGCGGTAATCCTCCATCATGGTGCGGCGCAGGGCAAAAAAATTGCCGAGCTGCTGCGTGTATTCCTTGGGAGCCAGTCGGAGGATTTTCGGAAATACACAGACGATTTCCTGGTCGTTTTGCCTCAGATTGAGTTCTTCTTCGGTAAATAGGACGATTTCCCGTTGGCCAAGGCTCGATGCGAAAGCGTTGGACACGTCGATCCTTTTGACGTGAAGACCCTCTTTCCAGGGAGATCCTTCCAAATACTGGAGAATTTCAAAGGCCAAAGCCAAATGCCGATTTTGGACAGGGTTCTGCCATTGCCCTCCTTTTCTCCCTGAGCGGTCGTCTTGGGATCCAAAAGGAGGCAGCCCTAAATAAACCTCGGGGAGCTGTTTGGGAGAAAAGAAAGGGGCCATCGGAAAGAGATATCCTTCTCGGTCTACGCCCGTATTTTGATAATCCGCAAGCCAGGCGACAGGCTTTCTCACTTCATAGTCGACATACAAAGTCCCGGGCGGCAGCCGCTTGATCTGCGCTTTCCGGATCAAGGGCGACGCCATCAGCTTGGTTTCCCCTTTTTTCAAATCGAAAGCATAGATGGATTGGGGCTGATCGATCGATAGAGAGAGGAGCTCGGCCAAATAAGCGGTCTTTAGGGCTTCTTTTTCAGGTCCTGTCTGAATGATTGAGGCAATCCGGTATTTTTCATCAATCAGGCGGCTTTGCCGATAGTTTTTCCATAAATAGTAGCCGCCTAAACTGAGAGACAAAGTCAAAAAAGTAGAACCGACGAGGCAAAAAATCGCTTGTTTGAGGCTCCACTCAGGCGATTTCATTCAGCCTCTTTCCGCATTTTGAGGAGCTTCAGGATCGGATCGCCTGCCCGAGTGACGTCTCCAGCCCCGATCGTCAATATCACATCCATAGGTTTCGCTAATCGAACCACGGCCGACTCCAGCTCAGATCTCGGGACAAAATGGAGTTTCCGCCCCAGCTTTTCCCGCATGCGCGAAAAAAGGATCTCCGTGGAAATTCCCGGAATCGGAGGTTCGCCCGCACTGTAAATATCGGTTAAAACGATGGTGTCGGCCTCTTCAAAACTTTGAAGAAATTCTTCAAGAAGATCTCGTACGCGGGTATAGCGGTGGGGTTGAAAAACGACGCAAAGACGTTGATTGGGGCTCCGTTCGCGCAAGGCTTTGAGAGTCGCGGCGATTTCAGTGGGATGGTGGCCGTAATCATCGTAAAGGGTAACTCCGTCCTCCCTGCCCTTGCATTCGAGGCGACGCTTCGTTCCCGAAAAATCCCGGAAAGAGTCTCGGATCGCTTTTTCCGGCACATTCAGACTCAATGCCAGCCCAAAAACGGCAGATCCATTCAAAGCGTTATGCCGGCCGAATAAGGCCAGCTCGACTCGCTTGTATTCTTTATTTCGGAAAGTAAGGTCGAACGAAATTCCCCCTTCGGTCTGGCTGTAACGATCGATCCGAAGCTCTGCTTTTTCAGAAAAGCCATACGAGATTCCTTTCCGTTTCTCCTGAGAGAGCCGTGCGTCGTCGCAGCACCAAAAAAGATGCTGAGGACTTTTCGTGTTCGCAAAAAAAGTTCCAAACGCTTCGTCTAGATTTTTTTCGCTGCCCCAATAATTCAAATGCTCATTTTCCAAATTCGTCACGATAGCGCCGTATGCTGCGGTCTTCAAAAAAGAGCCGTCGCTTTCATCGGCTTCCGCGACAAAATAATCGCCCTTGCCCGCTTTTCCGTTCGTATTCAAGGAACGGACGATCCCCCCGACGACGAAAGAGGGGTCCCATCCCGCTTCGCAAAGCACAGCGGTCAAAAGAGCTGTCGTTGTCGTCTTGCCATGCGTACCAGTCACCAAAAGGGCTTTTTTTCCATCCATAAGCCGGTCGAGCATTTCAGAGCGGTGTAAAAAAGGGAGTCCTAGTTCCTTTGCCCTGACCCACTCTACATTCGTTTCCTTGATGTCCGTGCTGTAAACAACGGCCATTCCGCGATCGATCCAATCGGCCTGATGTCCGATCCGCACCTCGGCCCCTTCTTTTTGCAGCTGCTCTAATAAGGGACTCGCTGAGGCATCGCTACCCTGAACGCGATAGCCGCGCTGGAGCAAAACGCGCGCCAAAGCGCTCATCCCAATCCCGCCGATGCCAATGAAGTGAAATAATGTTGAATGTTGAATCGGTCGCTCCAAATGCGTCATCCTTTTCCCTTCATCAAACGCCTGTATTCCCAACTTTTATATCTCAAGCTTGCAATAGCTGAAAGATTTAAGAGAGTGTCTTCAAATTCAGGTTCTGTCGATTTTCTGGTTCTTTTGAGCCGACAGATTCAGGATTTCCTTCAGCATTTCCAACACTTGCTCAGCCAATCCTTTTCTTCCTTCGCTCTCTTGGCCGATTTTTCGCAGCGCCTCTTTTCGAGTTTCCATTTCTTCTTTAAGGATCAGGATCTCGGAGGCGAGTTTTTCCGGATTTGCGTTTTGCTGCAATAATAAACGGCCGCCTCCGATTTTCTCAGCTAAATATTTTCCGTTCACGGTTTGATGGTCGTCCGCCGCAAAGGGAAAGGGAATTAAGATAGCCGGCTTTCGATAGCGGATCAATTCTGCAAGGGTTCCAGCGCCGGATCTGCAAACGGCGATATCGGCCGCCGCATAGGCGAGATGCATCTCTTTTTCAAAGGTTTTAACGCAGGCGGGAATCGAAGCGCCATCGTAAGAGGCCCCTCCCTCCTTTCCGGTGAGATGGATCACTTGGAAGGATAAACCTTTTGCTTTGAGAAGGGACGCCGTTTTGCAAAAAATCTGGTTGACTGCGACCGCTCCTTGCGATCCTCCGAAAACCAAAATCGTAAAGAGTTCGGGATCCAGCTGAAAGGCCTTTCTCGCCTCTTGGGGAGAGGGAGTTTGGCTGGATTTGGATGTCCAGGGCAAAAGAGGGACGAAGGTTTGGGAAGGATGATTTTTGGACAGTGGAAATTGCAGGGCGAGTTTTTCAGCGGCCCGGAAGAATAGGCGGTTCACTTTCCCTAGCATGCAGTTAGCTTCGAACAAGACGATTTTTTTTCGCATCAAGGCAGCGGCAAGCAGAACGGGAAAGCTATGAAAACTGCCAAAGCCGATAACTACATCGGGTTGAAAACGGCGGATCAGCCGGACGCTTTGGCAAAAACCTTTGAATGCGGCGAACAGGAAAGGGACGATTTTTTTCAAAGAGGCGGAAGAGATTTCTTGAAAAGGGATGTTTTCCTTTTCGAAAAAAGGGCTTTGGGACAGTTTATGGCCTGCGAATAAGATCTCGCAATTTCCTTCTCTTTTGAGCGATTCGCTCAATTGCTGAGCCGGGAAAAGATGCCCTCCGGTCCCTCCAGCCGCAATGATAATTTTACGCTTCATACCCTGTTTCTAGTTTCGTTTTCCTGGAAATATCGAGAAGAATAAAGAGGACGACGATGTTGAAAATCAAAGAAGTCCCGCCTTGAGAAAAGTAAGGGAGGTTCATCCCTTTGCTCGGGAGGAGTCCCGAGACTACGCCTAGGTTTACAAAGGCTTGGATCGAGATGAGAAATGTCAAAATCGCAGCCAATAAAAATGCGCTTTTTTCACGGGCCTGATTCGCAATGGCAAAGCCGCCGTAGGCCAACATCGCGTAAAGGGCGATCAGGACGACGACTCCGATAAAACCGGTTTCTTCGGCGTAGATCGCCGCGATGTAATCGCTCCGCGCTTCAGGCAAATAATTGAGTTTTTGCAAGCTTTCCCCAAATCCCCGTCCAAAAATTTGCCCCGATCCTGCGGCGATCTTAGCCTGATGGGGCTGATGCCCTTTCCCCCGCAGATCGAGTTCGGGATGGAGATAAATCTGGATCCTGGCGGATGTGTGGGGCATATGGTAGGCCGCAGCCACCCCTCCTCCAAGCAGAAATAAAAGCGGCAGGGCCCAATAAGCCAACCGGATGCGGGTCAAAAGGAAAAGAGCGGCCAAAAGAACGAAAATGATCGCCGCCGTCCCGTTGTCCGGTTCGAATAAAATCAGGCAGATCGGAATAAAAAGACAAGCCAGCATTTTCAACAAAGAAAAAAGGGAAATGGGATTTTCTTTTTTTAGAAACCATTGGATGTAGGCGGCGGGAATCAGAATTTTGATATATTCGGAAGGCTGGAAAGAAAAACCGTAAATTTTCAACCATCTGTGAGCGCCATTGACCTTCTGCCCGATCCCCGGAATGAATACGAGGATCAAAAGCACACTTCCCGCAATCAGAAGCGGGGTGCTCCAGCGGAGCCAAAATTCATATCCCAATTTATAAACGACAATCCCAAGGGAAAGGCCCAAAAAGCCAGACAGGATCTGTTTGAAGAGGGCCGCATGGGTGCTCGTCGACAGGGAGCGGTCGATGATTTCTGCCGCAGTGGTATTGAAAACCATCAATACGCCGATCGAAAACAGGAGCGCTACCGATACGATCAGACAAAGGGCAGCGCGCGACATAAGATCCTTAACGTGTGCGCAAGCGGTCGCCGGGCTTCAGCTTCCGCGCTTTTTCTTCATTCAACCCGTTCAATCGGAGAAGTTCTTCGACTTTGATATGATGCTTCATCGCGATCGTCCAGGGATTGTCCCCGACTTTCACCGTGTAGTATTCAGGAGATCCAGATTCTGAGGCTTTCGCCTCCGCTGCGATCGCTTTAGACTTTGGAAGAGAAGCTGCAGGGTTGCGCGCCGTCGGAATTTTTAAAACTTGGCCCACGCGGAGAAAGCTGCTGGGCAACTGGTTGAGTTTGATGATTTCATCGACGGTCGTGTGGTGATTTTTTGCGATCTTCTCCAAATTATCCCCTTTTTTCACCGCCACTTCGGCAATAGATGCCGGCTGGACCAGAGCGGCCATCGGAGCTGCATTGGGATTGGAAGAGAGGCTCGGTTCTTGAATCTGCGATGGGATAAGCGAGGGTAATTTGTGGACGATCGGCTCATCTTTGACAGCGGCGGACGATGTTGCGGCTGCAGGGATCTGCAACTGAGCGTTTATGGGCGCGGAAGAAGAACTGTCTAGCGGTTTGACGAATTCGGGTATTGGAATCGCAATAGGCGATTCAGCGATCGGTTCCGCGCCTTTCCTCATTGCGAGGTCCATCGAATCCCCAAACAGAGGGCTTTCTTCGCTTTTGGAATAACGGGCCGTAGCATCGCCCATCAAAGAGGTAGCAGGGACTTCTTCTTGCGTTGTCAGGGCGGCGATCAACAAGACGGACAACAAGCCCGCATTAATTAAGACCGCGATGAGAATGGTATTCTTCCTATTCATGGATTCCTTCCTTTACTAATCGCTTAAATTCTTCTCCCCGATGCTCGTAATTGCGGAATTGGTCGAAACTGGAACAACCCGGGGAAAGGAGCACGATATCATTTTTTCTTGCAGCGGCCCGCGCGCCGTCCACCGCTTCTTGCAATGTTTGAACTCTTGAAAATGGGAAAAAATCGGCCAATTCATGTTCCATTTTTAGGCTCGCTTGCCCATACGCTACAATTTTTTTGACCTTTCCTTTGAAAGCCTCGATCCAAGGCCTATAAGAGGCCCCCTTGTCGACGCCTCCGATAATTAAAACAACCGGCCCCTTAAAAAGGGCCATGGCGTGCATCACAGAATCGATATTGCTCGATTTGCTGTCGTTGTAATAGGAGACGCCTCCGATCTCCGCAACCCATTCGATCCGGTGGGGAGGCTTCCGGAATGCCGCCAATCCTCTCCGAAACTCATCATCGGTTACTCCGAGATACGCTGCGATGGCGAAAGCGGCCCTTATGTTCTCCTGCTCCGGCATTCCCATTTGTATATAACTTTCCGAAGAAATCGGCGCAATAGTTTCATCAAAAGGCGCGTCAGCGCTATCAAACACTGCAAGATTCGCAGGATCTATACTCAAAAGGGCTTTATATCTTTCAGCCACTTGCCTCGAAAGGAATAATTTCCCATTCTCTTTTAAACAGGTCTGGATTTTGGCTTTCGCTTGAGCATATTCCGCCATCGAAGGGTATCTGTCCAAATGATTGGGAGTGATGTTCAAAATAGCGGCCGTTTCCAAACAGCGGCATTCGAGCGTTTCGATCTGATAGGAACTCAATTCGACGATCAAGATTTCATCGCTATCCGCATGCATCAAATAATTCGTCAGGCTGAATCCCACATTCCCAACAGCCTTGGCCTTTTTTCCGGCGCTATTCAATATGTGGGCGATCAGCAGAACAGTCGTCGTCTTCCCGTTGGATCCGGTGATTCCGACGCACCGGTTTTTCAGGTAGCGGAATGCCAGTTCGATCTCTCCGATCACTTCGATCCCTGCTTTCAAAGCGCTCTGTACAACCGGATGAGTCAGAGGAATTCCCGGCGATAGAATCGCTTGCGAAACGCCTTTGAACGAAATCTCAGCATCTTCAGAAACCAACTCAAAATTTTGAGAAAAAAACGAAGCGAATTGGGGATCGCTCTTGTACTCCTCGGCCTTTTTATCTACGGCGAGCACAGAGCAGCCCTGCTTCAATAAAAACGCGGCGGCAGACCTTCCGCTGATGCCGAATCCGATGACGACGATTTTTTTCATTTACGAACTGTCAAAAAACAAGTTAAAGCATTTCGCGGCCATTATAGCGGCCCATCTGTCAGACGGCAACGTCTCGGCTATATTGCTGAAACATTGTCCTCGACGTTGCCGCAGACATCCGAGCCACTCTAAGAACCGCCAAATACTTTACTTTATTCTTTGACAGTTCCTACTGGAACTTCAACGATGCTACCGCGATTATGGCAAAAAGGAGGCTAATGATCCAGAAGCGAATGACGACTTTCGTCTCAGGCCATCCTTTATACTCGAAATGGTGGTGCAGGGGCGCGCATAGAAAGATCCGTTTTTTATTCCGGTAGCGGTAACTCAAAACTTGCAAAATGACCGAAAGGGCCTCCGCGACAAAGATCGCCCCTGCCACAGCCAGGATCACCTCTCTCCGGAGCAAAACGGAAGAAACGCCCAACACCCCTCCAAGAGCCAGCGAACCGGTGTCGCCCATAAATACTTGCGCCGGATAGCCATTGTACCAAAGGAATCCTAAAGCAGCGCCAGCAAGAGCAAACAGATAAACGGCGATCTCCCCGCTCCCTTCGATGTACAAAATATTCAAGTAGCGGGCCAGATCGAAGTTGTTGGATAAAAAGGCAAACAGGGCGAGGACCAAAGAGACCATCACCAAGCAGCCGGCTGCCAATCCATCCAACCCATCGGTCAAATTCACAGCGTTAGAGGCCCCTGTGATCACAAAAATAATCAAGAGGAAAGAGAGGATCCTGAGCGCGCCGTCGAGAATGAAAATAGGATCCTTCAAAAATGGGACATAAACACGTGCGATATATTCTTGAGTGCTTAAAACCGTCGTCTGCACACCGGGCCGCTGCGGATTTGCCGTCTGTTCTTTCGCAATGGGAGCCTTTAGGAAATTCTTTCCCGCGATCCCGTTCTCAAACGCGGGAGAGACTAAATAGAGGGCCACTATGGCCGAAAAGCCGAGTTGGCACGCCATTTTTTTTCTCGCTTTCAAGCCCTTTGCTATTCTTGAAGCGGAGTTTCAGATAATCGTCGGCTCCGCCCAAACATCCCAGCACCACAGTTGTGAATAAGAGGATCCAGGTGAATACATTCGTCAAATCCATCCATAAAAAAAGGGCCGTCACCATCGAAAAGAGAATGAGGATCCCTCCCATCGTCGGCGTATCTTTTTTCTTTCCATGAAGCTCTGCGAGAAGCGGACATTCCTCAACGCTCCGGATCGACTGCCCGATCTTCATTTCATAGAGCTTTTTAATGAACCTGGGCCCAAGGAAGATCGTTAAAAGCAGAGCGGTGCCCGAGGCCAAAATCATGCGGGTCGAAAAATAAGTAAAAGCTGTAGGGATCTTCCAACCGAGAGAATCGCGCAGCCATTCGAGAATCAAGAGGAGCATGACCCTAATCTCAAGTTAGATTTTCAAACACTTTTTCCAATTGCATTTTGCGCGATCCCTTGACCAAAACGACATCGCCAGGGCTCATCAAGGCCTTGAGAGATTCGGCCAGCTTTTTATGGTCTGAAAAATGTTCAGCAGGCTTTCTCACTTCCCGAAACCCTTCCGCGATTCCAACGGCCTCGTCTCCGATAGTGAGCAACCGGTCGGCGTATTTTTGCGCATACCGGCCCATCTCCAAATGCGTTTCTTCAGAATATTTCCCCAGCTCGACCATCGTTCCAAGAACGGCGATCCGTTTTCCCCCCTCTTTCGGCTCTGGGAGGCTGGACAGCGCCGCCCGCATCGAATCGGGATTGGCGTTGTAGCAATCGTTGACAAACACGATCCCCTCTTTTTCAAATTGTTCGAACCGCATTTTCGGAAGCGCTAATTTTGGAACTTGGGCATTGATTTCGTCCCATTCCAACTGCATCTGCCGGGCCACGCTTACGGCCGCTAAAAAATTATGGAGAATATGGGGCTGTTTATAGGGCGGGTCGAATTGATACGCCCTCACTCCCCTTTCATCGATGAGATATTTCCCGTCTACCAATGAGAGGAAATAATCGGCGCTCCGGTCCTCTTGGGAAAACGTTATTTTTTCCGCCCCGATCGATCCGACCGCTTCAGGATATTGATGCAAGCCATGAAAGAAAACGGCCGTTTTCGTTTTCGGATTGGAAAAGATCGACGCTTTCTCTTTTGCGATTTCTGCAGACCCTCCTGGAAAAGAGGCGACATGAGCCAACGCGATCTGGGTCAATACGGCGATATCCGGCACAGCGATTTGCAAAAGATGCTTAATATCGCCTGGCTCGCTCATCGCCATCTCCAAAACAAGAACTTCCTCGTCCCCGGCCATATTCAGCAAAGTCAACGGAAAGGTCAGCTTCGTGTTGTAGCTCGAATAGGTCTTGCCGACCTTGTATTTTCCGCCCAAAAGCGTCGCGATAAATTCCTTCGTCGTCGTCTTTCCCATCGAACCCGTCACGCCAACGATCTTCGCCCGGTTTTTCTCCAGATAATGGCGCGCGAGGCTTTGCAAACTATCCACCACATCGTCCACCGGCATGAGGATCAACCCGTGGTCGGGACCTTTATAACCCTTTGAAACAACGGCTCCGGCCCCTCCCCGCTTTTTGACCTCTTCCAAGAAGAAATGGCCGTCCGATCTGGCCCCGTTCAGAGCAAAAAACAGCTCCCCCGGCTTTATCATCCGGCTATCGATTTGGTATCCAGAGACTTGCAGATCAACCTCGCAATCTCTACCGAAATAAGCGGCAATTTGGCGCATCGAGACGTTTTTCATAAGCCACTCTTTTGTCTTTAGTTTCTCTGCCCAACATATATACCCCTTTTTGGAAAATCCCGCCAAATCAAGTCACAAACCACTGAAAACCAAATAATTAACATTTATTTACAGTAAAACAAATTAAAATTATTATTTTGATATTAATTAATAAAATAGATATAATTAAATAAAAAACAAAGCGCTCATTATGACAACATTTATTAAAAATTTAACCAAAACCGTTGCCAGTGGCATTTACAATGCCGGCTCTTCAGTCGTCAATGCTGGTGCCGCAGCTCTCAATGCCTATGCCGATTGGAGAGAGCCCGATTCCAATGATACGAGCACGGCCGCCGCCGCTCACCACGCGTTAAACACAGGTACGTTAAATACCGGTACGCTAAACACAAATTCGACAGCCATCGAACTCACCGTCGTTCCTTCTCCTGTCCGGATGATCCGTTTTATCAAAGAAGTCATTATCGGGTCGGAAAGCTACACAATTGATACCCAGCTTCCTGAGAAACGAGAATTTGATGAAGAATACAAAGAGAAAGTCCTCATCCCTCAGTACAAAGCCGCCATTCAGAAAGCTATACAAAAGCCAGACATTCAACAAGCCCACAAATTCCAGCTCGTGTTTTCTCCGCACGAATTTTCCGCTACTCCTTACGACTCCACCCCCAATCCAGCCCCTAATTCTGCAGCTTCAAACGGTCAAAGCCCCCAACCTGCCTTTATGCTAAACACCGCCCGCAGGGTGATTTTTAACGATCCTGAAAGTCAAACAATTAGCCATAATATACAACTCATCATCACTCATCCAGTCGAAGTCAAACGTCAGATAGAGCAAGAGCGGCAAACAGCCTCGAACAATTCTACTTATCCGCAAAATGTTTTAACGCCGCAAATCTCTCCTATCCCATTCATTAATAATGAAGGCAATACTTGCTTCCTTTCTTCAATGATCTGGGGTCTGCTTTTTCAGAACCCTAAGATGGTGCAAAAATTAATAGAGGAAACTGTTGCTCCAAAGCCAGCACAGCCAGGAAAAGATGCAGCAATGGAACGAAAACGAATCGCCGACGAAACGCGCGCAATTGAGATTCTTCGAGAATTTGTCACGAACTGCATTCGCTCAGAAAAAACTCATGTCCCAGTCACAGGAATTAAACAACTTCGCGAAGCTCTCCATCTTTTGTCTCCTGAATCTTTCCCAAAAGACGATGTAAGACAAAGAGACGCCCATGAAGCATGGACCTTGATTTCAGATTTACTACTTGGAAATGAACCCGAAAATAACAATTTGCGAACAGAAATGACTTTTCACGATAAATCAGTGCCAGATCGCGAAGGAGCTATTGAAAAAAATGATGGTAGAATTTCTATTATGCTACCTACAAATGCAGGCAAGGCAGATCTGGCTGAACTCGTTTATTCCCATTTACATCCCGATCCGAAAAATCTCCAACATGAACCCGTAGGTGGAAAAACAGTCGATACTGTAAAGACAACCTGGAAAATCACTCCCGAACAACTCGAGATTCAACTCAAACGCTTTAACAACAATCGACAAAAAAATTCGGTTCCAGTAGATGTTCCTATGAAATTGCCATTGCCGAAGCACCTTTTCGATGATCAAGATAAAACTGATAGTGGATTTATTGAGTATCAACTATTTGCAACGGTTATCCATCATGGCGAATCCATTCAAAATGGCCATTATACGGCTTTGACAAAACTCGTAGCTCGAGATGGGATCCATAATTTGTCCGCCGACGACTCGCATGGAAATACTCCAGGAGCCACGGGCCGGATGATCGAAATCACCGATCAAAACTATGCCGAACTGGCTAAACAAGGATATATATTCGTTTATCGAAAAGTAGATCCTACACGTGGTTTAATTCCCTCTTCGCCGTTTGCAAGCCAACTCACGACCCAGCCGAGCCAACTCTCCACCAATCATTCGCAACCGCGCCAAACCTTGAACGACAGACTTTCGGAAGAAGAATTAGAGAATATTCAAATTTATCAAGAAACCTATACAGCTGCAAACACTGTCTTAAAAGGTCAGACGGTTGCAAGTATCCTGGGAACAGAAAGAGTTGACGCCAATTTCACAAAAGCGGCTGCTAAACCCAATGGTGTTAAAGATACTCCTATTTATGTGATGAATAAAACCACTGCGGATATGGCTAGAGACCTTTACAAAAACGGATATAATCCACTCGTTCAGATTATGGCAAATCCTACTATACCCGGCGGAGGGGTTAAAAATGGAAGGACTGCCCAGGAAGAAATCATCTGGCGCCAGTCGAACGTAGGACCCGCTTTGCTCAGCGCGTTAAACCGAAAATTATATCCAATTAGTGACGCATCAGGGATCTTCGTTCCCAAGGGGATTATTTTCCGAGGCGACGCGAGAGACGGATACAAAGAAGAAACTCCATTTCCCGTTGATTTCTTCGCTTCAGCAGCGATTAATGGCGCCGATCTTATAAATACTCCTGCAGAAGTTGCACTTACAAAAGAAAAAATCAGGGTCATGCTTCGAAAAGCGATTCAAAACGGAAATGATTCTCTTGTCCTGGGAGCATTTGGCTGCGGAGCTTTCCATAACAACCCAAACAAAATGGCCGAATTCTATCGCGATATATTGACTAAAGAACCTGAATTCAAAGGTCAATTTAAAGTTGTCGTATTTGCAATCATCGATGATATGAATGGCACCAATTTCCAAATATTTAGAAAAATATTACAACCTGATTATCTTCCCGATATCCCCCAAATTACAGAATTCGATACAACCCCAAAACCGACAATTCCTTCTCGTGTGCCCGTACCTACACATCCTATTTTCCAACAGAAAAGTTCTGTAAATAGCTCAAGAACGGCTTCTACACACTTATCCACTCGAGCCCGTAAACAGCATCGACCTGGTTCACGGTCAACAGCCGGCAAAACAATGGGGCAATCTCATAAAAGAGGTTATAGGACTCACCACTACGACTCAAGAAATCTTCGCGGCAGGAATATGCATGTGAAAAGAAGAGTTCCTGATTCATTGTCTAAATAATCCCATTGACCGGTTTAAGGGTCATTCAGCATAATGGATGCCTTTTGGTGGCATAGCCAAGTGGTAAGGCAGAGGCCTGCAAAGCCTCCATCCCTCAGTTCGAATCTGAGTGCCACCTTTTATCTAAATTGGATCGGGAGCCAAATTCCCGCCCTGCTTATCCCGAAGTAATTTCTTGTTATACATTGTCGCTACTCCCATTGGAAATTTAGAAGATCTCTCCCGAAGGGCTCTCGATTGCCTGGAAAAATGCGACACCATTTTCTGCGAAGACACGAGGCGGAGCTCTATTTTGCTCGAGCGGTACGGAATCAAAAAAAGATTGATCTCCTATCACCAGTTTAAGGAAAGACAAGCGCTGAACGGAATTTTTAAACTTTTGGAAGAGGGGCAGGATTTGGCCTTGATCTCCGACGCAGGGACGCCTTGCATCAATGATCCGGGGCGAATTTTGGTCGAGGCCTGCATTGAGAGGGGCTTTCCTTTTACGGCTATCCCGGGCCCTTGCAGCTTGATCCAAGCGCTGGTCGTCTCCGGATTCGATACGGCCCGTTTCCAATTTCTAGGCTTTTTGCCGAGAAAGCCCGAAGAGGTTTTGAGGCAGGCCCTTTGCTATCCGGGCACAACAGTTGCTTTTGAGAGCCCCGAAAGGCTTTTTGAAACGCTCAAAGCAATTCAAGGTATCGATGCGGAAAGAAAGCTGGCGGTCGCCCGCGAATTGACGAAAACCTTCGAAGAGTGCCGGCGCGGGACCGCGGCCGAATTACTCGCCCACTACCAGGCCCATCCTCCGAAAGGGGAAATCGTCCTCATCATGCAGGAAGGGAAGGGGAAAGAAGAGGAGATGCCCCTGGAAGAATTGGTCCAAATGCTCCAAGAGCTTCACGGCCTATCGCTTAAAGAAGCGATCAAGCTGGCGGCCCGTTTTAAAAACCTTCCTAAAAGTATTGTTTATAATCAGATCCATCAGAATAAACCCGAATAAACTTTGCAGTTTCTTTAACATCGATTATACTACCTCTCAAATTAAGAGGTTTTATATATGGCTACTTCGATTCAAAATTTCCCTTTATCCGAGCCCCCATTGCCCCCAAATATTCCCCAAATCGATGAAACCCTCGTTGCAGTCCACGGCATTTTCGGGAATCCTACGAGTTTGAAATTCATTCTCCACGATTTGAAACAAGAACGGCGCGAGATCGTCAACTGGGGCTATCCGAGCTGCGATAAAAGGATCGAGGAACATGGCGCCGATTTAGTCCAAAAAGTGTTAAAGCAAATCGCTGAGAAAAATCCAGGCAGGCCGATCCATTTCGTCGTCCATTCGATGGGAGGATTGGTTTTGCGGGCCGCATTGAACCATCCCGACTGTCCCAATGAAGCAAAGATCGGAAAAGCCGCCCTGCTCGCCACCCCGAACAAAAGTCCCGCTTTTGGCAGATATTTGAGCCAATTCGATCTCGCTAAAAAAATCGGCGGAGTCGCCGGCCGCCAGCTCATGAGCCCAGACGGATACGATGCGATCGGAGACTTGCCTCCCACGGTCGAGGCCCTGGTCGTCGCGGGCAACGCCGGAATCAACCGGATCATCGGCAAAGAAAACGACGGATCGGTCGCGGTCGAAGAAACCCTTCTGAAAACACCCCACCGCCATGTAGTGCTCAAGACAGGACATAAACTCATGCTGCTCGATAAAAAGGTCGCCACCCTGGTGAGCGAATTCTTGAACCAACCCAAGTAAAAGATGTCATTGGGTAGGTTCCCCTTCAAAAAATTGAGCCGCACCCCTTAAAATCCTCGATAATGGAAATCGACGTTTCTGAATTCGAGGATTTGATCCGGCGCGCCTTTAAAGAAGATTTCGCGCATCGGGATATTACGACCCTCGCCTGCATACCCGTAGATACATGGGCCCATGCAGAAATCGTTTTAAAAAAACCCGGCTGCCTAGCTGGCCTTGCCTTCGTCCCCCGCATTTTCCATCTTCTCGACCCACTGATTCAAGTGCATCCCCTAGCATCCGACGGAGAACTAAAAGAACCAAGCTCCCTCGCAAAAATCGAAGGCCCCGCCCGATCCCTCCTAAGCGCCGAACGGGTCGCGCTGAATTTCCTGCAGCACTTGTGCGGCATCGCGACCCTTACAGCCCGCTGCGTCGCAGAAACGCACGGCACATCCTGTCAAATCCTCGACACGAGAAAAACGATCCTCGGGCTCCGCTCCCTGCAAAAATACGCCGTCCGTATGGGAGGCGGCACAAACCACCGATTCCACCTATCAGACCGGATCCTGATCAAGAACAACCACCTCGCACTATCTCCCGACTCCATCCGCAAAGCCCGCCTCGCCCATCCCCAAAACTGGATCGAAGTGGAGATCGGCTCCATCGACCAACTCAAACCCGCCCTCGACGCCGCAGCCGACGCCATCCTCCTCGATAACATGAATCCCGAAGAGGTGCGCGCCTGCGTCCTCCTCGCCCAGAAAAAAGCCTACCTCGAAGCCTCAGGAGGCATCACCCTGGAAAACCTCCGCTCCTATGCTCTAACCGGAATCGACGGCATCTCAATGGGAGCCCTCACGCACTCCGCCCCCGCCCTCGACATCTCTTTGCGAATCAAGCCAATGGTAAAATGAGCCGGAGATAGTGGATAAAAACGGTTGAGGGTATGACGCAACAGGTGCGTGTGGTAAGAGGGCATGAATTAGGCAGGGAGATGAGAAATGGGTCAGAGTGGATTAAACGGTTGAGGGTATGACGCAACAGGTGCGTGTGGTAAGAGGGCATGAATTAGGCGGGGAGATGAGAAATGGGTCAGAGTGGATTAAACGGTTGAGGGTATGACGCAACAGGTGCGTGTGGTAAGAGGGCACGAATTTAGCACAGAGGAAGGGAGATAGAGAGGAAGAGAGAAAAAAACTTAGCCGCGAAACGCGGAAAGAAGGATCAATGGACGATCGCGTAACTGAAAATATTATTGGTGCCCTATAGAAGTGCATCGGCATCTCGGACCCGGTTTAATGGAATCAGTCTATGAAAAATGTCTTGCTAAAGAATTTGATCTACGAAAAATTTCCTATGAACGTCAAAAGCCTTGTCCTGTCAATTATAAAGGACAAAACATGGAAGAAAACTATCGAATAGATTTTCTAGTGAATAATGAGGTCGTAGTCGAAATTAAATCTGTCGACGTTCTTTCTAAAATTCATGAAGCCCAACTTTTCACTTATCTAAAACTTCTCGACTGTCGAAAAGGACTTTTGCTCAATTTTAATTGCCTTATTCTGAAATCCGGAATCAAACGAATCTCCTTTTAATTTCGCGTTTCGCGAAGGGATTTCGCTTTTTCGCTCTCCAGCGAAAAACGAATTTTTCTCTCTTCCTCCCCATCTCTCTTCCTCTGTGCTAAATTCGTGCCCCTCTACAACACATACCTGTTACCTCGTACCCTCAACCGTTTTATCCACTCTGACCCATTTCTCATCTCCCTGCCTAATTCATGCCCTTTTACTACACGTACCTGTTACGACCCAAGATTAACCGTTCCATCAATTAAGCCCGTTACTCCCCCTGACAAAAAATTTATTCCTCCCATCCCTGTCCTTGCAACGATTTGTGGATAGGGATATGATGTCCGCCAAAGAAAACAATGTGAGGAAACTATGAGCGCGAAGCCTAAGGAAATACTGTTTGAAGAAGAAGCCCGCAATGCGCTGCGCAGCGGGATCGACCAACTCGCCGACGTCGTCGCGATCACACTCGGACCTAAGGGCCGGAATGTCGGCCTGCAGGCGACTTGGGGATCTCCCACGATTACGAGCGACGGCAATAGCATCGCGAAAGACGTCGAGCTGAAAGACCCGTTCCTCAATATGGGCGTCGCCATGGGCAAAGAAGTCGCCGCGAAGATCAAAGAAAAATCGGGCGACGGAACGACAACCGGCATCATCCTCTTGCGCGCTCTCGTCCAAGGCGGAGTCAAAAACATCGCGTCCGGCGCGAATCCCACCTCGATCAAGCGGGGCATGGACAAAGCCTTAGAGGCGATCCTGAAAGAAATCGACGGCATGTCTTTGGCCGTGAAAAACAGCCAAGACACACGCAATATCGCCACCGTTTCCGCATCTGGCAACGCCGAGATCGGCGAAAAGATCGCCGAGTGCTTCAATAAAGTGGGCAAATCGGGCGTCGTCGCCATCGAAGAGGGAAAAGGGACTGAAACGATCGATCGAGATCGTAGAAGGGATGCAATTCGACCGCGGTTATTTAAGCGCCTATTTTGCTACCAATGCGGAAAAATTGACTGTCGAAATGAACAATCCAGCCATTCTGATCACCGACAAAAAAATCTCCTCCGTCCAAGAGATCCTCCCCCTTCTTCAGCAGATTGCCGCATCGGGACAAGAACTCCTCATCATCGCTGAAGACATCGAAGGGGACGCTCTTTCCACATTCGTCGTCAATAAACTCCGCGGATCCTTGAAGGTGGCCGCCGTGAAAGCGCCTGGCTTTCGGCGACCGGCGCAAAGCGGTCCTCGAAGACATCGCGATCCTTACCGGCGCAACGGTCGTCACAGAAGAAAAAGGGCTCATCTTACGCGATGCAGAGGCCGAGGTATTGGGAAAGGCCGACCAAATCGTCATCACAAAAGATAAAACCACCATCGTCGGCGGCAAAGGCAAGCCGAAAGAGATCAAAGCCCGCATCGCCCAAATCGATGCCGAGCTGGCCAACACCACCTCTACTTACGATAAAGAAAAACTCGATGAGCGGAAGGCTAAACTCCAAGGCGGCGTCGCGGTCATCAAAGTAGGAGCGCCCACTGAATCGGAAATGAAAAAGAAAAAGCAAATGTACGAGGACAGCCTCAACTCGACCCGCTCGGCCCTTGAAGAAGGGATCGTGCCAGGCGGCGGAGTCGCATTGCTGAAGGCCAGCCGCGCCTCTTTGAAACTCTCTCTCTCAAAAGAAGAAGAGGTCGGCGCCCAAATCCTGATCAAAGCTTGCGAAGCTCCCTTCAAACAGATCGTCATGAATACCGGCGGCGACAGCAGCGTCGTCCTCGAAGAAGTATTGAAGAAAGGGGGCCATTTCGGCTTCAACGCGCTTTCTGAGAAAAGTCGAAGACTTGATCCTCTGCGGGCGTCATCGATCCGGTGAAAGTCGTCAAAAACAGCCTGATGCACGCGGTCTCAATGGCCGGCGTCGTCCTCCTGTCGGAAGCTCTTATTTCCGACGCTAAAGACGAATAGCGATCCTCTCTCCTCTTGACAATCCCTCTGGTTCCCGTTAATCAGAGGGACGATGTCTTGGAAATGTACGATTCTAATTCTCG
The DNA here is from genome assembly GCA_963713105.1 of uncultured Chlamydiae bacterium. Classification (GTDB taxonomy): domain Bacteria; phylum Chlamydiota; class Chlamydiia; order Chlamydiales; family SM23-39; genus CAVQKJ01. The sequence goes on from CAVQKJ010000005.1 coordinate 395,218, forward strand.
TTTCTTTTTCTTTGTGCGGCACTGAGCTGCCCATTCCTCAAACCATGCTCTATCAAGCCGACCAAATCGCCAAGAAGTACCAGCTCGAATTGGCAAAAGCGCCGCCTCCTTCTCCCCTTCCCCAAACTCAGGCCTGTTTGGATCGGGCCTCAGTCTGGTTTACGATCGATTTGAACCGGATGGCAGCCTCGGAAGGGAAGACCGTTTTAGACACTCTGGGCTCCGAGGAGCTTTGGGACGATTTGAAGGAGATCGGGATCCAGGCCGTTCATTTGAAGGGGTTGAAGCAAGGGGGAGCGCATCGGACCGGATTGGGGATCGATCCCCGCTGGGGAACGGAATCGGAGTGGAACAGCCTCGTTAGGATTGCGGACCGGAGGGGGATCGCTTTGATTTGCGATTCGTTGAGCAGCAGTACAGGTTTAGGGACCGATTTTCTCTTGGCTTTGAAAAAAACCGGGGATTATCCGGGGCTTTATCATTTGATCGAGGTGCCGGACGACGATTGGAATTTGCTTCCCAGGATCCCGACCGGTCAAACGATGGCGAACGTCCCATGGCTCCAATTGCAGGAGCTGCATAAAAGAGGGTATGTTCCTGAGCACTTTACTCCTTACACGAAAGAAAGCCGGTGGAATGCGACCGCTCGCATTCAGGGGATGGACGGGATCGTCCGGAGATGGATCTTCCTCAAAGAAAACCAAACCGATCCGGTGATCGATTGGCTCGATTCTTCCTATGCCGGCCTCCGTTTGGCCTCCTCGGACGCCCTCGATTCAATTTTGCGGCTCGGCCAAAGAATCGTCCAGCTCGACCCGAAAATCAGAGGAAATGCAAAGGAGACCCTTTCTCTTTATATCCGGAAATTAGGGGCTTTTAGCGTCCAAGAGATGGAGGGCGGGATTGCGGCTTTGAAAAACGTTTCGGCCGATTTAGCAGTCGATTCTTTGACGCAGAGGGCCCTATTGCATGCTTTGATTGCGGAAGACGCGGAGGCGCTCAAGCTCATTTACCGGTTATTCCTTGAAGAAGGGATCAGTACGAAACGGCTCGTCCATGTCTTGCAGCCCTTCGACAGCCATGGATGCGATTGGGCTGAATTCATCTGCTCGCCGAAGAAAAAATTCCAATATTACGACGAACAAATGACCGGAGAGGCCCTCAGGCAACGGCTTCTCTCTGAAGATGCGGCCCGGATCGGTGGGGACCTTTTGCCCTCCTGTACCTGGATGGGCTACTGTGCGGGAGCGCTCGGTGTGGAAGACTACCAAGCGCACGCCTCTCAAATTGCCGAAGCCCATCTGCTCCTCGCCTTTTTTTATGCCATGCAGCCGGGGGTGTTTTCCTTTTCCGCGGAAGACCTTTTAGGAGCTCTTCCCCAAGAAAGGATCTCTCTCGATTTGATGGGAGAGAGCATTGGGACTCTCTATTCCTGCCTGCCGAACCAATTTAAAAATTGCCGCTCCTTCGCCCTCCAAACAAAGCGATTTGTGCAAGTGAGGAATGATCAAAGCTTGGAAAGCGCGGCGTTGTCCGCGGTCCCCAGGACGATCAACCCCTCCGTCCTGCTTCTTGTCCATAAAATGCCCGATACCGGTTATATCCAAATCCTGGCGGTGAATTTTGGGAAAACGGGCGCAAAAGAGCCCCTTGAGATGGATGAATTTAAAAATGCCACCGCGATCAATCTCCTGTCGGGGCATGCCGAGAAAAAACCTCTCCAATCCTCTGCTTTCCTTCTCGAACTGCCTCCTTTGTCTGGAAAAGTTATTTTGTTCCAGCCAAAATACTATGATTAGATTAAAGAGGATCAATGAAAAAAATAGCCGTAGTATGCGCGCCGGGGATCGGCGATGTGTTGATTTTCCAGATCGCCGCTTATCAGTTAGGGAAAAACGGTTTCGAAACAACCACTTTCAGCAATCATTTGCCAGGGTTTGGAAAGTGGTTTCCAGAGACCGAGATGACTCGGATGGCTCTACAGCCGGAATTGGACCGGATCGGGGAAATTTTTGAAGGGTACGATGCGGTATTCCTGCAGCACGACAATACCCCGAAAGCCAAAGCGATCTATGCGCTTCCCCTTCCCGTTTATACATTTTACGGCAGCCATGTCGTATCGAAACACGGGCCTTTAAAGAAGGGTTTCGACTTTGTCTGCGATAATAACCGGACGATGGCCGATAATGTCGTTTCCGCCCTCGGCGAATTATTCCAGATAGAAGCAGGCAAAGAAAACGGACTCGCGCCGCCGCCCAGTCTTGTCCATAGGAAATGGAGAAAAAGGGTGGCCATCCATCCGGGCAGTTCAGATCTGGATAAAAACTGGCCGCGGGACAAATTCCTGAATCTTGCAGAAAGACTTGAAAGAGAAGGGCTCGATCCCCTCTTCTTAGCCCCTTCGTCGGAACGGTCTTTATGGAAGGGTCCCGACTTGAAAAACCTGGAAGACCTCGCTGCGGCAATTTACGAATCGGGATTTTTCATCGGAAACGACTCAGGGCCAGGACATCTCGCCTCAAATCTGGATATTCCTCACCTCATTATCGCTGGAAATAGAAAGCAGATGCGCCTTTGGCGGCCCGGCTGGATGTCTGGGACGATTCTCCTCCCGCCCGCCTGGCTGCCCGATTGGAAACCCTTGCGTCCTCATTGGAAAAAATTCATCTCAGTTAAAAAAGTATTTAATTCATTTAAAAAAAGGCATTTAAATAATTAAATTAAATTAAATCAAACAATTTATTATAATCAGGGTAACGAGGGATCATTTATGAAAGACCTGCCCCACCACATGAAAAAACTAAACCGCCGCGTCATCCGCTCTATGCATCGGGAAGAGATGCTCGAAGAGCAGCCAGAAATCCCTTTCGAGGCGCAAACGGTTAGGCAGAAGAGGAAAAAAGCCAAGATTCAAATGAGGCAGGAAACCCTCTCCCGCACCCCTACGAAAGCCAGCTCTGATGAGCGGAACAAGAAAATGAAAAAAAGAGTTCCTATCTTCGACCGGAACAACGCTGCGCCGAAGCATGCGCGCGCAACGAAGAAAAAAGTCCCGAAAACCAAGGGCAAAGCCGCTCAAAAAGCCAAAACCGCCAGAGCCAGAAAAGGCAAAAGGTAGTCCAAAAAGATAGGTTGTAACCAGAGTTTTCCCCTGCTATACTACCTGCGAACCAGCAGGTATTTTTGCGAATTGCCCATATTTCCGATTTTCACTTTACCCATATCACTTGGAACCCTTTCCGCCTCTTTTCAAAACGGATTTTGGGAAACCTGAATTGGGTTTTCACCCGAAAAGGGCAGTTTTCGGAAGAGCAGCTCGCCCCTCTTCCAGAACTCTTCGACCAATTAAAGGTCGATCTCGTATTGCTTGGGGGCGATCTTTCGACCACCTCCCTTCTTGAAGAATTCGAAAAAGCGGCCCGCTTCGTCAAACGGATTTCGCAGCCCTGGATCGCTGTTCCTGGGAATCATGACCGCTACACCTATCGGAGCTCCCGCCAAAACCATTTTTATCGCTATTTCACCAACAAAAGAAAAGAAATCTCCCACCCGGTCGAATTTTTCACGCTCAAAGATTACGGCATCGAGGTCCACCCAATCGGACCCAACGGCTGGATCATCGCCCTCGATACGACCCGCGCCACCAACCTCTACTCTTCTCAAGGGCTTTTTTCGGAAAAGCTCGAAGCCTACCTGGAAGAGGCCCTCGCCCTCATTCCGAAAAACGATCCGGTCCTCCTTTTCAACCATTATCCTTTCTTTCTCAATGACGAATCGAGGCGCAACCTCGTCCGCGGAGAGGCGCTGCAAGCCCTATTGAAACGGCATCCACGGATCCGGCTGTATCTGCATGGACATACCCACCGCCACACGATCGCCGACCTGCAGCCGAACCACCTACCCGTGATCCTCGACAGCGGCAGCGCGGCCGAAGGGAAAAACGGCTCTTGGAACCTCATCGAACTCACGCCCAGCGGCTGCACGGTCGATGTCTACCGTTGGAATGAAAATTGGAATAAACTGCGGACAGAGAGCTTTGCGTGGACTCGGAATTAAACGATGAAGAACCTTGGTTTGCGGACGGCCTCCGGTTCAAATGCACCGGCTGCGGTAAATGCTGCACCGGCTCGCCCGGCTATGTCTATCTCTCTTTAGAAGACCTGAAACGCCTCTCGGCCCATTTCAAAATCAGCGAAGAGGAATTTCTAAAAAAGTACGCCCGCCAAGTCGAAGACCAATACGCCCTGCTGGATCGGCCCGACACCTACGACTGCACTTTTCTGAAAAACAATCAATGTACTGTTTACGAATCGCGGCCGACCCAATGCCGCACGTTCCCTTGGTGGATCCACAACTTGCGCAACCCCGAAGACTGGGAAGAGGCATCGAAGCGGTGCGAAGGGATCAACCACCCCGAAGCGCCTCTCGTCCCCTCCCTCCATATCCAAACGGAATGCCTCACCTACCTGGACAATCTCCTGGACCAGAATTTCACTTTTAATGATTGACTTTTCTGCAATGAATTGCGAAAAAGTCTTGACTTTTCTGCAATATTTTGCAAAATAGTCATATATGGAAAGAGTTCAAAAAGAAGCAATTCTCAGGGATCTCAATAAAAAAATGGTCCTTTTAGCCGGTCCCCGGCAAGCCGGCAAAACCACTTTGGCCAAGGATATCGCTGAAAATTTTCAGACATCGGTTTATTTAACCTACGATCGCCTTGAAGATCGGAAAATCATTTTAAAAGAAGCATGGCTTCCTTCTACAGAGCTACTAATTCTTGATGAACTTCATAAAATGCCCAAATGGAAAACCTTTTTAAAAGGGATTTACGACACAAAACCAAGGCATCAAAAAATCTTGGTGACTGGCAGCGCGCGTTTGGAAATATTTAAAAATGAAGGCGATTCTCTCGCCGGGCGCTATTTTCTCCACCATCTGTTGCCTCTCTCCCCTTCCGAATGCCAAAAAGCGCATGTCGAATATTCGATCGACCGATTTATAGAAAGAGGAGGATTTCCTGAACCATTTTTGGCGAAAGAACTCATCGATGCTAATCGTTGGAGAATGCAATACGTCGATAGCTTGCTTCGGGAAGATGTCCTCGATTTCGACAGCATCCAAAATTTAAATGCGATCCGGCTGGTATTCGAATTACTGAGAGAAAAAGTAGGATCGCCGATTTCTTACAGCTCGATTGCTGAAGACGCCGCCATTTCTCCCAATACTGTGAAAAAATACATTCAAATCATGGAAGCCCTCTATATCGTATTTCGAATAACCCCTTTTTCTCGCAATATTGCGCGCAGTTTGTTGAAAGAACCCAAGATCTACTTTTTTGATAATGGGCTTGTAAAAGGCGATCTAGGGGCTAAATTTGAAAATTTAATGGCCGTCTGTCTCTTGAAACATATTTTAGCTAAAATCGATTATCAAGCTGAACCTTATGCTCTTCATTATTTTCACACAAAAGAAAAGCAAGAAGTCGATTTCGCAATCGTCCGCGATAAAACAGTTGAAACGATCATCGAAGCCAAATATGCAGATTCATCGATTAGCACCCATCTTCGATATTTTCATGAGAAATATCAAATCCCAGCCGTCCAAGTCGTCAAAGAGTTAAAAAGAGAAAAAATTGAAGATAAGATTCAACTTTTGCGTGCAGATACTTTTCTGCGAACATTAGATTTATGAATCAATACTGCGCCCGTTTTTCTTGAGAGCATGCCTCACGAACCTACCTGGACAATCTCCTGGATCAGAATTTCACTCTTTAAAGCTCACCCTGCTTTAAACGTAGGATGCTATCTTCGTGAAAGGAGCCCAGCCGCTAGAGTCTTGAGCGGTAGCTTTGACATCGATTAATTGGCTTAATTTTATCCGATCCAATATCGGCATGGGCTTGTCTTTTTTGCATTTCTTACAAGAATCTTTGGGCAAGCATTGCTGACATAAAGAAAGATCGCAGCATGACATGGAAAAAGGTCGGCGTATTCTAGTATCATATGCCTTAACGCAAACATCGCAATATCTCTCTAATTCTGGAGACGGAGTCTGGGATCTTGAGGCTGATGAAGGCGATACCGATGACGAGGAGGCCGAAGGAGCAACTGATGACGAAGTCGCGGGTTGGAAGGAGAATGTCGACTGAGAAACTTCTTCTTTTTTTAATGGAGAAATCAAGTCCCAATTCGGACATACGGGCGATTTTTTATTGCATTCGATGCATGCACCGTTGGGGTGAACGCATTCCTTGCACATTTCATGAAGACACGCAGCCATAAACATGGGTTGATGCGTTACCAAATCATATTGTTGATTGCAGTAGGCGCAGAGATTTTTTAATACTTCCGAAACAGTCGAAGGAGAAATTGACGATGCAGGCGGGGTAGCTGAAGATGAATCGGATTCTTCATTCGTCGATCCCAAGACCACATCGAAAAATTGATCAGAACTATTTGAACTATAACATGAACTAACTGACATAATAAGCCTATTAACTTTATTAATAATAAGTATATTATATCATTAAATAATATTTTATATAAAGTTAATAATAAAAAACGCAAACCACTAAATACCAACATTTTGAAAATTCCTGGAGTTTGCTCCCTCATAAAACTAAACGGCTATATAAATTCATCAGAGAGATGAGCGAGCCAGGCTTCGTAGTATTCCCGGACATTTTGGATGAAGGAGGGATGGCGGGGGTGCCAGTCCAGAAGGAGGCTGGCCCGGCGGCTGCTCACTTGCTGGTCGATTTTCAGCGCCTCCGCGAGAGGGCCGAACTGAGTTTTAGCCTCCTCATCGGAAAGATAATGGATGGTTTTGGCAACCCTTAAATTTTGAATCGCTTCGGCCATTTCCTTTACCTTATCGCGGGAATGGTTGGCCCCATTTAAAATCAGCCCTCCGATCTCTTTTTCCGCGGCCTTCACAAAGAGGCGGGCGAGATCATGGATATGGACCATCGCCCACCGGTTTTCTCCATTGCCGGCGATGGTGATTTTTCCTTTTTGCGCCGATTCGAACCAAATAGAAGTCAGACTCCCTTTTCCGCCATAGACGCATCCGGGGCGGATCACAACGGGGCGGATCATAGGACTTTCAGCTTTCAGCAATCTCTCTTCATGAGAAGGGCGCCATTTGACAACAGAAAGCGGAGAAACTTGTGCCGATTCGTCGACTACTTTGTCTTTCGTATTGCCGTAAATCCACACTCCGGAAGTATAGAGAATGGATTTTGGAAAAGAGCCGTGCGCAGCGGCATGGACGAACAGGTCGATCGCCGCTTCGTCCCTTTTCACTCCCTCGCCAGACGAATCGAACGCGCAATGGACGATCGCCTCTGCTTCTGAAAGGACTGTTTTGAGAGAGTTTGGCTGCTCGAGGCTGCCGATCACGGGGCGGATTTCGAACCGTTTCAATCTTTTGGCGCTTTCATCGGTGCGGACCAATCCCCAAACATCGTGCCCATTAAACCGAAACGCTTTCGCGACGGCTTGACCAATGTACCCCGAGGCGCCTGTTACAAAAACCCGCATCTCCGATCTCCGATCCTTTTACTATCCACATATATATTACTTTTGAATATAGTCAAATTAAGGTGTTTCTTCTATGCACGTTTCGGTTAAGCGCATTTTCGGCGTCGCGAGCATCGGTCTGGGAATCATGGTTCTAGGGATGCTCTGGTCGATTGTTAATACGGCTCTCGCCTCCATCCAAAAAGACTTGTCGGCCAGCGTACTCCAATTACAATGGCTCATGAACTGCTTCGGAATTTTTCTTTGCGTTCCCCTTTTGACGATGGGAAAGCTCGGGGACGCGTATGGACGCAAGCGGCTTTTTCTTTGGGGACTTGCAGGAACTCTCATCGCATCCCTCCTCGCCGGGTTCGCCCATAATATTGGTTTGTTGATCGCTTGCATGGGACTCTTTGGATTGTCCGGTTCGATCATTTTGCCTCTGTCCCAAGCCCTTCTCGTCCATCAATTTCCGGAAAGCGAAAAAGAAAAAGCGGTGGGCCTTTGGTCGATCTTCGCTTCAATGGCTTTGGCTATCGGTCCCTTGGTTGGAGGATTGCTCATCAATTTTTGGGGATGGCGGTGGATTTACTTCTTCAATGTGCCGATTATTGTAATCGTCATTCCGATGATCATATTTTTCGTGGAAAAAGAAACAGAGCATCACAAGCCCCATTGCGACTGGATAGGCGTGGGACTGCTCGCTCTGATTGTGGGATCCACGATTATGGCGATTATGCAAGGACCCGCCTGGGGCTGGGACTCTGCGATCATATTAAGTCTTTTCGCTCTCGCCATCGCGAGCCTTTCCCTTTTCGTGGTTTTGGAGCGGAAAACGAAGACGCCTCTCTTCCGTCCCGATCTTTTTTCTCAACGTTCTTTTCTGTTTAGCGCTATCCCTAACGGCTGCGTAATCGGTTTTATATGGGTCGCCTTTTTTTTGATGCCTCTCTATCTGCAAAATATGAGGAGCTTCACCCCATTCAAAACTGGCTTAACGCTTCTTTTAGTGACGCTTCCAGTAGCTCTTCTTTCCGTGCCCGTCAGCAAATACTATCGCAAGTGCGGACCAAAACCCCTGATGCTTTGCGGTCTTTCTTTTTTAATCGTTTCCGCCCTTTTGCAATCCCTTTTCATTTCAAGCGGCTCTTTTTGGCCAATCGGCCTCGGATGTCTCGCTTTAGGATTAGGCTGGGTCTTGTCCTGGGGCCCTTCGATCTCCTGCGCCCTTTCCTCTCTTCCCCATAATCTGGCTGGCATCGCATCGGGCATGTTCACCACCCTGCAAGAGCTGGGCGCGGTGACCTCCCTCGCGATCGCAGGAGTCTTCTTCCGTCAGACGAACCAGAAAATTTTATCGCCGCATAGGGATCAAATCGACTCAGCATTGAGCGGATTTTCCACGGATCAAATCCAATCCCTGATGACCAATCCTGCTGCGGTAGAAAAAAGCTTAGGGGCCGGCTCTCCCATTTTGCCTGGTCTAAGAGAAGCCTTTTTAGGAAGTTATCAGGACGCGTTTTGGTTCCTGGTCGGCCTATGTGCATTCGCGATCCTCATGACTTTATTCCTTCCGAAGAAAAACCAGTGATCCTATTACTCCGCTAGGCAAACAAGCGACATATAGCTTGCTGCGGCTTTGCCATATTGATCCTCCTCCTCAATCTAGCCTTTGGCTATGCCTCTCGTCGTTCGGATCAATCTGGCTTTGCCTCGCTGGCGCTCTCTGTCGCTTGTTTGCCTAGCGGAGTAATAACTCACAAAATTCTTCTGGGATAGATCCAAATCCTATATAAATGATCGCATGCAAACGGTTTCATTCGATCCTACTATCGAAACGCGGATTCAGGATTGGCTTTGCGGTCCTTATGACGCGGAGACGAAAAAAGAGATCGAGAGGCTTTTAGATTCCGATCCGCAAGCGCTTTCCGACGCATTTTTCAAAGATCTCTCGTTCGGCACGGGCGGCATGCGAGGCATCATGGGCGTCGGCACGAACCGGATGAACGAATATACGGTCCGCGCAGCGACTCAAGGTCTTGCCAACTACTTAAAAAAACAACCTGGACGCCATTCTGTCTTCATCGGTTACGATGTAAGGCGCAATTCAAGGAAATTCGCGGAAGAGACGGCGCGCGTTTTGTCGGGGAACGGGATCCGGGCTCTCCTATCGTGCGACATATGCCCCACGCCTCTCGTTTCCTTCGCTTGCCGTTATTTCAAATGCAGCGCAGGCGTCATGATCACCGCGTCCCACAATCCGCCTGAATACAACGGTTACAAAGTCTATTGGAGCGATGGAGGGCAGATCGTTCCCCCTCACGACAAAGGGATCATGGACGAGGTAAAAAGGATCAAGAGTCCGGATCAAGTAGCTATTCCGTCCGAATTCGAACAGATCGGCTCCGAGTTAGACGATGCTTATTTCACCGCTTTGAAAAAGACGCAGCTAAAGACTGCAACGCCTTTGAAAATCGTCTATTCGAATTTGCATGGAACCGGCATCCGCCTCATCCCGAACGCCCTCAAAACGTGGGGCTATGCGGATGTCTCTTTTGTGGAAAAACAGCGCCCTCTCGACGGAAATTTTTCTTTCGCCCCTTCCCCTAATCCAGAAGAGGCAAAGGCGCTTCAAATGGGCTGCCAACAGCTTGCCAATGAAAAAGCGGACCTCTTGATCGCCACCGATCCCGACGCAGACCGGATCGGCGTCGCTGTGCTCCACCAAGGGACGCCTGTCCTTCTATCCGGCAACCAGATCGCGTGCCTTTGCCTCTCTCATATTTGCGATGCGAAACCGATCTCTCAAAATAGCGTCTTCATCAAAACGATAGTAACGACAGAACTGTTCAAAAAAATCGGCGAGTGCTACGGCGGCAAATGCATCGACGTCCTGACCGGATTCAAATACATCGGAGAACAGATCCGTCTTTTGGAAAAAAGCCCTTTTCAATTCTTGTTCGGTGCGGAAGAATCGTACGGATTTCTCATGGGCGATTTCGTAAGGGATAAAGACGCCGTCTCTTCCGCATGCCTGATTGCCGAGGCGGCCGCTTCCGCAAAAAAAGAGGGCAAAACTCTGGTCGGCAAGCTTCACGACATTTACCGGAAATTCGGCGTCCACCGCGAAACGCTCAAAAACCTCGCGTTCAGCGACAGCCAAGCCGGCATGGATAAAATGCAATCCCTCATGCGCAAATTGCGGGAAAATCCCCCTTCTCAAATCGAAGGGCAAAAGATTTTCCTCACTGAAGATTATTTAAATTCCTCCTCGAACCTCCCCCGCTCCGACGTCCTCCGCTTTTGGTTAGCGGACGGCAGTAAGCTCGTCATCCGCCCTTCCGGCACCGAACCCAAAGTAAAAATCTACGCAGAAACTGTCGAAAAAGAAACGGCGAACCTAGAAAAAGCCATCGCCTCTTGCGATGAGCGGCTGAACCGTTTAATCAATTATTTTGCCGATTTGATTGCATAAAAAATAAGGTAAGTACAATGGCATCAGCAGCAAGAATGAAAACCGGATTCGAAATACCCATAGCGCAACAGGATTTAGAAACCGTAGAACGAATTCTTACAGATATAATGAAACTGAAAGAAAAAATTAATACAGCTACAGATCTAAATTTCGATTTTAAAAATTTTAACAAGGATTACGAAACCATTAACCAATCCGTTCGTTTTTTTTCAGAGAAGGTCTCTAAGGATTACTCTGATAAAATCTGCGCTCTTATTCCCGATGAAGACACTCCACATGACCTACAAAATTTGTCTTTAGCTGTTGGCAGATTGGAAGATCTTGATCGTGAAAATCGTTGGGGGTGCGGCGGCTCTATAACGAGCCAAGAAATCTATCACAGAAGTGTTGCTGTAGATCGTGTGCGCAGACAAGCTTTTCGCATCGCTGAAGGAAGCAATATATGGACAAGAGTCTTGGCGATTCTTCAATAGGCGATTCTTCAATAATTGTTAGACTAAACGGCCGTTTTGGTAGACACGGGTGATATTTCTCGATCCATCCATGAAGGTCGCAATTCCTTCTTGGTTATAATGGATGCCCTGGGTGATGTCGATGATCTCCGTTGCCGCCCTCACGTAGGATTCAGGACAGGCTCGCGACAAAACACGGGCAAAATTCTCTTCCCCCTCTGCCGCGCTGCAGCCTTTTAATGTAATGGTCCCCCCTTTTTGGATACGGCCGCTGATCCACTTGAGAAATTCCTTTGAATTCTCGGAGATAAAGAGCTGAGGAGCGAGTCTCATTTTTTGACGATTTGCGTGGGCGACAATATCGATCCGATCGTATTTCCCCTGAGTCTCATTCATCCATTTTGATTGGGTTTCTACTTCAATCTGGTCGATCGAATAATTTTTGGCGGAATTTTGAAAGTAATCCAGTTCGTTATAGTTATCGACAGAGAGTTTACTCCAGTCGTCCTCTGAATGCACCATCAGCATAGAATGAGAATGTCCTTTCGATGCGGCAACGGCCTTTTTCATTTCCTTTAAAATGAATGGAATGGCAATGCAGCGCCTGTAAACCTCGCAGGAATAAACGACCGCTCCGAATATAATTTCCAGGTGAATGAATCCCGATTTGAAGGACATGAGAGGATTATAAGGAGCGTTCCACATAGCTCCCATTGAGAAGAGGGCTGTTCCTATACAGATTGTCGCTTTTTGAACGGTCTCTAATCGTCGAGCGGGAACATATTTCGAAAAAAAACGGATCGCTTTTCCATGCAAATCAAGCAGGGTGGAATGGATGGAAAATCGCTTATCGGAGATAACTGCCATCAATGCCTCTTTTTCTTTGAATGCGGTTTCCGTTCCGATAGATGCGCGTGATATTTTTTTTCTTACATAAAGAAAGGTCTGTGTAAGTAGGAAAACCACTTTGATTGCAATTTAAGCTGAGGGTAACATCAATGATCTGGGATGGCCCTCGGACGGTCGCTTCGGGGCAAACGCGGGAAATCGTTCGGGCAATGTTTTCTTCCCCTTCGGCAACGCTGCAGCAATTCAAAGAGAGGACACCCCCTTTTTTAATATGGCCGCTGAACCATTTAAGAGCCTGATCTGAATTGGCGGTAAGGTCGAAATCCGGAGACATCTCGATACTCTCGTTATCTCCATGAGCTACGATATCGATCCGATCGTAAATTCTATCGGTATACGGACAATGACGATCCCAAGGCAATGGAGAATCCCCATCTATTAGATCGATCGAATATTTTTTGGATGCCTTTTGAACGTAATCCAATTCCATGTAGCTCGCATTAGCTTTTTCTTCTTGTTCGCGAAATAGGAGCATCGTTAATCGATTTTTTTTGGAGATACGGACGGTATTTTTGATTTGCGCTAAAATCGATGGAGACGAAATCGTTCGTTTGTACATCACAGATGCCACACAACCGGCGACTAAAGCTCCTCCATAAAGAAAAGCGGAAGAGAGCAATGAACCATTCGCTTGGAATAAAGAGGCTAAAGATAAAGAAGAGACGACTATCGTCGATATTTCGAAAATAGAGATGTTGCGCGGATGGAGGCATTTGCCGAGAAATTGAACGGACTTTCCATGCAGCGCAAGCAATCCGGAATAAACAGATGAAATAGCCATAATAATTAAATATTAATTTTGATTAATTATAACATAATAAAAGATTTATTAAAATGTATAAACATTTATTTAAATTAGCGCTTATTACGGGGGCTGGTTCGGGGTTAGGACTTTCGCTGTGCAAACTCCTCTCTGAAAAGGGGATCCCTCTCATCGTTACTGGGCGCGATTCCGAACGGCTGGCCGCAGTTGCCGCCCTTCCCCATGTGGAAGAGGCCGTTTGCCTCGATTTGGCCCGGGACAGACAGCCCCTTTTGGATCTCATCCGGGAAAAAGGGCCCGATCTCATCATCAATAACGCGGGGTTCGGCCTTTACGGCCCCGCTCTCATGCACCCTTTGAGGACGCAAATGGACCTCCTCGAAGTGAACGCCGCCGCGGCGATCGAGATCAGTTTGGAAGCCGCGCGCGCGCTCCAATCCCGAAAACAGCCAGGCGTCATCCTGAATGTCTCTTCAACGGCCGGAGAATTCTCCATTCCCACGATGGCCCTCTATGCAGCATCGAAAGCCTGCCTCACCTCTTTTTCGAAAAGCTTCGATGCCGAAATGCGCCCCTTCTGCATCCGCGTCCTCGCCGCGCTGCCAGGCCCCATCGCCACGGAATTTGCAGCCCGCGCTTCGAACAACGGGTTTGTCCAAGAGTCCGGTTTCGCCCTGAAAAAAGAATACGCAGCCGAATGTATTTGGAAACAAATTGAAAGAAGAAAACCCATTCAAATCATCGACTGGCGCAATCGTTTGGGAATTTTTATGATGAAATGTCTGCCTCGTTCTCTGAGAGAACATTGGCTTCAAAAGGCCTTAAGGAAAAGATTCGATTAATTGCGGTATTTCCAGAAGAGCTTTCCGACCGCTGCAATGCCGCCGAGTGCGGATTGAAGGATCGACGAACCGAAAACCGCTTCTGCGACAAACCCAGTAGCCAAAGGAAGGAAATCGCATTCTGGCATTTTTTCATGTACCTTTATAAATGCCTTCACTGTTGCAAAACCGAGCGCTCCAGATAAACCGATCGTTGCGGCTCCATATGCTGCGACAATCAATGCGATTGAAATACCTTCAACAAGGCTTCCTGCCGTAGATCCGAATGCCATATCAGCGTAGGTTGCCATCAGGGCCAGGGGTGCTGTATTTGCTTTCGCAAAATCAAGGATTCCATTTCCTAGCGCTGCTGCCAAAATAGTTCCGTACCTCGTTGCGATTGCAGCGGCGGCGTGAACAGTGGAATTGAGTAAAAAAATCCGCGCTATTTCTGTTTTCGAAAATGAATAAGGGAAAGAACGGGGGTTTAGCCAAGCGCCGCAATCGGGACATAAAGGAGGCCGACTGAAACAGGATATTTCTTTCAAATAGGAAAATAAACAGTCGCGGTGAATCGGATGCCCTTCTCCCCCTTTATGGGCCACCATGCCTCTCCTCGGACTCAGAGAATCGTGGCAGAGGATCGAGCGGCCAGCAGAGGTATTTGTTATATGCCGAGGCTGAGGAATTGCGATTAGATCTAAGGGACCGTTATTAACTCTATTTGCCATTAAAAAACCAAAAATATAAAAATATTATATCAATTTTATATAAAAAAATATATTAAAAAGAAATTTTTATAAAGAGCAGCTTCCGCCGTGTTTTTCGTGGTAGCGCTGATGGTACTCCTCGGCGCGGTAGAATGGGCCCGCAGGGACGATTTCAGTGACGATGGGTTTCGAAAAATTTTTAGCATGGGATTCTTTAGATTTGCGGGCCTGTTCTGCCTGGGCTGGAGAATGGGTGAAGATGGCTGAGCGGTATTGGGAGCCGACGTCAGGGCCTTGGCGGTGATAGGTCGTGGGGTCGTGCATTTTCCAGAAAACATCGAGGAGTTTTTCATAAGAAACGACAGCGGGGTCGAAAAGGATTTCGATGGCCTCGGCATGGCCTGTGGCCTTGGAACAAACTTGTTCGTAAGTGGGGTTCTCGACTGTCCCTCCTGTGTAGCCGACTTGCACGTCTTTGACCCCTTTGATTTTGCGGAATGCGGTCTCGACGCCCCAAAAACAGCCGGCTGCGAAGGTCGCTTTTTCAAAAGGCCCGTTATGTGGCATGGTTTTTTTCCTTTTTCGGGTATTTGACTCTGACGTGATGGGAAAGGAGAAGCGTTTTAATGAGGGTCTTTTTCACTCGGCTCAGCTCTTCGAAGGTGAGCTGGCAATCGTCGAACTGCCCGTCTTCTTCTTTTTCCATAACAAGGCGGTCGATGAGCTCGGTCAGCGTTTTTTCGTTGATCTCCTCCACGGAACGGGAAGCCGCTTCCACCTATCGCAAATCATGACGATCGCCGATTCTTTGGTATGGGGTTTGGGACCTGGATAGCGGAATAGTGTTTCATCGACTTCTTCGGCTTTTCCCCCTTTCAATTCGAGCTGTTTCCTGTAGAAATAATAGACGAGGGTCGTTCCGTGATGTTCCTTGATGATGTCGATGAACGATTGGGGAAGCCTGTATTTTCGAGCGATCGCCTCCCCGTCGGTGACATGGGAGATGATGACTTGAGCCGATTCGATCGGAGTCAAGAGTTGATGGATGTTGACTGCGCCTTGTTGGTTTTCCGTGTAAAATTGGGGATTTTTCATTTTGCCGATGTCGTGATAGAGCGTCGCCGCCCTACAGAAAAGGCCGTTCGCGCCGATCGATTGGGCGCATGTCTCCGCGAGATTGCCGAGCACAAGGCTATGCTGATAGGTGCCGGGCACTTCCATGGCGAATTGGCGCAGCAGTTCGCTGCTGGGATCCATGTATTCCATGAGGGTCATATCGGTGAGGGTGCCGAAGATCGATTCCAAAGCGGGCAAAATACCGACGACAAAGATGGCGGTCGCGATTAAAAATACGAACGTGGCGGCGATATCGGTCAAAAATGAATAGCTCGCCAAATGCCCTTCGCTCAACGTAAACGCATAGAGGACGGGGATGGCGCTGAGCCACGATTTGATGCAGACGGAAAAGACCTCTTTTCTTTTGCGCAAACCTTGGCTTGCGATGATGACGACGATGGAGGTCACCAAATTGAGGATCAAAAAGCGGCTATGGTCCACAGCGAGGCTGACCGACAGGATGATCGAAAGGAACGTTGCGGCAAATAGTGCGGTCCGGGGCGAGAGAAGGATGCAGATCAAAATCGTCGCAAACGGCGCGACGATCGGATAACGGACGGCCTCGATCACATGGGACGCGCTTTTCAGTAGGACGTACTCGGTCAGCTTAGCGAATAGGAGGGTCAGCAAAACGATGCAGACGAAAAGCGAAATTTGCTGCAGGGAACGGATGAAAGTGGGCTGGCTGATCCGGAAATAGAGGGCGCTGATCGTAACGAAAATAGCGGAAAGGAGAAGGCTCGCCAAAATCGTCAAAGGATCCCAGACTTTGCGGCTATCCGAGATCTCCTGTTTCATGGACTGCATCATCGTCAAATGGCGGGAGGTGACTTTTTCTCCTTGGTCGATGATCCGCGTCCCAGCCTGGACCTTTGTGAATTTTTCAGGGATGTTCCGGCCGACTTGGGCGCGGAGGGAATGTTCGAGGGCTAAATCTTCGGTTAAATTCCAGGCGCGGGTCTGGAATGTGTTTATGACATAATCGATCGCTTCCTTATGGAAAACGCCGCTCTGGGAGATCTGCTGGGCCGTCCTTTCCCAGAATTCTTCCGGGAGGTTGACGGGGGTGTCCCCTTCTTTGGGGATGTATTCGAAATAGGAGGAGTCGGGGAGGTTCAGTTCTTTGATTTTTTGGATCGTCCGGGGATCGGTGAAGCGTGCTTCTAAAAGGAGGGTTTCCAATTCATCGGCCGCTTTGTACATCTCCTCGAAGGTGCTGGCGGGAGCGGCGTCCCTCCAATCTTTATTGTGGATCAAAGCGTCTTCGAGGGCGTATCGGGCGTCCCGGATCTGCCGGTCGTCGATCTGGTAGATTTTCCCGACGTCCTGCATCGCCTGCTGTTTCAGGATGATCGTGGTCTCGTAATCGGGAAATTCAAAATCTATCTGGGCTACAATATAGCGGCTGGCAGTGGTGTTCAGTTCCAATACTTCCACACGCACTTCGCGGAAGTGGAGGAAGAGGGCGAGAAATACGACGCAGACGAACCCGACGATCAGGCGCCATCCCCGGTTATTCGAGGCAAGCCATTCTTGCCATCCTTGCCGGATTCGATCCCGATTTTTATCCATAATTGGATTATAGCAAATTCCCATTAAAATAAACGCCCGCAACAACCCAAGCCCCTGATTCAAGATATTGGATGCAGGCTGAGGAAGTAACAATCCCTGGATGCAAACGTTAAGGGACAGGATAGGCAGTGGCAGGATAAGAAAAGAAAATAGCAGGGATGACAGGATAGCATGGACTGCGGAAACTTAAAAAAGGTTCGGGGAACCTTTTTTAAGCGGAGCAGGCGAGGCGCGTCAATGGGGGGCTTCCCCCATACCCCGCCAAAGGCTAGCGCACTCTGGACTCCCCTTGTTTTATGAAAAATCAAGCAGGTCGACTGTTAGCTTTATCAAAATGGTAGGAATCTTCCACTTTATTGAAAACTTCGTTAATTTCAGAAATTAAATTATTTGCATCGAAACGACAAATTACAATCGCAGTAAATGGACCCAATTTTTCCATGTCGATCATCAGGCGCAATGTCACACTTTTATTTTTGGGCGAACTAATAATATCTACCGGCTTAACAGTCCAACAACCTTGAGTTCTGTTGACTTCAAGAAGATCGGAAATAAAATCATCCCGGGTCTTAGTATAAACCTTGCCATTGAGAACTTTTTTGCAGTCGGGGGCCAATAAAGAAACAGCTGCATCTCTTTGAGGAACTTCTCCCTTGCTAATCCGATTGATGAATCCTAGATAGCGATGAGTCACTTCTAATAATTTCTTATCGGCCTCATTTGCTCTATCTTCAGTTAGGTTTACAGAAGTCTGCGAACGTTTAAGGACAGCTCGGGCTTTCTTAGCTAATCCCACCACCGCACCTGTAGCAACATCAGCGACAGCTCCCCATTGTATAGGACTGGCTGCATCAGAAATTCTTAATGACATGAAAATATCTCCTTTAAATTTGATGAAATAATACCCATCTTCCCAATAGAAATCCAGGATTCCAAAGGACGATAGTCCTTGGGTCGGGGTTTGGGGCTGAAAGTCCCATGGACGCGCCTCGCCTGCTCCGCTTAAAAAAGGTTCCCCGAACCTTTTTTAAGTTTCCGCAGTCCATGCCTATCCTGTCATCCCTGCTATTTTCTTTTCTCTCCCTTACGTTGGACTGTGCATTCATTCTGTTTTTCACCATCTTGTCAGGCTTGTAGACTCTTAAATTTAAAACCCTGTATAATTGGCCATCGGAAGCTTTAAAACCCAAATACTTAAGAATCAATGTTATGGCGCAGAAATACCAGGTGATTGCACGGAAGTATAGGCCGCAAGCGTTCCGCGATGTGTTGGGACAGGCGGCTGCAGTCACGACGCTGAAAAACGCGATCCGGTTCGACAAAGTAGCCCATGCCTATCTCTTTTGCGGCTCTCGAGGGGTGGGGAAGACGACCTTGGCGAGGCTTTTTGCCAAAGCTCTGAACTGCCAGCAGCCGGGCAGCGACCTCGAACCCTGCAACGAATGCCCGTCCTGCCTTGAGATCGTTTCAGGACAATCGCTCGACGTCATTGAAATCGACGGAGCCTCCAACCGCGGGATCGACGATATCCGCCAGATCAATGAAACCGTCGGCTACGCGCCAAGCCACGGCAAATATAAAATCTACATCATCGACGAAGTCCACATGCTGACCAAAGAGGCGTTCAACGCGCTTCTTAAAACTCTCGAAGAGCCGCCCGAAAGAGCCAAATTTTTTTTTGCCACGACAGAGCCCCATAAAGTCCTCCCCACGATCATCAGCCGCTGCCAGAGGTTCGATCTCGCGCGAATCCAGCCTTCGCTCATCGCTGCTAAATTGGGGCAAATCACTGCCGACTTAGGGCGGAGCGCCGAACCGGCAGCCCTCGATCTCATCTCCAATTTCGCCGACGGCAGTTTGCGCGACGCTGAATCGCTGCTCGACCAAATCCTCTGTTTTGCGGATGGGCCCGTCACAGCTTCTTCCGTACGCCAAACTTTGGGCCTAGTCCCGGAAGAGATCTTTTTCTCCCTCGATCAAGCGTTTTCCGAATGCCGCCTCCCTTTTGCCTTCGAGCTCGTCGACCAACTGTTTCAGATGGGAAAGGACCTCGGCCATTTCCTCGAACAGCTCATCGAGCATTACCGCTGCCTAACGCTTTGCCGCACCCTCGGCGAAAAACCCCTGTCTCAAGCCTTGTCGGAGCGCTACACCGCATCGGCCCGCCTCTACACGCAAGCGCAGTGCCTCCACATCCTCGATCTCCTCATCCATGCCGAAACACAGTTCCAAAAAAGCGCCTTCCAGAGAATTTCCCTCGAATCGATCCTCCTTCAAATCATCCGCAGCAAAAATCGAATCCCGATAGAGGTGCTGGTAAGAAGACTGGAAGGATTAGAAGGAACATTGAATGCTGAACGCGGAACACTGAATCCAGCAGAAAACGCCTCTATCCCAGCACCAGTCCCGCAACCGATTGTCGAAAAACCCGTTCCTCAGACCGATCCTGTGCTGGAAAGAACGCTGAATAACGCCTCTATCCCAGCAACACAAACGGAAGAAAAATTTCAAGCAGCGCCAATCCCGCAACCGATTGTCGAAACACCCGTTCCTCAGGCCGATCCTTTACCACCCGTTTTGCCTGCCGCGATATTTGAACCTGAAATCTCTTCTGCAGCTCAAAAACAAGACAAATCTAGCGTTCTGCAGCCTGTTCCTTTCAATCCATTCAAGGCAAAAATCGAAGAACAACCCGCTTCGACAATTTCGAAGCCAAAGCAAGAACCGGCGCAAACATCCTCTGGGGCGCAGGGGCAAAGTCCCGACACATTCAGAATTCCTTCTCAGCATGCATCAATCTCCCACACTCTTATGCGTTTTGCTGCAGTCGAGCTGGAAGGAACACTTAAACTTAATTAGGAGAAAAACAAATGGGAAGCGGATTTTCAAAAATGAAAAAACAGGCCAGGCTGATGCAAGAGAAGTTCAGCCAAGTGCAAGAAAACCTGGAGGCTACTTTAGTCGAGGGAAGCGCAGGGAATGGACTTGTGACTGTGACCTTGAATGGCGGCAAAGAATTGAAAAAAATTGCAATCAAGCCTGAATGCGTGAACAAGGACGATATCGAAGGGTTGCAAGACTTGATCCTTGGAGCCTTCGAAGACGCCGCTTCCAAGCTGGAAAATCAAAACCAAGGGATGAATCTGGGAAAAATGCCTTGGTAGCAACAAAAGAGATTCATTGAAGAATCTTTCATTACGAAAAGAAATTCATGGGAACAATAAGATTTTCGCTGCGCTTTATCGCTGCTTTAACATTATTAATCCCTTTTTCCGCAGCGGCCTTATCTTTTTCTAAAGCTTTGGTATAAAATTCTAGAGCGGTGGGGTATTCACCTTTTGCCAAGAATATAAATGCGTACAACAACTGATGACGGACAGACCCTCCCTTAGCGGCATTCAGCGTATTAGACATCACCTCTTCTAATACATCTTCTTTGGGAGCTTCTTCTACAACTCCGTGCTGCGCGGCATCATATCGCAATTTAACTGAAATCGCATTTGTAAACGTTCTGTCAAAAGCAACCCATTCAATCCGACGATTTTTCGACTCGGGAATATAAAAAAAGGCATTAAGCTGTAAAAATGATTTAGAAGCAAAAACTACTCTTCTGGAAACTTCGGCAATTTTTCCTGCAATTGATGGTTTATCAGATGAATAACAATTACAGTTTGAAAGACATACTATACAATCGGACGCTAAATCTTCATAATCTTTTTCTTGTACTTTCTCAATTGTATAATGTTCATCTTCGTTGGAAGTAAAACCGATAGCGCTGAGGCCGCCATGCGCATGAGCCACTAATAACCGAATCGGACGGTCGGGGAATTTTTTTCTGGTTCTTTTTACTGCAGCTCCAATATCTCCATCTTTCATGACTTCTATAGATAAATAATAACTTTTTGCAATCTGTTTTAACCTTAATATGTGTCCATTCCGACCGAGATTCATTTCTCCAATTTTATCGTAACTGCCCAGCAAATAGAGCGCCATTGAGTCTTTAGGATTTTTAGAGTTATTCGACTTTTGAATAAAAGACAGATCCTTTTGACTATACTTATACAATCCACCAGAAATTGCGGCCATAAAACACACCAATACTTAAAAATAGAAATTAATTATACTAATATATAAATATAAAAACAACAAAAAAATATACAATAACATCCAGCTAAAAAATATTTATATACCTAGTTATGTAAATATAAATAAATAATTTTAATTCACCACACAAAACTAATTAAAATCGTAAATTCTTTTTTTAAAATCAGTTTATTAAAATTTATTCTATACATGACAGCAGAGGCAGGCCCAAAAAACCACGGCGCTTCCGGATGGCCTCCTTTGGCATTCCTAATTGACTTCATCTTAATTGATCCTTAAAATCGCAGCCAAATTTTTAGAGGCGCCAAATGTCAGTCCAAAATCAAACTTTTATTAACAGAAACCTCCCTTCCGAAGCAGCGGCAGGCCCAAAACCTCAAGCTGAAACAAAGCAGTTCCGCGTTCGGGACTTTTTAAAAGACCATCCGATCCCGGAAGGAATGCGTTTCACTGTTGCGAATCACGCCTGGATCGCCCTTACACAAGGAAAACAGGGTTTCGCGCCGGAAACGCCATCGCCGATGGAAGCCCGTGTAGTCGAATTCCTTAAATTGATCGAAGACGTTTGCAAGGAAGAAGTCCCCCCTGACTATGCAATCCAATGTTTCAAGGAAGATTTTGAGAACTCGGAAAGGAAAATTTTTCCCCATTCCAACAAGTTCCATCTTTTGAAAACCGCTCTACACGAAACGGAGCACGCGTTAAAAAAAGCGGCTAAGGAACCTGGAAAATACAACGCTGAAAAATTGATCGAATTGCACGTGCTATTAAACTTAGAGATTTGGAAACTCGCTCCGACAGAGACCGAAAAAAAACGCTTCGAAAAATCTCCCTTCATGACAAGCGCCGAATTGAAAGCAGAAGCTGCAAGACATGCGGCAATTGGGCAAATAACTCTTGGCCTACTGGCACTGGTTTTAGGCGGAATCGCTTTCCTTTTCTTAAGTTCTCGTCCGAGCGGGCAGTTAGTCCCCGCAAAGTTGAAACCTGTCACCAATCCTGGCCCTCTTCCGCTCCAGCCTCAAAAATGTGGAATCAAAATAGACTCTGCAATGAAGTGTCTCGATCGAGAGGCTGCAAAGAATGCAGCCTCTGAATTGGCCGGCATGCACCATAAAAATAATGGAAATATTTACAAAGAAAAAGACCCTTCGCTTTATTACGTACAGACTGATCGCGACATCGAATTAGAAAATTCTTATGCAATTGAATTGATTTCGAAAGGAGGGCATGTCCATGTCAAAAATCAGAAAGATGCTTTAATCCCCCGCTATATTTTCGCCCATAAAGAAGTGGAATTGGAAAAAGTTGATTCTTATGGGAAAATTGAGTCCGAAAATTCCTACATCAAAGCTGCTAAATGCATTTTAGCGGATGTAAAGGCGCATCAAGGAATCGATCTAGTCGATTCTTCAGCACGTACATTGACCTCTTCATCCGGGTATGTGCATGTCAAAAATGCGGAAAAAAAACGGATTGGCACAATTTCAGCGCCGACAGAAGTTAAACTCGAAGGTGTCAGTTCCAATACAATTACAACAATGGGTCTAGTCGATTTGAAAAACACCAGTGCCGGTGAAGTCGTTTGCGGGTATAGAGCAACCCTCTCTAAAAGCACCGTGAATAAACTGACGATGAACATTTCTGAATTGGGATACCTCGATTTAGATAAGAATTCCCGCGTCAATACAATTATCATCAAAGGACCTAAACAAACTTTAGACTTCTTTGGATACGGACGCGATAAAAGCTTAGGTCTGTATATCACTGGTGTAGATCGCTTGCCGCAGATTGATTACGAAAAAGACTATTATCGGATGTCTTCCAAAAAAGACGAAAACGGCGCCTACACAGTGTCTTTTAACCCGATCCAATAACCTGAGCTTTGGGTTTAATCCATTCGGCCACAAGGATCTTTCCGAGGGAAATAAACCCAAAACTCAGTTTAGATCAACGCGCCGTCTCGGCGGCCAAGTATTGTTTGAGCTCTTGGGCGGAGAAGTATTCGAGGGCGCCTTCAGCGTTACAGGAGAAGCTCTTCGTATTTCTTTGCAATCCGATAGGAGCGAGCTTTATTAGAGAAATCAACGATATCTAAAAAACCTATTCCTACCCAGTTTTTGCAAAGCTGGGCGCTTGTCCTGGGTTTAAAGCCAAACAGTTCTCCGATTTGTTGGGAACTAACAATCTCGAAAAGGGAAAAAAGTTCCAGCGCCTTGCGCTGTTTCGGGTCGAGTTTACGCAGCAGATCCGTTTTGTCCTTCTCCCCACCGCGCTGCGCAGCATTCATCCGTTCCAATACCTTCTCAAATGAGACCGCCATCCCATTGATAAAATATTCGACCCATTTTGTAATATCGGAGTCTGCTCTTCCTAGATAGTAATTATGCGATGGACCGATGCTGATCGCATCATAATAGGCGGTTAGATCGACAGCGTAATATTCTTCTAGAGAATACAATCCTTTTAAATCGTAACCGCCGAGATGGAGAATCAGGGTTGTTAATAATCGGGCTGTCCGGCCATTGCCATCGTAGTATGGATGGATCGTAGCAAACTGATAATGGGCAATCGCGGCGGCGATAGGACTTGGTAACTGCTTGTTTTTTGCGATCCATTCCACCATGTCTTTCATTAATTCCGGAACATCCTTGGCCTCTGGAGGCATGTATACAATCGTCTTTGTCCGGTTATCGCGAATGACATTTTGCCCTTCACGATAAGGCGTAGGCTTTACCTTGGTTTTACCAGCACCTATTACCAAAGCATGGATGGTTTGTATAAGGTTTTCTGTAATCGGCACTTCTCGAATCGCCCATTGTTCTATTTGTTGGAGTGCGGCGTAATACCCTTTAATCTCGTTCTCTTCCCTTTCGCGGCCAGGGAAATGCCCATCCAGTTTGAGGATTTGTTCTATCTGGTCGGGTTCAAGGCGATTGCCCTCGATCATCGTGGAATAATGGGTCGTATAAAGTCGGGCTGTTTCTCTAAGAGAGGCGAGAACACCGGGAGACATTGGAAGGTAATTGACCTTTTCCTTGGCCGATTCAATGCGCAGAAGGCATTTAGCCATGTTTACAGTGATCGTATACTTGGGATCTAATTTTGTCGGCATAATATCTGCTTGTTATCTGCATTAAATTTTACCAATAAACAGCGTATAAATCAAATTATAACGCAAAACATTTACAATTAATAAGTTACAAGAATCACTCTAGATTTTTTTATCTCGCCGTCTCGGCGGCCAGGTATTGTTTGAGTTCTTGGGCGGAGAAGTATTCGAGGGCGCCCTCTGCGAGGCGGCAGGCTTCGAGGATGCGCCATTTGCGGATGGTGTGTTTGACGAGCGGAATGTGGCGTGCGGCGACGGAGAATTCGCGTATACCAAGACCGATGAGGAGCGGGATCATCGCGGGATCGGCGGCGCATTCGCCACAGAGGATGACGGGCTTGCGGGCGCGGTTGGCGGAGGCGACGACCATCCGGATGAGGCGGAGGATGCTCGGATGGGTGGAGAAATAAAGATCGGCTGTAGAGGGATTGCTCCGGTCGGCGGCGAGTACATATTGAACGAGGTCGTTCGTGCCGATCGAGAGGAAGTCGGCCTCTTCGGCCAAAGCGTCGCACATGATGGCGCTCGAGGGCACTTCGATCATGCAGCCGATCGGCACTTCTTTCGCCGTCTTGATCCCTTTTTTCTTGAAATCTTCCCGGATGATTTGCACTTTTTCCCTGACCTGGCGGAGCTCGCTCAAGTCGGAGACCATCGGGATCAAGATATGGACTTCCCCATAATAGCTGGCCCTTAAAATCGCGCGGAGCTGCGTTTCCAAAAGGTTCGGGAAGCGGAGCAGGAACCGGATCGCCCTGCATCCAAGCGCGGGATTCAGCTCGTTGCCGATGGCGTTGAAATATTTCGCGTCGGGATTTTCGGGAAGCAGTTCGATTTTCTTATCCCCTCCGATATCGAAGACGCGGATGACGAGAGGACGCCCTCTTAGCGATTTGACCATCCGCTTATAAATCGAGAATTGCTCTTCCTCGGAGGGGAATTCTTTTCGGGAGAGGAAGAGATATTCCGACCGGAAAAGGCCGATGCCGTTCGCGCCGTTCTTGAGGAGGAGATCGATCTCTTTAGGATTTTCGAGATTGGCGAAGATGCGCACCTCATAGCCGTCGATCGTCTCTCCCTTCAAATGGGAGGCGCTCTTGAGGAGTTTGTACCCTTCTAGATGGAGACGCTTCATCTCCTGATATTTTTTTAGAGTTTGCCGCGATGGGTTGATGATGACGAGCCCTTGCGACCCGTCGACGATGATCGAATGGAGCTCGATCCGCTTGAGGAGTTTAATATCGACGTTGGCGACGTAAGGGATCCCTTTGGCCCTGGCGATGATGGCGGCATGGGAAGTGATTCCTCCCGCGGCGGTGACGAAAGCGCTGACGAGGGACGCGTTGGCCTCTACCGTTTCGGACGGGACCAATTCGTGGGTCAAAATGATCGAATTATGGGGCATGTCAGACATGCGGACTCTTTCAAGAGGGCGCAAATGGCCTAAAATCCGCCTCGAAACGTCGACGATATCGCGCACCCTCTCTTGAAAATAGGTGTCTTGGAGAGTGCTGAAACGCTGTTTATATTCTTCGATCAAATGTTGGAAAATCGATTCGGTATTCTGCTGCATTTGGCGGATCCGGTCTTCGATGACGCTGGTCAGAAGAGGGTCCTGCATCATTTCTAGATGGGTGCCTAAGATGGCGACGATTTCGGGCGGCCCTTCGTGGAGGGACATTTTTTGCAGGTTTTCCACATCTTTGCGGCTGAGGTCGAGCGCGCGGCGGTAGCGGTCGATTTCATTGTCGATTTCTTTTTTAGGGATGGCGATCTCTGGGATGTCATCGTCCGTGCTGGCGAAAAATATGGGGAAGCCAATACCGATCCCTTTGCTGATCGGCAGCCCGCGCAGGATGACTTCTTCGCCCTGGCTCATCATTTTTCCCCGAATTCCTGTTCAAACGCCATTTCTAAATGGTGGATCGTCGCTTCGGCATCCTCGCCCTCGACGGTAATCACGATCTGCGCGTTTTTCTTCGCAGCCAGCATCAATATGCTCATGATGCTCCTGGCGTTGATCGTTTCATTTTTATAGGTAAAAAAGACCGACGATTTGCGCGGCTGGAGCAATTTAACGATGGCAGCAGCAGGACGCGTATGAAGGCCCAAAGAGTTTTTCACTTTTATTTTACGCACGATTTTCATGGGTGATCCTCTTTTTCTGCCGGCGTGCGATCGCCTCGAGCAATTTCGCGTTGAATTCTTTCGCTGAGTTATATCCCATGTCTTTCAAGCGATGGTTAAGGGCGATCGTCTCTAAAAGCAGCACGACGTCCCGGCCTGGTTTTACAGGCAGCACGTGGTATGGGACGCTCTCCCCCAATATATCGATGAATTTTTCATCGAGTCCGACCCGGTCGTAAAAATGTTGGTCGTCCCATTCTTCGAGTTTTACGACGATATCGATCCCCTTGTCGGGACGGACGCAGACGGCGCCGTAGAGATGGGCGACATTGATGATACCAATGCCGCGGATTTCCATCAGGTGGCGCGTCAGTTCAGGACCCGATCCGACCAAATAGGCCCCCTCTTTTTTCTTCACCCGGACCACGTCGTCTGAAATCAGCCGATGGCCCCTTTCGATCAAACCGAGGGCCGCTTCGCTTTTTCCGACGGATGATTCCCCTTGGATCAAAACGCCGACCCCGAATACTTCGACCAGCGTTCCATGGAGAGTCACGCTCGGGCAAAATTCTTCCAACAGCAAAAAAGTGATCCGGCTGCAAAGGTTCGTCGCATTGGAACTGGCGCTGAACAAAGGGATCCGGTTTTTTTCGCAAAGGGAGACCAATTCTTTCGGAGGGCGGAATCCGCGCGACAAGATCACGGCGGGAGTCGATGGGGTTAAGATGGATTTCAGCCGCTCGGAGCGCGTTTTGGGATCGAGCTGTTCTTTTAAAAAATCGATTTCATGCTTGCCGATGACGAGGATGCGCGCCGTGGGGAACCCTTTCAAATATCCGGTAAGGCTTAAGCCGGGACGATGCACTTCGGCTTTATGGATTTTTCGGGACAGCCCCGTCCTTCCCGCAAGCAGGTCAAGCCCCAGATATTTGCCATGTTGTTCGTACAAATGTTGGACTAAGTACATAACCTTATTTTTTTAAGGGGATACATTCATCCCTTGCAAGTAAAAGGCCAGCCATTCCAAAAACGTCGGAAAAGCGAGGCTATCCGCCCACGATCCACTTTTTGTCGTATCCGATATTGTATAATCTATTCCGGATAAATATACATTACCCATTTCACTGCTTGGATACCAATCTGCATAAAAACACTGAAATGACGATAAGCCGATCGCTTCAAAAAAAGGGATCAGCGATCCTGGATCGACCCTTAAGCCGCCGCTTCCCGATTTCAAAGGCCGCTCGGCGCGCATCGCCATATCCATGACTCTTCGTTTAGCTTCGCCGATCTCTCCGACCGGAAAAATACCCATTTCAGACAGCTTTCCAAATCCGCTATGGATCCGGACGAAAGATAGATAATCGTTCGGCAAAGGGATCCCGGTCTCGATTTTCATTTCTAAAAGGTCTTCTTCCGAACAAGGAGGCCATCCCCGAAAAAAAGTGCTGTTGTCTTCCAAGCTGTAGACCAATTCGGGGGCCATCGAATCGTCCTGTTTTTGCCGCGCCAATACAACCGCAACATCGTCGAGCTGATCGAAAAATTCGTAAATCTGCGGATGGGCCGCCGGATGATAGGGAAGCCGGTCCAGCCAAAAATCGCGCGTGAATTCTACCCTGTCCTTCGGCGACACTCGGCTCAGTTCGAACCATCCGCGAGGCAGTTCAGGGGATTTTTTCGACGCCTCTTCCCAGGTTAATTTGGTCTCTTCGCCCAAAAATAGAACCTCTGCATACTGCGTTTCATTTTTTTCGCCCGAGGAAAAAAACTGCCGAATCAATGAATTCATAATTGAATTCTAAACGTTTTATAGAACAGGTTCTTTCACTCTGGCACAAAACAAAAATAAATGAAAAGTGTTTTTCAATAACAAATAAGCCATCCCAGCCCATTTTTCAAAGACTCGGTACTCCCCAGCCAATCTCTTCATTTCAGCTCAGACTTCGGATATATAACGGTTGAGTTCGTTGAATATCTGGCTTATGGCCTAGGGCACTAATTTAACACAGAGGAAGAGAGAAAGAGAGATAAGAAAACTGGATTTTTGCAGGAGAGCAAAAATCCAGGGTCCTCCCGCGAAACGCGAAATCTATGCCCGCGTTTCGCGGATATCTTTTTTCGTTCTCCAGCTAAATTTTCTTCTCTCTTTCTCCCCATCTCTCTTCCTCTGTGTTAAAATAGTGCCCTCTTATATACGACTTCTGTTACCTCATTGGCTCAACCGTTTTATCCACTCTGGCCGGTTTCCACTCACCTCTCCCCTCCCATTCTCTCTTCGGATAAAATCGGGGGGCTGATATATTTCGGATTGCGAAGCAGGAGACAAAGGGCATGACGAATACGAAGGTTGTGATCTTAGGCGGAGGATTTGCCGGGATCAATGCCGCAAAAGGCCTGGGCAATTCGAAATTCGACGTTTGGATCATCGACAAAACGAACCACCATCTTTTCCAGCCCCTTCTTTATCAAGTGGCCAGCGCCTCCCTCTCCCCCGGCGATATCGCAGTCCCCATCCGGGAAATCTTGAACCCTTACGAGAATATCACCGTCCTGATGGGCGAAGTGGCCTCCATCGATAAAGAAAACCGGCAAGTCGTCATGCACAACGGCGACCGGATCGGCTATGAATACCTGATCGTCGCGCTCGGCGCACGCCACTCTTATTTCGGCAACGATGCCTGGGAGCAGTACGCCCCTGGATTGAAAACGCTTAACGACGCCCTGAAGATCCGCGAAAGGATCCTGCTCTCCTTTGAGATGGCTGAGCGTAGCGATAGCATTGCCGAGGCGAAAAAATATCTCAATTTCGTCATCATCGGAGGCGGGCCGACCGGCGTTGAAATGGCCGGAGCGATCGCTGAAATCGCCTACGAAACGATGCTCCGCGATTTCCGCCGGATCGATACGACGAAGACGAAAATCTATCTCGTCGAAGGATCCCCGAATATCCTCCCCGTCTATCCGGAAAAGCTTTCGCAAAAAGCCCAAGGCTATCTCGAACATTTCGGGGTCAATGTGATCACCGGAAAAAGAGTGACCAATGTCACGAAAGACGGCGTCATGGTGGAAAATACATTCATCCCAACGGAAAATATCCTTTGGGCGGCGGGCAACCAGGCCTCTTCCGTTTTGAAAACGCTCGACGTCCCCTTGGACCGGCAAGGGCGCGCCATGGTCGATACCGACCTCACGATCCCGGGACATCCCGAAGTGTTCGTTTTAGGCGACGCCGCCTGCGCTATGGATAAAAAAGGGAAGCCTTTCCCCGGCCTTGCCTCCGTCGCGATTCAACAAGGACGCTATGTAGCTGAGATTTTGCGCAAACGGATCTTGAAAAAAGACCGGCCTGCTTTTACCTATTTCGACAAAGGGACGATGGCTACGATCGGCAAAACGAAAGCGATCGGCATGTTCGGCAAGATCCAATTCAGCGGCTTCATCGCTTGGCTCGCCTGGTGCTTCATCCACGTCCTCTATTTGATCGGTTTCCGCAACCGGATCGTCGTGATGATTCAATGGCTCTCTTCTTATTTTACGAGCCGGCGGGGCGCGCGCTTGATCTACAGGTCTACGGAGGAGGCGCATCCTCCCCACGTCCATAAATAATGCATCTCTCTTTTTGGAAAGAGCATCCCGCTTTTCTCGCAGGGTTGAACCTATTGATCGGGACGAGCTGTTTTCTCTTTTGGGAAACGCCTTGGAACTGGATTTTCCTCTCCCTTTGGTCCCTTTATCTCCTCTATCACCGTTTTTGGCCCTCTCTTCTTCTCACGTTCGGCGCATTTGCCTACGCTTTTTGCTTATATCCAAAGCTTGAAGCGCCTCAAGCCTCCAACGGATATTTTTCCATCTCTTCCCTGCAGCCCCATCAAACCCCCTTCCAAAAGGGACTCCTTTATAAAGGATCTCTTGCCATCGATGGGAGGAAAATTCCCTGCTCGATCCATACGAAATCGGAAAACCGCCCCGCGGCCGACTGCGATTACATCGTATCGGGAACTCTCAAACAAAGAGGACCCTATGAATTCGCCTTCAAAGCGAAACAGTGGCTCCCGCTGGGAAACAGTTTCTCTCTCGCCGAACTTCGTTACCGCGCAAAAGAGGCGCTCCGCCGTTTTTTAGAACAAAAGCTTCCTTCTCCTCGTACTGCTGCGCTCTTGGGATCTTTGATGACGGGGGATGTGGAAGACCGTTCGCTCCGCTATGAATTCAGCCGCGTGGGACTCCAGCATATTTTGGCGATCTCCGGATTCCATTTCGGCCTCCTGATCGCATTTTGCTCTTTTTTCTTAAGCCTTTTCCTCTCATCGCGCTGGAAACTCATCGCCCTGCTTCTCTGCGTCAACGCCTATTTTTTCTTCGTGGGCTCATCTCCCGCGGTCCAGAGGAGCTGGCTGACAGCGTCTCTCTATTTATTTGGAAAGCTTATCGGACGCCATACTACAGGCGTCAATCTTCTCGGGACCGCCCTTTGCGTCGAGACGATCGCCGATCCTTTAGTCAGCGCGAACATCGGATTCCAATTGAGTTTTTTAAGCTGTCTCGGAATCCTCCTTTTTTATCCCCTCTTCGACAAACCCCTTCGCTTTGCGCTTCCCAAGAGGTCCGTTTCAGAAACGGACGCGCTCGATCTTTTTTCAAAACACGGCTTTCTCGCCGCCTCATTTTTGCGGCAAGCCCTCAGCCTGACACTCGCCGTCAACCTCGCGATCTTCCCCCTTCTGCTCTACCACTTCCACCAATTCCCCCTCTTAGGCCTGTTATATAATCTTTTCTTTCCTTTCTTCCTCAGCATCGCCCTCTTCAGTTTGCTCGTGTCAGGCCTGGTCCACCTGATCTTTCCTCTTCTCGCCATCCCTCTCTTCCAAATCACAGATTTCCTCACGGCGCAGCTCCTCGACCTCGCCTCTTATCCCCCTCTGGCCCTTGACTATTCGATCCGCACCCTCGCCTTCCCCGCCTGGGCGATCCCCCTCTATTTGTCGGTGCTTTTCATCTTGTCCCGCCGTTTCTCAAAGAATTAAAAATTAATTTATATGTAAATTTAAAATAATCAATTAAATATAAACTAATTATGTTTTAGTATATAATATTTAAATTAATCAAGGAATAATCGTGGCGACAATAGACAATTCCCCAATTACAAAAGAAGCTCTTTACCAATTTTTTCCCGCTAAGGAATACGGCTATGTGGTTGAAAATACACCCCATTATGTGATTTTGAGCGGCGACAAAAAGCGATTCAACGACATGTTCTATCCCAGAAAGGGGACTCGGGCGGAAAAAGAAGTTGCCATGCGCATCTCCAGCGTTGCAACCCCGCTTTGCTTTTCGCCGCTGCACACCGCGGTCGCGGCAGGCGAGTTGGAGATGGCCAAAGCTTTGATCCAAAAAGGGGCGGACCTGAGCGCTCGCAATGCGAGAAACCAGACGCCTCTCGATTTAGCCAAAGCGAACCGCAATCGCGAGATGGTTAAAATTCTTACGAAAGCCGCCCCTACGCCTCCATCGGAGATCTATAAAGGTGTTCTTTCAAATTTTCTTAAGAATGAACCTAAAGACCAAATCCACTCTCTGATTTTAAACGGAGACCTTCAAGGCCTTGATAGGCTGTTGAAAGGGAAAAAAGTTGAACAAGCCGTCCAAAGTCGAGCGACGGTCTTTGAAATCTCTCCTCTTCATTTAGCTGCTATGACCGGAAACCGGATGATGCTCCAAAAATTGATCGCAACAAATTATGCGAATGTAAACGCACGCGATGCAAAAGGATGGACTCCTCTCCATTGGGCAGCTGCAGTAGGCGATAAGGGGATGATAGCCGACCTGATTAAAGCAGGAGCTGATGGAAAATGTCTCAACCATCGCAATGGAACCTTCCTTGACGTGCTATCTCTCACTCAATTGCCAGATCCAGGCTCGCAGAAATTTGACTACATCGATGAAAACGGCGATCTAATCAGCGCCAACGGCCGCAGATTTCAGGAATTATTCGGGGTAGAGGCCTTTTTAGACCGGAATTGTTATCTGAAACCGATCACATTGATCCAAGATTGGTATAAATCGAATCCGCCTCAACAGACTTCCATTACTAAAGAGCAATATGAAGCGAATCGGAGAAACCCTAAAAAATTAGCTCTTTTCCAAGCGGAAGGACTCAAAGGGATGGATAAAGTCTGGGGCTTGAAATCCCAGCAACCGATCCGAAAAGGGGAGATTATTTGTGAATATTATGGAGAGGTTGAAGATAAAGATCGAATTGTCCCTCCCCCTTACACATTTGAAGCAACGGGTAAAGTGACGCATAACCAACCGGTAGAATTCGACTACCGATACGTTGGCGTCGACGCATATTCCTACCGCAGCTTAGGAAGTACCGCGAACGATTCGTTCCCTAACGCTGTTACACTAAAGAGTGCAAATCTCGCTGGAGCGCCCGTCCGTATATTCTTAATAGCCGCGCGCGATATCCAAGCAGGAGATGAGATCACTATCAATTATAGCAACGACTCCTCTGTCAGGCATGACCATAGCCATTGTGAATTAAAACCTGAAGAGCTCTTGAAGTTCGCAGAAAGAAATCGCGGAAATATGAACAAACAGGTGGACGAATGGATCAAGTTGTCTCAAAAAGGGATCAACTTTCTAGACCCTTCCACACTCTTTATATCCGATTTGCTTTATCTTACTTCGACTTATTCTTCCTTAGTCATTTGCGCAGCGCGAGGCGCGATCGATTTCCCTGATCTGCTGAAGGCCTACCATAATATTCGAACGAAAATTTCAGCCCCCGGAAGAAACATCAAATTCATCCTTGAATTGCAAAAGTTTTTCGAGAAAAACCCTTCGAAAGCCGAAGTCGATAAACTTCTCGAAAAAGCGAATTCTCTCAATTCCTATGAACTTCTTTTGTATCTCCAAGGGAACAAAAATCCCACTCGAGAAGATGTAGACCGTTACCTCTGGTCGCTCAAATTCGAAGAGATGATAGCCGAAGTAAAACGCGAATCGGGCGACGAAAAATAATTAATAAAAGGATAAAAAAATGGTATCGGGAATAAAACCAACCTCTATTCATAATGCGGAAGTTTTTCGCGACGAACTATCCAAGCGATTCTTTCCTAAAGAAAAATACGGCTATGAAGTTGAGAAAACCCCCTTTTATGTGGTTTTGAGCGGCGATAAAAAGCGATTCGACGACATGTTTAAACCAAGAGCGGGAACTCGCGCGGAAAAAGAACTGCCCATGCGTCTCAAAAGCGTTACCGCGACTGCCGAGATGGGCCTGACCCTTCTGCATACTGCAGCCATGACAGGGCAAGCCGAAATGGCCAAAGACTTAATCGATAAAGGGGCCAACGTGAATGCCCGCGATGCGCGAGGATGGACGCCTCTCCACTGGGCCGCAGCATCCGGCGACAGGAAAACGATGGAACTCTTGATGAAGGTAAAAGGAGTGCAATTCAATTGCCTCAATCACCGGAACGGAACGTTTAAAGACGTCTTGAGCCTGACGCAATTGCGCGATCCGGGCAAACAAAAATTGGTTTACATCGATGAGAAGGGACAAGCCATCTCCTGCAATGGTTGGAGATTCCAGGAACTGTTTGGCGTAAAAGCCTGGTTAGATGAGGATTCCTATGTGAGCCCTGAAGTACTTATGGAAGATTGGATCTCCCCTGCCAGCTCCAACGATCCAGACATAGTTACCAAAGAAGAGTATGCAGCGCTCCGGAAAAACCCAACCCGCACTGCGGCTTATCGCATTCCTGAGTTAGGGGAAGGGGTCCATGGATGGAAAAGCCTGCAGGAATTCAAACCAGGAGAGCTGATCGATGAATATAGGGCGGAACAAGAACCTAAAGTTCGAAAACAACTTCCAGCTGTCGATATAGACAGAGATGGAAAGCCTCCCAAAGCGAAAATCAATTATGAGCCTGAATTAGATTACCGTTTTTTTGGACTCGATGCGCTCAAGTACCGCAGTTTGACTGCGCTGGGCAATGATTCATTCCCTAATGCGGCTTATGGTAGCAGTCATAATTTGGCGGGAGCGGCTAAAAGAGCGTTCGTCTATGCGACACGCCCTATTAAACCTGGCGACCCGATCCATATCAGTTATGGAAATAGTGCCCATACAGTTAGATGGGCCCTTCCCCGCCGAGAGTTGAGTCCGAATGAGATGATTGCTTTTTGGAAAGACGGCAAAGGCTCCCACGATAAGAAATGCCAAGCTGCAGTTACGCGAATAGATAGCCCATTTAACGACGCCAAAGAAATGAGAAGCAGTCTTTCAACATCTCGATTCAATATGTACCATTATTTGTTCAGCACTCCTAACTCCTTAGCGGTTTGCGCCGCCAAAAGTTCCTTTACCTTTAAGGACGTCATTGAACTTTTCGAAGTTTTTAAAATATTAGAACAAAATCGCCATTTAGAAATGTATGCAGCTGAAATGATGCTGGACTTCATAAAGGGTCTGGCGACAATACTCGATCCGAAAAAAAATGTGCCAGCGGAGCTGGCTGTCCTGTTGGAGAAAGCGAACTCGGTCAGCGGAATCGAACTCGTGCTTTTCCTGAAAGGGATCAAAAATCCATCCCCAAAAGATATCGAACAATATCTCCTTGAGATAGATGCAAAAGTACAAGAGCTAATAAAACGTCAGGCAGCGCAAGAATCCAAATAATCGACGCATTCCCTCGCCATCTGGCGAGGGAATGTTTATATTTTCTACATTATTCAGAAAAATATTCGGCTAGACCCGCAGTCGACCGTTCCAAAGTTTTTTCTCCAGATTTCCAGTTAGCTGGGCAAACCTCGCCATATTGTTCATAAGCGGCCAGCGCGTCTAGCATACGGAGAGCTTCATCCACATTGCGCCCCAGCGGCAGATCGTTGACGAGCAAATGGCGGATTACGCCCTCTCGATCGATGATGAAAAGACCGCGATAAGCGATCCCCATCCCTTCATCGAGCACGCCGTAATTGCGGGAGATATTTTTATCTAAATCGGAGATGAGAGGATACTCGATCCCTGCGATCCCTCCGGCTATGCGCGGCGTATTCCACCAGGCGAGATGAGTATAAACGCTATCGACAGAGCAGGCGATGACTTGCGCGTTTTTCTCCTCGAAGTCGCCGATTCTCTCCTGAAAGGCGTGCAACTCAGTGGGGCAAACGAAGGTGAAATCGAGCGGATAGAAAATCAATACCGTATATTTCCCTTTCAAGCTCTGCAGAGAAAAGTCGACGATACCGCCATCCACGACAGCCTTCGCGTTGAAGTTTGGCGCCTCCCGGCCGACAAGCAGTTGATTTGCGCCGAAGCACACAGCCTGAGCCAGTACAAACAGCGAGCAAAAAATAAAAGACAATTTCTTCATGATCTTCTCCAGGTAAGAACGTTAGGCCGGGAGATTAAAATATAGAGAATTATTTATAGACAAGACAATTTTCGACGTCGGCACTTAAAATCGCGCCGTTTGAAATCAGGAAGAAGGATCAGCGCAGAAAAATTATAAGTCAGGCTTTCTAATTAAAACCTAGACAGGATATGCATGATCGAAAGCGGCAAGATAAACAGGATATTGTCCGTTTTCCTGCAAATCCTGCCGATTGCGATCCTGCCTATCCTGTTCTTTCTGCAAATTCACACTTAAAAATCTTTCGTCAAGCAAGCGTAGCCCTCGTGGGACATGTATTTGCTGCCCATTTCTCCATTGTAGGCGAGGCTGAATGTGACCGGTTTCCAGCACCCGAACCTCCATAGCATTTCAAGGCCCGCAGAACCGAGGTTTTGCGCTCCCCTGAACGATTCAACTGAAAATAGAGCGTCCGTCCCGACGATGGCGGTGGCAATTCGTCCGGTGCCGAACATTTTCTTGTACACGTAACTGAATTTTTCCATGATCAGCCAAGCGCCCCATCCGGTCTCCCTAAATTGATAGAGGCGGAATCCCCCTTCGCCACGCAAAAATTCCGACGTTCGGCTGTCTTGCCTCATATCGAACGCTCCCGCGCCATGCTCTCGATAAGATTGCTGCCAAGAGATGGCGCAGTCCGCTTGCGCGAACGGTTCGAACGCGGAGCAATTGGACCTCCAATCGACGCCGAAGCCCACATGGGGGACCAGCTGCCAGCTCTTGAGCGTCGCGCTTGCCGTCGCGTCGAATCCAGGAAAGGAGATGTGCCGGTAATTGTGGTCTTGCACATAGGCGCCCATTGCAGCCAATTCGAAATATCCGTTTGATGAATAAAACGTGTCGTAAATAGTGGCAAAATAGGAATTGATCTTCGCGTGGCCCGCATCGTGGTTTTCGATCAAGTGGGTATAAGCGTACCCGCCGCCCAGACCGAATAGATTCTTCCCTGTCCTGTAATAGTCGAATCCGACGATCGCGCCTCCCGATAAGAAATGGAAAGCCGGATTTTGGTCTTGCGATTTTTGATGCGAATATTCGCCAAAGCCGCCGGCCCAAAAAGAATATTTATTGCATGCCGGATTAGACAAGAACCGCTGCTGGGAAGCGTCGGCGGTCAGCTGAGAATCGTCCAATTCGGAAAAGAGCGACGCAACAGATGAGTTGTCCCTATTTTTTGTGTGGTAGAATCGCTGGCCGAATAAATGGTTCGAAACGATTTCGCTCACGGCGAACAGAGTATTTTGATTTACATAGGTTGCAAATGCGTTCCGGGCAGGCGACGCGCTATTCAAAGCGTCTTTTAAAGCCGTCCCAGATAATGCGGCGAGGGCCAAGGTGGCTGAAGAATTCGGGACATTCTTGTTTAGGTACCTTGCGAATTTGGCCGTATTCCCTTTAAGTCCCGCAGTAGAAATTCCTGAAGGTGCGGGAGGAGGCGCCACGAAAGTAAAATTCAACAGGACGGAACTTATCTCTTGGGTCAAACTAAAAGTAAATCCGGGAGAGGAACTGATCACCGTCGGGTTGAACATGCCGGTAATCGGATCGTTTGTCGTCAAAATCGTGTACTGTCCGGAAGGAGGATAGCTTCCCGGATCGGCGGTCACGCTGACATGGCCGGCGAGAACCGTCATGTTTCCTATACCCACGTCCATAACGCTTAATTGCGATGACGCCGAGGGATTGATCTCGACCAAAAAAGTCGAACTTGAATCAAAGGAGAGAGGACCTGTTAATGTAAGAGTCCCTACAGAGGTGCCTGGCGCAATCGTCCCGCCGACGGACGTCGCGGCTTGCACGGTCCCGTTCCCTCCCAAAATCCCTCCTGCGTTGACCGTCGTGTCGCTCGTAATCGCTCCATTTACATTCAACCTTCCCCCGTTCACGGTTGTAGCGCCAGAATAGGAATTTGCGCCGGAAAGGGTCAGCGTTCCTCCGCTCGTCTTCCTTACTTGCGACAGAACGGATTCTGAGATGCTAGTCAATGTCAAAACAGCCCCAGAGGAGACATCGAACGTCGCGGTATTTCCATTTAAAGTGACCCCATTACCAAAACTAAACGTACCGGTCGCTTGTAATGTGGCATCCGCCATATCCGTCATATTTAAAATTTCGGGCCCGCCGAGGTTTGCTGCTGATGAAACGGAAAGAGTTCCTCGCTCGATATCGATTTGCCCAATGGAATTCATCCCTGTAAGGACGACTGTCCCAGTCCCAATAAGATCAAGATTCCCTCCCCCGCTCATCATATCTAGGGTAAAGGATCCGTCGAAAGTCGAAGTGCCGGAGGTATCGATATGGAATATAGCTCCGTTGAATAGGTTGATCGTCCCAGCGCCGGAAATGCCTCCCCATTGGGTCTCGGACATGTTGCCGAACGTTCCCGATGAATCGACGATGAGAGTTCCGGAAGAAATGCTCTCAGCCGATTCGTTGCTGATGAAATCGAATTCCCCTTGGGCGATGGTCAAATCAGCCGTCGCTTGTATAGAGTCGCCCGTGATCATAGCGGGAGTAGAGTTTGAGTTTGTGAAAGTCAGAGGCGTCTGCACCTCAAAAAATCCGATAAGGGTTGAGAGTCCTGCACCCGCCGAAATATTCAATATGGACGGGTTGGTCACCGAAAAAGTAAGGTTATCCGAATTGCTATCCCCAATCGTGTAGGTGCCAGCCATAATGTTCAATTCGCCTAGCGAAATTTGCTGTCCTAATGCGATTGTGATCCCTGAGCCAACCCCGTTAAAATTGGCAACGCTGCCATTTCCGTTAGGGAACATGCCAGAGCCGCTTGTGACCATCCAATTCGCCGGGTCGTTCCACAATTCGCTTCCCATCGACGTACCAATCCAGGTGGCAGTCGTCTGGGCCTTCAAAACGAAGGGAAACAAAACCGCTGCAAACAAAGGCAGTCTCTTCAAAACACCAAAGGCCATTTCATTTTCTCCAAGTAGGGTGCAATGAAAAATATTAAAAAAAACATTTCTACACAACCCGAATTTGATCGAGCTCAAATCGACACATTATTAAATTAATAACTATATTATTTTTGTAAATAAAAATAATTTAATTATTTGTTTTAATTTTAAAAATAGAGTATAATAGTTAGATTGTTAAATCTAAAATAGGTTAAAAAATGGCTTCAGCTCTCCCTTCGAACCAATCTGTATCGGCCCCCTCTAACGCGGCAGTTTTTACGCAGCAAATGTCTAAATTATTAGAAAACGACAAAACACCAGCATCCGGCCTCCATCGGGCCATCCTCACTGGAGACGAGAACCGAGTTTTCGACTGGCTGAATCCAAAAATCGGCACCGGGTTGTTCATTCATACACAAGGAGAAATGGAAGCCGAAGATGCGGAAAGAAGAGCTGAAGCTGGCGAAAGGCGCAAAGCGATCCTTACGGCGGCAAGTAACTTGAAAGTCTTTCCCATTCACACGGCCGCAATGACAGGACGGACTAAAATAGTAGCTTTGCTGATCGGTCATGGCGCCAACGTAAACGTCAAAGATGCCAGAAACTGGACCCCGCTCCATTGGGCGGCTGCTGTTTGCAATGATGAGATGATTGCGGCCTTTAAAAGCCGGAACGCCGATGAAACCGTTTTAAACCACAGGAATGGAACTTATAAAGACATCTTGAGCCTGGCGCGATTGCCTGATCCGAAAACACAAGAATTCATGTTTTACGACAAAAGTGGAACTTTGCAAAAAGGCGATGGAACCGACTTCCAAACATTGATGCATGTTTCTTCATTCCAGGACAAGGACCTCTACTTTCCTCCGCATGAACTTTTCAAAGATTGGCTTGAGAACCTCCCTTCTCAAAGCCAAATGAAGGTTTCAAAAGAGAAATATTTTGCATTCCGAGACAACCCTCGCCCGAGAGTGGCCGTTCAGCAATCGCAGAAGTTAGGCGGCAAACAATGGGCATTAGTTGCAGTCGATCCAATCCGTTCCGGAGAGATTTTCCTAGAATATCTCGGAACCAGTGAGGCGCCTGGGAAACCTCTCGAACCCTTTTACAATATACAAACCGACAGCCAAGGGACTCAACGTCTCGTGAAAAAATACGATCCTGCTAAAGACTATACCGCTTCGACCATCGATGGTCTTGTTCACAGGGGCCTTGGACCTGTTGCCAACGATTCATTGCCGAATACAATGCTTCTAGCGATTGACAATGTAGCAGGAGCGCCGAACCGTCTTGTTTTAGGAGCTCAAAAAGAGATCAAACCCGGAGAAGAAATCACTCACTATTATGGACCGGAAAGTTATTTCAGATTAGGAAAACCCCATATCGAATTAAAACAACATGAAATGATCGAATATTTTACCTCTATGAAGGGAAATCTAACGGCAAGCTTTGAGAAAGCCGTTTTAAACTGCATGGATCCATCCTCTTCTCCCGAAACTTTGAGGGAAAGCGCGTACATTCAAACCCGCGTAGAATATTTATTAACTAATTTCGGCTCCTTGATCCTTTGTATCGTAGGCGGGGCAGTTCAATTTCCTGATTTGCTAAATCTATTTGCAAATTTTGGGAAAATTATTTTCGAGAACCACCCTTATCAACACAGATTGTTTGCTGAATTAACAGCCCAATTAAGTATTTATTTCAATAAATTGAGCGCTGTACAAGAAAAAAGACCAGCATTTGTCGAATTAATTGAAATGGCGGCTCGGCTGACAACTGAAGAATGGGTCCTTTTTCTAGATGGAAAAATTGCCGGGCAAGCGGATCCTAGGATCAATGCTGAACTCCTCGATAAAAGGATCCTTCAAAGACTTCTGATAGTGGCTACGAAAGAAGCCAAGGCCAAAGGAAAAAAAGACGACGAGGAAAAGCCGGGCCATAAGCCAGTCAGCCAAAAGCCAGCGGCCCCATCAGCTCCGAAACCGGCTGCCAAAAAGGGCTAAGACTCCAAATAGTTTGTAGAGCCTCAGTTTGCCGAAAGCCTAATAAAAAATTTAACCACGGAGAGCACAAGACACAAAGAAAAAAATCGAACCTATCAATCTCTGTGGTTTTTAATTTTCAAACTGAAGCGCCGGTAAATAGTTCTTCTAATTGACGAATAGCAGGCCCTTCGGATAATATTTTGGGCCGTTGCTATTTCATGGCGGTCGTAGCTCAGTTGGTTAGAGCGTTGGATTGTGGATCCAAATGTCGCGGGTTCGAGCCCCGTCGATCGCCCCATTTTTTGCATTTCCTCTAGTTGCCACGAATTGACCGAGTATTGACCGGAGTGCTTTTTGAGCTGGATTCAAGCGTTGATTCTGGGACTGGTTCAGGGACTTACCGAATTCCTTCCCGTCAGCTCGTCGGCCCACCTTAAACTCGCTAAGAAATTTTTGAGTGTTGCAGACGGAGAGCACCTCCTCTTTTTCGACCTTGTCTGCCACGCAGGCACGCTCCTTGCCCTTTTGATCTATCTTCGCCGGGACATCTGGCAAGTCCTCAAAAGCCCCCGCCAAATCGCCCTATTCTCGCTTGCCATCGCCCCGCTCGTCCCGGCCTATTTCCTTCTAAAACCTCTGCGCGTTATGGCCTCTGATCCGGCGTATCTAGGGTATTTCCTGGTTTTTACGGCTGGGCTGCTTTTCGCAGCTTCGCGGAAGAAGGTTGAATACAGCCCTGAATTCGTCGGGGCTGCCCACCCGCACTTTTTAGAAGCCGCAGACAGCCCCCCTAAAAAATGGAGGGATGTGTTATGTATTGGATTGATGCAAACACTTGCCTTGATCCCTGGAATCTCGCGGAGCGGATCGACGATTGCCGCGGCCCGTTTTTGCGGGTGGGGATGGAAAGACGCGGCCAAGTTTTCGTTTTTGCTGGCGGTCCCTACCATTTTGGGGGGACAGCTGCTCGAGACGGCGAAGGTAGCCGCGGGCCATTCAGACGCTTCAGGGGTCTCATTGAGCGGCTATGCAGCCGGATTTGCCGGAGCGTTTGGGTTGGGGATTCTGGGCGTCCGGTTTGTGTTTTGGGTCTATGAAAAAGGAAAGATCCTCCCTTTCGCGTGGTACTGTTTAGGGGTGGGGTTTTTGGCGATAGGAATTTTCCGGAATGGCTAAAAAGGCCGAAAAGAAAAAAAAACCGTTCAATCCAGATGCTCAGGGCTTGTTCCTGATCGCCCTCGGGTTTTTGGGTTTTTTGGCGCTTGCGAGTTTTTCCTTTTTGGAGCCGCATGGCAATTGGCTGGGGTATGTAGGCTATATCGCCGCGCTCGGCGGAGAATATGCCTTCGGATTGGGCGCTTATTTGATCCCTTGTTATTCGATTTGGCTGGGCGTGCGCCTTTTGAAAGAGAAGAAGCTGGCCCAAATCGGATACGACCATCTCTATTTCCTGATTTTACTGGGATCCGCCTGCATATTGCTGAGCATTTTTGCAGAGAGGTTTCCTGAAAAGGCAAGGATTTTCGACGGGAGGGTAATCTCTGAGACCCTTTCGATGTATATGCCTTACCAGAGGACTTTGATCCGCTATAACTTGGGAGGCGTCCCGTTCTATTTTCTCTTCTCCGATTTGCCAGGAATCAATCTGCAGCGGATTTTGAGCCCTGTGGGGACGACGTTGATTTTTTCCTGTCTCGGCATGGTCTCCTTTTTATTGCTGACGCGCGTGCGGGTCGTTTCGAACGCGAGGGCTTTTTGGCTGGGGATGATCGCTTTGGGTCTAGCGTTGAAAAGAGGGATTTACGCCCTGTTCGCCCTATTCAAAAAGAGCCCAGCGTCCAATCAGACAGCGGGGCGGGTCCTACATCCGGTTGCAAATGGCAAGATCTATTCCGGACTCCCGACATCGGGCCTGAAAATCAATTTGCCGAACGAAAAACTGACCCAGCCTGTAGAAGCGCCGCCTAAGAAAAAACTGACGGAAATCTTAAAACCGGAGAAAAAAGCGGATGCTACAAGACAAGAAACTGCGAAACCGGAAGCGAAACAGTCTGAACCAAAAGTTGAAACCAAGCCCAAAACGCAGAAAAGCGAAGCCCTTTCCGCTTTCGTGAAACAGCCCGCGAAAGAACCGGTTCCAGCAGTTCCTACAAAAAGCTTAATCGTCCGCTCCGATAGCGCGTATACGCCTCCTTCCGCCGCTCTTTTATCCAATCCAGCGCAAAAAATCGACCAGCCCACTTTGAAAAAAGATCTCATCCGCCAAGCGGCCGTCCTGGAAGAGACGCTGAAGAGTTTCGGCATCGAAGCGAAAGTGGGCGAGATCAACAGCGGCCCGACGATCACCTCGTTCGAAGTGCACCCCTCGATCGGCGTCAAAGTGCAAAAAATCAAAGCGCTCGAAAACGACATCGCCCTCAATATGCAGGCCAAATCGATCCGGATCGTCGCTCCCATCCCCGGCAAAGCGGCGGTCGGCGTCGAAGTGCCCGCGCTCCATCCCCAAGAGGTGAGTTTCAAAGAGATGCTCCTCCACTACCAGCAAAAAAGCCGCAAGCTGCAAATCCCCATTCTCCTCGGCAAAGCGATCAACGGCGAATGGGTCTTTGCCGATCTGGCGAAAATGCCCCACTGCCTGATCGCCGGCGCGACCGGTTCGGGAAAATCGGTCTGCATCAACACCATCGTCATGTCGATCCTGATGAACGCGCGGCCCGAAGAGATCAAACTCCTCATGGTCGATCCGAAAAAAGTGGAGCTGACCCAATATTCCCACCTGCCCCACATGATCGCGCCCGT
Organism: uncultured Chlamydiae bacterium; assembly: GCA_963713105.1. Classification (GTDB taxonomy): domain Bacteria; phylum Chlamydiota; class Chlamydiia; order Chlamydiales; family SM23-39; genus CAVQKJ01. The sequence continues at coordinate 439,026 of CAVQKJ010000005.1, forward strand.
CATCACCGAAGCCGCATGGCGCTTACGCCGCTCTGCAATGGCTCGTCAAGGAGATGCAGGTGCGCTATGAAATCCTGAAGCAGCTGGGCTTGCGCAATATCGGCGCCTTCAACAGCCGGAAAATCAATAAAGAACTCGAAGCTTCCTTGAATATCCCCATCCCGGAGCAGATGCCGTTCATCGTCGCGATCATCGATGAGTTCGCCGATCTGATGATGGTCTCCAGCGCCGATATCGAAACGCCGATCGCCCGGATCGCCCAGATGGCCCGCGCCGTCGGCATCCACCTGATCTTGGCCACCCAAAGGCCCTCCCGCGAAGTGATCACCGGCATCATCAAAGCGAACATCCCGACCCGCATTTCCTTCAAGGTGGCAAGCCGCATCAACTCGCAGATCATCCTCGACGACGTCGGCGCCGAAAGCCTCCTCGGCAATGGCGATCTGCTCTTCCTTCCGCCCGGCTCTTCGCAGCTCATCCGCGCGCAAGGAGCCTATATCAGCGACGAAGACATCAACCAAGTCATCAAATGCCTCTGCTCGCAAAGCCCGCCCAACTATCTCATCCCCTCGTTCGATTCGTTCCGCTCTCTCGATCTGAACGCCGATGACGCGATGAGCCGAAAGGAAAAGATCCGCTCTACGATCAGGCCTTGACCATCGTCTTGGCATCGAAAAGCGCATCGACGACTTATCTGCAGAGAAAGTTGAAAATCGGCTATGCGCGGGCCGCGAGCCTCATGGATGAGCTCGAAGAGAACGGAATCATCGGCCCGCAGGAAGGGGCGAAGCCCCGCCGCGTCATCGCCTCTTCGCAACAAAGCGGCTACTTATTTGAAGAAGAAGAAGATGACGAAGAACTATCTTAAATTTTGGGGAACACGAGGATCTTGCCCGGTCAGCGGCCCGAGCATACGCCAAATTTGGCGGCAATACCTCCTGCCTGGAATTGCGCTACGGAGAGCCATCGTCATCATCGATGCAGGCACCGGCATCCGCCCCCTGGGAGCCGTTCTTTCTAAAGAAGAGGTCCACAAAATCGATCTCTTCCTCGGACATACCCACTGGGACCATCTCATCGGCTTTCCCTTCTTTGAGCTTCTCCATCGGACAGGAATGGAAATCACCATTTGGTCGCCGTCAGGTTCCGGAAGAAGCTGCCGCGAATTATTCAACGACTTGCTCGCTATCGAATTTTTTCCTGTCCGCCTCGAAGACATGGAAGCGAAAGTCGAATTCCGCACGATCCATCAAAAAACGCCTGTCCAGATCGGCTCTCTCTCAATCGATTTCCATACGACGCACCATCCCGGAGTCACATTCTGTTTTAAAATCAAAACCCCGCATCAAACGATCGGTTATGTGACCGACAACGAAATGCTGCAAGGCTATCACGGCCCTCTTTCAGAAATCCCCTCAGCCCTTTTCGAGCCCCATGAAAGTTTGATCGAATTTTTCAAAGGGTGCGACCTTTTAATCCATGAAGCCCAATATTCTCCTGAAGAATACCGGGAGAAAGAAGGATGGGGACACTCTTCGCTGCGCAATGCGATCGCGCTCATCCAAAGGACCCAGGTTCCGGAATGGATGATCACCCATCACGATCCCAAACATACAGACGCGGACATCCACCATTTGGCCCAAATGGGAAGAAAAATCCTTCAAGAGAACTCCATCCCCTGCAAAGCTGAATGGATCGGCGATGGCTATACCGTCGATTTAAAATAATTTCTACTCTCACTGTTTTTTCACTATTTGGGCTATCCTTTCCGGCCTATGGTACCAGCCCTTTCCAACATAGATCCAAATCCCACGAGATGGGAGTCCTCTTTACTCGTACTCAAAAGCCCATTGATCACGGCTTTGGCTGTCGTGGCCATAGCAGCCGCCTGCCTGCCTTTATACGCCGGACTCGGCCTCGCGGCTCTCTCCGTAGCTGTAATGGTCGTTTTCCCCCATTTATTGCCTCAAAATCTTCTTTATGAAGTTTCGATCGCCGACCTCATCGTGCGAAATGCCTTCAGCCGCACATTTTCTTGCTGCACCCAAAGATGGTGGCACCCGATCACCCCTCAGCTCGTTCTCGGCGGGATCCCTCTCGAAAACAAAGCCCATGCCGTTGAAATCCAAACACTTGGAGTGGGAGCGGTCTGCGCGATTATCGAAGATTTCGAAGCGGATCTTGAAACCTTTATGAGCGTTCCTGTCAAAGAGTCCAAGTGGAGCGAAAAAGGGATCGCCTACCGCCGTTTTTCCTGCCCCGATATGACGGCTCCCTCGCTCGAACTCATTGAAGATGCCATCCGTTGGATCCACGAAAGGACCCAAGAGGGGAAAAAAGTCTATATCCACTGCAAAGCCGGACGGGGACGGAGCGCCCTCATTCTCATTTGCACTCTCATCCGCTACCAGGGACTTTCTTTCAAAGAGGCCTATGATCTTGTCAGCGCGGAAAGGAGCGTCGTCACCCTTCTTCCCAGCCAACAAAAACGGATCCGCGAATTCGAAGCCATCTGCAAAACCAAATAAGAGTTTTTATGAGTATTGCCCTATCTGATACCCGCTACTTAATCAAAACACCCCGCACAGAACTCGTATGGGATGGAAAAGAAGCTGCCCACCTAAGGCAGATCGTCGTCTATAAGGAAGTCAAAAAACGGACTCCGACGGAAGAGCCTGTTTTCTCTATTTTTAAAAATTTTTCGTTTTTTACTCGGGCGCGCTCAAAAAAAGAGGGCACCGATGAACAAATGAGCGCTCTTAAAAAACGGATCGATCAACGAATTTCAGTAGAAGATCAAAATTGCGTTCTGACTCACAATCAGAGTTTTTCCGATAATGCCTTTGCAGAAGACATCATCCGGAAATCTTTGGTTTCAGATCAGGAATATGATGTCCGATATTGCAGAGAGAGAGATCCAGAACTGGAAAGTGTTTTCGGAATTCCTTCCGATTTTTTCGAAATTAAAACCTGATCATTTTAGAGATTTTATCTTGATAGGCGATCGAAATCTCGACGCTTTGCCCTTGAGAAAATAATTGGGATTGCAACGCCTCGCGGACGATTTTTAAAGCGAGCTCTTCCGCGTTGCATTCGCTGGAAAGATGCGCTAAATGGACGTGCTTGAGCTGTGGATGGAGCACGGAGCAGAGAAGCGCCGCGCAGTCTTCGTTTGAAAGGTGGCCTTGCTTTCCGAGCACCCTTTTTTTGTAGACTTGAGGACGGGGGCTCGCATGGACCATCGAGGGCTGATGGTTGGCTTCCAAATAGAGATAATCGCATCCCTCGAGATTTTTTCGGACGAGAGAAGTAACGTGTCCCAAGTCGGCGCAGAATCCAAGTTTCAAAGAACCGGTCCGAATCGTGAATGCGACCGGATCGAGCGTGTCGTGAGGAACGCTGAATGGATGGAACGAAAGATCGCCGAACTGAAACGTCTCTCCCGTCGTGAATATTTTGAATTTCAACCGGATTCCAAATGCAGCGTAGATCCCCTTCGCGGTTTCGGCGTTCGCGAGCACGGGAATTTTCAATTTCTCGGCGAGGACCGGCAACCCTTTGATATGATCGCCGTGTTCATGCGTGATGACGACCGCTTGGATCGTTCTTATGTCGACGCCGATTTCGGAAAGGCGCTCCGCAACTTGGCTGGTGGAAATTCCCGCATCGATTAAAACGCGCGTATTCTCCGTTCCCACATAAATGCAATTTCCTTTCGAACCAGACGCAAGAGGGCAAAATCCATTCATAAACCGATGATGTTACATAATTTTCAACATTCGCAGCAAAAGATATTCGTCACAAAATTTATAAAATAAAAAAATTTTGGCTTTGCAAAATTAACTGCTTCATTTAAAGAAAGAAATTAGTGCCTTATGTGAAAGGAAGGTTCTTATGGTTGGCGAAGAGATCCTCTTAGAAATCGACACGACGCTCGATCAACTCATTCGGAACGCGGAAGTGATCCAGAATGTTGAACTCGCTGAGTTGTCAGAAACGGAAGTGGAAGCTTTTCAAAAAACGCAAGAGAGCCTTTTACAGCACTTGCTCCACATGGACCAATTTTTGGAAACCAAAAGAAAAAACCTGCGGATTCAAGACAAGCGTTCAGCCGGTTACAAAATCCAAGAGAAATTGGTCAAATTTGAAAAATTGAACACGGCTTGCCACAAGAACATCTCTGAAAAAACCCATTTTTTCAAAACGCCGATCCTCTTAAAAAGAAGAAGCAAGAGATTCCTGAACCTATCTCAATAAAATTTTTCGTCGATTTTCGGGATTATTTTGGCCGATTTTCGACTTCAAATTTGGGGGGCTATATACACTTGTCGATATTGCCCCCCAAAATTGAATCGAAAATCGGCTCAAAAGAACCCGAAAAATCGACTGAAACTTTTTATTGAGATAGGTTCTTAAGCCTGAACTAGGAATCGATCTTTAAAGAGATTTTTTCCTTTCTCGCTGCCGACGATGAAATTGCGCAAATCTTGCGGAGTGAGTCTTTTCGCGTCGAATTGAAGCTGCACTTTTTCGCTCATCGGCGTCCATGCTTGAAGACGTCTTAAGCGGGCCCAAAGTCCTCGGAAAATGGCCGAGTCCACTGAAGTGAGTCCGTTGGGAGGCGCGTCATTTTCGCCGAGGATCGCAGGCATGATCCTGCGGCTTTCAGCCGTCTGGAAACAATAACCGACAAAATAAGAACAGAAAAAACTTTTGAGCTGGATGAAATCTTTCGGGAGCAAATTCGCATGATCGTCATGGTACTGCTTCAAATATCTATATCTTGCGAACGGACCGAAAAACGACGGATGCCAAATCGAGCGCATCGCTTGCAATCTCGTGTATTTGAAAACAGTCTCATTGGGACAGCTGGACGGACCCGCATTCTGCGCCGTTTTCATCCCGATTTCCGCCGCGGTTCTTGCCAATTCTTCGTCCTCAGAACGGGAGACGAGATATTCCGCTCCATGCAGATCGAAACCGGGATCGTCGATATCCAAAATACGCACTTCGGAGCCCTTGCTGTTCGGGACCGCTTCAGCGACCTTGCCATCCCCTAAGTAAAGCGCGGCGTGGCTGTATTTGTAGCTCTCTCTTTCTTTTTGTCCGGAGATCAAAGGATTGACCATCCACTGTCCTAAGACGACCACATTTTTCGATTCGCGCGGCTGCTTTTTGAACAGAATATCGCCCGGTTTCAATTTTTGGACCAGGGTCTCTTTTTTAAATAGGATGATTTCGAGATGGCGGTTTTTTAACGCCTCCAGCCGCTTTGCAACCAGAGCTTCCCCTTTCTGAGGATCTTTGATTTCTTTAATTTGCTGGATGAATTCCGAAGAGCGAAAATCGGCGAACAATTTTGATACGCTCTCGATCGCAATTTTTTTCCGAATCACAGGATTGACTGTTTCCAGAACCAGATTTCTGATCTTCTTCGATGCTGCGACAGCTCCGCCATCGGGATTTTTGCAAATTTCCTCAACGATGCGGTTCACGTTCAAATAAAAACTTTTCTGCGCCTTTTCATCATGGACACGGATCGCGCAGTCGAAAAGGTAGAGTACCCATCCGACTAAATTTCCAAAAAATCCTTTATAAGCCAGCGACCGAACAAGAGCGTCCCCGCTATCCGCCTGCAAGGCAGGAGCCGCTAAAACTAAATTTTGATTGGAACCGACATTAGATAATACAGACATAATATCCCCCTAACCGGGGATGATTATAATATTAAGAACAATTAAAGTTAATTAATAAAAATTAAAATATTATTTATTAACAATTGATTCACCTTAGAGACCTTCTCTTCTCCGCATTTCGCGGCTGACTATTTAATAGGATGCAAGTTCGCGGAGGGCGTCTTCGATCTCTTTTTTCTGGGGAAGCACTTCTTCTTCGAGATCTTTGCAATAGGGAACCGGACAATCTTTTCCGGCGACGCGCCGGATCGGGGCATCGAGAAAAAGGAAAGCCTCTTCGGCCGCGCGGGCGGCGAGCTCCGCCCCGAATCCGCAATTGCGGGCGGCTTCATGGGCGATGAGGAATTTGCCGGTTTTCTTGACGGAAGTAAGGACTGTGGCAAAATCGAGCGGCACGATGGTGCGAAGGTCGATCACTTCGATCGAAATCCCCTCTTTGGACAAGAGCTTCCGCGGCTTCGTTCGCCATGAGGACGGTCATTCCCCAGGCGACGACCGTCGCATCGGATCCCTCGCGGACGACATTCGCTTGCCCAAACGGAAGGAATTCATCAGGCCCCGTTTCCGGGCGGGCGCAAAAGAGGCGCTGGCGGTAGAGAGCTTTGTGTTCGAGGAAAATGACCGGATTCGGATCGCGGATCGCGGTCTTTAATAAGCCGCTTTGCATCGGCCGCATTGCTCGGGATCGACAATTTTCAATCCAGGGCAATGGCTTAAGAAAGCTTCCGTGCTTTGCGAATGGTAGGGGCCGCCTTGGATATAGCCGCCGTAAGGCATCCGGATCACGACGGGACAATTCCATTCGCCGTTCGAGCGGTAATACATGCTGGAGAGTTCGTTGAAGAGCTGGTTCATCCCGGTCCAGGAATAGTCGGCGAATTGGATCTCGGCGACAGGCTTATGGAAGCCGTCGAAAGAAAGGCCGATCGCAAGCGCGACGATGGTCGATTCGGCAAGAGGGGTATTGAAGCACCGCTCTTGCCGAAGCGGTCGGTGAGGGTCCGGGTGATGCCGAAAACGCCCCCTTTGCCATGCGCGACATCTTGTCCAAAGACGACGACGCCGGGATCGCGCTCCATCTCTTCGATCAGAGCGTGGTTGAGCGCGTCCATCATGACGATCGATTCGCCAGGATGCGCGAGATGTGAGGCGGGCGCTTCGAATGGCTTGAAATACTTTTTCGGTTGCGCTGGCGCGGGTTGGGAAAGGGAATTTGGTCGGCGGCGAGCGGCGGCTTTTTCAATCGCTTCAAAATGGCTCTGCGCGCAGATGCTTCTAATTCTTCTGCGAGAGAGAATTTGCCGGTCGATCAGCCAATCTTCAAAACGGGGGATCGGATCGCGGTTTTTTTCTTCAGCGAGCGTCGTCTTCGTCATTTGTATTTTTTCGGGTCGTCGCTGCTGCTATGGGGTCCGATGCGGGGCACTTTAGCGACGACAAGGCTTGGCCCATTGCCGCTGCGGGCTTTTTCAACCGCTTGCTGCATAGCGCTTCGGCTGTTTCGACATAATCGCAGCCGTCGACTTCGAAAACTGCAAGCCCTTCGTAGCCGCGGGCCATTTTTGCGATAGTCCCTCCCGCCGTCTGTTCTGCGACGGGAACAGAGATCGCCCATCCGTTGTCTTGGATGACGAAGATCAAAGGGAAGTTGTGGAGGCAGGAAAAATTGAGCGCTTCGTGGAAATCGCCTTGCGAGGTCGCCCCGTCTCCCGCGGAGACATAAACGACTTCATTTGCGCCGCGCAGCTTGGCCGATTTGGCCGTCCCCACCGCTTGGAGGAATTGGGAGCCGACGACGCTCGATTGGCAAGGGATCCGCAGATTTTTTTGAGAAAAATGCTCCGGCATCATCCGCCCGCCGGAATGGTTCGGGATGTCGCGGGCTAAAAAGGCGGCGAGAAGATCTTCGAGTGGAACAGCCGAGTCCGATCGCAAACGCTCTGTCGCGGTAATAAGGGAAAGCCCCAATCGGTGCCGGGAAGAAGCGAAAGGGCCGAAACCGCGCCGATCATCTCATGGCCCGAAACGGAAAGATGGAACGTGGCCCCTTTGTTCTGCCGGACCAGCTTGCCCATCTTATCGTCCATAAAGCGGGTCAAATGCATGCAGAGTTTCGAGGAGCCTCTCGAGCAGATAGGTTTTTTCTCGCTGAGAGCTCGCGCGACCAGCTCATCGAGCAGCGGGCGGTCATTTTTTACAACAAAATGCATTCCCATAAGAAAAATTTAGTTTAACAGTGGAAAGTATACCTGAACGCCATGAAATGGGCGACTAAAACTAGTTCTTAAATTATTTTTCTTTCTTAGTTTTAATTTGAGTGACTTTTTTGATAGCGAAACGGCGCCGTTTTGGCCCACGAACTCTTCAGGCTGTTCCTCTTTGCGAGGACGGCCCCTTTTCTTGGGCAGGACATCGCCAATCGCCGATTCGACCTTGGGAGCTTCTCTCATGGATCTGCTCGATGCCGTGGTCTCTTTGAATTTCGGCTTGAAGAAAGGCAGTGAAGGGTTTTTTCCCTTTGTCCATGCCAAAAAATTTTTCCGCGCCGGCCAAACGGTTGGAGAGGTGGCGGAGCGATTCGAGCCGCTGGGAGAGCGCTTCGAGTTTCTCATCGACCTGCAGCCGCGGGCTGCCGCGCAGAGAGGCGAGGAGATGTTCTTCGGTTTCGAATTTCGCAGAGAAAGTGACGGAGGCTGCCGAGGCGATATCGGGGATGTAGAGGAAAAGGCGGCAAGGGGCAGGAACTTGGGTATAGATATCCATCGTCATCTGCGGTTCCAGTCTCTACCTTCGCCACTTGCTTTGGAGGGCGGCCTCTCTTGGGCCGCGGATTCAAAGCTTCGTTCGAATAGTAGGTTTTCGCTTTCGCGGCGAGAGCTTCGCGCGCCTGGCTGATATCTTTCGGCACTTTCGCCTCGAAGAGGGTGCGCTTCACTTTTTCCACTACGTTTTTCGTCAGGTCTAGATCTTCTTCAAAAACAAATTGGATGTTGTGCTGGCGGAGCCATTCGATGATCCGGATCCGCGAACGCTCCTGGTAATAGAGCTGCCACTTTTCCAGTTCGGTCAAGTGGTCGTAGATGAATTCAAGGAAATTTTCCCGCGCTTCTTTCGCGGCAATTAGATCGAGAAGCTTCTCTTTCGTGTCGATATCGTAGACTTTTTCATGGACGAACCCCTCCATGAATTTTTTGACTTCATAGAAAGTCATTTTAGGAAGGAGGCAATACCGCTCGGCATTGTCGTGCAATTCTTTTTCCAAAGTTTCGAGCTCTTCGAGCGTCCCTTATCGAGGTCGACGTAGAGGAGGAATCCCTCTACTTTATCGAGGTAAAAATCCCTTTCGTCATCCGATTTAGCGAATGCGTCCATCAGTCGGTGGTAGCGGAGGATCAATGGGATTTTTTGCTTGGGGATAATGGGATTTCATCAGGGCTCGCACTCTTTTTTAAAATGAGTCTCAAGCGAGTCTAACAAAGACGTTTGAGGATTTCAAGGAGGATTTAATCAATTACGAGGGGAGAGTCGATCTCGCTCTCCTTCTCTGTTAAGGCATCGGCTAAAAATCTGGACATATCCTCGCAGACCTCATGAGTAAATTCTTTTTTTCTCATGAAGGGCTGCATAGCCAGCTCTTTCAATAATTCGGGCTTATCGTTCAGGCAGTCATTCTCTAAATACCATTTTAGAGAATCAAAATTAATATTTAACGTTTCATCGGCAACAGCCCCAAGCCTCGCGCCCAACAGCCGGTCTAGAATGACCCTGTAATAGTCGTATCGAGAAAGGGGGCCAGGTTTTGTCGGAGACAGCTCCCTATTAGGAATCGACTCCACAATCTCGCGCCAGAAATGAACAGGCTCTGGCATGTCTTTGAAATAGCAGTTCTCGCCGCTTTGGAGCCGATAAATGTAAATCAGAAATTCGCGGTCGGTGAATTGATGAACCACCCTTTCATACCCAGGGAAAGGCTCCTGTGTGCGAGGATCTTCGCAATAGGCGGCCAGTTCGCTGTAGACCGCTCTATGGGGATTCGCCGATTCGATCAAACAGTGGTACATGAGATCGTGCATCATCACTTGAAGGGGATCGAAAGTCAAATACCCATCCGCCGTCACAGGCAAATCCAAAAGCGAGCTTGAAGCTGGAATATATACGTCCCTTCGATCAGTCTTTTTGAAATCGGCTTGCGAAGAGAGACCTAAGACTGGATTCGGGCGAATCGCATTTTCTCCGAATTTCGCCTTATGCAAAAGATAGGTCAGTTCTGGAGTCAAAACAATGAGTTGAAGATTCATGCTTTTCTCATCGTCTTTAATCGGGTGCATTAAAAAATTCCCAATGAATTTAAAAATCCCGTGCAAAACGGAACTGTTGGCTCTCCCCTCTCCATTTTCGGCAAAATAGATCCTCGACCGCTCCGGAGGCAGCTCTTCGACCGATTGTAAAAATCTCTCTATTTCTTCGCGAGAGTACATTCCGCCCAAATGGCTAGACAAGAATTCTATCGCATCCCCGTTGCGGCGCCCGTCTTGCGAAATCAGCTGCTCCCCTTCGGTTCCATAGCGGTTTTTACATTCTGCGAAAATGAATAGATTGGCGATTTCATCCCGCGTCAAATTTCCAGAGACGAATTCCCTTAAAGCGATCACGCGCAAGCTGGCCCGTTGGAAAATGGGGTGCGCCGTATCCAGATTTTTTAATGCGGCCAATTCATTTGGGGAAGCTTCGGGCCATTTAAAAGTGAATGCCAGCTCATCTTTCAGTTTTCCGCGGTCCAGCCTTCTTAAAAAATCGTACCTTTCTTCTCTCTGAAACGGCGTTAAGGCCGGGAATCGCTTTCCGGTGGCCTCTTCGATAAAACGGTCGAATTTCTCGACTGGAGAGGGCAAGGAATTTGGCTGTTCCGCCGCTTCTAGTTTTCTAGGATTTCTCGACTTCCAAAATTGAGCTCCCATAGAGGCCAGAGAGCCAGCGCCTCTGGCTGCCGCTCCTCCCAAAAGCGCAGAAACCGCAGAGCCGACGACTGACAACGCCTGAGAGACTGACGATAGGGCGTTTCGCAAAGAAAAACAGGAATTAGAGCGCGGTACCGTTGAGTGAGAAACTGACACAAAAACTCCGTTTAATTTTAATTATTATAACAAAAATTATAATTAATTTAAACAATTTATTGAATAACTTAAATAACACGAAATTAACTAGTTACAAATTAAAATAATTACTTCAAACTTGCACTTAAACCTGCATCTTGATGTAATGACCGAGATTTAACAAAGATAGCGAATGCAGCTGCAAAAGCGGCCTCTGAAAGCCTGGCTGATCGGCCTGATGATCGTTTCGATCGTGGCGAGCCTCCAGATCATGTCCTCGTGCGCTATTTACGGCTATGCGCTCCTCTCTTTCTACTTCATTGCCGCCCTGGCATTTTTCGTTCCCAGCCTGGCAATCGGATGCGAACTGGCGACCTCCTATCCTGTGACGGGCGGGTCATATATTTGGGTAGAAAAAGCCTTCGGGCCTTCTTGGGGATTTTTCGCCGTCGCCATCCAATGGTTCGCGAATCTCATTTGGTATCCGACGATTTTTTCTTTTATCGCGACAGCCCTCGCCTATCTCTACGACCCTGAATTGGCCGCGAATAAAACCTTTCTTTTTTGGACGGTTTTGACTCTTTTTTGGGGTGTGACTCTAATAAATATGTTTGGGATCAAAGTGTCGGCCTGGGTCAGCGGATTTTGCGCAGTTCTCGGAGTCCTTTTGCCGATCGGCATTTTAGTCGTGCTTGGCCTCATCTACCGGATAGAGGGGCATCCGAGCCAAATCGCGTTCAACTGGGGCAGCGTTCTCCCCTCATTCGGGGATTTTTCGAATTTAGCGGTCTTAACTCAGGTCGTGATTAGTTTGACAGGCCTTGAAATGGCCCTTGTCCACATTGGCGAGGTGGAGCACCCTCTGAAAACATTGCCCAAAGCTTTGTTTTACGCAGGATGCATCGTTTTGGCCCTCGTGATCATAGGCCCCCTCGTGATCGCGCAAGTGATTCCGGCCGCCGAAATCAGCGTCGTTTCGGGCCTGCTCGACGCGTTCTCGCGCCTTTTTCAGTCTTTGGGAATCTCTCCAGGATTTCTGCTTCTCATCACAGCCCTTGTATTCCTAGGCAATTGGGGCAACGTGACCTCTTGGATGATCAGTTCGACGAGAGGGATGCATGTCGCCTGCCAAAAATGCCAAATGCCCTCTCTGTTCACACTCACGAACCGCTACCATGCCCCAATCGGCATTTTGCTTCTGGAAGCCGTCCTCTTTACTCTCTTTAGCACGCTGCTCGTCCTATTTCCCAAGATCAACGACGGATATTGGTTCCTCATCATCCTGGCCAGCCAGATCGCCCTCCTCTATTACTGGCTGATTTTCGCCTCCGCCGTGAGGCTCCGCAAAACCCATCCCGCTGTGCCAGGCGCCTATCGAGTGCCGGGGAAAAATTGGGGAATTGGGATCTTGGCGGGTTTGGCAGCCGCATCGACGGGCGCGGCAGTTCTATTCGGATTTTTCCCTATGACTGAAGCGCAAACTGGCGCTTGGTACCCATTGATGCTCCTTTTCGGCATCGCCGCGGTTTTCCTCATCCCCATCGGCCTGCTGCGCCTGGCTAAAAAGTCCAGATCAAATATTCTCTAGGATTCCTGATGAATTGACTTTTTGCCTCTGAGACTCCTATACTTCTTTCTTTCTTCTATCAAGGGAAAGCCATGCTCGATATCAAAGAACTCAGGAAAGACCCGAAAACTTTCGAAAAAAAACTGCAGAACAAAGTCCCCGAAGCGAATTTGTCCCATCTGATGGCGCTCGACGAAAAACTCCGCGCCGCGAAAACCGAAGCGGAAGAGCTGAAATCGAAGAGGAACCACTCCTCAAAAGAAATCGGGCAAAAGAAGCAAAAAGGCGAAGATGTCTCCAAATTCATGGAAGAGATGAACGCGGTCAACGACGCGATCGGGGTTTTGGACCACAAGATCGCGAAAATGGAAGAGGATTTCCGCTACTCTTTGGCTGTGCTTCCGAATTTGCCGATGGACGATGTGCCGATTTCTCCGAGCCCGAAAGACAATGTTTGCATCAAAGAATGGGGCGAAAAGCGCACCTTTCGATTTCCCGTTTAAAAATCACGTTGAGCTGAATGAAAAGCTCCATTTGTTCGATTTCGTCCGCGGAGCGAAAATTTCCGGATCGGGCTGGCCCCTCTATACGAGATTTCGGGGCCCGGCTCGAATGGGCGCTTATCAACTACATGCTCGACACGCACCGTGCGAACGGCTTTACGCAAATCATGCCTCCTCTCCTCGTCCGTCCTGAAATGATGTTCGGAGTCGGCCAGCTCCCCAAATTCGAAAATCAGCTCTTCAAGATCAAAGACGAAGACTACAATCTCTATTTGATCCCCACATCCGAAGCATCTCTCAATGGGATGCATTATGGATGAAATCTTAGAGGAAGAGCAGCTTCCTCTGAAATACACGGCCTACACGCCCTTGTTTCCGAAGGGAAGCGGGAGCCGCTGGATCTCAGGAACGGGGCCTCATCCGCACGCATCAATTCAACAAAGTGGAGCTTTTCTGCTTCACCAAACCCGAAGACAGCGCGCGCGTCTATGAAGAGATGCTGGCGAGTGCCGAAGAAGTGCTGCAGGGACTCGGCATCCATTACCGCAGCATGCTGCTCACGACAGGGGACATGTCTTTTTCAGCTGCGAAGACGATCGACATCGAAGTCTGGCTGCCTGGACAAAACCGCTATTATGAAGTCTCTTCGGTTTCCAACTGCACCGACTTCCAGGCCCGCCGCTCCAACATCCGTTTCCGGCAGAAGAATGAAAAACCCCAATTCGTCCACACCCTGAACGGATCGGGCGTCGCCACTTCCCGGCTAATGGTCGCCTTGCTGGAAAATAACCAGCAGGAAGATGGATCTGTCCTTGTGCCAAAAGTCCTCCACAAGTATTTAGAAGAAGAGATCGTCCGCATCAAACCGAAATAGAGAGTTCTAAATGAAAGACCTGGAAGATTTCGTTCAATTTTTGAATCTATCGCCTACGGTCTATCACGCGGCGCGGGAAATCTCAAAGCGTTTGTCGGAGGCCGGATTCATCCAATTAAAAGAAGATGAAAAATGGAAAATCGCGCCGCGGAAAGGATATTTCACCGTGCGGCAAGATGGGCTCGTCGCGGCGTTCCGCATCCCTAAAAAAACTCCCCATTCGGCCGTCATTGCCGCTTGCCATATCGATAGCCCCTGTCTAAAACTCAAGCCCCAGCCGGAACTCTCTTCCCACGGCATCGGGCAATTATCGACGGAAGTCTACGGAGGCCCGCTGCTCCATTCGTGGCTCGACCGCGATTTAGCGATTGCCGGCCGGATCGCAGGGATCGACGCGAAAGGGAACTGCCAGACGAAAATCGTTTACCTCGACGATTCGCCGGTCATCATCCCCCAATTGGCCATCCACCTCGATCGATCGATCAACGAAAAAGGGATCCTCGTCCATAAGCAAGACCATTTGAAGCCGATCTTTTCCATCCATGCTAAAGAATTCGATCTCGATAAATGGCTTCGAAAACACCATTTCTTCTCCCAAATCTTCGGCTGCGATCTCTTTCTCGTGCCGATCGAGAAAGCCTCATTTTTAGGCTAAGAAAAAGAACTGATCGCCTCTTACCGGCTCGACAACCTCACTTCCGCTTACGCGTGCCTCCACGCAATGCTCCATTCCAAACCGAGCGCGAACGTTCTCCAAATGGCCCTCTTTTGGGACCATGAAGAGATCGGATCTCAAAGCTACGTGGGCGCCGATTCCCTTTTTGCAAATCAAGTGATCGAACGGATCTGCATGCAATATAAAATGGACCGCGAAGATTACTACCGGCTGAAAAGCCGCTCCCTTTGCCTCTCCGCCGATTTGGCTCATGGATTCAATCCGAACTACGCAGAAAAATATGAAGTTCAAAACGCCGCTTTCCTCGGCAAGGGCGTCGTTTTGAAATTCAACGCGAACCAAAAATATGCGACCAGCAGCGCGACCGCAGCCCCTATCGTCCGCCTCGCTGAAAAACACAAAATCCCTTTGCAGAAATTCGCAGGGCGTTCCGACATAACGTCGGGCAGCACGGTCGGCTCGATCATGGCGGCGAACTTAGGGATCCCCACGCTCGATCTCGGGATTCCGGGCTGGGCGATGCATTCCGCGCGCGAAGTGATCGCGGCTGAAGACGAACTCTCCCTCTGCCGTCTTCTCAAAGCTGCGATGGAAAGCCCCAGAGTGACAGGAGAGGAAACATGAAATCCTGGACAACAAGATTCTTATGGAAAAGAAAAAGGCTACAGGATCACGCCGAAGCGGCTAAGGATGACGCCGCGAAGCGCAGCTGCAGGATAGGCAGGACGGGGAAGCCCCGTACCCCAAACTCAACGTCTTCTTTTTCTTGTGAGGAAGTATGAAATCGGACGTACCTCTTCATTTTAAAGGCAAAGAGGCGCTGGAACATGTGATCGATGCCCGCCTTAAAGGAAAGGCCGCCTCTTCCGAAATGCATGGGACGGAATTGCCGGGCCATTACAGCGCCGCAGCCGACGCTGCGAAAGAGACCGCTTTGATTTTGGTGGTTTTATGGACGCTCTTAAGCGAACTCCATTTTCCTGCGGACAAAATCCATTGGATTTTGATTGTTTTCGTATCGGGATGGCTGATATGGAAAGTGGGGCGGAGCGCCATTTTAGGATGGTCGAGGCTGGAGAGGCTCCATCGCCTCATCGAAGAGGAGCGGTGGGAAATCGAACACCATCGGCCGCAAGAAAAAGAGGAGCTGAGGGCCTTTTATGAAGCCAAAGGTTTTTCGGGAAAACTCCTCGACGAAGCGGTCGACGTGCTGATGGCAGACGACAACCGCTTGCTTCAAGTGATGCTTCAAGAAGAACTGGGATTGTCTTTGGAATCTTACGAACATCCCTTGAAACAAGCGGCTGGAGCTTTTGTAGGGACCGTCGGAGCGGCCCTGATCATGTCGTTCGGGCTGTTCTTTCTTCCCATCTGGGGCGCTGGAGTTTGCGCCGCGATCATCATCGCCCTTTCAGCAGGGACTACCGCCCAATTGGAAAAAAACCGCCCTCTGCCTTCCATCATTTGGAACCTTTCTGCTGCGCTCTTGGCGGCAGGTGTGGCCTATTTCGCGGGGCAACTGATCTTTCAGTCCTTATGAAAACTCCCTATTTGTTCGATGAATTTTTCGCTTCGGGAAAAGAGGAGAGCATCAGCCCCTTTTTGACTCCGAATTCACGCCCATGGGGAAAAAACCTCTCTTTGAAAAGCGCGGCCAGCGCGGCTTTTTTTTTGGCCTTGGCCTTTAGCCTTTCTTTCGTCAACACTCCCCTTTCTTACCTTTGCTTGTCGCTCGTTTATTTCCTCTCCGGAGTGCCAGCGCTGATTGCGGCCCTCGACGATTTAAAAAATCTCGAAATCAATATCGACGTGCTCATGACGCTCGCCGCTTTCGTCGCGGTCTTGATCGGAAGCGGCATCGAAGGGGCTCTTCTGCTCGTCCTCTTCGAACTTTCCCACGGAATGGAGGAGACCGTTTCGAATAAAGCCAAAAGCGCGCTCCACAATTTGAACAATCTGGCGCCGAAATTCGCCCATGTGATCGCCGACGACGGGATCCTTTTCGAAAAATCGGTCAGAGAAATCGGGATCGGGACAAAAGTGCTCATAAAAAATGGAGAGATCGTCCCTCTCGATGGCCTTGTCGCCGAAGGGACCTCTTCGGTAAATTTAGTCCATTTGACGGGAGAGAGCGTTCCCGTCCCCAAAACTGTAGGCGATTCGATTCCGGCAGGGGCGCGCAATTTGGAGGCGGCCCTCGTCATCGAAGTGAACCGGACCAGCTCCGATTCGACCCTCGCCCGGATCATCCAACTCATCACTCAGGCCCAGGAGGCGAAACCCCGCCTGCAGAGATGGCTCGACAAGTTCGGCAAGCACTACGCCACGGCAGTCATCGCTCTCACTTTGATTTTCGCCCTCGGATTGCCTTTTGTTTTATCGATGGCCTATTTGGGTCATGAAGGATCGGTCTATCGGGCCCTTGCGTTTTTGATCGCGGCATCTCCTTGCGCCCTCATCATCGCGACGCCGACCGCCTATCTCAGCGCGATCAGCGCCTGCGCGAGAAAAGGGATCCTCCTCAAAGGAGGGATTACGCTCGACGCCCTCGCGAGCTGCTCCGTCATCGCCTTCGATAAAACGGGAACGCTCACCACAGGCGATTTGCAATGCACTTCGATCGAACCGTTGAATTCAGCACGTACGAATCCGGATGAGGCCCTTTCGATAGCCTTTGGGCTGGAAAGGCAAGTCGTCCATCCGATCGCGACCGCGATCTGCAAGCTCGCTCAAGATAAAAAATTCGCCCCGCTGAAATCGCCTCATTCAAATCGATTCCAGGATTTGGCTTGGAAGGGACTGCTAACGGGAAAACGGTCGCGATCGGTCTGCCCGAACATATCGCATCGAAACTGCCCGAACCTCTCGGGCTTCAAGTGCGCAATTGGGGAAAATCGGAAGAGGGGCTCGTCCTCGCCGTCCTTTCAGTGGGCGATGAGGCTTTTCTTTTCCGGTTTAGCGACAAAGTAAGGAAAGAAACCCCCGATCTCATCCGGAAAATGAAAGAGGTCTCGCTGCGCCCTATCATGCTGACAGGGGACAATGAACAAAACGCGCTCTATGTCGGCCGTCTCCTGGGAATCGAAGAAATCCATGCGGGCCTTCGCCCCGAGGATAAACTCGCGAAAGTCGCGGAACTCTCTGAAAAAATGGGCCTCGCCATGGTGGGGGATGGGGTCAATGACGCGCCTGCTTTGGCCCGCGCTACCGTCGGCATCTCGATGGGGAGGATTGGCAGCGCGACCGCCGTCGACGCCTCCGACGTCGTCCTTCTGAACGACGATCTCCATCTCTTAAATTGGCTCTTTAATAAATCGAAGCAAACGCTTCGCATCGTGAAGCAAAATCTCACTTTGGCGCTCGGCGTAATCTGCCTTGCGACAACACCCGCCCTTCTCGGCCTCGTGCCCCTTTGGGTCGCGGTCCTTCTCCACGAAGGAGGCACCGTCCTCGTCGGCCTCAACAGTCTAAGGCTGCTCAGAGACCGTCCTTAGGTTCTACCAATTTTGGTGAATGCGTCGTTCCAGCCCTTTCAATTGAAGATCCATGACTTCGAACCTAAATTTCATCGCATTGTCTATCGTCTTCCACAAAACGATCGACGTTCCGCCGAGAACCGCAGTTAATGCGAATACATAAGGGGGTACAGCCCCTTTTGTAGCCGATGCCAGGTAGGATCCTAAACAACCGATCGCACTGGCTGCGCCATAAATCAAAGCAGTACTTTTCAGACTGGGAAAATGGGCGGTAAATCCTTGCCGATGCGTGTCCAGCACCCGTTGGGCGCGATCTGATAAATTTGCAGTACTCATCGTTTTTTCCTTATTTTGACTGGGTTCAGGATCTCAAGCGGTGATGGATTTCTGCTTGCAATTCGTTGTTCCACTTTACACTTTTAATGATTGCTGGGATTGCAATCATTCCTATGCATCCCAAAACAGCCAAAGTGACTTTCTTTTCAGGCATGAAAAAGGCTCCTATCATAGAAGCCGATAGGGCGGTAATAATCACGCATCCCGTTTGGATTTCGGGTACATGTCCCTTTGCAAATTGAATTGCCATTTCGGCCTTATTGCCAATCGCTTGTAATGTCATTTTATCCTGCTTTAAAAGTTTGTTTCATGAGTTGGGATGGATACTCCTCCCCCATCAGAACCCTCATTCTTCGGTGGAGAGCGTTTTCCAAATGAATCTGACGCTGAATATATTGTCCGCAAATGATACCGCCATTCAATATAGAAAATGCGAACAGTCCGACAAATATTCCTACAGGTCTATAACCCATAAGGGACACAGCAGTTGCAGCGCAAGAAGAGAGAATGGAGGTAACGCCTAAATCTATTTTGGAAGGGAGAATCCTTTTGACCTCTTTCCATCCATTATTTAGCGAAAATAAGCCAAGCATATAAACCTCTAGTTATGCGGCAGGGGCCGCTGCGAGCCTAACGTGCTGTGCGGCTCTTCGAATTCGCTCATCTCTATTCGCCTTGTCTTGTCTGCCCAAAGGAATGATAGCGCTCATACCAATAGCGACTCCTGCCGTTATCGCCGCCGCCGGCCAATGAGAAAAAAACAGGCTGGCGAAGCTTCCCAGACCTATAGAGAGGAAGGAAATCGAGAAAATATCGGCTTTTGTCAGCAAAAACTCAGGCCTGATTTCGTAATTAAACAATCGAAAACCAATCACAAAAAAACCATAATTAATATCTATAAATTATAACGCAAAATTTAAATTAAATAATACAAAAATTCAATATTCAAAAGATAAGTATATATTTAAGAAGAAGAATATGCAGAACCCAAAAATAATTTCCCTTTCTCTAGAGGATCTGAAAAGTTTGATATTTAGAGACTTATGTTCAGTTCAACCCTCTTCGCTGAAATTAAAATAATTTTTAATGCTAGTATTTTTTTAATAAAACAATTATAATTTTTAAACAAACCAGAGGAATTTAATCATGACTATTACAAACTCCCCTTTTATCGATACAAACAACCGTTATTGCGCTTGCTGCAAAGGGACAGAAGATCCTATTTTAAAATATAAGACATTTTATGGTTTCACAACTGACATGCATGAATCGTGTGCTAAAACTTACAATAACTGGTTGCAATCGTCCAGGCTTTTACATCTGCAACCTAAAACTCAACCACAAACTAAAATAGATCTTTCCAACATTTTCAAAGAACTCGCCGACATCCTTAAAAACCCGGGAAAGTCTTAATTTGCGAAGGGGGAATCCCCCTTCTTTCAAAAAATGGGCATCTAGTATAGAAGAAAAATTATGCAGACGCCTAAATACCCTCCTCTTTCTCCGGAAGAACTGAAAACCGCGATCGAGATTGAATCTCAGGAATTTGAAAAGGCATATCGATGGCTCGAGGCCCACATGCCTCCGAGTTTCTTGGATGAGATCGATCCGCAGACCCGGCTCCTGATCGCCCGCAACTTAGTCAGTTTCAGCCTCCAAGACAGCCTCATGCCCATCCATTTCAAGCGGAAGATCATCGTCCTTTGCAACGACGCTCCCGACGCCGACTTGAAGATCCTCAAACAATACCGCCTCTATGGCATCCGCTATTACCGCGCTTTCGTATCGAACGAACCGCCGCCCGGGAACCTTTCCGGGAACGGAAAACGGAAAATCAATCTGCGCATCGCCATCCTCTACACCCGGGATCCTTCAAGAGAAGAAAGGCTTCCCCCCGATAGGAAAAAAATCCTCTTCGATTTAGTCCATGAACGCTTTCCGGGAATCAAAGACGAAGAATTCGAAACTCTACTGCACGGCCTGACGCCCCGTTTTCTCCGTTCGATGAATAACGACAGGCTCATGCTCGCATTAGATATGTTTTTACGGGCTAAAACGAGAGACCTGTGCCAATACGAAGTGAGGCGGAACGAGGAATGGGAGAGCAAAGAGGCCCCCTCTTTGCAGCTGATGATGGCGTGGCGCAATGTCCCGAAGGCAGGCTTTCTCTATCGGCTGGCGCAAATCGTCAATTCCCATCAGCTCGATTTGCAAAAATTCGCCGCCGCCTACATCAACCCCTACAGCACAGACAGCATCCTGATCGTTTCTTTGGGATTGCATGGTCTTAAGGGAAAAGCGGCTTGGGAAGAGGCCGACATCGACGATTTCTTGAGGGAAATGGCCCTTTTGAAATATTTCGAAACGGACGATGAGATCGGATCGATTTTCGTCGATAAAAGGCTCCTCACTGGAAATGAAGGACACCTGGTCCGCAATTTCGCAAGTTTCGTCCATCAAATGCTCGTCTACGCCGACCCGAACCTCTATTCCTATGAAAATGTGATGGAAGGGGTTTGCCGCCATCCTGAATTGACAGTCCAGCTTTGCAAGCTCTTCGCCGCCAAATTCCATCCTGAAAAAAACGATTTGAACGCGTACAAAGAACAGAGGGCCTCTTTCAGCAAACTCGTCGACAATCTCGACACCGGGCAAGCGGTGAACGACCTGCGACGCAAAAACATCTTGCGGCAGGCAGTCGCTTTTATCGATTGCACTTTGAAAACCAATTTTTACAGGCATAACAAAAGCAGTTTTTCCTTCCGGCTCGATCCGAAATATCTCGACGAGGTCCCTTATGAAAGGAAAGAAAAATTCCCCGAAATGCCCTATGCCGTATTTTTCATCCGCGGCATGCATTTCATCGGTTTCAATATCCGTTTCAAAGATTTGGCCCGCGGCGGAGTGCGCACGGTGATTCCGGAGCGGAAAGAGCAATTTGTCAACGAGCGCAATACGATCTTCTCGGAAGCCTACAATCTCGCCTCCACGCAGCAAAAGAAAAATAAAGACATTCCAGAAGGGGGATCCAAGACCGCTATCTTGCTGGAACCGTTCGATGTGTTTGCCCAGGAAGAAGAAATTTATAAAAAAGAGATGGAAGCGGACGGGGTCGCCCCTTCGATCTTGGAAGAAAAACTCAAAATTTACCGCCGGAACCACAAGCTCGCCTATCTCTATGCTTCCCAGCGCTCTTTTATAGAAAGTTTCATGACGCTGATCAACTGCGACGAAGATGGAACGCTGCGAGCGAGGTCGGTCGTCGATTACTGGAAAAAGCCCGAATATATCTATCTGGGACCCGACGAGAACATGTTCAACGACATGATCGTCTGGATCGCCAATTATGCCGTCCAGTGCAATTACAAGCCCGGACGGACGTTCATTTCGAGCAAACCCGGCGCAGGGATCAATCATAAGGAATATGGCGTCACCTCGTACGGCGTCAACGTCTACATGCATGAAACGCTTCTTTTCCTTGGGATCGATCCCGACAAAGACCGCTTCACGATCAAAATTTCCGGAGGGCCTGACGGCGACGTCGCCGGAAACCAAATCCTCAACTTATATAAGTTCTATCCAAAAACGGCGAAACTCCTCGCGCTCACCGACGTCTCGGGAACCATTTACGATCCGGAAGGGCTCGATTTAAAGGAAATGGCGAACTTGTTCTATAACAGCCTGCCGATCCGCAGCTATCCCCCGGAAAAACTCTCTGAAGGGGGTTTTTTGCTCGACATCCGGACGAAACGGGAGCAAAAAGCCTACATGCAGCAAACGCTCTGCTGGCGAAAAAAAGAGGGGAAACTCGTCGAAGATTGGCTCTCCGGAAATGAGATGAACCACCTCTACAGGAACAACGTCCACCAAGTCAAAACCGATATCTTTGTCCCGGGCGGAGGACGGCCGCGCACCCTCAACGAATCGAACTATGTCAGCTATCTCGATGAAACGGGAAAACCGACCTCTAAAGCGATCGTCGAAGGGGCGAATCTCTACCTCACTCCAGGAGCGCGCCGGATCCTCGAAAAAATGGGCGTCCTCATCATGAAAGACAGCTCTTGCAATAAAGGCGGGGTGATCTGTTCCTCCTTCGAGGTCCTGGCGGGCTTAAGCATGAGCGAACAAGATTTCCTGAAAGAGAAAACTGAATACGTCAAACAGGTCCTCGAGATCATTAGGGCGGCCGCTTTCAATGAAGCGCGACTCCTTCTCGACACCCACCAAAAAACGGGAGAATTCCTCACCGATATTTCCGAGAAGATCTCAGAACGGATCAACCTCTACAAATACCAGCTCCTCGACCATTTCGTGAAAACCGAGCTGCCCGAAGAGCTCAACCAGCTTCTCACCCGCTGCCTCCTCCTCTACTGCCCTCCGTTACTTCGCGAGCGTTACAAGGACGGGATCCTCTCTCTCCCCGAGATCCACAAAAAAGCGGTGATCGCCTGCTACATCGCCTCACACCTCGTCTACCTCCGTGGACTCGATTGGAGCCCCACCATCGCCGACGTCCTCGAATCAATCGCCTCCGACATCATCTCTCATTGACCTCAATTGCGATGTAACAGCGGCCTTTGCATGACAGAAGAATATAACAGCGGCTTCTACCTAAAGTCCTATACCTTCATCAGCGCAGAGGCGCGCGAAGCGCACGCAGCAGAGGTAGAGAGGACGCAGAGGCCGCGAAGCGCGGCGAAGAAAAAATGACTTTTCCGCGAAGCGCAGAAAAGCCATGTTCCACCGCGAAGCGCGGAGGAATAAAATCTTCTTCTCTTTTCCGCGTTTCGCGGCATTATTTTTCTGAGAGCGCGAGAGCTTCTCTCGCCTCTGCGTCCTCTCTACCTCTGCTGCGTGCGCTTCGCGCGCCTCTGCGCTGATGAAGGTATAGGCGCTTAAACACAGACCGCTGTTACCTTCTGTCCGAAGCCTCACGCCCCTCTCCCCTGCCTTGCTCTAGTTCGAACATAGGCCCTCGGTTTTTGAAGGCTCTATTTAGAATAAATCGCCTCCGACATCATCTCGCATTAAAAAAGAAAAAATCGGGCACGGGGACGCTTAGGTTCACGATTGAGAAGGAGCGACTCAATTTCCAAGACAATGAGATGGCAAACTATTGGTTGAAAGAAACAGGATGGAGAGCATCGATAAATCAGCAGCCGCGGAAATTCTTGCGCCGTCTGATAAAACCGCCGTTCGATCTGCCCATCCTATTTTCTGAAGACAATGGGACTATTCTATTTCAATTTGATTAGAGGTATTGACTGTTTCTCCAAGTACCGGTGAGAGATCTTCTAATTGCTCAATGAGTCCACCGATGCTTGAGGTGGCTAAGGAATACTCGTTCTCATCGGGTGACTTTTTAAATCTTGCGCCGCCTTGTAAAATCTCAATTCGATCTTTCCGATCTAATTTTTCTATTGCTTTTGAAAGCAATAGGGAAGATTTTTCTATTGGAATTTGATTAGAGGTATTGATTGTTTCTACAGTTAACGGTGAGCCATTCCACTTTACTAAACCGTCCTTGTAAACTCTCATAGTAAGACCCCCTATACGAAATGTGCGGTCTGTTAGACCAGCGAAATTTCCCCTCGAAGTATCACTTCCTGTCAATGTACTGCTTCCTGTCGAATGAGTAGATTTTTGTTGAACGCCTGATGCCATGAAAAAACTCCTCTACAATTAATTTCTTATAATTGTATGTTTATTTTGATTTTAAATCAATAAAAAACACTAAAATTTATTACGTAGATATTTTTTCATACGTTTTAAAAACCTCACTTATACTTCTTCGGGCCTTGGAATAGTTGGGGTCTTGTGAAACAGCCGCATTTAAATATTTTTTTACCTGATCTGCCGCCCCTGGCAAATCAGCAGAAACACCTTCCACCTTGTCCGCGGATTGATGCATCCCATCTTGCTTGTCTGCCGCATTGATAGGGGAGGAACCCAAATTACGATTTATTTCGACATGATTTGTATCAGCTACTTGTGTAGACATAAAATAACTCCTTTTTAAAGCGGGACGATTATATTTCGATCTCTGGTTTTAAATCGATAAAAAATTAGAACGAATTATTTCGAATGGTTAATATTTTATTAGAACAAGGCGGTCATCGCCTCCCACCTCGTCTACCCCGCGGCCTCGACTGGAGCCCCACCATCGCCGACGTCCTCGAATCAATCGCCTCCGACATCATCTCTCATTGACCTCAATTGCGATGTAACAGCGGCCTTTGCATGACAGAAGAATATAACAGCGGCTTCTACCTAAAGTCCTATACCTTCATCAGCGCAGAGGCGCGCGAAGCGCACGCAGCAGAGGTAGAGAGGACGCAGAGGCCGCGAAGCGCGGAGGAATAAAATCTTCTTCTCTTTTCCGCGTTTCGCGGCATTATTTTTCTGAGAGCGCGAGAGCTTCTCTCGCCTCTGCGTCCTCTCTACCTCTGCTGCGTGCGCTTCGCGCGCCTCTGCGCTGATGAAGGTATAGGCGCTTAAACACAGACCGCTGTTACCTTCCGTCTGAAGCCTCGCGCTCCTCCTGCCTTGCTCAAGTTCGAACATAGGCCCTCGGTTTTTGAAGGCTCTATTTAGAATAAATCGTTTAATTAAATTAATTATTTAAAAAATTGAATAATACTCACAAATTAACTACAATTTAATAAAATTAAAAAAGGAAATTTTATGAAAATTGAATTAAATAATTCATCTTTAGATCGCCCGCAACACTTGGAAATATTAGCGGAAGAACAGAGAGAGACATTCGAAGCATCGCCCGACGCCGGAAATTCTAGCGTCGCCTATTTCATCGGCACCTCTTCCAAAGCGAAACTTTCAATTCCCCTCTCTTTTCCAAGGGAAGTCGCCGCTCAATTAGAGGAAAAAGGAATGGCGGTGATCTACGGAGCCCCCGCATCGGGGAAATCAGAACAAATGGACCTGGTCCTCCCTGCGAGTCAAAGGGCGGTTTTCGACCTTTCTCTTCGGTTTGCCGAAGCCTATAGCGCGGCGACAGGCCGGGATATAAACGAAATTCTCCGCGAATACACCTCGAACGGATCCCAAGAACAAAAAGCGCTGAAAGCAGCTCAAAAAGAATGGCTTTCCAAACCAGAAACCCTTGTAAAAGAGCTGGCCTCATGGCCTCAAGACGTGATTATTTTTGACGAATTCGATTTTGCTGGAGACTTGTATTTAAGCGCAGACGAAGCGGATGCCGCCGTATCGATCGTGCACATCGGAGAGAGTGTAAAAAGATTGGGCAAGCAGGTCGTTTTCATCATCCATTCAACGGCTTATCAATGCGATCCATTTTGGCAAGCGATGCAGAGAGATTTCCAATACGAAAGCAAAGAAGCGGTGACTACTCGATTTTTCACTAAAGAGGAAGAGATCTATCTACTCTCACAAACTTCCCTTAGCTTTCGTGAAAAACAAGAGTTCATGACGTTTGCGCAAGGAAGCCCTACCGCCTATCTTCCTATCCTCCAAAACAAACCCGATTTGAACCTGCAATTTTTGAAAGACCGCGCACTACTGATCTCTTCATTTGTCATCAAATTCACAAAACAAACAATCCGTCCAGATGTTTGGGATCTTCTCGTTGACATTGCTAAAGGAAAAGAGTCGTTGGAAAAAATTACAGACCCCGCTCTGATTGGATTTTTGCTGGCATCCGGTTTTGTCGGACAAAATGAAGACCATTTAGTGATGGCAGATTTCGCGAAAAACGCCGTAATGACCTATCCCGTCTAAGAAATTTTAACAAGATTGGCAGGATCACAAGTAGCAGGATTTGCAGGAAAAAAATAGACCATCCTTCTGATCCTGCCGCTTTCGATCTTGCGCATCCTGTCCCTTCTATTATAAAGAATGACTTGTTAGAAAAAAAATTCCAGAAACTCCAAAGAAATTGGAGTTTCTGGGGGTAGATATTAGAACGCGGCTTTTCGGGCTTCTAGGATTTCGTTTAAGCTGTCGAAAAGAGCTTGGTTGGTCAGGACGCCGCTTTCTTTCATGATCGCGAAGAATTTCTCGGTCTGTTCGAAATAGCGGACGACTCTCTCTTTTGGGATCCAAAGATCTCCCGCTAAGATTTCGCGATAAAGATCGTTGAGGTTGCAAGTCCGGTCGGAGATCTTGATCAACGCGGCATCGGGCAGGTAATGGGGCGCGTGCTCGATCTGGTATTGCGCCTGTTCCGCGCTGGTGAGTCCCGGCTTATCGGTCAGTTCATCGACCATTTTTCTCACATTCGCGCCGAATCTTCTTTCGATCTCGTCTGGAGAGGTTTTGCAATCTTCCACAGTATCATGGAGGAGGGCTGCCGCCAAAATATCGGGATCGGCGATTCTTCCCGTTTTCAAAAGATGATGGGCGACTTGGATCGGATGGATGATGTAAGGAGGGGGGTTTGGATTGGTTTTCGATTCCCTTTTTTGGTCGCGGTGTTCGGTGGCTCCCATGACGAGGGCGTCTTGGATTTTCTCCATCCCTTCATGAGAAATGTTTCCCTGCTTATATTCAATTTCCAAAGAATTCAAAAAGGCTTCGAATTCCCTTTCAACGTAAGGGTGGTTGGCGAGTTGCTGCATTTGTTCTTTTGCGGAAGACCAAATCTCTTGAAACGCATTTTGAGTAATCGGTGAAATTGCAGTTGCGGGTAAAACATAAGCCGCGACCGGGGCGGTGAAACTGATCATAAAAACTCCATTTTTAGTTTGCTTGAATGTTTAATTCACGAAGAAAGTAGATGCTGCTGACTCGTTGGCTCAGTTCGATCCGGATCTCGTTTTTCCCTTCTCTTAAATAGGGCGTGATGTCGAATTGTTCTTTAGGAGCCTCTCTGCCGCGCAGGTAAGGAGGCGATAATCTTTTCGAATCGTTTGACCGTTTATAATGACGTCGATGCCGAGCTGATTATCAAGGCCGCCAGCGCGGAAATGGGAAAGTTCGAGTTTGTATGTTTTCGAGGAGATTTTTTTAAAATTCTCAAGATCGACCTGTACAAAACTAATTCCCGGCTTATCCAGGCTCATGGCTCTCATCCCCAAAACCCGGCCGTTGCCTGGATGGAAAGAGACTTTTGCATTCAAAGCCTCGGCTTCTCGATATTTAAAATCCACGCTGCATATCTGCTCTGGAAATTGCAAATTGCCTTGAAGGGCGAGCGCCATTTTTTCTTGGGCTTTTACCTTTCGGAGAGCGGCTGAATTTTTTGCGAAAAACGGAGGAGGAGGCAGATCGGGGTGGGGGATTTTCGATTTTCGGAGTTCTTTGTTCTGCAACCAAACGATTTTCAAAAATTGTATTTACAGACATCTTTTTCTCCTTTTTTGAAGTCAAAGAATAACAAAAACAACCGTTAATTACAAAAAATCAATAAAATTTTAATACTATTTATCCTGCCGATCCTGCCGCGTTTCGAGATCTTGCAAATCCTGCTCCCATTATTTCCAAACGAATTCCACCCCATTTTCACGATCTCCC
The DNA here is from genome assembly GCA_963713105.1 of uncultured Chlamydiae bacterium. Lineage (GTDB taxonomy): Bacteria > Chlamydiota > Chlamydiia > Chlamydiales > SM23-39 > CAVQKJ01. The sequence goes on from CAVQKJ010000005.1 coordinate 466,736, forward strand.
TGAAAAACAGAATTCTCAAACTATTAATTATAAACATGTTGTCACAATTATTCAGCAATCGTCGACAGGGATTGCTAAAAATCTTGCAACGTGGCATAGGTGTTTGATATAATGCGAACCAGGAATTAGCAAAATCTTATGAAGACTGCCACCTTAAGAAGATCCTCCCAGCCAAGAAGCTCCCCAAGAACGACCGGGAACAGGCCGTTCTTCTCGGCCTGATCGAGCTCTATCTGAAAACGGGCAAGCCGATCGGCTCCCACACCCTGCAAGAAAATGGCTTTGAGTCGCTGAGTTCCGCGACGATCCGCAACTACTTCAGCAAGATGGAAGAGCCGGGCTATCTCAAGCAGCAGCACACTTCCGGCGGCCGGATCCCGACCGAGAAAGCGTTCAGGCTCTATGCGGATACCTATCAGAGATCAGGGCGATCGTCGAAGAGGACCAAGAAGAGAGCTTGACAGAGCTCTTAAAAAAGAAGACGCGGGAAGATCGCCACTCTCATCAACCGGGCGGCCGATGCTTTGAGCGAAATGACCAAATGCGCGGTGTTCGTCTCCGACTCCCCGCTTCGACCAGGACTTTATCCAAGATATCCGGCTCATCGAACTCGACGCCATCGAAACTCCTAGCCGTCGCTGATCACCGATTTCGGCCTGATCCGCACCGAAACGATCTATCTGGACCAGCCCGTCGATGCACCCCTTTTTGCGCAGCGCCGAGGAATATTTCCTCTGGCGGATGAACAAGGGAGAAAAACCCCTGTTCCGCGATGAAGCCGAAGCGAAAGCTGGCCCAGAGGATCTACAACGAAGTCATGGTGCGCCATGTCGTTGGCTATGCGAATTTCTCCCACGAAGAAATCTTGCGCACCGGCCTTTCGAAACTGCTCGCCTATCCGGAATTCAACGACGCGGCGGCGCTGGCCAGCAGCCTATCGCTTTTGGAAGATGAGAACCAGATGCGCGGCCTTCTTGCGAGAATGCTGCAAAAAGAATGAGATGATCGTACTGGATCGGCGATGAGCTTTGCCCCTCCGTCCCTCCGGTTCCGAATGCGCGGTCATTGCGATCCCCTATCGGATCAACCAGACGATTGCCGGAGCGATCGCGCTTCTCGGCCCGATGCGAATCCCCTACCGCAACCTGTTCGGCCTAAGCCAGTCTTTTCAGCGAACAGTTTAAGCCGCGCTCTGACGGAGAGCATTTACAAATATAAAATCACATTCCGCCAGCCGAAAACCAGCTGGAGAAATCACAAACAGCTCAATTTTATTGGAAAAAAAATGACAGAAGAACAAACAGAACTCGAAGAAACTCCTAGAATCGAAGAGACCGACTGGAAAGACAAATATTTGCGCGCGCTTGCCGAAATGGAAAACATGCGCAAGCGGATGCAGAAAGAAAAGCAGGAGATGGCCCGCTTCGGCATCGAGAATGCGATCGGCGAATTTCTCCCTGCGATCGACAATTTCGAAAACGCCCTCCGCTTCGCAGAAACGGCGGGCGGCGAAGTGAAAAATTGGGCGATTGGATTTCGAGATGATCCTCTCCCAATTTAAAGAAGTGCTCCACAACCATGGAATCGTCTCTTTCCATTCGGAAGGGAACACGTTCGACCCCGAGCTCCACGAAGCGGTCGAAATCGTCGAGACGACGGATTATCCCGACGGGACGATCCTCCATGAGTTTACCAAAGGATATAAAAGCGCCTCCCGCACCGATGCGCCCTGCCCGCGTCAAAGTGGCCAAAGCACCCGCAAAAAAATCAGAAATTCCCGCAGCCTGAAAACTGGCTGCGGAAGAAGAACTTAACATTAAAGAGAGAAAAATTATGGCACAACAAAAAAAAAATTATCGGTATCGACCTCGGTACGACCAACTCCTGCGTCGCGATTATGGAAGGCGGATCGACCGTGGTGATTGCAAACGCGGAAGGCGCTCGCACAACGCCCTCTGTCATTTCTTATAAAGGCGGCGAGCGCCTCGTCGGCATTCCCGCGAAACGGCAAGCCGTCACGAATCCCGATAAAACGCTCTATTCGACTAAGCGCTTCATCGGCCGCAAATTCAGCGAAGTCCAATCGGAAATCAGCGACCGTCCCTTACAAAGTGACGAAAAACGCCAATGGCGACGCCGTTTTCGAAGTCGAAGGAAAAATCGTCTCTCCCGAAGAAGCGGCCGCCCAAATCCTCACGAAAATGAAGGAAACGGCGGAGAGCTATCTCGGAGAAAAAGTGACCGAAGCGGTCATCACCGTTCCCGCCTACTTCAACGACTCGCAGCGCCAGTCGACGAAAGACGCCGGCAAAATCGCAGGCCTCGATGTAAAGAGGATCATCCCTGAGCCGACAGCTGCGGCCCTCGCCTACGGCCTCGATAAGCAGCATACCGATAAGAAAATCGCCGTCTACGACCTCGGCGGCGGTACGTTCGACATCTCCGATCCTCGAAATCGGCGACGGCGTCTTCGAAGTGCTCGCGACCAACGGCGACACCCACCTCGGCGGCGACGACTTCGACAACGCGATCATCCATTGGATCCTCGACGAGTTCAAAAAAGAACACGGCATCGATCTCTCGAAAGACAAGATGGCTCTGCAGCGCCTCCGCGATGCGGCGGAAAAAGCGAAGATCGAACTCTCCGGCACCATGACGACCGAAATCAACCAGCCGTTCATCACGATGGATGCAAGCGGCCCAAAACACTTGGCCCTCACACTTACCCGCGCTAAACTCGAAAGCCTCTGCCACGACCTGATCGAGCGGACCGTCGAGCCTTGCCTAAAGGCGATGAAAGACGCAGGCCTTATCCAATAGCGATATCGGCGAAGTGATCCTCGTCGGCGGTATGACCCGTATGCCTGCGGTCCAGCAGAAAGTGAAAGAGATCTTCGGCACGCGAACCGCATAAAGGGGTCAACCCGGATGAAGCGGTCGCGATCGGCGCTGCGATCCAGGGCGGTATCTTCGCCGGCGACGTCAAAGACGTCCTCCTCCTCGACGTCGTTCCCCTCACTCTCGGCATCGAGACGCTCGGCGGCGTCATGACTCCCCTCATCGAGCGCAACACGACGATCCCGTCTCAGAAAAAACAGGTCTTCTCGACGGCGAGCGACAACCAGCCCGCCGTGACGATCGTCGTTCTCCAAGGAGAGCGCCCGATGGCGAAAGACAACAAAGAGATCGGCCGGTTCGATCTGACCGATATCCCTCCTGCGCCTCGCGGCATGCCGCAGATCGAGGTCGCTTTCGACATCGACGCGGACGGCATCCTCCACGTTTCTGCGAAAGATAAGCAGTCCGGCAAAGAGCAGAAAATCCGGATCGAAGCGAAATCGGGCCTCACCGACGCCGAGATCCAGCGCAAAGTGAAAGAAGCCGAACTCCATGCAGCGGAAGACAAAGAGCGCAAAGAGGCAGTCGAAGTGCGCAACGAAGCCGACGCTCTCGCCTTCCGCGCCCAAAAATCGCTGCAGCGAATACAAAGACAAGCTTCCCGCGAACATCGTCTCCGATATCCAAAGCCGCATCGACGCCGTGAAAAAAGCGCTCGAAGGGCAAGATACACGCCCTCATCAAGGCGAAGACCGCCGAACTGCAAGAACACATGCAGAAGATCGGCGAAGAGCTCTCCAAAGCGGGACAAGCAGGCCCGCAAGGCGCTGCTGGCCCGACGCCTCCTCCTCAAGGAGCCAAGTCTTCTAAGCCCGATATCGAAGACGCCGAGGTAGAAATCCTCGACGAGAACGAGAAGCGGTAAATTCTAATCCAGTTTCCATTTGTCCAACCCCGCCCCGGCCCTTGCCGGGGTTTTTCTTTTCCCCCGATTTCAATAATTTGTAAAATTTTTATTTTAAATAATATCCATTCTTGATAAACGTTTCATGTAACCTTAACAGGAGGTGGACATGGCAACTAGACTGACCCGAGACGATTTGACCCGCTATACGACTGCGGCGCAAACTGCCAAGGAAACTTGCGACCAAATCCTCAGTTCAACGGAAGAATGGCAAAAGACTGCACAGAAAAAGGATCTTCCTCCTATTGAAAGACGAACGGCGCTCCAAGGCGCCGCTCTCGAGACATTCAACCGTTTTTTAAATGTGAAAGTCGATTTTGAAGACGCCCGGCACCAGCTTAATGCACGGCTCTCGGCAATGGATTCAAACGACGACCCTAATTTATTTTCGAAACTCGATACCCAAAGAGAGATTTTGAATAGGGCTTGCGAATCGATGGATAAAGATCTCGAATTAGCCAAAACAGCGCTCAATTCCCTCTCAGGATTGGGTCGGCGCAATTCCTTGGCAGATACAATGAACTCATTGCTAGGAGGGACCCCCCATTTAGATGCTTTAGTGGCAAACAGCCGTTCGCGCTCGTCATCGATGGGATCGAATTGCGATTTACCTACATCTGATGAAAGGAAATCGCAAATATCGGCTGAAGAAGAAGACCAAGGCTCCCGATTTGTGCAAATCATAATGGATCAATAAACGAGAAAATTATGTCTACAGAAACAGTCACACATACTGCTGCAAAATCTGATGAGCGGAGCGCGTCGGCCGAAGGGAAAAAGCGGCCTCTCTCCGCCCAGGTCTATAGATATCAAAGGTCTGCCAGCGCTGCCTCCGCTTCCAATAACTTGTTCACAAATCACATTCAGGAATGGAGCACCGCTCTAGCAAACTGGAAGAAAAGCCCCCCCGATATGCAATCCCGCAAAATGACCCAGGAGTCCGCAGCCACCGCATTGAGATTTTATGAAAAATCCAAGGCAAATTGCGAGGATCATCTTCAAAGCTTGAACACTTTTTTGAGCCAGTTGCCCGATGATCAGGAATCGCCGGATTATAAATTCAGAACAGATCTTTTGAGCCACCAACAAACCATTCAAACCGCGCATAAGTCGATAGAGGCCCGGCTTATCCAGGCTCGGAGCGCTGTGCAAGCGCTTTCCAGCTTCGTTCAGGACCCTTTGCCTTTGGCGAGAGGACCGTCGGCGGCAGAAGGAGAAAAGCCTGAACTGAATAGTTTTGTGGATGACGATTATTTCAAAGCTCAAGATGCGAAACGAGAGTCGGTAGAGACAAACCTGTCAACGGCGGAAGAAGAGAAGCCTGTTCTGTATAGTTTTGTACAAGAAGATTAGTCAAAAAATGAAAAATATTGAAACAAGAGGCAAGCATGGCGACAGAAGTAAAAGAAGCAAAAGGGTTGAAAACAGGAGAAGCTTTCAATCTCCCAGCGATTCAGGCCGACCCGGCAATTGGATCGGCGGTAGATACTTTTGGCCAATACGATAAGACTTTGGCAAGTTCTAAAACCGTTTTCGATCAGTTGACTGCTTGGAATAGCGAAAATCCCCTTAAAGCCGGAATCGCTCACATACTCGGTTGGGGAAAGACTGACCGCTCTAGAACTTCATCCACGGATAGCATGTCGAGCGCAGCCACCGGTTCTTCGACGGGTTCGACTGACCGCTCGAGAACTTCCTCCACTGAAAGCATACCGAGGGCAGGCACTGATTCTTCGGCGGGTTCGGCGGGGGGAGATTTTCATATGGTTGAGGCAGCCGATTACGATGAGACTCTGTCCGTTACCGAAGAACAGGTCTCTGAAGAAGAAGATGAAGAAGAGCCAGGTTTAACACATCCGGACTCCTTGTCTATGTCAACCGACGCGCCAATCCCGGTGGATTATTCCAATTATCCTTTTGAAACGATAAATGTTCAAAATACCAATCCAGAGCCGATTCCCGGTTATACAGCTTCGAGCCTGGAGATCGGCCCATCGGACATAGACTCTTCCGATGCAGCACCGGAAACAGGATCTGAAACAGCGACGAAATCCCGCGAAGCAAAACGGAGGGAAAAAAAGTACCTAAAAAAAAGAATCAAGGAAAGAAACCAAAAATCAATCATTAAAGTCTTGCAGTTTCAATTGGTCGGCTTGACTCAAGAAACTGGCAAGGATCAAAAATAGCTGCCAGATTCCTTTTCTTCGCGTGGAGATCGGCTTTCTTCTGCAGGAGGCCTGATTTCTTGATACACGTCTGACGCTTTTCGGATGGCGTTTGGGAGATCCCCAAGTTCTTTTTGGAGCTCCTCAAAAGAGGCTCCTTGATAGATTCTTTCAACGGTTTTTCTTTGAAAAGCGTCTTTCGCAGTCCGGAATTGGACAAAAACAGGGCTTAAACAGACCTTTTCGAATTCCCTGCACATAGAACTGAATCTTCGCTTACGGATGCCTACGTCCTCTTCCGACGCCTCTTTCTGACCCCATTCTTCGAAATTATTTCTCATTTCCAAACGGAAATTCCTATCTTTAAACAGGGTTTGAGCCAGATCGGAATCCTTTGTGTTCGGGTAATGTTCTTTAAAGCTCGGATAATTCTCTTCAAGATCCGTTCTCAATGTTTCGATCTTCTGCAGATCTTCATCGGCCTTTTCAGCTTCTTTTCGGCATGTTTCATACAGCTTGGCTGCATGATAATAATCGGATGCGATGGCTGCCATAACGGCTCCCGTTAAAAATTTTTAAAAAACTATATTCCTTCAAAATTTATCTTCCAACGGGAAGCTGTCCCAGAGGCTTTTCTTCGCCGATCAAAACGCGATAGACCGCCCTTTGCGCATCGGGATCATTTTCATAGCCCACAAGACAAGTTTTCTGATGCGAAAATAGCTTGAGTGCATAAGGAGTGGCGAAATGGCAGAAGATCGATCTTCCCGACAATGCATCGATCAACTCCAAAAGCTCATAGGAAAGGCCAAAATTTTCCTCTTTCAATTGCACTTGATGCAATCCGATCACGACTTGACTGAATTTCTGCAGATCTTCAAGAAGAGACTGCATCGCAAACCGATCCAGCTTCAAAGGAGCTTGGAAAGAGTGGGCGAATTCCCTTCCCAGAACGTCGTTATCCCCAAGGCTCAAATAACAAGCGCCTTCTTGTAAATAAGGCGGCTCTCCGACCAGCGTCACCGCTTCTTGAAAAAGTCTTCGTTTCAGCTCTAAAGCTTCCGGCGTTTTTAAATCGGCCGCAAGAAGAGGCGAAGTCCCTAATTTTTCTTTCGCATGCAAAATCCGGAGGAGGCTTTCGTCTAAATCCTGTAGGTCGAGATCTCCCCTTTTATAGGCTTGTACCAATGCATTGAAGGCCCTGGGGATCCATGCTCGGAGAAGAAAATCGACATGCACATCGAGATGGGCGCCATACAAAAGCAGATCGGTTCCCGCTCTTCTAGCAAAAACGGCGATCTCTTCGGGAGAGTACCGATCGGAAAGCGCCTTCATATTCAACGCATCACTGACGATCAGGCCGTCAAAACCCATTTCTTCCCTGGCGACTCCTCTCAACACCGCAGATGAAAGGGAAGCGGGAAATTCTGCGTCGATGCATGGGACCAAAAGATGGGCGCTCATCAAAGCCCCAACTCTCTCCTCAATCGCTCTCTTAAAGGGAACCAGCTCGACCGCATCCAACCTCTTCCGCTCAAAAGGGAGGACCGGCAGGCCGACATGGGAATCGACCGAGGTGTCCCCATGTCCAGGAAAGTGTTTGGCGCATGCGATCGCACCCCCGTCGGCAAGCCCCTTCGCATAGGCGGAAACGCGCCTTGCCACCTCATCCGGATTTTCTCCGAAAGAACGCATGTGGATGATCGGATTATCGGGATTGCAATTCACATCGGCGACGGGGGCCAAACATAGATGGATGCCAACCGCCCTGGCCTCTTTCCCGATCTCTTTCCCCATCTCATAGATCAATCCTAAATCCTCGATAGCCCCTAATGTCATCTGCTTCGGGAAAGCGATCGTATCGGAGATCCGCATCGCCAATCCCCATTCCATGTCCCCTGAGATCAAAAGAGGGATTTTTGATGCGGCTTGCAACCGGTTCAAAAACTCCACTTGAGAGGCTGGATCCGATTGTTTCAGGATCGCATTGCCGACATGGCATTCCTTCATGAGCCGCATCCAATCGGCCCAATGATCCTCTTTTCGCATTGGACACGCCGGCGCCATGAAAAGCTGCCCGATCTTCTCTTCAAGCGTCATCTCGGACAAAACCGTTTCGGCCCAGCCGCCAAATGCGAAAACCGGCATGAAAAAAAGCAAAAATGCGCGTTTCGCGCCTCTGTGCTCTCTGTGGTAAAAACTAATCATGAGCCTGTAAGGCAAAAATGAATGGTGTAGCAAAGCCTTTTTCCTCAAAAAAAGAACGAAGCTTAAAGCCCGGTTGCTTTTTTAAAAAGAGAAGCTGCATACTCGCCCGCCAAAAAATGGGAAGAATGTATGTTATTGATCTCCTCTCTTTTGGCTCAAAGTCTTGTTAGCCCGCTCCTGAAAGAAGAATACTATCCCGCCCGGACAAAAGGGGTGCTCGAACAGGCGATCGAAAAAGGATGCCAGCAGGTTCTTTGCGGCCGCATCAAAATCAAAGAAGGATCTTTAGACGAGGTCAAACATTGGTTCCAGGTGCTGAATGAGCGAAAAGATGAGCTAGTTGAAGCGTTCACTCTCGAAGAAGTTTGGATCGAATCGATTTTCCTCGAACACGCCCAGGACGGAGATTATCTCATTTACTATATGCGTCAAAACGACCTTGAAAAAGCGTTTGACGCATTAGCAAAATTTGGCCTGCCGATCCGCCTCTTTCACGTGGAGCATTGGAAAAAATGCTGCCACGAGTGCATCCTCTTAGATCCCCTCTTCGATCTCGCAATCAAAAAGCCTACTGAAATTTATTAGAGACAAGCTTAGGTTCATAGTTTCTAGATCAAAGACTACTGATTTTAACAGTGTTATTTAAATTGATCCACTTTATCGGCTGTAGCGATTTGTCTTTTGGCAGTCATTTTAGAATTAGGGCAAACGTGTTTATCTCTAAGTGGGTTTTCATCGGCGCTTTTTTTCAAAACATCTCCATTCATATAACATGTGTACACTCCAGAAGTGCCATGTACATAATCCTGGAAATTTTTCTTATCGGGCGTATTCTTCAGTGCATTATTAGACAATCTGTAAACGCATTGCAGGTCCTTTGTGTAGATACGGCCTAAAGCCCAAGGAGAAAATGGAGATTCTTTAGTTATTTCAGTTTCCTGATTTTTACATTGAGAGCAATGATAAAGGGTCATTGTTGCTTCTCTAACCATATTTTCCACCAAAATTATAAATTAAAGAGGGAAAGTTTACCCTCAAATAGGGAATTAGTTCAAGAACGATCTTCCGATTACTTCAAAGCATGGAAATTCATGCGCCTGGTAGATGAAAAGGAGACAAGATAAACAGGATCGCAAGCGGCAGGATGGACAGGATAAAAAATTTAGTATCTTGCATACATGGCCGCAAAGCGATCTTGCTTATCCTGTTTTCCTTTTTCTAGCGATTTGCCTGATTCGTTCCCAAGTTGTTTCTGGAAGCTCGGTGCCCAGCCCTTCGACGAGTGCGGATCCGACAAGATTTGCTATTTCGGCGCACCGTTTCAAGGGAAAATGGTTTAAATAACCATACAAAAACCCGCTTGCAAAGTAATCGCCTGCGCCTGTGGCATCGACCATTTTTACGGGAAGCCCTGATTGGGAAAAGACCTGTTTACGGCTTACGATAAGACACCCTTTCGGCCCTCGGGTCATGACAGCGATCGGGCAAATTTCCTGAAGTTTCAAACGGCCCTCTTCGCCGCTAAGCCCAGTTAAAGCCTGAAATTCGCTTTCATTTCCAAATACGATCTCAGCGTGGCTCTTCAGGAAAGAGAGGATTTTTTCGCGGTATTCCGCCGCAATTTCGGCATTTCCCAAGTTAAACGAGGCTCGGCAGCCGGCCAATTTCATCGCTTGATCTAAATCGTTTCCTACCTCAAATTGGAACGCGTCGACATGGATCCATCCCGCATCTTTAAAATGCGTAGGTGTAAAAACAGTGGGAGGTTCGGTCTGATTCGGATAGAGGATCCTTTTCTCCCCTTCTGGACCTACGAGGCAAAGGAGCCGGATCGTTGAAAATCCGGGTTTTACAGAAACCTCTGATCGGATCTTTAGTTTTTTTAAATTGGCTAAAAACAGTTCCCCTTCAGGGTCGCGTCCAACGCAGCTTAAAAAGGCGCAAGAGCGTCCCAAATGGGAAAGCCCTCGGATCGTGTTTGCGGCACAACCGCCTGGCAAAATTTGGATCCCTTTTGTCTTGGCAAACCGGTTAAAGTCCTCCAACCTGAGATGGCGGGATCGAGACGATTTAAAAGATTCGAAAGTCTTTTTATCCACCTTTAAAAAAAGATCGATATGGGCAGAACCAATGCCTAAAACGACAGACATATGAACCTATCCCACTATTCTTAATGATGAGATTTGAGATGATTTTTCTGCAGATTTTTGATCTGAAGGAGTTGACATACTTGAAAAGTAGGCGACGAACTGAAGGCAAAAATCTGCCAAAAAGCGCTCAAAGATCGCATTTAAAGAATAGTGGGATAGGTTCATCATTCCGGTTTCACACCCATCCACATACACCCCTCGACGTGATAAATGCAACGCGGCCCTTCCGGCTGCAGGTCCGCCGTAGATTGCAAATAGGCATCTACAATCCGGCGGGCGCAGCCCTCCTGCAAGTCGAGAGGGAGCAATTTCAACTGCTGGAATGACGCTTTTACCCAAGAGACAAACGCATCCTTGCTATCGAACGAATAATCACTATGCTGCGCCTCTTGGAAAACCACCTCGAAACCACATGTTTCCAACTGGGCCCGGATTTTCCACACATCGGCGATATACCAATCGGCTTCCTTCGCCGGCCGCTTAAAAAACTCTTTCCAAGGCTCTTCTGCAATCGATTCGGCATAGGCCCTGTCGATCGGGTCGTCCCAGCCTGTTTCGGCCGCAAACATCAAACCGATCCAGCCTCCGGGCTTCAACACCCTGAACATCGATTTGAACGCCGACTCCTGGTCTTTAACCCAATGGAGGCAAAAAAAAGAAACAACCGCGTCGACGCTTTCCGTTTCCACCGTTTCTAGCTCTTCGGCGCGATCGACGGAAAACGACAAATTTCGATTTGCGTATTTTCTACTGGCAAAGTCGATCATTTCTTTAGAAGCGTCGACTCCAAGGATTTGAATTTCTGGAAAATATTGAAAAATCAGCTTCGTGGTCCTTCCCGCGCCGCAACCCACGTCGAGAAGACGCCCATTTTTCTTAAGCTTAAACCTCTTTTGCAGAAGACTCAAAAAATTTTCAGCAATGGTTTGTTGTAATTTCGAATTTTCGTCGTAGCAATCCGCATCCCAAAGCGACATGCAAAACCCCATTTCTATGATGAGTATATGCAATAGATTCTTTTCTACTTCGTCAATTTTTTGGCAGTATTCTGAATATTAGGTGTGTCAGTTCTTGGAAAGGAAATCCATTTCAGAAAGATATTCTTTTATTTGCTTCCAAACGGTTTTATGGTGTCTAGGATTTGCTGCAATTTCTCCTGTTCATGATGCGCCATTGAAAGTGTTTTCCAAAGAATGTCTGCGCGTTTCCGTATCTCGTAATCTTTGCTATTTGATGCCGCCCACCATTTGTCTTTGCTATCCTTGAGCCATTTCATGCTAAGGCCTCCGGGAACAAATCGGTCGCCGCATCGAACATGCCATCTAAGCCTACAGATATCCGTATGAAGAGATTCATCAGCTTCTTTTAATACTTGAGCCATTTCAGGCATAACGATCTTATCAGTATTCATATCCCAAAATTCTTTGCCGCATTTCAAAATCAATTCATAGACGGATATTAAAGAATGATATTCCATTGTTTCAGTTTGTTTAGAAAACTCATCAGCGGTAAGATTGCACGCTTTTTTGGACAACGCATTCAGGCTTTCAGATTGTTTCATGTTGCATACTTCAAACAAGAGAGGTTCTATTGAATCCTTTGTCCTCATAGGACTCGCAACTCGGATGGTTCTTGTTTCGGAATTTGTATCAGCTCCGAAAACTGAACTATCATATTTAACTGAAAATGGCCCTTGCTGTTCTACGGATTTCCACAGCGTATCGGCATCTGGACAGGATCTAAGTGTGGTTATCGCGTCTCTTATTAGCCGGTCTGTATACGATAAATGAGAATCGTCAGATTCAACAGGCGGTTCGCTGGATGATTCCGGGGTTTCCGTTTGTGCTGGGGTCGGTGAAAAATCTGAAGTTTGAAGCACGGGATTGGCCTCAGTAGGCACCACAAATTCTTTTACGAGATTGAAGACGCCGCAGCAGATTCCAGCGGCGCCTACAGCAGCCGCGCTCCATCTCAGTGCGGTTTTCTTCCAGCTTTCGTTTGCATGGGGATTAGGAGTGTTCCAGTTCCAAGATTGAATGGGTTTTAAGATCCCGCTTGAATGGATCAAAGCCGCGCCAGTTCCGATCATTCCAACGCTCAGAGCGAGATCCCGCATCTTCGGGTCTTGGACAACTGCGTTAGTTAAAAAATCTAGGGCGTAAGGAATGGCGGAGTTTAGGGTATAATTAAGTCCCCACTGAAGAAAATTAGTCATATAATTAACACAGAATTAAGTTATTATTATATAATTATATAATAAATAACAATAAATTATAACTTAAAAAATAATTATATAGGAATGGTCAAATATGTCTAAAAGATCGAGCCGAATAGGCGCGCTAAGTCCTGGTAGGTCACGTAGATAAAGAATCCGATCAGGAGGCCTACAAAGGGAAGCACGAGCCGCTCCATGGTTTTGGACCGGATGGGCCTTTTCGTAAACATTTCGATGAAAGAGAAGAGGATGTGCCCTCCATCGAGGATGGGGAGAGGGAGGAGGTTGAGGAGGCCGAGGTTGAGGCTGATTAAAGCCATCCAGAAGAGAGCTTCTTTAGGGCCTACGCCCCAACTTTGATGGACGATTTGGACAATGCCTACAGGACCTGCGACGAATTTGGGATTGGCGTATCCGGAAACGAGGCCGACAAGCATCCGCCAGGTGTCTTTAAACACGTCGGTGAATTGCTGCTGCGGAGACGGATTGTAGACTACAGTCCGGTCTTTGAACATAATCCCGAGAACCGATCGGCTCTGTGTTTTCTCCAGCTGATGGAGAGCGTCGGATCGTCTTTGCGGATCCTGGATCGATTCGATCTGCTTCTTCGTTTGGGCGATTTGCTGGACAAATTGCTCTTTTTGCGCTGGGGGCAAGTTCAGCTCGGTGATGGGCTTGGGGACGACCGGATGCATCATGCGGAGGGTTCCGGCGGAAACAACTGGATGCTCCGTGCCGATAGAAGAAACAATCGTTTCTAGATCCGCGGCGCCGAATTGATCGAATTCATGATCTGCGTCTTTCCAGAGTATTTTCCGGATGGCTTGTGGATCTCGCTCTACGATGAGCAGGACGTTCCGCGATTGGAGCCGATCTAAGAGTTCATAGGAAGAATGGACTGGTTTTCCATCGACCGCGAGGATCTGGTCCCCTTCCTGCAAGGGATTGAAATAGGCGCATCTTTGACATCTTTGGAACGCTTTGGTTTGATCTTCTTCGTCAATGAATTGAAGACGGCTTTCGACAGCCACTGTCGGAGATAAGTTATACGGAATAAAATAGAGATCTTGCAGACGTCCTTTCAATCCGGCTTCATGCTGCCAATCGTCGATTTCTCCCCGTTCCGGGCCGCTTAATTTCAAATCGTCCAATTTAACGCGGGGCGCTTTCGTCTGGAAAATTTGATGGCCTCTCTGAACCGTTAAGAAAACAGTCGATTCGTTGATCAAAGAGCTCAATTGCTGCTCGGAAAAAATGACTTCCCCATCCGCCCAAACAAGCCGGTCGTTCGTCTGGATTCCGCTGGATTGCATCGGAGATCCGGTTAAAAAAGTCCCGTCGAAAATCAAATAACTGGCTGGCGAGAGGACTCCGATCGTATTGACTTTTTCTTTCAAAACATTCGGGTTCTCATAGGTTCGGAGGGTGTAGTTGAAATCGTTCCGGTGGCCGTTCAGATAATCGAATTTGTATCCTTGGATCTGCGTCGTGTCGCCGCTCATTAAAGCGGCTGCGATCAGGTCTTTAAAACCGTTGAATGGCCTTCCATCGTAAGTTTGGATCACATCGCCAGGCCGCACCCCATGCTCATAAAGCGCCGATTTAGGATCGACCCAGCCGATCCTATGGGTAAATTCGTAAAATTCTTTGTCGCGGCCGCCGGATAACCATAAGATCCCGAATACGAGCAATGCAAAAGCGATATTGACGAAGGGGCCGGCGAACGCGACTTTGATCCGCTGCCAAGGCCGACTGCCGTAAAATCCGTCAGGGATTTCGAAGGGTTCTTTGTTCCCCTCTTTCTGCATTCCTGCGATTTTGACATACCCGCCGAAAGGGAGCATGCAGATATGCCATTTGACCCCTTGCCATTCCCAGGTAAGGATGGGCTTGCCGAAACCGATCGCGAAGGCTTCGACTCGCATCCCCTGGCGCCGGGCCACCCAATAATGGCCGAGTTCGTGAATGAATACGAGAAATCCGAGTCCGAGAATCGCTAGAAGGGCGTAAATCAAACTAATGGCCATAACCTTGTAACTTCTTTAAATTGGATCCAGGTTACCAGATTCCCCCAGTCGCTGTGAAGAGTTAAATTTATCCAGTCGATGACGCGCTTTGTCTTTTCCCCTCTTTCACTTTGGAAACGAAGACGGCCAGCACATAAAATAGGCCGATCAGGACGACGACGATCCCTCCGGTCGAAAGGGCCAATCCGGTGGTGCTTAAAATATGTCGGGATAGGGCGACTCCGATCGCCGCAATGCAAACGCCGATCGAACAGGTCCAGAAAACCAGCCAATGCAGCCGGTGGCAGAAAAGCCTTGCGATGAGAAAAGGCCCTACTAAAAAGGCGAGCACTAAGAGGACTCCCACCGCGCGGAATGCTCCGATGCAAGTCGCGGCGGATAAAAACAGCAGGAGGAAATGGAAAAATCCACAGGGAATCCCAAGTGTTTGCGCCAGACTCCGATCGAAGCTGGCCAATTGGAATTGCTTATAAAAAAGGACGACCGCCGCCAGATTCATGCAGACGAGAAGCGAGGCCAGCTTTAAATCGCCCGCTTGCAGCACATCGGCGTTTCCCATGACGGCCTCTATGCCGAGGTGGACATCGCGGGTAAAGAGGGTCACCACTGTGATCCCCAAAGCAAAAAGGGCCGTAAAGACAAGACCGACGCTCGCGTCCTCCTGAAGGCGGAAAAGACGGACGAGCGTTTCCGTGAAAAAAGCGGTAATCAAAGCCGCCGCAAAAGCCCCGATTAAAAGTGTAGCTGTATCGAATAATCCTCCGCCCCAAAGGGACGACGCCAATAAATAAGCGGCCGAGATGCCCAATAGAATTGTGTGGGACAGGGAATTGGCGAACATCGTAACCCGCTTCAGCACGAGAAAAGGGCCGATCAGTCCGCACGAGATAGCAATCATCCCCAGCACGGCGATCTGCAATTCGTCGGCCGCCATCGAAGAGACTTGCCCGGACGCGAATTGCCAGATGCGATGGAACAGGACGGCGAAAAAGCTAAAAAAATCAGTTCCCCAATAAGGACTCATATTTCTCCGGGATCGGTTGTTGGTGGGGATCGCGTTTTGGATTCGATAGCAATCGAGTGAGCCTCTCTTCGATTTCGGGGGTCAGGATATGCTCCATTTCCTCGGCGGTTCGATGGACTTTTTCGATCTCTTGTCCCAAGGACTCTGCCATATAGAGCTCCCATAGGCGATGGAGCCTGACAATCGAGGCCGCTTTTTGCTTTCCGTCGCGCGTAAGTTCAAACCTGTTTTCCTTGCGGCCGACCCAGCCCTCGCGTTTCAAATGGAGCAATACATACCATAAAAAAAGAGGGGAAATTTGATGGTCTTCTTTTAATTTGGCAAAAGTCAACGATTCGTTTTTCCAGATTCCTTTTAAAATATTTTCTCTGAGACAGCGGAATCTGAATGACAAAATCCGCGCGATCCGGAACGCAAGCCCTCTTTTTGGAGCGAAAATCAATGCCAGGAGCGCGAATGCGGTGCCGAACAATACAATCATAGGCCCAGTCGGCAAAGTCATTTTTTGTCCCTGCTGCGAAAGAGCTAAAGAGCCCATCACAGATGTATAGTTGCCGAGAAATCCGCTTAAGATCCCGAACAAGCCTGCCAGCACGAATACCGTCTGGAGCCGGTCGCTGAATTGACGGGCGGCGACAGCGGGAGCGATCACCATCCCCGACATCAATACGACGCCCACGCTCCGGATGCCTACGATCAGGGAGACGAGCAAAAGCCAAAAAAGGATCCTTTCGAGAAATAAGACGGGAATGCCGGAACCGAGGGAAAAATCGCGGTCGAAGAGGGAGGCCTGCAAAGGGCGGAAAGTCAAAAAGAGAAAAAGGGCGACTGCCAGAGCGAGGAGCCCGTAAATGAGAATGTGGACATCGGTCATCGTCGCGGCTTGGCCGAACAAAAGCATCTGCACTTGTTTTTGCCAAACAGGAAGGGCCGCTTGCATCGCGCTCGCCGCGACGATCCCGACCCCGAAAAAAACAGCGAGCACGAATGAGAGGGCGGCATCGGTGCGCACCTTCCCTTTTTTTTCCATCCATTCGATCGCTTTAAGCCCGAGCAAAGACGAAGCGAAAGCTCCGCCTAAAACGGCTAGGAAAGTCCACTCTTCAGAGAAAGGAAAGAGCAAGGCGAAGATCGAAACTCCGATGACGGCTCCCGGATAGGTCGCATGGGAAAGGGTTTCGGCGAGCAGCGAGCGTTTGCGCAGGAAAATGAGAACTCCCATCAAAGAGGACGCCAGGCACATCAAGACGCAGCCCCATGTCGGCGCTCTCAAAACGGGATCGGAGAAAAAATCCCAAAACGAGATCATAAAATGCCGCTTTGCGTTTTGGCTGCAAGGATGGCCGCTTCAGCGAACAGCAATTGGCTTTTTCCGAATGTTTTCTTCAAATTGTCCCGATTGAAAACGTCTTTTACAGGTCCGCATCCGACCAAACGGGTATTCAACAGCAAAGCCCAATCGAAATACTCTTCGACCGTGAGAAAATCGTGATGGACGATGAAAATTGTTTTCCCCAGATCCCTCTGGCGGCGCAATAATTCCATGATCGCTTTTTCAGTCGTCAGATCGACTCCCGCGAAAGGTTCGTCTAAAAGAAATAAATCGGCCTCTTGCACGAGGGCCCTGGCTATGAAAAGACGCTGCTGCTGGCCTCCTGAAAGCTGGCTGATCTGCCGGTCGGCATAAGCGCTCATCCCCACGAGTTCAAGAGCTGACCTAGCCGCTTCTTTGTCCGCTTTCCTCGCCCTGCCAAAAAGGCCGAGCCGTCCGTAGCGTCCCATCAACACCACTTCAAGAGCTGTAATTGGAAAATCCCAATCGACCGATTCCCGCTGCGGAACATAAGCGATTTTTTTTCTCGATTCGGATGCAGGGCGTCCCGAAATGGCGATTTTGCCTGAAAGCGGTTTGACAAGGCCTAGAACGGCTTTTAAAAGAGTGCTCTTTCCCGCGCCGTTTGGCCCGATGATGCCGACGATGAGACCTTTCGGAATCTGAAATGCGACATCCCAAAGGATCGGAATCTTTCCATAATTGATATTCAGGGCATCCGCTTCTAAAGCATAGTCCATTGCCGTTCCTTACTCCAAATACCGTTTGATGACTTCCGCGTTGCGGGACATCATTTCCAAATAGGAAAGCCCGCTCATCGAATCTCCGTACAATGTTTCTGAACAAATCCGAATATCGAGTCCCAAGTTTTTGCCTGAGAGCGCAATTTTCTTAATCGAATCGCGGCTTACATTCGATTCCGGGAAAACCACTGTAATTTTTTTGCTCCGCAAAAAATCGATGATCCTTTGTATATCAAGCGGATTGAGCTGTCCATCCGGCGCCAGCCCTTCCGGCGCTGCGAAACGCTCTGCCCAATCGGTTTCGTCCGGTTCGGCCAAATAACTCCGTGTGAAATATTGGAAAGCGTCATGGCTTGTTACAAGATAGCGCTTTTCAGAAGGGACCGCCAAGATCAAATCTTTGATTTCCCGATGGGCGTTTTCCATTTTCAAAACGAGGGCGTCTCCCCTTTCTCGATAATAAGCAGCGCCATCAGGATCGGCGAGAATCAGAGCCTCTACAATCGGATCAATCGCTTTTTGCCAAAGGGAGATATCCATCCAAATATGGGGATCGACAGCCTCGCCCTTTTTCAAAATCCGTTCGGGATAAGCGGCCCTGATCTTGTCTCCGATTGGAATCGCCTTTGGCGATCCTCGAAGCAGCGATGATAGACTGGCCCCATGTTCGAGTCCGAGTCCATTATAAAAAACAAGATTGGCCCGAGCCAGCTTTTCGTCATCCCCCTTTACCATTTCATAGCTATGGGGGTCGAGGTCCCCTTCGATGAGGACCCATCCATCCACCCGCTCGCCGCCAATCTCTGCTACAAGATTTCCGATTTGGGCCGTAGTTGAAAGAATTTTTATCTTCGACCCATCCCCCATCCATTCGCTCAAACGGTTTTTAGAAGAGCAGCCGATCAGAATAAAAGTCAAAAAAAGAGGTAAAACGAGCAGTAAACAAACTTTTTTTAAAAGGAACATAAATTTTATCCCCTTGGATGAATCATAGATTAGAATGTTCCTAATAAGAAAAAAAGAAAAAAATCAAACTTTCTTGCACGAAAAGAACCCGACTTATATAATCCCCAATTAATTTGAAGAATCCCTGAGAAAGGTAAAAAAGAAGATTGCGAATAAAAGCAGAAATGAGATAAATCGATTGATCTGCTTTAAGAGACAATCTCTGAATTAAATTTCAGTCGATTTTTTGGGCAGAGATTGCTTCTAAAGGAATACTTTTTTGAAAAATCCGAAGGAAACCCCTTCGAAAGAAATAAATAAATTTGATTAGGACGGTAACATGAGCGTTGCACATAAAGAAGACGTAGAAACGAAATCAGCGAAAGGTTTCAAAGAAGTCGAAGATATGATTGCAAAAGCGATCAAAAAAATCGGCGCAAAAAAAGAAAATGAACTCTGCAAATATCTCCCGATGAAATCCGGGGGCTATATGCACCATTTCACTTTAAGAAAAATGAAATACAAACAGCCTCAAGAATTGGCTTCCATCATCGACCGGTTCGTCGTCCATTCAGACAGACCTACAGTGATCGCTCCAAAACAGCGCGCCGCCCGCGGATCCCGCAAACGCCGCGACCATATGAACTTCACCCGCAACCAATTAGAGCGGATGCTCAACATCGCCCGTCTCGCTGGCGACAAAGAAATCATTACGATTTTGAGCCCAAAAAAATCTTTAGCGACCTGCAAAAGAGAATTGATCCAATCGATCCGCCACAATAAAGTCGAACAAGAACTGTGGAACGGCTACGTAGAAGCAGTCCAAGCGCACCAAATGCTGCTCGCGAACGATCCATCTCTCGCACACCACTAAAATTTTTTCTCCTTTTTTAAGCATGCCCTCAAGGTCTCAATAATCTTGAGGGCGCTTTTTTTTGGCGAGACGGCAAAAAAAAGAAAAAACCGCTTCGGGTCTCTCTAAGCAATTTTTTAATATAGACTGAGTTGTAAAAATTTTGGGTTCAGGAGCGCTTCGCCCCGACCTTCATAATTCATTCTTCATCATTCATACTTCAATTCCTCTTGCATTTTATGCCAAAGAGCTTATGATGTTATGTTGGTTAAACAATAAGCTATTTTGTTTGAAACAGTAGAGACTTTTTAACAGTTAAAGGGTCTCGTTAACTTATCTGAGGATAAATCGATGTCGCAACCCGCTCAAAAAGAATTTGGGAAGTGGCGGTCTTTTCTCTGGCCGGTTCATAGATTCGAGCTAAAGAAATTCCTCCCCATGTTCCTCTTATTCTTCTTTATTAACTTCAATTACACCATTTTGAGAGACACCAAAGATACCTTGATCGTCACGGCCCCATCCGGAGCCGAAACGATCCCATTCTTGAAAGTTCTGGGGAGTTCGTCCCATTTGCCATTATCTTCATGCTGGTCTATTCCAAGCTCAGCAACGTAATGAGCAAACAGAAGCCTCTTTATGAGCACGATGGCCTTCTTCGGCGTGTTCTTCGGCTCTCTTCGCGCTGGTCTTTATACCCATTCCGCGAAACGCTCTCTCCGACACAATGGGCCAACTACGATGCAAGCGGCCTTGCCTGAAGGACTCAGCGGACTGGTCGCAATGTTCCGCAACTGGCCTTCTTCCCTCTTCTATATCATGTCCGAACTTTGGGGCATCCGCAGCGATTTCGCTTCTGTTCTGGGGATTTGCGAACCAGATACACGAAAGTATCCGAATCGAAGCGTTTCTACGCTCTTTTCGGCTTGGGAGCGAACCTCGCGATGTTCCCATCCGGCATGCTCATCAAAAAATTCGCCGACCTCCGCGACCACCTTCCCCCTTCAGTAGATGCTTGGGGCGTTACCCTCAACTACACCTTGATCTCCGTAGTGATCGCTTGCGCTTTTTGTCATGGCGATCTACTGGTGGATCAATAAAGAGGTCTTGACCGATGCGCGCTTCTTCGATCCGAACGAAGTGAAAAAGGCCAAGAAAGAAAAACCGAAGATGTCGATCAAAGAAAGTTTCCTCTTCCTGGCGAGATCTCCCTATATCGGCTGTTTGGCGATCCTCGTAATCGGCTACGGCGTCGCGATCAACCTCGTCGAAGTGACCTGGAAAGGGCAGTTGAAGCTGCAGTATCCGAACTCCCATGACTACCAAAACTTCATGGGCGGCTTCTCGATGATGACAGCGACTGCGACCATCTTGATGATGCTCTTCGTCGGCGGAAACGTGATCCGTAAATTCGGCTGGGGCGTTGGAGCCTTGATTACGCCAGTGGTCCTCTTGATCACCGGGGTCGGCTTCTTCTCTTGCGTCATTTTCCGCGACTCGCTCGGGGGCTTCGTCTCCTTGCTGGGAACCACGCCGCTGATGCTCGCTGTCGTGTTCGGCACGATGCAGAACTTCATCAGAAATCGGCGAAATACTCGATCTTCGACCCAACGAAAGAGATGGCCTACATCCCGCTTGACCAAGAATCGAAGGTCAAAGGGAAAGCGGCGATCGACGTCGTCGGCGCGAGACTGGGTAAATCAGGCGGTTCGGTCATTCAGCAAGGTCTGCTTGTCGGACTCGGCTCTCTGGCTGCGATCACCCCTTATATCGCAGGGATCCTCTTCGCGATCATTTTCGCGTGGATTTTCGCTGCTCGAGCGCTCAACAAACGCTTCACTGCGCTGAACGCGCAAAAAGAAGCGGAGAGAGAAGCAGAAAGCAAAGCTGCCTCTGCAGAACCAGTGGCTGTCAAAGGGGCTGTTTCTTCTCAAGCGACAAACTAAGAGAAATTTTTAATATCGATTTCTCAAATAAAGCCCGCGGTTTCCGCGGGCTTTTTTTATTTATATTAAAAATCTTTAACTATTGACAATAACATTCGCCAAGCTCATTCTTAATGACAAAAAAAGGAGCAAATCATGGCAACACAATTATTACGCGGAATAGTCGATGCTTTATCGCCAAAAAATGTTTTTTCACCTACACATAACACGCCAAGCTCAAAAGGCCATCGAAAAACTTTCTCTTTTTCCTCTATTGGATCCGCTGATCAAGCTGTAATGCAAACCGGTTCTACATTTGCGATAGCCAATTCTCCGAAGTCGACTCAAAGAACAGCCGATTCTGAAGAAGAAAAATCCGGTTCTGAAGAATCAGGCAGCACAGCTGCTCGAGGAAGCATCTATGAAGTCTACCATCCTTCCGCAGAAGACTTTCCAAGAATCGACACACAGGCTCCAACATCGCCTACCTGGGATGCAGGCAGATACAGTCTTCCCAGCGGAAGCAAGAGTACAAAAACTTTTGTGAGAGGATTTTTTGTGGGTCGGGGAATAGACAAAAGCCCATCCGCATCGCCGGCAGCTTCGGCTTCAAGAAAAACCCTAGCCGTCAACACCCAGAGAGCCAGTATCATCGCGATGAGTGAGAAACAGGTCGGAATGGACAGCGGACCCCATGCAAGCTACCCTGGATCTCCTCCTAACGCTATGCTCAGCGGACCCCATGCTGCGATTCACTTCGACAGACGCAGCAGTGTTTTAGATAAAGAAATCGCAGCTTCAAAAGCCGCTTACCAGGCAGCCCACAACGATCAAGAAGACTGATCTTTGCGGAAACCGCCTTAAAAAATGAGCAAAGCATGAGCGTATCTCAAATTCAACAAAATCCAGCGGATCAGCCAGCCGGACCAAATTCTATAACCTCGTCCATACCTGCCCATCCAATCAATGCGGCTACGAGAGAATCTTCGGGCTCTGTATCATCCTCAGCGACGCCGGTCTTTAACCGGCTCATTAGATCCGCAGGTAGTCGGAGAGAAAGGGCTCCAAGCGGAGAATATGTAAATTATCGTGAAACCTTTGCAGATGGTTTAGTCCCTGGAAACCGGGCAAATCACCCCGGTCGCTACGAAGGCTGATTTGCTATTTCTTATCCCGATATAACTTGATCAGAATTTATGTATAATTAATCTTTTATTGACAAACAGATTATTTAAACTTATAATATCTGAACAAAAACAAACAAAAGGATGCCAATGAGTACGAGAACGCCACCCATTCAAGACAGACAATCCGGATCCAGCTCAACAAGCTTCTCCCAGCCAGCTGGTTCAAGTTCTTCATCACCCTCCCTCCCGGCCCATCCAATCAATGCGGCGGCGAGCGGATCTTCAGCATCAACCTCTTCTTCCGCTTTGCCAGTCCTTAGACGGAGCAGCTCGGCTACAGCGAGCAGACTAAAAGAACGGCCCAGAACACCCAGCGATGATTTACATAAAAATTATGCATCATACAAACATTATGCAGCATATGAAGGTGGCAAGCCTCCAAGCCAGACTCCAGCTCCTTCTCCAGCTCATTCATCGAGCAGCAGCGCATCTTCTTCTTCTCTCCCTGCTGCAAAAGCATCTGCCGGAAAAAATGCCTACGTGGCTTATCAAGGACATTATGCGAAATATGATGGCGCTACTCAATCGTCCTCATCCACATCTTCAAGCTCATCTTTGCCTACTGTAATTGAGTCCCCGAATCCTTCGAGCCGTTCTCTGCCCCCCCTGCCCCCCCGTCCTTTAACATCTCCCGAACAAAGAGTCAAAGATTTAAGAGCAGAATTTGGCTCCAAACTCCCTAAAGAGAAACTCGACATTTTAACCGGGGTCGGACTTTCGCTCAGGACTGGAAGACAGTCGCCTTCTCCCAAAACCCCTGGCACGCCATCCAAAGAAAGAACAGGAAGTTCTCCTTCGACTCCAATTCAACGGGGGTCTTCTTCATCGCACATAAGTGCTTCGAGTTCATCAAGACCTGCTGAAGAAACCCACCAGTCTGAGGATGAGTTGAAACAACAATCGAGGGCGAGAGCCTCTTCTGCCCCTGCTGAAGCAAGAAGGCCGACGCCAACAAGACATAGAGAATGGGAAGGGATCATGAGTCCTGCACAATTTGCGGAAGCAAGAAATCAGCATAGCGACAGCGCATTGAGCAGTTCGTCCTCCTCTAGCCTCTCTTCATCAAGCTCCTCTTCATTAAGCTCTTCTTCTTCCCTTGTCATAGACCAATAGTCGCTTAGGCCGGAAAATAACATTTCCGGCCTTTAATTTCTCTAACCTATTCTAAATTAAACATTTAAACAAATTAGACTTAAGTAATTGATATTAAGTGAATTTTCACTTAATGATAATATATATTAAACATTCGTTTATTGTTTAATTTTGTTTTGATATAATGCTTAGATATGACAATAAATACAGATAATCCTAATTCAACTAAACAATCGAGATTTTCCGAAAAAGAAGCTCAAATTCCGGTTGGACAAAGCCATCCGACGGATTTTAATATTGTCAAGATCGGAAATACCTTTTTATCCGGCTCCCCCTTTGTGCTCGATTTGTCTACCCCCCAAACAAAGGATCAACAGCCAACTTCAAAAGCTACACCCGCCCTTTCCCCAACACCTGCAATAGAGCGTCCTTCATTAGAATCTCTTCCTCCGGGATCTCCAAAATTCAAGCTGAGCAGTTTGAATGACTATGACCGGCCCATCGGGATAGAACCGGAACTCGTTGATAAAGCCACACCCTGCCCCAGCAAACAAGACGGCAAATTCCTTCCAAAAGAAACTTCAAAACCTATCGTCTCTCCTACCGAACACAAAGCATTGCAAAATACCGCTCTTCAACAAGAAGAAGCAAACTTGGATCAGCTGCCTTTAATCCGATCTACAGATTACATCGCGCTGCCTAGGCCTATTACCGACGGCGTTTCAGATCCGATCGCCAGCCCTCTTCCGTTGGAATCTGGAATATCCATCATCGCTCTCAGATCTGGTCCAATGAGTCCCAGTTCCGACCCGCTTCCCAATGAGATGGCAAGCCCGCCTTCATTGGTATCTGAAATCTCCATATCCACTCTCTCTTCTAGAACAAATGTAATGAGTCCTTTGCCTGGGGAATTAATGGATGAAGCGGTAACGCCAGGTCCCGTCGAACTCGATCATCCGCAAGTATCACGGATGCCAGCTGCTGTCTCGCGATTGAATCGAAATGATTTTGATCCTCCTTCAAATCCTCCTGTCCGGTATAAAATTAAAAAGACTGGCGAGGAAGTGTTTTCAAAGCTTTTTTCTTCGAAAGATTTTTACCCTCCTGAGGATCCTATTTTCAGAATAACTGCTCACCTATACGAAAGCGAAATGTCAAGTTATCATGTATTTTCTCCTAAAGATTGCGATCCTCCAATGCCCCCAATTCTTTCAAAATTGTAGAAATGTTCTCAAAATTTTCTCTGAAAGATGAACCTATCCCACTATTCTTAATGATGAGATTTGAGATGATTTTTCTGAGATTTTTGATCTGAAGGAGTTGACATACTTGAAAAGTAGGCGACGAACTGAAGGCAAAAATCTGCCAAAAAGCACTCAAAGATCGCATTTAAAGAATAGTGGGATAGGTTCATAGCTGCGCACGAATGCGAAAAGTGAAATGTCAAATTATTGTGTATTTTTCAAATAGAGATTGAACCAAATTTTAATTCCATCCGGGACGGCCGAACTCGATCCGCTTATAGTGGAGCAAGAGGCTGCGGCAAAGCGGGACGTTCAGGCTATTGGAGCGGAGATGGGAAATCCGGTCGTCGTCGCATTGATACCATCCCCCGTCGATTTTAAGATAAGTAATGTAACTCGCCGAGCCTCTGTCGGGGCGCAATTCGATAAACGCATCCAAATCGTAGCAAAACCAATCGGAAGGGGTAAAAAACTGCTTTTTGATCAAGTTGCAGGAACTTTCTTCCACGCCATTGACTGAAACGAGAAGTTCGAGCGCCTTCTCATCCCATTTTTCTTGGATTAATTCATCCAATGTTTTCCCGCTTTTAATCTCCCAAAGGATGTGCCATTTGGGTTGAAAGGCGATTGAATCGGGAAAATAGGATTTAGCCGAAGAGGCCGATAGCGCAGGCAGCGCGGGAAAAAGGGATTGGATGAGATGTTGAAGAATCTTGTAGAGGTCGATTTCATCCTTGAAAAGATGCCTGGGGAGGTTTTTCATCGCGCAGCGGATGAGCGAGGGCGTATCGGCTGAGGAGACCTCTTTGTTCTCGTTTTGTTCCGCTTTA
Organism: uncultured Chlamydiae bacterium; assembly: GCA_963713105.1. Taxonomy (GTDB): domain Bacteria; phylum Chlamydiota; class Chlamydiia; order Chlamydiales; family SM23-39; genus CAVQKJ01. The sequence continues at coordinate 492,476 of CAVQKJ010000005.1, forward strand.
TAGTGGTCGATGAAATCTTGAAATGGGTGGAAGCTCTTTGGAGCGAAAAAGAAAAGATCTGCAAATCCCGGCAAAAAAAGGATGAATTGCATCAAAGCGTTGAAAGGATTGATCCACATCCCTTCATGAAAAAATGGATAGCTGCCTCTCCTTTTCAACCCGATCGGCGCCTCTCTTTTGGAGGACCATTTACGGAGTTTTTGTTTTGAGCGGCGCGGCAAAGGCATCCACTCACTGGCCTGGTTCCGGCCGGCTTCCTGCAAGGAGGAAACCGAAAAAGCGGAGAGCAAATCGACCAAGACGCGGGGAGCGGTCGCCGAAGGGAGCAAGGCGCTTCTGCTTGAAGATAAGCCGATCCGTTCCAAAACCAATCCCTTTACTTTGGAGACGGACAAAGAGGTCTCTTTCGTTTCCATTTGCGAAGGGAGATCGTCGTGAAACCGATCGCCGAGAGCCTGCTTAGGAGTGATAGGAAATGGATTCATAAAAAAGATTTGAAAAATACTGAGTTAAGGAATCTTAAATAACTCCCCTTTTTATTACAATATTTCCTTGATATGGTCGGCGCTCGCCTCGCTTGCAAAGATCTGGAAGTTCGATTAAATTTATTGGAATGTTCCAATACGACCGCAAATACATCCGCAATTTTTCCATCATCGCCCACATCGACCATGGGAAATCGACCCTGGCCGACCGTCTGCTCGAGCTGACCCACACGGTCGAAGCCCGCGAAATGCAAGCGCAGTATCTCGACAATATGGAACTGGAACGGGAAAGGGGCATCACGATCAAAGCCCGCCCCGTCACCATGTATTACGAGGCGAAGGACGGCCACACCTATCAAATCAACCTGATCGACACCCCCGGCCACGTCGATTTCGCCTACGAAGTGTCCCGCTCTCTCTCCGCCTGCGAAGGGGCCCTTCTCGTCGTCGACGCCGTCCAAGGGGTCCAGGCGCAAACTCTGGCCAACGTCCATCTGGCGATCGACCGCAACTTCGAAATCCTCCCCGTCATCAACAAGATCGACCTGCCGGCCGCCGATCCCGAAGGGGTGAAAAAACAGATCGAAGACGTCATCGGCATCGATGCCTCCCACGCTCTTCTCATTTCCGCAAAGACGGGCATAGGCATCGAAGCACGTTTTGGAGAGCATTTTAACCGATCATCCCTTGCTCCGAAAGAACCGACCGACAACTCCTGCGCGCCCTCGTTTTCGACTCCCATTACGACCCTTATCGCGGCGTCATGGTCTATGTCCGCGTCATCAGCGGCGAGATGTCGAAAAAATCGCTCATCCGCTTCATGGCGAACCACAAGACTTTCGAAGTCACTGAAGTGGGCGTATTCGCCCCCAACGAAAAACCGACCGATATCCTCCGTCCTGGCGAAGTGGGATTTTTCGTCGCCAACATCAAAAACACAGCCGACGTGAAAATCGGCGATACCGTCACGCTCCATAAAAATCCCGCTCCGAATCCCCTTCCCGGATTCAAACTGATCGCTCCGGTCGTTTTTGCAGGGATCTACCCCGTCGACTCTTCCGATTTCGAACAAGTGCGCGACTGCCTCTTCAAACTGCAGCTCAACGATTCGGCCCTCCACGTCGAACAAGAGAGCAGCCTGGCCCTCGGATTTGGGTTCCGCTGCGGCTTTCTCGGCCTCCTCCATCTCGAGATCGTCTTCGAGCGGCTCACCCGCGAATTCAACCTCGATATCATCACGACAGCCCCAAGCGTCATCTACCGCTTTACCCTCAACGACGGCGAAACTCTCGAAATCGACAACCCCGCCCGCTATCCCGATCCTGCCCATATCGATTTCGTCGAAGAGCCTTGGGTGAAGGTCCACATCATGGCCCCTTCCGACTACCTCGGCGCCATCATGAGCCTCTGCATGGACAAGCGGGGCGAGCTCCTCAAGACCGAGACGATGAGCGCGACACGCCTCCTTCTCACCTACCGCCTCCCGATGAACGAAATCATCACCGATTTCAACGACAAGCTGAAATCGGTGACCCGCGGCTACGGCTCTTTCGATTACGAACCCGACGGCTACGCCAAGAGCGACATCGTCAAACTCGAAATCCGCGTCAACGAAGAACCGGTCGACGCCTTCTCCTGCCTCGTCCACCGCTCCAAAGCGGAAGCACAAAGGGCGGGCGATCTGCGCCAAACTCAAAGAAGTGATCCCCCAGCAGCTCTTCAAAGTCCCCATCCAGGCGGCCATCGGCGGCAAAATCATCGCCCGCGAAACGATCAGCGCCATCACTAAAAACGTCACCGCGAAATGCTACGGCGGCGACATCACCCGCAAACGCAAGCTCTGGGAAAAGCAGAAAGAGGGCAAAAAGCGGATGAAAGAGATCGGCAAGGTCAACATCCCCCAAAGCGCCTTCATGGAAGTCCTTAAGGCCGATTAAGCTTCTCTCCTTCCCTTTGCGTCTTTGCGTTTAATTGAGCCACAAACCGCTGTTATTCCGGGCCGCTTGGCATGCCATTGAGCTTTCACAGGGGCATTTGGCCTTTATTCAACGCAAAGGCGCAAAGACGCTAAGACGCAAAGGAAAGATTGCTGAAACTGATCGGAAGGAATCCCATCTTATTTAACAGATTTTCAAGAACTTACAATAAAATCAACAGCATTGATAACATATTTTTATCGAAATAATATATCATTAATGTTATAAAAAAGAGAGTTGTCTATAGCATTATCAACATATTTACAACCTAAGGCGAAACCGGATGAGAAAATCGGAAAAACTGGTTTTGAATGAAATCATCGAGTCAGGACACAAGTTGAAGGTTGCTGCTAGAGGGCTTTCGATAGGTCAATTGATTAAGATGATTCGGAATCAGCTCGGCATGTCCCAAAAAATCTTGGCCAAATTTGCCAAAGTTCCCCAAGCCACCATTTCTCGTTTAGAAAGTTCGAAAACTACTCCTAACTTATCTACTCTAAAAAAAGTTCTGAATGCGATCTCTTGCGAGATCGTCATTGTTCCGTTGCCTACTGTATCGATTGATTCCATTCGCCGAAAACAAGCCCGGAGAGTCGCTGAAAAACAGATCAGATACCTGCATGGCACGATGAGCTTAGAAAAACAAGAGCCCGACCCAAAGTTAATTGAAGAATTGATCAAAGACAAAGAGGAAGAACTACTGCGCTCTCCAGGTAATAAGTTATGGCAGGAAACATGATTCTTCAACTTGAATATCCAGAAGGCGCTACTCCAATTCAAGATTGCAGTTATCTGAAACTTCCCTGGGTGCAAACTCAAAAAGATTTAAACCATGCAGAAATGGAAAATATTTCCTTCGCACTACACAAATACATAAATAGATCTATCCCCAGCCCATTAAAATGGTTTGAACCATTCATTCTAAAAAAAATCCATAAAGATATGTATGGGCAGGTTTGGGAATGGGCGGGCAAATTTCGTAATGAAATCACTAGCATCGGAATTAAACCTTATTTGATCCCTTCTTATTTGGCCCAGCTTTGCGATGAAGTGAAATATTGGCTAACTCATCCGGTAGAGCTAACTTTCCTAGAGCAAGCTGCGAGAATCCATCATAAAATGGTCTTCATCCATCCATTTGAAAATGGAAATGGGCGTTTTTCTCGTTTAATTGCCGATCGCTATCTTCTGTATTGGGGTTGCAGCTATCCACAATGGCCCATAGACTTGCAGAAAAATGGGTCGTCGAGATCAGAATATATAATATCTCTCAAAAATGCCGACCACGGAAACTATGAACCTCTGATCGGCTTTATGAAAAAATGGGGAGCTAAAGATCCCTCTCCGAATCAACTTCTAGGGGCGGCAAACAAGTTGACCCCAGTTCAAAAACAATCATTAGCGAAAGCTCTCTTAAGGATGGAATGATAAGTTCTTAAAACGATCTAGTCCCTTCAAAAGCGCATTTATGGACGTCTTAAAAGCCAATTAGACTTCTCTCCTTCCCTTTGCGTCTTTGCGCCTTTGCGTTTAATTAAGCCACGAACCGCTGTTATTTCGGGCCGCTTGGCATGACATTGAGACACCACAAGGGCATTTGGCCTTTATTCAACGCAAAGGCGCAAAGACGCTAAGACGCAAAGGAGAGATATATAAGAGATCGGTCCCTAAGCGCCTTGGATGTCTTAGAAGCCGATTCCTTTGCGTTTAATTGAGACCCCCGTGCCTCAGGAATTTAAGGCTCGGGAATTTGTCACTGCGGACACAAGTCTTCGAGTTATAGGTTCAGGACTAGTATGTATACCAATTTGGAGAGTTAATATCATCGAAAATTAAATCTACATGCCCATAATTTGTATTGATTATATAACTAGTACTACCGTCAATATTATTACCATTAGCATCCGTGATCGTGATAGGATGCGTTGCTGCTGCCCCTGAAGCGTCCTTAATGCGATAATACTGACCATTTACTGAATTACCATTTAAACTAATCGCTACGGCTCCATTAAAATTAACATTGATTACAAAATCTGTTAATAATGTAGGATAAGATGCCTGCGACACATCCGTGACCGGAACTAGATTTAAACCGACTGGCGACAGAGGATTAGCCGTTCCTCCCGATAAGACAAACCCGGCGCCTGGATAACTGACTGGATCATAAGAATAAAACGCTCCAACTCCTGTTAGAGTTACAGTGTTCTGAAGAGCGGCATTTGAGATTATTAATGAGGCAGCAAGGTTTGTAGTTTCGGACACAACAATCGGATTAATCATCATATCGCAATTGCTCGTCCAGCTAATTGCTGTAGTCGCATTTGTAGATATTAGAGAGAAAGAAACACCTGCGTCACCTAAAAATAAACAAGTTTCAGATGATCCGCTAGCATCGGTAATAATCGTGTCTCCGAACACGGACACATTGACCAAATTATAAATATCTAGTCCATTAGCGCGCCCCGTCAAGCTGATGCCGCCAGGAGACGAAGACGCATTTATATATATATCCGAAATCTTGATATTCGAAGTTGTGCCAGAAACTCCATGCAAATCAAGGCCGATGCCCGTTCCATTCGCTAGAGTTAAATTTTGTATTGAGGCGAAAGCATCTGTTGTTCCTGCCCAAGATGGGTCCAAAGCGATACTGGAACCATTCATTTGTGTCGATAATGAGAGTCCCATCCATGACACATACGGCAATAAGAGAGGATTCGCTTCGGTGATACTTCCTTGCAATAAAAGCGTATAGGGCTTTGTGCTTGAATTATTGCCGGTGATAGCGCTATTAGCCGTCGCGATTGTCGCAAAAGGATTAATGGCTGAACCGTTTCCCGTGGTATCGCTTCCAGTTTGCGGATTCACGTAAACATAAGTCTGGGCATTCGACGAAGTATTCGCCATTGAAGACGATTCGATAACCCAGCCCGAAGGGGAGGCAGAATCAAAGACCACTTGAACGGACCCGTAATTCGCGCCAATCGTGTAGGACGTCAAGCCGTTTATCGTGTTTCCGTTTCCACTTACGGTGATATTAAAGGTCCCTGCTGAGCCAGCAAAATCGGTAATCGAATAGGTCTGGCCTGTCACGGGAGCGCTTGGAAGATTCACCGTAATCGTACCCGTTATCGAATTGCAAAAGATAATGTAATCGGAAGGAAGCGCCGTATAAGGAGATTCGGCTGGTGTGATTGTAGTATTGATCCCGACCTGGGGACCGAAGCCTTTAGGTGTAGCTACTCCGGTGAGCGGCAGGCTAAATCCTGTTCTAGGATAAGAGGCAACATCATAATTATATAAAGCTAGAGAACTTGTTAAGGCAACAGAGTTTTGGACATTCGAACAACTAACGTTCATAGTTGCAGTTTGTGCGCTCGTTTCAGAGATTGTGACTGATGCTAGTATTCTGTCTGCTATGCTTGTCCAACTAGTCGGCAATAGGGAATTCGTAGATTGGTAAGTAGTGGAGCCAGCATATACGGAGAGATAGGAAAAAACATTTAAATCGGTCACTGTCGAAACGCCCGATTGGTGATGTAAGAAAGTCACGCTGTCTGAAGTTGTCGCAGAGGCTCTTCCTTGCAATGTAAGGGTTCCCCCTCCGTTCATCAAAGTGTCCGTTAAAAGAACAGAGGCCGCGGAACCACCCGTCACGTTGTGGAAATTGAAGCTGACATTGGTGCCATTATTGAAATTGATATTTCTTAATTCAAAGGTTCCATTTGCAACACCTGCCCAAGCGGCAGTATTTAACGTCACTCCCCCCGAAGCGATGATTTGAGACGTTGGATACGCGTAGCCGAAGATCGACACGAAAGGCTTTATCTGAACGGTCGTTTCTGTAGCGATCCCTTGAAGGAGGATCGTATAACGTTTGGTGGTGGAGTTATCTAAAATTATCGAATTCGCCATCCCGATCGTTTGATACGGATTCGTTGCGCTTCCGTCTCCATCCGTATTGCTTCCCGTCTGAGGGTTCACATAGACGGTCGTTTGAAAGGCTCCTGCTTGAAAATTTCCATTTACCGCGAGGTTGTACGGCACGCCGGATACGAAAGGAAAAGTCGGCAGCGTCGCCGTCGCTCCGGCTTGCGTCGACAATGTCAAACTACCCGAAACTGCTGTGGTAAAGGCTCCCACTGTAGAGATAGGTCCGCCAAGCGTAATTGTGTCCGAGTTCGAATTAGCCTTTCCCGTCCCTCCTCGCAAAGGAGCTAATGTCCCAGCCCAGCCGGCAGTAATCGACGCGGCGTTGACTAGCGCTGTCGTAGGGGATCCTCCAAGAGTCAGCGTGACGTTGGTGTCGCTTATTTCCGTCAACGGAGCGCCCGAGGCAGTCGTCAACAAAGTGCCGCTTGCAGGGAAAGTGTATGTGGAAGAGCCGCCTGGAAAGGTAAAACTGCTAGAGCCTCCCAATGTCGTAAAACTACCGGCTGTGGAGAGGTTTCCTCCAAGGGTAATGGTATTGCTTCCGTTATTATGCCCCGTGCCGCCATTGGTTGGGCTCACAATTCCCGTCAAACTGACTGTGGCGGTTCCTCCCACCGAGGTCGTTACGTTGATGGGCGCGACTCCTACGACTGCGGAGATGCCTCCTGTGCCTCCCACTACTTCTGCTTCCAATATCCCCGGTCCTGGGTTCGACCAAACTACAGTCGCCGTATCCGTAGGCAAACCCCAAGCGGGAGGCGCCCCAGCAGAGCCGATGAGAATCTGACCATTCCCCCCGACAGGCAGAGAACTGATTGTGCCGCTGGGGCTGCCAATTAAAACCGCATTGGGAGTTACCGCAGGGCCAGAGCTTCCGGAATTCGTATTCGCGGGATTTGTCCTTTCAGTGGGAGGAACGATGAGCGATTTGGGATCTGGAGCGGACGAAGAGCCGAGCTCCGGCGGCGCCACTTGAAAAGTGAGGTTTTTGAGAGTGACAGCCCCATCTTGAGGAAGGGAGTAGCTGCCTAAGATCTGAACGGAGGGGGACTTGTCAAATACAAGGATTTCGCCATCGGGGCCTTCGATTTCGATTCCATCGTAAAGGGTAAGGTCTTCCTCGTATTTACCTGCGTCTATCGCGATGACCGCGGGATTTTGGGAAGAAGCGCCCTCCGACCGGGCCATTTCGATCGCTTCTTGGATCTTTGAAAAGCCTGGCCGGTCGGCTTTGCTGCCGACGACTTCGTACCGCTTTTTCTTCAGCTGCGGCTTATTTTCTGCTGTCTGTTCAAGATTCGGCAATAAAGCATGGGAGAAAGAAGTACCTGCGATCAACACAGACAGAAAAAACAAAACAGCTTGAATCATATCCTACCTTCATTCAGAAGATTTAGAAAAAAATGTTAGTAGGATAAAATTTTTTTTGAATTACATCAAGAATTTAAAAACTATAGCCTAGATTGAGAGCGGCTCCATATGAGGTCCAGTTGGCCCTTTTGACAAAAGTGACCGCGGATACGGGGCCGCTGATCGGGGCGGAATCGAACGGAACCGAGCCTGTTGAATTGAGGGTTCCTGTCGATTGGGTCGCAAAATATTCGTATTTGAATGCCAAATTAAGCCAAAAATGGCAAAAATTCCAATTGAGATCTCCATAGACGACCTGTCCGAAAGCAAGTCCCCCTTTCCTTTCGTCGCTGAAGGCGTTTGGCAGAGGGTTCTTTTCCTGGAGAATCCAGCTGCCGCGCCAATCAGCCAAGTGAAATTCATATCCTAAATTAAAGAGAAAGGCGCGGCTCCATTGAGCGAAAAAATCCAACCCCAGCCAAGGCCCATTCCAAATCGAGGTGAATTTCATCCCATTGAATGGGGACTCATTCGCATCGTGCAATTTTGTGACTTGCTCGTCAAAGGCCCAGCCTCCCAAGACTCCCAGAGCGCAGTTGCGATTGATCTGGTTTAAATAACCCAATCCGCCGAGGCCGTCTTGAGTATTCCCTTTTTGCTTGCCGCGCAAAAACAATTCGGAATAGTGCCCATGGACGATCCAGCCATAAGAATAGAATCCCCTAATATACCAATGAGGATCGAAGGCAAAAAGCGCTCGGCCTCCCGTTTCATAAATTTGAAGATTCTTGGCGGTCAGCAGATCGTCGACCATTTCAAAATTATTAGGGAAAAGAATCCCCGTTTTGCACTGTACTTTATCGAAGCGGTATCCGCCATGGGCGAGAATGTAGGATTGCAGACGAATGCAATCGAATTCTTCCGGCTCATCACAACAGACATTCCCACAATCTGGATTACATGGTTCTGAATTAGAAGAAATCTCCTTTTCAGGAACTAAACTTTTAAGTTCTGAGGAACAAGGAGTATTTTCAGGATCTTTTTTCAGCGCCCATATTTTCAAAGCCTGCGGTGTATAAATCTCATTTCCCGGATCTGAATTCTCCTTTCCGGAGTCTGACCTATTAGAAATCCCCTCTTCCAAATCAATATTTTCAGGGTCATTTTTAAGTACCCATATTTTCAAGGCCTGAGGTGTATAAATCTCATTTCCGGGATCTGAATTCTCCTTTCCGGTGTCTGACCTATTAGAAATCCCCTCTTCCAAATCAATATTTTCAGGGTCATTTTTCAGTACCAGTATTTTTAAGGCCTGAGGTGTATAAATCTCATTTCCCGGATCTGAATTCTCCTTTCCGGTGTCTGACCTATTAGAAATCCCCTCTTCCAAATCAATATTTTCAGGGTCATTTTTCAGTACCAGTATTTTTAAGGCCTGAGGTGTATAAACCTCGTTTTCAGCTTCTGAATTTTCTGGAACATTACAAGAGGAATTCTCTGTTATTTCTTGAGGCTTTTCATCCGCTCTTTTATTTTTAGATTTTGAAAAAAGCATCGCAGCAGAAAATCCATAAGGGACTGCAGTTAGAAAACTAAGATTCAAGAAGACAAAAAACAGAGATCTCATTCTTTTCCCACTACTTTCTGATAAATAGCAGGCTGCCTAATATTGCTAAACAAAAAGATTGTCTGTGATAAAAAACGAATCAAATGAATTGAATTATTTAAAAACAGAATACTAATAATATTTAATTATTATAATAAATATATTTTTACATTGAAATAATATAAACAAAAACAGAATAATACCCTCGAATTACAAAAAATGGGGTATTATGGTTTCAGAAGTTCAATCAAATAATCTTTCACCGATCACTACGCAACATCTTGATTTCGAGGCGAATGCCGAGATCTGTTTTAAAAATATTGTTTCATCTTCTCAAGTCTCAGATGCAGCTATTATGAATGCAGAGATCGACCTGAGTCCCTCAAATGTAACTCAGGCAGCCGTTAACGCAGGCGTATTGCCCGAAACTCAGGCAATCGTCCGGGAACAAAATAAAATCCTCGTCCAAAAATCGATTGCGAATTTCTCCAACCAGATCCATCAAAAACTCGCCAAAAGTTCTTCATCGAGCGTCTGCTTCGCCCCTCTCAGCATCGTTGCCGTCCTCGGCATGGTCCTGAAAGCGATGCCGCAAGAGGAAAAACAGAAATTTTTAGCGACGATGGAACTCGGACAGCTCCCTGAAGCTGCCGTCCATACCGCTTTGATGGACATCTTGGATGATTTAAGCAGCGCAAGCGGCGATCTTTGCTCGATCCGATTCGCTAATGCGATCGCAATGGCAGATCCAAGCCAAACCGATCCGAAATATTTGGAAGAGATCTCTCAACAATATAAAGGAGAGCTTTTTCCCGTCGAAGGAAACGATCTCGAAAAAGTATGCGCAACAATCAACGGCTGGATCTCTAATAAAACAGAAAAAATGATCCCGAATTTGTTAAAACCCACCGACTTTCCTCCAGAACCTTTGGTCGCTGTTTTGCTCAACGCCATGTACTTTTCTGCGAAATGGAAAGAGGAATTCGGCGAAGCGTTCAACGATACGTTCACTTTCGCAAGCGGCCAGCAGGCAGAGGTCAAAATGATGTCGATTGAAAAAAGGTTGCGCTTCCACAATGGCGGCGATTTCAAAATGGTTGAAGTCCCCTATAAGTCGCCAGAGGGACACAATCTCGCCCACATCCTCTTCTTGCCCAACGATCCGAAAAACCTTCAGCAGTTAGAAGAGAGGCTCACTCCTGAATTCGTGAAAAGATGCCGCGGCTCTGGACACAGGCAAAAAGTCGACTTGAAAATGCCCAAAATCGAAGCCGATATCAAAGCAGAGAATTTAATGGCTATCTTTAGAGAAATCGGCCTGCCGATCGACAGCTATCTTCCTTCTCTGCACCCCGCGGGCCACGTCGGCAACTTCATCCATCAAGCCAAACTTTCGGTCGACGAGAAAGGGACGAAAGGCGCTGCAGCCACTGCCGCAATCATCACAAAAGAATGCATCAGCTACCCTCAAACCACCTTCCACGCCGATCACGACTATGCCTACCTGATCGTCGATGGCGACAACATCCTCTTCCAAGGTAACGTCAAAGACGAAAACGTCCTCGTCAAAGCCTAGAATCCACCCCGATGCGGAGCCCCAACTCCGCATCATTTTTTCTTAAAACAGAAAACCACCTCAGACTCGTAAGATTAAGACAGAAGCCCACAGCGATCTGTATCCAAGAGCGTAGCAGGAAGAGAGGCGCTCAGATAATTAAGACAGAAGCCCACAGCGGCCTCTGTTCAAACGCCTATACCTTCATCAGCGCAGAGGCGCGAAGCGCGCAGCAGAGGACGAGAGGACGCAGAGGCTGCGAAGCGCAGCGGAAAATAATGCCGCGAAACGCGGGAAAAAAGAAGAGAAGCCTGGTGTGATGAACAGAGGATTTTATTCCTCCGCGCTTCGCGGGGGAACATGGCTTTTCTGCGTTTCGCGGAAAAGTCATTTTTTCTTCGCCGCGCTTCGCGGCCTCTGCGTCCTCTCTACCTCTGCTGCGTGCGCTTCGCGCGCCTCTGCGCTGATGAAGGTATAGGACTTTAAACAAAGGCCGCTGTTACACCTGTCTAAAAGATTGATTGGCGCCTCTGCACTAATACTTTGTGCAAAGGCCGCTGTTACATCCCATCCAATGACAATGGGCCTGCCTCTACACTGTATATGAGCTGGAGCTGACGTCTCCGCCTTTGCCGGTCCAATTGGTGTGAAAGAATTGGCCGCGGGGTTTGTCGACCCGTTCATAAGTATGGGCTCCGAAAAAGTCCCTTTGGGCTTGAAGGAGGTTGGCGGGCAGGTTTGGAGTTCTGTATCCATCGAAGAAGGAAAGCGCGGTCCCGAAGCAGGGAAGCGGCACGCCCATGAGAGCTCCCTCTGAGACGACTTTGCGCCAAGAGGGCAGGCAGCGTGTGATTTCGTCGATGAAGAACCGGTCCATCAGCAAACTGTCCAAATTCGGGTTCTTGTCGTAAGCCGCTTTGATATTATTTAAAAACTTGCTCCGGATGATGCAGCCGCCGCGCCACATGAGGGCGATCGATCCGAAGTTGAGGTTCCATTTGTATTCGGCCGAAGCGCTTCTCATCAGCATAAACCCTTGCGCGTAGCTGATGATTTTCGAAGCGTAAAGGGCATGGGAGATCTGTTCGATCAATTCTTCTTTCGTTCCCTTGAAAACATAGGAAGGGGCGGTTTTATAGAGCTGGCTCGCTTTGATCCGCTCATCTTTGAGAGAGGAAAGGCATCTGGCAAATACCGCTTCCCCGATTAGAGTGAGGGGCATGCCTCGGTCGAGGGCGTCGATGCCGGTCCATTTTCCTGTTCCTTTTTGACCTGCCACATCGAGAATTTTTTCCAAAAGCGGTTTGCCGTCGGTATCCATTTTCGTAAAAATCTGGGCTGTGATCTCGATCAGGTAGCTATTGAGCGGGCCTTTATCCCATGCATCGAACGTCTTGGAGAGTTCGGCAAACGTCAAATGGACTCCCTTTCGCAAAAGGTCGTATGCTTCGCAGATGAGCTGCATGTCGCCGTATTCGATCCCGTTGTGGACCATCTTGACATAATGGCCGGCGCCCCCTTCTCCGACCCAGTCGCAGCAAGGGGAGCCATCGTCCGCTTTGGCAGCAATCGATTGGAAAATCCCTTTGACGTGGGGCCACGCTTCCGGGTTGCCTCCAGGCATAATCGAAGGGCCGTTGCGCGCTCCTTCTTCCCCGCCTGAAATTCCGGTGCCGATAAATAGGATTTTTTTCGCTTTTAAGGATTCATAGCGCCTTTGGCTATCGGGAAAATGGCTATTGCCGCCGTCGATAATGATGTCCCCTTCTTCCAAAAACGGCATCAGATGATCGATGAATTCGTCGACTGGGTCTCCCGCTTTGACCATGAGCATGATCCGGCGGGGTCTTTTCAAAGATTCCACGAACCCTTTCAGGTCTTTACTGCCGAGGATCTTTTTCCCTTTCGCAGGGCCCTCAATAAATTCGTCGACTTTCGAAACGGTCCTGTTGAATACGGCCACCGTGTAGCCGTGGTCGGCCATGTTTAAAACGAGGTTCTGGCCCATCACGGCCAATCCGATCAATCCAATATCCGCTTTCATTTCCTCTCCAGCATAAAAGGAAAAGTTTATCCGCCCGCCCCACTAAAAGCAAGTCTTTCCCCTTGCAGCCAACAGGCCGGATCGTCTATAAATGTTGGCCTTTGGTCGTTATGAAAATCGCTGTAAAGCCCAATAGTCAATTATCTATATCCGAATATTTAAGAAACCGGGGGATTGGTTTTCTTTTAGGGGTTGTTGGCACATCCTTGGTCATTTGGACGAACCGCAAACAAAGCGCGCCCATGTCCTATGAAATGGTCAAAACCATAACGGCTGGCGGTATAATGGGCTCAGCTCTTTCCGGAACACGGCCGATCCTGTCAAACTTGCTTAAAAAAACCTGCAAACTCGATCTTGATTATTCGATCAATTTCTTTGCGATTGTAGGAACTCTAGGAGCCTGCCATAGTTTCTTTGACCTGCCAGAGCAAATCATCCCCTCTGGATCAGAGCATTACTTAGGCGGGCTGATGGGATTAGGAGCTTTTTAATTTTTGTCCTCGTAGCTCAGTGGATAGAGCGGTCGCCTCCTAAGCGACAGGTCGAGGGTTCAATTCCCGCCGAGGACGAATTTAATAAAAGATTTATTGCGCAGCGGCCACAGGCAAGCTGGCGGCCTTTTGCCAACGCTGTTTGAAGTAGAGGTCGATCCCGTCGGCGATCCCTCTGGCGATCTTTTCTTGATACTCTCTCGATTTCAAAAAGGCCCGTTCTTCATCATTGGAGATGAAGCCTCCTTCGACGAGGACCGAGGGCATGCTGGTTTCGCGGATCACATAGAAATTGCCTCTCTTCACCCCTCTCGAATGGGCGGATGTATGGCGGATTACGCGGCTGAGGATCGAATCGGCGAGTTTTTTTGAAGAGGAGCTTCTCGACTGTTCTCCCGATTCGCTGAAGAAGACCTCGATCCCTTGCGCCGATGTATGTCTCGATGAATTGAAATGGACGCTGACAAAAACATTGCAGCCCGCCTGATTGGCGATCTCCACGCGGTCGGACAGCGAGACAAAAGCATCCGTATTGCGCGTCATGACGACGTGGTATCCCAATTGATCGAGATATTTTTTCACGAGCCGCGCTGTGAGCAATGAAATTTTCTTTTCTTCGCAATAGGGAGGCTTAGCTTTCGCGCCTCTATCCGTTCCTCCGTGGCCCGGATCGATCACAATGGTCGGAGCGGATGGGTCCGCTGCGTAAACAGAACCGATCAGCGCAAAAAAAATGAAGAGAATCGCACGCATCTTTCACCTCAATGTGAAGGTCGCCAGAATGTCAGAATTGACCAGATTTTGCAACGCTTCTTTAGCCACCTCGACATCATCGAAGGGAATTGTTTGATGAGCGAAAATCTGATACCGTTCATGCCCTTTTCCGGCGATAATTACGATATCATCTTTTTGAGCCATCGAGATGGCTAAATGAATCCCTTTTTTCCGGTCTACCTCTACGATCGCCCTTTTGGGATTTTGAAACCCGCAACGATTTGCCGGCAGATTTCATTGGGTTCTTCCTGCCGCGGATTGTCCGAGGTCACGATCGCCGCATCGGCCCATTTTTCAGCCGCCTTCGCCATATTCGTCCGTCTGGCAGGATCGCGGTTTCCTCCGCATCCAAAGACGGCGATCACTCGTTTGGGCGCAATTTCTTTTAACGTTTTCAAAACGTTTTCAAGGGCCTCGCCATTATGCGCGTAATCGACGAAAACCTGGATTCCTCGGATGTTCGGGATCGCTTCAAGCCGCCCGGGAACCGTTCGGAAATCTGCTAAAATGTCTCTGATTTGCTCAAGTTCCGCGCCCAAATGAACCCCTGCCGCAATCGCCCCCAGCAAATTATAGACGTTATACCTGCCGATCAGACTGCGTCATGAAAGAACACTTTTTTCCCCGATAACTCACTTGAAAATCAGTCCTCGACGCGGTGAAAACAATATCGGCCGCCCGCAAATCCGCCTCTTTTTCCACCCCAAAAGTCAATATCGGCGCTTTGCATCCTTCTTTCATATACTCGAAGAAATCGCTGTCTGCATTCAAAATGGCCCGTTCGCTCGCTTTCGCAAACAAACTTCTTTTTGCTTCCGCGTATTCTTCCATATTCCGGTGATAATCTAAGTGGTCCGGATACAAATTCGTAAATATTCCCGCATCGAATTCAATCTCATCGACTCTTCCCTGCAGCCAATCCATGCGAGGACACCTCGAATGAAGCCGCTTTGCAGCCCTTCAACACCATCTCACGCAGCAATTTCTGGTTCGCGATCGCATCGTGAGTCGTCAACGTAGAAAAAAATCGATTCGCCCCTACGACAGTTTCAACCGTTCCAATCAATCCGCACAACCTTCCTAAACCATCCAGCAAATGTTTCACCAAATAGCTCGTCGTCGTCTTCCCCTTGGTCCCCGTCACTCCGACTACAAACAGCTCTTTTGAAGGCTCGCCATAATAGCGGGCCGCGATCTTCGCCTCGATCTCGCTGACTTTCGGGCAAATCCACTGCGTCTGTTTCAAAAAGGGATCGTATATATCGGTGACGATCGCGGAGGCTCCGGCGCCGATTGCCTGCTGAATGAATTGAGCGCCGTCGTAAACGCCCCCTTTTTTTGCGATGAACAAATTCCCAGGAGCGACAGTCCTCGAATCAGCCGAAATCCCCGTGATCTCGACCTCCTTGCTGCCTCTCACTTCTCCAAACTCCAATCCCTTAATCAATTGTTTTAGTTTCAAAGGTCCATTCCTTGAGGATGTTGGCATGCCAACACCGTCTTACTTAAATTTTTTATGTTTGATTAGATTTGCCAGATCCGATGGGACGGTAAAGACATAGGCCTTCCCTTTTTTTATCATTTTCAAAAGTCCCTTTTGATGCAAATCCTGTAAATCATGCCGAGCTGTATCATAAGCAATCCGATGGCTTGTTTTATGGATTTCAATAGTATAATCAGTTCCAGGATGCCGTAAAGCGTGAGCCAGCAGAACTTCCTGCCTGTAATTAAAATCTCCATCTTTTTTGACCAAAGTTTCTACTATGCTTAATTCACCCAATTTCCGAACAATATAATCATGCAAAGATCGGATAGATTTTTGGATCACGTCTGCTTGATGAATAATAAAATAAGTAAGATCATTTTGATCTGTTTCACAATATAGGAAAGCTTCGCCATATTGAGCAGGCGCCTTTAAAATAATTTCAGAAATTGAAATGAATTCAAAAAGCCAATATCCAGAACGAAGCATCAACCAATAAAACAAAGCGCGCGCAGTCCTCCCATTTCCATCTACAAAAGGATGGTCATAAGCCAACCAAAAATGAAGGAGGATGGCGCGAATAACCGGATGAATAAATTGGGAAGGGATTTTTCCGTTTGCAAAATCGCACATTTTATCTAATCGAAGAGACAATTCGCTAGCATGAGGAGGTTCAAATAAAATATCTCCCGATTGTATATCTTCGACCGCAACCCTTTCCTCTTCTTTACGAAGCCGTCCGGAAGCATCCGCATGTTCCAAAGTTTGATCGGTAATTGTTCTGTGGATTTCAAAAATCAATTCCCTAGAAAGCGGCTGAGCCTTCCAAATTCTAATTTGTTGCATCGTGCGAAAATTATTCAATATCATTTGTTCGCTTTTATCTCTTGGCGGACGCCCCGATTTCAACATTTCTTTAGCAACTCGACGAGTCGTCGCGGCTCCTTCAATTTGACTTGAAGTAATCGCTTCTTGAATCAATGAATTAACAATATATTGATCACGAGTATGAGGATTCATAATTACATTAGGAACCTCAATAGATCCGCCTGCACCGAGATCAATCGCATGGAGTTGTTCCAGAACTTTATCTGGAAGATTATAAAAAAAATATTCTCTATTTTCTCTATCTAATAAAGGAACCATCTTCATTCCAAGAAGGCGTCTCATTTTAATACCACACCACCATTCGTCCAGAGTTAATCCTTCAGGGGGAGTCAGGTGACGCAAAATATCCCAATGGCGGTACTTGCCTTCATCCTCAGATTTATTTCCTTCTTTGCGAATCAGTTCGTATTTTTCCGGAGATGAAAAGAACATAAATTGCTTTTCTCGAATATCCGGAGGTGTCCGAGGCATTTTCATATTTACTACCAATTTTAATATTAATGGTAGCATGCGTCAATTTTCTTTACTACCAAATATTTAAATTTTGATATTAAAAAACATAAGTAACTCAAATCAAGGTTCTTAAATTGAAAATCTTAAATCTCACAGAAAGATGCTATCAAATCGGTAGATTTTGGTAGCAAATTGGTAGATGAATTTAAATATCTAAACATAAGTCATTTGCAGAAAATGCATTCTGCAACAGGACGGAAACTGAAATTCAGGACTTAGAAATCCTTTCCGACCGTGAGCAACCCTTGATGAGACTGGTATTTGCTTCCGAATTCCCCTTGATAGCTGATATTGAAATAAGGAGCTCTTGGATCGCAAGGAATATATAAAAGGGAAAATTCTCCCACCCCTAAATTTTGTGCGCCGGTCAGCGTGCTGACAGTAAACGAGCCCGGAGATCCGACGAGGAACGCCGTGAGATGTCCTGTATGGAAGGCTTTTTGGTAAGCGTAGCTCCCTTTTTCAGTCAAAATGAGCTGGCCCGAAGATAATTGCAATCTTTCATATAAACGGACGCCCCCTTCGGCGCGGAGCAATGAACAGTACCTTCCCTTTTGCCCCATATTCAAGCTGCCGCCTCCATGCTCTTGCAGAGCGCTTTCCCAGCAATTGACCCAATCGGCCATGGCGAACGGCTCGACTACGAACCATTGATAACAGGGATTGCAAAAACTAAAGTCATTGTATCCAAATTCAAAATGAGGGGTAAACTGCCAGCCATGCGTATCGGAATTGGCGATTCCGCTGAAACCGGGGAAAGAAATACGCCGGTCATTATTGAAATGATAATAGCCTCCCCAAAGGCCAAAGTCGAAATACCAGCTTCCCGGATTCCAGCTTCCATAAGCCGTCAAATAGCCTTGGTTCACATTTGCGCGTCCCGCGCTATCGTCTTCGTGGATATGAGTGAAAGAATAAGCAGCCCCTACTCCAACGGTGTTCGCATCCTGTCCGTTCCAATCGAAGCCAAGGATCGCGCCGCCGATGCCGGCTTGAAATTCTGGAGTCTGGCTCTGAGCGTGTTCGCGGGCGTATTCTCCAAAGGCCCCAAGCCAAACAGTATGAGGCAAGTGGCAGCAAGCGGGAGCCGCGCAGCCATTTCCATTGTATGAATGCTGAACGTCAGTCAAAAGTTCGTTCGAATCGAGCGAATTTTGCGCGGTGTATTGCGCCGTCCGGCTTCCTGCTAAAGGTTGCGTATGATACCGCTTTTGCCGCAGGTTTTCGCTCGTGAGTTGAATGAGGGAGAGCGGAGCGATCTGAGCCATGAAAGTAGCGATGGCATTCCTTGTCGGGGCCGCACTCTGTAAGGCGCTTGTGAGAGCGCTGCCATGCAGTGGAGCGAATAAGCCTACGACTGATGAAGGAGCGTTCGCATTCAGATAATTTGCCAAAGAAAGGTTATTGCCCTTAAGCCCTGCCGTGTTTATCCGCAGACGAGGTGGAATTACGGATGGAAGTTTAAACGCTAGGGACTCTAGAGCTACGAAGGGAAAAGGAGTATTATTGATGACTAACCCTGTTACAGTATTTGTTGCGGTGTCGATCGCGTAGACACGTCTGGGGCCGCTGAAGCCGCCATCGTCTGTTACGTAAGAAAGGCTCCCATCCTCGTTAAACGCAACGGATAAAGGACTCGTAAAGGGGGAAAGGAGCCAGTCGCAACAAGTTGAGTGACTTGATTGGTTTTCGTGTCGATTACAAAGACATTGTCCGCAGCTGTTGCATAGGCGACACTCCCATCAGGACTAATCGCAACTCTCATAGGAGAAACAAAAGGGGTGATCGTATTCGTAACTGTACCGCTTACTTGATTGATCGCTGTATCGATTACAAAGACTTCATTCGCCATCGCATCTGTTACATAAGCTAAGCTCCCATCAGAACTAATCGCAACGCCTGTAGGGTCGATAAAAGGGTTGACAGACACATTATTCTTTAATATGTCAGTTGCGAAATGATTCGACGTGTCGATCAAAAAAACTGCGGGAGCAAGACCATCTGTTACATAAGCGAAGTTCCCCTTCCCGCTAATCGACGCTAGTGAAGGTTCGACAAAATTGGTGCCGCTGATATTGACAATTTTCTCCCTCGAAGTATGAGTCGAATCGATCACAAAGACACCCGGGACGAGAGTATCGGGCACATAGGCAAAGCTCCCATCCGGGCTAATCGTTACTGATACAGGGAATCTAAAAGGAATACCTGTAGGAACCGTCTCGGTTGCTGTATTATTTGCCGTCTCGATTAAAAAGACAACGCCGGTAGCGTCTGTCACATATGCGAAAGTCCCATCCGGGCTAATCGAAACACCAAGAGGATTGGAAAAAGAGGTACCGCTACTATTAGCAACTACCTGATTTGTTGTATTGTTTAGTGTGTCGATCACATAGACTTGATGCGAGCCTGCATCTGCTACATAGGCGAGAGTACTGGAATCTGCAAAAGCCGATGAAGAACAGCAAAGCAACAGAGGATAGAGATTAATAATTGGATTGAAAGAAAAACTCGATCCAGGATTTTTTCTCATAAGATTCTTTCCTATTCGCGCTCATTAAGGGGGAATATTCGATTTTTGAAGGCTCATTGTTAATTTATTTTTTAAGAAAACGGATTAAAAAACAAGAACTCAAAATCCATTTTTTTCTGCATTATGCGTTCTGCATTCACTTGTTCCATTTCTCATACAATTCTTTGAGCTGTTGGACTTCGTTCATCCAGTCGGCTTTTTTCGGATCGCGGCGCGGATCGCCGGGCGGATAGCCGTATGGATCATCGGGAGCGACGCCGAGATATTGAAGTGAAGCGGTGGCGATCTCGCGGAAAACGGGGCCGGCGCAAACTCCTCCCATTTGGTGTTTGCCGACTCCGGGGATGAATTTTTTCTCCGGATCGTCGATCGAGACGAGAAGGACGAAACGAGGGTTTTTCGCAGGGGCGAACCCGAGGAACGAAGAAATATTATGGTCTTTGGAGTAATGTGCCATCGATGATCTTTTCAGCAGTCCCCGATTTGCCCGCTTCCGTATAGCCCATGATATCGGCCCTTTTCGAAGTGCCTCCTTCTTTAGTCACGAATTTCATTCCTCGGACGACCGATCTGGATAATCGCTGGACTCAAGACACTTGTTTGGTCAGCCCGATAATTCGTATTGTCGACCAAAATTTGCTGCGTGCCATCCGGTTTTGTTTTGACGATTTTGCGGACGATATGGGGTTGGACCGCATAGCCGCCATTCGCGAGGATCGCATAGGCCCTGACCATTTGGATGGAATTGATCAGGATATTATGGCCCATGGCTAGAGAATAAGGAGTGGGAAGAGACCATTCGAGCTTTCCATTGGGATGCAGCTTTCCCGGAGTCGGGACGAGGCCGGCGTTTTCTGCGGGCAGTTCGATCCCGGTCTTTTTGCCAAAACCGAAAAGTTCCGTGAGGGCTTTTTGATACCATTCATCCCCTAACGTTTCTATAAGGCGATGGATGAGCCGCGCCATATAGATATTCGATGATTTTTGAAACGCCAGATTCATATTCAAAAAGTTATGGGTCCGCCCATCTTTAAGCGGCGTGCTTCGGCCGGGAAACCATCCATTTGAAGTCGGAATTTTTTCATCGGGAGTAAAAATTGGAGGTTTTCCCTTTTTGTGCCAGTTCTTCGTTCGCCTTTAAGCAAATCGCAATCGTGATCGCTTTGAAGATCGATCCCGGGCTCATAGCAATCGGACACCGCTTTGACGCGGGTATGTTCTTGCAAATTGGGGTCGTTGAAATAATCGGCGTAACGGGCGGGATCGAAGGAAGGAATTTGGGCCAGGGCTAAGATTTCCCCGGTATAAGGATCCATCATGACAGCCCATCCGCCGAGCGCATTCGCCGCCTTGACGCCTTTGTCCAGTTCGCTTCCGCGATGGCTTGCAGGTAATGGTTGATCGTCAGATAAATATCCGCTCCATTTTCGGGCTCTTCCAAAATTTTTCCGGTATCGAGAGGATGGCTGGGAGAACGGACGATGAGCCTTTTCCCCTCTTTTCCTTTCAGATAAGAATTGAAGAGCATTTCGAGGCCGCCGGTGGGGAGGCTCTGGTGCGTCTGAGGATCTTTTTCTTGCTGGACCGTGTGAAGGACAGATCCCAAAAGGGTCCCGAACGGATAGGAGCGTTTGTAATCGGAGACGAAATAGAGGGCGTTGCGGGCGATTTTTTCCTTTTTGGCAAAACCGTTCCACCAACTCTCGATCTTCCCTCGCGTATCCCGGTCGAGCCAGGTGGCGATTTTACGGCTGCGGCTTTTGCGATAGAATTCCCCTCGCAGCTTATTTTCTTGTTCGGTCCGCTGGGGTACTCCGAGTACAGGGAATAGAAAATCGGCCATCTTCCCTTTTGCCGATTCGGGAAGGGAGTCTGGATCAATATATAGATGGAATTTCGGGACATCGACGACAAAGGGCTGTTCGCCTCCCGGATGTCCCTCTTTGATTGCGGTATTCGAATAAAAGGAACCCCTCATGAAAGGTTCTGTCGCGATATACTGATGCTGCGCCATCGCCACTTGCGTCCATTTGTTCCCCTCGACGATTTGGATTTGGTAAAAACGGACGATCAAAAGGCAAAAAAGGACGGAAAGGAAGACCGACAAAAAGACGAGTCTTTTGCGGTCGGACGACTCGACTTTATTTTTAGGATCGCGGGGATTCATTGGCTTTCGTTAATGGCGAACGCTTCGGGGACGGTTAAAATTTCTCTGAGCAAGGGATGTTTCAAATGGCTGAATTCTGGATTGTGGGCCAATTCGATCAGGTGCGCCGGATTTTCGAATTTGTCGATCTCGTAAGCCAAACGGCGGCTTTCTTCCCGGACGAGTTTGATTTCTTTTTCCACTTCAGGAACGCGGATCTTCAATTGCGTGAGTTCGTTTTGCAGTTTCGAGATAGGAAAAGAGGCAAATCCCGAGCACGCTCAGACAAATTCCCAGCTTTAGCAGCAACCCTTTCATGTTTCCGACTCTTCCAATTCTTTTTCCGCGGCACGCAATTTCGCGCTGCGCGAGCGCGGGTTGGCCCGCATCTCTTCCGCCGAGGGACCCACCGGCTTCTTCGTCAAAATCTTCAACCGTTTTTTTTCATCGCGAAAACGGTTTTTCACAATCCGGTCCTCGAGACTGTGAAACGAAATCGCTGCGATCCGCCCCCCTTCGCAAAGCAGGTCTATCCCCGCTTTTAGTCCCTTTTCCAACTGCCCTAACTCGTCGTTGACGACGATGCGGAGCGCTTGGAACACCAAGGTCGCAGGATGGAGCCGGCCCCGGGTTGCAACCGGTTTGACCACATCGACCAATTCCGCCGTGGTCCGGATCTTCCTTTTTCTTCTCGCCTCGACGATCGCTTTTGCCACCTGCCGCGAACGGCGCTCTTCTCCATATTCATGAAAAATGCGGGCCAGTTCAGCTTCCGAAAACCGATTGACGATCTCCTCGGCAGTCAAATCCCCATCAGGATCCATTCTCATATCGAGGGGGGCGTCTCCCAGGAAACTAAATCCCCTTCCCCTTTCGTCGAGCTGCATGGAGGAGACCCCGATATCGATCAGGAACCCATCGAGGCATTCCCCTTTCTTCAAATATTTGTCCGCATCCGCATAGGGGCCGCGGATGAATTCCACTTTTTTCCCCCAAGGCTCTAAATTCTTCGCCGCAATCGCAAGCGCCGTTGGGTCGCGGTCGCATCCGTAATACCGCTCGATTTCCGGATGGGCTTCCAAGATCGCCCGGGCATGTCCGCCGGCGCCGAGGGTCCCATCGAAGAAAAAGCGGATGGCCTTTCCCTCAAATACATGGAGGACTTCCCGCATCAACACGGGTTTATGCGGGGCGCTCATACTTTAGTAGGAATGGAATCAAAATAAAGGGGATTCATAGCAGCAGAAGCAGATGCTGACGCATCCTCTTTTGGAGCCTCGTCGTGCAGAAGGGCAAACGCTTCTTCGGTCATTTTTTCTAGATTCATTTCGGGAGATTGGCCAGACAAAAGATTCCGGAGATTCCGGTCGTAGACCTCTTTCGGCCAAAGCTCGATTTTATCCATGACTCCGGCCACTACGATCTCTTTCTGGATCCCGATGGCGCTTTTTAACGAGGCTGGGAGAGAGACCCTGCCGACTTTATCGCATTCCGTCTGATGAAGAGTCGAAAAGAAAAGGGTGAAAAACTTCTGGAATTTCGCGACGTGCTGATTCTGTTTAAATTTTTCGACGATCCGTTCGATGACGCTTTTGCGGTAAATGGCGAGGCAGCCGCCCAAACCCAATCCAATGACGAATTCGCATTTCCCTTCTTCAACAAGGCCGTAGCGCATCTCTTGAGGAAGGACGAAACGCCCTTTCTCGTCGAGTTTTGCCACCGAAGAACCACTGAAGAAGAACCCACTCATGAACATTCCCACGTTCTCCCACATGTTAGCCACGAAATCGAAAATCGCGCAATCCATTTTCAAAAAACACCCCTTTTTGAACAGGATTGATTTCGCCGAAAATATTTTCGGCTTAAGGGATTAAGACCCGAAAAAAAAGATTTGGGAGCCTTTGTGGGAAATTGTGGGAAAACTGTTCAAAACCACCCAACTCCAGCGTTTTAGAAGACCCTAAACAAACATCATAACAAACTAAAATCCAAAATGTTATGAATGAAATACAGAGGCTTTCGAACGGCTGTTCACAAGATGTCGGTAAAAAATGTGGAAAAGAGATTGGCGTGAAGCGAGGGGGATCAAAACGAAAACAACAATTCAAAAAGGGATGGGTCCTAAGTCCGCTTGCGATCCTGATTATCCTGATCCATTCAATCGCCTGATCGCAAGTTCGGTGAAAGAAGCAGAACAAGATAAACAGGATCGCTTCGCGCCAGGATATGCAAGATACCAAATTTGTTCATCCTGGGCATCTTGCCGCTTGCGATCCTGCTTATCCTGTCCCATTTTCTATCTAGCGATTGCCCATGATATTTTCAACCATCTGGTCGACGAAACGTTAATTCAGAGAATGTCTCTTACTTTGATTTTAAACATTTGAAATTCTATAGGTAGGTTTCAGACAAGGCAAATCAATGATCGTCCGCATCATCTATAATATGCCGAATTGGCTTCTCGCCCTGGTCGTTGTAGCGATTACAGTAGCCTTTGCCATTCTTGGACTCCTCGCCGTTCGTGCGGTGCTCAGAGGCCGATCCAGGGAAATGAGCAATGAAATCGTCATTGGATTAGGCCATCAAGTCGGCGTTATCTATGCTATCGTCGTCGGCTTTGTCGCAATCGGCGTCTTAAGCGCCTACGACAAAGCGAATGGGATCGTTGAAAATGAAGCTAACCAAGCCTTCACGATCTGGGTCGATGCACGAGTCTATCCTGCCGATTTCGAGCTCAAAGTTCGCAATGCCGTTGAAGACTACCTCCACGTTGTGATCCATGACGAGTGGCCTGTGCAAGATCAAGGTCGAACGAGCCTAATAGCTTCTCGTTCATTCGAATACCTCTACCGCTTGATCATCGATTATGCTCCGACGTCGGAGGCTCAAGGGATCGTGCATAGAGAAATCATTCAAAAAGTAAATAAAATCTTCGAGGATCGGCGCGATCGCGCTTTCATGAACGTCCACGGCCTTCAACCTACTGTCTACTGCGAGATCTTCCTTGCGACTCTTATCCTCTTGGGCTTCGCCTGGGCTTTCTCAGCCAAAAAGCTTCAAGGACATCTCACTCTGACCGCCATGCTCGGCGTCGCTATTGGCCTTGTTATATTCCTTATCGTCGTCTTTGATTACCCCTTTCGAGGCTATTTCTCCGTCACTACGGAGTGCTACCAGGAAGCACTCGATCACTTAGCCCGCCTGAAAATCGAGCAACCCCCCTCTTCAGGCATCTAAAAAAGTTCCTCTCGCAAACCATGAGTTCGGCGGAAGAATCAGAACAAGATAAAAAGGATCGCTTCGCGCCAGGATAGGCAAGATACTAAAATTGCTTATCCTGCGTATCTTGCCGCTTGCGATCCTCCTTATCCTGTCCCATTTTCATCTTCAGACCTCTGACTTTTCCTTGGCGTCTGAGCAATCCTCTTGTTTTTCAACCCATTCTTCGTCTGATCTCAAGTTCGGCGAAAAAAGAAGAACAAGATAAAAAGGATCGCTTCGCGCCAGGATAGGCAAGATACTAAAATTGCCTATCCTGCCCATCTTGCCGCTTGCGATCCTCCTTATCCTGTCCCATTTTCATCTTCAGACCTCTGACTTTTCCTTGGCGTCTGAGCAATCCTCTTGTTTTTCAACCCATTCTTCGTCTGATCTCAAGTTCGGCGAAAAAAGAAGAACAAGATAAAAAGGATCGCTTCGCGCCAGGATAGGCAAGATACTATCATTGTTTATCCTGAACATCTTGCCGCTGCGATCCTGTTTATCCTGTCCCATTTTCATCTTCAGGCCTCTGACTTTTCCTTGGCGTTTGAGCAATCCTCTTGTTTTTCAACCCATTATTCGTCTGATCTCAAGTTCGGCGAAAAAAGAAGAACAAGATAAAAAGGATCGCTTTGCTCCAGGATAGGCAAGATACTATCATTGTTTATCCTGAACATCTTGCCGCTGCGATCCTGTTTATCCTGTCCCATTTTCATCTTCAGGCCTCTGGCTTTTCCTTGGCGTTTGAGCAATCCTCTTGTCTCCTTACAAAGTTAACGCATTCTTCATGCAATCGGCGCTGCTGCGAAGAGACAATCTCCGTCATTCCGGAAAATAGCTGCCGCTGATAGAATGAGGCTCGAGCAGGAGTATCGCTATGACTGTCAAGCCCCGCACGATAGATAATCTAGGCGTCGAATCCTCGATCCGCTACGCGAAAGACCAGGAAGCGCTCGATACGCGCCTGATCCAAGATTCCCGATTCATTCCGCAAAAGACCGAGGTTTCGGTCTTGAAGCCTTATGTTCCGAGTGAGCTCGAACAGTATTTCGCGCCTGGCAAAATCACCATTTGGGCCTCTTTTTCTCCCCCGCCCGATTATCTTTTGCAGGGCAAGCCTCTTTTTAGTTACCAGCTCATCCCCTCTTTAGGAAGCTATGAAAAACAGGAAGCCGACAGCGACAAGCTGGAAAGTCTTGAAAGCGCTTTAGGAAAACCGTTTTCGCGCAAACAGAAAAAAGGGGAAGATCAGGAAAAGGAGAAAGAGGAAGAAGAGAGGGAAAGGCAGATTTTGCTCGCACTGCTCAAATGCATCGGGACTTTGGACAAGACGTTGACGCTGATCAATTCCCGCCGCAACCAATACCAGAGAGGTTAAAAAGAGCATGAGCGATGTGAATTGGCTGGAAATCCTCGGTTGGGGAAATGAAGAGATCAGCGACTTAAGGTCCGCCGCCTATTCTTATATCAAACAAGGAATCTACGACGTCGCCCTCACTTTTTTCGATGCGCTCAGCGTCCTTTCTCCTCCCATCCCTTACGATTTGCAAACGATCGGCGCTCTTTACCTTCAAGTCGGCAACGGAATCAAATCGCTCGATTACCTGGACAGGGCCCTGAAAATGGATCCGACCCATCTCCCTTCCCAGCTCAATCGCGCCAAGGCCCTTTTCATGCTCGGATACAAACGGCAAGGATTGATCCAGGCGATGGAGTTGGAAAAATGCCCTGATCAAGACATCGCCTCCCAAGCCTCCGCCCTCATCCTCGCCTACCGATGAGATTTTTGCTTGCAGGCATCCTTGCATCTTGATAGATTCGTCAACAGTTAATCCCCCCAAAGAGTCATGATCGATTGCGATGTCAAAACCAGTTGGACTCAATTTCTCGAATTCATCGAGAATCGATGTTCCTCCGCAGAATTTGAAAATTGGATCGCTCCCATCCAGTTGATCGAAGCGAGCCCCGATGAAATCATCCTTGAAGTCCCCAATGTTTTCGTTCAGGAATACCTGTTGGACAATTTCAAAGAGGTCCTCTGCAATTTTCTCCCTTTGCGCGGATCGGGAGAGCCCGCTATTCGATTCAACATCGCCGCTGCCAATAAAAATGAATCGGCTTCGTCGATATCCATAGAGTCTATAGAACAACCGGCCGAAGAAGCCTCCTCTTTCGATTTGAAACTCAACTCCCTTTACACATTCGAAAATTTCATCGAAGGGCCCTCGAACCAATTCGTCAAATCGGCAGCGCTTGGAGTCGCGGCGCGTCCCGGCAAATCGTACAATCCCCTATTCATCCACGGAGGCGTAGGCCTTGGCAAAACGCATTTGCTCCACAGCATCGGCCATTACGTCTGCGAACATCAAAAGAAACTCAAGATTCAATCGATCACGACAGAAGCGTTCATAAACGACATCGTCGACCATCTGCGCAATAAATCGATCGACAAAATGAAGCGCTTTTACAGGAATCTCGACATCCTTCTCGTCGACGATATCCAGTTCCTGCAAAACCGTCTCAATTTCGAAGAGGAATTCTGCAACACGTTCGAATCCCTTCTCAATCAAAATAAACAGATCGTGATCACAAGCGATAAACCGCCTGCCCAATTAAAACTCTCCGAACGGATGGTCGCGCGGATGGAATGGGGGCTCGTCGCCCACATGGGCGTCCCCGATTTGGAGACGCGGGTCGCGATCATCAAACATAAGTCGGAACGGCGCGGGCTCGATATCCCTAACCAGATCGCTTTTTTCATCGCAGAGCATATCTATAATAATGTCCGCCAGATCGAAGGGGCGATCAACCGCCTTTGCGCCCATTCGCGCCTCATGTCTGCGACTTTGAACGAAGATGTCGTCGAAAAAATCTTAAGCGAAATGTTCCAAAGCAGCGCTCCGAATAAGAAGATCTCCGTCGAAGGGATTTTAAAAAGCGTCGCCGCCGTCTTCGAAGTGCGCATTTCAGAGCTGAAAGGCGAATCGCGCCACAAGGAAATCGCATTGGCGCGCCAAGTCGCGATGTATCTCGCTAAAGAGATGATCGACGATTCGCTCATGAAAATCGCAGCGTCGTTTGGAGGAAAGACCCATTCCACATTGCTGCACGCGTGGAAAAAAATCACCGATCAAATTCAAGTGAATGAAATGTTGCGCAAACAAGTGCAAATGGTGCGCCGCAATATTGAAAATTAACTTTGCATGCAAATTCTATTTTAGTTGCGCAAATTAAGAACCCCTTTTCATAATTGACCTTTCTTTTTCAAGGAGGTAAATATGAAAAAGACTTTAACAACCGCAATTTTCACAATCGGCACAGTTTTAGGATTTGCTCAAGAAGCGATCCAAGAACCTGCGATCAACGCGACTGCGATTCCAACCGAAGTCAAAACATCTATTCCAATTGAAAAGAAAGTCTCTGAAAACGAATCGTTCCTCTATCTCAAGATGAGCGCTTCCGATTCGCAGCCTGTCTCCGATATCAACGACGTCAAAATGGTTCCTGGATTGGGATTGGGCTACCGTCTCGCTTCCGGATCCTCAGCGTTGGATGTCTCTGCGAGCTACAATTATCGAAACATTAGAGACGACGAAGGCAAGAAACATACCTATTTCTATACTGTCCCAAAGGCAAACTACCTCTATTATACAAGCCCAGCGAAAAACAATAGTTTTTATGCGGGCGGAGGACTTGCTTGGGGCGGCATGAAAACGAAAGACGATAAAGAATTCATGGGATTGATCCCGAATGCTGCTATCGGCTATGAAATCAACCGCAAATCGGCTTTGCGCACATTCGTGCAGCTCGATGTGAGCCAGCCAGCGATCGCTGCAACGCAAAAGGGGAACTTCCCAGGACCTTTCGCTGAATTGTCAATCGGCGCAGGATTCTAATCTCTATTTTGAAGGGGGGGACCTGTCCCCCTTTTGTTTATTTCAGTGAAATATCCTCGTCTACATATTCCTACCGGATGCAATATCCTGTTCGAGGTTTTCAAAAAAGCGAATGATGTCTTTCCAGCCAAATTCACCCATACTTTCCTGACTTTGGCATTTCTCAAATAAAATTTTTAGCACGCCGTGGTATTGTTTATGTTTCGAAGGAGAACCCTCCACAAGATGTGGAGAAATATCCCTTGAACAGAAAAATCCGAATTTTTGACGGAGTCGAAGAGGCTGTTCTGGATTATATCCAGAGACTCGGGGAATATCGATCACAACGGCGCTTCCGTCTTCGGATCGGATCATGAAGTTATTTTCAGTTGCGTCTTCGTGCGACCATCCGGCGTTATCTAAAATTTGAAATCCTTTTGCAACATCTGACAGCAGTTTAATAACGGGCGGCAAAAATGTTTCTGGCGCGAGGGATTTCCGGACCTCTTCCCACTGTTTACCGTTGATTTTCTCAAAGACGATTCCCCAGCGATTTCCACTTTCGACATAAGCGAGTCCTTTCGCTCGAACCAGATGAGGCGATTTCAGACTGGAAATCAACATGCGGACAACGGGTATTAAACTCCTAAGATATCTTAACTCTTCCGGACAAGATGCATCTTGATCCGGTTTATAACGATAATCGTAACTATTAGCGATATAAAGCTTTAGGGCGGCAGGCTCATTATTTTTGTCTCTGCATTCATAGACTCCACATTCGGATCCGTACCCTAAGCGTTTCTCTGGGGTTTTTTTGAAAAATTGAACTGAGATTTTTTCATTTAATAAATCTTGGATTTCATCCCTGAGTGCGTCGTACCGGGGATCCCGAAATTTTTCCAGTTGGGCGGATGCCTGGGCCTTCTCTCTTTTATCTTCTAAGAAGCGCTTAAGCCCTTTCGAGTAGAGAGGCCATTTAATTGATTGAGCCGACATTTCTAACAAAAGGGACATAGAACTATTCTTCCTCTAATTATTCTGAACCCGATGCACTTCTCTATCGGCGTACTCAAGAGCGTCGATGACCCGGCCCCAGTCAAATTTTTGCATGCTTTTCCCGCTTTTGCATTCCTCAGCTAATACTTTAAGAGCCATTGGGATGTGTGCATGGAGTGAAGGAGACTTTTTCACAAAGTCTTTGGAAATATTCTGAGAACATAAAAATCCGAACGCTTGCCGCAACTGCATAGGGTTTTTAGGTTCAAATCGGGATACGCGGGGAATATCGATCACAACGGCGCTCCCGTCGCTAGATCTGATCATAAAATTTTGTTCCCCTAGATCGTTATAGGACCACTTGGCATCGTCTAAAATTTGGAATCCTTTTGCTGCGCCTAAGAGCATATTAATGACGGCAGGCAATCCCGTTTCCGGTGTAAGGGATTTACAGACTTCTGCCCACCCTTTTCCATCGATTTTCTCGAAAACGATTCCCCATCTTTTTGCCGGTTCGTAATAACCGAGTCCTTTTGCTTGAAGGAGATGAGGCGATTGCGGAGAAGAGAGCAGCATGCGGGTAACGGGTATAAAACTCCTTAGACGTCTTACCGTTTCAGGACAAGAAGCGTCTTGACCTGGTCGATAAGCATAGTCGTATCCTTCAGCGTAAAGTTTCAGGACGGCAGGCATTTTATTTCTATCTTCGCATGCAAACACTTGAGATTCGGATCCATAGCCTATCTCTTTGCCTGGTATAGTTTTGAAAAATTGAACTGAGATTTTTTCATTTAATAAATTTTGGATTTCATCTCTGATTGGGTCATAGCAGGGATCTCGAAATTTTTCCAGCTGGGAAGATGCCAGGGCCTTCTCTCTTTTATCTTCTAAGAAGCGCTTAAGCCCTTTCGAATATTGGGGCCATTTAAAAGATTGAGACGATATTTCTAACAAAACTGACATAAAACTCTCATTTTTATTTAAATATTAAAGTATTTTATCATTTATATTATTAAAAATAAACAATTAATCTCTACTGCGTTTAGTCAATTAAAAATTTAAATTAAAATTAATTTTTTAATTTTCTTCATCTAAACCTTTCAGAACCAGCACCCCCCTTTTTTCTTTTCTTTCAATCCAGTACAATGCTCAGTTATGTCAGTAGCAGCGACAAGATCCGATAGTCCCATTCCACCGGAATCAGAGCCCCCCTATACCTATCCTGGGTCGAGCACGATCCTTACAGAAAAAGAGCATAGTCTATACAGCCTGATTGAAACGGCCGAACAGCTGCAAAGAGACTGCAAAAAGGGGTTCACGATCGATGAAGCGCTTTCAAAATTTCCCCATTCAAAAGCACGGGAATTGGATCTGTTAAGAAAGAAGGAATATAAAAACAATGCCGGTGCGACAAGAACGGGTTTTGATTTACATCATGAAGCTATAACAAACCGTGTCCTTTCAAACCAAATTAAAGCCTTTGGCTTCCAAAGACCTCAGTTAGATGCTATCACAAGTTTAACTCGCGAAGTGACTGATTTATATCAAAAAAAATTGGACCTCCCCGCTCGCATCTCAATGAATGAAGCCCGCCAAGCCTGGGAAAACTATCTTCCTAAGGGAACGGAAAGGACTCCCCTTCCGGAACTTGCCGACCGGTATCGGGAATTCGATCCATCTTGGCAACAGGATTCCCTTTCTGCCCTAGAAGATCAATCTTTTGATAATGACTTTGAAGAGTTTAAAACTGAATCTGACGATGAACTGTCTTAGAAACCTCTTAACTTTTAGATGGCGACTCCAAGGGAATCGAATAGGGGCTTGAATGATTCGGAGACTTCTTTTTAAGAGTCTCGTAGATGGCCATCGCCTCTGCGACCATCGAACCTGGATGCTGAAGGTTCGCGGGGAGGACGATCGTATTTCCTTCTTTGGCTAGATGCCTGAACGCTTCGATGTATTTTTCGGCGACTTGCAGAGAGGCCGCTTTTTCTCCTCCCGATTGACCGAGTGCGACAGCGATCCTTTCGATTCCTTTCGCCGCAGCCTCCGAAAGGGAGAGGATCGCCTCGGCTTCCCCTTTGGCGCGGTTGATCCGGTCGACGCGGGCGGCTTCCGATTCGAGCACGATTTTTTCCCGGATCCCTTCGGCATTGTTGATCTGCGCCTGGCGCTGCCCTTCCGATTCGTTGATTTGGGCTTGGCGCAATCCTTCCGATTCCAAAATGCGGGCCCTTTTTTGCCGCTCCGCAGTCATCTGAAGCTCCATCGCTTTCTTGATATCTTCAGGCATCTTGATATCTTTGATCTCATAGCGCAGGCAGCGGACGCCCCAGGAAACGGCCGCCTGGTTGATCGCTTCGACGATCTGGGCATTGAGCGATTCCCTCTCTTCAAAGGTTTTATCCAGAGCGATTTTCCCGATTTCGGAGCGCATCGTCGTCTGCACTAATTGAGTCAGGGCGTGGATCGGGTTTTTGACGCCATAGGATGCGGCGAAGGGATCGACGATTCTCACATAGACAATCCCGTCGAGGATCACGCTCACGTTATCTTGCGTGATCGCCGTTTGCTCGGGGACTTCCATCGCCTCTTCTTTCATGGAATGGCGGTCGGAAACAACATCGACGAAAGGCACGATCCAATTGAGGCCGGGACCGAGCTGCCGTTTGAATTTCCCGAGCCTTTGGACAATCCAAACCTGCTGCTGAGGCACGATCCTAAAACCGCGGAGGACAAAGCCGAGAAATAAAACAATACTAAGGAAAAGATACACCATATGCGTACAACGTTAATACATAGATTCTTTTTGGGAAAGACTCAGAAAGGACCGATGTCGCTTTTTGGAGTCGGTGAATAGGATTGGAAACGTCGATCACAAGAAGTTCCTGCCCTTCGCTCAAGACTTCCTCTCTCAATTCAATCCTTTCCCCTGCGCCTCTCAGCGCCTTCATTCTAGGTTTCTCCAATAAAGCCGCGAGCGCTTTCGCCAAAACTTCCGAATCGCCATCGGGCATAGGGACGACGGCATCAGGCATTGCCCAATCGAGCCGCAGCCACTGGTTGTAAGCAAAACCGGCCAAAGCCTCCACTGCGTCGAAGCCAAGCTTTTTGGCCGGTGCCCGCTCGTCGAATACATAGGCCCTCGGAAACGGCAAAAGAGGATCGCGACGGCAGCGAGCGCAGATTTCCCCTCTTTGATCGAGATCGCCGAAGCAATGGCGGCACCGTTCGGCAGGATCGGGCGGCGCGCAAAGCTCCCAGCAAGCGGGACATAAATGCTTCGTCCTGCACTTCTCTTTGCAACCTAAGCAAAGAGGGGGAAAAATAAAATCGAGAAAGAGCGAAATCACAGTTTGGCAGCGATGGCTTCCAATTTCAAAAACTGCAAAGTAATCGATCCGTCGCCGGACGGCGGCGCCAATGCAATCATTTTATCGGTATATTCTTCCAAAAACGCTTCCTTCAGTTCCGGATCCAAATGGCGGATATACGTTAAAAGGGGTTTAGCGAATCCAATGAATGCCTGTCTGTCTGGATAGCGGGTCTCGCTAGGGCGCGTTTTTATTCGGACGTCTGAAAATCCCGACTTTAAGAGCAGCTTTTCATATTCCTCTTTCGTGAAATAGACCCGCTCATTTTTATATCCTGGAAAATAAGACCCCCATTTTTCCGAAAGGATCAAATCTTCAGCGACTTTGGATAAATTCATCGGCGCTTTGGCATACGTAAATATATAAGTTTTCCCTCCGGGAACGAGGGATTCCCAGATCCCTCTGAGTGCCTTTTCTTGGTCGAGGACCCAATGAAGAGTCGATAACGAGACGACGATATCGAATTGTTCTTTATAGAAGAGTTCCGATGCATCCGCAATAGAGAACTCCAAATTGGGATGGCCATCTTGAGGAAAATGTTCTTTTGCGAACGCAATCATCGATTGCGAGACGTCTACGCCGACTACATGGCCATTCCGATTTTTCTTTGCAATCCAAGCTGTGATTTTTCCATCGCCGCATCCTACATCGAGAACATTTCCTTTCCAATCGATTGCATCGATCATCTCCATCGCTCCATTCCATTGCAAATTGGAATTCAGATGGTAGGTTTGTGAATCTTCGACTCCTCCGGCAAGATATGCTAAAAATAAGGATATAAAAATATTTAAAATCATAACACATCCGAAAAACAAGAGTTGAAAACTATACAGGAATTCCTGCTTTTTTACATGCCGAAGAAGCGGCGCTTTTTTTGCAGGCGGTATTGCGGATCGCTCAAGGTGCCGTCGATGGAAATCAAAAACGCTTCAGTGAATTTGAAGAGGACGAATTGTTTCATTTTGACCAATATTTTTAGGTTGCCGTCGAGATCCATGTAGGGTTCCTGCTCCCCTTTCTCAAGGAAAAATTCAGATCTTCTCGACTCGCTGAAAGAATCGGTCAGCTCCGTCAAATGGAATTGTCGATCCTTCAATTCGAAATTCAATCTTCCCATTACGGGAATCAGCAATTCGAGATCGAGTCCGACGATCCGGCTTAAGACGTCGGCCGGCAAATCGAACACGGTGTAGTCCCTCTTATAGGAATTGATGAAATGGAGGTCTCCTTTCGCAGTATACGTCTTACTATCGTCGAGGATTCCTTTGAAATCGGTGATTTTAATCTCTCTCACGACCAAGGGGCTCAGAGGGCCCGGTTCTTTTCCCGGTTTTTGCAAAAGGCAAGGCCGCAATTCGAGGATTGCGAGCTGGGGGATCGAAAGGGTCCAATCGGCGCCGGGTTTCTCTTCCAAAACGATTTGTTCGATTTTCATGATTCCGGCGGAATCGCTGATCTTCAAGTCGTAAATGCCGACGAAATCGGGCCGCAGATCGACCCTGCCCAAAAGGGTCCGGAATTGATACCCGAACAAGTCGAGCTGCTTGCCGCTCAAGATGCCATTGAAAAATGCCTTTTGATTTTCGAATTTCAAACGCCCCTTTAATTCATATCCCTTTCCCATTTTGAGTTCTTGGAAAACCTCGGCGATTTTCGGAGGGATGAATTGCGACAGGGCGTTGAAATCGAGCCGGGCGCTTCCGATCAACGTATTTGTTAAAGAATTAATTTCTGCATGGAAAGAGGCGTCGATTCCGCTGAAAGCTCCATCGATCGATTGGATGGATAAACCCTTTTCCGAATATTCCCAGTCGATTTTCAAGGGGCGCTCGTCTTCGGCCAAACAGATCCCCTCTTCTTTCAGCGTTAAATACCCTCCGATTTTCGGTTCGAAGTTCATGTCGAAACCAATCGAGAGCAGATGGCCTTTATGCAAAGTTTGGAAATCGGCGGAGCAACCATTTTCATTCCAAAATAAATGGAGATCTTTGACCTGCAAAGCGGTACCTGCGATAGGAATAGTGCCTTCTTTCATGGAGCAGAGGAAGTTTGAAAAATCGGAAGCGCAATCGATTTCGGCGATGAAATCGAGATCTTGTTTCTCATCTAAAAACCGGAGAAAAGGGGGCCGTCTATGCAATTCGTTCAGCAAACTGGCCCTCAACCGGATATCCGAATGGTTCAAGATCCAATGGGAGCTGGCTGTATCGTATTGCAATAAATCGATTTTGCAATCCATCCAAGAGAGGCCGGAGGGATCCAGTCCATCCGGTTTTAAGATGCAGAGATCGAGTCCTCGGAAGAAAACCCCTTTTTCGGAGGAAAAGTACAAATGGATGGGGCCTTTATTTTCTAGAGCGAAGGGACCTGCTTTGAGAGACGAGGGATTCAAATCGAAATCCGATTCGAATTCCCCGCGGTAGTTCAATCGCCCCTGCCCTTCGAGAGTCCCTTCCATTTTTTTCATGGATAAGCCGAAAGAATCGGTCAATGACCCGATCTGGCTCAAATCGATTTTCACATGGGGTAGAACGAGTTCGCAATGGAAATCAGATGTGATTTTTCCTTCGAACTCAGCAGCAAGTCCATTTTTCCAACTTCCCCCTCCTTTGTCGATTTTGATCTTATCTTCTTCCTTTCGGATCAGACAATGCATGGAAAAATCGGCGAGAAGAAAGCGGTCTATATTCCATTCGCCCTTTTGCTGTAACACATGCCAATCAAGAGCCGCAGGTTGCCCTTTCCATCGAAAATCGACCCCCTGGACAAAAAGTTCCGAGCCTCCCTCGTTACAGTAATGGAAATGGACGTCGGCGGCGCCTGAGACAGGGAGGCGGTTGAAAGAAGAAATTCCCCATTTTTGCAAGCAAGGTCCGGCCGATAATACTGCATTCCAGGGTACGGTCCATTGCACATCGAACTTTCCTTCTTTCCAGCTGCAGCCCGTAAAATTCAGGGCGCTCCCTAACAAATGGCTTTTTTTTTCATCAAAAATAAGCTCTTTGCCATCCGATTTTCCGCAAAGCCGCAAGATGTCCCATGTATCACAGGGGCCGCTGTCGAAACGGATATCGAAAAGCCAATCCTGCTTCTTTCGGCTCAATAGGGGACAGGAAAAATGGAGGATTCCTTGCTTGTGGACCCATTCCCCTTCCATTTTAAAAAATGAGATTTCATCCGATGAAGCATCGATCTCCATTTTTGCGTTCTCGATCCGGCAATTAGGCAGCAATTGGGAAGCGGCGGCCCCCTTTTCCACTTTGGCTTGAAAAGACCAATCGCATTCTTGCCGATCCCCGGCAACTTGCAACCCCTTTTCAATCGATTCGATGCGGCCGTTGAAAGATCCCTCCCAGATTTTTCCCAGCCAATCCAGCTTTCCTTGAAATTTCTCAGCGGAAAGGAAATAAGAAAAATTGGGATCGACCCAACCTTTGCCATTGAAGACCATCCCTTCGATCTCGCTGGGTTCAATCAGAATGCCCCATTTATCTTCTTCCCAGCCGCCTCTAAAAATCAGACGGCCCGCCAAGAATCCTCCCAAATCGGCTTCCAGATTCCATTGGTTCCATTTTCCATCCGCTTTGAGGCCCGCTTGGATCTTATTTCCCCTTTCCGTTTCGAACCATCCTGAGAAATAGGAAGGAGAGAGAGTATTCTTTTCCCAAACGCATTTACCTTCCCATCCTTTTCCATGAAGATCTTTCTTTCCAGGAAGCGGAATCCGGATCTCTCCGCAAGACAAGGAGCATTCCCCCCCATCGGCTGAAAAATGACCTTCGGCTTTTCCGCAGCAGAAAAGAGCGTTTCCTTTTTTGACGGATAAATTCTCCACCTCGAAATGGGGAAGATTCCAGGATGCGATCTGGGCTTTATCCGTAAGACTCAAATTTCCTTCGCCATTCAAAATTCCCGTGGCGAAATTCCAGGAATTGAGTTCCGGCTGATCCAAAAACGCTGAAGCGAAAGCCTGCAGCAAAGTCGCATGTTCGGCTTGAAGGCTGCGCACATCGGCGGTCCAAGTCCTGCGGCTTTCCTCTTCTCTCCCTTCATTGAGAAGTACTGCATCTCCCAAATGCAATTCCGATTCGATCCAATTCGCTCTTTGGCTGTGAAGAAATCCCCGTCCGCGCCAGGAGATCGGAAACTGGCTGCCATTCGCAGATCCTGTTCCTTGAATCTCCCACTTGGCCCCCATGCCGGAATTGTAGGTGAGATCGCCTTTTACCCCCTCGATGTTCGCAAGGGCCGTTTCGACGCCCATGCGGGTCAATGAAACGCGGATGCGACCCTCTTCATTCTCATTGCTGCGGCAGGGCAGGAAATCGCCTAACAGCCCCTTTTTCACGCCTATAGATCCATCCCAGTCGAAAATCCCATCGATTCCCTTCAACGAACAGCGGGGGGAATAAAAAGAAACACGGTTCAATTCAAGATGTGAGGAACTCCTTTTCCATTTCCCATCTTCCAATGCGAAATGGAGCCATCCATCCAATTTTCCTTCTTTGAATTCGCCGTCCCATTCCATTCCTCCGAATTTTAGAAAGGCTTGCAATCGGGTCATTTCAAGAAGTTTGAATTCCGCGTCGATTGTGGTTTCCCGACCTTCTGAAAATCCCTCCAGATAAAGTCCTGAGGTCCCCCATTCGAGTTTCAAACGGCCTATCTGGTCCGGCGAAGATCTGTCGTAAGAAAAACGAGCTTTGTCCATTCCCGGAATGTCGATCACTCCTTCTCGAAGAGAAATCGTTAAGTCGAACCAATTTTTTCCTCCCTTCCATTCGGGCCAATGGGTCGTTTGAGACAAAATCAAAAGGGGCCGGTCGATGGAAAGATGCCCTTTGCACCTCTTTGGGAATTCCCTCCAATCGAATTGGAGCGAGGCTTTTTCTATATGAGAATGAAAGGCGCTTTTTCCGCCTCCCGCATCGAAAAGAACAATATCGGAAAAAACGATCCGATTCCGTTCCCATTCCACTGAACGATAGGCGCATTTACAATTCAGTTTCGAGGCAAGGACCCATCTAGCCGCCGCGCCGAGCCCCGCGTTTACAATAGGTTTGTAAAAAAGAAAAAATGCGAGCAGCAGAAGAAAAGGAACGATCGTAACTTTCAAAATTTTTGCAAAACCCAAAGCCGTCTTCCCCATCGATCGGCATTTTAAAAGAAAATGCAGTTTCATTCGACAATGAATTCGTCTCCCCAGTCTTTGGCGCGTAAATACAAGCTGAGTAAGCAACAGGCCTAGGGAGTGAGAGTAAGGTAACAGGATATGCAAGCTCGATAAGCAACAGGCCTAGGATGTAAAAGTAAGGTGACAGGATATGTAGGATACGCGCGAAGCGCACGACAGGATATGCAGGATAAAAAATAGATGGGTGGATAAAAGCTTGATATGTTTTAGATTTTCTAGAGAAAAAAATCTGATTTTGATTTTTCGTTTAAATAACTCCGGTCAAGGCTACGGACTAATCTCTCTCTTAAGCTTGGATTCTTTTATGTTGCTTCCTCGGACTGTTATTTACTGAGCTTGTATTCACTATCAATTTTTTATCCTGCATATCCTGTCGTGCGCTTCGCGCGTATCCTTCATATCCTGTCACCTTACTTTTACATCCTAGGCCTGTTGCTTATCGAGCTTGCATATCCTGTCACCTTACGCTCGCTACCTAGGACTGCTCTTTACCGAGCCTGTATTCACTGTCTTGTGACAAAGACTGTCTAGGAGATTAGGGATTGGTATTCGGAGCGGTTTAGGAGGGAATCGACCTCTTTTGGATCGGAGATTTCCATTTGGAAGAGCCAGCTTGTCGTTTCCGCGCCTTTGTTGATGGTAGAGGCGTTTTTTAAAAGGTCTTCGTTGATTGCTGTAATTTTGCCAGAAACTGGGGCATAGACGTCGGCAGCGGCTTTGGTCGACTCGAGGACGCAGATTTCTTCGCCCATCTTGACTTTTCTGCCCACCTTGGGCAATTCGATATAAACGATCTCTCCCAGCTCGCGCTGCGCATAATCAGTAATTCCGACAGTACCCACATTGCCTTTGAGCTGGATCCATTCATGGGATTCAGTAAATCGCACTCAATCCTCCTTTTGCAATTTCAAAGTTCCCCATGTGGCGGGGTGCTGCTCTATCGAATACTCTTCTGAAGAAACAGCGAAATGCTGGGGAGGCCCATCGGCCCGGTTGATCCGGTAGGTAAATCCAAGACGAGCAAAACTCATCGGATCGTAGCCATGGAGGCAATGGGAGGGAATTTCAATCGAAATGCGATATGAATTCGCGTCCATATCGGGCGAGACTTGGAGATCTTCCGGATGGCAGAGACGGTGCATGTCCTCGTTCCGGAATCGGGTCATCTCTCTTCCGTAAAAATTTTGTGTTTCCACAGGAAAAAAAACAAAGTGGTGGCAAAACCTGGACACAACGCCTTTGGTCTTAAGGTCTCTTGTGTCGATAAACAATTCCACGCTGTCTCCGCGTCGGAAATCGCCTTCCCCAACCTTTAAAAAAGGGCGATGGACCTCTACATAAAAAGCCATCTTATCGAAATTCCATCCGGCATATATGTCGGCAAATGGCTCTTCCTCCAAAAGATCGGATGTGGAGGGAAGAAGGAAAGTTTTCTCAGCCTTGAGAGATCCTTTTATAAACGGACAATCGCAGGCCAACCCAAAAAATTGGACGGGAGAGAGAGCGGGCAAATCTTCAAAAAGGCTCATTCTTTTTCCCCCTGCAGAGGAATTACGATTGCGTTTTTCCCTTTAGCGTTCTCTAAAAGACGCTCTGCCAGGTAGCGCTGCGCATCGGAGGCCAAGGTCTCTTTCCCGAAAGAAAGAAGGTCGAGAATCGGAGTATCTGCTCGTTTTTTCTCTTGAAGATAGAAAAAGACGATTTGCCCTTCATCGGCAACACGGACAGGAGACCATTGATTCGGCATCATGATAAAAGCTTCTTCTTTCATCGACTCCTCCTTGGAAGTTCGCTGGATATTGCATTCTTTCCGTTCGAGTTTGAATTGCTGGACTAAAGGATCTCCATTGGTTAGGGAGATCCAATGGGAGTCCAAAGGATTTTTCTTTAAATCTTCTAATGCGGCGCAGGCAGGAGCCGCGAGACGGCAGGATGTATAAAATTCGATCGGATTTTTAAAGGATCGGAAACCGCTCTTATCCATTTTGTCCAAAGCCTTGAACAAATCGGCATAAGCCAGCAACCCAACCTCTTCTTTGACCTCAGCAAAAGGTTTCCGCTGACCGTCCTCGGTTTGGAATTTGGGGGAACGGATTTTTTGATATTCCTCTTTAAGAACACGGTCGGACAAATCGGAAAGAACAGAGCGGGCTTTTTCAAAAGTGAGAATGTGCTTCTCGGATGTCATTTCAACCGATTCGATCCGGAAAAAAGTTTTCCCGTCGTCGCAGTAGCAAAGCAAATTCGCAACCGCTTCCGGATCCTCAGTTTGAGCCCTTGCGATCAAAGAGGCCAGCCGTTCCCCATTTTCAACAGGCAATTGGCGGATCGTCGGACCCGAAACAGATCCAGAAATAGCCAAGGCGAGTTCAGATTTTGGCGCTTTCGAAAGCGCCTCTTCGACCCAAGAGGGATTTAGGTCCACAAGCTGGCCGCGGGCGAAAATATCGACCAGGGAGCGGTCAGGAGATTCTAATTTTTCGAGCGCCTCGAATCTTTTCTCTGCTGACTCGGCCAACGGCAAAAACGAAAACTCCTTTTTGAGAAGCTCCCAATTTTTTTCCTGCCATTCCCATAGCTCTTTCATCGATGCCTTGAGGCCGATCTGGCTTTTTGTCAGCCGCGAGAAACGAATCTTGTAATCGGTCTGGACAAGTTCCGGATATTTCTTTTCGATTTCTTCCATGCTAAAGAAAGAATCGGGAAGGGAAAGGGGGTCTTTAGGAGCTTTTGAAACAGCTTTCAAATAGACTTGAAAATCCAAGAGATCCTGAAAATTCCTGAAATGGAGGGCTTGCGGCCATTCGTATTTTTGCAAAACAGCGGTCTCCATGGCGTAACTTGCGAAATCTTCGAAGGGAAGCTGGTCTAGAAATGCAGCTTGTCCGACGTCATTAAAATATCGCCGGAATAAAAGGACTTTTTGCCAAACTTCCGCAGCCGACCGGTCATCGAATCCGAGCATCCGAAGGTGCTGCTTGAATGTTAGATCGGGTTTAATTTGCTGAGAGGCCAACCCCTGCATCGATTTTTCAAAATTATGGAGAAGATCTCCTTTCGCTTCTTCGATGCTGACCCGGTACCCTTTTTGTTCGGCTATAATCGCCGAATTCAGGATGAATTGGGCTGCAAGGTTTACGAATTCATCCCCAAACCATTCAGTAAGCGTGTGAAAACCGAATAGGGACAGATCGTCTTGCGAAAGCCGCGGATCGATATTTAACCAGGAATATTGCTGATGCTGCATCATCAGGATCCGACGCAACAGCTCTGGATGCAGATAACTTTGCTGCTGATAAAGCTTGGATAAATGGGTAAAAGTCGCAGGCGACGCTTCCGTTTCCGACTGGATCGCAGAGAGTTCGCTATTCATAAGCGGCGAATACCGATCCCACATCGCTTTTGCGCTCAAAAAAGGAGCTTCAGGATGTGAATAGGGGCGGAACCTCTTGGCTTTATCAAGGCGCGACTGAAATCCTTCTTTGAGCGGTTCAAAATACGCAGAGACAAGCACATCCGCTAAACCAGCCCGGAGAAAATCGTACCGGATCACTCCGTCATTTAAAAAATTCGGCATGACCCCTCTTCCTTGAGGCGGGTCTTCCCCATCCATGGAAATAAAGCGGGCCATTTGATGCACTTGATAGGACAAAATAGGAGACCCGTCTATGGCGTATCCGACGGTCCTGTCATCCTTTTTTTCGCCGTCAGTAAATGTACTGTACGTTCCGAAGAAAGAAAACGAGGCGATGACCATGACGGTAATGACGATAAAGAAATAACGCTGGTATTTCCGGAAGAATTCGAGCATCTCAATCTCTCAAAAAAAGAATAAAGACCCCTACAATACCACAATCGGCCTTTGGATCCAAATCCTTTAAGAAAGTGCAATAAAAGAATCAGTAGGATTTGGCGAAGATGACTCGGCGGGGGCTTTTTTGACCTGTGAAGAGACAGCTCCCCTCGCGGGCGGGCATGTCGATGGGGATGCAGCGGATCGTCACGTTGAAGTCTTCTTTGATCTTCGCTTCGATCGCGGGATCTTCATTCCAATGGCAAAGGGCGAATCCGCCGTGGATCTCCTCCCCTTTTCCGGTGAAGAAGTCGGCAGAATTCTTTTTTGAGAATCGATCTCGACCGTATGTTGGTTGCGGAAACGGGTCGCTTTGTCTAAGAGATTCGCATGGATCTCGTTGAGAATCGAACCGATCTCGGCTTCGAGTTGGTGGCGCGAAAGGGTTTTGCCGTCGCGATGCGCTTTGTCGCGTCCGGCACAAGTTCAATTGTTCTGCATCGACCTCCCTCGGACCGATTTCGAGACGCAGAGGAATCCCCTTTTTGATCCAAGACCAGCTCTTTTCTCCCCCTCTCATGTCGCGGGCGTCGACGATCACTTTGAGCGTCTGGCCTTCGTAATGGACCTTTCGCAAAGATGCGGCCAGCTGTCTCGCAGTATTCCATCACTTTCGATTCTGGCTTCTTCGCTATGGATGATCGGGATGATGACGAGATGGGCAGAGGCGACGCGGGGCGGCAGCACAAGGCCGTCGTCGTCGCTATGGGTCATGATCAGGCCGCCGATCAAACGGGTCGTCATCCCCCACGAAGTGGTCCAACCAAATTCCTGCGTCCCTTCGACGGTGCGGAACTGGATTCCGCAAGCTTTGCGAAATTTTGCCCGAGGAAATGGGAAGTGCCGGCTTGCAGCGCTTTCCGGTCCTGCATCATCGCTTCGATGGAATAGGTATGTCACGGCGCCGGGAAATCTTTCGGAAGCGGTTTTTTCACCGCGGATGACGGGCATGGCCAGAGCGTCTGTGGCAAAAATCGGAATAGACGTCGAGCATCCGCTTCGTCTCCTCTTCCGCCTCTTCTTTCGAGTCGCATGGACAGTATGCCCCTCTTGCCAGAAAAATTCGGCCGTGCGCAAAAACATCCGGGTCCTCATTTCCCAGCGGACGATATTGCACCATTGGTTGATCAGGATCGGAAGATCGCGATACGATTCGACCCACTTGGCAAATGTATGGCCGATGATCATCTCAGAGGTGGGCCGGACGATGAGCGGCTCTTCGAGCTCGCCTGCGGGAACCAGCTTCCCGTCTTTATTTTTCTCCAAGCGATGGTGCGTGACGACAGCGCATTCTTTCGCAAATCCTTCGACGTGCTCCGCTTCTTTTTCCAGATAACTCAGTGGGATGAAAAGAGGAAAATAGGCGTTCTGATGGCCGGTCTCTTTGAATTTGCCGTCGAGGATCCGCTGGATATTTTCCCAGATCGCATAGCCCCACGGTTTGATCACCATGCAGCCGCGCACCGGAGAATGCTCGGCAAGATCGGCGGCTTTCAATACGCTTTGGTACCATTCAGGATAATTTTCGCGCGGGTCGGAGTGATTGCTGTTTTTTGCTTTGACATAGTGCGATGCAGTATAATTGAATGATTCCAATTTTTCCATCAGATAATGAACAAGAGCTTTTCAATTTCCCGTCTAGCCTCCTCCAGTCTTGCGAAATCGCTCGCCCAAGAGGGGCGAATGAGTAAGCTTCCATCGCCTGGAAAACTTCCTTTTCCGATAGGAGAACATCTTTTAATAGATCGACCTTAGGATAGGCCAATGAGATAGACCCTTGGTGCAAATAGCCTTGCTTCCGCCGTCGTTGAGCCGCACCGGCGACTTTCAGTCCCTCGAAAACCACATCGTATTGGGTCGGTTTCGCCATGCAGAAGTTCTGGCACTCCGAGCCCTGCGATTTTCCCTCTTCCGCGATCAGTTCGGCCTGATTTAAAGGGAAAAGACTTTCTCATCGCCGCCAGCACAGCTTCATTGACGAACCGGTAATTCTCAAGAGTGTTTTCGGAAAAAGCGGGATGTCCGGATGGCATCAGGAAAGAAAACGCCAAATCCCAAATATGGAAAACAATCCCTCCCCCGGTCGGGCGCCTCGCCAAAGCGAGACCCTTCTCTTCCGCTTTCTTCAAATCGAGATGCTTCTCCGGCGAAATGAAATAGCCATAGGTCGCGGAAGGCTTTGCCCATCGGTAAAAATGAAGGATCGGCTTCCCGTTCGGATCGAGATTTTCGAGTAGATTTCCATCGAAACGCATGATCTTTTCGGCGGAATCAATCCCTGTATCGATAATTTCCAACATAATGAGTCTCATTATTACTCCG
Source organism: uncultured Chlamydiae bacterium (assembly GCA_963713105.1). Taxonomy (GTDB): domain Bacteria; phylum Chlamydiota; class Chlamydiia; order Chlamydiales; family SM23-39; genus CAVQKJ01. The sequence continues at coordinate 537,122 of CAVQKJ010000005.1, forward strand.
CTAGGCAAACAAGCGACAGAGAGCGCCAGCGAGGCAAAGCCAGATTGATCCGAACGACGAGAGGCATAGCCAAAGGCTAGACCGAGGAGGAGGATCGAATATGGCAAAGCCGCAGCAAGCTATATGTCGCTTGTTTGCCTAGCGGAGTAATATAATCCTATTTACCGTTTGTTTTCCCAAAAATATTTCTCTTTCCAAAGAATGGCCCGACGGGTATTAGAAAATTCTTTACGGGGCTTCCTTGACCTCCGCGGCTCCTGACAAAATTGGACAAAATGCACCATTGCATAGAGCCGAAGAAAGCGTTATAATAGAGAAAAGGTGAGGATCATTATGTTTGATAAATTCACAAACCGCGCCAAACAAGTCATAAAGCTCGCCAAAAAAGAGGCGCAGCGACTAAACCACAATTACTTAGGGACGGAACACGTCCTTTTGGGCCTGTTGAAATTCGGCCAGGGGATCGCGGTCAATGTCCTGAGGAACATGAACCTCGACTACGACGCGATCCGCGCGGAAGTGGAGCGGATCGTCGGATTCGGCCCTGAAATCCAGGTCTATGGAGATCCTGCCCTCACCGGAAAAGTGAAAAAAGTTTTTGAATTCGCCAATGAAGAGGCGGCGAACCTCAACCATAACTACGTCGGGACGGAACACCTGCTCCTGGCCCTGCTGCGCCAAACCGACGGCGTCGCGGCCCAAGTACTGGAAAATCTCAATGTCAATTTAAAAGAAGTGCGCAAAGAGGTCTTCAAAGAACTCGAGACCTTCAATCTGCAGCTCCCCCCGATGGGCGCCACCCCCTCGGCCTCCCAACATCCTCCCGGAGGCTACACAGCCGCCAGCCGCAAGAGAGGGCCTCCCATCCTCCACCGATAAAATGCCGGCTCTCCGCGCCTATGGGCACGACCTGACCGAACTTTGCCGCGAAGGGAAAATGGATCCTGTGATCGGGCGGCGAGACGAAGTGGAACGGCTGATCCTGATCCTCTGCCGCAGACGAAAAAACAACCCTGTCCTGATCGGCGAAGCGGGCGTTGGAAAAACGGCGATCGTCGAAGGGCTCGCCCAAGCGATCGTCCGAGGCGATGTCCCCGACAACTTGCGCAAGAAAAAACTGATCTCCCTCGATCTTGACTCTGATGATCGCCGGCACGAAATACCGCGGCCAATTCGAAGAGCGGATCAAAGCGGTCATGGATGAGATCAAGAAAAACGGCAACGTCCTTCTTTTCATCGACGAGCTCCATACGATCGTCGGAGCTGGAGCGGCCGAAGGGGCGATCGACGCCTCCAATATCTTAAAGCCCGCCCTTTCTCGCGGAGAGATCCAGTGCATCGGCGCTACGACGCTCGACGAATACCGCAAACACATCGAAAAAGATCCTGCTCTCGAGCGCAGATTCCAAAAAATCATCGTCCAGCCTCCTAGCTGTCGAAGAGAGCATCGTCGATCCTCACCGGGCTTAAAGCCGAAATACGAAGAGCACCACAAATGCGTCTATACCGATGCGGCGGTCAAAGCGGCCGTCTATCAATCGGAGCGCTATATTTCCGGAAGGTTCCTGCCCGATAAAGCGATCGATCTGCTCGACGAAGCGGGAGCCAAAGCCCGCATTTCGATGATGCACCAGCCGACCCATCTGACCGCAGCTCGAAGCGCAGATCGAAGAGGCCCGCGTCGCGAAGGAAGAGGCGATCGGACGCCAAGAATATGAAAAAGCGGCCAAAGCTGCGCGATACGGAAAAAACGCTCCGCGACGAGCTCGCAAAAATCGCGCGCCGATTGGGAATCCCATAAAGACGAACACCAGCCGATCGTCGATGAAGAAGATATCGCCAATATCGTCGCGAAACAAACCGGCATTCCCGTCACCCGCTTGACCGAAGGGGAAACAGAAAAAGTCCTCAAGATGGAAGAGCAGCTCAAAACGAAGATCATCGGCCAAGACGACGCGCTCAGCACCGTTTGCCGCGCGATCCGCCGCAGCCGGGCCGATATCAAAGATCCGAACCGCCCTATCGGCGCGTTCCTCTTCCTCGGGCCTACAGGCGTCGGAAAAACGCACCTCGCCCGCCTCCTCGCCTCCCATATGTTCGGCGGGGAAGACGCCCTCATCCAAGTCGACATGTCCGAGTACATGGAGAAATTCGCGATCAGCCGCATGACGGGATCGCCTCCAGGCTATGTCGGTTACGAAGAAGGCGGACAGCTCACCGAACAAGTCCGCCGACGCCCCTATTGCGTCGTCCTCTTCGACGAAGTGGAAAAAGCGCACCCCGATGTGATGAACCTCCTCCTCCAGATCCTCGAAGAAGGGCGCCTCACCGATTCGGTCGGCCGCAAGATCGATTTCCGCAATACGATCATCATCATGACCTCGAACCTCGGCGCCGACCTGATCCGCAAATCGACGCGAAGTGGGCTTTGGGGCCAAAGAGAACGTCATGGATTACAAAACCATGCAGGAAAAAATCGAAGGCTCGGTCAAAAAGCACTTCAAGCCCGAATTCATCAACCGCTTGGACGGCCTCGTTATTTTCCGCACGCTCGACAAACCGGCTCTTGCGCCAAGTCGTCGATCTCGAGTTCAACAAACTCAAAAACCGCCTCGCGAAGAAAAAGATCGATGTATCGCATCGACGACGCGGCCCGCGACTTCCTCGTCGAAAAAGGGTATCTGCCCGAGATGGGAGCCCGTCCTTTGCGCCGCGTGATCGAGCAATATCTCGAAGATCCGCTCTCCGAAAAGCTGCTCCAGCATCCGAACCTGGAGAAGAAATACCTCATCTCAGCCAAAGAGGGAAATATCGTCTTCATCGACCAAAATCCGGACGCGTCAGCGAAAAAAGAGACCGCTCTCGCCAAACAATAAGAGAGTAAAGACGCCGCTTTAAGCGGCGTTTACAAAAAATTAATTATTTTAATTACTTTTTATTTAGTTAATCATTAAAATATTACCGGGGAAAGGTGATTTTTAATGATTAATTCTTCAATCAGTTCAAATATTTCTATTCAAACTTCGCTTCCAAAGGACGCACTGGCAAGTCCTTTTTCTTTCGCCCAATCCACCAATCATAAAATCCAAACTTTTTTTGAAACTGTCCCCAAACCCAAAGAATGGGATGTAAATAGAAATTTTAATACCGCGGACCATATCTATGCGGAACTGACAAATTCTTGTTACATCGAACAAACAGCCACTCCAACGGAAAAATCGATTTATCGTTTTTTGGATCAAACAAGAAAGGTATACAAAGGCATCGAAAAATTCGACGAGGCGGTCTTTGAACCTTTGTTCGAGGAAATGAAAAACGCCGCTCCCGAAAAAATGGATCTGATTTTGACGGAAACGGCCGCCGCAGCGAGGCGCAGCGATGGGATTTGCGAAACCCGCATGCAAAATAAGACAACGGCTCAGCTCTTGAAAGAAAGCCTAGATAATCGAAGGGGTGCGATCGCTCAGTTGGTTCAATATTTAGATAAGAAACTGGTTCAAAAACAATCTCCTGTCGACGTTAAAGCCGATAAGACAGACCCACCCATTTCCATCAGCGCGGCCACGGCAATTAAAATCGCTTTAGGCGTCGGCATTACGGCTTACGGGCTCAACTGGCTTTACAACTGCCATTTACCAGTCTTAGATTCCTTCTTTACTGGAAGTATTTTCCACGCATTGGATGCACCTCGAATCGCCGCCGAAACGAAATGGGCTAAGACCCTGCAGTTCGAAGATCAATTAAAACTAGGCGTTTACGAAGGCTGCAGGAATTATATAACTGGCACGCTTACAATCCTATTATTGGAAAGAATCACTCGACTATTTCCAGAATTGAAAAAGCCAGAAAAACCTTTGGAGCTTTCTTTTGCTGATATTGTGATTATATTGCCTCTGATTGAGGAGATTCTCTTTCGCGGTGTTTTGCAGACGTATTTGTCTTTCAGGATAAAGTCCTCAACTATTCAAATTTTAGGAAGCGGACTTCCGTTCGGCGCTATCCATCTTACAAATAGCAAAAATCAAGGTTTACTTTCTGCTATCAGGCAGAGCTCACGCATTGTACTATTTCCCGGACATAGCATTTTATATGCAACAACAGGAACTCTTTTTGCACCTATTGCAGCACACATGACAAATAATTTTATATGCGATGGCGTTCAAAGAATAGCAAATAAATTTCTACAAAAAAAATAAACGGATTTTTTTATGATCGATTCAATCAGCATCTCTTCAGCTCATGTAGCGCCTCCGCAACAGCCCGTCTCTAAAGCGACTCAGGCATCGGCTGCGTCTTGCTCCCGCAATCAAGAATTCATCGGTTCTGTTTTGGACCTCTATTTAAAAGAGGCGAAAAACGTGTTGGAGATCGGTTCGGGGACTGGCCATCACGCCTGTTTCTTTGGGCCTAAATTCCCCCATTTGACCTGGCAGACGAGCGATAGGACGGAATATCACGATGCGATCCATGAAACGATTTCCCAAGCGAACGCACCTTCAAATGTCCTCCGCCCGATCCGGATCGATATCGAAACGGATCCCATCGAACAAGACAAATACGATGTCCTTTTTAGTTCCAATACCTTGCATTGCATGTCGATGGAAAATGCCGAAAATTTGATTCAAAAAGCGGGCGTCTCAGGCGTCCAACTACTGATTTTCTACGGCCCGTTCAATTTGATCGAAGGCCAATTTGCGAACCCCTTCAACAATGGGGAAGGAAACGCGAAATTCGACGCGAAATTGAAAGCGGAAAATCCGAGCTACGGAATTAAAGATATGAAACAAATCCAAGACCTTTGCTCGAAAGCGGGTTTTGCATTTGTCCAAGAACACTATCACACCCAAGCGAACAATTTCGCTTTAGTTTTCAGGAGAGAAAATGGCCCTAGCCATCAATAGTTTCGATCAGATCTATAATAGACAGCCGACGCTTGCGCCCTTCGATTTGCAATTGTCCCGCAGAGAGCTGAAAATTGGCCAACTCGCCGATCTCGTCCATTGGATGAATGGCCGCGATGTCGAAGTTTTGGATTTAGCCGGAACACAGATCGACGATGGAGGAATACAAATCCTCTCTTCAGCCATCAAAGCGCAACGGAACCTAAAGACCTTGTATCTTTCGGATAATAAGATTGGAGACGCTGGGGCCGAAATACTGGCCGATGCGCTTCGCCAATCATCAATCCGCTACTGCACATTCCACCATAACCGGATCGGCCCTGTTGGGGCGGAAGCGCTGGCGAAAGCCGTCGCCGATTCCGGCCAAATGTCGAGGCTCGATTTTTCTTCAAATCGATTAGGCGATGAAGGGGCTTTGAGAGTCGCCCAGGCCTTGAGAAGAGAAAAGGGAAACATCGGCACCCTAAGATTGCTCAATAATCAAATCAGCATGATTGGCGATCGTTCTCTTGCGGAAAACCTGCCCAAAAGCATCGATGTGACCTACCGGTCTGAGAGAATTACCATTCAACAGTATTACGAAAGGCATCCCTGGTTTGCGATGGGCCTTCTCGTTTTCCTTCCTCCGGTCTTTATTCTCACGGCGCTCTGCCGTCCCCACATCGATGAGCCGGTCTTCGGAACCCGCAATGAAAGAACGGGTCCTTAATTCAGAGAAGGTCTCTTAGGTATGAAATGGGACAGGATAGGCAAGATCGCAAGCGGCGGGATGTACAGGATAAAGGATTTTGCATCTTGCATATCCTGCAAGCGATCCTGCTTATCCTGTTCTGCTTCCGCCGAATGTGAGATCAGGCCAATAAACTGATGCGGGCCTCTATCGTGGGGCGCTTGTAACGGTCTCAGTTTTTCTTATGCACATGTGAGGAAATATAAAATATTCGCGATCTGATTTTGAATGAAGATCCCACTCAATTTTTTTTGATGAGAGACAATAAATAGAACCCTCGATGGCGGAGCTATAAACTTGAGAAGGTTTTGTGGTTTTCCAGAGAGTAGAAGTTTTTTCCATTGGAGTTTCATACCTGCAGATATCGCCGTCTGAATTTACAAACCAATGAAATTCCTTCAGTTCCTTGTTATACCACAATTCATCTACAAATTCATGGCACTCATCGCATCTGACTCTTTGCACTGTAAGTTCTATGGACATTTTTACTTCGCTGCCGCAGCTTCTTCGCGGTGGTGCGAGGGTTTGAGATTGGCTTCCCAGTTTTTGATATAATCGAGAAGTTCCGCTTTCGAAGGATGGGTCTGCATAAAAGCGAGGTTTTCTGGTTTGCTGCTGAGGTGGGCGAGCTTAGCGAGAAGATGGAGATGCCGCTTATCGTCGCAGGCGAAGAGGAAGAACAGGGTATTGACAGGCTGGCCATCTAATGCACCGTAGTCAATCGGCTTTTTGGGGAAAACGACTGCGATTACATCGTAAGATTCCTGAAGGAGGAAATCGCGGGTGTGAGGCACGCCGACGCCATTGGACAAAGCGGTCGGCATGAGCCGTTCGCGATCGAGAAGAAGGTCGGTGATCACTCCCGCATCGAGATGTAAATTGCGCGCGATCAGTTTCATGGCTGCGCAGATCACCTCTTCTTTCGAATCGCCTTCGACGTCGATGTAGACGCCCCCTTTGTGGATCGCGCGGTAGAGCCCGAATTGCTGCGTCCCGAGCCTTTCTTTAGGCGTCTCTTCTTCATCGTTAAATGGGGAAAAATCGCCCCCCTGCTTGCAACTCAAGACCCAGCTTTCGATCTCGCTGCGGCAAAAGCGAAATTGCTGGTTGAGCCGGTAATAGGGAATTTTGCTATCGGAGACCCATCGCCGGATCGTCGTTTCAGAAACATTTAATAGTTCAGCGACATCTTTGAGTTTTAGATCCATGTACGCATCCAATTTCTTATGACAATAATTAATCCGAAAATAGCAAAACTCGATTTTTAATGTCAGTTAAAAATTAAAAAATAGTTCGAGAACTTCTTCAGGAGACTGGGCATTTAAAAGCTGCTTTCGCAAGTCGACATCGCGAATGGCGGAGGTGAGGAGGGAAAGGATTTGAAGATATTCGGTTTGTTTATTGTCGGGGCCGCCAATCATAAAAACAAGGCGGACGGGAGTGTTGTCTAAAGCGTTCCAATCCAATCCTTTTTTTCGCTGGATTCCGATCGCGATGAAAAAATTAGGCAATTCTTTCAATTTGGCATGGGGCACGGCTACGCCCATTCCGATCCCTGTCGAGACGATTTGCTCCCGATAAAAGATCGCATGGCGGAAAACTTCTTTATCGGCGAGTTTCTCCTCTTCATCCAATAAATCGATCAAACGATCGATGGCCTCGTCGCGGGACGATGCATCGAGGAAGAGAATGAGCTGAGAATCTAAATAGTCGGAGATTCTCATGAATTCCTTTTTTTTAAAGGGCTTGAAGAGTGGATTAATGCGCGCCAGTATGGCCAAAACCACCCTCGCCGCGTTGCGTGGCCGATAGGTCCTGCCGGATAAATTCCGCCCTGCACACTGGGGCGAGAACAAGCTGCGCGATCCGCATTTTAGGCGTCACAATAAAGGGCTCTTTTCCGTGATTGATCAAAATTACCCCGATCACCCCTCGGTAATCTGCGTCGATCGTGCCAGGCGTATTTAAAACCGTAACCTGATGTTTCATTGCGAAACCGCTCCGCGGCCTCACTTGGATTTCATAGCCTTCCGGCACGGCCATTTTAAGTCCTGTGGAAATCAGGGCTGAAGCTCCGGGAGCAATAATGACCGGCTGGCCGATGGCGGCCCTGGCATCAGCGCCTGACGCGAGAGGCGTAGAATAAGTCGGTATGAATTCCTCATCGTCCGCTTCGACGGGAATAAGAATGTTAAGCATGGGCCTCTTCTGTCATTTTCAGAAGCTCTTTTAATCTGTGGGGCATTTTTTTTGCAAGATCGCCTTTTTCTTCGGCGTCAAATTCGCTGTCTGCAGAAACGAACCGTTTGTTGCCCATAAAAAATTCTATCAGGAAGGAAAGCCTTTGTTTCAGTTCGTAGCGTTTGACGATGCAATCGACCATCCCTTTTTCGAGAAGAAATTCCGATTTCTGCGCGCGAGGAGGGAGTTTTTGGCCGATCGTCTGTTCGACGACGCGGGGGCCTGCAAACGCGATCAACGCATCGGGCTCGGCGAGGATCACATCTCCAAGCGTGGCAAAAGATGCTGTGACGCCCCCAGTAGTGGGATTTGTCAAGACGGATATATAAGGAAGTCCCGCTTCATGATATTTCGCTAAAGCGGCCGAGGTCTTCGCCATTTGCATCAAGGAAAGGATCGATTCTTGCATCCGGGCTCCGCCTGATGCTGAAACAATGATGAGCGGCAAGCGGCTCTCCATCGCATATTCGATCAGCCGGGTCAGCCTCTCCCCTACGATAGACCCCATGGACCCGCCCATGAAAGAAAAGTCGAGAACAGCCAATGCTGCGTTCTGCTTCTCGATCTTGCAAGAACCTACGCAAATCGCGTCGTCCCGTCCTGTTTTCTTGACTGCGTCGTCGATCCGCTTCTTGTAGCTTTCCGTATCGACAAAGTCTAACGCATCTATCGGTTTAATGTCGGTAAATAGCTCCTCAAAGGTCCCTTCATCGGCAAGAAGCTGGATCCGCTGCTTCATAGAAAGGCGGTAGTGATAGTCGCATTTCGGACAGCAATTTAAATTCTGCGCCAATTCATTCGCATGGATCAATTCCGCGCAGCCGGAACATTTGATCCAGCCGCTGAATCCATCTTTTTTCGTAGTTTGAATCTTAATTTTTGGCTTACTGCGAGAAAATAATCCCATACAATCTTTAATTAACTCGCACAATACTAATAGAAAAAGAGCAATTAATCAAGGGTTGCTTCGAAAAGGGTATGTAAAAATTTACAGTGTCGCCTTGGTGAACCGCTCCTCGATATGCTTCCAATTAAATACTTGCCAGATCGCCTTTACGTAATCGGCTCTAACATTTTTATACTGAAGGTAATAGGCATGTTCCCAAACATCGATGCCCAGCACGGGGACCAATCCTTGCGTACTCAGGGGATCCTGGTTGGAGCAGGTAGTGATTTCGAGCCGTTTGAGCCCTTTATTGTATCCCAGCCATCCCCATCCAGAACCTTGGATGCCTGTGGTCGTGCCATTAAATTTTTCTTTGAAAGAATCCAGCGATCCGAAATCCCGATCGATCATTTTAGCCAGATCCCCTTTAGGCCCGTGGTTGACCCCTTTGGAAATAGGGGCCAAAATCGTCCAGAAAATGCTGTGGTTGATATGGCCGCCCCCGTTGAATTTAATCGCCGACTGGAGTGCGATCATCTGCGCCACATCGTTTTTCGATTCGGCCTCGTGATATTTCTCCAAAGCGGCGTTCAAATTGGTCACATATCCCTTATGATGCTTCGTATAATGCAGTTCCATGATCTCAGCGGAAATCACCGGCTCCAAAGCATTGAAATCGTAGGGCAGCTCAGGAAGCTGATAACTTGTCTTTTCTTTGTCCGCCATGGGAATGTCTCCTTTTACTAAAATCATAAAAATTCAACTATAAGGGTTCGAGTATATCTCTCTACAAAAATTTTCCACAAGCAGCCATTCCTCAAGCCAGTTCTAAACGACAGGACAGGATACGCAGGATCTCCGCAAAGCCGGCGGCAGGATATGTAGGATTAAAAGAAGAAATGGAAAACCACAACCGATATTTTCATCCTGATTATCCTGCCGTGAAGCGATCCTGCATATCCTGTTATTTTTTCAGATTCCGCTCTACCCTATCAGAGATTTGAGGTCCGCAATGAATTGTTCAAGGAATTTGGGTTCCGTGTCCCAAGTCGTCATCCATCGGGCAATCGATTCTTTTTCATCCCAGATCCAGAAAAAGGATTTTGCTTGGAGTTTCTTTAAAGCATGGGGAGGGATCTGAACGAAAAGGGCGTTTACCTCGACAGGATAGAGAATGCGGAGCTGAGGTAAGTGCCGGCGCAGCAATTCTTCGAGATATTTGGCCATTTCGTTTGAATGGCGTGCGTTCTTCAGCCAAAGGTCCCCTTCCAGCAAAGCGATGAATTGCGCGGACAAAAACCTCATTTTCGAAGCGAGCTGCATATTTTGCTTTCTTACAAAAGCGAAATTTCTGGCCAAACTATGTTTTAGGAAAACAATTGCTTCCGCACCCATCAACCCGTTCTTCGTTCCGCCGAAAGAAACGACATCGACGCCGATATCCGCCGTAAGGTCCTTTAAAGAGACTTTCAAAGCGGCGGCGGCGTTCGAAAGGCGAGCTCCGTCCATTAAAAAGAGAAGCCCCTCTTTCCGGACGAAACGGGAGATTTCTCTCAGTTCCTCCATCGAGTAGAGAGTCCCGAATTCGGTCGATTGAGTGATAGAGACGGCAGCCGGCTGAACATGGTGCTGATTGCCCCGGTAATGCAAATAGCTCTCCAGATATTCAACGGAGATTTTCCCCTCTTTGGCCGGAATCGTCAGAAGGGTGCAACCCGAAATCGAAGCCGCGGCGCCGCACTCGTCGGTCCAGATATGTCCGTTTTCGGGACAAAGGACAGCCTGCCAAGGCTTCAAAACATGCTTGATCGCGCAGACATTGGCCGCAGTCCCGTTATTGACGATGAACGTTTCCGAATCCGGGCCAAAGTGGGATTTGAATAATTCATTCACCCTCTCGGTCCAAGGATCTCCGCCATAGGCCATGGCATGCCCATGGTTGGCTTTCTCGATCGTCCTCATCACTTCAGGATGGACGCCAGAGAAATTATCGCTGGCCAGAGAAATAAAATGAGGCATTTCTTTCATAGGAACATTCTCGGTTTGTATTATGAAAAGGATTTTACCTTTGATTGTGATTATTTCTAAGCAGAAATGTTCAGAAAACTCTTCTTCTCGATAGATAAAAAAGTATCGATCCAGCACATCTTTTTGTCATCTGGAACGAGGACCTGGTTCACATATTCGGTCGAGGCGTACGGACTGCCGGGATAAAACACAAATCGATATCCTTTGTTTATAAGGACTAACATAGACGCGCACTGGCCTAAAATATCCTCGATTGTTTTTTCTATAAACAATCCCTTGTCTGAAAAATCTTGCATCCTTTGATCCGTATAACAAGCTTGCGCATCTTGTTGTAAATGTCCTGGAAAGAGAGAGTCCGCATTATATAATTCTTTTACTAGCTTCAAAGATGCATCGTAAATCTTGTCCTGGCAAATATAAGAATGCCAAAATGCCACTCTCGCATTATCAAAATAACGGCGATATCTCTTGGAGAGGTCTTGCGCGCCTCTTTTGCACTCTTCAAAAGTTATTTGCAGATCATTTTCATATTTGAGGCTCGCAGCATGCAGATGGGCTTTATCGGATAGCAATACCGTGACTCTTCCTTTCACATTTTCTTTGATGGTAGACATCCAGGCGTTCATCTTAAGATCTCCCTCCATTCCTTCGTGAAATGCCGAATGAACGCTGACCAGGGCAATCACAGGAAGCTGCGTATTTAACCATTGGGTTTCTTGTGTTTTAAAAGCGATCTTCGCGTGAACCGTTTTTCTCTCATCGGAAAAAACAGCAGTGAAATTCCTTCGTAAAAGATATCTTCCCATAACGGACCTGAAATAATTGAGTCCGATATATTGAGCGGTGAAGAAATCAACTAAAAGAGCAGTTCATACTTATTTTTAGAGTACAAACTACCTAATTCTATTGTTGAAAAAATGGATGCGGCATTACTAAGATATCTAACATGAATCCTTTTTACGAAATGTATAGGAAGATCGCCTCTTCCCCCGAACACGATCGGATGCAGAGATTTATCGCCCCATTGAAAGAGCACTTTGGCGTCAATCACTTTTGGTATTATCGAATTACCGATTCAGGGCATTATTCTTATTTAGGCACGCATACAGGCTGGAATGAATTTTGTTTTGAAAAATCATGGCTCGGCCGTTTCCCTTGTTTACGGCATCCAAATGCCCTGCAGAGCGGGATCCAGCTCATGAAGACGGACTCGGATGAAAAATATCAAGAAATGCTGCAGACGGCATGGGACAAATTCCAGATTAATTTTAATATAAATCTGCTCTCGAAAACATCCGAAGGAATGGAAGCCTTTGGATTCGCAACCTGTCTTAATGACAAAAAGGCGGAAGAAAGGCTGCTCAACGAATTGAATTTGCTTCGCTATTTCACAAAGCTTTTTCGCTCAAAGCACCAAAAACTTTTTGATTTACTCGAAGACAATCAAATCGATCTCTCTACGCAGTTCGGCCCTCTATTTTATGAAAGGCCAAAATCCATTGTGCTCGAGGGAGATAGGAATACATTTTTGCGTAAGATCGGCCATGATCCCATCCCCGCCCTGACAACCCGAGAAACCGATATTTTGAAATTTATTTCCAACGGATATCCGGCAAGTTATATTGCCAAGCAGCTTCGCTTATCCGTGAGAACTGTGGAAAACTACCTTGTTACAATCAAAGGTAAATTATCCTGTAATTCCAAAGTGGAACTCATTCAAAAAACACAAAAAATCGCTTCTATCGGATACTTTCAAGAGAGTGGATGTAATTAAAGGCTGTTTCTTCATCAGGAACAGAACGCTGCTCGACTACCTCAAATCCAGGAAGTCCTTTATCGCCCATAATCAACTTGGCTTGGACGACGAGCCAATCGCTTTTTTCTTTTCGGATGATATGAAGGAGATATCCTTCCGGAATTTCAGCGGCCCATTCCTGATATTCAGGCCGATCCCAAGTTTGAAACCATTCCATCGCGCCTGCCTGGTTTAAAACGCCAAAAATCGAAACTAGAATTGCAATGAGCTGCTTTACCATATTTTTCCTGTTATGGAGAGGAGGATATCAGAGAGCGATTTTTTGTAAAAAACAATCAGGTAGGGTCATACACAGAAATAAAAGGACCATGGCCGAATTTTAATATTTTTTCATCGGCTGTAACCAGCACGGCATTTTCTTCATAAGCGCTTGCAATCAAAATCCGATCCGCAGGATCGCTATGGGATAAATCAGGCAGCCGATCGCTAAGGATTGCGACACGAAATGAAAATTCAGCGATTGAAATTCCGGGCAATTCTACCCATTGCTTCAACCAATCCGCCACGTCCATTTCTAAAATTATTCTCTTTCTCTCAACCAACATAGAAATCTCCCAAATTGAAATCGGAGAAATCAATAAATGTTCTCTTTTCTTAGCTTGATCGATCGCTTTCCTCGAAGAGGGAGATATTACCGTATTTCCTTGCGCTGTCCAAATCCAAATATGAGTATCGAGAAGAAGCTTGTGCTGCTTGATTTCTTTAACGAGAGGCATCCCAAACCTCGTCAATCGGTGAAATGATGTCTCCAACAACTTTAACTGTTCCTTTCATCCTCCCAAAAAGGCTTTCAGAATCTTCCTCAATCGGTACAAGCTGCGCGATGGGTTTATTTCGTTTTGTAATAATGATTTTTCGTTTCGTCCGATGGACCTTATCCATGAGTTTCAGACACCTTGCCTTGAACTTACCTGCTTGGATGTATTCCGACATTTTCGCCTCTATTTTCTATATAGTCACAATAACATGACCATAACGATTCTTGCAAGGACACCACGAAAGCATTATAAATCAATATTTTAAAAGAGCCTTCCTGGTGATCGGGCCGATCGGCCTCCATTTTCTTTCAGGGGGCAATTTTCCGAATATTTTTAGAAACCCCTCGACAGTGGAAGGACTTGTGAAAACGATCTCGTCGAATTCATTCAGATCGGGCACCGGCTCCGGTTTTTGAAAGAGCGTATCGTAGAGATCGAGCGCAAAATAACGGATTCGCCTTTGGCTTAGAAAATCGGAAAGAGCGCTCCGCGCTAAGCGGGAGCGGGGCAAAAAAAGGAACCCGTTTTGCAAATCGAGACTCGAAATGAGTTCGATGACTCCTTCTTGCGTAGCATAGGGCGCCAGGAGAGGAAGGCTTCCTCTGCTTTTCACAGCCTCCGCGGTCGCATCGCCGATCGCTATCGAAATTTTCCCTTTTAGATCGAGCCTCCAATAGTTGACCGCAGTCTGGCTCGTAAAAACGACATGGGTGAATTGCGGCCACAAATTTTCCGCTTTTTGCAAATCATCGCCTTCGAGCTTTTGCGTGCGGATCACCGGATAATGGACAAGCGAACCTTTGCAAGGATAGTTTTTGGGATCAAGCCCTAAGTAAAGCGTCTGCATCGATTTTTGAAAATAGGATGTGCATCTCAAGGTCGTCAATCCGGGCCAAAATGGCGAGTCTGCCTTGGAAGGGCGCTGTTTCTCCCGGCAAAATAATCCGGTTTAGATGGGTCAGTTTGAGGCGGATCAACGCGGCTTCGGCCAGAACGACGCCATCCGCTTCTCCCCTCTCTATTTTTTCCAGCCGCTCCGAAATTGTCCCGCGCAAATCGATGAATTGAAGATCCGCTTTAAGCGCGCGCACCGTCTCTTCGCGCCGTTCGCTCGAAGTGGCGATGACCGCGCCCGGAGGCAGCTTTTCTAAAGTCATTCCCTCGCGCAAAACTATACAGTCGCGCGGATCGACTCCTTTTGTTATCGCGGAGATCGAAAGGCCTTTTGGAAGAGGATCAGGCAGATCTTTTGCAGAATGGATGGCGATCCGGATCGATCCGTCCAGCAGCATCTGGTCGAGTTCTTTTGTAAAAAAGTCGTCTTTCCCAAGCGTGCGGAGCGAAATGGTCTTGTTCCGGTCGCCTGTCGTAATCACCCACGTCATTTCAAAATTCAAATCGGGATAGAAGGCTCGGATTTCTTGAAGTACTTCTTCCGCCTGCGCGCGGGATAGAGGAGAAGAGCGGGCACCTGCTTCAATTTTCATGATCTAGAGTATATAAAAAAATGCATTTTCCTTTATGCTGTTTTCCCTTTAAATTGAGTTTAGGAGCTTAATATATGACTGCTCAGCAAGATTTGATTTCTCCTGACCTTGTTTCCGATTTTCTTCTTTGCGAAAGTAGAGAAAGGGGAGACGTCTTAACAAATTTAAAACTCCAGAAACTACTCTACTACGCTCAAGCTTGGCATTTGGCCCTTAAGGACATTCCTCTTTTTCATGAAGATTTTCAAGCATGGGTTCATGGTCCGGTTTTACCTTCTCAATATCAACGTTTTAAAGCATTTGAGTGGCGTCCCATTCTCGAAGAAATTCTATTCCCTGAAATTCTCCTTCATTTAAAAACCTATCTTAAAGAAGTGATCGATGTATTCGGCTGCGAAACAGCGACTTCTCTCGAACTAATGACTCACCAGGAATTACCCTGGAAAGAAGCGAGACAGGATTTAGCGCCCGACCAGCCTTCTACTGCCACCATCCATAAAGAATCAATGAAGACTTTCTACAAATCGTTATGAAAAAGTCTTCTCCTGTTCAGCAAAGTCTGATTCAGAAATCTAAGGTGCATGACTCTAAAATCCACTTTTCATTCGAATATTTCGATTCGTCCGATACGGAGCTTTGTCCTCCGGTGTTTCATCCTCATTATACTCAAACATTGATGGAAAGGTTGAAAGCGCTGTCATCCTGGACAATCAAAGAATTTATGAATTCCCATAGTAAAAGTGTCCGGGCGCATCCGCATGATTGGCAAAAAACTGCGAGACCGTTGGGATTTCAACACTTAAATGAACAGCTTCGATCCGCTCCCGCATGGCAATTTCAGTTATCAAAAAGCGAGCATGGCCGCGTTCATGGCTTTTTTATCGGAGAGATCTTTTATATCGTTTGGCTTGATAAAGACCATAAACTCTATGCCTAAGAACTTATTTTAAGATAAAATCTCTTTGATTGCCTGGTCGACGAGGTCGACTCCGATGAGCTGGATTTTTTCTCCGATATGGGGAGAGAGGCCTTTGAGGTTCTTTTTCGGAAGGATGCACTTTTTGAATCCCATGTGGATCGCCTCTTTCAGACGCGTTTCGATGCGGCTGACGCCCCGGACCTCGCCGCCGAGGCCTACTTCGCCGATGACAATGAGATCGGAGGGAATGGCGCGGTTGGAAAAAGACGAGGCGATGGCGAGGAGGATCCCTAAATCGATCGCCGGTTCGACGATTTTCAAGTCCCCCTGCGAGAGCGACGAAGACATCGCAATGGTGGAGCTGATAGCCGACCCTCTTTTCTAGAACGGCGAGCAAGAGGCTAAGCCGGTTTGGTCGAGACCTGTAGATCTACGGGAAGGGTTCGGGAAAGCGGTCGGAGTGACGAGGGCTTGGATTTCGAGAAGAAACGAGCGGGCCCCTTCCAATCCGGGCACGATTGCCGATCCGGGAATCTCCTTCATCCGCTCTTCCAAAAACGCTTGCGAGGGGTTCGGGACTTCGGCAAGCCCCGTCTCCTTCATTTGGAAGATGGCGATCTCATCGGTTGCGCCGAACCGATTTTTGATGGCGCGGAGCAGTCTGAATCCGTGCTGCCGGTCCCCTTCGAAATCGAGCACCGTGTCGACGATGTGCTCCAAAACGCGCGGGCCGGCCAGTTCTCCCGATTTCGTCACATGTCCGATTAGAAAGGTCGTGATCCCGTGCCCTTTGGCCAAGTGCATGAACTCGGTGGCGATCTCCCTGCACCTGTACGACGGATCCGGGAGAAGAGGGAAGTTCCGATTTATAGACGATCTGCACCGAATCGACGATCGCGACATCGGGCTTCATTTGATCGATTTGGGCGCGGATCGCGCTGAAATTCGTCTCGCTGAGAAGATAGAGATTTTGATGATCGATACTCAAGCGCTTCGCCCGCAGTGAAGTTTGCTCGGCCGATTCTTCGCCGCAAATATACAAAACAGTCAGCCCTTGGACCGCCAGGGCGTTTGCGATCTGGAGCATCAGGGTCGATTTGCCGACGCCCGGCTCTCCGCCGACCAAAATCAAAGAACCTTCGACAAGGCCGCCCCCGAAAAGACGGTCGAGTTCGCCCATCGTTCGTGGAGACGCGTTTGAACGAACCTGCGTTGACTTCGCTGATCCGAACGGCTTTCGCAGTCCCCGGCTTTTTCGCTTCGAACCGCTTTTCTTCTTGACACCGAAACCTCTTCAATCAGCGTATTCCAATTTTGACAAGCCGAGCAGCTTCCGGTCCATTTCGCCTGAGCATGGCCGCATTCGCGGCACGACCAAATGATCTTCGTTTTATTTGCTGTTTTGCTCACTGCGGTCCTCAGTAATTTTTGACAGAGCATCGAAAGCTGCCCTTTGTTCCGCCTCTTTTTTCGAAGCGCCCATGCCGATCCCGGCTTCTTTTTCATCGACCAGGACCATCACATGAAACACTTTGGCATGATCCGGACCCGTTTCCTCGACGACTTTGTACAATGGGCGTTTTTTGAAATTTTTTTTGCGAATAATCCTGCAGCTCCGCTTTGTAATTGCGCGGCGGGCTTCCGATCGCGGCTCTCGATCTCCGCCTCAAAATGGCAGATGAGAAAAGATTTAATGATCGCCAAGTCCTCCATCGAGGTAGATCGCTCCTACGAGCGCCTCGAATACATCGGCCAAAATAGAGACTTTCGTCCTCCCTTCGCTGATCTTTTCCCCTCTTCCTAAAAGGATGAACTCGGGAAAGGCCCAGTTTTTGCAAATACTGAGCGCAGGAAGCGGCGTCGACCAGCCTCGAACGGAGCTGGGAAAGCTGCCCTTCGGGATAGGAAGGGAGGCGATGGTAAAGATAATCGGCGACCGCTAATCCCAAAACCGAATCCCCTAAAAACTCGAGCCTCTCATTGTGATGGCCCGTTAAGTCCCGGTACTCGTTCACGAACGAACGATGGATGAGCGACTAAGATCAAAAGATCCTTATTTTCAAAGACATAGCCCAGCTTTTCTTCGATAATTTCTAATTTCTTGTTGAGGTCTTCGAGCGGGTTCATGAATTCCAGTTTATCCATTGGTTTGAATGACCAGAAGCGAAATTTTTCTTTATGAAACTTTTTATTGAGACAGGTTCTTATTGAGAGTTAACGAAAAGCCCATTATCTTAGATAGCCAAACGAAAAGGTCTTCATTTTATGGTCAAACTCAACCACCACTTGCAAAAACTCTCTGTCCAAACTTTATTTCCCGAGATCGAGAAACGCGTTGCTTCCCTCCAATCCAAATCGACCCAATCCCCCTCTAATCAAACAGCGCTGCTCCACCTCGAGATCAGCGATGTGACCCGACCTCTTCCTCCTTCGATCGTCTATGCCCTCTCGTCCGCCTCTCAAGAAATGGGGGAAAAAGCGACTTTCAAGGGCTATGGACCCACGGAGGGTTATTCTTTCCTTCGCCAAGCGATCGCGGAATTCGATTATAAAGGCCTCGGCATTTCTCCCGACGAGATCTTCATTTCCGATGGGGCGAAGAGCGATATCGGGGACCTTCAAGAAATTTTTTCAACCGAAAACAGAGTGGCGCTCCCCGACCCGACTTATCCCGTCTATCTCGATGCGAACATCATGGCAGGACGTACGCGGCTCCCTTTGAAAACTGGCCGGTTCGGCGGCATAACGTATCTCCAATGCACCGAAGAGAATGGTTTTATCCCTAAGCCGCCGGGAACTCATGTCGATCTCATTTATCTTTGCTCGCCCAGCAATCCGACAGGAGCTGCCATGGACAGGCAAATTTTAAAAGAGTGGGTCGATTATGCAAGAGCACAGAAGCGGTGATTTTTTTCGACGGCGCTTACGAAGCCTATATCACTTCCGAAGCGCCCCGCTCCATCTATGAGATCGAAGGGGCGAAAGAAGTCGCGGTAGAAGTTCGGAGTTTTTCGAAATCGGCGGGATTCACCGGCCTCCGCTGTTCCTATACTGTGATCCCCCATCAAATCCAGATCAGGGACGTAGGGAAAACACAATCGCTTCATTCCCTTTGGAAACGCCGTTGCGAGACGAAAACGAGCGGGGTTTCTTATCCCGTGCAGAAAGCCGCGGCAGCCGTTTACAGCCCTAAAGGAAGACAGGAAGTGAAGGAAATTATCCAATCCTACACCGAGCGGGCCCGCTTCTTGCGGACCGGCTTGCAGCATCTTGGGTTTACGGTCTATGGCGGAATCGACGGGCCTTACATCTGGTGCAAAACGCCGGGGAAAATGAATTCCTGGGAATTCTTCGACGCTCTTCTGCAAAGAACGGGCATCGTCGCAGCTCCAGGACAAGGATTCGGCTCTCTCGGGGAAAACTTCGTGAGATTTTCAGCCTTCGCTGAACACACTGCGATCGCGGAAGCTCTTTTACGATTAAAAACCTATGAAAGCAATCCTGACCGAGCAGCAGACGGCTTTTTTCACCCAAAATGGATACATCGAATTCGAATTCGGACTCGAATGGGAACCGATTTATGAAAGCGCCCTCAAAACCCTCGCCGACCGGCTCCATACTGGACCGGCGAAACTCCCCCTCAAAGCAGCCACAGAAATCTATGCAGCGGGACGCGATCTTTGGAGATCCATTCCTCTCCTTCAAACGCTCCTGTTGAGGAAGCTCTCACCGATCGCCCAATCGCTCACTGGCAAACAACATTTGCGACTCGCTTGCGACCAATGGATCCCAAAAGAATATCCTTGGGAAAAAACAGTGCCTGCTAAAGACCTTTTCAGCATCCAGGGTCTTGCCCTAGGCCTTCTTATCGGCGCCCCTTCATCTCCCCCTATCAAACGATCCCACTTGGGACTCCTCCCCCTTCCTGCCAAGCCAGGCAATCTCCTCTTTTTCCGCCCTAACCTGATCCTCGATTGGCCCCAATTAGCTTCCAATCCTGCCTCAGATCTTTATTTAGCGGCTTACGCTCTTTCCAATGCCGTTTATATTCAGAATTCTAAAGACCCCTCTACCAACGCCTTGAAGCAGTTCGGCTATGGCTTTGGCGATCCCCTGAATAACGAGTTCCATCCTCTTTTGCCCATTTTATAATTATTATTTTAGTTAGTTAGTATTTTGAAAAATAAATTATTAATTGAATTTTATAATAATAAACAATATAATATATAAAAAACATAAATAGGAAATTATGGCTGCTCCAACAATATCCACCTCTTCTTGGGTAGAGTTTACCCAATATTTTCCTGAAATGTCGCTCCCTTCCTGCACACAGCCAAACGGAGCCTTAGCGGAAATTACTACAAGACCTTTGCCTAGATTGAATTTTGATAAAACAATTAGCGTGAGTGAAAAGGAATCTGAACCCAGGATCGTCCATTTAAGGAAGCCAATTTTAGTATCCCCAGTTTTTGCCGATAAGACCTTTCATTATTCTTTGATTGCCTTTGAATTTCTCGAGCCAGGAAAGTACAAATTTTTCAAATATGATGCATGCGCGAGCCCGCGCTATGCTCCTAATTTCTTCACTGATAGCGAAGGTTTTCGGCATCAAGTAGTATCGATCCGCTTGTTTCAGAATCAGAAGCAGCTCCGCCAAAAAGTGGCTGAAGTTGTGAGTGCTGTGATCGACCCGCAATCGCTTGTTCATCTTGTCCTTGAATATATTCCTTATCTATATCTCAAGTCGGATGAAGTGTTTTGTAACAAAAATTGCAACATTGAATAAGATTCCGGGGCTTTAGAGACCTCTTAGAGACTAACGCCCCGGAATACAGTTTCTTATATATTTAGTTCATTCCCATTCTTTCTTCGAGGGAATGCATGATAGCTCCCGCAATGATCCCTTTCGATTTTTCATCGGTGGGATCGATAGCCTCGCCTCCTGCGGCATCCCAGACCAACTGGTCGATTTTCAGGCGGATGTCTTCGGGGAGGGCGAGCAACCCTTCCATCCCCTCTTCGACCCGTCCGAAAAGAACGCTTCCGCGGTCTTTGCTTGATTTCTTAAAGCTTCGAGATACTCATCGATGCCATGTGAGAGAACTTCGGGACTCATACGCCCTCCGCCGTTGCATAACGGATAATCTCCCGTTGGAGATACGCATCGAGGGCTTTGAACGGGAGCACGGTATTCTGCTGCCTGATCTTTTCGGCTATGGCGTGAAGACGGCTTGCAAAGGTCGGCTCCATCGTCTCTTGCTTCAATTCGATGACGACAGGAAACACAAAGGCGAAATTGAGGTGTTCCAGCTGCCTTTGCGCGGCTTGGTTGATTTCTTGGACCCAAGGAGAGACCTCTTTCTCCCCCGAAATCAGAGTCGCCCTTTGATTTAGCGAGACCAGCTCTTCAGCGATCTGCTCAGGGACTAATTGGTTCCAGCGGATCCCTAAATCGACAATTTTTTGCGCGAGGCCAAAGACATCTTGAGAAACGACAGCTTCCCTCTCTTTCAGGGAATCTTTTTTCGCCTCTACCTTGTCGAAAAGGCCTTTCACTAATTTTTGCGTTTTTTCGGTTGTTTTTAGGACGATCTGATCTTGGATGTCTTGAAGCTCGTTGACCGTAAGGTCGCCGGCGTTCAGTCTCGCTTCGAGAGCGGCGAATTCGGTCCACCCCGAAGGAATCGGATTTGTCTTGTTAACCATAAAAATACCCTCCAACTTTTATATTATTAAAATTACGAGGAGATCTGATTTAAATAGTAATCACCTACAACCATCTTACAACAATCTGAATTACAAATCAATTAATAGAAAATAGTTTAAAAATTACAATATAGTAATTTTTTTAAAGGCTCTGTGGATGCACGATTCGACTGAGACTCCTTCGAAGGCGCTGCCTAAAAAGGTGATGGAGGGGTGTTTTTGTTCGAATCGAGCGGCTCTTTCGGAATGGCCGACTTCGTATTGAGGGATGGCTTCTTTCGCATGAAACAGAGAAATGTGCAGGGGCTTCTCAAAAATCTTTAAATGGAGGCGGGCCGCCTCGAGCGCGGCTTCGACGGGATCTTCAACCTCTGGCCGGACCATGGCTGTAAAACGGGCAAACTCCTGGCGCTCGTCTTTGCTGGGGGAAGATGAAAGAGTCCCAAACCATCCCCAAAAGGGATTCTTTTTCCAGAGATGGATCAAATAGCCGAATCCCCGCTTTTTGAATGCAGAGGAGGGAAAAACGAGATGGACTACGGAGAGCGATTGGGAAACGAAGGGCTCATTGAATAGCCGTCCGATGGCGGGCGCGGGAAGGGCTGAAACAATCCGGTCGGCAGTCCAGATCTTTCCTCCCGCTTCGATTTCATGATCGCGGATGGCGGTAGCCTCGCAATGGTAACCAATTTCGATTTCCAATTGTTTTTCCAGCTCATCGATCAGCCTCTGCATGCCCCCTTTCAGAGTAAAGAGGCCTTTTCCTTTTTTCTTCTGTTTGAACATCGCTTTGACGAGCGATCCATGCTGCCTCTCCCATTCGTCGAATTTGGGAAAGCACGATTTCAAGGAGAGCTTCCGGATGTCGCCTGCGTAAATGCCGAGAGTCATCGGATCGAAAAGGAGATCTGCGGCGGTCTTTGAGAAACGGCGGGCGGCGAAATCGTAAATCGATTCGTCAGGCTTCGTATTGGGCGGGATAAAAGGTTCGCGGAGCAAAACGGGAAGCAGTCGTGGCAAGAGAGAAGAAAAAGAGCGGAGTTTTCCCCGATGCCAAAGATATCTTTTGGCAGCCGCCGGATCGGATCCGATCATTTCCGCTTCCAATCCGAGATCCCGGATCAATTGCAAGAGGTGGGGCGATCTCCCCGCTTGGAATGTGCGAGGCCCCCGTTCGATTAAATAGCCGTTTTCGCGGTCGGTGCGGATCCATCCTCCGAGCCGATCGGTTTTTTCCAGCAATGTGATTCGGGCTTTTGGATGTTTCTTTTTTAAGAACCAGGCGGCGCTGAGGCCCGATATCCCTCCGCCTAAAATCAGGATCTTCATAGGCTCAAACTGCCCTCGAAAATTGCCCTTTCTCGATATACGCGTCGAAAGTGGCAGCGATGAGCCGAACGAAAAGTCGTCCGAGAGGGGTGGGAATGAGTTTTTCTACCGTCTCTTCAAGCATTCCTTCCTGAATCAACAAATCGAGATTTTTCCTTGCTTCAGCGAAATGGCGGTCGAAATCGAGGCCGAATTGCGAGTGGAATTCCCTTTTGTCCAATTCGAAATGGCACATGAGCGATTGGATCGCAAAGCGGCGGCGGAGATCTTCTTCGCTCAATGAGAACCCTCGCAAAATAGGCAGAGATCCTTTTGCAATGGTTCTGGTACTCTTCGAGCTCTTTGACATTTTGCAGAAAGCTGTTTTCGAAAAATCCGATCGAAGCTCACCCCGAATCCCAGCATGTCATCTGCGAGCTGCACAGAGTAGCCCTGGAAATTGCGATGCAGTTTTTCCAGCAGAATATGCCTTCGCAATGGGATCGGCCGCGAGAGCGAAATGGTCCATTCCGATCGCCGTATAGCCGTCTTTCCATAAAATGCTCTCGCGCTTCTACATAGATCCGGAATTTGTCTTCGGTAGAGGGAAGAGTCCGCATCGGGGATGGCCTTTTGGTGTTCTTTCAGCCAAGGGACTTTCGCATAGGAATAAAAAGCGATTCGGTCGGGTCTGAGAGCGAGCAGTTTTTCCGCGGTATTTCGAAAACACTTTGCTGTTTGCAGAGGAAGTCCATAGATCAAATCGATGTTGATCCCATCGAATCCGAGTTCTCGGGCTTTTTCGATGTTTCAACGGTCATTTTTTCGGTCTGCCTCCGCTTTACCGCTTCCTGTACATTCGGGTCGAGGTCCTGCACCCCAAAACTCACCCTGTTGAACCCGAGCCGCTTTAGGGCCGACAACTTTTTCCCATTGTCCGCATAAACAGTGCGCGGGTCGATTTCGATGGAAATTTCCGCGGTTTTTTCCCATTCGAAACGGTCCTTTAAAACGGCGATCAGATCCTCGAATTCCGCCTCGGAGAGAGAGGTGGGCGTTCCGCCCCCCAGATGGAGCTGGGAAATCTTTCTTTTCGAAGAAAAACAATCGGCGGCCAGATGGATTTCCCGAATCAAATGCTTGAGATAAGCGCTTTGCCTCTCAGGTTTTCGATTCAAAATGACGGAGCATCCGCAAAAGAGGCACATCGTCTTGCAAAAAGGGATGTGGATATAAATGGAAAGGGGTTTGGCTGAGCGGTCGAACGCCGCCAATTTTTCGCGCACGAGCAGCTCTTCGACCGGATGGAATTGAGGGGCCGTTGGATAGCTCGTATAGCGGGGGACAGGCCGGTTCCATTTCGCAAGCTGGGCCGGATCGACCTCAATTAAATCGCCAATCATTCGTTCAAACTTAAAAACTTGATTAAAAATAGACCTTTGCAAAATTCTTCGCAATTATGCGCCGTATTTGGGGTGATCTCTTCTTAATTTTTCTGGCCGTCTGCATGGCGGCTGGCCTGTTCAGCTATTGGCATCAATTAGTCAGCCCCTTAAGAGATCAAGTCGAGATCGACCTCTCGATCTGGCGTTTGCCCCAGTATACTTTTTTTTCTATGTCCCGCGGGCTTTCGGCCTATGTACTATCCTTGATTTTCAGTTTGCTGTGCGGCTTTTGGACGGCCAAAGACAAGATCGCGGAAAAATTCTTGATCCCCCTTTTGGATGTACTGCAGAGCATCCCTTTTTTGGGATTTCTTCCTGGCATCGTCCTTTTATTCATCGCCATTTTCAAACACAACAATATCGGTCTGGAAATGGCTGCCATCCTTTTGATGTTTACCAGCCAAGTGTGGAACATGACCTTCGGAGTTTATCATTCCGTAAGGACAGTGCCTGCGGAAAAAAATGAATGCGCGACCGCGTACGGTTTCAGCTATTTCCAAAGGTTCCGCTGGGTGGAGCTTCCCTTCGCAATGTTGAGCCTGATTTGGAATAGCATTATGAGCGTCGCAGGGGGCTGGTTTTTCTTGATGATCAACGAAGCGTTCAAATTAGGAGACCGCGATTTTCGTTTGCCCGGCCTCGGTTCCTACATGAGCGTAGCTACCGCAAAAGGCGACATTCCGGCAATGATCTACGCTATTTTGGCTATGATCGTTTTGATTCTTTTTTTAGATCAGCTCCTTTGGCGGCCGCTCATCGCATGGTCCCAAAAAATCCGGATCGAAGAAACGGCTCCCGTTGTTCAAGCGGAATCGTGGTTTTTAAACCTCCTGAAAAATTCTTATTTTGTTCATTTTTTACAGACTCAAGGCAAACGATTCGTAAATTGGAGACAAGATAGAAGCGCTCATAAGCAAAAAAACACAAATCTTGGATCTTTGTTTTTGATCCTCAGCCGCGCTTCTCTGATTATTTTATTTGCTCTTTTGGCCTGGGCTGCCCTTTCGATCTTCCGCCTTTTGAAAGATGTTCAATTGGAACAATGGCTCCATTTGGGGGTTCTGCTGCTTTATACCTTGGCACGGGTCTTCGCTTGCGTTTTAGTCAGCGTCGCCATCATGCTTCCACTCGGCTTGGCTATCGGGCTTTCAGAAAAATGGAACCGCGTTTTGCAGCCGGCCCTGCAAGTCTTCGCTTCTTTCCCCGCGACATTGCTTTTCCCGATCTTGATTTACATTTTTATCCGCCTCGGAATTACCCTGGAAATCGGGAGCCTTGTTCTCATGCTGATGGGAACTCAATGGTATGTGTTATTCAACGTCATGGCGGGTGCCAAAGCGATCCCTTCTGATTTAAAAGAGGTGGCAGTCAGTTTCCGCTATAACCGAATGGAGCGTTTCCTCTGGCTGGAGCTGCCCGCCATTTTTCCCTATTTGATCACGGGAATCTTATCCGCCTCGGGAGGAGCCTGGAATGCGAGCATCGTAGCTGAGTATGCGACCTACAAAAACCAGGTTTTGACTATACCTGGAATCGGTTCGTCGATCAGTTTAGCGGCTCAAAATAACGATTATCCTCTTTTGGCAGCTAGTATTTTAGTTATGTCGGCTGTTGTTGTTATTATCAATTATCAAGTATGGCTAAAATTGTATCATTATTCTGAAAAACGGTTTGCGTTGAATGTCTGAGCCTCTTTTCGAAGCCAAAAATATTTGCAAAGATTATCCGCAAGAAGAAGGACATATTTTGCATGTTTTGGAAGGGATCAATTTAGCAGTATATCCGGATGAAGTGGTCGCCATCATCGGCCCATCGGGGTGCGGGAAATCGACCCTTCTCAGGATCTTGGCAGGGCTGATCCCTGCAACGAAAGGGGAGATCTTCGACCACGGGAAGAAATTGAAAGGGCTCCTCCCCAATATGTCGATGGTCTTTCAAAGCTTCGCCCTCTATCCCTGGATGACGGTAAGACAGAACATCGAAGTCGTATTAAAAGCCGATAACGCATCTGTCGAAGAAATGAAGCAAAAGACCCAAGAGGCGATCGGGATGATCGGGCTCGAGGGATTCGAAGACTCCTATCCGAGGGAAATTTCCGGCGGGATGAAACAGCGGGTCGGAATGGCCAGGGCTTTGGTGCGCAACCCGGAAATGCTTTTCATGGATGAGCCATTCAGCGAACTCGATACGTTTACCGCGGAGGTTTTGAGGGTCGGAGGTATTAAAAATCTGGTCGAATAAGGAACTCAAATTGAGTTCCATTCTATTAGTCTCCCACGATATTCAAGAAGTGGCGTTTATGGCAGACCGGATCATCGTCCTAGGAATGCATCCAGCCACTGTCCACGCCGTCATCGAAAATAAAATCCCAAGGCCCAGGGACTATCATTCGCCCGATTTTTTAAAATTGGTCGAAGAGCTGCACGACACTTATGGACGCATCGAACCGCTCGAAACGAAACGAGCTCCCAAAAAAGAGAAAATCACCCCACTATTGGCTGTCTCCTTCGATGAAATCCTGGGCTTTTTGGGTTATTTAAACCGCCGAGACGGGTCGCAGAACATTTTTAAAATCGGAGCGGAAAGCAACCTCCATTATGATAAAATCACTCCCGTGCTGCATGCGACGAAACTATTGAATTTTGTAGAAATCGACCACAGGACTGTTAGCTTGACTGAAAAAGGAAAAGAGTTTTTAGAAGAAAATCCTGAAAAACGGAAAGCCTTATGGAAAACCCAATTATTGACGATCCCTCTCTTCCAGAAAGTCTGCGAGTTGTTAAAAAAAGCGCCCGGCCAAACGCTCTCCCGAGAAGAATTGATCGCCTTCCTGGCGGAAGAACTCCCCTATCAAGACCCCCATGCCCAATTGCACACCCTGATCCGCTGGGGAGAGCGAGGAAATCTCTTCGCTTACCATAAAAAAACCAAACACATGACGCTTAGAGACCTTCTCTGAATTAACGTTTCGTCGAGTTTTTGGATTATTTTGGCCGCTTTTCGACTTCAAATTTGGGGGGCTATATACACTGTCGATATTGCCCCCCAAAGGTTTGAATCGAAAATCGGCTCAAAAGAACCGAAAAATCGACTGAAATTTAATTCAGAGAAGGTCTCTTAGATTGTCCTCTTGAAAAAATTCGATTTTTAATCCAGCTCCATGTCGGGTATGAGAAGCGGAGGATTAAAATCGGAGAATGATTCGGCAGACAAGAACACCTCATTTATATTTGGAAAATATTGAAGCACGAAAGACTGGACTCTCTCCGCCTCCGATCCGGATAGCCCGCTCTCCTGCAGGTTCAGCAATTCGAGCTTTGAAAATCGCTGGCCCAGCGCTGTCCCGATGATTTTTTGATCATTCTTCACTTGGTCTTCAAAGTCGTTCATTACATCGATCAAATCCATCATCCAAAATTGGGCCTTAGCCTCTCTTCGTTCCTCGCGGGTTCCGAAATTTCCATGCCGAAGATGCTTTCGTTTTTGATAATTGAAAGATAAAATCCTCTCGAATTCCTCTCCTTCTAAATAAACTTTCTCATTGCATCCTTCGGGAGGATCAAGGGGATAAATAGAACTTTTAACTTGATTAAGCATGGCTTTCACTTATTAATTTTTAATTGAATGGACAAAACAACGGACTGCATCGATCGACATATCGGGCTTCACGCCATGGCCTAAGTTGGCGATGAACCCCTGATCGCCTTCCATCGATTCCAAAACATTTTTCACATTTTTCCGGATCGTTTCAAGAGGAGCGTAGAGCAGATCGGGATCGAAATTGCCCTGCAAGGCAATGGAGGTGGGAACTTTGGCCCTCAATTCGGACAAAGGGACCTGCCAATCGAAACTGATTGCCGCGGGTTGTAATGCAACCAATTCTTCAACGCGCAGGCTCGCTCCCCTCATAAAGACAATCGTTGGAACTTTTACTGCGCCCAGAAGTCGTTTGAGGAAGGGGAGGCAAAAACGGTGGAAATGCTCCTCGCACAATACATGCGCCCATGAATCGAAAATCTGGATCGCGTCGACGCCCGCCCGCTCCTGCATTTGCAAATAGTCGATCGACGCATCCGTAATCTTCTCAAGAAGCCTCTCAAAACTTTCCGGCTCTCTGTACATCCATTTTTTTGTCAGAGGCAACTCTTGTCCGTTATGCTTTTCGATCAAATAGCTGGCGACCGTAAACGGCCCTCCGCAAAACCCAATGAGGGGAACTTTTAAGTCTCTTTTTAAAATTCGAACCGTTTCGCCGATCATTCCCAAAGCTTCTTCAGCCCGAATCAAGGGCAAAGCCTCCACACAACCCGGAACCATCCTCGGTTCCACTACTGGCCCTTCTTGAAAATCTAATCTCAATCCAAGCTGCAAAGCGACAACAGTGATATCGGAAAATAAAATTGCCGCATCGAACCCAAACCTCTCGATCGGCATCTTCGTCGCTAATACCGCCAACTCGGGAGTAAAGAACATCTCCCGCAAACTACGCCTTTCCCTGATCTTCCGGTATTCGGGCAAATACCGTCCCGCCTGCCGCATCAGCCAAACTGGCGGCCTCCCCTTATTTTTGCATTGCAGAGCGTCTAAAAACTTCGTTTCCATAGAGACAATATAATTCACCAATCGCGAAAATGCTTCATCTTTTTGTTAAAATCTTTTTGGAGTACAATGGCATCTCTCAATCCGGAAATCTATGATCAAGGAAAAAAATAAAATCGAGCCGTTAGCCCTTCTCGTTCAATTAGGTTGGAACGAAAGCGTTGATTCGGAATTTAAATCTGCTAAAGGCGGCCTTCCTCATACTGCATGGGAAACCTACAGCGCCATGGCGAATACTAGAGGCGGAATCATTTGGTTAGGTGTTGAAAATGACGGAACCATTAGCGGCTTGTCTGATGTAAATAAAATTAAGAAGAATTTTTGGGATTCGATCAATAACAGGGGTAAAGTCAGCATCAATTTGCTAAACGATTTCGATGTCCAAGAGATCGTACATCCAATGGGCACAATCATTGCAATTCATGTACCTCAAGCAACCCGTTATCAACGACCTGTTTTTATAGGACAGAATCCTCTTGCAGGAACATACAGGCGCAACCACGAAGGAGATTACCATTGTAGCGAGCAAGAGGTCAGCCGAATGCTCGCTGATAAATCTGAAGAGTCCGCAGACAGCCGGATCTTGGATCATTTTACGTTAGAAGATTTAGACATTCCTAGTTTGCAACAATACCGTCAGCGATTGGCATCGCATAAACCAACTCACCCGTGGTTAAGTTTAGCAGATAAAGAGTTACTTTCTAAACTTGGCGGTTGGAAATTATGTAGAGAAACAGGTCGGCAAGGCCTAACAGTCGCCGGTATGGTGATGTTTGGCCGGGAAGAATCTCTTCGTGAAGCCCTTCCTCAATATTCCATCGATTTTCGTGAAAAGTTATCCGATGATCCCGCGATACGTTGGACCGATCGTGTAACTTTAGATGGGACTTGGCCTGGCAACCTCTTTCAGTTTTACGTACGGGTATTCCAAAAACTCTCAGCCGATCTGAAGTTCCCCTTTCAATTAAATGCCGATCTCTACCGCAAAGGAGAGACTGTAGTCCATGAAGCCATTCGCGAAGCCATGGTCAACGCCCTCATCCACTCCGATTATCTAGGACAAGGTGGCGTCATTATCGAAAAGTATAAAGATCGCTTTGAATTTTCTAATCCCGGTTCGCTATTGATCTCATTCGAGCAATTGCTGCAAGGAAACGTAAGCGAATGTCGGAACAAATCGCTTCAAACTATGTTTAGTATGATTGGCGCAGCTGAAAAAGCGGGTTCGGGAATTGATAAAATTAGATGTGGCTGGAAATCCCAGCACTGGCGTTCTCCCATGGTTCGAGAGATTATGCAGCCCGATCGCGTATTATGGATTTTACCTATGATCAGCCTGATTCCTGAAGAGACGCATACAAAGCTAAAAAAACGGTTTGGCTCCAAATTTTCAAAATTCACAGAATTAGAAGTCCAGGCATTAGTAACGGCAGACTTGGAAGAATGGGTAGATAACGCTCGGATGCGTCAAATTACATCGAGTCATCCATCAGATATAACAAAGTTGCTACAAAACCTTGTCAGCCAAGGAATTCTAATGCAAGACGGACAAGGACGCTGGTCCCGTTATCGCCTTCCTCCTGAATCTGACTCCCTACCTATGAGGACTGACTCCCTATCTATGGGGACTGACTCCCTACCTATCGGAACCGACTCCCTACATAAGACCCAAGTTTCTGATATCGAGTTAAATAAATTAATCGAACTGGCTAGACCCTCCAAAGAAAACAGACGTTTACATCCTTCAGAAATGAACGCGATTATTTTACAACTTTGTGAAGGGCGATGGATCTCTCGCCGACAGCTTGCCGATCTCTTAAATCGAAATGCAGAAAGAATACGTTCGCGTTTTTTATCGCCAATGGTTGAACAGGGACTTCTTCGTCTGCGTTATCCGGAAAAGCCGAATCGCGTGGACCAAGCCTATATGAAAAATGTAGCGGAAACAAAGTTAACTCAATCTGCAGATCATTAACAAATTAGGATTCCAAAGGACGATAGTACTTTGGTCGGGGTATGGGGCGGACAGTCCCATGGACGCGCTTCGCGCCCATCCTGTCTATCCTGCCGCGCGCTTCGCGCGTATCCTACCTATCCTGTTCCTTACGCTGATTCCCTAAGACTGATATTCCCCAGGCTCTCACCTCCCCCTCTACTCCCCCTTGCAGGTGTGGCAGGCGGCGGGGTTGAGGAGTCTTTCTACGATTGCATCCGGTGTGAAACCGAAATCTTGAGCCAGGTCGGCAGCCGGCGCCGAGTGGCCGAAGCCCTCCATGCAGATCGCGATCCCATCTCTGCCGATGTATTTGTGCCATCCGAAGTCGCAGGCCGCCTCGATGGCGACGCGCACCCCGATATTCCCCTCGACAATCGTTCGTTTATATTCGTCGCTCTGCTTTTCGAAGAGCGCCCAGCAAGGCATCGAAACCACGCGCACCTTTTTGCCGATTTTTTCTAAACTTTCTGCAGCCTCTATCGCAAGGGACACTTCCGATCCGGTTGCAAAAAGCGTGAAATCGGGTTGTCCCCCTTTTTCTTTCCGGATGATATAGGCCCCTTTCGCCATGCCCTGTT
Source organism: uncultured Chlamydiae bacterium (assembly GCA_963713105.1). Lineage (GTDB taxonomy): Bacteria > Chlamydiota > Chlamydiia > Chlamydiales > SM23-39 > CAVQKJ01. Next base: position 568,520 of record CAVQKJ010000005.1, read on the forward strand.
CATAAGAGACGTCCGTGCCGGCTAAATCAGGGAGGTTTTGCCTCGAAAGAACCAATGCTGTCGGTCCCTTGTAGCGGAGGGCGGCGATCCAAGCCATTCGCACTTCATGCGAATCGGCGGGACGGATCACATGCAAATGGGGAATGGCGCGCAGCGAGGCCAATTGTTCGATCGACTGGTGCGTGGGGCCGTCTTCGCCGAGAAAGATCGAATCGTGGGTAAATTGGTAGATCACATGATAAGGGGAAAGAGCCGCGAGGCGGATCGAGTTCCTCATATAATCGGAAAAAGTCAAGAAAGTGCCGCAGAAAGGCTGAATCATTCCGGTCAAAGAAAGGCCGTTTGCGATTGTGCCCATCGCGAATTCCCGAACGCCGTATTTGATGTTCCTTCCCGCGAAATTCCCTGGAGACACAATCGGAAAATCCTTCATCCACGTCATGTCTGAGCCCGAAAGATCGGCGGAGCCGCCGTAAAGCTGGGGCAGCATTTTGCCGAGCGTTTGTAAACAGGCTTGAGAAGAGCTGCGGGTGGCCATCGGCGATTTGATCTCGATTTTTTTCAAGGCCGCTTCGAGATCGGCGGGCAAATGGTGCGTTTTCATTTTTTCGTATTCCGCCGCCAAATCGGGGTAGGCTTTCGCCCATCTGCGGAAGAGATCGTTCCATTCCCGTTCTAATTCGGCGTCTTTTTCCATTTTCTGTTCGAAGAAAGCCCGAACCGATTGCGCTACATAAAATTCTTCTTTTGGAAGTCCTAAAGCCTCTTTCGTCGCGGCGACCTCTTCAGCGCCCAGCGGAGATCCATGCACCTTGTGCGTGCCGGCTTTATGCGGAGACCCTTTGCCGATCACAGTGCGCAAAACGACCAGCACGGGTTTGTCTTGTTTTTTGCGGATCGCTCCGAATATGGATTCCATTCCGTCCAGGTCGTATCCATCGAGATCGTAGACATCCCATCCATAGGCCTTGTAGCGCGTTTTCGTATCTTCAGAGCAGCATTCGTACAAGGGGCCGTCGAGACAGATGTTATTCGAGTCGTAAATCAGAACCAGATTATTCAATTTTAAATGGCCTGCGAAAGAAGAGGCTTCGGACGAGATCCCTTCCATGATGCAGCCGTCGCCGCAGATGCAGTAGACCTTGCTGTTGAAGAGCGGATACTCTTCTCTATTGAATTTCGTGCCCAGGAGTTTCAAGCCGAGGGCCATGCCCACAGCGTTGCCGATGCCTTGGCCCAAAGGCCCTGTCGTCGCTTCGACCCCGTCCGTCATCCCATACTCAGGGTGTCCGGGAGTTTTTGAATGGATCTGGCGGAACCGCTTGATCTCTTCCATCGACAGCTTGAATCCTGCCAAATTCAAACAGGAATAGAGCCACATCGATCCGTGCCCGGCAGACAAGACGACCCGGTCCCGGTTCGCCCATTTCGAGTTTTTCGGATTGTGCCTCAATAAGACGCCGTACATAAAAGCTCCCAATTCCGCGCATCCCATCGGCATTCCGGGGTGGCCTGAATTGGCTTTTTGCACCGCTTCCATCGACAGCTGACGAATCGTCCCGGCGATCTTGGCCATCTGTTTCTTGAGGTCTTCATCCATAAAATCTTCTCCTAAATCAAAATCTCTATTTTGAGGGAGCCGCCCTTATCGCTGCAAGAAGAACTTGGCCAGAGTCAATCAAACCCCATTTTTCTTTTGAAATTCCTATAGGCCGCAGTCGAAAGTCGAATCCCTTCTTCTTTGGGGAGCCGTACAACCTCGTAATCGGAAAGAGGATAATGCCCGGAAAAGACACGCGTCTCTTCTTTACAAGAGGAATCGGATGCGCCAATAAAAGGAATCATTTTTTTCTCGAAAGTATCTAAAAAATCCGATCCTATCTTTGCTACCACAAAAGCATAGCTTTCATGATTCACATCGGAAAGGGAATAAGAATGAAGGCGTTCCGTTTTTTTATAGGGGCACGAATGTTCGACCTTAAAAGATTTGCCTTTTGCCCAGCTTGGTATCCCGTTACCCTTAAATTCGACCCAGCCGGCAAGACAGCGCTTGTCGGCTCCTTTTTCCGTTTTTACATTCCTGCCTGCCTCGACTTTCAATGCCATAAAAAAACTCCAATTTTGCCGGCCGGAAATTTTATCCTTTGCCTGTAAATCCCACAAGGGGGCCTAAAAAACAAATTATGTCTTTCTCTAGTCAAATGCCATTTGACTCTCAGGCGCTCTTGCACTAAAATCAAATGCATTTATCGAGGATTTTTATGCTCTCCCAAGAATTCCGCCGCGCTTTTTTAAATTACTTCAAATCGAAGGGCCATACGATCGTCCCATCATCTCCTGTTGTTCCCCACGACGACCCCACTTTGCTCTTCATCAACGCGGGAATGAACCAGTTTAAAGACGTTTTTTTGGGCAGATCGAAGAGGGATTATACGCGGGCGACGACGACCCAAAAATGCATCCGGGTCGGAGGGAAGCACAACGATTTCGAAAATGTCGGCCACACCTCGCGCCATTTGACCTTCTTCGAAATGCTCGGGAATTTCTCCTTCGGCGATTACTTTAAAAAAGAGGCGATCGGCTTTGCATGGGACGTATCGACCCAAGTGTTCGCCTTCGATCCGGAAAAGATCTGGGTCTCCGTATTACAGGGACGATGACGAAGCCTTTGCGCTTTGGGAAAAACACATCTCTCCGAAACGGATCGTCCGCTTCGGCGAAAAAGAAAATTTTTGGGCGATGGGCGACACCGGCCCTTGCGGCCCTTGTTCAGAGCTCTTATACGACCGCGGGGAAAAATACGGCCCTGCGAAAAGCCCCGTAGACGACGCGACCGGCGAGCGCTATCTCGAATTCTGGAACCTCGTCTTCATGCAATATTCGCGCGACGCTTCGGGCAAATTGGAAAACCTTCCCAAACAATCGATCGACACGGGAGCGGGCCTCGAGAGGGTCGCCTCCTTGAAAATCGGGGTCAACGATGTATTCCAGACCGACATCCTTCGCGGACTCATCGCACAGGTCGAAGAAATTTCGGGAAAAAAATACGACCGTCAAAACCCCATTCTCGCTCCCGCCTTCCATGTGATCGCCGACCATATCCGGAGTCTCTCTTTCGCGATCGCCGACGGCGTGCAGCCGAGCAATACCGATCGGGGCTATGTGCTGAGGAAAATTTTGCGGCGAGCGGTCCGCTATGGGCGGATGCTCGGGCTTCAGCGGCCCTTTTTGGCCGATGTCCTTCCCCGGCTTGTCTCTTCGATGGGAGACGATTTTCCCGAACTCAAGGCGGCCAAAACGAGGATCGCCGAGATTCTCACTCTGGAAGAAGAGGCGTTCATCCGGACGTTGCTTCGAGGCGGGCAGCTCCTCAGCCAAGTGATCGAGCGCTCCCAAAAAATGGCCCACAAAATCACAGGCGACGACGCGTTCAAACTCAAAGACACTTACGGATTCCCTCTTGAAGAGATCGTCTTGATCGCGAAAGACGAAAATCTATCGGTCGATCTTCCCCGCTTCGAGAAGCTCGAAGAAGAGGCGAAAGAAAAATCGCGCAAAGCCCATAAGACCGCCTCGCAGCAGTTCGACCAGAATTTCTTCAACGATTTCACCCGGACCCACAAACCTTCCCAATTCGAAGGGTACCAACACAATGCTTTGGAAAGCTCCCTCATCGGGATCGTCGTCGATGGAAAGTTCACCGATGAAATCAAAGAGGGACAGGAAGGGCTGCTGATCCTCGACAAGACTCCTTTCTATCGCCGAAATGGGAGGCCAGGTCGGCGACACTGGGCAAATCATGAAAGGGACGAATGTCTTCCAAGTCGTCGATTGCACGGCTCCCTTTCCAGGCGTGATCGCCCATTTGGGAAAGATGAACTCCGGCGTTTTGCGAAAAAACGACAAAATCCACGCCGCGATCGACGAAAGAGCGCAGGGCTGAAATCCAAAACAACCACACAGCCACACACCTTCTCCATTGGGCGCTGCAAAAAGTCCTCGGCGCCCATATCAAACAAGCGGGATCGCTCGTCGATGACAAACGGCTCCGTTTCGATTTCAGCCACCACAAACCGGTGTCTCCTGGAGAACTGCGGCAAATCGAGGACCTCGTCAACGAAAAGATGCGGAGCGACCTTCCCGTGCAAATCTACGAACTCCGTTACGACGAGGCGCAAAAGCGATCCGACATCAAGCAATTCTTCGGAGAAAAATATGGCGAAAAAGTGCGCGTCATCGACATCGATTTTTCTAAAGAGCTCTGCGGAGGGACCCATACTTCCCGCATCGGAACGATCGGCTATTTCAAAATCGCGAAAGAGAGCAGCATCGCCGCCGGAGTGCGCCGCATCGAAGCGGTCACCGGCAAATACGCGGAACAATTCGTGCAGCAAGAGGAGGACCTCATCCAATCCCTTTCCTCTCTTCTCAAATCGCCCGTCCAATCGCTGCCCGAAAAATTGCAATCTCTCTTAGATGAAAATAAGCTGCTGACCCAGGAATTGAAATCTTTCCGCAAAGGGCATCTCAAGCAACTCCTCGAAAAATGCCTTTCCCATAAAGAGAAGTTTGGCATCGATCGTCCTCGTCGCCGCCGAAGTGCCGGTCGACGCGGAAGATCTCGATGCGTTTTGCCGACGATTTGCTCCATCAGCTCAAATCGGGCGTCGTCGCATTGGGAGCCACCGTCGGCGAGAGGTGCCAGCTCGCTCGTTGCGGTCAGTCCGGATCTAGTCCAGAAAAACATCAACGCTCAAGCATTGATCAAAGAGGCGGCTCCCTTCATCCAAGGCGGAGGAGGAGGCAAGCAAAACCTCGCGCAGGCCGGCGGCAAGGACCCCCTCGGATTGCCTAAAGCGCTCGAAAAAATCCGCCACATCCTCAAAGAAACGAAGTGTTAAAACCGCTGAGGTAAAAACCAGGCGGGGAAGCCCCTGCATCCCCAAAAAATCAACCACCGAGAACACCGAGCTGTGGAATCTTTTAAAACATCCGGGGGATGTTTTAAAAGCGTAACAGGAGGCGGGGAAGCCCCGCACCCCCCAAAAGATGAAATGAATATCTCTCTCTTCTGGGGAGGTTTGGAGGGCTTCCCTCCGCCTCGGTGTTCTCGGTGGTTGAAATTATGGGGGCGCGGGGGCTTCCCCCGCCCTAAACAATCTCTGTGGTAAGAAGTATCGATATGATTCGGTTGTCAGACAGTCCTTCGATTGCGTTTTTTGAAAAGGCTTTGAAAGAGGGCGGCTCCTTTTTAGTCGAAGGGCTTTGGGACTCGACGAAAGCGTTGATGGCCGCAATGGCCTTGAAAGCGACGGGAAAGTCGATTTTATTGATTACTGGGGGAACCCGGGAAGACCGCCTCTTCGACAACCTCTCCTATTTTTGCCCAACGGCCCCTTTGGAATTTCCCGCTTGGGAAACGCTGCCCGGCGAAGAGATCCCTCCGAGTCCTGATATCATCGGCAAACGGTTCGAGGCCCTCAACGCTCTGGTGCAAAAGAGGGAACCCTCGATCCTTCTCTGCCCTCTTTCCTCGCTTTTGCAAAAAGTCATACCAAAAGAAGCCCTAACTTCCCTTTTGCATACCTGGAAAAAAGGGAGCCGCGTCCCTTTCGATTCGCCTGCCTGAATTTCTCACTTCCCTCGGCTATCACCGCTCTGCCGTCGTATCCGACAAAGGGGAATTCGCCATTCGCGGCGGCATCCTCGATCTTTTTCCCGTCGCGTCGAGCGATCCATACCGGATCGAATTTTTCGGGGACGAAATCGAGCAAATCCGGACGTTCGATCCGGTGGGGCAAAGATCGATCGCGAAAGTGGAAAAAATTTTCCTCTGTCCGGCAAAAGAGATGCCTCTGCTCCAAAAAGCGTCCCGCCTCGTCAATATTTCCGACTATCTAGGCGAAGATCCCCTCCTTTTTTGGGACGATATGCTCGCGATCGAAGATTCGTATGTGGGTATCAAAGCGATGCCTGCCTCCAAATCGCTGTTTTTCTATTCCCTCGACGAACTTCTCAATCGATGGGACAAGAGGCAGCAGATTTTCTGCGCGGAGGCGAATATCGAAGAATTCTCCGCTGAGGCGAAACTCAAAGGGCGGAACAAGTACTTGCAAGAAGTGTCTTTCGATGCTTTCCACCACAAATTCGAGGCCCAACGGTTTTTCCATCCTTTTAGGAAAATCGCCGACTATTTCCAACCCGATGAACCGCTTCCCGAAGACAAAGAAGTGTCTCTCCTCGACTTTTTCCGCCCCGATCCGAAATTGACCCTTTATTTCCTCAATGCCAACGACACCGAAGAAGAGGAAGTGAAACGGCAATTGGCCTCTCTTTCCCTTCCTCCAAAGACCCATTTCGAAAAGGGATATCTTACATCTGGGTTCGCAGCAAGCGACATCCCTTTGGCCGTGATCCCCAATGCTGAAATCACCCACCGGACCCGCATCCGCCGGCAGAAATGGCGCAGCACCTATCATACTCCCGCGGCCGAATTCCACGCGCTTTCCCCCGGCGATATGGTCGTCCATTTCCACAGCGGCATCGGCCGGTATCTCGGGATGGAAAAACACACCAACCATCTCGGCAAAGAAACCGAATTCCTCTCTCTCGAATACGCCGAGGACAGCAAGCTCTTCGTCCCCCTTTCCCAAGCCTATCTCGTCTCGCGCTATATCGGCTCCAAAGAAGAGCCTCCCTCTTTAAGCCAGCTCGGAGGGAAAAGGTGGCAAGACGACCCGCATCGCAAGCCCAAGCGCAAATCGTCGGCTACGCGAACGATCTTCTTCAGCTCTATGCCGAAAGGGTCGTCAAAGGAGGCTTTCGCTATCCGCCCGATAGCGATATGATGAGGCAATTCGAAAGCGATTTCCCCTATACTGAAACCGAAGACCAGCTTCTCGCCATCGCACGCTATCAAAGAAGATATGATGTCCGGCAAAGCCGATGGACCGGCTGATCTGCGGCGATGTGGGATATGGGAAAACGGAAGTCGCGATGCGGGCCGCTTTCAAAGCGGTCGTCGATGGAGGCAAACAAGTCGCCGTCCTCGTTCCCACCACGGTCCTCGCCATGCAGCATTACGAAACATTCTCACAGAGAATGAGCGGCTTTCCCGTCCGAGTCGAAGTCGTCTCCCGCTTCCGAACGCCCAAAGAGGCGAAAGAAACCTTGAAAAAAGCGAACGAACGGAGAAATCGATATTTTGATCGGAACCCATCGCCTCCTTTCCGAAGATGTCACATTCAAAGACTTGGGCCTCCTCATCATCGACGAAGAGCAGCGGTTCGGCGTGAAGGCGAAAGAACATTTGAAAAAATTCAAAGCGGGCGTCGACTGCCTCACCCTTTCCGCGACCCCCATTCCCCGCACGCTCTACATGTCTCTGGTCCATGCCCGCGATATGTCGGTCATCAACACGCCGCCCCAAGACCGCCTTCCGATCAAGACGATCATCGCAGAAACCGATCCCGAACTCATCCAAAACGCCCTCCTGCGCGAGCTTTCGCGCGGCGGCCAGGCCTTTTACATCCACAACCGGGTCGAATCGATCTACGGCCGAGCGGAAGCGCATCCAGAAACTCGTCCCGTCGGCCCGCATCGGCGTCGTCCATGGCCAGATGGACACCGATGACGTCGACGCAGGTCTTCCACCGTTTCAAACAAGGGGAGATCGACCTCCTCTTCGCGACGACGATCATAGAAAACGGCATCGATATCCCCAACGCCAACACGATTCTCATCGATCGGGCCGACACCTACGGCCTCGCCGACCTCTACCAGCTCCGCGGCCGAGTCGGCCGCTGGAACCGGGCCGCCTACGCCTATTTTCTCATTCCGAAAAACGTCCGCCTTCCCGAACCATCCCGCAAAAGGCTCAACGCCCTCGTCGAAGCGGGCGGCTATGGAGGCGGGATGAAAATCGCCATGCGCGACCTCGAAATCCGCGGCGCCGGCGACATCCTCGGCATCCAGCAATCGGGCCAAGTATCCGCGATCGGATTCCATCTCTATTGCAAACTCTTGAAACGGGCGATCGACGCCCTCAAAAAGAAAGCAGCCGATCTCCTTCAACGAAACGAAGATGGAATTTCCTTTCGACGCCCGCCTTCCGGAAGACTACATCCCCGAAGTTTCTCTCCGGATGGAGATCTACCACCGCCTCGGGGACGCCCAGAATTTTTCAGAAATCGACGAACTGCTCGCTGAAATGAAAGACCGATTCGGCCCGCCTCCGCCGCCGGTCATTTGGCTCTACCACCTCACCCGCATCCGCGCGTTTGCCGCAGCCAATCACTTCTCTCTTCTGAAATTCAATAATGTCTCATTTATCGCCGAACGGCAGCTTGGAAAAGAAACCGAGCGAAAAACGCTCCTGCTGCCTAAAAAATTCCAGTTGCCTGAAGAACTCGAAACGCATGTGATTGCGCAATTAAAAAAGAATTTTTAGGTGTCGGTTTTTTTACTGTTTTGTTTTTCTTTAGGCTCGGGCAGCGCCAGGGTTCTAGGCAAGTCTATAGTGCCATCCATCCGAAATCGATATTTGCCAATTTTTCCCAATATAGGATAATAATCTAATATAATTTTTTTTATATCTGAATGAGTACGTTCAAAAATAAAATCTGCAAAGCCCTTGATTTGATTTTCTTTCGCTTTTTCACTTTCAAATATCGACCCTTTAAGATGTTTTTCCGCATAAGCTTGCGCCATAGAAACATCATCGCAGGCTACATTAAGGTCGGCCCTCGCAACTCGGCGCTGCTCTTCAGATCCAAGCCAGCGGAAAGTCTTTGATGCAGGAGGCTTGTTCGCCTCTTCATCCGCAATAAAAGTCTGATTGTTATGATAACTGATCATCGCGGAAAAATTTTTTCCTCCGTTTCGGAAAATCCGGGCGAAACACTCCTCTTCTTTGGAGGTTCCGGCTTCATTTTGCGTGACCACTTGCAACACGCCGTCGACAAAGTCGCGGTCTTCGTTAAACAGCTTCTTAAATTCACCCCAAGAAACAGCAGACTCAGTAGAAATTGTAGTCATAATTATTCCCCTAATTTAGTCCATTTTCAAAAGAGCTTTATTCCCGCCGGTTCCGATTGAATATTCGAAAGTCGTTGCGGTTGCAATTCGATCCGAAGAAGAATGCAAATGGCCGCCAACATAATCAAGGATTATCTCGGCTAAATCAGTAGTTTTGACCACTGCGACCAATTCATGCCGCAAATCGACGCTGACTTTCTTGCGTGATGCGTCGCTACCCAAAATCGCCACCTCTTGGATCTCGTGGTTTTCGGGCATTAAAATCGCCCCTCTTGTCACACGGATCACTGTCACCTTGTCTCGCATTTCAAAAAGGCTCATAGCCAATCCAACAGCCTTTCCTAACCAAGTCGCGCCTTTAAGACATAGGTTCAAACTTACCACTACCTCTGTTAATTCATCTTTCGTTGTGATTTGCAACCATGTATTTTCGGGGATGGCATTGCCTTCTTTATAATATTGTTCTAGTTCGTCCCATTTAAAATTATTCTTTTCTACTACAGCAGCCATTTTTATCTCACATTATTAACGTTATATTCTTTAATATTATAATATAAATTATAATAATTATAAACAGTAATTTTAAGAAATAAAATAATCTCAAGTTACTATAAACAAATGACTTAAAGTGAATAAATTTTTACTATTATTCTAGCAGAATAAAGAAATTATTTTAATTTCAGAATTAAAATGAAGATTCTTCCTACTTTTTGAAATCTGAAAACACTTTTTGCCAAAAATCGTCCATGTCGATTTCAGCGTTTAGGTCGATCCAAAAAGAGGCTCTGGAAAAGTCTTGCTGTTTTGTGTAGGCATTGGGCACGGCAAACGTCGTCATCCCCGCGTCCGACGCGGCCCTAAGGCCTGTTTGGGTGTCTTCGAATGCGACGCAAAAGGAGGGATCGATCCCGAGTCTCTTTGCCGCTTCGAGATAAACGTAGGGTTTGGGCTTATTGACCCCATCGGGATCTTTGTAATCGCCTAGATCGTCTTTTCCGGAAACGACCGCGTCGAAAACGTTCTTCAACCCTAAATGGTCCAGATTAGTCAGGATACTTTCTTTCCGGGACGCAGAGGCCACGGCTAATTTAATCCCCAATTCTTCTTTCCGTTCGGCAAGCAACTTCACAAAACGGACCGTCCGTTCGATTGGAGGAAATCCTTGAGCTAGCAATTGGGTATAATTTTTTGCTTTAGCCAGGCAAAGCGCGTCGGGGGAAGGGAGAGAGTATTTCTCGCATAGCATCTGCGCGATATCTCCAGCGTGAAGTCCTGGATAAAAAGGAAAAAATTCCTCTTCCTTCAATTCCGCTCCTAAAAAATGGAGAGCCTCTTTCCAACTGAGAAAATGGGAATATTCGTTATCGACCAAGGTCCCGTCGCAATCGAAAATAATCCCGATCGTTCTCTCGGGTTTTGCGTTTAATATCTGGCATCCGATCAAAGTAAGAAAAAGGAAAATAAGCTTCATGGAACGGTCCGCAAGATATTTCCTGGATGAACCCGCATTGCGAAAGGAAAACGGTCGATCAAAACCGCAGTTTTGACATCCTCAAAATAAGTCGGGTGTTTGCGCGATTTGGAAAAAGCGACCGCGTCTTCGGATTCTAAAACGCGTTTCAAGTAAGGCTCGGGATCGATTTTTTTGCCGCGGATCCGCTCTTCCAAATAATCGGCTAAAGCGAGATCTTCGTCGGCCGACGATTCGAAATTCGTTCCGGTAATGACAAAGGTCACTTTAGGGGGACGGGCTCTGAGAATTTCTTTAAGAGTCGCCTCGGCGACTGCAAAACTCGCGGTCAAAATTTCTTGGGCGTTCCGGCTTAAAACGACGCCCTGCGTTCCCGCGCTGGTTCTTTGGACCAATTTTTTGCCTCGCAAATCGGCCTTCGCGATTTCATAGGGGGAATTGCCGAAGTCGAATCCGGGAATGATCTGCCCGTGGAACTCCCCTGTCAGCAATAATGAGGGATTTTCTTTTTTCAAAGAGAGAGCCTCGTCGATCGTGCTTACGAGATGGATCTCTTGGGCGCCCGCGCCAAAAGCGTAGGCGGCAGTCGTAAAAGCGCGAAGGACGTCGATTACGACGACGAACCCATCCGCCTTATCGCATTCAGCGAGGGGAATCTTTTCAATGCGCATAACAATCAGGTTTTATTTTCTGCGTTCTCGGCTTTGGCTTCTGGAGCGATATTTCTGTGATAGGCCCCTTTGATCTTTTTGTCCTGCATTTCGCGGGCCAACTTTAAGATTCGGATCCCTTTTTCGATATGGTCCGCCGTGAAATTATCAAATACCCACGCGGAACTTTGCTTGGTTTTGATCCCGTCTTGGTTTAATGGAAGATCGGAGACCAGGAGAAGCGCTCCTAAGGTGAATTTTCTTTTGTAGCTCGCGGCAAAAAGGGTGGCGCATTCCATTTCGATCCCTTGGGCTTTGGTCGCCTTCAGCCGGTTTTTGAACTCCTCGTTGAATTCCCAAAAACGCATATTGGTCGTATAGGTGATGCCGATATGGTAGGTGGCCTTTTCCCGGTCCAGGATTTCGGTGACGGCCCTCTGCATCAGAAAATTGGACAGGGCGGGCACTTCGATCGGAAAATAGAAATCGGAGGTCCCCTCTCCCCGGATCGAGGCGACAGGGACGAGATAATCGCCGACTTTATAGCGGCGCCTTAAGCCTCCGCACATCCCCAAAAGCATGCTCGCGCGGATCGGCAAGAAAGAGCAGACGTCGACGACCAAGGCCGCGGCGGGAGAGCCGATCTTGAAATCGAGGATGCGTCACTTCTTCTTTGGGACAATGGGCCACTTTGAACATCGACCCCTCGAGAATGGGCACTCCGCGCGATTTGGAGAAATACTCCACATAACGGGGGAAATTCGTCAAGATCAGATTCGATTGGAATTGGCTCGCTTCGCACCCCGAATATCTCTCCAGGGTCTGGCGGGCGATCTCAGCTTCTTGAGGATTAGTTTCCATAAATTTTTTTATATTCTAGTTTACACTACCTAAAGGTAAAAATCCAGAGTTGCCTTTAAAAAAGTAAATGTTCATAATTCCGCATTTAAATTCAATTGGTTAGCGCTCATGAGTTCAGTAAGTACAGAACGAAATCCGCGTCGGCATGAAAGTCGAAGTAGAAAAAGAACCTTATCTCATCATCGCCAACGAATTTGTCAAACCCGGCAAAGGACAACGCCTTCAACCGGATTAAAATGAAAAATATGGTCAGCGGCACGGGTGGTCGAAAAGACCTACAAATCGGGCGAAAAACTCGACCTGGCCGACATCGAAGAGACCGACATGCGCTTCCTCTATAAAGAATCCGACGGCGCGGTCTTCATGGATGAAAAAACCTTTGACCAAATCACGATCAACGACGATCTCATCGGCGACAATAAACAATGGCTGATGGAAGAGACTGTTTATCAAAGTCATCTTCTATAAAGGGGCTCCGATCGAGCTTCTCCCGCCTACGTTCATGGAGATGAAAATCATCGAAACGGCGCCCGGCGTCCGCGGCGACACCGCTTCCGGCCGCGTGCTGAAGCCCGCTATAACGGAAACTGGCGCCAAGATCCAAGTCCCCATTTTCGTCGAGGAAGGGGAAAAAGTGAAAGTCGATACGCGAACCTGCGAATATGTCTCCCGCGTCAACCCTTAACGCCCTTCTTAAAGACCGGGCGTTGATGCTCCAAAAGGCCCGCGATTTTTTCGCGGCCCGCAACGTTTTGGAAGTCGATTGCTGCGCCCTCGTCCGCTGCGCTCCCATCGATTCGAACATCGATGTGATCAGCGCCTCGGTCACTTCCACCGAGCGGGGCTTTCTCCATACGTCTCCCGAATATGCGATGAAACAACTCTTGTCTTCAGGGAGCGGCGACATCTATTTTCTCGGCCACGTTTACCGCCAAGGGGAAATCGGCCGGCGCCACAATCCAGAATTCACCATGGCCGAGTGGTATAGGACGCAACTTTCCTTTTCCGAGCTGATTCAAGAGACCTGCGAATTCCTGTTCCTGTTTTTCGGACCGCTCCCCACCCGAAAAATCAGCTACCGAAAAGCCTTTGCCCAATACGCGGAAATCGACTATTCCCGCGATTCTTTAGAAAGTTTGCGGCGATGCGCGATCTCCCACAACATTGAAATGCCAGAGACTGCAGGATGGACGCGGGAAACCTTCCTCCATCTCATTCTCTCTCAAATTGTCGAACCCCAGTTAGGGCGGGGAGAATTGACCATCCTGACCGATTACCCCCCATACGAAGCGGCCCTCGCCTGCGTCATCGAAAAAAACGGGGAAGAAGTCGCTGAACGGTTCGAGATCTACCACGAAGGGATCGAGCTGACCAACGGCTACCACGAACTCGGCAATGCCGATGAACTCCGGAAACGCTTCAATGAAGAAAATAGAGCGCGAGCATCGGCTGGCAAAGAGATCTATGCTCTGGATGAAGCCTTTCTCTCTTCATTGCAAAGCGGCTTTCCCGAATGCTGCGGCGTATCCGTCGGCTTCGACCGCGCCCTCATGCTCCGCCGCAAAGCCCCGGCCTTAAACAAAGTCCTCCCCTTCGCTTGGGAAAACACTTAGATAACAAGAGATATTGATACAAGCTATGAAAGCAGAAGGCTTAGGAAATCAACGTTAAGGGACAGGATAGGCAGGATAGGCGCGAAGCGCGCCGCAGGATAGACAGGATACGGCGCGAGGCGCGTCCATGGGGCTTTCAGCCCCAAACCCCGACCAAAGGACTATCGTCCTTGGGAATCCTAATATTATTGGGTGTCCAGAGGGCGATAGCCCTTTGGCCCGCGGAGCGTGGGTTGCAGGGCTTCCCTGCATCCTGCATATCCTGCGGCGCGCCGCGCCTGCTCCGCTTAGAAAAGGTTCCCCGAACCTTTTCTAAGTTTCCGCAGCCTACATATCCTGTCCCCTTACTTTGATCTCCTAGGCCTTTTATTGGCTTAGCTTGTATCTAGAGGTGAACACGATGAGAATTGGACGTCCTGCCGATCCGCTTGATCAACTTCATGTTGCTATTCAAGCAAACCGCTTATTCGATGTGGAATATTTGCTCAGTCTGTATCCAAATATTCATGAAATACAGAATATCCTACATTCGTATGAGAACTGCGTTCGTGATGCGGCAGGCCGTGGAAATGCTTCTATTGTAAGCAAGCTGGTAGAAGCGCATCCGCTCTCTTTTGAAGGAATGAGGCGCGCTTTAGCTGAGGCTGAGAGAAATAGGCGCGCTGATGTCGTTCGATATTTAAGAACGATTCAAAAGTGCGAATTCGCGCTCGTTTTTCTTACAGCCGTTTGCCTGGGCGTCGCTATTTATTCTCAATTAGGAAATAACACAGTATTCTCGTTCAGGCAATTTGACGTCTAAATTCTGCCCGATCCTTTTGAAGATGGCTTGTCCTTCGAGCGTGATCTCATAACTCCTCGTATCTAGATTCTCGACCTGCTCGTCCAAAGGCTCGGTTTTATAAGCTTGATAATTGATCAGAACCAATTGAGGCAACCGCTCAGCGTCATGCGGATGGTCTTTCACCCAAGCCTTTACATCTTTAATCGCTGTCCAAAAAAGACATCCATCGCAAAGGCGATAATAGGTATGGTCGGCCAATATATCGAGGGGGAATTCGTTCTTCCTAAACTCGATTGGAAATTGATTTGGATCTAACGCTGCCATGAATTACCTCCATTTTTGAACGATTGGGATCACGCGTCCTTTGCTAAACGCTTTTTGGGTCACTCGGATACTGATAGGGGCTTGGCGCCGCTTGTATTCGGCCAGGTGCATTTTGCGGGTCAAGTCCCGTACAAAATCGATAGATAGTTTTCGTTTGGAGGCAATTTCTTCGATAGTCAGCCGCTCTTCGATGTAGTCTTCGATGATCGGATCGAGGATCTCAAAAGCGGGCAGCGTATCGAAGTCGGTTTGGTTCGGCTTTAATTCCGCACTCGGGACTTTTTTGATAATTGCATCGGGAATGATCTCTTGCTTTTTGTTGACAAAGGCGGCCAATTGATAAATATGGAGTTTCGTCACATCGTGGAGCACGCCGAGGCCGCCAGCCATATCGCCGTAGAGAGTGGTGTATCCCATCGCCATTTCGCTCTTATTGCCTGTATTGAGTAAAATGTGGCCATATTGGTTCGAAAATGCCATTAGGATCGCTCCCCTGATGCGCGATTGGATATTTTCTTCCGCAAGCTCGCACATCTTGTTTTCAAACTGTGGATTCAAAAGGTCGAGATAGGATTGGAAGACCGAGTCGATCGGGACTTGTCGCAGTTCGATGCCGAGATTGCGCGCGAGATGTTCGGCGTCGGAAACACTCCCCTCGGATGAATAGCGCGACGGAAGGCTGATAGCCAAAACGTTTTCCGCTCCAAGGGCCTCTTTCGCGATGCAGGCGACAAGGGCCGAATCGATCCCGCCAGAGAGTCCCAGCATCCCCTTCTTAAATCCTTGTTTGTGCAAATAGTCGCGCACTCCCAGGACAAGCGCGGAATAGAGATCCTTGATCCCGTTTTCAGGCATCGCGCAGGGACAGGCGTGCACCTCCAAATCGATCAGCAAATCTTCTTCTGCAAAGCCTTTCGCGATCTGGATCATCTCCCCTTTTTCGTTCAAATAGAGGCTATGCCCATCGAAGACCAATTGGTCGTTGACGCCTACCTGGTTGCAAAGGATGACCGGACAGCAAAGCGTCTTAGCGACAGCTTGAAAAACGGAGAGGCGGACATCTTTGCGGTTGAAATAGTAGGGCGATCCAGAAATGTTCAACACCAAATCGGGCCGTTTCTCTTTTAGCTCTTCAACAGGGTCGCAAAAATAATCGGAATATCCGGCGTTTTTGCTATGCTGCCAGACATCTTCGCAAATCGTGACCGCAATCCTCCTTCCCAGATATTCAAACACCGGCTGTTCGCAGCCCGGCTCGAAATAGCGCCTCTCGTCGAATACGTCATAGGTCGGAAGCAGAGTCTTGTTTTTAAATCCCAGCAATTTCCCATTTGAGAAAACAGCCGCGCTATTAAAAAGAGGCTTCTCTTTTCCGCTCGGATTCCACCTCGGCAAACCCACGACAACGAACATCCCTTGCGTCGCAGGGCGGATCTCCTCGAGCTTTTCCGAGCAAGCATCGATGAATGAACGGTCCAAAAGAAAATCGTCGGGAAAATATCCAGACAAAGTCAGCTCAGGAAAAAGGACGATGTCGGCCTTTTTCTCCTTGGCCCTATGCAGCGCGGAAAGAATCCGCCTCGTGTTCCCCTCCAAATCCCCGATCGTCTGATTGATCTGGGCAGCTAAAACCCGCATCGCATCTCCTATTCAAAGAACAAATTTTAAACACAACCGCCGTACTCCGCAACAGAAACAAGCAGAACAGTGAATGAGATCTGGTGAAGTAACAAGCCTAGGAAGTAAGCGTAAGGTGACAGGATATGCAGGATACGCGCGAAGCGCACGGCAGGATAGACAGGATGGGCGCGAGGCGCGTCCATGGGGCCTTCAGCCCCAAACCCCGAACCAAAGGACTACGTCCTTTGGAATCCTGATTTTTTATATCAATAGGATTCCAGAGGGCGACAGCCCAACTACAAAAATCCTCCGGATTTCTGATATAGTTTAGGATTCCAAAGGACGGTAGTCCTTTGGTCGGGGTTTGGGGCAGAAAGCCCCATGGACGCGTCTCGCGCCCATCCTGCATATCCTGCGGCGCGCCGCGCGCCTATCCTACATATCCTGTCCCTTAACGCTTACTTCCTAGGCCCCCTGTTCCATCGGAGCTCATTCACTGTCCCATCTCTCCCATCCTTGTTTTCCATTCGTTGACAAAGAAGCCGAATTTGGGGTTAAATTGAGGGGGTCAAATTGAGAGAGAAAGATGCGCCAGAACAATTTATCGATCCATTCGGAAAATATTTTACCGATCATCAAAAAATGGCTTTATTCCGATAAAGACATTTTTTTAAGGGAGCTTGTTTCCAATGCCTGCGACGCCCTCAATAAAGTCGAGGATCCTTAGGGATAATGGACAATTCTCTGAAAACGACGATGCGTTCAAAATCTCCATTGCGATAGACAAGCCGGGCAAAACGCTTACGATTTCCGATACCGGCATCGGGATGACTGAAGCCGAGGTTGAAAAATATATCGCCCAGATCGCCTTTTCCGGCGCTGAAGAATTCGTCGCTAAATATAAATCCCAGACTGAAAAAGACCCGATCATCGGCCATTTCGGATTGGGTTTTTATTCGGCCTATATGGTCGCGGCGAAAGTCGAAATCGATACCCTCTCCTTCCAGGCTGGCTCATCTCCTGTTTTCTGGTCCTGCGACGGCAGTTCCGCCTATTCGATCGGCTCAGGGAAAAGGACGTCGCGGGGCACCGATATCATTTTGCATCTCGACGAACAAAGCCTCGAGTACCTTGAAGAATCGAAAATCCGAGAGCTGTTGAACCGCTACTGCAGTTTCATGCCCTTCCCGATCGAATTGAACGGGAAGCCGCTCGGCAATAAAGAGCCCCTTTGGCTCAAAAGTCCTGCTGATTGCACTGAAAAAGACTATCTCGAATTTTATCGGAAGCTATTTCCTCTCGATCCCGAACCGATGTTCTGGATCCATCTCAATGTCGATTTCCCCTTCAATCTCAAGGGCATCCTCTACTTTCCGAAACTCCACCGCCGTTTCGACGCGAACGATAGCGCGATCAAACTCTTCTGCAACCGCGTTTTCGTCTCCGACAACTGCAAAGATATCCTCCCCGATTACCTGATGATCCTCCGCGGCGCTATCGACAGCCCCGACATCCCTCTCAACGTCTCCCGCTCTTATCTCCAAGTCGATAAAAACGTAAGACAGCTCAGCGGGCATATCTCGAAAAAAATCTCCGACCGCCTCAATCAGCTCTACAAGACCGACCGGGAAAAATTCCTCACCTACTGGCCCGACATCGAAATGATCGTCAAACTCGGGCTCTTGCAGGATGAAAAATTTTATGAGCGGGTCAAAGACATCCTCGTATGGAAAAACAGCGAAGGGAACTGGACGACCGCGCAAGAATATTTAGAGCGGCATCCCGACAAGAAGATTTTCTACGCTTCCCATGACCGTCCCTCCTCTGTCCTGGATCTCTATAAAGAAAAGAAAATCGAGATCCTTTTCACAACTGCCCCAATCGATACGGCCGTGATCCAATCGCTGGAAGACAAACTCTCCGCCACCTTCCAGAGGATTGACGGCGCACTCGACGATTCCCTGCTCGATCCGTCCCGGGAAAAAACGCTCCTCGATAACGAAGGGAAAACAGAATCTGCCCGGATCGCCGACTGCATACGCTCTGCTCTCGATCAAAAAGAGCTCGAAGTGGAAGCGAAGAGCCTCGCCTCCGACCGGATTCCCGGCCTCATTGTCCTCGACGAAAACCAGCGCCGCCTGCGCGATTACATGGCCCTGACGCAAGGCAAATCGATGCCCGAATTTTTAGGCAAAAAAACTTTCGTCGTAAATACGAACAGCAAATTGATCCAAGCGATCGCCCGCCTAAGCCAAAAACAGCCGGACATCGCCGCTTCTCTAGCTAAAGGGGTCTATGATCTTTCGCTCCTTTCGCAGAGGGAAATCGAGCCAGCGGACCTGGAAAACGTCGTCTCCCGGCAAACGGAGATCCTAGAAAAACTGACGTCTTTATTGGTTTCTAACAAAGTCGTCTAAGAGACATGTCTCTAAGGAATCAATATCATGCGATTTATGCAGCAGAATGGATCCTGTATTCGTTATTCCAGCTAATAAACCGACGGACAACTTTTTATCATTCGCTGCGCATTGAATTTCAGGCGATGCGTGATAGGGATTAAAATAAGAACCCATCACTTTTACTTGCGGGATGGTCTTTGCATATTCAATCGTTAGTTCTCTCCAAAACTCATCGTACGGATCGCCATTTCCCCCTGCAAAAAAAAGCTCGATCGGTTCTCCCTCATAAGCCGGATGGGATAAAAATCGAACGATCAAGTCTCTCAATTTCTCCGATTCGTACTGTCGATCTCGGACAATTTTTCTTTTATCTAGCTTTCCAAGGAGGCTCGGCGACTTCATTATCGGGACTATCTGCTGAAACAATACATGATCGTCATATCGGCCCTCAGGAGGCAGGTGGACGATTCCTATGAGCTTAGAGATTCCGCATCTTCCGACAGCGGCTATGCAAGCGCCTAGAGAATCCGTATACAGAAAAACAGGGGCTTCAGAAACAACCTCTACCCTTCCTTCATCATTCATTCCCACTTCAATCAAGGAGGTCCCTTTCAGAAGCGTGACGGTTTTCTGCATTTGGAAAAGACTGGAAGAAGGTTCCCCTATCAGATCGACAAATCGGAATGTAGGATATTGAAAATGTTTGTGAAGAGCGATTTGAGTCTGAGACCAAGAGCTGGTATTATTTGACGCGGGAGCTAATTCACCCGCGTCTGCAGGAACATTCGTTCTGTCTGCCGATATTGCAAGGGCGACCACTTACGATTCGGTTGTCGCTTCTTTGCGCGATTCTTCTTCTGAGGCTGGCTGGACATCGGTGATGGCAGCTTTAAGCATTTCGATTTTTGCCCCGTCGACCATTTTCAAGATGACTGTGTTTTCTTGAATTTTGTCGATTTTTCCAACGATTCCCATTGCGGTGACGCGGTCGCCCTTTTTCAGGGAGCTGCGCATCTGTTCCGACGCTTTACGTCTCTTTTGCTCAGGACGCCATAGGATGAAATAGAAAAATACCAGCGCGATACCGATCATGATCAGCGTCTGCGTGAGTCCTCCGCCTGGAGAGGGAGCCGCTTCCTGCGCGAACAATCCGGCAGCTGGAAGAAGAAATAAAAAAGATTTTCTAAACATAGTAATTCCTTGGATCAGGTGTGATTTCTATCCGATTTTGCCTGAAACCGGCGTTATCTTTCAAGAAGACAGATGTTCTCGATATGGTAAGTGTGGGGGAATTGATCGACCGGCTGCAGCCGGACAATCCGATAACCGGCTTTCAAAAGTTCTTTTACATTTTCGCCCTGAGTCAGGGGATTGCAAGAGATGTAGACGATCCTTTTTGGAAATAAAGTTTTTAAGTGATGAAGCGCCAGAGGATCTAACCCTGCGCGAGGCGGATCGACGATCACCCCATCGGGCCGGAGAAAGCCAGGCTCTCCCATCAAGCGGGTCAAAATTTGACCTACATCCCCTTGATGAATCTCCACGTTTTCGATCTGGTTGCGGACCAGGTTCTCTTTCGCGTCAATGACGGACTCAGGGCTCAATTCGATCCCGACGACCTTCTTGGCAAAACGGGAAGCGCCCATCCCTAAGGTTCCCGTCCCGCAATAAAGATCGTAGACGATCGAGCCTTCATGCAGCATTTCCAGAGCGGTGTCATAAAGTTTTTCCGCTTGAAGGGTATTGGGTTGGAAAAAAGAAATTGGACTGATTTTGAAAGTGAGGGCTCTGTCTTTTAAACGCAGTTCTTCAACGATATGGTCTGGGCCTGCCAAATTCATTTCGAAGAATTGGGTAGGACGCCCTTTTTTGGTTTGATGGATGCGGAGAAAAACCGAGATCGCCTCCCCTTCCGGAAGCGCGCTTTTCACCGCTGCCGTGAAAGTATCGAGATGGCGCCGGCTTGGAGCGAATTCAGGATTTCCCGATACGTTCAGAACGGCCATCTTCTGTCCGGTCCTGATCCCTTCCCTCAACGTCAAATAGCGAAGGGTGCCGCTATCGTGAGGCGGATGATAGGCTTTCAATCCCGACTCGATCCACCAAGACCGGACCGCTCCTAAAACTTGAACGAACCAGGGGCTTGTCAGATGGCATTCCGTCACGTTGAACACGTACGGTTCCGCTTGAGCGATCATCAATCCTAAAAAGCGGTCTCCGGCCCGGTTTTCCGAAAAAGTAAATTCCATTTTATTTCGGTATCCGAAAGGGGAAGCGCAGGGGATGATCGGATCTACGCGATGTCCCGGAAAAGCGTTTTTGACCCTTTCTTGCTTTTGAAGGAGCTGGGCGCTATAGGCCATTTGCTGCCAGCAGCATCCTCCGCATGTGCGCGCATGGGCGCATCTGGGCTCGATTCGATCGGGGGAAGGAGAGAGGACTTCGAGGAGCCGCCCTTTTTTGGGGCGCCGTTTTTTCCGAGTTAATTCAAATAAGATCTTGTCCCCAGGCAGTGTATGAGCGACTTCGAACCCATCGTCCGCCTGGCCGCCTTCAATGAGCGACGCGACCCCATAACCTTTGGGAGAAAAATTTTGAACTGTGGCTTCCGCTGACTCTTGCATAGGCGGAAATTTTATAGAAAAGGGACATAAAGCGACTAGCTCTTTCTTTTTTTGCCTTTTTTAGCCTGCTTTCCTTTAGACACTGGCTTTCGCTTCATTTTTCCCCCTTTCTCAGCGGCTACCGATTCCTTCCGGAAGATTTTTGCAATCCTTTCCAGCCGGATCGTGCCTACCCGGACTCTTTGCGCAGCCGCTTTATTCCCTCGGCCCGCTTTCTCCAAGTCTTTCGCAACAGTCAAGAGAAGACTCTCGAGCTTGCTGATCGTATCGCTGAATGACATTTTCCCGACTCCTTATACGCATCGCACTTTCTCCGTTCCATAGTAAGTTGAAATTTATTGCGCAAGATTTTTCTAAAGAATTAAAATCACCGATTTTTGGTCTTGTGGAAAGCCGCCTAGAGATGCTATAGCATCTATTTGAGTATAAGGTTCGGCGGAACGCAATCGGAAGAATCTGAATTTATGTTTTTGAACCGACTTGCATTTTCTGCCAAAAGTCTTATCTTCGGGATCTTCTCATTTTTTCTCTTCATCCCATTTTTTTCCCTCACTGCCCTACTCGTTGGGAATCCCGGACAACCCGGCTTGCAAAAAGATGGGATCCTCTATACGCCGCCGACTTGGTGGTCTTTCCGCGTCGCTTATTTCGACGACTATATTTATCACGAGCGCTTCAGGGATGAATACAAAATCGATGAAATCCCGCGCAGTAAAAGCAATATGAAACTTTCGACCTTCGGGGCCCAAGTGATCCTTAATTTTAAAGACAGGATCGATATCTACGGGATTATCGGAAGCTCAAAAATCAGAATCGACGAAGAGATTTTTACGAAAAGACGCCTTTGCGGAGGACTTGGAACCAAATTCATCATTTTCCACGAAGGAAATTTTAACCTTGGCGCCGATTTTAAATATTTCGAGACCGATCAGAAACCCACCTTTTTCGTAGTGGACGGACTCCCTTACAACATCCTCACCGATTTCCGGCTGAAATACCATGAATTCCAAGCCGCGGCGGGATGCACCTACTGTATTTCTATTTTCGCGCCTTATATCGCTGCCACCTATCTCATCCCAAAAATCGAACCGCAGCCCCACATCGCCGTAGTGCGCCTTCCCGATTTCGACATGGCCGTCGACGTCACATCGAAATCAGTCCTCGGCATTAAACGCTGGGGAATGGCCGTCGGCCTCAGCCTCGTCGACTGTTCGAAAGCTTCTCTCGCTTTCGAGTGGCGCATCTTCAATCAAAACGCTATCGATGTAAATGCCGAAATTCGTTTTTAATGAAATCGGGAAACCGATTTTCATTTTCTAGATCCTCTCGCTGCTTCCACAGCGCGGACACTTGCTCCCGGTGCTGATCGATTTGATCTTTTAGATGATTCCGTTTATTTCTTCCGGCCTTTCCGCTGCCGCAATGAGCTGCGTTGTACTCAAGCCGTTCAATATGCCTTTCTCTTTTCTCAATTTTATCGAGGACGATTCGTTCTTTAGAAGAAACCTTGTCTGCAGCGCTTATAACGCCGAATAAAGCCCCGATTTGTTGTAAAAGTTGGCTCAAATCTTCGCCTCCATCTAATGCTCCTTGGGCATTTAGCTCACTCAATGCTCCTAACGCTTCTTCACCTCTTCTTACGTGCTCGCGCATTGCATTTAATTGCTCCTCAGAAAATCCTTCTCCAACACAAAGCGCCATAAAAACCCCCAGTAGTAAATTAATTTAACACAATCTTATGAAAAAATACGATTAATTGAAACATTTCAAATTGATAACAAAAACTTTTGAATCACTACGCTTTTCAAAATAGATTAATTTGCTGGAAATAATCTCGTGAACGCCCTGGCCGCCTTTTTGGGCGTTTTAAATTTAGTCTCTAACTTCCAAATTTCACGGCTCTGTTCTTTTAAGTTTTTTAAACCAATAATATTTGATAGGTGAGCTTTGAAATTACAACTAGAATCCGCAGCTTTTTTATACTTAGTACAAAACCTACATTGATTCTGAATAGATGAACATCTATGCTTAATTGATTTAAAATATTTATCTACATCAGAATCGATATCAGAAAGCCGCTTTGAATAGTACATGCATTCATCGAGGTTCTTAGCAAATCCAGCTTGACGCTCTAACTCAATTGCCATAATTTCTCTCTTTTTTTTGGTTTTTAGACAAAAAAAAGCCCCGATTAACTTTCGTTAATCGGGGCGAAGAAAAAACTGGCGGCTACCTACTCTCCCAACCTCTTGCGGTTAGTACCATCGGCGACGAGAGGCTTAACTTCTGAGTTCGGGATGGGATCAGGTGTTTCCCTCTCTCTATGGCCACCAGAAAAATTTGTAACGTTAAAGCATATTCCTTGCTCTAACATTTCTGAATTACAGGCTCACTGTGAATGGGGCTTTGCCCACTTTCATACACATTTACTAATTTAAATCGGCTCTTGAAGAGGACTAGAAAAAATGAGTCAAGTCGTTGGACCGATTAGTATTGGTTAGCTAAATGCATCACTGCACTTACACACCCAACCTATCAACCTTGTAATCTTCAAGGGGTCTCATTGGGAATTTTTATCTTGAGGGAGGCTTGGCGTTTAGATGCTTTCAACGCTTATCCTTTCCGAACATAGCTACCCGGCTATGCACTTGGCAGTACAACCGGCACACCATTGGTTCGTTCACTTCGGTCCTCTCGTACTAGAAGCAACTCCTCTCAAAATTCCTACGCCCGCTACAGATAGGGACCAAACTGTCTCACGACGTTTTGAACCCAACTCGCGTACCGCTTTAATTGGCGAACAGCCAAACCCTTGGGACCTTCTCCAGCCCCAGGATGCGATGAGTCGACATCGAGGTGCCAAACCGCTACGTCGATATGAACTCTTGGTGGCGATAAGCCTGTTATCCCCGGAGTACCTTTTATCCGTTGAGCGACGGCGATTCCACTTTCTACCGCCGGATCACTAAACCCTACTTTCGTACCTGCTCGACTTGTTGGTCTCGCAGTCAACCTGCCTTATACTTTTACGCTCGATTCGTGATTACCAACCACGATGAGGCAAGCTTTGGACTCCTCCGTTACTCTTTGGGAGGATACCGCCCCAGTAAAACTGCCCGTCTGACACTGTCCAGCCTCCAGCTTCATGGAGTGCTGTTAGATTCTCAACTTGTTAAGACCAGTATTTCACTATTGGCTCCATCATGCCTGACGACACAACTTCTAAGCCTCCTGGCTATCCTACACATAACAAGTCAAGAGCCCATATCAGAGTACAGTAAAGGTTCACGGGGTCTTTCCGTCTTATAGCGGGTAAACAGCATCTTCACTGCTACTACAATTTCACCGAGTCTCTCGTTGAGACAGCGCCCAGATCGTTACACCATTCGTGCAGGTCGGAACTTACCCGACAAGGAATTTCGCTACCTTAGGACCGTTATAGTTACGGCCGCCATTCACCGGGGCTTAAATTCAACGCTTCGTCCTTGCGGACTGACGCCTCCTTTTGACCTTTCGGCATTGGGCAGGTATCACACCCTATACGTCGTCTTAGACGACTTCGCAGAGTGCTGTGTTTTTGTTAAACAGTCGCCTGGGCCATTTCACTGCGACCTCAAGGGGCTCTAAATGTTCTCTATCACCCTTTGTGGTGCCTCTTCTCCCGAAGTTACGAGGCTAATTTGCAGAGTTCCTTAACGAGAGTTCTCTCGCGCGCCTTAGAATCTTCTTCCTACCCACCTGTGTCGGTTTTGGTACGGTCGCCATCGACGACTAGAGGTTGTTTCTTGAAAGCTTCGCGCTACGCCATCGGTTCCCCCGAAGGTTCCCCTTGTCTCTTCTCTAGCTTTACGCTGGCGGATTTGCCTGCCAGCCGGCCTCGGAAAAGAACGGACATCCAATAGTCCGCACGCTTAACTTGCTTTGTCACCCCGTTGTCATAGTCTTAGGCGGCGCAGGAATATTTAACCTGCTTCCCATCGCTTACGCGTTTCCGCCTCTGCTTAGGGACCGGCTAACCCAGGGAAGACGAACTTTACCCTGGAAACCTTGGGTTTTCGGCGAGAAGGATTTTCACCTTCTTTATCGTTTACTTATGCCATGCATATTCACTAGTATGCGCTCCAGCACTCCTTTCGGTATACCTTCGCTGCACATACTACGCTCTCCTACCGCTCATAGCTTGCGCTATGAACCCGTGATTTCGGCTCTAGTCTTGAGTCCCGGATATTATCGGCGCAGAGTCTCTCGATTGGTGAGCTGTTACGCACTCTTTAAATGATGGCTGCCTCTAAGCCAACATCCCAACTGTTTTAGAAACTCTACTTCCTTACCCACTTAGACTAGAATTTGGGGCCTTAATCGACGATCTGGGCTGTTCCCCTTTTGACTATGAAGCTTATCC
Source organism: uncultured Chlamydiae bacterium (assembly GCA_963713105.1). Lineage (GTDB taxonomy): Bacteria > Chlamydiota > Chlamydiia > Chlamydiales > SM23-39 > CAVQKJ01. Next base: position 594,304 of record CAVQKJ010000005.1, read on the forward strand.
CCCACAGTCTATTTCCCAGCTGCTCTTGTAGTATTCGGAGTTTGGTTCCCTTTGGTAGGCCGGTAGGCCCCCGCGTGGATCCAGTGCTCTACCCCCACATGAGTATTGCTAAGACTAACCCTAAAGTTATTTCGGAGAGAACAAGATATCTCCAAGTTTGATTGGCCTTTCACCCCTATCCACAGCTCATCCAAGAGCTTTTCAACGCCCACTAGTTCGGTCCTCCACAGGGTTTTACCCCTGCTTCAACCTGGCCATGGATAGATCACTTGGTTTCGTGTCTAGACCTTATGACTTAATGCGCTATTCACACTCGCTTTCGCTGTGGCTCCGCAACGTCGTTGCTTAACCTTGCCATAAAGCCTAACTCGCTGGCTCATCATGCAAAAGGCACGCCGTCAGCCATTCCCCTAAAAGGGGCATAGGCCTCCGACCGTTTGTAAGCTGCTGGTTTCAGGTTCTATTTCACTCCTCTAACAGAGGTTCTTTTCACCTTTCCTTCGCAGTACTGGTTTACTATCGGTTATCGATGAGTATTTAGCCTTGGAGGGCGGTCCCCCCTGATTCAGACCGGGTTTCACGTGTCCGGCCCTACTTAGGTACCAACCTAACTGCTTCTTCTTTTCGCATACGGGGCTATCACCCTCTATGACACTTCTTTCCAGAAGCTTCTGCTAAGAGTCCGCAGCCGTTATGGCTGGCCCTGCAACCCCCGGAAATAAATTTCCGGGTTTGGGCTCTTCCCGCTTCGCTCGCCGCTACTAAGGGAATCTCGTTTGATTTATATTCCTCCGCTTACTGAGATGTTTCACTTCAGCGGGTGTCGCTTCCAGAACCTATGTATTCAGTTCTAGATACTGGGAGATTATTCCCAGTGGGTTGCCCCATTCGGATATTTCCGGGTCAAAGCCTCTTTCCGGCTCACCGAAACTTTTCGCAGGTTAGCGCGTCCTTCATCGCCTTTCGATACCAAGGCATCCACCAGCAGCCCTTAATAACTTGACAATAAATTTAAACAAATAAATTTTCGGCGTCCAACTTACGTTGGCAACCTGTCATTTTTTGTTCGCCTTCTTCAAGCGCCGACTCAAATTAATAAATTTGGTCTATTCATTATATTGTAATTTGTCGAAATGAAGGTTCATTTCGACCAGTGATTTTTTTAATGCCTGTAATTCAAATTGTCAAAATATTCACTGCTTTGACAGCGGAAGAGGAGAAGAGTGCGACATTAAACAAGCTTGTTCAACCTAAGACTGAAACCGAAGTTTCAATTAGTGTCTTTAAAGGAGGTGATCCAGCCCCACCTTCCGATAGGGCTACCTTGTTACGACTTCATCCCAGTCATCGGCCTTACCTTAGGCGCCTCCCTCCTTGCGGTCGGGTCAGCGACTTCGGGTAAAACCAACTCCCATGATGTGACGGGCGGTGTGTACAAGGCCCGGGAACGTATTCACGGCGTTGTTGCTGACACGCCATTACTAGCAATTCCAACTTCATGTAGCCGAGTTGCAGACTACAATCTGAACTGAGATCGGTTTTATAGGATTTGCTCCGCCTCGCGGTTTCGCTGCCTTCTGTACCGACCATTGTAGCACGTGTGTAGCCCTGGACATAAAGGCCATGCGGACTTGACGTCATCCTCACCTTCCTCCTGGTTAACCCAGGCAGTCTCGTTAGAGTTCCCGCCTTTACGCGCTGGCAACTAACGATAAGGGTTGCGCTCGTTGCTGGACTTAACCAAACACCTCACGGCACGAGCTGACGACAGCCATGCAGCACCTATATAGAGACCCTTACGGGAGATATCATCTCTGATATCGTCCTCTACATTTCGAGCCCAGGTAAGGTTCTTCGCGTTGCATCGAATTAAACCACATGCTCCACTGCTTGTGCGGGCCCCCGTCAATTCTTTTGAGTTTCACCCTTGCGAGCGTACTCCCCAGGCGGCATACTTAATGCGTTAGCTCCGGTACAGAGGGGGTTGAGCCCTCCTACACCTAGTATGCATCGTTTAAGGCAAGGACTACCAGGGTATCTAATCCTGTTTGCTCCCCTTGCTTTCGCGCCTCAGCGTCAGTGTTAGCCCAGAAAACCGTCTTCACCACCGGTGTTCTTCCACATATCTACGCATTTCACCGCTACACGTGGAATTCCGTTTTCCCTAACTAAACTCTAGTTTAGAAGTTTCAAATGCAGCTCCGGGGTTGAGCCCCGGAATTTCACATCTGACTTTCTGAACCGCCTACGCGCCCTTTACGCCCAGTAATTCCGATCAATGCTTGCACCCTCCGTATTACCGCAGCTGCTGGCACGGAGTTAGCCGGTGCTTCTTTACCAAGTACCATCAAATCGATAAGGTGTTATCCTATCTTTCTTGTTCCCTAGCGAAAGAGCTTTACAACCCGAAGGCCTTCTTCGCTCACACGGCGTCGCTTCGTCAGGCTTGCGCCCATTGCGAAAGATTCTCGACTGCAGCCTCCCGTAGGAGTCTGGGCAGTGTCTCAGTCCCAGTGTTGGCGGTCAATCTCTCAATCCGCCTAGACGTCTTAGCCTTGGTAGGCCATTACCCTACCAACTAGCTGATATCCCATAGACTCTTCCCTAACCACGAGGTCTTTCGATCCCCCGCATTGATAAGCACAGGATGCCCTGTGCCACCTCATTCGGTATTAGCGGCCGTTTCCAGCCGTTATTCCCAGGTCAGAGGCAGATTATCTATGTATTACTAACCCTTGCGCCACTATATAGAGTTGCCCCTATATCGTACGACTTGCATGCCTCATCCACGCCGTCAGCATTCGATCTGAACCAAGATCAAATTCTCAAAAAAAAATAAATTACTTATGACGAGTGAAATCTGCCTTGCGGCAAACTCCACACAAGCTTGTTCTTTTAGCACTCTTCTCTTCTTCCACTGTCAAAACAGTCTGGGCAGTCTCGCTGTCCTATTCGTTTCTTTCTTTTCTGTGTTTTTGATTGAAACGAAGTTAAGAACATACATAAACACAGCCTTTTCGAGCAACTTTTTTCAGAAAACATTTTGATACGATAGATGCAAACCACTTATTACAAGATAGTTATACTTAAACAAATAGCAACTCTTTGATCCGTTCTTCATCTTCGAAAAATGAATTTGAAGGCTGCGGACGAGATGAACAAAAAAATCATCTTCATGAACTTGTCGAAGGCAGCGGCGCGAATCCATACCAAAAACTAATTTTTGCATTCGTACGAGATTTTCACTGTTGATTTCGACTCAGAAACGACGCATTCAAGAACCAAGCCTAATAAAAAGTTTTAGTCGTTTTTTTGAGTTGGATGCGAAATTGAATATGAAAATGCGAGTCTATGTTTCCTATTTTTCTTTTCCCCCTTAAGTGAAATTTTTATTGCCAATATAAGAGGGAAAAATTTATTGTCATCTTTGAAATGCCAACCCTATACGGGAAAGCTTCTGAGATCTAAGGAAATAAGATTTCCGGGGTTTAACAAGGACGATATAAAGAGGGGCTGTCCATTAGGGTGTTAAAGTGCCTCTAAAAGAAAAAAATTGGAGAATCCCTATGATTTTGAAGTGGAACAATGCATTCAGCACGGCGCTAGCGGCATCTGTTGCTGCTTTCGTGGCAACGACGAATTTGTATGCCATCCCCAGAGGACCTTGCGAACCGAAACCTGTTATCGATTGCGGATGCCCAGAACCAGCGCCAGGTCCTTTTGCTTTTGCATTTCCTTTGGATCGCGATTTGAACTGCCCCGACGATTTTTATGTATATGCTGATTTCCTCGCCATGCAGGCTAAGCAAGACGGAATGGAGTTCGCTATCGTCAATTCAAATCCTGATAAAGCATCGGATTTAACAAACGGTACTGTCGGTGGATTTTCCACCAATAACAATGATTGGAGCTATAGTTTTGGCGCCCGCTTTGGCGCTGGAATCTATGTAGACCACGACGCATGGAATGTCGATGCGGTTTGGAGTTGGTTGAATATCCGAGATTATCAAACATTTAATGCAAGCAGCGGAAATCTCCTCCCTCTCTGGGAAGCCCCAAGCGATCTCGATAGTGTATATGGGCCGCGGAGCAGCGCTGTTTGGAATTGCAACTACAACATTTTGGATATAAGACTCGGCAAACCCTATTACGTTAGCCGTTACGTGGTCTTTAATCCGCACGTCGGATTTAGAGGCGGATGGATCAGCCAGCACTTTTCTGTTGACTATAGCGGCGCGCCAGGAGGCGGACATCGGGCGGTTCATCATGGAGAGAACGATTTCTGGGGAGTCGGGATTCGCACTGGCATTGATACAGACTGGATGATCACGAGAGGCTTTAGCATTTTTGGGAATGTTGCCGGATCGATCTTATATGGCAAATTTAGAGTCGATCAGATGCTGCAGGTACCCGATGCTGACGAAGCCAGTTTTGTGGTTGCTGACAGACATTACATGAACGTACCTAACGCTGAGATCGCGATGGGCGTTGCATGGGGTCAGCGTATTTTCCAAGATAGGTATTATATAAGCTTGAAAGCTGGCTATGAATTCCATGTTTGGTTCGATCAATTGAATATGAGAAGGTTCTTTCAAGATAGCACCTCGTTTGCAAATGACGTAGTGAGCCGTGGCAATCTGACATTGAACGGTGTCTCTTTTAGAGCATCTTTAGATCTCTAATCGAATCGCAAATTCACCTGAGAAGGCCTCGTTTACGCGAGGCCTTTTTTATTTCAATGTGTGCTCGAAAAAAAAAAAATTTCCTAAATTTCAATATGGCGATTGAAAAAAATGAAGCTGTCTCTTAGGTTGTTAACAGTTGCCTATAAACAAAAAATTGGAGAATTCCTATGTTTTTGAAATGGAATAATGCGTTTGGCAAGGCGGTGGCTGCATCTGTTGCAGCTTACATGGCAACAACAAGTTTGTATGCCATCCCCAGAGGACCTTGCGATGAAAAACCCGTCGTCGATTGCGGATGTCCAGAGCCAGCGCCCGGCCCTTTTGCTTTTGCATATCCTTTTGATCGAGATTTAAATTGTCCCAATGACATTTATTTTTATGCCGATTTCCTCGCCATGCAAGCTAAGCAAGACGGATTGGAGTTTGCTCTTGCCAACTCAAGCCCACTTGGCTCGGCGCTGACAGATGGAACGCTCGGCGCCTTTTCCAGCGATCATAGAGATTGGAAATATAATTATGGCGCGCGATTCGGCGTTGGTTTCTACACAGACCATGATGCATGGCAATTAGATGTAGATTGGACTTGGTTTAACATTCGCGACTATAAAAAATTTGGAGCATCCACAGGCGACGGTTATTTGCTGCCCCTCTGGGAACCGCCAAGCACATCTGACGATGTATTTGGATCGCGCAGCAGCGCTTTATGGAAGTGCAACTACAACATCATTGATGGAAGATTAGGCAAGCCGTATTACATAAGCCGTTATTTAGTCTTAAATCCACATTTCGGCCTCAGGGGCGGATGGATCAATCAACACTTCTCTGTAGACTATAGCGGAGCGACAACACCTGATTTTTCGAACCGGGCGATTCATCACGGAAGGAATGATTTCTGGGGGATTGGGCTTCGCACTGGCCTGTGCGCAGATTGGTTGATCGGGCATGGCGTTAGCATTTTTGGAAATGCGGCAGGATCGCTACTTTTTGGGAAATTTAAAATCAATCAGAGTTTAGCAATCCCTGATCATCTTGATTCCAGTTTCAATCTCTCTGACAGACATTACATGAACGTTCCTAACGGAGAGATCGCGATGGGCGTTGCATGGGGCCAGCGTTTTTCGGAAGATAAATATTATCTGAGCCTGAAAGCCGGTTATGAATTCCATGTCTGGTTCGATCAAATGAATATGAGACGGTTCTTTAAACGTACTTCCTCATTTTCAAACGATGTAGTAAGCCGAGGCAATTTAACATTGAATGGTTTCTCATTTAGAGTTTCTGTTGATCTCTAGAAGATTGAAAAAAAAAGAGGCTATCGCTAAGGTTGTTTAATGCCCCTAAAAGAAAAAATTTGGAGAATATCTATGCATTTGAAATGGAATAGTCCATTGAGCAAGGCGCTAGCCGCCTCCGTTGCAGCAGCATCTTTCATGGCAACTGCAAATTTGCATGCCATTCCTAGAAGCCCTTGCGATGAGAAACCCATCATCGAATGTGGATGCCCTGAGCCTGAGCCACCGCCAGGACCTTTTGCATTTGCATTTCCATTTGATCATGATCTGAATTGTCCGTTCGATGTTTGTTTTTATGCTGACTTCCTCGCCATGCAGGCCAAACAAGACGGAATGGAGTTCGCTATTGCAGATACAGGCGTCGTCAGCTCTTCATCAGCTCTAACGGATGGATCTCTGGGTGGATTTTCAAACGATCATCGAGATTGGACTTACAATTTTGGAGCCCGATTCGGAGTTGCATTCTATGTAGACCACGATGCATGGTTTATCGATGCGGATTGGACTTGGCTGAATATCCGCGATTATAAAAAATTTGGTTCATCAACAGGCGGCGGACATTTGATTCCTATATGGGAAACAGGCGATCCGACAACACCTGATTCCGTATACGGCCCACGAAGCAGCGCTGTCTGGAATTGCAACCTCAACATACTAGACATAAAGCTCGGCAAACCGTATTACATCAGCCGATACGTTGTCTTCAATCCACACTTTGGCTTTCGCGGGGGATGGATCGATCAACACTTCTCTGTCGATTACAGCGGTGAATTAATACCTGGGCCGACGAATAATAGGACCATACATCATGGACAGAACGATTTTTGGGGTATTGGGCTTCGAACGGGTCTTGAATCAGAATGGATGATTGGACAAGGCTTTAGCATCATCGCCAATACCGCAGGATCCCTTCTATACGGTAAGTTTAGAATCGACCAACAATTGCAAATTCCTGACTTTACAGATGGCAGTTTCGTTGTAGCAGACAGACATTACATGAACCTCCCAACTGCGGAAGTCGCTTTAGGACTTGCATGGGGCCGGAGATTTATGAACGATCGATACTATGTCAGCGTGAAGGCCGCCTATGAATTCCAAGTTTGGTTTGATCAATTGAGCATGAGACGGTTCTTTTCAGGCGACGGCGAGTCTTTTACCAATGACGTCGTAAGCCGGGGAAATTTGACGCTAAACGGTTTCTCTTTAAGATTTTCTTTCGATATCTAATTGAGTCTGGATCACATTGCTTAGGCCTCGCTTCTGCGAGGCCTTTTTATTTTCCGTTGAGCCCGGCTTGTAAAATATCGTGCATCCGAAGAAGGCCGACTATAAATCCCTCTTCAAGCACAGGCAAAACAGTGATCAGCCGCGCGGGATCCCCTTCCATTTGCTGCATGGCCTCCAGCGCTAATCGATCGCGGGCGATCGCCCTTGGCGAGGGATTCATGAGATCTGATAAGCGCGATTGCAATGCATCGGGCCCTTTGGCCTCTATAGCGCGCCGCAAATCGCCATCGGTGAATATTCCCATAAGACGCCGCTTGTCATCCGCTATGAGAAGGCAGCCGCACCGTTTCATAGAAAGAACGTGAAGCACATCGATGAGACGATCTTGAGGACGGCATAAGGGGATAGCATCTCCAGTCAACATCAAATCACATGCTTTGAGTGTGATTTTACGTCCTAGATGTCCTGCAGGATGGTTGGCTGCAAAATCGCCCAAGGTAAATTTTTTCGCCTGCATTAAGGCGACTGCCAAACAATCGCCAAAAATGAGCTGGGCCGCTGTCGACGTAGTAGGAGCCAAATCGAAAGGGCATAGCTCTCTCTCAATGGGCAGGACGATTGATTGATCGCTTAATTTTGCGAGGCGGGAATCCATTTGGGAGACGACAGCAATCGTGAAAGCCCCTTTTTTTTGCACATGGGGCAATAGATCGAGAAGTTCCTGAGATTGACCGCTTTTACTTAAAACTAAAAAGACGTCGTTCGGTGCGACAATTCCGACATCTCCATGGAGTGCGTTTGCCGGCGAAAGGAATAGCGAACGGGTCCCAGTCGAGAGAAGAGTCGTCGAGATTTTTTCCGCAATATGGCCGCTTTTTCCCACTCCGGAAAGGATAATGGCGCCTTTGCAATTGAGAAGGCTGTTAAAAATCTTTTCCGCTTGAAAAAGATCGAGTTCATCGAAGAAACGATTGAGATACCGTCGCTGGTCGCCGAATAATTTCTGCAGCATAAAGTGCAAGTTTACAAATTGCAGAGCTTGAAGTCTTGTAAAAAATGGATTACATTCCAAATAACTATGTGAGGTTTATATGAAAGTTCCCATTTCTGTTGCGGAAGGCGATGGAATCGGCCCAGAAATTATGAAGGCGGCTCTCCATATCCTTCAAGCGGCTGGCGCTCAAATCGAAATCCATAAAGTAGAAATCGGGGAAAAGATGTACCTGAAAGGATTTCCGACCGGCATGGATCCTAAAATGTGGGACATCATCCGCAATACGAAAGCCTTCTTAAAAGCTCCGATCACGACGCCTCAAGGAGGCGGATTTAAAAGCCTCAATGTGACGATCCGCACGACCTTGGGCCTTTATGCGAATGTTCGCCCCTGCGTCTCTTATTTTCCCTTCGTCGATACGAAGCATCCTGAGATGGACGTTGTCATCGTCCGGGAAAATGAAGAGGATCTCTATGCTGGGATCGAATATCGGCAAACGCCTGATGTCTGCTCTTCGATCAAGATCATTTCCCGTCCCGGATGCGAAAAAATCATCCGTTATGCTTTCGAATATGCAAAACGGCACGACCGGAAGAAAGTGACTTGCTTTACGAAAGACAATATCATGAAATTTTCCGATGGGCTGTTCCATAAAGTTTTCGACGAAATCGCAGCAGCCTATCCCGACATCATCAATGAACATTGGATCGTCGATATCGGTGCGGCAAAACTGGCCGACACTCCCGAGGTCTTCGACGTGATCGTCATGCCGAACCTCTACGGGGACATCTTATCCGATGTCGCTGCGCAAATCGCTGGATCGGTAGGTCTGGCTGGATCTGCCAATATTGGTGAAAAAGGAGCGATGTTCGAAGCGATCCATGGTTCCGCACCGCGCCGAGCGGGACAAAACGTCGCTAACCCTTCGGGATTGATTCTGGCCTCAGTCCAAATGCTGGATCATATCGGACAGCCGCAAATAGCGGCGAAAATTCATAATTCTTGGCTTTACACACTGGAACAAGGGATCCACACCTACGACATTTTCAAAGAAGGGGTCAGCAAAAAGAAAGTAGGAACCCAGGAATTTGCCGATGCAGTGATCCAAAATCTCGGTAAAACTCCAGAAACTCTCGCTCCGGCCGTTTATAAAGGCGAAGCGCCTTCCCTAACCCATACCCATGCACCGACAGCCACAACGCGTCATTTAGTAGGGGTCGATGTATTCATTTATTTCAAAGGGATCCTGGAAGAGTTCTATCCGAAAATTTCCCACATCGCTATTGGAGCGCTCCGTTTAAAAATGGTCAGCAACCGCGGAGTCAGGGTTTGGCCGCAAGGACAGCCGGAAACTTTTTGCATCGAACAATGGCGGTGCCGCTTTTTAACAGACGAAGGACGGCCGGCATCCCAGAACGACCTCATCCAAGTCCTCCATGCTTTCGATCATGTGAACATGGACGTTTTTAAAGCGGAATTCCTCTATACATTCGACGGCAAGCCGGGCTACTCTTCAGCGGAAGGTTAATCTACAGATAGATCTTCTTCGATTCGCTTTTTCAGCTCGCTCAAGAAACCGCAGCCATAGATCCCGTCCAGGACTCTATGGTCGAAGGTGAGAGAGACCATCATGATGGAGCGAATGGCGATGGAATCGTCTGGCAAAGCGACGACTTTTTTCGTCACAGCCCCTAAACCGACGATCGCCACTTCAGGGTATCGAATAATCGGGACCCCGATTTGAATCCCAGTCATCCCGAAATTAGTGAGAGTGATGGAACCGTCTTTCACATCGTTGGGACCTAGAGAATGGTTCCTCGTCTTATCAGCGAGATCGGCGATCTGTTTAGAGATTTGCGAGAGATTTAATTGCTGGCAATTCTTAATGACAGGAACCATCACGCCTTGATCGACGCTGACCGCAATCCCTAAGTTCACGAACTTTTTCATAACGATCGTATCGCCGTCGAGCGAGGAGTTGATCAAAGGATACGTTTGGAGAGCGTGGGCAATCGCGCGCGCGGCAAAAGAGGTAAGGGTCAATTTCGCGCCGGTTTTCTGGAAAAAAGACTGCTTCTGCTCTTGGATGATTTTCAAAATAGGGGTGACGTCCACTTCTGTGATCAGAGATGCATGGGGAGCTTCGTAAAAAGAGCGGACCATGTTGTCTGCGATCGCTTTCCGCATCGCGGTCATTTTGACCCGTTCTATATCCGCCGTTTCAACCGAGTTTTTCATCGGACACGACGGTTTGAAGGGGGTGTAGCTCTCGACGTCTTTCTTAGTGAGCCGCCCGCCTTGTCCTGTATGAGGGATCCGGTCGATTTCGCTGAGGGCAATCCCCTTCTCTCTTAAAAGACGCATTACAGACGGGGATAAAAAGTCTTCATTTTCTGAAGAATTGGAGACGGATGAAGCGGGAGAGATGGAAACGGCTGCTGCCGCAGCTGCAGGCACGGACGCGTTGACAGCGATGACCGCTAAAGGCTCTCCGACTTGCAGTTCTTGATCGGGCTGCGCGAGAATTTGGCGCAAAATCCCCGCTGTCGGAGAAGGGATCTCGCTATTGACTTTATCGGTCGATACTTCCAACAGAGGCTCGTCAAGGGCAACTGGATCGCCTACTTTTTTAAACCACTGTACAACTGTCGCGCTGACTATGCTTTCGCCCAGTTTTGGTAAAGTTATTTTTATTTCATCATTCATAAAGTGAGGCAATTATCGATTTTTTGATCGATTTTTTCAATCAACTTTTCCCAACGGTCCCGATCTTTGATAATTTCCATTTCCATTTCCAAAAAAAGGATGGGGAGCGAGGCTCCGATCTTTTTGGGGAGCTTGATAAAATCTTTTTCCGTGCAAACGAGAGCCTTCGCCCCCAATGCTTTACATCGATCGGAAAAATCGGCTACTTGTTTAGGGTCTGCCCATTGGTGGTCGGCTAAAATCCACTCATCCACAGCCTCTGCGCCTAAATCGATAAGAGTTTTTTTGAAAGAGGCCGGCTTGGCAATCCCGCAGAACAGCCCGATTTTCCAGCCCCGGATCCCAGCGATCGGATTTTCACAAACATCCAAAATCCTCCTCACGTTCAATTTGAAATGTTCTCCCTGAACGAAAACCGCCTCCGCTTGACTCAAACGCAGAGGGCTGTCGCGCAAAAATCCCCACGGAAGATAATGTCCTTTGCCAAATGGGTCTTTGCCGTCTAAAAGGACCACATCAAGATCTCGATGGAGTCTGCGGTGTTGGAACCCATCGTCGAGGATCAAAAGTTCAGCTCCCTCTTCGACCGCTTTCTTCGCAAGGGCTGCCCGGTCTTTGCCGACAAATACCGAAACGCCGGGAAGACGCCTCGCTAACAGAGCGGGCTCGTCGGGCATCTGGCCATACCCTCTCGAAAGGATGGCTACCTTTCGATGGGAGAATGATTTTGCGAGAAGGTGGACAAAAGGGGTCTTTCCCGTTCCTCCGGCAGTGATATTCCCCACGCTAACAACGACTCTGCCTGCTTGATAACCCAAAAGCCATCTCGAGTCGTAGAGTCGATTCTTTAAGAAAACGGCAAAACCCCACAGCCAACTGACGGGTGCGAAGATCCAACTAAAAATACCGGCTTCAATGAATTTCTGGCCCGCGAGAAGAATTCTAGGATGCATAAACCGGCGACAGCCGTTGAGGCGAGGAAAACAATTGTTTTTCGACCATTTCTATGATGATGTGGATCGCGGTCATATGCGCTTCTTGAATTCTATCGGAATAAGCGAAGCCCGAAACGATCCATTCGAGATCGCAAAGGCCTTTGAGTTTGCCTCCTGTTTTTCCAAGAAAGGCAAGGGTCTTCAGTTTTTTTTCTTTCGCCATTTGGACGGCGGAGATCAAATTAGCAGAATTGCCGCTGGTCGTAAGTGCTACGAAAATATCGTTCTCTTGTCCTAAAGCTTCCACGCCTCTGGCGAAAACCGATTCGTAGCCCATATCGTTGCCGACGCAAGTCAAATGGCCCGGATCGGACAAAGCAATGGCAGGAAGGGCTCGTCGATGGTGTCGGAATTGTCCCGTCAATTCTTCGGCAAAATGCATCGCGTCGCAAAGGCTGCCGCCATTCCCCGCGACCAAGATTTTATTTCCCTGTTGAAAACAGGAAGCGATTTGCAGAGCGGCGGATTCCATGAAATGCAAACTCTCCGCCTTTTTCAATACCTCGATCGCACGGATCCCGTCCTCTACGGCTTGAAGAATGGAATTTTTCATAACGCCATACTACTGTAAAAAGATAGATCATATCCAACGGCGTCATTAGATGGGACCAAAATTAGAAATCTTTGACGAGTTTGATCATCCCCTCATGCGACATGTACCTGCCGCCCCACTCTCCATCGTAAACGAGAGAAAACGTAACGGGTTTTCGCTTGCCGAATCTCCACAAGAATTCCAAACCCGCCGATCCGAGATTCTGTGTGCCGCGCAAGTTCTCCAAAGTGAAGAAACTCGATGCTCCGACGATCGCGGAAGTGACATCGCCTGTATTGAATGTTTGCAGGTTCACATAGCTGATCTTTTCCATGATCATCCAGGCGCCCCAGCAGGTTTCTCTGCTTTCATAGAACCGGAACCCCGCCTCGCTGCGGAGCAATTCGGAAGTTCTGGCTTTTTGACTCATATCAAAAAAACCAGCGCCGTGTTCTTTAAAACTCTGCTGCCAATTGACGGCGCAATCGAATTGCGCGAACGGTTCGAAATTGCCCCAGCAGTATTTTTTGCTGCTGACTCCAAATCCAAAATGGGGAACGAGCTGCCAACTGTGGATGGTCGCGCTGGCCGTCGCTTTGAAACCGGGAAAGGAGATATTCCGGTAGTTGTGGATCTGGTTGTAAACGCCCCAAGCGCCGAATTCCAAATAGCCTCTTGAGTAATAGACAGTGTCATAGAGATTGGCGAAATAATAATTGATTTTTTCCCGGCCCGCATCGCTACTTTCGATCAAGTGCGTGTAGGCGTAGCCGGCGCCGAGGCCAAATAAATTATGATCCGCGCCATAAAAATCGAATCCCATCATCGCGGCTCCAGAATAGGCGTTGAAAGAGGGGTTCTGATCCTGAGCTTTGAGATGTGAATATTCTCCGAAACCGTCGAGCCAAACTGAATATTTGTCGCAAGGATCGGGTATCATCCTTTCAGGATTGCAGCAATCGCCAGCGTCAGCAGTCAGATGCGTATCATCATTGTCCGCGAAGAGAGAAGCAACGGAGGGTTGTTGATTTCTCGTCGTATGAAAAAATCTCTGGTCGATCAAATGGGAGCTCACGAGCTGGCTCACTCCGAACATGATATTTTGAGTGATATAAGTGCCGAACGCGTTTCTAGCGGGCGATGCGCTATTCAAAGCGTTTTTCAATGCGGCGCCCGATAATTGAGCCAAAGCCAATGTAGCAGGGGAATTCGGCGCCGAATCGTTTAGGTATTTAGCAAATTTTTTCGGATTGCCAGAGAGTCCGGCTAGAGAAATTTTCGAGATTATTGGAAAAGGAGAAGCGGAACTATATTCAAGCGTTACAGAAGTCGCATCCTGGACAAGAGTGAAAGTGAAGCCAGGCAATCCGCCCTGGACGCCGGAGAAAGAAGATCCGGTAGTGATGCTGCCCGCTGTCAAAAATGTATAGCTCATAGAGGAAGGGTAGCTTCCGGCCGATCCATCCTGGACAACGACGATATTTCCATTGAGGTCTGCATTGTTCATAATTGTATAGGTAGAAGAGGTAGTTGGATTGATTTCCACTTGCGTATTTGCGCCAGCGCTTGGGGAAAAAGACATCATCGTCATGTTGCCGATAGAATTTCCAGCCGCGATAGTTCCCCCAGATTCGACTACAACCGCCTGAAGCGTTCCAATTCCTTTAAGAGTAGCTCCTCCATTGACCGTAGTCGTCGCGCTTTGCAACGATCCATTGACGACCAGTTCGCCCCCGCTGACGGTCGTGGGTCCAGTATATGTATTGGCTCCGGCAAGAGTCAAAGTCCCACTCCCCGGTACCGATAATTCTGTGCCCATACTGATTTCGCTGATCACTCCATTAAAAGTAGCGCTCGATCCACTATTTACAGTGATCGTCGGCGATCCGGCTCCAATATCATTGATTTTTACCGGATCTCCATAGGTGAAAGAGGTTCCATTAATCTGAATCCCCGCGCTCTGCAAAGTCAACCCTCCTCCGGTGCCGTCGGCTAAATTTGCGCCGGATGAGACAGACAGAGAACCTGCGGCCATCGGCCCTCCGCTGCCAGCTACCGTTGTCCCGCCTGTATAGGAATTCATTCCTGATAAAACGACAACGCCATTTTGCCCCCCTATCGATATACTGGCTCCCGCTGAAGTTTCAGAAATGGGACTCGCGATCGTCAGAGTCGTTCCGGCTGTCGTACAGCTTGACGTTAAAGATGTTCCTGGAAGCGTGATACTCATGCAATTCACTGTATGATTTCCCATCCCAGAGCCAGATGAGAGTTCATTAAAAAAAGGAGTGAAATTAAAGGTATGGCTCCCAGTAATTTCATAATCCTGATCGCTAGCAAATGAAATATTGGCGCAATTGGAAATATCCATATCCAAAGTGATCGTAACTGGCATAGAAAGAATATTGGGAAACGTCGCAGTGTCGCAGCAGGTTCCGCTGCTGCCCGGATATCCAGTTCCTATATTCCAATTACTCGGGTCTGTCCAATTGCCATCCATGTCTACATTCCAATCATATCCAGTTGAAAATAAATAACTGGCAGAAAATAAAACGACTCCAAAAAAAAGTTTCATAGAACTCCGATCTTTTTTTGAAATTTAAATAAAAACATTTTCCGATTCAATGATAATTTATAGACGCAAAATTTTGGGTTGGCAGATTCAAGAACCTAAGCTTTTCTTGCTAAATTCCTGAGTTTTGAATTACATATATATATAAAACTTTGGATCGCTCATGTTCCGTTCCCCGCAGCAATACCGCACCTTTTTGACGATTGTCCTGACTTGGACGCTCGACTTGGTTGGATTTTCGATCGTCTTTCCCGTTCTGGCTCCCATGCTTTTAAGTCCCAACTACCATTTTTTCGATGCGGGAACGGCTGAGGCGACGCGGACGACGGTGTTAGGGCTTCTCTTCGCCATTTTCGGCTTCGCCCAATTTTTCGGAGGGCCGCTTTGGGGCGCTCTCGCCGATCACTATGGAAGGTACAAAATTTTTCTCGGGACCATCGGCCTAAGCATCGTCGGCTATGCGATCATGGCGTTCAGCGTATATGGGCAAAGCATCGGATGGCTTTTCCTCGGAAGGATATTGACGGGGTTTAGTTCCGGCAACCAAGGCTTGGCCCAATCGGCAGTCGCCGATTTGACCGATCCGAAAGATCGCGGCAAAGCCTTTGGGATTTTAATGGGAGTCGGAGGATTGGGCTTCGTCGCCGGACCTTGGTTCGGAGGAGAACTGGCCAACCCCAACTGGCTCTACGGATCGGGTGCATTTATCTTCGCCGGCATCGCAGCGGCGATCAACCTCTTGGCTGTCTTCTTTTTCTTCACCGAATCGTGGAAACCCAAACCCGCCCATGCGGAAGGGGGACTGCTCAAAACGTTCAAAGACATCCGCCTTGTGTTCCATCAAAAAACCCTGCGCGTCATCCTCATTACATTCCTCTTATTTTCGGTCGGCTGGGCCTTTTTCTTGATTTTTTCACCTACGTTCCTCGTGCAAAAATTTTCGATGCAATCCGAAATGCTGGGCAAAGTGTACGCATACATGGCCCTCGTTTGGTTTTTTGTCTCGATGTACCTCAATAAAGAATTGGCGGGGAAGTTCTCTCTCCGCACCTTGATTTGTGTGGGAACCGTCTTCGCCACGGTCGGCGTCGCTCTATTCGTTTGGCCCAATACCCTTTGGCCCTATTGGATCGTGATCCCCGTCGCCCTCTTAGGGGCCGCCCTCGCCTGGGTCAATTTGGGTTCGATCCTTTCCGTCCGGGCATCGGAACACATGCAAGGAAGGGCCATGGGAGCCTCTGGATCGATGTGGGCGATGGGACAGATCGTAGCTCCGCTCGCAGCGGGGCCGCTGGCCGGCTGGAATATCTATTCCCCTTTGCTCACCGGATCGGTCATCCTGCTGATTTGCTTCATCTATTTTTTCGTTTGTTACCGCGAGGATTAAACGAGAAATTAAAAAGGAGCAGGAGAAGAAAACTCGAGAATCTCTTGCGTTACAGGATGCTTCAACGCCAATTTTGCGCAGTGCAGATGAATTGAATCGGCATCGCCGGTCTTTGCTCCATAACGCCCATCGCCTACAATAGGGTGCCCGATTGCGCTGAATTGAGCTCGGATCTGATGGTAGCGGCCCGTTTCCAGTTCAATGGAAATCAAGGTGGAGTGCTCTAAAAAACGGATCGTCTTGAACGTCAATCGCGCGTGCTTTGCGTCCGCATCGCCCTCTTTCCCCACGATGGCTTTATGGTCGCCGTGGATCAAATAGTGGTCGAGCCGCCCCTCTTTTTGAGGGAGGATTCCTTCCACTTCTGCGACATAAGTTCTCTGGATTTCCTGATCGCGCGATTGCTCATTGAGACGGCTCAAAGCTTTGCTCGTGCGTGCGAAAAGGACAAGGCCGCTCACGGGTTTGTCAAGACGGTGGATGCAATGGAGGAATACATTTCCCGGTTTATGGAATTCCCGTTTGACCCACTCTTTTGCAAACTGCTCGAGAGAACCGCTGCCCGTTTCATCGGGCTGGGTCAAAAGGCCGGCTGGTTTCCCCGCAACCAAAAGATGGTTATCGCAAAAAACGATTTCAGGAATTTTTTCTTTGCCTAACGACTTCATAAAGCAGCAGTGTGGTTGCCGAAGCGACATTCAGGGAATCGGCGATTCCGAACATCGGAATCCGGACAGCGAGATCGGCATTTTTCATCCACTGTTCCGAAAGACCATATTGCTCTGTGCCAACGACAATGGCAAGGGGAACTTTCAAGTCGGCCTCAGTAAATTCGAGTTTCGCGTGAGGGGTCGCAGCGGCGATCGCAATCCCATTTTTCCGCAAAAAGGCGAGAGTCTCTTCCGATCCCGCCTCTGAAAACAGGCAAAGTGAAGAGAGTCCCCACGCTGGAGCGAACGACATTCGGGTTATGGATATCGGTCGTCGGATCGCAGACGATCACCGCATCTACGCCAGCCGCGTCGCAACTGCGTAAAATCGTTCCCAAATTTCCGGGCTTCTCGATGCTCTCCGCTATCACAAAAAAGGGATTTTTTCTTTTTTTGATCAAATCCTCCAAATAAGAAAGAGGCAGATGGACTTGCGGCGCCACCCCTAAAAGACCATCGGGCCTGTCGCGATAAGAGATTTTCGAAAAAACATCCCGGGTGCACTCGAAAGCCTCCCCTTTTGCTTTCTCGATCAAATCCATTTCATTCGATCCCAAAAACAGTTCGGGGCAATAAAACAGCGTTTGCATTTTCCGGCCTGAGTCGATGGCCCGTTTCAATTCCCTGTATCCCTCGATCAAAAAAAGGCCCGTTTCATCCCGCTGGCGCCTTTCGCGCAGCTTGACCGTTTCTTTGATTTTCGGATTCTGCAAACTCGTGATCTTCATACAGGCGTCCATTTTGCGAACGGCCGCTCGGGATTGCGATCGCTCCGGGAGAATGCAAAGCCATCTCCCCTACTTCGATATGCCCTTTCGGCATCGTCTGGCCCAGAAGATGGCGCATGCAAAGGGGAGTGAAACCAGGCGTATGGCAGGAAAAGATGACGAATTTGGGTTTTTCGGAGAGCAATTCGCTGCACAGCTCCAAAAGCGGCATGATGTCGTTTTCGATTTTGAACACCTCTCCCTGGCTTCCCCTTCCGAAAGTGGGCGGATCGAGGATGATCCCGTCATAAAAAGAGCCCCTCTTTTTTTCCCGTTTTAAAAATTTAATGGCGTCGTCGACGATCCACCGGATCGGAGCCTTCTCCAATTGGTTCAGAGCGGCGTTTTTCCGCGCCCAATCGACCATCCCTTTCGACGCGTCGAGATGGCACACCTGCGCTCCTTCCTGAGCGGCCGCGAGAGTCACTCCGCCGGAATAGGCGAAAAGGTTGAGGATGCGGCAAGATTTATTCAAAAGAGGCCTCATCCATTCCCAAAGATCGGCGTGTTCAGGGAAAAGCTCCCAGATGGCCGAAATCTGTAGGCGCGATTTTAAATCGGACGCCTCCGACTAAAACATCCCAAGATGCGGGGCAGCTTTTGTTTATAGGTCCAATGGTTTTTTTCTTTTTCCCGCGTGAATAAAGCGGCCGCCTCGTCCCATTCCTTTTTGAGGGTGGGATGCCAGACCGCTTGCAAGCAAGGCCGGATTAAAGTGTATTCGCCGAAACGCTCGAGCTTTTGCCCGTCGCCGCTGTCTAATAAAACATAATTCGAGGAAGTCATGAAAACGTTACCGTATTGTGAACGAGGCGCCGCCAAAGCGCCCCGAGAGAAACTTGGACGGCTAGATCGATGGCGCTAGCGCGGTGTTTAGGGGCTTTGAGAATCCCTGCGTCGGTTTTTTCGCCCCTTTGTCCGATTGCGATATAAATTGTCCCTACCGGTTTTTCTTTTGTGCCTCCGCTGGGCCCGCGATCCCCGAAACGGCGATCGCATAATCGGCGTCTGTTTCCGAAAAAAGGCCAGCGGCCATTTCTTTGACCGCCTCTACGCTGACGGCTCCCGGTTTTTTAATCGTCGAATGGGAGACATGCAAAAACCGCTCTTTCCAAATGTTGGAATAGGCCACAATCGAGCCGAGAAGATATTTTGAAGCGTCTGGAATCGCAGCCAAACGAGCGGAAATCGCGCCTCCTGTGCAGGATTCGGCAAGCCCAAGCGTTTTTTTCCGCGCGATCAATTCCCGATGGACAGCCTCCGCGATCGCCCCTTCTCCGTAGTAAAAAGAGGGAAATTTTTTCTCGATCAATCGGACGTAAGGCTCCACCGGCTTTTCACTGCGGAAGACGACCTGCAAAGTGCCCATCGCGGGAAAAATGCCGATGTCCACTTCGGGATGCTTTTCCTTGATTTCGCGCAAAAAAGGATCCACCTCCACTTCGCGCAAAAGACACAGCGAACAGGCGGCCGAAAACTGTTTTTGGACAGCGGGAAAATGTTTCTCGATCCGGGGCAGCGCCTCATCTAAAAACATCCGTTCCATTTCGCGGGGAACGCCTGGGAGCAAAATCAATCCCTTTCCGTTCGAGAAATAAAATACGCCAGGCGCGCTCCCACCGAATTGCTCAACTCTTCTCCCTTTGCCGAGAAAACCCGCTCCGCGGACGGCCGAGTCAGGTCGTCGATCGTAGGTCCAAGCCCGCCTGTTGCAATGACAAAATCGAGCCCGATGCAAGGCATCTCGAAAACCCGTTTCTATCGTTTTTGGATCGTCGGCCAAAGTCGTATGGCGCCCTACCGCGTATCCTTTTTGGCTCAGTTCGCGGCTTAAAAAAGCGGCGTTCGTGTTGACCGTCAAACCCCAAAGGAGTTCATTTCCGATCGAGACGATTTCAATTTTCATAAATCCCGAGTTTTTTTGCAGCGAGCTGAGGATGGTTTTTGATCCAAGAAAAGCAGTTTTTCCCGATCCGGATCGTGGCGTTCACTTTTTTTCCTTCTACAACAAAGGGCGTCGCCCTTGTCGCATCGCGGACCCATCGCCGCACTTTCTGGAACAGTTCCGAATTGGCGGACTCTTCCACCTCCAGCAATTCCATCGTTTTAGGATTTTGGTAAATCTGGGGGAAGCTGAATTGAAGGCCCCAAAAAATGCTTTCAGGCCCCATCGTCATGGGCCTGAATACTCCGTCAAGGGAAGAATAGGTGAAAAAGTGGGCCTGGATTTGAATGACCGGCTTTCCAATCTTCATCAGGAAACGGCCATCCGCCACCGGTTGGAGCCACATGGCATCCAGATCCTCTGTCATAGCGCAAGCGAGAATCTTCCTCAGCTCTGCGTCAGATGGAACTTTTCCCTTTTTTAAGCCCTTCGATCCACGAGGCGTATTCAGAGAGAAAAACAGCAGGGTCTAAAGGCTGCCCATCCCCTAATCCAGTCAACCGGAATAAATGGAAATTTTCCTTAAAAAGGACCTCGAGCTCCGAGGCGTCGCAAAGAACCTGGGACTTTAAATATTTGGAGCCTTGATAAAGGCCCTCTTTTTCTAATGTGGAGATGCGAAGAGGGGGATTCATAAAGCCTTTTCTTGGGGCTGCTTTTTACCGCTTCTGGAAAAAAGCAGAAGGAAAACGACCCCTATCGTAATGCATGAATCGGCGATGTTGAAGATCGGGAACGAATACCCCCAAAAAGTAAAGTGGAGAAAGTCGATCACATGTCCATAAAGGCAATAATCGATCGCGTTTCCAAGCGCTCCCACTGCGACGAGCCAAAGGGAAAATTTGGGTTTTGAAAAAAGAAGATAGGCGGCTAAGCATCCGATGATCGCAATCCGCAAAGCGAACAGCAATCCAGGATGTCCCGCGAAAATCCCCCATGCAGCTCCTGAATTCGTCACGTAATTGAGGGAGAAAGTCACGCCGAATAAATCGGGCATAACTCCAATCCCCCCAAATGGATAAATCCGGTCGTAGGATCCCATCATAGGGATGTGGTCGATCGCGAAAGATTTTGTCGCGGCATCGGCAGCAAGCAGCAAAGCGAATAAGCCAATTAGCCATTTACTCATTTAAATCAAACCCTTCTCAAATTTCTCCTGGGCCTTCACCGTCATGGTCGCATAAGGGATCGCTTCGAGTCTTTTGAGCGGAATTTCCTCTCCCGTGATATCGCAGACGCCATAATTGCCCTCTTCGATTTTTTCAAGAGCCCGGTCGATTTGTCGCAGCAATCCGAATTCTTTATTCGTCACTTCAAGATTGATGTTTTTGACGAAGTCATCCGTCCCCTCGTCGGCGGAATGCTGGGAATAACCTTTGGCTTCATCGGGCTCCGTCACTTCTTTTTTTGTCCCTTGCAACGCCCGCATGACCTGCTCACGCAGTTCTTCGAGCCTTTTTTTAAAATGGACGATTTCATTTTTCTTCAGAGGCATGTGTCGTTTCCTCGTTATCTGGTTCTTTCAACGTTTCTTCAGGGGCGATCGACTGAATCGCTTCCAATAGTTCGCGGACATCTTTAAAACGCTTGTATACGCATGCAAAGCGGATATAAGCGACCACATCGGTTTCCTGCAGATGCTGCATGACGATGTCGCCCAGCTCCCTGCTTGAGATTTCCCGTACGCCTCTCGCCATCAAATCGACTTTGATCTTGTAGGTCATGGCGCGCACCTGATCGTGGCTCACGCGGGTATGTCGGCACGCCGCGTCGACTCCATTGATCAGCTTTTCCTGCTGGAAATCTTCAAACGTTCCATCCCTTTTTTTCACCTGAAGGCTCAAATCGACCGTTTCAAATGTGGTAAAACGGCGCATGCATTGGCAGCATTCGCGCCGTCTCCGGATCGCATTGTTCTCCACCGCATCCCGCGAATCGGTCACCTTCGACTCTTCATGATTGCAAAAAGGACATCTCATAAATACACGCTGATCTTATACACCGGCTTGCCCTCGAATTTCTGGGAATTTCGGGCTGCCGGGCGTTCATCTGTCCAGTTGACCTATTTAGATTGTAAAGAGATTTTTGTGAATCTCTTTCGAATTTGAACCTGGGTAAACAGATTCGCAGCGCGCGACTATAACAAAGAGACCCCCCGTTTTCAAGAATTGAAAAGAATCAAAGCAAATTTTTGTTTAGACCCCTGGTTTGGCCTTGAATAAAATTTTTTTATACTTAGACTGTTCCCCTTCAATACAGGACAGGAGTTTGTTATGAAGTCTGTTTCTTCTTCAGGCCATCGAGACGAATCTGAAGCCAGCGAAGTGCAAAAATTATTAGAGAATTTAGATGCTAAGATGCCTTCAGGCAAAATTTCCATGTCGGATTATTCCAGTCAAATAGCGGATGCAAACCGGAGATTTGCCAATGCATATAGGGGAAAAGAAATAGCCCCTGGCTCTTTTATTGCTCGAGTAGGAAATCGGCTGAATCAAGCCCTGGTCGCCACTGGACAGTCTAAAACAACTGTGAATTGGGACAGCAGGCGGCAAATCCCAAATAAATCCGCCGCTGGAAGACACGATGCTGAAGAAAAGAAACGTTCCTCCGCTGCTGAAAGGGTTGAGATCTCTTCAAAAAAGCAATTCGATATGCATCCTAAATCGGGGGCCGAAAGAGCGTTTGCTTCTGATTTGAACCGCGGCGTTTTTAAACTCGGCGGGAGTAAGAGTAATGGTAGGCACGATAAATTTGCACCGCTGGCTTCTGAATGAAGGCTGGAGCCGATATAGGATTTGGAAAAATATTAATGATCCATTTTGTTGAAAATTTTTTTAAGGAATTGATATGACAGCTGTTACAAGAAAGATTGCTCGAGCGCCAGATAATGCAGTAGCCGACAAAGTTTCTGAAGATTTGAGGAATCTTACGATTGAAATTACAACAGGAAAAATCAGCCGTTCAGAGATCGCTGATAGGGTTTATAAAGCTTCTGAGCGATTCGAAGACAGATATGGACGGGGAAATCAGCCGGCGGGTTCTCTTCAAGCTAGAGTACAGAAGCGAATTAACGATGCTGTACATTCTCTCTCTCGATCAGATCTTGATGCAATACTAAAAGAATCCGGAATGTCGGGTTTTACAAAATATTTGGCGAATTCCTTGAGACATATTAAACGCACTTCGGAAGGTCGATCCCCGCAATCGAAAATTTTTATAAGGAGTTGTTATGGCAGCCATTACAAGAAAAACGGCAGGAGCTAAATCTGATGCGGCCGCCGATGAAGTTTCGGAAGACTTGAGGAACCTCACGATTGAAATTACAACAGGGAAAATCTCTCGTTCGCAGATTGCCGACCGGATTTATAGAGCTTACGAACGATTCGGTTGCAGATATGGATATGGGAATCAGCCGGCCGGCTCTCTTCAAGCCAGAGTGCAGAAACGAATTCAAGAAGCGTTAGATTATGCCGATGAAATAGAGAATGAGAAATTCCTACAAAATGGAGGAATGTCAAATCCTAAAGAATCCAAAGAGGACAAATATGCGAACGCCTTGAGAACGCTTATGAGCGTTTCAAAGGAAGAACCGCTTATTTGGAAAATTCCCCCCTGTAAATCAGCTCATTCTGCCGGGGCAGCGGGTTGAATTTGTAAGGTAAAGAGGGGTAAGCCAAATTATTGGCTTGCGGCGAATTCAAAACGACGAGCTAAGAGAAGAACCTGAGCGGGCGGTTTTGCTTTCGCAAAACATCGATTTTGACTCGAAAAAAGCTTTGCTTTTTTCGATGCTTCTGAAAGAAGCGTTTCAAAGGGGTGGGGGCGTTTCTAACGCCGGAGTCCATCCCACCACGCGACCCAAATTATTGGGTCGCTCCCTCCGATTTTTTTCGGAAGGAAAAAAAACGGAGGGGGTGGGGATTCCCCTCTCGGCGAGCGAAGCGCTCGTCCTGCCCCTCCCCTGCGGGGTGCACCCTGGGCGGCGGTCAAAATCGGTTTTGCATTCGCAAAACATCGATTTTGACTCGAAAAAAGCTTTGCTTTTTCGATGCTTCTGTAAGAAGCACCCCGAAGGGGCGGAGGCGTTCCTAACGCCGGAGTCCATTCCACCACGCGACCCAAATTATTGGGTCGCTCTCTCCGATTTTTTCGAAGAAAAAAAATCGGAGAGGGTGGGATTCCCCTCTCGGCGAGCGAAGCGCTCGTCCTGCCGGGGCGGCGGTCAAAATCGGTTTTGCATTCGCAAAACATCGATTTTGACTCGAATCCCACCACGCGACCCAAATTATTGGGTCGCTCTCTCCGATTTTTTCGAAGAAAAAAAATCGGAGAGGGTGGGATTCGAACCCACGATACGATTTCTCGTATACACGCTTTCCAAGCGTGCTCCTTAAGCCACTCGGACACCTCTCCAAAAAGAGCATTAATTTTAGCCGATTGTTCTTTTAACGCACAAGGACTCAGTTCTTAAGCTGGCTGGCCGGGTCGTAAAATAGGAAAAGCGTATTTTAAGATTGCGCTATCTCGAAGAGGCCATCCCATCAGGTCGATTTTTAATTGTAAGCATGAATGTTCGAATGCCCCAAAAAGCCGCTCCGGAAACGCCTAAAAGAGAAATTTGAGTGCAATCCCCTATGCTGCACTGGCCATTAGATATGCATTTAACCAAGACGAGGCCCGGTTGGAGGACAAAAAAGTTAGCTCCTTTGACGAGCGCAGCTCCTGCAACCGCTCCCCCGACCACAGTAGACATAAAATTTTGCCATTTATCTCTTTCGTTGAGTCGCTTCTCGCAAAATTTTTTACCGCTATACAAGGCGCCAGCAACGCTTCCTAAAGCAACAATCATCGTATCCGTGATCATAATTCTCCGAATTCAAAACCTACTGGGCCAGTAATGCTTGGCCGCGTGCAGCCTAGCACTCAAATTTTTGCATGCTAAAATAATCAAAGGGGAAGCAAAAACTGCAATTTTAAGATAATCTCCTCCTGTACAAGGCTCTTCCCCAACCTGACTCGAAGCGCAGCGCACTAAGGGATCGACAGCAAAAACATCGACCAGCATCCCTCCCGCACCGCCAACGATTCCCCAAACTGCAATGGAACCAAAAAAATCAAAGCACTTGGGCGGAGGAAGATCGGAAGCCATCAAACCATCCTCATATTTGACAATTCGACTGACTGCGTTCTGAATTCCAAACGCGGACCCGATACAGGCGCCTATAGTTAAAGCAGCAGAAGGCATATTTCTCTCTAATTATTACGGCGTCGGGCTTTCTTATCTTTATTATGCGTATTATGCGAAACCGTCCTTTGGGAAAAATCTTTCTTTGGTTTCGAACTTCTTCCGCTGTCTTCGGCTTGTCCGATGTCTGTCTGATTGCCCCCGCAGCAATATCTGTTTATTAAACTGCCTGCAAGAAGAACCATAGGGATGGCATACGCTGCAACATTGGCATATTCGTCGGAATCGCAAGAACCCGTTTCATAACAACGCTTCCCTTCCGTGATTGAGATGAAAGATGCATTGATCACCCACCCTATAATTCCACCCACCGCGCCCGTTAGAAGAGTAGTTAGAGCGTATCCTATGCAAGGTCCACTCAAATCGTCATCAAGGTCAAGGCTGCGGCAGTCACTGCATACTTCTAACAAATTCAGGCCAGCTCCTATGCCTGCGCCAATTCCGAAACTTGCCAAATTTGAAACCATATCACTTCCTCTGTAAAGAATTTGGGCCGGAAATTTAGAACAGACCGCTAAATATTCTCAAGAGAAAAGGGAGGTTAAGAGTGTAAGAGCTGGCTCGAACTGCAGGATCAGGAATTTTTAAGCTTTTTTTCACAAAATAAATAGCTGGCATTGCGATAGCCGACTAGAAAAATCACAGGGAGCGACATCATTCCTATTTTAAACAAATCGGCCTCGTCGCAAGAATCGACCTGTCCGATTTTCGAAAAACAGGCCGCGGCATCAAGCGCCGGCCGAATGACAAACGGATAGATGACAGCGCCCAATACGCCGCCGATGGTCCCAGCAATCGCGCACTGGGAAACGAAATCCTTGCAGAAAGATACTTCGGGTTTGCGCCCTTTGCGTATATCAGACAAACTGGCTAAAATCGAGTCATCCAAATAGTTATGACAGTATGAAGAATACTTTTTTTCCGGCGAGAAATAATTATTGATAGCCTCAGCGGCGCCGATGGCTAACCCAATTCCTCCGCCAGTAATGAATCCAGTGCGAGCTAAATCGATCATAGATTTGAAATTATACGCCGCGGCAGAAGTTTACTCAATGGAAGACTTAATTTGACCTTTCCTCCCCTCTTGCATTATATGAAGGGAAAAAGGATAGTTTTTGTTGAATGGCCATGTTTAAAAAATTCGTTTTATTGTTTTCCCTGCTGCTCTGCGCGTGCTGCGCGAAAAGCCAGCGTCCCTCCGAGACGTCTCAAAAACCATTGGTGCTGGCGAGCATTGCCCCGTACCAGTTTTTAGTCGAGCGGATCGCCGGACCCGATTTCGAGGTGAGGACGATCGCCCCTTCGAACGCCAATCCACACGCCTTCGAACCGACCTCGACACAAGTCGCCGAAATGACCCGGGCCGCGATCTGGTTCCGGATCGGAGAGCCTTTCGAGGAAAAAATCCTCCCCTTTTTGGCAAAAACTCAAAAAGTCTTTGACTTGCGGTCGGGGATTTCCCTTTTGGAGGGAGACGCTTCCTGCAGCCAATGCTCCTTCGATCATTTCGACAGACATATCTGGCTCAGCCCAAAACAAGCCAGCTTGCAAGCTGCCGCAATCGAGACTGCCTTGAGCGAGCGATTTCCTGAAAAAAAGAGCGTTTTCCAAAAAAATCTCGCCCTCTTGCAAGGGCATCTCTCCCTCCTCGATATCGAAATCCATTCGCTGCTGGGGTCAGTCAAAGACCGGGCCATTTTAGTCTCCCATCCCGCTTTCGGCTATTTTTGCAAAGATTACGGCATCGAACAGCTCTCGATCGAATTCGAAGGGAAGGATCCCCGACCCAAACACCTAGAAGAAATTATGAAAAAAGCGGCAGAGCTCCAACCGGAAATCGCCCTTGCGCTTCCCCAGTACAACAATAAAGGCACTCAGCTCATCGCAGAAAAATTGCAGCTCTCCATCCATTCCATCGACCCCTATTCCTTCGACTATTTCAACACGATGAGAAAGCTCGCCCATTTGATCGCCGACCCCAGCAGTTCCAATGAATGAAGCGAGAGACTCTCTAGCCGTTGAAATGAGCCAGGTCTCTTTCTCTTACGGAAACGTCTCCGTCTTGCAAAAAGCCGACCTGCAAATCGGCAATGGGGAATTCATCGGAATCATGGGGCCCAATGGCGGCGGGAAAACGACGCTCCTCAAGCTTTTGATGGGCTTTTTAACCCCTTCTCAAGGGAAGATTTCGGTCTTTGGAAAAAACCCAAGCGAAATCCGCCTCAAAATCGGCTACGTCCCGCAAGTCCACCGCACCGACCGCGATTTCCCGATCACGCTCAATGAACTCGTCCTTTTAGGCTCGCTTTCGAAAACCTCTTTTTGGGGAGGTTATCCAGCCGAAATTAAAGAAAAAGCGCTCCACCTGATCGAAAAAATGGGATTGACGCCGCATAAAAATAAAGTGTTCGGATCCCTTTCAGGCGGCCTCGCGCAAAGGGCGCTCTTAGCGCGCGCACTCCTTTCCGATCCCGACCTGATCCTTCTCGACGAACCGACCGCGAACATCGATCCGCCATCCTCCTCCGTCATTTTTGAATGGCTCTCTTCGTTGAAAGGGCAAAAGACGATTTTGCTGGTCACGCACGATTTGAGAACGATCATCGAAAGAGTCGA
This sequence comes from uncultured Chlamydiae bacterium, assembly GCA_963713105.1. Lineage (GTDB taxonomy): Bacteria > Chlamydiota > Chlamydiia > Chlamydiales > SM23-39 > CAVQKJ01. The sequence continues at coordinate 621,977 of CAVQKJ010000005.1, forward strand.
CCGGGTCCTTTGCGTACAGGGCCAAGTGAGCTCCTTCTTGCCGAAGGACGTTTGCGAACATTTCGCTCTGGGTCTCTATCATACGCCGTTGATCGGCCTGCCTCCCAATCACTTTATAAAAGGATCCGATGCCCTTCGCTGCGTTCACTGACAACGTTTTCATCCAGATGGCCCTTTGGGCTAGCCTTCTCGCCTCTTTTGCCAGCGGCGTCATCGGCTCGTTCGTCGTCGTCAAACGGATCGCTTTTATCGCAGGCAGCATCGCCCACTCGATTTTGGGAGGGATGGGCCTTTGTCTTTGGCTCCAGCGCAGCTATGGAATCGCCTGGCTCGATCCGATCTGGGGCGCTTTTGCCGGCTCCCTTGCCTCCGCCCTTCTCATTGGATGGATGCACTTGAATTACCGCCAACGGGAAGATTCGGTGATCGCAGCCATTTGGTCGACAGGGATGGCCATCGGGGTCATCTTTATTTCTTTGACTCCTGGCACCAATGTCGATCTATTGAATTTTTTATTTGGCAATATTCTTTGGATCAATACGCGCGATCTGGTTTTGCTGGCCGCCCTCGATGGATTGATCCTCGCCGTAGTCGCGATTTTCTACCGCCGCTTCCTCGCCCTCTGCTTCGATGAAGAACAGGCCCTTTTGCAAGGGATATCCGTCAAAGGCCTCTATCTGCTTTTACTCTGCCTTGTCGCCATTTCGATCGTCCTGCTGCTCCAGGTCATAGGGACCATCCTCGTGATCGCCCTCCTGACCATTCCAGCGACCCTGGCAGCCCTTTTTACCCACCGGCTTCACATCATGATGGGGATCGCCGTAGTATTTTGCGCCCTTTTTAGCTTTGTGGGATTGGGAGCCTCCCATGCCCTAAACTGGCCTCCCGGCGCTACTATCGCCCTAGTGGCTGCAGCGGCTTACCTCCTCTCTTTACCTCTAAAAGGGGGGCTGAAAATTAAATTTCGTTCACTGTTCAAACCCCCTCTAAAAAGTTAAATTTAAAATCCGCCTCATTTCGCAATTGACAAGCCCCTATCGCTTCCAGTAATATTTTTGCCAATTATTAGCCCATTTATTGAGGATATATGTCCGAGCACAAGAAAACATACGCGATTATTGAGACTGGCGGAAAACAGTACCGGGTCGAAGAGGGAGATGAAATCGATGTCGAGCTTTTGGATTCCGAAAAAGAGGTCAAATTCGATAAAGTCCTTTTCATCCATGACGGCAAAGATCCGAAAGTTGGACTGCCCCATGTGAAGAATTGGGCTGTCCATGCTGAGATCATCGGCATGACCAAAGGGCCTAAAGTCATTGCCTTCAAATACAAGAAGTGCAAAAACTACCGCCGCACCGTTGGCCACCGCCAAAAATATTCCCGCATCAAAATTACAAAAATCGTCGCAGCATAAAGAATTGGAGTTCTCCTCATGGCACATAAGAAAGGACAGGGTTCGACCCGCAACGGCCGCGATTCGCGCTCCCAGCGCCTCGGAATCAAAGCGACGATGGGACAATTTGTCACAGCAGGCAGCATTCTCGTAAGACAGTGCGGCACGAAGTGGCATCCATGCAAAAACGTAGGAATAGGCAGAGACTATACACTTTTTGCCTTGATCGATGGAGTCGTCTCGTTCCGGAAAGGAGCGAAGACGTTCGTCTCCGTCGTACCGCAATAGTTGAGAAGATATGTTCGTCGATAGTCTGACTCTTAAATTATCGGCGGGCAAAGGCGGCAACGGCGTCATTTCCTGGCGCCGTGAAAAATACATCCCGAAAGGCGGCCCTGCTGGCGGAGACGGCGGCAACGGCGGCTCTATCTATCTCGAAGCCCATCCTCAAGTCCATTCCTTAGAAGATTACCGGAACCGCCGGATCCTTAAAGCGCAAGACGGAAGGCCGGGCGGAGCGAACAACTGCAAAGGAAGAACCGGCGAAGACCTCGTTCTAAAAATCCCTCTTGGCACCCTGATTAAAAATCCTCAAACCGGAGAAGTCCTCTGCGATTTCACGGCAGCCGGACAACAGTGGAAGATCTGCACGGGAGGAATAGGAGGCAAAGGGAACAGCCGCTTCAAGAGCTCTACGCACCAGGCCCCTTTCGTATGCACGGAAGGGACGGCCGGTGAAGAAACTGAAATCGATCTCGAATTGAAATTGATCGCCGATGTCGGATTCGTCGGCATGCCGAACGCAGGCAAATCGACCCTCATCTCCGAGCTGGCCCACATCCAAGTGAAAATCGCCCCTTACCCATTTACTACATTGCGACCTAATCTCGGCATCGTGGAATTCGATGATTTTTCCCGCATCCTGATCGCAGACATTCCAGGGCTGATAGAAAACGCCCATGAGGACAAAGGCCTTGGATTTTCCTTTTTAAGGCATATCGAGCGCACATCGACTCTCGTCTTTTTGATCGAAATGGCGCCTTGGCAAGAAAGGGATCCCTTTGAAGAGTTTCTCATGCTCCGCAGCGAATTGGAAGCTTACAATCCCGCGATGCTGGAAAAGCCCTTCCTCGTCGCTCTCAATAAAATCGATCAAGAAGGGGCCGCGGAACTCGCCGCTTCATTCCGCAGCCGCTATCCTTTCGCCCCTGATACTTTGTTTGAAATCTCAGCGCTGGAAAACATCGGCCTCGCGCCCTTTTTAGACGCGGTGCGCTGTCTCGCCCAGAGAACGCTTGTCCGCTACTAATGGTCCGCTATTAATGGAAACTTGAAAGTTACTTTTTTGACTTTCTCGCAAGACTCGTATCCACTCAGCACCCCGTCGCTTGCGCTCTCTTCTTCAAAAGAACTCTCTTCTTCAAAGGGCCTCGCTGTATAACAACGAGACTTGGCATTGGAATGGGTTGTTGGTTCCACTGGAGCGGATGAGGGCCTCGCTGAATAACAATGAGATTTGACACTGGAATTGGGCGATGGTTCCACTGGAGCCGATGAGGGCCTCGCAAGAAGTGTTGGTACGATAGCCTGCGGTTTTTGAATTTTTGTTCTATCATATATGATTTTAGTAATTCCAGTTTTTGCAACTGGCTTGAAAACTTGTTTGTCCGCTTCGCCAAGAGGCTTTGCGACTGTAAGTCGAATTGACATAATTTCCCGAAAATTTAATTTTTTTAATGATTTTTAACAAATTATTAAATAAAGTACAACAAAAAATCATTTAATTAAAGAACTATTCTGAACTTTCGAGAATATGGGACGAAAATTTTCTCTTCTCGTCCCAAAAAACTTCATTCGAGGCTAGCTGGAAAAGCGGGAAAAAAGGTCAGCCACTCGAGCATTGATCACGCCCGATTCGGATTTGATTTGCGAAGTAGACGAAACGAAGTCATAGGGACTCACAGCACGGGAAGAAAAGCCAATCGAAATGCCTTCGCCTTCCGCATCGCTAGATGGTTCGGAACTCGGAGTAGAAACCCTTGTAATTTCTATTGTTAATTCTGGCGAAGAGGATCGCGACTCGCTGCTCGATGCGCTTGACGTCGAGGCAGTGGAAACGGAAGACCGCCTGGACCAAGACTCGCTGCTTGAAGAAGAGGCATAAGAGCCCTCGGAGAAAGGAGATTTCTCGAGTAGAGGAGACATCCGCGATCGGCCGCTTAGATCTAGAGGACCCGGCAATGAACCAGGGGAAAGATCTTTGATTAACACATCGGCCAAACTATCAACCGGCAAAGGTTTCAAAAAATTTTCAACTCTATGTGCTTCGCAATCAGCGAATATTTTTTGCTTCGCTTTTTCCTTCGCTGCTTGTTGCGATTTATCAGAATTTTCTTTCGTAGCGATCATCCATTTTCTTGAAAGGGTCACTTCGCCACCCGCTTTTTTCGGCACTTCCGCCTGCATCAGTTCCCCAGCATGGGCGAAAAAGTTAGGACTTGTTCTCCTTGGGACATCTTTCTTTTTGACGCAATGTCCGCACTCATCTTGGGGAGTCGAACAATATCCCGATTTAAAATGGGGAAAATCCAGTAAATTGGCGGCAAAATAGACAGCGAGACTATGGGCAGAGGGACAATCCGCTCTTCCGCAAAGGCCAGTCTTTTGCAGGCTGCCGCATAATTTTTTCTTGAATTGTTCAGGAAGAGGAAAACCTACTGAAATAAATTCTTTGATCTTTCCCTGGATTGCAAAGATTAGAGCGTTAAATTCCTCAGGATTTTCAACCGCTTGATATCGCTGTTCAATCATTCTTTTAGAAAATTCTTCTCGATAGTCAATCGAGGCTCCGCCTTCTAAGGGAAGGGGTTCGATAGGATCGATATTACTATTCACAATCGCTAGACTAATATTAATCACAAAATCTCCTAATTAAATATCACAATACTATAGCAAAATGATATTTAAAATGAAATGACAAAAATTTATTTATTATATTATTTAATTATCAATTTTTTAATGTGTTTGCCCAAAATGATGGGGAGGAGTTTTGTCGAAAAGGGCAAGAAGAGCGCTTAAAACGATCAGCGCGGATCCCAGCAAGACCCATAAATCGGGCACTTCGTTGAAAATCCACCATCCTGCCAAGCCGCCGAATATGAGCGCCAAATAATTCATCGTGCTGACTTTACTCGCCGCTGCGAGAGTAAAAGAGCGGGTAAGGACATATTGATAAAAAAATGAAACGATCCCCAACCCGAGGATATAAATCCAATCGATGGGTTGCGAAATCGGCTTCCACGCTGCGAGCATAGGAAAAAAAGCGATGGCGGAAGCGATCAGGAAATAGTAGGCCAAAATCGTTTCTGTCGATTCTATTTTGGAAAGCTGGCGGATGGTGACGTAAGCGATCGCGCTGAACAATCCTGTCCCAAGTCCAGCTAGACTTCCCAAACTAAATTCGAAATGCGCAGGCCTCAAAAGAACAATGACGCCCAAGAATCCAATCCCTAAAGCGAAATACCGCATTTTTGAAACGACCAGCTTAAGCCAAATGAGCACGATCAAAGGGATAAACAGCGGAGACGTGTTGCTTAAGGTCAGAGCATTGACAATGGGAAGGCTTTTGACCGCATAGAAAAAGCAATACATGCTAGTCAAGCCGGCAAGGCTCCTCACTAAATGCCCAGGTATTTTCTTCCAGGAAAGATCGATATTTTTATGGAAACCGATCCAAAGAATGAATGGCAAAGGGATAAAAAATCGGGCGAAGATAAGCGTTTCCGTAGAAACGGACGCTGCTAATTTAATCAAAACTGCGATGACAGCAGAGCATAATGCTGCTAAAAATCCGTATATAAACCCGTGATGTTCTTTTTCCATCCTAGGCTCAAAGTACACCAAAGGGAATTATTGAGTATCAATTTCCAATTTCGGTGTGGATGCCGGATGGAGGAATGCAGACATTCTCTCTGTCTGAACGCCTCTTGAAACACGAGTGGCGCTTGTGGAATTTCTTCGAGTCTCTATCGACAGCCGCGAATCCATGATAGGCAGATTCGGGAAGGGGGAAGAAAAAGGGAGGGATGAGGCATGCGGCCTATTTCCCCTTGAATCGGCATTTCTAGAACTGCTTGAAGAAGACGATCTGGAATTGAGAGAAGATCTGCTTGCCGCTTGCGTCTTTCTTTCTGTCGAATCGAACGAAGTAGGCCGGCGAGCCTGATCATTCGGCAACCATTGAAGCGGTAAATATTCAACGATAAGATGCCGATCGGGCCATTGAGAAAAAATGCGTCCTGAAAATTTGAGGTGGGTGGGTTGGCCATTTCTATTCTCTCGAATGCGATCCGGAAATTTGTAATGATGGTTTTGAAAATAGATAGAATGAAAACGGGGTTTCTCTGCAGAATGTGCGCTCATTGATTTCCCTCTACAAATCAATAATCCAGAATAATTCAAGAAATTATATTATTCAACAAAACATACAATGCACCACCTAAGTAACTTATAATAAATAAGTTGCATAATTTCATTATATAAATATATTGAAATTTAAATTATGATTTGATATACTCAATATTAAGGAATAAACAATAGGCGTGAAAATGGAACTTAAAACTCTAGCTTCAGCATTTCATACACCCCCCGCTGAAACTCTCAATGAACAAATCTCCCTCCTCCAGGCCGATTTACTGAAAAACCCACAGGACCAAGCTGTCGACGAAGAAATGATCGCCGCCGATCAATTGATCGAACAAGACGGAACCAACATTCTCAATAATCCTGCAGATCTCAATCAGTTAAATACCCTCGATTCAGAAATTGCAAAGGCTTATCATGACAATCCAAACGACCCAATTTGGTCGGAGCTGCAGCAGTTGACCCAAATCGAAAGCAAAGCGTAATCAAGATTTCGTTTTCTCCTCTCAGAACTGTCTTGCGATCAGACTCTTTTTTTTATTGAGTCATTCCATTATAATCTTAGCATGTCATCATCAACAATCAATACTAACTACGCAAAAAGCTGCAAAGCTATATTCCATCAAGAATTCGAACGCAAGCATCATTTTAAAATAAAACAAAAAGAAATAACAAATAAAATGAACATAGTAATTCAATCTGTTATTGATTATTTATCTGAAAACTCAGATGTTTTTACAATGAATTACAAAACAAAGCCTTGTTTCATTTCCATGAAAAAAAAACCTTGCCCCGATGGACCGACCTGTAATTTCGCACATTCATTACCCAGCTATTTAGCTAGCAACTTGAGAAAAAATCCCAAATTCAAAACCGAATATTGTAGAAATAAAAGATGCGCAAATCAATATACCTGCCCTTTCATCCACGATAAAGACGACGTCATGCAAATATCGAATGATTGGACTCGGTTTGGATGGGGAATCAGCAATCAGGACGACCGAGATAGAAAAGAAGCAGAGGCTTTCAGCAAATCCGCTTCCTCCGATCCAGTTGTAAGTCTAGCCCGGAATTGGAAAGAAGTAGACTAAGAAAGCTTCCCGGCTTTGGAATGGATTGCCCTTAAATGATGCCTAATAACCACAAGATCAAAATAACGATCAAAATGGTTACCAATAACCCGGAAGGACCATATCCCCACTCGCGGCTATAGCCCCATCGAGGCAGAGCGCCGATTAACAACAGAACCAAAATCACGATTAAAATTGTAGTGAGCATAAGCAAATCCTTTTCAGCTTTTGTTCGAGAAGCCCATCAACAGAACTTCTCATAACCTATTTTCTGTCCATGTTCAATTTAAACAATTTTGTCAAAGAATTTGAAGGAACTCGGTACATGATGTGCAAAAAGAGTATCAATCGCAATTTTTTTTGTCCTTCATCTTCTAATCGGGAATCCCAGTATCTTTAGGTTTTTGCGGGCCATGACCTCTTGAATCTTTCACGAAGATGAAGAAGAAAAACCGACCTTGGCGTGTAAATGAAAATTTTGTTACGTTATCTGTTTTCAAACGGGATCATTGCTTGAAGAGGATTTTCTTTTTACCTGTGTTTTTCTTTTCTTGTGTAGCTTGCAGGCCGCGTCCTGGACGTTCTAAACAAAAAAAGGCGGCGCCGTTCAAGAGACGTGCTGCAGCTGCCCTTTGCCCAATTGCTCTGCGCGGCTCAAGAACGTTTGTCAAAGCTATGATCTATTTGCCGATGTTCTCGTTTGGACCGCAAGGCAAAGCGGCACCGAAAATTGGGCTCAGATAATCGGCCCAAGCAGACATTTTTTAGAGCTTAAGCCTGTTTTTTTCCCTTGGGATGTCGGCCTGAGAGTTGGCATTTGATTACGGCATGGAGCACGATCAGTGGGATACACTGTTTTCCTACACCTGGTTCCGGACAAAAGGGACAGATCGGATCAGCACACCCTATGAAATCAACCCCGCGTATACAGCGAATTTTTATGTGAATAACGCATCAGGCGGGGGATTCAGCGGCCCCCTCTATAAACAAGGGGCCATTCAATGGACGATTCTTTTCAATATGTTCGACTGGGAATTAGGCCGTAAATATTGGGCCAGTTCCGCTTTGTCCCTCCGCCCCTTTTGCGGACTCAAAGGAGGATGGATTCATCAAACCACCCGCACTCAATGGAGAATCCAAATATTCCTGATCCCAGCTCCTTTGGAACGGCTAAAGAAAATATAAAAAACAATTTTTGGGGCGTCGGTCCAAGCGGAGGACTCGATACGAAATGGAAATTGGGAACCGTTTGCAGCCACATGTTCAGTCTTTTCGGCGATTTTTCGGGAGCCATCTTATTGGGACGCTGGACGTTTAGCGACATTTATAAAAATGCCGTGCCTATCATCATCAGGATCACGAATCCGAATATTTATGGCGCAGCCTCTATGTTGCGAGGATTGATGGGATTCCAATGGGACACTCATTTCAATGCAGAAAGGTTTTATTTTTCCATGAGGGTGGGCTATGAATCGCAATTTTGGCTGGATCAACTCCAAATTTATCAATTCGATATCGGGAAACAGGATCTCGAATTGACTTTGCAAGGAGCCACCATTGACTTTACCTTTGATTTCTAATATGAAAAAGTACTCTTTTGCTCCTTTTGCTTCTCTTGGCTCAACTTGAGGCGGCTTCCCAGGACTCAACCAAAAATAGAGAATGTGGAAACCTCCCCCCAGAACTGGGATTTTTTTGGTGATTTTCTGATTTGGTATGCCTCGGAGAAACCCTCATCGAATTGGGCGAACGATACGCTTACGACAGTCCAAAACTTAAATTTCAATGATCATGTCGATGTTGCGACCGCCGCGTTTGATTGGGATTACGGTTTTAGGGCGGGCGTTGGCTATACTATGGAACATGATCGATGGGACACCCAGCTCTATTGGTCCTGGTTTCGAACGGAAGCTCATAATGCACATCCCCACCGATAATTCCCCATTCAACACGTATCCAACACGTTCTACCTAGAGTTCGATGGGAGTTTTCTGAATGGCGATATGTTTCTGGGAAAGGGGGCCCATATCGATTGGAGCCTCCTTTACAATATGGTTGACTGGGAATTAGGCCGCAATTGCGCAATCAGCAGGGCTCTCTCCATGCGCCCCTTTATTGGGATTAAAGGGGGATGGATCCACCAAACCATCGATGCGAAAGTGGACCTCGTTTCCTTCATTGGCTCAGAAAAGTTGCAAAACCGCTTTTGGGGCATCGGTCCCAGCGGCGGCATGAATACCCGATGGGAAATGGGCCGCTTTTCCACTCATTCTTTCAATCTCCTCGGCGAATTTGCCACTGGGATGATGTGGGGAAATTGGAACGTGAAAGACGTATACAAAAATCCAACAATAGAAATCCCCGTCAAAAGCGACATGACGTCTCTTGGCTCCTTGACGCTGAGAGGTTTTTTAGGACTCGGGTGGGATACCCATACGTGCCGCTATGGGTTTGCTGTAAAATTGGGATACGAAATGCAGATTTGGTTCAATCAACTCAGGATCCCCACTCTGCAGCAATTACCCGTGCATGGCGATTTGACATTGCAAGGGGGAACATTCAATGCCCGTTTCGATTTTTAGGAGAGAGAACAGATGAATCGATCCGCAAATAGCGCCACCTTCTGAAGCTTCCCCTTTTCTTTTTCATGATCTTGTTCGTCAATGGACTTTACGCCCAAAACAAAACTGGAGCAGCCGCTCGATGCCGACTGTTGTCTTCTCTATCTTTCCGATCGCCCGCAAAACTCCTGCAGCAACTTAGATATCTTTGCCAACGCTCTCTTTTGGCATGCAACGGAATCAGTCAACTGGGCGGATGTCAGCTTCATCGACAATCCCAATATGCAAACCCACAGTTTTAAAAGCGTCTCTTTTGGTTGGGATCCCGGGTTTAGGGTTGGCGTTGGCTACAATATGGATTATGACGGATGGGATACGCAGTTAAGCTATACTTGGTTTCGCACACGCGCCTTCGATTCGATTCAGCCAGGTCCTGGAATCATCAAACCTTCCTTCTGGGGCTTTACGACGGCTTTGACTGAAAGCTTCATCTCGGGCCAACTGCATTGGAATATCAATTTCAATATATTGGATTGGGATTTAGGACGAGCCTTTTGGATCGGCAAAGATCTCTCGATTCGCCCCTTTATCGGACTCAAAGGCGGACTTGATCGATCAAACGATTTATTCAAATTGGCAAAATCCCACGATCTCTGTTTCCCCTCCTCGGAACCACGCTCACAGCTACGGAGAATTTAAAACAAAATTTCCGGGGACTGGGTCCTAAGGGAGGTTTGGCGGCAAATGGGTTTTAGGCAATCTCGACAAATATGTCTTTAGTCTGATTGCAGATTTTGCAGCTAGTTTTCTCTGGGGCCATTGGAAATTTAAAGATCATTTCCAGGATAACTTTCTCGTAGCCGTCAATACGAAAATGTCAAACAGCAACTTTGGCGCTCTTGTGCTGCAAAGTTTGATCGGACTTGGATTCGATTTCAATTTTCGGCAAGACCAGTCCCATTTTTCCTTTAAAATGGGTTATGAGATCCAAGACTGGTTCAGCGCCTTTCAGCTATTCGATGATAATACTGGACAACATAACAACGACCTCATCCTTCAAGGCCTTACCCTCAATTTCCGCCTCGATTATTAGCAATATGATTGGGCTGATAGGACATTAAGATATTTAATTGGATTTAAATCATTTCTTTCATATTTCTGGACAGTAACGCAGGATGCAACTTATGCAGAGGTGTTCCCATGACTCGATCTTCTGATCTTCGGCTAACTAGAATAGCGCTCAACAACGGAAGCGGCTCTATGCCCGCACTTGGCTGCGGCACCCTGATTCCCGATCCAGCCGAGACCAAAACCGCGACCCTAGCCGCGCTCACGGCCGGATTTCGACACTTCGATTGTGCGGAGCGATACCGGAATGAACGCTAGGTCGGCGAGGCGTTGCAAGAGGGAATAGCTGCGGGGATCTCGCGTGCAGACCTTTTCATTACCACAAAGTTGTGGAACACCAATCACCGGCCCGAGCGCGTCGAACCAGCCTTCGAAGCGAGCCTGGAAAGACTTGGCCTCAAATATCTGGATCTCTATCTCATTCACACTCCGTTTGCTTTCAAGCCAGGGGACGACCAAGACCCGCGGGATCAAAAAGGCAACGTCATCTACGACAAGGGAGTGACTTTGCTCGATACCTGGAGAGCCATGGAAAGTCTCGTGGACCACGGCAAATGCCGGGCTATAGGACTGGCGGACGTCAGTTTGAAAGAACTGCTGCCCATCTACGAATCTGCGCGGATCAAGCCAGCCGCGGTCCAAGTCGAATCCCATCCCTATCTGCCAGAAGAAGATCTCCTGAAATTCTGCAAGGAAAAAGGGATTGTGTTTTTGGCTTTCGCGCCATTGGGTCATGGAATACGCCCGGGGCCTCTCGAAGATCCAGTCATTACGGCGATCGCCGCACGAATCGAAAAGACCCCGGCTCAGGTGCTGCTGGCATGGGCGGTGCAGCGCGGCACGGCCATCCTCACCACTCCCAAAACCGCGGCTCGGGCGAAAGAGAATTTTGATATCTCCCCCCTTCCCGAAGACGCATTCAACGAAATCAGCCGTATCCAAACTAGACAAAGACTTAACCAAGTCGTGAAAACCGGCGTCCCAGGCTTCATCGATCGCGGCAAGTGAAGAGGAACAGCAACTGCCGCAGTTCTAAAAAATTGCTACGAAAAATGGGCAGATCGTTTCTGACAGTCTTGATCCACAAAATGATTTTGTTTAATTTATTATAATTTTTTTAATAATCATTCTTTTTCATTTTATTTAAAAATCATACATAATTATAAAACAAACAAGAAAGGAATTTTTGTGAGCATAAAAATCAGCAAACAAGAAACTATTAATTTTAACAAATTAAATAATGATCCTTTAATTTCAAAGGAAACTTTCTCTACCGAGAACGAAATCCCTGCCATTTCTACATCTGCGGGAAGAAGAAATCTGCGAGCTTTGGAAAATGAAACAAGGATTCTCAGTCATGCGTTGATCGAATCTGAACCAATCCTGCAAAACATCGAGCTGTATCGAAATAATCCAATTGGATGGCCGCCCTTACATTATGCCATTTCACAAGGCGATATTCCTGCCGCACTCGAAATGATTCGGCTGGAACCGCAGCAAGCCTTCTTATTCGCTCCGCTAAAAGATATGCCCTACCAAACACATAAAGGAGCCCAATCAGCTCAACAAATTCTTGAAAAAGGGTTGGACGCCACCTTAAAAAATTTTTTAAGGGGCCCTTCCGCTCTCTCTTTAGCCATCCAAAATGGTTCTGATGTTTTGGTATCGGCGCTTTTAGAATTAGGGGTCGATATCGATGCAGCTCACATGAGGATCGATTCTGTTGTGAATAAGCTGGAAGAAAATGCACATGCCTATAGCAATGTGGTGACAGCAAAACTTCATACCCCGCTTTCCTTAGCGATCGAGTCGAAAAATCTCGGCCTCGTTCAACTTCTGGTTAAAAGAGGGGCTCCGTTGACAAACCTTTCACAGATAGTAAAAGTTCGGGCATTTCGGTATTACTATCAGAAAGTTCTCGATCGTTTCACCCAAATCGACCTTGCAAGACATTCTGTTTTTACTTTATCCAAGGCAAGCCGTAAGCTACTTTTCTTTTTTATAGCTCATCAAATGAAAGTGGATGAAGATGAAGTTCCTGAAAAATTTTTGTCCCTCTATCAGAAATACAGCGATCACGCTCAAGATTTTCCCCCCTTATTTCAGGCGATTTTAGCCGACGATCAGGATGCTTTTTCCTCATTTCTCGAAGCCGGAGAAAATCCAAGCCAAAAATTTTTGATGAGAAATTCGAACGAGCGATTCCCAAAAAATGTATACGATCTTGCTGCAGAACACCCGAATCCATTTTATTTGCAGATTTTGCCTACAGCCTCAAAACCTGCAGAAAACAATCGCGCCGGAGTGTCGCCGCTCGCCCAGGCAATCATTCAAAAACAGTTTGATGAAGCTCGCGCAATTTTAAGCCAATTTCCTACCCAAGCAAAGGAATCGCTTCCTTTTATAGACTGCACGTTTCATGGATATGGAGATTGGGCTGCTTCGTATATCCTCAAACAACTCATCGAATGCCAAAAAACCCCATTGAACCCTTCTTTGATCCAAGGCCCTAGCCCATTGATGCTAGCCATACGAGGAGGATCCCTGGATCTGGTGGATAAATTGCTAAAAGAAGGAGCTGATCCAAATCTAGGTTATTTGACCGTTACGGGTCAAAAATCCCATACCCCGGACTGGAAGCTGTGCATACGGCTGAAATCTTGTGGGAAACGCCGATGAGCCTAGCTATCAAAACAAAAAATTGGGACATGGTGAACCGGTTGGTTCAATGCAGCGCATTGCTTCCATCTATCCCGCAATTTGAAGCCGAGATGAAAATTACTGCAAAGGGCTATCGAGGCGGTCGTGATAACGCACACTTCATTTGCACCGGATACGATTACGAATATAGGTTTCTTCCAAAAATTACAGTGAAAGGATTCTTTTTCCAAAGTCGAACGACATACTCTTCTCCTAAAGACACAGAGGATGTCTAAGGTATGAAGAAATTTAACGTTATCAAATTAGCTCTGGCAGGCCTTGTATTGGGCAGCGCTATTTCTAGCTGTACTAATTCATCAGATGGAATGGGCGGCTCAAGCAAAAGCGGTTGCAGCGGCAAAACTACTTTCACAGACAAAAGCGACTGTACTGGTCATAGCAAATGTAATGGCAAAAGCGGCATGTAAGGCAATGTTGCAAAGACATTGAAAACAACATGTAGATGTCGTAGAAGTTATTTAGTCACAATTTATGGTGCTGCCATGTTCAAACAAGTTCCTAATTTGGGAATTGGAATCGGTTTACGACCCATCCACTTGAAAGAAATTTTTGCGACATTGCTCCCTATTGACTGGTTCGAAATCATCAGCGAAAATTTCATGGGCGGCGGAATGCCGCTCAGAAATTTAGATAGGATTCTAGAGCGCTGTCCAGTAGTCATGCATGGTGTTAGCCTTGCCATCGGAAGTGCAGCTCCTCTCAATTGGGACTACTTAAAAAAATAAAAGCCCTTTATTTTTAGCGATTAAGGACTTGCCTGATCCAGATAAAAAAACGAATAACGCTCGCTCAGCTTGTTAGTATCAGTCTCATCGGGCTTGTCGCGCTCCTTGGCCTCCTCTTTTTTTCCCTTTTCCATGCTTCAAAAAATTCCATTGTGCGAGCATCCGACAAATTGCGCGATGCAGCAAGTCATGAATTGGCCGAAAAAGTTACTTCATATCTTCATTTAGCACAGCAAATTGTGGATAATTTCCAAACTGAGATCAAACATGAAATCTTCAATCCCAAAGATCCTATTGTCCTTGAAACCTTTCTTTTTGACACGATTCTGACCAATAGTACTCTTTCTGAAATCTCCCTAACCTTTGGAGATAAAATTGGATACGATGCAGATGGCAATATTCTCCTGGCACCTGCCGGCCGAGGCGAAATGATTTTGTACAGAAAAAAGGATCAAGCCTCTGCCGTTATCGACACCCGCTACATCTATCAAAAGATGGGACAGTGGGTTTCTCAGGTTCGGGCTCGTTCGGCAGAAAACGATTTATTTGGAACACCCTTTTCTGAGGCGCAAACAAAAATCATAGATCCCACTACAGGACTTACGTTCACAACCCCAGCAAACCGTCAATTTGCAGATAAAAGTCTCTGGAGCGACCTTCATTGGTCGCAGATAGATCAAGACATTCCTGAAAACATGCGCAATGTCGAGGTGAGTCTGCAACGAACTGTCACCGATGCCAAAGGAAATTTTCTGGGTGTATTACGTGTTGGTCTTTTCGAAAATCAAATTGAGAGGATCACTAAATTCACGCTGATGACTCATGATTTGATCGACCCTTACATTATTTTCATTACAGATCGTTCTGGCGAGCTCATCACGCGCCTAAATTTTGAGGATACTCTGAGACTCGTTGACGGCAATCTCCGTTTTTCTTCAACTCATGCCCCTCCCCAAGTGCAGCTTAGTTTAAAAGACCCTATCCTCAATTTGGTCTCAGAATCATCCCCCTTGCACTCGAGTCAATTTGACTATCATGGAGACACATATCTTGTAACTTACAGACAGATTGAAGAATCGCAAGATTGGATCCTTGGGATCGTCGTCCCCCAATCCTATTACGTAGGACCTCTTGAATCGATCCGAAACCGACTTCTCCTCATTGCGGGCATTATTATTATTTGCCTTAGCAGCGGCGGATTTTTCTTGCAGCACGTCCTCAAAAGGGAACAAAAAAAGATTATCGTCGAAGCCGTAAAGATGGAAAATTTTGACTTCAAGCCTTTTGAGCCCCGTTCTATTTTCAAAGATATTTATGAAATCCTATCAAGCCTTGAACAAGCAAAGACTGCCATGCGTGCAATGAGCAAGTATATCCCTATAGAATTGGTGAAACAACTCTATCAGTCAAATAAAGAGCCTGTTCTAGGTGGAAAAATCGAAGAGATCTCAATTCTCTTCACAGATATTTGCAATTTTACATCTATTGCGGAAAAAATTCCTGTAAATGAATTAGCTGAAGCTCTTGGGAAGTATCTCAAGGTTATGACACAAGCGATCCAAAATAACGGACAAGGGATCATAGACAAGTACATTGGAGATGGAATCATGGCTCTTTGGAATACCCCAACTGCCGTGCCAAACCATGCTGAACTTGCTTGCCGGGCTGTTCTCGATTGCACTAAAAAGCTCGAAGAATTATTTGCGTCTACTCAATGGCAGCATCTACCCCGTTTTGATACACGCTTTGGGCTTCACAAAGATCAGGTTATGGTAGGCCATTTCGGTGCGCCAGATAGGCTTAACTTCACGGCCCTCGGCAATGGCGTCAACATAGCTTCACGCTTACAAGACCTCAACAAACAATATGGAACTTCCATTCTTGTAAGCAAAACAATCTTTGAAGCAACTCAGAAAAATTTTGTCTTTCGCTTGATAGATTTTATAATCCTCAAAGGTAAAACTGATGGGATCAAAATTTATGAATTGATTGGAGAAAAAGGTGAAAAACCCCAATTGGACCCAATCATCTCTAAATATGAAGAGGCCTTTGACGTATATCAAAAGCGTCACTTTGCAAATGCTATGGATTTACTCAAAGATCAGCTTAACGATGGTCCAAGCATGGTCCTCTATAATCGTTCCGCCTTTTTCTTGCAAAACCCACCCCCAGACTCCTGGAATGGCATTCACATTTTTACAATCAAAGGATAAACAAGAGCCATCTCTTCGCGAATGTGTGTACTCCCGACTTCGACAAAACTATTTTGAAAACGTCCTCCCGAATATCTGCTTCAGCTTTCTGAATCCATGCTTTGCATCAGGCGAAGTGAGAATCTTAAAATTCGAGTCCGCCTTTGATGATGGCGGTTTGATTCCAAAAGAGTCCGCTGAATTCTCCTTCATAGGTCAAAGAGACGAAAGGACCTCTTTTTGATTGATAGAATAATTCAAGCCCGGGCGCAATCAGGTTTTGCGTAGCGGTCAATGTTTCCACAGTAAACACGCCTCCAGGAGCTCCCAGGATGGCAGCGGTCACAAAGCCGTTGTTCCAGAAAGGCGTTTGGTTCACGTAGGAAAGGGACTCTCTTGCGATGAAGACCCCTCTGTCTATAAAGCACAAGCTTTGGTAGCAGGAGAGTCCGATTTCGCTCCGGAGGAGCGAGCCGGTGCGGCCTTGCTGCTGCATATTCAAGGGACTTGCCCCATGTTCTTCAAAGCCGTTCTCGAAATTGACGGCCCAATCGATGCGGACGTAAGGCTCCAAGGCGATCCAGTCAAAGAAAAAGTCATAACCGAACTCCAGGTGAGGTACAATCTGCCAACCGTGAAATTCGCTGTCTGCCGAGGAATTTGAGGAGAGGAAAAAGAGGTCCCTCCGGTTGTGGGTTTGATAATACCCTCCCCACAAAGCGAAATCCCCGTAAAAGCCGCAATTACTGTAGCTCGCGTAAAAAGAAAGGGCATAATCGTTCATCCAGGCTTTGCCAAACCCTCCCGATTCATCGAGATGGAGATAAGCATAGGCAGCCGAACAGCCGACCAAGGCGTGCTCAAAATCGAACGCGTCGAAACTGAGTAAAATACCTCCTGTTTTCAAGTCGAAGGCAGGCGTCTGTTTTTGAGAATGCTGATGAGCGAATTCTCCGAAAGGCGCCGCCCAAACGCTATATTTTTTTTGGGAGCAAATAAGCTTTGTATTTCCTACTGGATGGAGAGGCTCTTGACCCTCGCTCTCAGCCAAAGGCTCAGATTGCGGTAGATTGGACTGCGCTAGATAGGTCAAACTCGCCTGATTCTTGTTTCCGTACGGCCGCTGCAAACGCCAATTTTGGCTGCGCGAGGCTAAGATATCGTTGAACGAGAACGCGACATTCTCAACAGCGAACATGGAGAAGGCGTTTCTTGCCGGGCTAATCAGGTCCAGCGCTTGGTTTAGCTGGGGAGAAGATTTCCCCGATGCGGGATCGAAAAGCAGGCTGAGCTTCTCGAAAACAGGGGTTAAAGGAGAGTAGGAGCGAATGCTATTTAAATAACCGGCTAAAACCTTCCTGTTCCCACTCAAAGCGGAAGTGGGCAGCACAACCGACACATTATCCATTAATAAGAGGAAAAGGAAATGGTCGGTTGGATCGGTGTAGACGGAGAAATTGAAACCGGGGCTGGCGCTTTCGATCCTAAAATTAGAGGCGCCTGAAATAACGCCTGTAAGCGTCTCAGCAATCTTTAAGGAATCTCCTACGCTATACTCTCCATTGGTCGGGAAAACTTGTAAAATGGCCCCTGGATCTATCAAGATGCCATTCGGAGTCATTCCGATTGTTCCCGTTGCAACCAGAAGGGAAGAGGTCGTCGGCGTGATTTGAATTAAATAACTCCCGCCTGAATCGAATGTGGCTGTGTCGACTGTCAAAGTGCCGATCGAATTTCCCGGAAGAAGGATTCCATTGTTTTGGATTTCGACGGGAGCCTGCACGGTTCCCGTTCCTGTCAGTACGCTATTGGATCCTACAGTTACCGAACTCGACGTCAGGGTTCCCGTAACACGCAAGCCGCCTCCAGCAACCAAAGTCGCTCCTAAATAATCGTTCGTTCCGCTCAATATCAACTCTGTACCGCTATTTTTCGTCAATCCGCCTGAGCCCGTAATGCTTCCGGAAAAAGTCGTTGAACTTGAAACAGGCTCTACAGTGAGCGTTGCCGACCCTAGGGTAATATTCCCTGCCCCGGATAGGTCTTGGACCGATTGATCGAAACCATTCAAGTCAAAAGTCCCATTTGGATCGACTTGAAGCCGAGTGGAAAAAGAAATCGAATTGATGATCCCCATCTGCAGGGTGCCCGCATGCACTATCGTTTCACCCAAATAAGCATTCCGGTCCGTCGAAAAAGTGAGCGTTCCGCTACCGTCTTTTGTAAACCCCCCATCTCCAAAAATCGAGCCTTGGAAGGAAGTCGAGTGGCTCGATCCAGCCGTTAAAGTATTCGAACCTAAATCCACCAGGCAGCCCGAGGCGCCGATCAAATCGCCGATCGTTCGGGCGCCGTTTGCTGTAGAAATGGAAAAAGTCGACGCGTTTGAAGCCACATTGACCGTCCCCGTGGGAGCGAGCTGCCCTCCCGCTGCGATTGACAAGGCGCCTTCAGAAATTAAAGTCGTTCCCAAATAATCGTTCGTTCCGCTCAGTACCAATTCTGTGGCGCCATTTTTCTTCACTCCGCCTGTGCCGGTAATGGTTCCGGAAAAAGTCGTTGAACTTGAAACAGGCACTACAGTGAGCGTTGCCGACCCTAGGGTAATATTCCCTGCCCCGGATAAGTCCTGGATCTCTTGATCGAAATTATTCAAGCCAAAAGCACCATTTGGATCGACTTGAAGCCGAGTGGAAGAAGAAATCGAATCGACGATCCCCATCGCTAACGCGCCTGCCCGCACTGTCGTTTGACCCAAGTATGAGTTCTGATCCGTCGAAGAAAAAGTGAGCGATCCGCTACCGGCTTTTGTAAACCCGCCATCTCCAGTAATCGAGCCTTGGAAAGAGGTTGAGTGGCTCGATCCAGCCGTTAAAGTATTCGAACCTAAATCCACCAGGGAGCCCGAGGCGCCTATCAAATCGCCGATCGTTCGGTTGCCGTCTGCATTAGAAATGGAAAAAGTCGACACACTTGAATTCAAATCGACCGGCCCCGTGGAAGCAATTTGCCCTCCTGCTACCAATGAGAAAGTACAATCATTGACTTGAGTCAGGCCGAAATAGGTATTTACATTCGTGAGAGACAAGCCCGATGAGCTCATGCTTGAACTGATAGTCAATCCTCCGCTTCCACTGATTATTCCAGCGTAAGATGAGACGGTATCCGTTAAAACCAAAGTCTTTTGACCCATAATGACTGCCGATGAAAGATCGGAATTCACTAAATCAAGAATCGGCTGGGTTGCCGGCTCGCTGAGTGCGCTGATATCGAGAGTTCCGCCTCCTGAGACCGTTGTAGAAGCGCTGAGAGTCCCGCCATTTATGAGACGACAAGTGCTGTCGTCTGCCATTTGCAATGTAGTAATCGAGTTCGCTCCACCCAAAAGCATGATTGTACTTTCAAGGCTCAATAAGGTTCCCGCGAAACCGCCGTCAAAGACCATAGTTCCGTTAATAACGAGA
This sequence comes from uncultured Chlamydiae bacterium, assembly GCA_963713105.1. Classification (GTDB taxonomy): domain Bacteria; phylum Chlamydiota; class Chlamydiia; order Chlamydiales; family SM23-39; genus CAVQKJ01. The sequence continues at coordinate 641,653 of CAVQKJ010000005.1, forward strand.
TCGTCAAAATTGACCGGAGTATGGATAACCACCTGGCCGCCGGATATAGTCGGGTTTCCACTGACCGCGGTAGTAAAATTCAGGGAATTCCCATCAGAATTGATCACATAGCCAATGTTCGCGAATGAAATTGTTCCCACGGTGATATCTTGTCCAAGGGTCAGGGTACGGGAAGACGCATTATTTGGGAAAACAGCAGAATCCATATTGCTATTCGGGAAGCCGCCCCCGCTGCTCATCCAGTTACCCGAATTATTCCATTGAGAATTCCCTCCAGACCCTGTCCATGTGAACACTGTTTGGGATTCGAGCGAAATCGCCGCAAACAAAAACAGTGAAAGGATTCTTTTTCCAAAGGCGAACGACATACTCTTCTCCTAAAGGCACAGAGTCTGTCTAAGGGTATAATTAAAAAATGAATTGTTTGTCCAAATCCAATTTTTTACGGATCAGATATACACAAATGAATTCAAAATTTGGGAATTTGACACTGCGGAAATACATGAAGGTCCGGGGGACCTTCAGACAGAAGCCGAGACTTTGCTGTTTTTTTCTGTCCAAAATGAAGAAATTTGAATCAAACCAAGGCTAGAGGAATTAATAATAACTAGAGGAATTAATAATAAATCGTGCAACCTCGCTGCTCAAGTTCTTGAAACCAGTCGGGTAGTATCAAATTCTTGTTGATCCTCACATCCAATTTTTCTAAGCACATAAGATTGCGAATGCTAGATGGCAACGATGTAATTTTATTATCTCGTAAATCCAAAAGACGAAGTAACTTTAAATTACCGATTGTTGCAGGGATAGCGGCGATATGATTAGTTCTTACATCAAGTTCAGTCAAACTTTCTAAGTCGCCTATATTCTCTGGGAGTGCCGTTAATTGATTATTCTCTAACATTAATTTTTTCAAATTATGAAGAGACCCAATTGCCAGTGGAAGCTCGCGAATCTTGTTATTCATAGCATAAAGTTCTTTTAAATTTTTCAATGCGCCAATTGAGTTAGGTAAAGAAATAATAGCATTGCTCTGCATGCGCAATTCTATGAGGCTGGCCAAGTTTCCGATCCATTCAGGGAGAACGGTAAAGCTATTATGGGTCATATTCAAATAAACAAGCGCGTGTAGATTCTCAAGCGATTGGGGCAATGTTGCAAAAAGATTGCTGGCAAGGTAGAGAAAACGCAGATTTTTCAAATCACCTATCTCATCAGGCAAACAACTTAGCATATTATAATTGATGTCTAATACCCTTAGATTTTTTAAATGTCTAATCTCACTGGGAAGAGAAGAAAGACGATTCCGGCTTACATTGAGTCGTTCGAGACGTTCCATTTGAAAGAGCGACTTAGGCAAAGCGGTCAGCTTATTATCATAGAAACTTAATGTTCTAAGTGAGGTTAGCCGGACAATATCCTCTGGAATTTCCTGTATTTGATTCTCCTCAAACCACACCTCTTCAAGCTCGCTTCGAACAAAAATTTCCTCTGGAAGGGTCGATAAATGCTTTTGACTTAGATTAAGTGTCATATCACCTACTAAAAAACAAAGATCAGAATTATAGTTCAATAGAAGAATGATCGGAACTGGAATCCTTTCTGGCGGGCGGGCGAAGCGCCTGTCCCGTCCCGAAAGCCGGCTACGGGCGAAGCCCTTCGCTTCGATTCCAGGCGAAATGCTAAGCGGCTCGTGAAGAGCGGGGGAAAGGGAACCTTCCCTTTCCCCCGCGCCCCCTTTCCCTCATGCATGGCGAAGCGCATGCATGGGAAGCCCTCACGCAGCGCTTCGCGCTTGCTGCCGGGCCGGCGGTCAATTTCGGTTTTTGCGATGCAAAAACATCGAAATTGACTCGATTCCAGGCGAAAGCCACATCGGTGGCTTTCTTTCTGGCAAAATTTTTTATGAAAAAATTTGGCCAGAACTGGAATCGAACCAGCGACACAAGGATTTTCAGACTTGAAAAGTCCTATCTGGCAATTACTCTAGATGATCTAAAATCACCTTACATTGCACGATCATATAGGGAAAAAGGACTTTTAAGTACTTAAATTCCTTTTCCAATGAACTTAACAAGCTTATAATCAATATACTGTGAATTTCAAATGGAAAAGCGAACAACACTTGAAATACCTTTAAAACTATGCTATAATTAGTTTAATAAAATTAAATATATTAAAAGCAATTAATCAATCAAGTTAGGTAATTAATGACAACACCTCCAATTGATCCAAAAGTAGTGCATTCTCAAGCCCTTATTGTTCATCCAAAGGCAGCTCAACAAGCTCGCTACAAAGCGCTTATGGAAAAATCTTTTGAACTTCAAAAAGCACAGGTTCGTCTTCTTCCTTTAGTAGGGCGAGTAACAGCTTTGATTGGAACTTCTTCAGTAGGTAAATCATCGATAATTGCAGCAATGCGAGCAACTGATAGCGATCTTCAAGAAACCGGAGCGGATCTTGTCGGTAGTGATGCTGCTTATAACCATATTAGAATAAATTGCCCAGATGAGCTTGCTTTTTTGCAATCGGCTCTTAAGCCAAAACCCAATCAGAATCATATTCAAGATGCGGTTGGAGACGGATTGTTTAATTTTAAGGACTCCGTATCGGAAAATGATAGATTAAAAGCAAAAGCACTAACCTCTGTATTAATGGAAAGTCTTAAAACTTTACCTCAACTATCAGTCGAGGAATTCGAATTTTCAGTGCTTGATTGCGCTATGCAGCTATCCCTTGGTGGTAAGGCATGTGTTTTTGATTTAATTAACGTTGATGCTGTTGCAAAACATGCGTTAGGGAGAATGCCTAAAAAGGTAGCTTTAGTCTATTGTCCGCTCGATGTATATGTGTCTCGAATTCAAAATAGAAATCGAAAAGCTATCGCAGAGAAAGAACCTAGTGAGCTGAGACTGGGAGTGTTTCATTTAGACCAAATGGCGCAGGTGTTTCGCCCAATAGAAAGTGATAGCGAAACAGTATTATTCTCCATCACACGTCAACAGCTGATCAAGAATTTCGACAAATTATTCGAAGATTGGAAAATTCTTGGAAATGCTGACGTTAGTGACAAGTACGACGATGAATTGGCGAAAGTGCTAAAGGCATTTGGATTTAACGATCCTTCAATTCAATCTATCGACTATACACCTCGTTTTAAAGGATATGATGCTGTTATCGACACCAGCATAACTAACCCTGCCACATCAGCTCGTATCCTTCGACAATAAAGATTCAAAGCATTTTTTTCCTACTCTAGTCATTTGCATATAGCAATAGAAGCTGTCCCCCGAACATACCCTTGAATGAAAGGCTTTACTCCTTCCAATCTTTAACAAGAGCTTCGTTCACTTCCGCAGGGAAGCCCCAGCTTATACATTTTTGCAACCCATCGTCCTCGCCATTCTCGACGGCCTTCATCTTCTTCTTCAGCTCATCAGCTAGTTCCATGATCGTGGCCTCTTCTAAGGCTTTTTTTATAGCCGCCCTATTTTTCTTTTCATCTTGAGTCATTTTGTCCCTCTCTCGTCATCCACTGCGCTCAATTCGTCAATGCGGTTATTTGCTTCTCGATGCGCTTTCCGTCTCTGTGCAAAGTCAGCTTTACCTTGTCACCAGGATGAACGGTCATAAGATGGTGGACGGTCTTTTCATCAAGAATATCGTATCCGTTAATGCCGATGAGTCTGTCGCCCACTTTTACCCCGGCCATATCCGCGTCGCTATTCAAATGGAAGCTTTCTACTACATTGCCGCTGTCCATCCGGAGACCTAATTGCGATGGCGCATAGACCCATATAGAAAAGACGCTCCAAGGCGATTTCGTCGTGACGACGCTCGGCCCTGTGGAATAGGCTGTCGTTTTGCTATTGCCGTAGCCATTATATGATCCCCAATTGAGATTCGCGTTGGAATTGAAAGAAGTATGGCCAGCAATATAAGTTGTATTCGTTTCAACGCCGGAGTTTTCGCAGAGAATGAAGTCGCCGCCCAGTTTCGCGGCCTCTTTCTTGGCTTTTTCGATCAAGTCTTCAAAATCGGCACTTCCATTTCCATCAGTGGATATTTTCCCAATCCTTAGTGCGTTGCGGGACGGCTGTTGGGTGAAGACCTCCACTTTCTCGTAATCTGTCTTCGGCGTCGTGTTAATCACGATATCGGGAATGAACATTGAATCAACCCTGGCGCAAGCGCCTAAGAAGATTAAGCCTAATACAGGCAAAGCGAAGCGAAACAATTTCATTTTAGTTCTCATATTTAAAGTTCGAAACAATATTTTCAATAAAGCAAAAAATCATACTGTTCCGTCATTTGAGAATCCATTAAAATATAATTTCTAGATTAACTAATTAATTTAAAAACATTTCAGCGTGTTTAAATATAATTCGGACAGAGAATACGTGGACAGACAGGAAACTTCTCGCATCGCGAGTTCGCGATAAAGGCGTTTACTTCGATCCTATCTAGGATGAAATGAACTATCCCAAATACCAAAAAGAAATCGTAATAATAGAAAAAAACAGCGCGGCCCTCGTTGTCCAAATTAAAAAACTTTTATCAAGTTTCTCAGCGGGCGTGGCTCGCGACCAACTAACCACGTCAGAAATGCCCAGAACAGCACAAGCACCCAACAAGAGAGAGGTCGTCTCGAATGACAGTAAAAATCCAGGAGTAATTTTGATATATTTATGTAGCAGATAAGCCACAAAAAAGGCACTTAAAGCAATCAGCATGCTTTGAAACATCCCTTTACTCCAGGAAAACACAACTTTTCTAACTTGAGGATCTTTGTATAAAACCATTTTTCAAATCCCAAGGAACTTGCCACTGGATTCCCGACGAAAGCTACGCAAATGGATAAGAGGCGGGGGAAAGAGCTCTGCCCTTTCCTGCATGCGTGCGCTTCGCCACGCATGGGAAGCCCTCACGCAGCGCTTTGCGCTTGCTGCCGGGCCAGCGGTTTCAGGCGGTTTTGCTTTCGCAAAACATCGCCCTCAACTTGATTCCAGACGAAAGCCAAATTGGTGGCTTTCTTTCTGGCAAAATTTTTTATGAAAAAATTTGGCCAGAACTGGAATCCGGGCTTCCCGCCGGTTCGCGCCCTGCATGGCGCTCACTTCGATTCCAGACAGAAGCCAAGCAGTTGGCTTTCTTTTCTGGCCAAATTTTTAAGAAAAATTTGGCCAGAACTGGAATCGAACCAGCGACACAAGGATTTTCAGTCCTCTGCTCTACCAACTGAGCTATCTGGCCTTAAAGACAAGGCGTAAAAACCCAATAAGATAGCTGATAGGGAGGTTTTCGATCAATGTTTTATTGAGGAAAGGGAAAAAGCTATGGACTAGGACAATTTAGCCCTAAGCATTTTTGGGGGTGCGGGGGCGTTTCGCCCCGACTTTCATAATTCAGAATTCATCATTCATAATTTATTCTGACCCTGTCGGAATAAATTCTTCCGCTTCTGCGGTGGCTTGCGGGTTGGCTTGTTCTTCCATGTAAATCATATCTTTAACGATATTGACCGCTTCGTTCATTTGCAGATCTTCCGCGCCGCATTTGGATCTGGTCGTCGATGGTATTGACGGGAAGGCTGCCTGCGCGGGCTTTCATTTTATCCTGCTTTTTAAGGAAAGTCTGGAATTTGGGATCATGGGCCATCCGATAGGCGCTGTTTTTACGCAGCGCGGGGAGCATTTTCTTCCAGAAAGGGACTACCCGCTGGACATAGGGGAGATACCTTTGCTGAAAAAGCTTCCGAGTTTTTTCGTCCAGGTCTGTCAGAGGATCGATATAGGCAGCGGCGACCTGGTCTGGAGAAAGCGGGTATTCGAGATACCGCTCTCCTATATTGTAAGGAGCGTATTGCGTCGGGACGACGATATCTGCGATGACGCCGTCGATTTGGGTGCTTTTGCCTGATACGGTATAGTAGCGTCCCACAGTCACTTTAAAGAAAATATCGGCTTTTTCATCGGTCACAGTTTGATATTGGATAGAGCCTTTGCCGAAAGTGCGCTCGTCCCCAACTACGATCGCGACCCCGTAATCTTGAAGAGCCTGGGCGACGATTTCCGAGGCGGAAGCCGACATCTTCGAAGTGAGCACGACAAGGGGGCCGTTGAAGAAGCTGCGGCCTACGATATTGCGCAGATAATGGACTTCCCCTTTTCCATATTTGGAGATGACGATGACCCCATTGGAAACAAAGAGGCCGGCGACTTTTACGGCTTGGCTTAAGAATCCCCCTGAATTTTCCCGCAAATCGAGGACAAGGCCGTGAAGCTCCCCTTTTTCTCGGAAAGAGCGGATCGCATCTTTGATATCTTTTTCGCTGCTGATGCCGTCGGAGCTTTCATAGAAAGAATGGAGGGAGATTTTACCGATGATTCCATCTCCGAATTTTTCATAGCCCGTTTGGATCCTCTCTTCTTTCATGACGATCGGCCGCTTTCTGAGAGGCACGCGGAAGAATTTCTCTCTCTGGGTTTGCAAGTCGAAGCGCTTAAACCCAAGGATAATTTCCCCCCTGTCTTTTTTCTTCAGCATTTCCAAAACATCTTCAAAGGAAGTACGGTCCGTCGGCAGCCCATCGATTTCGACAAGGAGGTCGTTGACTTGGATTTGACCGCTGAGCTCTGCTGGGCTTCCCTTGATCAGTTCGGCGATCATGACTCCATCGATCCCTTCGGAAAGGACAACGCCGACTCCTTCGAATTGTTTTTCAAGGCTCATGCGCATTTCATAAGCCTCTTCCGGACTGAAGAAAGAGGTATGGGTATCCAGGCTCTTTGCGAATGATTTCACGATCCGGAGTGGCCAGAAGATGCTCGACTCGATCGATCGACAAAGGTTGATCGTCGGCAGAAAGAAATAAATAATTGTTCTCCACCCGGTGCACTTTTTTCTCGAATAGAGAGTATACTTTGCTCCTCCGCTCCTGCGTATCGATTTTGGCCCGCGCCTTCTGAAATAGATAGAAGCGCACCATCCTGTTTTTTTGCCTGAGGGCAAGATCGTCCTCGGTCGATGCGTATTGAGAAACGAATGCATGTGAAGGAATATCCGCATCGTAATTTTGATGAATCATTTCTTGAGAAAGCTGTTCCCTGGCTTCCCTTGCCCGGACGATCGCATTTTGAAAAATTTCATTAAGGGCGAGAAAGTCGCTGTAATCTTGATTCTTTAACCGGCCGAGGATTTGTTGCGCATTTCCCTCCGTTAAATGAAGATAAGGCGCGGCTTCCGATTCCAGCAGATAGGCTTTTTCGGGATCGAACTGCTCGATATATAATTTCATCGATCTGCGGATCAAGGTCGTCGTCAGTTCTTTACTTTCGATATGGAAGCTGAACAGCCGTTCCATGACTCGATGGATGTCGTCGATTTTAAGCGAGTTTGGGAGAGCGATTGCCGATCCGATCCCCAGAAATACAAACAAAAATATTAGGATCGTTTTCCGCAACATGCAGGCCCCGCTCGGATTGTCAAAGTGAAAATTGGGAGGGAGAGGAATTTAAGGACCGAATGATCTTCCAAACTTAGCGTCGTAAGCTTCGCCTTGTTCCCCTGTCCTCCCACAGCTGATTGTAAAATAAAATAATTTAATTAATCAAATTAATAATTATAACAAACTAATCAATCTCATATACAATTAAAACAAACATACTTAGGAATATTTTTATATCATTTATTATCGACATCAGCCCTTTTTCCCCGATCCTTTCATCATTCAGCGCCCATCCTTCATCATTTCCCCTTCCCCTTAATCATCTTTCTCTATATATTCCTTCTCTATCGTTATCTTTTAATTTCAGGAGATTGGCACTCATGCCGACCTTAAACCAACTCGTTAAAAATGGGCGCACAGATAAAGTCAGGAGACGCAAGTCCCCGGCTCTGCAGCAATGCCCGCAACGCCGCGGCGTTTGCCTCCAGGTCAAGACAAAGACCCCTAAAAAACCGAACTCTGCCTTGAGGAAAGTGGCTTGGGTCCGTCTTGTCTAACGGCCAGGAAATCATCGCATATATTCCCGGCGAAGGACATAACCTCCAGGAACACAGCATCGTACTCGTACGCGGCGGCAGGGTCAAAGACCTTCCCGGCGTCCGCTACCACATTGTCCGAGGCGCCCTCGACTGCGCAGCAGTCAAAGACCGAAAGAAATCCCGCTCCAAATACGGCGCAAAGAAACCTAAATAATTTCAGTTTGAAGTAATACCAGGAAGCTGCAGATCAGTTTCCTTGCTCGCGGATTTGCTGGTAAGCCTAATGCATTAGGCATAATTCCAGAATAATCCAGGGGCAGGCCCTAGGGCGCTAGAAAAGGAGCCGGGTGAATGAACAATTTATGAAGGAAAACACCTATGTCTAGAAGACGACGCGCTACAAAACGCCGAATCCGAACCAGATCCAGTCTATCAAAGCGTGACCCTTGCCAAATTCATCAATAAATTGATGTACGGCGGCAAGAAAGCGGTAGCCCGCAGCATCGTTTACCGCGCCTTGGAAAAATTCGCCCAGCGCGTCAAAACCGACAACCCGCTCGAAGCTTTCGAGCAAGCCATTGAAAATTCAAAGCCCTCCCTTGAAGTAAAAACCCGCCGGATCGGGGGCGCCAACTACCAAGTGCCTGTTGAAATCCCGGACGACCGCCGCACGGCGATGGCCATGCAGTGGATCATCACCATCTCCCGTTCAAAACCGGGCCGTTCGATGGAAGAGGCCTTGGCCAGCTGAACTGGCCGATTGCTTCAACAATCAGGGCATCGACGATCAAGAAAAAAGACGACACCCACCGCATGGCCGAGGCGAACAAAGCCTTTGCCCACTACAAATGGTAAGGATATAGAGAATGGGCAAGCGACCAGAAACTGATGAACTTAAAGAATGTCCGCAATATTGGGATCATGGCCCACATCGACGCGGGCAAAACGACGACGACTGAACGGATCCTTTTCTATTCAGGCCGCCTCCACCGGATCGGCGAGGTGCATGAAGGCGCCGCTACCATGGACTTCATGGAGCAGGAGCGGGAGCGGGGCATTACAATCACCTCTGCGGCCACGACCGTCTATTGGAAAGGATTGCAAGATCAATATCATTGACACTCCAGGCCACGTCGACTTCACGATCGAAGTGGAGCGCTCGCTTCGCGTTCTCGACGGCGCCGTCGCAGTCTTCGATGCGGTTGCCGGCGTTCAGCCCCAGTCTGAAACCGTTTGGCGCCAAGCCGACCGCTATGGCGTTCCCCGTATCGCATTCGTCAACAAAATGGACCGAATCGGAGCCGATTTCTTCAATGCCGTCAAGACGATGCGCGAAAAGCTCCATGCGAACGCGATTCCGGTCCACTGCCCGATCGGCGCCGAGTCGGAATTCAAAGGAATGGTCGACCTCATTGCGATGAAGGCCTACCTCTTCCACGACGAAACGATGGGTGCGAAATACGACATTGAAGCCGATTCCCGCCGATCTTCTCGAACAGTGCAAAAAAATGCGGATGGAACTCCTCGAAGAGCTCGCTACGATTGACGAACGAACGAAGAATTCATGATGAAGGTCCTCGAATGCCCCGATACGATCCCAGAAGATGAGATCCACGCTGTCATCCGCAAAGGGGTCATCAGCAATAAGATCAATCCCGTTCTCTGCGGAACTGCCTTTAAAAACAAAGGGGTCCAGCAAATCCTCGATGCCGTCGTCCGCTGGATGCCATCTCCGCTCGATCGCGGCATGATCAAAGGGCATAAAGTCGATTCCGATGAATTGATTGAAATCGCTCCTGCCGACGATAGCCCCCTTTCCGCCTTGCGTTTAAGATCATGACCGACCCTTATGTCGGGAAATTGACCTTTATCCGCATCTACAGCGGAACCTTGGCCAAAGGAACAGCGCATCATCAATACGACGAAAGATAAAGACGAGCGAGTATCCCGCCTTCTCGAAATGCACGCCAACCAGCGCAAAGACCGCGATGAATTTTTTACCGGCGATATCGCCGCGTGCATCGGCCTGAAATACACAAGCACGGGCGATACCCTCTGCTCTGAAGACTACTCCGCTTCTCCTCGAGAAAATGAATTTCCCCGATCCAGTGATTTCGATGGCGATCGAACCGAAATCGAAAGCCGACCGGGAAAAACTGGCAAAAGCTCTCGGCGCCCTTTCAGAAGAAGATCCTACTTTCCGCGTCATGACCAACGAAGAGACAGGACAGACGATCATCATGGGAATGGGAGAGCTCCACCTGGAGATCCTCCGCGACCGGATGTTCCGCGAATTCGCTGTCGAAGCGAATGTCGGCAAACCGGAAGTTTCTTACAAAGAGACGATTACGACTCCGAGCAACTCTGAGACAAAGTATGTCAAACAGTCAGGCGGCCGCGGACAATATGCCCACGTTTGCCTCGAAATCGAGCCGAACGAAACTGGCAAAGGGAATGAAGTCGTCAGCAAGATCGTCGGCGGCGTCATTCCGAAAGAATACATCCCTGCGTGTCATCAAAGGGATCGAAGAAGGGCTTGCAGACGGGCGTTCTGGCCGGCTATCCGTTGATCGATATGAAAGTCGCGATCACGTATGGATCGTACCACGAAGTCGACTCGAACGAGATGGCGTTTAAGATTTGCGCCTCGATGGCCGTAAAAGACGCTGCCCGCAAAGCGAAAGCCGGTCCTTCTCGAACCGATCATGAAGGTCGTTGCGACGACTCCAGAAGCAACTGTCGGCGATGTGATCGGCGACTTGAACCGACGCCGCGGCAAAATCCTCGGCCAGGAATCGATTAAAGGAACATCGATGTCACTGCTGAAGTGCCGCTCAGCGAGATGTTCGGTTATTCGACGCAACTCCGCTCGATGACCTCAGGACGCGCCACATATACAATGGAGCCTAGCCATTTTGAGCGCGTACCCACAAAAATCCAAGAAGAAATTTGTAAAAAGTAAGAGATTATGGCAAAAGCACCTAGAAAAAAAATACGCATCCGCCTTAAAGCGTTCGATCAGCGGATGCTCGACCGCTCCGTTCAAGACATCGTCGAAACGGCGAAACGAACAGGCGCCCGTGTCGTGGGGCCGATTCCCCTTCCGACGAAAAGGGAGATCTACACCGTTCTCCGCTCTCCTCACGTAGACCGAAAGTCGCGCGAGCAATTTGAGATGAGAACACATATCCGCGTTCTCGATCTTCTCGATCCGACTCTCGATACGATCGACAAACTGAAAGTTCTTCCGGTCGCTGCCGGCGTCGATATCAAGATCAAAGCCTAATTCTATATGTTTAAAATGAAAAGGGGCGCTAATTAGCGCCTCTTTTGGTTCGAAATGTTATTTGGCTTAGAATTCTGGGGGATTGCCATATCTTTGTGCCAAAGACGATTGAGCCAGGTCAACGTTGCGGCTAAAAGGATTATAATTATCGATTTGCATTGCATTTTGAGCCGCTCGAGCCACTCTTAAATCGGGTTGAATCGGTTGATGTGGTTCGTTATCCATATCCATCCGAATTGCTTCTTGAGAATCATTTCTTATTTGATTTGCCATTTTCTTTCCTTTTCGAATTTTATTAATACTATTATTAAAATTGACACTCACTACTAAATTTGTATTCGACGTCGTTTATAATCTTGATTAGGCTCATGATTGAGGGGTAATACGTAATTTGCAGCGTCTTCTGCTCTTTCCCAGAGTTGCCGCTGTTCTGCTCCTCTTGGAGCTGGAAGTCTTCGGATTTTTGGGTTGTTGGGTCCTTGAACGCCATCCATTTGTACTGGTGGATTGACTGGGTTGCCGTTACCAATTGCTGCCATATTTTACCTCTATTTTGAAAAAAATTTAATGTTATTAATTAATTTGTTAATAATTATATCAATAATTTGACTTAAAATATACGATTTTTTTGAATTTAATATATAATTGATCGTTAATTACTTGGAATTAGATAGGCGAGCTCTATTATAGGGATGAATGTCTGACCAGACTGTGACCAAAGTGAGACAGTGGGACCAGGGTGGGACAAGACTGAAACTTAAATAAACATCAAAAAAGAGATTTAAAATCGGATCGGCATACATGCAAGCGTCATGGATGGCCGAATGTTTTTTCAAACTTCTTATTATTAAGAACTTATATATTTTGGACTGGCTTTATTCCTTATCGGGAGCGTCCTCGTTTTGGGTGGTCTGCATTTCGTAGCTGTCGAAGTTTTCCAGATAGTAGGGCCATGGGGAGTTTTGGATGTATCTTTTGGCGACGACCTTTCCATCCTTAATGAGGATGAAATAACGGCGCATCTGCATATTCCGGTAGCCGACTTTGTAACGCTCGATATACTCATATTCGATCGTGCCGTCTTCTTTATGATGGATCGCGTAGGGCTCGCCAGTCAGTTCAACGACCTCTGTGGGAGAGGCCCCTATAGGAACCTCAGTATATGTATCCCAAGTAAACATGTGTCCGCCCATGGAACAAGAACCGAGGGTAAGGATGAGCGCTATGCCGGGTGCGAAAATCGATTTATGCATTAGGAGTCCTCTTCTTCTTGAGATTCATCGGGACTGGAAGCTTCTTTCGATTGGGGCCAAATGCGCGCTTCGATCTGTGTGCGGAATTGGTCGCTGGTCACATATTCTCCCCGCATCAAATAGCTGCCGTCGCTCTGAAGGTTGTAGGTCTCGTATCCTTCGAAATTCATGTCGTTGTTGCGGAATTCCCAAGCCAGCATCTTCTCATCGTAGACGCCTGTTCCCACGATCCGGCCTACATTCTGGTTTTCCATATCGACGGAAAAAGTCTTGGGTTGAAAGTCGTAAAAGGTCAATTCATTGCGCATGTTCTCGGATAGGCCCTGGATCTGGATCTCTTGGGCGCAGACTACTTTGCCTGTGAAATCGCGGTTCTGGACGGCCCAATTGGTATTGAAAATGAGCTCCTCTTCAACCATGTTCAAAAGGATCTTCCCTTCTCCATACCAAGTCCCTGGGGAAAAAACGAATGTGTGGTTGAACATTTTTCTCTCTCTTTAAAACATGAATCTTCTGCTGTATACGCTCTGCAGCAGGCCCAGCGCCGCCATGGTGGTCAAAAGTGAGCTGCCCCCATATGTTACCAGAATCAAAGGCACCCCGGAAATAGGTAAAAGGGCGCACATCATCCCAATGTTGGCCAGCGCGTGCATGGCCAGATAGACCGCCAGGCCCGCCGCCAGGAGCCGGCCGAAGGGGTCCTTGGCCACCGCCGCTACCTGAAAACTAAAGTAAATCAAAGCGTAAAAAAGGAACAGCAGGAATACAAGCCCCACAAAACCAAACTCTTCGCCAAAGGCGGCAAAGACAGAATCGGTATGCGCAGCAGGCAGCCACTTCCGGCCTGAAAAATCCCCTTTATGCCATCCGCTCCCCGTAAGTCCGCCGATGGCGATCGCCGTCTGGGCCGCTTTTTGGTGATAAGTGTTGGGATTGAGGCGCTCATATTGATATTCTTTTAAAACCGTCGTGAAAACCGGCCTCATTTTTTCATGGTCGAGGACTCCCAAAAAAATGAGCGTCACTAAAAGCAGCAGGGCGAGCCCCCCTCCGGTCAGAAGCCGCATGACCCCCTTGTGGATCCCGGCGAAATATCCCATCACTAAAGCGATGGGATAAAAGATGAGGGCCGTACCCAAATCAGGCTGCTTCAAGATCAAAAGAAAAGGGACCCCTGCGATGAGGCCCATCTGCATCGCGGTCGAAAAACTTTCCACCCGATTGCCTCTTCTCTCCAAAAACCAAGCGAGGGCGATCACGACGATGAGCTTCGTCTGCTCCGACGGCTGAAAGCTGGCGATTCCCGGAATCCGGTACCAGCGATGGACGTTTTGAATCGGGCTTGTGAAAAAAAGGCCGACGAGAAGGACAATCGCGGCGATATAAAGAAACAAGCTCCAATCTCTCAGCTTCCGGTAATCGAATGCCGAGCAAACGATAAAAACAATCCAGCCGAGGCAAAACCAGCGCACCTGGCTTTTGACAAGAGGCGTCCAAAACGAGGGCCCCTCCAATTCGCCCGCCTCTCCCGTCATCGATGAAATCACGAGAAGGCTGATCCACATCAATCCGGCAATGATCGGCAAAAGCCGAAAATCGATCCTCGATAAAACTCGATGGTCCCACATACCTTCAGTCTAGCGCAAGGAAGTGAGAAATGCGAGAAATTCGCAAACAGATATCAACTCGCACGTTAGTCGGAGAGAAACAGAACAGGATAAGGAGGATCGCTTCGCGCCAGGATATGCAAGATACAAATGAATTATTTATCCTGCGCATCTTGCCGATTGCGATCTTGTTTATCTTGTCCTATTTTCATCTCTCAAGCGCTAGCTTTTACACTTGTGCATGATGAAAAAGGTCTGGAATTGGATTAGCCTGATTTGATAGAATTTATTGCTATGCATGAAATACATGAAATTCATCTAGACACTATCGATTCGACGAATACATATGCGAAAAAGCACTGCCAAAGTTTCGCGCCCGATAAAATCACTTGCGTAACTGCGGAAGAGCAGACAGCCGGACGGGGACGCTTTCAAAGAAACTGGGTCTCTCCCAGAGGCGTAAACCTTTACGCGACGTTCTATTTCCGCCTTCCGGTCAATGCCCTGCATTTGATCAGCCTCGGACAAGTGATGACCTATAGTTTCGCCTCGGTTTTATTGCACGAAGGCCTCCACCCCAAGATCAAATGGCCGAACGATATTTTGCTGAACGAGAAAAAAGTATCAGGCGTCCTTTGCGAAACGACGTTCCATCAAAACTATGTCGATCTATTCTTAGGGATCGGGATCAATGTCAACATGGATGCTGAAACAGTTTCGAAAATCGACAAGCCGGCGACCTCGCTCAAAATCGAAACGGGACGCGTTTGGGACAAACAAGCGCTCTTAAAGAAACTGGAAAAGCAATTCGCGTGCGGATTTGGAAAAGTTTGAAAAAGGGGGATTCACCCCCTTCCACAACCCATTTGAAAACTTGCTGGCCTACAAAGGGCAGACAGTCCGTTGTTTCGATGGCAAAAAGGAATGGACAGGCATTTGCCATTCCCTGACCAACGAAGGGCAGCTCAACTTATTTCTGCCCGACAGATCCATCCACACCGTTTTGTCCGGCGACATTAAGCCCGGCAGCCGCTAATTCTTCAGCTTTCCGAAAAGGCGCGTCGAGGTCCGGAGCCACGTAAGGCTCCACTTTTTTGCCTATTACGCCATCTGACGGCACGGAAATCGTCTGAGCGATAGCAACACGAGGAGCCGCTGCGGAGACAATCGACCGCGGACGGAAGAACTCGTCGATCGCTCCCTGTCTTCCGTTTGCGTTCAAGGATTTCTTCGTCTCTTGGCTTCTCTTGAGTTCGCCTTTATACACTCTTCCTTTAATCGAGACCCAAGTTTTTCGAACTTCTAAATTCGAAGGAGACAGTTCTGAGACAGACTCCGCGACGCTTTCTAGAATCGTTCCGAAACGCGCAGGAACTTGGAAGACGTTAGGGATAGCTAAGCTCGCCGCGTTTTGGAAATCCATCTTTTCCCTTTTCAACCTTCTTGCTTTTTCGGCTTTAAGCAGAGGGCTTTGTTCCGCATTAGCCAAAGGTTCAAAGGCCGTTGACAAAGTCGTAAAACCGCGTTCGAGAGTGGCCAACGTATCTAAAATGAATCGCTCATTTGCAGTTTCATTTGGCAACCCTTTCAGGAACTCTTCTAGAACCGTTTCGATTTTATCGAATTCTTGCACATATCTCGCATAATCGGACTTCCGCCAAAAAGGAACGTTCTTCTTAAATGTACCAATCGCATCCATCCATCCTTTGACGATTGATCTGATTTCAGACAACTGTTTCACAGCGATATCCAAATCAGATTTCCTTTTATCTTCCTGCATACGGAGAGATTCTAAAGGCAGACGTTCGATAATCAAGTTAGCCAATGCTTGTCTGATATTCCCAAACTGGTTGACCGCTTGTCTAAAGTTCCCGTTTTCGGAATAACTTCCTTCAATTTTCCCAAGGTCGCTTCCTTGGACAACATCCAAATATTCTGTCGTATGGTGCAAGACGTTCCAATCGATCCAGTCGGAATTTCCAGACAAAATATCAGCAAGGATCAGCCTTGACATCCAAACTGCTTCCAAACTGTCGACAGCAGCGGTTCTTTCTCGTCCTGGATTCCACCCTTTGTCCAAAAAAGGCTCGTCTGGCTTCATCACGCGGACGTAATCTCCGTATTCCCCTTGCGGCCATTCGGTTCTTCCCTTTAACTTCTGCATGGGCGTTAAAGGCCCTTTTCGGACCAATCTCGCGCGCTGGCCGAAATCGCGGTCTTCGGCATCTCTGACTCCTTGAGGAGTTTCATAGAAAATTTTAACCGGCCCGGTTTTATCGTTTGCGAGCGGATTCAATTGCAAATCAAATGAAAGCGTTTCATAAGGACGCGCTTTGTCCAGTTGCCCTTTTAAAAATTCCGGTTTCAGAGCGTTGACGATCCTCTCTTTATCTGCCCTAGAAGAGACGCCGCTCAAATCGACGACGGCCCATTTTCCATCGAGCGGCTTCCTTTCGTTTTTGTAAAGGACGTTTCCGATCGGAAAGACGTAATAATCATCGAAGAAAGGTTTGTGCGAAGATCTCAGATCAGCTGCGGGGCTTTGCCTTCGAAGCTGGATTTCTTGAATTTGGTTGCGGTAATTTCGTTTCTCCGCCTCTGAGCCGGCAATGCTTTCTTTCACTTGAAGTTGCAAGACATGGGAATCCAAAAATTTCTCCCGATCCGCTCCGAAAAACTCCAAACTTTCCCCCATGATGGCAAGGATATTGACGCCATTCGAAACTAGGCTTAGGCCTCGGCCTTTTGGATCGATAAAATCTTTTCTCGAGTTTTGACTCCTAAAATCGGCGTCTTTTCTCAAATCGGTAGTTAATTTAAGGATATCTCTTTCCAAAGTCACGCTATAGCCTCTCACATTCGAGAGTGAAGATTGGATGATCGTTTGAATAGGATCGCCCGACTTCTTTTGTTTTTTCATGAGAGCTTTAACGATCTGCAACTCGTAATCGGAAAGCTTGGAAAAGGGCCGTTCTTCCTCGGGCTTTTTCAACTCGGCCACTGCGGCTTGATAGGCGCTTTCGTCTTTCAACGCTTCAAAAAGCTGAGCCTCAACGCGCGCTTTCTCAAATTGCAGATGATAACCATCCAATAATTTGAGTTTCTGCAAGTGGCGGTCCAAAGCGACTTGCGCTTGCTGGGCGCTCAAGAATATTCCATTGTCTTCGATCTTTCGGTTTGCGCCATAAATCGCATCGAGATTCAATGCCGACAGGCATACCTTGGAGATCTGCGCTCCGATCCTTCGTCTTTCCAAGAGTGTTTTAATCTCTTTCAAGTCACTCTCTTGGACAGGAAGGTGCCCTTCGCTAAAGCGGGAAAAGTAACCTTCGACCAGCGAGGCAACTTCTTGTTTCGAATAATTTTCGGAACCTAGTTCAACTTCCAGCTTAGACCAAAAATTTGTTGATTTTTGTAATTTTTCTTGCAAGTCGCGGACAATGCCGATGTTGTCTCGGAAATTCAAAATTCCGTTTTTAAGCCGTGTCCAAAGCTCGTTGTTGCGATGCAATTCGGTGTGGGAAGCTTCGAGTTGTTTAAACGCTTCGTCGGCAACTTGGACAAATTGGTCATGCTGGGCAGTGATTTCATGGAAAGATTCCAAAGCTTTGGGCGAATCCTGTTGGATCCCTTGTATAAATTGATTGACGTTGCTAAGGAATGCGACGAGAAATTTGTACTTATCCGCTCCCAACTTTTGTTCCAATTCTTCCTTGTATTTGACGAGCTCTGCCAAATTGAATATTTGAAAATAAAGAGTCGCTCTCTCGATAAGCTCCAAGCCTTGTGCCCGGACTTCCGGAGTCAGAAGCTTGTCGACTACTTTTTTCGGGTGGAGGATATGCCAGCTCAAGAAATTTTCATAAGACTCCATTTGGATGGGGGTCCAAATTTTTTCTTGAACGCTTTTCGGAACGACGGATTCGACAAGTTCGGCGCCGTATCTGACTTTCCATTCGCCTAATTTCTTCGCCTGGGCTTCGGCTTTTCGCGCCTGTGCAGTTCCAGCCATATAGGCGGCGGAGGCGGAATGGGAGTGGATCGCAGAAGAAGTGGAATCGGGGGTCATCGGACGCGAAGTTGATTTTGACAAGGAAGTTTCAGAAACAGGACTTGAAGCAGAGGGCGAGCCAGACTCGATAGAAATAGAAACTGTAGATGGGGGGGAGGGAGGGGTTTTCGATCCGGGAGCCGTCTCGGCTAGTTGAGCTTTTTGTTTTCCAACAATTGCAATTTGGTTCAAAGCGGCAGGAGAGGGAGAACCGATGAAAGGCGTGGAGGAAACGACCGGCAACCCGGCCTCAGAAGCTTTTGTAGGAGAACTACCAGTATAATATTCTTCAGCCTTTTTAGAAACTGAACTTGAAACATGAACAGTACTCATAATTATCACCACTTTTATTTATTAATATCGTTTAATTATACCAACATCAGATAAATAAATAAACGCAATTAATTTGTACTTAAATAACTAAAATTATAAGAATAAGGAACTAAATTTTTATTGTGGAGTAACGAAAAGACTTGGATGCACTCTCGCTTTAAGAATTTGTTGAATCGCAGTGAGTGTTGATCCAGTGGAAGAGTGGCAAGTTGTACAAGAACCTTGATAGCTAATTAAAACTTCTTTTTCATCGTTGAGCCCGGTCACTTGGACGCCGCCGGCATCAAGCTCGATGTAAGGACGGATTTCTTTATCGATGACTTCTTCAATAATTTTAATTTTTTGTTGATAAGGGAATTCCTCCCAGCCGGGAATCCCTCCCGGAATCTCCCCAAAATCGCTCTCTATGGGGGTCATATCGTAGCTGGCGGCGAAAGGGATGTCCAAGCAATGCTGAACCGCCCTGTCGACGGCTGAGAGGACCTGGTTGAGGTAACCGTGGCATTCTTTCGGGAACGCAGGGACGTCCTTCCGATCCCTCACATGCTGGTCTAAAAGATCAGCGGAAATCCGGGAGGCCTGATCATAATTTTTTCTTAAAACGAGTTCGCTGACGATTTCGGCGGCGGCAATCAAACCGATGGGCCCGAAAACTTGAAATTTAGCGTCCGCAATCACCCCATCCGATTCGTCGACCAGCCAATAGAGGCATACTTCTTCTTTTAAAGAAGTGGTCTCACGGCCGGTCACCAGCCTCATATTTTTTTCTTGAGCTTCCTGAATTGAAAAAAAGCCTACATATCCTAGCCGTTCTACTTTCTCCCGCAATTTTTTGCTGAAAAGCTCCCAATAAAACGGACGGTCCAAACTCATAACCCAATTCATGATAGGTCCTTTGAAATCGTTTGAAGCCGCTGAACCGTTTCGCCGATGATGCGGGCCGCTTGAAGGATCTCTTCTTCGGTGGTCATCCGGCTCAAAGAAAAACTCAAAGCGCAAACCGCTTCCCGGTCAGGGATCGAAGAGGCCATCAACACTCTGCTTAACTGCTGTGCATAGGGGCCTCCCATAGCCGCGAAAACGCCCCTGCGGTTTAAAGAGTAAAGAAGCGCTTCGCAATGCACATTGGGGAATACGATCGCGGTCGTGTTGGGGAGCCGCAAAACGTCGGCGAAGAGCGGTTTTGCTCCGGGCGCCAGACGGACGATTTCCGATTCCAATAAATCGCGCAGGCGCGCGCCCTCAAGACCCATCGCATCGATGTATAAAGAGGTTTGCTGGACGGCAGCCGCTAAAGCCATGAAAGAGGGGGCGTCGAAGGATCCGCCTCGGAATCCGCCCTGTTCGCTGCCTCCCAAGATCAAAGGGGCGAGGGGGCTTCCCTCTTTAGCGAATAGTCCGCCCGAACCTTTTACAGAATGGATCCGGTCTCCGGAAAAAGTGAGATAATCGATTCCCGATTCGGAAAAAGGGAGGACCTGCTTTCCAGTGGAATAAGTGGCATCGACATGAAGCAGCACTTTCTTCTCTTTGGCCAAATGGACTATTTCCTCTATCGGCTGGATGACTCCAGTCAGGCCTTGTGCGGCGGTAACCGAAATCAAAGCGGTGCGCGGATTGATCTGCTTCGCAAGCTCTGCAACATCGATCTGACCCTGTCCGTTTACAGGCGCGATTTTGACATAGGAGCCTAATTCTTCAAGCCGTTTTAAAGATTGCATCGTAGGGGCGTCTTCGAGACAAGAAGCGGTAAAATGGCATTTCCCCTCTTTGCGGGAAACTTCGAGGAAGACCGACCAGAGGACTTGGTTGACCGCTTCAGCCCCGGATGAAGTGAAAACGAACCGGTCTTTCTCTCCCGACCCGAAAAAATCGCCGATCGTCCGATACGCATCGGCGCAATCGGCGGCCAGCTCCTGTCCGAAACGATGCGGAGCGAACGATGCGCCCCAGTGCTCCTGCAAATAAGGAGCCATCCTTTCGATCGCTGCGGAACAAGGGCGGGTAGCGGAATGGTGGTCGAGATAAATCATTCTTTTTTCCACTGCCCCTGATTGTAGGAGTAAATGAGAGGATCGCCTGTAGGAATTTCAAGCTTGACCACCTCTTCCGGACTTAAGCGGTCCAATTCCATCGCAATCGAGCGGATCGAATTTCCGTGCGCGGAAACGAAGACGTTTTCCCCTTTTTCGAGATGGGGGACGATTCTTTTTTTAAAATAGGGAAGGGTGCGTTCGGCAGTCATTTTCAAACTCTCTCCGTCTGGCGGCGCGGTATCGAAGCTCCTCCGCCAAATTTGCACCTGTTCGGCCCCAAATTTTTCCGCCATTTCCGCTTTGTTCAGCCCTTGGAGCCGTCCGTACATCCGCTCATTGAGTTCCCACGCCATATGGACCGGAATCATCTGTTGCTTCGTTTCTTCGCTATAGATATGGCCCCATTTTTCCAGCTTTCCTTCGTGCGGATGCAAAAAAACGGGGATTTTCCCGCTTTCGTGGTGCAGCAGGGCCAAAACCAGGGTCATTTGCGCCCGTTGCAGAGTGGAGGTAAACGTCACGTCTATCGGCAGGTGTTTGATCTTTTCGCCGCCCCGGAGCGATTCTGCAATCCCCTCTTCGCTCAAAGGGATATCGACCCAGCCGGTGAATAAATTTTTTTTATTCCAGATCGACTGCCCATGCCTCATCAAGATCAATTTCGGAGCCATACATCCCTTCTTTCCGTAGAAGTTTACAGATAGTGGAAAAACCGACGATTGGATTATACTAGCCCGCCTATGGGAATAAAGAAAAGACTGAGTAAAGCACTCGCCGCTGCCGGGATCGCCTCTCGGCGGGCCTGCGAGGAATTGATTTTCGAAGGACGGGTCCAAGTCAATGGAGAGACCGTCAAGCTGCCCCAAACGCATGTCGATTGGGAGCAGGACAAGATTTCCGTCGACGGGCAGACCGTTACCTCCGAACAGAAAAAAATTTACTACATGCTGAATAAGCCGACCGGCTACATCTGCACGAGCGAAAACCTACCCAATCGACGGATCGTCCTCGACCTCTTTCCCAACGCCCAAGAGCGCCTTTTCACTGTGGGGCGGCTCGATAAAGAGACGACCGGCCTCCTCCTCGTCACGAATGACGGCCATTTTGCAAACCAAGTGATCCACCCCTCTTCCAACGTCATTAAAGAATATCTCGTCAAAACGCCTCAGGAAATCACGCCCGAGCACCTCGAAGGACTTTCCCAAGGAGCGCGCGTCGACGAAAAATGGGTGCGCCCCGTTACGGTCGCGAAAGTGCGCCGCGGCACATTCAGGATCTGCGTCAAAGAAGGGAAAAAGCACGAAGTGCGGATTATCGCGGAACGGGCAGGGCTTAAAATCATTGATTTGACGCGCATCCGGATCGGCTCTCTCCTTCTCGGTTCGCTTCCTCTTGGCGAATACCGTGTTCTCACCGAAAAAGACAAACAACTCATTTTTAATAGATAGAGGGTCGCATTTTATGCCTATGCGCATTGTCGATCGATCAAGAAACCTCCACGTTGTCGATGACAAACCCTTTATTGTCCAGAGCCTTAAAGAAATCTTACAAGGAAATAGAAACCTAATTTCTACAATTAGAGAGTTCACGAACCATACAAACCGTTGGCCTGTTCTTCGAAGATGCGATACTCTTGTGAACCAATTCAAAAGAGATAACAAAACCATATTGGCTTATTTAAATGGTATTGAAGAAAAGAAATTTCGCTGGTCGGATTTAAAAACGGTTGAAAAAAATTTCAAAAGAACCGCCGGATACATGTCAAAAATTCCCAATCTCTTCCATTTTGATGGGTACAAATTTAGAACGTGAATTATGACAATAACTCCTCTTCAACGTACCCCACTGAAATTTGGAACGAACGAGAATGAAGAAAGGTTGGTTCGCGAATATTTTAAAAATAATCTAGCAGAAATTCGGGAAGACTACGAAGGATTCATTCAACTCTTTCAAGATTTAAAAACGCTTCCTAAGAGACCTGCTAACGCAGATAGCGCTAGTTACGATTCGCTGATAAATATTCTGAAATTAAAAAGCTCAATGGCAACAGCTTTCCAAAATGTTACTGACGAAGAAGGCCACCAAATCGATCAATCCGATATGGAGACCTTGACTGACTTTCAAACGGAAATCGAAACAATTCAAAGAATTTTCCAAGACGTTGAAATTTGAACTATCCTCCTTATCCCGTTGATCCAACTTCCTCTTTAAACTTTTTTGCAAATAAGCCTCCGATCGCTTAGAATCTCGCGCAAGATGCTTACGATTGCCAAACTGTTCTGCAAATCCCCATTCGCCCCTCTCCAAACGCACATAGATAAAGTCGCAAGCTGCGTAGGGGAATTGCCCGCGCTGATCGAAGCGATGCTGGCTCAAGACTTATGCGGGATCGCACTCTTAAGCGAGCAAATCTCCCGTCTCGAACACGAAGCCGACTTGACGAAAAACGATATCCGCAACCATTTGCCCCGCAGTTTATTCCTTCCTCTCGATCGGGGAGCTCTCCTTGAAATCCTCGGCCTGCAAGACGCAATCGCCGACCAAGCCGAAAAAATCGCCCATCGCGCCGCCATGAGGAAATTAGAATTGCTGGACAATATGCGCGACGAATTTATCGTTTTGTGCGAAAAAAACATGGAAGTCTTCTGGCTTGCCCATAAAGTCATAAAAGAATTGGAAGAGCTTCTCGAATCCCTTTTCGGAGGCATCGAAGCGGAAAAAGTAAAAGGGATGGTCGACCAGATCGCCTTTTATAAATATGAAACGGACAATTTGCAAAATCAACTGCTCAAACGACTCTACCAGAACGGCGATTCGATGTCCGCGCCCGCTTTTCATCTTTGTTTCAGTTTAATTGAAGAAATCGGATGCATCGCTCAGCTTTCTGAAACCCTGGGTCATCGCGTCAGGATGCTTTTAGAGCTAAAATAACCAGGTTATGGATCCGAATCTTCTTCTTAAATTTTTCGCGCTCCTCCTGGGCTTCTATATGGCCTGGAACATCGGGGCGAACGACGTGGCCAACGCGATGGGCACATCGGTCGGATCGAAAGCCCTCTCCTTAAGACGCGCAGTCCTTCTGGCCGCCGTTTTAGAATTTTCGGGAGCTTTTTTTGTCGGTTCCAGCGTTTCGGAGACCATCCAAAAAGGGATCATCGATCCCGCCATTTTCCAGCATAACCCAACCGTTTTCGTCTTGGGGATGCTCGGGTCGCTTCTAGCCACAGGCGTATTGCTCCAGCTCGCCTCTTATTACGGCCTTCCCGTCTCCACTACGCATGCCATCGTCGGAGCCGTCATCGGCTTTGGGGCGGTGATCGGCGGGATCGACGCGATCCATTGGGGAGAAGTGGCCTGGATCGCGGCGAGCTGGATCGTCTCCCCTGTTTTAAGCGGCCTTGTCGCGCACGGGATTTTCCGGGCGATCCAACGAAAGGTTTTTTACGCCTTGAATCCTATCGAAGCTGCGCAAAAACTAACGCCTATTTTCGTTTTTCTTTGTTTTTCGGTCATTATGCTCAGCCTTCTTTCCGACAGGCTGGCGGAACATTTCGGCCTTTCCAGCGGGATCATTTTTTCCATTTCCATATCCGTCGGCCTCGCCGCAGCAATGATCAGTTATTTCCTTGTCCAGCGCATTCCGGAACTCGCACTCCAGCCAACCGACGGATTCCATTTGCATCAAGCAGTGAGTCTTGAAAAGGCGCTCCATCACCTCCAGCGCGTCCATCTTTCCAACCGGAACGAGGGACATAGCGAACAGATCTCCCATATCCTTGCGGAAATGAGAAAACTCAGCGACACGGTCAAAAAAAATGCCCTCTTCAACAATTCCACGACGCAATATCACGGGGTGGAAAAAATATTCATCTATTTGCAGATCTTAAGCGCGTGCCTGGTCGCATTCGCCCACGGAGCTAACGATGTAGCCAACGCGATCGGACCCGTCGCAGCGATCCTCGGCGTACTCAAAACACAAACGATTGCCGCCCAAGCGGACGTCCCAGCCTGGCTTCTCGCTCTCGGCGGCGGCGGCATCGTGATCGGACTTGCCACCTGGGGATGGCGCGTGATCGAAACGGTCGGCAATAAAATCACCGAACTCACACCGACACGCGGCTTTTCCGCCGAGTTCGGAGCCGCAGTCACCATCCTCCTCGCCTCCAAACTCGGCCTTCCCATCTCAACGACCCACGCCCTCGTCGGCGCCGTCCTCGGAGTCGGCATGGCCCGCGGCATCCGCGCCCTCAACCTCCAAACCCTCCGCGAAATCGCCGTCTCCTGGATCGTCACAATCCCCCTCTGCGCCGCCTTCAGCATCATCGCGTTTTACTTGCTGAAGTTCTTCTTCCTTTGACGAAGAACTTTAGGGATTGTTCATAGAGAGAATACAGGATAGGCAGAATCGCAAGCGGCAGGATAAACAGGATGCATTTTGAATTTTTTATTCTGCAAATCTTGCCGCCGAAGGCGATCCTCCAGCGAATCTGTACTTAGAGTGTGTCTTGAATTTGAAGATACCCTCTTAGCCTAGCTGCCATTTTTTCAAGAGCGCCTGCATTTTTTTCTTTTTCTGCATTTGCTCGAGGGCTTTGTCGAATTGATGGAGAAGATGGCGGTTTTGACCTTTGAGCGTAATGAGGCGCAGACCCGCATCGGTCATAGGAGGGCTGGCGATTTTGAGCCTTGTTGAGAAAAGGTCTTGAACGTAGCGCATGGCTGGGATTTGATTGAGAAGGCCCCCTTCGGTTTCGCCTTCAGCTATGGAGTTGAGCAGGTCGGGAATGGAAGGGTAGTTTCTTAAGACGACATCGGGATGCTGGTTCAGGATTAGCACTGCTGGATCGCCAGTCACAAGCCCTACTAATTCGCCTCCCATTTTACTGAGATCGGCATGGTGTGCGTCGACGGGGACGATCAATACAGGGCCAAGGTCGAGAAGGCTCGAAGAAAAATCATAGAGCGCTTTGATGTGATCGTATTGCGGCAGCGAGGAGATCACCGCGTCGTATTTTTTTGAGTTCATTCCGTCTAATAGAGAATCCCAATTCGCCGTCATTCTCTCGAATTCGATTCCGGTATAACGGGAAATTTCCAAGAGAAGTTCTTCGACAAAACCGTTCACATAGGGTTGCTGGGTGCCGAAATCGATGGGATACCAATTCGGATCGATGCCTACGCGGAACGCTCCGCCTCTCCCGCTTCCGCTTCCACAGCCGCAACTGCACCCGTGAAGAATGAGGAAAGAAACAAAAAATAGAAATACCGTACGCAAATATCGCATGCGAGCCCGCTCTTTTTGGCAAATTCTATTCCAATGGTCTTTTAACTCACCATGAAATTGCGGATTTATAGAAAAATTTTGCATAATGCCGCGGCATGAATGGTTATCTTTTGGTGAATTTCGGCGGGCCGCGCGATTTAGATGAAGTCCCATTTTTCCTTGAAGCGCTGCTCAGAGACCGCGATGTGATCCGGACGAAGCTTCCCAAGCTCGTTCATCATTGGCTATTCGGAAGGGTGGCAAGGAAAAGAGCTTTGAAAGTCCGGCACGACTACGAGCAAATCGGAGGGAAATCGCCGATTTATTTCGATACCGAGACGCTTGCGGGAGAGTTGAGAAAAAAATTAGGGACGCAGGTGTTGACGTTCCACCGCTATCTGCCAGAGACGCACGCCGAATCGCTGAATAAAATCGAAGATTTTCAGGAAAAAGAACTCGTCGTCATCCCTCTTTTCCCCCAATTCTGCTATGCGACGACAGGAAGCATCGCCCGCTTTTTGCAGCTCAGATTGCCTTCAGCCAATAAACTCAGGTGGGTCAAATCGTACGCCGCGCATCCGGCATTCATCCACTCCTACCGGAGAAGAATCGCCGAATTTCTTCAGGAAAAGGGATTGCGCGAAGAGGAGACGGCCCTTTTGTTTTCCGCACATGGAATCCCCCAATCATTCGTCGATGAAGGGGATATTTACGAATCGGAATGCCGCCTGTCCTATCGAGTAATCTTGAAAGGCTTCCCAAATGCGCTCGGGCATCTCTCTTATCAATCTAAATTCGGGCCTGAAGAATGGATCCGGCCCTACACCGACGAAACGTGCGAAAAAGTCCTCGAATGGACAGAGAAACGGAAAAATGTCGTTGTGGTGCCGGTCAGTTTCACTTCGGACCATATTGAAACCCTGTTCGAAATCGAAAAGCTGTATCTGCCGGTCCTCGCATCAAAGGGGCTGAACGCCTATCGGTGTCCCGCCCTCAACCTCGAGCCGTATTGGATCGACGCCCTCGCCGAAATCGCCGCAGAAACGAATCTCTGCGGCAACCGGATGCTCGTTCGTTAGAGAGTGTTAGCTAAATAGGCCCGTTCGTACATGAAAGCCAGGCCTGAAAAATAGGCTGATCCAGCAGACATCGCCCAGCCGGCTCCGTTGATAAGGGCGGAGAGTCCCGCGGCCCCAGCAACAGAAGAACCGCCAATTAAGACATAAGGATTCGGCTTGGATGTTTTATCGGCAACTTGCCTCGCGGCTCTTGCAGCGCTTCTTGCCGCATCCAGGACATTACTCGCCGCATTTACCGCCAATTCTGCAGCGTCCCACGCCTCTTTCGCCTTATCTCTAGCCTCAATATTTGCAGGTTCTGCGACTTCCCCTTCAGCCATTTTGTCTGCCGCATGGAAAGCTGCTGCTGCAGCCTCCGCTATGTCTGATGCTGCAGCCATTGCATCGTCTGCCACTTGCAGCGTTTCTTCAGCCGCATCGGCTGCTGCTTGCGCTCTTCGCGCAAATGGCGACTCTGTCTTTTCTACCGCATTGGCTGCCGCAATCCCCGCCGCCGTTGCCAATCCCAACGACAGAATCCTTGATGCAAGCAAACCTCCAATGCTTTTTGCTTCCATTCCCGCTGCGAATCCTGACCCTATAATTCCACCTGCCGCTAAAACGAGGTCTCGCGCAACTCTAGCTTCAGGAGTTTTTGCATATTCAATTAAACCAGAACGGATGCAGTTTAAAGATATATTTGACATGTTTGCCTTCATTTAATTTTCGACCGAATTATATACAAAAACTTAATAAAAAAAACACTATCCGGTAGCATTTTGCGCAAACCTGAACTGGAACCTATCTCAATAAAAAGTTTCAGTCGATTTTTCGGTTCTTTTGAGCCGATTTTCGATTCAAGTCTTGGGGGGCAATATCGACAAGAGTATATAGCCCCCCAAATTTGAAGTCGAAAAGCGGCCAAAATAATCCAAAAACTCGACGAAAAATTTTATTGAGATAGGTTCTGAGTCCATGACAAAAACAATAGGTTCTTAAATACGAATGTTTTATTATCAATGCCTTAAAAAAAGGAAAAAACATGGAAATATCAACTTCAGTTTTTAATTACGTACGAGAAGGAATCGTAAATCAAGGTTCGTTTTTGAATGGGTTTTTCAAATCGGATTCGGTAGAAAATTATCTTGAATATCTCAAAGGCTTAATTCCGCGCGAAGAGTTAAAGGCGATACTCACCCAAGAGGAGCAAAATGCCGTTTTTACGCTGCTGGCCCTTTCAACTTTTACTCTTTTGACTACGTATGCCTTTAAACCATACGCTCAGAATTCTGTGAGAAAACTATTCACCCATTCGCTGCCGAGTTTGACGTTTTCGGCGATTCTCACTGCCCTCGTTTTCAGCCCTGCGCATCTAAACATCCACTTTTTGAAAAATTCTTAAGAGACCTGCTAAGAGCAGCCAAACCGTTGCCATCTAATAATTCCTGAAGTATTCTTTCGAATCAGTTATGAAAGCATCGAAACTGATTCTCGAATCCGGGGAAGTTTTCCCCGGCTTTTCTCCGGAATGGCAGAAAGAGGCTTATTTCGGAGAGGTGGTATTCAACACAGGCATGACCGGCTACGTCGAGTCGCTGACCGACCCTTCGTACGCGGGACAGATCTTGACGTTCACTTATCCATTGATCGGAAATTACGGCGTTCAGGGAAGCGCGGGCTGGGAATCGGAAAAAATCCAGGCGAGCGGCGTTGTGGCCGGGTCGGTGAGCCCGTTCCCGAGCCATTGGGACTCGGAATGTTCGTTTCTCGATTGGCTCAAACAGCAGAAAATCCCATTGATCGTCGGGGTCGATACGCGAGAATTGACGAAGCTGCTAAGAAAAAAAGGGGTGGCATTAGGGGCGATCTGCCCTGAGGGCGCAAGACCGAAAAAATTCCCAGATCCCAACGTCGAGCATTTGGTGAGAAAAGTCAGCCTTCCTGGAAAACAGGTGTACGGCGCGGGGCCTAAAAAAGTGATCGCCGTCGATTGCGGGATGAAGGAAAATATCATCCGCTGTCTGACGAAATTCCCGATTCAAGTCGTCCGCGTTCCGTTCGATTACGATTATTCGGATGAAGACTACGACGGCCTTTTCATTTCCAACGGGCCTGGCGATCCGGCGGTGTGCACAGAGACGATCGCGATTTTGAGGAAAAATTTAAAACGGCAAAAACCGATGATGGGCATTTGCCTGGGCGCCCAGCTTTTGGCGCTCGCCATCGGAGGAAAAACGTATAAGCTGAAATTCGGCCACCGCGGTCAAAACCACCCCTGTTTCGATCTCGAACAAAAAAAAGCGATCCTCACGTCGCAAAACCACGGCTACGCCATCGATGAAAAAAGCCTGCCTCGCGATTGGAAAATCTACTTCAGGAGCCTGAACGACCAATCGGTCGAAGGGATCATCCACAAAACGACTCTCCCTATTTCGCCGTGCAGTTCCATCCCGGAAAGCCATCCCGTGAGCCCACCGAGCCATCCGGTCATACGCTTTTTACCTCTTCGAAAAATTTTACGAGCTGATCAAACGATGAAAAGCGTATTGATTTTAGGATCGGGAGGACTCAGGATCGGCCAGGCGGGCGAGTTCGATTATTCCGGGATCGCAGGCGATCAAAGCGCTGAAAGAAGAAGGGCTTCGCACGATCCTCGTCAATCCGAATATCGCGACCGTGCAGACCGATCCCGATCTAGCGGACGAGGTCTATTTGCAGCCGCTGAACGCCGATACCGGTCGAAAAAATCATCGCGAAAGAGAGACCCCATTTCGTCTTGCTGAGTTTTGGCGGACAAACTGCGCTCAACTTGGGCTTAGAGCTCGAAGAAAAAGGGATCTTCAAAAAATACAAAGTGAAAGTCCTCGGCACTCCCGTCGAATCGATCCGCCTCACGGAAGACAGGGACCTTTTCAAACAAAACCTCGCCTCAATCGGCATCGAGTCGCCAGTCAGCTACGCGGTGAACAGCGTAGAGGAAGCGGTCAAGGCCGCGAAAAAAATCGGCTATCCCGTGATGATGCGCTCCGGGTTTTCGCTCGGGGGTCTCGGATCCGGCAAAATGGATAATGAGGCGGAGCTGAAGGAAAGGGCGCGGCAAGCCCTTCATGGCGCTCCGCAAATCCTGATCGAAGAATATCTCTTGGGATGGAAAGAGCTCGAGTACGAGGTGGTGCGCGACTGCGCCGACCAGGCTCTGGTCATTTGCAACATGGAAAACTTCGATCCGATGGGAGTCCATACGGGAGAAAGCATCGTCGTCGCCCCTTCCCAGACCTTGACCAACGACGAATTCCACCTCTTGCGGGAGATTGCGATCAAAGCGGCCCGCCATTTCCAGATCCAAGGCGAATGCAATGTCCAGTTCGCCCTCGATCCGAAAACGAGCCAATACCGCGTCATCGAAATGAACGCACGCCTTTCCCGTTCCAGCGCCCTCGCTTCGAAAGCGACCGGCTATCCCCTCGCTTTCGTCGCGGCGAAACTGGCTCTCGGATATAGGCTCGACGAAGTGGCGAACGCAATTACGCGGAAAACGACCGCTTTCTTCGAACCGGCCCTCGACTACATCGTCGTCAAAATCCCCAGATGGGACACGCAAAAACTCAAATCGGCCGACCGGACGATCGGCACCGAAATGAAAAGCGTCGGCGAGGTGATGGCGATCGGAAGGTCGTTTCCAGAAGCTCTCCAAAAAGGGATCCGGATGCTGAATATCGGGTCGACGGGAATCGACGACGCTCCGGAAAAAATAGAAAATCCCCTGGACGAAATTCGGAAACCCACCGACCGGCGCCTTTTTGCCCTTTATTCCTTTTTTCTTAAGGGCGGCAGAGTCGAGGACGCGCATGAGCTCTCCCGGATCGACCCTTGGTTTTTGCACCAGCTTCAAGGGCTGGCTCAATTTCAAACAAGACTCAAAAAAGAAAAATTGACCCCTTCGCTTTTGCGCCAGGCGAAAGAGCTCGGATTTTCCGATGAATCGATCGGAAGTTTTAAAAACGAAAAAGGGGAAGCCATCCGGAAATTGCGCCTGAAGCACAAAATCACGCCCTTCATCAAGCAGATCGATACTTTGGCCGGCGAATTCGACGCGGAGACGAACTATCTCTATTTGACCTATCAAGCCCAATCCCACGATGTGCTCCCTTCGAAGAAAAAACCGGTCGTAGTCTTGGGCTCCGGCCCTTATTGCATCGGCTCTTCGGTCGAATTCGACTGGTGCGCCGTGAATATGGCCCGCACGCTCAGGCGCTTTGGAGTGGAGACGATTTTGATCAATTCCAATCCAGAGACCGTATCGACCGATTTCGATGAATCGGACCGCCTCTATTTCGAAGAGCTGACATTGGAAAGAGTGCAGGATATCGCCGATTTCGAATACCCGAAAGGATTGATCGTCTCAGTCGGGGGCCAGATCGCCAACAATCTCGCCTTTCCTCTCCATAAACACGGCTACCCGATCCTCGGCACGCCTGCGCCCTTCATCGACAAAGCCGAAAACCGCGATACTTTTTCCTCGCTCCTGCGCGACCTCGGGATCGACCAGCCTCCTTGGGCCCGCGTCACCACTTTGAAAAAAGCGAAAGATTTTGCCTTCCACGCGGGCTATCCGGTATTGATCCGCCCTTCTTATGTCCTATCTGGAGCGGCCATGAACGTGGTCGGGAACGAAGAGGAATTGGAAAAGTACTTGAAAGAGGCGGCCATCGTCTCCCCCGACCATCCGATCGTCATCTCAAAATATATCGAAAACGCCAAAGAGCTTGAAATCGACGGCGTGGCGAAAAACGGAGAAGTGGTCGTCTCCGCGATTTCAGAACACGTCGAAAACGCTGGCGTCCATTCGGGGGATGCGACGATCGTACTGCCGCCGCAGCGCCTCTATCTCGAAACGATCCGCCGCGCGAAAAAAATCACCCGTTCGATTGTGAAAGCCCTTCAGATCACAGGCCCTTTCAACATCCAATTCATCGCAAAAGACAACGCGATCCAAGTCATCGAATGCAACGTGCGCGCATCCCGCTCTTTTCCATTTGTATCGAAAGTCACCCGTTATAACCTCATCGAGATCGCCGCGGAGATCCTCCTCAATAAATATAAACCGCGGAATTTCGAGACGCTCGAGCTCGAGTATGTGGGCGTCAAAGCGCCTCAGTTCTCCTATAAGCGGCTCAAGGGAGCCGATCCGGTCGCAAACGTCGAGATGGCCTCCACCGGCGAAGTGGCGAACATCTCCGAAAATTACTTAAGCGCTTTTTTTGCCTCCTGGCTTTCGACTGAACAGAGCGTAAGGGGCAAGCGGCTTCTCGTCAGCGTCAGCGGCGAGCAGCGGATCAAACTCCTCGAATCGCTCCGCAAGCTCGACGAACAAGGATGGGATCTCCATGCGACCGAAGGGACCCACGATTTTCTCGCCAAGCACGGCGTCGGATCGATCTCCGTCTATAAAGTGGGAGAAAAATACGAGCCGAACATCGCGACTCTTCTCGTCCAAGGGAAGATCGACCTCATCATCAATATTCCCAAAGGGGGCAGCATAAAAAATACCGGAGGGTATAAGATCCGCCGCCTCGCGATCGACCATCATATCCCTCTGATCACGAATTTGCAGCTCGCCCAAATTTTTCTTCAGTGCCTCGCCGAACTCGATCCGAACGATTTACCAGTCCAACCTTTAAGTTCCTACCGAAACACGCCATGAAAAATCTTCTACTAAAAGGCACCGTCAAAATTCTCTCCCGTTCCATCCGCCCCCATCCAAAAAAAAACCGCATTTTAATCGTAGCGACGACCGCTTTAGGAGATACTCTTTGGGCCGCTCCCGCCATAGAGAACATCCGCGCTTCATTTCCTGACGCCTATATCGCGGTTTTAACAAGCCCTGTCGGAATGGAGATTTTCAAACACAATCCCTGGGTCGACCAGCTCCATCTTGTAAAAGAACCTCTCCTCCCATCGTTTTTTTCCCTTTGGAAAACACTCTACAAGGAGCGATTTGACACGGTCCTCGTTTTCCATGCCTCGCAGCGGCTCGCCCTTCCTCTCTGCTCCGTTCTTGGCGCATCGCGCATCGTTGGGACAGCGGGAATCAATAAAGGGCTCGATAGCCTCTTGACCGATCCGCTTCCCAATCTCTTCCAGCATGAGATCGTCCGCCGCTTGGCGATTGCGGAAAAAATCGGCGCGGCTCCTATCTCCCAAACTCTCTCCTTTTTTCTAAAGCCCGAAGAGAGGCAAAGCATCGATTTAGGACCCAGACCCTGGATCGCGATCCATCCCGGCTCAAAAGACGGCTTTAAAAGATGGCCTGCTGAAAATTTCGCCGCACTCGGCAGACGCCTCAAAGAGGTTCTCCCCTCTTGCGAAATCCTCATTACCGGAAACGGATCGGAAAAAAAACTCATGGAAGAGACGGCGTCGAAAATTCCTGGCGCCCGCCTCTATGAAACCAAAAGCTCGCTGCGCTCCTTTGCAGCCCTTCTCGAACAAATGGACCTTCTCATTTCGAACGATACCGGCCCGGTCCATCTCGCCTGCGCTCTCGACGTCCCCGTGGTCGCCCTTTACAGTTCGACCGATCCCCGCCTCTGCGGTCCCCACCTCGCCAAAAAGGCCATCGCCCTTTTTAAAAGGCCCACTTGCACTCCTTGTCTAAAACGGAAATGCCATTCCCCCTTCTGCTTTCTCCAATTCGGAGCGGAGGAAGTCCTGCAAGCGGCCCTCGGGTTACTACGGAAATCTCAATCCAAAACGCAAAAATTAGAGATGATTTTCGAATGAGGATCGGCAAGAGAAAACACGTTGCGATCAAATGGATCGTGTTGAATATTCATGCACATTATCCAAAAAAATGGAGCCATATCATCCGATTCTTCAACCTCTTCCCTTTCATCGTTCGCCAGGAAAAAATCATCCACCTTGCAGCTTCGAAGGATACTCTTCGCAATGCCTCTCCTGCAATTCGATGACGCCGTCGCTTAAAATGCAGATGCAATTATTCTGATTTTATTGCCAAAATTTCATCAAATCTTACGGCCAATTGATCCACATTGGTGTAGGGATCTATATGAGAATGATCTTGTACTCTCGACTCAAGCCTTCTTGCATTTTTACATGCCGTCTCAATCAAGTGATATGTTTCATAAAAAGCGATCACTCCGTCTTTTTCGTATTTTGGAAAATATTGGCGGAGCGCCTTAACCGTTTCTTTTGGTCCTCCTAAGGCTGATGAGCGAAAATGATAATGTTTAAGAAACCAAAGTTCAATGCATGGATTCGAAATAATTGGGTAGAAGCCTGATTCTCGACAAAACTCAATTGCATCAAAAAAATTCTTATCGTGAGAGTCCTTGTCAAACACACAATAAGTTCTATCGTAATCTCTAGAGTATTTCTTCGCTGTTTTTACAATACTCAAAGGATCTGAACCTTTGCTCTTTTTAATATCGACATGAATTCGCTTCCATTTCGCAATTTCCCCTAAGTAATCGATTTCGGTTTCCCCTTCGCATACGATCAAATCAATTGGAATAGAGCGTTGCTTTGGCTTACGTTGAAGTTGGTGGGAAAATTGTTGTTTCATACAAAACGAAATTTCCCTGGAAACGGAAGAGCTCCATATCTCCCTTGAAGATAGCCTTTGCCTAGAGCTTCATTCTTGCGTGGTTTAAAATCGAGCAAAGAATAAAGATGAGACCCTTGGGTATTGTCTTTTTCGATAAACCAAATTTGATCTCTCCGAAAAAGATCGTCATTGTCTAAAAGAGACGTATCGTGAGTTGTAAATAGAAGTTGCCCATTTTTCAAATTGGTTTTGGAATCATGGAACAACGATACGAGATGTCTTACAATTTTTGAATGAAGTGAAATATCGAGTTCATCAATGCAAAGAACCAACCCTTCACGAAGAGACTTAAACCATCCTCCTGCTTGCAAAAATAATTTCTGAGTCCCATCCGATTCCTCTTGAAGATCGAAGTGAGTATGCTGATCGCGATCTCCCATTTTGTGGGCTGTATGGACTGTTGTTTTTTTCCCTACGGGGCTATCTTGTTCACTGAGAAAAAAACCTTCGATGCCAACATCTGCGCATTCCATAAATTTGTGAATCCAGCTCGAAGAATTTGAATCTTTCATCGATTGGTATGTAAGATCGGGATTAAACATCGCTTGCCTGGTCAAAATCACTAGTTTATCTTTAAACCATAGGAATAAAGGACGAAGCTGCTCGCAATTGAATTGGACGGCCGTGGAAAGATAAAGAGCATTCGATCGGGTCATTTGCTCCCAGATCTTATGCTCTCCTTTAAAACTCGGACCATAATACCACTCGTAAAGCTCATGTGCAGCATTCCAAGTTCTTCTAAACCAAATTTGACGATATTTTTTTGGAAACGCAGATAGTTCTTCACGGATGATACGTTTATTATTAAGAGCAATTTGATAATTGAAATGAACTCCGTCGCTTATAAAATCGATGGAAAATTCGCTAGGCTGCTCTAAAGCTGCCGGATCAAGACGAAAAGGATCTGATGGAATCGGCTGCATTTCTTGGTATTGCGAGGCGGAACGCAAGATAAATTGCTGCAAAAAGAAAAAAGCCTTTATTAGATTGCTTTTCCCTCCCGCATTAGGACCGTAAATAACCGCTGATCGACCTAATCGGATGGAAGGCATAATTTCAAAAGTGTTGGAATCTAATAATTCTGATCTCTTACTTGCGATGAGACTTAACGTTTGAGTTGTCCTAAAAGAACGAAAATTATTCACTGAAAATTGGAGTAGCACCCTGACCTCCTCTCCCTGCCTTATTATCTAAAAATAAACCAAAATTTGCGCTTTTTTCGCAAATAAATCAAATTCTTTCGACCGAAGATTGTAAATTGAGATAATTTTTAAGGGATAGATCTTGCCGGTAGAGAGCGGAATAAACCTGCAAAACCGATAGCAAGGCCGAAACATATTGTCATTCCCATGAGGAAAATCGAGGGGAAGAAGAGAGACGCTCCCGACCTCTCGATCGCATGGACGTAAATAAGGGGCGTTATGCCTCCGAATAAACCCATTCCGAGGCTGAAATTGATCGCGATACCCCGATACCGCTCTTTGACCGGGAAGAGTTCTTGCATGATCCCATGGGCGCTGCCTGCGATGGCGGCCACGCAAAAGCCAAGGAGGATTTGACCGAGCCAGATCCAAGGAGAGGCCATCAGTAGAAAAATGGGCAGCGCTAAAGCAAAAATCGAACTCATCGCTCCGATCAAATACTTTTTTTTCCCAATGAGATCGAGCAGATGGCCCATCAATGGGCTGCCAAACATAAATGCGAATAAACCGAAAAGATTGAGCCGCATCGCTTCCGCAAGAGGTACATGGAGGTAGCGGGAAAGATAGATGTTGAGGAATCCAAAAAGCGTGTAGGTCAAAGCCCCATTGAAACTGCCGAATACAAAGGCCGCGAAAGAGGAAAGCCGGTGGGAGCGGAGCAGTTGAAAGAGTGAATTTTTCCCGCGTGTAGTTTCGGATGCGAATTCCGGCGTCTCTACCATACGGCGGCGGACGAAGAAGCCAAAGACTCCAATGACTCCACCAAAAAGAAATGGGATTCGCCAGGCCCACTCGGGCATGCCAGGGCTTTGCGTCCAAGCGCCAAAAAATGTGGCCCCCACCGCGCCGATGACGCAAGATCCTGTGATCAGCCCTCCCACAAAACCCGATGATTGCTTTTTAAAATGTTCAATGGAAAAAATCGCTGCCCCATTGTACTCGCCCCCTGTAAACACCCCTTGGAGCAGCCGGCAGAGAAAAACGATGAGCGACGCCCAAAGCCCGATATCCTGATAAGTGGGAGAGATCCCGATGAGAAAAGTAGGGACGCCCATCAGGAGAATCGAAAAAGAGAGAGCCTCTTTTCTTCCGATTGTATCCCCTAAATGGCCGAACAGCCAGGCACCGATAGGCCGGGTAAAAAATCCGACGGCGAAAGCCGTCAAACTGAACAAGAGTTTTGCGGGTTCGTCGCTTCCCGGAAAATAGTGCTTGGCGAGCACAGACGCCAAAACGCCGTAGAGAGTGAAATCGTAAAACTCCAAGGCATTTCCAAGAACGCTGGCTGCAAGGAGCTTTTTCTTAGAAAACATGATGTCTTTCCCAAGTTTTTGATCCAGAATCTTAGGATAATAAAAAAAATTTTCCAATCAAAATTTATTAAGCTCAAAAAAACGATTAAAATAATTTTTATTTAAATTTACATTAATAATTAGCCTAATTACAATTCCAGCCAAACTAAGAGGGTTTATGGGTGAAATTTCAAAAAATCAAGATATATTGCCGGTATTTAAAAGCGCGAACCGAGATGAACTATTAGGACTTCTCGATAAAGCGACTGTAACCACGGGCCATTGGAATGGCCGTCATATTCAGGTCGCAGGTTTTAGCGGAGAGATGACATTTACTGAAGCGGCAAACCAGATCGAAAACCACTACCAAGCGATCGTCGAGCCGATGCAATTGCGCCAGAAACAATATCTGAAGGATATCGTTTCGCCGATCAACCCGATGCCCGTGAGTGGGAAGGGAGGACTTTTTGTAAACCTCGCCCTGCTTCCCATTTTGGGGCCGATCAAGATGATCGCTGACGACATTTACTTTCTTAAAACTCCATATCCAGTTGTAAGCGTTGAAGAAGAGGCCAAAATCGGGGCTGTTTTGACTTGGCGCGAACAAGCCGACCAGAAGCTCGATTCCTTATTCGACAAGAGCCAAGAAAAAGTGAACCGAATGGCTAAACGGGGCTGCTGCGGCAAAATCAACCAGCTGTGGGATTCTTTCCTGGACGATATGAGCCCCTGGAGAAACGAAAATTACCAGGATAAAAAAACATTTCAAACGATGGTTGAAAACCGAAAGCTTGTTCAAAAATCGGTAAGTTGATTATTGCTTGCCTGATATGGCAGAGCAAACTCTAGCATGGCGCGGCACAGGACGGGAGCCTCTAAAACAAGAGGGCGTCCTGGCCGCGGCAAACGAAACTCAAGCCTGGCTGCTTCAATGGTGGTGGGAGAATTATTCCCGCTTGAATAGCCATCCTGTCTCTTTCATCGATCTAGGCCTTACTGAAAAGACGAAAAAGTGGTGTAAAGAGCGGGGCGAATTGATCGAGCTCCCCTCTTATGGATTGGCCATGACAGATAAAGGCCAAATCGATCCTGTTCTCCTTTCCGAGTGGCAATTTTTCTACGGAAAATCCGATTGGGACAAACGGCTCCTGTTTTTTCTAAAACCTTTTTTTTTCCTCCAAACCCCCTATCGCAAAACCTTGTGGCTGGATCTCGATTGCGAAGTGAGGTGCAGCTTAAACGAGATCTTCGATTATTTAGAAGATCCGGGAATCTGCGTCACTCTCGACCTCAACCTCTCTTCCACACAAAAAAAAACCATCTACAACGGCGGTGTGATTGGATTTTCGCAAGGCCATCCCCTCATCTTAGAATGGGCCAAGAGGACGTATGACCAGAATGCTTTTTTCCATAGCGACCAGGAACTGCTCTCCCACCTGATCGCTATCCGGAATGAACGGATCTCTGTCTTACCCTCTCTTTATCAATGGAGCCATTACCACCAAGATAACGGACTTGCCCGCATCGTCCATTGGCACGGAGAGAGAGGGAAAAAGGCCATCCGCGACCACGCTTAATCCTGGCGATGTCATCTCAAAATCCAAAAATCTTGAGCGCCAAGATCCGCTTCCCCTCATTCCGATCGCCATTCGCGTTTTCAAAGCTGTTTTAAAAAAACTTCAGCCTTCAATGTTGAGGGGCTACGGGCATTAAATCTACATCCCATTGCTGGTTATTGACCCATGCGTTCTCATCCATCGGCTGAAGATTCGATTTATTTTCCATCATCGAGCCAAACCCGATTTGTTCCGTGCGAGGGTTGAAATAGGCGCAAAAATAAATGTCATCGGTTCCTTCATTCCAGTTTGTGAAAGCAAAACGGACTGCCGACTGATCCAATACGGCCTGGTCGTTTGCACTCAAACTTTGAATCAAGATCCCATCGATCGCAAGAGCTGCTTGATAGGCTTGATTTTGATCCGAGCCCAATAGTTGGTTGATTCCGATCAAGAGCTGGTTCGCGTAATCTTTTACGCTCAATGTTTTTTGATTGAGGTTCTGGACGAGAGTTTGATAGGAGCTTTGATCCGGCAGGTCGTTCGAGATCATACTGTACAT
Organism: uncultured Chlamydiae bacterium; assembly: GCA_963713105.1. GTDB lineage: Bacteria > Chlamydiota > Chlamydiia > Chlamydiales > SM23-39 > CAVQKJ01. The sequence continues at coordinate 680,765 of CAVQKJ010000005.1, forward strand.
TCCATCCGAGAGGGCTTTTTGTACCGAAGCTGCAATTGCATTTCTCGAGACTTTGATTCCCGGCACGACAAGCCTATTTTGGATCCATTTGGAGATGGGAAGCCCCAATTTAATAAAGGCTTGAATATCTGGATTGCCGGGCACAAAATTGAAGGCATGCTGAGGACTGTTCATCGGAAGCAATTCAGCTGGGGCATGTTTCGCGAGATTGAGACACCAAGACAGGAGGTCTTTCGCATTTTTCGACACATGAGTTTGCACGCTCTTTTCATAATCGGACCCGGTATCGATATCGTCTACCTCATAAGGATTGTCTCCATCGCAGCTTTGCATAGGAGTCCTGGGAAGCTTTTGAAAATGAAGGAGAGGATGGGGCTCTTTCTTGTTCCCTGGATCGTAGGCCCAAAGGGCGTTCTTTAAAAAGTTGTCCGAAGAGGCCACTTTTCTAATTGTCTCCCCAACTGATTCGGCATCGGGAGAATTCAACTGCATCTCGGCAGCGTCGATCGCATTGAGGATAAGGCGTCTGAAATCGTTGGGAGTCGCGTCGCGAGTCCCCATTTCTGCATCCTTGCCAGGAATCCTGCTATAGAGTTGGAACCCTCCATCGGAGGAGCTTCCATCGGCTGATACTTGAGGTAGAGGAATATTGAGATTGTAAATCAGGCGGTAAGAACGATCGAATGCAGAATCGAATGCCTGTTTGAATGGAGAAGATGGATCGCCGATTCCGGCCCAAGCGCTTTGCAAAGCTTGTTCTACGCAAGCGTTGATATTGCCGCGGGTCGAATCCTGCGGCCTATCTTCCGCCATAGCAGCAAAAGCTGCCTCCTGGCCGCGCAAAACAGGATGGTTCGTCAAACTGCTGAACGCATATTCTCCGAGAGAAACCAGCGTATCGGCTTGTCCCTTCGTTTGAGCTGCGATCGCATGCGCCATGGCGTGAATGACGTGCGAGGGCGTCGTTTGAATGGAATCTTGGCCTCTTGTCCCGGCAACGGAATCCATTACTGTTTGCATCAAATCCGCAATACTATCGCCGCTCATGAGAGAACGGGCCGCGGCAAATCCTGGGGCGTCGAAAAGAGTCAGGTTTGTATTGGCAATAGTACCCGATGGAGAAATTTGAAAGGGCTGATCTCTGTCTGTATCGGCAAGGGAGGGCAAAAAGAAAAACGAGTCCGCGCTGCCGTCGACAGGGCGTTGGACTGTTCCATTCAGTAAGATCGACCGATAATCTTCCGCAGAATGGCGATAGTATTCGTCATGGTCCCTGATCACATCGCTCACAGCGAAACAATCTCCCACCGGCCCTTGATTTTCAGGTGCGAGGAGGGCTGATAACACAGCCACTTTTGCATGCCGGTCGGCGAGGGGCTGATCTGGAGGCAAACTGAATAAAGCGCGAAGAGCGAGATGGCCGGCGTTTTTCGGATCATGAGATGCCATAACGGACGAAAAAAATGGGAGCCAGGAAACGTCGAGCTGATCCAGGAATTTTCCCATTTTTATTTCGTATTCTTCGGGGTTGGATGGAATGAAAGCCGATTTGAGCGATGGGCAGATCGAGAGATTCAAAGTGCCGTCGGAATTTACGATCAGATCGGCCATAACCAGCGCTTTTCTAAAAGCGTACGCAAGATCGGGATTTTGAATGTTCAATTGCTTTTGCGTGTTCGCATAGTTATCGAGCTGGGTCAATGCTTGCGCGATCGCCGCCTGTTGTTTGACATTTTCATGCCTTTTGCCGACATGGATCCGGTCGATTCGCTTGAACCGTTCGAACTGAGAACCCGAAACTTCTGAGCTCATTACTATAAAAGCCGCCGCGCTTGCGAGAAGAATAGAATAAGTCTTCATAGTCCTCCGTTTTTTTGAAATGAAATGGAGGATACTCTATAAATAAAATTTTTACAAACGTTCCGCTACTTCTTTTGGGCGACGATATAATGGCTGGTCGTCACGAGGCGGAGCCGATCCGCATCGACGAACGCTTGACCGTCTTTCGTCAGTCTGTCGAAAAGCAGTTTGAAATGGCCGGGCAAGATCTTCCATCGGACTAGGAAATGGATCAAGCGGGTGGCGCGTGTAAAGAATTTGTCCGCCTTATTGATGAGAGGCGCCTGAAGTCCGTCTACGCTTGCGTTTTCGTCTATGAGGATCTCGAATCCCGCTTTTTTCATTAGTTCGGCATATTGCTGGGCGGAAGGACAGCCGATGGCTCCGATCAGAGGTTTGATCCTCTTCATCAAATCGGCATGATAGGGATCTTCGGGGTTGTATTCAGGCAAAGTGACCCAATCGAGGCAGGACAATTTCGCGCCCGGTTTCATGATCCGGTAAAGATCTTTGAATAGCTTTAACAGATCTTTGGAAAGGCTGAAAACTTGGATTTGATAAATGGCGTCGAAATGATTCTCTGGGAATGGATAAGGGATCTCGTTCACATCCCCTATTCTGAAATCCAATTGGGCATCCATGCCAGTTCCCGCGGAGTATCTTTTCGCCGCTTCCAATTGGTCCGGATCCACGTTTATGCCTGTGATATGGGCTCCCGTAATTGAAGCGACGTGGTTTGCAACGCGGCCTCTGCCGCATCCGATATCCAAAACGCGGTCCCCTTTTTTCAATCCCAAATCGCGGCTCATTTTCTTTTCAAAGAGGGCTTGGTTTGCAATGATGCTCTGCGAAAGGTCCATGGTGGGCGGGATGTACATTTTTTCCACTTGGCCGATTGAACAAAGATGATTTAGGACGCAGTAGTAATCGATCAGTTTTTGCTTGACGCGATTGTAATAATTAGCCCCCATTTTCTCGACCATTTGCTTTTCATCGGCCCAGTCGTGGTCGTAAATTTCGTAAGAATTGAGGAAGGCATCGATTTTCTCAGGAGGCAATGAATAAATCGTCTTCAGCGATTTTGAGACTGTTGCCACTCGATACGCCCAAAAATCCAACTTCGCTTTCGCCTTCGACAGCATATTCCTACTCCTTTATCTATACGGGAACGAATAACCTGTAATTTATTTTTTAATTTTTTTCAAGAACAGTGTTAGAGAGGTCTCTTACTTCTTTTGGGCAAGGAAATAGTGGCTTGTCGTTACGAGCCGGAGCCGGTCTGCGTCAACAAACGCCTGTCCTCCTTTGGTCAAACGGTCGAAAAGATCGTTTAAATGCGCAGGGAGAATTTTACAACTGACCAAAAAGCGCACTGTCCGCCTCAGGCGATTGTAAAAACGGTCGGCTTTCATGATGAGAGGGGCTTGAAGTCCATCGATACTCACATTCTCATCGGCGAGGATTTCAAATCCCGCTTCTTTCAGAGCCGAGGCGTATTCTTCGGGCGAAGGAGTCCCGATTGCGCCGACGAGCGGTTTGATCAACTTCATCAGTTGTGCATGCTGCGGATTTTGTGGATTGTAATTCGGTAAACGGAGCCACTCGAGACAGGCCAGCTTGGCTCCAGGCTTAAGCATCCGATAAAGATCTTTAAAGAGCTTTACCAGGTCGGTCGCATAACTGAAAACCTGGACTTGATAGATGCCATCGAAGTGGTTGTCTGGGAATGGGTAGGGTATGTCATTCATGTCGCCTTGGATGAATTCGCACCGGTCCGAGATGCTGGTTCCCGCATTGAATTTGTTAGCGTCCTCCAACTGATCAGGATCTAAATTCATCCCCGTGACATGAGCTCCAGTGATCGATGCGACGTGATGGGCCACCCGCCCTCTTCCGCATCCAATATCTAAAACTTTATCTCCAATTCCAATGCCCAGATCCCGGCTCATTTTTCTTTCATAAATGGCTTGGTTCTCAATGATACTCTGCGAAAGGTCCATGGCGGGAGGAATGTACATTTTCTCTACTTGGCCGATCGAGCAAAGGTGATTCATCACGCAGTAATAATCGAGCAGCTTTTGCTTGCATTCGCTGTAATAATTAACGCCTAATTCTTCTATTAATTTCTTTTCATCTGCCCAATCGTATTCATAAACTTCATAAGAATTAATGAAAGCATCGACTTTTTGAGGAGGCAATGAATAAATGGTTTTAAAAGCTTTATAAACCGTTTTGGCCCGATAAGCCCAGAAATCCAACTTCGCTTTTACCCGAGACAACATGCCCCCTCCTCTATCGATATGGGAATTAGAGACTGACCACAAACCGAGGCTTCGTCGAGTTTTTGGATTATTTTGGCCGATTTTCGGACTCAAACTTGGGGGGCTATATACCTTGTCGATATTGCCCCCCAAGGATTTGAGTCGAAAATTGGCTCAAAAGAACCGAAAAATCGACAGATGCTCGGTTTGTGGTCAGTCTCTTAGATTGATCTGTATTAAATTGTGCATTTTATATCAATCCAGAAGTTCGGAATAAAAAGCGATTCATTATTTCTCTTTACAATTCTCTTCTTTTCTTACAAGCTGTTAAAGTTAGAGAGTTTCATGATGCGGCTCAAAGCACTATGGGTTTCTTATATTCTTCCCCTGATCGGCGTCTTCGCCATCGTCGCTGCGTGCGGGACAGCGGGAAACAACCAGATGCGCCTGTGCAAACATCAATACGCACTTTGCACTTCAGCGATTTGTATTCCACAACCGGGCGATCCCTCTAAAGCGATCTGTTTTTGCGATGTGCATGACGGCAAGAGCATGTCGACGACGCCTTGCGACAAGCTCAAGCCCAGCACCGATCCGAACGGGATCCGGACAGTCTATTCCACTTTTTCCTACGAACAATTCAACGAAGGCAAAAAAGTGATGAAATGCCCCGGCAATACTCCATGGACCTGGTGTTTGAATAAGCGCTGTACAGTCAATCCATCCGATCCCAGCAAGGCGGTCTGCGTCTGCGATGTAATGCGGACCCCCGATGAGTGGATTACATTCGGAGGCAGCTGCGACCCAACCACTTGCGAAACAGGCTATTGGTCAGGCGCTGCGATGAAGGATTTCAACGATGGGAACGTTTTTATGACCCGGAAGCTTCGCCTCGATCAATCTCCCGTGAAATGGTGCGGCGCGCAATGAACCCGCTTCGCAAATGGGCCATCCCTGTTTTGGGGATGACCGCATTGGCTGCCTTGTTTTTAAAACTTCCGGAAGTGCCTAATTTTTTTGGCCTTTTTTCCTGCAAGGCTTGCTCATCGAACGACCCTTTTCTCCCTCTCGCCGGAGCCGGATATTTTTCGGCAATCATTGCGCTTTCTTTGCTCTTTCCCGCTTTTCCAAGCAGACGGGCAGCAAAAGGAGGATTGCTTTGGGCCGTCTTGCTCGCTTTCGCATTGACTTATCTTCATTTGCCGAAATGGTGCGGGGCGTGCTTGACCGCCCACGCCTGCAATGTCCTGATTTGGACGGTATGGTTTTTTTACGGCAGCCCCATTCAAGAAAAAGAGACGCGCTTTACTGAACGGCTGTACCTTCTTTTAATTGCCCCGGTCTCTACGATTGCTTTATTCAGCTGCCTCAATCTCACTTTTATGGCGTATGGCTTCAAAATTCATCAGAATCCACCTGTATCGAGTCTAAAGGCCGGAGATCCAATTCCCCATTTCATCGCAGAGACCACAGAGGGCCGCCATCTCTCTAACAACGAACCGCTGATTCTCAATTTTATTTCTCCTGATTGCCCCTATTCTAAAGAACAACTGAAAATTCTCAATGGAATCCAGACCAAAATACACTCAAGAGTCATCCATGTCAGCCCTAACCTAACGCACGAATTGACGCAGGATTCCCCAGCCGAATGGGTCGAAGACAAAGATTCCAAACTGCTCAAACTTTTCAAAGTGAAGGGCTATCCCACTTTATTTGCGTTGGACAAGGATGGAAAGATCACTCAGGTCATCCCAGGAGTGCCTAAACAACTTGAATCCGACCTCATTACAAATCAGATTCGCTGAAAAAAATAAGCAAGGATGCAAATAAGAAATCGCGGCAAATAGTACCCGCATCTACTTTCTTATCCTGGCCATCCTGTTATCCTTGCCATTCCCTCTATTTCAGATTCGCTGAAAATAATTAGCAGGGATGACAGGATGGACAGGATATAAATAAGAAATCGCTTTATTCTATTATCCTGCCGCCCTTGTCTTTCTCATCTATGGGTTTTAAAATACTGCACTTCCCTTTCGTGCTTCATCGCCGCAGCCCTCGTTGAGAAGGTCCCCAAATTTCTGCGGCGTCCTGTTTTCGGATTTTTTTTCCGGGAATAAAGCCGGTATTTCCCTGTCGTGAGTTTGCGAATGACCATTACTTCTTCCGACCGCTAATGAAATAAATGCCTGCACCTACGATCATTAGGACGATCCCTCCAATCTGCAGCCAATTGGCCATGTTCGCGTAATAGTCGGCTTGGGCCGATCCGGCGTCAATTTGACTTTGCGCTCCGCCAAAAAGTACATTGCCGACCGGTTTTGTCGTGGAAGAGGCCCCAAAAATCGACTTTCCTGTGTCTACTTGGCTCTGCGCGCTAGAGATTTGCATCCTTCCTTGGAGCACCTGATTCTTTATATAAAAAGAAGCCCCCAGCATCACCAAACCGATGATGAATATCACAATTCCAATCGTTTTATTCTTTTTCACAATTTACCTCAGTTAATCTTAATCCTTATCTCGAAACAAAAAGGAACCCTTTATGAGATAGGTTCTTCTGATTTTTCCTATTGTCATACTGAACATAATTTGTAAAGGGAGAGATTTGTGGCATTAAAAAAAGGTTAAAGTTACAGTGTCCGGTTTTCTACCAGAGGCCTTTCCAATGAAACTAGCTTATTTCTCAGCGATGATTTTGTTCTTCTCAGGAAACCTGACCGGGGTGGAAGTTTTTTCAGAAAGCGACCGATTATCGATCCACAAAAACCGGGTCTATGCCGTTTCCTCCTTCGATCAGATGGATTATTTTTCGGTCTATTCAGATTTAGGCGAGCTGGTTTGGGAAGTGCCCTTCAATTCGAAAGTCGTAACTTGGAAAATGACGGACGAATGGGTCTATATTTTTTCACGCAGCAGAGGGGGCCTTGCCTATTACGTCAGCTGCATCGAGCCCATTACGGGAAAATTAATTTGGGAAAAACCGATTCATGCGCCAACCCAATTCCCGGAAAACGAGTCCTTGCAAAATGAAGTTCAATCTTCGGTAGAATAACCGTATTTCCCAGCCAATTCCTGGATATCCCCAAAGAGATCGGGATCGATCTGTTCTTTTAAATCGGCCCAAGTAAAGTCGCAGAGATGAGCCCCAAGGGAATTGGCGTCTTTCGGAGTGGAATCCAACCCATCCCGATCGATTTTTTTCCCTAACCGCCTCCCGAATTCGTCCCACAATAGATCGATCTCCTCGATCTTGTAGGTCCATTCCGCTTCTTGTTCGGCTTTCAAATTCCAATAGTACCAGTACTTTGCGCATTTTACGATATGGGGATCTTCGAGGTCGATCTCAGGCGTGTGTTCGATGATATATTCCCACACTATATTTTCAGGCCGGTGGGTCGAATGAAGGGAAGAGATCACTTTTAATGGATGCCTGACTTGATGGAACACGTGTTCGAAAACAAGACCGCTTCTCGGTTCTCCTTCAGGAACCTCTTTCGCATCGACCGCCATGAGCCAAGAGCTGACCCCGTCCCTTCTCACGCTTTCATGGCCCACTATGAGACCGCTTTTTTTAAGCACTTTCATGATATAGCTCGTTCCGCTCCGGGCGCATCCAGTAATCAAAAGAAGCTTTTTCGTATTCCTATTCATCAAGGAGTAGGAAAAAACCGAAGAAACCAAAATCAACGCCAATAGCAAATAGGCTTTCGAGCTCATTTTCATGATCGTTCCGCGTTTTGAAAAAAAAGCAGCATAAAATCAATCCGAATTTGAGACAACCACGGAACTTTCCGACTTCGAAACACCTTCTGCTTGCATCTTTTCAAAATCTCTTTATACTTGGGAAAACGGATATTCATCGTGGCTGTAACAATCGCTGAAGAATCAAGTACTCTTATGAAAAATACGCTCGCGGAACGGGATCTGATTTCCATTTCAGATTTATCTAAACAGGAAATCGAACTCGTCCTAGAGACGGCAAATAAGTTTCAAATTCAGCAAAAATCGGACATTCTGAAAGGTTCGATACTCGCCACTTGTTTCTTCGAACCCTCGACCCGGACGCGCCTCTCTTTTGAAGCCGCCATGCATCGTCTGGGAGGATCGGTCATCGGATTTGCGGAATCTGCCGGGACATCCAAAGAGAAAGGGGAAACTTTGTACGATACGATGCGCGTGATCGGCAGCTACGCCGATCTCATCGTCATCCGGCATCCCCAGGAAGGATCGGCTCGATTGGCGGCGGAAGCCGCCGATATACCCGTCATCAACGCAGGCGACGGCGCCAATCAACATCCGACCCAAACTCTGCTCGATCTTTTCACGATCCGCGAATGCCAAGGAAAAATCGAAGAACTCCATATCGCTCTGTCAGGAGATCTGAAGCACAGCCGTACCGTCCACTCTTTAAGCCTCGCTTTAGCCCACTATCCCGTCCGCCTCTTTTTCATCTCCCCTGAAAGCCTCTCTCTTCCCGAATCGATCTCTCATGAACTGAGAAAAAAAGGGGTGAAATTCTCATTCCACACATCGATTGAAGAGGTCGTTTCTAAAATCGATATTCTCTATATGACCCGCATCCAAAAAGAACGGTTCCTCGAGGCCCAAGAACCGGGAAAGGCCTTTTTCAATCCCTGCATGCTAAGAAAAAAAAATCTCGAAAAAGTGAAAAGCAATTTCCGAATCCTCGCCCCTCTTCCCCGCATCGATGAAATAGAAAAAAGCATCGACGCCACTCCTTACGCATATTACTTCAAGCAAGCGGCGAACGGAATCCCGGTCCGGATGGCCATTTTAGCGCTATTACTAGGAAAAATATGAAAGAAAAGACACTCTCCGTTTCTGCGATCAAAGAAGGGACCGTCATCGACCACATTCTCGCCGGGCAAGCGCTTAAAATCGTCCGGCTTCTCCGATTAGCCGCCGATGGAAAACGGGTCACTATCGGACTCAACCTGAAAAGCCAGTCGACCGGACTCAAAGACATCATTAAAATCGAAAATGTTTTCCTGACCGAATCTCAAGCGGCCCAGATCGCAATTTTTTCCCCCTCCGCAACCGTCAACGTGATCGAAAATTACAAAGTGGCGAAAAAATTCCATGTCCGCATGCCCGACGCCATCTCTTCCGTTCTCGCCTGCCCAAACATCCGCTGCATCACCAATTTCGAAGCCATCCCCACCCTCTTCACCGTCGAAGAGAACAACAGCAAAGTCATCCTGCGGTGCAAGTACTGCGAAAAGCTTTTCGTCCGCGACGAAATGAGAGAAAAAACCCTAATCGCTTAAATCTATTCCTGACAAAGAAAGAATATTTTTTTAAAACCTGCAACTATTATTTTCACAATTGTTTATTTATATTAATTATACTAATATGCAATTAAACAAAGGATTTTATGTCAGCTCTTTCAAATTATTCTATTCAAAGTCCTGTGCTTAATAGAAATACTGAAACAGTCCCCCTCTCGCCCGTTCTTCTAAATAAGAACCAAAAATGGAGAGACAGCCATCCAATCATGATTGCTTTGAATTTAATTGCTTCGTTAGTCCTGATCTATGCAGGGATAGCAGCCATTGGAACTTGTGCGATTTTTTTCCCTGTTATGGCCCCTTTAGCAGTTTTTGCTGGATTCTCACTTATAGCCGTGGGAAATTATTTCTTTGAAGCTGCGAATACGGGTGCATGGACTTGGGGAGAAGAGCGGAGAGAGAGAACAAAAAAACTATCCAATTAGCCTCTAGCTAGGACTGTCAGGCAGAAAGCCTCCTGCCTGCATTTGCCGATCCCGTCCCTGACAGGATAGAAAGAAAAGACAATTCCTCTTTGCGCCTTCGCGTCTTTGCGCCTTTGCGTTGAATAAAACCACGTGCCCCAAAGTCTCTCAAACCTTTTAAAACGGTCTGGCATCGCAACAGCATCTAGTTCTATCAAACGCAAAGACGCAACGCCGCTAAGACGCGAAGGAATTTTATCTTTTTTTCTATCCTGTCCATCCTGTCATCCCTGCTATTTCTTTCTCGTCCCATACCGTTTATCCACATGCCCCTCTCCCCACCTCTTTGCAGCTAACGTCTAGTCAGGACTGTCAGGCAGAAAGCCTCCTGCCTGCATTTGCCACATGTGGGCGTAATGTCCTTTTTTGTTCAAAAGTGCCTCGTGGGTTCCCTCCTCTACGACCTTTCCCTGATCGAACACCAAAATCCGGTCCATTTTGGAAAGGGTGGACAATCGGTGAGCCACAGCAATGGTCGTTCGATTGGCCATAAGCGTTTCTAAACTGTCTTGGATATATTTTTCTGTAACCGAATCGAGCGAGGATGTAGCTTCATCCAGAATGAGAATGGGAGCTTTTAAAAGCATTGCGCGAGCAATCGCAATTCTTTGTTTTTCTCCCCCGGAAAGTTTTGTCCCTCGCTCTCCGACTACTGCGTTGTATCCTCCGACGCATTTTTTAATGAATTCATCGCAATGCGCCAGTTTTGCGGCATCAATCACTTCTTTTTGAGTCGCATCCACTTGGCCGTAGATAATATTTTCCCCAAGAGAGCGATGGAAAAGAATCGGATCTTGAGGAATGAGGGCTATCTGGCCTCGAAGAGATTCTAATGTGACGGAAGCAATGTCTTGTCCATCGATCAAAATCCTCCCCTTGTCAGGAGAATAAAAACGGAGGACCAAATTAACAAAGGTCGATTTCCCAGAGCCCGAGTAACCGACAAGCCCTATCTTTTCTCCAGCCCTGATCCGGAAATTTTTATTCTGAAAAACTTTTTTCTCTCCGTAACAAAAAGAAACATTATCAAAGACAATTTCCCCTCCCTTCACAGAGAGATCTCTAGCATGTGGAGGATCCAGGACATCTTGAGGATCTTGCATGAGAGAAAGGGCTTGTTTTGCAATGCCGTAAGACTGAAACAATTCCGGGGCTCTATCCGCCACAAGCAAAACAGCCATACCCAAATTCCAGATCGTATAAAGCACCTGAACCACTTCTCCCGTGGAAATTTTTCCATGCAGCCAATAAAAACTGATGAACCCAGTTAGAACAAAAATTTCTAGGGCAAAAACGGCACATAAATAGGTAAACATTTTTACAGTATAAGTTTGCGCCTGGAGATTTGCTTTTTCTTCCGCCCCTTGATAGCGGTCGATCAGCTTCTTTTCAAAACTGAACCGGAAAAAGAGATTCACAACAAAGTTATTGGTCAGGCTATCGACGATCTTTCCCGCGAGAACGCTTCTTATTTCTCCATGGAGATAGGAGTATTTGGCACATTTTATAGTGAGCAAGGCCGATAAGACAAAATGGACCCCAATCCAAATTCCAATAATCAGCGCAAAGAAACCATTCACTTCCGCAAAAACAACAACTGTCAAAATGCAAATAAAAAAAGAAGGAATAAACAAAACAAAAAGATTTCGCAGCACGATACTAATCGCCGAAACCATATCTCCAATTTTATTTGCTAAACTCCCAGAAAAATGTTCGTTAAAATATTTCGGAGAATGCCTTTGCACATGATCGAACATAGTCATACGAATCGCCGCTTCCAACTTAGGATGAGCGCGCGCTTGCAGAAAATCCCTTAAGCGGAAGATCCCCTCCATAAAAATCCAAGCGGCGGCGCCCCATAACAGAAGAGGTTTCAAAGAAGGCCAAGCGGATAATCGATCCGAATCAAAACGGGTCAAGACATCGACAATCTCTCTCAGGAAATAGGGCCAAAACAGGATTTCAAAAGCCCATATGAAAGATAGAAACAGAACAACGCTAAAAATCCAGCGCTGCTGTCGTACAAAGATCCAAATAAAATCAATTAAACTCATAATATCTAAAAATAAAGAATCTGCCCAAATAAGCCAATAAACTTATCCCCCCTCAACACGCTTCGGGACTGTCACGGTTAGGAAAAGGAAAAAAGCAGGGATAACAGGATGGTCAGGATAGAAAAAAAGACAATCCTCTTTGCGCCTTCGCGTCTTTGCGTCTTTGCGTTGAATAAAACCACGTGCCCCAAAGTCTCTCAAACCTTTTAAAACGGTCTGGTATCACAACAGCATCTAGTTCTATTAAACGCAAAGACACAACGCCGCTAAGACGCAAAGGAATTTTATCTTTTCTTCTATCCTGCCCATCCTGTCATCCCTGCTATTTCCTTTTCTCTCTCTTCCCTCCCCTCCCTGCCCAGCCACCCACCCCTTTGCGTTTATTTAGAAATCGTTTTATAAGTAGTTGCCATGATCGAAATCCACAAAGTCCAAACGACCGACGGCCACCGGATCAATCATTTTATACCCAGCAGTGAAAACAGGGTCATCGACGCTGAACATCTCATGTTGTTCCCTGCTTTAATCGACCCTCACGTCCATTTCCGCGTCCCTGGAGCCGAGCATAAAGAAACTTGGGAAACGGCCTCGCGCGCAGCCATTGCGGGAGGAATCACAACCGTTTTCGACATGCCCAACAATAATCCTTCTTGCTATAGCGCCGAGAGGCTGGAAAAAAAGATCGAGATCATCGAAGAACAGCTGAAAAAGGGGAAGGTTCCTCTCCGCTATTATTTATATTTAGGCGCAGACCAGAACCATCTCGACCAAATCCCGAAAGTCAAAGACCGGATCATCGGAATAAAAATCTACATGGGCTCTTCTACGGGGGACCTTTTGATGAATGATCCCGAGTCCTTGGAAAAAGCCTTTAAGATCGCTGGAGAAAACGGCGTCATCGCAACCGTCCATGCCGAAGACGAGGAACTGATCGAAAAAAACCGGAAACAATTCGGCGAGGCAGACCCATCCCTCCATTCCCGGATCCGGAATCCGGAAGTGGCCGCAAGAGCTGTCGAACAGGCGATCGCTCTCGCGAAAAAATATAAAACGAAGCTCTATATCGCCCATGTCAGCTCGCAAGAAGAGCTCCATTTGATCCGGAAAGCGAAGAAAGAAGGTCTTCCTGTCTATGCGGAAGTGACTCCCCATCATCTGTTCCTCCACGACGACGCTTACAAGAAATTAGGCACCTTCGCGCTGGTGAATCCTCCTCTCAGATCGAAAAAAGACACAGAGGCCCTTTGGGAAGCGATTTACGACGAGACGATCGACACAGTCGGCTCCGATCACGCTCCCCATACGATCGAAGAAAAAAAACGGCCCTATGGCTCGGCTCCCTCTGGCTATCCTTCCGTCGAACTCTACTTCCCCCTCCTTTTAAACGCTTACCACGAAAAAAGGATTTCTCTGGAACAGATCGTATCCCTGACCCACACGCGGCCCCAGGAGATCTTCGATCTGCCTTTGAACGACGATATCGTCCTCGTCGATCTCGAAAAAAAGAGAACGATCCGCGACGAAACACTGCAAACGAAAGCGAAATGGTCTCCCTATGCCGGATGGACGGTGAAAGGATGGCCCCGCTATACCGTGCTTAAGGACAAACTCTACGATCTGGAGAAATTATGATCCCCGATTGGTTTCCCGACCGCCCCGGCATCTACGATATCGAGAAAAGCTATTTGGAAAATGCGACAGACGGCCCTTTTTTCAATGGCCCGATTCCCAAAAGACCCCCTCCAGTCCGCACGTACAACTTGTTTGGCCATAAACTCAATTCCCCTTTGGGAGTCCCTGCCGGACCTCTTCTGAATTCCCGTTGGATCGCTTTAGCTGCAAAACTCGGGTTCGACCTGCCCACATACAAAACGATCCGCAGCCAAGCCCATCCGGGACACCCCCCTCCAAACGTCGTATACGTAAAGCCGACTGGCCCTCATCACGCCGTTTTATCCGAAGAGCCTTCAAATCACCTCTCGGAGTTTACGATCACGAACTCATTCGGCATGCCCTCCATGTCACCCGATTTCCTCCTGCAGGACATCGCCCGGGCCAACCAATCCCTCTCCAGCGGACAAGTGATGATCGTGTCTGTGGTCGGAACCCCTTTCCAAGGGCTCAGTTTCGTCGACGATTTTATCCGCGCGGCAACACTCGCAAAAGAAGCTGGGGCAAAAATCATCGAAGCCAATTTTTCCTGCCCCAACGTCGACAAAGCGGAAGGGTCGCTTTACACAAGCCCCGATACCGTCTACGAATACGCGAAAAAAATTTCCGAAGCGATCCGGCCCATCCCCCTAATTTTGAAAGTGGGCCTTTTTTCCAACCCTGCCCAGATGAAAGAGGTCTTTTTAGCCGCCGCGCGCGGCGGGGCGAACGGCATTTGCGGGCTCAATGCGGTGAGCATGGAAGTGACCGACAAAAAAGGGCATGCCGCATTGGGAGAAAGCCGGAAATCGAGCGGCGTTTGCGGCGGGGCCATCCGACCGCAAGCCCTCCATTTCATCCATTCCGCATCGGAACTGATCCGCAAAGAAAATCTCGGCCTCGTTCTTTTAGGATGCGGAGGGATCACGGAGCCGGAACATTTCGACGAATTCCTCCAAGCCGGAGCTCAATTCGCCCTCTCTGCAACAGGAATGATGTGGGATCCCTATCTCGCACTTAAGTATCACGAAAAGGTAAGCCATGCACGTAAAACAGCTCATTCATAAACTCTATGAAATCGGCGCCATCAAATTTGGCACGTTTACTTTAAAAAGCGGGATCGTTTCCCCGATTTACATCGACCTCAGGATCACGATTTCCAATCCGCGCCTTCTTGTTTCAATCGCGGAAGAAATGAGGAATTTAGTGAAGGGGCACCCTTTCGACCTCGTCTGCGGAGTCCCATATACCGCGCTACCGATCGCGACCGCGATGTCGATCCAGCACAATATCCCGATGGTGATGCGCCGCAAAGAGAAAAAAGAATATGGGACAGGCAAACTGATCGAAGGGATCTTCACTAAAGGACAGCGCTGTCTAGTCGTAGAAGATGTCATCACCTCTGGGAAAAGCATCTTCGAAACGCTCGAACCACTCCAGCAAGAGGGGCTCGTCGTCGAAGACATCGTCGTCCTCGTCGACCGCGAGCAAGGGGGCTCCAAACATTTGACCGATAAAGGCTACCGCCTCCACTCCGTTTGCACAATCACTTCCGTCGTAAACACGCTCCTCGAAGAGGGAAAAATCAATTCCGCGATGGCAGCCTCCGTCCTCGAATTCATCCAAAAGAATCAAATCTATGTCTAATTCCCTCTCTTTTTTAAAAAGGTCTGCGCTCACTCTCCATCCAGTCGCGCAAAAACTCTTCAAGCTCATGGAGGACAAAAAGAGCAATCTGACTCTCGCGATCGATCTCGTCTCTCAAAATAAAGTTTTGGAAATGGCCGACGAGCTCGGCCCCGACCTTTGCGTTTTGAAGACCCACGTCGACATCCTCGAAGATTTCACCCCCGATTTTGGATCCAAACTGCGCAAAATCGCAGAAAAACACCGCTTCCTCATCTTCGAGGATCGGAAATTCGCCGATATCGGCCAAACTGTTTCTCTGCAATACGCGAAGGGGATCTACCGGATCGCCGATTGGGCCGATTTCGTCAACGCCCATATCGTGCCCGGACCCGGCATCATCGAAGGGCTGAAACAAGTCGGCCATCCAAAAAAACAGGGACTCTTGCTTCTTGCCGAGATGAGCTCCGCAGGGACCGTCGCCAAAGGCTCCTACACACGCAAAGCCGTCGCCATGGCGGAAGAGAACGCCGATTATGTAATGGGATTCATTTGCCTGCGCAAATTAAGTGAATTACCCGGCATGGTCCATTTCACGCCCGGAGTCAAACTCGCGCCCGGCAAAGATTCCCTCGGCCAGCGCTACCGGACCGTCGATGAGATCTTGATCAAAAACCAGAGCGATGTCATCATCGTCGGCCGCGATATCACCCATGCGGCGAGCCCCAAAGAACAGGCCGCCCTCTATCGCGAAAAAGCCTGGTCGGCCTACAGCCGCCGTTTATAAAGCAGCTAAACTATGAAACTTTGCGATTGGTGCGGTACTGCAATTGACAACTCAGAGCCGTTCGCGACATTAGCTCTGGAGTGCTGCATCATCTATTTTTCAAAAAATTCTGAATAACGAAGGGATCACCCTATGAGCGAACCATTACGCGTTGGCGTCCGCACCATCGGACTCGAAGGTATTTTTTACGAGCCAAATGAACGAGAACAATATTGGCAAAACCACCCTTTAGACCTCATCGGTTCGAACAAAAGAAATCGTGCGTACATAAATAGCAATCCGGAAATCGACGCGTCCAGATATGCGATTCCTGCAACGGGGGCGCTTTTGCTGGCCGCGATCCCATTTTTCCAGTATTGTTTTGGTTTTGAGCTCTTTTGATCCATGTCCGAACGCCCTCCCAAAATTTCGATCGTACTTCTGAACTGGAATGGAAAAAAAGACACGCTCGAGTGTCTCGCCTCCTTGCAAAAAGTCGATTATCCCCGTTTTCAAGCGATCGTCGTAGATAACGGATCGACGGACGATTCCATCGCCGCGATCAGGAAAGAATTCCCCCACGTTCCGATTCTGGAAAACAAAGAGAATTTGGGATTTGCGGGAGGCAATAATCCCGGCATCGAATGGGTTCTCCGCCATCATGCGGAATGGATCCTCCTCTTGAATAACGACACGGTCGTCTCCCCCGATTTTTTGCATGGCTTTATGGCCGCGGCGAAAGAGCAGCCAAAGGCAAAAATTCTCGGAGCCAAAATCTTCCGCTATTCGGATCGCGAACGGATCGACCATTGCGGAGGCTATTGGAACCCTAAAATCGCCGAATTCGAATCGCCCGCATACGGCCATCTCGACGACCCCTATTCTTTCGTAGAGATGAAACCGGCCGACTACGTGTGCGGCGCAGCTCTGTTGATGCACCGCTCAGTTCCCGCAGCGATCGGCCTTCTCGAGCCCCGCTTCTTCCTTTTTTGGGAAGAAACCGATTTTTGCTTCCGCGCCAGACGGGCCGGATTCGAAGTATGGACTGCCCCTCAGGCCAAAATCTGGCATAAAGTCTCCGCATCATTCACTGGAGGCAAGCCCCACATGCAATATTTTTGGTGGCGGAGCCGCCTTCTCTGGATCGAAAGGAATTGTTCAAGAGAAGAGAAGAAACAGCTCTATCGCACTGTCATCGCTCCTGAGCTGTGGAAAACACTCCGACACTACCTTCTCAAATCGGCGCAGCGCCTCTTCAGCCGAAATTCCGATCCAGCCGTTTTGCAGAAAATCCGGCGCTACAAAGCCGGATGCGCCGGCGCCCTCGATTATTTCAGAGGGAGATTCGGAAACTGCCCAACCTGGATCGGAAAGAAGTGACCCATTTTGAAATCCAGACGATGTGTCAGGAAATGGAACAGGATAAGCAGGATCGATAAATCGGCAGGATGAATAAGATAAAAAATCCTTATCATGCCTATCCTGCCATCTTTTTTCAGACGATCCTGCATATCCTGTTTTTCTTTTTCAAGCTGAGGCACTGCGCAGAATACAGGAGAATTGACTTATTTTTTCTCCTCGTCCATAAAGCCTCGGCTTACATCAAAAAAGTGAGAACAGCATGACAGGTCAAATCAGATACGCTGACAGTGTTCAAACTTATCAACAGCTGCAGCTACACGAAAAAAATCCGTCAGGAAAATGCGCTGACTGCGGAGATCCCATCAAGGACACCGACCGAATTAAAAGACTCGATGGGGTTTATAAGAGCCAGAAAAATGCTTGCAGTCATCTTTGGTGCTGGGGAAAGAAGCCTGGCAATCTGGATAAATTCCACAAAGAGTGCTTTGTTGAATATGATGAAGAGACTTTGCCTCGCTCTCCAGTTGAGACAAAAAAGCATACCCCTTCCTTCTCTTGGTCCGATATGCAAAGCATCGACATCGGCAGCATGCCTTTTGATGAGGAATCTGCGCCTCATCCCGAAGTTCCAATGAGTTCCGGTGCTCAAGCAAAAAAAAAAGCCGCTTCCAATACTTGTTGTCAAATTGCGCTTCCTCTTTTCGTCCTTCTTGGCGGAATCGCAATCGCCGCGTTTCTAAATGCAAATGTGCAAAATCAGTTTTTTAATCAGGTAAAATTTGATTGATTTTTTGTCTTTCGGCTCTGCTCCAGCATTCCTAGTTGAAAAACCAAATGCGGTAGTGGTATAACGAATTCAGGGTGCGTGAATTTATGAGCCAATTTGTTTTCAGAATCTTTTTTCTCGCCGCAATCGCTTTCCTGGCTGGATGCTCGACCAATCAATCCATCGTCAGCAATCTAGAAGAAAGAGAGGCGAATGAAATCGTCGTCTTCCTCGCTTCCAAAGGGATTGTAGGGCAAAAAGTCCAGATGCCGGTCAGCGCGACCGCTGGCGCGACGGCGACAGTCGAAATGTTCAGCATCTCCGTCGACAACTCCCAAGCGACCGATGCGATGGCCTTGCTGAACCGCTACGGGCTGCCGCGGCGCCAAGGGACCAACCTCCTCACACTCTTCGCGAAGTCCGGACTGATCTCTTCCGACCGAGAAGAGACGATCCGCTACCAAGCGGGACTCGCGGAAGAATTGAAAAACACCATCCTTAAAATCGACGGCATCATCGACGCCGACGTGCAGATTTCATTCCCTCCCTCGGAAGCGACTGCCTTGCCTGGGGCCCCCGTGCCGAAAACGACGGCCGCAGTCTATATCAAACACCAGGGCATCATGGAAGACCCGAACAGCCACCTGGAAGTGAAAATCAAACGGCTTCTCGCAGGCAGCATCAACGGACTCGATTATGAAAACGTCTCGGTCATTTCCGACCGCTCCCGCTTTACCGACATTGTCTTGAAACCCGATGGGGAAATGATCGGGCCCAAAGCCCTTCAGCAAACCTATGTGAGCATCTGGGGCCTCGTCCTCACAAAAAGCTCATTGGGGAAATTCCGCTTCATTTTTTTCCTTCTGATCTTCCTCTTGATTCTTTTTTCCGCTGCCCTTGGCTGGATGGTCTACAAATTCTATCCGCAGATGCGCTTTGGGAAAAGGGAAGAGCTTCCAGGAACCTCGGAACCTGAAATAAAACCTTAAGGAAGAGGTTGTGAGAAATCCTGTCGAAATGGTGCTCAATGGTTTTTTAAGCCATTGTTCTCCTGAAAAAAAAAAGAACTTAGAGAGATTCCTGCCTGAAAGCGAGCGTTTGAGGCTCGAAGAACTCCCAACCCTTGCAAAAAAGCCCTCGTTCGAGGGTTTTTCGAACGGACATATTTTGGAGCAGGTCCACTGGTCTTGGTTTTTACCCACTTTGAAAACCTACCCCGAAAGGGAGCAAAAATTCTTTCTCTCCGCACTTGCCTCCCAAGCGTCCCAGACCGCCCAAAATTTAGCCCGCTCATTGGAGATTTCCCCTCCCTCTTCGAAAGAGGATAAGGAAGTGAAAGAGGCCGCCCGCGCCTATTTGCGGCAAATTTTAATCGACAGTCTCCTCGGCCCGCATGACCGGCTCATTCCCATCGAATATTTGCCTCTCTCGCCGCTGAACTCCCTCCTGACCCTTTCGAAAAAAGAACTCACCCGGCTCATCGATTTTCTCTCCCTCTACGATTTAGCGGCGGAACTGCGCCAAATTGTAGAGACAAAAATGCTGAAAAAAATCTACAGTATCCTAACAGAGGACGAGCGCCTATTTTTAAAAAAGGCCATGTCTCATAAAGAGACGTTTTCTTTGCCCCGCATCGGTCTTGAGCGCTGGGACGGATCCGAAGAGTCCTTCCGTTCGCTGCTCCACCGAAGAGGCCTTGCGCGGTTTGGCACTGCGCTCTCCGGCCAAGATCCCGATTTCATCTGGTACGTCTGCCACCATTTGGACATCGGCCGGGGAAACGCTCTGTTCAAACTGTGTTCGAAAGAAGCGACGCCCGATATTGCCGAAGCGATGATCCGGCAGATTGAAGAGATCCTGAATCCAACGTGAAAAACCGATATGAAGTTCTTTTCGCTTTTGTCTGGTAAAGAAGCCCGGACCGCTCCAGGTAAAAAAATCCTCCCCGCTGAAGAATTCTCCACTTTGGCCGATGCCAGTGAAATCTTGAGCACAGTGAGGAAAGAAGCGGAGAATTTCAAACGGGACACCCTGGTTGAAGCGGAGAAAACGAAAGAACAGGCTTTCAAAGAAGGGTTTCAAGAGGGGCTCGTCTCTCTCAACAAACATCTTTTGGCCCTCGACCAAGAACTCAAAGCGATCCGGACCGACGTCCAGAAAAAAATTCTCCCCTTAGCCCTAAAAGCCGCACGAAAGATCATTGGGGAAGAGCTGAAACTCCATCCCGACCGGATTGTCGATATCGTCCTGACCTCGCTAAAACCCGTGACCCAGCATCGAAAAGTCATCATCTACGTGAACAAGGCCGATCTCCAAATGATCGAAGAGAACCGTCCCCGGATCAAAAAAATCTTCGAACATCTCGAAAACCTCTCCATCCAAGAAAGGGGCGATATCGAACCAGGAGGCTGCATGATCGAAACCGAGGCAGGCATTATCAACGCCCAGCTTGAAAACCAATGGCGCGCGCTCGAATCCGCTTTCGAATCATTCATGACCAGGCAATAATCTTTTATGCTAAAAATCCTCGTCTGTTTTTTCTTCCTCTTCGGAGCTTCTCTCTCCGCCCAAACCGCTCCTGCAGGAGCGGCGGCGCCCTCAGCGGCTGCCGCGCAGCTTCCGATGCCCGCTGCAGATCAGCAAGAGGGCGGCTCCAAAAACCCTTCGATGATCACCAAGCTGGCCGTCCTTGCGGGATTGAGCCTTCTCCCTTTTGCGATCATGCTGCTCACCTCTTTCATGAAAATTGTGGTCGTCTTATCGCTTTTGCGCAACGCTCTCGGCGTCCAGCAAACGCCCCCGAACCAAGTTTTGAACGGGATCGCCCTCTTGATCTCGATTTACGTCATGTTCCCGACTGGACTCGCCATGTACAAGGCCGCCGAGACGGTCATTAAGACCAATCCCCCTTCCGCAATGCTTTCGGAAGAGGCGGCCGTTTATGTCGTCAATGTGATCGATAAAGCCAAAGAACCCTTGCGCGATTTTTTGCAGCGCAATTGCACCGCCAAGCATACGCGGAGCTTTTTCAATCTCGCTTATAAGATTTTTCCCGATCCCTATAGAGGGCAGCTGAAGCAGAACGATTTCATTATTTTGATCCCTTCGTTCATCACAAGCCAATTGAAGACGGCGTTTGAAATCGGCGTGTTGATCTATCTTCCCTTTTTCGTCATCGATCTCGTCGTTTCCAACATCTTGCTCGCGATGGGGATGATGATGCTTTCCCCTTTGACGATCGCTTTGCCGATCAAACTGCTCCTCCTCGTCATGGTCGACGGATGGACGGTCCTTGTCCAAGGATTAGCGATGTCGTTCAAATAACAGGTAAAGGATGTTTTCCACAGAAATTTACACCCTTTCCTATCAAGCGTTGATCTTGATCCTGATCCTCTCTGGACCTCCGATCATCATCAGCACCATTTTGGGCCTCGTCGTCGCGATTTTCCAGGCGGCCACGCAGATTCAGGAACAGACCCTTTCGTTCACGGTCAAACTGTTCGCTGTCGTCTTTACGATCCTCTTTTTAGGCGGATGGCTCGGAGCGCAGGTCCTGCAGTATACGAACACGATCCTCAACCTCATTTCCAGGATGTCCTCGGCATAGAGGTATATTATGGATACTCTTACAGCAACCGACGATTACGTCTCCATGCTGATGTCCCTTCCTAATCTGCAGCCGATGACCGTTCTTTCTATTTTTTTCCTGACCTTGGCCCGGATCCTTCCGATCATGACCCTCGCCCCTTTTTTGGGTTCGAAAAACATCCCTATGACGATCCGGATGATGTTCAGCGTGGCCCTTGTCGCGATCTTTCTGCCCCAGAACTTGCTGAACGCCTCGAGGGAGATCCCTTACGGCATGCTTTTCATCGGATCTTTCGTCAAAGAACTCCTTTTTGGGACTGTTCTAGGCTTTCTCTCCTCAGTCCCCTTTATGATCGCCCAGATGGCGGGCAGCCTGATCGACCATCAAAGGGGGGCCTCCTCCCTTCAAGTCTCCGATCCCACTACCCAGACCCAGACGGGCCCCATCGGCATTCTTTACAACTACGTCTTGATCGCCCTGTTCTATTCCCTCGACGGCCCCTTCATCTTTCTCGACGGGGTGGCGAGCTCCTATAAGCTCATTCCGGTTGACGGCGTCATCAATGCGGCCCTGTTCTCTCTGCAAGCCCCATTTTGGAAACAGATGTTCGGGCTCTTGCAATTGATGATGAACCTCTCCATACAGCTTTCTGCCCCCGCTCTGATCGGCGTCCTTCTCACCGATATGTTCCTCGGGATCGCGAACCGGCTTGCACCGCAAGTCCAAATTGTTTTCTTGGGGATCTCGCTTAAATCTTGGGTGGGGATCGCCCTCCTTACGATAGCTTGGGGGCTGATCATTCAAGTAATGGGAAAAGAATCGATCCAATGGATCAAATCTGTCAATTTGATGATCCAGCATCTCGGCGCTTACACGACCGCTTCCAAATAAAACAAAAAAACCCTCGGTTTTGCCGAGGGTTTTCAATCGCTATTTAAGAGAAAGCTGTGGATTACACCATTTGATTTCGGAGGTTTGCAAGTCCGACAAAGATACCTGTAAGCACAGTGAAGGCGGTCATTGGGACTGCCGAGCCTTCTTGCTCTTTGAGTCTCTCGGCGTTCAGTCGCATCTCTTCCATTTCCTCGTCGGTCATAATACCGCTGGAAGATCCTGTACCGCCTGTTGCAGCAGTATCATCAATATCATCTGGATCGGTTGAGGAAGATGTAGGATCAGCAACACCCGTTGAAGAGGTATCTACTGGACCAGTCGTCGAAGCCGTTGAAGCATCAACACCTGTAGAGGTATCTACCGAGCCAGTTGTCGAAGCCGTTAAAGCCGAACCAGTCGTCGAAGCTGTTGAAGCATCAACACCTGTAGAGGTATCTACCGAGCCAGTCGTCGAAGACGTTATAGCTGAACCAGTCGTCGAAGCCGTTGAAGCATCAACACCTGTAGAGGTATCTACCGAGCCAGTCGTCGAAGCCGTTAAAGCTGAACCAGTCGTCGAAGCCGTTGAAGCATCAACACCTGTAGAGGTATCTACCGAGCCAGTCGTCGAAGACGTTATAGCTGAACCAGTCGTCGAAGCCGTTGAAGCATCAACACCTGTAGAGGTATCTACCGAGCCAGTCGTCGAAGCCGTTATAGCTGAACCAGTCGTCGAAGCCGTTGAAGCATCAACACCTGTAGAGGTACCTACCGAGCCAGTCGTCGAAGACGATGACGAAGAGCCGGTGGAAGACAGATCAGCAGCGCCAGTCGATGATGCTGTAGAAATTGGATCAGTCGTTGAAGACGTTGACGTTGGATTCACAATAGGATCGAAACTGCCCGAAGAGGCGATTTTGATAGGGGACAATTGGATTCGACCTAGATCGAAATAGGATCCCGTCAATGGAGAGGTATAGGTTCCTGCCGGTGGCGTGAAGCCAGTCAGTCCTGTTCCTGTCAGTCCTGTTCCTGTAGAGTTAGTTAAACTTCCGGCGGACCCTGAAATAGGATTCGTTTGAGTCCCTAAAAAGCCAGAACCTGCGTAAGCCGCCGTGCCAAGTAAAAGGGCCACCCCAAGCGCTTTCAAAGTTTTTCCAACAAGGCTCGTAATCGTATTTCCTTTGGAAGAAACTTGAACGGGTTGAAATGCATTATAATCATTTTTAAAATTATCGAGAGGATATTGAAATTCTACAAGAGAGTGGCTAAAAGGCTTGTCAAAATTGTAAGAATCTAAAACACGGCTAAAAAATTTATCTAAAACTTTGTTACCAACCGATAACCCTTTATATTTATCTAAACTAAGCAATAATTTTGCACTTAACAACAAATGACCTATTGAATCTTCGTTATCAGCAGGAGCATCTTTAGGAAGATTAGCAATTGTTGTAGTGGTCTGGTGGAGATTGGAAAGAAGCTTATTTAGCTGAGTGAGAGCATTTTTTAGGTCTTTAGCATTTAAAGGAATAGAAGATTTAGGATTTTTAGGATCTGGTTTGCCTTTGCTGATCAAGCTGACACACTCGAGAAAAGCCATTTGTTGTTTCTCAAGCTTGTTAGCATTTTTTGGATTAAAAGCTTTTCCCCTTATAGTCATAAAGACTGCTGAGGCTGAATTTAAGGTACCGCCGGCTTTTCTGATTTCGCCTCGAACGAATGATGTAGGGAGAGTTACGATTGGGAGATTAGAAGCCTTTATTGGATTGGTTTCTTGTTTTTGAACTGCTTCCGCAGATCTTTCAGTGCTAAATGCAATTGTTGCCATAAATTAAGCCTATGTTTAATTTTTTCATCTAATTATACTTCTAAAAGAATAAAAGATCAATGAATTTAAAAAATAAAATAATGACTTACAAAGCAGAAAAAGTCCATATATAAATAATTTTATTTACACAGACAAAATTCAAAACATTTTTCAAATGAAGCTGGAACTAAAAATATATTTTTAAATTCCAGCTTTAAAAAATTAAATTGAATTTGTTGCTCTGTTATTCAAGGAATTGATCGGCTCCTCAACTCTCGGGAGATCGCCCAGGCCATTACTCTCAGACAGGTCCAGAGCAGAAAGGCGCGGCGTTGAGTCGACCCAAACCGGGGTGGGTGAGTTTTGCGTGGTGAAAGCGTTATTAAATCCCACTACGCCTTGTCCCTGGATAGGGCTGATTGAGGGAGCGTATTGCACTGCTTGGTAGATTATATAGCCGCCCAAAGCAAGAGCTGCGGCCTTTGCGACTCCCTGTATAATTTTATTGACCGTACCTAGAATCAGCATCCTTTTTGAACGGGTCTTTTCAACAACGGGGTCGAGACTGGGCGCGGGGAGATTTGGATTGCGCTTAGGCTGGGAGGCCGGCAAAACAGGGGATTTTTTACTGCTTACTGCTGAGGCAAGGGGGACTAAAGCCATTGATTTGGAAGGGTCGCGAAGGATCTCTAGCTTCGATTGAAGATCGTCCACTGGGAAAAGAACAGGTGTGTCAGTTTCAGAATCTAAAGCTGATTTTAAAAATTCATTGATGATTCTGTTTCCTTCAGATTTTCCAAGGTGAAATTTATTATTTACAATTTCAGAAGCAAGTCTGTACAAATTCGGCAAGGCATCTCTCGGATCTCTTTTCGCGGCAGGAATCAATAGGTTATGCGCCTGGATTTCATTGACCTGATAGTTAAAACCATCGAATTTTTCAGTTAGGTCGCCTTGCCCTTTGCTGATCTCTTTAACAGTTTCAAAAAAGCTCATTTGCCATTCTTGAAGATCTGTGTGGTTCTGAGGATTGTAGGGTTGCCCTTTGATTGCAAAAAAAGCAGCCTGCGCGGTACTAGGCTTGTTGCCAGCGTCTTTGATTCTTTTTTTAATTTCTTCATTGCTCAGTCGTATTGTTTCTTCTGGCTTTACCGCTTCAACTAAGACAAATCTCGTTTCATTTGTTTTTGCAAGGTCTTTTGAGACAGCTGAGACAGCAAGGTCATATTTTCCGATGACACTTTCCATGTCTTCTCTAGAAAAAGTTACTGACATAAATAAACTCCTGTTATTAGATTTATTATTTTATTCATTTAATTATACAGTATTAATAAAATAAACTAAACTAAATTAAAAAATAACAGAACTATAATTAACTCTATATCTGAAAGATAAATTTTTCATTGAGATAGATTCCTCCTTCACAAAAGCATTATCGATTGTCTATAGTAAAGACGTATGCAAAAACTTTTTCTCAAACCATCCTTACCTTCCATTCAAACAGAGATTGCGATCGGCAGAGGCTTTGCACAAAGCGAATTATTTATTACTACATGCCGCTCTCTTGCCAAAAGGGGAGCGGTATTGGCCGATGCAAATGTGAGAGCCCTGGCCTCCCGAATCCAGAAATCGCTGGGGACGGACTTTGCACTGATCCCCGTCGCCGGCGGAGAAGCTTCGAAATCCCGATCTGCTAAAGAAAAACTTGAAGACGAACTCCTAAAAAGGAAGTGCGGGAGGGATTCCCTTTTGATCGCCGTAGGCGGCGGGGTGACGACCGATCTCGTTGGTTATATCGCTTCGACCTATATGAGGGGCGTGCCTCTCGTCTTGGTCCCGACGACTCTTTTGGCGATGGTCGACGCGGCGATCGGCGGCAAAACGGGAGTCGACACCCCTTACGGGAAAAACCAGATCGGGACTTTCTATTTTCCCAAATCGATTTTCATCGACGTAGATTTGCTGGAAACCTTGCCGGAGAAAGAGTGGCCTAATGGACTTGCCGAAATCGCAAAATACGGCCTCATCCACGATCCTGCAATTTGGGACCTGCTCGAAAAGAATTCTCATCATTGGAGAAAACCCGAAACGCTGGAAACGCTCATCCTCTCTTCGATCCGGGTAAAAATGGACGTGGTGGAAAAAGATCCCCTGGAACAAACGGGTTTGCGCCGCATCCTGAATTTCGGTCACACCGTGGGGCATGCGCTCGAACTTCTTTCCCATTATGAAATGGACCATGGTCAAGCGGTAGCCATCGGATGCGTCGCTGAGAGTTTTCTCAGTCATCTCCTCGGATTTCTGCCGAAAGACGCCCTGGAGCGGATTCTCCGGCTGTACCAAACATTGGGTTTTCATTCAAAATGGCCTAAGAACCTGCAGAAAGAAGCTTTTTTGGAAGCGATGTCGATCGATAAAAAATCGAAAGGGGGAGAAATCCGGTGCGTTCTAATAGACCGGATCGGCCATTGCGTCCCATTCGACGGCGAATACTGCCGCATAATCAAACAAAAAGAGATCGAGGCGATGGTCGACTGGATGGAAAAGAATTATAGGTGAAGGATTTGTTGAGCGATCTCTTCCGCTGAGCGGGAATCGACCTCGACGATTGCATCGGCGTAATTCATATAAAGAGGCATCCGGAAATCATAAAGCTTTCTAGCGCTTTCCAAGTTTTTAAATAAGGGCCTCGTATCATCTCCTTCTAACCTCTTTGCAATCGTATCGAAAGGGGCTTGCAAAAAGAGGACTTTGCCTCCCGGCTTTTTGAAATAATCGAGGATGATTTTATTTAGCACCACCCCGCCGCCCGTAGAGATGATCAGGTCTTTTTTCGCTGCGTATTCTTTCGCGATGGCGATCTCGGTTTCCCTCAAGAGAAGTTCCCCCCCTTTTTCAAACACTTCATGCATGTTCTTGGTATTCGTTTTTTGATAGACGAGATCGTCCATCTCCACCCACGGCCTATTCAGGAGCCGTCCAAGGGCTTTTGCGACCGATGATTTGCCAGATCCCATGAAACCGATGAGAATAAGATTCACTGCAGCCTCTCTAAACATTTCCAAAAAGTGGGAAAGGTCTTATTTACCACTTCAGGATGGTTAATTACGAGCCCAGGCAAACGCATTCCGGCAACGGCAAAAGCCATCGCCATCCGATGGTCGTTGTACGTGTCGATTGCAGCCGCGTGGGGCGAGCCGCCATAAATGGTCAGCGTGTCGTGCGTGTCTTCGGTGCGGATGCCCATTTTTCGAAGTTCGTTCATGATCGCGACGACCCGTTCTGTTTCCTTGACCCGGAGCGACCGGACGCCTGAAATTTTCGTAACGCCGTCCGCAAACGCGGCCAATACCGCCATCGTCATCACCTGATCGGGGCAATCTTCCATATCCACGTCTTGGGCAAGAATCTGTTTTCCTTGGATACGAATTTTTTGTTCGCCGAAATAGACCTCATTTCCCATTTTCGCCAAAATATCCAAAAACTTCCGGTCGGCCTGCGCAGATGCAGGGTTGAGATTTTCCAGCGTGATCGTCGATCGGGTCAAAACAGCGATGGCGAAAAAATATCCGGCGCTGGAGAAATCTCCCTCGATCACGTATTCTTTTTTACGGTAGTGCTGATGTTCAATGAAATATTCCCCCTCTCTGACATCCACTTTCACGCCCCAATCTCGCATGCAGCTCAAGGTCATATCGATATAGGGTTTCGAAATGAGTCCTCCCTCGAGGCGGATCGTCAGCCCCGCCGGAGCGTAAGGGGAGATTAAAAGCAGGGCCGATAAAAACTGGCTGCTGATATCCCCCTTGACGCGGACGGAGCGGCCCGTAATTTTCGACGAAGTAACTTTTACCGGAAGCTGCCCTTTCTGCCCCGTGTATTCGATCTCCGCGCCCAAGCGGCGCAGCCCGTCGACCAAATCTTCGATCGGCCGCTCGTTCAAGCGCTTGCTGCCTTGTATGATTTTAACTCCCGGCACAAGGCACAATAAAGCCAGCATAAAGCGGACCGTCGTCCCCGAATCGTGGGCGTATAAATTGTATTCCTTTTCCTCGACGCAGGCGATGTCGTCATGCACGACG
Organism: uncultured Chlamydiae bacterium; assembly: GCA_963713105.1. Lineage (GTDB taxonomy): Bacteria > Chlamydiota > Chlamydiia > Chlamydiales > SM23-39 > CAVQKJ01. The sequence goes on from CAVQKJ010000005.1 coordinate 709,210, forward strand.
ATCCGATCCGGCTCGGTTTCGACTTTTAATGCCGAGTGTCCGCAAACAGCCGATCATCGCTTCGGTATCGTCGCTATATAAGGGATTTTTAAGAACGACAGGCCCCTTTGTCAACGCCGCCATGATTAACGCGCGGTTGGTGTAGCTCTTCGATCCGGGAATATGGACCGTAGCCTCGACGGGCCCTTTTAAAGGAATGATTTCTAGCTGTTGCATAAAACAAGTTTGGACTTTCCTCAGGGTTTTTTACAATGTTTGTATGTTGTGGGGAAAGTTCCCTTTCTGGTTAAATGATTTGCTTATGGCTTCTAATTATTTCGGGCAATTGTTTCGGATTACGACTTTTGGGGAATCGCACGGCCCTGCGATCGGCGTCGTGATCGACGGGTGTCCGGCCGGTCTTGAGATCAGCAAAGAAGAGATCGACCGGGAACTCGCCCTCCGCCAGCCGGGCGGCAGCCCCTACACATCCCCCCGCGCCGAAAAAGACGAGGCGGAAATCCTCTCCGGAATCTTTCAAGGCAAAACAACCGGTGCGCCGATTGCCCTCCTGATCCGGAACCGCGACGCCGATTCGAGCAAGTATGAACCGATCAAAAATCTCCTGCGCCCCGGCCATGCGAATTTCACTTATTTGCAAAAATATGGGATTTTCGACTACCGAGGCGGCGGTAGATCTTCGGCGCGTGAAACCGCCGCCCGCGTCGCAGCCGGCGCTGTAGCCAAGAAACTGCTCTCCCATTTCGGCGTCGAGATTTGTGCGTTCGCCGCTGAAATCGGCGGCATCGCCATTGTGGAACCCGACCTCTCCCATCTCTCCAAACTCAGAGAAAAAGTCCTTGCCAGCCCCCTCTTCTGTCCCGATGGCAAAGCAGCGAAAAAAATGATGGAAAAAATCGAAGAGGCGAAAAAAGAGGGAGATTCGCTCGGCGGCATCCTTCAATGCGTAGCGAACCATCTTCCTGTGGGGCTCGGAGATCCGGTCTACGGAAAACTCGAAGCGATGCTCGCCTCAGCGATGCTCTCCCTTCCCGCAACCAAGGGATTCGAGATCGGTTCCGGCTTCGCAGCCGCCCGGATGAAAGGCTCAGAACACAACGACGCCTTCGACGTCGATGAAAACGGGAAAGTCACTACAACGACCAATTTCGCTGGCGGCACGCTCGGAGGCATCTCAACCGGCCTTCCCCTCACCTTCCGCGTCGCCTTCAAACCCACTTCCAGCATCATGAAAACCCAAAAGACCGTCGACACCAAAGGGGAAAAGAAACCCTTCAACCTCCCCGAAGGCTCGCGGCACGACCCTTGCGTCGCCATCCGCGCCGTCCCCATCCTCGAAGCCATGGCCGCCCTCGTCCTCGCCGACACCCTCCTAATGAACCGCTGCTCCAAGCTGTAAAGCGCAACTGTCTCAGAATCAACGAAAAACCGATCCATGCTAAAAACATATAATTATTTAAAATAAATTAAAGATCTGTTATAATTATCTATTAATTCTGAGGAAAATTATGGCAAGCAACAGTTCAAGTTTAACAACGGGCAGTCAATACGATAAATATTTAGCAAAATTCGGGCAGAATGATGATGATGGGGCGAATGTAGAAACACCCTGCGATGTCTGTAATAAAACAGGCGAGTTCGTTACAGAAAACTATCACAATGGAGTTGGCAAATTTCCTACGATTTCTGTTTACCACAACCTCCCTCACGACTTCTGCAAAAAAGCCTGGTATGAGAGCATTATTGAGAATGGAGTTTGTTCGATTTGCACAGGAGAAGCAGTTGTGACCAGCGTAAATGGAAAACGGCTCAGTTTATTGCGAAGAGAACGCGCCTCAGAGGAATCCACTGAAAAAAAAGAAAAGACTTCTACGAAACCCGAATAAGATCGATTTTCCAGGAAAAAAATTCAGATTTCGTCTATAGTATCGCCAATTTTATCGAATTGAGGATTGAAATGGCTTCTGAATTAAATTGCGATAGCTGCAAGGTCCAGGCTGAATCTCGGTATGATGCCTATTACACAAGCGAATCGGGTGCACAGCGACTCCACAATCTGCCTCATCATAGATGTCGGTCGGAATGGTTTCGAAGCATCGCTCAAGACAGAATTTGTCCCATTTGTCCAGGATCGATTAAAGTCACAAGCGTCCAGGGGATTCCTCTAGATCGAGCAGTGGGTTCCGATCCAGAAGACTTGCCGGAAGATGGAAGCTTCCCTTCATTTGATGAAGGAAAAGAGGCAAGAGAAGAAGTGGCAAGGGCTACAGATTCGGATATGATGAATTATGCAAGCGATGCTACAGGTTTTCAAGACTTCGCACATGAAGACGATTCACCTCCGCCGAACGATGACTTCACGACTACTGAAGATCCCTGACCCAAGGAATTCAACCTGATGGTTCTCCGTGCGTGCAATGGCTGCAAAGAAAAAAACTGCGGCCTCATCACTTTAGTCACACACCGGGACGAGACGGGTCTTTTGCGCCGCCATGCTTTACATGAATCTTGCGACAAAGCCTGGTTCAGACATGCGCTATGGGAGAGAACCTGTAGTCTCTGTCCCAGTAAAAATCAGAGTGACCCATGTCAATGGAATCGAGCTGCCGCCCGATAAAAGAAAAGCCGCAGAACCTAAGATGCTGATTTCAGAAAAACCTGATGATTGTATTTCTTCTCAAAGCCGTGAAGAATGGACATTTTCCAATACAATGAATTATAGCCATTGCTTTCCAAAAGGCTGCAGAGACTTCCGCCAAAGAGACTCTTACCCTCTCTCCAAAAATAGAACGATTACCGATTCTATGAACTACAGAAGCGACAAACGAGGATTCAGCGATTTCGTTTCAGACTAGAAATTTAATCCCAGCGGATTGCATGAAAAATGGCCTGACATGCGTTATTCATAGAAAGGGACAGGATGATCAAGATCGACAAGGTCGGCATGATGAACAAGATAAAAATCATGCGCATCTTGTCCAATCCTCCCGCGAAGCGGATCTTGTTTTTCTTTTCAATCAATTACGTGTGTTAACTTTTCAAATAGAGAAGAGCTGTCGACTGGGGATATTTTGTTTTGCACCAGAGATATTTTTCCCGCAGTTCTTTCGGCACGGACTCTAAATCGGAGCAGGGAGCGAATCCGAAGCGTTGGTAGAAAGGGACCAAATGCTCGAACGGGATGCAATAGACCATTTGGGAGGGCAGAGCTTGTCGAAGAAGAAACTCGACAATCATTCCCGCTACGCCTCGATTCCTAAATTCTTCGAAGACATACATTCCGCCGAGTTCAAGATGATTCGCATCGATGCGGACGAGCCGGCCGATCCCCGTCTTTTTTCCATCGATTTCGCCGATCGCAATGATTTCGTTTTCGTAATGGGAATGAACGAATTGGACCTCGTCATATTTTTGGTTAATCCAATCGATTTCTGAAAGTTCGGCTGTTCTAATTTGAAGAGTCATAGAAGTTGATAATATCATGAATTCATCATAACCCCTACATCATGGTTAATTGAAGTGATAAATATTTCATAAGTGCTTATGTCTGGATTGTTTAAAAAGTTTTTCGAGTCTTCCACTAATAACGTCAGCCCATCCATCTGGCCTGCGCTGGCCTGACTACATTCGCTCTTATTATTGAGCATAGCTAATGCATATTCATATATGGATTGAATGGCTTGCAAAGGAATTGAAGTATTATGTGATTTTATTAATGCCTGAATCATATTATTCAACGTCAGAGTATCCTGGGCAAAATTCCCTGTAGGTGTATCGTCGGGATTGTAATTAAGGAGAACTCGGATAATTCGGATTAACAGGACCAACCACGATTAACCTATTATCGTTTAATTACAACATTACTATATTAATATTTATTTACAAAGAATATTACATTTTAATTACTAACAGAATCGCTTTCAAAATACTAAGATTGTTTATCCTGTGCATCTTACCGCTTGCGATCTTGCTTATCCTGTCCCATTTTCAGACAGACCTTCTCAGCGGAAATGAATTTTCAAACACTTTCTAAGTTCTTCGGCAAAGAAGTCGATTTCTTCGGGGGAATTATAGATGGCGAAAGAGGCCCGGATGGCTTGTTCAAGGCCGAAGGCGCGCAAGAGCGGCTGGGCGCAGAGATGGCCTGACCGGAGAGCGATACTTTTCAGGTCTAGAAGAGTGGCCAGGTCAAGCGGATGGACTCCCTCGATGTGGAAGGTAAGGATGGGCCCTTTTTCCGGAGCTTGTCCCAGGATGCGGAGGCCAGGGATTTGCTTGAGCTGTTCTGTGGCTCGGGCGAGGAGCTTTTGTCCATGCGCCTGAATTTGAGGGCGGCCGATTTCTTCGATGAAATCAAGCGCGCTTTTCAGGGCGATCGCAGGGCCGATGAGGGGCGTGCCGGCTTCAAAGCGAAGCGGAGGGAGTTGATAAGTAGTCCGCTCAACGCCTACCCGCTCGATCATATCGCCTCCCCCTTCGACAGGGGGCATTTTCAGGAGATGTTCCTTCTTCCCGTAAAGGATGCCGATGCCTGAAGGGCCGTAGCACTTATGTCCTGAAAAGGCGTAAAAATCGCAATCGAGGGCCTGGACATCGACAGGCATGGAAGAGGCCGCTTGGGCGCCGTCGACAAGGAGCAAAGCTCCATATTGTCGGCAGGCCTTTGCAAGGGCCGCGATCGGATTGACGGTGCCGGTCACGTTGGAAATATGGGCCACGGCGACGAGCTTGGTCTTCGGCCCGATGCAATTTTCCCAATGCAAAACCCCATGTTCATCCATCGGGATCCATTTCAGGACAGAGCCTGTATGCTGGGCCGCCATCTGCCAAGGGACGATGTTGGAATGGTGTTCCATTTGGGAGATTAAAATTTCATCGCCGGGCTTTAAAAAAGTGCGCGCATAAGAGAGGGCGACCAGATTGATCGCATCGGTCGTTCCTCGGGTAAACACGATTTCATCGCTTCCCGCGTTCAGAAAGCGGGCGGCAGCCGCGCGGGCTTCATTGTATTTTTCCGTTGCGGCAATCGAAGAATGGTAGATAGCGCGGTGGACTGTTGCATATTCGGATGCGTAAAAATTAGATAGGGAATCGATGACGCATTGAGGCTTATGGGCTGTGGCGGCGCTGTCTAAATAAATCAGTTTTGGATGCGCTTTAAAGATCGGAAACCGTTCGCGCATCGTCGCTCACTCTTCCTTGGCCAGCTTTTCTTTCAGAGAGGCAATCGCGATCCGGTCGATGATTTCCCTGGAAAAACCGGCGGCGAGCCATCTCCTGGCTTGAGCGATCGGCAACCCTCTGGAGCGCAGATAGAAAAGCTCTTCCTCATCGAGCTGGGCGACGGTAGCTCCGTGGGAGGCCTTTACGTCGTCGGCGAAAATTTCGAGGTTGGGTTTTGCGTTCGCCTGAGCCTCGTCGCTTAAGAGCAAATTGTTGTTAAGCTGGTAAGCTTCCGTTTTTTGCGCCTCAGGGCTGACATAGATTTTTCCTTCGAAGCTGGATCGGCTTTTTTCCTTCAATATCCCTTTGAAATGCTGTCTTGAGCGCGTATAGGGCGCTAGATGTTCGACAACGGCATGGACATGGGCTTGGCTCTCTCCTCTCAACCTCCAAAGGCCGAGCAGTTCAGCCTCGGCGTTTTCTTCGCAAAGCTGGATTTGGATCGAGGAGCGGGCCATCATCGATCCGCGGGTCAGTTGGAGAGTCTTCAAACGGCTGTTTCTCTTCAAGGTCGCACGGAGGGATTGGAATTGCTGGGACGCTAAGGGAAGTTCTTGCGCATCGGTCAATGACAGTTCCGCATTTTCATCGAGGGCGATATCGCAAGCCGCGTTGCAAAAAGTCTGGGCGCGGTGAAAGGCCGTCTGCACAATTTCCAATTTCGCGTTTTTTCCCAAATAGATCTGGATGCGGGGGGAAGATGCCTCTATAGATGTGAAAAAATAGAGGATCTGCAACGGGATTTCCAACTTCGCGTTCGGAGGGGCGTAAAGAAAAACGCCTCTGCCTTGAAAGACGACGTTTAACGCGGCGAAAGGATCTTTTTCCCCTTTCAGAGCGCTCGACATCCGGTTTTGTAAAAACAGTCCGTAAGAGCGGACGGCTCCATCGAGGGGCAAACAGATCAAAGGGGATGGAATGCGGGAAAGGGCCTCATCGAAATAGCCGTCGACAAAAACCAAATAGGAAGAGCGGCATTCCGGCAAAAGATGGGGTTCGATCTCTTGGGCGGAGACCGTTTTTTTCGAGGCGGGTTTCGGGAAAGCGAGCTTCTGCAAGGGAAGATATTGGAACGCTTCCTGTTTCGGTTTGGGCAGACCGATCCTATCGAAGCAATCCCAAGCTTTTTGGCGCCACTGCACGAGCGGATCTTTCGGATCGACTCTCTCCTGCCAATAACTTTCCAATAATTGGTTCATTTAAGCGTAGCCCTTCTGTTCCAGTTCGAGGGCAAGTTCAGGTCCGCCTGACCGGGCGATTTGTCCGTCGGCGAGGACATGGACGAAATCGGGGCGGATGTAATCGAGAAGGCGTTGGTAGTGAGTGATGATGAGCAGCGCGTTGTCTTTGCGGCGCATCCGGTTGATCCCTTGGGCGACAATCCGCATCGCGTCGATATCGAGCCCAGAGTCGGTTTCATCGAGAATGGCGAGGTCGGGATCGAAGAGAGCCAGCTGGAGGATCTCGTTCTTCTTCTTTTCCCCTCCGGAAAACCCTTCGTTGATATTGCGCTCCTTAAATTCGGGGCGGATCTCCATCGCGGCCATTTTCTCGTCGAGGAGCTTTTCGAAATCGGCATCGGAAAACGGGTCGAGCCCTTTCCCTTTTCTTTGGGCGTTCAGAGCTGCTTGGAAAAACTGCCGGTTCGTGACGCCCGCGATCTCGAGCGGATATTGGAAGCTCATGAAGAGGCCGGCGTGGGCCCTCTCTTCTGGATCCAGTTCGAGGAGATTCTGCCCTTTGAACCAGATTTCCCCGCCGGTGATTTCATAGGCAGGATGTCCGGCCAAGATCTTCGCCAAAGTCGATTTTCCGGCGCCGTTGGGCCCCATGACCGCATGGATCTTCCCTTTTTCGATCGATAGGGAAAGCCCTTTGAGGATCGCCTTTCCGTTCACTTCGGCAGAGAGGTTCTTGATTTCGAGTAAAAACATTTTATCCCACTGAGTTTTCTAATTTTAAAGCGAGGAGCTTCTGCGCCTCGGCCGCGAATTCAAGCGGCAGTTCCCGGATCACCTCTTTGCAAAAGCCGTTGACGATCAAATTGACCGCGTCTTCGCGCGAAATGCCGCGGCTTTGGAGGTAAAAGATCTGCTCTTCGTTCATCTTCGAGGTCGACGCCTCGTGTTCGAGCTGTGCTGAGCTATTCCCTACTTCGATATACGGGAACGTATTGGCGGAGCACCGGTTGCCCACCAGCATCGAATCGCACTGCGTGTAATTGCGGGCTTTTTCGGCCTTCGGGACAATCTTGACCAATCCCCTGTAAGTATTGTGGGACTCGTCCGCGGAAATCCCCTTCGAAACGATCGTGGACCTGGTGTTTTTGCCGATATGGATCATCTTGGTGCCGGTGTCGGCCTGCATTTTTCCGTTCGTCAAGGCCACGGAATAAAACTCGCCCACCGAATGATCGCCCTTCAAAATGCAGCTCGGGTATTTCCAGGTGATGGCGGCGCCCGCTTCCACCTGCGTCCATGAGATTTTAGAGTAGTCGCCGGCGCAAAGGCCCCGCTTGGTGACGAAATTGTAGATCCCCCCTTTGCCTGTTTTGGGATCTCCGGCGTACCAATTCTGCACGGTCGAGTATTTGATCTCGGCCCGCTCTTTCGCAATCAAGTTCGACCACAGCCGCATGCAGCTGGTTCGTATCGAAGGCGGGAGCCGTGCAGCCTTCCAGATAGCTGACATAGGAGCCCTCTTCGGCGATGATCAGCGTCCGTTCGAATTGCCCCGTCTCTTTTTCGTTGATGCGGAAATAGGTCGATAGCTCCATCGGAGAGCGGACTCCCTTCGGCACATAGACGAACGATCCGTCGGAAAAGACCGCGGAATTCAAGGCGGCGAAGAAATTATCGCCGATCGGCACGACGGTCCCGAGATATTCTTCGATCAGAGCAGGATATCGTTTCACCGCTTCGGAAATCGAACAAAGGACGACGCCTGCGTCCTGGAGTTTTTTCTGGAAAGTCGTCCCGAGGGAGACCGAATCGAAAACGACGTCGACCGCCACATTCGCGAGGCGCTTTTGCTCATCCAATGGGATGCCCAGCTTCTCGAAAGTTTTTAAGATCTCTGGATCCACCTGGTCGAGGCTTTCGAGGCGCGGCTTCGACTTAGGTTCAGCGTAGTAGGAAATTTCTTGATAGTTGATCGGGGGGTATTTGACGTTCGGCCAGGACGGCTCTTCCATCTGCTGCCATTTCTTAAAGGCCTTCAGACGGAAGCGGAGCATGAACTCGGGCTCCCCTTTTTTGGCCGAGATCATCCGGATCGTCTCCTCGCTTAACCCCTTAGGGAAAACTTCCGATTCGATCGGGGTCACAAACCCGTATTTGTATTCGTTGGATTGAAGAATTTCTTGCTGCGCCGTCATATCTTTTATCAAAAATTGAAGGGAATTTTACTGTAGCGACCTTAACCTGTCAATTTTTATAAATAGTTATAATTAAATAAGTAGATAGTTTATTTCAAAATTAAATCAAATAAATAATATAATTAAAAAATGAGGCGTTAATTATGGGCAAACACCCTTCTCAAGTACTTCCCGTCCGTTCAAAAGCGGAAATGCTCGAAGATATTATCAAAATCCTCCATTGCCTCCACACAGGCCGAAGGTCCTCGGCCGTCCCTTTGATCGAAGACCTGAAGACCCGCTCGCTCTTCTTAGACGAACAGATTCAACAAGATGTGCTTATCTTCGCCGAGCAAGTCCTGTTCCAATACGACTACGACCCTTGGCATAAAATCACCCGCGATGTCCAAAAAGCCGCCGACCGGCTCATCCGCGATCTCGGTTTTCCGATTAAAGCCCCAGAAGAAACGATCATTTAAGGAATTGTATCATGGAAAAAGAAAATCCCTCGTCGAAAATCATTCCTATCCAGCGATTAGAGATAAACGCCCCCCCGAAATCTTCGAAGATCATTCCCCTTTCGCCCGAATGGGCGGTTTTTGAAAAAATGTCCCCAAAACCCAAATATTGAGGTAGTTATTATGGAAAAATACGAATTTAAACAAAAATGGAACGAAGTTAAAAAATACATGCACGAAAAATGGAATTGGATGACCGAATCCGATATCAACCAAATCCATGGGGAATACGACCGTTGGCTCCACATGATGGAAAAAAAGGGTTATTCCAAAACCGAGGCCGAATGGGAATTCAAAAACTGGAATTGGCAAGCCAAGAGTTGGGACAAGAGTTCTGAAAAGGGCTGGAATAAAGAGCAAGACTGGCATCAGCAAGGAGAGAAGAAAAGCGAAGGGGCATGGGGTCGGGAAGTGAAGCAAGACCCATGGAGCAAGCAAGGCCAGAAAAATCAAAAGCCTAAGAAAAAAGGAGACCAGGGCGGCTGGGGCGAAGGGAAAAAACGAAAAGCGGGCTAAGATCATTGAATCAATAAGCCTGGGTTAGTTACAGCCCAGGCATCTAAGAGCAGTAATTTTTGCTCAGTCCTATACCTTCATCCCACGAGCCTAGATGTATCAGCCCAACCCTCAGCGGCACTTACCTATAGTCCTATACCTTCATCAGCGCAGAGGCGCGAAGCGCGCAGCAGAGGTAGAGAGGACGCAGAGGCCGCGAAGCGCGGCGAAGAAAAAAAAATGACTTTTTCGCTAAGGCAAAAAAGCCATGTTCTCCCGCGAAGCGCGGAAGAAAATAACCCTCGTTTTTCGCGCCTCTGTGCTGATGAAGGTGTAGGACTTTGAACTAAGGCCGCCGTTACACTCTGCTAAGACAATCGACTTGCATCCACTTTTTTCGCCTTAGCGAAAAACCTTTTTTTTCTCGCCGCGCTTCGCGGCCTCTGCGTCCTCTCGTCCTCTGTGTGCGCGTTTCGCGCCTCTGCGCTGATGAAGGTATAGGACTTTGAACTAAGGCCGCCGTTACATGCTGCTATGAACCATCGACCTGCCTCTACATGCGCCAATGTCCACTTTTTTCGCCTTAGCGAAACCCTTTTTTCTCGCTGCGCTTCGCGGCCTCTGCGTTGTCTCTACCTCTGCTGCGTGCGCTTCGCCTGCTTCGCACTGCGAAAGTCCCCCGGACTTTCTTCGTGATTCCGCAGCTACGCTGATGAAGGTATAGGACTTTAGGCAGAGGCCGCTGTTGCTACCTGTTGTTACTCACAGGCCGCTGTTCAACCAATTATTTAAGATTGATTAAAGAAGTCTGGGTATGGCATAATTTCGTTCATTTTGCCTTGAGGTTTCTATGAAGTTTATTTTTTTAAGTCTTTTTGCGTTTGCTGCCGCTACCGGGTTTTCCGAGATCCAAACTATCCGCTCGTTTGAAGAAGCGGAGGAAAAAATCGCTTCTTTAACAGAAGAGTCGCTTGCGATTTTCGATGTCGATGAAGTGCTTGTCACTCCTTCCGATTTGGTTTTGAAGCCGACCGGAGGAACGTTCAATCCAGATTATTTGAATGTCTTATCTGAAAAAGAGCGGGACGATTTGCTCAGCGTCATGCTGAATGGCACAGAATATGTGCTTGTCGATCCAAATGCGCCTGCGATTTTAGCAAAGTTGGCCGAGCGAAAAGTGAATGCTATCGCGCTCACGGCTTGCCGAACCGGATTTTTTGGCGTTATTCCCTCCATGGAAAATTGGAGATGCGGCCAGCTCAATCGTGTGAATATCGATTTAAGCGCGTCTTTTTTCAAAGGCACCGAGTGCATTTTCCCAGAATCCACAGGCGGCAAACCCATTTTTAAAAACGGGATCCTTTTTTGCGGAGATTTTTCCCATTCGAAAAAAAGTTCCAAGGGGGAACTATTGGGGATTTTTCTCGATAATATGGAGTGGTCGCCCGATGAAATCGTCTTTTTCGATGATCAGATGAAAAATCTTCTTTCGGTTCAAGAAGAAGCGGAAAAAAGGGGAATTCCTTATCAGGGGTATCTTTTCGAAACGGATTCTTCGGACTCTCTGGATGAAAAAATCGCCGAATTTCAATTTCAAACGGCTCTAAAAGAAAAAAAATGGCTTTCAGACAAAGAGGCTAAAATGAGACTTCAAGAGCGAATTCCATTGGCGGTTGTTTTCGACTGGGGGAATGTTTTAGCTGTCAATTCACGCGATTGCGTCGTCGATTTCCTCTGCGAAACCTTCCAATTGAATCAGGAAGAATTCGAAAAAACCAACCACAAAAAGAGGCTTGCTGTGAAAACGGGCCAAACGGATGTCGGCTTCTGGATCTGGTATGCCGCGCAAAATAACATCGATTTGCCAAGCGATTGGCCCGCTATCTATGACGCGGTGATTCAAAAAAGCATCGGAGCCGACCCCGAGATGTTCGCACTCGTCGAAGAATTGAAAGGGAAAAAGGTCCGCGTCGGCCTCCTTTCCAACATCGACGACAGGTATACGGGACTCATCCGGAAATACGGCTACTACGAGCCGTTCGAGCCGTGCATTCTCTCGTGCGAAATCGGCCTCTCAAAGCCCGATCCCCAAATTTACGAGCATCTCTTGCAGGAAATGAAGATCCCTTCCCAAAAAATCGTCTTCATCGACGACCTAGAGGATAATGTCGAGGCCGCGAAGAAGCTGGGCATCGACGCCATCCTCTTCCAATCTTCAGACAAATCTTTTATCTAAAGGCCATCGAACAATCGCAGACATCCTTCGCACTCTTGATTTGAAGAATCTAAAGAATTTCTCGAAGTTTCATTGGATTTTGAGCGAAGCTAAATGGTGCGCTTCTAGAGCTGCTGGTATTCTTTTATTAGAAATAATACGTATATTTTCATTGAGTGGAGAAATTGTTATTCCGATCGATACCACCAGTAGAAAGAAGAAAAGGAGAAAAAATCAAAGGATTAGGGCGTCAAAGAGATCCTGTTCGTTCTACAAAAAGTCGTAAAGTATTTACAATAGGATTGAAATGGTTGGTTGCCAGTATATCAATGAAATTACCAGGTAGTTTAACATGTTGGTCATTACCGTTTTTTACTCAATTAATCCCGCCTAAACAACCTCTTTCTACCTCTCGTAATAAACACGATTTAAGCAAAAAGAAAAAACATAAGAAGCTAACAGAAGTGGACTGTTCAGTTAATTTTTCAGATTAGACGATGGTTAGGAAAGGGAATGAAATTTGTAATCGTAGCAGACGTAGCTTTCGCTTGTTATAAAATTGGTCATATTTGTGTAAAAACGAACGGAGCATTGATTTCAAGACTCCGTCTTGACGCTCGCGTTTTTAATTTCCCTCCTCAGGAAAAAAAGAGAAAAGGGCGCCCCCTACTTGTTGGGAAAACGATATCCCCTTATTTACCGACTATCTCAAAGATTCGACTCTTGTTTGGCAGGAAGTCGAAGTCGAATGGTATGGTGGGGGGAGAAAAAAATTATTGATTTATACAGGAACTGGTCTCTGGTATGCATTCGGGATTCCTCCACTACCTATTCGATGGGTTTTAATCAAAGATCCAAATGGTAAATCATGATCCTGTGGTTTTATTTAGTACAGACTCAACACACTCTGCAGAAAGAATTATAGAAATTTTTGTTTCTCGCTGGCCGTTGGAGGTAACATTCGAGGAATCACGTCGCCATTTAGGGGTTGAAACTCAAAGACAGTGGTCTGATAAGGCAATTTAGGAAAGAACTCAGTTTGCGCGGGCTTTAATAAGCTCGACGAATTTCTGGCGCGCCTTTTCGTCTAGTTCCGGGAGCATCCGCTCTTGATATAGGCGGTCTGCGCGCTGCCAGCTTTTCCACTCTTGTTCAAACTCTTGTTTTTTCAGATTATCGACATATTCCATTCTATATTCTATATGCCGTCCGCGGGTTCGGTCCACCTCTTCCTGGATCCAATAGGGCTCATTCCCATAAAGCGCTTTAGCTTCGGCATGCCCTTTGCTAGGGGCCATGATTTTCGTTTTCTCCGAGCGCAATTCTTGGATGAGCTTAGACAAATCTTGAGGCAGAACAGCGATTTGCTCCGGTTCGAAGCGGTCGCAAAGGCTCGATTCGGTGAAGCGGAAATCAGGCGCTGACGCCATTTTTAACCAAAGCTGCTGCAAGCGGGGGCTTTGGAACCAAGCTTCATGCCTCGTGAGACCTTTATACCTCTTTTCTATATCGGAATAAGTCAAATCGGAACGCACTGCGAGGGTATCGTCGAGAAGAGAAGCCAATCGATCCCCAGTCAAAAGCCCTTTCACAAGCAGATCTGGACCAAATTCTTGATAAATAGAAACGAGGGGCCAATGCTGCGTTTCTTTTTCAAATCGTTCCCGGAACTCTTCGGCTTTCAAATGCCCCTGGTAAAAAGGAACTTCGCCGACGCGCTCGATCGCCTCTTTGCAGCTTAAATCAGCGGTTTCTTTGAGTAGCGCGGCGCGGAGTTCTTCATTTGTAACTGTAAGCGGGAACCTTCCCGCTTTCTGCATGAAGGCTTTAAATCCCTCGTTTTGAAGCAGAGGAAGTTCCGTTTCTCGGTAATAATCGCGCAATTTGGAATCGAAGAGAGAGAAAACTGTGGGAAATTGTTTTTCCAAACTCTCCCTATCCATCTGATGGGCGCGGGCGTGGGGTAGAATTTTCTCTTTCCATACTTCTCCGCTCCAGTTCAAATCGGGCCAAACCGATGAATCGACTTCATTCTTTAACTCTTCGATAGAGACGTTTTTCAGCTTTTCAGAATAATAGGCGATCCATTGCGGATCTTTCGGCGCTTTCGAGCCCTTTTCCATGGCATCGAATTTATTGATGACAACACACATGAGGAGCGCGCCAACGCTCATCGAAATTATTCCTACGAAGAAGAGCGGAAGGCTATTGATCCCAATTGCAGCGATCAGCGTTAACATCGGAGCCGAAACCAAAATAACTGCCAAAACTTTCAAAACTGGGATAGCGATTTCATGGACAGTCATAGAAAGGGGTTTTTTAGGAAAATTATCTATCTGGGCAGGCGCCTGCGTCGACGCTGCCGTTAGCTGGATAGCTGACATAATGGGTCCTCTTGTGGAATTAAATACGGTTCGACCCAATTTGGGTATTGTTCTTCGATTTGGGCGCTCGACAATCCTTGCGTCTCTTTTAAAAGCTGCGCGCGCATTTCTTCATCTCTGATCGTTTTCGGCTGGGAATCGCCGGCTTTTGCCAAGAAAGCGTGAAAGCCTTGGGTTTGGAGAATCGGAAGTTCGATTTTTCGGTAGTAGTGATACATATACGGGGTAAATAAATTGAATATGGGCCGGAATTCCTGTTTCAGCGCTTTTCGGTCCATCCCATTCGCTTCGGCATAGGGGAGAATTTTTTGCTTCCACTGAAGTCCGTTCCAGCCGAGTTTTTTCCATACTTTCCGATCGGGAAGAACCGCGATCAGATCTTCGAGAGGCCGGTTAAGATAGGCGAGAGAAAAATAGCGGGCCCATTCCGGATCGTTCAACCCTTCGAGCTTTTCGCTTAATTTCCGCTCCAGACAGCCAAGAGCGATGGAAAGAATTGCTGTTACGGCAAAGACGATTAAAGAAATTGTAGTCAGTGCTGGATTTGCGGTGAGGAGGCCATCGAAGATGAAAGCAATGGAGCAATCCGCTGCGATTTCAAATATTACGCTCAATGTCTTCAATATGGGTATAGCGGTTTCATAAACCTTCAACGACAAAGGTTTTTTAGGGGGATCGTTGTAAATCGCTGGAACAGATCGACTCGCTGCTTCTAAAGATATTACTGCCATTATAACCGCCTTTATTTTTTGATCAGATTATATAGAAAAACAAATTATAAACAACAATTAAATAAATAAAAAATTATTTTAGTTTTAATTAAATGCTCATAATTAATAAAATCAAAAACGTACAACAACCATTTAACTACAGGGTGCAAACATGTTATTAGACAAAATTAATTCAACAACAACTCCTGAAACATCAACAACAGGACAATCTTCTTCAACAACTCCTTACTCTCCAAGTTCATCTACAGAACCATCTTCTTCTACGACAATCGATACGACGAATAACCACGAATCTACATCTGTTTCTGATTCTTCAACGACCGAACCGACTTCTTCTACAACAATTTCAGCTTCTACAACGACTCAAGACTCTTCTACTTCTACGCTTTCAGCGTCTAGAAATTTGAAAGGTCTTCACCAGAGAGCATAAAATCTCTTTAATTAAGCCCTAATTAATAATTAGGGCTTTTTTAATCGGATTTTATGGAAATACAACCAGCATTGAATTTAGAAACTCCGCTCGAGATCGAGCCCGAAATTCGGGAAACTCGCTGCGCGCGCGAAGAGAACGAACCGGACCCGCAGCTCTCCTTTGATTTTTGGTCTTTTGGATCGTATTGGGAGTTGGTCAAAAGCGCTTATCAAACTCTTGGCAATCTCTACGAAGCCATCAAAGAGAAGATCGAGACTCTTTTTGAAACGCGGGAAAGTTTCCGGCCCAAAATTGAAAGGAATGAAATTCTCGAAAGCCTCGCTTTAGAGACTCGGGAAGACGGCACCTATTTGATCGATCCGGAAAATTTAAAGCGGATCAAAAAGGGGATCAGCGGCTCTTACTTCCTAAACGACGCCAAAGGGAATCCCCGCTTCGTGGTGAAGCCCGTTGATGAAGACGCTGGGTGTCTCAACAATCCCAAAGGCTACGCGACTCCTTTCGATATGAGCCCGATCCGCTCCAACATGCCCCTCTATCTCTCCGCTTTCCGAGAATCTGCCGCCTATGAGATCGCAGAGGCGATCGGGGTCGGTTCGATCGCGCCGAAAACACAGCTTGCCATTCTCGAATCTTGGTCGTTTTCCGACTTTTCGGAAAAGGTCTCCCAAAATGAAATCGATTGTTTCATGGAACAAGTCGGTCCGGCCAGCCGCGAAAAGCTCTGCTCGGTCCAAGAATTCGTCCCCAATTCCAAATCGCTCTTCGAAGCGCTCCATGAATTGCAGGCGATGGATTTGAGCGACGAGGAAATCGGAGCCCGTTTTGATCAAACCGACTTCGAAGACGCAAACATCCTCTTATGGACCACCTACGATACGGACGGCCACTCAGGAAACTTCCTTTGCTATCCGAAAGGCTCCGATTCGTTCGGCAACGAAATCCTCGGGATCAAAAAGATTGACAACGGCCTCGCCTTTCCAGACCAAAATAAACAGCTTCGCAACCATTTGAAGAACCTACCGAACGCTAAGCTGCCTTTATCCGAATCGGCAAAAGCAAAGATCGCCGCCATAGATATCGACGATATCGCAGAAAGGCTGGAAAAATATAATCTTGGAAGCACTGTGGAAGCGTTCCGAGAAAGAATGGCCAAATTAAAAAAATTCGCGCAAAAGCCGGGCATCACGATCAAGCAAATCAACCATGAAATGGGGAAACTCAAATGACCCAAAAGAAAAGATGCTTCAATCAATATATGCTGATGGGGTTGTTGCCGCTCGCTGCACTCGTTTGCGATGGAGAAAATATGAAGCTCGTCCACTCTAAAACAGGTTATGTCGTGATCGAATTCCAAGACGGGAAAGTCCGGTTCAACGACCGGTTCCTTAAAGCGGAGCTCGAAGAAGACGGGATCCTCATCCCCCCGTCCCATTCAGAGGAATTCGGCGGCAAGCAAGTGATCTTCCCCGACGATCCCCTCTTCCAAAAGGCCTTTATGGAAATTTACTATCCCCTTGTTATCTCCGATCCCGCCTATCAGTGGGAACAAGACTGATTTTCTAAGAAAACGGTATTCCATTTTCAGGTTTGTGAAAGAGGAAATTAGAGGGACGACGGGCGCATGTCCTGAGTAAGCGAGGCAGCTTATAAAAGAGCCAAACGGTTTCGTATTATCAAGTTTGTGAAAGAGGATCAGCGCAGAGAAAAATATTGAGAGTAGAGAGACGCTGAGAAAAAAATTAGAGGGACGACGGGCGCATGCCCTGAGTAGGAGAGGTGGACTCGCCTTTGCCGCCTAAAGCAAAGCGCCGGATTCCTTTTTTTAAAACAGGCTCATTGAAATTAAAGAGTAACCCAACTTGTTTATTCATCAATCTTAAATAGGTGAGGAGCTGAGATTCATGAACAGGTAAAACAGCTTCCACCGACTTGAGTTCTAAAACAACCGCGCTTTCGACAAGAAAATCTATTCGGAACCCACAATCTAATTTCCTGTTTTTGTATTTCAACGGAACTGCTACTTCTCTTTGAAAATTTAATTTAAGATCTTCTAATTCAGCTGCTAAACATGTCTGATAGGCGATTTCCAAAAGGCCCGGCCCTAAATATTTATGCACTTCAATCGCTGCTGCTATAATTTTTCTGGTCAATTCTTGATATTGCCAAGGCATGGCTCAACCTCTCTTACTCAGGGCATGCGCCCGTCGTCCCTCTAATTTTTTCCTCAGCGTCTCTCTACTCTCAATGTTTTTCTCTGCGCTGATCCTTTCTCACAGACTTGATAATACGAAACGGTTTGTCCCTTTTATAACCTGCCTCGCTTACTCAGGGCATGCGCCCGTCGTCCCTCTTCCTCAGCGTCTCTCTACTCTCAATGTTTTTCTCTGCGCTGATCCTTCTCCACAAACTTGATAATACGAAACGTTTGACCCATTTATATCCTGCCTCTCTTACTCAGGGCATGTGCCCGTCGTCCCTCTTATTTTTTCCTCAGCGTCTCTCTACTCTCAATGTTTTTCTCTGCGCTGATCCTTCTCCACAAACTTGATAATACGAAACGGTTTGCCCCTTTTATAACCTGCCTCTCTTACTCAGGGCATGCGCCCGTCGTCCCTCTTATTTTTTCCTCAGCGTCTCTCTACTCTCAATGTTTTTCTCTGCGCTGATCCTTCTCCACAAACTTGATAATACGAAACGGTTTGCCCCTTTTATAACCTGCCTCTCTTACTCAGGGCATGCGCCCGTCGTCCCTCTTCCTCAGCGTCTCTCTACTCTCAATGTTTTTCTCTGCGCTGATCCTTCTCCACAAACTTGATAATACGAAACGGTTTGCCCCTTTTATAACCTGCCTCTCTTACTCAGGGCATGCGCCCGTCGTCCCTCTTCCTCAGCGTCTCTCTACTCTCAATGTTTTTCTCTGCGCTGATCCTTTCTCACAAACTTGATAATACGAAACGGTTTGTCCCTTTTATAATCTGAATAATGATTGCTGCTTCAGGTGCCATCTCACCGTTCTCATCAATCCTTCCTCTATTTTGATCCTCGGCATCCAGCCCAATTCCTTTTCGATTTTGGCGCCGTCGATAGAGTAGCGGAAATCGTGCCCCGGCCGGTCTGCGACGAAGCGGATCAGCAAACGGAATTCCTCTGCCGCCTTGCCCGTTTCCTTAGCCAAAAGATCTATCAAGAGATGCAAGAGTTCCAAATTCGACAATTCGGTCCCTCCACCGATATCGTATGTTTGCCCTTTTTTTCCCCGTTTCAAAATTGTCCAAATGGCCTCGGCGTGGTCGTCCACATAGAGCCAATCGCGGACGTTGGCGCCTCGTCCATAAACGGGAAGAGGTTTATCCTCCAAACAATGGAGGAGCATGAGAGGGATGAATTTCTCTGGATATTGGCAAGGGCCGTAGTTGTTGCTGCAGTGGGAAAGAGTGGCCGAGAGGCCATACGTGTGGGCGAAGGCGCGCACCAAATGGTCGGAGGCCGCTTTTGACGCGGAATAAGGAGAATTGGGGCGGTAGGGGGAATTCTCATTGAAAGAGCCGCTCTCTCCAAGCGATCCGTAGACCTCGTCGGTAGAAATATGATGGAAATGGATCTGGGGAAACTTCCTCACCGCCTCTAACAGGGAAAGGGTCCCTTTTACATTCGTTTCGATAAATGGTTGGGCCGAAGCGATGCTCCGATCGACATGGGTCTCCGCCGCGAAATGGACCACTGCGTCGATCTCGCATTCCAAAAGGATTTTTTCCACAAGCGGCTGATTTAAAATATCTCCCTGGATAAACCGGTAGCGGGGATGTTCGTGAAACCCTTTTAAAGAGTCTAGGTTTCCAGCGTACGTCAACAAATCGAAATTGACGATCTTGCCGCTGAATTCCGAGGAGCGGAGCAGGGTGCGGATGAACGCCGAGCCGATGAAGCCCGCGCCTCCGGTCACAAGGAGATGGGAAAGAGGGCGGATTGCTTGCATAAATACTCTCTGAGGGCTTCTTTCCAAGAACGGATTTGGATCTTTTTTTCGATTTTCGCGGTATTGAAACCGGAATAGGCGGGCCTTTTGCAGGGCGACGGGAAAGTTGAGCTGGGGACAGCTAGAATCGATTTTGCGGCGATCGGAAATCCTAAAGCTGCGGCCTCATCGCGCATCGCGAGGCCGAATTCGTATTTCGTCGCAACGCCCGCGTTCGCGAAATGGTAAGTTCCGGAGCTGTCGAGCAATCGGAGGAGCGCATCCGCAAGATCGGGAGCGTAGGTCGGACGGCCCCAATGGTCGTCGGTCAGCCGGATTTCATTCGGCCCCATTAAAAGCTGCAGCAATTTGGCGACAAAATTTTTTCCTCCCTCTCCGAAAATCCAAGAAGTGCGGACGATGCAGGCCGAAGGGAGGATTTTCCTGACCTTCTCTTCCCCTTCCAGTTTCGTTTGGCCGTAATAGTTGCAAGGTCCCACTGGATCGGTTTCCACTAGAGGCCGATGTACATCGCCTGGGAAAACGTAATCGGTGGAAATATGGACCAGCTTGATTCCACTCTCTTTCGCGATCTTCGCCAAATTTTCTGGCCCCAAAGCATTCGCCCGATACGCCTCTTCCCTTTTGCTCTCGGCCAAATCGACGAGAGAAAACGCGGCGCAATTGACGATGTGGGTGATGCCAGGATACCTATTCACAAAATCCTTTACGGCGGCCTCTTCTCCGATATCGACATCGGAATGTCCAGTGCCGAGGCAATTTCCCGCCGCAGCCTTATAGAGCGTCGAGCCGAGCAGTCCGTTAACGCCTGCGATCCATAATTTCATTGAGTTCCCTGAAGGTTGGGCTGATTTGGTCTCGAGGAGAAAGGAGCGGCTCTTTCACAGGCCACTCGATCTTGAATTCCGGATCGTTCCACCGGATCGAACACTCGGTTTTCGGATTGTAAGGGCTGCTGACTTTATATTGGACTAAAGCCGTCTCGCTCAACACGCAAAACCCATGGGCAAATCCCACCGGGATGAACAATTGATGATGGTTTTCGCAGCTCAGCTCAGCCGCCTCCCACTGTCCAAATGTCGGCGAATCGAACCGAATGTCGACTGCGACATCCCAGATCTTCCCCTGAATGCAGGAGACCAATTTTGCCTGTCCAGGATAAGCTTGGAAATGGAGCGCCCGCACGGTGCCGCATTTTGAAAAAGAGACGTTGTCTTGGACGAAAGCAACGCCGATCCCCAGCTCTCCATAAAGCGCCTGGCGATAGCTTTCGAAGAAATACCCTCTTTCGTCTTTGAATACGCGAGGGATTACCTTTTTCAATCCATTTAAACGCAAATTGACAATTTCCATGCGATCCATATTGAAAGATCGAGCCGATTCACCGCAAGCCGGAAATTAACATGGATGGTTCATTGGATAAGAGAGAAACAGCAGGGATAACAGGATGGGCAGGATAAAAAAAAGGAAAATGGTTACCCCGGTTTTGCACCTCGCAGGAAACTAATTAGCTTAATTTTAGAGAACGCATTTGCATCCAACGTCCTCTCAAATCCTGTCTAAAACGACCTGTCATCCCTGCTATTTTTCTGGTTCTTTTTAAAGCGATCCTGAGCCCTTCAGATGATTCACAGGAATTGCCGGGAATCGACAGGAAGATTATTTGCCCTTTCCTTCGTCATGCATGAATTATTGGGTGCATCAATCAAAACGGTAAATAGAACACAATTCGAAACACTCACTACGCTCTGGCTTAAGTCTGGAGAAAACTTCTCTAAGATTGACCGACAGTCTTTTTTTGCACTCTCATTCATTCGAGTCGTATCTGCAAAAGCAGTGGCAACTTCTTCGAGGATTCCTCTTTCTTTGAACCAACGATTAGCTTTTATACTTCCAGCTTTTTCGAATTTTTCCAGGATCGCTTTTTTTGACGGAAAACGCAATTCACTTGCCATATAAAATCCTTTGTCAGGCTTAAAAGGACCAGAAGTTTATGCTTATAATTCACTTTTTCACAAAAGAAAAAAGGCAGTCCGAATGACAAGAGAGAAAATAGCAGGGATGACAGGATTCCCTTTTCGTCTTTGCGCCTTTGCGTTTAATAGAACTAGATGCCGTTGAGATCCCAGACCGTTTTAAAAGGTTTGAGAGGACTTTGGGCACGTGGTTTTTTTCAACGCAAAGGCGCAAAGGCGCGAAGACGCAAAGGAATTTTATCTTTTCTTCTATCCTGCCCAGCCCCTCTCTAGCCTTTGAGGGCGGCGACGGTGGCGTGGCGGCCTGTATCTTTGTCCCGCCGGTGTGAAAAATAATCGCCTGGATTGCAGTAGGTGCAGACGGAGGTGATCTCGATGTTTTTGTCGGGAACTCCGCAGGCGGAAAGCTGCTTTCTGCTGATCGCCCAGAAATCGAAATAATGGGGTTTGACTTGGAAAGTCCAGAATTCTTGGGGGAGCTCTTGTTTGTAATTTTTGAATTCGGCGTGGTCTGGCCCTAAAGAGGGAGAAATACAGACGATCAGATTTTGGGGCTGCGTTCCGATATCCCGCTGCATAGCTTCCACGACGCGTGCGTAAATATTCTGAACGCTGCCGCGCCAGCCGCAGTGCGCGACGCCGATCGCTTCGTGAACCGGATCGTAAAAAATGGCTGCTTGACAATCGGCGTGGGTAACGGCTAAGCCGATATTTTTTTCAGTGGTGAACATAGCGTCGGCTTGGGGAACTTTGTCTAGGTTTTTCGAGGTGACCCGATGGACGTTCATTCCGTGATTTTGATGAGCAAATAGAAGCCGGGGCACATCGAGGGTCTTGCGAATCGATTCCCGGTTCGCTTTGACGTTGTCAGGATGATCGTGGTTCCCATCGCCCGCATTCAATGTGGCGCAAGGTTCTGGACTCGCCCCGCCATGGCGTAGGAAAACGCCGTGAGGAACGTGCGTAAAAGGTTCTAATTGATCGAATTCTAGCCATTCAATTTTTTTCGTTTTCTCTTCCATAAGCCACGGGGTTGTTAATTACGCTCAAGCGGTATTCATGGGTGTATCAAATTCCGAATTGAGTTAACAGCAAAATTAGAATCCAATATTATAAAATCATGCTTCAGGAACAGACTCCCCCTCGTCTTATCCTCGGAATCGGGATCTCTTTAATCGCTTATCTTTTTTTTGTAACGGCTAGTTCCTTAGTGTGGAATTTCCAAGGCCGGTTCCCAACGATTCAAATCGTCTTCATCCAAAATTGCGTCAGTCTCCTGATCATCCTCCCTTTATCATTGAGAAAAGGGATAAAAAGGCTGAAAACCGATTGCTTCCCAACCCATCTGATGCGCGATGTGTTCGGAGTTCTCAGTTATTATCTCTATTTCGTAGCGATCCGGTATCTCAACCTGGTCGACGCGACTACGCTGAACTATTCAGCCCCATTTTTTATCCCGATCGTCTGGTTGATCTGGATGAGAGAGAAAATCAATATCCATGTTTGGTGGTCGATCATCGTAGGGTTCATCGGAGTCGCAGTGATCTTGAATCCGTCCCGGCAGATTTTTCAGCTCGGGTTCCTTTTCGGACTTTTCGCAGGAATTTCATCGGCGATCGCCCTATCCGCCTTGCGCGTGCTGAATCTCAAGCACGAACCGATGAGCCGAAGCCTTTTTTACTATTTTTTTATCGGAACTATTTTGAGTTTTCCCTTCGCCTGGGTGTATTGGACAAATCCGACCGGAATGGAATGGATGGAAATCGTAGGGATCGGAGCAGCTACTGCGATCGGCCAGATTTTGCTCACCATCGCTTATCGCTACGGCACGGCGTCTTATCTTTCCCCTCTCGGCTATGTTTCGGTGATTTACGCGGGATTCATCAGCTGGGTGTTCTTCAGCTCTCCTCCCGGATTCCGTTCTTTGCTGGGGACAATATTGATTGTGCTGGGTGGGACGCTGACCTACATTTTAAAGAAAAAACCTGCGACGCTGGCCGAGACGTTCGAAGCCCCCAGCTCTAAAAATAAGCCGCCTCTGTAAAAGAGCCTCTTTCCGCCCAAGTTTTAAACCAATCGCCGATTTTCATCTTTTCAGCATCGATTTGATTTTCCAACTGGGAGCAAGCCTCTTCCGCAAAAGCCCCTTTTTCAAACGCCTTAAGGAGGTTTTTTTCAGGCAAAGAGATCGCATCGCTTCGGATTTCTCCTTGATGCCTATACACTACGAAATCTCTATTTGACGAAACTTTGATTTTTGGGATCTTTGGGAAATCGCGCTCTGTCCAATAATCTGGTTCTTGCTTCAACAGCTCTTCCCGAAAAGAAAAATAATCGCTCTCCAATTCAAGCACGGAGAGATAGGGCTGGAGATAAAGCTTTTTCTTCGAAAAATTCTCAATTTTGGGAGTCTTGAGAACGGGCGCGTACACGACTCTTTCAAAAGCTTCATCGATCCTGGCCGCGGATAGGACAAGAGGGCGGTCCTGGTCCCAATACTCTTCTTCGATCCACTGCGGCAGTTTGCTGCCGATCCGATCTAAAGACCAATGCGTAGGGATATATTTTTGAAGATAAGGCTCAGCGATGGAATAATTAAACTCTTCGGTCCCGAAAAGACGGTGTAAAAACGGATACGATTCTTGCATGATGACGAAGAGGCGGAACCAATATTGCTGGTTGTAAATGCCCATCCTTTGGGCTGCGCTTAATTTCGGGCCCGGGGTGATTTTCTCTTCTATGGACGCAGCGGCGGCGCCGTCGTATAAAGGGATCCGGTATTCTCCCAATTCACGCAACGGCTTCGTTGCGATCCCGACGAACCATTTTTGCAAATCCAAAAGCGAGAGAGGAGCTTTCATCGCGCCGCCAAAGCCTCTTTTTGGAAGGCCTTGGCCTTGAGGGCTTCTTTCCACGTGTCTTCAAAACTGATGAAACGGTCGTCCCATTCGAGGAGCGTCGAAGCGTTTGAGGTCTGCGGATAGACCTCTGCGTAGATTTTCCACACTTCATCGCAAACCGTATGGTCGTGGGTGTCGAGGCAATAAGCGCCATAGTCGGTATGGCCGGCCAAATGGATCTGGATCACCCTCTCGAGCGGCAGCTGTGCGTAGTAATCTTTAGGAGGAAAACCGTGGTTGCGGCTGGAAACATAGATATTATTGACATCGAGCATCATATAAATACCCGCCTCTTCGACGACAGCCCGGTAGAATTCCCATTCGGACATCTCATCGCCTGAGTAACCGGCATAGGAAGAGACGTTTTCCAGTGCAAAGGGGATTTCCAAGAAATCCTGGACGATCCGAGCCCTTTCCGCTACGTAATCAGCTACATCGCGCTTGCAAGGAAGAGGAAGCAGGTCATGGTAGTGCGCCCCAGCCAGCTTGCCCCAGCTCAAATGATCCGAGATCCAAGGGGTGCGGGTTTTGCGGGCCAAAGCTTTGAGTTTCTTCAAATAATCGAAATCCAACGGATCGGCGCTGCCGATGGCCAATGTCACTCCGTGGAGAACCACAGGATAATGTTCTAAGAGGCTCTCCAGCTGGCTCATCGCCTCGGCTCCTCCCAAAAGGTAATTTTCGCTGATGATCTCGAACCAGTCGATCGCTGGCCAATTAGAGGAAATTTCAGGATAATGGACCGTTCTGAAGCCGATCCCGATTCCGAGATTAGGAAATTTTTTTATTGCCGGCATGCGCCGAGGCTAATGGATTTCGGCGAAAATCGCAAGAAAAGGAATCCCCGGCTGAACGCCGGGGCATAAAAAACTAATTAAGAACCTTGAACCACTTTTTGCGCTGCACTACGCTTTTGTGGTTGTTGGTTCTTGGCGCTCTTAGGTCTGCAAGTGCCAGTATTGCAATCATCGCCGCAATTGCCCCTTCTTTCTCTCATTCTCTGAGGAGGGTTGCCGCTATCGTCTTTAGAACACTTGGCCATTGCAACTTCTTCTTGCGATGGATTATTGGCGGGCGAAGCTTGTCCCGAAAGACAAAAACCGGCAGCCAATCCAATCAATGCCAATTTCAAAAATTTTTTGTTCATAATTCACATACTCCCTAGCTAAGGGGGAGAGACTTTCTCCCTAATTTCGGAAAGTAATGGCCGAGTTATTATTTGTCTACCGGCAAACGCTTTTTTTTGATTCATATAAAAACAGCGATCTCTTAAACTATTGGCATTTTTAAACCCATTTTGGTGTTGAGAATGGCCCGAATCGTTTTGATTGCTCTGTTTCTTTTTGGAAATTTCCTCTATAGCGAGGAAGAAACCGCGCATAAATTCGCCGGCAAGCATTTTTTTGCAAGCTATCTCGGCTGCGACAAAAAAGCGATGGCCGATCTGGAAGCCATGATCGGGGCCATGGACCAGGCAGTCCTTTCCTCCGGGGCGACCGTTCTCGACAAAACGCCGTATGTATTCCCTCCTAACGGACTTACGATCGTTTACCTCCTTTCCGAAAGCCACGCCAGCCTCCATACGTATCCTGAATATGGCGCTTGCTTCGTCGATTTGTTCACTTGCGGGGACACTTGCACTCCCGAGCCATTCGACGCCGCCCTCCGCGATTATTTAAAACCCAAAGAGGTCAGCGCGAAGGTCTTCCTCCGCCACGAAGGCGTGGAAGAGATCCCCTACATTCCTCTGGCTCGTCAGAATTGATTCTAAAATAGCCTGCTTGAGCAAGGGATATTGTTTGAAACAAAAAAACAAGATCCGCTTCGCGGGAGGATCGGGGCAAGATACTCAAGATCTTTATCTTGTATATCATGCCGACCTTGTCGATCTTAAGCATCCTGTCCCTTTTCTATGAATCGCGCATGTTGTGGAAGAGATCCCCTACATCCCTCTGGCTCGTCAAAATTGATTCTAAAATAGCCTGCTTGAGCAAGGGATATTGTTTGAAACGAAAAAACAAGATCCGCTTCGCGGGAGGATCGGGGCAAGATACTCAAGATCTTTATCTTGTACATCATGCCGACCTTGTCGATCTTAAGCATCCTGTCCCTTTTCTATGAATCGCGCATGTTGTGGAAGAGATCCCCTACATCCCTCTGGCTCGTCAAAATTGATTCTAAAATAGCCTGCTTGAGCGGGATATTGTTTGAAGCGAAAAAACAAGATCCGCTTCTCGTCAGGATAGCCTAAGCGGCTCAAAATCTTTATCTTGTATATCATGCCGACCTTGTCGATCTTGAATATCTTGTCCCTTCTATGAATCAATTCATGCCAAGGTTTGATCTTGTTCAATTATATTCCTTTTATCTATCTATAAGGTTAATAGATCTGTCTATACGGCGAGGAGACTGGCAATGAAGAAAATCAAAGCGTGGGCGGCTCTTGAACCGAACGCCAAATTGCAGCCCTTTACTTTCGACCCTCCTCCCTTAAAGCCCGAAGAGGTGGAGATCGAAGTCGATCATTGCGGTCTTTGCCACACGGATATTGCATTTATCAAAAACGAGTGGGGAAACATCCCTTTTCCTTTGGTTCCTGGACATGAAGCCGTGGGCCGCATTGCCGCTCTGGGAGACATCGCCAAAGAAAAAGGGCTCAAACTCGGGCAAACGGTCGGCGTAGGCTGGAATAAAGGGAGCTGTCTGCATTGCGGCCCGTGCATCGAAGGGGCCCAGCACCTCTGCTCCTCTATCCAACCGACTATCTTCGGCAACTATGGCGGCTTCGCAGAACGGATCCGGGCCCATTGGATATGGACGATCCCTCTTCCTGAGGGGCTGAAAAAAGAGGATGCGGGGCCCTTGTTTTGCGCTGGGATTACCGTATTCGCACCTCTTATCGAACATCATGTCAATCCAACAGCCCGCGTTGGGGTTTTTGGGATCGGGGGCCTGGGGCATCTTGCGCTGCAATTCTACAAGGCTTGGGGTTGCGACGTGACGGCTTTTTCATCCACAGCAGCGAAACGGGACGAGATCAAAAAGCTAGGCGCTAACCATATCGCATCGAGCCGCGATACGAGCGAATGGGAGGCTTTAAAGGGGAAATTCGATTTTATTATTGTAACGGCCACAGCGCCATTGGATTGGGGCAAAATAATCGCGATGCTGGCGCCTAAAGGACGGCTCCACTTTGTCGGAATTATTTATGAACCGATCCCCCTATCGGTCGTATCGCTGCTGGTCCCGCAAGCGGAAATTTCCGCCTCGCCTGGAGGATCGCGGGGCGCCATGGATAAAATGCTCCGATTCGCCGCGCAGCATAAAATCACCCCTTGGACCGAGCATTTCCCGATGAGCAAAGTGAACGACGCCATTCAGTACCTTGAAACGGGAAAACCGAATTATCGCATCGTGCTGGATGCCGATTTTTGATTCGTTGGCCAGGACGTTTTATCGATAGATCAGCATCCCTTTTTTGACTTTCAAGAAAGGGGTCTTTTTATGCCGCTTGGCGGTTTTCCTGCTTTGAATGTGAAATACTTTCCACTTTCTTATTGTTAAAGCATCTGCAACCAGGCTCCGGTGGCATCTCCATGGGACCGCTTCCGCGCACATCAGCGCGCATTTTTTATTGAGCCCAGCCTTTTCTAATTTCTCCATCCCCCTTTCGAAATCTGTCGTCTGCATGTAATCGGCAAACCCCCGAAAAGAGGCGTTGATCCATCCCGTATTGACCGAATCCTTTGAAGTATGCCTCAGCCCTCCGAGATCTTTTAGGTGCCGATAGCCTATCCCTTCTTTTTTTAAAGACCTTTTCAGAACTTCTTTGTTGAATTGAGGGCAGTGCCTCGACTTCGGGATCGATCGAATGTCGATGACCTTCTCGATGCCGTGAGCTTTCAGAAGAGATATAAATTCTTCAATGGGATGAGTGGAATGGCCGATCGTAAAAATCACTTTTTCCCGCTTCGAGAGTTTAGCCATCTCTGCATCCTCTTCTCTATATTCTTGATTGAGACTATAGTGAATTTTCCTTTCCAAGGAATTTATATGAAAAGAGTCGTGATTGCATCCGCCTCTCTTGCTTCCTCAATGAATTTCGTTTTTCTCTCGAGCTGGCATCTGGGATTCCCTTCTCTTTTGCAGCTGCCTCCATCGACTTGGCCCATGCCTTATCTTTCATCTCTCTGTCTTCTATTGAGCGGCCTGGCCCTTTTTTCCTTTATTTGCGTCCTTCCGTTTTCCGATCCCTAAAATCATTGGGGCTGCGATTTTTTTCTTAGGGTGCCAAAGAGTTGTTACAATTCTTTTACATTCCCATTCGGGGTCGAATCCCATCGGCACTTCAGAAATGACAGTGATTGCCGCCAGTGGTTTCATGTTGATCGGAACCGCATTTTTTTTCTGGAAGCAAACCAAAAACTCCCTCCTACGATCTATCGCTGTCTTATCTCTTGCTTCAGCGGTCCTTTTCTTGGGAGCTTTAGGGATGTTTGCAAGCCTCCTGCCCATCAAAAAAAGTCTGTCTTTTCCTAATGGATTGATCCATTTCTATACGGCCGCCGGACTCTTTTTAATCGGTCTAGGTTTTATTTTTGCGCAATTTCACATGAAATTCCATCAAACGTTCTATCCAAAAAAATGGCCGCTCTTTATTAAAAAGGGTCCTAAATAGACTTCTCTTTCTCCCAAACCCGTGCGATCGATTTGGCATGGCCGTCGTCGAAAGGGTGCAAAACAATCGATTTGGGATTCGCTTTTGCCGACCAAAGAGGCGCAAGGAGCGCAAGAGAAGCGAGACCGCAGCCAAGAAGAACTGCCGCGAAAAGATCCCATCCTCCCGCATTGATGACAAAGCCAAGCGGTCCTCCGGCCACAGCTCCTCCCAAATAGGCAAACCAGCCGGCAAAACCGCTCGATGTAGCCGCGGCTTTTTTGTGGGTCATCTCGGCCGCCGCCATTCCGATCAGCATCTGGGGGCCGAAAATGAAAAAGCCGATCAGAAAGACGGCCGAAACATCGAAGAGGAACCAGTTCATTTCATTTAAATGCAAAACAAGCAGAGCGCCGATAGCTCCCGCAGCAAAAAGAACGCTCACAGGATTTCGTTTGCCTCCAAACAGTTTATCGGAGGCCCATCCTGCGAAAAGGCTCCCCAAAAATCCCCCGATTTCGAACCAGAGGACGCACAGGGCCGCATTCATTTGGGTGTATCCTTTAAATTGGACCAAATAGACCATGCACCAATCATTAAAACCGATCCGGACGATATAAATAAAAAAGTAGGCGAAAGCGATCATCCATAAATATTCATTGGAAAGGACGTACTTGAAAAGGATCTCCTTCACCGATAAAGAGACTCGGTTCGTTTCCTTATTCGGCAGCTCTTCCCCTTTAAATTTCTCAATGGGGGGCAAGCCCAAGGATTGTGGCACATCGCGCAAACGGTTAATCAAGAAAAATCCGGCGAGGATGCAAAGCGCACCAGGGATGAACATCGCTGAGCGCCATCCGTAATATTGCGCGCAAAATGCCGCAATGAGCGGAATGACGGCTCCTCCCAAATTATGGGATGTGTTCCATACGCTC
Organism: uncultured Chlamydiae bacterium; assembly: GCA_963713105.1. Classification (GTDB taxonomy): domain Bacteria; phylum Chlamydiota; class Chlamydiia; order Chlamydiales; family SM23-39; genus CAVQKJ01. The sequence continues at coordinate 739,011 of CAVQKJ010000005.1, forward strand.
CACCAAGTACCCCTCTCAGATTGGGAATACCAATGGGTCAATAATTTGGCGCAGCCAGGCCAGCCCCATCCCTGGAACCAAGCGTTGAGTCCCCAAAAAAGGGCAAACAAAACCCAAGTCGACGAAAGCCCGAAACAAATATTGCATAATCCTGTCATAATCAGGCCGAACGCCATGAAGTAGCGGGGATTCGACCTGTCTCCCATGATTCCGCTGACAAATTTACTGAACCCGTAAACGATCGAAAGGAGGGTGCTCAGCATTCCCAATTCAGCGAGGCTATAGCCTTGCGACAGCAATGAGGGCATGGCGAAAGTGAAACTTTTGCGAGTGAAATAATAGAAGGCGTAACCGATGTACATCCCGTAAAAAGTGCGGATCCGCCAATATTTATATGTTTTTTTGATAAGCTGCGGATCTTCCATTTCTTGTTGGAATGGAGCAGGGCGGAGCCATTTCGATAAGAACACAAGGACTCAAGGTGGGTTTTCTTCTGCTTAGCAATTTAGGGAAGAAATTTCAAGAATTAACGTAACCATGCTAGGAATCAATCATGAAGCTTCACCTATATCGGTCTTTGCTGGGATCTGAGGCTGTGGATTCTCTTTGCCGTGCGGCGGAGCAACTACAGGGGAGCCGAATCATCCACATCAACTCGACGAAAGAAGGCGGAGGAGTTGCTGAAATTTTATCTGAAATCGTGCCTCTGTCTCAGGAACTTGGACTTGATGTCGAATGGAGGGCGATCCAGGGCGGCGATTCTTTTTTCCGCTGCACAAAATTATTCCACAACCTACTTCAAGGGCAAAACAGCCCTCCGCCCGATCGGGACTTGCTACAGGCTTATGAAACAACGAATCAGAAAAATGCAGCTGATTGGAAAGAGGTCCTTCAAAATGCGGATGTAGTTTTCATCCATGATCCGCAGCCATTGGCTTTAATCCAGCATTTTCCCAGCCGGAAAGGGAAATGGATCTGGAGATGCCATATCGACCTTTCTACGCCTTCTCTTGCAACTTGGAATTATTTGAAACGGTACGCGGAACTCTACGACGCCGCTATTTTTTCAATGAAAGATTTCTGTCAGAATCTTCCGTGTCCGATTTATTTTATTCCTCCGAGCATCGATCCATTGAGCGAAAAGAATATAGACCTTGATCGAAATGAAGTCCTAAATATCTACCTGGCGTTGGGAATTGAGCCAGAACGCCCCACCCTTATCCAAGTTTCCCGTTTCGACCGATTCAAAGACCCCATCGGAGTGATCCAAGCGTACCGCATCGCCAAATCGAACCATCCCGATTTGCAGCTTGTATTAGCCGGCAGCGGCGCCGCGGATGACCCGGAAGGGCTAGCTGTGCTGAAAGAGGTCCAGAAAGCAGCGTACCGAGATCCCGATATCCATATTCTGCTTTTGCCGCCCGCTGCCCATAGGACCGTCAACGCCCTTCAGCGGGGAGCCTCCATCGTCTTACAAAAATCGCTAAAAGAAGGATTCGGCCTAACGGTTTCCGAAGCCCTTTGGAAAGAGAAACCCGTCATCGGCGGCAATTGCGGAGGCATCCGCTTGCAAGTGATCGACGGCGAAACAGGCTTGCTCGTCGATACAATCGAAGAAGCGGCAAAAGGGATCGGGTTCCTACTCCAAAATCCCCAAACCGCGGCTGAATATGGCCAAAGAGGCAGACAAAGGGTCAAAGAGAGGTTTTTAATCACCCGTCATCTGAAAGATTATCTAACCGTCTTGTCCGATCTCAAAAAGCACTGATCATAATGCCAACCACGAACCTATCCAAGTTGACCCGAAAGATCTTCTTGAAAGAAGAAAGATTCGATGATTTAATAACGAAAATAAATTCTTCTTTACATGTCAAAATATAAAATCTGGAGAGCTAGAATTTTTTATTCAAATTATAAAATCGTCAACTGAGGAGGCGGTCAAATGCAATTTAAAAAAATGTTCGAACTTTTCATCTTATTGCTATTGATTTCCTATCCTTCTATTTGCGCGCTGCTCTATACGCCTGCTCTCCCGTCCATCGCCCAGCAATTCCAGATTTTGGACAAAGAAGCTCAAACGACGATGTCGCTTTTCTTGGTCGGATATACCCTTGGAATGCTCCCTTATGGGCCGATCGCGAACAGATATGGAAGAAGGATCGCCCTCCTTTCGGGACTTGTCCTCGCGTCGGTGGGTACTTTGGTTTCGCTGCTGGCTTTCTCCTTGCCTATTTTCTGTTTAGGAAGGTTTCTCCAGGCTTTAGGAGCGGCGGCAGGGCTGAAAATCACTTTCACAATGATTGGAGACCGCCACCAAGGCCATGGGGCGACCCGCGCCCTAGCAGTTCTCACATTAGCTTTCGGCATTATGCCTGGAATCGGCGTTGCTCTTGGCGGATATCTCACGATGGCTTGGGGATGGCATGGCTGTTTTGCATTTTTGCTCCTCTACTCCCTGTTCTTGATCGGAATCAGTTTGTTTCTACCAGAAACTGCGAAAAGCCTCGATCCGAATGCCCTGCAGCTTAGAAAAATCTTCCATGGATATTTTATGCAGTTGAAACATCCATTGATCGTTCTCAACGGAATCATGATGGGTCTGGCTTCGGCGATCATTTACATCTTTGGAACGGTGGCTCCGATCGTCAGCATCCGCCTGATCGGCATGGCTCCGGACGAATTTGGCCTTTGGAATATCGTCCCTTCATTCGGCCTTGTGGCTGGCACTCTTTTAGCAAGCAGCCTCGCAGGGAAACAAAAAAATTCAGTCTCTCTTTTTTATGGGATGATCCTGATGTTCATCGGTTCAATTGCGATCGGATTCTGTTTCGTCCAAGGCTGGATCTATGCTTCGGCGTTTTTCTTACCCATGTTTCTCGTGCAAGCCGGAGACAACCTCTTTTGGATCAATGCCTCTTCAAGCGGCCTCTCCTCTGCAAGCGATAAATCGAACGCTTCGGCCATCATGCAATTCTTGAACATCGGCATCGCATCGATCGGGACGTTCGTTTCTATGAATTTTTCCCCAAAAAATCCCCTGGTCCTGCCAATCGCATTCGTCGTTATCGTCGGATGGATGCTAATTATTTGGTACACCGCCCAAGTTTATCAAAAAAGAACGCAGAGGCTGTGAAAAAATGGAGACTTCCACCGATTTTGATGAGGTTTTTCTGCAATTATTTTGATTCAAGACGAGGGCAACTCGAAGAGAGTTGTCCGAAGGCTTGAAGCAAAAAAAGGGCCAAAAAAGCTCGCAAAAGCGGCTGGGTATCAATTTTTTCACAGCCTCGCAGGCGAGTTGAATAGTGTTGGGTCAATCATTGAGAAGTCGAGTGAGGGACAAATTCCGAGCGATTGGAGTTCCCGAAGCGATTGCGCAAAGTTATTACTCCGCTAGGCAAACAAGCGACAGAGAGCGCCAGCGAGGCAAAGCCAGATTGATCCGAACGACGAGAGGCATAGCCAAAGGCTAGACCGAGGAGAAGGATCAATATGGCAAAGCCGCAGCAAGCTATATGTCGCTTGTTTGCCTAGCGGAGTAATAGATGGCCTAGGGACGAATTAACGATGGAAACGATGTAACGATATAACGATGGAACAAGGCAAAAAATTACCCTATTCTGAGTTGACTGGCAAAATTCTGAACTGTTGTTTTGAAGTGATGAAGGAGCTGGGGCCTGTCTGGTTGTAGAAGAGACCGCTGGGGAGTCGGCACCGTTTTAAGCGTTCTTAAAAATTTTTATCGTTATATCGTTATATCGTTTCCATCGTTGATCTTGCTGCTCAGACAAAAGCCCTTGCCCAACTCTTGAGATTTATTGGGTATAGCTTCTTGACTAGTCCCTAGTTCCCTAGTCCTTTGGGGGTAGGTTTTGCGTTTTTCGCATTTCGGGTGTGTAGCGATCCCCTCTGGCCCCTTCCGGGACAATCGAATGGATCTGTTCCAGGTCTTTTGCTGTTAAATGCACCTGCAATGCACCCAAATTTTCAGCAAGTCTTGCAAGATTCCGGGTTCCGGGGATTGGAAAGATGAAACTGCTTTGCGCCATGACCCATGCCAAAGCCAGCTGCGGCAGGGTGCATCCCTTTTTTCTGGCATATTCAGCTAAACGGTCTCTCATAGCGAGATTAAATCTAAAATTATCTCCCTGGAATCGAGGCAATAAAGCTCTAAAATCTCCCTCGCCAAAACGAGTATCGGGCTTCATCGCCTCAGTCAGCATTCCTCTTGCCAAAGGACTATACGGAACAAAAGCAATCCCTAGCTCGCGGCAAGTATCGATGACGCCGTCGTATAAATGATGAGGGCTGAAAATACTAAATTCGTTCTCCACAGCAAGCAGTGCCTTGGGAAGGCCTATCTTATTGAAATGTTCATGGGCATGCCGAATCTGGGCCGCGTTGGCTTCCGAAAGGCCTGCAAAATGAATTTTTCCTTCCTTTATCAGTTTTGCCAAAGCGTCGAGCGCGTGATTCAATTCCACGGTCTCAAGAGGGACCCGATGTATATAAAAAAGATCGATGTAAGGCGTGTGCAAATTTTTTAAAGATTGTTCGCAAGCCTCGAGAATATGTTTTGGGCTTAAATCTAAACTCCAATCGCTCGTCAGAAATCCGCATTTGGTTGCGATGAAATAATTCTCCCGATGGATCCCAGAATTCCCTAAGGCTTTTCCCAAGAGTCTTTCATTGTGGCCGCTGGCTCCCGCTTTTACTTCATCGCCTACGCTTCGATCGTAGGCGTCGGCGGTGTCGAAAATCCGCACACCCAGATTCAGCGCGCCATGAATCAATTCGATAAATTCCTTATCACCTAGACCAGCCCCGTAGTTGCCGGACAAGCCCATTAAGCCAAGGCCCATTTTACCAAATTTATTCATCAACATCAGACGCTCCCAAAAAATTAAATTTAGAACCTATAGCCCGCATGCGCCAAAACGTTTTGATTCCAGTATTTCTCCCCGAATTCCCCTTCGTAGGTCAAATTGAGCGACCAACACTCGGAGAAAGCGGAGATCTCGACAGAGGGGACGATCATATTGCGGTTGGGTTTGAGGCCCCTTACGTTAAAAGTACAGCTCGATCCGGCGAATTGCGCGCTCAGCGATTGACCGCTGTATCGGGTTTCGTTGACGTAGCTGAGGCCGATCTCAGGCATCCATTTCCAATTTTTGCTGGTGTAGATAGCGGTAAAATCGAGCCCGATCTCGGACCGGACCAATTGATAGTGTTGGCTGTTTAATTTTTGATCCAGGGTGCCGCCGCCCGTTTCATTGAAGCTGCCTCTTTTTAGGAAAAGATAATCGAATCCGATAAAGGGCCGCAAATAGACCTGGCGCGACGAGCCGAGGCAGCGGCGCATGCCGAGCTTTACATGGCCGTCGAGTTCATACCCGTTGTGTTGGCTGCTCAAAGAGCGGTGGATGGAAAAAGGATGGCCTGTGATGTTGATTTCTCTCTTTGCATGGTAGTTCGAATAGGCTCCCAAGACTGCCGCATCGATAAAGTATTGGTCGTCGAACCATTTGCCGTAGAGTGTGCCGTAATAGCTTTGGATATGGCCGTCGCCTCCCGACGCATTCCAATCTAGATGAGTGTACGTATAGCTTGCGGCGATCCCTGCTGAGAATTGCCGCTCCCATCTGCCGTCGAATCCTAAAGTCGCGCCGCCTGTGGCCGTATCGAACCCAAGTTGTCCCTGAGTATTATTTTGATTGATAAAGGATCCAAAAGGGGTCAGCCAAAGATTCATATTTTGACAAGAATAAACCGGGTAAGCAGCGCAGACTCTTCTTTCAAGATCTTCCAATCGGTTCGAAATTGTATACCTGACCGAGAGGGCCGTATCTTCTTCAGCGATCGAAAGGGCGTTGAACAAAGAGGGCTGGATCTGGTTCAAAGCCGCCTGCAGCTCGGCAATGGAAAGGGAATTCAAGACGGAAAATACAAAGCTGCTATCGGTGGTAGTGGGAACCCCTTGCAGGCAGAAGGCCGCTTTCGCCGCATTTCCCTTAAGACCGGGTATGGGACCCGGTCCGACAGCGCCGAGCAAAAGAATGATTTCCGTGCCTGGGTCGTAGATCACACTGAAATGCAAATTCGGAGCGGTATTAAGGACGGTGGTGAATTGATTGTTGACCATCGGCGACGTGACAATCGTATAGCGGGTGCCGGAAATATAGAAACCGGGAGCCGGTACGATTTGGAGGATAGAGCCCGGATTGAGGGTTACGCTTGAGGTGGAGGCTAGAAGATCCGTTTGGCCAGAAGCATTGAGCTCGTTCTGCAAAACCCCTCCGCTGTTGAATGTAATATCAGTCACAGTCAGCTTGCCGATTGAATTACCCGGAGCGACAGTTCCATTCACCGCAATGGGGCCAATGATCGATCCCGTTCCTCCCAAAATGCCGCTGGCGTCTACCGTGATCGTACCTGCAGTCGCCATCCCATCGATATTGAGCCGGCCTTGCAGTACCTCGATGCTGTCCGCCGTTACCGATCCAGCCAGAGTCTCCGTGCCCGTTCCCAGTTTCATCAGATCTCCGCCGAACATATCGCCCGAAAACGTTGCGGAAATCGAAGAACCGATCGCTAAAGTTTCGCCGGTAAAGTCAACCGTTGCGCCTGCAGGGCCTGTAAGAGCTCCTATTTGCGCCCCCGCGTTGGTCATCGTGATATCAAAGGTCGCGCCATCTTGAACAAATACCGTCCCGCTCGGATTGAGAAGTCCTGCCATAACAAGGGCCAGTGTGCCCGCTTCAATTGAGGTTTGGCCAGAATAGGTATTCACTTCGGTCAAACTCAGTGTGCCGGTCCCTTGTTTGGTGAAAGAACCTCCCAAGCCCCCGTCTTGAATCACTCCGTCGAAGGTCGTCGAATCTCCTGTTCTCGCAATGAGCGTTTTGCTTCCCAAATTGATGATGCCTCCCGATCCGCTCAAATCTCCAATCGTTTGCGGTCCGTTCGATAAGGAAATATCAAAAATCGCCCCCGAATTGATCGTTACAGGTCCCGTCGATAAGAGAGAACCATCCCCGGCGAGGTCGAGTTGCCCGCTGTCTAATGTCGTCCCTCCTTCATAAGTATTCGGCCCTGAAAAAATTTGCGTGCCAAAGCCTTCGAAAAACACCCCGCCCATGCCGCTGATCGTTCCGCTGAACGTAGGGGTGTTTTGAGTATTTAGCATTAAGTCATTATTCCCGAGTAGGACGTTGCCTCCCCCGCTCAAATCGCCGATATTCTCAGTCACAGTAGCCGGCGAAATATCGAACGTTGAGCCCACGCCGACATCAACGGCTCCTCTTGAGAAAAGAGATCCCATTCCGCTGAGCTGGATCGTCCCATCGTTTGAAATTGTCGTATTGGAAGTATAGCTATTCGAATTGGTAAAAATGAGCGTTCCAGGACCTACGAGAGTGATCCCCCCTATCCCAATTTGCGTATTGGAATTATCCCCATCGATCGATGACGAAATCGTCAGCGATCCCGAAGGAATATTAAAAGTCGCGTTGCCTCCTGACATCAAGAAAAAATCATTCGACAGGGCGCCGCCGCCGCCCCCGCCGCTGGTTCCCGTTCCCCCCATTACCGCATTGCCCGAAAAGGCGATAGGCGTTTGGATCGTTAAAGAGCCTCCTTGTTCCACGAAAATCGCCCCTCCGAGACCTCCCCCTCCTCCTCCGCCCCCACCGCGGCCGCCTCCATGTCCTCCCGCAAAGCCTCCGCTGTTTCCTGTGCCGCAAGTCCCTCCGCCGCCGCCGCCTATCCCTCCGACTGTTGATGCACCAAAACACATTCCTGTAGTTGTTCTTCCTCCGGCTCCGTTCCCCCCTCCAACGCCGCCGCCTCCTGCTGAACCAGCCAGTGCAGTATTAGTTTGGTTCACATTTGACCCGCCGCCCCCTCCTCCGCCGCCGCCGTAGGAGCCTCCCAACCCCCCAATACCACCTGCAGTGATGGTTGTATTTTCTCCACCGCCGCCGCCGCCGCCGCCGAATCGGCCGCCCGGTCCTCCAGTTCCTGCGCCAGATGAGACCCCCCCCGTCGTATTCGTTCCATTTTTTCCTACCTGTCCGCCGCCGCCCCCGCCTCCATAAATCCCGCCCGTCCCTCCACCGCCTCCATCTCCTGCACTCCCCCCATCTCCCGCGGCCACCCCATTTCCTCCGTTGCCGCCGATTCCTCCTCCTCCTCCGCCTCCTCCTGTATCTCCATTACCTCCAAACCCTCCAAATCCCCCCTCTCCTGCATGTGCCAAGGAACTCGATCTGCCATTGCTTCCTACCCCGCCAGTATGTCCTGTTCCATTTCCGGCCCCTCCAGCGGAACCAGGAGTATTGTTCGTCATATTGCTATCTGCCCCATTGCCTCCAGCACCGCCGCCTCCCCCGCCATTCGCCGCTCCGCCGATGCCGCCTGCTGAACCCGCGTTCGCGCCTCCCATACCCGTGGTTCCTCCTCCGCCCGCGCCCCCATTACTGGTATCAGCCGCTCCCCCAGTTCCAAATTGCCCAGCTCCGCCGCCGCCGCCAGTTCCTCCCGACCCTCCGATCGCCATGAGACCGAAACCGCCGCCTCCCCCGCCGCCAAGATCTCCCGTCCCTCCTGTCCCTAAGAACCCGCCCCCGCCCCCGCCGCCGCCGACTCCCCCCGAACTGCCTCCCACTCCGCCTGTTCCCATGAGCCCGCCGCCGCCGCCGCCGCCAAGATTTCCATTCGGAGCTCCGCCTGCGCCCCCTTGCGCGGTATTATTTTGGAAATTCACATTGGTGATTTGAACCGATGATCCCTCAGCCGCAAAAAGCGCAGAACCCAATCCTCCTCCGCCTCCTCCACCCTGTCCGCCCGCACCTCCCGTTCCTCCTTTCCCAAGAGCATTTTCAAGAGTCAGGTTGCTGATCGAAACTCCGCTCCCAAGAATAAAAAAGATCCGGTTAGCGCTGTTGCCGCTGATGGCCTGCGGCATCCCGCTCGTATTTGCAATCGTCAGATTGTTTTGTGTGATAATCGGCAGCATGCCAGAGGTGAGCGTGATCGTCATGTTCCCGGGTATGTCGATGTCTATCGTATCGCCGTCTACCGCGCTCGTTAGAGCAGCGCGCAGCGATCCCGTTCCGCTGTCGGCCGACGTAGTCACAGTAATACCCCACCCGCTAGCGCATAAAGATAAACAGGCCATTGTAAGCAGACAATATTTCGACATGAAAACTCTCCAATCTTTCGAATCGCAGCCGTGACAGGATTCAAAAAAAACATACCATTCTTTTTGGCCGCAGACAATCGAAATCAGGAAAATTTGAATAGACGCTTCTGGAATTTATATGGTTTGAAATTATAAAAATTTTCGATTAATAAAAGACCTTCTCTTAAAGGAAATCCCTGCTTATGAAACAAAAATCCGATCCATACGCAATTGTAACAGGCGCCAGCTCAGGTTAGGTCAAAGCTGCGGCGCTGGGCCTCGCAAAACAAAATCACAAAGTCTTCCTTGTTTCAAAAGATGAAACGAGAGGAGCCATGCGAGAAATCCAGCAAAAAAAGCGGAAATCGGGACGTTTTTTTATTTTCGACTGATGAGAAGCTGTCCACAAATCATTTGCTAATTTTTACATTCTCCTCTACGTTTAAAAGAAAATCTGAGCCAAACCGATGAATTTTTCTTTTTTCCGATGGATGTTTTTATTTTGCTTCGCAATCGCAGGATTTGCAGATCAAGGAATAAACTGTCCCCAATCTCCTTGCGATTGTTTTTACCAGGGGGATCCGCTGAAAGGCTGCGAGTGCAAGCCGGCGTATAATTTTCCCGCAGCCATTGCAGTCTCCAATAAATGGTGCGGAAACTTCAATCTTTTCATAGACGCCTCGTTCATCTATTGGCATGCGGACGAGGAAGGATTGGAATTGGCGAGAAATTTCGTAGTTAGCACTTCAGCCGGCACTTTAGGCGAATTCGTAGTGCCTTTTAATCGGGTTTTCCTCTCGCAATCTTTCGACTACAAACCAGGATTTAAAATCGGCGCTGGCTTGATCGGCAATAACCAATGGATGATTTATTCTGAATATACTTGGATTCGCGACCGGATGGCGCAAACCAATATCGCCCCTCCTGCTTCCACGATTCCAGCTTCCACTTTTCCTACATCAACAGGGGTTTGGAGCCTGAATTCGTGGTATGGGTTAGCCACTCCGTCAGGCGCATTTGTTTCAGCGACTTCCGTTTCATCCGTATGGAAGCTGCATATGGACCTGCTCGATCTCAATTTAAGCCGTCCCTTCTATCAGGGACGCAATCTGACCCTCGCTCCCTTTGGAGGTTTGGCCGCCGCTTGGATTCGGCAATCTATGCTGGTAGAAATCGATGTAATCAGCGAGGCAGTCCCTCCCGGATCCCTCCGTCCTCAACCCACGCCTTCAATAACCCGGTCCAATTGTTGGGGAGTGGGGCCTAAAGCGGGTTGCAATGGATATTGTCTATTCCCCATGGGGTTCAGACTTCAAGGCAATGCGGCCGCCAGCATTTTATATACCCGCTACACTAAGATTACGCATAAAGAATCCGTGCCCTCCACGTTTTCTCTACCAGGTCCCTTTAAAGCGAGCCTTACCGACTACAATTGCCTTCGCCCCATTGCAGAACTCGGCTTAGGGATCGGCTGGGGATCTTATCTCGCCTGTCAAAAATATCACCTCGATTTTTCCGCATCCTATGATTTTCTGATCTTTTGGCAGCAAAATATGATGCGCAGACTACTCGATCTTAATAACTCCACGTTAGGCAACGCTCCCCTGGATCTCCATTTGCACGGATTGACAGCGACCGGCCGTTTCGATTTCTAATAGCTCGAAACCGTTTGCAGAGAGCCGCCGTTACCGCATCGACGCGGCGGCGGCATCAAGAATCACCGCCGCGACTTCCCTAGGTTTTGACAGCATTGGAATATGTAGTGATCCCATACCAGGCCGGCTATTCGCATTTACCCGTACATTCAATTTTTAAAAAACTGATAATTTCAAAAAAAGATTAATTAAATCAATTATTCGACATAAAAAACAATTAATGTAATTTACAAAACCAAACAAAACATATATCATACCTATTAAAAATAGGAATTTATGACAGACCTAAACGTTAATCAAAACAATCTGCAAACTAGAGATTTTTACAAAAAAGATCTTCAAGAACAAGCGGCCTCTCAAATTTCTAGAAAGTTCGAATGCGTTCACGAAACCAATGAAATTGGAATCCCTTCGCCATCATCCATTCGAGCAGGTTATAGAAGATTGAGAACCGAACTTATCAACGCTCAAGCAATCCTGAACACACCTTCGAAAGGTCTACAAAAATACGCAAATTTTTTCTCTAAATCCGCGGAAGGAGCTTGTTACGAAGGACGCGCGGTTGGCAATGGGACGCTTCCGTTAGGGTTCTTTTTGCCGGAAAAAGGGATTCAAGAGTATTGGGGGAGCTACGTGCCCAATTGGGAAGGGTCGGGAAAAGACACAAACCCAAACGGCCCGCCTCAATCTAAAGATCTCCAAATAGAACGGGTCATGGTTCATGGAGGAACTCCGATCTATGACGGAGGAATGTGGCAGATTGCCCTATCGGCCGCGGGCAGAGCTGGGGTCAAGGGATCTACAAGCCAAAGCCTGTACGACATTGCAAATAATGAAAATAAACTACTTGAAATCGGCTGTTATGGGGACGATCCATCAAGTCCTAGAAATAACAACAGAATGGATCCTACTACGTTTATTTATCGAGGATTAGGAAGCCGCGAATTTCTTGGAAGGCAGGATTCCCACCAACTCTATTTTCGCATGGTTGGAATCGCGTACGCGCAAAACGACCCTCTGGCGCTAGCCAACGGCGGAGGAAAAGATCAAGTGAACTGGTCCGATTGGCGTCCTGTGACAGGCGATCATGTTTGGGGACTCGTCCTCGGACCTCTTCAAGCAGCGCTGATTCAGGCAGAAGCACCAGAGAATCCAGGAAACCCGATTGATTTTTCTGATGCGTGTGTTCAAAATGCAATCAAAGCCCTGCCCGCTTTAATGGCGATGCAAACTCCTTGCGGCGCATTGCTCTACGCTCCAGAGAATACCTACGATGCCAATCCCAAACAAATATCTATTGAAAATAACGTATCGGCACTCGCCGCTCTGACCACGATGCGCAAAATTTTTGAGGACTTGGCTAAAAAGGACGCAAACCCGCAAATTACCGACGCCTTGAATCACATCACTCTACTCCTGAATGGAGGAACGTATAAAGGCGCTAAAGGGAATTTACTCAGCTATACAGACGGCATTTTGAAATTTCTTCTGGAGAAAGCCATTCAACCCGATGGCAGGATCTGCGCATCTGGATCGGCTGACTTTGAAAACAATGTTTTCAAACCAGATACTTCCGTGGATGCTGTTGATTGTTATACATGGTTTATAGCCGCAATTGGCGTCGATGCGATAGATCAGGGGATAAAAACCACTGACGCAGATGGCAACCCGATCGCAATCAGCGGAAAAGGCCCAGGGTTTGCCGCCAGGGCTTTTCAGAATATGTTGAAGTGGGGCGGCTTTTACGGGGCCGATGGCAGGCTGCGCGGCGTAGGATACAGCGATCGAGATGGGAATCAATCCCCTCAATCTCCTCAATCCCCTCAATCCTCAAGGCCAGGAAAAATAATCTCCGGAGAATGGACCGCGGGCGCTATTACTGCAGCGAGATCCTTGCTCAAATACTATCAGAGCAATCCTGGAGGAGACACGGCGCTTTTGCAAGACCAAATCGTTTCAATGCTAGAAGGATTGAACAGCTTAAGAGTTTCTAAAATCCTAGATGGAACTTCCGTATTGATTAAGGATGGCGCTATCGATCCTGAAATTGTCGATCTATACAAACGGGCAGGCTTCGATTCGAATAGCGATGCGGTATTGTATGCCAACACCCGGTTTTATATTCCTTTTGGGTGGTACGCCAATCCGATCCCAAACACGGCTGCCACCGCGTGGGCTGTTTGTCTCGATCAAAATTACAATCCAATGAATCCCGACGGAGAATATGGCTCAAACAACTACCTAGTCGAATCATCGTCAGAGAAAATTTAACTTATGCTGGTCAATAAAGACACAAACACTCCCTCTGAAATTGCAACGGAAGCCATGCAGCCCCATTACTCCGAGCCAGAAATAAAAGCTCTTGAACTCGTTAGATCTTCGCTACAGAAAAAGGGCCCGTTTAAAGCCGCACTTCTTTCCGGAGGCCTATCGGGGTCTAATCTTGTTAAAGTGAGCACTCCCCTCCAAGATTACGTCGTCCGTTTTTGGAATATGGAATACGCTGAATACTTTCCCCAGGATCTTGCTTGCCAGATGATTGCTTCTGATGTCGGCTACGGTCCCAAGGTCTATTTTGCGAATCAAGCGGCTGGCGTCAGCGTGATCGAGTATTTTGAACTCGAAACGTTTCTAGAAATGCCGCTCCGGCTACAGCCCCTTGTAGAATTGATCAGACGGATCCATACAGGCCCTGCGGTGCCTAAAGGAATCGATAAAGCCAAAGACCTGAACGAGTCCGTCGATGCGGTAAAAAAATTAAACCCTCGTTTTCTCGATTTGAAAAAGATTAGAGAAATCCAAGAGGCCGTATACAAAGCAACGCGTCCTTCCGCAAATTGCGTGCCATGCCATCGGGACTTACATCCCGGCAACTTGATTTACAACCAAAAGCGGTTCGCCGCGATCGATTTTACCTGGGGCGGGATGGATGATCCCTATTCGGATCTAGCTACCCTTGCTATTTTTAATTGCGCCCAACCGGAAGAGGAGCAATTCCTGCTCCGTCTCTATCTCGACCGAGAACCAACGCCAGAGGAAATAGCTCGGCTCTCGCTCATGAAACTGCCGACGAAAATTTTCTATGGCCTCGAATTTCTTAAATTAGCGCCGAGCCATGCTTTGAGCCATCCCAATCCCCCTTCTGTAGAACCCAAAAGCTATATGCGCTTTGGATTTCGAGGAAACCAACCGGCTGCTGCCGATTATCTTGAATATGCCGTTTCTATCCTAAATGAAGTCCTAGAAGAGTCTCAAACTGAACCGTATCGCCAAGCCCTCGCGCTTTTTATAGGGTCAAAGGAAACCGATATTGAGGGGAACCCGCTTTTCCTGAAAAGCGAAACGAATCGATAAGTCTCCCGTCCAGCCGTAGAAGCCCTTTAACGCTGGGATTGAAAAAGTCGCGATCCATTCTTTTCTCAAAACGATCTCATCCCCTTCTAATCGGCGAGATTGCTGCTCTTCTGCGATCCCAGTTAGAATGACGGGATAGTCTTTGTGGGCTTCCCCCTTCACAAATGGCTCATTCATCTTTGATTTTCGTTCAAGAACGAACGCGGCGCTTTGGAATGCTTGGAGCCCAGTAAAATCTGAGCCGAGATATTCTTGCAGGCAAGCCCTGAGTTCGTCTAAGGATTTTTGAGAAACTTCTATGTAATAAAATTCTTCGTGGTTGAAATAATTGTTCCTCTGAATGAAATGACCGGACAATGGATCTTTCAGATGGCTTTGCATCCACTGGTTTGCTTCCACCGCATGGAATTCTTTTTTCGATGCAACGCTTAACTGCCGAATATTGGGTTGCAGCTCAGCTTCCCTTTTTTTCATGCGGGCCAGGATTCGATGGTTAGATTGAGATTCCACAACAACTGGATCCTCAATTTCTAAAAGAGCCCCTGAAGGACCATCAATTCTATTTTCCAAACCTAAATTAATCTTCACAAAACCACCATATTTTATTAGTCAATAATAACAAAAAACATGATTAATTTCACTTTATAATTAAATTATTTCCAAACAAACTGTCGACGAAGGATTCGACCGATTCCGCCAGTTTAGCGACACAATATTCTTTTTCGCACAGCAAACCGAACTCAAGAGAACCGGATGAAGCTGCAGGCGTTGTGCGGGTTGACTCCTCCCATGAAGATCCACTCGAAACAATACCTCAACTTCCAGCACAGACTTGGCTTAAAGCACTGAGAACATCGAGCCTAAGAGACCTTCTCTGAAGATGGCTGCACCTAAAATTTTGATGAAAAAAAATCTCCTTTTCACTTAGCTTCTCGTCCTGCTTTTACTTTAGGTGAATAATATGAAACTCGAAGATATAAGATGTGGAAACAGGGTCGCCTGTCATGAATATGCATTCATGGCAAAAGAGCCAGATGCAGCCTCAGCGCCAAAGAAGATGGCGTTTAACGAACTGGAAGATGTCGATTTGCGCGACGAAGCTCTACGCACCATGGGTTATCGTAAAAGTACTTTGGAATTTGCAAGCCAGAATGTTTCATCCCTGCGTAAAAGAATGTTATCTGAAGGTCAAGATCCCCGCGCTGAAGATTTGCATGGCCTAGCATTGCGGGAAATACTTTCGAGGTGCCCCTCTTTGCGTTCCTTATCTTTTCCTGACATAGATTTACCTCCCGCAGAGTGGCCCAAAAAAGCCAGAGTCGGGATTAGCGAGTCTACAAAGTTAACCCGAGTGGAGGATTTTCAATCATCCTTGAAAAAAGCGGTTCCTTCTTTGAAAATTGAAACATTCGAAAAAACACGGAAAGCATTTGAAGATTTTGATAAAACTCCGAGTCGCTATACCCGCCATCATTTAAGAGATGGCTATTATTTTGACGCAAAAAGAGGATGTTACAAACCAAAGCAACCCTAAAAAAGTGTTTTTCAGCGATTGGGGGGAACCTGTCAGTATGGCTGAAGATTTTTAAGTCTATCTGGATAGTTTGTGATAATTCCGTCTACTCCCATTTCTAATAAACGGCGCATATCCTCTGGCTCATTCACGGTATACACATAAACCCGCAGACCTCGAAGATGCGCGTCATTTACAAACTCTTTATTGACTGTGCGTAAAAATAAGACCACATGCGTCGCTTCTATGTCTTCAGCAAAAGCTGCATAATGGAGAGGGATCCCCTCCAGAAGGGCTCCGGTTTGAACCTCAGGAAGAAGTTGATGGAAAGCGAAAAGTTCATGGTGGTTATAAGAAGAGACGAAGAAATCCTCAAAACGCCATCCTTTTTCAGCTATATATTTTTTGATGAGGTCGGCAACTGGTTTTGCTGTAGATTGACCTTTGAGTTCTACGTTGATCACGCATCTTCTATCGATAAGATCAAATACCTCATCTAGTGTTGGAATCTTCTCCTTCCATTCCAAATCGTATTGTTTGAGCTCTTCGATCGTCTTATCAGCGACCAACCCTTTTCCGTTTGCCACACGGTCTATACGCTCATCGTGGATAACAACCAGTATTCCTGACTTTTCAAGATGAACATCGAGTTCGATAGCATCTACTCCCATTTCTAAAGCCTTAGAGAATGAGGC
The DNA here is from genome assembly GCA_963713105.1 of uncultured Chlamydiae bacterium. Lineage (GTDB taxonomy): Bacteria > Chlamydiota > Chlamydiia > Chlamydiales > SM23-39 > CAVQKJ01. Next base: position 755,409 of record CAVQKJ010000005.1, read on the forward strand.
TAATGTATTCTCAGGCGCATGCCCGCAAGCGCCTCTGTGCCCAATAATCTTAGGGCTCTCTCCTATTAATCTACCGGCTATCATGCAAAAAATGAACGCGGAGCTTATAAAAATTTTCATCGTCCCCCTCGATTATAAAAATTACCTTATATAGCGAAACCGGCTCCAAAGAGCCGCCTCCAAAACTGTACAAATAGCAACAACCCAAGGATTTACAAGTATGTTTCCATTTGAAAGCCAACCATTTAAATTAAATATTTAATTTAAATGCAAGGCTTTTTTGGCGTGCAGGGAGGCTTTCTCACACATATCGCAATAATAAATACAAATTAATTACAAATTAGTTTATAATAATAACTTATATTAATAATTAATAGGACAAATATGGCATCAACCAATCAACTACCGGTCGAATCTACCCTCTTTCCTCAAGCTTTTTGCGATCAAATTCAAAAGTGCAATAGCCAAAAATCAGCCGAAACTCCAATTGTGCTTGTTTTGCAGACTTGCCACGATCCTCGCCTGGCCTTTTTTTCAGATTCGGAAAAATTCAATTTACTAGACTTGGCAACAACCCATAAAATCGCCATGGTTGCTTTGAACTCAGGGGATATCAGGACATCCATTCAAAAGTTTAAGAAAGAATACAACTGCCCAAAAGCGATCCTCTTTATGGGTCACGGCAATGCCGATTGCATCCGATTCGGAAAAGAAAACGAACCCAGTTCTTTCTATACAGTAAAAGACGTTCGACAGGCAGATTATGATTCCTTGGAAGATGATGTATCCATCCTTTTCCAATCCTGTTGGACGGGTCGGCGATTAGCTCCCACAGTAGCTGCGGTTCACAAAGGGTTTGTTTATGCCCCCCTCTGCAAGAACTCTCAAAGAAATACTTTTTATTACTCATGTAAAGACCACGGCCTTGAATTGGTTTGTCTGGATCAAGATGGGAATCACCAAGCCAAACGCTTTTCCCAAACTTCCCCCCCATCATCGCCTTGCGTTGATGCAGATTGGATAAAAAGTAAACAGACAGAACGAATTGCATTTCTCAGAGAACAATTCCGTGAATCCAATAATTTGGGTATTCTGAATAAACTGGGATCTCTTTATTTGTCACTAAAATCCTACGATCTAGCTACAGAATGTTTTCAGGAATCCGCAGACAAAGGAAATCTGAAGGCTCAATATTATTTGGGGTTTTGTTATGAAACCCGAGGCCTATTGAAAGAAGCCTTTCAACAATATGAAAAATTTGCCGAGAATCTTGCGATCTGCAGAAGGTTTGGGCACTGTTATCTGTATGGGATCGGAGTAACCCAAGCAAAGAAAAAGCTGAAAAATTCCTTAAGAGAGCAGAGACGAAGAAAATCGCCCTGCTATGCATTATTTGGGAATTCTTTACGAGAGACAGCGCCGATTTGAAGAGGCTTTTCAACAATATGAAAGAGCCGCTGCTGACGGGATAACGGATGCTGAAGCAGCTGTGGGACGCTTTTATCTGCAAGGGATCGGAGTCACCCCAAGCGACAAAAATGCAGAAGAATTCCTTAAGAGAGCCGCAGACAAAGGAGACTCCAGAGCTACGTATAATTTGGGAATTCTTTACGAGAAACAGCGCCGATTTGAAGAGGCTTTTCATTGCTATCAATCCGCCGCCGCAGATCCTAAGATGATGCCGGAAGCTACATCGGCTATGGGCGGTCTTTATTTTGATGCAAAGGAATACAGATCAGCTGAAGATTGTTATAAGAAAGCCGCAGACAAAGGATATCGCAAGGCTAGGTATAATTTGGGAGCGTGCTGCGAGAAACAAGGCCGTTTTGAAGAAGCTTTTCAACATTATCAAACCGCCGCAATCGATTATGAGGACACTAATGCTGAATTTGCTTTGGGAGACTGTTATAAGGATGGAATTGGAGTCATACAGAACTACGAATTAGCTGAAAAATTTCTTAAAAAAGCCGCAGATAAAGGAAATCTCGAGGCTCAAAACAATTTGAGAATGTGCCGCGAGAGGCGGCGCAAATTCGAAAAGGCTTTTCAACACTATGCGATCGCCGCCGATCCTGAGATACCAGAGGCAGAATGGGCTTTAGGAGATTGTTATTTGCATGGGATTGGAGTCGCACAGGACTTCAAATTAGCTGAAATATTTCTTGAGAAAGCCGCAGCCAAAAAAAATCTCAAGGCTCAATATAGTTTGAAAGAATGTTACGAAAAACAAGGACGATTTGAAGAGGCGGCCAACTTGCCGGAATATCTGCAAAGTCTCGATATTGGGCCGAATCCCAATGATTCACAAGATTCCGAACATAGGATTTCTGAGGGGTGGAGCGATACAGGTTCAGAGCCTGAATCAGGTTCGTCCGATGAAAATTCAACCCAAGCTTTTCTGTCAGCAGAGAGAGCCTCCGCAATTTGAAGCCATCCCGATAAAGATGGATTGCTGTGTTCGTTTGGTCCACAGAATTGAGAGAGGAAAACAATTGTTTCCCGATGAGAATCAATAATTAAGAGAGGCATATTGCCTTTTTCATAAAAGCTTTGCTAGAATCGAGGTAAATGGATTGGGGGTTACCCGGTCGGCGCTAGACCTCGGAGAAATCCGGGGTCTTTCGCTTTTAGGACATCATCCGCTCGTTCAAACTTGTATACAGCACCCTTTTACCCCTCGATTTTTGTGAAGTCGGAAACCTTTCTGAGATCGAGAATCATTGTAACTGCGCTATTTACGGGAAAAATCTTCAATCCTTTTTGCAGATAATTGGGGAATTTATGAAATTTTTGCTCGACAATTCTAAAAGCTAAATTTTCCTCATTGGGCCTAAAAATATATCGACCAATTGGATAGGCGATCAAATCGGCAATCTGGAGACCGATACTATTTGCTTTCTTATCTCCAAAGATCAATTTCAAAGGATAATCATTTTGCGATCCTTTATTTTTCTCAATGATATTTTGAAAGGCCTGTTCTAGTTCTTTATTTTGGTTGTTCATCCTCGATTCAATTACAATATGCGTAATTCGATCTTTTTGTTTCTTCTCTTGCAAAAATCGATATAGCCGCTCTAAGCAATACTCAAGCCCTAGTTCGTAGGGATTTGCTGGATTTATGTACCGTTCTTGCAGTAAACGTTTATCAATTCCTGTTGATATGATTGTAAATGGAGAATCCTGTATTGCTTGGCTCAGGCTTTTCATAAATTTTTCTCTCTGTGAAATCCCCTGAAGAAAACGAAAATCATCGACCTGAGTTCTGATTTTCTTACTATGTAGAATTGTCATATCATGACCCCAAAAAGCAAATTTGAGGCCTTTTACATGCCTGACGACATCGGTGAGATATTCACGTTTAGAAAAAATGCAAAACGCAAGAACAAAAACAGGGTATTCCTTATCCTCAAACGAAAGATCTCCGCTTTCGTCGGCATAAACAATATAATCGCTGTGTATCTCTTGCATCTGACACGATTTGAAAACGGGCGAGTGTACCAGCCAATAAAAAATTACTTCAATCGCTTTTCCTCAAAAGTCCCTTTGAAATTTGCCTGAAGCCAGAACCCCTCTCGGCAAGCGAGGCGCTCGTCCTGCCGGGTCTTCACTCCAAAAATGATGCGTTTTCGGGGACCCCGAAGGGCGGTCCCTTTCGATCTACTGCGCCTTGCATAGATTTGCAGCGCTTTCCCGTCCCCTTTTGGTCCACCGTTGGTCCACAGAATTGAGAGGATTGCTCTATTGACATGACCAAGAATGGATTACTTACAGGTGTCTTTGAGAAATAAATTTGAACTCTCTTTCTTGCTTAATTCAAGAAAGGAGGCAAGAGGAGCAAAAAGCGGCTGAGGTAATTCATCCCAAGAAAACCATTGCCAGCCTTCGCATTTATTGGGTTCGAGCAGTTGAAGTTCCCCTTCAAATCGGTCAACTGTGACAAGCAAAGTAATGTAATGCTTTTTCCCATTCTCCATCACATTTTCCATCCAAGGACCAAGAGCGCAAGAGATTGCTGTCAGTCCTGTCTCTTCTAAAAGTTCTCTTTTCGCGCATTCTTCCACGCTTTCATCAAACTCTAAATGCCCGCCTGGAGGAGCCCATGTGGAAGCTCCATGAGCGCCTTTTCGCAGACCGAGAAGGAGGTTGCCTTCTTTTTCAACAAGTACGCCTATCCCTACTCGTGGGTGCAATTTTTCGGTCGAAGAACTCTCTGAAGCAAAAGATGAATTCATGATCCCCCTATAAATTAAAAAAAGCAAAACTGATCGGATACTCATAAAAACCTGTGGAATCTGTTAGTTTTAAAAGCCCTCAAAGCTCCGCACCGTATTTAAAATAAAGAGAGCGCGTTCTTGAGGGGTCTGATCACCTGGGACCGCTATAATCTCAAACCCAGAATTTTGATAAACCGTGTGAATGAGATCAGCTATTTGTTGAGCTTCTTCTGTACTTTCGTGCCGGATCGCATTTTCTTCACAAATAAATTGCGACCAAGGCTCGAAGTAGAAAGCAATTCTATATCTCTGATTGCCAATAGCTTTTAATAGAGAAGCAATTCTATCGTACTCTGTGGTTTGCTCTCGTTCACGCATTTCCAAATAAGCAAAATGATCAAAAACCCCCCGGTCGACAAAGATTCTCTTTTCCGCCTTAAGAAACGGATCTTCGCGATTTAATTGAAGCTGCAGCACATCCCAGCAAAAACCCTCTTTCGACCATGGCTCTTTCACTCCCCGTTTGAGTTCTTTTTCAATCAAATCAGAAGCAGCTTCCTCAATGACCTTTTCGCCCATTTCCTTCAATATATGAAGCGTAGTTGTCTTTCCTACCGAAGGGCCCCCAATAAAAACATAGAGAGACAGCAAAACTGAGAGCATGGTCACCTACCCTCTATAAAATTCAGTGGGTTAAAACCGCTTTTAACCAGCGCTTCCTCTGTAAAAAGAGGAGCAGGGAGGTTGTGCCAATCAAACCAATCCCATCGCTCGAATTTATCGGGCTCTCTTAACTCTACATTCCCGCTGGCATATTCAGAGACCATCCATAAAGAAATGTAATGTTTTGAAGTCTCTTTAAATACATGGTTCGTAAAGACGGTTTTTTGAATATTTTTGATTTCCAATCCCGTTTCTTCCGCGACTTCCCGCTTTGCGCATTCTTCAGGATCTTCGCCAAACTCTAAATGCCCTCCAGGGGATGCCCAACAACCCTCTCCATGGGCCGTCTTTCTTTTTCCCAATAAGACCTTTCCGTTCTTGATCACCAAGATCCCGCAACCGATTTTTGGATAGATCCGTTTTTTACCTTCTTCCTTAATGCGTTCGTTCACACAGTTAAGAAAAGGGTCGTAAACGCAAGCTGCATCTATTTTAAACAGTTGATTCAAGTCTTCTTGCGTCCATGTGTTTTCATTTGCTTCATTGTGCTGCAAATTCGCTTCTAGTTTATCCAACGCAAATGCAAAGCGGGCTTCCGGAGTCTTTTTCTCATTGAATTCATGCCATAGGGCGTAGATCTCTTCCCCTGCTTGATTGCTCAGGAGTTTCCTGATTTTTTCGATGGCGTGGCTTTCTTTCTGTAATATCTCTTGGGGATTTTGCATAAAGATAGGGACATCGCCTGTTTCCATCTCTGCAATGTCATGAATAATGATCATTTTCAGGGCTTTATACAGATCTATTTCTTGGCTCAAATAAGGAGAAAACAGCAACGCCATCAAGGAAGTGCGCCAAACGTGTTCAGCCACGCTCTCTTGTCTGCCGGATGAAAGCCAGCTATGTCTCAATTCGCATTTCAATTTTTCGGCTTGATGTAAAAATGAAAAAACCGGATCCAATCGAGAATTCATTTTCTAATCCCTATCGCTTTGTAACGTTTGCTCAAAAATTCCCCGTACGTGATGGGAGGAGGCGTTTCGCCCCTTCTGCATGTGCTTAGGACTTCTAACGGATACTCGTTGGGGAAATTGCCGAAGAAAGGAATTGAGTACCGATGTCGATCGGTCGGGCCATTCACCACCCTATGCGTAGTACTCGGAATCCGCCCGTCCGTAATATATTGCAGGGTATCCCCTGCGTTGATGATTGCAGCATTGGGAGGAACTTCTACATCTACCCATTCCCCATTCCGTTTCAGGACTTGCAACCCAGCTTGAGTGGCGCGGGGGATGACTGTCATCACGCCAATGTCTTCGTGCGGCGAGGATCTCATTGCATTTGTAGGGAGGCTGGGATCAATTGGAGGATAATGCAAAAGACGCATTAACCCTCCTGCGTCTTCGAGAGGCTTGCGCAATAGGGCGCTCTCATGGGGTTCGCGATAGCCCAAATGGATCGTCGCCGCTTCAAGGCAATAGGATAAGCAATGGCTCAACTCCCGATAAAGGGCGAGCGTAGACTCTCTAAACTCTTCAATAGAAGGCCATAAATCATCCGGCTGCGTCGGTCCAGTAGTGTGATAAAATTCCTTTAAATCTCCATGGGGAGAATCTTTTGCATGCTCTTGTCCAAAGGGCACATAGCCTCTAAATCCATCTGCACTTCTCTGGTTCAATTTTTCTTCCGTAGGCAAATCAAAATAGCGCATCGCCGCTGCATAAGCTTTATCCACGGTTTCAGGATGTATCCCGACGTTCGTGACCGCCACAAAGCCGATCTCTTCCAAGGCCTTTCCAAATTGGTCGGCTATTTTTACTTTTTCATCCCACGAACCGTTGATGAATCTCTCCATGTCGATACAAGGGATTGTTGTTATCCGATTCATTTCCCCTCCTTTTTGATGTGATTCATCCTATCTACTTGATTTAAAATAAGTAAAATTAATATAATTTATCTGACAAATAAGAATTTCTAATGAAAAAACTACTTTCCAACCTCACAAACTTAAAATATTTCTTTGACGTCGTTAAAACTGGCAGTTTTGGCGAATCGGCTAAACACAATCACGTCAGTCAATCGGCGATTAGTCAGGCCGTTGCTAAGCTGGAAGAAACGCTTGAATGCCAGCTATTTTCCCACCAACCGGGGCGTTGCAAAGTCACAGAAAAAGGATTGCAGCTTTTTGAAGGCGCCGCAGAGATTTTTCAAATCTTGCAAAAAATTGAAAATTCGATCACCGAGCAGGAAGGAGGAACCCTCACTTTTGGCTGTACCCATAGTTTTGCAATCGGGCTATTGCCAGAGTACTTGAATGAAGCTAAAAACCTTCTTCCCTCACTGAAAATCAATTTTCGCTTGGGACACTATTGCGATATCAAAGAATGGTTAAAAAAAGGGATCATCGATTTTGGGATTTTACTCGATAACGATGACTTATCTCTCTTCGATTGCAAAAAAATTCATCAAGGGCATTTTCTTTTATATGCTGCCAAACACCAGGACAAACATCTCCTCTCTCAGCTTTCTACTAGACTCCGATGAGAGAAAAGAAACGAACTTCTTGAAAGAACGATATAGGAAAAAATACGAGCAAGAACTGCCTGTGCTAATGGAGATTTCTAGTTGGGAAGTGATTGCCAATTTAACAGCGGCAGGACTTGGGATAGGCCTATTTCCAGACTATGTTGCCAATAAAAGAAAAGATCAACTCCAAGTCGTCCATTCAGACTTGAGTGCCGACTCCCTACACTATCTATGCCATTTTCAAAAAAAATAAACCTTCAAAACCCCAATGCCTTGAAATTCTGCGAATTATTGAGCCTTGCAAATTCGAATCATCTTCCGTGCTCATCGTCTGAGAAAATTTCCTGCGGAGTAAACATTTATGCTGGTCAATAAAGACACGAACCCTCTGAAATCGTAACGGAAGCAATTCAGCCCCCGGGTATACTACCTGACTTGTTGAAATATTTGCGTGCAACCTCATCCACCTAGGCGACTATTTATCATGGCTAAGAACCAGATGATTCTCAAAGCCAGCCAAATCGCCATGCCCTCGCGTTTTTTACATGATAGTTGGGGTATCCTAAGCAGGTAATGCTCGATGACTCTAATTCCCTTGCAGAAAAACGGGCTCCTTTTAAAGTCGATCTTTCACGCCCTTAACAAGGAAAAATCATATGGCTTCGGAACCCAAAGTAGCGGCATATAATCACAATTTCGTATTCGAAGATTATGAGTATGGATGGCTTATAGACGGAAAAAAAAATAGATATGTCCACGATCTCGGCTTTAAGACTATAGACAGAGCCCGAATGTTCCAGAGAAAAATTTCTGAGGATTCAGAACAAATCAAGAACTTCAAAAAGCACTTAGAGTTTAACTTTAATGGAAAGGAGTGCACTGTGCGTGCTGATCGCCAGGGTGATCTGCGTGGCTTGTTGAGCTATTTGCGTGCAACCTCCACCACCCATGCGACTAAGAGAACTTGATTTTTACATTACTTGAGGGGCAGCCGAAGGATCCGTCAGGGTAAGTTCATCATTTCAAGCCCTTCCTATTCGAGCGGTCAAAAATTAATTTTCTTGTGAATGTGCCTTAGCAATATTCCCGTCATCGCCAAGATCTAGTTGGGTCTCAATCCATTTCACTGCATCTTGGAGAACGGTATATCTATCATCCAGCATGTATGCGCTAAGCCTTCGTAACGTGCGTAGGTAACATTGGATTTTTTTTGTTCTTGAACAAGTTTCCAAAGTTCATCCGACGATTCATACAATGATCTTCCGATCCTAATGAAAGATAAACGGACATAAAAGGCTTAAAATATCATCTCGATTACAGAGATCGGCGCCATGCGCCCAAAAATTAAAGTTTCTGATAACCAAAATATTTGGGAAGACGGGTCTTCCTTCATCATTTTAAATTGCGATTCGATTTCTTCATCTGTCAGAGGAGAACCATTTTTTTTAAGAAGCAAAGCGATCTCATCTCTGAATTTCCAAGCACCTGCACCCCCAAAAACAAGAACTGACTTCGCCTCTGGGGATAGAAGGGCGACGCGGGGAGCGATCCATCCCCCTTCCGAAGTGCCGATACAGATCAGACGAGAGTCCTACCCTTCGGCTTAAATCCATGAAGAAATTCTAAAACTGGAGATAATCCCGAACCTGATTTACAACCAGATTGTATTCGTGAAAAACAGGCGTCAAAACGTTCTCTGTCGACGATCGATTTTACCTGGGCAGGAATGGACGATCCCTACTGAATTGAGGGGCGACCCAGGATTTTCAATTGCATAGACACTATGGGAAGAGGAGCTGCCTAATACCCCGGCATAATATATCCATAGGGAAGACCCGATCAGCGGCAGGGATAAATATCCTTTTAGCTCCGACCCATCTTGCCTGCCTGCCAAAATTTTTTACGGCCATTAGAAACCAATTGTTCTGTTTGACCTAGAATTGGAATAAACAAAAGAACAAATAAAATATAAAAATTTTTCAATCGAATTCCTTGATGTAAACAAAATTAGCTCCAAGAGAAAGGTTCCTTGCAATTGAAATAACAACTTGGCTCTGTCCCCAACGAACACAAAAGAGATTAAGTATGGATAGTAGGAGATGTCCCAATTGAAAATTAGGCGATACCATGAATGTTGCCGATACGCCCTCTTTCTCGACTATGCGAATCTAATATATTGCTGGCAATGAGTTAGTCATAGATGGAGTCATTTAAACTGCAGTACCGTATCTCTGGGCAAATAATCGTGTTTTTAATTTAATTATTATTATATAATATATATTAATAATTTTTAAAACAAAAAAGGCTTGAATATGTCTGTTAATTCAATTCCGCATGCTAATCTTAATAGTCCTGAAGGTAAGATATGCTTGTCCTGCCAGACGAACGATGGCGATCCTTTAGTTAGGGTTTCCCATAAGGTGGATCAAGTTTTTCATTGGTTTCATCAGAAATGCCTGGATCGATCGGGCCGCTGTCCCGAATGCCGACAAGAGATTCAAGCCGTTCATATCTCTGAGTATATCGCAAATGAAGAAGATGGGGAGGAAGATCTTCCTCTTTTGGTTCAAGAAGACCATATTGAAATGGTCCCGATGCATGATGATGGAGAAATCGATGATCCTATTGAAGGTTTGCAGATCATTGATTTAGTTGATCTAATAGAAATTAACCACGACCCTATAAACCACGAACAAGGACAAGAGGGGGCGGTTGGAAGGGAAGAAGTAGAACGGCAGGCTGCTTGTGCAGCAAAAATCTGTGTGCCATTCGGTCTTTTTGTATTCGCGTCTTTTCTCATTTGGATTTTAAAAAATTTGGGAGAAGCTAACATCGATATTCTCCCAAGAAATGGAACTCTCCCTTGGTATGGAGACTAATTTTCATCCAGGGAAATTAATTTGGTATATATAACATCCAGGATATGCAGCATGTCAACTAAACTTCTCTACACCTCTCCTTATGGTCAAAGAGACCCTCGGCCAAACTATACACACTTTCCAGGAAAGATCCATCGAAAACCCTCCAAAGTTCCATTCCTTCATTATAGTACGAGCAGCGAAGGTCAATGGCGCCCTCATAGGCAGCTTAAAGTTTCTTCCCAAAATCGAAACTCCCGAAGAACTTCAAGAATTGTCTGAAATTATCTCCGATTTTCAAATTTTCAAAAAACACCGCTTATTCGAAATTCAAATTCTCCTCTCCACGAGGAAATTCTGAATTCGTTGCGTTTTTCCGAAAAGAAATTACATCAAGCTCAAAAAGAATTAAATGCGACTCCAGATAGACATTTATCATGTGTAGCTGATTTCTCAAATTCTCATGTTTCATCCACTTGACAGAACCGCTTTCTATGACTTACTTTGTCCTAAAATAAAGATGGGACCTACAGAATGAGAATTTTTATTGCAGGGGCTACCGGAGCTATCGGCAATCCCCTTGTTACCCGGCTATGTGCCGATGGTCATGAAGTTTTTGGAATGTCTCGGTCTAAAGAGCGCGCCCAACAAATCGCAGATCTGGGCGCGACGCCCGTTATTGCAGACGCATTAAATGCGGCATCCGTCTTAGAAGCGATAAAATTAGCACAACCTGAAGTCATCATTGAGATGCTCACCTCTCTGCCTAAAGTCTATACCCCGCAAGCGATGAAAGAAGCTGGAGAATTAGACAAAAAATTGCGCAGAGAAGGCGGCGCTAATCTCCAGAAAGCGGCTCAAATTATGGGAGTAAGGCGTTACATGATTCAATCAAGCGCTTTTTGGTATGCTCCTGGTTCGGGATTAGCAAATGAAGAAATTCCTTTTGCTTTTGATGCCTCTCCGGGAATTTCCGCGGGAACTAAGGTGTACGCTGAAATTGAAAAACGCGTACTTCAAGCAAAAACGATCGAAGGAGTCGCTCTCCGTTTTGGCTTTTTCTACGGACCGGGGACCTGGTACGCCTCCGATGGAAACATGGCCGATCAGGTACGGAATAGAAGCTATCCTATCGTAGGAGACGGTCAGGGCGTCTGGAGCTTTGTACATGTCGAAGATGCCGCCAATGGGATTGCTGCTGCATTAAATTGTACGCCAGGAGCCTACAACATTACCAACGACACCCCTGTTAAATTAGCAACATGGCTTCCGGCTTACGCCCGATGGCTCGGAGCTCCTCCTCCTCCAATAAGGACAATCGAAGAAGAATTGCGCATCAACGGTCCAGATTCCGTATATTATGCAACTCGATTACGGGGAGCTTCAAATATGAAAGCGAAGAAATCCCTGGCCTTTTTGCCGCGACCATTAGAATGGTTAGCAGTGTAAAAACTACGGCTCCGTTTTTATTGGCGCATAAGGCAACTTAACAGGATCGTTGTCACCCAACAAGAGCCATACCAATAACTTTGCTGGAAGCTTATCGCTCGCATTCTTTGCCATAACGTGTCCTCGGCAAGGCGGTTCATACCAATAGTCCCCTTGATGATATAGAACAGGCTCTTGCCCTTCCAGTTGAGATATAAAACTACCTTCTAAGACATATGCGATTACCGAGCCTGGATGTTCATGCGGCTTTGTTGCTTGCCCAGGTAAATAATCGACCCTTATAAACATCACATTGCGACCGGGAGCGTCAGGTAAAGGTTCCTTGATCAACTGGGTTACTTTTTCTCCTCCCATTATCAGGATATCCTGAGGCTGGACAGTTCCGATGCATCCCGCCAAAATAATCGCTCTAAGTAACATTTAACTCCTAATTCTAAGCGCTAACCGCAATATCAGTCCGCATCTACTCTTTCCTGCTTTATAAAAATCCCATTCAATTTCTTCCATTGAAAATCTGAAAAAATAAAAGGACGCTTTCGCTATGAATGGATTTAGTTTTTAAAAATAAATCCATCAAGAGGTCAAAAAATCAACCGTATCCTTCAAGAACTTGTCCCACTGATCGAGCCAAAGTAAGTGGCTGCAATGGGAATAAATTTTGAGGATGCTCCCTTTAATCCCTTCGTGGATGATCTTTGCTTGGTTTTTATCAAGGATCCAATCGTCAGCCCCGCAAAGAATTAGGGTTCTGCATTTGACCTTATTCAAAACTGGCCGAAAATCAAAATTTCTTAAAAAATGACCGAAACCGAAATTCAGAATGTCGACATTATAAGTGAGCGGAGGCGTAGGCATTCCAGGCTTGAACGTGAGTTGATATAAAGGAGCCATTGATTGAAAGAATTCGTCGTTCTCATCGGGTTCGCCGGTAAAAGTTCCTGTCCATAACTTCTTGCCAAGCTCCTTCTGTTTATGCGTCCCGATTCGATCCAAATTTCTTTTCGCTTCATCGAGAAACTCGCTGCTGGCTGCGCCGCCTATCAAAATCATCTTTTTTAGACTATTTGGATACCTGGCAGCGTATCCCAAAGATGCAATCGACCCATAGGACTGACCCAAAATGATTAAATGGTTTGGAGAAATTTTAAAATGTTCCCGGATCGCTTCAATGTCATCGATGTAATGGTCCAAGCTGGAATATTCTGTTTTTTGAAGCTCGCTTTTTCCGCAGCTTCTTGGATCAAACAAAAGAATGTCGGCGTAGAGGAAAAAAGCTTTTGCCATTGAATGGTCGGGAGGATCGTATATGGCATGATCGTTCCCGGGCCCGCCCGGAATCATGAGGATTACATCGCGCGTCCCAATCTTTCCAGACTTTGCGTAGTATTGGCAGTAAAGTTCGACGGGGGGAAGGTTCTGTCTGGATGGAAGCTGAATCCTGATTTCTTGTTTCATAAGAATATCCTTTCAAAACTCAACGCAGTTGATTTCATTTCCCGTCTTGCACGATCAATACAATTTTCCCGCAGTGCTGACTCGATTCCATGAGTTTATGAGCAGCAGAAGCATTTGAAAGAGGGAATGTAGCAGTCACTACGGGCTTTAATATTTTCTTCTCAAAGAGCGGCCAGACATTGTGCAAAAGTTCTTGAGCGATCCGCGATTTGGCGTCTGCTGATTGAGCTCTCAAAGTAGATCCCAGGAGTGTTAAACGTTTGAAATGGAGTCGGTCTAGATCGAGGGCGACCGATGAGCCGTGCATGCAGGCAACTTGAACAAGACGGCCCTCTTCTTTCAGAAGGAGAAAATTTTTTTCAAAATATTCACCCCCGATGATATCGAGAACAACATCAACTCCCTTGTTTTTTAACAAAGAGAAAAAATCTTTTTCTTTGTAATTGATGACTTCATCCGCTTTGAGATCTTTGCAAAAGGCGGCTTTCGCATCGCTTCCGACTGTTGTTGCAACATGCGCTCCAAAAGCCTTGGAGAGCTGAATGGCGCACGACCCGATGCCGCTGGAACCTCCATGAATCAGGATTGTTTCCCCAGATTTTAACCGCGTCCTCATGAATAAATTGCCCCAGACGGTAAAATAAGTTTCAGGAAGAGAGGCGGCCTCGATGAAGCTCAACCCGTGCGGCAAGGGGAGGCACTGCCCTTCTGGTACTGTACAATATTCGGCGTATCCCCCTCCATTCGTCAGGCCGCAAACGGCGTCGCCTGCTTTCCATTTTTTTGACTCATAGCCGACTTTACTGACCGTCCCCGCAATTTCCAATCCAAGGATCGGATTGGCTCCTTGCGGGGGTGGATAATGGCCCGCTCTTTGGGAAAGATCGGGGCGATTGACTCCCGCAGCTTTTACATGAACAAGGATTTCATTCGGCCTAGGTTCCGGAATGGGTTTTTCATTCACGAATAAAACATCCGAGGATCCAGGTTCTTTAAAATCGACAAACCGCATCTCAACCCTCAATTACCCGCAACCTACCAAATTGCCCATTCGCTTCCCATAAAATTTTGTCAATACAGCAAAGTAAAAGGCATTCATGGTGAATAAAAATTCAGAGAAATTTGAAAAATTAAAAGCGCAAAAAAAGAATTATAAAAGGCTTGAGAATTAGCTCCAGGGAGATTCTTGCTCAGCCTTTTTAAAATCGAAGGCTCTTGCTAATTTACTTTCCTGTGAAACGAATGAGACGATCTCTTTGTAAACAGTTTGAATAGGCATATGGAAATCGGAGCCCATGAATGCTTCTAAATTTACCAGGAACGAGGGATCGCCAACCCATTCATAATTTATTGTTTTTTCTTTTTCTGAGACGTGGTCTTTGAAGATAATTGAAGATTCGCTGGGGATAATTTTGATGCTCTTTAAAGGGCTCCCATCCGGCTTATAAACGGCGATAGGGATCATTTTCTCGATAGATTTGATCATGTAGGATTTGGCTACGATGTCATCTCCGTTTGCCACATCGATGAAATATTCAAAAGATTCCTCTTTTCCGGCAATTTGGTTTTTGAGAATCAATGCAGGAGAAGCCCCTTTTTTTCCCGCGGTCAAAACATAAGTTTTGCTTTGGCTGGTCGATCCATAAGGCACTGAAAAGATCCGGTAATCGGGATTTGATCTGGGATCGAGCATGACATATCCATCCTTGCAGGGAATGATGACAGAGGCGTGCCCGAAACAATAAGAAGAAGAATTAGGACGCTCGACAGCGAGGGCCCCTTCAATCCCATGTTTCTCTTTGATGTTTTTTAGGATTTTGTGAGACATCCCGACGCAAGTGCTTCCCAACGCCTCGTTGCTGCAATCGATGGCGCATTCGGGCGGGGATTTTCCTTGTTCGATCTGATCGAACAGCTTGAGGAACGGCTTCAATCCATCGAAATCCATCTCGCTGACCGTTTGATGAACCGTTTCCCCGATCCGGTCGATCAACTCCTGGCACGTTTCTTCCAAAGCCAAAGGAGCAGGGGCGCTATGTCGAGGAGAAGGAATGGCGATCGTTTGTCCAATTTCTTCTTTGGGTTTCTGATCAGGTGTAGAATCGGCAAGGTCTGTCTGAGACAGTGTTCGCTTCTTAATCGGTCGTTCGGATTCAGAGGCTGACTCATCCAAAGAGTTCGTTTTTAAGGGTACGGGTTTGACGGACGGCGTCAGTTTAGGAGGCGCGCTATAGCTCCGTCGGAACGGTGCTTTTCCAGTTTTTTTTCTAAATAAGGGCTTGATTTCTTTGGAATTTAATAGGGAATCATCAACGCATCCCCCAAGCGAAAAAGGGAAGGAGAGAAAAGGAATAGATCTGCTAGGACTCTTAGGTGATGTATCCGTTGCCGGCAATCGGTCCGCATATCGAGCTAAAAAGTCTAATCTTAAATCTGCTTTAAATGTCATATAATTTAATTGTTTTAAATAGTATTATATATAATTAATTATTAAATATAAATAATAAAAATATAAATATTTAACAGTTTGTAAACTATTAATAACTAGAATGATAGATTGTTAGAAAGATCGGTCTTTTTCCCGCCGGCAGGCTAGATCATCGCCTGTTCCTGCTGCTTGCTGGGATCGTTGGGCCCAGCCTCGATGGAAGAACCCGCGCTTCAAGGAATCAGTGCGATGACGCGGGCAGGGGCTTCCCTGAGATTTTCGACTTTGAAGGGAAGGGCGATGACTGTAGCCCCTTTGGGGGGCAGTTGGGAACAATTAGCGATATTTTCGATGATGTAAGCACCGGCATCCATCAGAAGCTTATGACCTGGATAAGCACCTCCTAATTTCTCCAAAGCTAGGGTATCTATGGCAACTCCCGCGATGTTTCGAGCGCGCAGCAATTCGAGAGCTGGGAGTCCAAAAACAGGGAACTTCATTTCGTTGCGATAGGTCTTGGGATTAGGCCAATGTTTGCTCCAACCAGTATACGCAATGACTAGGCTATTTTTGGCAATAAGTCCGTGGGCAGCTTCATATTTGCGAATGTCATCTGGAGAAATAATCGTGTCAGCAGTTGCTGTTTTAGAAAGATCGATGACATGCGCAGGGACAACCAATTGCTCGAGAGGCAATGTTGCGGCTGTAAATCCTTTCCCTGAGAAATAGGAGGGCATGTCGATATGAGTTCCGGTGCTGGATTGGATGGTAATCTGGTCGTTTTCATCCAAGTCGAATCCTTGAGCGCCATCCCAGGTGGGTACTTTTGAATTGAGTGAATGGGTGAGATCTATCATTCGTTTAAACAACAGGTTTCCATTCTGTGTATTGTGTCACTTCAACGTAGAGGACCCCATCGTATTTCCGGATGAACTCTTCGATGGTTTTTGAAGTTTCATGCCGGGCAAGATCTTTGGGATTTTTCCATTTCTGGAGGACAAGAAATTCTCCGTTTTCTTTTGTCGGTTCGAAGAGTTCGTATTGCAAGCATCCTTCTTCTTTTTGGCACAGGGGTACGATATCGTGGATGGCTTTCTTCAACTCTCCGGATTTTCCTTGAACGGCCTTAATGACTTCAATGACAACGATCATTATTTAACACTACTATTTTCTTATTCAACATGCAATAAGAAGAGCTTCCAGAGCAGCTTGTGCTTCTTAGAATATCACTCTATGATTTGAGCAGCGGCCTGCTCGTGGTATTGATTAAAGCCAATCCAGCGGGCTTTGAGACCTTTTCTGGTTAGGAATTCTTGAAAAGCTTTGAATTCATGTTCAGAGGCGTTGGAATAATTGTAAAGCTCATCAAAGAGAATGACAGTCCCTGGAACGATATGGTCGCCGAGAGCCTGGAAAATATCGTTCGTTGAGGAATAGAGTTCGCAATCAATGTGCATGAACGCGATGGGTTGGTCTTTAAGGATTTCTTGTTTGAAGAGAGGTAAAGTATCTGCAAAATGTCCTTTGAGTAGGGAGACATTCAAAAGAACAGTAGGGATCCAGTTATTTTTGGACGCAAAGGTCCCTTTGGGAATGTGAATATCGCTGCGGTTCCAATCTTCCGGAAGTCCCTCGAAAGAATCGAACCCATAGACTTCTTGGTCGTATTTGAGGCCCGCGATGAAATTAAGCGTTCGTCCTGTGCAAATGCCCATATCTAAAAAAGCGCCTTTTAACTGAGCGCTTTCCACTGCGTATTTGAGCAAAGCCGCATCGACATCGAAAACCTTGGCCTCTTGGAAATGTTCAATTACAAAGGCCTTCGCCTGATCGCTTTCCCGATAATCTTTATCTTTGCGGTAGAAATGGAGAACTTGCCGTCCTTGATTCCATAAAGCCTGGTTTTCGACTTGAGGAATTTTAACGTGGTCATCCCAACTGGTATTCTTGATAATTTCCAGCTTTGCAAGCAAGGCGATTCCCCCTACTGGAAGACAATCAATCATTTCCCATTCCTAACATCTGAACGGGAAGCAGTTTAACTCATCCATCCTTTTCAATCTATGTTGTTTCATTGCTAAATTAATTGTTTTTCAACCGGCTGAGCAAAGAAAGCCAAATGCAGAACATAATCAGGCCAAGGACCCCAAACACAGTGGGGATAGTGAAAAGTCCTTTGGGCAAAAAAGCCCCGGCAAGAAGCGTCACGGCTGTTGCGCAGCTCATGCTCAAGAATTGAGTGACTGCTGACGCGTTCGATTTATCTGTAACTTCGGATAAACTTTTGGCAGGAGCGAAAACCCAGATAAACCCGACCCCCATTTGGACCAAGGCTTGCGGCAAAAAAAGACTCCAGCCCCCAAACCAACGAGCGCTGAAAAAAATCGCCATCAAACAGGCTCCCGCTAGACAAGCCAAGATTCCAGACACCATTTCTATCCTGGAACTGACCCGACCGGCCATGAATTGGCTTAGCAACAACCCGACTAGCATCCCCGCTGACAATACCAGGCCGAATAATCCATATTTCCCAGCAGTAAGACCCATGATATTGATTCCGACGTAGGGAGCCTCTGTAGCAAACACATAGTTCATAGCCACTGAAAGCCCCATTAACCCTGCATAGAGCAGCAAGGGAATGTGCCGGAATTGATGCAGATATCCAGAAGCGATACGGCCTAATTGGAGCGATGAGGCATCCGTTTGTTTTGCAGTTTCAGGGAGCCAAAAAGTGCAGAGGAAAAGAACGGCTGAATACAGGGCTAAAAAACCAAAGCAACTTTCCCATCCGAAAACCTCTGTAAGCCATCCTCCTATGGCCAAGCTCAAGCCGGGAGCAATCGAAAACCCAAGCAGCAGAATAGCCAACACTTTGGCAGCGGAGCGTCCCTCGTGCAAATCGCTGACCATCGTAAAAACAATTTTGAGTCCTGCTACAGCTCCCAAGGCTTGGATAAAACGGCCAAGACAGAAAAACCAAAACGAAGAAGCCAAGAAAGCAAACAAGCTTCCTACCAAAGCTAGGGCAAGACCAAACAGAAGAGCTTTTTTTCTCCCCATTCGATTCGCAAGCGGACCATAGAGCAACGGACCGAACGAAAACCCAAAAAGATAGATCGTAATCGGCCATTGGCTTTGTCCGGCAGAGAGCTGAAAGGCATTTGAAACTTGAGGCAGCGCAGGAGTGAAAAGAATCGCTGCGACAGTCGCAAAAGAAGCAAGCAATTGCAGAATGAAGATACGAGGGAATTTCAATAGCTCTGACATAATTCAGATATATATCCGTTCTCCCGATTCGTCAAGTTTTCATGCTGGCGCTTCAGGCAGGAAGCCCCTACTTGCATATTCCACATCTTGGCGTACAAGCCGTTTTTGCCCATTAAAGCCGCATGCGTCCCTTCTTCCACGCCGCCGCATCCCGCAGCAGCTGATACGAGGGCAGTTTAATTCATTCGTTCCTTTCGATCTACTGCGCCTTGCATAGATTTGACGTGCTTTCCCGTCCTCTTTTGGTCCACGGTTGGTCCCACAAAATGAGCCTTTAGATATTGAGCGAAAATCCTGGGGGTGGTAGAGAGTGAGTTATGACTTCAATACCGCCAATTGGACGCGCACAAAGTTCTTCCCATTTTCCAAATAACGGAAAAATTCAAAACGTTCTTGACCTCCACTGCAAGGATTACCCCAGAGATATTCCTACTGGATGCAATTTGGTGGTTATGCCAGAGGGAAAATCTCCAGTTCTTTTTCATGCGGGTGAAATTCTGCCTGACGGCCCTCAGAACTGGGGATCTAATTCAAAACAGTTTACGGCCGCTTGCATTGATAAATTAGTGAAAGAAGGTTCCATCGAATACGAAGACGATATCCGTAAGCTTTGTCCTGATCTTCCTGAATTTAAACTGGATGGAGTCGCACAAACAGTCACCGTTGACGACCTTCTCCACATGCGCAGCGGTCTTCCTGAAGTTTGGGCGACTGCTCTTATGGCTGGAGTCGATGCGGAAAAACTGGACAATGCGCAATTGCTCGAGCTTTTGCACAAGCATCCAGGAATGGTTTTCTCTCCTGGATCTAAACAGATGTACTGCAATACCAATTATTACCTTTTAGCCAAAATCGTTGAGGATGTATCCCAACGTCCGTTTGTCGACTATCTCCGCGAAGAAATTTTGGTCCCGTTGGGAATGAAAACCCGCTGTTCCATCGATCCCTCCTGTCCCAAAACGATCCCAGGCTATGACGGCGATCCTTCAAGCAAAACCTATATGGAAAAAGTGACTTCGCCAAACCGCTCCTTCGGCACAACAGGACTTATCGGGCCGCCAACCGATATGATTCGATGGAATGATGTGATTGCACATAGAGATTATGACCTTTTGAAACCACCCAAAAATGTTGCAGGTCATCCAGAACATCTTTATTGCCGGGGACTCATTGTCGATCATGTGGGTGATTATCTTCGGATATCCCATGGAGGAATGCTCGCCGGTGCAGTCACGATTTTCCGCCGGTACGAACACATCAAAGATCCAAAGAAAACTTTCGCATTCTTTTTGACGACTAATGTAGACAACATTCCTGAAACGGAAAAAACTGCAAATGACGTGGCTAACACACTGCTTGGAGTAGAGATTGAAAAGCCACTCCGCCCACCTGCCAGTAGGCTTATTAATAATCATAAAAGCGATGCGCAAATTTTTAGCGGCACCTATAGGTGTGATGAATTAGGTTCAGAATGGACTCTAAAGCCCAAAGAAAAAGAACCTGGAAAATGGGCTGTACAAATGATCCCAGCTGATCGTTCTAAATTTCCACCTCTGGAATTCGATCCAAAAGTCAACAGGTATGGCAGCCTTGTCTTTCAATTTGGATATGGAAATGCCACTCTTGAAAAAACTCAGGACGGTTTTATTTATAACGCTGAAAATATAGCGCCCATTCACTTCACTCGCGGACCATTTATAAAATATTCATCTGCTCCTTCCAATATTCGCTGACTGAATCACCAAAAAGATTTTTTATACCACATTGCGGATAGGTTCATGGATGCATCTCATATTTTCGGATCGTCCACCGTACCCAATCCGACTTTCTCCGGTCCCCCCGAATTCTCTAATTACTACGGCTTTCAAAATCCTCTCTGGAATGGAAAATCTGTAACACATATATAACTAAAAAAAAGAAGGAGTCGATCATGAGCGCCGCGCGCGATAAGGGATTGGAATTGTTTAAAAAACTACACGGCGGACACTCGGGCGAAGAAATCGTCCGGGCGTTTGAGAAACTCTCCCCGAAAATGCTTCAGATGACCCTCGAATGGGTTTTCGGGGACCTGATGCAGACGAAAACCCTCGATCTGAAAACCAAAGAATGGATCATTCTCGCCTGTCTCATCACTCAAGGCCATTGGCCCAACGTCAAAGCGCATGTTGAAGCGGCGCTGCATGCCGGAGCCACAAAAGAAGAAATCGTAGAAATGATGAATTTGACAGCAATCTACGCAGGGTTCCCGGCAGCCGCCAATGCCCTATTAGCTGCGAAAGAAGTTTTGGAAAAACACTGAAAGGTCTCAAAGGTCCCAAACCAGATTTATTAGGATAGGTTCACATAGGCTTCGCCAACCATGAGTATTTTTGCCGTTCGCATAAATCCAGAACTCAAAGCGATCCATTTACCCGTCTTGCCGTCTTTGATTACATCCGCATCGACTTGCATGACCCCTAGCGGGTGCGCTATTCTCAAAGGACTAGAATTCGAGCGTCCTTTGACAATTTTATAGGGTATGGTTTCCGGGATTTTGGCTGCGCAAGCTAGATTAACGGCCCCTGTTCCTGTATGGGCATGATGAATTCTACCTTCTGTTGAAATACGGCTTAAAATATCGCAGTCTGCTGCAGAAATGAATGAACCGTTAGAGTCTGTGTGATCTTTGGGTGAAGATACCCAAGCAACACGCATGGCGGGCGTGTAGTGAACTTGCATGATTTTTGCCCCTTCTATACAGATATTCTGAATCAACTTTTCAATCTTTTGAAAGTCAATCTTTCCTGGTAATTCATCGCCAACTAGATTCATTGCAGAAGCATTCACAAAAATTGTAGGATTTGCACCGCAGATCAAGGTTGCTTCAATTTTCTTCCCATCGGGTAGATGGATTATATGGAGAGGCTGATCATTGGGGAGTAAAGAAGTGCTGGGGCTGATGAAATCTACATAAATAGCCGGACTTTTCCCGGGGACGCCTGGAATAGAAATCCAGTGATTTTGATCATTTGGCGGGTAGATTTTCGCATGGATTTCGTAACCGAGATTTGCCTGCCAGATATTTACTTGAGCAGAGCCATCCGAGCACGTGGGTACAATTTTTTCATTCACCGCATATAAGGCGACAGCGGCAGACAGATTTCCGCAACTTCCGTGCCAATCAATTTTGGGCTCTTTGAGGCTCACCTGCCCAAATAAATAATTCACATCCATATTCTTTCGTCCTGATCGGCTGATCAGAGCTACTTTGCTAGTGCTTGAAATTCCCCCTCCAAGTCCATTTAACTGCATCCCTGAAGGGTCAGGACTTCCCATGATTGACAAGAGCAGGGAATCCCGTTCTTTTTCATTTTTGGGAAGATCGTCCTCATTCAAAAACAAACCTTTGCTTGTTCCTCCTCGAATCAACGAAGCTCGAATTTTATTTAGAGGTCTCTGCATCTCTACCTACGCGAATCTATTATACACAAATGAAATCAAAATTTGGGAATTTGATAAGGAAGCCGCGCAAATTTTTGCGTCTGGAGCGAACGACCTCCCCGGAGGTCCCCAAATACGCATCGTGTTTGGGGTGGGGCCATTGCCGAGAGGCAAGGCGTGAGTGAAGACCAAAAATTTGCTGCGAAGCTGACGCAGTCAAAAACCAAATTTTGAATTCATTTGTGTATACACAAATGTATATCTATATTGTAGTTCTATCAATCAAAAATTCAAGAGTTTTAATCGAATGTTTGTTATAGCAGGATTAACGTGCGCAGGAAGGAGACTATGCCCCATTTAAGAATGGAGTATTCGGGAAACATCCGGGTAACAGGAGATCGCCTCAGAAAACTTTTTTCACGGCTTCACGATGTTTTAGTGAATCAGGCTGGCGCCGATCTGGTTCGTTGCCAAAGTCGAGCGATTCGTTATGAGGATTTTTACGTGGGCGATGGGGCGGAAAATCGAGCTTTTGTGTATTTACAAGCGCTTTTACTTGAAGGGCGCACCCCTCATCAGTTGCAAGAGACAGGGCGGGGACTCTTGAAAGTTCTTCAGGAAGAATTTAAAGATTTGATCGCAAACTACAATGCGCAAATTTCGGTCCACATAAATGAAATTCCTTCAGATAGATCCCATAAATCCAATCATTACTTCAAAATCGAGACTTGAAAGATGACCAAAAAACTGCCCATTCTACTTCTCTTATTTCTTTGCGCCTGCAATTCTTCCTCGAATTCTACAAAAGCCTTGTATCAATTTTACAATCAACATCTGTTTTTCGATCTGGACCAAGAAGTAGCGAGATCTCCATGCCCGATCCAGGGGCAGATTCCCGATTGGTTGTCGGGAACGTTATTGAGGAACGGCCCTGCCAAGTTCACCGTAGGCGGGGAAAAACGGGTGACTTGGTTTGATGGCTTGGCCATGCTTCACGCTTTTGAGTTTTCGCCTCAAAAGGTGCTATACAGCAACCGCTTTCTCCGCTGCAAGCGCTACTACCAGATGGTGGAAGAAAAAAGTTTAAACTTCTCTGGATTTGCGCAAGACCCCTGTCCCGTAACATTTAAAAATCAAACCTCTAAATTTATTCCCAAACAGATGCAAAATATCGAGTGCGCATCGGTCACGATCCAAGATTACGCCGACCAGATGGTCGCGCTGACCGAAACTCCTCTGCCTGTCGTCTTCGATCCGTCCACATTAGATACGATTGGGAATTTCGATTACAAAGATGAATTACCTAAAGCCAAAATTTGGGAAGCGGCCCATGCCCAGCACGATCTGGCAGCCAAAGAAACGTATAACTATTTGATCGAATTCGGACCGAAAAGCAATTACGTAATTTGGAAAATGCAAGACCATTCGGCGACCCGCGAAGTGGTCAATAAAATACCCGTAGACTTACCCGCCTACATGCATAGTTTCGCTTTGACGGAACGCTATCAAATTTTGGTCGAATTTCCATTCGTGGTCAACCCTATGGATTTGATCGATCGGAAAAAGCCGCTGATTTTCAATTATCATTGGAGGCCAGAGCGAGGGACGAACTTTTATGTAACCGAGCGGGCGACAGGGAAGCTGGTCGCAAAAATCAAAGACGAACCTTTTTTTGCATTCCATCATGTGAACGCCTACGACAAGGAAGGGAAAATAACCATCGATATCGTGACTCAGCATAATGCAGATATCATGGCGGTGATTACAGAGACGATGGCCGATGAAAAAAAACTCATCGAAGCTTTGAAAACCAAACTGCAAAGATTCGTCATTGACATGCCGACTCAAACCTTGACGAAGGAGACGATTTTCGATGAGACGGTGGAAATGCCGCGCGTCCCCGCAGACCGGACAGCCCATGAGTATCGATATTGCTATGCGATCGATGCAGCCTTTCCCAATTCCATCGAAGAGTTCAGGCCTCTCTATAAAATCGACGTGGATACAAAAACTACCTGGAAATGGTCGCAAAAAGGATGTTTTCCAGGGGAGCCGATCTTCGTGCCCCGCCCGAATGGAATGGGTGAAGACGACGGCGCCGTGCTTTCCGTTGTTCTAGATTTAGCCAACCACACTTCATTTCTGCTTATCTTAGATGCGCGCCAAATGAAAGAATTAGCAAGAGCCGAAGCGCCTCATGCCATTCCCGTAGGCCTTCATGGCTATTGGAACCCTATTTAGTAAGTGGATGCTACC
Source organism: uncultured Chlamydiae bacterium (assembly GCA_963713105.1). GTDB lineage: Bacteria > Chlamydiota > Chlamydiia > Chlamydiales > SM23-39 > CAVQKJ01. The sequence goes on from CAVQKJ010000005.1 coordinate 779,942, forward strand.
TTTTAACCGATCCTTTTCTTTCGAACTACTGTTCCTTGCATAGATTTGCTGTACTTTCCCTTCCCCTTTTGGTCCACGGTTGGTCCAAGAAAATATCGGTTTTTCTTCTCTTTTTCTCAAAGAAACATATAATTTTTTGACGATTAGTCTATGAATGGGATTATGGAAAACGAGCTTGAGCAACGGTCATCAAAGATAGCGATCTTCAAAGGGAAGCAAATCCGGAAGACCCTCCACCAAGGTGAATGGTACTTTTCGATTATCGACATCATAGCTGTCTTGACTGAAAGCTCAAATCCTCGGCGATATTGGTCTGATCTAAAAATACAAATTTCTGAAAATGAAGGGTTTATTCAACTGTACGGAAAAATCGTACAGTTGAAATTACTGGCTCCTGATGGAAAAATGCGCGAGACTGACACAGCGAATACAGAAACTATTTTCCGGGTCATCCAATCCATCCCCTCTTCCAAAGCAGAACCCTTCAAGCGATGGCTCGCTAAAGTTGGTTATGAGCGCATTCAGGAGATAGAAGATCCTGAATTGGCTGCAAAACGAGGTCGAGCCATCTATAAAGCAAAAGGTTATCCTGATGATTGGATCGAAAAACGGATGCGTGGAATCGCCATCCGAGAACAATTGACAAATGAATGGGAAAAGCGAGGAGTCAAAGAAGAAAGAGAATATGCGATTCTCACAGCAGAAATCTCTGATGCAACCTTTGGCCTTAAACCTTCCGAACACAAAAAATTAAAAGGTTTGAAAAATCAAAATCTGCGTGACCATATGACCGATCTCGAGTTGATTTTTACCATGTTGGGAGAGGCTTCAACAACGGAAATCGCCGTTCAGAATGATACCCAAGGATTCCGTCAAAATAAAAAAGCGGCTCGAGAAGGGGGAGAAGTCGCAGGGAATGCAAGGAGAGAGCTTGAGCAGAAAAGTGGCCGGAAAGTAATCAGCAAATCTAATTTCCTGAAAATCAATCTAGTAGAGGCAGATTTAATCGATGAAAAATAGAACCCATGATAATTTTTTGCAAAATTCGGACTAGAGGGTCTATGGACAAGAAATTTTTAGGATATATATATTTAGCACTAGCTATGATTTCGGTTGGCAGTACTATTATTGCTAGCAAAATTATTGCTGCAAGCCTCCCACCCTTCATGGCAGCTGCGCTGCGTTTTCTGATTGCTTTTCCATGTTTCCTTGTACTTATGCGTATAAGTGACACGAAATGGCCTTCGCTCGGGAAACGAGATCTTTTCCTTATTCTATTGCAAGCTGCAGCAGGCAGCGTTGGTTATACGGTATTGCTAATAACAGGAATGCAATTTACTTCTGCAACTGATGCAGGAGTCATTACGGGAATGTTGCCTGCTGTTTCTGCATTGATTGCATTTTTATTACTTAAAGAACGCATTACTTGGACATTAGGGAGCGCAATTCTTCTCAGTACATTAGGAGCCTTAGCAATTAACTTGCATTTTGGCAGCGATGGCATAAATTATTCCAAGTCCACATTATTTGGAAATGCTTTGGTATTCTTGGCAATTGTATGTGAAGGATTATTTATCCTTCTTAATAAGCGGTTATCAACACCGATTTCTCCATTAGCATTAAGTACAGCCATGACTGGCATTGGATTTTGTCTTTCAGTTATTCCTGCCTTATTTGAATGGCATTCAGGATTGGAAATTAATTCAAATGCTCTGCTAGGAGTGGCTTATTATGCATTGGTGCCGACAGTCTGTGGTTTTTTATTGTGGTATGCAGGTTTAGAAAAAGTAAGTGGTGCGGAAGCCTCTCTTTTTACGGCTTTAGTTCCAGTCTCTGCTGTTATTTTTGCAGCTATATTGCTAAAAGAAAAAGTTGGAATAACTCAATTCATAGGCATTGTCTGTGTACTTATCGCTGTATTGATGGCGGGTTTACGGGGATTAAAAAAACAAAATCTTCATTCAAAAAAATAACATATTTTTCTGAAGTTCATTTGAATCTTGTTTGTCATCGAAGCCCTAGTGCTCGCTCAATTTGAATGAGTGCTTTTATTTCAAATGTTTAAGTTGCCTGAAGCCAGAACCCCTCTCGGCAGCTTCGCTGTCCTACCGGGGCGGCGGTCTCATTCGGTTTTCGCGAAACGCAAAAACATCGAATGGGACTCGATTCCGGTACGAAAGCCACATTTGTGGCTTTCTTTCATGCAATTTTCTTTGAAAAATTTGCCTGAAACCGGAGTCGAACCGATGACCTTCGCATTACGAATGCGCCGACTGCACCCCACGCCGCTGCAATCCGCAGCAGCTGACATGAGAGCAGTTTAACCCATCTGTTCCTTTCGATCTACTGCGCCTTGCATAGACTTGCAGTGCTTTCCCGTCCCCTTTTGGACCATGGCTGGTCCATGGAATCGATTTGACATAAACCTATCTGATCGGTTATAAAACCTATTATATAGGTGCACACATGCTAGAGTATCTTTTCTCCAATAAGAACGTAGAGAAAATCCTCATGTATCTTTGTCTGCATGGGAAAGCGAATGCCACGGAGCTGAGCCGTTCCTTCGATTCGGCCCTAGATCCCATCCAAAAGACATTGCGAAAATTGGAAGAGGGCGGTCTGTTGGTCAATTTCCTCGAGGGGAGAACCCGCGTATTCCAATGGAATCCCCGCTACCCTTTCCTTGAGGAAATCCAAGCCCTCACTCGTAAAGCCTACCGTTTCCTGCCGTCTGATATTCAAGAAGCCCGGTACCAATCGACCATGCGGAAACGGCCCCGCAAAACAGGAAAGCCTCTTTAATATTTCTAAAAAGCCGTTGATTTTACCATAAAAATGTATGGCTAAATATATGGTTAATATGACATATATAAATCCATATATGGACAAAGCAAGTTTTGAATGGGATGAGGAGAAAAGTACCGCTAATGTGGCAAAACATGGTATTTCATTTTTTGACGCACAGCGAGCCTTTCGCGACCTTAACCGTGTGATTGCAGAAGATTTGGAGCATTCGCATAAAGAGGCTCGTTATTACTGCTTTGGCAAAGTGGATGGAATGATTATGACTGTAAGATTTACTTATAGACAACGGACCATTCGCATTTTCGGCGCAGGCTATTGGAGAAAAGGGAGAAAAATTTATGAAGAAGCGCAAAAGTAAATATACAGACCAACCGATTGGAAAAATTAAAATAGTGGATGATTTTTTACCTCGTCCAAAAGACCTAGTTCTTAAAGAAGAAACAACAAAAATCACTATTTCCTTAACCAAGGCAAGTGTTGATTTTTTTAAAAACGAGGCTGAAAAGTATCACACAAATTACCAAACAATGATTAAAGCATTGCTCGACAAATATGCTTCACGTTACGCCTAATTTTTTTGAGATGCGTAAAAAAAGCACTCATTCCGCTCAAGCGAGTGCCTTTGTTACATATTTTTCATACGATGAAAAAAGAGAGAGAAGAAAAATTATCTCCAACTACTAGAATTTGACGAGAGAAGTTTTCCTATTTCGATATCCCGTGAATCCGTCTTGTGGCCGTTCGGATCATTTAGCGGCATTTCCACGTAACCATGTTTGGAATAAAACAGGTACGCTTCTGGCGAAGATTGGATCATTAATTTTTTGTAGCCTTGTTGATATAACCAACGCTCACAAAGCCCCAGCAACTGACTCCCATACCCAAGCTTTCGATGCTGTTCATCAATGACAATGATTCGCAAATAAGCTCTCTTTTCTGGCCAAAGCTGAAGATGAATATAGCCAATGATTTTATCATTCTTATAGAAGACCCAATGCACATGATCTTTACGATCGAATGTCCAGGTAAAGGGATCCACATTTGATTTGAAGAAATATTTCAGTCGGAAAGCGCGGACTGCTGCCCATTCTCTATCAGTCAGAGCTTGAACCATTCGCCATCCATCAAAACCATCTTTTGCGTCGATACCTGCCACAAAAGTGTCTTTGCCGAAGCAGTATTGGAGAATATCCTGAGGAAATTGCTCTGCCAATTTTAACTTGAGCTCAGCGTAGCTTTTAGCATCATCATCGTGGGAACGGAGCCAATCGCGAAATTTCACATACCTATCGATTTCGGGATCGCCTTGCTCATAAATGTGAACGTTATGAGTCCTTGTATTCTTGCCCTTTTGAAAATATCGTCGAAAGGCAATCCCGTATTCACCTTTGGCTTCGTATCCGAGCCTTGTCATTGCACCCACCGTTCTGTCGACCTCTAAAATATCTTTTACTACCGGGAGCATGTCGATAATAGGTTTGGCGGCTAACCCGGGGACAGAGGTCGAACCGATATGATGGATAGCAATGCAATTATTCCCCAAAGCTTGCCAGACCTGCTTTGCTTCTTCAGCAAACATTTCTGGCCACTTCGGATTATAGGAGACAACCTCTATCTTTTTTTCCATACCAGTCATTTTGTAAAGGAGCTTGCCTGAAACAGGAGTCGAACTGACGACCTTCGCATTACGACCACCCCAATCGATGAGGCATCGATCGGGGGCCGAGCGCTGCACAACCCCACCCCAAAGGATGAAGCATCTTTTGGGGATCCCGGGACGATTTGTTGCCTGAATCCGGAACCCCTCGCGCAGCGCTTCGCGCTTGCTTCCGGGGCGGCGGTCCCATTCGGTTTTCGCGAAACGCAAAAACATCGAATGGGACTCGACTCCGGTACGAAAGCCACATTTGTGGCTTTCTTTCATGCAATTTTCTTTGAAAATTGCCCGAAACCGGATCCCCTCTCGGCAGCTTCGCTGTCCTGCCGGGGCGGCGGTCCCATTCGGTTTTCGCGAAACGCAAAAACATCGAATGGGACTCGACTCCGGTACGAAAGCCACATTTGTGGCTTTCTTTCATGCAATTTTCTTTGAAAATTGCATGAAACCGGATCCCCTCTCGGCAGCTTCGCTGTCCTGCCGGGGCGGCGGTCCCATTCGGTTTTCGCGAAACGCAAAAACATCGAATGGGACTCGACTCCGGTACGAAAGCCACATTTGTGGCTTTCGTACCGGAGTCGAGCCGATGACCTTCGCATTACGAATGCGCTGCCTGCGCCCCACGCCGCCGCATTCCGCAGCAGCTGACACGAGGAAAGCTTAAACTATTTTTCCCTTTCAATCTACTGCATCTTCCCACCGTTTCCCGCGCCTTCCCGCCCCCATTTGGTCCACCATTGGTCCACAGAAATGATTATGTCTATGTGATTGAGAAATTTTTCGTAATTAGCAAATCAGGCAAAGATGCTATACCGAGAGAGATTGAACTCACGAACGGTATAGAATGGAAGGCTTCATACTCAAACGCATTTTAAAGAAACCTTTCATTGTTTTCATATCGATCGTTGCGTTATTGCTGATTGGAGGTTCGCTTTACCAGTTCATCAGCACAAAAATCGATGATGCCAAATACCCTCCTCCTGGAAAAATGGTGGATGTTGGGGGATACTCCCTACACATCTATTGCACGGGCAAAGGCAGCCCAACGGTCATATTGGATGCGGGAGGAGGCAATAGCTCTTTTGATTGGGATCAAGTTCAACCAGGGATCGCAAAATTCACTCGCGTTTGTAGTTTTGACCGAGCAGGGAATGGTTGGAGTGATGAAAGCCCTAATCCGCGCACAAGTAAGTACATGGTAGAGGAATTACATACTCTTCTAAAAAATTCGAAAACACCAGGCCCGTATATTCTAGTTGGACATTCTTTGGGCGGCGCAAATGCGCGTTTGTACGCAAGTCAATATCCGGATGAAGTTGCGGGCATTGTATTAGTTGACTCCTCCCATGAAGATCAACTCGAAAAAATACCTCAACTACCCGAACAGACTTGGCTTAAAGCACTGAGAATGTTTCCAAAATTTCTAACATCTATAGGCGTGGTTCGTCTGTTGAATCATATCCATCAAGTGCCAAATAACAGAAACAATCCTTACGATAATGAATCGCTAAAACTTGCAAAAAGAAGCACTACGAAATATATCGTAACAACAATGCAAGAATATAAGGAATTTCCAGAGAGCCTAAAACAGCTAAAGGCTTCTGGGGGAATGCTTGATGACAAGCCTCTGATTGTGATTACTGGTGGAAAAGCACTCACTCCCAAAGAAACGGGATATTCACAAAAATTTATAGATGAGCAGACCAACGATTGGCAAGCTCTTCAAAAAGATCTTGTTACTAAATCCACAAGAGGAAAACAAATCATCGCTGAAAATAGCGATCACGACATTCCAAGAGAACAACCGCAAATTATCATCGATGCAGTTCGTGAACTAACAGAGGAGTATAATTCAGATAAAAACCAATAAAAAATTCATTTCCGCGCCTTCCCCCCTTTTGGTCCTCTCGATTGTCAGAGACAAGAGATGCTGGATTACGTCGGAATTACGTCGGAATTACGTTCAAATCCGGATCTATAGACCCTAAGAACCAAAGACTTGCCTTGGTTTTACCCCTAACATGGATGGATTCTTTGCGTTTTAATTCTTTTAGAAGGGTTTGAACTTGGTTCTCAGAAAGAGAAGGAAGCACTTGGCATAACTCGGACAATCGAGCTCCTTGAGAGTTAGCTCGAATATGCCTGAGAAGCAGTTCTTTATTTGTATTTCGATCAAGACCTCGCTTTCGTGTATATACTCCACTTTTGCCAGCGTGAAGATAATATTTTTGGCAGAGCATATATTGGGTTGCCCTCCCTCTTCCGATAGATTCAACTACCCCTAAATCAACCAGATGCTTAAGCCGTATTTTCAACTCAGGAGGCTCCGCTGGAAGAGGTTGCTCTTTATGCACATAGTCCAAAACCAGGAAATCAATCGTAGTAAAGGAGGCTAGAGTTCTTTTATCCAGTTTTGCCAAAAACCGTAAAAATCCTTCATCCTGAACTTGGCCATCCAATGTCAAAGCAACCTGGTATTCGTCAGTATGAGTAAAATCAGGCAATGATTTTGCCTGTCTGATGCTCTCTTCAAAAATGCGATCCGCACCTTGACCGGACCGTTCTACAAGTCCGCACCTGCCAAATACTTCAGCAACTCTCCGGTTACGTGGCTGTTGCCTCCAAAGCATATTTTCTGGTGTGATTCCAGGAGGGAAACCACCAGGGCTGACAATGGTAATGCGACGAGGATATTGTTTCACCCAAACAGAACCGGCGGCCTTATAATCGCGATGGCTGATCGCATTGAGAACCGTTTCCCGAATGGCTTTTTCATTGAAAGTGGGGATGTCAAAAATAAACAAACCATCCTGGAAATGTTGATTATCATTGCGCAAATTGATTTTTTCCCACAGCTCGTTAAAGAAAATAAAAAAACCCTGTCGATATTCAATTCTCTGTTGAGCCGGTCCTGTGACATCGCTGGAGCGATACTCAAAAATCACCTCTGCCTGGGCCAGGTACTTGCCAAGAGCTTTATGGGTTCCAAAAAGAATTAAAGCAGCATAGGTGATTCCTTCATCTGTCCATACTTCGATATCCCGCAGCAATTGCCTATCTGAAATATTTTGCAGTGCTGAATTTCCTGATTTCCGGATCCATGCTTCTCGAAAATTGCTGATCGCCAAAAGATCTAAGTCTTCAAACACAGCGCCAGAGCAGGCTTGAGCTGAAAAATCAGGAACACCTTCTTCAAAAATGCGCTTCAACATATCTGGGGTCATTGCTACCAGTTCCTCGCCTCTTCTCATCCAATAAATCCCATTGTACTGAATAGGAACTCCAATTGGCCTGGAGGGCACAGTGAACACCACGACCCGGAGTCCCTCTTCATACACATCTTCTACTTCGATTCTAAGCGGGAGTCTGACCATCAGATCAGACTTGATCTTTTCCAAATTCTCAAACGCTTGAGTGCCTACAACAGTTCTTGGCAACTTATCTGTGACGCCCAAGATGAAATGCCCTCCGCCTTCGTTGGAAAGAGCGCAGCAATACTGAACGGTTTTGTCAGTGCTGTAGGTATTTTTAGCTTCTTTAAATTCCAAACGAGAACTTTCTCTGGCCTTTAACCAAACGTGCAGCTGATCTGACAAACTATACATGAATCTTCGATGCTTCTGAAAAGCACCGAATGTAGCAAGAGCCGAAACATCGCGTCAATTATTTCTTGGCAATTTTCCTGAAAGTGGAATCCCTCGCCCACGGCTTCGCCGTTGCTTCCGGGGCGGCGGTCCCATCCGGTTTTCGCGAAACGCAAAAACATCGAATGCGACTCGATTCTGGCACTAAAGCCAAATTGTTGGCTTTCTTTCAGTCAATTTGAAGCAAATTGCCTGAAGCCAGAACCCCTCTCGGCAGCTTCGCTGTCCCGCCGGGCGGCGGTCCCATTCGGTTTTCGCGAAACGCAAAAACATCGAATGGGACTCGACTCCGGTACGAAAGCCACATTTGTGGCTTTCTTTCATGCAATTTTCTTTGAAAATTGCCTGAAACCGGATCCCCTCTCGGCAGCTTCGCTGTCCTGCCGGGGCGGCGGTCCCATTCGGTTTTCGCGAAACGCAAAAACATCGAATGGGACTCGACTCCGGTACGAAAGCCACATTTGTGGCTTTCTTTCATGCAATTTTCTTTGAAAATTGCCTGAAACCGGATCCCCTCTCGGCAGCTTCGCTGTCCTGCCGGGGCGGCGGTCTCATTCGGTTTTCGCGAAACGCAAAAACATCGAATGGGACTCGACTCCGGTACGAAAGCCACATTTGTGGCTTTCTTTCATGCAATTTTCTTTGAAAATTGCCTGAAACCGGAGTCGAACCGATGACCTTCGCATTACGAATGCGCTGCTCTACCAACTGAGCTATTCAGGCGTGGGAAAAGGGAATTAAGATTAGTGGAGGGCATTTTTTTCCTCAATGATTTTCACTGGGATGGTATAGTCGGGGGTTATGTATCGAGGATGCCGGATCGGCGGAATTTTGTTGATGGGGGGCGAGGGGCGGCGCTTTGGGAGCGCGATGCCGAAACAATTCCATTTTTTGGGTGGGAAAAGAGTTTATCGGTATGCGCTGGATGTCTTTCTGGAATCAGGCCTTTTCGATGAAATTGTACTGGTCTGTCATGGAGACTGGATGGGATGGGTAGAGGAGGAGTCGGGAGTGAGAGTGGTCGAGGGGGGCGGGACGAGGCAGGGGTCTTCTTATGCGGGCATTAGAGGATTTGTCGAAAAACCGGAGATCATTTTGATTCACGATGGGGTCCGTCCTTTCGTCTCGAAGGAAATTTTAAGGGCCAACGTGGATGGGGCGATCGATCATGGGGCAGTGGATACTTGCATCTCTTCGGCGGATACTTTGGTTTATGCTCCGGGAGGGGAACGGATTGCGCAAATTCCGAAGAGGGAAGAGTTTCTGCGAGGGCAGACGCCGCAGACGTTTCGGAGGGAGTGGGTTGTTGAAGCGCATGAGAGAGCGTTGAGAGATGGGATCGAAAACGCGAGCGACGATTGCCGGCTCGTCTTGAATGCAGGCAGGGAGATTCGGGTCGTGGCGGGCAGCGAAGAAAACTTAAAGATCACCTCGGAATTAGATCTTTTTATGGCTGAGAAGTGGTTACAGCACCGGAATTGGATTTTTAATGGGAGCGGAAGTTATGCTGAAGGTATTCCAGGCGGCAATCTTCCATGAATCCGAATCGAGAAAATCCTTTGATCGAGGTGGCAGGGGTTTCTAAAACCTATGGAACTGGTGGAATATCCGTTGCCGCTTTGCGCGAGGTCTCCCTCGACATTCATAAGAGAGATATTTACGGGATCATCGGATTAAGCGGCGCCGGAAAGTCGACGCTGATTCGGTGTTTGGCTGGATTGGTGAAGCCGAGTACGGGGAAGATTTTTTTCCAAGGATCGGAAATCGCCGATTTAGAGAGAGAGCAATTGAGGGATTTCCGCAAATCTACGGGGATGATTTTTCAGCATTTCAATCTGCTGACATCGAGAACGGCAGGCGGCAATATCGCCTTTCCTTTGGAAGTGGCAGGCGTACCGAATGAAGAGCAAAACAGGCGGGTCGACGAGCTTCTCCAGTTAGTGGGCCTATCGTCTAAAAAAGAGGCCTATCCACTGCAGCTCAGCGGCGGGGAAAAGCAACGGGTCGGGATCGCTCGCGCTTTGGCCAACCATCCCCAAGTTTTGTTCTGCGACGAGGCGACCTCCGCCCTCGACCCAAAGACGACGAAGGAAATTTTAGACCTCTTGCTGGACATCAACGAAAAATTAGGAGTGACGATCGTCCTGATTACGCACGACATGGAAGTGATCAAGAGGATCTGCAATCGCGTGGCGGTGATCGAGTCGGGCCAAATCGTGGAAGAGGGTGATGTGGCCCATATTTTTGCCGAACCGCGCCATCCGACGACGAAGCGGTTCATCCAAAGCGCCTCGCATGAAATTCCATCCGAGTTCTTCAAACCCGCTTCGAAAAATCAAAAATTATTGAGGCTCCGCTTCAAAGGGAAAGCGGCCGGAGAGCCTCTCATTTCTCAGATCGTGAAAAAATTCCACGTCGATGCAAATATCCTTCTGGGATGGATCGACAAATTGCGGACGGTGGTGATCGGCACGCTGATTATCGAACTGACGGGCTCGCCGGAAGGGATCGAAAGTAGTTTATCGTATCTTGAAGAAAACGGGATCCGCTGCGAGGTCCTCGAAAAGAAAAAAGACCTTGAACCGCTTCAATCCAGAGCGTCCGGAGCGTCCAATGGCCCTTGACATCGATCTCGCGCTCCAGCTCTTGCCGCTCCAATTATGGAATACCATTTATATGGTTTTCGTCTCGGCGTTTTTCGCCGTTGTTATCGGATTGCCGATCGGGGTGGTTTTAACGGTGACCGACCAGGGCCATATCCGTCCCTGTCCTCGCCTTTATAAAATTTTAGAGACCGTTGTAAATATCGGCCGTTCGTTTCCTTTTGCCATTTTAATGGTCGCCTTGATCCCCTTTACAAGGTGGTTAGTGGGCACAAGCTTGGGGACCACCGCTTCGATCGTTCCCCTCACGATTTCCGCGGCGCCATTTGTAGCCCGCTTGATCGAGACAAGCCTCAAAGAAGTCGACCGGCATATGATCGAAGCCGCTTCGGTCATGGGTTCCTCTTCTCGGCAAATCATCTCCAAAGTGCTTCTCCCGGAAGCGCTCCCTTCCATGATCGCTGGAGTTACGTTGACGATCGTCAATTTAATCGGGAATAGCGCAATGGTCGGACTCGTCGGAGGCGGAGGCTTAGGCCAGGTGGCGATCCAATACGGCTACAACCGGTTCAATACCTTCATCATGGTCGTAACGGTGGTCCTGCTCATTCTATTAGTTCAAATCGTCCAATGGGCGGGCAACCGCCTGGTCCGCTCCATCAATAAGAAAAGAGGAAAAATTGCGTATGATTAAACATGCATTAGCCGTTTTATTAGCGTCTTTGTTTTTATTGCCAGGCTGCTCAAATAAGCCTAAGCATGGATTGAAAGTAGCTGCGACGCCGGTCCCTCATTCTGAACTGTTGGAGTTCGTAAAACCGGACCTGAAAGCCCAAGGGATCGATTTAATCATCATCACCACGGAAGACTACAACATGCCGAATCGCGCTTTGTCCGACAAAGACGTCGACGCCAATTTTTTCCAGCACGTTCCCTTCATGGAACAACAGATTAAGCAATTCCACTACCAAATCGAAAGCATCGGGCCTATTGAACTGGAACCAATGGGGATCTATTCGAAAAAAATCCACTCCCTCTCCAATTTAAAAGAGGGTGCGAAAATAGCGGTGCCTAACGATCCGACCAACGAGGCGAGAGCTTTGCTCCTCCTCCAAGAACAAGGGATCATTCAACTGAAAGATCCAAGCAACCTCTCCTCGACGATCTTGAATATTTCCAGCAATCCGAAAAACATCCAATTCTTGGAAGTGGACGCGGCCATGCTGCCCCGCTCCCTTCAAGATGTCGACGCGGCTGCGATCAATACAAACTACGCTCTGGAAGCCGGTCTATCGCCCCTCAAAGACGCGCTTGTCCTGGAAAGCAAGGATTCCCCTTACGCCAACGTGATCGCAGTCCGGATCGGCGACGAAAGCCGCCCCGACATCGAAGCTCTCAAAAAAGCGATGACCTCCGACAAGATGCGGGAGTATATCGAGAAGAAATACAAAGGGGCCGTGATTCCGGCGTTTTAGAACACAAATGTTTCACAAGAAAAAATACTCTGGCAAAAGAAGCGAAGACTATCGGCTTCTGATCGAGCAATTGAACGCCCTCCTCAAGGGAGAAACAAACCGGATCGCCAACTTAGCGAACGCGGCGGCCTTGCTCCATCAGTTTTTAACCGATATCAATTGGGTCGGATTTTATCTCCTCGAAGGCGATTTAGTCCTCGGCCCGTTCCAAGGCCTTCCCGCTTGTACGCGGATCCCGATTGGAAAAGGCGTCTGCGGCGCGGCGGCAAAAGAGAAAAAAACCTTTGTTGTAGACGACGTATCGCAATTCCCAGGACACATCGCCTGCGATGCAGCTTCTAAATCGGAAATCGTCCTCCCTCTCGTAAAGAGCGGTCATTTGATCGGTCTCTTAGACATAGATAGTCCGATTCTGAAACGGTTCGATGAACTGGACGTTGAATGGCTGGAAAAATTCTGCGCAGCTTTGATTGATTTTCTTTAAAAAAATAAGCCGCTTTCGAAGGAAAGCGGCTTAGAGACTCTTTTAGAAATCAAAGCGGGCAGTGGCTGTGATCCCGTGCATTTGCAGGTTGTCGACAGTCGCTCCTACTCCAGCGATCGCGAATATTTCATAGCGCATCATGTTTTGACTCCAGAATTGAAGAAAATCGTAACGGACCGAAAAGTCGAGATAATATTCGCTACAGCTGAAATAGCTTCCCCATCCGAGTCCAACGCCCAATTCCATTGTGGGCCGCAAAACATTGTAATTGCGGAGGACGCCTGTGACGCTAACAGGAATTGATGCTGCGCCTTCCGGAGGTTTGAAACTCGATGCAGCTGCGGAGTTGAATTGTCTGCTTGCTACTTTGGTATAGCGGGTATAAAGAAGGCTCGTGGAAGCTTGTCCCTCGAACCTAAAGCCCCAACCCACGAGCCAATTGCTGGAAACCCCTGCATTAGGACCTACAGACCAACAATGAGAAAGTACTTTGCCCGTAGCGGAATCTGCAAGATTTGGATTCAAACCGACAAACATCGATTGCGTGATCCAAAGACCCCGCATTCCTGCATAAGGAGAAACAGTCAGGTGGGTCCCTTGATAAAAGGGGCGGGAAAAATCGAGGTCCACCATATCAAAATTCATTTTCCATTTAGAAACTAGATTCGTTGGCGAATAGCCGCTAGTGATGAGGTCAATAAAAATCCAGTCGACCGGAAACCAAAAAGCAGGAGATGCAAGAGTGCTCGATTTCGAGGTCTTTTGGTGCAGCCTTGTATATTCGGCGAAACACACCCAGCCGTCGCTTCCGAAACTGAATCCCGCTCCCACCTTGAACCCTGGCTTATATTTGAAAGGCTGAACATCAACGACTAAATTGGCAGTAGCCAAAGTCGAAGCGGGAGTAGATATTGGGCTTACATCTTTGATTGCTATGTCCATCGATTCTTGGCTTACATGCCAATAAATGAAGCTGGCGTAGACGTCCCAATCCCAGCACCCTGCCACATCGATCCTCGCAGGAGCGTTGATTGCCCGTGGATAGGTGTCGCAGCAAAGCGGCATGCCCTGATCAAAACGGGGAGGGCAGCACTTCACCGGTTCCGGTTTGCAGCAAGAACCGCTCTGGTTTTGTGCATAAGCGCTTGATCCTATGGCAAAAACAAAAGCCATGGCGCACATAAATTTTGATAAACGAGTATTCATTCAAGCCTCAGATAATAGTTGACTCCAAGACTAAATTTGACGATCGAATTTTTCAATCAAATTTTGAATCGACACCAAAAAAACACAAGATACTTAAAATCAATTACTTATAAAAACCATCAACTCATCCATATTAATAATGAAAATTAAATTATAAAATGTTATAATTTTATTTAATTAAAAGGAAAATAAAATGACAGTCGAAGCGTTTAAAAATTCATTAGAAGCCCTCCCTAATAATAAAAAGGGGTCTGCTCAACTGAATAGAGCGGTGCAAAAAACCGCCGCAGAACTAGTCCGATCCCTAGAAACTGGCACTTTCAAAGTAAATTCAGAACAATTCGAGGCGATCAAACAAACTTTCCGCGCTATCCAGGATAATGGCGGATTCAATCGCGTTCTTGGATGGTTTTTCCCTAGCCGAACCGACGCTTCCGCATTTGCAGCGATCGCAGCCCTTCACAAAGCGACTCTCAAAGGCAAGAAAAATCCGGAAAAATGGAAATTGACGATCGCCGATCTCGTTTCGCAAAAAACCATGACTCCAAAACAGGCCACAACATTCGTCAATCAAGCCGAACGCCATTTTATTCTTCGAGCTGGTTTCCAAAAAAAACACAACTATTTCGAACAAATCCCCTCTTGCACATTCAATCACAAAACGATTCGTTTGACCTTCGTGGCAGCATCTCGAGGCCAGATAAAAATTAAAGAATTGGACGCGAACGTCCGCCGAATTGCTAAAAAAACCGGATTGCACACACTCGATGCGGTAAAAGTCGTTCAATTTATCGAAAACAACAAGAATAAATTCTTAGGTCTTGCAAGAACTGCTAATGTCCCTCAATTCATCCATAGAAATGAACATTGCCCCCGTTCCGTCCAATTCGATCCCGATGGACGGATATGGATGATCTTTAACCGGACAAAGCAAAACGACCGGGTTCTCGGCAAAGGAGAATCTAGCAAAGTCACTCGCGCTTTCGATCCGCAAGATAAGATTTTTTATGCCCGTGCCGTAATCCGAAGAAAGGATTTTAAAGAAGATGCCGACAATCAAATCCGGATCTTAAAAATACTCGGCCAGGGATCATCGAGAATCGCAGCTGCTGTCTCGATCCATCCAGAATATGTAGGCAAAAACGGCCAGCTTAAGACTGCGATCATCATGAAAGAATTCGAAGGAACGCTGGAAAAAACTCCTCAAAATCTGACCGAAAAGAAAAAATTGCAACTCGCCTGCGATCTTTTATCGGGACTCGTCTACATCCATAAGAAAAAAGTGATCCATCGCGACATCAAACCTGAGAATATTTTCCTAGAAACCGATAAGAAAGGACGCAAAAGGGCCGTTATCGGGGACTTCAATTTAGCTTGTTTAAAAGAAGAAGTCGTCGATGTAACTGGAACTCCCGGGTATATCGCTCCCGAGTATGGGCAAACGTCGAGCTTCAAAAACGTCACCGATAAAATCGATGTCTACTCAGCAGGAAAAGTGTTGAAGCAATTATTTGGCGCGGAGTGTCCTTCTTACGTCGACCGGAAGATGCTGGCTGAAAACCCTGAAAAACGAGTTTCCGCAAGCCAAGCCCTTTCTTTTTTTAAAAAAAAACTTTAAAGATATCCATTAGAGACTGTTGTCGAATTAAGCTTCTGTCGATTTTTCGGTTCTTTTGAGCCGATTTTCGATTCAAAATTTTGGGGGTAATATCAACTTTCGTATATTACCCACAAATTTTGAAGTCGAAAAGCGGCCAAAATAATCCAAAAACTCGACGAAGCCTTAAATCGATAACAGTCTCTTAGAGATGCTTCTTGCCTTTTTGGATCCGATTTTTTAAGATTAGGGCATGAATCGAAAATCTTTTTTTTGTCCTAAATCTCCGGCGGATTGCGCAGTTCTTCCGCTACTCCTTTCCCTCCTCCTTAGCGCCTAGCAGCGCAGATAGATAGACAACACCCCCACATTTTTCTTTTTCAACTAAAGGACCTGAAAGGTCTAAAATTTAATTTGAAGGAAAGGTTTTTATGGCTATTTCTATTTCTCGCACGCAAAAGGTTGCGTGGATGGTATGGGTCATCGCTTCGGTGTTCTATGCCTACCAATATATTTTGAGAGTTCTGCCGAGCATCCTGCTGAACGATATTATGCAGCAATTCCGGATCGACGCCGCGGCTTTCGGGCAGTTTTCGGGCGTCTATTACATCGGTTATTCTTTGATGCACTTGCCGATCGGCATTATGCTCGACCGGTTCGGCCCGAGAAAGGTGATGTCGGGGTGCATCCTTCTGACCGCGGTCGGAATTTTGCCGCTTGTTTTCGCCGACCATTGGGCCTATCCGATCGCCGGAAGGATTTTGGTCGGGATGGGCTCTTCCGCGGCGATTTTGGGCGTTTTTAAAATCATCCGGATGACCTTTAGCGAAAAGCGTTTTCCCCGCATGCTCAGTTTTTCCGTAACGATCGGCCTCATCGGCGCGATTTACGGAGGGGG
Organism: uncultured Chlamydiae bacterium; assembly: GCA_963713105.1. Lineage (GTDB taxonomy): Bacteria > Chlamydiota > Chlamydiia > Chlamydiales > SM23-39 > CAVQKJ01. The sequence continues at coordinate 796,311 of CAVQKJ010000005.1, forward strand.
CCCTGTCAGTTTCATGAGAGAAATGCTCGGTTTCAAAACAGTCTCCCTCATTTTTTCCGCGGCCGGCGCTGCTCTTGCCGCAGCCACCTACTGGATTGTACCCGATATGAAAAACACGGTTCAATCGTCCGTGATCTCGGATATCAAAGAGGTATTGAAAAACCGGCGGGTCGTTTGGACCTGCATATGCGCGGGGCTGATGGTCGGTCCTCTCGAGGGATTCGCCGACGTATGGGGGACCACATTCCTCAAACAGGTCTACGGCTTCGAAGGAACCTTGGCGGCCAGCCTTCCCTCAACGATCTTTATCGGAATGTGCTTCGGGGCCCCCGTTTTAACTTGGATCGCAGACCGCATCGGAAACTATTTGGCCGCGATTATCGGGGCGGGCGCCGCTATGGCGGCTGTCTTTTTCGCCATGCTGGCAGCTCCGATTTCTTCGGGGATCCTCGCAGCTTGCTTTATTCTGGTCGGCATTTGCTGCGCCTATCAAATTCTGACGATTTACAAGGCGTCGACTTATGTGCGCGAAGGGGCGGCGGGCCTTACGACCGCGCTCGCAAACATGATCATCATGAGTTTCGGCTACGCATTCCATTCGATCATTGGATCGATCGTCCAATCGATGGGCGGGGCCGATGATCCTCAAGCCTTGGTTTACGGCATCGCTGTCATTCCCGTCGGTTTGATGATGGGAATCGGAGGATTCATCCTCTTGTCCCTCAACAAAAAAACATCAGTGCAGGCAATCCAATGAAACCCAATTTTGAAAACAAATTAGTTGCTGTCCTCAATGAAAAAATCGAGCCAGGGGTCGTTATGAACGCCCTGGCCCATCTGTGCATCGGCTTTGGATCTGAAATCGGGAAAGACCCCTTGCGCCTCACAAACTACATCGATGGCGACGGCGGGAGCCACCCTTCCATTTCGGAAATGCCCTTCATGATATTGAAGGCCAATTCGAATAAGATCCGAACGCTAAGGCAATTGGCGGCCCAGGAGGGGATCCGCTTCGCGGATTTCACCGACACGATGACGATCGGCACCTATCTGGAACAAATCGAAAAAACAAAACAGACGAAAGAGGCCGACCTCGTTTATTACGGGATCGTCCTATTCGGTAGCTGGGAGAAGGTATCGGAACTGACAAGAAAGTTTTCGCTATATAAATAATTTTTTAATACACCGACCTATATAAATAATTTTATTAATTATAATTAATTGATAATTATATTATAATAGTAAAAAATATAGGTCGTTTCTATGTCATCTATTCATTTTACGGCGCAAGAGCTCCTTGCCGATTTTAAAAATCTCGCCCATGAGGCCACCCAGCTTCAAAGATCCGTCGAAAAAGATAGATGGTGCGGAAGATCCGGCCTGAAGAGGGAATTTGCCGATTTGCAAGCTTCGATCAAGGAAAAAGAAGCCTCGCGGGCCCAAGCTAAAACGAGCAGATTGTTAAGCGTAAAAATGGACCTTCAAATCGCTCAAGCTGCTATAAAAACAACCCGGTTGATGCAAAGCGTAGAGCAAGCGTTTGGCCAAAAGCGCGGAAACTGGGCAGAGACCTTCTCGACTTTAGCGGATAGGGCCGCAGCATCCCCCATCGGCACATCTGTCTTCAAAGCTTATGAATCCGTTCAAATCTGGTTGAAGCCAGGATTGAAACCGGGGTTGAATAGGGATCAACAGGCGCTCGTCGAACAATTCGTCCGTTCAGACTCGTTCAATTGGGAATTGAATCAAAAAATCGTCCAAGACATCGCTGTTGTGAAAGAATTGATCGACCGCAAAGCTTTTCTCAGAAGAAAGGACGATCGGGAATCTTCTCTTCTCATCGCTTTGACCTCAGCCTACGATCCCGTGGAAGAGTTCAATTATGAAGTGACGCAAAAAAATAAATCGCTGCTTAATAGTCCTGCGTTCCGCAACTCAGCCTCCCGGATGAAATCAAAATTGGATGTCTTAAGACTCCTTTTCAAAACTCATAAATGGACGACCTCCGATGCGTTCCATTTTTACGAGCACTGCCTGTTGAAGGATTGCACTTTATTTTTAGACTACGTCAAAAAGAACGCGAAAGTCGCAATGACCCCGGAACAACAAATAGATCTCTGGCTTGACGTAAAATCTCTCACAGGAGCCCAGTTCTTGAAAGAGATCGGCTGCGATCCCAATATCCGGCACAATGGCCGCACCCCTCTGTTGGAACTGGCCAAGCGGGGCTATTCCTATCCCCTGTCTGCCGCCAATTTAGCTCAAATTTTGATGAGGGCCGGAGCCGATCCATCAGCGACAACGGAAGTCTTGAAAGGCTATCCAATGAACGCCCACGATTTGACGCCGGATCCCTATTTAAAAGAAGTCTTGCGGCGCAAAATCGAAACAGCCGAAGAGAAGAACTAATCTTGATTGAATAAAGGCTTCAATTCTTCCACGCATTTTCGCATTTCTTCATTTGTGACCGCAGGCCGGTATTTAATGATGCGGGTCAAATCCATGTCCTCTGGACAAGGGATGGCATGGACATGGATATGGGCGACCGATTGTCCTGCGTATTTGCCGTTTTTCTGTACAAGAATATAATCTGATAATCCGTAATGGTTCTTGAAAACGTCTTGGGTTTTTTGGATCAGCGCGAATAAATCGGCAGCTTCTTTAGGATCGAGCTCTTCGAAGCGGGTCATATGCCTTTTGGGGATCAGCAATAGGTTTCCATCGGACGCAGGGGTCAGGCAATACAACACGCGGAACGTGTCGGTCTCCGCGATGCATTGCCTCTCGATCACTACAGGGTTGCAGAAAGGGCAATTAGAGGGGGGTATCGGAGGCAGTTCCAAATTGAAATCTCCTTTTTAGAGGAAAAACCATAAGCGAAGAGCGGAAAAAATTGCCAATGTTTTGACTCATAACCACTTAAATCTTCTTAAAAGAGAGAGAAATATTGATTTTTATATATTTATAGTATATAATTAACAGAAAATTATCAGGAAATCATGACAATTAATATTGATCTAACCATCGATTTAAAAGGCCAGAGCCTAATCCAGGCTGTCAAAGATGAGGATCTGTCGAAAATAACAGATCTATTTAACAGCACACCCTCCTTAGGCATATATGAGACTGAAGCGAAGCTGGAAGCGTGCAAAATGGGCCGCCTGGATCTTATGTCTGCGATCGATACGCATGACGAACCTTCCCCTCCTGCTTACTATGGGCTTCATTTAATTCGGCTAGAGAGAGAGTTAAGAAAAGACTCCCGCGCAGAAGAATTCCAAAATGCCATCATTCCCATTTTGAACCGCGATCCGCATGCCGGAGGAAACAGCGCAATGCAATTGGCTGTATTAGCCGACCATCTCCCTGCGTTGAATCAACTCATCGCAGAAAATGATTTTGATGAAAATGATTGCAACCAGGCCCTCGTCTCCACGACATTGCTCAATCGGTTAAATATGATCGCCCCTCTTTTGAAAACGGGTAAAATCGAGCCTCATACTTTTAATAAGACAATCATGAACCTCATAGCGAACGGCCATACCGAAAAAGTGATTCAATTGATGCGCAATAAAGATATTTCCGATTTTATGAGAAGCGATTTTGTTTGTAAGGCAGCAGAAACGGGAAACAGGGAATTGTCGATTTTTTTCCTCAATCAAGGACCAATTTGCAATTGGGCCTGGGAAAAAGCCTTCAAAAAGGCAAAAGCTGCCGGACACCACGAGATCGCCGCTCTTTTCACCCCTTTGCAGAAAATCAGACGAATCGCTGTTCGATTTCTCTCCGATTCGATCAACGTCATCGCAAATCCTCTTGGAGAATTCGGCGCCGATTTCTTGGCAAGAGGAGCCAATTTTCTTGCAAGACGTACATTGATTTCTTACATTAGATAAAAATTATGGACTACGAACCTCTTAAAATAAAATCCTACAAGCACTGGGATGTCTACTTACATGAAAACCAGTGTTATTTGGGCCGCATCTTCCTCCTTTTGAAAAACGAAGAAGGAGTGGAAGATTTTTTAGACGTCCAAGGAGAAGCGAGAGAGGAGTTTTTCCAAGTCGGGAACGAAGTGAAGCGAGCGCTGAAAACCCTTTTCAAACCAGATAAAATGAATTACGCCGCGCTCAGCAACGTTTCTCCCAAAATCCACGTCCATTTCGTCCCCCGTTACAAAGAACCCCGCGAATGCGGCGGAGTCATTTTCAAAGACGCCCGCTGGGGCCAAAATTTCGCTCCCTACGACCGTTCGTTTGCACTCGATGAATCCATTCTTTTTCAAATTCGAGATGGAATTTCCGCAAGTCTAAGAGGGTGTTGACAAATCAACTCCTGTCGATTTTCAGGTTCTCCAGCCGACGAAGCTTGATTTGTCAACACCCTCTAAACATTTGATTTAAATCCCTCTTAAGAACTAATCTATTGCCCTTTTTTTAAACCGGAGGTTAAAAATCATGATTACAGGAACTTTTATAACAAGCCACGTTGGCTTAAATAAAAATCAAATAACTGAAGCTGCCGCTGAGGATCATTCCCAAAAAGACAAATACACAACCGTAGAAAAGATCGTACAGAGAAGAAACGATGTTTGTCACTATCATATCGAAAATTTCGCGAAACAATTGGCGGCTTTTAAGGAATACGATGATCGGATTGAGCAAGGATCCAAACCCGAAGCTCCCAGCTATCATATCGAGCGATTCGAAAATCAAATTGCAGCTTTTGAGACATATGATGCACTAGTTGAGAAAGGTCTAATCTAGCAAAAACGCCCTGCTGCAAGACAGCAGGGCAAATAAGGCATTTAAGAAGCTGCGTACGCTTCGATCGAGGCGAAGATATACTCCAGCAATTGAGGATGGTGTTTGTCGAAAACCGGCCTCCAATCGGGATGGCCTAGATGGAAGCTCGCTTTCTCGACTAGCTCTTCCTTCTTGACCTCGATCCCAAATCGTTTCAAATACTGAAGATGCCGGAGGACCAGTTCATGGGCCGCAGAGGATTCGGGAGCCGCTTTTTTCTTGAGGGCGCTTGTGTAGTCTTTTAACAATTGCTCCCACTCTTTTTGCGTCTCTTGCCAGTCCTCTTTGGACCATTTCTCCAACCGTTTGCGGCCCCGTTCCATTTCTTCGGCCGTATATTTGCCGCTATCGATCAAGTATTTTTCCCATTCTTTCTGTTTTGGATGATTCAATCCTTTGAAGAACTCTTTGTCTTCCATTTTTTTCAATCCTTTTAAATGTTCGATCGTATTGTCGATGGTTTGAATCAATTCACGGGTTTTATCTAATTCATTGACTAACAGTTTCCGGTGGGAGTGGAGAGCCGCGATCCGGTCGAATTCCTTTTTCTTGATGATCTCCCGGATCTTTTTCAGCTCGAAACCCAAATTGCGGAAGAACAGAATCTGCTGCAAAAGAAGCAATTGCTCCTCTTCGTAGTATCTGTATCCATTCGCGCCGTGATAGGCCGGCTTCAAGAGCCCCACTTCATCGTAATGGTGGAGCGTCCTGACGCTGACCCCGGAAAGCGCAGCCAATTTTTGAACTGTGTAAGCCATCGGTTTCTCTCCTTAAAATCCCTCTGATTTTAAAGAACGGCCACAATATAAACGATCACGTTGCGTGAGAGTCGAGAAGGAAAGATTATTATAAATTTTGGCAGAGAGACCTGAAAATCAATTTTATTGATTTCCAGGCCTTTAGATGAATCAATCTCTAGGGGCTAGAAGCGCAAACCGATTCCCGGTTGCAAAGCCTGAGCTGGACCATTCCGGCGCCAGTTTTTGTAAAAGATCTTCTTTAGCTCCCTGAGAAAGTTTTCTATTTCCCAATGACATTTTCATGAACTCCAGCGCTTTGAATCGAGAGACGTTTTGAAGCGGTCCAAAGACAGAATCATTTAGACGGCTCTCATTGTCGCCAGGAACTGGGCTCCATTCGGATTGATTGGTTCCCTGCTTAACTGCACTTCGCGAAAAGGGATCTCTTTCTACTTTGCCTAACATCCTTGCCTCCTTTTGATATGAAAATTTGGGTTGATTTTCTAGATCGCACGAGAACATTCCCTTCCTATCCGTGAAGCCTGTCAGCGGATCGCAAAAGGAATTGCCGGCCTTTTCAGCATCAGCGAGAGAAAAAATTCTTTGCGAAGCATCGCTCAAGAGGCGATAGCTGAGGCTTGCATCGTATTCAGTGCCAGCGGCCGCTCTTCCAGACATACTTCTCTCCTTTTAGGATCGAAACAACTGTAAAGAATTTAATAATTTTTTTGAATATTTCTTAAAGATTTTATAGGAACCGGTGGATTTCCCGATCTTCGACTTGGTTCAACCCCGAATACCTGGCCCGCCATACCTCTTCGCTCCCTCCCCAGCTTTTTTGAAGGCGGGGAATCTTTTGAGTAGAGAAATACTGCTCATCCCTCAAAATATAGTGGTTGATCCGCAAGGGAGAGATTTCAACCGTTGGCGATACCCTCCCTTCAAAGGGAACGCCTGCTGTATTCACCATGCAAAAGCCGGGATAATAGATCATGGAATGAGGATTGTCGCAATCCTCGACGCATTCCGGCCGGACAATGCTTTTTATATGGTGATTCACCCCTTGATTGGCAGGCAATTTTAGGTTCAGCACTTCGAGGATCGGCTGATCCTCAGGAATTTTAGACAGATTTGACGTGCCGAACAGCTGCCAATTCACTCCCACGCCGCCAAAGCGTTTAAATGGCTGCAGGACTTCGAAAATCGGCCCATCGACAGAAAAAAGGAATTCATCGATGTCCAAAATGGCGAGCCATTTCGTCTTGCCGCAAGCGTCTTGGAGAGCTTTTCTATAGGCCGTGCATTGCACTGCGTTCCATTCAAAGCTATTGCTGTGATCGTAGGACAACAACGTCAATTCGACCCGGCCGTTAGAGATATAGGGCTCCAAAACCCTTCTCGGATTATCTGTGCTTAGATTATCGAACAAATAAAAATGTTCGAATCCCATGGACAAATGGAACTCGATCCATTCTTTTAAATAAGTCGCTTCATTTCTAAAGATGGCTGCAATTGCAAGATTCATAAAAAAACTGGGTGATTATTTTACTTTCCGAATCGGCGCAAATAGGTTCCCGTCCGCGAGTCCCCTTGTCGACCATTGCGGACCCGAGGGATTCTTCTTGAAAGCCTGTTCGACTTTCGCTGATGAATGATGAGAAGCGTGGCTTTTTCCGGTGCCTTTTACAACTATCCAATTTTGTCTCGGAGCCCTGTGTTGTTTCTTTGTTTCCGATTTCGAAGAAGCGCTGGAAGCCTTTTGATCCTCTTTTTTTACAGCAGAGCTCCAAAGCTTTCCATTCTGTTCAATTTGAGAATTTGCATCTATTCTGGGGGAAAAAATATTCGGGCCGGGCTTCGTATCGCCCCCATAGATGCGAGCCAATTCCTCATGGGTCTTATCTGTCCATCTGCTAGGCCGATTTGCTTTCGATGCCATTTTTTTCCCTCTATTTATAAATCGAGGCAAGAGTTTACAGAAAAATATTCATTTTTCACATATTTTTCTCCATAAGAAGCCTTCCCTTAAGCAAATTGAATAGTATTTTTTTAAATTGTTTTATAATCAAACGAATATTATTATTAATTCTTATTAACGATTTTTATTATAAATAAAACAAACCAAGGAAAAGTTTTAAATGGATGTGCTAGACTGTATCCGTTCAAGAGTGCCTGAACAATCTCCCAGACGCTGGGAACAGATCCCCATCCCTCCTGCTTACGAAGCGACCAAAAACGCAGCCGCACTGATTGTCACCGCTGCGATGGCAGCAACGCCTTTCCTAATGATGCAGTATTTCTGTGATTTAGACAGTCTTTCTCTCGAACGGGAAAACATGAGGCGATGCTTTCACAAGCCCTCGCAATTTTTCCTGCCCCCTCTCATGGTGGGAGCGTTAGTTGGCCTGTCTTTGAATGAAGCGCGCAATCTCTGTTACCGGACTATCTACCGTATAGAAGACGCCCTGTGTAAACAAAGGGCGTCTGACTCTCGTCCAGAGCAGCAATCTTAAGAACGATAGCCCTGGCTCATCAGGAAAACAGCTCTATTTAGAAAAAGCAAAAACGAGACTAGAATCTATCAAGCGAGCCACGAAGGCGGCTCGCTAAGAGACCTGAAGGGGGCAATGTCCGATTTTATCTTTTAGAATAGTGGTTTCTCACAGCTCCTGATTGCTGGCGAGACTGTTTTGACACTTTCCTAAACGCATCTTGGGTTTTGTTGGCGGAAGCTCCCCATTGATTCGTGATTTTTAGCCTTCCTTGAGCCGCTTGATTTTGCTGGAATTCTCCGCGGGTTCTCTCCCTTCTCTGGCTTCTTGGACTCTGATAATCTATCGGATGCGTTGATAATTCAAACAGTCTCGCTTTCAAGTCATCAGAAATATCGTGTATGCTTTGAGACCATGGAGCACGTCCTTGCACTATAACTGCCATTTTACACTCCTAAGTTTTAATTTTAAAAAAGAGACGAACCTTTTACATGAAATGCCTATATAATTTCACTGAAAAATTTAATGGCTATGGCTTATTTGGAGAGTAAAATCTCGGGATTTGATGGATTCTTTTTCTGGAGGGAGGCGCGGCGCCTGTCCCGTCCCGAAAGCCGGTTCGAGCGGCTTGATACCTTTTTCAAAGATAACCCAATCACGTGGTTTCCTTCCGGATTCGAGATAAATGGAGTGTTTTTCACTCCCAAGCATTGGTAATGGGATTAAATCTGTAGAACTCATCAGCATCTTTTGTTTTCTTTGGCAGCGGCTCTCTTTTAGGTGGAATTGGCTTGGACGTCGCCTTCCAATCTTTTGTTGAAAAACCTTTGTTTTCGAGGGTTTTAAAATGAGCGGCTCCCTCGATCGATGGGGAGACTGTCTCTTGAACCCGGTTTTCATCTGATTTTTGAACTGCTTGCAAAATGGAATGACTCGGTTGTTGAACCGCGTCTCCAGAATACGAATCAAATTGCACTGACATTTTTTACCTCGTTGCCATTAAAAAATAGAAAATTTCAGATATTTTTTGGAAAATCGTTAAAATCTAATGCCCATTGTAAATGTGGGATAGGATCCAGGTTCGAAAAATCGCAGACTCGCTCAATTCGATCCATTAAACTATTTGAACCAAGGGTCTGTATCCATCATAACTGCGGTATGGTGATGAATGGTATGAGCATGCCATAAATATCCGGACACCGTCACAGTTTGACCTAGATGTTCGCGCAGCCACACTTCATCATAGCCGCCCGTTAGCTCTAATTCGTTGGAATTCACACAAGACCGAATCGATTCCGGCGACTGAAAAGACGCACGCACAGGGGTGCTGCATGCAATTTCGAAGCTTGCCGGATTCATTTTCAAAATCCAGCAATCAAAAATGTCCGATTCATTATCTTCTGGGTCTTTATTTAATACATGCAACTGGAGTTCGCCGGTCATCGATACTAAGCGCTCGGGTTCATCGGACGGCAAAACTAAAGAAGTGTCGCCTTCCCACCAATAATCTGACTCAGGGCAAACTTGTGTATCGCCAAAAGAACAGGAGTTAAACAAGAGCAAACTAACAAACCATCTCGCGAAAACGCTTCCCATGATATTCGGGTCTTAAGTACATCATTCCATTCGAACAATGCACTAAGATAGCATGAAGCCTCCTTTCTTGAGCAAAGGTTATTGCTTCTTGCTTGGACATCCAAACATCATTTCCATTTTGGCTAACACAGTACTCATAAATCACTCCTCGTTTTATATGGACACCTGTGATCACCCACTTTTCTATGAAATCTTCTTTGCCCACTTTCCATTTTTCTGTACTCTCAATCGCCTGCCAGAAAGCCTTAAATTCTTGATCATTCAATGATTTTACTTTGCGTTCAGGATCCAAACCCGTCTTATCGACAATGATATTTATATAATTAGGGTTCGGTTCATCGTAACGAATCATCGCCTCTCGTAAAGTTAAAGGAGAGTAAACTCCTCCCTTCAGCATTACAACCAATGCTTCGTGACCTGTTTCGTAATCGGGATAGACTGCATATTCATTTTTTCCATATCCAGCAGTTCCGATGGCTCGTCTCTTGGCGCTTTTGCTATATGGGCTGGCCCTGAGATTTCCTGGATTATTACATCTCCATGCTACAGTTCCCCCTCCACGAATCGTCATATTTCCATGTTCATCAAAATACTGAACGGTGAACAGAGCTTCCGAGTCACCGCAGTTTGGAGGTCCAGCTTGAGCTTCTACGAAAACCATACATCTCCCTTTTTAAAGAGAGCATTTTACCTAATTTTCTATTTTCACAGAAATTAATACAAAATTAAAACCATAAAAACAGAATTTTAATTGCTATTAAAGTCAAAACACTCGATAAAAAATAAAGTTTAGTTATTGAACGCAGTATTAATTGTCGTGACACTGTCACGACAATCCCATGACCGCGTTTTGTCCTCTCTCCTTGTAAAATTTCATTTCGAATCTTGAAGGATTCATTAGAGATGTGCTTACTAGCTGATTGCTACCAAAATGGGCCCGAATGAACTAGGTACGAACTTGAGACTTGAGGATTCCTGACACGCCCTGCATGGCGCTCACTTCGTCAAAGTCAAAGGCTTTTGCGAGAATGCCGAAGGCATTGCGGAGATTCGCCGCGAATCGGAGTCCATCCATGCGCAAACGTAGGTGCGTTGCACCTTTCCTATCCCTTTTTTGTAAGCTCTTTCGTCGGGCTCACCAGTTGCGCTTTCCAGAAGTTATTCGCGCGTGATAGTCACAAAGATACGGATCGATGCGGTATTTAGACAATTTTTTTATTTAAAAAACATTCGGATTGACCCTCACGTATACGTCATTCCTTATAATGGACGCATCCTTTAAAATCAAAGGGATATTAGAGGAGAGGAAATCGATGGCTTATACAGTTAAAAAATTAAGCGAGCTCTCTGGAGTGACGATACGCACCCTCCATTTCTACGAAGAAATCGGCCTGCTAAAACCGGCCTACCACGGCTCTAATGGCTACCGATACTACGAAGAAAAGGAGCTGTTGCAGCTCCAGCAGATCCTCTTTTTTAAAGAGCTGGGCTTTTCGTTAAAACAGATCCAAAAGGTTCTGGGACGAGGCGATTTTGACCAGCTTTCAGCTCTCTATTCTCACAGAAAGTCTTTGAATCAAGAATGGGAGAAAATAGGGCAGCTGCTTAAGACCATCGATAAAACGATCAAACATTTGAAAGGAAAGAAAAAAATGAAAGATCAGGAAATCTATCACGGCTTCATTACTAAAGAGAAGCAGGCAGAGTACGAACAGTATTTAATCAATCGTCTAGGCGATGTGGTTAAAGATCCTATTGAAGCATCCAAAAAAAGGATGAAAAACTGGTCAAAAGCAGACTGGGATAAATTCTCAAAAGAATGGAATGCGATCTGCAAAGACTTGGCCAAATTATTAGAGAAAAATCTAAAACCTGATTCCGCAGAAGTTCAGAAAGTGATTCGGAGGCACTACGAATGGCTCCCTTGGACAGGAAACACTTGTGCTAAGGAAGCCTATACTGGCCTGGGTCAAGGCTACACGGAATTTGAGTGGAAAAAAGCATTTGCTCCATACGATCCCGATCACCCTCGCCTTGCCAAGTTCATGGCTGAAGCGATGAAAATTTTTGCGGACCGAGAATTAATTTAAAAAAGAGGAAAATAATGAAAGTAGAAATTTGCAATACATTATCGCTGCTGTCCAAGAGCAGCGACCTAAGCCCGCAGGCTCGCGAGACAATATGGCAAGAGCGCATTGTAGCACCTTTCAAACCAATGCTACAGATGCTTCATATGGATTTTACTGCAATGGGGGCGTGCGATCTTAGCACGTCTTCAGATGCGACCGAGTCGGCTTTGGATGTTTTTAAAAAACATCAGATTGTGGAGAGGATTCAAGCAGCGTTGGAAAAAGCATTTAAAGCTCTCCAGAGGCATGGAAACTTCCCATTTCCAGAGACTCTGAAAGTGGGTGTTTTTGTCAGCAATGGAAAGAATGTTTTCCATGAAAAGCTCAATCATGGATTCAGCGGCTTTGGTGGGATTCCTGGATTTATTGTTCTGGTTTTGTCTCCTACAGAATATGTTCTGAAAAGCATCGAAGCGCTCGTTGTGCATGAGTTTCATCATAATATTCGAAACGCAATAGAGCCTTGGCCGAAGGATATGAATATATCAGTCGGAGAATACCTTCTTGTTGAAGGGCTGGCGGAGGCGTTTGCAGCTAAATTATATGGAGAGGAATCGATTGGCCCTCAAACAATGGGGCTAGTGGGTGACGAACTTGAAAAGGCGAAGCAGACGATTTTGCCGCATATCGAAGAGAGGGGATTTCAAACGGCTCAGAGCTATCTTTTTGGTGACGCGCTTGCCGATGTTTTCGGGTATCCAAAAACTGGATTGCCCCACGGAGCTGGCTACGCGGTCGGGTATCGACTAGTTAAAGATTATTTAGGTAAAACTGGTAAAAACATTTATACAACTACGCAAGAAAGTTCAGAGCAAATTCTCAATGAAATTGCTCCTCCTGTGCGGGAGTCTGCTGGCTCTTTGAGACAAAATAACCATCTGTTTGCGCAGTGTTCTGACGTTCCAACGCTGCACCCGGCACATCTCCGCGTAAAAATCACGTTTTAAGGTATCTTTAATCGGAATAAGAGCAATGAAATGGATCCACGTCAATTGTCGTATCAGCGATACGACAATCTCTTTCTCATGGAAAACCTGAACAAACAAACCATCCTTCTTAAATTTTTTTCTGTAAAAGCACTCCCATACTCTACCGCCAATTGACGTGATACTGTAGCTACAATCTGATTTCCGTACTCAGCTCGTTTGTTATGAAGGACTTCCGTTTAAACGCAAGACCCCACGTGCTAGTAGAGCATGGTTAGAATCGAATTGACAGTGGTAGCGACGGCCTCTCTAGCTTGGTCAATCATTTGCCGCAGCTCATCATCAGGAAGAAAGAGGTTTTTTTTGATTCGGGGGTTTGCTCTTTTGCGCTTATGTGGGGAAAGGGGACTTCCCCTTTCCCCACACCCCTATCCCCCATGCGTGCGCTTCGCCACGCATGGGATGCCCTCTCGGCGAGCCAAAGGCTCGTCCTGCCGGGCCGGCGGTCTGCTTCGGTTTTGCCAAAGGCAAAACATCGAAGCAGACTCGAATCCATCACGCAATGCACGCAGGTGCATTGCTAAGTCTAAAATTTTGATGCAAAATTTGAGACTTGATGGATTCGAACCATCGACCCTCTCATTAAAAGTGAGATGCTCTACCACTGAGCTAAAGTCTCGGAAATGACCCCAAGGGGATTCGAACCCCTGTTATCGGAATGAAAATCCGGTGTCCTAGACCGGGCTAGACGATGGGGCCAGGTTTGGAAAACGTGATCGATTTTAGTGTATCAGCCTTAATTTTCTGCAAGAAAAGTTCGGCTGTTAGATGGTCATGATCTCTTTTTCTTTTTCGGCGCAAGTCGCATCGACGTCTTTGCAAAACTGGTCAGTATAATCTTGAATTGCTTTTTCAAGCTTTTTCATCATGATCTTCAGGGATGATTCCATCGACTTTTTGCTTGCGGACGAGTTCATTGAAATTGCGGCGGACGTCCCGAAGGGCGATTTTAGATTTTTCACCTAATTCTTTACATTGTTTCGCGATTTGCTTGCGGATCGTTTCATCCATGGGAGGAATATTGATCCGGACAATCTTGCCGTCCACCATGGGATTCACCCCTAAATTGGCGGCTTCGATGGCCTTTGCAGATCGCGTTGATATTGGAATGGATCGAAAGGGGTGACGACGATCTGCCGCGCTTCCGGCACGTTGATATTGGCAAGGCCTTTGAGCGGCATGTGAGATCCGTAAATCTCCACATGTACTTTGTCGAGGATCGCTGCATTGGCGCGTCCGGTGCGGAGGGCTTTCAGCTCCGCTTTTCAAATGGTCGAGGGCCGCTTGCATGGCCGCTTTCACTTGGTTTTCTACGTTGCTCATCGAATTCTTCTCTCCTCAACCAGTGTGCCGACTGGTTCATTACAATACAGCGCTTTTCAATGACATGATCGGAAAAATATTAAAACCCGGATCGGGAGTCCCGTTTTCACGGCAAAGCGCAATGGCTGTCGCATCCATGACTTGAAGCTGGTTCGCTAAAACTTCAGAATAGGTCAAATCGATCGAATTTCACAGCATCAGGGTATTTGATAGGATCTTTGTCGTAAATTCCATCGACTTTTGTCGCTTTCATCAAGACATCGGCTTGGATCTCCAAAGCGCGGAGAGCTGCGGCAGAATCTGTCGTAAAATAGGGGTTGCCGGTTCCGCCGACGAAGATGAGAAAGATGCCTTTGATCGAGATATTTCAAGGCGTCTTTCCAAGAATAAGACTCTGCCATCACGTCGCAGGCGATCGCGCTCATGAATGCGGCTTTCGCAGTGAATCTGTTCAAAGGCTTGTTGAAGGGACAATCCGTTGATGAGGGTGGCCAGCATGCCGATATGATCGGCAGGGGTCCTCTCCATTCCCGCCTCTGTCGGCTTTGATGCCGCGGAAAATATTTCCGCCGCCGATCACGACCCGACTTGGACTCCAAGCTCTGCCAAGTTCTTTTACGGCAATGCGATTTTGTTGCAGGCCTCGGAGTCGACCCCAAATTTTTGCCCGCCCATAAGAGCGCTTCGCCGGAGAGTTTGAGCAAGAATCCGTTTATAGGCCGGTTTCATTGGTTTAAAAAACTCCACTAAAAATGGAGGCCTATTATTTTGAGAGTCAAAGGAAAAATCACTGTCCGACTTTCCATCGCCAGAAGCAGCGAATCGAAAGGGGTTTCCCAATTTTCTTCGCGCAAACATCAAGAAACTGCTGCACTGTCACGCGTGTTATCTTTGACATATTTTTGGCTGATCAAACAGACTTGATCCATAAATGCTTTAATTTTGCCGGCGACGATCTTATCGACGATATTAGCCGGTTTGCCTTGCACTTGGGAGCGGGCGATCTCCTCTTCGCGGGCAATAACATGGGCAGGAATTTCTTCAGGCTTGAGATAATCGGGATTTTCAGCGGCAACATGCATTGCGATTTCTTTGGCGATCCCCTCTTGATCGGAAGCGCCTTCGATTTCAACGACGACGACGAGCTTTCCGCCCATGTGGGAATAGATTCCGTAGGAACAATTCGGATGCTTATGGTCAGTTTCAAGGCGGCGTAGCTGGATATTTTCCCCTAAGTGCCTGGATCACCAAATTGCGGTATTGGTCGATCGTGATCGATTTATCTTTAAAATAAGGCTGCTGAACAAAATCGGCGCAGCTGATTTCGGCTTGGTTTCGAGAGCTTGTTTGACGAATCGTGAAGAAAGTGTTTGAAACGGTCATTTTGAGCGACGAAATCAGTTTCGGCATTGGCTTCGGCAATGACGAGATGATGTTTGTCTTCTCCTGTCAGAATCAGGCCTTCTTTCGTTTCGCGCCCTTCTTTTTTGACGCCGGCGGCCATTCCTGCTTTGCGAAGAATATCGATGGCTTTTTCCATATCGCCTTCTGCAAGGACAAGAGCTTCTTTGCATTTGCCCATGCCAACGCCCGTCCGCTCGCGAAGTTCTTTAATCATGTCGGCAGTGATTTCTTTGCATTCATCGCAGGAGCTCTTCCTTACTCGTCCGACTCTTCTTCTTCGTCTTCGCTCTTCTTCCGCTCTTCACCTTCGTCTTCGTCGCCTTTAGCAGCAGGGACATTCATATCGTTTTTCTGTGTCGATGATGGCTTGCATCAGGGAGAAAGGACAATTTTGATGCTCTTCAACGCATCGTCGTTGCATGCGATGACGTAATCAATCGGATCTGGATCGCAATTGGTGTCGACGAGCGCCATAACAGGAATGCCAAGTTTATTGGCTTCAGCAACTGCAATATGTTCTTTGCTCGGATCGACGACGATCAAAAGTCCAGGAGGCTTGCGCATCGAGCGAATGCCGGCGAGGTTCCGGTCAAGTTTAATCTGCTCTTTGGCCACATGAGAGATTTCTTTCTTTGGTCAACCTTCTCCGCCGGAAGCAATCCGTCTTTTCGATCCGCTCGAGAGTTTTAACCGAATGGCGGATCGTCGTGAAGATTGGTGAGCGTTCCGCCGAGCCAGCGTTCGCAAACATAAAATTCGCCGCACTCTTCAGCGCATTCTTTAACCACTGCTTTCGCTTGTTTTTTCGTGCCGACGAAGAGGATCGACTTCCTGCTTTCCGACCATCTCGCGCACGATTTGCACTGCGGCGCGGATTTGCTGCAGGGTCTTTGCGAGATCAATGATATAAATCCCATTTCTCTCTTCGAAGATGAAACGTTTCATCTTCGGGTTCCAACGATGGGTCTGGTGCCCGAAATGGGCGCCCGATTCGAGCAACTCCTTAATGGTTACTCCTGCTATGCTGTTGCTTGTGCTGTATGCCAAAATTTTCCTCTAAAAATTTTCGTAGTGTTCTAGCGCCTGGACAGAATCGAACTGACACTCGTAGCTTGGAAGGCTACTGTTCTACCATTGAACTACAGGCGCTAAAACAACATTTAAAAAATCGAAATAGTAGTTTTACCTCAATTTTCCATTTTTTCCAAGCGAAAGTTGCGGAAATGCTAAATTTTGCATTTAGAATTTAGCATTTAGCATTTTTTCTATATGATAGCCCCTTCGAGGATAAAATGGCGCTTCCATCGATTTCCGCTAAAATGAGCCGTACAATGCAGGTAATATTCCTTGCGTTCCTGGCTATCATCCTCAGGATCTGGCATTTAGAATTTATCCAAAGAGAAGAAAAATGGCTCGAGGCGCAAAAGCCCCAGCAGCGAACCATCTTGCAAAGAGCTGACCGGGGGACGATCTGCGACCGCTTCTACATTCCTCTGGCGCTGAACCGAATCTCCTACAACGCCGCGGTTTATTATGGCCAAATCGCGCAAATCCCGACTGTAAGCTGGAAAACGGATGCAGAAGGAAAGCGGGTCCGCACATTTTCCAGAAAAGAATATATCCGCGAAGCTGTCGGAAACGCTAGCCATTGCCCTTGGCCTAGATCCGGAACGGGTCGAAGACTTGATCCATTCCAAAGCTTCTTTATTCCCGCACGTTCCGTACATTCTCAAAACCGGGATCTCCGAAGAAGAGCACTATCGTCTCCGGATGCTGGAAAGGGACTGGCTGGGAGTCCATGCGGAAATCGCTGCAGAACGGTACTATCCTTTAGGGAAGGCCGCATCTTCTCTCATCGGCACAATGGGCGCGATCAATCAAAGAGAATTCACAGCGGTCGCTCAGGAAATCTCCTGGCTCCAGGCCGCGGTCGAACAGTATGAATTTGGCGGAGGGCTCGACACTCCTCCTCCTGGCTTCGATTCTTTTGATGCCGTTTATTACCGCCTCAGCGAATTGAAAGAAAAAGCCTATGCGATCAACGACCTGGTCGGCAAAACAGGGATCGAAGCGCAATTCGAGGAAGAACTGCGTGGCTTTTTTGGAAAAAAATCTTTTGAAATCGACCAAAAAGGGCGGAGGCTTCGGGAGCTTCCAGGGGGTAAGGCGGCGATCCCGGGCCGGCAGGTCGTTTTGTCGATTTCCGCCGAGCTGCAGCAATTCGCCGAACAGCTCTTGATTCAGAATGAAAAAACTCGCGACGGGAGAAGCCTCTGGATCGATCCCCAAGACAAAAAAAGAAAAATCCAAAAACAGCCATGGATCAAAGGAGGGGCGATCGTCGCCTTGGACCCGAATACGGGAGAGGTCTTGGCTTTGGCAAGCCATCCCCGTTTTGATCCGAATGATTTCATCCCTTCGGCCCATCCCCTTCATAAAAAGGACAAGCAAACCCAAATCTGCCGTTGGCTGGAAAACGATTCATTCATCGCCGCTGTCTGGGACGGAAAAGATCTATTGACGCGGGAACGCTTCGGAAAAGCCAAATCATTTTACGAAGAATCCCAACATCTGACCTGGGAGTTTTACCTCGATTCGATCCTCCCTTCCGATGGCCCATTGAGGGCCTTTTTCAACCGTTGCGACGATGTGAAAAGCGCGATTCAAGTGCAAGAGGACTTCGACGCGCTGCTTTATTTCTCACAGGCGTCAGATCCTAGGCTTCTCATAGACGCGATCTTCCCTGAGTCGGGCCCCTCGCACGCCGCTGCGAAAAATGCCTCTCGGCAATCGATCCTCGACGCCCTGCGCGCCGCGGCGGCCGATGCGGCTCCTCTTCAAAAAAGGCTGGAGGCCTCCCTTCAACACATCCCTTCCAATAGCGACAAACTCTTTGCGGTCGATCTTTGCCGGATGGCGGTCTATAGCCCTGCTTTCAGCGATCCTCTGATCGTTCAAACGGGAATGATTAAATTGAATGCTTACCGGTCGCTTTGCCAAGTGTTTCAGCGTCTCGAATCGGAAATCAAGAGAATTTACCAAGAAAAGTTCCACAAAGAATCGTTTCAGACATGGCGGTCGGAAAACCAAAAGCCATTCCTCGCTGAAAAACGGAAGCTTGAAAAAAGAGAAAAAAAGCTATGCCCGTCCTTACATCGATTACCTAGATCAAAAAGAGAAAGAGCTGTTCGCCGAATTCTGGGAAGCGCGGCGGCTCGATGTGCTTTTATCCCAATTTGAAAATGATCCTCCTCTTCTACTGAAAAACGATCCCGCTTTTACCCAGTTGCGGGATGTCTGCAAGCGCCTATCTCCCGAGCTCGCTTTGGAATTTTTACGCACGTTCCGCTCTTTTTCCCAATTGGACCGCCCTCTTCTCGCCGTCTATAAAAATTTGCGGCGCAAAAACCAGACGCAAACGGAAAAAGATTTGGCTGCGGCATTCTATCCGATCGGAGGCTACTGGCTTCAGCCGCTCGTTTGCATTCCAGTGCGGCGTTCCTCAAGGATCGATTTTCAAACTCGTCACCGCCTACGAGGGGTTGAGGCAAGGGCATTCGCTCACATTGATCGATGAATTGGGCCGCGATCCGAAAGCGCCTCCAGAAAAAGGGGAAATTGTCGCTTATTCCCTAAACAGGGCTCCCTATCCCCGTTACTACAAAGGGGGGCGGCTGCCCAAAACCGCCGCCTCGCAAGTGGGGAAGATCGATCTGGCAGGGGCGATCGAGCAATCGAGCAACTCTTATTTCGCCATTTTAGCGGGAGATTATTTCTCCGATCCGGATGATTTATGCAAAGCCGCAGCCCTTTTCGGCTATGGAGAGAAAACAGGGATCGAACTTCCGGGCGAGAACAAGGGGAACCTGCCCACCGATTTGAAAACGAATCGGACCGGACTTTATTCCTCAGCCATTGGACAGCATACGCTTCTCTGCACCCCTCTCCAAGGGGCAGGGATGCTTGCGGCGATCGCGAACGGAGGACGCGTTTTGCAACCAAAGATCGTCAAAGAAGAGGTCGGTTTTTCCCCTGATCCTCAGCCTTTGGGCTCTTTCAACGGGCCGACATATTTTGCCAAAGAGGAGTTGGCGGCGGTCGGAATCCAGTTCCCTCTTTTCACAAGCGTCCAGCCCAGAACTCCGCTTCACGAAGCGACCCAGCCAGACACTCAAGTTCGCTAATCCGTTCCGTTTTCCTCCTCCATCCGATCGACGATCCTGGAAGGGATGGACCGGGTGATCTGGGGCGTAAAAGGGGAGCGCCCGTCCCAGTTTGGTAAAAGGCCTTTTAGAGCCATCCGATCTTGATGCGCGATTATCTCTCTTTGCAGCATCAAATGGCCGGGAAGACCGGAACCGCTGAAGTTCTCTACGCCCCCTACTTCCATCCATCATGCAAACCGCAAATGTATAAACACGTTTGGTTCGGCGCCATCTCCTTTGTCCCCGATCCCCTCCACCCCATTAAAACCTGCTGGGACCACCCCGATCTCGTCGTGATCGTGCTGCTCCGCTACGGCGATGCAGGCAGAGAGGCGGCGCCGTTGGCCGCACAAATAATCAAAAAGTGGAGAGAAATTAAGAAGAAGCATGAAGGAGAAAAAAGAAATTATTAAATCACAATTTTAACAACGCGCTTATTTTTTTACTAAATCAGGATTAAGAGTTTCAAAAATAAGTTCGTTCAAATCGCCGATCGGCTTCCCTTGTCGACAATGCTTTTCAAACCAATCAGGCCCAGGGTTAGTGATAGTGTTCAATTCGTGAATGATCGTGTGATCATCGACTGGAGGTTCGGAACGAAGAAATCCTTCAAACCGGTCTTCGATCTTCTTCAATACTTTTTGTGCAATTTCAAAATCACACATAAATGGCAAGCGGACGTAGATCTTTGATTTGATGGCTTGTTTCGTTTTTCGATTTCATCCCCGTGAGTGATTTTTCATAAGGCGTCCCTCCCTCAATCTCTTTCCGAAGGTTTTCCACTTCTTTAATAATTGTATCTAGCTCGTCTTTCTGTTTTTGTCACATCGGCTTGGATACTATCCAAAATCGTTTTTGTGAGTTTGGTGATTTCCTGAGTTTGCCCGTCAATATGCCGCGTGAATTTTGAGAGAGCTTCAGCTGGTTCTTTCCAGGGAGG
>CAVQKJ010000006.1:0-3325 GCA_963713105.1 uncultured Chlamydiae bacterium
AGAGGGGGATTTGGCTCAAGCCCGACATATTCGGCTTCGAGCTCTTGTAGGCGTTTTTCGATCTCTACCCGATGATCTTTGAAATAAACTAACGACCAATTGGCATCCCAAAATGTTGGGTCATTCTCAGGTAAATGCTCTTCAGTAGGGTGTCGTGACGGGAGAATTTGGAGAGGCCAATGACTTCTTTACTCCAGTAGTTCGTACTCTTTTCAAAAGACATGTTTTCAAGAACATATTTTTCCCTTCCTATTCCTTTGAAAAGTTTAGACGGATTTTGATCGCAGTCTAGGATATGCGACAGAGCACCAGGGTGAAAAGCCTGTGCGGAGTGGTTTCAGGATCTTTCGTTAAGTGGATAGATAAGGATTTTGAGCATAAAAAATGACCTTAGCAAATCAGATATACCCAATCCGTTCCGCTTCTTCCCAAACTGTAGAAGGATCAGGATTTAGTTTAATAAGGGATCTTTTTTCAGCAGCTAAGAACCCTTCTTCTTTGCTTTCATAGATAAGGCAGCTGGATTTCGTTCGGCCTCAGCCAAGAAGAACCACTTTCCTTCGCTTTTCGTTTTGCATTTTCTAAAATAGTTGAATGAAGGACTATGGGGAGGCAGGAGCGTTTTTGATTGTCCGAAGGGGAAAGAGGCGGAAATAGGACGGAAAAAAAATCGTGAATGCTTTCGCAAGAGGCGAACGCCGCAAGAGGGATGATGAGTGGTTTTCGTTAAAATTTTCAAAAATTTTAAGTTCAGATTTATTATTAACTACTTTTTCATAGGGAGTGCCTTTCAGAATCTGTTGCGAATGGGTCGGCTCCCGCTCCGATTAAACTCTCGGCGATCTCCCATTGTCCTTCCGAATCGGCCAAGTCAACGGAAGCTTGTCCGAACACTTCGACTGGACATCGGCTCCCTTTTGAATGAGGGCGGAGGCGAACTTGGGCCAGTTAGTCCCGATTGCCGTTACCAGAGGCGTTTTGCCATCTCCACCTTTGATTTCATGGTTTGCTCCTGCTTTCAACAATCGTTGGAAGATGCCAGGGGCGGTTCTTTAGGATCAGCTAAATGGAGCGAACTCCCATGTTAAATCCATAATCCTCATCGATGTCCGCTCCCCGTTGGATCAAAAGGTCCAATAGCGCTAAATCTTCGATGCCGGAAAAGATGAAGGCCGATAGAGGGAAACGGTAGTGGGATTGTCTTCAATGATTTTTTTCACTCCTGCTAGGTAGGCTCCCGCAGCGATTAGAACAGCTCGACAATCTCCCACTGTCCTTTTTGAAATCGCCCAAGTCAAGGGAAGCTTGTCCGAACACTTCGACTGGACATTGGCTCCCTTTTAGGAATGAGGGCGGCGGCGAACTCGGGCCGGTTCTCTACGATTACCGTCCCAGAGGCGTTTTGCCATCTTACATCTTTGATTTCGCAGTTGGCTCCTGCGTTTACGAACAACCGTTGGAAGATGTCCAGGTAGCTGATTTGGAGTAGGCTAAATGGAGCAAACTGCCTTTTCCAAAAGGCTTCTGATTGACGTCGCCTCCCCGTTCAATCAGAAAAACTCCAAGAGCTCTAAATCTTGGATGCCGTAATAAATGTAGGTCGAAAAGGGGGAAAATGGCCTTGGGGTGATGTTCGATGATTTTTTTTACTTCTGCAGTATCCTTCGCTTGCAATGCAACCGCATAGGTGTATTGGAGACAGGGATGAGATGGAACCGGAAAG
Source organism: uncultured Chlamydiae bacterium (assembly GCA_963713105.1). Lineage (GTDB taxonomy): Bacteria > Chlamydiota > Chlamydiia > Chlamydiales > SM23-39 > CAVQKJ01. Next base: position 1,724 of record CAVQKJ010000006.1, read on the forward strand.
GGAGTAGGGAAAATACAGGAACTGCGGACCGGAAAGCGGACAGGGATTCTGAGAAAGGGGAAGGATCGCTTTCTCCCAGGAGGGAAGAAAAACCTCTGAGCTGAGACTGCTGCATAGATAATGCCAGCCAAAAGAGCGGAGAGTGCGCCGATTTTAACGCAATGCTCGATCCCGCACTGAGAGGGTGCGGCGGCTCTTTTTACTCGTCCAATTGCAGTCATACTTGGCTCCTTGGAGGAATAAGGTTTTCAACTCTTTAATCCTGGCCCAAAATTCCTCGCGGTGCTTTTCCAAATAGTATTCTGAATGCCAAGTATTCCAGTTTGAATAATAAACAGATACGGCTGGGCCAATCCTGGTCTTGATAAGGATTGAAAACCGCCATTTTTTGCCCTAAATCATAAGCTTTTTTTTTCCGCAGCGGTTTTTTCGAGGACATACTCTTTTCTGCTGAAATTTCCTTCTGTTTTAGATTTTTATTAGGAATGAAAAAAATTCTCGAAAGAGAGCAAGAGCCAGTTGGCGGCAAAGGTCCCTGGCCAGGTCTTTCGTTTTTAAATCTAAATTTAGATAAATAATGTGATTGTCAATAAGTATAATAGGATGTTCCGTAAAGTGAAGCAATAAATTTGATTTTTTTGACTGTCTTCATTATTTATGAAACTTTGGCAAATAATGGATTTTTTTTCGATCAGCACATTTCGAACCGCATCCACTCTTTTGAGATCAATTTTTTTGTAGCCTTGAACAATTTTATCGAGAGCGCTCCAGTCGATCTGTTGGATGTTCTGCGCCTCTTCATTCAAAAAAGAAAAGTCGGGGGCTAACTTACTTTTCCATTCGAGGATTTCCTCCGGTTTAGACAGAAGGAAATACGACGGAGGAAGAAGGGATGAAGGACCGGAAAGGGTGTACTAAATTCAAAAGCGGGATGATTCTCTCGGTGCCAGTTATAGCTTTTAAGAATTTCATGTTGTCAGGGCGATAGTAAATCCAATACCCGGGAATAAGGGTTTCGGACTTTATTTTGATCTGAGTGATACTCAGAATATTCGCATCTCTGCTTCAGAGTCGTTTTGAAAAGGGTCCGCTCCTGCGGCGATTAAAGACCCGGACCGCATCGTATTTTATCTCTATAATCGCCCAAGATAAAGGGGTCTTGTCTTGATTCAGAGCGACTAGGAGGTTGGCTTTATGCTGAATGAAAACATCGACCAGAGCTTCTTTTCCTGATTTTATCGCTTTAATCAGAGGAGTCATCCCCTCTTTATCCTTCGCTTCGATATCCGCGCCGGCGTCCAAAAGCATCTCAATAATTTTTGCATCGTCCATCGCAATCGCTTTGTGAAGAAGAGGGGCGCCTTCGGAATCCATTTGATTTGCATCAGCCCCATGGCGCATCAAAAAAGCGGCCGTCCGCGCATCGCCCATTTCCAATGCCTCGGAAAGGGCTGAAACGCCGCATTTTGCATTCTGTTCCAAATTGGCTATCAAGACGTCGAATGGAGAGAAATTTTTTGTCATTTGCCTCGTTTGATAAATAGAGCGCAACGGATCTACATCTTGTTTTGGGCGAAACGGAACAACCTGGGATTTCATGGG